>NZ_JAGYJK010000001.1 GCF_018402175.1 Yoonia sp. | reverse complement strand
TTCAAACACTGTCATGGACGCCTTGCCTGAGGTGTATCATTAGCGCGGGATACACAGGTGCAAATGTCAGAATAGGCCCTGCGCGCGAAAGCTGATTTCGCATGACTTTCCGATGATCAGATGGTCATGCACCGTGATGCCCAAGGTGCCTGCCGCATCACTGATCTGGCGGGTCATGGCAATATCGGCCTGCGATGGCGTAGGGTCGCCCGACGGGTGGTTGTGGACAAGGATCATCGATGCCGCGTTCAGTTCCAGCGCCCGTTTCACAACCTCGCGCGGATAGACGGGGACATGGTCCAGCGTGCCCTTGGCCTGTTCTTCATCCGCGATCAGGACGTTTTTCGTGTCGAGGAACAGGATGCGGAATTGTTCGGTATCGCGATGCGCCATCACCGTGTGGCAATAGGTCAGCAGGGCGTCCCAGCTGGACACGACGTGCCGCTGCATCACGCGGGCGCGCGCCAATCTGTGCGCCGCGGCTTCGACAATTTTCAGTTCCAGCGCAACGGCGGGTCCGGCACCCGCTACCTGCCCGATCTGTGTGATACTGGCCGACAGTACCCTGTTGAAATCGCCAAAATGGTCGATCAGCGCGCGGGCCAGCGGTTTGACATCCTGCCGCGGGATGGCGCGGAACAGCACGAGTTCCAGCAATTCATAATCAGGCACCGCCGCCGGACCGCCCGCCAAGAACCTGTCGCGCAGCCGTTTGCGGTGGTCGCGCATATATGACGGCAGTTTTCCCGCTGGCGGGATATCGGTTTGCGGAAAAAGGCTGCGGGATTCGGCAAGATGGGTCATGCCCCATCCTGCCGGATCGCCGGTTACCGCATGGTTAACTTTTCATCGAATCCCAGAAGGATTTGACGCTGGCAAAGAAACTGGACCCTTGGGGGTTGTTCTCTTCGCTGAGCTTGTCGAACTCGCGCAGGATTTCGCGTTGCCGCGCTGTCAGTTTCACTGGTGTTTCGACGGAGAGCTCGATCATCATATCGCCGCTGGGGCCACCGCGCAGGGCGGGCATGCCCTTGCCGCGCAGGCGCATCTGGCGGCCGGATTGCGACCCTTCGGGGACTTTCACGCGGCTGCGGCCACCGTCGATCGTCGGCACTTCGATTTCGCCGCCAAGGGCTGCTGTCGCAATCGATACCGGCACGCGGCAATACAGGTTCAAGCCCTCGCGCTCGAACAGCGGGTGGCTGTTAACCTCGATAAAGATGTAAAGATCGCCCGCCGGTCCACCGCGCACACCAGCCTCGCCTTCGCCGCTCAGGCGGATGCGGGTGCCTGTTTCGACGCCTGCGGGAATGTTGACCGATAGCGACTTTTCCTTTTCGACGCGGCCAGCACCGTGACAGACCTTGCATTTGTCCTTGATGATCTGGCCCATGCCGCTGCAGGTCGGGCAGGTGCGTTCGACAGTGAAAAAGCCCTGTTGCGCTCGGACCTTGCCCATGCCGTTACAGGTCGGACAGACCTGCGGTTCTGACCCGCCTTCGGCACCGGTGCCCGTACATGACCCGCAGGACACGGCTGTCGTGACGGTGATCGTTTTTTGCAGACCGGCAAAGGCATCCTCGAGATTGATGCGCAGGTTGTACCGCAGGTCGCTGCCCCGCTGTGCGCCGCTGCGCCGCCCAGTGCCACCGCCACGGCCGCCCATGAAATCACCGAACAGGTCGTCGAAGACGTCCGAAAAGGCGCTGGCAAAGTCGCCCTGCCCGCCGCCGCGCGGCCCGCCCGCGCTGGATCCCATACCGTTTTCAAACGCGGCATGGCCATAGCGGTCATA
>NZ_JAGYJK010000018.1 GCF_018402175.1 Yoonia sp. | reverse complement strand
GTAACCCGTATTCTGAGCTGCTAGCAGAAAATCGGACAGTGAGGGGCCTTATCTGCAGCAAGCGGCCTTGGTGGCTGCCCCACTCCGGACGACCTCACGACCTTCTGCAAGTACAGGCCGGAAAAGACTTGATCGACTGACACAATCAAGCAATCTTACCGCCAATCGGCATTTCACTTGGGGAATGTCAGCAGCATGCTTCACTACGTCAGGTTGGTAGCAAATTTTTCGCCCTCCATGTGCAGATGGAGGTTGTCATGTTTCATGAAAAAAATAAGGTTTTATATAGTTATTTACAATTTTACGAAGGTAAGAATATACTCTCTGCTAAGCCTGTTTATTGGGATTACGGTAATGAATGTTATTCCCTCGAAAGTGTGATATATTTTTTTCCCGAAATTTCCAAACCACTTCATCTTGGTGGATAGCAGGCAGTATCATCAGGGCAATTGGAGGTTGATGGGGTTCGAGTATTATGTCTCATGTAATATTTATCTTGAATTCAAGAAGTGTTGAGCAAGTTTTCGTGGGGCCATGCGATTAGTTTCTATGTCAATGGTGGATTTGATTTATTCTTCGAGAAACATTTCACGCACATCTTTTTAGGGATTTTTAGGTTTTTGTCTGGCCCCGTTGCGGCTTCGACAATTGGTCTGCCTTCAAGCGGCGCAAGGCTTCTTGCCGGACGCCCATCTTCTCCGTCTCCACAGCGTTCGGGTCGTAAGCTTGCTGTCTGGATGAACCCGAGGCGGCTGTGTCGCCAGTCGATCGTTGAGTTTCGGCGCCGAGAGGCGTATAGCTTCGGTCTCTATTCCTCGGAAAGAGGCCGTCGTTCAAGTACTCTGCAATTTCCTGCGGTGTCATTTTTTTGGGTCTACTTGGCGCTCTGTCGTGGCGGTGGTCGATGGCTGAGTTTCCACGCTGAGAGGCGTCTTGACCTTCTCTAGCCCTCTCAGTGCCGACAAGAACTGATCCATTGGGTCTTGCATTTTATACTCCTCTGGCTGCCTCATTCAGGCAGGGTCACAATAGTAAGTATCCCCACAGCATACCTCATGTCACTGAGCCAGAACAAGGATTGTTAAAGACGGCGTATATATGTTATATTATAACGTATATCAGATGATTTGGAGTTTTGGGATGTCAGCCCACCTCACCGCAAAACAGAACGCGTTCGCCCTCGGCATTGTCGACGGCGTGCCCGCCAGCGATGCCTACCGACAGGCATATGATGCCGATGGCATGAAGCCCGAGAGCGTATGGGTGGAATCGTGCCGCCTCGCGACAAACCCCAAGGTGGCTCTAAGGGTCTCGGAGTTAAGGGCGGAGCAAGAGGAGGAACGGCGCATGTTGCGGCTCAGTCACGCAGAGGCCGTCCTAGAGCGGCTTGAGCATGAGGCACTGGAGGCCAAGACCGATAGCACCCGTGTGCGGGCGTTGGAGCTTATAGGGCGTCACCTCGGCATGTTCACTGACAAGGTTGAAATCACGACGCAGGAACGCTCGGTGGAGATGATCGAGCAGGAAATCAGAGACAGGCTGGTGCGGTTCGGGTTCCTGCCAGTATCCCTAGAGAGTGATCAATGATCCACAAGGCGGTCAATGTCCTGTGTTCCTGTTTCCGGGACCCTTCGGAGCGCCTGTAACCGCCGGTGGGCTGGCATTTGGCAGACCGGCATACTTTGCCCTACTTTAAACGAGTTGTCTCGCTCCACCGGCACTCCCACCGGTGTCGACGGGCCTAGATTATTGTGACAGGTTTTCTGAATGACCCGGAATTGGATAAGATTTCAGCGATGGTTAGTTCACTATAGCCGAACGGCAAGCTGGCTTATAACGGCAGGAATGCTTTTTCTGATCGCCTTGATGTTCTCTTTGCCTGCGGGTGCTACCACGTACGATCGCAGCGTGTCCTACTGCTCTATCGATGGACGCGACATTGGCCGGCTCCTGTCAGCCTATACCCAGTGCCGGGTGCGGGGCGGTACGATGTCTGGAACCGATACTTACACCGCGGCTGCGGATATTGTCAGACAGGCACCAGAGGCGCTGTAATCACCGGCCCAGGGGGCATTAAACAGTAACGCCGTTTATCGTGCCGCCACGGAGATAGCCGTCTTTCCGCTATGCGAACGAAAAGTGCAAACGCACTTTCACTGGGATGGGGAGGCACTTTGATGCCTGCTCTGCACAGTGCTGGTTGGTAGTGGAACCGCAAAACTTGATGCTACAGAAGGCCTTCCACTCATGTAGTGGCTCGCTCTTTTGGCCTCTATCATATTGTTTTAAAGTAATTTAATGGCCTGCCCCAAGCAGGCCAGATAATGAAAAATTCGATACACCTTCAGCGATACGGTAGAAGTGCCAATAGCAGGGTGATGCAGAGAAATAGGTTTTATTCTCTATTCCAACTGTCAGGAACCCCGCCCTCTAGGGGCGGGATAATTCCCGAATTTACCGGGATATAGGACGGAAATTTGTACCTCTTGCCGAACTGGACAACAGGACACCCTTTAGGGGGTGTCCCTGTCTGTCCAGTCAATCGGTTGCAAATTTATCGGACATGTCCGGGACATGTCCATCGTTGTCTTTGTCGGCACTACTGACCCAGACATACTCTCCTTGGGTCTCGATGTAGCCGTTCTCTTCGAGCCATGTGGCGGCACGTTTGAAGTTCTTTCGACTACTCTCGGACTTCAGGTTCTTATTGCCTTGATTGGCCAAGAATGCCTCGTACCAAGTCGATTTCTCGACTGCGTTACCGGTGGCTGCCGGAAAGTGGGGTACTTGGCGACCATGCGCTTCAAGCGCATCGTGCAGCGCTTGCAGGGCTGCTTTTGCGTTTCCTGTCGGCACTTTTCGGCGCTGTGTGGATGTGGCACTAATTGGCACAACGACACAGCTGGTGATGGGGTCTCCGTCCTCATCCGTGCCCAACTCTACCACCTCCAATTCAAAGCCAACAGTTTGCCCCGTTGCGCCCTCTCTCTGTTTTGTAATTTTCGCTGTTCGGATGCCATGCCGAGCATTGGTCTCGATTATTATTTCCGTGTCGATCGCAGCGCGGAGTACACTGCTACCCCTCATGCCTCGACTGGCATCCTTTCCGGGATGGTGGATCAGCATGACGTGGCAATTGAAAGGGGCACCGAGAGCGGAGACCTGCTTAACATACTGCGCCATGTCGCCGGCCTCGTTCTCCAAGCCATCGCCGAAAGTCAAAGCTAAGGTGTCGATGATCAGGAGTGCTGGCGGTTGGTCTCTGACAAGCGCACAGATTTCCTCGCGGTGAGTGTCCGACCGCAGATCGAACTGACCCGTAATGTAGCTGAAATTGCTTTCGGCACGGGAGGAAAATTCGGGGTTAGCCAGCTTGATGGCCTTGAGGCGGTTGGGGATACCAGCGGCTCCCTCCGCTGCCAAGAGAAGTACACGCCCCTGTTTCACGAGGCGCCCTTGCCACGGCTCTCCTGCCGCAACATGAAACCCAAAGTCTATCGCGAAGAATGACTTGCCCGAGTTGCTTTCGCCATACACGACCGACAGACCAGTCGAGCCGAGCCAGCCTTTCACAAGGTATCGCGCTGTCTGGACCTTCTGTGCGTCACTGGCATGACGAAGCACGAAGCGCGGCTGGGCGCCGCTCATTCTTGACCATCCCGCTCAGCGATGCGGCTCTCGATCCAAGCGTCGATTTCTTCCTCAACCCAGCCAACCCGTCCAGCGCCAAGCCGCACGCGGCGAGGAAACAGCCCCGCCTTCTCAAGGCGGGTGATATGTGTCCGTGTGTATGGGACCCGCAGCTGTACTCGTTCCCAAGATTGGATCGCCTTAGCCATAACATGCTCCTGTATGATGCGCGATGTTCACACAGGTTGGCTTGCAAGCTTCCCTACACGACTGGGGGTGCGTGTAGAAAGTCAAATGAAGTCGCTCAGTTCCTTGTATCCGTGTTTATCCACGAGATCGTTGACGATTTTCCAATGAAACCACTCAGGCGCTGGTTTGCGTCGTTTAGGTTGGGAGGGATTATTGCCATCACGTTGATTGTAAGTGTTCGGTCCGACCACATTCAGTGGACGTTGATCCACATTCTCAACGCGTTTTGCGAATGCGCGCATGCGCTTTGCATGACTTTGTGGCGATTTATCCAAAATACCGATCTTGACGGCGTCCCTCACAATCTTATCCCGGTTTGCTTGCGGCACTTTCCAGAGCTTGATGGCCGCTGCCCTCAAGAAGATAGTGCGATTGTCTGGTCGCTGGGATGTTGGGGTGATCCCAAGATAAATTGGACTGGGGCCGCCCACCGCTGACTCTGCGTATGACTGGAACAAGATCATGCTGGCGTCTGCTATCGTCCGGCCTGCTTCAAGGTCTTCTAGAATACAGAGCGCTTGGCGGGTAGCCTGATAGCGGAAATGCAGCTTTCCGGGCTTTTTCTCTCTCCTGCCTGATAAGGCGCTAATCTCATCGTGACCGCGTCTAATAAGTTCCGACATTCCACCAGCAAAAATTTCACATGAATGTGCGGTAAGGCCAATCTTGGGCTTTGCCCTGCGTCAAATCGTACCGCGTGATGCACGAGGTACTTGAGCATGCACCCAACCTCATTTAGCGCAATCAAATTGGTGTCATCATTGTTCATGGGTCTGTGTCAATTCATCGAGCCAATCTGCCCACAGTTGCAGGGCTTCCCTGCGTTCACCCAACAGTTCTGCGCGATTGTAGACTGCTGCAACACCGCGCACGACGCCCGTCCTATGGGCCAGAACCTTATCTGCCACCGCAGGCGAAACGCCCAGCCGCTCAGTCGCATGAGAGGCAAAAGCGCGGCGGAAGTCATGAAATCGCCAGCCTCCTACACCGCTGGATGCGTCAAGGCGGCGCTTTGCGTTGCTGAAGCCAGAGATCGGCCCCTGTCCCCCTCCGTACGAGAACTCGTAGCCGGAAAGACAAAGTCTGTGTCCTCGAAACGGGGCAACACCTGCAAGATATCCATGGCTTGATTGGAGAACTGCACTTGATGGCTATCCCGATTTTTCGTCCGCGAACCGGGGATAGTCCATGTTTTTGCCGCAAGGTCGGTCTCAGACCACCGCATAGCCGCAACTTCGTCGCGGCGCTGTGCAACGAGGAGCAAGAGCCGAATGTACGGACCGAATGGGTAATCAAGGGCGCGTGCGCTTAGCATAATCTGGCAGATTTCCGCGGGTGATAGGACCCGACTCCGGCTCACTTCACGCCAGACCTTCTCGACATCTGCTGCGGGGTTGGCGCGTACAAGATCGCGCTTTGCAGCCCAGCTGAACATCCTTTTGACGTGGGCCAACACGCGGTTTGCTTGGGTGCCTTTCCCAGAATCGGCGATGCTATCGATTAGTCGGATGATGTCGCCCTTCTTGATGTCTTCTATCTTGCGTTTGGCAAGCTTGGGTAGGACGTGAACCTCCATAGCACTGCGAACCTGACGCAGTGTGCGGTTCTCTGCTTGGTCTCGCGCCATCCAGTCTTCGTATATGTCTCGAAACAGTCGCCCCTCGGTTGGTTTCTCTTCCTTGCCGCTGGCCATCCGTACCAGCTCTTTGGCCGCAGCCGTGCGCGCGTTAGCAAGCGTGAGCGACGGATATGTTCCTAAAGTGCGCCTCTTCATCTGTCCGTCGATTCGACGCATGACAAAGAAGCTCTTCTTGCCCCCTGTTCCAACGCGCAGCCCAAAACCACGGGTATTTCCGTCGAACAAGTCGTATCGGCGGTCTTTGGCAGGCGCTGCGCGTACCATGCTGTCTGTCAGGTTCTTGTCCACCAAACGTGGCATTGTGCTGGCTCCGGGGTTACAAGTGGGTTACAAAAACTGTGTGTCACTATGATTTCTTATGAGTAAGTATATACAGTGATCTTCTAAAATAGTCAATAAATCAAAGGAAGAATGATTACTCATGTATCTCGATGTTCTAGTAAAGCAGCTGACTTCTAATCAGCAGGTTCGGGGTTCGAGTCCTCGTGGGATCACCATTTTATCAGTTGCTGATGATCGGCCTGCCGTTGGGTGCCGGACTTGCGCTTGCGCCGTTCGCCGGTTGGGGCGCGATTGTCTTTGCTCTTTGCTCTTTGCTCTTTGTGGGGGCGACCCCCTGTCGTGGTTGGGCTTTTTATTTACCTGATGTTGCTTGCGCAATGATCACCGTGTCACCGCGCGCGGCGGCCTTGCGCAGGACCTTGCATTTTCCTATCGTTGACGGCTGATCGAACATGGCCCCGCTGTCCAGTTCTTTGACGCGCCCCAGACATCCCAAGCCCGGGATTTTCTGGGTGGCGAACGCGTCTGGTTATCTTAAATTGCTCAACAAGGAGAAGATCAACATGCCACTAAACACGCGGGCTATTCTGCTCTGTGCCGTATCTAGCCTGGGATCGATTGTGGCTGTTCCGGCCTTTGCGCAGGATTTCATCACCGTCGCCTCGACGACATCGACTGAAAACTCAGGTCTGTTCGGACATATCTTGCCCCTGTTCTCGGAAGAAACAGGCATAGAAGTCCGCGTTGTCGCACAGGGCACAGGGCAAGCTTTGGAAACTGGACGCCGCGGTGATGTCGATGTGGTCTTCGTTCATGCACTTCCCGCAGAGGAGCAATTCGTTGCTGAAGGCTATGGCGTCGAGCGTTTCGACGTCATGTATAACGACTTTGTTATCGTCGGGCCGGACGGTGACCCCGCCAAAACGCGCGCCGCACAGAATGCAGCGGATGCGATGACGGCGATCGCGCAGGCCGGTGCAGCCTTTGCATCACGCGGCGACGATAGTGGCACCCATCAGGCGGAGCAGGCATTGTGGTCAGCCGCAGGTATCGTGCCCGAGGGCGCATGGTATCTTGAAACCGGGTCCGGCATGGGTGCCACGCTGAACACTGCGGTCCAAGTTCCGGCCTATGCACTGACCGACCGTGGCACATGGTTGTCATTTGCAAACCGTGGCGACCTGACCATCACATACGAGGGTGATCCGGTCCTTTTCAACCCCTATGGCGTGATCCTCGTCAATCCAGAGCGTCATGCCCATGTCAAGGCGCAGGAGGGACAGGCATTCATCGACTGGCTCGTCTCCGACGCGGGCCAGCAGGCCATTGCGGCGTATCAGGTTGGTGGCGATCAGTTATTCTTTCCCAACGCCCAGTAATCGAAAGGGCGGTCGCCCTACAGGCGCCGCATGGCCTTTGCGCCCGCCGCGAACGGCCGGTGCGCAAAGTGGCTGCAAATCTAGCGCCCGGTCCAGACCGGATCGCGTTTTTCGGCAAAGGCGCGCGCGCCTTCTTTCTGGTCGTCGCTGGCGTAAAGCTGGTCCACGGTCGCGAATTGCCGTTTGGTGACGCGGTTCAGCGCGTCTTGGAACCGCATGGCTTCGGCCTCGCGCACGATGTCCTTGATCGCGGCATAGACCAGTGGCGGGCCGTTTTCGAGCATGCGGGCAAGCGCCCAAGCCTTGGGCAGCAGATCGGCCGGTGTCGTGATCTCGCGCAGAAGCCCCCAGTGCAGGGCTTCTGGCGCATCGAACCAGCGACCGGTCAACAACAGATCCATGGCGACATGATAGGGGATGCGCTTGGGCAGTTTGATCGAGGCGGCATCCGCCACCGTGCCCGACCGGATTTCCGGCAGCGCAAAGGTGGCTGTGTCAGACGCAAGGATCAGATCGCAGCTGAGCGCCAGTTCCAGCCCGCCGCCGCAGCAGATGCCGTTGACGGCGGCGATCACCGGTTTGTTCAGATGCGGCAGTTCCTGCAGGCCGCCAAAACCGCCGACGCCGTAATCTGCATCAACCGCGTCACCTTCAGCGGCGGCTTTCAGGTCCCAACCGGGGCAAAAAAACTTGTCGCCCGCCGCCCGCAGGATCGCGACCCGCAGACTGTCGTCATCGCGGAAATCGCGGAACACCTCGCCCATGATCCGGCTGGTGGCCAGATCGATCGCATTGGCCTTGGGCCGGTCAAGCGTGACTTCGAGAACCGCACCCTCGCGGCGGGTGTGGATCGGGCCATCGCTGCGCATCTGCATCATGGGGTGTCCTTCCAGATCACGGCATCCGCGGCCACGGCAAAATCTGCCCCGACCATCAGCGGATTGATTTCAATTTCTTCCAGCATCCTGTCGGTTGCCAGCATGTCCTGCAAGGCCAGCGCCGTGTGGATTACCGCGCCGACATCGGCGCGCGGTCTGCCGCGATAACCATCCAGCAGCGGCCAGAGCGTCAGGCGGCGCAGGCCGTCCGCGATATCGGCGGCTGTCACCGGCAGGACCAGCGTGACGGTATCGGCCAACACTTCCGCCGCGACCCCGCCGAAACCCAGCGTCAGCGTTGCGCCGTAAACCGGATCGCGGCGCGCGCCAAGCAAGAGTTCGACGATGGCACCCGTCACCATTTCCTCGGCCAGATAGCCGACAGCCCCCGGCATTTCCGCCTGCCCTTTGATCGTGGCAAGATGCAGGCGCACGGCGCCCGCCTCGGTCTTATGGGCAAAGCCCAGCCCTTTCAGCGCCAGGGGCGGTGTCAGGTCTTGCGCTGCGGCTGTCAGGGCTTGGATCGTCGGCGCAGCGATGCCGCGCGGTACCGCGACGCCCGCCGTCGCCAGCCGCGCCTTGGCTGTGGCCTCGTCCAGCAAAGTCAGCGGGCCGGTGCGCGCGATGGGCGACCAGTTGCGCCACCCTGCGCGCCCTGCCGTGACCTGCGCTGCGCGCACTGCCGCCAGCGCCGTCTCCAGCCCCATCAGCGGTGCAATGCCTTGATCCATCAGCGCGATGGCGCGGTCCTCGTCAAAGTTTTCGGGCAGCGAGGCAACAGGAAACGCGGGTTTGCCGGTGGCGCGCGCGGCGGCGACGATCGCGTCCAGCGCGGGGGCAAAACTGGCCGGATCGCAGCGGTCGGGGCGCGGCGGGTCGATGATGAACAGCCCCGCGTCATAGCCTGCCAGCATGGTGCTGAAAACCTCTGTCGTGCGCGGCCCGTCGCCCCAGATGAAGGTCTGGTAATCCAGCGGGTTTGCGATGGTGACCAAAGGGCCGAGCGTGTCCGCGAGATGGCCCGCTTGCGCCGGATCGGGCGGTGGAAACGCCAGCCCCAAAGGCGCGGCCATATCCGCGACCAGCCCGGCCTCGCCCCCTGAACAGGCCACAGCGCAAAGCCGTCGGCCCAACCCTTGCCCGTACAGGTGCAGGATTTTGAGCGTTTCGAGCAATTCTGCCGGCGTGTTCACCTCGGCCACCCCGATCTGGCGCAAATAGGCAGAGGAGGCCGCACCGCCGCCCGCCAAAGATGCGGTATGCGATGCGGCAGCAGTCTGTGCGGCTGCCGTCTTGCCGGATTTGATCGCGACGATGCCTTTGCCTGCCGCCCGTGCAGCCTCGGCCACGGTGGCGAAACCGGCGGCGTCACCCAGACCTTCGATGTAAAGCCCCAGGGCGGTGACACGCTCATCCGCCAGCAAGGCGCGCGCCAGTTGTGCCAGCCCGACCTGGGCCGCATTGCCCAGACAGGCGACATAGGCGATGGGCAAGCCGCGC
Organism: Yoonia sp.; assembly: GCF_018402175.1. Lineage (GTDB taxonomy): Bacteria > Pseudomonadota > Alphaproteobacteria > Rhodobacterales > Rhodobacteraceae > Yoonia. The sequence goes on along the minus strand of NZ_JAGYJK010000018.1, from coordinate 587,338 downwards.
GCCTGCATCGTCAGGTTGATCACGATGTTGGAGGACTGGCTGATCAACGCCACACCCCGCGCGACCCGCCGCCCGCCATGCTGATCCGGCCAGAGCAATGCCCCGTCAAGATAGTTGATCACGCCATAACAATTTGGCCCGAGGATCGGCATCTTCCCCGCGCGCGCGACCAGCCGGTCCTGCAAATCGCCGTCGCCGGTTTCGCGCCAGCCCGAAGCGAAACAGATCGCGCCGCCCGCGCCGATACTGGCCAGTTCGGCCACAACATCCACCGTCGCATGGCGATTGACCCCGATAAAGGTCGCATCAGGTGCGGCAGGCAGATCGGTCAGCGAAGGGTAACAGCGCACCCCGGCGATCTGGTCGCGCGTTGGGTGCACGGGCCAGACCGGACCATCGAACCCCATGCGCTGGCATTGTTCAATGACGTTGGCAGCCCAGCCAGAGCCAAGCACCGCAATGCTGCACGGTCGCAGCAGGCGCGACAGATCTGTCATAGCTGCATCTGCCTGCGGTGCAGGCAGCCGGGGGCCTTGCCCCCGGACCCCCAGGATATTTGTAAACAGATGAAACAGGGGCGTCGCCCTGTCCCGACAGTGCGGGACAGGGAAACTTCACCTGTTGCGGTCATCGGGGTCCCCCCCTGTACCGCCCGATCAGTCTGCAACGGATTGGTTAACATATCGTTTCATCTGTTCAAAAATATCCTCGGGGGTGAGGCGCGTCGCGCCGAGGGGGCAGACAGCCCCCTGACTAGCCCTCATGCGGGCGCAAGAGTTGCCGGCTGATGATGTGCCGCTGGATTTCGCTGGTGCCTTCCCAGATCCGTTCGACCCTTGCATCGCGCCAGATCCGTTCCAGTGGCAGGTCGTCCATCAACCCCATGCCGCCATGGATCTGGATCGCCTCGTCCGCGACCATGGCCAGCACTTCGCTGGCTTTCAGCTTGGCCATGGCCATATCGGCCTCGGTGACGCTGCCTTGATCGCACTTCCAGCCGGCCTCCCATGTCAGCAATTCGGCGGCTTTCAGCTCCATCGCCATATCGGCCAGCTTGAAACTGACGCCTTGAAACTTACCGATCTGCTGGCCGAACTGGCGCCGTTCCGCCGCATAGCGCACCGCGTGATCCAGCGCACGGTCGGCACGCCCCAGACAAGTGGCGGCCACCTGCAATCGCGTGGCCCCCAGCCAGTCATTGGCGACTTCGAACCCTTTATGCACCTCGCCCAGAATATTCTCGGCCGGTATGCGGCAATCGTCGAAGTCCAGAATGGCGTTGGAATAGCCGCGGTGGCTGACGTTGCGGTACCCTTCACGCACGGTGAAGCCCGGCGTGCCTTTGTCCACGAAGAAGGCCGTGATCTTTTTCTTGGGGCCGCGCGGCGTGGACTTCTTCGCCCGTCGCCATGAATGCGATGGTGAAGCCTGCGATATCGGCATGGCTGATGAAATGCTTGGTGCCGTTCAGCACCCAGTCACCGCCGTCCTGCCGCGCGCTGGCCTGCATGCCGCGCAGGTCGGATCCGGCGCCGGGTTCGGTCATCGCCAGACAATCCCATGTCTCGCCGCGCAGGCAGGGGTAGAGGTACCTTTCGCGTTGCGCTTCTGTCCCTGCCAGCAGGATGTTCGATGGCCGCGCCACGCAGGTCCAGTGCAGCGCGTAATTGGCGCGGCCCAATTCGCGTTCATAAAGCAGCCATGACAGGGTATCGAGACCCGCGCCGCCGACCTCTTCGGGCATATTGGCGGCATAAAGACCTGCGGCCATCGCCTTGGCCTGAATCTCGCGGATCAGCTCCATCGGCAGATGGCCGGTGCGTTCGACCAGCGCTTCATGCGGATAAAGTTCCGCCGCGACGAAAGCGCGGGTCGTGTCCACGATCATCCGCTGTTCGTCGGTCATGGCAAAATGCATCAGCTTTTCCCCTGTCCGATATGGCGGCCCGTGCCCGCAGGGCGCGGCAGGCTGGCATGGGCATCTCGGATGGCGAACAACTGGTCCAGCACGGCGGGGGCGGCAGGGCAGGTCTTGCCTGCGGCCATGTCCACATGCAAAAGCATCTGTTCCAGCGTCGCCACGGCATCCCCATCACGCGCGATGGTGATGAAGATATGCAACCGCTTGTCATCCGCGCCCAGCACCTGCACCGATCCGGTCAGATGATCGCCCAGTTTCGCCTCGCCCAGATGGCGGATGTGGGTTTCGGCGGTGTAATAGCTGTGCCCGCCCGCGACATATGTCCATATCCGCCCCGATCAGCCGCAGCAGCGTGTCCGAGGTTTCCGAGCCTGCGAACAGATAGCGGCTTTCGGTCATATGGCCGTTGTAGTCGATCCAGCTGGGCAGCACCTGCAAGCGCACCAGCGGGGCGTCGGCGTCCGGCGTCTGCACCGCGTCACGCCTTGCCGCGTCATGTGCTTTCAGCACGCGCCCCGCGCCCCAATCGCGGTCTTTCAGCACCCGCAGAAAGCCCACCAGATTGCTGTCGCGGATCCGTTCCAGCTCGCGGATCGTGTGATGCCCCGATTGCGCATCGGACTGGCCTGCGATCAGATCGACCAGTTCGTCGTTGAAGTCCGGCACATCCATCAGTTTCGTCCAAGGCCATGTCAGGCAGGGGCCGAACTGTTCCAGAAAATGTTTCATCCCTGCTTCGCCGCCTGCGATCCGGTAGGTCTCGAACAGGCCCATCTGGCCCCAGCGCAACCCGAACCCCATGCGGATCGCCTCGTCGATTTCCTCGGTCGTGGCGATGCCGTCCTTGACCAGCCAGAGCGCCTCGCGCCAGACCGCCTCGAGGAACCGATCGGCGATATGGGCGTCGATTTCCTTGCGCACATGCAGGGGGAACATGCCGATCCCGCGCAACGTATCCTTGACCCGTTCGATCAGGGCGGCGTCGCTGGCGGGGCTGGGCACCACCTCGGCCAGAGGCAGCAGGTAGACGGGGTTGAATGGATGGGCGACAAAGATCGTCGCAGGGTTGATCGCCCCTTCTTGCAATTGGCTTGGCTTGTAGCCGGATGTGGAGGAGCCAAGCGGGGTATCCGGCGAAACCTTTTGGATTTCTGCATAAACGCGGTGTTTCAGGTCCAGCCGTTCGGAGACGGATTCCTGAATGTAATCCGCGCCTGTCACAGCCTCGGCCAAGCTCGCGGCAAAGCTGAGCTGCCCCATCGCGGGCAGCGGCACATCGGACAGGGCAGGCAGCGACAGTTTGGCGTTGTCCAGCACGGCGTCAATCTTGCGCGGGGCGTCGGGGTCGGGGTCAAAGACCGCGACATCCCAACCATTCAGCAGGAACCGGGCGGCCCAGCCGCCGCCGATCACGCCGCCGCCGATGATTGCGGCCTTCATAGCGGTGCCCGTTTCGTCAGATGGAGGCGGTCGCGGACGGCATCCGGCCCGATCACCCGCGCGCCCATGTTTGCGATGATGGTTGCCGCTTTCTCGACCAGTTGCGCGTTTGTCGCCAGCACGCCTTTGGACAGGTAAAGATTGTCCTCCAGCCCGACCCGCACATTGCCACCCGCCAGCACCGCCGCCGCGACATAGGGCATTTCATTGCGCCCCAGTGCAAAGGCCGACCAGTGCCAATGCGGCGGCACGTTGTTCACCATCGCCAGAAAGGTGTTCAGATCATCGGGCGCGCCCCATGGCACGCCCATGCAAAGCTGCACCAGCACGGGGTCGGGGATGATGCCTTCGGCGACCAGTTGCTTGGCGAACCACAGATGGCCGGTATCAAACGCCTCGATCTCGATACGCACGCCAGAGGCCACCATCCGCGTCGCCATATCGCGCAACATGCCGGGGGTGTTGACCATGACGTAATCGGCCTCGGCGAAATTCATCGTGCCGCAATCGAGCGTGCAGATTTCAGGGCGGCAATCGATCACATGCTGCACCCGTTCCGCAGCCCCCGCCATGTCGGATGTCTGCGACATACGGTGCATGGCTTCGGTGCCGTCGAACACCAGATCACCGCCCATGCCGGCGGTCAGGTTCAGGATCACATCGGTATCCGCGTCGCGGATACGCTCGGTCACTTCGCGGTAAAGCGCGGGGTCGCGCGACGGTTTGCCGGTCGCGGGGTCGCGGACATGGCAATGCACGATGGCCGCCCCCGCCTTGGCCGCATCGATGGCGGCGGTCGGCGATTTGTGCGGGCGAGCGGGGGACATGCGGTGACATATCCTGCGTGCCGCCCGATCCGGTGACGGCACAGGTGATGAAAACCTCGCGGTTCATGGAAAGTGGCATGGGGGTCCTCCTTGGTGCTGAGGCTAACAGGGTTGCGCGGGGCGGCTTGGCGATTTACGAAAATATTATGACGATTTCTGAATCCATCTTCGCGCCTTCGACCCTGCCGCTTGATATCGCGGTGCTGGTGTTGCCGCGCGCCTCGATATTGGAAGTGGCGTCGGTGCTCGACCCTTTGCGCAACGCGAACAGGCATCTGGGGCAGGACAGGTTCCGCTGGCGTGTGGTCTCGCCTTCGGGGGCGGATGTGGCGCTGACCTGCGGGATTGCCTTGCCTGCGATTGGGCCGCTTGCAGCAGCGGAAGGGGCCGATGCGCTGATCGTCGTTGCTGGCTACAACCAGTCCGAGGTCGCCACCCGCCCGCTGATCGCGGGTCTGCGCCGTGTCGCGGGGCGGTTCCGCGCGGTGGGGGCGGTCGATGCGGGGCCGTGGGTGCTGGCGCGGGCAGGGCTGTTGGATGGTCACCGCGCCACCGTGCATTGGGAGGATCTGGAGGATTTCGCCAGCGCGCACAGGGCTGTCGATGTCGTGCCGGACCGTTTCGTCATTTCGCGCAACCGGTTCACGGCGGGCGGTGCCGCCCCTGCTGCCGACCTGATGCTGCATCTGATCGGCGCACGTTGTGGGGCGGGGCTGGCCGGGCAGGTGGCTGCATCGTTCCAATACGAGCCGCAGTCAGATGGCAGCCGTCCGCAGCGCCCCGGCCTGTTGCCTGTCGCACGCGATCTGCGGCTGGCGGGGGCGCTGGCGCTGATGAATGCGCATCTGGAGGACCCGTTGCCGCTGGAGACAATCGCGCGCGCGCAAGGGCTGGGCCTGCGCCGGATGGAGCAGCTGTTCCGCGATACCTTGGGCCAGGGGCCGGGTGCGGCCTATCTGGACCTGCGGCTGCAGATGGCACGGCGGATGGTCACCGACACGCGCCACGATCTGCGTGATATTGCGCTGCGCTGTGGATTTGTGGACCCCACCAGCTTTTCGCGCGCATTCCGGCGGCGGTTCGGTGTACCGCCCAGCCGGATCAGGTCGTCGTGACAGGCGGCAAGGTGACTTCGATCATGCGGGGGCCGGATTGCGTCGCGTCGATTGCATCGGGCGTGGTGCGGGCAAATGGCAGACCGCAGGCGCGCGCGAGATCGGCGAAATCCGGCGGGCGCGGGGTGCAGCCCAGCACCTGCGCGCCTGCGGCTTTCATCGCGCTGGCGATTTCGCCATAGCCTGCGTTGTTGAACACGATAAAGGTGATGTTCAGCTTTTCCTCGACCGCTGTCAGCAACTCACCGGGGCTGAACATCAGCCCGCCATCGCCGATCAGGCACAGGATGCGCGCGTCAGGGGCCGCCAATGCCGCCCCTACCGCCGCCCCCGGCGCATAGCCAAGCGCGCCGTAGCCTGTCGCCGCATTGAACCAGCCGCAGGGCCGGTCGTGGTCGAAATAAAGGTTGCCTGCATAGACGACTTGCGTGGAATCCCCGACCATGATCGCGCGGGGGCAGGTATCGCGCAGGCGGTTCAGCAGGGCGATCTCGGCGGCATAGCCAGCGGGCAGCGCGGCATGGGCCGCGTTCCGCGCTTGGGCGGCGCGGTCCGCGCCATCGGCGCTGGCTTGGCCCTGTAGCTGCGGCAGGATTGCGGCGACATCACCGTGCAGCGTCAGGGCGGCAGGATGGCGCGCCAACTGGGCGGCGTCGGTATCGACGCGGATCATCTGGGTAAGGTCCGGCAGGCCACCATCGTCATACATGTCCCAATCCGTCGGCCCGATTTCGGACCCCAGCACCAGCAGTTGATCCGCCGATGCGATCAGGTCGCGCACCGGCGCAAGGCTGGGCGAGGCAGGCACGACCAGCGGATGCCCGTGCATCAGCCCGCGCGCATTGGTGGTCAGGATCACCGGCGCGCCAAGGCGGTCGGCCAAAGCTTGCAGCGCGGCACCCGCGCGGCGGCAGCCACCACCGGCAATGATGACAGGGCGTTGCGCCTGTGCCAGCAAGGTATTCGCGGCGCTGACATCCGGCAGGGCGTCGGCGGCTTGGTCGGCGATGCGGCTTGGCGCATCGGGCGCCTCTGCCGCCATCAGGTCGAGCGGGATTTGCAGATGCACCGGCCCGCCGCGCCCCGTGGTCAGGGCAATGGCAATCTGGTCAAGGATCGCGGGCAGATCGGCGGGCTGGTCCAGATGAAACGCCGGACCCAGTGTCGCGCTCAGCGCCAGTTGATCGGGCAGTTCGTGCAGATGCCCCAACCCCTTGCCCAGACTATCCCGCCGGTTCACGCCGGAGATGACCAGCATCGGCACAGAATCCGCGCGCGCCTGCGCCATCGGCGTCAGGATATTGGTCAGCCCCGGCCCGGTGATCACCAGCGCCACGCCGAACCGCCCCGACACGCGGGCATAGCCATCGGCCATGAAACCTGCCCCCGCTTCGTGGCGCGGGGTGACATGGCGGATGCCCGCGTCGGGCAGGGCGCGGTAAAGCTCGATCGTATGCACGCCGGGGATGCCGAAAATCACCTCGGTCCCCATCTGCTGCAACCAGCGCACAAGGCTTTGCGCGACACTGGTCATCGTGGCCAGCCCATCGCAAAGCGTTTGATGCGGATGCAAGCCTCGCGTGTTGCGTCGTCGCTGGCGTTCAGGGCAAGCCGCAGCCAACCCTCAAAAGCTTTGCCAAAGGACGCGCCGGGCATGACGGCGACGGCCTCGGCCTCTAGCAGCGCCAGCGCAAAGGCTTTGGAATCGTGGCTCAGCGCGCGGATGTCGAGCAGGGCGAACATCCCCGCCTCGGGTTTGTGCACATGCAGGCCCGCCACACCGTCAAGGGCTGCGTGGATGATCCCCGCGCGCCGCGCCATGCGGGCGGCCATCGCGGTGGCAAGATCAGGCGCGCCCGCCACGGCCTGCGCTGTCATGTCGGCAATGAATGGCTGCGATCCGAACAGCATGGTTTCCGACAGGGGCAGCGCGCGGGTGCAGAAGGCCGCAGGCCCGCAGACCCAGCCCGACCGGAACCCCGGTGCGGCATGGGATTTGGAGATCGAGGCGGTGACGATCACGCGGTCCTCATAGGCGGAATTGGCCAGTGCGGATGTGAATACCGCGCCATCATGGGTCAGGTTGCCGTAAACCTCGTCCGACACGACCCACAGGTCATGCTGGGCCGCCAGCGCACAGATCGCATCCAGATCGGCAGGCCGCAGGATCGCGCCTGTCGGATTGTGCGGCGTGTTGAGCATGATAACGCGCGTTGCCGGCGTGATCGCGGCCGCAACATCCGCCGCCTGCAGGCGGAAACCATGGGCGGGGTCAAGGCTGACAGTGACCGGCACGGCACCCGACGCGCGGATCAACCCCTCATAGGTGGCATACATCGGATCGCCCAGGATCACCTCGCAACCCGGATCGCAAAGCGCTGTCAGCACCAGATACAGCGATGTCTGCGTGCCGGGCAGGCAAAGAAAGCGGTCGGTCCCGATACTGCGGCCTGTCAGGGTGGAATATTTGCCGGATAGCGCATTCAGCAATGACGGCTCGCCGCGTCCGTTGGAATAGCCGGTGCGCCCCGCCCCCATCGCGGTGATGGCGCTTTCGATCAGCGCGGCAGGCGTCGGCACGTCAGGTTCACCGATGGTCAGGTTGATGATCGCCTCGCCTGCGCGGATGCGCGCATTGGCGGCGGCACTCAGCACCCATTTATCCGACCCCAGCCCGGCAAGGCGGGTGGTGACATCTGCATATTGCATCATTTACTCCGGTAGTTTCAGGTCAAGCAGCCGCGCAAAGGCGCGGATCGCGATGCTGCGCATTTCGCCTTGCGCGAACTGGTCGGGCAGGACGGATGCCTCGATCCACAGCCCGTCGAGCAGCGCATTGCCTGCGATGGCGAGGGCGCGTGTCGTGGGTTTGTCATAGGGTTTGCCCGCCGCGCGCAGGGCATCGGCAATCATGCGTTCCAGCCGGTCGCGGAAGGCCAGATAGGTCGCTTCGTGGACATCGCGCATCGCGGCGTCGCGCGGCACCAGCTGCATCGACGCCGCCCACAGCGCCATGGCGCGCGGATCGACAACAGGCGGCGTGACCGCATTGGCGATGAACCCAGTCAGCCGCGCGATCGGATCGGCGGGCAGATCGTCCAGTGCGGCGGCACTCGCCTCGGTCAGGCGGGTCATCAGGGTTTCATGGGCGGCGGCGACCAGGTCTTCTTTGGTGTCGAAATAATGTTTGATCAGCCCCGGTGTGACACCTGCCTTCAATGCGATCGCGCGCACGGTCGCCGCCTGTGGCCCGCCTTCGGCGATGCAGTCCAGCGTGGCGTCGATCAGCGCGGTGCGGCGCGCCTCCTCGCCTTCGCGCTTGAAGGTGCGGCGCGCGGTCATGCGCGCAGCACCGGACGGGTCAGGCAGGTGGGGCCACCTTCGCAGGCGATACACAGCGCGTCGCCGTCGAATACCTGCACGGTGCAGCCTGCGTTTTCCATCAAGGCGCGGGTCTGCGGGAAACCGTCCACCATCACCACGTCGCGCGGGCGCAGCGCCAGCACGTTCAGGCTCAGCCCGTTCGATGCCATGAATTCATCCTCGGGCGCATGCAGCAGGGTCCAGCCGCGCGCGCGCATCTCCGACCACAGCGCATAGGGCAGCAAAGGTGCATGGATCAGCGCGATATCGGGGCCAAGCGGGGACACCAGCGACATCAGATGCAGGCAGGCGGCGGGGCCGGTCCAATAGGGCAGGTCATAAGCCTGCACATTGATGTCATAAGGGCGCAGGATGTCGGACAAAGCGGCGATGCCTGCCTGATTGGTACGCACACCGCGCCCCACGGCCAAGGTCTGCGGATCAAGCCAGAAACAATCACCCGATTCGACCGTGGCATCACCGGTCAGACGGCCGATCACCGGCACGCCGATGCTGTCGTAGAACGCGGCATGCATATCCGGTTCGGCGCGGCGCAGGGCCTTGCCCATGTTCAGGATCACGGCCCCGTGGCGGGTGACAAAAGACGGATCCTGCACGAACACCGCATCGGACAACCCGTCATCGGCGGATGGCATCCAATGCACCTTTGCCCCGCTGGCGGTGACGATCCGCGCCAGTTCCGCATGCTGGATTTCCGCGCGGGCAGGGTCGAACCCTGTGCCGTAGTGCCAGTCTTGCGGGCGGGCCTTGGCCATGGCGGGGCCGGGGGCGCGCATGATCACGGCGGCAAGGGGTTTTGATCGGTCTTCGGCACCAAATCGCATGTCGTCCATCTTTAGCTGAAATTATACACTTGAATAATTGCTGCCATTTTGGCCAGATACAATCACAAAAATGTTGCGGTTGTGGCTTTGCCAGCCGCAGCCTTTGCAAACGTCGCGTCGAAACCCGCGCTGCGGGATCACCACAAGAAGCGCAAAAGCGTTCTGACATTCAACAAGGAGAGAAAGATCATGAGAAAACTGGCCCTTCTGGCAACCACCGCCCTGATCGCCACCGCCGCCATGGCGCAGGCCGATCAGGTCCGTATCGGTATCGCCGCCGAACCCTATCCGCCGTTTGCCTCGCCCGATGCGGCGGGAAACTGGGTCGGCTGGGAGGTCGAGATCATCGACGCGGTTTGCGCTGCCGCCGCACTTGATTGCGTGCTGACGCCCACCGCATGGGACGGGATCATCCCCGCGCTGGTGTCGGGCCGGATCGACACGATCATGGCGTCGATGTCGATCACCGCAGACCGGATGCAGACCATCGACTTTTCGGACCCTTACTATAACACGCCGACCGTGATCGTGGGCCAGCGTGACATGCAGATGGACGCCTCCCCCGAAAGCCTTGCGGGCAAGGTGCTGGGCGTGCAGGTCTCGACCATCCACCAAAGCTATGCGCAGGCCTATTTCGAAGGTGCGACCGAATTGCGCACCTACCAGACCCAGGACGAAGCGAACCAGGATCTGGCCGCAGGGCGGATCGACGCCACGCAGGCAGATAGCTTGGCGATGGATGATTTCCTTGCCACCGCAGCCGGTGCCTGTTGCGAGGTCAAAGGCGCTGTCGCCGCGGATGAGGCGATCCTTGGCGCTGGTGTCGGTGCCGGTGTGCGCAAAGGCGATGATGCCCTGCGCGAGGCGATCAATACCGGCATCGCCGCGATCATCGCGGACGGCACCTATGACGCGATCACGGCGGGCTATTTCGCCACCTCGATCTTGGGCAACTAGGCCCGGCGCAGCGGGTGTTAGACTGGCTATATGCCCTCTGGCCGGGGCTGGAAACATCGGTCGGTCTGTTGTCCCTCCAGCCGCCGGGCTGGGGGGGTAATCTTTTGCGCGGCGCGTGGGCCAGCCTGCAGATCGCAGTTGGTGCCTTTGCGCTGGGCCTGCTGATCGGCACGGCGGGCGCGCTGGGCAAGCTGCATGGCGGGCCGGTCACGCGTGATTTGCTGGCGGTCTATACGGTCGTCGTGCGCGCTGTGCCGGAACTGATCCTGATCCTGATCCTGTATTACGCGGGCACCGATCTGCTTAATCAGGCTTTGCGCGCGCTGGGCCAGCGGCCTGTCGAAATCTCGGGCGTTGTCGCGGGTATCGCGGTGCTGGGTATCGTGCAGGGCGCCTACGCGACCGAGGTGTTGCGCGGCGCCATCCAATCCGTGCCGCGCGGCCAGCACGAGGCGGCGCGCGCCTATGGCATGGGTTCGGTGCAGATATTCCGCCGCGTGACCATTCCCGCGATGCTGCCCTTGGCCTTGCCGGGCCTGTCGAACCTGTGGCTGATCGCGACCAAGGATACCGCCCTGCTGGCCATCGTCGGCTTTTCCGAACTGACGCTGGAAACGCGGCAGGCGGCGGGATCGACGCGGGCTTATTTCACATTCTTTCTGGCGGCGGGCGCGCTCTATCTGCTGATGACGCTGCTGTCGGGGCGTATCTTTGGCTGGATCGAGGCGCGCTATCGGCGCGGGCAGGCGGCGCAATGAACCGCCAGAGGATCGCACAAGAGGTCTTTGTTCCCCACCGGATCGTCATGGTCGCTGTGGCGCTGGGCCTTGTGGTCTGGGCCGCGCTGGCGATGCGCTGGGACTGGATCCCGCGCTATTACGATCTGGCGGTGCAGGGGATCTGGCGCACGCTGTGGCTGCTGGCGCTTAGCTGCCTGATCGGCTTTGCGCTGGCGGTGCCTTTGGGACTGGCGCAGGCGGCGGGGCCACGGGTTCTGGCCGCCCCCGCGCGTGCGTTCTGCACGGTGATCCGTGGCACGCCCTTGTTGTTGCAGCTTTGGCTGATCTATTTCGGCGTCGGCAGCCTGTTTCCGCAATTCCCCTGGATCAGGGAAAGCGAGCTTTGGCCCTATCTGCGGCAAGCCTGGCCCTATGCATTGTTAGCATTATCGCTCAGTTTTGCGGGCTACGAGGGCGAGGTGATGCGCGGCGCGTTCAAATCCGTCGCCGGTGGGCAGTTGGAGGCGGCACGGTCGATGGGCATGGGCCGGTTCGCGATTTTCCGGCGCATCTGGTTTCCGCAGGCTCTGCAACGCGCGCTGCCAACCCTGGGCGGCGAAACCGTGCTGCAACTCAAAGCCACGCCCTTGGTCGCCACGATCACGGTGATCGAGATTTATGCCGTGTCCAGCCGTGTGCGCCAGGATACGTTCATCATCTATGAACCGCTGTTGTTGCTGGCGGTGATCTATATGGTGATCGCGGGGCTGCTGGCGCTGGGCTTCAAGCTGTTGGAACAGCGATTCAATCGCGGGATGCTGGGCTAGCGCGCAGCCCCGTGCCGATGTCATCGGGCGCTACGGCGACCGATTTGATCACGGCGTGACAGGTCTGGCCGGGGGCCAACCCCATCGCCTCGGCGGATCGGCGGGTGATGCGCGCGGCAAGGCGATCCTCGCCCACGGCCAGCGTGACCATCGCCCCCGGCCCGTCGCCAAGGCGCAGATCGCTGATCGTGCCTTGCAGGATGTTCAGTGCCGACAACCCAACAGGCCTGTCGCGCGACAGGATCACATCCTGTGCCATGATCCGCACCCGCAGGGTCGCACCCGCCGCGTCAGCGATGCGCGGCAGCCAGAGCCTGCCTGCCGCTGTCGCCAGTTCCGTCAACCCGTCTGCGTGATGTGCCACGACCCGCGCGGTCAACAGCGATGCCGCACCCCGCGCGCCGACCACACCCACATCGCCCAGCACCTGCGCGGGTGGGCCGCAGGCGATCACGCGGCCCGCGCGCAGGGCAACGACGGTGGTGGCCAGACGGGCCACCTCGGCCGAGGCGTGGCTGACATGAAGGATCGGCACCGCCACCTCGTCGCGCAGGCGTTCGAAATAGGGCAGGATTTCGGCCTTGCGCGCCTCGTCCAAGGCGGCCAGCGGTTCGTCGGCAAGGATCAGCCTTGGCCCGGATAGCAGTGCGCGCCCGATGGCGACCCGCTGCTTTTCACCCCCCGACAGGGTGGCGGGGCGGCGGGACAGCAGATGGCCGATGCCCAGCATCTCGACCGTGCGGTCCATGCTGGTGGCCTGTGCATCGCGCGGCGCGAACCAGCGCCCATAGGCAAGGTTCTGGCGCACGCTTAGATGTGGAAACAAGCGCGCGTCCTGAAAGATATAGCCGATGCGCCTGCGATGGGGCGCGATATGGCGGCGGCTGGCGGTATCGGTCAGCACCCAACCATCCACCGCGATCCGGCCCTGATCGGGGCGGATCAACCCCGCCACCGCATTGATCACCGTCGTCTTGCCCGAACCGGAGGGGCCGAACAACACGCTGACACCGGCTGGCAGGTCAGCATCGACATCCAGATCGAACCCCGCGAACGCGTGCTGCACCCTGATCCGCAGCGTCATGATCCCGCCACCCGTTTGGCGACCCGCCGCGCAAGGTATTCGGACAGGATCAGCGCCGCCATGGCGATGATGACGGCGATGATCACCAGCCGTGTCGCCTGTTCCTGCCCGCCCGGCACCTGTAGAAAGGCATAGATCGCGGATGGGATCGTCTGCGTCTGGCCGGGGATGTTAGAGACGAAAGTGATCGTCGCCCCGAATTCGCCGATGGCCTTGGCAAAGGCCAGGATCGATCCGGCGATGATGCCGGGCAGGATCAGCGGCAGCGTGACCGTGGCAAAGACCCAAATGCGCGGGATGCGCCCAGCGTGCTGGCGGCGGCTTCGAGTTTTGGGTCAACCGCCTCGATCGCCAGCTTGATCGCGCGCACCATCAGCGGAAAGGCCATGATCGCGGCGGCAACGGCAGCGCCCGTCCAGCGGAACGACAAAACGATGCCGAACCATGCGTCAAGGAATTCACCGACAGGCCCGCGCCGCCCAAAGGTGATCAGCAGCAGATAGCCCGTTACCACAGGGGGCAGGATCAGCGGCAGATGCACGATGCCGTTCAGCAGCTGTTTGCCCCAGAAATCCCAGCGCGCCAGCGCATAGGCGACGAATATGCCCAAGGGCAGGCTGACAACCGTCGCCCAGAACGCCACGCGCACCGACAGGCGCACCGCTTGCCATTCCGCCGGACCCAGCCAGTTTGCCCAATCGCCCGCCATCACTGCACCACACGGAACCCGTCGCTGCGCCAGATCGCGCGGGCATTGTCCGATGACAGATACTCCAGAAACGCCGCCGCATGGGCGCTGTCGCTTTGCGCGGTGATCGCGGCGGGATAGATGATCGGCGCATGGCTGTCCGCGGGAAAGGTGCCGATCACGCTGACATTGTCCTGCGCTGCGGCATCGGTGGCATAGACGATGCCGAATGGCGCCTCATTCAGCGCCACAAAGGCAAGGGCGGTGCGCGGGTTGTCCGATTGTGCCACCAGCGGTGCCACGCTGTCCCACAGCCCCAGCGATGTCAGCGCGGCCTTGCCATAGATGCCCGCAGGCACCGCATCGACCATCGCCATCGCCAGCCTGTCGTCGCCCAGCATGCCGGCCAGATCAAGGCTGGCGTCGATGGTCACGGGGGCCGCATCCGGCCCATGCGCGATCAGCACCAGCGCATTGCCCAGAATATCGCGCCGTGTCCCGCCCCGCAGATCGCCCGAGGCTGCGACCGCATCCATCCAGTCCACGCTGGCAGAGATGAAAATATCGGCGGGCGCGCCCTGCTGGATCTGCTGGGCCAGCGTCGATGATCCGGCATAGGACATCACGGCGCTATGCCCTGTTTCTGCCGCCCACGCCGCTGCCACGCGGTCCAGCGCGCCGGTCAGGCTGGCGGCAGCAAAGACCGTGACATCCTCTGCCACCCCGCGCAGGGGGGCCGCAATCAGGATCGCGGCAACAAAAGCCGTGACGATCTGTCGGCGCGCGAGGGCTGTTGGCAAAACGCTTTCTCCTGCTGGCGGGTGTTCCCGACATATCGCAGCAAGCGCGCACTGCAGGCAAGCGCCAACCGCGTTTTGCAGGCGCGCGCAGGGCTTCAGCGCCCTTTAACGATCCTTTAACCATGTTTCGCCACTCTGGCCGCAGGCCGGATGCAAGGTTGCCCTGGCTTGGTGAAACGGGTGCGGTGGTGCGTGGTATGTCGGATATGTCCCATCATGACGGCCTTGTCGGAAAGCGGGCCTGCCGTCATGCGATGCGACCGGACACCGGACGACCGCGCCTGTCCAAGCGGGTCTTTGACCATGTCGTCGCCCTGCTGCTTTTGGGTCTGCTGGTGCCGGTCGGGGCCGTATTGCTGGTGCTGAACCCGTTTGCGAATGCCGGTCCGCTGATCTATCGGCAGGACCGGATGGGGTATCGGTGCCGGCGGTTCGCCGCGTTCAAATTCCGCACAATGCGCCGGGCGACAGGTGCGGCGCGCGGGGCGTTTGATGCGCTGGACGCGGACCGGATCACCGTGCTGGGCCGGTTCCTGCGCCGGTCGCGGCTGGATGAATTGCCGCAGATCATCAACGTCTTACGCGGCGAGATGAGCCTGATCGGCCCGCGCCCCGACAGCTATGACCATGCCTGCGTCTATCTGCGCGACATCGCGGGCTATGGCGCGCGGCACAGCGTCCGGCCCGGTGTCAGCGGTCTGGCGCAGGTCGAGCTGGGCTATGTCGACGGGATCGACGACATCCGGCGCAAGGTCGCGCTGGACCTGCAGTATATCGCCGATGCGTCATTCCGGCTGGACCTGTGGATCGCCTGGCGCACCATCATCGTGGTGCTGGCGCGCAAGGGGGCCTAGAACGGACGGACCCCGCCTTCGCCGATCAGGACGGCGCAAAGCTTGCCGGTTTTCCATGCACCGGTGTCGATAGACATCACGCCATCGCGGATCGCCAGACGCGGCACGATCCGGTGGCCATGCACGCACCAGACCCTGTCCCGGCGCGGCACCACCCCGAAATCGGGATGCCCCCAGGCCATCGCCTTGGGCAGCTGGTCGGCCAAGGGCAGGGCCGGATCGGCACCTGCGTGCAGGACCGCCACATTGCCGCTTTGCCACCAAAAGGGCATGGATTGCATCCATGTCACGGTCGCGCCCATCGCGGCCAGCAGCGCGTTGCGCGCGCGCGCCAGATCGGCGGGCGTGACATCCGCGGGCAGGTCGGTGATGCCGTAGCTGGCCAGCGTGGCCCGCCCGCCATAGCGCAGCCATGTCCGGCCGGTCTTGCGCGGCTGTCGCAGAAAGCGCAGCAGCAGGTCTTCGTGATTGCCGCGCAGGCAGGTCAGGTCGATCCGCCCCGCGTGGTCGTGCAACAGGCGCAGCACGCCCGCGCTGTCGGGGCCATGGTCGATGTAATCGCCCACCAGCACGACCGGCAGGGCGCGCGCCGCGGCACGCGCCAGCACGGGGGCCAGCAGATCGGCGCGCCCATGCACATCGCCGATGGCGACAAAAGGCCGGTCTGGCGCGGGTGGTGCTGCGTCAAAGCCGATCAGGCGGCAGATGATCGGGCAAAGGCATGGCAGCCGTTCTAGCGCAACGATCACGGGCTTGGCCAGAGGCTGCGCCCGCACCGTTGCATCTGGTGCCGCACGGTCGTGCAACGCGGTTTTCAGACAAAAGCGGCATGATGACGGCTGCAACCAATCAGGAGTCTCCGATGCCCGATCCTTTCAGTGCCGATTATGTCAACCTGACCTCGCCCGCCGTGGCGCATTACGTCGTCACACCCTCGGACAGCACAGACCTGCCGGTGCGCCCGCGCGCGCTGTTCGTGCAAAGCGCGGGCACCGCGGCCTTGCAGGACAAGGACGGGCAGGTCGTGACCTATGATGTCGCGGCAGGTGCGGTCCTGTCGATCCGGCCGGTGCGGGTGCGGGCGAGCGGGACGACGGCGCAGCTTGTGGCGTGGTATTGATCCATGATCGGGCTAGAGCTGTCACCCGCCTCTACCGGCCATACCGCGCCCGACCCGCTGGCGGCGTTTTTTGCCAAGGGCAGCGGCGCGCATGTCGCGCTTGGCCCCGGCCCGCAAGGCGGGCTGAGCATCTGGACCGAGACAGGCCCCGGAACCGCCGCCTGCCTGCGGCTGGACGGGGCCAATGCCGGCACAAGGCTATCATGGCGCGAAACGCTGACCTGTGCCTTGCGCAAGGTCTATCCGGTGGCGGCCTTTGGTCTGTCGGCGGGCTGGTCGCAGTTGCAATCCTCGGGCTCTGGCCTGTCGGGCAGCTATACCGGCAACCGCGCGGTCAGCACCACGGCGCTGACCGCCACGATCAGCGTGACGGTGGACCGCGCCAGGCCCTATGACCTTTGGGTCTGTTTCACGGGGCGAACGGCGGGGGGCTATTGCCGTGTCGATATCGACGGCGGGCAGGCTTTGGTCGATGCGATCGGTGATCCGGCAGGGCTGGGGTTCAAGGCGTTCAGCACCCAGACCGACACCGACATGTCCCGCCGCCGCAGCATCCGCGTGGCCACCGGCCTGACCGGCAGCCATGTCGTGACCCTGTCGCATGGGGGGCCGCGACACCGGGTGGCACCAGCCTGATGATCGAGGCCGTGGCGCTGTCGGCCGATCTGTTCGATGACGGTATCCTGCCCCCCGTCTGGCAGCCTGCGACCCCGTATGTCATGGGTGACGAGGTGCAATGGCAAGGCACCTTTTATGCCGCCCGCGCGACGGGTGTCAGCGGCACCACACCCCCTGTGCATCTGTCAGGCATCAGCGGTGATGGCGCGCTGGACTGGCGCGCCGATAACCGCCCGACCTATCCGTTGTTTCAGGCGATTGATTACGCGTCCGAGCGTGAATATGCCGCGCGCGTCAGCATCGCCGGTGCCAGCACCGAGATCGGCGGCCAGACCCATGGCAACGAGGCGTTGGTGGCGCGCGCCGTGACGCTGGACGCACAGCCTTTTGTGCCAGCGACCAGCGGCACCGGCCTGTCCGTCGGGGCCGAGATTGCCACTGTTGAGACCACCACTTGGCAGGGTACAACAGGTGGTCCCATCGGCACCTGCCAGCTGATCCGCCGGATCACGCCGGGTGCGGTGCGCCATGACGTGCAGGTCACGGCAACAGGGCCGGATGCGGTGATTGACTGGCTTTATCTGGGGATGCTGCCTTTCGTGCATTGGGATGGCGAAAGTGCCGCCATCGCGGTGCAGGATGTGGCCGGACCTGCGGGCCGTATCAGCATCGCGGATTTTGTAGGCACAAGCCCTGCGCATGTCAGCCTTGGCCCGACCGCGCGGCTGGGTCTGGTCGGGCGGGGGGTGACGGGTGATCTGCGCTATGGCTGTCAGGCGGCCGCCACGGGCATCGCGGGCAATCTGCTCGGGCCGGTCAGCACATTCCTGCGGCCCAATATCGAGGCACGCGCCGCCGCAGGACCGCTTGACTGGATCGCCAAGGCCTATATCGCGGCAGACCTGCCTGCGGGCAGGGTGATGCAGGCGGGTGATGTGATCGGGTTTTCCAGCCGCCACGTTCTGGCGGTCATGCCAGTTCAGGCGTGAAAATAACCGCGCCCGTAATGGGCGAAACCGACACCACCGCGCTGCGCCTGTTTGCGGATGTCGATCTGCGTCAGGGTCACGCCGGTCACCGGCACACCGGCTGCCGCCAGTTTCTGGGCGGCGGCCAGCACCACGGACGCGGGCGTTTTGTCCCATCTGACGGCAAGGATCACCGCATCGCATTGGCGCGCCAGCACCACGGCATCCGCCACCGGCACCACCGGCGGCGCGTCGATGATGACGACATCGTAGGCCGCGCGCGCCTGTGTCACCACATCGGCCAGTGCGGGCGCGAACAGGGTTTCGCCGCCCGCCGCATGCTGTGCGCCACCCGCCAGCAGATCGACGCCGGGGATCGGGCTTGGCTCGGTCGCGGCGCCAAGGCCGATATGGCCAAGGATCACCGCCGCCAGCCCGTCTGTCCCCGCCAGCGCGAAATAGTGCCGGAACGCCCCCCGCCGCAGGTCGGCATCCACCAGCAGCACGCGTTTGCCCAACAGTGCCAGCGCATGCGCCAGCCCGATGGCCTGCGTTGTCTTGCCTTCGCCCGGGATCGCCGAGGTGGACAGGATGACCTGCGGCGGCTTTGTGCCCTGCAGCATCAGCGTGGTGCGCAGGTGCCGGTAGCCTTCGGTCGCGGCCGAGGCTGTGCTGACATCAAGCGCCGCCAGCAGCCGTGCGGGCCTGCGGGACGGCAACAGCGGCAGCTGCGCCAGAACCGGCAGGCCGGTGGCATCCTGCAAGGCGGCCGCATCGGTGAACCCACGGCGCAGGCTGTGGCGCAGCGCCACCAGCATCAGCCCGCCCAGCCCCCCGACCATGGCCGCGATCTGCACCATCAGCAGCTTTTGCGGCCCGATATAGCGCGCCTCGGTCGCGGCGTTCAGCACGCGGCTGTCGGGGGTGATCTGTGCGGCACCCAGCGTCAGTGCGCGCAGATCTTGTTGATAGCCGGCCTGCTGTGCGATGGCCGTGTCCAGATCGCGCTGCATCCGGTCGCGGGCATGGCTGGCTGCGGTCAGCGCCTGCAACGCAGCGGCCAGATCGGCGCGGCTGGCCTGCAAGGCGGCAATCTGGGCGGTCAGCCGCTGGGTATTGGCGGTGTCGCTGGCGCGGGCAAGCGCGGCCTGGGCGCTGGCCAGCCGTGCTGTGGTGTCTTGCAGGTCATGGTCCAACCGGTCGGGGCGTGTCGGGTCGTGCAGGCCCGCCCGCGCGACCAGATCGGTGATCGCGGCCTCGATCGCTGTCTGATGCCTGCGCAGGTCATCTGATCTTGCGCCCAGCAAGGCCATGCTGGCCGCCGTCGCATCCTGTTTGCGCGCCACCTGATCGGCCAGATAGACCGCTGCCAGCGTGTTGGCGATGGCCATGGCGCGGTCGGGGTCGCCTGTCGTGACGGTGACGCGCAACAGATCGCTGTCGCGCGGATTTTCGACACGGATCGCGGCCCGCAGGTTCTGGACCAGCTTGCTGGCGATGGCCGCGGCATCGGGAACCGGTTCGCTGCGGCCTTGCAACAGGTTGCGCAGGGTCGTGCGCAACCCGCGCGGCGACAGCGGCGGCACCGGCGTCAGATAGCGGTTGAAGGCAGGGTCGTCTTGCAGGTCCAGCCGTGCGATCACCTGTTCCAGAATAGGCGTCGCCAGCAGGATCTGCATTTGCGTGCCGGGTGGAAGCGGCGCGCTGGTCTGGTCTGGCATCGCAAGCGTTTGGGTTGTGCGGGTTTCAATGATCGTGACGGCGGCATGTTGCGGGCGCGCGATGGTAAAGCCGTAATACCCTGCCATCAGCACCGCCAAAAAGGTTGTAAGCGCCACGGCCCATTTTCCCGCCCATAACACCCTAAAAATATGGCGAATATCGACAGCTGCAGGCTGATCAACGTCGACCAGAGCGGGCATGGATTGTGACATGGAACGCGGCATCGGCGGGGCTTTCTTGGGCAGTGCGACCCGATGAGGAAACCATAAACCAGTTAACACAAAATTAATCACAATGAAGGCAAGCTCAACCATA
Source organism: Yoonia sp. (assembly GCF_018402175.1). GTDB lineage: Bacteria > Pseudomonadota > Alphaproteobacteria > Rhodobacterales > Rhodobacteraceae > Yoonia. The sequence goes on along the minus strand of NZ_JAGYJK010000018.1, from coordinate 567,155 downwards.
GAGATAGTTTGTCTGCGCTGTTCAAGTGGTTTTGTTGTATGATGGCGTTCTTGCGATATTGCCTGAATCAGCCCGTCGGTATTGCGATGGCGGTGCGCGCCGGGCTGGTGGTGGGCAATGTCGCAGTGCTGTTTGCGCTGGCGCTGTGGCTGGGGCTGGACGGCTTTGGCGGGCTGATCGTGCTGTGGGGGCTGGCGCTGGTGGCGGCGACCTGTCTGGGGTTTGGCGGGCCGCTGATCTTGCTGGCACGGCTGGGGGACGGCGCGGGGATGCATCCGCGCGCCGTCATCGGGCTTTGCATCGGCTGGCCTGTGCTGGCGGCCTGCGGAGCGGGACTGGCCCTGCGGCTGGTCTGGCCAGAGCTGCCATGGCTGGCCGTGCTGGCGGTGGCGGTTATGGTCAATCTGGCATCCTGCCTTGCCAGCATCCTGCGCGCCTTGGGGTCGGTACACCTGTCGATGGCCTTGCGCGACGGGGCCCCTATGGTGGCGCTGGGGGCGGCGGGGCTGGTGCTGGCAGAGCCTGCGGCGATCCTGTGGGCGACCGCCACCGGGTTGGGGGTGATCTGTCTGGGCGCGGCGGGGCTGGTTTTGTGGCATCCGCAGCGCCCGTCGGTGATCAGCGGTGACAGGCCGGGGGCGGGCTTGGCGGCGGATCTCTGGGCCGACGGCGGTGCTGGGCATGGGGCTGGCGCAGGTCGATATCATCCTGGGCGGGCAGTTTCTGACACCCGAACAGATCGGGGTCTATGCGTTGCTGCGACGGCTGGCGAACCTTGTCGCGCTGCCGTTGTCGGTGGCGACATGGGTCAGCGCGGGGCCGATCAGCGCCGCCTATGCCGCCCGCGACACCGCCGCCTTGCAAAGCGCCAGCGACACCGGCGCATGGATCGCCTTGCTGCCGGGGTTGGGGCTGGCCGCGCTGTGCTTGCTGGCCCTGCCGGTACTGGAGATCTGGATGCCGGACCTGCCGGTACCGGTGCTGCTGGTGCTGCTGGGCGGCACGCTGGTGCAACTGGCCTTTGCGCAGGGGATGAGCGTTGCCACGCTGACCGGGCAGGGCCATCTGGCCGCAGGGGCGCGGCTGGCGGGGGTGCTGGGCTATCTGGGGGCGGTCATGGTGTTCACGCCGCTTGATCCTTTGGGCAATGCGCTGGCCTATGCCTTGGCCACCAGCCTGTGCGCCGGGCTGCTGTGGCTGTGGGTCTGGCGCAGCATGGGGATCGACACCCTTGCCCGCCCGATGCGGAGGCGCGCATGGCGGATGTCCTGATCATCGCGCTGGCCGCACTTTGCACGCTGTTGCCGTTCTGGATCGCGGCGCGGCACGGGCTGCTGGGCTGGGTGTCGCCGCTGCATCTGTTGGGGTATTTCTGTGGGCTGGGGTTTCTGGCAAAGGCCGTTGCCTATGCCGCAGCCCCTGATCTGGCGTTTTACGCAAGGTTCGATCCCGCCCCCGGCGCGGCGCTGATGGGGGCGATCTATCTGGGTGGCTTTGTCGCGCTGATCTGTTTGGGCTACCTTTTGGCCTGCAAGCCGCAGCCCGCCGCCGCGCGGATCATCGCCGCGCGCGCGGTGGCGGCGGGCGTGCAGCCGATGGGCGCGCTGGTGGGGATCGCGCTGGCCGTCAGCGTGGTGACGGTGCTGCTGATCCTGCAGGCGCGCGGTGCCGCGCCGGGCGAGACGGGTGTGATCGCCGCGCTGAACCGCGCCAAGCAGATCAACGTCAATGCCGATGGGGTGGGCGCGACGCTGGCCGGGATCAAGACGCTGTTCGTGATCCCCAAATACGTTTTTGTGCTGTGCCTTGCCCAGACGATCCTGCATCCGCGCCCTGCCTTGCTGGGCATGACGCTGGCACTGGCGGCGGCGCTTTTGGGGATCGCGCTGGTGTCGGGTGACCGGTTCGAACTGGTGGAACTGGCCATCTATGCGCTGGCGACCCATGCCATTCTGGGCGGGCGGATCGGCTGGCGGCAGGGCCTGCTGGGGCTGGCTGGTGCTGCGGGGATCGTGATGCTGTCGGCCTATATGACAGAACTGCGGCTGGGCGCGCAGGGTGCCAGCCTGCTGCGCCAGATCATCGGATCGACCTATTTTCTGGATATCAACGTGGCGGTGATGGTCACGGGTCATCTGGAACCGGCGCAGATGCTGCTGGGGCAAAGCTATGGCTGGTGGGTCTTTGGCTGGGTGCCGCGCGACATCTGGCCGGACAAGCCCGCGATTGATCTTGGCGTCTATTTCAAGCGCGAGGTGATGGGGATCACCACGGGCGGCGCGTTCAACGTCACTGGCCCGGGCGAGGCGTTCATCAACTTTGGCTGGGCGGGGCTGGCGGTGGCCCCCGCGCTGGGCTGGGTGTTTCGGGCGGGCGAGGCGGTCTTGCTGGATGCGCAGCGTACCGCGCGGACGGGGGCGGCATTTCTGTATCCGATCCTGTTTTATCCCTTTGTCCAAGCCTGCCTGCAATCGTCGTTCAGCGCCTTCATCGTCGGGGCCGCGGCGCAATTGGTGCTGATCGTGATGATCCGCGCGCTGTTCATCCGCCCGCTGCACTGGCGGGCCGTGCCAATCGAAAGGCTGTCCCATGCATAAGACTGTTCTGCGCGTCCTGCGCCTGCCTGCGCAAATCCGCCGCCGGGCGGGGCTGATCGGCGCGACGCTGTGGCACCGCGCGACGCTGGCGCAGGTGGGCGCGGGCAGCCGGTTCCAGCCCGGTGTGCGGTTTGATGATCCGTCCTCGGTCATCATTGGCGCGGGCTGCTATTTCTGGCGCGGTGTTGCGGTTTCGGCCGAGATAGGGCGCGCCGGTCTGCGCATCGGGGATGGTGTGCAGATCAACCGCGGGGTGCAGCTGGATACGACCGGCGGGCTGGTGATCGGGGATGACACGCTGATTTCCGAGGCGGCGGTGATCTATACTCATGATCACGGGCTGCACCCCTGGTCGGTGCCGGAGCCGATGGTCAAGACCATCGGAACGGGCGTCTGGATCGGCCTGCGCGCCGTGATCCTGCCGCAGTGCCGCCGGATCGGGGATCATGCGGTGATCGGGGCAGGGGCCGTGGTGACGCGCGATGTGCCTGCGGGCGCTGTCGTCGCAGGCAATCCCGCGCGGATCATCGGTGAGCGCGCAAAGGTGGCAGCATGAAGGTTTTGCATGTGACCCCCAGCTTTTACCCCGCGACATTCTGGGGCGGGCCGATCTTTTCGACCAAGGCGATCTGCGACGGGATCGCGGCTGCCCCTGATTTCACCCTGCGCGTGCTGACCACCGATGCCGCGGGGCCTGCGCTGCGCGACAGGGTGCGCCGCGTGCCGCTGCCGTACCGCGTCGATTACACCTGCCGGATCGCGGGACATAGCATCGCACCGGGGCTGCTGGCGCGGTTGCCTGCGGCGATGCTTTGGGCCGATGTCGTGCATCTGACCGGCACTTATTCCTTTCCGACATTGCCGGTGCTGTGTTTGGCGCGGGCCTTGCGCAAGCCGCTGGTCTGGTCGCCGCGCGGGGCCTTGCAGGCGACGCAGGACTGGCCCTCTGCGCCGCGCCTGCGTGCAAAGCAAGCGTTCGAACAGGCCGCCAACCTGCTGCGTCCGGCGCAGACCATCCTGCATGTCACCGCCCCGATCGAGGCCGCACAAAGCTGCGCGCGCCTGCCGGATATTCAGGTGACGGTGATCCCGAACTGCGTGACCATCCCGCCCGTGACCAAGCGACCCTACCGCCCGCAGGGCGCGTTGCGGCTGATGTATCTGGGCCGGCTGCATCCGAAAAAGGGCGTTGATCTGCTGATCGCGGCGATGGCGGCGCTGCCTGTGCATGTCACGCTGGACATCTATGGCACCGGCACCCCCGCGCATGAGGCGGCGCTGATCGCGGCAGCAGCGGGCGATCCGCGCATAAGGTTTCACGGCGATGTGCAGGCCAGTGCCAAGGCCCGCGCCTTTGGACGTGCCGATCTCTGCGTGCTGCCCAGCCATAGCGAGAATTTCGGCATCACCGTGGCCGAGGCGCTGGCGCATCGCGTGCCAGTGCTGACGACGACCGGCACACCCTGGCGCAGGCTGGCGATGATGGCGGCGGGAGCCTGCATCGACCCCGCGCGCGATGATCTGGCCGCGGCGATCCTGCGGCTGGGGGCGGGTGATCTGGCGGCGATGGGCGCGCGCGGGCGCGACTGGATGATCCGCGATTTCGCACCCGATGCGATGGTTGCGGGTTTCGCCAGCCTCTATCGCAATCTGGTCACAGGCGAGCCGCAGATGGTGAACGCATGACGATGCAGATCAATATCACTGCCAACCGGCGCCGGCGCAACTGGTCCGGACAGGCGCAGGCCGGTCGCGTTTTATGGGGCCTGTGCCAGCCCTTGTTCCGGTTTAGCCCGCGCCCGTTCTGGGCATGGCGGGTCTGGTTGTTGCGGCTGTTCGGCGCAAGGATCGGGCGCGAGGTGCATATCCATCCCACCGTGCGCATCACTATCCCCTGGCATCTGCATATCGAGGATCAGGCCGCGGTGGGCGACAATGCGATCCTTTATGCGCTGGGGCCAATCCATATCGGGCCGCGCGCGACCGTTTCGCAGCATGCGCATCTGTGCGCGGGCAGCCATGACTGGCGCGATCCGGCGCGCCCCTTGCTGCGGCCCGCCATCGTGATCGGGCCGGATGCCTGGGTCTGCACGGATGCTTTCGTGGGGCCGGGTGTGGTGATCCGGGCGGGCGCGATCCTTGGGGCGCGCGGCGTGGCGCTGCGCGATCTGCCCGCGCGCCATATCGGGCAGGGCAATCCGATGGTCACAAGGCCGATGGATGACTGACCTGACCGTCATCATCCTGACCCGTGACGAGGCGCTGCACCTGCCCCGCGCGCTGGCCTCGGTGCAGGGTATCGCCACCCGCGTGGTCGTGGTGGACAGCGGATCGACCGATGCCACCGTCCAGATCGCGCAGGCTGCGGGGGCCGAGGTCTGGCAGCATCCCTGGACCACTCATGCGCAACAATTCAACTGGGCGCTTGACCGGCTTTATTGCGGCACCGGCTGGGTGCTGCGGCTGGATGCGGATGAATATGTCACACCCAAACTGGCCGCACAGATCGCGGCGGGCCTGCCCGATGTGGCGGGTATCACGGTCGGGCGCAGCATGTGGTTCCAAGGCCAGCCGATCCGCCATGGTGGCCTGTTTCCGGCACGGATGCTGCGGCTGTTCCGTCACGGCCAAGGTCGGGTCGAGCCGCGCTGGATGGACGAACATATCGTCGTGAACGGCCCTGTCGCGCATCTGTCGGGCGGGATCATCGATGACAACCGCAAACCGCTTGATTGGTGGATCGCCAAGCACAACGCCTATGCCAGCCGCGAGGTGGTGGATATCCTGAACCAGCGCCACGGGTTTTTGCCCGCTGATATGCCGCCGTCAGGGGCGGCGGGGGTGAAACGCCGGATCAAGCACCATCTTTATGCGCGGCTGCCCGGCGGGCTGCGGGCGGGGGTGTATTTTCTGTATCGCTATATCCTGCGCGGCGGCTTTCGCGATGGCGCGCAGGCCCGCGCGTTCCATGTCCTGCAAGGGTTCTGGTACCGCTATCTGGTCGATGCCAAACTGGCCGAGGTGGACCGTTTCATGGCGCAAAATGATGCCGGTCCCGCCGCCGCGATCCATGCCGTGCTGGGGATCGACCTGTTTGCCCCACAGCAAAAAGAGGCCGCATGAAAATATCCGTCGTCACCGCCGTGTGCAACGGGGCCGCAACTTTGCCACGGATGCTCGATAGCCTGCGGGCGCAGAGGCATGGCGATCTGGACCATGTGGTACAGGATGGCGGGTCAACCGATGGCACGCTGGATGTGCTGCGCGCGCAGGGGCTGGATGGCATGGCGCTGGTTTCGGCCCCTGATGGCGGGATCTACGAGGCGATCAATGCCGGCATCCGGCGCGCGACGGGCGATGTGATCGGGGTGTTGCATGCCGATGATGTGCTGGCGGATGCCAATGTTCTGGCGCGTGTAGCCGCGGTGCTGGCGGACCCCGCCATCGACGGGGTTTACGGCGATCTGCACTATGTCGCGCGCGCCGATCCGTCCCGTGTGATCCGGCGCTGGCAAGCGGGGGCGTTCGTGCCCGGCGCGCTCGCCCGTGGCTGGATGCCGCCGCATCCGACGCTTTACCTGCGGCGCGCGGTGTTTGACCGTGCGGGGCTTTACGACACCAGCTATCGCATTTCGGGCGATTACGACGCGATGCTGCGGTTTTTGACGACAGGACAGGTGAAGCTGGCCTATATCCCGCATGTCATGGTGCGGATGCAGATGGGCGGGGCCAGCAACCGCAGTTTTGCCCAGATGATCCGCAAAAGCCGCGAGGATTACCGCGCGATCAGAGCCCATAACGTGGGTGGGATCGGCACGCTGGTCGCCAAGAACCTGTCGAAGCTGCCGCAATTCTGGGGGCAGTTCTAGGCGGGGCTGCGGGCGACACAAAGCCTAACGTCCGGTGATGCCTTCACGCGGGGGCAGCGGCCGGGGGCTTGTCACATTCTGTGGCCTGCGCCGTTCGTAAAACGCATTTCCCCCCGTCGTCAGCACGTAATGGATATTGTTGAACGACGCCCGATAGGTCGCGGCATGAAAGAACATGGCCTGCGCAATGTCAGGGTGTCTTTCGCCCGCAAGAACCGCCTGTGCAGCCGCGCGCGCCATCGGTGCTGAGCGGCTGTCCATCCGCTTGGACATCACGCCGGGGGCGAATTGATTTTTCTGGCGGACCACGCCGCAGACCGTATCGGGGAACGCGTCGGATTCGACCCTGTTCATCACCACGCTGCCCACCGCGATCATCCCGTCACGGCTGGACCGGATCGATTCAAAATACATCGCGCGCGCCATGCAGTCGATATCGGCAGAGGGCGCCCTGAACGACGACCCCGATGGCCCGCCGCAGGCCGCAAGCAGCGCAAGGCAGGCCAGCGCCACGCTGATCGGTCGGGTTGGGAAACAGCGTTGCACGATCATGCCTTCACCGGCGCACCGCCCGCAAAGCTGTTCACCCCGTGATAGCCGATGGCATCTTCCTGCATCTGCAGATGCAGCCCGTCGCCGGTATAGGGATGGGCGCGGGCAAGGTCTTCGTCGAAATCAATGCCCAGACCGGGGGCGGTGGGGACGGGGATATAGCCACCCTCGACCGTCAGGCTGTTCTTGATCAGCGCCATGTGGAACGGCGTTTCGATGGTTTCGGCCATCAGGATATTGGGGATGGACGCGGCCAGCTGGATATTGGCCGCCCATTCGACGGGGCCCGCGTAAAGATGCGGCGCGATCTGCGCGTTATAGACTTCGGCCATGGCAGCGATTTTCTTGGTCTCCCAGATACCGCCCGACCGGCCAAGTGCCGGTTGCAGGATCGTCGCCGCCCCGCTGCGCAGCACGGACGCGAATTCGGCCTTGGTGGTCAGCCTTTCCCCCGTGGCAATCGGGATCGGCACGGCCCCTGCAACCTTTGCCATTTCGGCGACGTTGTCGGGTGGGATCGGTTCTTCGTACCACAGCGGGCTATAGGGCGCGATGGCCTGGCCCAACCGGATCGCGCCGCCAGTGCTGAACTGGCCGTGGGTGCCGAACAGCAGGTCGGCACGGTCGGCCACAGCCGCGCGGATTTGTTTGCAGAATTCCACCGACAGCGACAGGTCATGCATCGACGGCATATGCCCGCCGCGGATCGTATAGGGGCCGGCGGGGTCGAATTTCACCGCCGTATAGCCTTGATCCACCATGTCCAGCGCCACTTCGGCGGCCATGTCGGGGCTGGACCAGAAGTCGGGCAGCGCATGTGTGGGGCGCGGATAAAGATAGGTATAAGCGCGGATGCGGTCATTCGTGCGCCCGCCGATCAGCGCATGCACGGGCCGGTCGCGGTCCTTGCCCAGAATGTCCCAGCAGGCCATTTCAAGCCCCGACCACGCGCCGATCACCGTCAGGTCCGGGCGCTGGGTAAAGCCGGACGAATAGACGCGGCGGAACATCAGTTCGATATTCTCGGGGTTCTCGCCGGCCATGTGGCGCGCGAAAACATCCGTGATGACGGCCTTCATCGCCTCTGGCCCAACCGATGAGGCATAGCATTCGCCGTAACCCACGACGCCGGTGTCGGTCGTGACCTTGGGGATGATCCAGTAGCGTCCGCCCCAACCGGGGGCAGGCGGGGCGGTGATGATGATGTCGAGATCGGCAAGTTTCATGGCTTTGTCCCTGATGTGAGGGCGAGGCCCCGGGTCAGGCCCGGGGCGTGGTTTTTCAGTGTCGCTGTGGTGGTCGGGGTGAGGTCGTGATGCCTCCGGCGGGGATATTTGGGCTCGGAAGATGGGAGGGTTAGTCGAAGATAATCACATTGCGTTTGGCTGAACCCGTCTTGGTATCGGTGATGGCTTCGTTGATCTGGTCAAGCCGCCAGCGCCCCGAGATCAGCTCGTCCAGTTTCAGCCGCCCCTGTTCATACAGGTCGACCATCCACGGAATGTCGCGCGCGATCACCACGTCACCCATCTTGGACCCGACCATGCCTTGGCCGGTGGCGGCCAGCATCACGGGCTCATAGCTGGACATGGCCCCCGAATGGGGCATGCCGACCATGATGACCTTGCCGCCATTGGCCAGATATTGCGGTGCCTGATCATAGGCGGGGATCGCGCCCACGGTCACGAAGACCGCATCGGCCCCGCGCCCCATCGCCTTTTTTGCGGCGCGCCATGGCTTGTCGCTGGTCGCCAGCACCGTATCGGTCGCCCCGAATTCCTGCGCGATGGCGAGCTTTTCCGGCGTCATATCCACCGCGACGATCCGGCGTGCGCCCGCGATCCGCGCGCCCTGGATGGCGTTCAGACCAACGCCGCCCGTCCCGATCACGACCACATCCTGCCCCGCGCGCAATTGCGCGGCATTCACCACCGCGCCGATGCCGGTGATGACCCCGCAGGCCAGCAGGGACGCCGCCTCCATCGAAATCGTGTCTGACAATTTGACGACCTGGCTTTGGTTCACGACGACCCGTTCGGCAAAACCGCCGGTGTGCATCGCCTGATGTAACGGGCTACCGTCGGCCATCGTCAATGGCCCGCTGGCCATGTCGCTTTCGCAGGCGACGGGCCGACCGCTCGCACAAGAGGGGCAGGTGCCGCAGGACCGGATCAGCGTGACCACCACCGGATCGCCCAAGGCAATCCCGCGCACGCCCGCACCAAGCGCTGTAACATGGCCTGCCGCTTCGTGGCCGTAAACCGCAGGCAGGGTGCCACCCCAGCCGCCGTCGATATAGGTGACGTCGGAATGGCAGATGGCGCAGGCTTTCAATGTGACTTCGACCTCGCCATGCGCTGGCGCGGCAAGGGTGACAGTTTCGATGGTCAGCGGTGCGCCGAAGGCATGGCAAACGGCAGCTTTGATCTGGGGCATGTTGGGTCCTGTCAACGGGTTCACCCCCCAGCCTGAAGCGGCGCGCGCCTGACTGCAACCCCGAACCCGACCTTATGTGCCGCGGGCGCGCTTTGGCCTTGGTGTCTGCATGAAAACCGCGATGCAGCCGATGGTCAGCAGGGCTGACAGCAAAAACGGCGCGCCGGGCAGATAGACGGGGGCATCGGGCGTGGTGAAAAACCAGAACGTCTGTGTCACCAGCAAAGGGGCCACGATCGTTGCCACCGCGTTGATCGAGCTGATCGTGCCCTGCAATTCGCCTTGCTGGTTGTCGGCGGCGGTGCGCGACATGATCCCTTGCAAGGCCGGTCCTGCGATGGACCCCAAGGCCGTCAGCGGCGTCAGCGCCAGCGCGATCCAGCCATTGGTCACGAACCCAAGTGCCACGAAGGCCGCCACATCGACCCCCAGCCCGAGGATCACGGCCCGCCTTTCGCCGATCCGCGCGATGATGGGCCGGATCAGCAGCCCTTGCACAACCGCGATGCCCACGCCAAAGACCGCCAGCGACAGCCCGATCATCCCCGGCCCCCAGCCGAACCTTTCGGCCCCGAAATAGGCCCAGACACCCGGATAGACGAAAAACGCGATCGTATAGACAAAGCTGATCAGCAAGAGCCGCTTCAGCCCTGGCAATGCGCCGATATTGCGCAAGGCACCCAAAGGGTTCGCGCGGCGCCAGTCAAACGGGCGGCGGATCCGGTCGGTCACGGTTTCGGGCAGGACATAATAGCCAAAGACCGCATTTGCCGCCGCCAGCACCGCCGCCGCCCAGAACGGCGCGCGCGTGCCATATTCGGCCAGCACCCCGCCGATCAGCGGGCCAAAGATGAACCCCATCCCGAAGGCCGCCCCGATCAGCCCGAAATTGGCGGCCTTTTCTTCGGGGCGCGAGATATCGGCCATATAGGCCGCGGATGTCGCTTGCGTCGCCGCCGTGATCCCGCCGATGATCCGCCCGACCAGCAACAGCCAGATCATCTGCGCCAGCGCCATCAGCACATAGATCAGTGCCATGATCACCAGCGAGATGATCAGCACCGGCCTGCGCCCGTAGCGGTCCGACAAGCTGCCCAGCGTCGGGCCAAACAGGAACTGCATCGCGGCAAAGACCGTGGCCAGCACCCCGCCCCAGACGGCGGCTTGGCCCAGCCCTGTGCCTTCGATCTCTTGGAGCAGGGCGGGCATCACCGGCAGGATCAGCCCGATCCCCATCGCGTCCAGCATGACCGATATCAGGATGAATGTGACGGGCAGGCGTTTGTCCATCTGCCCAGCGTCCGGCGGTTCGGCCCGGTTTGCAAGCACCATTCAGATCGCCCTTGCGATCCGGTCCAGATGCTGCGCCAAAAGCGCGGGATCGGACAGGAAAGGCGAATGCGATGTCGGCAGGTCGCTGACCGTGCCTGCGGGCCAGTCGGCGGTCATGGTGGTCTGAAATTTCGGCGGAATGGTCCGGTCATCGGTGCAGCGCAGATAATGGCGGGGTAGGCTGTGCATGGGGACCAGCGGCGTTTCCTGCGGCAGGATCGGCTGTGGCCCTAGCTGGCCAATCGCCCAGGCGGCGCGGGCAGGCGGGACATCGTGATAGAATTTCTCGGCGGCCTTCGCCGGATCGACGCAGAAGGTCACACGCGCCTCATCCACGATGATCGCATCCAGCAAAGGCTGCGACGGCGCCATCCGGCGCATATCCGCCAGCGACTTGCCCGCCATCGGCACATAGGCGCAGACATAGACCAGCGCGCTGATCTTGTCGGGGGCCAGACCCGCCGCAGCGGTGATCGGATAGCCCGCCATGGAATGGCCCACCAGAATGACCGGCGTCTCAATGGCCGCAACAATCGCGCGGGCGTAAAGGGCGAGCGTCACCTCGCCTGCAGGTGTCCTGTCCTGCCCATGCGACGGCAGGTCGATGGCGCGGGCCGTGTGGCCCATGGTGGTCAGATGCGGGATCAGGTCGTCCCAGCACCATGCCCCGTGGCACGACCCGTGGATCAGCAGGAAATCAGACATGGCCGGTTGCTTTCACGAAATCCGCCAGATGCGTGGCATAGGTCGCGGGGTCTTCGACACAAGCCAGATGGCCCACGCGGCGCATCAGCACGAATTGCGATCCGGGGATCAGATCAACGTGTTTCGCGCACCAGATCAGGCGGCGTCGATCCGTCGTCGATCCCCGCGATGCCCAGCGTCGGGATGCGCAGGCCAGCGGTCGGGGTGTAGAAATCGGTGCCGGCGATGGCTGCACAGGTGCCGGTATAGCCCGCAACAGGCGTGCTTTCCAGCATCGCGCGCCATGGCTGCATCGCGGGGGTGCCATAGAACCCCCGCGCGAACCAGCGTTGCAGAACGGCGTCCGACAGGGCCGTCAGCCCCTTGGCGCGGACAATGTCGATGCGGTCCTGCCAGAGTTTCGGGTTGCCGATCTTGGCGGCGGTGTTGGACAAGACCAGCGCGCGGATCAGATCGGGGCGTTTCACCGCCAGCCCTTGGGCGACCATCCCGCCGACCGACAGGCCGATGAACAGTGCATCGCGCACACCTGCGGCATCGCAAACCGCCTCGGCATCGCTGACCAGCTGGCCCATGCTATAGGGGCCATCCGGCGCATCCGAGGCTCCATGCCCGCGCATGTCATAGCGGATGATCCGCAGACCGGCGGGCAGGTGAGCGATGACTTGATCCCAGATTGCCCGCGTTGTCCCCAGCGCATTGGCAAAGACCACAGGCGCGCCAGTGTCCGGCCCGCTGACATCATAATCCAGCGCGACGCCGTCGCGGACAACCTGCATCAGGCCAGCGCCTTGGCAAAAGTCGCAGGATCGACGTTGCCGCCGGTGGCGACCGCGATCACCGCATCGCCCTCGCTGGCATCCGGATGAAACAGTGCCGCCGCCAGCGCCACCGCGCCGCCCGGTTCCAACACGATTTTCAGCCGGTCAAAGGCCAGCGCCATCGCTTGCAAGGCCTGATCCTCGGTCACGACGACCCCCGGCCCGCAATGGTCCTGCATGATCGGAAAGGTCAGGTTGCCCGGCTGCGGTGTGATGATCGCATCGCAAAGCGAGCCTGACAGGCGCGCGTTGCGTTCGATCCGGCCACTGGCCAATGACCGTGTCGCATCATCAAACCCTTCGGGTTCGATGGGGCGCGCGCGCAGGCCGGGCGCATCGGCCGCCAGCGCAAGGGCGATCCCCGATGTCAGCCCGCCACCGCCGCAACAGACCATCACATCGGCGCGGGTCACGCCAAGCGCCGTCATCTCGGCCGCGATTTCCAGCCCGCAGGTGCCTTGGCCCGCGATGACAAGCGGTTCGTCGAATGGTTTTATCAGCGTCAACCCGCGTGCGGCGGCCAGCCTGTCGCCGATTTCGTCACGATCCTCGGTCGCGCGGTCGTAAAGCACGACCTCGGCCCCCAAGGCGCGGGTATTGGCGATCTTCACCGCAGGGGCATCGGCGGGCATGATGATAACGGCGGGTGCGCCATGGCTGCGCGCGGCCAAGGCCACGCCTTGGGCATGGTTGCCGCTGGAAAAGGCGATCACCCCCTTTTGCAGCGCGGCGGGCGGCAAGGCCGACACGGCGGACCAGCCCCCCCGGAACTTGAACGATCCGGTATGTTGCAGGCATTCGGCCTTCACAAACACCCGCCGCCCCGCGATGGCATCCAGAAACGGCGAGGTCAGGATTGGCGTGCGCCGCGCATGGCCTGCGAGCCTTTGGGCCGCAGCGCGGATCATCTCGATATTCATTGCATTCTCTCCAGCCATGCATGCAGCGCATCCAGCGCCTGTGGTTCATCCAGAAACGGGATATGCCCGCGCCCCGGCACATCGGTGCGGATCATGTCGGGGCGGCGGCGGGCCATTTCATCCGCCGTCTGCACGGTCAGAAGGTCCGAATTCGCCCCCGGATCAAGGCCAGCGGTAGGCCCTGCAACGCGTCGAACAAGGGCCAGAGGTCCGGCACCGGCTGCGCGCCCGCCGCCAGCACCGTATCGCGCAGGCGCGGGTCATAGCGGACCACCAGCCCGTCGGGGGTTTGCGTGTAATGCGCCTGCACCTCGGCCAGCCAGCGGTCCATCGGGACATCTGTGAAATGGGTCCACAGCTTGGCGCGCGCCTCTGCCGCCGCGGCATAGGTTTTCTGCGGCGGGTTGCGGCCGATATACTCTTTGATCACGGCCAGACCAGCGGGCGCGATCTCTGGCCCGATATCGTTGAGCGCGACGCCGATCAGCCGGTCCTTGGCGGTCGCGGCCAGCAGCATCGCGATCAGCCCCCCGCGCGATGTGCCGAGGATCGCGGCATGGTCCAGCCCCAGATGATCCATCAGGGCCAGCACATCAGCGGCTTCATGCGCAATGGTGTAGGTCGCGGGATCGGCCCAGTCCGACTGCCCGCGCCCGCGATAATCGGGCCGGATCAGGCGGACGGGCAGATGTGGGGCGACATGGTCGAAATCCGCGCCATTGCGCGTCAGCCCCGCCAGCGCGATGACGGCCAAGCCGGTGCCTGCGTCGGTGTAATGCAGCGCTGTGCCGTCAGGCGTGGTGAAACGGGGCATCAGACAAGCTCCGGAATGGTGACAAGATCGCGCAGGGTATGGTGCGGCTGGGCATAGAGCCTGTCCGGCGGATCACCGGCGCGGTTGACCCAGATTGTGCGAAACCCGTAACCCGCAGCCCCCGCCGCATCCCAGCCGTTGGAGGAGACGAACAACACCTGATCCTTGGCACAGCCGAACTGCGCGCCCACCAGATCGTAAACGCGGGCATGTGGTTTGAAGACGCCCACGGCCTCGACGCTCAGGATGGCATCAAGCTGCGGCGCGATCCCCGCCGATGCAATAGCGGCGTCCAGCATATCGGGCGATCCGTTCGACAGGATCGCGGTGGTCAGCCCGCGTGCCTTGAGCGCGGCCAGCATGGCAGCGACTTCTGGATAGGTTGGCAGCTGGCGGTAAAGCGCCAACAGGCGGGCGCGCAAGGCGGGATCGTCCAGCCCCTGCGCCGCGAGCGCCCAGTCCAGCCCGTCCTGCGTGACCTGCCAGAAATCGCAATGCCGGTCCGCCACAGCGCGCAGCCAGCTATATTCCAGCTGCTTGCGCCGCCAGTCGCGCGCAAGGGCGGGCCAGATCGCCGCCAATGCCGGATAGGCTGGATCATCCGCAGCCTTGGCCGCTGCGGCATTGACGTCAAACAACGTGCCATAGGCATCGAAAACACAGGTCGTGATCGGCATGATGGCCCCCCCTTGGCGCGACCTAAGCACGGCGGCGCGGCGGCGGAAAGAGGCAAAGCGGTTTGCAATCAGGGACCCGCCTTCCTACGTAGGTTGTGCGATTTATTGAGAAAACGAAAGGAAAGACGCGATGACACAGGCCAAAGCGGGCGATACCGTCCAGATCCACTACACTGGCACCCTGCAGGACGGGGTGACATTCGACAGCTCTGCGGGGCGCGATCCGCTGGAATTCGTGATCGGCTCCGGCCAGATCATCTCCGGCCTTGATGCCGCGATCCCCGGCATGACTGTGGGCGAGAAAAAGACCGTCCAAGTCCCTTGCGAAGAGGCTTATGGCGCGCATAACCCCGAGGCGCAGCAGGCCGTCCCGCGCGACAACATCCCCGCCGATATCCCGCTTGACCCCGGCACACAGTTGCAGATGCAGACCCCGCAGGGGCAGGTGGTGCCGGTGACTGTCGCCGAAGTGACCGAGACCGAAGTGATACTGGATGCCAACCACCCGCTGGCGGGCAAGGATCTGACCTTCGCGGTCGAAGTCGTGGCGATCAAGGCCGCCTGACGCTATGGGGGCGCGGATCTGCACCGCGCCCCCATCTTCCGAGAATAAATAGTTCATCCTGAACAACGACCTCAGGCGGCGAACTGCATTGCCTGATGGCGACCGGCGTCCTGCGTGAACCCTCGGAGCAGTGTGATCAGCCGGATGATCCAGTACAAAAAGACCCTCAGGTGGCGCAGGATCATGCGGATGTTGTGACCGCAGCCGCACAGGACCGCGAAGAGGGCATCGCCGGTGGTTCCCTTCAGCGGGCATCGGGTCAGGCGGCCGTCGGTCTTCATGTGGCCGATCATCGGCTCGATGGCGCTTCGTCGTCGCAGCAGTTTCGCGATGGTCCTGGTGATGCCGCGCCGCGCACCGCTGATGAAGACCTTCACGGTTTCAACGCCGTGGCCACGGTAGCCACGATCGACGAAAGCCATGTCCGGGCGCCGGTCGGTCAGGATTTCCACCTGCTCCAGCGCCTCGTGCAGGGTGTGACCGTCGTAAGGGTTGCCCGGCAGCGACCGCATGCCGACGACGAAGCCGCCCTCGGTGGTGGTGGCGACGCTGACCTTCGTGCCGAACTCGTAGCGCTTATGCGCTTTCCCCTTCGAGATGCAGTCCACCGCCGGCTCATGCAGGCTGTAAAGCTTCTTGCGGTCCTTCGGCTTCTGCGCCAGCAGCCGGTTCACAAGCGCCGTGACCTCCGTGATCCGCGCCTTGAGCGGCCCTTCCATAACCTTGTCCATCTGCCGTTCGATGTCGCGCAGCACGCGCCCGGTATAGCCCTTAAGCCGACGCAGCGTCTTGCTCATCCGCTTGAACTGACGGGCATGGGCATAGCGGCCGACCTGGCCGGATAGCCGGGGGCCGAGGCGGTTGTAGTTCTGGCGCAGGTCGATGCCCGCCTCACGTGCCAGCCCGACGAGCTTGCGCCGTGCCCTTTCGTAGAGCCGGGCATCGGTGGGGTGCGCGATGTTCTTTTCCATCACGGTCGTATCGACGGTAACCTTCTTCAGGTGGTCATCCTGCACCGCCCCGGCGCGCTGTCCGGCCTTGATCGTCTCGGTCAGCAGCCACTCGACACCCTCCTCGCCAATCCGGTTGCGCCAGCGCGTCATCGATGACGGGTCGATCGGCAGGCGATGCAGAAAGAACGTCTCGCCGCAGAAATGCTGCCAGTAAGGGTTCTCCGCCCACCGCGCCACCACCGCTTCATCGGACAGCCGAAAGGCGTGCTGAAGATAGAGAAGCCCCGCGATCACGCGCGTCGGCGTGGCCGGGCGACCGGTCTGCGACGGGAAGAACCCGGCCCATTCCCGCTCGAACACCTCCCAGTCGATCAGGTCGGCGAGCTTCACCAGTTCGTGGCGCATGTCGATCATTTCGACCAACCGTGCGCGCAGCAGGTCATCTTGTTCCGGAGGCGGCTTTCTGGGCTTCATATCGCAGCTCGAAATTGCAGGGTTCTGACTACAATTATACCAATAGCTGCAACTAAAACCTAGCAAAAACCGAATTTTATGAATGAAAAACAGTAGGATGAGAGTTCTTCAGGGCGAACTAAATATCCCCGCGCGGAGCGCTGCGGCAAAGCCGCATTGGGGCGCTGCCCATCGGCGCTGGTGCGCCTTCACCCCGGAGTATTTTTGGAAATAAGAAGTCGGGGTCTCAGACCAGATGGTCGGGCTGTGGCATTCCCAGCACGTGGAAACCGCCATCGACGCGGATGATCTCGCCAGTGGTGCAGGCCCCTGCGTCCGAGGCGAGATAGACGGCGGTGCCGCCCACGGCCTCTAGCGTGGCGTTTGCGCGGAGCGGCGTGTTCATTTCCGTGTGCTTGTAAGTCTTGCGCGCGCCGCCGATCGCGGCACCGGCCAGGGTTTTCATCGGGCCGGGGCTGATCGCGTTGACGCGGATGCCTTGTGGACCCAGATCATTGGCCAGATAGCGGGTGGCGGATTCCAGTGCGGCCTTGGCCACGCCCATCACGTTATAGAATGGCGTGACGCGGTTGGACCCCTGATAGGTCAGCGTAAGCAAGGTGCCGCCGTCGGGCATCAGGTCGGAGGCCCGTTTGGCCACGTCGATGAACGAATAGCACGAAATCGTCAGCGAGTTTTTGAAATTCTCGCGGCTCGTGTCGATGATCCGGCCTGCCAATTCATTCTTGTCGGAAAAAGCGATGGCATGGACGACGAAATCCAGCGTGCCCCATGTGTCTTTGATCATCGCAAAGGCGGCGTCCATGCTGGCTTCGTCTGTCACATCGACATCGACCATCATGCTGGAGCCGACCGATTGCGCCAGCGGTTCCAGCCGTTTGCCGAACGCCTCGCCCTGATAGGAAAAAGCAAGCTCTGCCCCCGCATCAGCCATCGCCTTGGCGATGCCCCAGGCGATGGACCGTTCATTGGCCACGCCCATGATCAGCCCGCGTTTGCCCTGCAATGTGATCGTCATCGTCTTACCCTTGATATTTCGACAAAAGCATCGACCCGTTGGTCCCGCCAAAGCCGAAGGAATTGGTCATCACCGTGTCAAGCCCCGCATTGTCCACGCGCACCGTCGCAATTTCGGCCGGATCAAGGGCAGGGTCCAGCGTTTCCACGTTGATCGACGGCGCGATGAAATCGTCCTGCAACATCAGCAGGCAATAGATTGCTTCTTGTGCGCCTGTCGCGCCCTGGCTGTGGCCGGTCATGGATTTTGTGGAACTGATCGGCGGGGTCGTGCCGCGGCCAAAGACGCGGCGCACGGCCTCGACCTCGCCCACGTCGCCCACCGGGGTCGATGTGCCATGCGCGTTGATATAGCTGATCTTGCGCCCCTCTGGCAGGGTGCGCAGCGCGCCGCGCATTGCACGTTCGCCGCCTTCGCCCGAAGGGGCGACCATATCGGCCCCGTCGGATGTGGCCGCGAAACCGGTCACCTCGGCGTAAATCTTCGCACCGCGTGCCAAGGCGCCGTCCAGCGTTTCCAGCACCACCATCGCGCCGCCGCCCGCGATCACGAAACCGTCGCGGCCTGCGTCGAACGCCCGGCTCGCGCGCTGTGGCGTATCGTTGTATTTCGACGACATCGCACCCATCGCGTCGAACAGGCAGGACAGGGTCCAGTCCAATTCCTCGCCGCCGCCCGCGAACATGATGTCCTGCGTACCAAGTGCCACCTGCTGTGCGGCCATCCCGATGCAATGCAGGGACGTGGAACAGGCCGAGGTGATCGAGAAATTCATCCCCTTGATCTGATGCGCCGTCGCCAGATTCGCGCTGATGGTCGAGGACATGCATTTGGGCACCGCAAACGGCCCGATCCGCTTGGTTGCGCCCGTTTCGGTCACGACGTTATGGGCGGCGAACATGGCCGAGGTGGACGGCCCGCCTGACCCTGCGATCAGGCCGGTCATCGGGTTGACGATCTGGTCAGGCGTCAGCCCTGCATCGGCAATCGCCTGGCCCATCGCGATATGGGCATAGGCGGCACCGGGGCCCATGAAGCGCAAAGTGCGCTTGTCCACATGATCGGCCACGTCGATCTTGAGCGTGCCGGCCACGCGGCTGCGAAAGCCGTGTTCGGCCATTTCCGCGCTTGCGACGATGCCGGACGTGCCGGCCTTCAGCGCGGCGGTGACTTCGGTGGCATTATTCCCGATGGGCGAGACGATCCCCAACCCGGTGATGACAACACGGCGCATGCGGCCTCCCTAACTGGCTTTGGTTGTGTGTAGGGGAGAGGAGGGGGCGGGGCAAGTGGGGGAGGGGGTGCAACGAAAGTTGGACAACAGGCTTTGGCTTTTGTGATCACCGCCATCGCTACTGCTGATTAACTATGCCATATGACAAATTGATTAGAGGATTATGTGACCAGCACAGAAGCGACACCGTCGAGCGCTTTCCTATGGGATGGAATGTAGTGAGGCGCTAAAGCAATAAATGCCCGTGCCCAAGGCTTGTAATTGTGGCCTTCAGGATTGAGGTAGCGATCCTCTGGTAGTTCTAAGAGCTCGGCTGCCTTACCCTTAATCAGAGCGTTCCTTTCATAGTCTAACTTTTTTTCATCAACAAAGCGAACCAGATCATTGTGTGATGTATCTGATTGCTTTTTGCCCTCCTCAGGAGTTAGAAAGCTACGTGGCAGGTGGCTTTCTTTAACAATATCTGGCCTCTCATCTTTGAATGCCATAAATACGAGTAAAGGCGCATCTAAGAGTCTGATTCAAAACTCAGCGAGCGTTTTCAGTTCCTTGCAAGGTGGCGGGTCACGCGGCGAATATGGGCGATGAGCACCCAAGCCTCTGCGCTGGCGATGGATTTCTCCCAATCCTTTGACAGGCGGCGGCATCGCCCGAGCCAGGCAAGGGTGCGCTCCACGACCCATCGGCGGGGTAAGACTTCAAACCCTTGTGCCGCGTCCGAGCGTTTGACGATCTGGACGCTCCAGCGTCCGATGGCTTTCAGCGCCTCCCGCAGTTTGGGGCCTGCGTAGCCACCATCGGCAAAGATATGACGCAGCATGGGATAGCGCGCGGCGACGGCTTTCAGCACATCCGGCGCGCCGTCACGGTCCTGAATTTCGGCGCTGTGGACCTCGAGACCGACGAGCAATCCGGTCGTGTCAGTGACGATATGGCGCTTGCGGCCCTTGACCCTTTTTCCGGCATCATATCCGCTAACCCCTCCACTTTCCGTGGTTTTTACACTTTGGCTGTCGATGATGCCCGCTGTCGGCTGGGCTTTGCGGCCCTCCGCCAGCCGCGCGGCTTCAACCAGCTTGCGGTTCATCTCATCGAGAAAACCGTCGTTGCGCCAAGCATAGAAATAGCCCCGCACAGTCGATACCGCCGGAAAGTCGTTTGGCAGCATCCGCCACTGGCACCCGGTCGTAGCCATGTAGAGGATCGCGTCGAACACGTCGCGCAAGCTTGTGGTGCGGGGTCTGCCCGTGGTCTTGGGTGCTGGCATGAAGGGCGCGATCAGTGCCCATTCGGGGTCTGTCAGATCGCTTGCATACTTGTCGCCCACTCGGGCATGTTGGCGTCGGGTGAGTTCGGTCCAGGCCATCGTGATCTCCGTTCAGCTTCATACCCGAACAGAAGCACAACCTGCTGAACTCACTCAATTAGTTTCAAATCAGCCTCTAAGGGCCGATCCGCGTAGCAGCGCAAAGCAAGTTCAATCTTCAGCAATACTCGCTTGGTCTTGCGTATGGAAAAGCCACACTCGACTGCAAGTGTGCTAGCCAGTTCCGCTGCGCGCTTTACTGAAAATGCTTCATTATCGCCGTAAGCGATCTTTAAAGGTAAATCACACGCCATTTCATAAACAGCCGCCTTGAAAGTCTCGTTTTGAGGGGCAAGCTTCAGTCTGATGTCTACAAACTTGTCTAGGTATTTTTCATCATCCTGCGCGACGCCGAACCTATGCCTTGCAAGATTTTCTAAATAGGCTGAGTTGACCATTAAACAGAATACGAAGCCAGACCGGCCGAAGATGAGTTTTGTCGATTCCAAAAAAGAAATCGCATATTCGGGGTGGCAGCGATCCAACTCATCAATTATCACTACAACTCGTTCGCTTTGTGTGCCATCAATGAGCGCGTTCCGCAGAGCTTCAAGCTGGTTGGGAAGTTCTGTTTTTCGAACCCTTTCAGCGGCCATCTGTGATGCGATGAGTTGTCCGGCCACTTTCGACATCTCGCCGCCAACGCCTTTAATAATGTCATCAAGCGCGTCGAAATCTTTTAATTGGTCGATGGCAGCATCGCTTAACGTTTCAAAGACTTCCTCGGCGCCTTCTCGGAGGATGGCACGGGTGAGTGCACGAAAAGATAGCGCTCCAACCTTCTTCGCGGACTCCAATGCTCGCTGACCTGTTGTGTTTGTGCCTTTGGGTATTGCGTCTACCAGCGCTCCGAGCAGGGTAATGAGGGGATCACCTGAATGATCAGACTGCTGCAGGTCAACTTCAATTACGACTTCTCCCGCCGACCGT
Source organism: Yoonia sp. (assembly GCF_018402175.1). Taxonomy (GTDB): domain Bacteria; phylum Pseudomonadota; class Alphaproteobacteria; order Rhodobacterales; family Rhodobacteraceae; genus Yoonia. Next base: position 545,892 of record NZ_JAGYJK010000018.1, on the reverse strand, counting down.
AACTGCTCTGCCCAAGCTCGGCGGAAAAATGTTTTTCCACGACCAAACCCAGCCTCGATAGAAATGACTTTTTCTGTGTCAAGCGACTGAATAAGGTTGGTGAACGCGTGACCAATCTCACTATAACCGAGCTTGTCGTCTTTCCAAGCATCTTCGGCGGGCAGCACTATACCATTCAAATCAATTACCCCCTATCAATAAAAAGGCCGATCTGAGCAACACCGTCAGTTGTTGCGCCGAGTAAAAGCAGATTGACCAATCTCATGAAGCTTTGGTTCTTCTTACTTTGTGAAAGTCGCTGTCGTCGAAGTTACATTGTCGAAACAGTCGAGGTACGCCTAAGTTTTGACACTGGTTGGTTATGAAACAAAAAGGATTTAACTCTCGCTCAGCGCCACCTTCATATCCGTCACCTGATAGATCACTTCCCCATCAGCCTCGACGATGCCGTTGGCCACGCCCATCGTCAGGCGGCGGGTTTGCAGGGCTTTCGTGAAATCGACCTTGTAGGTCAGCATCTTGCGGTCGGGGCGGACCATGCCGGTCAGCTTGACCTCGCCCACGCCCAAAGCATAGCCGCGCCCTTGCCAGCCGCGCCAGCCAAGGTTGAACCCGGTCAGCTGCCACAGCCCGTCCAGCCCCAGACAGCCCGGCATGATCGGGTTGCCCGGGAAATGGCAGTCAAAAAACCACAAATCCGGCGTGATGTCGAATTCGGCCACCACATGGCCCTTGCCGTGCAAGCCGCCGTCGCCGGAAATGGCGGTGATCCGGTCCATCATCAGCATCGGCGGCGCGGGCAGTTGCGCATTGCCGGGGCCGAACAATTCGCCACGGGCGCATTGCAAAAGGGCTTCTTTGTCGAAACTGGTGGGGAAATCGGCCATGGCGGGGGTCTCGTTCTGGGTTGCAATGTTGCGATGATGACTAGCATCCCGCGATCCACAAGGGCAAGACCAAGGGCGCGGCTGTGTCTTTTCATTTGATTTTCACGGGTTTCCTCGCATATTAGGATCAGGACAAGGGGCAGGCCTGATGAAAGACATGGACAATCACCGCGGAACCGACTGGCTGGCAGGCGCAGGCTTGCGCCCGACGCGGCAGCGGCTGACGCTGGCTGACCTGTTGGTGGGCGACGGGCAGAACCGCCATGTCACCGCCGAAAGCCTGTTCGATGCCGCCAGTGCCGCGGGCGAAAAGGTGTCGCTGGCCACGGTTTACAACACTTTGCGCGCCTTTTGCGATGCCGGCCTGATGCGCGAGATCACGGTCGATGGCTCGAAAAGCTATTTCGACACCAATATGACCGATCATCCGCATTTCTATTGGGAAGACACGGCCAGCCTGACGGATGCTCCCGCCGACCAGCTGGAAATCCGCCGCCTGCCGCATGCGCCCGCAGGGGCCGAGATTGCATCGGTCGATGTCGTGATCCGGCTGCGCCGCAAGTAAGGTGGATTTCAATCCACCCTACACGATGAATTAACCATTCTGCCGCAAGCTGACCGGATGTCACAGTATATCCGGCGCTATGTCCCCGGCGGGACCTATTTCTTTACCGTCCGTTTGCAGGACCAGCGGTCCGACCTGCTGACGGCGCGGATCGGCCTGCTGCGCGATGCGGTGCGCCTGTGCCGCAAACAATCGCCGTTCCGTATCGATGCGGCCGTGATCCTGCCTGCCGAACTCCACATGATCTGGACATTGCCTGCGGGTGATGCCGATTTTTCGGGGCGCTGGCGGATGATCAAATCCACATTTTCGCGGCATCTGCCTGTGCCTGACAATCTGACCGCGGTGCAGAAACGCCGTGGCGAAAAAGGCATCTGGCAGCGCCGGTTCTGGGAACATGTGATCCGGGATGATGGCGATTTTGCACTGCATCTGCATCTGATCACCACGGCCCCTGTCCGCGCAGGGCTGGTGCGCCGCGCGACCGACTGGCCCTATGCATCATGGCATCACGACAAAGGCGCGACGTTCAGAACCATTGCCCAGGCTCCATCATCCCCAGATCCAGCAATTGCTGCGCCTGCCATGTAAAACGCACCGATTTTGGCCAGTGAAACGTGGCTATAGCATCGCGGCTGCCAGGGTTGCGCCGCAAAGCCTTGGCCGCGCGGAACGAACAGATGGCGGCGGTCACGCTGTGGTGCCATGGGCAGGCATAGGTGTTGTATTCTGGATCGCTGAACCGGTGATCCGGCCCCATGACCACGCCCTTGGCCGCGCGGAACAGGGCGACACGGTCCAGCCTGCGGCGTGCGGGTGGGACATGGTCCTCAAACCGCCAGCGCAGGCCGCCGCAGATATCCACCTGCCGGTCAAGTAGAGCACCCGCTGGATCACGCCGCGGAATTGCAAAATAGCCCGCACTGTCGAACCATGCCTCTTCGAGGTCTACCGCATCGGGATGGGTGGTCAGATCGCGCGCATATAGGTCGATCACATGGGTCATCACGCTGTCGCGCCGTTCTTCGGTCACGAAGGTCAGCATCTCGCGCAGATTGCGATCCGCGCTGAAAGGAAAGAACAGGAATTCGGCGTTATAGCAGTAATATATCCACGCACGACGCGCGGCTGCGCTAATGGTGTTGATGATCTGGGGCAGGGCCTCTGGCTGGGTCACGTCATGATCGACGCGGTGCAGTGCGACATCCGCAGGTAGGGCGATGGCCGGATCGCAGAACGCGATCAGCGTGCCAAAGCCAAGGGCCGCATGATGCCGGATCGTTTGCTCTACCGCGACCTGATCTTCGATCAGGATCAGGCAGACAGGCCCTTTGGACAGGGCGCGCGTTTTATCGGCGGTCAGGGCGGACAGGTTGGGGTAATGCATGGGCGGCGGGCATCCGTGAAAGACACGCGCAAATTGTGCCAGATCGCGCCGCATTGCAAGCAAAGCCCCAAGCCGCTAGAACGCCCCCAACCTCAGCACCGGATCGAACCCATGACTGCGCCCAAAAAGCTCTTTATCAAGACCTATGGCTGCCAGATGAACGTCTATGACAGCGAACGCATGGCCGAGGCGCTGGGCGGGCAGGGCTATGTGCAGACCGACCATGCCGAAGACGCGGATATGATCCTGCTGAACACGTGCCATATCCGCGAAAAGGCGGCGGAAAAGGTCTATTCCGAACTGGGCCGCATGAAGGTGCTGAAAGACGCGAAACCCGATCTGAAAATCGGCGTGGCAGGCTGCGTCGCACAGGCCGAGGGGGCAGAGATCATGCGCCGCCAGCCGATGGTCGATCTGGTGGTCGGGCCACAAAGCTATCATCGCCTGCCCGCGATGGATGCGGCCGTGCAGGGGGGTGCCAAGGCGCTTGACACCGATTTTCCCGATGATGACAAATTCGAGACGCTGAAGACACGATCAAAGGCCAAACGCGGTCCGACCGCGTTTTTGACCGTGCAGGAAGGCTGCGACAAATTCTGCGCCTTCTGCGTCGTGCCTTATACCCGCGGGGCCGAGGTCTCGCGCCCCGCCGACCGTATCCTGCGCGAGGCGCGTGAACTGGTCGATGCGGGCGTGCGCGAACTGACGCTGCTGGGCCAGAATGTGAACGCCTATCACGGGCATGAGCGCGGGCTGGCGGGCCTGATCTGGGCCTTGGCCGAGATCGACGGGCTGAAACGTATCCGCTTCACCACCAGCCACCCCAATGACATGGATCAGGCGCTGATCGACGCGCATGGCACCTGCGACAAACTGATGCCCTATCTGCATTTGCCGGTGCAATCGGGGTCTGACCGTATCCTCAAGGCGATGAACCGCAAACATACGGCAGCGGAATACCTGCGCTTGATCGACCGGATCCGCACCGCGCGCCCCGATATCCTGCTGTCAGGCGATTTCATCGTGGGTTTCCCCGGCGAGACGGATCAGGATTTCGAGGACACGCTGCAACTGGTGCGCGATGTGCATTACGGGCAGGCCTATTCGTTCAAATATTCCACCCGCCCCGGCACGCCGGCTGCCGAGAAACCGCAGCTGCCCGATGATGTCATGAACGAACGGCTGCAGCGCCTGCAGGCTCTGCTGCGCGACCAGCAACAACAGACCCAGGCCAGCATGATCGGCCGCGAGGTCAAGGTTTTGTTCGAAAAGGCTGGCCGCGAGGCGGGCCAGATGATCGGCAAATCCGAATATCTGCATGCCGTCTATGCCGATGCCCCCGTCACGGTGCTGGGGCAGGTGCGCCGTGTGCGGATCGTGCAGGACAGCGCCAATTCGCTCAAGGGTGAATTGATCGGGTAGGGTGGGTCAAGACCCACCTTACGCGGTGTTTGCGCAACTTTATTGTCCCAATCCCAACTGCCGCCTTGCGCCTTGCGGTGCGACTTGCCACGATAGCCATATCGAGACTCAAAGGAGAGCTGTTTGGCCACTGGTGCATTGATCCCGCCCGCTGACGACATCACTGAATCCGTTCTGGAATTTCCCGACAACTTCCTGTTGATCGACCTGTGCGGTGAATATGACCGCAACCTGACCACCATCGAGGACAAGCTGAGCGTGCAGATCCTGCGCCGTGGTAACCTTTTGGCGGTGATCGGCGAAAAGGGGCCGCGTCAGGACGCGCTCGAAGTCCTGAAATCTTTGTACCAACGGCTCGAACAGGGCCGCTCGCTGGAGGCGGGCGATATCGACCGCGAATTGCGCATGGGGCCTGCCGGTGCGCCCGGACCTGTCGATCAGATCGAATTGTTCAAAGGCGAGATTGCACGGGTCGAGGTCAAGACCCGCAAAAAGCTGGTCGAACCCCGCACGGAGGCGCAAAAAGCCTATGTCAAGGCGTTGTTCGATCACGAAATGGCCTTTGGCATCGGCCCGGCTGGTACCGGCAAGACTTATCTGGCCGTTGCGGTCGGCGTGAACATGCTGATCAACGGCCATGTCGACAAGATCATCCTGTCGCGCCCCGCGGTCGAGGCGGGCGAGAAACTGGGCTATCTGCCCGGCGATATGAAGGACAAGGTCGATCCTTACATGCAGCCGCTTTATGACGCGCTGAACGATTTTCTGCCGGGCAAGCAAGCGGCCAAGATGATGGAGGAAAAGGTGATCGAAATCGCGCCTTTGGCCTTCATGCGCGGGCGCACGTTGTCGAATGCCTTTGTCGTGCTGGACGAGGCGCAGAACGCCACCACGATGCAGATGAAGATGTTCCTGACCCGTCTGGGCCAGGGCTCGCGCATGGTGATCACCGGCGACCGTACGCAGATCGATTTGCCGCGCGGCGTCAATTCGGGGCTTTGGGATGCCGAACGCCTGCTGAAACATATCCCCAAGATCAGCTTTAACTATTTCACATCGAAAGACGTGGTGCGCCACCCGCTGGTCGCCGCGATCATCGAAGCCTACGAGGCGGACGACCCCAAGTGAGCGTCGATGTCGTGGTCGAAGACGCGCGTTGGGCGGCGGTGGATATCGACGCGCTGGCCCAACAGGCCAGTGATGCGGTGTTTGACCGGCTGGGGCTGGAACCATCGGTGTTCGAGATCGCGCTGCTGGCCTGTGACGATGACCGCATCGCCGCGCTGAACGCGGATTTTCGCGGCAAAACGGTGCCGACCAATGTGCTCAGCTGGCCCTCGGACGAACGCGCGCCTGCCGTCGCCGGCGAAATGCCGCTGGCCCCCGACCCTGTGATGGACGCCGAACTGGGCGATATCGCCATCGCCTATGACACCTGCCTGCGCGAGGCAGAGGCCGCAGGGTTACAATTTATTCATCATTGTCTGCATCTTTTGGTGCATGGCACCCTGCATCTGCTGGGCTTTGATCACGAGCGTGACCTTGATGCCACCCTAATGGAGGGTTTAGAGGTCGAGATACTTGGCAAGATGGGTGTTGATAACCCATATAGGGACTGAACGGGGCAAACCGCCCCACGGATAAGGATACGATGGGCGATCAGGGCGACGGTTCTTCTAGCGCAGCGCAAAGCGCGCCGCAGAACCAGACAGAAGAACGACCGGGCCTGCTGGCCCGTCTTGGGCTGGGTTTCAGGCCCAAGGTCACAAATGGCGCAACCGGCGAAACAGTACAGGGCGTTTCAGCTCCCGAACCGACCGTGCTGGGCATGCTGAACCTGCGCCGGATGCGGGTCGAAGATGTGGCCGTCCCAAAGACTGACATCGTCGCCGTGCCGCTGACCATCAGCAAGGATGATCTGGTCAAGACCTTCCGCGACAGCGGCATGACCCGCCTGCCGGTCTATGACACCACGCTGGATACACCCGTCGGCATTGCCAATCTCAAGGATTTCGCGCTGCGTTACGGGTTCAACGGTGGCAATGCCGATCTTGACCTGCGCGACATGCTGCGCCCCTTGCTGTTCGTTCCGCCCTCGATGCCGCTGGGCGTGCTGCTGCAAAAGATGCAGGCGGAACGTATCCATATGGCCTTGGTGATCGACGAATATGGCGGCACGGATGGCCTGCTGACGATCGAGGATCTGATCGAACAGGTCGTGGGCGAGATCGAGGATGAACATGACATCGCCGAGGCGAAAAGCTGGATCATGGAAAAACCCGGCGTCTATCTGGCGCAGGCCCGCACCGATCTGGAGGATTTCGAGGCCGAGATCGGGATGAACCTGACCAACCACGACGATATCGACGAGGAAGAGATCGACACTCTGGGCGGTCTGGTGACCATGCTGTCGGGCCATCTGCCCGCGCGCGGCGAAGTGATCCAGCACCCCGATGGCCCCGAATTCGAAGTTGTCGATGCCGATCCGCGCCGGATCAAACGGCTGCGTGTGCGTCTGAACACCACCCGCGATGCTTGACAGCCTGCCGGGCTGGGCGCGCTTTGGCGTGCTTTTCGCGCTGGGCGTGGGTGCGGCGCTGGGGCAGGCCCCGCTGGACCTGTGGCCTGCGACCATCGCCGCACTGGCCCTGCTGCTGGTATTGCACCGTGACCTTGCCAGCCCGCGTATCGCGGCATGGCGGGTCTGGTTTTTCGGTCTTGGCTATTTCGCCTTTGCGCTGCGCTGGATCATCGAGCCGTTTCTGGTCGATGCCGCCCGCCATGGCTGGATGGCCCCTTTCGCGCTGGTTTTCATGGCCTGTGGCGCGGCGCTGTTCTGGGCTGTCGCAGGCTGGATCGCCACACGGATCGCGCCGCGCAGCCAGCTGATGCTGGCTTTGCTGCTGGTGGCGTCTGAAATGGCGCGGTCACTGGTGCTGACCGGATTTCCTTGGGCGCTGTTGGGGCATATCTGGGTGCCGACATGGATGGCGCAGGCCAGTGCGATTGGCGGGCCGCATCTGCTGACGGGGGTCACGCTGGTCGCGGCGCTGGCCGTGGCGCGGATCGTGCGGCCAGCGTGGCGGTCGGGGGCGGCGACATTGCTGGCGCTGCTGCTGGTGGCCATCCTTCTGCGCCCCGGAGCTGCGCCACAGATTGCCGCGGATGCGCCGATCGTGCGGCTGGTCCAGCCCAATGCGCCGCAGCATCAAAAATGGGATGCGATCTATCGCGACCAATTCGTCAACCGGCTGGTCGCCTTGTCAGGCCAGGGCGACCAGCCCGATCTGATCGTCTGGCCCGAAACAGCGGTGCCTTATCTGCTGAACGAGGTCATCGACGATCTGCGTCCGTTGGACGAGGCCGCACGCGGTGCGCCGCTGGTGTTCGGGGTGCAGCGGGTCGATGGCGCAGGGCGGTTTTACAATGCGCTGGTGGTGATGGAACTGGGCGGCCGGATTACCGCGACCTATGACAAGCAGCATTTGGTGCCCTTTGGTGAATATATCCCGTTTGGCGATCTGCTGGGACGGTTTGGTATGCGTGGCCTTGCCGCCGCCGATGGCGGCGGATTTGCCGCAGGCACGCTGCCGGGGCCGATTGCGATCCCCGGGATCGGGCTGGCCGTGCCGTTGATCTGCTATGAAGGCATCTTTGCCGAGGAAATCGTGACCGGCCCTGACCGGCCGCGCCTGTTGCTTTTGATCACCAATGACGGCTGGTTCGGGCAGGCGGCAGGCCCGCATCAGCACCTTGCCCAAGCGCGGCTGCGCGCCATCGAACAGGGCCTGCCGATGGTGCGTGTGGGCAATACCGGCATTTCTGCAATGATCGATGCGCGTGGCAGGATTACCGCGGCGCTGCCGCTGGGCGTGGATGGCGCGCTGGATGCACCATTGCCAGCGGTGCGCGCTGCCCCGCCCTATACCGCTCTGGGCGATTGGCCGGTCGGGCTGTTGCTGCTGCTGGGCATCGCGATCTGCGCCGTTAACCGCAAACGCGATAGCGATTGACGCATCTGCCGCCACACCATAGACGGGTGGTTGGTTCTGTCACAACGGCTTCCTGGCGTGACAGCTTTTTCATATCGGAGCACGTCCCCATGGCAAGACAAGACTATATTTTCACCTCGGAATCCGTTTCCGAGGGGCATCCTGATAAGGTTTGCGACCGCATTTCCGACGCGGTGCTGGATGCTTTTCTGGCCGAGGAACCGCAGGCGCGGGTTGCCTGTGAAACCTTTGCCACCACCAACCGTGTCGTCATCGGGGGCGAGGTCGGGTTGACCGACAAGTCCCGCCTGACCGCATTCATGGGCCGGATCGAAGGGATCGCACGCGATGCGATCAAGGATATCGGCTATGAGCAGGACGCATTCCACCACGCCACCTGCGAGATCACCAACCTGTTGCACGGCCAATCCGCCCATATCGCCCAAGGCGTCGATGCCGCCGAGGGCAAGGATGAAGGCGCAGGTGATCAGGGCATCATGTTTGGTTATGCCACCACCGAAACCGATGCGCTGATGCCCGCGCCGATCCAATATGCCCATGCGATCCTGCGCCGTCTGGCCGAGGTGCGCAAATCGGGTCAGGAACCGACCCTGCGCCCCGATGCGAAAAGCCAGGTGTCTGTGCGTTACGAAGGCGGCAAGCCGGTCGAGGTGACATCCATCGTGCTGTCCACCCAGCACCAGTTCGAAAGCCAGACCAGCGCCGATATCCGCGCCATCGTCGAACCCTATATCCGCGAGGTCCTGCCCGCTGGTTTCATCACCGAGGCGACCAAATGGTGGGTCAACCCGACCGGCACCTTCGTGATCGGTGGCCCTGACGGTGATGCCGGTCTGACCGGGCGCAAGATCATTGTGGACACCTATGGCGGTGCCGCCCCGCATGGCGGTGGTGCGTTTTCCGGCAAGGACCCGACCAAGGTGGACCGGTCCGCCGCCTATGCCGCGCGCTATCTGGCCAAGAATGTGGTCGCCGCCGGCATGGCAGACCGCTGCACGATCCAGCTGAGCTATGCGATTGGCGTGGCGCAGCCTTTGTCGATCTATGCCGATACCCATGGGACGGGCGAGGTAGATCCCGTGGCGATCGAACGTGCGGTGGCACAGGTCATGGATCTGACGCCCCGCGGCATCCGCGAACATCTGCAGCTGAACCGGCCGATCTATGCCCGCACTGTCGGCCTATGGCCATTTCGGCCGCGCGCCCGAGGCTGATGGCGGGTTCAGCTGGGAAAAGACCGATCTGGTCGAGGCCCTGCGCCGCGCTGTGTAAAGGTAAGGTGGATCATGATCCACCTTACGCCGATTGCCATGCGGCGGCGGGATTGCTACATGCCGCCGCATGACCAAGACACAACATCCTTCCGGCGCGCCATGGCGCAATTTCTATGGCCGCTTTCGCGGCAAGACGATCCGCGCAAGCCAGCATGATTATCTGGACAATGATCTGGAGCCGCTGTCGCCCGGTCCGGTCAGCTGGGAGGCCAACCCCGACCGCCTTGAGCTTGATCTGGGCGCGCTTTTCCCGGGCAAGGATGTCTGGCTGGAGATCGGTTTCGGCGGCGGCGAGCATCTGGTGCATATGGCGCAGAGCTATCCGGGCATCGGGATTATCGGGGCGGAGCCTTTCATCAATGGTGTTGCCATGCTTTTGGGCAAGATCCGCAAGGCCGGGGTTGATAACCTTGCCGTGCATCCCGGTGATGTGCGCGATCTGTTCGATGTGCTGCCTGAACAGTCGATTTCGCGTGTCTTCCTGAACTATCCCGATCCCTGGCCCAAGAAACGCCACCATCGCCGCCGGTTCGTCACCCCTGAGCATCTGGCCCCCCTGCACCGCGTGATGAAACCGGGGGCTGTGCTGCGCGTGGCCACCGATATTCCCGATTACGTTCGCCAGACGCTGGAAGAAGTGCCGTGCCAAGGCTTTGACTGGCTGGCTGAAACCCCTGCCGATTGGCGCAAGCCTTGGGCCGACTGGATTTCGACGCGCTATGAACAAAAGGCTTTGCGCGAGGGCCGTGTGCCGCATTACCTGACTTTTGTCAGGGTTTAAGAACTTTTAAGCCTCCGGCGGGGATATTTGTGCTCGGAAGATGCAGGGGTGCGATGGACCCCTGCAATGCACTGCGGTATCAGGGGGCGCACATACCGAGGAAGTTTTCATGTCATCCCACGCGACCCCCATTCCGATGATGTCCAGCGCCTGTGGCCCCTTGCAGGGGCAGGCGCATGTGCCGGGCGACAAGTCGATTTCGCACCGGTCCCTGATTTTGGGCGCGATGTGTATTGGCGAGACCCGCATCACCGGCCTGCTGGAAGGCGATGATGTGCTGGACACCGCCAAAGCCATGCGCGCCTTTGGTGCCGAAGTGACCGATCATGGCGGTGGGCAATGGTCGGTGCGCGGGGTGGGTGTTGGCGGTTTTGCCGAACCCGATCAGGTGATCGATTGCGGTAATTCCGGTACTGGTGTCCGCCTGATCATGGGCGCCATGGCGACCACGCCGATCACGGTGACATTCACCGGTGATGCATCCTTGAACGGCCGTCCGATGGGCCGCGTGACCGATCCTTTGGCGCTGTTCGGCACGCGATCTGTCGGTCGCGCGGGCGGGCGGTTGCCGATGACGCTGGTGGGTGCGGCAGATCCGGTGCCTGTCCGCTATGTCGTGCCGGTCCCATCGGCGCAGGTCAAATCCGCCGTGCTGTTGGCGGGGCTGAATGCCCCCGGCCAGACCGTCGTGATCGAGAAGGAAGCGACGCGCGATCATACCGAGCGCATGTTGCAAGGTTTCGGTGCGACCCTGACGGTCGAGGATACCGACGAAGGCCGCGTGATCACCCTGACCGGCCAGCCCGAATTACAGCCGCAGGATATTGTCGTGCCGCGTGATCCGTCATCCGCCGCCTTTCCAGTCTGTGCGGCCTTGATTGTGCCTGGGTCGGATGTGCTGGTGCCCAATATTGGGCTGAACCCGACCCGCGCGGGCCTGTTCACCACCTTGCAGGAAATGGGCGCGGATTTGACATTCGAGAACCTGCGCAGCGAGGGCGGCGAGCCTGTGGCCGATCTGCGCGCGCGCTATTCTCCCGACCTGCGCGGGATCACTGTTCCTGCGGAGCGTGCGGCCAGCATGATTGATGAATATCCGGTCCTGTCCGTGGTCGCGGCCTTTGCCCAAGGCGTGACCGACATGCCCGGGGTCAAGGAATTGCGGGTCAAGGAAAGCGACCGCATCGATGCCATGGCGCAGGGGCTGCGTGCCGCCGGTGTGACCGTGGACGAAGGCCCTGACTGGTGGCGCGTCACGGGGCTTGGCCATGGCCATGTGCCGGGTGGTGTAACGGTTGCCAGCCGTCTGGACCACCGGATCGCAATGGCGTTTCTGGTCATGGGGATGGCGGCGCAGAACCCTGTTACCGTGGATGATGCCGCCCCGATCACAACGTCTTTCCCGATTTTCGAGCCGCTGATGAATGATCTGGGTGCGCATATCGCACGGATTAGCGCATGAGCTTTACCGTCGCCATCGACGGGCCTGCGGCAGCGGGCAAGGGCACGATTTCCAAGGCGGTGGCGGCGCATTTCGGTTTTGCGCATCTGGATACCGGGCTTTTGTACCGCGCGGTCGGGGCCAAGGTGCTGGCGGGCGCTGATCCGGTGACAGCAGCCCGCGCGCTGGACCCAGCGGATCTGGACGGTGACGCCCTGCGCACCGCCGAAGTCGCGCAGGCCGCAAGCCGCGTGGCAACTGACCCCGCCGTGCGCGATGCGCTGACCGCGTTCCAGCGCGGGTTTGCCGCGCGCCCCGGTGGGGCCGTACTGGATGGCCGCGACATCGGCACGGTGATCTGTCCTGGCGCACAGGTGAAACTGTTCGTCACCGCCTCTGCCGCCTGTCGCGCGGAACGGCGCTGGAAGGAATTACAGGCCCAGGGCAGCGACATGACTTTGGAAACTGTGCTGGCCGATGTGCAGGCGCGTGATGCGCGCGACGCGGGCCGCGCGACAGCACCTTTGGCAGCCGCGGCGGATGCCATGTTGATTGATACCTCGGATATGACGGTCGATCAGGCTGTGGCAGAGGCGATCGCGCTTGTTGCCGCGGTGCATGCCTGATGGCCAGCCATCCGGTCGATCTGGCGACTTGGCCGCGGGCTGCGCAATTCCGGTTCTTCCGGACCTATGACCGCCCGCATTATGCCGTGACCTCGCGTCTTGATGTGACCGCCGTGATGGCGCGCAAGGCAACTGGCCTGTCGCCCTATCGCGCCTGCCTGCATGCGATCGGGGTGGGTATCCATGCGGTGCCGGAACTTTGTATGCGGTTTCGCGGCGAAAACGTGGTCCGTCACGACATGATCACCCTGTCGATGACGGTGCCGACGCAGGCGGGGTCATTCGGCTATGCCTATGTCCCTTTTGTCGCGGATTTTACCAGTTTCGACCTTCAGGCCAAAGCGTTGATCGACCGGACCGCTGCGGGGGCCGATCTTGCACCCAATGACGGGGAACGGGACGATCTGGCCTATCTGTCGTGCATGCCGTGGCTGGATTATACTGCGATCAACAATGCCCTGCCGGGACCGCAGGATTGCATCCCGCGCGTTACTTGGGGCCGGATCGTCGATCATGGCGTGCGTTTCGACATGGCCATGACGCTCGAGGTGCATCACGCGTTGGTCGATGGTGCGCAAGTCGGGGCCTATTTCGCAGCGGTGCAGGATGCGTTGCGCGCGTTTTGAGCGGCAAAACTGCTTGCTTCACTAGTCAAACCCCCCTATATGCCGCCCTGTCGAAGCGCCGATAACAGGCGCGGACGTGAGACTTGGGCAGGGTCGGTATGCACCGGCCCTGTTGTTTTACATCCGCATCGGCCCGCGACCAAATCGAAACCCAAAGACCGGCGGACACAACCGCTCGGCCCGTATAAAACCAAACGTTAGGAAAACGACGCCACATGGCAAATACAATGGACGAGTTTGAAGCACTCTTGAACGAAAGCTTCGAAATGGACACACCCGCTGAAGGGTCTGTCGTCAAAGGCAAGGTGATCGCAATCGAAGCGGGCCAGGCCATCATCGATGTCGGCTACAAGATGGAAGGCCGTATCGATCTGAAAGAATTCGCAAATCCCGGCGAAGCCCCTGATATCAAAGTCGGCGACACTGTCGAAGTGTTCCTGCGTCAGGTCGAAAACGCCCGTGGCGAAGCCGTCATTTCGCGTGAAATGGCCCGCCGCGAAGAAGCCTGGGATCGTCTGGAAAAAGCCTATGCTGACGAAGAACGCGTTGATGGCGCGATCTTTGGCCGCGTCAAAGGCGGGTTCACCGTGGACCTTGGCGGCGCTGTCGCGTTCCTGCCAGGCAGCCAGGTTGACGTCCGCCCTGTGCGCGATGCTGGCCCGCTGATGAACATGAAGCAGCCGTTCCAGATTTTGAAAATGGACCGTCGTCGGGGCAATATCGTTGTGTCGCGCCGTGCGATCCTTGAAGAATCGCGTGCCGAACAGCGTGCCGAAGTCATTGGCAACCTGACCGAAGGTCAGGAAGTTGACGGCGTGGTCAAGAACATCACCGAATACGGTGCGTTCGTTGATCTGGGCGGCGTTGACGGCCTGTTGCACGTCACCGACATGGCATGGCGCCGTGTGAACCACCCGTCCGAGATCCTTGCCATCGGCGAGACGATCAAGGTGCAGGTGATCAAGATCAACAAGGAAACCCACCGTATTTCCTTGGGCATGAAGCAGCTGCAAGAAGATCCATGGGATGCTGTTGAAGCCAAGTTCTCCTTGGGTTCGGTCCATCAGGGCCGCGTGACCAACATCACCGATTACGGCGCATTCGTTGAGCTGGAAGCCGGCGTTGAAGGTCTGGTTCACGTGTCCGAGATGTCCTGGACCAAGAAAAACGTCCACCCCGGCAAGATCGTTTCGACATCTCAGGAAGTCGAAGTCATGGTGCTGGAAATCGACTCAGCGAAACGTCGCGTGTCGCTGGGCCTGAAACAGACACAGCGTAACCCATGGGAAGTGTTTGCAGAAACCCATCCTGAGGGCACCGAAGTCGAAGGCGAAGTCAAGAACATCACCGAATTTGGTCTGTTCATTGGCCTTGAAGGCGACATCGACGGCATGGTCCACCTGTCTGATCTGACATGGGACGGCCGTGGCGAAGACGTGATCGGCGATTTCCGCAAGGGTGACATGGTCAAGGCCAAGGTCGCAGAAGTTGACGTCGAAAAAGAACGCATCAGCCTGTCGATCAAGGCACTGGACAGTGATCCGTTCGCGGATGCGATTGGCGGCGTCAAGCGCGGCTCGATCATCACTGTCGAAGTCACCAAGATCGAAGATGGCGGCATCGAGGTCGAATATGAAGGCATGAAATCCTTCATCCGTCGGTCCGACCTGTCGCGTGACCGTGCCGAACAGCGCCCAGAGCGTTTTGGCGCCGGTGACAAGGTCGATGTCCGCGTGACCAATATCGACAGCAAGACCCGCAAGCTGGGCCTGTCGATCAAGGCACGCGAGATTGCGGAAGAAAAAGAAGCTGTCGAACAGTTTGGCTCGTCGGATTCCGGCGCGTCGCTGGGTGATATTCTAGGCGCCGCGCTCAAGCGCGACTAACCCGGTTTCGACCGTTCAAATCAGCCCCGCCACACGCGATTGTGGCGGGGTTTTTGTTTGTGCAGGCTGCGAATCGGTGTGGGCTGGCGCGCTGCGGCACCACGGGTTTGCGCCGTTCTGGCGAAAAATTGCCAAACTTCCCTGTAAATTCAGGCGCTTTGCGGCAAAAAACTGCAAAAGCTGTGAAAGCCATGCTTTCCGTATCGGGTCTTTGTTTCTATAGTTTGCCGGATCGCGTCTGCCCGCGTATTGCCAAACCAAAGGATGCTGCCATGATCCGTTCGGAACTGATCCAGAAAATTGCCGACGAAAATCCGCACCTGTACCAGCGGGATGTCGAAAAGATCGTGAACACCATCTTCGACAGGATCACCGATGCGATGGCGCAGGGCAACCGCGTTGAATTGCGTGGCTTTGGCGCGTTCTCGGTGAAAAAGCGCGACCCGCGTCTGGGCCGCAACCCCCGCACCGGCGAGGCGGTCGAGGTTGATGAAAAACATGTGCCGTTCTTCAAGACGGGCAAATTGTTGCGCGACCGGCTGAACGGGCTGTAAGAGGGTCTTATGAAGACTATTCGCTATGCCTTTTGGGCCGTTGTCGCGCTATGCCTGATCCTGATCGGGCTGGCTAACCGCGACCCTGTGACCCTGCGCGCCATGCCCGTCTGGCTGAGCGATCTGTTGGGCCTGTCGCCTGATGTGACGCTGCCTTTGTTTGTGGTGATCTTTATCGGTGTCGGGGCGGGTCTGGCCATCGGGTTCTTGTGGGAATGGCTGCGCGAATACCGCATCCGCGCTGATGGCCGCGCCAAATCGCGCGAGGTTGCGGCGCTGCGGCAGGAATTGCAGCAGATGCGCAGGGATTCTGTCGGGGCGAAATCGGATGATGATGTGCTGGCGCTGCTGGAAAATACGCGCTGATGGCATTGCCGACACGGGTCAAGATTTGCGGGCTGCGCGATGCGGCGATGCTGGATGCTGCGGTGCAGGCGGGCGCGGCCTATGTCGGGCTGGTGTTTTTTGAAAAATCCCCGCGCAACGTGACATTGGCGCAGGCTGCCGCGCTTGCCGCCATGGTGCCGGCCGGTGTGGCCAAGGTGGCATTGGTCGTCGATGCCGATGACGCCCAGCTCGATGCGCTGCTGGCGCAGGTGCCGGTCGATATCCTGCAATTGCATGGGGCAGAGACGCCCGCCCGTGTGACTGCGGTCAAGGCGCGTTACGGCCTGCCGGTGATGAAGGCGGTGGGCGTGGCGGGGCCGGATGATCTGGCGGCGCTGGATATCTATGCGCAGGTGGCCGACCAGTTGCTGGTCGATGCCAAGCCGCCCAAAGGGGCCGATCTGCCGGGGGGCAATGGGCTGTCCTTTGACTGGCGGTTGATCGCGGGGCGGCGCTGGCCGGTGCCGTGGATGCTGGCGGGTGGTCTGACCCCTGCCAATGTGGCGCAGGCGGTGGCGCTGACCGGCGCGGGGCAGGTCGATGTGTCCTCTGGCGTCGAATCCGCGCCGGGCGTCAAGGATGCGGCGCTGATTGCGGCCTTTTGTGCCGCCTTGCGTTAGGCGTTTACGATTCCTTTAAGGGACGTTAGGTCTGTCCCGACCCAATACAGCAGGTGCGCAATGGCAAACGATCTTTTCAACAGCTTTATGACCGGCCCCGACGAAAAAGGCCGGTTCGGCCAGTTCGGCGGGCGTTTCGTCTCTGAGACCCTGATGCCGCTGATCCTGGAGCTGGAAGAACAATATGAACATGCCAAGACCGACCCGACCTTTTGGGCGGAAATGCATCATCTGTGGACCCATTATGTGGGCCGTCCCAGCCCGCTGTATCATGCCGAACGGCTGACAGCCCATCTGGGCGGGGCCAAGATCTATATGAAACGTGACGAGCTGAACCACACCGGCGCGCATAAGATCAACAATGTGCTGGGCCAGATCATCCTTGCCCGCCGCATGGGCAAAAGCCGGATCATCGCCGAAACCGGCGCGGGCCAGCACGGGGTGGCGACAGCGACGGTCTGTGCGAAATTCGGGTTGAAATGCGTGGTCTATATGGGCGCGCATGATGTCGAACGGCAGGCACCCAATGTGTTCCGCATGCGCCTGCTGGGCGCAGAGGTTGTGCCGGTCACATCCGGCCGTGGCACGCTCAAGGATGCGATGAACGATGCCTTGCGCGATTGGGTGACCAATGTGCGCGATACGTTCTATTGCATCGGCACGGTGGCAGGCCCGCATCCTTACCCCGCGATGGTCCGTGATTTTCAGGCCATCATCGGGCAGGAAACCAAGGTCCAGATGCAAGAGGCCGAGGGCCGTTTGCCCGACACGCTGATCGCGGCCATCGGTGGCGGATCGAATGCGATGGGGCTGTTTTATCCGTTTCTGGATGACAAGGATGTCAATATCATCGGGGTCGAGGCCGGTGGCAAAGGCGTCAATGACAAGATGGAACATTGCGCATCCCTGACCGGTGGCCGCCCCGGCGTGCTGCATGGCAACCGCACCTATCTGTTGCAGGATGATGTGGGCCAGATTTTCGAAGGTTTCTCGATTTCCGCCGGTCTGGATTATCCCGGCATTGGGCCGGAACATGCCTGGTTGCATGACATTGGCCGCGCCAAATATGTATCCATCACCGATGTCGAAGCGTTAGAGGCGTTCCAGCTGAGCTGTGCGCTGGAAGGGATCATTCCCGCGCTGGAACCATCCCATGCGCTGGCCCATGTGATGAAGATCGCGCCCGAATTGCCTGCCGATCATCTGCTGGTGATGAATATGTGTGGGCGCGGCGACAAGGATATCTTTACCGTGGCCAAGCATCTCGGGTTCGATATGAAGGCGTAAAGCCGCGCCGGTGGCAGAAAAACTTTTTGCCTCCGGCGGGGATATTTATGCTCGGAAGATGCGGGTTTAGTCGAAGGGCAGCGCGTGTTGGCGCAGTACGTCGATCGGCACGATATCCAGCGCGCGCACATGGGTGGCGTGCAGGTTGACCTGCGGGGCGCAGCCTTCCTCGTGCGCCTGCAGGAACCGCCCCGCGCACAGGCACCAGCCATCGCCCGCCTTCAGCCCCGCAAAGCCGAATTCGGGGCGCGGCGTGGACAGGTCGTTCCCGACATATTTCGAAAACGCCAGAAATTCGGCTGTCATCACCGCGCAGACCGTGTGGCTGCCGTTGTCGGCGGCACAGGTGTCGCAGGTCCCGTTGCGGAAAAAGCCGGTCATGGGGGCTGTCGAACAGGTGGCAAGCGCGCTGCCGAGGACGTTAAAGGACGGGTCTTTTTCCATAGGGTCAGTCTTTCTGATTGATTTGGACGGGGGCCCATTGCACCCAGCGTCCGTGAAAATCTGCGCGCCCCAAGGCAAAGGTCAAGTCGCCGGGCCAGAGCCGCAGTGTCAGCGCCGCACCCGGGCCCGCGCCATCCGGTTCCATCCCGAACCATGCCAATGGCGCGTCATCGTGTGCTGTTCTGCCTGCCGCGCTGATCATGGCTGTCCCCCGGTCTTGCGCCGCTGCGGGGAAATATTGCCACGCAATCGTTGTATAGATCAGATGGGTCTGACCCTGCTGATGGTCAAGCTGTCCTGCCAGCCAGTCGATGGCATCGCCCTTGGCAACGGTGGTGCGTGCTGTGGCGATTGCGGCCTGCGTCAGCGCCTTGCGGTCTGGCTGATCCGGCCAGAGATAGGCATGCAAGCGCAGCGCGTCGTCTGCTGCATGGGGATCAAGCGGCGTCAGATCGACGCCTGCGCGCGCCGTCACCTGTGGCCGCGTGTCGGGCGGCAGGGCGCCGGTCCAGTCGGGGCTGAGCGTCAAGGCAGGGGTGGCGGGGCCGAAGACCTGTCCGCCCAGTGCCAGCGCATAATCGTCCCATTGCAGGTTCAGCCCCGCGCTGGCCCCCAATTCGCTGCACCGCAGCGGCAGGGCGAAACGATCCGCCAGCCAATGGCCAAGCGCGATCAGCACGGCAGACCGTCGCACCTCGTTGGTTTGTGGCGGGCTATCGAGCCAGCGCAGGATGGCGGCCTGTTCGCTGACCAGCACATCCGCCACTGCCGCCCAGAGTGCCGCATCATCGCTGGAATGTGGCGGATAGACTGGCGTCAGCCTTGCATGACCTTGCAGCTGCAGCGCATGCAAGGCACCCGCCAGCCGCAACGGCACCGATTGTCCGCTTGGCCCCAGATCGCCGGTCCAGCCGTGAATGCGGGTGGTCACAGCCCCCGCGGGCCAGTCCTGCGTTGCGCAAAGCCGCATCAGCTGTGCCATGAAGGGCGAGCCGAGGCTGGCGCAGGCCGCCGCTTGCGCGGTGAAGGCCGCGCGGATCGCGGTCACTGTCACCGAAATTTATCCATCAGCCGCGCCATGGCGCTGCGGGTGTCGGGTGCGGGGTCCGGTTCTGGCGCGGGGGACTTGGCAGCTTTGGGCGTGCTGGTCGAGGATCGCGGCGGCGCGGTGCGCAGCGCGATGGCATTCAGAAAACGCGCGCCATCGCCTGTGACCAGATGGGCGATCCCGTCGCTGATGCCGCGCATTTCATCGTCGAGCCAGTCAAGATCTGCCTTGGCGAAATCATGCAGCACATAGCCGGGCACCGCATCTTTGTGCCCCGGATGCCCGACGCCCAGCCGCACGCGGTCATAATCCGGCCCGATATGCGCATGGATCGAGCGCAGCCCGTTATGCCCCGCATGGCCACCGCCGGTTTTCAGCCGCACCTTGCCGGGTGCCAGGTCGATTTCATCGTGGAATACGATCAGATCGGCGGGGGTGAGCTTGAGATAGCGCATCGCCTCGCCCACGGATTGGCCGGACAGGTTCATGAAGGTTTCGGGTTTCAGCAATGCGACCTTGTCGGACCCGATCCGGCCTTCGGACAGCTGGCCCTGAAACTTGGCGCGCCATGGGGCAAAGCCGTGATCGGCTGCAATCCGGTCCATCGCCATAAAGCCGATGTTATGCCGGTTCTGCGCATATTTCGCGCCAGGATTGCCAAGACCGATCAACAGTTTCATGGGAACAACCTAGTGGGTGGCAGGGCGGCGCACCAGACCCCCGCATGAAAAAGGGCACCCCGCAGGATGCCCTTTTTGTCGTCTATCCGTGCCGGTTACGCGGCGTCGGTTGCCTCGTCATCATCGGTGCTTGCCAGCAGTCCGCGTGGCGCGGAAATATTGGCGATGACAAAGTTGCGGTCGATCACCGGCTTTGCGCCTTCGGGCAATGTGACGTCGCTGATATGGATGACGTCGCCCATCTGGGCATTGGCCAGATCGACGGTCAGGTGATCGGGGATATCGCCCGCCAGCACGTCCATCTCGACTTCGTTGCGCACGACGGTCAGAACGCCGCCTTTCTTGATGCCGGGGCAGGTGTCGCCGTTGATGAATTCAACGGGGATGAACAGGTTCACCCGGCTGGTCCGCTTGAGGCGCATCAGGTCGATGTGGATCGGCAGATCCTTGACCACATCGCGCTGCACGCCGCGGCAAACCACGCGCACGTCATCTTGGCCTTCGACCTTGAGGTTGAACAGCGTCGACATGAAACGGCCCTTGCGCAGGGTCGTCAGCAAATAGTTGAATGGGATGTTAATGGATTGCGGGTCAATGCCGCCACCATAAACAATGCCAGGTACGTCGCCATCACGACGAGCTTGGCGGGCGGCCCCCTTGCCTGTCCCCGCGCGTACCTTGGCGTTCAGATCAGGAATCTGTCCGGCCATAGTCATAGTCCTTTGCTAATGGGGCCCGCCTCCAAGGGTGTTCGAGCCCGATGAAGCCCGCCCTATAAGGGGAATTCGCCGGATTGAAAAGGTGTTTTTGCCGACCTTGGCATGGGCGTGGCATGGGTCATGACCCATGTGACGGGTGGGGCCGCGACGGGTGGCGATTTGAAACTTGCTTTGGACCGGTTTGCACGCCACCCATGGCGTCATGTCTATTCGCAGCGCCTTGATTCTGTCCCGCCGACCTGCCATCGCCTTTGTTGTCGTGGGTATTTTCTGGGGCTGTTTTGCCGCCCATGTGCCGGTGATCAAGGCGCAGTTGGGGGCGTCGGATGCGCTGTTCGGCACCTTGCTTTTGGGGTCGGCGACGGGGCTGGTGTCCGCGATGTGGCTGGCACCAAGGCTGGACCGCTGGCTGGGCGCGCGGTCGATGCAGGCGGCCATCGCGGCGCTGGCCTTTGCCTGGCTGTTGCCGTCGCAGATCACGCATCCGCTGGTCTTTGCGGCGTCCATGGCGCTGGTGGGGCTGGCCTCTGGCCTGCTGGACGTGGTGATGAACGCGCGTGTCAGCGAATTGGAAGCCACCCATAAACGCCCGCTGATGAACGCCAATCACGCGATGTTTTCGGTCGCCTATGCCTGTTCCGCCCTGATCGCGGGTGTCACGCGCGAAGCCGGCATGCCGCCCGCGCCGGTCTTTGCGGGTTTCGCGGTCTTCGCGCTGTGCCTGATCCCCTTTGTGCGGATGGATGTGACCTATGTGACAGCCGAGGAGGGCTATGCAGGCCGTTACCCTTTGTGGCCGATCCTTTTGTGCGGTGGGATCGTGCTGATCGCCTTCATGTCCGAGGCCACGGTCGAGGCGTGGTCGGCGCTGCATGTCGAACGCACGCTGGGCGGCGGGGCTGCCGAGGGCGCGCTGGGGCCTGCGATGCTGGGTCTGACGATGGCCTTTGGCCGGTTTTCGGGACAGGCCGTCGCCGAACGGCTGCGCGAGGTGCATGTCTTGATCGGTGCGTCGATCCTGTCGGCCAGCGGGGCGGTGATTGCCGCGCTCGCGCCAACGCCGGTCTGGGCCTATGTGGGCTTTGGAATTCTGGGCCTGGGCGTCTCGGTCATCGGGCCGATGGGGCTGGCGCTGGTGGGCAAGCTGGTGCCGCCGCATCTGCGCACCGAGGCGATCAGCCGGGCCGCCGTGATCGGCTTTTCGGGGTTCTTTTTCGCGCCCACCTTGATGGGTTTGATGAGCCAAGCCTTTGGCCTGCGCATCGCGTTTCTGGTCGTCGCGCTTTTGCTGTTGGCGACCCTGCCGCTGGCCTTGCTGGTGGCGCGGCAAAAAGCGCATGTGTCACAAGCGGCCATTGCCCCACATCAAGGGTAAGCTGGCCCGTGGCGTTAGCCGAACAGGCTGGCCGCTGCTTTGCACATATGCCGTCAGCAACCGCGCAGCTGAAACGAAAAGGCCACGCCAGAGTGATCTGGCGCGGCCCAATTGGACTTGGTGAAGTCCGAAACGGCTTAGTCGGCAGCAGCAGCGATCAGCAGCGCGGCGAGAACGCCCACAACGATGAAGGTCGAGTTTGCGGACGAACCAGCAGGTGCTGCTTCGACAACAGCGACAGGTGCTTCCATCACTTCTGGGGACATGCCACCAGCGAAAGCTGTGGTGGAGAGGGCGGCGACAGCAGCGGCTGTTGCAAGAACGTTGGTCATACGCATCTGAATTTTCCTAATTTCTGGTTTGCGATCTGACGACCGGCGCCAACAGGTCAGCGCCAGCGATCACGCACACCCATAATCGACTTTAAACGTTGGTCAATCAAATCATCATTGGCCCGGCGCAGAAAACCGCAGAGCGATGCAAAATCCCCACGGTCTGTCACACTGGTTACTGCCAACTGCCTTCGAAATCCTTCGGCACCAACAAAATATCGCGGTCCACGGTGCGGATGTCGCGCCGTCCGCACAGCGCCATGGTTGTGTCTAGTTCCTTGTGAATCACCTCTAGCGCGCGGGTCACGCCGGCCTCGCCCATTGCCCCCAGCCCGTTGACATAGGCGCGCCCGATATAGGTGCCTTTCGCGCCAAGCGCCAAAGCCTTCAGCACATCCTGCCCCGACCGGATGCCGCTGTCGAAATGCACTTCGACCTTGTCGCCCACCGCGTCCAGAATCGCAGGCAGCGCGCGGATCGACGACAGTGCGCCATCCAACTGGCGCCCACCATGGTTGGACACGATGATCGCATCCGCACCCAGTGCTGCCGCCTTGCGCGCGTCATCAGCGTCAAGGATGCCCTTCAGGATAACCTTGCCACCCCACATTTTCATCAGCTGCGCGACGCGGTCCCAATCCAGCGCGTGGTCAAACGCCTCGGCCGTCCAGGATGACAGTGAAGACGGGTCCGACACGCCCTTGGCATGGCCCACGATATTGCCGAAGAACCGGCGTTTGGTTTGCAGCATCTCGATCCCCCAGCCCCATTTGGTGGCAAGGTCGGCCATGCTGGCGAGTGTGAATTTCGGCGGCGCGGACAGGCCGTTTTTGAGATCCTTGTGCCGCTGGCCAAGGATTTGCAGATCAAGCGTGATAACGATGGCCGAACAGCCCGCCGCGCGCGCGCGGTCGAAAAGGCGCTGCATGAAATCATCGTCTTTCAGGGTATAGACCTGAAACCAGAACGGTTTGGTGGTGTTTTCGGCCACATCCTCGATCGAACAGATCGACATGGTGGACAGGGTAAAGGGCACGCCGAATTTCTCGGCCGCCTTGGCTGCCTTGATCTCGCCATCGGCGGATTGCATGCCGGTCAGCCCGACAGGGGCAAGCGCCACGGGCATTGCCACATCCTGCCCGATCATCTGGCTTTGCGTGGTGCGGTTGGTCATATCCACCGCGATTCGCTGGCGCAGGCGGATCAGGTCGAAATCGGACGTGTTTTCGCGGAATGTCTGTTCGGTCCATGACCCGCTTTCGGCGTAGTCATAGAACATCTTGGGCGTGCGCCGTTTGTGCAGACGTTTCAGGTCGGCGATGGTGGTGATGACTGGCATGGCATTTCCCCGAATTGGTAAAGATACATTACCGATGCAGGGCGAGCATGCAATGGGTCAGGCGGTATGCGTGCCTTGCGCCAGTTCCGCCACAAAGGCCAGCACCTCGGCCACGCTGTCACCGCGTCCGATCCGGTCCACGATGGCAGACCCGACGACAGCACCATCCGCGACCTGTGCAACGGCGCGCGCAGCCTCGGGCGTCTTGATCCCGAACCCAACGATCACGGGCAGATCGGTTTTCGCCTTGATGCGTGCGACTTCGGGGGCGACTTCGGTGGTCTGGACGGCGGCGGTGCCGGTGATGCCGGTCATCGAGACGTAATAGACAAAACCGGACGTGTTTTCCAAAACCTTGGGCAGGCGTTTGTCATCGGTCGTGGGGGTCGCCAGCCGGATGAAATTGATGCCCGCCTTTTGCGCGGGGATGCACAGTTCGTCGTCTTCCTCGGGGGGCAGATCGACGATGATCAGCCCGTCGATGCCCGCGGCCACTGCATCGGCCAGAAACGCATCCACGCCGCGCGAATAGATCGGGTTGTAATAGCCCATCATCACGATCGGTGTGGTATTGTCGGTTTCGCGCAGCGCACGCGCGTAATCGAGCGTCTTTTCCAGCGTCTGGCCCGCGGCCAAGGCCCGCTGGCCGGCCAGCTGGATCGTGTTGCCATCGGCCATCGGGTCGGTAAAGGGCATCCCCAGTTCGATGATATCGACACCGGCGGCGGGCAGACCTTTGACGATTTCCAGCCCCGTGGCGTAATCGGGATCGCCCGCCATCACATAAGCGACAAAGGCTTTGCGCCCATCTTTGCGCAATTGCGCGAATTTTGCGTCGATTCTGCTCATCTTCGTCCCCGTTTGCAATCGCCCCTTCCTGCGCGATAGGGCGCGGGAAATCAATGCCCGCTGGCCACGGGCTTGCGTCAGACCCCAGCGCCCCCTAGAAGCGCGCAAAGATCAAAGGAGAGACGGGCATGGGTTTCAAGATGGGGATTGTTGGTCTGCCGAATGTCGGCAAATCGACGCTGTTCAACGCGCTGACGAAAACCGCCGCCGCACAGGCCGCGAATTTCCCGTTCTGCACGATTGAACCCAATGTCGGTGATGTCGCCGTACCGGATGCGCGGCTGGACAAGCTGGCCGCGATTGCAGGTTCCAAACAGATCATCCCGACCCGCATGACCTTTGTCGATATCGCGGGGCTGGTCAAAGGCGCCAGCAAGGGCGAGGGGCTGGGCAACCAGTTTCTGGCCAATATCCGCGAATGCGATGCCATTGCCCATGTGCTGCGCTGTTTCGAGGATGACGACATCACCCATGTCGAAGGCCGTGTTGATCCGGTCGAAGATGCCGCCACGATTGAAACCGAACTGATGCTGGCCGATCTGGAAAGCATCGAAAAACGGCTGGCCAACCTGATGCGCAAGGTCAAGGGCGGTGACAAGGATGCGGTCCAACAGGTCCGCCTGCTGGAAGCCGCGCAAGCCGCCCTTGAACAAGGCAAGCCCGCCCGCACCGTTGCGGTGGATGCCGATGACGCCAAGGCATGGCGCCTGCTGCAATTGCTGACGATCAAACCCGTGTTGTATGTCTGCAATGTCGAAGAAAACAGCGCCGGTTCTGGTAACAGCCAGTCCGCCCGTGTGGCCGAAATGGCCGCGGCCGAGGGTAATTCATCGGTCGTGATTTCTGCCCGGATCGAGGAAGAAATCAGCCAGCTGGACGCCGAAGAAGCCACGATGTTCCTTGACGAAATGGGGCTGGAAGAACCCGGGCTGGACCGTCTGATCCGCGCGGGTTACGCCCTGCTGCACCTGCAAACCTATTTCACTGTCGGCCCGAAAGAGGCCCGCGCCTGGACGATCAAGGCTGGCACATCCGCCCCGCAGGCCGCAGGCGTGATCCACGGCGATTTCGAACGCGGTTTCATCCGCGCCGAAACGATTGCCTATGATGATTTTGTCGGGCTCGGCGGCGAACAGCCCGCGAAAGAGGCAGGCAAGATGCGCGCCGAAGGCAAGACCTACACGGTCAAGGACGGCGATGTTCTGCATTTCTTGTTTAATACATAGGCGATCAGTCACGGCGCAGGCTGGCGGCGATTTCAGCAGCAATATCTGGTGACAGCGCGATTGCGCCGTCCCGATGGGCTGTCAGGAAAGCCTTGCGCATCTGTTCCGGCAGGGCATCTTTGTTCTTTTTGATCACGGTGACGCCGAACATGTCGCAAGCGGCAACCCAGAACGATCCGTTCAAGGGTTCTTGGATCAAAGTCTGGCGGATATGCGCCTGTGTTGCCTCGTGCCACGAAGCTGACGGGTTTTGGCATGCAATCAGCGCATCGCGTTCCGCCGCCAGATGCGGATTGGTATAGACCGCGTATCGCAATACAAATCGCAGATAATCGCTATTCTTGGTTTTGATCTGATCCAGAAACTGCATCTTGGAAATCAGCGCCTGATGCGGGATATCATTAGCGACCAGATACTTGGTAAAGCCGAGTTCGCCAGCCTTGATCGTGCGCTTTTTACTGCTGACCATCATGTAATCTTGCCAGAACCGCCAGAATTGCGGGTCTTGCCAAAATCCGCGATGGATAAAGTAAAAATATGATTGCAGATTTTGCAAATCGACCGACAGATTGTTTTTGTTATCAGTCCGTAGCTTGCTTTCCTGAACAAGCCCAACAACCGCGGTCGGGGCGCCTTGCAGCATTGCAATCAGGGCCTGATCCATATTCAGCCAGACACTGTCATTCATGATGATTGCGGCATTGGCATCGGGAACCAAATTGCGCAGGGTCAATAATGCATCCTGATAGCCACCAAAATCATAGCCGAAATTCGGCCTTTGCATGATTTTCCATGTATGGGCTTGCAATGCTGCGCGATCCGCATCCGGCAGTGGCGCGTTCAGCACCACGAATGGCGCAAAGCCATTGTCAACCAGATCACGACAAAGCGCGAGGCTACTTGGGGCAAGTCCCTGTGGCTGATAGACTAGATAGATCGCAATCTGTTTGCCCGCCGGACAAGCGCCGTCATGCATTTGCACACGGCTGGCAAAGCTGGCCTGATGCTGACGACGGCGTGCCGGTGCCAGCAACAGATCAACATATCCAACCAGTGTCTGGGGCAGGGCAACGACCTGTCTGCGCAGCCGTAACACTTCGCGCCTGACCTTCCATCCTTCGATCTGCTTCATGAATGGTGCTTTTCCCGGCCTTACTATTGCATCTCAAGCCACGGCAGCGATCATCGCACTGCTTGGGCCAGTGAAAAAGTAACGCCGCAAGAAAAGACTATTTGCATCTCTTGGGGTGTGTTGGTACTTGTTACTCGACTTAAGGTTGAGTGGTGTCGTGTGACGATTGAAATCAAGGCGGAAAACCGCCCGCATAAGTTCAGACGAAGCGTGATCTTTTGCGCTGATAAAGCATATTTGCCTTTCGCTTCACTTGGCAATACACACGTTGCTGCGAAACAACCCTGTGCGCGACTATGACATTTGCATCGCATCGCTTGATGCGCTCGATCTGCCCGCCGAGTTGCGCGCTCATGATATCAGGCTGTGCCAGATTGATGTGGGGGATGCCTTTGACGGGATGCCGGTCACTGAGCGGTTTAGTCTCGCGGCATATCTGCGGATCGCTCTGCCAGAGGCGTTTCAGGGGCAATATAGTCGTATTCTTTATCTCGACAGTGATGTCTTTGTCGTGGGTGATGCGCTCGATACTATCTTCCATCTTGATTTGATGAACTGCCCGGTCGGCGCCGTGACCGATATCACAAAGCTGAAACATCCTGACAGGCCGACATTTGATCAAAAGGCCCTTGGCCTTGACGGACCCTACTTCAATTCGGGTGTGATGCTGTTCGATGTTGAAAGGTTCATTGCAACGCGCGTGCGCGAGCGTTGTGCAGAGACTGCCAAATTTTATCAAGGAAAACCAATATATTTTGACCAGACGCTACTGAACATTGTTCTTCAAAACGAACGGGCACAGCTGAATATGGGGTGGAATTGGCAATGGCCGTTTGCGCGGTCTCTATTCGAATGTTTCATCGACGTTCAGATTGTCCATTTCATTGGTGACGACAAACCGTGGTCCGACCATGAACGCAAATTGCTGTTGAAATACCGCGAAACCGCACGCCGCTTCTTTCAAAAATTCTATCCGGAGCTTGCACAAAAAATACCCACGGCTGATGTCCCTCTCGGGAATGGCGCATTGTTTCGATACTTTTTTCGCCATATGACGAAAATCCACTTGTTTACCAAGGGATTTAACCGTCACTGCGGTGATCTGAATAGAGTCTTGCCACCTGACCTGCGCTAGGCCCGCCGCCACAAACACCCGTTCCGCGCCAACCACCACGCCCGCCGCAGATAATTCGCCGCCTTCAGCCGGTAATGCGGCAGCCGCCGGTACCACGCAAACTTGCGCACCTGGTCGAACCCCGTGCCGGTGATCGTGCTGACCCCGCCGTCATCGACATGGGATGAAAACGGCTCGAGCCCGAACTGGCGGAAATCATGGTGGAAGAACCGGTTCATTTCGTGGTCATGCGCGCGGGTTTGCGGCCAGAACCCGGACGCCAGCCGCCCCGCCACATCGCGTTTGACCAGATAGGTGGCATTGCCGGTAAACGGCCCGATATAGGCATTCAGCCGATACCGCCCCAGATACCCCTGACAGACAGGCCATTTCGCGCGGATGCAATTGAACCGCAGCGTATCCCAGGCCGCGGCCCCCGCCAGCGCGGCATCCAGGCTGTCCAGGAAATCATCGTGAAACACCACGTCATCTTCAAGGATCAGCGCCACAGGTTGCGCGGCCTGCGCCACCTGTTCCCAGACCGCGACATGGCTGGCATAGCAACCGACATGGCCGGGGGTCACGTTTTGCCCCATGTTGCGCGCGTAAGCTGCGGCATCGACGCGCGCAGCCAGTTCATCCGCCTGCGCCCGCCCGTCAATCGCGGCAAAACGGGTATAGGCCAACCCCATCGCATCCAGCTGCTGCTGCATCCGCGCCAGCCTGCCGGTATCGCGGTCAAGGTTGATCAGCCAGATGCCCAGATCGGCGCGGCGCAGTTCAGCCATCCAGATCGGACCATTTCAATTGCGTGTTGCGGGGCAGGGCGCGGGTCGTGGTGCGGCCCAGCACCTTGTCGAAATCATAGCCGGCAATCTCGCCAGATCCGGGGCGGCGGGCCCAGATATCGGCCTCTGTAATGACATGGCCCGCGGGCAGGTCACGGTCGGCCACGACCGAGGCGCGCGCGAAACGGTAAACCGGTTCTTCGGCGGCGGTGCGCTGTTTGGGATTGCGCAGCGCGGTGTGAATTTCGCGCGAACGGTCGATGAGGTACCGCAATTCGGCGGGGTCCATCGAATTGATGATATCGGGGCCCTTGCGATAGCGGGTATCGGTGTAATGCCGTTCCAGAATGGAGGCCCCCAAAGCCACCGAGGCCAGCGCCATATCCGGCCCGATCGAATGGTCCGAAAACCCGATCACCGCGCGGGGAAAGGCGTTTTTCAGGTCGGTCACCCCTTGCAACGATACGAGCTCGGGCGGGGACGGATATAGATTGGTGCATTCCAGCAGCGCATATTCAATCCCCGCGCCGTCCAGAATGGCGACGGATGCGCGGATGCTCTCGATGCTCTGCATACCCGTGGACATGATGACAGGTTTGCCCATCCGCGCGATATGGCGGATCAGCGGCAGGTTATCCGCCTCGCCCGACCCGATCTTGAAGGCCGGCACGTCCAGATCCTGCAGAAAATCCGCCGCCGCGCGTGAAAACGGCGTCGAAATCCAGATCATGCCCAGACTTTCGGTATAGCGTTTCAGCTCTGCCTCCTCGTCCAGTGACAGCGCGCAGGCCTCCATCACATCCCAGATCGAGACATCGGCATTGGGCGGAAAGATCTGCTTGGCCTCTTCGGTCATCTCGTCGGCGATGATATGGGTCTGGTGCTTGATCATCTCGCAACCCGCACCTGCGGCAAGGCGGACCATCTCCTTGGCCACGGCCAGATCGCCACCATGGTTGATGCCGATCTCTGCGATGACAAGGGGCGGGTACTCGGGTCCGATCTTGCGGCCTGCGATGTCCATGACTGTCTCCGGTTCAGGTGTCTGGGGCTTTCTAGGCGGTTTCAAACGGCAGGGCAATTCGTGCGTGGGATTGCATTGCGCGTGCACATGGTCCAAGTCACAGCCCAAGCAACGACCAAGGGCCCGGATGTTTCGCAAATTGCAGCAGATGCTCGAACAAAAGGAACAGGCGTTCCGCAATTCTTTTGGTCATGACATCACCGACCCGGCAGAACGGCGGCGGTCGCAATGGCATCTTGACTGGCTCGACCACGGGATCCTGCGGCGGCACTGGCACAATTTCGATCAGGTGGCGCCGGGCGTGTACCGGTCCAATCACCCCAACCACAGCCGGTTTGCCGCCTATGCGCAGATGGGGATCAAGACCGTGCTGAACCTGCGTGGTGCTGCGCTGCAACCGCATCACCTGTTCGAGGTCGAAAGCTGCGCAGCCCTTGGGCTGACATTGGTCAATGTGCAGATGGCCGCGCGCCGCGCGCCGGACCGCGACGAATTGCTGGCCCTGCTCGACGCTTTCGCGACGATGGAACGGCCCTTCCTGATGCATTGCAAATCCGGCGCCGACCGGACCGGGCTGGCCGCCGCGATCTATCTGATGGAACATGAAGGTGCCGATATCGGATCTGCGCGGCGGCAATTGTCTTTCCGCTATGTGCATATCCGGCGGACCAGCACGGGCATCCTTGATCATTTCCTCGATGTCTATGCCGCGCGCGCAGCGCAATCGCCGATCGGGATCGCGGACTGGATCAAGACCGAATATGACCGCGCGGCACTGACCCGCAGCTTCGCGGCGAAACAGGCAGCACTCTGGCCGTGGCAGGGCTGGCGCTAATCCCGCGCGCCTGACTTCTTATTTCCAAAAATACTTCCGGGGTCAGGGGCGGCGCCCCTGTCGCGGCAAAGCCGCGGCCTCCGGCGGGGATATTTCAGCTCGGAAGATGCAAAAGGCGGTTTACCCGCGCAGGCCCTGTGCGATCTGTTGGCCCATGAGAAAGTCGATGATGTCCCAATCGAACGGGCTGTCCACATCAAGCCCCCGTTCTACCGGCAGGACAAGCGGGATCACGCGGCCTTCGAACAGGCTCTGCGCCGCGCGCAGGTAATCGGGGCGCAGCACATAGACCAATCCGACATGGTCATAGACCTGCGGTGCTTGCTGGCGCGCCACCACTCCGCCCGGCAGCGGTTTTGAGACATGCAGCGCGCCTGTCGCGTCGGTTTCAAGGATGTTGAAATAGGGGTTCTTGCGGCTTTCCACGCAGGACATCACCATATCGGGACTGTCGCGTTCGAACAGGTCCAGCCCCGCTGCGATATCCTGCGGCAGACGCAGCGGTGACGTGCAATCCAGATCCAGAAACGTGGTCGCAGGGCCGGTCTGTTTTTCTACCTCGGCCAGCGCATGTTGCCAGACATGCCATTTCGCTGCCGTGTCGGTCGCCAGATGCGCAGGCCGCAGCCCGATATCCAGACAGCCGCGTTTGATCGCATGGGCATAGATGTCGGGGCAGTCTGTGGACACCACCACCTGATTGATCCGCTCGCAGGCGAAAAGCTGGTCCAGCGACCAGTCGATCAGGGGTTTGCCGTGCAGCAGGCGGAAATTCTTGCCCGGAACACCTTTGCTGCCCGCGCGCGCGCCGATATGGCCGATGATCATGCTGGTCTTCCTTGTTGTCATCGCGGCAAAGGGACCTTGTGGGCGCCGCGTGGCCATCCTGCCAGCTTCGGCTCTGGCCTACAATCCTGCCTGCACGCTGCAGGCTTTGCGCGCCGCTATCCCTGCGGGACTGGAAGGCGTTTGGAAACAATCAATCGGCCTGACGCAATTTAATCATCTTTTTGCCTAATTGAGACGTTACCGCTGTCGGTCATCCGTGTGGCCGGGCATCACGTCGGGCCTTGAAAAGACACAGACGTGAAGAGGCATGACGATGAGATATTTTCGAAATACGCTGGCATTGGCCGTCTGTCTGTTCGCAGTCTCCGGTGCCGCCATGGCACAAAATGTCACGATCTCCAGCAAGGACAAGGCCGTCACGATCACCGGCACCCTCGTTTCCTTTGACGATGAAACCTATCTTCTGGATACCGAAATCGGCCAGTTGCGGCTATCGCGCTTGGCGACCGATTGTCTGGGCGCGGCCTGCCCGCAGACGATCGTCACCCTTGATCTTGATGTCGCCGTGACCGAAGCGCAGACTGCGTCGCTGTTGCAGGCGCTGGTCAACGGTTTTGCTGGGACCACGCAGCCTGTCGGGCCTGTCGGTGCCTGACGAGGCGGGTGTCGTGGCACGGATCGACATGCTGAACACTCAGACCAACAGCGCTGCGGGTGTGGTCAATGTCGCCGTGCAAGGCGCCGACGCTACCTTTGTGCAGCTGGTGCAGAACGATATCGACTTGGCGCTGACCAAAGTGCCGGTGCCAGCCGCCATCGCCCAGAGCGTGGTTGTCGCCGGTGGCACGGACCTGCGTGACCTGAGCCGTGAACGGGTTGTAGCCTTGGATGCGCTGGTGCCGATCGTCCACCCAGCCAATACATTGCGGTCGGTATCGCTTGTGGACCTTGCGTTGGTTGCGTCTGGCCGCATCACCAATTGGGCCGAACTTGGTGGTGACAATGCGCCGATCCGGATGCTGTTGCCTGCGCAAGGCTCGTCTGTCGATACTGCCTTTGCCGAACTTGTGCTGGCCCCTAACCGAGCGCGCCTGCGCGCCAACGCCGAGCGGGTCAGCGATGACAGCGCGGTCGCGGCCGCCGTTATGGCCGACCCCAATGCCATTGCGATCGCCACCCTGGCCAATGCCGGTGAGGCAGTCATCCTGCCGATCCGGCAGACCTGCGGACCACTGGCCTATGCGACCGATTTCGCGATCAAGGCCGAAGAATATCCGCTCAGCCGCCGCGTCTTCGCCTATGCCGGTGATGCGGTGATGTCGGGGACGCAGGCGGCGTTCATCGACTTCATGACATCACCCGCAGCCCAGCCGATGATCGAGGCTGTGGGCTATGTCGATCAAAGCGTTGTCGCACAGCCGATCAGCCTGCAAGGCACGCGCATGACGTCGGCAATCTTGTCGGCCAGTACGGGGGCGACGCTGGCCGCCGTGCAGACCCTGTCACGGGACCTTGCAACGGCGGACCGGTTGTCCACGACGTTCCGTTTTGCCTCTGGCTCGGCCAATCTCGACAACAAGGCGCGCGAAGACGTGCAGCGGATGGTCGATTTCCTGAACAGCCCCGCGGCGCGCAACCGCGAGATCCTGATCATCGGCTTTACCGATGACGTGGGCCGGTTTGACCTGAACGAACGTCTGGCGCTGCTGCGTGCGGGTTCGGTGCGCAACGCGCTGGTGACTGCTTTGGGCGGCGACGTGCTGGCCGGGCGGACCTCTGTTGCGTCTTACGGGCCGCTGGCACCTGTGGGCTGCAACGATACCGCCGACGGGCGCGAAAGTAACCGCCGTGTCGAGATCTGGCTGCGCTAGGCCGCTGGACCGTTTGGCACCCAATTTAGGCATAATCCTGCGGGCCGAGGACAGCGTCCAGCCCGGCAAGCGACCAAAGGAAGAACAACGATGAAACGCAGAACCCTCTTCGGCACTGGTTTGGGTGCGATGGTGGTCGCGGGGCAGCCAGCGCGGGCGCAGGCCAGCTTGTCCTTGTCCCTTGTCACTGACCGGCCGGACGCGGCGCGCGCGCTTGTGGCGCGGATTGCGGCGGTATCAGGTGGCATGATTGCGCTGAATGTCACACAAAGGCCATCCACCGATGCTGCCGCGTTTCTGCAGATTGTGTCATCGGGTGCGGCGGACATCTATCTGTCTGCAGCAGAGGCCTTTGTTGGCAGCAACCCTGCTTTTGGCATCTTTTCTGCCATGCCCGGCGGTATGAGCCCAAGTGAGCTAGAAGGCTGGATGTCCGCCGGTGACGGAGGTTTCCTGCTGGACCTGCTGGGGATGGAACACGGCGTAAAGGCCTTTATGATCGGCGATGACGGCCCCTTGCCGCTGTGGTCCAAGGCCCCGCTGACGGGCCTTGACGATCTGACCGGCGCGGCTGTGGGGTCGGTCGGGCTGGGGGTGCATGCGATGCGTGCGTTGGGTGTCGGCAGTGTCGTGGACATCCGCGCCGAAGCTGTCGATCTGGCCAGCCTTGATGTGTTCGAAGGGCTAAGCGTGGCGCAGATGGAAAGCGCCGGCCTGCTTGCGAGCTTTGCGCATATGACCACACCGAATGCGGGCCGCCCCTCTGCGGCCTTGTCGGTGGGGATCAATCTGAAGACCTGGAACGCGCTGTCGGACGCCCAAAAAGGCATCGTGGAACGTTGCATTATGGCCGAACATGGCCTGAACCGGACGATTTCGATGCATCAGAGCGCCCTGACCCTGCAGGCAGCAGGCGCGGCGATCAACCGCCATGCCATGCCCACCGATATCTGGGATGCGCAGATCGCGGCGGCCAATCAGGTGATGTCGGATATTTTTGCTGCCAGCACACTCGATGCCGATGTGGCTGGTGGGTATCTTTTCTTTATCGGCGATGTCGCTGGCTGGAGCGAGATCGGCGAGGCCGCGTTTGTTGCGGCCCGCAAAGGGGCGCTGGGACAATGACAGATGCAGCGAAAGACAACACCATGCTGAACGCGCCATCAACCGCCAAGGCCATGTCGCGCAGGCGTGCCTTGCTTGGCTGTGGTGCGGCGCTGACAGGGGCTGCCGCCTTGGCCGCCCCAGCCATCGCGCAGGGTGCGCCACGCACCTTGCGCCTAGCCTCGTCCTGGCCTGCGGGGCTGGGCGGTCTGGCCGACAGCGCCGTGCGTCTGGCCGAGCAGATCAACATCGCCTCTGACGGGCGCTATAATATCGAATTGTACTGGCCGGGCGAATTGGTCCCGGCTTTCGGCGTGCATGACGCGGTCGGCGCGGGCGAGGTCGATCTGTACCATTCCGCTGAATATTATTTCCAGAACAAGCACCGCGGTTTTAACTTTTTCACCACCGTGCCTTTGGGGCTGACAACGCCTGAACAGACGGCTTGGACAAAGTTTGGCGGTGGGCAGGCGTTATGGGACGAATTGAACGCGCGCTATAACGTCAAGGCGATTGCCTGCGGTGGCACGGGTATCCAGATGGGCGGCTGGTTCAACAAAGAGATCCTGACCGCCGATGATTTTGAGGGCCTGATCATGCGTCTGCCCGGCCTTGGGGCGCAGGTGCTGGCCGCGATGGGCGCGACCGCGGTCAGCCTGCCCGCTGACGGGATCGTCTCTGCCTTGTTCGAAGGATCAATCGACGCGACCGAATGGGTCGGCCCTTACAATGACCTGCAATTCGGGTTCCAGAAATTGCTGACGACCTATATTTACCCCGGCTTTCACGAGCCTGGCACAATGGCGTCTTTTGGCATGAACCTCGATCTGTGGAACAGCCTTGACGCACAGGACCGGGCCTTGTTCGAAACCATCTGTGATGCAGAACTGACGTCGCATACGGCGGATTTCTATGGCAACAACGGGATCGCGCTGGTCCAGTTGCTGGCAGAATCCGGAGTCCAGCCGACCCGTCTGCCAGATGATGTCTGGAACGAATTGTCGCGCGTGTCCTTTGACGTCACCGCAAGCGTGGCTAATGACGACGATCTGGGCCGCCGGATCGTGGAAAGCTATGAGTCCTATCGCGCGCTGGTCAACGGCGCAGGCCCGATCAGCCAGACCGAATATTTCGCGCGCCGTGGTGCCGTCGATCTGTTCGCTGGTCTGTGATAAAAAAGCCTTGGCGCGGATCGTGCGCCAAGGCCTGACCTTTTAGCAGATCATCAGGTCCGCACGCCTGCGAACCGTTCCGCCCAACCCGCGCGTTCGTCATCGGTGATCTTGCGGAACAGGTTGTCCGGCACCGTAAACGCATGACCGGTGGGCAGGGCTGTCAGGGCCGCGCCGATATCATCCGGCCAGGCGGCATCATCTGTCTGCATCGCGTCCAGCAGGACCTTGCTGGCATCGGGGATAAAGGGCGCGGACAGCACGGCATAAAGACGGATCAGATTCAGGCCAAGCCGGACCTGCATCGCAGCCGTGTCGGGGTCGGTTTTGATCGTGGTCCAAGGCGCGTTGGCTTGCAGGTATTCGTTGCCCAGCACCCAGATCGCACGCAGCTCTGCCGCGGCCTTGCGGACTTCGATGCCGTCCATATGGCCCTGATAGGCGGTCAGTCGTTGGGTCAGGGCGGCGATCAGCGCCTCTTCAGCCGCACCCTGTGTGCCGCCTGCGGGGATGGTTTCGCCGAATTTGGACCGACAGAATTTGGTGATCCGGCTGACGAAATTGCCCAGCACATCGGCCAGATCCTTGTTCACATCCTGCTGGAACGCATCCCATGTGAATTCGGCATCCGATGTCTCGGGTGCATGCGACAACAGCCACCAGCGCCAGTAATCGGATGGCAGAATCTCCAGTGCCTGATCCATGAACACGCCGCGCCCGCGCGAGGTGCTGAACTGGCCGCCGTCATAGTTGAGGTAATTGAAGGATTTGATGTAATCCACCAGCTTCCACGGTTCCTGCGTGCCCATGATCGTGGCCGGGAACGACAGGGTGTGAAACGGCACGTTATCCTTGCCCATGAATTGGGTGTAGCGGACATCATCCGCACCTTTGTCGGTGCGCCACCAGCGTTTCCAATCGGCCCCTTTGCCCGCATCCTGCCATTCCTGCGCGCAGGCGATATATTCGATGGGGGCATCGAACCAGACATAGAACACCTTGCCTTCCATGCCGGGCCAGTCCTGATCGCCCTTGCGCACGGGGATACCCCAGTCCAGATCACGCGTGATGCCGCGATCTTGCAATCCGTCACCATCGTTGAGCCATTTTTTCGCAATGGATGTCGTCAGGATTGGCCAGTCTTTCTTGCTGTCGATCCAGTCGGCCAGCGCGCCTTTCAGTTCCGATTGCCGCAGGTACAGATGCTTGGTCGTGCGCACCTCCAGATCGGTGGCCCCTGAAATGGTGGACCGCGGATTGATCAGGTCGGTGGGGTCAAGCTGCTTGGTGCAATTGTCGCATTGATCGCCGCGGGCGGACTCAAAGCCGCAATTGGGGCAGGTGCCTTCGATATAGCGGTCGGGAAGGAACCGGCCATCGGTGACGGAATAAACCTGATCTTCGGTCACTTCGCGGATCAGGCCCATTTCGGCCAGACGGCCTGCCATGGCTTGGGTCAGGCGATGGTTCTGCGGGCTGGAGGACCGGCCGAAGTGATCGAACGACAGACCGAACCCGTCCGCGATGCGCGCCTGTACATCGTGCATTTCGGCGCAATATTCGGCGACAGCTTTGCCTGCCTTGGCAGCGGCCAGTTCAGCGGGTGTGCCGTGTTCGTCAGTGGCACATAAAAACAACACTTCATGCCCGCGGCTGCGCAGGTAGCGGGCGTAAAGATCGGCAGGCAGCTGGCTGCCGACAAGATTGCCCAGATGCTTGATCCCGTTGATATAGGGAATGGCGGAAGTGATCAGATGGCGGGCCATGCGACGTCCTTGCAAAGTTTCGCCCCTGCATAACCATGTCACGCAGCAGATGCCAGATGCGCGACATCTGTTGCACCGCAGCATCTTGCGGTTTACACGGTCTTAACGGACTATTTTCAACGAAAGGTTGCCATCGATGAGACTACTTGCCGCCGTTGTTACTGCCCTGACCCTTGCCAGCCCTTTGCACGCGCTCGAAGGCTATGGCGCCATTGGTGGCGATTATGCGCTGCCGCATGCAGGGTCATCCGATATGCTGATCAGCGTCCTTGGTGGTGTTGCCACGGCTGACGCGCCGCTTGCCTTTGGCGCCGAGGCTGAATTCGGGCTGGCGCTGGGCGCGAGCAGCGATTTCAACACCCGCCGCCTGCGCGGTGTGGCACGGTATGATTTCGGCACGGTCACGGCATTTGGTGCCGCTGGTGTCGATCAATTCGTCTATGATAATGTCACCGATACCGGGCTGAGCCTTGGCCTTGGCGGTGAATTCGACCTGCAGGGCAACATGGCGCTGCGCGGTGAATTTATCCGGTCCTTTATCCGGGACGGCGATACCGAGAATACGACGACCACCCGTCTGGGTCTGGTCTACCGGTTCTGATCGCGGATAAAACCATGCAAAAGATCGCGCTTGGCCGCAGTGACATCATGGTCACTGACTGGTGTCTTGGCACCATGACCTATGGCAACCAGACCGACCGTGCCGATGCCTATGCCCAGATCGACATGGCGCTGGATGCGGGGATCAATTTCATCGACACGGCGGAAATGTATCCGGTCAACCCGATCCGCGCCGAAACCGTGGGGCTGTCGGAAACCATTGTCGGCGAATGGATCGCAAAGTCGGGCCGCCGGTCCGAGGTTGTGATTGCCACCAAGGTGTCAGGCAACAACCCAGGCTGGGTGCGCGACGGGTATGGCTATGACGGAGCGGTGATCCGGCAGGCGGTGGATGCGTCCCTGCGCCGGTTGCAGACCGATGTGATCGACCTGTACCAGATGCATTGGCCTGAACGGGGGTCTTATGCGTTTCGCCAGAACTGGACCTATGATCCGTCGGGGCAGGACCGCCAGCAGACGATGGATCATATGCTCGACGTGCTGTCCGCACTGGACGATTGCGTCACGGCGGGCAAGATCCGCGCGATCGGCATGAGCAACGAAAGCGCCTGGGGCATGACCAAGTGGATCGACCAGGCGACAACTGCTGGTCTGCCACGTATGGTATCGGTGCAGAACGAATATTCGCTGTTGTCGCGGCTCTATGACACCGACTTGGCCGAAATGGCGGTGAACGAGGATGTGACGCTTTTGGCCTTTTCGCCTTTGGCCTGCGGATTGCTGACCGGCAAGTATCAACACGAGGTGCCCGCAGGCAGCCGTTTGGCGATCAACGGCAATCTGGGCGGGCGGATGACGCCGCGCACCTTGCCCGTCACGCAGGTCTATCTGGACCTGGCCCGCGACCATGGCGTCGATCCGGTGCATATGGCGATGGCCTGGCAGGCGACGCGGCCTTTTCCTGTTTCGGCGATTTTTGGCGCGACCAACAAGGCGCAACTGGCGCATATCCTTGCGGGGCGCGATACTTTGTTGTCGGATGATCTGATCGCGGCGATCGGGGCGGCGCATAGAGCGAACCCGATGCCCTATTGAAGGGGTGATCCGGTCCCCCAAGCGGGACCGGAGCGCGCCGCGCGGGAGTATTTTTGGAAATAAGAAGTCAGGGGCCAGTTTGCGCAACTTCGTGATGATGGCGGTCCTGCTGGCGGGCTGTGCGGTGCAACCCGGAGAGCCGCGCGGCGGGCTGTTCGAGGTGTACCGCGATACATCCGTGCCTTTGGCGTCCAAGGCCGTTTTTTCGCCGCAGCAGTTTTTGGGAACATGGTACGAGGTCGCGCGCTATCCAGTGCCGTTCGAGGCGGGTTGTGTCGGGGTCACGGCGGACTATGGCGCCTTGCCGGACGGGCGGATTTCTGTGCGCAACACCTGCCGTAGGCCGGATGGCACGGTCCGGTCGGTGATTGAAGGTGCTGCCGATCTCGTCGGGCCGGGGCGGTTGAAGGTCCGGTTTGCGTCAGTGCCGTTTGTGGGCGCCGATCTTTGGGTGCTATGGGCGGATGAAACCTATCGCACGGTCGTGCTGGGCGCACCTGATGGCCGGTCAGGGTGGATTTTGAACCGCGATCCGGTGATCCCTGCCGACAGGCTGGAAGCGGCGCGCGCGATGCTGGCGTTCAACGGCTATGATCTGGGCCGTCTGATGCTGGTTCAGCCGTAGCGGCAAGGCGGATCAGCGCGTCGAAATGCGCGGCCATGTCGCCCTGGCCGATCTTGCTGCCCCGCACCAGCATGTCGAAATGCCGCGTGATCGCTGTGACCCGTTCTGTGTCGCGAAAGGCGATGTAATTGCGCCCCAGATAGATCACCGCCAGAAGCGGCCCAAAGACTGTGACCGGGGCGGAATAGACCGCGCGCTTGTCAAACAGATGCAGCCGCAGGGCGGGGTAAAGCTGGTCATGCAGATCGCGGAAGCGGCGCAGCTGGTCCTGCCGGACGTTGACCGGCAGGCCCGCGTAATAGCCTTGACCGCGCGCGAAACTGTCCAGCTCCGACAGCGGCAGGGCGATTTCGTAATCCGATTTCGACTGCTGCATCCAGCCCAGCCGGTCCGCACTGGCCCCGATCGCCTGCTCGATTGTCTTGCCCACCGCTGGTGCATATTCCCAGCGCAGCATATCGGTGGTTTTGAGCATATCGGGCAGGCCCGATGGCACGTGGCGGATCTTGTAGCCTGCGGCCTCCTGGTGCCAGGCAAAGATCTGGTCATCGCCCATGGCGCGGGAGGCTTCGGGCATGGAAATCGCGGCGGCCACCAGATCGGCGGCCTGTTCGGGGAAGTCCGACAGGCCCAAAAGCCAATCCGCGCTGACGCCAAGGGCGGCCGAACATTCCGCGACCAGTTGCGCATTGGGCAGCCGCGCGCCCTGATCCTTGAGCAATTGTGACAGGGTTGATCGGTCAACGCCGGTCCGGCGCGCGAGCGCGGCCTGCGTGATACCGGTCCGGTCCATCGCCGCGACCAGCCGGTCACGGAACAGGCGGGCGCGGTCACGTTTGTCGATTATTCGCATCATTGTTAATATTTATCACGTTTACTGATTTTTGTGAACTAGTCACGACATTCACGCAGCTTCTTGCCCAGCGTAGTGTTGCGGTATGAAAACACACGCTTTTTCCCGCATCGCATGGCCCACCCTGATCCTGATCCTTGGCTGTTATGCCGTCTGGGGGGCCGCGCTCTGGCTGTTGCCACTGCCGCTGGGTGTGATCCTGGCGGGGGTGGCCATCGCGCTGCACTCCTCGCTGCAGCATGAGGCGATCCATGGCCATCCGTTCGGGGTGCAATGGCTCAA
Organism: Yoonia sp.; assembly: GCF_018402175.1. Classification (GTDB taxonomy): domain Bacteria; phylum Pseudomonadota; class Alphaproteobacteria; order Rhodobacterales; family Rhodobacteraceae; genus Yoonia. The sequence goes on along the minus strand of NZ_JAGYJK010000018.1, from coordinate 505,113 downwards.
CGATCTGTTGGTCTGGCCGCCGCTGACGCTGGTTATTCCCTATGCCCGCTTTGCTGCCACACACCGTGCGCATCACCATGACGAGGTGATCACTGACCCTTATGACGATCCTGAAAGCAATTATCTGGACCCTGCGGTCTGGGACCGGTTACCGCGCATACTGCAGATCGTGCTGGGGTGGAACAATACGCTGGCGGGGCGGCTTTTGCTGGGGCCGCTGCTGGGGACGGTCGGTTTCGGGATCTCCGAATGGCGGCAGGGGACGGCCGCGATTGGCCGCGCATGGCTGCTGCATCTGCCGGTCATGGTGGCAGTGCTGGCGCTGGTGGCGGCGTCACCGATGCCGGTCTGGGCCTATCTGCTGGCGGCCTATCTGGGGCTGTCGCTGCTGAAGCTGCGCACCTTTCTGGAACATCAGGCCCATGCCCGCGCCAGTGGCCGCAGCGTGATTATCGAGGATCGCGGGCCGCTGGCGTTTTTGTTCCTGAATAACAACCTGCATGTCGTACATCATATGCATCCCACCGTGCCATGGTATGCGTTGCCCGCCGTTTACCGCGCGCGCAAGGATCATTACTTGCGCCGCAATGGCGGCTATCTGTTCCGGTCCTACGGCCAGATTTTCCGGCTGTATCTGTGGCGGGCGAAAGATCCGGTGCCGCATCCACTCTGGCCGCGTTAAAGCGGGGATCGCCCGCCAAGGCGGCTGACCAGATGCGCCTCGTCATCGTTGCGAAAGAACGGCACATCGGGCAGATCGCCGCCGCGCGCGATATGGCCCATCAGTTCCGCCAGCACGACCTGTGTGATGAAGGGCAGATCAAAGCTGCGCGCCTGATCAAGGGCCACCCATTGCAGATTGGCCAGTTCATCCTCGGCGCGGGTGAAATCGTCGGGGTCGGTGACCAGATCGGCGGCATCTGCCAGAAAGAACCGTGCATCGAACCGGCGCGGCGCACCGACAGGCGTGACCGCGCGGAAAAAGAATTGCAGCGCGGCGCCGTTGGGCCGGTGGCCGGTGGCAGCGAAACCGCGCCAGCCTTGCGGCGGGTCGGGCCATCGGGCGGGCGCGCCCAGTATCTGGCCGGTTTCTTCCCATAATTCGCGGATCGCGGCGGCGGCAAGGCAATCGGGGGCAATGCTGCTGTCGGCCAGCAACCTTGCCTGATCACGCGGCGACAGGTCCGGCAGCGGGATGCGGCTGTCATTGGGGTCAACCGCACCGCCCGGAAATACGAATTTGCCCGGCATGAAGGCCATTGATGCGCCGCGCTGTCCCATCAGGACGGCAGGGCGTGTGGCTGCGTCGCGCAGCACGATGATCGTGGCTGCGTCGCGCAGGGCTGTCATGAATTCAGGCCGAATCCATGCATCCGGCGCGCCCATTGAATGCCGACCATCAGCCCTTTCATCGGGGGCAGCAGGGCCAGCGACAGGGCCACGGCACCCAAGGACAGCACGGTCGCCATGACCCAAGGATCGGGCCGCCATGCGACCCACATGAAATGGATCGCGAAACCGATGATATGCGCGACCAGCAGGATCACCAGATAAGCCGGGCCATCATCGGCGCGGTGATGGAACAGTTCCTCGCCGCAGTTCGGGCAGGTGTCGGCCACATGCAGATAGCGGTCGAACAGCTTGCCCTGCCCGCAGTTCGGGCAGCGGCAGCGCAGACCGTTCATGATCGCGGGTTTGGTGGGGCGTTCGGCGGCGTAGCTGGTGGATGTGTCGGTCATCGGACCCTCCTGTGGGTGATGCTTACATGGCCTTTCGCGCGTCAAAAGAAAGGGCTGGCCCCTGCGTGCGAGTGTCACGGCCCTGCGAAAAGAAAAATTGCAACATCTGCGACGGAAAGTCCGCACGATCCCGTTCAATCTGGGTCAGCGGCACAAGGCCGCCGGATACTGAAAGGACACAAGATGAAGAAGGGATGGATCGCCGCAGGGTTGGTTGCAACGCTTGCATTGACCGCAGGGGTGGCTTTTGCGCAGGGGCACCGGCAAGGACCGGATTTTGCCGCGATGGACACAGACGGTGACGGGGCCGTGACGCTGGCCGAATTCACCGCCTTTGCGCAGGACCGTGCCGCCAGCCGCGCGGAACGGATGTTCACCCGCGTTGATGCCGATGGCGACGGCATGGTGACACTGGCCGAGATCGAAGCCGCGCGCGCCGCGCATGGCGGGCGTCATGGCAAGTCTGCGCGTGACTGAACCAGACCCGCGCGGCAGGCCACCGACCTGTCGCCGATTGTCACGGGGGGCGGATGCCGCTAGCACGATCACAAATGATGGCGGTATCCGACCCTTTCGCCCATGCCTCGGACGAGGATCTGTTGCTGGCCCATGCCAGCGGCGACCCGCGTGCGGCCGGCGCTTTGACGCAGCGTGTGTTGCCGCGCGTGCTGGCGCAGGCGCTGCGGATGCTGGCCAATCGCGCCGAGGCCGAGGATGTGGCACAGGACGCCATGCTGCGGCTGTGGCGGATCGCACCCGACTGGCGGCGGGGCGAGGCGCAGATCACGACTTGGCTCTACCGCGTCACCGCGAACCTGTGCACCGACCGGCTGCGCAAAAGGCGGCATGTGGCGATCGACACGGTGGCCGAACCTATGGACAGTGCCCCGTCGGTCGCGGCACAGATGCAGACCGGTGCAAGGCTGCGCGCCTTGTCGGATGCCTTGGCGCAATTGCCCGAACGGCAGGCCCAAGCGGTCGCATTGCGCCATCTGGAAGGATTGTCCAACCCGCAGATCGCGGCGATCATGGACATCAGCGTGGCGTCTGTGGAAAGTCTGACAGCACGCGGCAAACGGGCGCTGTCCGCAATCATGGCGGGGCGCAAGGCAGAACTGGGGTATGACGATGACGAACCCACCTGACGACATGCTGGACGATCTGTTCGCGCAGGCGCGCAGGCTGACGCCGGTGCCGGATGACGCCTTGATCGCGCGGGTGCTGGCGGATGCGGCGCGCCCGGTGCCGGTGCGGCACCCGCAGCCTTCGATCTGGGCGCAGTTGCGCGGGATGATCGGCGGCTGGCCTGCCTTGGGCGGGCTGGCCACGGCGACCGTGGCGGGTATCTGGATCGGCATCGCCCCGCCACCCGTGGTCGCGGATTATGCCGCGGCGCTGTTGGACGAGCCGGTTAGCCTGGGTCTGTCACCCGAGGAATTTATGATCGCAGGAGAGTTTTCCGATGGCTGATCTTGTGCAAACCCGCCCGTCGCGGATCTGGCGCATCGTGCTGGTGGTGTCGCTGGCGCTGAACCTTGCGGTCGCGGGGATGATCGGGGGCGCGCTGGTTTCGGGGCGGTTCGGGGCGCATTCGTCGCCGCGGATCGATTTCGGCGTCGGCCCTGTCGCGCGCGCCTTTTCCGACGATGAAAAGCGCGCCATCGCGCGTGAATTGCGGGCCGACCGCAGCCTGCGCGGGGATGATTTCCGCGGCCAGATGGCGGCGGCCCTGCGCGCCGATCCTTATGATCCGGCAGTCACACAGGCCCTGATCGAGGATCAGGCGGCGCGGCTGTCACAGGTGCAGGCGCGGGCGCGGATGGCGGTGCTGGACCGGATCGCCGCGATGTCGCCGGACCGCAGGCGGGCCTTTGCCGACCGGCTGGACCGCGACCAGCGCCGCTAGCGGGTCAGGCGGCTGTCAGATGCATGGCCACGCAGTCGCGCCCGGCGGATTTCGCACGATAGAGCGCAGCATCCGCCAGATCGCACATCAAATGCGTGTCGGGCTGGTCCTGCCCCGCCTCGTCGCTCAGCGCCACCCCGACCGAGATCGTCACCGGGATCGGGGCATATGCCTCGCCCAGATCGAACGGAGTCTGGTTCACCAGCCGGCGCAGCCGGTCGGCAGCCCCCTGCGCCTGTCTGGCGCTGGTGCGTGGCATGGCGATCAGGAATTCTTCGCCGCCGATGCGGGCGACCAGATCGACCGCGCGCAGATTGTCGCGCAGACGCGCGGCCAGCGCGACCAGCACCCTGTCGCCAGCGGCATGGCCATAGGTATCGTTGATCGCCTTGAAATGGTCGATGTCGATCATCATCACGGCCAGCGCGCTGCCCGCCACCGCCGATTGTTCCGACATGCGCGCAAGATGATGATCGACATAGCGGCGGTTGAACAGGCCGGTCAGCGGATCAGTCACTGCCGCCTGTAACCCGTCAAGCAGGTTGCGGCGCAGCGCGTCATGCAATTGTTTGCGGCGCACCAGCGCCTTGGCGCGCAGGATTATCTCTTGTGGCAGGGCATTTTGCATCACCACGTCATCCGCGCCAAGGTCCAGAAACATCGCCCCCACCTCGGGTTTGCCATCGGGGACCATGACCAGCAAGGACGCGAGCCGCGTATCGACCCGCGAGCGCAGGTCAGACACAAGACTGAACAGCGCAACGGCATGGTCACAGGGGGCAGCCGCGGGAATGATCAACAGATCGGCGCAATGCACATCATCAGTGTGGCGCAGCACGGCCGACGCGGTCTGCACAACGACGCTATGACCTAACCCCGCATTGAGCGTGGCAATCAATTCTGGCATCGGTGCCGCCTCTGGTGTGATGACCGTAATGCGCCCCGTATTGACCAAGCTGTCACGATTTTCGCAAAATCCCAAGGCGCGGCTGGTGCTGTCGCGCAACAGCAATTCCTCGGTCACCGACCTTGCGCGCAACAGGCTGCGGATGCGCGCCAGCAACAGCGCATCATTGATCGGGCGGGCCAGCACGTCGTCGGCCCCCGCATCCAGCGCCGCGAACCGCGCGCGCGACGTATCGGCGGTGCCGACAGCGATGATCGCGATCGTGCTGGTGTTGGGGTCCGCCCTGAGCGCGGTGCAGAACCCGTGCCGGTCCTCGGTCGGGTCGGACAGGTTGACAAGGATCAGGTCAGGGCATTGATTGGCGATGATCGCCCGCGCCTCGGCGCTAGACGCGCAGGCTTCGACCGCGAATTGCGCGGCCAGCATCTTGACTCGCAGTACGATCCTGTTGGTCGGTACTGCATCGACGATTAATATCCGTCCCGACATCTCTGTATCCTTATGATGGAAACAACAGCATTTCTCGCCGACACTTTCTGCTTTAATAGTTAAAGAAAGCTTTCTAAACAATTAAGGACTGAACATGGGACCGGATCAGGCGCAGGTGATCGCACTTCAGGCTTTGGGGTGGATGGCTGGACAGGACGAGATCTGCACGACCTTTCTGGGGGCAAGCGGGGCCTCGGTCGATGATCTGCGCGACCGCGCGGCGGAACCGGCCTTTCAGGCTGCAGTGCTGGATTTTCTGACGATGGATGACAATTGGGTGATGGCCTTTTGCGATGCGCAGGGGCTGGCCTATGACATGCCGCTGCGCGCGCGCTATGCCTTGCCGGGGGCTGAACAGGTGCATTGGACCTGACGCTTGACAGCCGTCGCGCGGTCGGGTCCGGTGCGGGCCAGACCGGAAAGGAAAGCACCGTGATTGCAGGCATTCTTTTTGACAAGGACGGCACCTTGTTCGATTTCAACGCGACATGGGGCGCCTGGACCCGCGCCATGCTGGTGGCAGAGGCGGGCGATGACCCGATCCTGTGCGAAAGGCTGGCGGCTACATTGGGCTATGATATGGAAAACGCACGGTTTCATCAGGGCAGTATCGTCATCGCCTCGACCGTGGATGTGGTGGCCGATGCGATCCTTGGCGTGCTGCCGGGTGATGTGGACAAGGCCGCGCTGATCGGGCGGATGAACGCGGGATCAGCACAGGTCGCCCAAGTCGAAGCCGTGCCATTGCGCGCCTATACATCGGGGTTGCGCCAGCTGGGCCTGACCCTTGGGCTGGTGACCAACGATGCCGAAGGCCCAGCACTGCGCCATCTGGACAAGGCGGGGATCAGGTCCGATTTCGCCTTTGTCGCGGGCTATGACAGCGGTTTTGGCGCCAAGCCCGGGCCGGGGCAATTGATCGGCTTTTGCCACGCGACGGGGCTGGCCCCCGATGTCTGCGTGATGGTTGGCGACAGCACGCATGACCTGCATGCAGGGCGTGCGGCGGGGATGCTGACCGTGGGCGTGCTGACCGGACCCGCCCCGCGCGACGAACTGGCGGGGCTGGCCGATATCGTGCTGGACAGCATCGCGGATATTCCGGCCTGGCTGCGGCGGGAAAAGCTGATCGCCGACTGAATCCGACCTAACCTGTCGGTTTTCCGTCATCATCGTGCTGCCGGTTTTGCCATCCTGCCCTGACACGGGGCAGGGTTTACCATGCAGGCAGAGGCCAAGACACGGCGGCGCGGCGGCGGACGGGCGGGTAACGCCACGCGGCGCGGGACTGCGTCGATTGACCAGATGCCGTGGCATTTGCCCGTCAACACCGACCGCCCGACCGAACCGCTGACACCCGAAGGCGTGCAGGCGGTGCATGACGGCGCGATGCGCATACTCGAAGATATCGGGATCGAATTTCTGAACCAAGAGGCGCTGGCGCTGTTCCGGCAGGCCGGTTGCACGGTCAACGGCACCAATGTCCGCATGGGCCGCGACTGGGTGATGGACATGCTGGCCCATGCGCCGGCGCGTTTCGACATCACCCCGCGCAACCCCGCCCGCAAGATCACCATCGGCGGCAATCATATCCTGTTCGGGGCTGTCGCTTCGCCGCCCAATTACCATGATCTGGAAATCGGGCGCAAAGTGTCTGGCACCCGCGACCAATGCGCCAACCTGCTGCGGCTGACGCAATATTTCAACTGCATCCATTTTTCCGGCGGCTATCCGGTGGAACCTGTGGATGTGCATGCCTCTGTCCGGCATCTGGATGTGATCCACGACAAGATGATCCTGACCGACAAGGTGGCGCATGCTTATTCGCTGGGCCGTGAACGCATCGAGGACGCGATGGAGATGGTGCGCATCGCCGGTGGCCTGACCGAGGCGCAATTTGCCGCCAAACCGCATATGTACACCAATATCAATTCCACATCGCCGCTGAAACACGACGTGCCGATGATCGACGGTTGTTTGCGCTGTATCCGGCGCGGGCAGGCGGTCATTGTCACCCCTTTCACGCTGGCAGGCGCGATGGCCCCCGTGACCATGGCCGGGGCCGTGACCCTGTCGATTGCCGAGGCTTTGTCGGCCATTGCCCTGTTCCAATATGTCCGGCCCGGCGCGCCCTGCGTGATCGGGACGTTCACCAGCAATGTCGATATGAAATCCGGCGCGCCCGCGTTCGGCACACCGGAATATATGCGCGCGACCCAGATGACCGGCCAGATGGCGCGGTTCTACGATTTGCCGATGCGGGCATCTGGTGTCTGTGCCGCCAATCTGGCCGACGGGCAGGCGATGTGGGAAACGTCCAATTCGCTCTGGTCTGCCGTGCAATCGGGGACCAACCTTGTCTATCACGCGGCGGGCTGGCTCGAAGGCGGGCTGATCGCCAGCCCCGAAAAGTTCATCATGGATTGCGAAGTGGTCCAGATGATCCAGCGCTATATGGACCCGATGCTGACCGCGACTGGCCCTGACGACATTGCGCTTGACGCGATCAAGGATGTCGGGCCGGGCGGGCATTTCTTTGGCACGCAGCACACGCAGGACCGGTTCGAACAGGCGTTCTATCAGCCTTTCGTGTCCGACTGGCGCAATCACGAAGCATGGGAGGCAGCGGGGGCCATCGGCACCGCCGAACGTGCGCATCATCTGTACAAGGACATCCTTGCTACCTTTGAAGCCCCACCCTTGGACGTGGCCATCAAGGAAGAACTGGCTGATTTCGTGGCGCGCCGCAAAGCGGAAGGCGGCGCCCCCACTGATTTCTAGGGCCGTTTACGCACCGCCAAGGCAGGCGGCAAAATCATCGGCCAGACGGCGCAGCAGGGCCTCGTACAGCGCGGGGCCACCGTCCAGACCCGCGCCGACACCGTCGATCTGGGCTGTGTGCGCACCTGTGCCTTCGGTCACGACAGTGGCCCAGCGATCCCCGATTTCGGCGTCGCTGAACACGCAGACAATATTGCTGTCGGCCATCTGGTCACGCAGGCTGGCCACCTGTGCCGGGCCGGGGGTGCGCGCATCGATCCCCGCAATCGCCCCTGCGGCGGTCAGGCCATAGCGGGCCTCGAAATACTGATAACCATCATGGGGCAGGATATAGGCCAGACCCGCGAAGGGGGCCAATTGTGCGGCCAGTTCAGCATCCAGCGCTGTGAGGCGGGCAATCGCCGCATCAGCATTGGCGGCATAGGTCGCGGCATTATCGGGATCAGCGGTGCCAAGCTGGTCGGCAATCGCAGCCAGCCAGACCTGTGCCACAGCGGGGTCGAGCCAGGCGTGCGGATCGAAATCTGCGTGGTCGTCATGGCCGTGGTCGTCGTGCTCGTCTTCGTGGTCTTCGTGATCATCATGCCCGTGGTCGTCCTCGGCGGCGGGCAGGACGAATTGCTGGATATCGCGGACCGGTAATCTGTCCCAGCCGGCCAAATCCAGCAACGCGACCTGTGCCGCATTTGGGGCGAGCGTATCAAGAAGATCGCTCAGCCACGGCGTCAAGCTGGGACCGGTCCAGAACACCAGATCGGCTGCGCCTAGATTGGCCGCATCGCTGGGGCGCATCGCGTAATCATGCGGATCAGCGCCAGCGGGCAGCAACACATCAGGCGCGCCCAGATCGCCCATGACCTGCGCGGTCAGGCTGTGGACCGGGGCGAAATCGGTCATCACCTGCGGCACCTGGGCAAAGACGGCGGTGGGCGCAAGCGCGCAAAGCGACAAAAAACGAATCATGTTGTGGTCCTTGTAGTGATTTCACGCTACTGCTATATTTGATATGTTATATCATAACAAGGCGTACCCATGTCCCAAGACCCGATGGCCTTTGCCCGCCACGATCATGACAGCTGTATCAGCGTGGCTTTGACGGCGGCGGATGCTGCCTGTGCGGCGCGCAAGGTCCGTATGACCCCCGTCCGGCGGCGGGTGCTGGAAATCCTGTTGGAAAGCCACAGCGCCCTTGGGGCCTATGACGTGCTGGCGCGGCTCGACGCCGAAGGGCTGGGGTCCAAGCCGCCGGTTGCGTATCGCGCGCTGGCCTTTCTGGTGGAACAGGGGTTCGCGCACCGGATCGAACGGTTGAACGCCTTTATCGCCTGTATGCATCCCGGTGCGGCGCATGATCCGGCCTTCATGATCTGCCGCAAATGCGGCACCGTGGCCGAGGCGCAGGCCAGTTCGCGCAGCCTGACGCAGGCCGCCGCCGCCAACGGGTTCCAGCTGGAACAGACGATGATCGAGGCCGAGGGTATCTGCCCCGCCTGCCAGCCGGATGCCGCCCCATGCGCCTGATCGACGCGCGCCATATCGACTTTGGCCATGGTGGCCAGAGGGTTTTGCAGAATGTCAGCATGTCGCTGGACGAAGGCGAGATCGTGACGATTGTCGGCCCCAACGGGTCGGGCAAATCCACGTTGCTGCGCCTGCTGATCGGCGCGCTGAAACCGCAAAAAGGCAGTGTCACCCGCGCGTCCGGCCTGCGCATCGGCTATGTGCCGCAGAAGCTGCATATCGATCCGACCCTGCCGATTACCGTGGCGCGGTTTCTGAACCTGCCCAAACCGGTGCCAGCCAAGGCGGCTACTGAGGCTTTGCGCACGGCGGGCGTGGCGGGGTTGGACCGCCAGCAAATGTCGCAATTGTCAGGTGGGCAGTTCCAGCGCGTGTTGCTGGCGCGGGCGATCCTTGCGAATCCGCATGTTTTGATGCTGGATGAAGCGACCCAAGGGCTGGACCAGCCCGGATCGGCCGCGTTTTACCGCCAGATCGCCGCGGTGCGCCAAGACCTTGGCTGCGCCGTGCTGATGGTCAGTCATGAATTGCATGTGGTGATGAGCGCGTCCGACAGGGTGATCTGCCTCAATGGCCATATCTGCTGTGAAGGCACGCCCGAAGTCGTGACCGCAGCACCTGCCTATCGTGAATTGTTCGGCACCGGCACGGGGGGCGCGCTGGCGCTTTACCGGCATGACCATGACCACGATCACAGCCATCATCACCACGAGGCGGCCGAATAATGCTGGATGATTTTCTGCTGCGCGCGGCGCTGGCCGCTGTTGGTACGGCGGTCGCGGCGGGGTTGTTGGGCTGTTTCGTGGTCTGGCGGCGGATGGCCTATTTCGGCGATGCGACCGCCCATGCCGCCGTGCTGGGCGTGGCGCTGGCGCTTTTGTTCGGCACCTCGATCACGCTGGGTGTGGGCATTGTCGCCCTGTGCATGGCGGTGCTGATCCACAGCCTGAGCGGGCAGGGCGTTGCGGTCGACACGATTTTGGGCGTGCTGGCGCATGGCGCGCTGGCGCTGGGGCTGGTGGCGGTGACGCTGGTGCCGGGGCAGCGCATTGACCTTGACGCCTATCTGTTCGGCGATGTGCTGAGCGTCACCCGTGCCGATCTGGCGGTGATCTGGGGTGGTGGCGTGCTGTTGGTCGGGGTGTTGTGGTGGCACTGGTCCGCGATGCTGACCGCGACGCTGAACCCTGATCTGGCCCATGCAGCGGGGATCAACCCGCGCCGCCAGCAATTGATCCTGACGGTGCTGGTCGCCGCTGTTGTGGCGGTCGCGATCAAGGTTGTCGGGGCCTTGCTGATCACCGCGCTTTTGATCATTCCTGCGGCAAGCGCGCGCAGTTTCGCCAGCACGCCCGAACGGATGGCGTTTTTCGCCATGGCGATCGGGGCTTTGTCGGCCTTGGGCGGGCTGCGGCTGGCGGTGCATTTCGACACGCAGGTCGGCCCGTCGATCATCTGTGTTGCCGTGCTGATCTTTGCTGTCAGCCGGGTCGGCAAGTATTTGCCGCGCCTGCCTGTCTAGCTGCCCACTGGCGGTGCCAAAAAACTTTCAAGCCTCCGGCGGGGATATTTACGCTCGGAAGATGATGTCAGACATCGAGCCAGATCGTGACCGGTCCGTCATTGACCAAGGCGACGGCCATATCCGCGCCGAATGATCCTGTGGCGGTCGCGATGCCCAAGGCACCGATGTCGGCGATGAATTGGTCATAAAGCGCGCGGCCCTGATCGGGGCTGGCGGCGGCGGAAAAACCGGGGCGGTTGCCGCGAGATGTGTCGGCGGCCAGCGTGAACTGGCTGACGATCAGGGCGGACCCGCCTGCGTCCAGCAGGCTTTGGTTCATCTTGCCATCGGCGTCCTTGAAGATGCGCAGCTTGACGATCTTGGCGGCAAGGGTGGCGGATTTGTCCGGCGTGTCGCCCGTCATTGCGCAGACAAGGATCAAAAGGCCCTGTCCGATCTGGCCGATCACCGCGCCATCCACGCTGACGCTGGCCGAACTGACGCGCTGGACCAGCGCCCTCACAGCTCGGACGCCCAGGGCGGGTTGGCACCTGCGCGGCTGACGGTGATGGCGGCGACCCTTGCGCCAAAGGCCGCAGCGCGCGCCAGCGCAGCGCGGTCTGCCTGCGCGATGGCGGATTTGGTCAGCAGGCCCTGCGTGTCCAGATTGGCCAGAAACCCTGCACTGAACGTATCGCCCGCACCCACGGTATCGACCACATCCGCCTTGACCGCCGGCACGTCGAAACTGCCCGCCGCGGTGACGACGGTCACGCCATCCGCGCCGCGCGTCAGCAGTACCACGGCAGCGCCTGTTTGCGCGCGTAAGGCGGCGGCATCGGTATCGCCGCTGATCCAAGCCAGATCCTCGTCCGAAATCTTGATGATATCGGCAACTGCCAGCATCCGGTCCAGCCGCGCGCGATAGGCGGGTTCATCCTGGATGAAACCGGGGCGGATATTGGGGTCGATCATCGTCACCGCGCGCGGCGCCTCGCGCAGCATCAACGCCTCATAGGCGGCGGCACAGGGGTCCACGACCAAGGAGATGCCGCCGAAAAATATAGCATCGGCCTGTGTAGTGGGCAGATCGGCCGGTGTCAGCATCCGGCCTGCGGTGTTTTCGTCATAGAACGCATAGGAGGCATGGCCGTTCACCAGCGTCACGAAAGCCAGCGTCGTGGGCCGGTCGCTGATCGCGGCGGGGCTGGCATCGACGCCAGAGGCGGCAAGCTGGTCGCGCAGGATAGTGCCGAACAGATCCGATGACAGGCCGGAAAAGAACTGCACCGGCGCACCAAGCCGCCCGAGTGCGATGGCCGTGTTGAACACCGCGCCACCAGCATGGGGGGCGAAACAGGCCTCTTCACCCGCTTGGCGCGGCAACATATCAATCAGGGCTTCGCCGCAACACAGGATCATCGCATCACTTTCATTCTATTGGCTGTTAGCGATAACAAATCCCGCGCTCGCTGCCAAGATCAGACCGATGATCACCGCAAAGCCGATCTTCCATGCCGAATAGGGCCGTTCGCCCTGCACCCGTCCGGTGCGGCCGTTGACGACGAATTGGTAACTTTGCCCGCGGTATTTATAGGCAGCCAGCCAGACTGGCAGCAGGATATGTTTGAAGGTCACATCGCTGATTGTGGTGTCGATCTGCCCGATCCTTTGGTCATCGCCACCGATGTCGTATTTCACATCACGCGCGATCATCCGGTCCATATAGGCGCGGGCCTGTGTAAACCCGTCTTCGAGCGCGATCTGGTAGCCTTCGGCGCGGAAACCGGCCAGGTAATCGGGCTTGTAGGGTTCCAGCGCGCTGAGGTCCCAAGGTTCCAGCCCGTCGGTGTGTTTCTTTGGCAGGGATTTGGAGGCCAGCACCAGCACATCGTCGAAAAACCGTGCGACCTGCCCTGACACGGCGCGCCAGCGGGTTTTGCGGATGCGCACCTGTGTCGCCTTGCCGTTGCGCATCACGGTCTGGGTGACGTAATAATGCGTACCGCGCTGGCCGGTATAGCGGCTGGCGGTCTCGGCATCGAAGGTCCAGTAAGGCACATAGATGCCGTTCATCTGCCGCCCCTTGCGCGCGTAACCCTGCAACCCGTTTGGCGCGAACCAGAGACTGCCCAGCCAGTCGTTCATCGCCTGATGCGCGGTGGGTTCGTCCAGTGCAAAGGGCAACAGACCCGCCGGTTTGATATGCCGGTGGGTGCCGGTGTCGCTGACCACGGGGCTGGCGCAGAACGGGCATTGCATGGCGTGGATATCGGGGTCGCATTCAAACTGCGCGCCGCAGCTGTCGCAGGCGACGATGCGGGTGATCTCGATATCCGCGTCGGGCAGGCGCCGGGCCAGGGCGCGCTGGAAATCCAGTTCCTTGATGCTGCCGGTGCGGTTGGTTTGCGGCATGGCTTGGGTGGTGCCGCAGTGCCGGCAGACAAGCTGGTTGGTCTGCGGATCGAACCGCATATGCGCGCCGCAGGCATCGCAGGGAAAGCGGTGATCAACGGGGGCGGTCTGGGTCATAGAATCTTATGCATGAAGCGCGGCAGCATCATCCGCAGGGCATTGTCATACAGCGCATTATGCCGCCAGAAATGGAACAGCCCGTGAAACGTGCCGACCATCAACAGCACGAGCAGGCTGTTCCACGCCAGATCAAGACTGGCAAAGCCCAACAGCGCCGCCGCGTTGATCGCCACACTGGCCGCCATCACGCCGTAAAGGCCACGGTGCATCCATGGATAGGCCATGCGCAGCGGGCCTTGCAGCTTTGGCCCCGGTTTACCCAGCATGCCCTTGGCCGCTGTCATGGCCAGCCACACCGCCCCCGCGCCGACAAAGGCCCAGCGCAGGATTTCATTGGCGCTGCCACCCTTGATCATGGCCAAAAGCATCATGACCATCGACCAATGCAGCAGGATTGTCAGACGGCGTTGGGTCATCTGGGGGTCATGCGCCGGGCGGGGGCGGTGGCATCACGGTGAACAGCTGCGCCAGTTCGGTCACATCCTCGGCCGGTTTCCAGCCATCCTGCCCTTGGGTCCAGACCATGCTGGCGCGTGTCAATGTGCCGTCGGTCACCTTGCGGCCCATTGCTGCCTTGGAATAAGGGCCGCTGACCTGTCCGCCTTGCGCGATGTGCCAGACATGTTCGACAGGCGGTGGCGGGGCAGGGGGTGGCGTGACCGGCCCCCAAGGCCCTGTCTGCGGATTGGCCATTTGCATGCCAAGGGCGGCGCCCATGCCCATGCCCATCGCCTGCCCTGCGGCAGAACCTTCGGTGGCCATCGCCTCGGCGGCTTTGTATTTCAGATGGTCGTCCAGATTGCCCGCGATCCCGCGCGAGGTGCGCGCATCCAGCGCCTTTTCCACGGCGGGCGGCAGGCTGATGTTTTCGATATAGAGTTCGGGCAGCGACAGGCCGTAGTTTTTCAGCGTGGGATCAATGGCACCGGCCACCAGCTTGCCCAGATCGGCGGTATTGGCCGCCATGTCGAGCGCCGGGATACCAGACGCCGCCAGCGCACGGCTGAATTCCTGCACGATGACGTTGCGGATCTGATAGCTGATCTCGTCCATGGTGAATGCGCCGTCGGTGCCGACGATTTCGCGCAGGAACAGGGCTGGATCGGCCACGCGGACCGTATAGGTGCCGAACGCCCGCAGGCGGGTTGGCCCGAATTCGGGATCGCGCAGCATGATCGGGTTCTTGGTGCCCCATTTGAGGTTGGAAAACCGCGTCGTATTGACGAAATAGATTTCCGATTTGAACGGGCTTTTGAACCCGTGATCCCAGTGTTGCAGGCTGGTCATCACCGGCATGTTGTTGGTTTCCAGCATGTAAAGGCCGGGGGTGAACACATCGGCCAGCTGGCCTTCGTGGACGAACACGGCGGCCTGCCCTTCGCGCACCGTCAGTTTGGCGCCGTATTTGATTTCATGGCCGTGACGTTCGAACCGCCAGACCATCGTGTCGCGGGTAGTGTCGGTCCAGTGGATGACGTCGATGAACTGGCCGGACAGGAAATCGAAAATGGACATGGGCGGTTTTCCTTCAATTGGGCGTCAACTGGCCCCTGCGGCGATCAGGTCGCGCGCGATGTCGGCGGCGATCGGGGCGGCGGTGGCGGGGGGCATGCCGGCGGCAAGGCGGGGGTCATAAAGGATGCGCAGCAGCAATTCGTCATGCCGCGTCAGCAGCGCGAATTCCTCGCTGTCGTTGAAGATCGAAGGGCGCGCGGCATCGCTGTCATTGGCCAGCCCCATGCCCTGGGCCAGTTCCTCGTGGATACAGGCGGCGCGGATCAGGCTGGGATGTTCGGCGCGGATCACCACCACGGCCTGCGCATAGCCGGACTGGCCGGGCGGGAATACCCCTGCGACAAGGCATAATTGGTCACGGGGCAGGTTGATGATGCCCCGCAATGCCGCGCCAGAGATGTCGGGCACCAAGGCACGGATCAGGTCTGCGGCTGCGCGGCGGTCATCCTCGTCCAGAAACAGGACGTGGAAATTGGGATTGTCGTCGCTTTGGCGGATTGGCACGCCGGTCAGGCGCGACAGGCGCGCGGCAAAGGCCGATACGCTGGTGCGGTCCTGATCGCGCTGGGCCAGCGGCACGGTATCGCTGAATATCACATGCATCCGGATCGGCTGTTCCCAGCGGCGCAGGGTGGTCATGCCTTGCTGGCGGACGGAAAAACCGCTGTTGTCGGCATATTCGGTGGCAAGGGCGATCTGCGCGAAATTGCGCGCCAGCATCGTGTCGGTAAAGGGCGTGTCACCTGCGCCGCCATCGCTGCGCAGCAGGTTCTGGGTCAGCATCTGGGTCTGCAATTTGGCGTAATGGGCCATCAGGGCGCGGCTGGTCAGGCTGGAGTCGCGCAACACAGGGTGGTCAGGCCCGGCAATGGGGGGCTCTGGCAGCGTGACGGGCTCTGGCGCAGGCACAACGGCGCATCCGGCCAGAACCGCCGCGAAAATGGCCAGCGCCAGTGATTGCCGGGCCGGGGTCATCATTGCCTAGGCGCGACCTGTGGCGATGCCGATACTGTCGCCGCCGCCGGTTTTGCGCGCGCGGGCGGCTGACAGGGTCTGTTTCAGCTCTTCTTCCATCTTTTGCATTTCGGCCTCGGCCTCGGCGCGTTTACGCTTGCCTTCGTCCGCGATTTCCAGACTTTCGTTGATCGTGGCGATCAGATTGGCATTCGCGGCCTTGACGGCGGTGATGTCGAACACGCCGCGTTCCATTTCGGTGCGGATGATCTTGTTGGCATCGCGCAGGTTTTGCGCATTGGCAGTCAGCAATTCATTGGTCAGGTCATTGGCGTCGCGCACGGCGCGCGCGGCTTCCGACGACCGCTGGATCGTCACCGCCTGCGCCAGCTGGGTTTCCCACAAAGGCACCGTGTTCACCAAGGTCGAATTGATCTTGGTCACCAGGGATTTGTCGTTTTCCTGCACCAGCCGGATGGATGGCAGCGATTGCATCGTCACCTGACGGGTCAGTTTCAGGTCATGCACGCGGCGTTCCAGATCGTCGCGGGCAGACCGCAGGTCGCGCAATTCCTGCGCTTTCATCAATGCCGCATCTTCGGGGGCGGCGGCGACTTCGGCCTCCTTGGCGGGGATTGTCGTGACATCCAGTTCGGCAAGCTTTGCCTCGCCAGCGGCGATATAAAGTCCCAGCTCGTTGTAGAACTGTAGGGTCTTCTCATACAGCATATCGAGGCTTTCGATATCCTTCAGCAGCACATGTTCATGGCGCAAAAGATCATCGGTGATCTTGTCGATCTGGCCTTGGACCTCTTCAAAACGGGCGGTGAATTTGGCGATGGGGGCGGCGCGCCCGATCAGCTTTTCCCACCATGTCCGGTCGCGGCGCACGTCAAGTTCCGACACCGAAAATCCCCGGATCGTGGTGACCATATTGCGCAGGCTGTCACCGGCGGGGCCGACATCCTTGTTGCGCACACCGGCCAGCATGCTTTGGCTGATCGCCTGCAAATCGGTCTGGGCGGATGCGCCGAAGGACACGATGGAATTGGTATCCCCGATACTGATTTCCGCCATGCGACGGGTGATTTCGGCCTTGGTCGGCGCATCGGCGCTGTCCAGCACGACAAGGTCACGCGACGGGTCGGGCAACACCACGGCTGTGACCTTTTCAACATCGGCGACCGCCTTGGCAGCCTGTTCGCGGGTAAATTCTGACATCACTCGTTCCCTTTTGTTTTCAGGCTTACGCCCTCTCGTTGCAACCGGTCGCGCAGGACGTTGATTTCAATATCCATGTCGGCATGGTCATCCACCAGCATCTTTTCGGTGCGGGCGGCAAAGTTCTGCTCAAGATCGGTCAAAAGCGCCTCGTATTTCGCGCGTGCCGCGGCATCGGGACCACGGCGGGTGATCTCGACGAACTTGACCGTCGCGTCGCGCGCTCCCATCAGGTAAACGCCCAGATAGCGGCGTGCGCCGGTCAGATCGCGGGGGTCTGCTTCGACCGTGGCGATCATGCGGCGCGCGACACGCTGGAACCCGGCGACCCGTGCGATCAGGCGGCGGTCATTCAGGCTGGCGATGGCGGCGGCCGTCTGGGTCAGATGCGCCTCTGCCTCGTCCACCACGCGGGCCACGCGGTCCTGCTGGAACCGGTCCAGCCCTGCGACCTGTTTGTCGGCCAAAGGGTCGATCCCGAAAGCCGCGACATGCAGCGCAAGCGCGGCCAGCCCATACAGCGCCGATCCCATGATGTCGCTGTCGCCGGTCAGGGCCGCAAGCGCCACGCCAAGCCCGGTCAGCGCCGAGGCCAGCATCTTGCGCGGCAGCACAGGGCGGCGCGCGATCTTGCGCGCGTCATAGGCGGCCTGCGCGCGCAACCCTTCTTGCAACAGCCACGCGGCCAGCGTCAGAACCCCCGCACCTGCCAGGGCCGTGACCAGCACCGCAGGGCCAGCGCCCAATGATGTGACGACCAACACAAACGGCGGCACATATAAAAGACGTCCACGCGATCCCGCCGCCTTGATCCGCACCGGATCGACCGCTGCGGCGCGCGGGTCGGCCGCGGCCGCGTCGGGGCTGAACCTGCCACCAAACCTGCGTGCCATCAGGCAGAGCCCAGCCAGCCGCTTGTCACACCGACCATCAGCACGACCAATACAATATAGGAAATCCGGCGAAATGGGGCGGGCATCGGCTCTGGGTCCTTGTCTGCGGCACCACCCGCCATCACGCGCACAGCCCCCAGCACAGCCAGAAAGCCCAGCGCCAGCACGGCGACAAAGCTCAGCAGCAGGATCAGACGCAGCATGGCAATGGTACTCCTGTCATGGTTGACTACCAGATAGGAAACATCGCAGCGGATTACGAGAGTTTTACGTCAAATCGCAGCGCGAAACGCTGAGCCTTAGCGTTTTTTGCCTGCAACGGGGCGGTTGACCGGCTTGCGCACACGGACAGGTGCGGGTTTGGCCCCGTCCTTGCCCAGATCCTTGTCGCTCAACCCCAGCTGGTCGCGCACGACGCGGCCCTTGACCTCCTCGACAGCGCCGGCTTCAAGGTTGCCCAGCTGGAACGGGCCATAGCTGACGCGGATCAGGCGGTTCACGGTGACACCGATTGCCTCCATCGCGCGGCGGATCTCGCGGTTCTTGCCTTCGCGCAGGCTGACCGTCAGCCAGGCATTGGCGCCCTGCTGGCGGTCGAAGGTGACGATCATCGGCTGATACCGGATACCGTCTACCGTGATGCCCGCGCGCAATTGTTCCAGCCGCGCTTCGCTGACCGATCCGTTGATGCGCACGCGGTAACGGCGCAACCAGCCAGTGCTGGGCAATTCCAAGCGCCGTTTGACGCCGCCGTCATTGGTCAACAGCAACAAGCCTTCGGAATTCAGGTCCAGCCGGCCGACCGACATCACCCGCGGCATGTCTTCGGGCAAAGACGCAAAGACCGTGGGGCGGTCCTTTTCGTCGCGCTCGGTTGTCACAAGGCCGGCAGGCTTGTGATACAACCAGATTCGCGGGGCCTCGGGGGCGCGCATAGCCTTGCCATCCACCACGATCCGGTCGGCATCGGTGACATTCAGCGCAGGGCTGGTGATGACCTTGCCGTTCACGCTGACGCGGCCTTCGGTGATCATGCGTTCAGCGTCGCGGCGGCTGGCGACACCTGCGCGCGACAGGACTTTGGCGATCCGGTCGCCCTGGGGTGTATCATTGCTCATCGCGCACCCTTAGCCGCTTTGATCGGCCCTTGCCAGAGATTGCGCGCGCAGGCATCACTCGGCAATGGTTTTTCGCTCGCATATGGATATCGCGCTGACCGAGGCGCGCGCCGCCGCCGCCCGCGGCGAGGTGCCTGTCGGTGCCGTGATCGCGCAGGACGGCGCGATCATCGCGCAGGCGGGCAACCGCACGCGGGAATTGAACGACCCGACCGCGCATGCCGAAATGCTGGCGATCCGTGCCGCCTGTGCCACCTTGGGGCAAGAACGGCTGACCGGCTGCGATCTTTACGTCACGCTTGAACCTTGCCCGATGTGCGCCGCCGCCATCAGCAACGCGCGCATCGCGCGGCTTTATTACGCCGCCGCCGACCCCAAATCGGGCGGCGTCGCCCAAGGGCCGCGCATCTTCACCCATCCGCAATGCCATCACCGGCCCGACATCTATGACGGCATCAGCGCCACAGCAGCCGAACAGCTGTTGCGCGATTTCTTCGCCGCAAAACGCTGATCACATCTTCTTATTTCCCAAAATACTCCCGCCGGAGGCATAAAAGTTTTTCCACCCCGCCCTTGAAAGGCCCCCATGGACTGGCACAGTCATATCGACGCCTATTGCGAACGGATCGACCCTGGATTCTGGTCCGAACCGATCAACGCGCTGACCAATCTGGCCTTCCTTGTCGCCGCGCTCTGGATCTGGCCGCGCACGAATGGCTTGCCGCTGGCGCGCGCGCTGGCTGCGATCCTGTTTGCCATCGGGATTGGCAGCTTCCTGTTTCACACTTTCGCGACACCTTGGGCGGCGCTGATGGATGTCGTGCCGATCGGGGTCTTCATCCTGCTTTACCTTTTTGCCGTGCATCGCGATGTGATCGGGCTGGGGTTCTGGCCTGCCTTGGGGGCGACGGCGCTGTTTATCCCCTTTGCCGCGATCACGGTGCCGCTGTTGGGGATGCTGCCGTTTTTCGGCATTTCCGCCTTTTACTGGACCGTGCCGATCCTGCTGGTGATCTACGCGCTGGCCTTGCACAGAACGCCCCATATCACGCGCGGGTTCCTGACAGGGGCGGGGCTGCTGGCACTGTCGATCAGCGCGCGGTCGGTTGATGAAACCCTGTGCAATTTCATCCCTTTTGGCACGCATTTCCTGTGGCATGTCTTCAACGCGGTGATGCTGGCATGGATGATCCTTGTTTACCGCCGCCATATGCTTGCGGGCGCGGCCCGAGACCGCTAAACGCGCAGGAAGATTGCACCGGAGAGTTCTGCCAATGTCGATTGATACCGAAACCGCCCGCCGCGTGGCCAAGCTTGCCCGCATCGCGGTTGCCGACGATGCGCTGCCAGCGCTCGCTTCTGAATTCAACGCGATCCTTGGGTTCATCGAACAATTGAACGAGGTTGATGTCGACGGCGTCGAGCCGATGACCTCTGTCACGCCACAGCGGCTGATGCGCCGCGCCGATGTGGTGACCGACGGCAACCAACAGGCCGCCGTGCTGAAAAACGCGCCCGATGCGCGCGAAGGATTTTTTGCCGTGCCAAAGGTGGTGGAATAATGTCCGATCTGACCAAACTGACCATCGCTGCTGCCCGCGATGCCATGCGCAAAGGCGATGTCACCAGCGCCGAGATCACCCAAGCCTGCCTGACCGCCATCGACGGGGCCGATGCGCTGGGTGCCTTCGTGCATAAAACCCCTGATATCGCATTGGCGCAGGCGCAGGCCGCCGATGCGCGGATCAAGGCTGGCGATGCCCCCGCGATGTGCGGCATCCCCTTGGGCATCAAGGATTTGTTCTGCACCAAGGGTGTGCCGTCGCAGGCCGCGTCGCGCATCTTGGAAGGCTTCAAGCCGGAATACGAATCCACCGTCACTGGCAAGCTGTTCGATGCCGGTGCCGTGATGCTGGGCAAGCTGAACATGGATGAATTCGCCATGGGCTCGTCCAATGAAACATCCGTCTACGGCCCCGCGATCAACCCGTGGAAGGTTGACGACCGTCAGCTGACGCCCGGTGGCTCCTCGGGCGGGTCGGCCAGTGCCGTCGCTGCTGACCTTTGTCTTGCGGCGACCGGCACCGATACCGGCGGGTCGATCCGCCAGCCTGCGGCCTTTACCGGCATCACCGGCCTGAAACCCACCTATGGGCGCGTGTCGCGCTGGGGCATCGTGGCCTTTGCCTCGTCGCTGGATCAGGCGGGACCGATGACCAAGGACGTGCGCGATTGCGCCATCATGTTGCAGGCGATGTGCGGCCATGACCCAAAGGACAGCACCAGCGCCGATCTGTCCGTGCCGGATTTCGAGGCGGCCCTGACCGGCGACATCAAGGGCAAGACCATCGGCATTCCGCGCGAATACCGCATGGATGGCACCCCCGCCGAGATTGAAAAGCTTTGGTCCGACGGCACCGCGATGCTGCGCGACGCAGGTGCCAAGATCGTCGATATCAGCCTGCCGCATACCAAATACGCGCTGCCCGCCTATTACGTCATCGCCCCGGCCGAGGCGTCGTCGAACCTTGCGCGCTATGACGGCGTGCGGTTCGGTCACCGCGCGAAACTGGGCGCAGGGGACGGTATTACCCAGATGTATGAAAAGACCCGCGCCGAAGGTTTCGGCCCGGAGGTGCAGCGCCGCGTGATGGTCGGCACCTATGTGCTGTCGGCGGGGTTCTATGATGCCTATTACAACCGCGCGCGCCGGGTGCGGACCCTGATCAAGCGGGACTTTGACGATGCCTTCGCCGCCGGTGTCGATGCGATCCTGACGCCTGCAACGCCCTCTGCGGCTTTTGGCATCGGGGAAATGGCGGATGCCGACCCGATCAAGATGTATCTCAACGATGTGTTCACCGTCACCGTGAACCTTGCCGGTCTGCCCGGCATCGCGGTGCCGACAGGGCGCGACGCGCAGGGGCTGCCCCTGGGGCTGCAACTGATCGGACGCCCGTGGGACGAAGCAGAATTGCTCAACATCGCGTACCGGCTGGAAACAGCGGCGGGCTTTGTAGCCAAGCCCGCCAAGTGGTGGTAGTTTCGATTGGGTGAAATCAAGTGATATGGGTGTGCAACGGATGAAAACGGGTGTCTTGATCTTGGCGGGTGCGCTTGTTCTGTCCGCCTGCGCACCGCAGCAATTCGACCGCCCGCGCGGCGTCGGTTTTGATGACCTGTCGAATTTCGATACCGACCGCGCCCGCCGCGAGGCGGCATTGGCAGGGGGGGTCGATCCTTTCGCGCCGCCACCTGCCGTTCAATCCGCCCCGATCGGCCCTGTTGGCGGTGTGATAGCTGCCAGCGATCTTGCTGCGGCAGGCATCGGCCAAAGCGGGACAGGCGCGCCGCTTGCGGCGCCCATGCAGCCCGGTCTTGTGCCGCAGATCGCGACCAATACGGGGATTTCCGACGAACAGGATTTCGACGCTGTCGCAGGACGTGAAACCATCGAAAGCGATGCACAGCGCCGTCAGGCCGCGATTGCGGCCCAGGAACAGATTGCGCCGCAACCCCTGCCGGTCCGTCCTGCAACCACCGGACCCAATATCGTGGAATATGCGCTGAACGCGCCCAATGCCAAAGGGCAGGAATGGTACAGCCGGTCGCTTTTGTCCGGTCAGGCGCGGTTCCAGCGCAATTGCGCGGCCTATGCCACGGCAGATGATGCGCAGCGTGATTTTCTGGCCCGCGGCGGGCCGGAACGTGACCGGCTTGGCATCGACCCCGATGGCGACGGTTTTGCCTGCGGCTGGGACCCGGAGCCGTTTCGCCGGGCCGTGCAGAACTGATCCGCGCGGACCGTCAATCGCCCAATTGCGGGCCGCGCCGCGATGGCGCGCGGCCTGACATGGTGGTGATCCATTACACCGCCATGGCCAGCGCCGCCGCTGCTTGCGACACGCTGTGCAACCCTGCCACGCAGGTTTCTGCCCATTATCTGATCGCGCAGGATGGCACGGTCCTGTCGCTGGTCCCCGAGGACCTGCGCGCATGGCATGCAGGCGCTGGCCGCTGGGGGGCGGTCAGTGATGTGAACAGCCATTCCATCGGGATCGAGCTTGCCAATGACGGGGTCAGCCCCTTTGCCGCCCCTTTGATGGACGCGCTAGAGGATCTGTTGCGCGCGATGATGCCGCGCTGGCATATCCCGCCCGCGCGCGTGATCGGCCATTCCGACATGGCCCCGCAGCGCAAGATCGACCCCGGCCCGCGGTTCGACTGGCGCAGGCTGGCATTGCAGGGCCTGTCGGTCTGGCCGGATGCGGGGCAGGCTGATCCTGCCGGTTTCGCCGCCGGTATGCGTGCCTTTGGCTATACCGCGACGGATGATCCGGATTTGCTGTTGCAATGCTTCCGCCTGCGGTTCCGGCCTTGGGCGCGCGGCCCGCTGGATGGCACCGATGCGGGCCTGATCGCAGACCTTGCCCGCCGTTTCCCCGTTGACGCGGGCGGGCAGGCTGCCTAACTGGCCCTGCGCGGATGGCTGGATGGCTGCGGGCCTGTGACGGGTTCGAGGAAAGTCCGGACTCCACAAAGCACGGTGCCGGGTAACGCCCGGCGGGGGTAACCCCAGGGAAAGCGCCACAGAGAACAGACTACCTCGTATAGCGGGGAAAAGGTGAAACGGTGGGGTAAGAGCCCACCGCGGGACGGGCAACCGGACCGGCACGGCAAGCCCCACCGGGAGCAATGCCAAATAGGGACCGCGCGCGGTGTTGATCCTGCAAAGGATATCAGCCGCAGGGAGGCTTGAGCCCGAGCGGTCCGGGTTGGCAGCTAGAGGGCGTCTGGTAACAGGCGCTCCAGATGAATGGTCATCCAGGGTGGTTCGCCACTTGGACAGAATCCGGCTTATAGGCCATCCGCGCAATTGACATTCTGACCCGATCACGACCGGCCCGGACCAGTGGTTTCGGCCGTCCGACCCATGATCCTGCCGCGCAGCGCGGTCGGGGTGACGTGCACGCGATTGCGTGACAGCGGCGCTTGGGCGACCGACATATAGATCCTTGCCCGTGCCAGTGTTGCGCTTGTGCGCGGGTTACAGGCTGTCTGCTGCGGCGGTTTCGGCAAGGCGCAGAAAGAAGCCGGTGATCTCATCAGGGGTCGCGCGGTCCAATGCCCCTGCCGCGATCTCGGACTGTGACCAGATCCACGTCTTGGCGGGGTCATGCAGCATCGCCCATTCGCCGAACACACGGGCATCGGTGGGTTCCGCGACATGGACCGTCACCTCCAGATGGCGGTCATCATGGCTGATCCGGCGGATTGCGTCGCGGACCTTGTCCTGCGGCCCTTCGAGCCATTGCAGATAGATATCCGCCCGGCAGATCAGCGCGCCGGTGATATCGTCACGCGCATTGGCCTTGCGCGCCTGCATCAGGATGCTGCTGAGGATCGTTTCGTCAAATCCAAAGGGCTGGGACGTATAGATCGCGCGAAACAAGCTCATTATGGCGTCTTTCCTGTGTGATTGCGGCGGATGGTGCAATATGGTGCTGTCACGCTATCTGGCGTTATGGGCCGTTACAATGCCTGCCAACGGGGCGGCGGGGTGAACCCCGCCCTACGGCTGTCGGGTATCACCGACACCTTCGCCTGATAATCGCCCGTTTGCGGTTGACTCGGCCCTGCTTCACGGTAAAAGGCAGCTTCAATGATACACCCGTGGGCCCAGCCCCGCGAAGCCGGAGAAGTGAACATGGCGAAGCCAACCACGATCAAGATCCGCCTGAACTCCACCGCGGGGACCGGGCATTTCTATGTGACCAAGAAAAACGCACGCACGATGACCGAAAAGATGGCGATCAAGAAATATGATCCCGTCGTGCGCAAGCATGTCGAATACAAGGAAGGCAAGATCAAGTAATTGATCCAGCCCCTGTGAGACAATCAAAAGGCCGCGCAAATTGCGCGGCCTTTTTGTTTGCGCCACGGGGGCCACGGGGGGCCATCCAAAGGGGGCCATGAACAGGGCCATGCACAACAAAAAAGGGCTGGTGTTTCCACCAGCCCCTGTGTTTGCGTTGCCTGCGCTTATTCGCGGTTGCCGAACAATTGCAGCAGGAACATGAACATGTTGATGAAGTTCAGATACAGGCTCAGCGCGCCCATGATCGCGGACTTGCCCAGCCATTCCGCATCGCCATGCGCAGCATGTGCGACATATTCGGACTTGATCCGCTGCGTGTCATAGGCGGTCAGACCTGCAAAGATCAGCACACCAAGGATCGAGATCGCGAACATGATCGCGGGCGATTGCAGGAACAGGTTGATGACCATGGCAACCACGATGCCGATCACGCCCATCATCAGGAACGTGCCCCATGCGGACAGGTCCTTTTTGGTGGTGTAGCCATACAGGCTCAGGCTGGCAAAGGCGATCGAGGTGATCAGAAAGATCTGTGCAATCGACATGCCGGTGAAGGCGACGAAAATCCACGCGATCGACAGACCCATGACGGCGGCGAAAGCATAGAAAAACGTCTGCGCCGCCGCGGCGGAAAAGCGGTTGATCATCGCGCCAAAGCCAAAGATCATCCCCAATGGCGCGAACATCACGATCCAGCCAAGAATATTGGGTTGCAGCGTGATCGGGTCACGGAACACACCCAGCAGGGCAGGGGCGGTGCCAACGGCCCAGGCCACGGCGAAGGTGATCAGCATGCCCACGGACATCGTGCCGTAGACTTTGCTCATATGGGCGCGAAGGCCCTCGTCGATTGCGGCCGTGCGGACCCCACCGGCCGTGCGAATGGTATCGTATTGAGCCATGTTTTCCTCCAAAAAAAGACAGCGACGCCGGGGGTGGCATCATTGGGGAATATATTGGCAGGCTGGTGTCGATTTTCAAGACTTTCTGCAGTTGCGCGCCCCTATTCCGAGTGTTTTGCGCAAGAATGTCGCACCCGTGGCGCTGTTGGCCTATGCCAGCCAATGGCGGGGGACATCCCAGACCGGTTTGGCCGCCTCTGCCTGTGCGTCGTCAGCGGTGATCCCGATATCGCACAAGATATGCGGATCAAGCGCCGCAAGCGCGCGGCGTTGTCGTGCAAGCTGCGCTGCCTGCATGATCCGCGACCACAAAGGCGGGCGCTGCTTGGTTTCCATGCAGAGACCTGCTTGTGAAAAACTGGCCATGATATGTCCTTTCCTGATGAATGGCGTCGTTTGCATCGTGATGCTTGATATGTAGCGGCGCAGACGTCATAAGAGAAATGAATGTTTGATAGCTAAACCATCAGGAATGTTGATATGCCGCGCAATCTGGACCTGACCGCCCTGCGGTCTTTCGTGGCGGTCGCCGATACCGGCGGCGTGACCAAGGCGGCGGGCCTTTTGCATCTGACGCAATCGGCGGTGTCGATGCAGCTCAAGCGGCTGGAGGAATCGCTTGATGCGCCGCTGCTTGACCGCACGGGCCGCGGTATCGCGCTGACAGCGCAGGGCGAACAATTGCTCAGCTATGCGCGGCGGATGCTGGTGCTGAATGACGAAGTTTATGGCAAGCTGACATCCAACGCCTATGAAGGCGAAGTCACCTTGGGCGTGCCGCATGACATCATCTATCCGGTGATCCCGCAGGTTTTACGCCGTTTCGCCGCCGCCTATCCGCGGATGCGGGTGCATTTGTCGTCGTCCTTTACCAGCACCCTGCTGGATGAATACCGGCGCGGGGCCATCGACATGATCCTGACGACCGAAGACAGCGTGGGTCAGGATGGCGAAACGCTGACCGCGATCCCGCTGGTCTGGCTGGGTGCGCCGGGCGGGCAGATCTGGAAGGAACGGCCCCTGCGGCTGGCCTATGAACATCGCTGCATCTTTCGCGGTTTCGTGCAGCGCCAATTGGACGCGGCGGGCATCGCTTGGGAAATCGCCGTCGAAAGCCATTCCAGCCGCACGATCGAGGCGACGGTCAGCGCTGATCTGGCCGTGCACACGATGCTGGCGGGGGCAGAGCCGCGCCATTTCGAACGGATCGCGCATGGCGGCGCTTTGCCTGACCTGCGGGATTTCAACGTTAACCTTTACCACGCCGCCACCGATAATCCGGTGATCCGCGATCTGGCGGGGTTTATCCGTGACGGGTTTTATACGTTGCAGGCACCGGCTATGGCGTGATCACGACCTTGCCGGTCGAGGCGCGGCTGCGCATCAGATCCAGCGCCTTTTCCGCCTGATCCAAGGGCAGGACATGGCTGATATGCGGCTTGAGCCGGCCATCGGCCAGCCAGCCCAACAGCTCGGCCAGAGAATCGGACAAAAGGTCGGGGCGGAATTTCAGATAGCCGCCCCAGTAGAACCCGATCAGGTCGATATTCTTGACCAGCAGGATATTGGCAGGCACCTGCGGGACATCGCCGCTGGCAAAGCCGATCACGATATAGCGCGCCTGCGGCCTGCACGCGCCAAGTGCCGCCTTGAACGCATCGCCCCCAACAGGGTCATAAACGACATCGGCCCCGCCCAGCGCCTTGACCGCGGCCTTGATGTCCTGCGTGTCGCTGTCGATGACGTGGTCCGCACCAGCCGCCTGCGCCACCGCCAGCTTGTCCGCGCCACGCGCCACGGCGATCACCCGCGCGCCCAGCGCCTTGCCGATTTCCACCGCCGTCAGACCCACACCGCCTGCCGCCCCCAACACCAGCAGCGTTTCCCCCTGTTGCAGGCGCGCGCGCTGCGTCAGCGCCAGATGCGACGTGCCATAGGCGACCATGAAACCGGCCGCGATTTCGGCGCTCATGCTGTCGGGGACCGGACGGCACAGGTTTGCGGGAAAGACCCCCTGTTCTGCCATGCCACCCTGACCACCGAAAACGGCAACGCGGGTGCCGATGGCAGGCGTGGTGACGCCCTCGCCCAAGGCCGTGACCGTGCCGCACACTTCCATGCCCAAGGTAAAGGGTGGCACGGGCGTGTCCTGATACGATCCTTGGGCCATCAGCAGATCGGCAAAGTTCAAACCGCAGGCCGCGATATCCAGCAACACCTCGCCCGGTCCGGGCAGGGGGGCTGCGATATCGACTAGCGCAGGCGCGCTGGTAAAGGATGACACCTGAAATGCGCGCATTGGATCGAATCCTTTTTAATGATATTACATCTAAGACGTAGCATCGCATGCTGGAGCAAGGCGACCGCGCATTGCAGCCACCCTTTGGTCAGTCTATGCACAATACCTGTACTTAAGGGTAGGATGTTAACTGCAACCGTTGCGTGTCAGAAATGAATAGTGGCATTTTCAAGGCACACCACGAACGCTCGAATGTTCAAATTTTACATTTTTAATCGGGCCTTTCTGACGACGAACAGACGGCCTCTTTCTGAATAGGGAAAAACAATGAAGCATCCTGTCGACGTCTATGTGGGCAAGCGGATCAGGCATCGCCGCTGGATGAATGGGACGACGCAACAACAGCTTGCGGAAAATGTCGGCATCAAGTTCCAGCAGATTCAGAAATATGAAACCGGCATGAACCGCGTCAGCGCGTCGCGTCTTTGGGATATCTCGAATGTATTGGGCGTCCCGGTTTCGTTCTTTTTCGAGGGCTACGATGCACAACCTGCAGCGGAAGCGCGGATCAGTGACATGCCGGGGGACATCCTGACCGACAAGGAAGCGCTGGAATTGCTGCGGTCCTATTACGCAATTCCCGAAAACCAGCGCCGCCGCCTGTTCGATCTGGCCCGCGTGTTAAGCGAAGCAGCCTAAACCAACTTGCCTGTCAACCTGTGCTGCGTTACCGCAAGGCGTCAGACACAGCACAGGTTGACAGGTAAAGTGGATCACGCAACGCAGGCCGACCTGATCCGGGTCGCCCATCTTTTGGCAAATACGGCACGCCCTGTGACGCTTGCGCATTTTCGCACCGCGTCTTTGGTGGCTGATACCAAAGCCCTTTCCCATTTCGACCCCGTGACCATCGCCGACCGCGCCGCCGAACAGGCGATGCGCGATGTTCTGGCGCGTGAACGCCCCGATGACGGCATTTTTGGCGAAGAATATGGCCAGACCCTCGGCACATCCGGGCTGACTTGGGTGCTGGACCCGATTGACGGCACGCGCGGCTATATCAGCGGCACGCCGACCTGGGGTGTGCTGATCGCGGTGGGCGATGCGGATGGCCCTGTGTACGGCATCATCGACCAGCCTTATATTGGCGAACGGTTTGCGGGCGGTTTCGGTCAGGCAGATGTGACGGGCCCAATGGGGACCGCGCCGCTGGCCACGCGCGCGCCGCGCGGGCTGGATCAGGCGATTCTGCTGTCCACCTTTCCCGAAATCGGCACAGCGCCCGAAATGGCTGCGTTTCAGGCCGTGTCGCGTCAGGTGCGGCTAACCCGCTATGGCATGGATTGCTATGGCTATGCGCTGCTTGCGGCAGGGCAGGTCGATCTGGTGATCGAGGCGGGGCTGAACGCCTATGACGTCCAAGCCCCCATCGCGGTGATCGAGGCTGCTGGCGGGATCGTCACCGATTGGTCCGGCGCGCCGGTGCATCAGGGCGGACAGGTGCTGGCTGCGGCCAATGCGGATATCCATGCCGCCGCCTTGAAAATCCTGCGCAGCCATCCCTAAGGCGGGGCCGCCGTTGGCAGGCTCCGGCCTTAGTGCTGTCCGCCCTGCCGCACCCCCGCGATCCAGACATCGGCAATTGCACGGTCGTCGCCCATCATGATCGTCGGGAACAACGCGTCCCAGATGTCATCCGCCCGCGCGCTGCGCTGCGCGATGGCGGGGGTCGATGCAAGGTCCAGCACGGTGATATCCGCCGCAGCCCCCACGCCCAGATGCCCGATCTGCCCTGACATATGCAGCGCCTGCGCTGATCCTTCGGTTGCCAGCCACATCAACTGCGCGGGATGCAGCGCCGTGCCGCGCAGCTGCCCGATCTCATAGGTGGCGGCCATCACCCGCAGCATTGAAAACGACGATCCGCCGCCGGTGTCGGTGGCCAGCCCGATGGTCAGCCCCGCGCGGGCCAGCCCCATCAGGTCAAACAGCCCCGACCCGATAAAGGTGTTCGATGTCGGACAATGCACGACGGCGGCCCCAACCTCGGCCAGCCGTGCAATCTCGCGCGGCTCCAGATGGATCGCATGGCCGTAGATGCCGCGCGCGCCCAAAAGGCCGAAGGCTTCGTATGTATCCAGATAGTCGCGGGCATCCGGAAACAGATCGCGCACCCAGGCGATTTCTGGCAATTGCTCGCTCAGATGGGTCTGCATCAGGCAGGTGGGGTTCTCTGCCCAGAGCGCGCCAAGGGCGGCCAATTGATCCGGCGTCGAGGTCGGCGAAAACCGTGGCGTGATCGCATAGGTCGCGCGGCCTGTCCCGTGCCAGCGCGCGATCAGCGCGGCGCTGTCATCATAAGCCGCTTGCGCCGTGTCGCGCAGATTATCGGGCGCATTGCGGTCCATGCAGGTCTTGCCCGCGACCACGGCCATGTCGCGCACTGCGGCAGCGGTGAAAAACGCATCCACGCTGGCGGGATGGATCGTGCAGAAACTGGTCAGCGTCGTGGTGCCGTGGGCGACAGCCAGATCAATCGTGCGGGTCGCGATTTCGGCGGCATAGGCGGGGTCGGCCAAGCGCGCCTCTTGCGGGAAAGTATAGGTGTTCAGCCAGTCGATCAGCTGCTTGCCCCAGCTCGCGATGATGGCGGTCTGGGGGTAATGCATATGCGCATCGACAAAGCCCGCGCAGATCAGCTTGCCTGTGTAATCCACCAGCCGCGCATCGGGATGCGCGGCACACAACGCCGCCCCGTCGCCCATCGCCACGATCCGGCCCGCGTCGATCAGCACGCCACCGGCGGGATCGTATTGCACCGCATCGGCCCAATCGCCCGACAGCGGATTGCCGGAAAACGCAAGCGTCTGGCCCAGAAGGAGATGTTTTGTCATCTGACCCGTATAGGCTGCGCAAAAGCCTGCGTAAATCGGGGAATGGCGTTGTCCCTGCGGCGGCTTTGACTATGTTGATCGCGATAACGGAGGTGACTGATGGCGGATATCGACGACGATCTTGATGCAGAGGTATTCGGCATCACCGACCGGACCGTGGCCGATGTGCTGAACGCCGTGATGCAGGGGGATGCGGCGGCGATTGATGCGCTTCTCGACCCGCTGCACCCCGCCGATATCGCGCATCTGATCGAACAGATCGACAGCCGCGAACGGCGCGACCTGCTGACGCTGTGGCAGGGCGGGATTGATGGTGACATCCTGTCAGAGCTTGACGAAAACCTGCGCGAAGAGATCATCCAGCAGCTGCGCCCTGACGAACTGGCCACCGCCTTGCGCGATCTGGACAGTGATGACGTGGTCGATCTGGTCGAATATCTGGGCGAGGACCAACAAGAGGCGGTGCTGGACGCGCTAGACGCCAGCGACCGTGTCGTCGTCGAACAGGCGCTGTCCTATCCCGAGGAATCGGCGGGCCGGCATATGCAATCCGAACTTGTGCGCGCCCCCGAACACTGGACCGTGGGCGAGGCGATTGATTACCTGCGCTCGGACGTGGTGCTGCCGGACCAGTTTTATCATATCATATTGGTCGATCCGCGGCTCAAGGCTGTGGGCTATGTCACGCTGGGCCGTATCCTCAGCCATGCACGCGCCACGCCCCTGCGCGATCTGACCGAGGAAACATTCCGCACCTTCCACGTCGCTCAAGGTGTGGAAGAGGTGGCGCAGGCGATCAACCATTACCACCTGATCACCGCCCCCGTGGTCGATGACGACGGCCGTGTCGTCGGTGTCATCACCATCGACGACGCCATGGCCTTTCTGGAAGAAGAAGCCGAAGAAGACATCCTGCGCCTTGCCGGCGTCGGCGAAGGCAGCCTGTCCGACAATGTCTTTGAGACCACCAAACAGCGGTTTCCGTGGCTGGCGGTCAACCTGTTGACGGCGATCCTTGCCTCGTTGGTGATTTCGCTGTTCGAGGAAACCATCGCTGGGCTGGTCGCTTTGGCGGTGCTGATGCCGATTGTCGCCTCGATGGGTGGCAATGCGGGCACACAATCGCTGACCGTGGCGGTGCGCGCGCTGGCGACACGCGACCTGACGCCCTCCAATGTCTGGCGGGTGATCCGGCGCGAGGCCCTTGTCGGCATGCTGAACGGGCTGGCCTTTGCGGCGGTGATGGGCGTGGTCGGGACAATCTGGTTTGATGCGCCGATGCTGGGCGTGGTGATCGCGGTGGCGATGGTGGTCAACCTGCTGGTCGCGGGTCTGGCGGGTATCGGCGTGCCGGTGGTGATGGACCGTTTCGGGATCGACCCGGCACTGGCCTCTGGCACTTTCGTGACCACCGTCACCGATGTCGTGGGGTTTTTCGCCTTCCTCGGGCTGGCCTCGGTCATGTTGCTATGATCGATAAATCCGCCGCCCGCAAAGCCGGCTTTGCGCGGCGGGCCGCCGTCCACCGGCCCGATGCGGCCACCGCAGGCTATCTGAGCGCCGTTCTGGCCGGCTACCGTGGCGTTCCTATCGCAGGCTATATGGCGATGCGCAGCGAAATCGACCCGACCCCCGCAATGGCCGAGGCAGCGGCGCATGGCCCCGTCGGCGTGCCGGTGATCACCGCCAAAGGCCAGCCTTTGCGCTTTCGGCTGTGGGAGCCCGATTGCGCGATGATCGCGGGTGATTTCGGCGCGCAGATCCCCGCGACAGGCGATTGGATGATCCCGCAGATCCTGATCGTGCCTTTGGTGGCCTTCAGCCGCACAGGCGGGCGGCTGGGCTATGGTGGCGGGTTTTATGACCGGACGCTGCAACAGCTGCGCGCGTGCGGTCCGGTCATGGCCGTGGGTTTTGCCTATGGCGCACAGGAAGACCGCGACCTGCCGCTGGAACCCACCGACCAGCCGCTGGACCTGATCGTGACAGAACAGGGCATCATCACCCCCTGATCATCTTCCGAGCCCAAATATCCCCGCCGGAGGCATAAAAGTTTTTCGACCCTCAGCTTTCCGAAAACGCCGCCATCACCGCGTCGGACGCTTCGAAATTCGCGGTCACGCGCTGCACGTCGTCGTCGTCTTCCAGCGTATCCAGCAATTTCATCAGCTTGGTCAGCCCTTCGGCATCAACCTCGGTGGTCATGTTGGGTTTCCAGATCAGCTTGGTCGAGATCGATTCGCCCAAGGCCGGTTCCAGCGCGCCGGATACTTCGGCCAGATCGGTGTCGGCGCAATAGATGACGTGGTTGTCGTCGTCGCTTTGCACGTCTTCGGCGCCCGCCTCGATCGCGGCCATCATCACCGTATCGGCATCGGCGACGGATGCAGGGTAAACGATCTCGCCCTTGCGGTCGAACATGAAGGCGACCGATCCGGTCTCACCCAGATTGCCGCCGTTCTTGGTAAATGTGGACCGTACGGTCGATGCTGTGCGGTTGCGGTTGTCGGTCATCGCCTCGACGATGACGGCGATACCGCCGGGGCCGTACCCTTCATAGCGGATCTCATCATAGTTTTCCGCATCGCCGCCTTGCGACTTCTTGATCGCGCGGTCGATCACATCCTTGGGGCAAGAGTTCGACTTTGCCTCTTTCACCGCAAGCCGCAGGCGCGGGTTCTTCTCGGGGTCAGGGTCGCCCATCTTGGCAGCCACGGTGATTTCCTTGGCCAGCTTGGAAAACAGCTTGGAGCGCAGTTTGTCCTGCCGGCCCTTGCGGTGCTGGATATTCGCCCATTTGGAATGGCCCGCCATGGGAAACCTCTTGTCATCTCTGGTTTAAAGCTGCGTCTCTATAGGGCATGGGCCAGCCTGCTTACAAGGGCCAGATCAGCGGGATCACAAAGGATACGACGGGCGCCAGCGTGACGTTTAGCGGAATCCCGAAGCGCAGGAAATCCGCGAACTTGTAACCGCCCGGCCCAAACACCAGCGTATTGGTCTGATACCCGATAGGCGTGGCGAAACTGGCGCTGGCGGCGATCATCACCGCCACGACCAACGGGCGCGGGTCCACGCCCAATGCGGCGGCCAGCCCGATGGCAATCGGCGTCATCACCACCGCGACGGCATTGTTCGACACCATCTCGGTCAGGGTGCTGGCCAGCGTATAGACCGCCAGCACCACCAGAAACGGTGGCAAAGCCATCATATAGGGCGAGGCCGCGTTGGCGATCATTTCCACCGCGCCAGAGGATTGCAGCGCCGATCCAACCCCCAGCATGGCAAAAATCAACGCCAGCAACCGACCTTCGATGAATGAAAACGCCTCGTCCGCGTCGATGCAGCCGGTCATCAGAACGACCGTCACCCCGAGCATCGCCAGCATCAAGATCGGGGCGATGTTCAGCGCCGCCAGCACGACGATCCCCAGCAGCACGGCAATCGCCACCGGCGCATGACCGCGCCGATAGGCGCGCTGCGACGGGGCCGATACATCGCCAAGGTTCATATCCTCGGCCAGCCGCTGGATATCGGCGGGCGCACCTTCGAGCAGCAAGGTATCGCCCACACGCACGATCATATCGTCGATCTGCTGGCTGATATTGGCGTCGCGCCGATGCACCGCCAGCGGATAGACCGCGTAACGCCGCCGCAGTCGCAACGACCCCAGCCTGCGGTCGGCCATCTTGCAATTGGGGGTGATCAGCACCTCGACCGTGGTGGTTTCCACCGCCGAGATCTGATCGACGCGGCGCAGCTCCTTGTTGGCCTGAAGCGACAGCAATTCCGTCATTTCGGTGCGCAGGATCACGCGGTCACCCAGTTGCAAGGTCACATTCGCCAGATCACGGCGCAGCGACAGATCGCCCCGTACCACGTCGATCAGGCGCACGCCGTCGCGTTTGAACAATTGCACGCCATTGACCTCACGCCCGATCAGGTTGCTTTCGGGGGGGATCACTGCCTCGGAAAAGAACTTTTTCTTGGACCTGTCCGACAGCATCGTGGCCATGCTGTGCCGGTCGGGCAACAGGCGCGGGGCCATGAAATACATGTAGATGAAGGTCCAGATCACCACGACCACACCGACCGGCATGATCTCGAGAATCCCGAAAGGTTCCATCCCAGACGCCCGCGCGACCCCGTCCACCAGCAGGTTGGTCGATGTCCCGATCAGCGTCAGCGTGCCACCGACGATGGCGGCATAACTCAGCGGGATCAGCAGCTTAGAGGCGGACACACCCAAGGACCGCGATAGCTGGATAAAGACGGGGATCATCACGACGACCAGCGGCGTGTTGTTCATGATCGCACTGGCTAGCGCGACGAAGATCAAGCCACCCCCGATGGCACGTGCGGGGCTGACACGGGCCTGCCGTTCGGCTAGCCGCGTCAGAGCATCAAGCGCACCGGTGCGCACCAAGGCGCCCACGACGATGAACATCGCCGCAATCGTCCAGGGGGCGGGGTTGGAAAACGCATCTACTGCCGCCTGATAGGGCAGCACGCCCGTCACCAGCAGGATTGACACGCCGCCCATCGCGACGACCTCGGTCGGATAGGTTTCGCGCAGGAACAGCACGAACATGCCCACAACGACGGCCAGCGTCAGCCAGGCTTGTTGAGGTTGGGTCAGGGTTAACAGATCACTCATGAACAGCAACTTTATGGATGGCAGCCTGTGTGGCAAGCCGTGGTCGGACAAGGGTCAGCCCGATGGCCATCGCCGCCAAGGCCGCCCAGACCCACAGGCTGTAGTTTTCGCGCAAAAGCAGCATCGCCCAGATTACTCCGAATCCTGTCACAAGATAGCTGATCTGCCCGGCAAAGACCGCCCCGCCGCGCCGGACCAGCCAGATATAGCCGGTATAGACCACGACATGGATAACCGACCCCATCAGCATTGTCACATCGGCAAGGATCAAAGGGACCGCAGGCACGCGAAACTGGTCCGTGGCCAGCGCCAGCGGCAGCGCAATCACGACACCGATGGCGGAGGCCCCGAACAGCACCTGCACCGGGTCAAGCCCTGCCGTGCCCCATTTCGCGACGATATTGCCTTCAACAGCATAGCAGAACGGGGCGATCAGCGCCAAGGGCAGGAAGGCGACCATGGCGCGGTCCGGCAGGCTCGCCTCGGGCAGGGCGATCAGCGCGACGCCGATCAGCCCCAGCGCCAGCCCCGCCATGCGCCGCCATGAAAACCGGTCATTGCCCAACGCCAAGGCCAACGGAAAGGCCATGAGCGGAATGGTCGAGATCACGATCGACATGACCCCCGCAGGGAGATGGAAGGCCGCGCGATAGCTGGTGGAATTGGGGATCAGCGTGCCGAGCGCGGCAATCATCAGCCAGAACGCCAGCCTGCGCGGCGTGACGGGCAGCCGTCCGAGCCTGCGCCAGCGCAAGCCGCCGAGCAGCAGCGTGCCGATCAGCATCTGCCAGAAGATTATGCCAAACGGTTCATAGCCGCCGGTAACGGTGATCTTGGTCAGCGGTTGGGTCAGCCCCCATCCCGCCCCCAAGGCCACCAGCGCCAGCGTCAGCAGCCCGTGATCGCGGGTCATGCAGGCCCGCTTGGCGCAAGTTTGCCGCCTTGGCGGACCATTACGACGCGGACAGCCTTGCCAGTGCGGTCGTCGGTTTCGACGTAAAGCCCCGACAGGGTTGCCTCGGCCTCCGCGGGGGTGAACCGGTCCTTGGGCATGCCGGTGATGAACCGGCGCAGGGGTTCGGCCTTGTCCATGCCGATGACCGAATTGTAATCGCCACACATGCCCGCATCGGTCTGATAGGCGGTGCCGCCCCCGAGGATCATCGCATCGCCGGTGGGCACATGGGTATGGGTGCCGACCACGATGCTGGCGCGCCCGTCACAGAAATGGCCCAGCGCCATCTTTTCCGATGTCGCCTCGCAATGGATGTCGATCAGGCTGGCCTGCACCTGTCCGCCCATCGGATATTGCCGCAGCACGGCATCAAGCGCCGAGAACGGATCGTCGAAGGGGCGTTTCATGAACACCTGACCCAAGGCCTGTGCCACCAGAACCTTGCGCCCATTGGTGGCGTTGAACACCCGCGCGCCAACGCCGGGGGCGGCCTTGGAAAAGTTCAAAGGCCGGATGATGCGCGGCTCTTGCGCGGCAAAGGCGAGCATGTCCTTTTGATCAAAAGCGTGATCGCCCAAGGTGATGACATCGGCACCTGCATCCAACAGCAGTTTGGCATGGGGCGCGGACAGGCCCATGCCGGATGTCGCATTTTCACCGTTGACCACGACGAAATCGAGCCGCCAGTCGGCGCGCAGGCGGGGCAGGTGGGTGGTAATCGCGGTCCGGCCTGACCGGCCCATGACATCGCCAAGGAAAAGTATCTTCATCCGCCTTTGGTAAGGGCGGATCACAGGCAGTGCCAGTGCGAAAATGTCGCTGGTATCGCGCGTTTTTTGGTGCGACCCAAAGGCATGAGTGATTTGCAAGCAGCGCGGCCCCTGCCGAACCCGGTCGCAGGTGTGCTTTGGATGGTCCTGACCGGCGTGATGTTCGTCGCGGTCACGGCAATCGTCAAACATGTCGGCGATGATGTGCCAGCCGCGCAGGCGGCGTTTTTGCGCTATGTGCTGGGGCTGGTGTTCCTGTTGCCAATGATCCGCCCGATCATGGCGGCCCGGCTGACCGCGCGGCAGATGAAGATGTTCGGGATCAGGGGCGTCGTGCATGCGCTGGCCGTGATCTTGTGGTTCTATGCCATGGCGCGGCTTCCCATCGCCGAGGTGACGGCGATGAATTATCTCTCGCCGGTCTATGTCTCGATCGGGGCGGCGCTGTTTTTGGGGGAAAAGCTGCCGCCGCGCCGTCTGATCGCGGTGCTGCTGGCACTGGTGGGGGCCGCGATCATCCTGCGCCCCGGTGTCAAGGTGGTAGAAAGCGGCCATATCGCGATGCTGGGCACGGCTGTTTTATTCGCGGTGGGATATCTTTTGGCCAAGCGGCTGTCGGGCGAGGTATCGGCGGCGGTGGTCGTGGGGATGCTGTCGATCACGGTGACCATCGGGCTGGCCCCCTTTGCCTATGCGGTCTGGATCACGCCGACGATTGCACAGCTGGGCTGGCTGCTGCTGGTCGCCTCTTTCGCCACCGCAGGCCATTACACGATGACGCTGGCCTTTGCCGCAGCACCGCTGACCGTGACCCAGCCGGCGACGTTTTTGCAACTGGTCTGGGCAGTGGTGCTGGGGGCCGTGGTATTCGGCGAGGCGGTGGATGGTTGGGTCGTCGTCGGCGGGCTGGTGATCATGGGATCGGTCAGTTTCATCACCTGGCGCGAGGCTGTGGCGCGCAGGCATGTGACGCCGGTCGTGACGGCGACCAAGGTGTAGGGTGCGCCTGACGGCGCGCCTCCGGCGGGAGTATTTTTGGAAATAAGAAGTTGCAAGAGCTGCGGCTGCTGGCGTGCCTAAAGCGGGGCCAACCGTGTAATCAGCGAGCTTTGCGTGATCTGGCCGACAGGCTGGCCGTTTTCGGTGACTTGCAGCGGTTGCGTGCCGATTTGTTGCAGGATTTCTTGCACCGGCGTGTCCACGTCGATCTGTGGCCCATGGGCTGTGCCTGCGATCATCACGTCGCGCGCGGTCAGCACGCCCAGCGGGTTCATATGGGCCACGAAATCCGCGACATAGCCGTTGGCGGGATTGGTATAAATATCGCGCGGGGTGCCGCATTGCACGATCCGCCCGCCTTCCATGATGGCGATGCGGTTGCCGATCTTGAACGCCTCGTCCAGATCATGGCTGACGAAGATGATCGTGCGGCCGCGCTGTTTTTGCAGATCGAGCAATTCGTCCTGCAGCTTGGTCCGGATCAGCGGGTCAAGCGCGCTGAACGGTTCATCCATCAGCAGGATCGGCGCATCGGTGGCAAAGGCGCGGGCCAGGCCCACGCGCTGTTGCATGCCCCCCGACAATTCGCCGACCGGCGCATTGGCGCGCTCGGACAGGCCCACCATCGCCAGTTCCTGATCAATGCGGTCGCGTAATTTGGCCTTGTCCAGCCCTGCCAGTTCCAGCCCCAGCCCGACATTGTCGCGCACGCTGCGCCATGGCAGCAGGCCGAATTGCTGGAACACCATCGACACCGATTTCTGCCGCAATCGTC
The DNA here is from genome assembly GCF_018402175.1 of Yoonia sp. Lineage (GTDB taxonomy): Bacteria > Pseudomonadota > Alphaproteobacteria > Rhodobacterales > Rhodobacteraceae > Yoonia. The sequence continues at coordinate 465,961 of NZ_JAGYJK010000018.1, read as the reverse complement.
GCAGGTCGGTGGCGTTGCAATGGGTGACGTCATAGCTGTGATCGCCGTCGTTGACCCGCACGGCCCCGCGCACCACGGGGTTCAGCCCGTTGACCGCGCGCAGCAAGGTGGATTTGCCCGACCCCGATAGCCCCATCAGCACAAGGATTTCACCCTGTGCCACATTCAGCGAACAATCATGCACGCCCAGCACCTGATCGGTGCGGGTCAAGATCTCGGCCCGGTGCAGGCCTTGGTCCATCAAGGGGAGGGCGGTCTGCGGCCGCGCGCCGAAGACGATGCTGACATTGTCGAATTCAACCGCATTCATTTCTGTTTTACCCGCAACATCCGGTCCAGCATGATCGCCACCACGACGATAACGAAGCCGGATTCAAACCCCAGTGACGTGTTGACCGTGTTCAGCGCGCGCACCACCGGCACCCCCAGCCCGCTGGCCCCGACCAAGGCTGCGATCACCACCATCGACAGCGACAGCATGATCGTCTGGTTCAATCCCGCCATGATCTGCGGTGTGGCGGACGGCAATTCGACCTTGAATAGGATCTGCCGTTTGGTCGCGCCAAAGGCTTGCGCTGCCTCGAGCAGCGCCGTCGGCGTCGAGGCGACCCCCAGATAGGTCAGACGGATCGGTGCCGGCAGCACAAAAATCACCGTTGCAATCAGCCCCGGCACCATGCCGATGCCGAAAAAGACAATCGCAGGGATCAGATAAACAAAGGTCGGCAGGGTTTGCATCAAATCCAGCACAGGCACCATCGCGCGGTACAGCTTGGGCCGATGCGCCGCCGCGATGCCAATCGGCACACCGATGCCCATACACACAACACAGGCCGACAAGACCAGTGTGAGCGATTGCATGGTTTCGCGCCAATAGCCTTGGTTGAGGATGAAAAAGAACCCCAGTACGATCAAAAGCGGCGTTTTCCAATTGCGCTGCACCACCCATGTCAGCCCTGCAAAGACTGCGATCACGATCAACGGATGCGGGGTTTCCAACGACCAAAGGATGCCGTCGATCATCGTCTCCATCGCATCCGAGATAATGTCAAAGACAAACCCCAGATTGCGGTTCATCGCGTCAAAGACCGATTTGGCCCAAGCACCTACCGGGATTTTCGTGCTGGTCAGCCAATCCATTGCCCTGATCCTTGCCTTGGTGGGACAGGGCCAGCCTTGCTGCGGCCCTGTCCGGTCGGTTGCATGGTTGCGTTACAGCCCAAGTGCGGTTTTCACCGCCGCCATCCCATCGCCGCCATCGCGGGTGGTGACCCCGTTCAGCCAGCCATCGAGCACCGCAGGATTGGCCGCAAGCCAAGCGCTGGCCGCTGCATCAGGTGCCATGCCATCATCGCTGATCGCGGCCATGATCTCGTTTTCCATCGCCAAGGAAAATTCCAGATTGTTCAGCAATTGCCCGACATTGGGGCAGCTTTCGACATAACCTGCGGTCGTATTGGTATAAACTGTTGCTTCGCCCAGGTTGGGGCCGAACCAATCATCGCCGCCTTCCAGATAGACCATATCGAAATTGGCGTTCATTGGGTGCGGTTCCCAGCCCAGAAACACCACCGGTTCACTGCGACCAGCGGCGCGGTCGACTTGCGCCAACATGCCTTGTTCAGAGCTTTCGACCACTTCGAAACCGGTCAAACCAAATGCATCAGCCGCGATCATATCCATGATCAGGCGGTTGCCGTCATTGCCAGGCTCGATGCCGTAGATCTTGTTTTCCAAAGCATCTGCATGGGTGACGATATCCGCAAAGGTGGCGATGCCCAGATCAGCCGCGGCGCGGTTCACGGCAAGTGTGTATTTGGCACCTTCAAGGTTGGCACGCACGGTATCGACGGTGCCTGCTTCGCGGTAGGGGGCGATATCAGCCTCCATCGTGGGCATCCAATTGCCCAAGAACACATCGATATCGCCTTCTGCGAGCGAAATATAAGTGACCGGAACCGACAGCAATTTGGTTTCTGTCTGATAGCCCAGCGCGTTCAGCACGACGGTCGTGGTGGCGGTGGTGGCAGTGATATCGGTCCAGCCGACATCGGAAAAGGTGACAAGATCGCATTCGGCAAAGGCGGGCATTGCGGCAACAATCGCAAGCGCCGACAGGCTTGATTTCAGTTTCATGGTGGTCTCCCTGTGGTTTTTTGTTGATTGACGAGTCAATAAAGAACGAATTAGGTGTCTGGTGCAACCGGAAAGAGTGAAACATGCCCAAGCTAGGAATGGAACCGATCCGCCGTGCTGCACTGATGCAGGCCACGATTGACGAAATCGGCGCCGTGGGCAACCTCGATGTGACGGTCAGCGCGATTGCAAAGCGGGCTGGCATGTCATCGGCGCTGGCGCATCATTATTTCGGCGGCAAGGAACAGATTTTTCTGGCGGCGATGCGCCATGTTCTGCGCGTCTATGCAGCCGAGGTGCGCGACGCCCTGCGCGCGGCCCGCGGCCCGCATGCCCGGATCGAGGCGGTGATCCGCGCGGGTTTCAGCTCGACCAATTTCCAGCCGGATGTGATCGCGGCCTGGTTGAATTTTTACGTCCTTGCCCAGACATCCGAGGATGCCAACCGCCTGTTGCATGTCTATCAGCGGCGGCTGCACAGCAATCTTGTGCATGACCTGCGCCCGATGATCGGGGAGCGCGCGGAAAATGCCGCCGTACGGATCGCGGGGCTGATCGACGGGTCCTACCTGCGGCAGGGTCTGGCGCGCGGCACGGGCGTTGCATCAGATGCAACCGAACAGGTGCTGGCGCTGCTGGCGATGGAATTAAAGGACATCGTAGAATGACGAAGCCGAACATCCTGATTATCATGGTTGACCAGCTTAACGGCACGCTCTTTCCCGACGGGCCTGCAGACTGGCTGCACGCGCCCAACCTCAAGGCGCTGGCCGCCCGCTCCACCCGATTCGCCAACAGCTACACAGCCTCGCCGCTTTGCGCACCGGCGCGGGCGGCGTTCATGTCGGGGCAATTGCCATCGCGCAACGGGGTCTATGACAATGCGGCCGAATTCGCCTCCTCTATCCCGACCTATGCGCATCACCTGCGGCGCGCGGGCTATCAGACCTGCCTTGCGGGCAAGATGCATTTCGTCGGCCCCGACCAGATGCACGGGTTTGAGGAACGGCTGACCACGGATATCTACCCTGCCGATTTCGGCTGGACGCCGGATTACCGCAAACCGGGCGAACGGATCGATTGGTGGTATCACAACATGGGGTCGGTCACAGGCTCCGGCGTGGCCGAGATCACCAACCAGATGGAATATGACGACGAGGTCGCCTATCACGCGATGCGCAAGCTCTATGATCTGGGGCGCGGCCATGACGCGCGGCCCTGGTGCCTGACGGTCAGTTTCACCCACCCGCATGACCCCTATGTGGCGCGCCGCAAATACTGGGATCTGTACGCGGATTGCGAACATCTGATGCCGACGATAGGCCCGATCGCCTATGCCGATCAGGACCCGCACAGCCAGCGTATTCTGGATGCCAACGACCGCGATAACTTCAACATCACCGATGACGATATCCGCCGGTCGCGCCGCGCCTATTTCGCCAATATCAGCTATCTGGACGACAAGATCGGCGAGATCCTGCAAGTGCTGGACGACACGCGCCAAGAGGCCACGATCCTGTTCGTGTCCGACCACGGCGATATGCTGGGCGAACGCGGCCTGTGGTTCAAGATGTGCTTTTACGACGGGTCATCGCGCGTGCCGCTGATGATCGCCAGCCCCGCGATGGAACCCGGCCTGCTCACGGTCCCCGTCAGCACGATCGACGTGACACCCACGCTGTGCGATCTGGCGGGCGTGGACATGTCCGAGGTGATGCCATGGACCAGCGGCGAAAGCCTTGTGCCTTTGGGGCAGGGCGGCACCCGCGATGCGCCCGTCGCTATGGAATATGCCGCCGAGGCGTCACAGGCCCCGCTGGTCAGCCTGCGGTCTGGCAAATGGAAATACAATCGCTGCACGCTCGACCCCGACCAGCTGTTCGACATGGACAGCGACCCGCAGGAACTGACCAATCTGGCGGACCATCCCGCCCATCAAGGCACGCTGGCGGACCTGCGCGCCAAGGCCGAGGCCCGCTGGGATCTTGCCCGTTTCGACGCCGATGTGCGCCAGTCACAGGCCTGCCGCTGGGTCGTCTACGAGGCGCTGCGCAACGGCAGCTATTACCCGTGGGACTACCAGCCGCTGCAAAAGGCATCCGAACGCTACATGCGCAATCACATGGACCTCAACATACTCGAAGAAAGCCAGCGTTTTCCACGCGGTGAATGATCATCTTCAGAGTATAAATATCCCCGCCGGAGGCATAAAAGTCATGAATACCCAACCCACAGCCAGCCATTTCATCAATGGCAAATACGTCGAAGACACCGCCGGTGACCTGATCGAGGTGGTCTATCCCTATACCGGTCAGGTCATCGCAACGCTGCATGCCGCAACCCCTGCCATCGTGGATCAGGCGCTGGATGCCGCGCGGCTTGCGCAACAGCAATGGGCCAGTTGGACCGGGACAGAACGTGGCCGCGTGCTGCGCCGTGCCGCCGATATCATGCGCGAACGCAATCACGACCTGTCGGTGCTGGAAACCTATGACACCGGCAAACCGTACAGCGAAACCAGCGTTGCCGATGCCACATCGGGGGCCGATGCGTTTGAATATTTCGGCGGGCTGGCGGGCAGCATCACCGGCGAATATATCCCGCTTGGCGACAATTTCGTCTATACTCGGCGCGAACCCTTGGGCGTTTGCGTCGGCATCGGTGCATGGAACTACCCCACCCAGATCGCCTGCTGGAAAGGCGCGCCGGCGCTGGCCTGCGGCAATGCTTTGGTGTTCAAACCGTCTGAAACCACCCCGCTTTGCGCGCTGAAAGTCGCGGAAATCCTGATCGAGGCGGGTGTTCCGGAGGGTGTCTATAACGTGATCCAAGGCTATGGCGCTGTCGGTGCGTCGCTGATCACCGATCCACGCGTGGACAAGGTGTCGCTGACCGGCTCGGTTGCGACAGGGCGCAAGGTCTATGCCGCCGCCGCCGAAGGCATGCGCCATGTCACGATGGAACTGGGCGGCAAGTCCCCGCTGGTCATCTTCGACGATGCCGATCTGGATGCCGCCGTGTCCGGTGCGATTCTGGGCAATTTTTATTCCTCGGGGCAGGTCTGTTCCAACGGCACGCGGGTTTTCGTGCAAAAGGGGATCAAGGCGGCGTTTCTGGCCCGCCTGAGCGAACGTCTGCAAGGCGTGGTGATGGGTGACCCCCAAGACCCCGTCACGAATTACGGACCCATGGTCAGCGAACGCCAGCGCGATATCGTCGAAGGCTTCATCGCCAAAGGCCGCGCCGAAGGCGCAAGGCTGGTCACGGGCGGCACCCGCCCCGATATGGCGGGCTTTTTCCTGACGCCCACGGTCTTTGCCGATGTCACCGACGACATGACCATCGCGCGCGAGGAAATCTTTGGCCCTGTCATGTCGGTGCTGGATTTCGACACCGAAGAAGAGGCGTTGCGCCGCGCCAATGACACGCCCTACGGTCTGGCCGCTGGTGTGTTCACCGCCGATCTGACCCGCGCGCATCGCATGGCGGCGGGGTTTCAGGCAGGCACCTGCTATATCAACACCTATAATGACGCGCCCGTAGAGGCGCCATTCGGCGGCATGAAACTGTCTGGCGTGGGGCGTGAAAACTCCAAGGCGGCGATTGAACATTATAGCCAGATCAAAAGCGTCTATGTCCGCATGGATAAATGCGAGGCACCGTTCTGATGCAGGCCGATTATGTCATCGTCGGTGCGGGTTCCGCCGGTTGCGCCATCGCTTACCGTCTGGCCGAGGCGGGCAAAAACGTGCTGGTCATCGAACATGGCGGGTCGGATCGTGGGCCTTTCATCCAGATGCCAGCGGCTTTGTCCTATCCGATGAATATGAAAATGTATGATTGGGGGCTGAAATCCGACCCCGAACCGCATCTGGGCAACCGCCAGCTGGTCACGCCGCGGGGCAAGGTGATCGGCGGGTCGTCCTCGATCAACGGGATGATCTATGTGCGCGGCCATGCGCGCGATTTCGATCATTGGGCCGACACAGGGGCGCAGGGCTGGGGCTATGCCGATGTGCTGCCCTATTTCAAACGGATGGAACATTGGCATGACGGCGGCCATGGCGGTGATCCGGCTTGGCGTGGCACGGATGGCCCGCTGCATATCACCCGTGGCCCGCGCAAGAACCCGCTGACCCGCGCCTTTGTCGCGGCAGGCGGGCAGGCGGGCTATCAGCTCACCGGTGACTACAATGGTGAACAGCAAGAAGGTTTTGGCCCTTTCGACGCCACGATCTACAAAGGCCACCGCTGGTCCGCCGCTAGCGCCTATCTGCGGCCTGCGCTGACGCGGCCCAATTGCACACTGACCCGCGCCTTGGCGCGACGGGTGATCATCGAAGACGGGCGCGCCGTGGGTGTCGAAGTCTCGCGCGGCAAGAAGGTCGAGGTGATCCGCGCCAATGTCGAGGTGATTATCGCCGCCTCGGCGCTCAATTCGCCCAAGCTGCTGATGCTGTCAGGCATCGGCCCTGCCGCACATCTGGCCGACCATGGTATTCCTGTCGTCGCCGACCGTCCCGGCGTGGGCCAGAACCTGCAGGACCATCTGGAGCTGTATATCCAGCAGGCCGCAACCAAGCCTGTCACGCTGTTTGCCTATTGGAACCTGCGCGGCAAGGCGCGGATCGGGGCGGAATGGCTGCTCTGGAAAACCGGCCTTGGCGCCTCCAACCAGTTTGAAAGCGCGGGCTTTATCCGGTCGCGCGCCGGTGTGGATTACCCTGATATCCAGTTCCATTTTCTGCCCATCGCTGTCAGCTATGATGGCAAGACCGCCCCCGAAGGGCACGGGTTTCAGGCCCATGTCGGGCCGATGCGGTCGGCATCACGCGGACAGGTCACGCTGCGGTCGGCCGACCCCGAAGCCAATCCGCGCATCCAGTTCAACTATATGTCCGACCCGCAGGATTGGGTTGATTTCAGGGCTTGCATCCGGCTGACGCGCGAGATTTTCGCCCAGCCCGCCTTTGACGACTACCGCGGCCATGAAATCCAGCCGGGCGACGCAGCACAGAGCGATGCGGATCTTGACGCTTTCATCCGCGACCATGCCGAAAGCGCCTATCACCCTTGCGGGACCTGCAAGATGGGGGCCCTGGATGACCCGATGGCCGTGGTTGACCCCGAAACCCGTGTGATCGGGGTAGAGGGGTTGCGCGTCGCGGATAGTTCGATCTTTCCGCGCATCACCAATGGCAATCTGAATGCGCCATCGATCATGGTGGGCGAAAAGGCCGCCGATCATATCCTGCGCCGCCAACCGCTGCCGCCTGCCAATGACCAGCCATGGATGCACCCCGACTGGCAGCAAAGCCAAAGGTGAATTTAACGAAATCTTAACCTTCGTTAACAAAATCCATTGATCCCCGCCCCCGCCCGCCGCTAGGTCGGGGGTATGGTGAAAATATTGATCGTTCTTGGCCTTGTGTTTGCAGGTGCCGCCCATGCCAACCCCAGCGGGACGCTGCGGGTGATCGATGCGGATACGGTGGATGTCGGCGGGCTGCGGGTGCGGCTTTTCGGGCTGGATGCGCCGGAAATCGGGCAGCCTTGCGTGCTGGGCGGGCAGACCATCGACTGCGGGCGCTGGGCGGCTGATCTGGTGCGCGCGCGTTTTGGCGGGAAAGATGCGCGCTGCACCACGCGTGATGTCGACCGCTATGGCCGGCAGGTCGCGACCTGCGATGTGGGCGGCGTGGATATCGGGCAGGTGATCGTGGCCGAAGGCTGGGCCGTGGCCTATCGGCGCTATTCCATGATCTATGATCTGGATGAAAAAGCCGCCGCTGTGGCGGCACGCGGGCTCTGGGCCATGACGATGCAAGAGCCTGAATCCTTTCGCGCGGCGCGCAATGCGGCCCCTGCCGCCCCTGATCCGGCCTGCAATATCAAGGGCAATATCTCGGCCAGCGGGCGGATCTATCACCGGCCTGGCAACCGCGATTATGACCGCACGGTGATCGATGAAGGCCGCGGCGAACGCTGGTTCTGTTCCGAGGCCGAGGCCCGGGCTGCAGGCTGGCGTGCGGCGCGCAACTAGGCGTCGGTGCCTTCGACAGTTTGCTGGAACCGTTCGAAAAACTGGTCGGCCATTTTCTTGGCGAAACCGCCGATGATCCGGCTGCCCAGTTGCGCGAGCTTGCCACCGACCTTCGCCGTCGCGTTATATGTCAGTTCGGTGCCACCTTCGACGGTGGCAAGTACGACATCGGCACTGCCCTTGGCGAAACCCGCGACCCCGCCTTTGCCTTCGCCGACAATAGTATAGCTCTGGCCGGGGATCACGTTTTCCAGCGTCACCTCGCCCTTGAATGTGGCGGATACCGGCCCGACCTTTTGCTTGACGGTCGCGGCGAAGCCCTCTTCGGGCGATCCGGTCAATTCCTCGCAGCCCGGAATGCAGGCGCGCAATGTGTCAGGGTTGTTCAGATGCGCCCAGACTGCATCAATATCCGCTGCGATCACGCGGCTGCCCGATAGTTCCATGATGGTCCTCCCCTTTTTCCTGATCTTCGGGGGGTGGCCTCTGATTTGCAATCCCCCTCTTTCGCATCTTCCGAGCCCAAATATCCCCCGCGGAGCGTTTGCGGCTTTGCCGCAAAAGGGGCTCCGCCCCTCGCCCCCGGAGTATTTTGGGAAATAAGAAGTTGTGGTCAGTCCAGCTGATAGGGCAACAGCCCGCGGGTGTTGGGATCGACGCGCAGGTGCCGTTCCAAGGGCGGCACCGAGCGTTGGTGGCAGTTGCGCCGTTCGCAGATCCGGCAGGAAATGCCGATTGGTGCATAGGCGTCGGCGGCGGCGATATCCATGTGATCGGCATAGACGATGGCCTCTGCGTGCCGCACCTCGCAGCCCAGCCCGATGGCATAGCGCCGTGTGGGCGCGTGATAGGACCCGCCCGATTTGCTGACATCACGGGCCAGGCAGAAATATCGCGCGCCGTCGGGTGTTTCGGCCAGTTGCCGCAGGAATTGCCCCGGCAATTCGAACGCCTGATGCACGTTCCACAGCGGGCAGGCACCCCCGAACCGCGCGAATTGCAGGGTCGTCGCGGAATGGCGTTTGGTGATGGTGCCGGCCTGATCGACGCGCACGAAAAAGAACGGGATGCCTTTGGCGCCGGGGCGTTGCAGGGTGGACAGCCTGTGTGCGACCTGTTCCAGCGATGCGCCGAACCGTGCCGCGAGCAGTTCCAGATCGTGCCGATTGTCCTGCGCCGCCTGCAGAAAGGCGTGGTAGGGCATCAGTGCTGCCCCGGCAAAATAATTGGCAAGCCCGACTTTCGCGATGCTGCGCGCCTCGTCGGACTGGAACCGCGCGAGGTCGAGCGTCGCGTCGAGCAAGGGCGCTTGTGTGACCAGCGCCAGTTGTAGCAGCAGCTGGAATGTCTGCGTCGCCGGATGCGCCGCCGTCGCAAGGGTGAGCTGGTTCGTGGCCGGATCAAAGGCGCGCAACGTATCGCTGGCGGCATAGTGTACGCCGATCCCTGCCGCCGCCAAAATCCGGATCGCGGCCTGTGCGATGCTTTCGCCGGGCTGGCACTGGCCTGCCATCCGTTCGGCGCTGCGATCTACGGCATCGATGTAATTGTCGCAATAATGAAAGAAATCGCGCACTTCTTCCCAAGGGCTGGGGCGCAAGCGGGCGTCTTCGCGGCCCAAAGCCTCGTCCAGCGAGGCCAGTCGTTCATGGGTCTGCCGGTAGCCCCTGTGCAGGTCCAGAAAGGCGCGGGCCAAGGCGGGCGCATTGGCCGCCACCAACCGCAGGTCGGCCAGCGCGGGGGCGCTGCCGGTAAAGACCGGATCTGCCAAGGCCTCGCGCAGGTCACCCACAAGGCGCGCCTCGTCGCCCGATTGCAGTTCGGTGACGTCGAACCCGAATTCCTGCGCCAGCCCCAGCACCACCGCCGTCGACACGGGGCGGTTGTTGTTTTCCATCTGGTTGAGATAGGGCAGCGAGACGCCAAGCTTGTCGGCAAAGGCCTTTTGCGTCATCGCCAGCCGCCCGCGCAATTCGCGCAGCTTGGCACCCGGCATAGAGTTTCTGGATCGCCATGGCGCACCTTTGCAACTTTGCGGACCATGATTAGCCGCTGCAAAGCTTGCGTCAAGCGGTCTGCTTTTCCCGCCAGACCACAAAGACCACGGACAGGAAGGCCAGCATCGACGTGCCCAGCATGATCAGCTGCAAGGGCAGGGTGCCCGATTCCACTGTCAGGATGCTGCCTGCGACCTGCGACAGCGCCGCGCCGCCGCCGATCATGATCGCACCGCCCAGCCCGCTGGCTGTGCCAGCCAGATGCGGGCGTACCGAAATTGATCCGGCCATGACATTGGGTAAGATCAGCCCGTTACCCAGTCCAAGGAAGGTGCAAAAGCCGAAAAACACCAGCGGATGGATCAGCCCCGCCAGCGTCAGCAGGACCGATGTACCAAGCCCCGCGATCGTGATGCCGGTGCCGATCAGCGCCATCTTGTTGATCCCCAATCTGACTGAAAACCGCCCCGACAGGAAATTGCCCATCGCATAGCCTATGGCGGGTGCGCCAAGGGCAATGCCATTCCAAACGGGCGAAAGACCAAAAATCGTTGTTCCGACAAAAGACGCGCCCCCCAGCAGCGCAAAGAACGCCCCCGAGGCGAAAGCCGCGCACATCACATAGCCCCAGAACCGCGGCGAGCGGAACAATTCGGGGTAGGATCGCACCTGCGCGCGAAAGCCCATGCCGCCTTTTGCCAATGTCTCACCCAGATCGTAATAAACCAGCGCCAGCGTGCCGATCCCCGCCAGCACCAGAAACACAAAGGTCGCGTGCCAGTCGAACGCCTGTTCCAGAGCGCCACCGATCATCGGCCCGACCATCGGCACCAGCGCCATGCCCATCGTGACATAGCCGATCATCGAGGCCGCCTGCGCATCCGGCACGATGTCGCGCACGATGGCGCGGCCTAGCACCATGCAGGTGGCGACGGCGGCTTGTAGGATCCGAAAGAACAAGAATGCCTCGACCGTGGTGGAAAACAGCGCCCCAAGGGTGGCAATCACGAAGATCAGAAGCGATCCGAGCAGGATCGGCCGCCGTCCAAACCTGTCGGATAATGGGCCGACAAAGATCTGCAGCACCGCCGTTGCCGCCAGATAGCCTGACAGCGACACCTGCATCACCGCATATTCGGTCTCGAAATAGGCCGTCATCGCCGCCAGTGACGGCAGAAAGATCGACATGTTCAGCGCCGAAATGCCGGTGATCAGGATCAGCGTCATGATATGGGGCGGGGTCGTTCGGTCCAGAAACCGGGCGTTTGGTGATTTTGTCATTGGTCTTGATTAGGACTGGTATACGATGATGTCCATGCGCAAGCCTGTCGAGGCACCTGTGCATAGATGAACCATCAGTCAGATTCATTTGCATGTTTGCATTGTGGATGCTTTGCAAAATCCTTACTTTGCAAATTTTCTCAATCCTGCTTCATTCGCCCCTCGAACATGCTATGCAGGTCCAAACCAAAAGGGGAGGGGCTGGCATGGACATTCTGCAGGAACTCGAAGACCGGCGCGCCGATGCACGCCTTGGCGGCGGCGAAAAACGGATTGCGGCGCAGCACAGCAAGGGCAAGCTGACGGCGCGCGAACGGATTGATCTGCTGCTGGACGAAGGGTCATTCGAAGAATTCGACATGTTTGTTGCCCATCGCTGCACCGATTTCGGGATGGAACAGGACCGGCCTGCGGGGATGGTGTCGTCACCGGCTGGGGCACGATCAATGGCCGCATGGTCTATGTGTTTTCGCAGGATTTCACCGTCATGGGCGGGTCGGTGTCCGAAACCCACGGCAAGAAAATCTGCAAGATCATGGATCTGGCGATGCAGAATGGCGCGCCCGTGATCGGGATCAACGATTCAGGTGGCGCGCGGATTCAGGAAGGTGTCGCCAGCCTTGCCGCCTATGGCGACGTGTTCCAGCGCAATATCACCGCATCGGGTGTCGTCCCGCAGATCAGCCTGATCATGGGGCCTTGTGCGGGTGGCGCGGTTTACAGCCCCGCGATGACTGACTTTATCTTTATGGTCAAAGATTCCAGCTATATGTTCGTGACCGGCCCCGATGTGGCCAAGACCGTGACCAATGAAATCGTCACCGCCGAGGAATTGGGCGGGGCCAGCACCCACACCCGCAAATCATCGGTCGCTGACGGTGCGTTCGAAAATGATGTCGAGGCTTTGGCCGAAACCCGCCGCCTGTTCGATTTCCTGCCGCTGAACAACCGCGACCAGCCGCCCGTGCGCCCGTTTTTGACGATGTGAACCGGATCGAGGAAAGCCTTGATACGCTGGTCCCCGCCAATCCGAACACGCCTTACGACATGAAGGAACTGATCCTGAAAATCGCGGATGAGGGCGATTTTTACGAGATTCAGGCCGAATTTGCCAAGAATATCCTGACAGGGTTCATCCGTCTGGAAGGGTCCACCGTGGGCGTTGTCGCCAACCAGCCCATGGTGCTGGCGGGCTGTCTGGATATCGACAGCAGCCGCAAGGCCGCGCGGTTCGTGCGCTTTTGCGATGCGTTCGAAATCCCCGTGCTGACGCTGGTCGATGTGCCGGGCTTTCTGCCGGGTACGTCACAGGAATACGGCGGCGTTATCAAACACGGCGCCAAACTGCTGTATGCCTATGGCGAGGCAACGGTGCCAAAGGTCACTGTCATCACCCGCAAAGCCTATGGCGGGGCCTATGTCGTGATGGCGTCCAAGCATTTGCAGGCCGATTTCAACTATGCCTGGCCCACGTCGGAAATCGCCGTGATGGGGGCCAAGGGGGCGACCGAGATCATCCATCGCGGCAAATCCCCCGAGGAAATCGCGGCACGCACCGCCGAATACGAGGCGCGATTTGCCAATCCCTTCGTTGCTGCCGAAAAGGGGTTCATCGACGAGGTGATCATGCCCCATTCCACGCGCAAGCGGATCTGCCGCGCCTTTGCGTCGTTGCGATCCAAGAAAACCCAGATGCCGTGGAAAAAACACGACAATATTCCGCTTTGAACCAAAGGTCAGATTGATGGCACTGCCATATATGGACAAACACCGCGGCTTTCCGGGCCGCTTGCCGGGGACGGATTTTCAATTCGTGCTGCGCCGCGCGAACAAGGACGGGGCGACACCGCTGTCCCAGCGCATCCGCTATCCCGACCGCCGCCCGGCTGATAAACGCGCCGATGCGGGGTTCATGCAAGCCCTGTGGGAGGCCTTTGGCGAAGAGCCTTTCGTGCGCGGCAATCTGGATGCGGGCCGGCTCAGCTGGCTGTTCGGACGTGAAGTCATCCCCGCCGAAGACCCGTTCGACCCCGCCAGCTATGAGGCGATGCTGCGCATCGACGTCAAGGTTGCGCGGCAGAGCTTTCCCGACATTCCGGGGTTGAACGAATGATCGCCGTTTTCGCGCATGTGGTGAGGCAGGAAATTGCCTATTTCGCGGCGCGGATCATTGCGGGCTTTGGTGCCGGACAAACCTGCGCCATAATAGGACCTGCGGTGCCGCGGTCTGGCCTGCGCGCCTCCTTCTTCGTTGACCAGATCTACCCTTCCCCTGACCGGCCTGCCTGTTCCCTTGGCGGGCCGGTTTCCCCTGGAACAGCGGGACTGGGCGGAAAACCGGCTGATATTGGATATCACACGCATAAGGGTATTGCTTTGTCGGGTATCAGCGGCGATTCTGGCGCTGTCTCCGAGAAACCGAATAAGGGCAGAACATCATGCAGAAGAAATCCATCATCCTGGCGGCCTTTGCTGCCTTCGCTTTGTCAGCCTGTCTGGAAAGCGACACCGAACGTGCCGTCGCAGGCGCGGGCGCAGGTCTGGTCGCGTCGGAATTGCTGGGCACCGACCGTGCCGGCACAATGCTTGCCGGTGCCGCCGCAGGCGTATTTTGTGACGACGTCGGCGTCTGCCGCCCCGTCCGCCGTTAATTTCGCAGCCCGCAACCGGGCTGTCAGTCACCATTGCCGCCGTCGGGGTCAGTCTCCGGCGGCGGTTTTGCGTTCTTGGGGGGACCATTGATGTTCAAGAAAATACTGATCGCCAACCGTGGCGAAATCGCCTGCCGCGTGATCAAGACCGCCCGCAAGATGGGCATCCAGACAGTCGCGATCTATTCCGACGCCGACCGCCATGCGCTGCATGTCAAGATGGCGGATGAGGCGGTCCATATCGGGCCAGCCCCCGCCAACCAATCCTATATCGTCATCGACAATGTCATGGCCGCGATCAAGGCGACAGGGGCCGAGGCCGTGCATCCCGGTTACGGTTTCCTGTCCGAGAACGCCAAGTTTGCCGAGGCGCTGGAGGCTGCGGGCGTTGCCTTCATCGGCCCGCCAAAAGGTGCGATCTTGGCGATGGGTGACAAGATCACGTCCAAGAAACTGGCGCAGGAGGCCAATGTCTCGACCGTGCCGGGTTACATGGGCCTGATTGCGGACGCCGACGAGGCGGTGAAGATTTCCAATCAGGTCGGTTATCCGGTGATGATCAAGGCCAGCGCCGGTGGCGGTGGCAAGGGGATGCGCATCGCATGGAACGACCAAGAAGCCCGCGAAGGGTTTCAATCTTCCAAGAACGAAGCCGCCAACAGTTTCGGCGACGACCGGATTTTCATCGAAAAATTCGTCACCCAACCGCGCCATATCGAAATTCAGGTGCTGGCCGACCAGCATGGCAACGCGGTCTATCTGCACGAACGCGAATGTTCGATCCAGCGCCGCAACCAGAAAGTGATCGAAGAAGCCCCCAGCCCGTTTCTGGACGAAGCCACCCGCAAGGCCATGGGCGAACAATCTGTCGCCCTTGCGCAGGCCGTGGGATATACCAGTGCCGGCACGGTGGAATTCATCGTTGATGGCGACCGGAACTTTTACTTTCTGGAAATGAACACGCGCTTGCAGGTGGAACATCCAGTCACCGAATTGATCACCGGCATTGATCTGGTCGAACAGATGATCCGCGTGGCAGCGGGTGAAAAGTTACCCTTTGTGCAAAGTGATCTGAAAATCAACGGCTGGGCGATGGAAAGCAGGCTTTACGCCGAAGACCCCTATCGCGGGTTCCTGCCATCCATCGGGCGGCTGACGCGCTATCGCCCGCCCGTGGAAGAGGCGACACCGACCCGCGCTGTGCGCAACGATACCGGCGTTTTCGAAGGCGGCGAGATCAGCATGTTCTACGACCCGATGATCGCCAAGCTTTGCTCCTGGGGGCCGGACCGTGCATCGGCCATCGCGGAAATGCGGCTGGCGCTGGATGCGTTCGAGGTCGAAGGCATCGGGCATAACCTGCCGTTTCTGGCCGCCGTCTATGACCACGACAAATTCACATCCGGCACCATGACCACCGCCTTTATCGCCGAGGAATTCCCCGACGGGTTCAACGGCACGACCTTGCCGGATGACACCTGCCTGCAGATCGCGGCATCGGCTGCGGCCATGCACCGGGTATCCGAAATCCGGCGCGCGCGGATCAGCGGGCGGATGGGCAACCATGAACGCCATGTCGGCGAAGATTGGGTCGTTTCGATCCAGGGCGCGCATCACCGCGTTCATATCGCCGCCGACAAGAAAGGTGCTGATGTCACCATCGGGGCCAATACGATGCGGGTGACCAGCCAATGGACACCGGGCCAGCCGCTGGCGCGGCTTGATGTCGATGGGGCGCCCTTGGTGCTGAAGATCGGCAAGATTTCAGGCGGGTTCCGCGTGCGGTATCGCGGGGCTGATCTGAAGGTGCATGTGCGCAGCCCGCGTCAGGCGGAACTCGCGGCGCTGATGCCCGAAAAGCTGCCGCCCGATACATCCAAAGTGCTGCTCTGTCCGATGCCCGGCCTGATCGTGAAGGTCGATGTTGCGGTGGGCGATGTGGTGCAAGAGGGGCAGGCGCTGTGTACGGTCGAGGCGATGAAGATGGAAAACATCCTGCGCGCCGAACGCAAGGGCGTGGTGGCCAAGATCAACGCCAGCGCCGGTGACAGCCTTGCCGTTGATGATGTCATCATGGCCTTCGAATGAACGCTCAGCGGATATTCGCGCCGCGCCGGTCCTCGATTTCCTGCTGGCGCAGCAATGTGCGGTCGATTGACCCTGTCAATTCCCGCACGCTCCAGGGTTCGGGTTTGCGTTGCAGGACGCGCCCGTCTTTGTCCACTACCGTCAACGCGTATCCGCGTGGACGCAGATCGAGCCGGACAGAATTGCGTGCCGCAGGGTCGGTGTCGGTGATCAGGATCACGTCGCGTTCGACCAGCCGGTCAATCTCGGCCAACAGCAGGTCCATCTGCTGGCGGAACCTTGGGTCATTGGGGCTGTCTGCGAACACCACGACCGCGCGGGCCAGCCAGTGCAGTTCGGCCAGCGTGACCTCGGAGGCATCAAAAACCTGCGTGCGGTCGGTTTCCCACCGGTCGATGACGGATTGTTCGACAGCCGCCTCGTCAGCCGACAGGCTGGTGGTGGCGACAAGCGCTGCAAGCGCGATAAAAAATAATCTTTTCATACTTACCGATATAGTCCGACCACGCCGCAAAGCTAAGTCCCAAAGGCGCAAGGACAACACCTTTTTTGCGATGGCACGTCACACAGCCAACAGGAGCCAGCGATGACCGACAAGAAAACATGGGAAAAGCTGGCCTCGGATGAATTGCGCGGCAAGCCGTTGGATGCGCTGACATGGCACACGCTGGAAGGTATTCCCGTTCAGCCGCTTTATACCGCCGAAGACACCGCGGACCTGCCGCATCTGGGCGGCATCCCCGGTCAGGCGCCCTATACGCGCGGCGTCAAGGCCACGATGTATGCAGGCCGCCCGTGGACGATCCGGCAATATGCGGGGTTTTCGACGGCCGAGGCATCCAACAATTTCTACCGCAAGGCGTTGGCCGCGGGCCAACAGGGTGTTTCTGTTGCATTCGATCTGGCCACGCATCGCGGCTATGACAGCGACCATCCACGGGTCGAAGGCGACGTCGGCAAGGCCGGTGTTGCCATCGATTCTGTCGAGGATATGAAAATCCTGTTCGATGGCATCCCGCTGGACAAGGTCAGCGTGTCCATGACGATGAATGGCGCGGTGATCCCGATCCTGGCCAATTTCATCGTCGCGGGCGAAGAACAGGGCCATCCGCGCAATGTGCTGTCCGGCACGATCCAGAATGACATTCTCAAGGAATTCATGGTGCGGAACACCTATGTCTATCCGCCCGAACCTTCGATGCGGATCATTGCGGATATTATCGAATATACGACCGCCGAAATGCCGAAATTCAATTCGATCAGCATCAGCGGCTATCACATGCAAGAGGCCGGCGCGAACCTTGTGCAGGAATTGGCCTATACTTTGGCCGACGGGCGCGAGTATGTCCGCGCCGCCATCGCGCGCGGCATGGATGTGGATCAATTCGCGGGGCGTTTGTCGTTCTTTTTCGCCATCGGGATGAATTTCTTCATGGAAGTGGCGAAACTGCGCGCGGCACGCCTGCTGTGGTCACGGATCATGGCGGAGTTCGATCCCAAGGATCCCAAATCCTCGATGCTGCGCACCCATTGCCAGACATCGGGCGTGTCCTTGCAGGAACAAGACCCCTATAACAACGTGATCCGCACCGCGTATGAGGCGATGTCGGCGGTGCTGGGCGGGACGCAATCCTTGCACACCAATGCGCTGGACGAGGCGATTGCCCTGCCCACCGAGTTTTCCGCGCGGATTGCCCGCAATACCCAGTTGATCCTGCAGGAAGAAACCGGCGTAACGAAAGTCGTCGATCCGCTGGCGGGGTCTTATTACGTCGAAAGCCTGACCCATGATCTGGCTGAAAAGGCCTGGGAATTGATCCAGGAGGTCGAGGAAATGGGCGGCATGACCAAGGCCGTCGCATCCGGCATGCCGAAATTGCGGATCGAGGAAACCGCCGCCAAACGCCAAGCCGCCATCGACCGTGGCACAGAGGTTGTCGTCGGCGTGAACAAATACCGCAAGGATAACGAAGACCCGATCGACATCCTTGATATCGACAACGAGGCCGTGCGCCTGTCGCAGATCGCGCGGATCGAGCGCACCAAATCCGCCCGCGACGCCGCTGCCTGCGAGGCCGCATTGGCCGAACTGACCCGCCGCGCGGGCGAGGGCGGCAACCTGTTGGAAGCGGCGGTGGTCGCTGCGCGCGCACGCGCCACTGTGGGGGAAATCAGCATGGCGATGGAAAAAGTGTTCGGCCGCCACCGCGCCGAGGTCAAGACGCTGGCCGGTGTCTACGGCGCTGCCTATGAAGGCGACGCCGGTTTCGCCGCGATACAAGCCAGTGTCGAGGACTTTGCCACGCAAGACGGACGCCGCCCCCGCATGCTGGTCGTCAAGATGGGGCAGGACGGGCATGACCGTGGTGCCAAGGTCATCGCCACCGCCTTTGCCGATATCGGGTTTGACGTCGATGTCGGCCCCCTGTTCCAGACCCCCGCCGAGGCCGCACAGGATGCCATCGATAACGATGTGCATGTGATCGGGATTTCCAGTCAGGCCGCAGGGCACAAGACATTGGCCCCCAAACTGGTGCAGGCGCTGAAGGATGCGGGTGCCGATGATATCATCGTCATCTGCGGCGGCGTGATCCCGCAGCAGGATTACCAGTTTTTGTATGATAGCGGGGTCAAGGCGATCTTTGGCCCCGGCACCAATATCCCCAAGGCGGCAGAAGATATCCTGCAGCTGATCCGCGCTGCGCGCGGCTGATCCGGTCCCTGCGGGGCCGGATGCCACCGGCGGGGATATTTGGGCTCGGAAGATGAGGAACGACCATGCTGACACTCGACCATCTTGCTGTTGTGGCGGAGGATCTGGCCACGGGGACGGCTTGGGTGGAGGCCGCACTTGGCGTCCGCATGCAGCCCGGTGGCAGGCATGTCCGGTACGGCACGCATAACACCCTGTTGGGGTTGGGCGATGATCTGTATCTGGAGGTCATCGCCAAGGACCCGGGTGCCGCCCCCTATGACGGGCCGACATGGTTCGGGCTGGATGATTTTACCGGCGCGCCGCGCCTTGGCAACTGGATCTGCCAGACCGATGATCTGGACGCCCTGCTGCGCGATGCACCCCCTGCCGTGGGGCTGCCCCGCGATCTGTCGCGCGGCGATCTGACCTGGCGGATCACCGTGCCCGACGATGGCAGCAAGCCCTATGACGGGGCCTATCCGACGTTGATCCAG
Organism: Yoonia sp.; assembly: GCF_018402175.1. Classification (GTDB taxonomy): domain Bacteria; phylum Pseudomonadota; class Alphaproteobacteria; order Rhodobacterales; family Rhodobacteraceae; genus Yoonia. Next base: position 446,576 of record NZ_JAGYJK010000018.1, on the reverse strand, counting down.
TGGGCGGCGGGCACGCATCATCCGGCGCGCCGGCTGGCTGACAGCGGCTGTCGTCTGGTGGAACTGACCGTCAGCCATCCACAGGCGGACGATCTGCGCGCGATGCTGCCGCTGGCCGATGACAGGGTTGTGTTCAGGGCGGGGCCTGCGGGATTTTCCGCCGTTTTTGACACGCCACAGGGCCGCCGCAGCCTCGGCTAGCTATTTTCAGCGGTGCAGATGCAGCGAAAGGTTGCAACCTGCGCGCAGGTCGGGTTCAAGATCGGGCATCGTTTTGATCAAAGGACCCTCATGTCGATCTGGACCCGCATCGGCGAGGCGCTGGCCGCATTGGCCAATGGCGAAGGCCTGCTGGCGGTCTTTGACCGCTTGCGCACGCCGCCTGACCGTTCTGTCGCCTTTACCATCGCGGTGATCGCGCTGGGGGCCAAGATGGCCAAGGCGGATGGCCTTGTGACCCGCACCGAGGTGCGCGCCTTTCGCGAGGTTTTCGTGATCGCCCCCGAGGAAGAAGACAACGCCGCGCGTGTGTTCGATCTCGCGCGGCAGGATGTGGCGGGCTATGATCTCTATGCGCGCCGCATCAAGGCGATGTTTGGCGATCACGAAGGGCCGCTGTGTGATCTGCTCGAAGGGCTGTTTCATATCGCACTGGCCGATGGCAGTTATCACGCGACCGAAGACGCCTTTTTGCAGGAAGTCGCTGCAATCTTTGGCTTTGACGAACGCCGGTTCCAGCGCATCCGCGCGCAATTCGTCCCCGATGCGCAGCGCGATCCCTATGCTGTGCTGGGGGTCGATCCGGATGCACCGATGGAACGCGTCCGCGCGGCCTGGGGGCAGCTGGTTCGTGAAACCCACCCCGACCAGATGATCGCGCGCGGTGTGCCGCCAGAGGCCGTCAAGCTGGCCGAACGGCGCATGGTTGCGATCAACCGCGCCTGGGAAGATATCCGCGCGCAGCGGGCCTGATCGCGCTGTCGGGCTGCGAGCTTAGCCGCTGAATTTGACGGTTCCTGTCGCGTTCAGCGCATTGGCCAGGGCGTTGAACCGGACTTCTGCGACCTCGCCATAAAGCGGGCGGGCATGTTCGGTCAGGCGCAGCGTCAATGCGCCTGCCTTGCGGTGCCATGTCAGCGTGCCGGGCTGTTCATCCGCGGTCAGCCAGAGCATCGCGCCAAGCCGCATCGCCTTGCCCAAAATCTCGGCTTCCTTGATCTGCTCGGGGGTCAGCATGGCGAACAGCGGGTCGAACCGGGGGCTTGTGGTCTTGCTGGAATAGCGGTTCATCAGCGCCAGCCCCAACAGCACCCGTTCGTAATGTTTCAGCCCGCCCAGATTGGCGCGGGTCGCATTGTCGAATGTGACCTCGGCGCGGTAATCGGGATGCGCGCGCCAGCTGACGTCATGCAGCAGGCAGGCGGCCTTGATGATCCGCTGGCGCTGCCAATTGGCGCGCGGGAACAGCGGCTTGACGAAATCATACAGGATGCGCCCGAAACCGGGCAGGCGGGCATCCTTGTTTTCGGCGAAACGGCAGGATTCGATCAGCGGGTCGCGTTCGCGCAGCGCGCGGGGCATCTGTTCGTACAGCATCCCTTCGCGGATGCCGTAGGATGATACTGCCACATCCTTGGGCTTGAAGGTGCGCATCAGTTCTTTCAGCACGATCGCGGCAAGCGGGACCAGCGACATCCGGCTGTCCGAGATATGGCAGCGGCCCCGCAATTCGGTCAGGTCGGATTTGCGGATATATTCGGCGGTCATGCTGATCTGGCGCGATGACATGCGGTATTCATGCAGCACGGTCAAAGGATAGCTGCGCCGTTCCATGTCGATCCGCGCGATGGCCCGCCATGACCCGCCGACCAGAAACAGCCGCATGCCGGTTTCAAAGTTCATGTCCCTGTGCAGGTCCTGCATCGTGGCGCGGACATAGGCCTTGATCGCCTTTTTGCCGCCCTTGATTTCGCGCAGTTTCAGCGGGCCAAGCGCGGATGTCAGGCGCCGCCCAACCTTGCCTTCGGCCAGATCGGCCAGTTCCATCGACGACCCGCCGATGTCGCAGACCAGCCCGTAACTGCCCGGCCAGCCCAGCAACACGCCTTGGGCGGACAATCGGGCCTCTTCACGGCCGTCAATGACCCAAAGCTTGATGCCGGTTTCGCGCAGCACCTCGTCGCGGAAATCCTGCCCGTCTGTTGCCTCGCGCACGGCGGCGGTGGCCACGGCGGTCAGCGGCGGGATGCCCATGCCCTTGGCAAGGGCGGCGAAACGGCGGATTGCGGAAATCGCGCGTTTGCGGCCTTCGGGGTTCAGATGGCCGGTCTGCGACATGCCCGCACCCAACGCGCACATGATCTTTTCATTGTAGAAATAGGCAGGCGAACGCGCCGCCCCGTCGAACACCACCAAGCGGACAGAGTTCGACCCCACATCGACCACGCCGACACGCGCCAGCGCCTGTGCGGCGGGGTCTTCGAACAACGGACGGCCAAAAGGCCCCCAGTCGATGCTGTCAGGCTCGGATTGCTGGTTCATACTGTCCCCGTGTGTGACGCGTGACCCGTATCGGTCAATCGTCGGTGTGGGTCAATTGCGGAACATCCGACGCCCCCGCCGACCCGCGCCCTGAAAGAGACGGATTTTCCATGAAAAAGCGATGACAATTAAAGGCGAATTCGCCTTCGGTCGGGGTGGCGCGGGTGAAACTGCCATCGGGTGCCATAACCCAGCTTTGCGCCACGTCAGCCATATTGGCGGCCATGATCTGGCTGACGATCTGCGCCTTGACGGTCGGGTTGCGGATATCGACCAGCGTCTCGACCCGCCGGTTCAGGTTGCGCCCCATCCAGTCGGCCGAACTGATATAGACCTTGGCCTGTTTGGATGGCAGCGCGGCGCCATTGCCGAAACAGACAATGCGCGAATGTTCCAAAAACCGCCCGACGATGGATTTGACACGGATATTGTCGGACAGACCTTTCACACCGGGGCGCAGCCCGCAGATGCCACGGATCACAAGGCTGATCTTGACCCCGGCCTGTGACGCCGCATAAAGCGCGTCGATCACATCGGGTTCGACCAGCGAATTCATCTTGGCCCAGATCATCGCGGGTTTGCCGGCGCGCGCATTCACGCCCTCGGCGGCGATTCGGTCAATCAGCGTCTGTTTGAGCGAAATGGGCGAGATCGACAGGTTTTGCAGCCCTTCAGGCTGGGCATAGCCGGACAGGTAGTTGAACACCTTGGTCGCATCGCGCCCCAAATCCTGATCGCAGGTGAAAAAGCTCAGGTCGGTATAGATCCGCGCGGTGATCGGATGGTAATTGCCGGTGCCGAAATGGGTATAGGTCACCAGCCTGTCGCCTTCGCGGCGCACGACGGTGCTGATTTTCGCGTGGGTTTTGTAATTCACAAAGCCGTAAACCACATGCGCGCCCGCGCGTTCCAGCCTGCGCGACTGGCGGATATTGGCGGCCTCGTCGAAACGGGCCTTCAACTCGACCAATGCGGTGACGGATTTGCCGTTTTCTGCTGCTTCGCACAGCGCGCTGACGATGGGCGATTTCTGCGATGTGCGGTACAGCGTCTGCTTGATCGCCACGACATCGGGGTCATGGGCCGCCTGATTAAGAAACCGCACTACCATGTCGAAGGTTTCATAAGGATGGTGCAGCAGCATGTCCTTTTGACGGATCGCGGCGAACATGTCGCCGTCGTGGTCCTGTACCCGTTCGGGCACGCGCGGCGTGAATATGGGCCAAAGCAGGTCGGGCCGGCTGTCCAGCACCAGTTCGCCAAGGTCGGAAATGCCGATCAGCCCGTCCACCTCGACAACCGCATCGCTGGAGACATGCAGTTCCGACATGATCAGCGTTTGCAGCGCAGGCGGCGCGTTGGCCGAAATCTTGAGCCGGACAACCTCGCCACGGCGGCGCCGTTTCAGGGCTGTTTCAAACTCGCGCACAAGGTCTTCGGCTTCTTCTTCCAGTTCCAGATCGCTGTCGCGCAGCACTTTGAACCCGCAATTACCCTTGACGTGATAGCCCGGAAACAGGCGCGGGATATGCAACAGCAGCAGTTCTTCGAGCGGCAGGAACCGGTGCCCCGTCGCACTGGGCAGCGAGATGAACCGCGCGATCTGTGCGGGGATCGGCAAGAGCGCGCGCAGGCTGCGTTTATCGGCGCTGCGTTCCAGTTGCAGCGCCAGCGCGAACCCTTCGTTGGGCAGGAACGGGAACGGATGCGCAGGGTCGATGGCCAGCGGCGACAAAACCGGAAACACCTGATCAAGAAAGTAATTGTCCAGAAAATCGCGGTCGTCCTTGGTCACGTCCATCCGCGACAGAATCGCGATGCCGTTGTCTTTCATCTCTGCTTCAAGCGCGCTGTATACGACCTGCTGGCGTGTCATCAGGGCGCGCGCCTCGCGGTCGATTTCGACCAGTTGTTCGGCGGGGTCAGCCCGTCCAACGCAGGCGTGGCATTGCCCGCGATGGCCAATTCGCGCAGGCCCGCGACGCGGACGGTATAGAATTCATCCAGATTGGTCGCGGAAATCGACAAAAACCGCAGCCGTTCCAGCAGCGGGACGCGCGGATTTTCGGCCTCTTCCAGCACGCGCCAGTTAAAACCGACCCAGCTAAGTTCACGGTTCACGAAACGCGCGCTGCTGGCGATATCCATGTCAAGGGCGGTGGCGGCGGGAAAATCGCTGCTCAGGAAATTTGCTTTGTTCATACTGCCTTTTGTCCCGCGAAGGTTGCGGTTTTGTGACAATGATGCAGTGGCTAGTCGGGCTTGTCCAGCAGGCGCGCGGCAAGTCTCTGGCTGATCTTGTGGCCGGTGGCCAAGGCCATGCTGTCCAGTGCCGCCACGATGGCCGCGGCGGCGGCAAAGGACCGTTCGATCCGCGGCGCTAGATAGGCGGCAAGGTCTGGTGGCGGCAGCAATTGGCGGTCGGCGAACAGTTTCATCATCACCGCCTGCAACAGCGCATCGTCGGGGTCTGCGACCTGCACCACGGCGCTGCCCTGCATCCGGCTGGCCAGATCGGGCAGGGTGATCGGCCAATGCCCCGGCGTCTGGCGCGCGGTCAGCAGCAACAGCCCGCCATCATGGTGCAGGTGGTTGTGCAGGTGGAACATCGGCTCTTGGGCAGGGGCGGGCAGGTTGTCCATATCCTCGATCACCAGCGCCGCAGCCTTGGGCCGGAAATCGGCGGTCAGGTCGGCGGCCGCGATGATCTGCGTGGGTTGGCCTGCTGCGAATATCCGCGCAAGGTGGCTTTTGCCGCAGCCTGCCGGCCCCGTGATCACCAGTTTACGCAGTGGCCAGCGGGCGGGGTCGGTGACCATGCCAAAGGCGGTCGCATTGGCGGTCGAGACGAAAAATCATCCGGCCCCAGCGCCACCCCGTTGGGCCAGTCGAAACTGAGCTGCTGTGCGATCATCGGTCTTTCGACTGCCCTTGATAGAGCAGGCTGTCGCGGTATTGGCCCAGCGCGTAGCGGATGAGCACGCCGATCACCGCTGCGATCGGCACGGCGACCAGCATGCCCACAAACCCGAACAGCGACCCGAACACCGACAGCGCGAAAATCAGCCAGACAGGGTGCAGCCCGACCGATGAGCCCACCAATTTGGGTGTCAGCACATTGCCTTCCAGAAACTGCCCCAAGGCAAAGATCGCGCCCACGATCCCGATCCGCAGCCAGTTGGTGGCATAGGTGACGGTATCGCCATCTGCGACCTCGACCGCGCCCCAGAACTGAAACAATGCCAGTCCCAGCGCCAAGGCCCCGCCAACCAGCGCGCCGACATAAGGAATAAAAGTGATCAGCCCTGCGATGAACCCGACGATCAGTCCGAAATTCAGCCCCGCCAGCATCAGCCCGACGGCATAATAGGTGCCAAGGATCAAACAGACCGTGCCTTGCCCGCGGATGAACGACGCCAGCGTGCGGTCAATCTCGCCACCCAGATGCCGCACGGTGGCAACGTGGTCGCGGGGCAGCAGGCTGTCGATCTTGGCGATCATATTGTCCCAGTCAAGCAGCAGATAAAAGGCTACAACCGGCACGATCACCAGCAGCACAATGATGTTCACAAGGCCCATGGCCGAGCTGAGAACCCCGTTGATCAATTCGCCGCCGCGCGCCTGTATCGTCTCGCCGATGGCCTGCAATTGCTGGCGGATCGTGCTTTCGGGTTCGATCAGGTCGGGAAAGCGTGCGGTTAATCCGGCCTGCAGCCGTTCAAACAGGGCAGGGGCGGTGTCGATCAGCGCCGTAGTCTGTTTCACCAGCGTCGGGATCACCAGCAAGATCAGCAGGATGAACACCATCGCCGCGACCAAGGTGATGATACTGACCGCCAGAACCCGGCTTAGCCCTGCGCGCTGCAACCTATCGGCAACAGGGTCCAGCAGATAGGCGATCGCACCGCCCAGCACGAAGGGCAGGATCACATCGCCCAGCGCCCAAAGCACAACCAGAAACACCGCCATCGCGATGCCCCAATATTTGATCTGGTCCTTAACGGGCAGGGCCATCGGTTACTCCGCTTTGATTTGCGCTGTGATGCGGCAAATGGGCCTTGCTTGCAAGGGTCCGGCGCATTTTCGGGGGCTGGCGATCACAATGCTTGCGGGGGCATGGTTGCGCGATTACACGTCGAAAAGCAATTTCCGCCTGTCACAAAGGTCACCCCATGCGCCTCAGCCGTTATTTCCTGCCCGTCCTGAAAGAAACCCCGCGCGAGGCGCAGATCGTGTCGCACCGCTATATGTTGCAGGCGGGGATGATCAAACAGGCCAGCGCCGGGATTTATTCCTGGCTGCCCTTGGGGTTCAAGGTGCTGCGCAAGATCGAAAATATCGTGCATCAGGAACAGGAACGCGCGGGCCATATCGCAATCCAGATGCCGACGATCCAATCGGCGGACCTGTGGCGCGAATCCGGCCGCTATGACGCCTATGGCGAAGAAATGCTGCGCATCAAGGACCGTGGCGGGCGCGAAATGCTGTTCACCCCCACCGCCGAGGAATTGGTGACGGACATCTTCCGCGCCCATGTGACCAGCTACAAGGATCTGCCGCTGACTTTGTATCAAATCCAGTGGAAATTCCGTGATGAGGTCCGCCCGCGTTTCGGCGTCATGCGGGGCCGCGAATTCTATATGAAAGACGGCTATAATTTTGACCTGACGAAAGAAGACGCGCTGCACGCCTATAACCGCCATCTGGTCAGCTATCTGCGCACCTATGAACGCATGGGCCTGCAAGCGATCCCGATGCGCGCGGACAGCGGCCCCATCGGCGGCGATGATACCCACGAATTCCTCGTGCTGGCCGACACCGGCGAATCAGAGGTGTTCTATGACAGCCAGATCACCGACCTGAAATTCGGTGACCGGCAGATCGACTACAACGATCACGCCGCCTGTGCCGCCGTGCTGGATGAATTCACCAGCCGCTATGCGCGCACCGATGAAACCCATGACGAAGCCCTGTTCAACGCAATCCCCGAGGAACGCCGCCGCACCGCGCGCGGCATCGAGGTTGGCCAGATTTTCTATTTCGGCACCAAATATTCCGATGCGATGGGCGCGCTGGTCGATGATGGCAAAGGCGGCAAGGTGCCGGTCCACATGGGCAGCCACGGGATCGGCGTGTCGCGTCTGCTGGGCGCCATTATCGAGGCGAGCCACGACGACAAGGGCATCATCTGGCCCGAAGGGGTGACACCGTTCCATTGCGGGATCGTCAACCTCAAGCAAGGCGATGCAGAGGCTGACGCCGCATGTCAGGCGCTTTACGACAGCCTGACCGCGTTGGGGCTGGAACCGCTTTATGACGACCGCGACGAACGGGCGGGTGCCAAATTCGGCACGATGGATATGATCGGCCTGCCTTGGCGGATCACTGTCGGGCCGCGCGGCCTCAAGAACGGTGTCGTCGAACTGACCAGCCGCCGCACGGGCGAAAGCGAGGAATTGCCGCCAGCGGATGCCATCGCGCGGATCGCTGCGATTTATCAGGGGATTGCCTAAGTTAGTGGGCCATGACTGGCGCAAAGGTGCATGGCGGGATATGTATGCCGCATGACCACAACACGCCCCTTTGCCAAATTCGAATGGATCATCGCCTGGCGCTATATCCGCGCCAAACGCGCCGAAGGCGGCGTCAGCGTGATGACATGGATCAGCCTGATCGGCGTCACGCTGGCCGTCTTCGCCCTGATTGCCACGCTGGCCGTGCGGTCGGGCTTTCGCGCAGAATTCATCGACACGATCGTGGGCGCCAATGCCCATGTCACCGTGGTGCGCCCGCGCGAGGTGATCGCAGATTACACCGAAATGGCCGATCGGATCTTGGCCGTGCCGGGTGTGGCCAGTGTCGCGCCTTTGGTGCGCGGGCAGGCCATGGCGGGGGCTTTCGGGCAGATCGGATTGGCCGATATCTATGGCATCCATCTGGATGATCTCAAGGCGTCCGAGGCCATCGTGGACAGCGAACGCACCATCGGCAATATCGACGACCTGCCGAATGGAATAGCACTTGGATCGGCCTTGGCGACGAACCTGGGCCTTGGGCTAGGCGACCGGATCGAGATCACGACACGGTCAGGGGCGGCCACGCCGATGGGGCAATCGACGCGGCGCAATGCGTTCGATGTGGTCTATATCTTTTCAACCGGCCGCTACCAGATTGACGAGGTGCGCGCCTATCTGCCGTTTGATGTGGCGCAGACCATCTTTAACCGCGATGGCGCGGCGGATGAGCTGGATGTGCGGCTGGACGACATCAACCAGTCCGAGGCGCTGAAACAGGATATCGCCAATGCCGCCGGCCCCTATATCTGGGCCTATAGCTGGCAGGACCGTGTTGGCAGGTTCCTGCGCGCATTGACGATTGAAGATAATGTGATGTTTATCATCTTGTCTATTTTGGTGCTGGTGGCGTCGATGAATATCATCAGCGGGCTGATCATGCTGGTGAAAAACAAGGGCCGCGATGTGGGTATCCTGCGCACCATGGGCCTGACCGAAGGGTCGATCCTGCGTATCTTTTTCATCTGCGGGGCGGGGATCGGGACCATCGGGACGGCGCTGGGCGTGATCCTGGGCTGTCTGTTCGCGATCTATATCGACCAGATTTTCAGCCTGGTGAACTATGTCGCCGGTGGCGGTGTCTGGGACCCGTCGATCCGCGGCATCTATAACGTGCCCGCAGAATTGCACCTGTCGGATGTGCTGAAGGCCGTGTCGCTGTCGCTGGGTCTGTCGTGGATCATCACGATCTTTCCCGCCCGCCGTGCCGCGCGGATGAATCCGGTCGAGGCGCTGCGCTATGAATGACATTCTGTCGCTGCATGATTTGCACAAGACCTACAACGCGGGCAAACCCAACGAGGTGCGCGTGCTGCAAGGCGTGGACCTGACCGTTGCTGCCGGTGAAATCGTGGCCCTTGTCGCCCCGTCGGGTGCGGGCAAATCGACCTTGCTGCATATCGCGGGGCTGCTGGATACGCCCGACAGCGGCACGGTCAGTATCGCAGGCACCGATATGACGCGCCTGTCGGATCGCAAGCGCACCGGCGTGCGGCGGGGGCAGGTCGGGTTCATCTATCAGTTCCACCACCTGCTGCCCGAATTTTCGGCGCTGGAAAATATCGTGCTGCCGCAGCTTGCCAATGGTGTCACGGATCGGGCCGCCCATGCGCGTGCGATGGCCTTGCTGAGCCGTGTGGGCATCGCAGAGCGTGCGGCGCACCGGCCTGCGGCCTTGTCGGGCGGCGAACAGCAGCGCGTGGCCTTTTGCCGGGCGCTGGCCAATGAACCGGCACTGTTGCTGGCGGATGAACCGACTGGCAATCTGGACCCCGAAACATCGAACCGCGTGTTTGAAACCCTGATCGGGCTGGTGCGCGATACGGGGCTGGCGGCGGTGATTGCGACGCATAACCTTGACTTGGCCGCGCGCATGGACCGGCAGCTGCGGCTGGACGCGGGCGTTCTGGTCGCGCTTTAGACCTTTTGCGTCAACACCACACCCGCGGCCATCAGCGCGATCCCCGCGGCACGGGTGCCGGTCAGTGGCGTGACCTGTGCGGCAAACAGGCCGAAATGATCAATGGCCGCGGCCGAGATCAACTGCCCCAGCAGCACGAAAAACACCGCATTGCCGACCCCGATCACCGGCGCGATCCATGTGATCGACAGGATGTAAAAGGCAACCAGCGTGCCTGCAAAGAACAGGTATTTGGGCGCCGATGCCAGCCGTGCCGCCGCCTGTGGCTGGGTCAGCAAGGCCGCGATCAGCGCCACGCCAAAGGCCACCACGAACAGGACCGTCGCCGCCATCGCCGGTGACCCGATCTGCCGGCCCAAAGCCGCGTTCAACGCCGCCAGCACCGGAATGCCAAGGCCCGCGGCCAGCATGATCAGCGCATAATGGAACATGGCGGTCCTTTCGGGTGTTATGGCGGGAATTGATCTGGAGCATGGCTTGCCGCGCGCGACTTTGCTAGTCTGATAAAAAATTATGGAGGCACATCATGCGGATGATCATTCTTGGCGCGATTCTGGCGCTTGCGGCTTGCGTGGACGAACAGCCGGTCGACGGGCGCAGCGTCTATCTGGAAAATTGCGCTGCCTGCCACGGTGTTGACGGGACCGGCAACGGACCGATGGCGCGCGATCTGGGCGTCACCGCCCCCGACCTGACGCAGATTTCGGCGCGCAATGGCGGCAGTTTCCCGCGCGACGCAGTGATGAGCACCATCGACGGCTATCAGGCGGGCCAGCATCTGTCAGGTGCAATGCCCGAATTTGGCGCAGGCGATCTGGGCGATACGGTGATCGTGGAAAACGACGGGCTGGGCACGCCGGTGCCTTGGAAATTACTGGTGCTGACGGATTATCTGGAAAGCTTGCAACGGTGATTTGGGGGCGGCGGGGTGAACCCCGCCCTACGGGATCTGTTGCAAAAGCGCTGTGGCCACGGGCGTGTCCGGCACCGTGCCCGCAATCTCGAGGATCAGCTTGCGCCTGATCGCATCGGTGAATGCGGGGCCATCCATCGCGGGCATGACAAAGGCGTTCGGGCCGCCGATGATGTTTTGTTTATATAAATTGACCAGCCCGCTGTTGCTGCGAAAATCGTTGTTGCGCAGGATCGGCAGGGCGTTGATCGTGATGCCCGCCGCGACGACCCTGTCGCGTGACGTGGTGATCGCTGGGCCAAGGGTATTGGCCATTGTGTCACCCGAAAAATCGATCACGCGGCGCAGGCTGCGGATGTCGTTCCCCTCGATCTGCTCCATCCCGTAAAGCAGCGCCGCCCCGATGGCATTGCTGCCGCTGGCCTGCCGTGGCGGGCCGATCAGGGCGTCGGCAAAGGCGGTCGCGCTGTCCATATCCGCGATGATGGTCCAGTCCACGACCGTCGCCTGATTGCTGGCCCATTCCACGTAGGTGACGGCGATTGACCCATAAAGCGTGTTTTGGATCGCCGTGACGACCGCAGGATCGGTGATCGCGGTGGCATAGGATTGGCGCTGGAACAGCAGTTCATCCGCGTCGATCGACCCCGAGGCATCGGCGAGCAGGACCAGTTCAAGGTCCGTCTCGATCTGCTGGGCCAAGGCGGGCGCGGCGAGGAAGAGGGCAAGGATCAGATGGCGCATGCGGGGATAATAGGGCGGGATTGACGCTAGGGTAGGGTGCGCATTTTACGCACCCTACGGGGCGCGCACCGGCCCCGTTCAAACATCCAACTCCTCCACAAACCGCGCGTTTTCCTGAATATACTGGAACCGCAGTTCCGGTTTCTTGCCCATCAGCCGCTCGACCAGATCGGCGGTGTCGCCGGGGACGTCGTCATGCACGGTCACGCGGATCAGTTTGCGGGTGGCGGGGTCCATCGTGGTTTCCTTGAGGTCTTTCGCGTCCATCTCGCCCAGACCCTTGAAGCGTTGCACGTCGATCTTGCCTTTGCCGCCCAGACCCTTAGCCATCATCTTTTCTTTTTCGGCGTCATCGGCGACATAGATGCGCCGCGCGCCTTGGGTCAGCCGATACAGCGGCGGGCAGGCCAGATACAGGTGACCGTGGTCGATCAGCGGGCGCATCTGGGTGAAAAAGAACGTCATCAAGAGGCTGGCGATATGCGCGCCATCCACGTCGGCATCGGTCATGATGATGATCTTTTCATAGCGCAAATCATCAACGTTGAACTTGGTGCCCATGCCGACGCCCAAGGCTTCGCACAGATCGTTGATTTCCTGATTGGTCGTCAGCTTGTTCGACGCAGCCCCCAGCACGTTCAGGATCTTGCCCTTCAGCGGCAACAGCGCCTGATTGACGCGGTTGCGCGCACCCTTGCCAGAGCCGCCGGCCGAATCCCCTTCGACGATAAACAGCTCTGTCCCCTTGCGGTCCTTGGATGTGCAATCGGTCAGCTTGCCGGGCAGGCGCAGTTTCTTGGTTGCGGATTTGCGGGCGGTTTCCTTTTCCTGACGGCGCTTGAGCCGTTCTTCGGCACGCAGCACCAGAAAATCAAGGATCGCGCCCGCGGATTTGGTATCAGCCGCCAGCCAGTTGTCGAAATGGTCGCGCACGGCGCCTTCGGTCATGCGGGCTGCGATTTCCGATGACAGCCGGTCCTTGGTCTGGCCGACGAAGGCCGGTTCGCGGATGAAACAGGACACCAGCGCACAACCGCCCGACATCAGGTCTTCACGCGTGATCAGCGCGGCCTTTTTGTTATTGGCCAATTCGCCGTAACCCTTGATGCCCTTCAGGATCGCGTTCCAGAAGCCCGCGACATGGGTGCCGCCTTCAGGCGTGGGGACCGTGTTGCAATAGGATTGCAGAAAACCGTCGCGCACCGGCGTCCAGTTGATCGCCCATTCCACCTTGCCGGGTTCGTTGAACTTGTCGGCGAAATCGACGCTGCCCGCGAATGGTTTATCGGCATAGGTCGCGGATTTGCCCAAGGTTTCCTTGAGATAATCAGCCAGACCGCCGGGAAAATGGAACGTCGCCTCGAGCGGGGTTTCGCCGTCGTTGATTTCGGTTTTCCAGCGGATTTCGACGCCGGAAAACAGATAGGCCTTGGACTGGATCGATTTATAAAGCCGTGCAGGTTTGAATTTCTGCGATCCGAAAATCTGTTCATCCGCGTGGAATGTGACCGTCGTGCCGCGCCGGTTTTGCGTTGGTCCCAGTTTCTGGATCGGCCCCAAGGGCAGGCCGCGTGAAAAGCGTTGTTCGAACAATTCCTTATTGCGCGCGACCTGCACCACCATCGAATCCGACAATGCGTTGACCACGGATGCACCGACCCCGTGCAAACCGCCCGATGTCTGATAGGCCTTGCCCGAAAACTTGCCGCCTGCGTGCAGGGTGCACAGGATCACCTCGAGCGCGGATTTGTCGGGGAATTTGGGGTGTGGATCGACAGGGATACCCCGCCCGTTGTCGCGGATCGTGACGGAATGATCGGCGTGCAATTCCACCTCGATCCGGTTGGCATGGCCTGCAACAGCCTCGTCCATCGAGTTATCAAGAACCTCGGCCACCAGATGATGCAAGGCGCGTTCATCGGTGCCGCCGATATACATGCCGGGGCGTTTGCGGACAGGCTCCAACCCTTCCAGCACCTCGATGCTGGAGGCGTTGTAATCATCGGGTCCTGTCGTGGACAAAAGGTCGTCGGCCATTGGCTGCTCTTTTCTTGTGGTTTGCACCTTTATGGCAGAGGGGGGGCGTCCATGAAAGACCCCGCAGATGGGGTTTGTCTTGCCCTTGGCGCTGTGGCAGGTTCCGCTCAAATGGGGGGCGCGATGACGGACACTCTGACGACGATCAAGACATTGCCTGACTGGCGCTATTTGCTGGCAGAATTCTACGAGCTTTACCGCGCGATCCCCGCGGGCGGCAGTGACCGCATCCGCAGCCATCAGCGTCAGGTGCGCGAGGCGATCAACCGCGTGATCAAGGCGCATGCGCCTGTGCAATTGCAGACTGCCGCGCAGAAACCTGTCACCGCGCATCTGCGCCGCGCGCTGGATCAGGGGCGGTCGGGGATCATGGCCTCGACCATCCGTGCGCTGGATACGGTGCGTTCCGATCTGTCGTGGCAGTATGGTTATGAAAAGGTGCCGTCGGCACTGGCCGATTCCTATGCTTATGCCGAGATTGCGGGGCCAAATGGGCCGGTCGTCACGTCAGAGATTATTCTGGGCGTGGTCTTGTTCGCCCCGTCCTGCACCTATCCCGCCCATGCGCATCAAGGGATCACCGAAAGCTATGTTTGCCTGTCGGGTGCCGTGTCGGAAAACCATCAGGGCGTTTATGTGCCCGGCTCGATGATCTTTAATCCGCCGGACCATTTGCACCGGATCACCGTGGGTGACCGTGAACCGGCATTGCTGGCTTATGCATGGCTGGGCAAACCGGCTGATCTGGCCGGACAAAAGATGGTCTTTTCCCGCCTGCGCAAATAGTGTGCCGCAAACAGACATGTGAAAGGATCACCCATGCGCATTTTCTTTACTGGCGGCAGCGGCAAGGCGGGCAAACATGCGATCGCCTATTTGCAGGCGCAGGGGCATATCGTCGTCAATATCGACCTTGTACCGTCCGGTCTGGACGTGTCCGAATTGCTGGTGGACCTGACCGATGCGGGGCAGGTGATCGGGGCCATGTCGCAATACACCGATTTCCATGAACTTGATACAGGCACCGGCGTGCCGCGTTTCGATGCTGTCGTGCATTTCGCCGCCGTGCCGCGCGTGATGATCGGCACCGATGCGGAATGTTTCCGTATCAACACCCAATCCACCTATAATGTGATCGAGGCGGCGGTGAAACTGGGCGTGCCCAAGGTGATCTTTGCCAGTTCCGAAACCACCTATGGCGTCTGTTTTGCCCATGGCGAGGTGAAGCCGGATTATGTGCCGGTAGATGAAGATCACCCCACCGTGCCGCATGACAGCTATGCCATGTCCAAGGTCTGCAACGAGGCAACAGCGCGCAGCTTTCAGATGCGCACGGGCATAGATATTTACGGATTGCGGATCAATAATGTCATTGAACCACATGAATATGCGACAAACTTTCCCGCATTCATTGCTGATGCCGCAACCCGCCGTCGCAATATATTCGCCTATATCGATGCACGCGATCTGGGGCATATGGTTGATTGCTGCCTTAAAACCGACGGGCTGGGCTATCAGGTGTTCAATGTGTCTAATGATGATCTGAGTGTCGGGATCACCGCGCGTCAGGTGATCGACCGGTTTTACCAAGGGGTCGAACAGCGCGGCACTTTGTCGGAAAACGAAACAATGTATAGCAATGCCAAAGCCAAGCGTATGGTCGGTTTCGCCCCGCAGTATTCATGGCGCGATGTTCTGGGCTGACAGCTTGCCCAGACTTGCCTGTGGCCTGCGGTGCCATGATCGCGCATGCCAGGGGCTGGCCGTCAGGGGCCGATCACGGCCAAGTGTCGCCCGTTGTCGCACAGCGCGATTGCGGCACGCGCGGCCCTGCGGTAGCTAGGGCCATGTTGCGCAAATTGTCCCTGATCCCGCTGTTGTTGCCGGTACCTGCACTGGCGCATCCGCATGTGTTTGTGCAGGTGGAAATGGCCGTGGTGTTTGATGCACAAGGTGGCGTCGGCGTGCGGCTGGACTGGGTCTATGACGCGTATTTTTCGATGCTGGTCACCGCCGATCTGGGTATCGACACGGACGGCGATCTGAAACTGACGCCCGAGGAACAGGCGCTGCTGGACACTCAGATCGCCGCATGGCCCGCTGATTTCGATGGCGATCTGGAAGTCGTGCAGGGCGACACGATCCTGCCCTTGGCCTCCAAACGCGACCATGCGATGGTTTACGCGGACGGGATCATGCGCGAAACCCATTTGCGCCCCTTGGCACAGGTTGCCGACCGCGCCGCACCGCTGATGATCCTGCCCTATGATCCGACCTATTACGTCGCCTATGCGCTGGCCGGTCCGGTCACCGTCGAAGGTCGTGACGATTGCTCGGTGGATGTCATCCCCGCCAATCTGGACGCCGCCTATTCGCTTGTTGACGAATTGCTTTATGGCCGCCCTGCCAGCGATGTCGGCCCCGATGAGGATTTCCCCGAAGTCGGCCGGTCCTTTGCCGATACCGTGGTGGTGACATGCGCCGGTTTGCTGTAATCCTGCTGGCGCTGATCGGCATGGCGGCGCTGTGGCTTTGGGGCTTTGGCGGCGCGGACCAGATCGCGCGGCAGGCCGCCGCCAGCCAGATGCAGGTCCAGAATGCGATGGCGGGCGCCTTGCGCGCCTTGCAGCAGGGCGACAGGGCGGCGGTGCTGACGCTGTGGGGGCTGTGTTTTGCTTACGGGTTTGTTCATGCCGCAGGGCCGGGGCATGGCAAGCTGGTCATCGGCGGTTACGGGATCGGCGCGCGGGTGCCTGTGGGGCGGCTGGCGGGGCTGGCGCTGGCGTCGTCGCTGGCGCAGGCGGCGACGGCGGTGCTGCTGGTTTACGGCGCGGTTTGGGCGCTGGGCTGGGGCCGCGCGCAGATGACGGGGCTGGCCGATGATGTGCTGGAACCTGTCAGCTATGCGCTGATCGCGGGGGTCGGGTTATGGCTGGCGCTGCGCGGCGCGCGCCATCTGCACGGCCTGCGCAAACCTGTCCACGCGCATGACGACATCTGCGCCAGTTGCGGGCACGCCCATGGCCCCAGCGTGGAACAGGCGGCCGAGGTCCGGTCATGGCGCGATGCTGCGGCCATTGTCGCCGCGATTGCGGTGCGCCCCTGCACGGGGGCGGTGTTCCTGCTGATCCTGACATGGCGGTTCGGGCTGGACTGGGCGGGGATCATCGGGGCCTTCGTGATGGGGCTGGGCACGGCCAGTATCACGGTGCTGGTGGCCTTTGCCGCCGTTGGTTTGCGCGAATCTGCGCTGCAACTGGTCAGCAACCGTGGCACCGCGCGCATGATGGCCAGCGCCGAGATCGCCGCCGGTGCGCTGGTCATGCTGCTCGCCTTGCAGTTGGTGCAGCGCAGCATCTGATTGCGCTTTACGACCCATGGCTTCGCGCCTAATGCTGGCGCAATGCAACAGATCGCCACCACATATCCCGAACATGCGCGCGCGATCTGGAAGCTGGGCATCCCCCTGATCCTGAGCAATATGGCGCAATTCGCGATCCATATGACCGATACGCTGATGCTGGGCTGGTATGATGTCACGGCATTGGCGGCGGCGACGATTGCAACATCGTTGTTTTTCGTTGTTTTCATTGTGGGGGCCGGTTTCGCGCAGGCGATCACGCCCCTGGTGGCGGCGGCGAATGAACAGAATGACCAGGTGCAGGTCCGGCGCGTCACGCGCATGGGGCTATGGCTGTCGATCCTCTATGGTGTGATCGTCATGCTGCCCTTTTTCTGGGCCGAGGATATCCTGATCGCCATCGGCCAAGCGCCCATCGTCGCGGCCGAGGCGCATTTGTACCTGCAGATCGTGATCTGGGGGATGATTCCGACATTGCTGGTGATGGCGCTGAAATCCTTTCTGGTGGCGCTTGAACATACCGCGTTTATCCTATGGGCCACGGTCGGGACGGCGGTGCTGAACGGGCTGGTGAATTACGCGCTGATCTTTGGCAATTGGGGCGCGCCGGAGCTGGGGATCGAAGGGGCGGCCATCGCGTCGGTCATGGTCAATTTGCTGGGCGTGGCGCTGCTGGTCGGCTATATCCTGCGCAAGCTGCCGCGCTATGAATTGTTCCGCAATTTTCACCGTCCTGACAGCGAAATCATGCGCCGCGTTTTCCTGTTGGGCTGGCCCATCGGGCTGACATCTTTGGCCGAAGGCGGGTTGTTCAGCGCCTCGGCGATCATGATGGGCTGGATCGGGCCGATTGAACTGGCCGCCCATGGCATCGCGATCCAATTGGCCAGCCTGACCTTCATGGTGCATATCGGCTTTTCGCAGGCGGCGACGGTGCGCGCGGGCCGCGCGCTGGGCCGGCGCGACGAACAGGGGCTGCGGCGCGGCGGGATCACCGCCATCGGGCTGTCGGCCATTTATGCGGCGGTGACCTCGGCGATTTTTCTGCTGATCCCCGGCCTGTTGGTCTCCATATTCATCGACCCCGCAGAGCCTGAAAGGCTACGGCTCATGCAAGTCGGTATCACGCTCGTGATGATCGCGGGGCTGTTCCAGCTGGTCGACGGGTTGCAGGTCGTCGTGCTGGGCCTGTTGCGCGGTGTGCAGGACACGACGGTGCCGATGGTGATGGCGGCGTTCAGCTATTGGGGGGTCGGTTTGCCCGCCAGTTATTTGTTGGCGTTTCACTGGGGCTTGGGTGGTGTCGGCATATGGCTGGGGCTGGTGCTGGGGTTGCTGGTGGCGGCGCTGCTGCTGATGTGGCGGTTCTGGGGGCGGTCGGTGCGGATCACCCCCGCGCGGGGCTAGGCCTGCGGGTCCAGATCGCGCAGCCGCAACCGCGGGTGCCGGAACATCCCGACGTCATCCAGCCTGCGCAGATGAGGAAACAGGGCCAGATACTGTGCAAGCACGGGGCCGCGCAGGCCAAGGCTGAAGGCGGTGCCGGGATGCAGGCTTTCCACCCCGATCCCGTTGACCATCAGCGTTTCATGCGCGGCAAAGCCCAGCTGATAGACATCGACCGGTGCCGCAGGGCGCAAAGCGATGAACTGGTTGCCATCCACGAAATCATGGGCCGGAATATAGGCCGCCGTTTTGCCTGTCAGCTTCGCCACAGTGCTGGTCGCATGATAAAGCCGTGCTGCAGGCCCTAAAACAAGATCCTGCAAGGGCCGCCCGATCCCCAGCGCATCAGCGGTGATCCGTGTCAGGCTGTGCCGCGCGGGCTGCGTGATCGTCATCATGCCGCGCCATAACAGTGGCGCAAAGCTGCCGTCGATCAATCGCAGGCTATCGCCCGGCATCAGGTCTTCGACCGCGACGGGGCCGTGACGTGTTTGCAGGATCGTCCCGCGCCCCAAAGCCCCAAAGGCATCCTCGAAGGCGGGGATGGCAGGGGCCATGATGCTTGTCTCGATGATGTGGACGCCAGCAAGACAGGTGATGGTGTATTTGCGGTTCAGTCGGCTGCGGCCAGCCTCGCTTTCGGGGCGCAATGTCGCGTCGGCATCATGCAGGGCCGGATAGGCTGGGGCGGCATTGGAACGGCTTGGCATACGGACCCCTTAATGGACCGGTCGTACGACAGGCGATGTCGCCTGCGCCCATGATATGGCGGTTGCTGTCATTGCCCGCGGTTGTCCATGGCGTTCCCTCGTGTTGCAGGCCCGTGTGGCGGAATATGTCCGGGCAATATGCGGTATCAAACTGGCAGGACTTTGGCGGCGATTTGCGGGGCTGCAAGAAAAAGGCCTGTGTGCCTGAAAACGATACTGCATTGAAACAAGGTATTTTCGCGCGGCCGTGTGCAGAGGCTGTCGCCGTGCCATGCTGCCGTCCTGCTGTCGCCCTATTGCTGCCCTGATTACAGCCGGATCGCGGCGATCAGACGGCCGTAATCGGCCTCTTGCAGATGCACGCTGCGCCGGTAGCTGAAAAAGCGCGCCGGATCAGCATAGGTGCAATGCCGCGTCCAATGCGCCTGACCGATGCCGCAAGCGCGCAACCGCATCAGCCCGAACCCCGGCAGATCGAACTGGAACCGCCCCGGCGCACCGGCTGCAAAGAACCTGTCATAGCCCGGATCGACGGCGACGAATCGGTCACGGAAATCGCCGCCCACCTCGTAATTGCGCTGGCTGATCGCGGGGCCGATCACCGCCGCGATATTGCGCCGCACGGCACCCAGCTGCTCCATCGCATGCACGGTCTGTTCCAGAACGCCGGCCAAAGCGCCTTTCCAGCCTGCATGGGCGGCACCGATCACGCCTGCCTGCTCATCGTAGAACAGCACGGGCTGGCAATCGGCGGTCAGCACCGACAGCGCGATCCCCTTGGTGCGCGTGACCAGCGCATCGGCCTTTTGCACCAGCGGGCCTGCGGTGGTGACGGTCACAACGTCAGCGGAATGGACCTGATGCACGCCGACCAGCTTGTCGGCCGTCAAATCGAGCGCGCCTGCCACACGGTCACGGTTGATCGCCACGATATCGGATTGGTCCGAACTGCCGAAACCGCAGTTCAACCCCGCAAAGACCCCAGACGATGCACCACCCTTGCGGGTAAAGAACCCGTGGCGGGCGGTGCCAAGTGCCGTGTCGGTGATGATTTCAAGCGTCATGGGTCCAGTCCGGCTGGGGGCATGGCAGTCGCAGGGAAGAGCGCCATCACTTTGAACAGGTCACCCATTTCCGACGGGTGGGTCAAGCGCCGATGTGCTGCAACATGCGCATCCAGCGCCTGCCCAGTCAACCCTGAGGCGAGTTTTCGCGCCCGCGCCGTGATGCCCAGCCGTTCCAGAAACACGCCCTGCGGCGTCAGGCGGCTGTGGCGCGCGGGGGCGGCATGGGCGGCAATGGCGGCGAAATCGACATGGGCGGTCAGATCGGCCGCGCCCGGTGCGGCCAGTGGGTCGGCGGGCGCATGGCCCGCCAGCGCCTGCAACGTATCCCCCAGCGATTGCCAATCGCCATAATCAATGACCAGCGCGGCACCGCCATGTGCCGCAATCCGGCCTGCAATCGCCGCAACAATGCCGGGCAGGGCAGGGCAGTGTTCCACCAGATCACCGTCCTGCGTGTCGTCCAGACGCGGTGCCAGCAGCGCCAAGGGTGCGGCATCCGACAGCCCAAAGCACAAGTGGCCGTCCTGCGCGCCGACCATCCTTTCGCGCCAGCCTGTGCCTGCGCGCACGAATTGCCTGATCGGCAGGGCATCAAAGAATTCATTGGCAACCAGCAGCAAGGGCGCATCGGGCAGCGTGTCGATCCGGTCATGCCATGTGGCTTGCGGCACGCGCTCTGCCTGCAAGGCGCGCAGATGCGGCGATGTTTCCACGAAATGCACCGTCACAGCGGCATGAAACCCCGGCACGGCGGCGGTGGCGCGCAGGATATCCGCCATCAGCGTGCCACGACCGGGGCCAAGCTCGGCCAAGGTCACGGGGTCAGGCGCGCCCTGATCCAGCCAGACCTGCGCCAGCGACAGCCCGATCAGTTCGCCGAACATCTGGCTGATCTCGGGGGCGGTGGTGAAATCGCCCGCCGCGCCAAACGGGTCGCGCGTGGCGTAATAGCCGTGGACCGGATGCATCAGCGCATCGGCCATAAAGCTTGCAATACTGATCGGCCCGTCGCGCGCGATCCGGGCCAGCAGCAGATCGGCCAGCGGGGTCATCTGCGGCGCAGGGTCGCCATCACGACGACAAGTCCGATCACAATCATGGGCAGCGTCAGAACCTGTCCCATGGTCAGACCGTAATCGCCAAATTGTACAGCCCAACCCAGAGGATTGCCGGGGCTGACGAATTGCGCATCAGGCTGGCGGACGAATTCGACGATGAACCGCGACATCCCGTAGCCTGCGAAAAAGAGGCCTGACAGCAGCCAGGGTTTTTTCAACCCGCCGAACCGGAACGCCAGAAGCAACAAGACAGCGCCCAGCACCAACCCTTCGAGCCCCGCCTCGTAGAGCTGTGACGGGTGGCGCACGCAGGGCGCTGTTGTCGTGGCACAGGATTGCGCGGCATCGCCGGGAAAGATCACGCCCCAAGGTACATCCGTCGGGCGACCCCAAAGCTCGGCATTGATGAAATTGGCGATCCGCACCAGCAGGATGGCAGGGGTTGCCGCCAGCGCGATGATATCGGCCAGATCGGGCAGCGGCACGCTCTGGCGGCGGCTGAACAGCCAGACCGCAATGACAACGCCGGCAAAACCGCCGTGAAACGACAGCCCGCCTTCCCATATCCGGATGATGCTGGCCGGATCGGCAAGAAACGCGGCAGGTTGATAGAAAAACACATAACCCAGCCGCCCGCCGCCGATCACGCCCAGCACGATATAGGTCAAAAGATCCTCGAGCCGCGCGGGGTCCATCGGCGCGCCGTTGCGCCACAGATGCGGCCGGCGCAGCGCGGCTTTGATCAGCATCCAGCCCAGCGCGATGCCGACGATATAGCCCATCGCATACCAGCGCAGCGCCAGCGTCATGCCGAAGATGTCGATGCTGAAAATCTCTGGCGAGATATCGGGAAAGGGAATTGCTGCAAACATGCCGCAGTCGTGATGCGTGGTTGCGACGATGTCAAGCGGGCGGGCGGCTTGTCTGCGGCGCGGCTTGGCCCCATATAGGCCTGAACAGGATTGGAGAGCGCCATGCAGAACCGTAACAAGATTTTCGACGATCTGAGCCAGTTGATGACCAATGCCATGGGTGTCGCCCAAGGCGCGCGGGACGAGGCGCAGACGGCCATGAAATCCATGATGGACCGCTGGCTGGCCGACCGCGATTTCGTGACCCGCGAAGAATTCGACGCCGTGCGCGCCATGGCCCAGAAAGCCCGCGAAGAAAACGAGGCTTTGTCAGCGCGGATCGCCGCATTGGAAGCCAAAAAGGCAAAGTGACCGGCGGCACGGCGCAAGGCCAAGTCTGGCTTTCGCTTTGCATCTGGGGGTCTATGCGTCACGCGCTGTGATTGACGCTATTGCTGGCCGTGGCGCGGGCGGAGGATGGCGCATCCCCCGCCGCACAGATGGTTAAAATTCCGACAGATAGGCGACCAGAATATCCAGCGCCGCCTGTAGATCGCCCTTGTCGACCATTTCGGTCACGGTGTGGATATAGCGGGTGCCAACCACGATCCCGACCGCGCGCGCGCCTGCGGCGGCCTGCTGCGCTGCGGCCCCGTCCTGGCCGCCCGCGGCCAGCATGGTGCGCTGATAGGGGATCTTTTTGCGGATCGCCAAAGCCTCGATCTGCGCGACCAATGCCTTGTCGGCGATGAAGGACGAATCGCGCACATGCAGCCCGAATCCCGCGCCTTGGGTGGTGGTGGCGTCCTTTTCGGGGATGCCGGGCGTGTCGCAGGCCAGCGTCACATCAATGCCCAGCCCGATATCGGGCTTGATCGCATAGGCGGCGGTGCGCGCACCGCGCAATCCGACCTCTTCCTGACAGGTAAAGGCCACGTGGATTTCCGCGCCGCGCCCTTTTTTTGCCAGTTTGCGGATTGCCTCGATCCCCAGCCAGCAGGCGATGCGGTTGTCCAGCGCCTTGGACACGACCTTGTTGCCCATCTCGATGAAAGGTTCGTCCATCACCACGAAATCGCCGATCTTGACCTTGTCGCAGGCGGCCTTGCCCATCCCCAGATCGACAAAGAATTCGGTGACTTCGGGCACCTTTTTGCGGTCTTCGGCGGATGAGATGTGGATCGGCTTGCCGCCGGGGTTCATCACGCCCTTGAAATCGCCCTGATCGGTGCAAACCAGCACGCGGCGCGAAAACAGGTTGCGCGGATCGAAACCGCCAACCGGTTGCAGATACAAAAAACCGTCCTTGCTGATATGGCTGACCAGAAAGCCGATTTCATCCATATGGCACAGCAGCATGATGCGCGGCGCGTCTTTTTTCTTGGCGTCGCGGCGGCAGAGCAATGACCCCATCGGGTCGGTTGTCACCGCGTCGAACATTCCCTTGATCTCGGATGTGATCAGATCGCGCACGCGGTGTTCATGGCCCGGCACGCCGGGTGTTTCGCAAAGTCGTTTCAGCAGGTCGAGGTTCATGGGGCAGGCTCCTTTGTTGCTTGCAATCTGTGCGGTGCTGCGGCGGTTGGCAATCGTGCTGCGTGAAATATTCGTGACGGCAGGGTTATCCCCAAGAAACTGCTTTACAGGTGGCCGATCCTGCCACACGATATGTTGTAGGGGTTAAACGTGAACTCTACCGCCCCTAGAGCAGGCAGCTAGCGCTAGGGGCATTTCACAGTCCCCGCGCCAACACAGTGAGGCCAAGCATATGGCATTGTCCGAACATTACTTTGAAGCCGATGATCTGCATCCGATCGATCTGGTCGAACATATCGCTGAAACCCATGACTGGGAATTCGACCGTATCCACGACGACCAGATCGCCATGGCCGTCGAAGGCCAGTGGCGCACCTATTCGATCACCTTGGCCTGGTCGGCCTATGACGAAACCCTGCGTCTGATCTGCACCTTCGAGATGGAACCCCCCGCCGCACGCAAACCCGCGCTTTACGAGGCGCTGAACGCGATCAACGACCGGCTGTGGGCGGGGTCGCTGACATGGTGGGACGAGCAGAACCTGATGGTCTACCGCTACGGGCTGGTGCTGGCAGGCGATCAGGTCGCAGGCCCCGACCAGATCGACACGATGATCGGTGCGGCGGTCAATGCCTGCGAACAATATTACCCCGCGATCCAGCTGGTGACATGGGCCGAAAAGACCCCCAAACAGGCGCTGGAAATCGCCATCGCCGGCGCCTACGGGCGCGCCTGAAAATTTCGCCAAGGTGGGTTTTCCTTCGCCTTGGCGTGGCGTAACCTGTTGGAATTCCGACAAGAGGTGCCGCCGATGAATATGAACGAAGTTGCCGTGCGTGGTCTGGTCTTGCTGGGCTGCGGCAAGATGGGGTCGGCGATGCTGGCGGGCTGGCTGCGCAACGGGCTGCCTGCTGCGTCGGTCTGGGTGATCGACCCGCATCCGTCGGACTGGTTGAAACAACAAGGCGTCCATATCGGCGGCACCCTGCCCGAAAGCCCCGCCATCGCCGTGATCGCGGTCAAGCCGCAGATGATGATGACCGCCTTGCCCGATGTGAAATCGTTTGGCACGGGCAAGACCCTGATCATTTCCATCGCCGCAGGCACGCCGATTGCCACATTCGAGGCGGCCTTTGGCGAAGACACCCCCATCATCCGCGCCATGCCGAACACCCCCGCCGCCATTGGCCGGGGCATCACCGCGCTGATCGGCAATGCCAAGACGACGGACGCCGATCTTGATCTGGCCGAGGCGCTGCTCTGGGCCGTCGGCCAGACCGTGCGTCTGGATGATGAATCCCAGATGGATGCGGTGACCGCCGTATCCGGCTCCGGCCCGGCCTATGTCTTTCACATGATCGAGGCGCTTGCCGCCGCCGGTGTCGCCCAAGGGCTGACGCCGCAGATGGCGATGGATCTGGCCAAGGCCACCGTGGGCGGCGCGGGCGAATTGGCCGAAACCGCCGATGAAGATCCCGCGCAATTGCGGATCAACGTCACATCGCCCAATGGCACCACGCAGGCCGCACTCGACGTGCTGATGGACAAGCACAAGGGCCTGACCGACCTGATGCGCCGTGCGGTCGCCGCTGCCGCCAACCGCGCGCGGGAACTGGCCAATGAATGAGATTTCTTTCGACGATTTCCTCAAGGTCGATGTGCGCGTCGGCACCGTGACCCGCGCCGAAGCTTTCCCCGAAGCGCGCAAGCCCGCGATCAAGCTCTGGATCGATTTCGGCCCCGAGATTGGCGAGAAAAAGACATCCGCCCAGATCACGGTGCATTATGCCCCCGAGACGCTGGTCGGCAAACAGGTGCTGGCGGTGGTGAATTTTCCGCCCCGCCAGATCGGTAAATTCATGTCCGAAGTGCTGGTGCTGGGCATGCCCGATGCGGATGGCGCGGTCGTGCTGGTCGGCCCTGACCAAGATGTGCCTTTGGGGGGGCGTTTGCATTGAAAAAACTTCTGATCACACGGGGCTTGCCAGAGGCAACACTTGCCGCCGCCCGCGCGCGGTTTGACGTGACCCTGCGCACCGAAACCACTGGGCTGACCGTGGCCGAGGCTGCCGCCGCCCTGCGCGATTACGACGCGATCCTGCCAACCTTGGGCGATGGCTTTGCCGCAGCGGCATTCACCGGCGATATCCGCTGCGGTGTGCTGGCCAATTTCGGGGTGGGTTATAACCATATCGACGTGGCCGCCGCCCGTGCCGCCGGTGTCGCCGTGTCCAACACGCCGGGTGCCGTGACCGATGCGACCGCCGATATCGGCATGACGCTGATCCTGTCCGCCTGCCGCCGCGCGGGCGAAGGCGAAAGGCTGGTACGCGCAGGCCAATGGACCGGCTGGCAGCCCACACAGATGCTGGGCACCCATGTGACGGGCAAGACCGTGGGCATCGTCGGCATGGGCCGGATCGGACAAGCCGTCGCGCGGCGCTGTCTTTACGGGTTCAATATGCCGGTCCTGTATTTCAACCGCTCGCCCAAGATGGTGGATATACCGGCACAGCAGGTGGACAGCCTGCATGATCTGATGGGGCGGGCTGATATCATCGTCGTCACCGTGCCGGGGGGCGGCAGCAATACCGGCCTGATCGACGCGGCCGCCTTGGCCGCGATGAAACCGAACGGTATTTTCGTCAATATCGCGCGCGGCGATGTGGTGGACGAAGACGCGCTGATCGCCGCCTTGCAAAAGCGTCAGATCGCGGGGGCAGGGCTGGATGTCTTTGCCAAGGAACCCATTGTGCCTGACGCGCTGCGCGCATTGGAAAACGTCGTGATCCTGCCGCATCTGGGCACAGCCGCCTTGGAAGTCCGCGAGGCGATGGGCCAGATGGCGCTGGATAATATCATCGCATGGGACGAAGGGCGCGCGCTGCCGCAGGGCCTCACGTCATAACGCCTCGACCGCCGCTGACGCCATCACGCAATGCGCCCACCCTTTTGCACCGAAAAGGCCTGTTCGCTTTGTCCAAAATACTCCCGCGCGGCGCGCAGCGCGCGCCCGCTTTTGGCTGAACACCCGCTTTGCGCGCTAGTGCAGGCTTTCACAAAAACCGACGATACGTTTGCACGCCTCCTGCAGCGCCGCATCTGATGTGGCATAGCTGACGCGGAAATTGGGCGACAGGCCAAAGGCCGCGCCGAACACGACCGCGACGCCGGTTTCTTCCAGCAAGGCCGCGGCAAAGGTTTCGTCATTGTCGATCAGCACGCCAGCGGCGCTGGTCTTGCCGATACAGCCCGCGATGGAAGGATAGACATAAAACGCGCCTTCGGGGCGCGGGCAGACCACGCCGGGCGCCTGGTTCAGCATATCGACCACCAGATCGCGGCGGCGTTCGAACAGCGCGTTATTGGGGGCCAGAAAATCCTGCGTGCCGTTCAACGCCTCGACCGCGGCATATTGGCTGACCGAACAGGGGTTGGATGTGGATTGCGACTGCACCTTGCGCATCGCCTTGATCAGCATTTCCGGCCCCGCCGCATAGCCGATCCGCCAGCCGGTCATCGCATAGGCCTTGGACACGCCATTGACCGTCAATGTGCGGTCATAAAGGCGCGGTTCGACCTGCGCGGGCGTGCAGAATTTGAAATTTCCGTAAGCCAGATGTTCGTACATGTCGTCCGTCATCATCCAGACATGCGGATGGCGCAGCAGCACATCGGTCAGGGCTTTCAGTTCATCCCACGAATAACCGGCGCCCGTCGGGTTGGACGGCGAATTGAACAGGAACCACTTGGTCGCGGGCGTGATCGCCGCCTCTAGCTGGTCGGCGGTGATCTTGAACGCGGCCTCCAGCGTCGCCTCGATCGTGACGGGCGTGCCGCCTGCCAGCAGCACCATGTCAGGGTAGCTGACCCAATATGGCGCAGGGATGATCACCTCGTCACCCGCATTCAGCGTCGCCATAAAGGCGTTATACAGCACCTGCTTGCCACCGGTGCCGACGGTGACCTGCGCGGGGTCAAAGGTCAGTGCATTGTCGCGCTTGAACTTGGCGCAGATCGCCTGTTTCAGCTCGGGGATGCCGTCAACGGCGGTGTATTTCGTCTTGCCCTCGGCAATCGCCTGCACGGCGGCGGCCTTGATATTCTCGGGCGTGTCGAAATCCGGCTCTCCGGCGCCAAGGCCGATGATGTCGCGCCCCGCTGCTTTCAATTCGGCCGCTTTGGTGGTGACGGCGATGGTGGGCGAGGGTTTGACGCGATCAAGCGTCGCAGACAGAAAAGCCATGGGGATGTCCGGTGGTCAAATTGCACTATCCGTGACATAAGACGAGGCGAGCAAGCTTAGCAAGAACCAAGGAGTCCCGTGTGACCGAAACAGACAGCGATTGGTACAGCCCCGAGGCCGCGACCTTTGGCGACAGGCTGGCAGGCGCGCGCGAAGCCGCAGGGCTGAGCCAGAAAGACCTTGCCAAGTCGCTGGGCGTCAAGTTCGCAACCTTGGTATCTTGGGAAAATGACATGGGCGAACCGCGCGCCAACCGGCTGCAGATGCTGGCAGGAATGCTGGGCGTATCGCTGGGCTGGTTGATGACCGGGCTGGGCGACGGGCTGGCCGCCCCCGATGATGCCACCGAAATCCCCGCCGATGTGGCAGCCCTGATGCAAGAGATGCGGCGCCTGCGCGCGCAGATGGTGCAGACGCTTGACAAGATGGGGCAAGTGGAAAAACAGCTTCAGACAGCAATGCGCAGGACATTATGACAGAAACCATCGAACACACCCGCAAACGGTTGCACATGCGGTCGATGCGGCGCGGGATCAAGGAAATGGACCTGATCCTGTCGGCCTTTGCTGCTGGCCATCTGGCGGATATGGATGATGCGGAGCTGGCGCTTTATGACGCGCTATTGTCCGAAAACGACCATGATCTGTATGGTTGGGTCGGCGGGCAATTCGCGGTGCCTGATGTTTATGCCGAAATGATCGCGCGGATCGCGGCAGGCGCGCAGGGGGTCACGCGCCCTGCGGCGGCGCATTAACCTTATATTGGTTTGTTTGCCTTAGACCCTCTGCATAACAGCAGACGGAGCAGCGGGATGAGCGTTCATACCAATCTGGGAAAGCAGGATAAATCCGGCTTGACGGACGCGCGCAGCGCAACCTTCATGGCGTCCTATCTGGATGTCCTGACCTTGGTCGAACGTTTGCACCGGTTGCTGCTGGACGTGATCAAGGATGAATTCGAACGGGTCGGTATTCTTGAAATCAACGCGGTGCAGGCGCTGCTATTGTTCAACATCGCCGAAAACGAGGTGACGGCAGGCGAATTGAAATCGCGCGGCTATTACCAAGGCTCGAACGTGTCCTACAACCTCAAGAAACTGGTCGAACTTGGCTATATGCACCACCAGCGCAGCGAAATCGACCGCCGGTCAGTACGGGTGCGCCTGACCGAAAAAGGGCGCAATGTGCGGTTGATCGTGGCGAAACTGTTTGCCACCCATGCCGATGGCCTGTTGGACCGGCAGGTGCTGGACCATGCCGGTCTTGACGGCATTTCCTCCGCACTCCGCCGAGTTGAACGGTATTGGAGCGATCAGATCCGCTATATCTATTGACCGGACCTGACCGGTGCCGGCCTTACCAGTGGCCGGTATTGCCCATGCTGGCCCAAGGTTCAGCCGGCGGCAGGTTGTCGCCTTCCTGCAGCAATTCGATGGAAATATTGTCAGGCGACCGCACAAAGGCCATGTGCCCATCGCGGGGCGGGCGGTTGATCGTCACGCCATTGTCCATCAGATGCTGGCACAAAGCATAGATATCGCTGGTGCGATAGGCCAGATGCCCGAAATGGCGGCTGTCCGACGGCAAGCCGTCATCGCCATCCCAGTTATAGGTCAGCTCGACCGGACAGTCCTCTTGTCCCGGCGGCGCCATGAACACGAGCGAAAACCGCCCCTTGTCATTGTCGATGCGCCGCGTCTCGCGCAGGCCAAGCAAGGCGTAAAACGCCATCGACGCCTCGAGGTTGTTCACGCGCACCATCGTGTGCAGGTAGGTCAGGGTCATTTTTGCAATCCTTCTGTCATCTTCGCGCCAGCCTAGCGCGGCTGGGCAGGGGGCGAAACAACCGAACCGACCACAAAACCGAAAAATGCTACATCCGCGCGCAGGATTATCAGCGATCACAGCTCTAATACATTGATTTTATGACAATTTTCTGATGAATTTCACCATGGCAGTCCCTAGGGGAATCGAACCCCTCTTTTCAGGTTGAAAACCTGACGTCCTAACCGATAGACGAAGGGACCGCGCTTGGTGTCGCGCTTTTAGGCAAAGCCCGCAGCGCGCGCAAGGGGGAATTTACGGTTTTTTCCAAACCCGCGTCAATGCGCGGAGGCGGCGTCTTCAAGGCGCAATTGCACCGATTGGCGGCCTTGCCAGACATTGACTTCGATCCGTCCGGCAAGGTGGAACCGGGTGCCGTTATGCTGCAACAGCGCAGGCCCCAAAGGCCCGTCCATCGCCCCGAAACAGATCGCATCGATGCGCGTGCCCAGCCCGTCGCCAAAGCTGATCTTGAGATGGGTTTCGCCCACCTGCTTGGCGAAAAGAATCTGGCAATCGGGGAAAGCAAAACGCGGCGCAGGCGCGCCCGCGCCGAACGGCCCCGCATCATCCAGCAAGGTCACCAGATCGACGGTGGCCGCCCCCGGCATCAGGATCCCGTCCAACCGCAGATCGGCAGGCCCCAGCGCGCTGGCCCCCTGTTTGTCCAGCAATTCTGCCAGCCGCGCCATCGCCGGTTCCAGCCTGTCCTGCGCGACACTCAGCCCCGCCGCCATCTTGTGCCCGCCCCCTTTCAGCAACAGGCCCTCGTTGGCCAGCCGCTGGATCGCAGCCCCCAGATCAATGCCCGATACCGACCGGCCTGATCCTTTGCCGATCCCATCCTCGAACCCGATCACGATGGCGGGGCGGTTGGTGGCCTCTTTCAGCCGGGCCGCGACGATGCCGACGACGCCCGGATGCCAGCCTTCGCCCGCCGCCCAGACCAGCGGACCATCCGTGCCGCGTGCCAGCGCCTGTGCGATGGCCACATCGCGGACCGCCTGTTCCACGGCGCGCCGGTCGGTGTTCAACTGGTCCAGCATATCCGCCAGATCGCGCGCCTCTGCCGGATCATCGGTGGCCAGCAATCGTGCCCCCAGATCGGCCTTGCCGATCCGCCCGCCCGCATTGACCCGCGGCCCCAGCAAGAACCCCAGATGATAGGCCGTGGGCGCCGCATCCAGCCCCGCCACATCGGCCAGCGCCGTCAGGCCCACGCGCGCACGGCGCGCCATCACCGCCAGCCCTTGGCGCACAAAGGCGCGGTTCACCCCGACCAGGGGGGCGACATCGGCGACCGTGGCCAGCGCCACAAGATCGAGCATCGTCATCAGATCCGGCCCCGCCGTGCCCGTCAGGCGCAATTGCCGGTTCGCCTCGACCAGCATCAGAAATACAACGCCCGCGGCACAGAGATGCGCCAGATCACCGCTTTCGTCCTGCCTGTTGGGGTTCACGACAGCATGGGCCGCAGGCAGGGTTTCACCCCCCAGATGATGGTCCAGCACGATCACATCCGCGCCTATCGCCGCGGCAATCGGGCCATGCGACAGCGTCCCGCAATCGACGCAGATGATCAGGTCATGCGCCGCAGCCAATTCTGCCATGGCCGGTTCATTGGGGCCGTACCCTTCGTCGATGCGGTCAGGGATATACAGCGTCGCGCGCAATCCCCTCTGCCGCAGCCAGACGATCAAAAGCGCGGCAGACGCCCCGCCATCCACGTCATAATCGGCAAAAATCGCGATCCGCTCGCGCCCTGCCACGGCCTGCAAAAACCGCATGGCCGCCTTTTCCATATCACGCAAACTGCGTGGATCAGGCAGCAGATCGCGCAGGGTGGGGGCTAGGAACAACGCCGCCTCGGGCGACGGCACGCCGCGGCGCGCCAATGTCCGGCAGAGCGCGGGCGGCAGGTTGGTCGCCTGCGCCATCGCCTCGGCAGCGCGGTCTTCCTGCGCGTTTGGCCCAACCCAACGACGACCTGTCAAGGACGCAGCCACCCCTAGAAACGCATGATCTTGTGGTATGTTCATGCGCCCATACTAGCAGCGCCGCAACTGGCGCGCCACGCCTTGACTTCTTATTTCCAAAAATACTCCCGCCGGAGGCGGCGCGCCAGCGCCTCAGCGCACGGGATTGCGATAGATCATCCGCCGCACCGATCCGGTTTTGGACCGCATCAGGATCGTCTCGGCGGTGACAAAACCGACCTCGCGCTTGATCCCGGGCACCAGAGATCCATCCGTGACCCCTGTCGCGGCAAAGATCACATCGCCAGTCACAAGGTCGTCGCGGGTATAGACGCGGTCGAAATTGGTGATGCCGGCCTTGGTCGCGCGCGCGCGCTCGTCATCATTGCGAAACAACAGCCGGCCAAAAATCTGCCCGCCCATGCACTTCAGCGCGGCTGCGGCCAGCACCCCTTCGGGCGCGCCGCCAGACCCCATATACATGTCGATGCCGGTGATATCGGGTTCGGCGCAATGCATGACACCCGCCACATCACCATCAGTGATCAGCCGGATCGCGGCCCCCGTGCCGCGGATTTCGGCAATCATGTCTTCGTGGCGGGGACGTTCCAGCACGCAGACGGTGATGTCCTTGGTCGAACAGCCTTTGGCGGCGGCCAGCGCCGACACCCGTTCTGCAGGCGACATATCCAGCGTTACGACACCGGTGCGAAACCCCGGCCCGATCGCGAGCTTGTCCATATAGACATCCGGCGCATGCAGCATCGACCCGCGCGGCCCCATCGCGATCACGGCCAATGCATTGGGCATGTCCTTGGCGGTCAGCGTGGTGCCTTCCAGCGGGTCAAGCGCGATATCCACGCCTGGCCCATTGCCGGTGCCGACCTCTTCGCCGATGAACAGCATTGGGGCTTCGTCGCGTTCACCTTCACCAATCACCACGACACCGGCGATATCGAGCTTGTTGAGCTGGTTGCGCATCGCATCCACCGCCGCCTGATCGGCGGCCTTTTCATCGCCGCGCCCGATCAGAGACGCGCAGGCGATGGCGGCCGCTTCAGAGACGCGGGCCAGACCCAGCGACAGGTTGCGGTCGTTGAAATCGGCGGGGCTGGGCATATGGGTATTCCTTCGGGATGTTCACCCCACGGTAAACCCTGCTTGGGCCACGGTCGCAAGGCTGTTTGCGCTAAACCGCCTCGATCCGGATCGCAACAGGATCGCCCGACACCACGCCGGTGTCCTTGAACGCGGCCAAAGCCTCGTCCAATGCGGTGCGGGTCGTCTTATGCGTCACGATCAACACCGGGGCCGTGGGTGCGGCATGGCCATATTGGCGCATCCGGTCGATGGAAATCCCCGCATCGCCCAAGGCGCGCGCGACCTTGGCCAAAGCGCCGGGTTTATCCAGCAATTGCAGCCGCAGATAATAGGGGGCCGGTATCGCCGCCAATGCGGGGCGCGCGCGCCGCAGGCTGGTCGCGGGCTGCCCAAAGGTTGAAATCCGTATACCGCGTGCGATATCCATCACATCGCCCATCACGGCACTGGCGGTCGGGCCTTCGCCTGCACCGGGGCCACGCAGCACGATCTGGCCGACAGAATCGCCTTCCAGCACGATCATATTGGTGCCGCCTTGCAATTGGCCAAGCGGTGATGTGTCCGGCACCAGACAAGGCGACATCCGCTGTTCCAGCCCGCGGCCCGTCATCTGGGCGACACCCAAAAGCTTGATCTTGAATCCCATATCGGCGGCTTGGCGGATATCTTCGATACTGACCGCACCGATGCCTTCCAGCTGCACGGCGTCGAAATTGACCTGCGTGCCGAATGCGATGGCCGATAACAGCGCAAGCTTATGCCCCGCATCGATCCCGCCCACGTCGAGTTCGGGGTCGGCTTCCAGATAGCCAAGGGCGTTGGCCTCGTCGAAAACCTCCTGATAGGTCAGCCCCGCGCTTTCCATCCGCGTCAGGATATAATTGCAGCTGCCGTTCATGACGCCCATGATCCGGGTGATGTCATTGGCGGCCAGCCCTTCGGTCAGCGCCTTGACCACGGGGATGCCGCCCGCAACTGCCGCCTCGAACCGGATCACACGGCCTGCGGCTTCGGCGGCTTCGGCGATGGCTTGGCCATGCACGGCCAGCAGCGCCTTGTTGGCGGAAACCAAATCCTTGCCCGCGGCAATTGCGGCCTCGGTCGCGTGTTTGGCGGGGCCGTCATGGCCGCCCATCACCTCGATGAACAGATCGACATCGTCGCGGCGCGCAAGGGCCACGGGATCATCTTCCCATGCGTAGCCCGACAGATCGACGCCGCGATCCTTGTCACGGCTGCGCGCCGATACCGCGCTGATCGTGACCCTACGGCCCGAACGTGCCTGCAACAGATCGGCATGCTTTTGCACGATCCGCACGACGCCCACGCCAACGGTGCCCAGTCCCGCAATGCCGAGCCTTAAGGGGTGTGTCATGCTGTCAAATCCATATCTGTCGCGGTTGCCCTGCGGTGTAGCGAATAGATTTGGCTACTGCAACGCGTCCGGATCAATCGCACGCAGCGCCGCTGCACGGCGTTGCAACGCGGCCAGCCGGTCGCCCATGCCATCCGTTTCGGTCATGACCGATGCGGGCAGATATTCCAGCGGTGCCAGACGCGGGTAAGGTGCAAGGCGCGCGGCCTCGGACACCGTACCATCCAAGGCGGGAGTATCCGCGCAGGCGGCAAGGATCAGCAAAAAGGGCAGGGCGTAGCGCATGTGGCAGACAATAGACATGCAGCGGCCTTTGCAGCAAGTCGGGCTTTTCATTTGAACGACTGTTCAGTTAGATGGGCCCATGGCGCGCAAACAAGGGTCTCATTCCGATATCACCGGCCCACGGGTGCAGGACACGGCCTTGCGGCTGATCGCGCGGCATGGCTATGCGGCCGTGTCGATGCGCCAGATCGCGGCCGAGGTCGGGGTGCAGGCGGGGGCGCTGTATAATTACACCCCTGATAAACAGAGCCTGCTGTTCGACCTGATGCGCGCGCATATGCAGGACGTGCTGGATGCGCTGGCCGCGGCCGATCTGCGCGGTGATCCGCCCGCGCGGCTGGATGGCTTCACGCGGTTTCACATCCGGTTCCACCTGCCGCGGCCGGATCAGGTGTTTGTATCGTATATGGAATTGCGCAACCTTGCGCCTGAAAACTTTGCCATTCTGGAATCCATGCGCCGCGATTACGAAACCGCGCTCGAAGATATCTTGCGCGATGGGGTGGCGGCGGGGGTGTTTTCCGTGCCTGACACGCGGATTGCGACGATGGCGATCATTGCCATGTTGACCGGGCTCAGCCATTGGTACCGCGAAGGTGGCAGGCTGGGCATGGATGCGATCGAAGGAATCTATTGCAACCTTGTCCAGAAATCCGTCCGGCGCTGACGCGAAAGGCTATCCATGTTCAACCCCGATCACACCGGCGGTTATCCGACCGTCCATGCCTCTGAGGGGCGGCGCTATTTTGCCTGTGCGGTGATCTATGGCTTGGGTGGATTGCTGATCTATACGGCGATGGCCCATCCGCCTGACCTGATCTGGCTGATCTTTCTGTTGGGTTTCGGGGCTGCGATGCTGTGGCTGGGGGAAATGATGCGCCGCGCCACGCGGCTGGGCATTGTGCTGACCGAGACCGACCTGCGCGATACCGACGGCAAGGTTCTGGCGCGGATCGACGATATCGTGCTGGTGGATCGCGGTGCGCTGGCGATGAAACCCGCCAACGGCTTTACGCTGGTGCTGAAAACGCGTCAGCCACGCGGTTGGTCACCCGGTATGTGGTGGCGGATCGGCAAACGCGTCGGCATTGGCGGTGTCACCGCGGCTGGCCCGGCCAAGTTCATGGCCGAACAGATCGCCCTGCGGATCAAGGCGCGCAGCGGCTGATCAGCAAATCTCATCGCCATTGGTCGGGATCAAGGGTGTCGGGTCAAAGCAGATCGCCGGCACGAAGCGTGGCGATATGACCGTGAAGGTCGTCATCTCGACCGGACCCAGAGTGTTGTTCGTGAAGGGCGCGATGCCCAGCGAAAACGGCGCGCGATAGGCGGCGCTTGTTTCAACCAGAAGCGACGTCGCCCCATCCGCCAGCAGCGGTAGCCGGTCTGTCATCAAGGCAAGATCGACATCGGTCAGCGCCTGACCCATGCCGCGACTTTCGGACCAGCGCAGCACATAGCGGTTTGCCGCCGCGTCCCAAGCATAGGATGTGACACGCAGGGCGGGGGCGGGGTCGAATTCGACCAAAGTGCCCAGCAGCGCCTGCGCTGCATCAACATAGCCTGCACCGATGGCAACTGGCGCGCTGGCCTCGCGGCTGAACATATCCGCGATGGTCAGGCCCGCGCGCGCGCTGCGTGTTTCCGCGCGGAAGGCGTCGAAATAAACGATCGTGGACAACAAGGCCCATGTGATGATCGGGGTGACCAGCACCAGTTCAATGGCGGCTGATCCATCCTCGTTGTCGCGAAAGCGTTTGATCAGATTGGTCATCATGATCCTGGCGTGTTCCGGAACGGTTCAACAACAAAAGCCGTGGTCGAGACCAGCGCATAAGACCCGGCCGCCGCGCTGTTTGCATTGGCGTCAACAATGGTGCGGCCCAAAAGGCTGGTCGGCAGCACCGGATCAAGCCGGACGCAAGCGCGCAGAAAGATCAATTCGTTATTGCCGCCGCTGGTGAATTCAACGACGGGCTGTACTTCGGCGCCGCGATCAATGCATTGCACCGTGTCCGGCACATCGACCCAATTGCGCAGGTCGCGGCGGATCATTTCCAACTGCAACTGGTTTTCGCAATCCGGCAAGAGCCGGGCTACGTCACAAATATTCGCCCGCAGGGTGTTGCGCGTCGGATTCGGGATTGCCCCGATGCGCACATCACGCACGACGACATCCACCGCCCGTTCCAGCGCGAAATGGCGCAGCGAAATCATCCCGCTTTCATAGGTCATCAGAAAGAATGTCATGAACACCGGAAAGATGATCACGAATTCAACCGTGACCACACCATCCTCATTGGCGTGAAACCGGCGCAAGAGATCGCGCAAACGCAAGGCGGACGTCACAGGTTCAACCTCAGGTCAGTGATCCGTTCGGCAATACCGGCAAAGACGTCGATCAGCTCGGCACCGCTGGTGCGGAAAAACATGGATGGATCAGAGGCGCAGTTGCGCATCTGTCGGTCAGCGGCGCTGTTCGGCTGCACCTCGAATGCGACGGTATAGACGTCCACACTGCGCGCGGGTTGGTTTGCCAGCGTGCAAATCGCCTCGAACCTGCCGACGTTGGTGGCAGTATCGACAAAGGGGCCACGGTTGTCCGTGCCATTGATGGATCGCGAGATGATTTCGTCGATGTCCCTTTCCTGCTGCGCAATGCGCGGTCGTTCCTGTTGCGTGATGTCGCCATCGGTCATCAGCACGATGATCTTTTTGGTTTCGGGATCATCCCATGCGGCAGGGCGGTTCGCGAATTGGGGCGGGACAAGCCCCCTGCTGGGGTGGCTGAGATGCATGAAAGCGGGTTGGCTGGACGGGTCGAGCGTGGCGAGCGCGTATTTCATCGCATAATGCGTGCCGGTGCCGTCATGCATCCGCAGGCCATTGATGAAAGAGCGGGCCTGCGCAGGCGTTGCCATGGCATATTGGATCGATGACCTGTCCTGCGGGCACCAGCCCCAATCCATCACCGATCTGGCGATATCCCAGACCTGGAAATGCGGCACTTGGGCCCGTCCGGCCCCCGGCAAACCGGCGCTGGACCAGTCGGTGCCGACCATTTCCACACAAGACGACACCTGTGGAAAGAAATAATCGTCCTTGGTCCCTAGAATGCCGTCATCACCCGCCAGCAACGTATCGGGATAGCGCACGCCGCCCATGAAGGCGAACATCTCTGGCCCCGGATTTGTCGCGCCCGCATAGGGGATGATGGTCAAGGACACGGTGCCGCCATTGGCGGGGTCCAGCACTTCTTCGGCGAATGCGATCGCCGCGGCCTGCATATTGGCAAAGCGGTTGCTAAAGCGCATCGAGCCGGAAATATCCAGCACCAACGAAATTTCGACCTTGCCGACGCCTTCGGTCGCGCTTGACCGTGCGGGGGCTGTCAGACGGTCCATACCGGCCAGCCGCAAGTAGAACGTGTTCACATCAAGTGCGGACCGCACCGTCACGGTGCGCGAATTGCCGTTGTCCACCACGACAGGCGTGCCGACCAACGCATCAGCAAAGCCAGCTTTGGTAAAGTAATCTTCGACGACGTCGCGCGAATCGAGGGTCTGGTTCAAGCTGGCCGCCGCCAAAACAGCGCGGTCCGACACCGATTGCAGCGTCGCGCGCCGCGCCTCATAGCGCATGAAATCGACCGCCATGCCGCCCAAGATCAACATCGTGACCAGCAGCAGGATCGTCATGATGATGACGCTGCCGTTCTCGTCCTGTCCAAAGGCGCGCAAACATTTGATGCGCCAGCGTGGGTTGTGTGCCTTGCTTGTCAAATGCGGCTTTGAATTTTGCATTCTGAATCCTCGCAGCTGGCGATTTTCATCGTGCCTTGTTCATGAAAGCGTTCATCTTCTGTTTAACACAAGCAGCTGGACGACGTGACAAGAATGTTAAGATTTATGTAATGAAAAGAGATATTTATAGCAGATTAATGGACAGTTTATCCAAATCAATATGACTGTTTATTTTTGCGAAACAAACGCCCGCAGCCGATTGACCGGATCCACCGCATGCTGGCGGGTAAATCGTCTGTTTTTTTAAAACTGCTGATTTTCTCATCTTGTTTTAGCGAATCGCCCCTATGTTGACGATGGGGCGTGCTGCGCCCGAACAGACCCGGCGCTGCGCCGGGACAGGAAGGAATGACAATGAACGCCCACGATCCCGTGCAGGAACCCAGTTTTCGCGAATCCGTTGATCTGATGTTCAACCGTGCCGTCGCTCTGATGGACCTCAGCCCCGGGCTGGAGGAAAAGATCAGGGTCTGCAACGCAACCTATACGGTCCGTTTTGGTGTGCGCCTGCGTGGCGCGCTGCATACATTCACCGGCTATCGGTCGGTCCATTCGGAACATATGGAACCGGTCAAGG
The DNA here is from genome assembly GCF_018402175.1 of Yoonia sp. GTDB lineage: Bacteria > Pseudomonadota > Alphaproteobacteria > Rhodobacterales > Rhodobacteraceae > Yoonia. Next base: position 407,632 of record NZ_JAGYJK010000018.1, on the reverse strand, counting down.
GCGGCATCCGCTATGCGATCAACGTCCATCAGGACGAGGTCGAGGCATTGGCGGCGCTGATGACCTATAAATGCGCGCTGGTTGAGGCGCCTTTTGGCGGCTCAAAGGGCGGCTTGCGGATCAATCCCGCCGATTGGAACGAACATGAACTGGAATTGATCACTCGCCGTTTCGCCTATGAATTGATCAAGCGCGACCTGATCAACCCCGCCCAGAACGTGCCTGCGCCCGATATGGGCACGGGCGAACGGGAAATGGCCTGGATCGCGGATCAGTACCGGCGGATGAATACCACCGATATCAACGCTGCCGCCTGTGTCACGGGCAAGCCCACCAATGCAGGCGGCATCGCCGGCCGGGTCGAGGCGACGGGGCGCGGCGTGCAATACGCCCTGCGCGAATTTTTCCGGTACCCCGAGGATGTGGCCAAGGCGAACCTGACCGGTAGCCTTGATGGCAAGCGCGTGATCGTGCAGGGCCTTGGCAACGTGGGGTATCACGCGGCCAAATTCCTGTCCGAAGAAGATGGCGCGCTGATCACCACGATCATCGAACGCGACGGGGCGCTGCATGACGAAGCGGGGCTGAATGTCGAAACCGTCCGCGCCTGGATTACCAAGAATGGCGGTCTGGCCAATTACCCCCATGCCAAATTCATCCCCGACGGGGCCAGTATGCTGGAGGCCGACTGCGACATCCTGATCCCCGCCGCATTGGAGGCGGTGATCAACCTGTCCAACGCCGACCGCATCAAGGCCCCCCTGATCATCGAGGCGGCGAATGGCCCGGTGACCGCGGGGGCGGATGAAATCCTGCGCGACAAGGGCTGTGTGATCATTCCCGACATGTATGCCAATGCGGGCGGCGTGACGGTGTCCTATTTCGAATGGGTCAAGAACCTGTCGCATATCCGGTTCGGCCGGATGCAGCGCCGCCAGGAAGAATCGCGCCACCAGCTGGTGGTGGATGAATTGGAACGGCTGTCGGCAGACAAGGGCCTTGGGTGGACCCTGTCGCCTGATTTCAAGGACAGATATCTGCGCGGTGCGGATGAGCTGGAACTGGTCCGCTCGGGGCTCGACGACACGATGCGGACGGCTTATCAGGCGATGCGCGCGGTCTGGCATGGGCGCGACGACGTACATGACCTGCGCACGGCGGCCTATCTGGTGTCGATCCGCAAGGTTGCTGACAGCTATCGCGCCAAGGGGCTGTAGGGGCTGAAACGTAAGGTGGATCATGATCCACCTTACACCCGCATTTGCCCTTTCGGTCTGCCGCCAATCGGCTAGAGTCGGGCTGGCGCGGCAAGGGGCAGGGCATGGGCTATTCGGGGTTTCAGATCATCAAGGAAGGGTTGTTCGGCCAGAAAGGCTGGAAACCGCTGTGGCGCGACCCCGCGCCCAAACCGCGCTATGACGCGATCATCATCGGCGGTGGCGGACATGGGTTGGCCACGGCCTATTACCTTGCCCGTGAACACGGGCTGACCAATATCGCCGTGCTGGAAAAAGGCCATATCGGCGGCGGCAATATCGGGCGCAACACCACCATCGTGCGCGCCAATTATTTCCTGCCGGGCAATCAGGAATTCTATTCGCATTCGCTCAAGCTGTGGGAGCGGATGGAACAGGATCTCAATTACAACGTGATGCATTCGCAACGCGGGCTGATCAACCTGTTCCATTCTGACGGCCAGCGTGATGCCTTTGTGCGGCGCGGCAATGCGATGATCAATCAAGGTGATGATGCGATCCTGCTGGACCGCGAAGGCGTGCGCAGCCATCTGCCCTATCTCGATTTCGACAATGCCCGGTTCCCGATCTATGGCGGCCTATATCACCCGCGTGGCGGCACGGCACGCCATGACGCGGTGGCCTGGGGCTATGCGCGCGGTGCCGACCAGCGCGGCGTCGATCTGATCCAGAATTGCGAAGTCACCGGCATCGACATCGAAAACGGCGTCGTGACCGGCGTGCAGACCACGCGCGGCCCGATCAGGGCGCGCAAGGTGGGCATCGTCACTGCAGGCCGATCAGGGCAGGTCGCGGCGATGGCGGGGATGCGCCTGCCGATCGAAAGCCATGTGTTGCAGGCCTTTGTGACCGAGGGGCTGAAACCCGTGATCGACCATGTCGTCAGTTTCGGCATGGGCCATTTCTATATCAGCCAGTCTGACAAGGGCGGGTTGGTCTTTGGCGGCGATCTGGATTTCTACGCCTCTTACGCCGCGCGCGGCAATCTGCCGATGGCCGAACATGTGATGGAGGCCGCGATGACCCTGATGCCGATGATCGGCAAGGCCCGTGTGTTGCGGTCATGGGGCGGGATCATGGACATGACCCCCGACGGCAGTCCGATCATCGACACAACGCCGACCAAGGGTTTGTTCATTGACTGCGGCTGGTGCTATGGCGGGTTCAAGGCTGTGCCCGCCTCGGGCTTTGCCTTTGCGCATCTGATGGCGACCGGCCAGCCCCATGCAACGGCGGCGAAATTCCGGCTGGATCGGTTCCGCACCGGGGTCGGGTTGATGGACGAAGAAGGCACCGGGTCGCAGCATAACCTGCATTGAGCGCAGGAAATGAGTATTTTGAAGAAATGAGAATGAAGGCGGATCATGCGGATTAACTGCCCCCATTGCGGCCAACGCGACCGGCGCGAGTTTTATTATATGGGCGATGCCGTGGCGATCACCCGCCCCGCAGCTGATGCGGGGCCTGACGCCTGGGATGATTACCTGCATAACCGCGACAACCCCGCCGGCGACACCCGCGATCTGTGGTATCACGAGGCAGGCTGTGGCGCATGGATCGTCGTGGCGCGCAACACGCTGTCCCATGCGGTTCATGGCGCGACGCTTGCGCAAAAGGCCGCATCATGAGGCTGCGCAACCCTGGCCAGACCGTGACCTTTACCTTTGACGGCAAACCCGTGCAGGGCGTGCCGGGCGAACCGGTCACTGCCGCGCTGCTGGCCAGCGGGATCAGGCTGATGGGCCGCTCATTCAAATACCACCGCCCGCGCGGCGTGCTGACGGCGGGGTCCGAAGAACCGAACGCGCTGGTCACGGTCGGGCGCGGTGCCGCACAGGACCCGAACCGGCGCGCGACCATGGTCGAAGTGTCCGAGGGGCTGGAGGTGTTCAGCCAGAACGCCTGGCCCAGCCTGCGCCATGATGCGCTGGCGGTGAATGACCTTTTGTCGCCGTTTCTGGGGGCGGGGTTTTATTACAAGACCTTCATGTGGCCTGCGTCGTTCTGGGAAAGGCTCTATGAGCCGGTGATCCGCCGCGCGGCGGGCCTTGGCCGGTTGAGTGGTGAGGCCAATGCTGAGCGTTATGAAAAGGCCTTTGCCTTTTGCGATCTGCTGGTGATCGGGGCGGGGCCTGCGGGGCTGATGGCGGCACTGACCGCAGGGCGGGCGGGTGTCGATGTGATCCTTGCCGATGAGGACAGCGCCATGGGCGGCCGTCTGCTGCGCGAGGTCGAGGATGTGGATGGCAGGCCTGCCGCCCTGTGGGTTGCGGATGTGCTGGCGCAATTGCGCGCGCTGCCCAATGTGCGGCTGATGACGCGCACGACCGTGACCGGTGCCTATGACCAAGGCACCTATGGCGCGCTGGAACGCATCGTGGGTGCGGATGCGCCGGTTGAGTGTTTCTGGCGGATCGTGGCCAAACGCTCGGTGCTGTGTGCGGGTGCGCTGGAACGCCCTATCGCGTTTCCTGACAATGACCGGCCCGGCATCATGCTGGCGGGGGCGGTGCGGGCCTATGTCACCCGCTGGGGTGTGGCACCCGGCCGGTCGGTCACGGTCTTTGGCAACAACGATGACGCGCACCGCACCGCGCGCGATCTGGCGGCGGCGGGGATCAAGATCGCGGGGCTGATCGATGCCCGCGCTGATGTGCAGGTCACGGCGGATTATCCGGTCTATACCGGTGGCAGCGTCACGACGACGACCGGCAGGCTGGGTCTGACCAGCATCACGGTGACCCATCAGGGCGGCACCCGTGTGATCCAGACTGATTGTTTGGCCATATCCGGCGGCTGGAACCCGTCGTTGCATCTAACCTGTCACATGAACGGACGGCCCCAGTGGCGCGAAGATATCGCAGCCTTTGTGCCAAGCCCTGACGCGATCCCCGGCATGGCGGTGGCAGGGGCGTGTCACGGTGTCTTTGACACCGCAGCCTGTCTGCGCGACGGGGCCGCGGTGGCCGCAGAGATCGCCCGTGGCCTCGGGTTCACACCCGAGGTGACGCTGCCCATGGCCGAGGCTCGCGCCTATGCGATTGCGCCGCTGTGGGAAACGCCCGGAAAGGGGCGCAAATGGGTCGATTTCCAGAATGATGTGACGACCAAGGACATCGCGCTGTCGGCACAGGAAAACATGCGCAGCGTCGAGCATATGAAACGCTATACCACCCAAGGCATGGCACCCGATCAGGGCAAATCCTCGAACGTGCTGGCGCTTGCTGTGCTGGCCGATCTGACCGGGCGCGGCATCCCTGAGACCGGGACCACGACCTTCCGTCCGCCTTTCGTCCCGGTCAGTATCGCCGCGATGGGCGCAGGCGGGCAGGGCAAAGGGTTTGCCCCCAGCCGCCTGATGACATCGCATCACGCGAGTGTTGCCGCGCGCGCGCCGATGATCGAGGCGGGGCTATGGTATCGCCCCAGCTATTTCCCGCTGGAAGGCGACGTCAGCTGGCGCCAATCCTGCGACCGTGAAGTGAACTATGTGCGCAATGTTGTTGGCGTTTGCGACGTGTCCACCTTGGGCAAGATCGACGTGCAGGGGCCTGATGCAGCAGCACTTTTGGATTTCGTCTATACCAACCGCATGTCGACCCTGAAGGTCGGGCGCGTACGTTACGGGCTGATGCTGCGCGAGGACGGGTTCGTGATGGATGACGGGACCGCCGCGTGTCTGGCGCCAGATCATTTTGTGATCACCACGACGACGGCTGCGGCAGGGCAGGTGATGCGCCATCTGGAATTCGCAGGGCAGGTGCTGCGCCCCGATCTGGATGCGCGCATCGTGTCGGTGACGGATCATTGGGCGCAGTTTGCCGTGGCCGGACCCCGCGCGCAGGTGCTGCTGAACACCGTGCTGGATGACCAGATTACCGATGAGGATTGGCCTTTCATGGCTTGTGGCGCTGTAGGTATCGGCGGTGTGGCGGGGCGGCTGTTCCGGATTTCGTTTTCGGGTGAAACTGCCTACGAGATCGCGGTGCCTGCGCGCTACGGCGAAAGCCTGTTTCGGCAATTGGTGGCGCAGGCCCGCACCTTGGGCGGTGGCCCTTACGGGTTAGAGGCGCTGAATGTCCTGCGCATTGAAAAGGGCCTGTTGACCCATGCCGAACTGCACGGGCGCACCACGGCGTATGATCTGGGGCTGGCGGGGATGGTCAGCACCGCGAAAGATTGTGTCGGGCAAGCCGCATCCCGGCGTCCCGGTCTGCTGGACCCTGCCCGCGAACGGCTGGTCGGTCTGCGTGCGGTAGAAGAAGGGCGGCGTCTGACCGCGGGCGCGCATCTGTTTGCCAAAGACGCCAAGGCCGTGACCGCCAATGATCAGGGCTATGTCACTTCGGCCTGTTATTCGCCGACGCTGGATTGTTATCTGGGGCTTGGGTTTCTGAAAAACGGCCCCGAAAGGTATGGCGAGGTGATCCGCATGGTCGACCATTTGCGCGGTGTGGATACATTGGCCGAGGTCTGCCATCCGGTGTTCGTCGACCCCGAAGGAGGACGCGCCCGTGGCTAGATTGATCGCACTTGGCGCTTTTGGCGATCTGTTGCCGTTGCAGACAGGCGATGTGACCTGCACCGAGCTCACGCACGAGACGCTGTTTTCCATTGCCCCCTATCGTGGCCAGCACAAGCCGGTATCGGCGGCGATCAAATCGCAGCTTGGCCTGAGCCTGCCCGCCGTTGGGCGGCGGACCATTGCGGGCGATGTGATCTGCCAATGGATCGGCCATGATGCGTGGATCGTCAGCGCGCCTGTCATGCTGGACGGGCTGGCGGCGGTCACGGATCAATCCGACGGTTATGCCGCGCTGGAGATCGCGGGGGCGGGGGGCGAGGCGGTGCTGGCGCGGCTGGTCCCGCTTGATCTGCGCGTCAGCGCGTTCAAGATCAACCATACCGCCCGCAGCCTGCTGGGCCATTTGCCGGTCAGCATCACCCGCACCGGTGCGCAGGCGTTCGAGGTGATGGTGATGCGGTCAATGGCGGCGTCATTGGTGCATGATCTGCAAGAGGCGATGGCGGGGCTGGCGGCGCGCGGATCGGCCTGACGCTGCGCGTCTGACCGAGGCCTCCGGCGGGGATATTTTTGCTCGGAAGATGCAAAGGCCTTTTCGGTCGATAGCAGCCCTTGGAAAGCAGGGGCAAAAGGCGGATACTGCGCGCATGAGCCTGCCACCTGGATTTTTGGACGAATTACGCAACCGGCTGTCGCTTGGACAGGTCGTCGGGCGCAAGGTCATGTGGGACGCCCGCAAATCCAACCCCGGCAAGGGCGATCTTTGGGCGCCATGCCCGTTTCATCAAGAGAAAAGCGCCAGTTTCCACGTCGATGATCGCAAAGGGTATTATTACTGCTTTGGCTGCCACGCCAAGGGTGACGCGATTTCATTCGTGCGCGAGACCGAGAATGTCGATTTCATGGAGGCGGTGAAGATTCTCGCGGGCGAGGCGGGAATGCCGATGCCCGAACGCGACCCGGCCGCCCAGCAAAAGGCCGATCTGCGCGGCCAGCTGGTCGAAGTGATGGAAAAGGTCATCAAGTGGCACCGGTTGCAGTTGCAGACAGCGGCGGCGGCCGAGGCGCGCGATTATCTGGCACGGCGCGGCCTGAGCGCGCAGGCGCAGGCGCGGTGGGATATCGGCTTTGCACCTGCGCAGGGCGGGGCGCTGGCGCATCTGACCGCACAGGGGGTGGATGCCAAGCTGGTGATCGCCGCGGGCATCGCCGCTGAAAGCGACCGAGGTGGTGCGCCTTATGACCGGTTTCGGGGCAGGATCATCTTTCCGATCCGTGATGCGCGAGGCCGCGCCATCGGGATGGGGGGTCGCGCGATGGACCCCAACGCGCCTGCGAAATATTACAATTCCCCCGAAACGCCGCTGTTCGACAAGGGCCGCAGCCTGTTCAACCATGGCCCCGCGCGCGAGGCGGCGGGCAAAGGCAAGCCTTTGATCGTGGCCGAAGGCTATATGGATGTGATCGCGCTGGCAGAGGCGGGATTTACCGCGACGGTGGCCCCCCTGGGCACCGCGATCACCGAGGATCAGTTGCGCCTGCTCTGGCGGATCGCCCCCGAGCCGATCATCGCGCTGGATGGTGATACCGCCGGTCTGCGCGCCGCGATGCGGTTGATCGATGTTGCGCTGCCGCTGTTGGAATCGGGGCAAAGCTTGCGGTTTGCGCTGATGCCGGCAGGGCTGGACCCTGATGATGTGATCAAGACGCAAGGCGCGGGCGCGATGCAAAAACTGCTCGATGCTGCGATCCCGATGGTGCAGCTGTTGTGGCAGCGCGAGACCGAAGGCAAGACTTTCGACAGCCCCGAACGCAAGGCCGCTTTGGACAAGGCGCTGCGTGACAAGATCAAGCTGATCGCCGATCCATCGATTCGCAGCCATTATGGCGAGGCGATCAAAGAGATGCGCTGGGCCTTGTTCAGCACCCGCCGTCCCGCCGCGCTCAGGGCCCAAGGCGGGACATGGTCGCGCAATGCCGATCCGTGGAAACGCACGATCAGCCCCGTGGCCACGGCGCGCAATTCCATGCTGGGGGCGGGGGCCGTCAGCCAGGAACATCTGCGCGAGGCGGTTATTCTGGCCACGATGATCGTCGCCCCCGGTGTGGCGGTGGAATTCGGTGATGCGCTAGAACGCATTGATTGCCGCGATCCGGCGCATCGTGACCTGCAGGCGGCGATTTTGCGCCATCTTGGACATGCCGATCTGCAAACCGCTATTTCGGCTGATCTGGGGGCAGATGCTCTTGAAAAGCTGCTGACGCAAAGCCATGTCGCAATCAGCCCCGCGGTGCGCCGCAAAGGGCAGGCCGAGGTCGCGCGCCTGTGCCTGGCCGAGGAGTTTGCGAAACTGACCGCCCGCCGCGGCCATGCCCGCGAGATCGAAGATGCGGTCGAAGACCTTGGTGGGCTGGCCGATGAGGGGCTGACATGGCGGCTGGCACAGGCCAGTGCGGCGGTAGACAAGGCCGGACGCGGCGATAACGAGGACCGCGCCGAATATGCGGTTGGCCCCAACGGGGCGCGAATGAAAAAGGACGAGCGCAGTGCATTGGACCAATTGCTCGACCAGATCAATTTTGCCAAAGGACAGGACCGGCCTAGGTCATGACATGGCAACAGAACTGAAAAACACGCGGTCGCCTGCTTGCGGTTCACGCCGATGCAGGGTTGATTCGGGAATGACCGAATCAGCCGAATCACCCTGGCTGCGTAACGACGACTTGGAAGGGTCCCTTTGATGGCTGCGAAAGACACCGATGATCGCAAGGACAACGACCAGGATGGGGATATCAGTCTTGATATGAGCCAGGCCGCGGTCAAGCGAATGATCGCCGATGCCCGCGAACGCGGCTACATTACATATGACCAGCTGAACGCGGTCCTGCCACCTGAACAGGTGTCGTCCGATCAGATCGAGGACGTGATGTCGATGTTGTCCGAAATGGGCATTCAGGTCACCGAGGAAGAAGAATCAGAAGAAAGCGATGATGGCGCCGGCGGCACCGACATTGCCACCGTATCTGGGTCGCGCGATGTCACCATCGGCGGCGCCGAGGCGGAAAAGCTGGACCGCACCGATGACCCCGTCCGCATGTATCTGCGCGAAATGGGATCGGTCGAGCTTTTGTCGCGCGAAGGCGAGATCGCCATCGCCAAGCGGATCGAGGCTGGCCGCAACACGATGATTCTGGGCCTGTGTGAAAGCCCGCTGACCTTTCAGGCGATCACCATCTGGCGCGACGAATTGCTGTCAGAGGACATCCTGCTGCGCGACGTGATCGACCTTGAAACGACCTTTGGCAACCAATTGGGCGAGGAGGGCGAGGTTGAAACCGTCGTCACCGCCGCCTCTGTGTCCGACAGCAAGGAGGATGGCGGCAGCGAATTGGATGCTGACGGCAACCCGATCAGCAAGGACGATGACGACGACGATGACGATCAGGCCAATATGTCGCTGGCCGCGATGGAGGCCGCGCTGAAACCGCGCGTGCTGGAAACGCTGGAAATTATCGCGCGCGGCTTTGCCGATCTGTCCGATATGCAGGACGCGCGGATGTCCGCGACCTTGAACGAGGATTCGTCGTTTTCGGTCAAAGAGGAAGAACGCTATCAGACGCTGCGCTCTGAAATCGTGGTGCTGGTCAATTCGCTGCACCTGCACAACAACCGGATCGAGGCGCTGATCGATCAGTTGTATGGCATCAACCGCCGGATCATGTCGATCGACAGCGCGATGGTGAAACTGGCCGATCAGGCCCGTATCAACCGCCGCGAATTCATCGACGAATATCGTGGGCGCGAATTGGACCCGAACTGGCTGGAACAGATGGCCGCCAAATCGGGCCGAGGCTGGCAGGCTTTGGTCGAGAAATCGACCGACAAGATCGAAGAATTGCGCAATGATATGGCGCAGGTCGGGCAATATGTCGGCGTCGATATCACCGAATTCCGCCGTATCGTCCAGCAGGTCCAAAAAGGCGAAAAAGAAGCGCGGCAGGCGAAAAAGGAAATGGTCGAGGCGAACCTGCGTCTGGTCATTTCCATCGCCAAAAAATACACCAACCGCGGCCTGCAATTCCTTGATCTTATTCAAGAAGGCAATATCGGCCTGATGAAGGCCGTCGACAAATTCGAATATCGCCGTGGCTATAAATTCAGCACCTATGCGACATGGTGGATCCGGCAGGCGATCACGCGGTCCATCGCGGATCAGGCCCGCACGATCCGGATTCCGGTGCATATGATCGAGACGATCAACAAACTGGTCCGCACCGGCCGCCAGATGCTGCATGAAATCGGCCGCGAACCCACGCCAGAGGAATTGGCCGAAAAGCTGCAAATGCCGCTGGAAAAGGTCCGCAAGGTGATGAAGATCGCCAAGGAACCGATTTCGCTCGAAACGCCGATTGGTGACGAGGAAGACAGCCAGCTTGGCGATTTCATCGAAGACAAGAACGCGATCCTGCCGCTGGACAGCGCCATTCAGGAAAACCTGAAAGAAACCACGACCCGCGTGCTGGCTTCGCTCACGCCGCGCGAAGAACGTGTGCTGCGCATGCGGTTCGGGATCGGGATGAACACGGATCACACGCTCGAAGAGGTCGGCCAGCAGTTCAGCGTTACCCGCGAACGCATCCGCCAGATCGAGGCGAAGGCGCTGCGGAAGTTGAAGCACCCCAGCCGGTCACGCAAATTGCGGTCGTTCCTGGACCAGTGATACAGTCAGGCCTTGCCCAGTCGGTTGTATCGGCTGGGCGGGGCTGACCCAAGCCGTATATCTGGCGTGGCAACCCGTGTTCTGGCCCAGTGAAATTGCAGATTCAACGATAGCGTCAGGCTTTGGTTTGACGTGACAAGGCGTCGAGACCTCTGTCTGCGAAAGCATGGCAGTTTCTTGGCCGGTCGCGATTGAGCTGCCTGTCTCATGCTGTATCTAGCGGTCTAAAATCCCCCCTACCCAAAACCAAGGCGGGTTCTTATAGTGGCTGTGGATAAGTGGGGTCTTGCCCCAACACATAGACCCAAAGGACCCCCTTATGCGTTGCCCTTTTTGCGGAAATGTCGATACCCAGGTCAAGGATTCCCGTCCCGCCGAGGACCATGTGGCGATCCGGCGCAGGCGGTTTTGTCCGGCCTGTGGCGGGCGTTTCACCACCTATGAACGCGTGCAATTGCGTGATCTGGTGGTGATCAAATCCAATGGGCGGCGCGAGGATTTCGACCGCCAGAAGCTGGAACGCTCGATCCGGATCGCGCTGCAAAAACGCCCTGTTGAACCAGAACGGATGGATCAGATGATCAGCGGCATCGTGCGCAGGCTAGAAAGTCTGGGCGATACCGACATCCCGTCTGGCACGATTGGCGAGATCGTGATGGAAAGCCTGGCAAGGATCGACACGGTCGCCTATGTGCGCTTTGCCAGCGTTTACAAGAATTTTCAGGCGGCGGATGATTTCGATAAATTCGTCAGCGAATTGCGCCCGCAAGCAGCCAAAGAAGACGAGTGACCGACGCCCGCTACATGGCACTGGCGCTGCAACTGGGGCGGCGCGGGATGGGCCGTGTCTGGCCCAATCCGGCGGTGGGCTGCGTGATCGTGACCCATGGCCGCATTGTCGGGCGCGGTTGGACGCAGGATGGCGGGCGGCCGCATGCCGAAACTGTCGCCTTGGCGCAGGCGGGCGAGGATGCGCGCGGGGCCACGGTCTATGTCACGCTGGAACCCTGTGCGCATCATGGCAAGACCCCGCCTTGCGCCGAGGCGCTGATTGCCGCGGGTGTGGCGCGGGTCGTCGTTGCGCTGGGTGATCCCGATGGGCGCGTCGCAGGCCGCGGGATCGCGATGCTGGAACAGGCGGGGATCGTCGTGGAAACGGGGTTGCTGGCAGATCAGGCGCGTGCCGATCATGCGGGGTTTTTGTCGCGGATCACGGCAGCGCGGCCTTTTGTGACGCTGAAGCTGGCTGGCACGCTGGATGGCCGGATCGCCACGGCCAGCGGCGAAAGCCAGTGGATCACGGGGCCAGAGGCCCGCCGCGCGGTGCATATGATGCGCGCGCGCCATGATGCGGTGATGGTGGGTGCAGGAACCCTGCGTGCGGATGATCCGGCGCTGAGCGTGCGCGGTCTTGGCATCACCCGCCAGCCTGTGCGCGTGGTCGTCTCGCGCGCGGTCAAGCTGCCGCTGACCAGCCAACTGGCGCAGACCGCGCGCCAATCGCCGGTCTGGATCTGCCACGGGGCGGAGGCGGATGTGGCCGATTGGCTGGCGCTGGGTGCCGTCAGCCTGCCCTGTGCCGTGCGTGCAGGACAGGTCGAACCCGAGGCGATGATGCAGGCGCTGGCAAGCGCAGGGATCACGCGGCTGTTTTGCGAAGGCGGCGGGATGTTGGCTGCCTCATTGCTGGGCGCAGGGCTGGTCGATGATCTGGTGGTGATGACCGCAGGCTGCGCCATCGGCGCCGAAGGCACGCCTGCACTGGCCGCGATGGGAATCGGGCGGCTGGCGGATGCGCCGCGCTTTGCCTTGCATGATCTGGCGCGTCTGGGCGATGATGTCATGACGCATTGGCGGCGGGTCTAGGGTTGCACGGGGCGCTGCCCCGTACCCCGGAGTATTTTTGGAAATAAGAAGTCAACGCCACAAGGGCGCGAAGCTCGCAAAAAGGCCCTGCAGTTTCGCTGTGACGCGGTTGAGGCGCGTGGCGGGCGGGACATCGTCATGGGTGAGCCTGTCCACGATCACCTCGACCGGGCAGGGCAGGCCGCTGACCGGATCGCGGTAGCGCGGATAGGCGATCAGCGCGGCATGGACCAGCGCGGTGAGGTCCAGTGTTTTGTTGCGCCGTGCAAGCGGCTGCGCGCGGTCATCGGTCAGCCCCCAGCCGGCATAGAACGGCATCCCAAGGCAGGTGACCGGGCGGTCGTGCAAGAGCGCCTCGAACCCCAGAAGCGATGTCATGGTCCAGACGCAATCGCAGGCCTGGATGGCGGCGATCGGGTCGGCGTCGTCCAGCACCAGATCGGCCCAGTCGCCTGCGTTGGCGATATGGCCGGGCCGCAGGTTTGCGCGCACATCGGGGTGCGGTTTGTAGATGATCACGGCAGCGGGGTTGGCCGTACGCACCGCTTGCAGCAGCGCTGCGTTGCTACGCACTTCGCCTGCGCCCAGCCGGATGCTGGCGTCGTCCTCGACCTGCCCCGGCACAAGGATGCGCCGCCCTTTGGGCAGCTCGGGCAGGGGTTTGCCCTGCAGATTGTATTTTGACAGGCCCGCCGCCCTGATCCGTGTGATCAGCGCCGCTGCGCGGTCGCGGGCGGCGGGGGGTAGCGTGGGTGATCCGGTGATCAGCGCCTCGAGCCTGCTGGGGCGGGTTGCGTCGTAATAGATGCCCAGATCGTCCAGCACCAAGGACAAGGGCGCCACCAGATCGGCGCCCAGCCCGCGCGAGCGCAGGAAACCATCCTCGACCAGCACCGCGTCGCGCGCATCCGTGCTGGCCCAGCGCATCAGGCGGCGGTTGGATTGTGCGGCCTGTGTGCGGCGCCTTGGCCCCGCGCGCGAACCGGACCTGCGCGTAGTGGCCGAAGAACTGTTGCAAGGGCCGGCGTTTCCACAGCCGCATGTCGGCGGCGACCCAGCCTTGGTGGTCGTCACGCCAGGCGCGGGTCAGCGCGGACAGGGTGGCTGTCGCTTCCTCGAAGCTGCACAGACGGTCGTGGTAGGGGTCGTACCAAGTTGGATAGAGGATCATCGCGCCCGCGAAAAGCTGCGCCCGCGTCAGGCGGCGTTGGCGGCGTTGGACCGGTTTGCGGTCGTCTGTAAGCCCCCAGCCTGCATAGAATGGCTGGCCGAAAACCACGGGTTTGTGGCCTGCTAAAATCGCCTCGAACCCCAGCTGCGATGTGACGGTATAGACCGCGATCGCCCCCGCAAGCAGCGCCCAGGGCGAGACGGGGGCAGCACACAGGCTGATCCTGTCGCTGGTATCGGCGGCGGTGAAATAGCCCGCCTTGTTGCCTGCTATGGTTTCGGGATGGGTCTTGATCACGATCCTTTGGTCGGGATGTTCGGTTTGGGCGTAAAACAGCATTTCGCGGAATGTGTTGCTGTCGGCACCGCTGGCGGTGATGGACGCATCCTTGCGGGTCTGGTCGATGACCAGCACATAGCCGGCATCGGGCACGGGCGTGGCGGGATCGAAACAGCTGTATTTCGACAGATGATCCGCCTGCAAGGCGCTGATCCCCGCCTTAGCGCGGTTCAGCAGGACGGTATCGTCCAGCGGATCATGCGCAAGTATCAGGTCCAGATCGGACGGCACGGTCGGGTCGAAATGCACGCCGCGCCGGTCGATGTTCAGCCCGATGGGCAGGTCACCGGACCGTCCGGGCCGGACCGAGCGTAGAAAACTGTCCTCGACCCGGATCAGGCCCGCACCTTTGTGCCGCGCCACAGCCTCGCCGCGTGGCGCGGTCGGGCTTTGGCCCCAGACGCCGACATTGTCGTGGGGTCCGGGCGCGCCAAGCCGGATGTCGAAGCCCGCCAGCGTCAGGATGCGCCGGATGCGGGGCTGGGTCAGGAAACCCCCCGAATAGACATAAAGGTTCTGGCGGTTTTCATCCGGCATTGCGGCAGGCTAGGCCACGCGCTGTATCTTGGCCAGCGCGGCGGTTTGCAGATCGCGCGCCTGATCATCACCGTGCCGCGCGGCATAGGGACCCGCATCCGCCAGCATCATCGGGGCCAGATGCCGGATCAGGTTGCGCCGGCCCTTGGCGGAATAGAACCCGCCGGGTACCTGACTGGTTTGCAACAGGAATTGCCGGAAATCGCGATAGGCTTGGGTGTCGGGGGGGCGTGGGGCTGCGAAAAAGGCGGGCAGCGGTTGGTCGGACACGAATTGCGGTTTGTCATAGACCGCGGCGCCGAAAATCCGCAACGGAATCCCGCGCCACAGCACCTGCTGGCCCGCGGTGGAATTGACCGTCACCGCCGAGAGTGCGGAATCGAGCAAACGCGCCAGTTTACCACCGCGCACGAAATGCACGCGATGCGCGATGCCCTGCGCCGCCGCCGCCTGCCGGATCAGGCGGTGCAGCGGTTTGCGCCCGTTTTCCAGCGGATGCGTCTTGAACACAAGGTGATGGCCCGCTGGTGCGCCTTTGGCAAAACCGGTGATGACCATGTCGATGAAGCTTTCCATGTCGCGGAACGGTGAATGGATCTGAAAGCTCGAATCATGTTCCAGTTGCAGCAGCGCCAGATGATAGGGATAGCCGCCTGCCTTGATCCGCAAGGTGGCCAGCCCGCGCAGCAGCGCCAGCACCGGCATCATCAGCAGACGGGCTGTGTAAAGCTGCGCTTCGGTGCGCACCGGCAGGGCGCGGTGCGGGCGGAATTGCGGATAGCGCGCGTTTCGGAACATCACGAACCAATGATAAAGCGCGCCGTAAAAGATATGCTGGCGCATGTCGCCCCAATGGGACGGCGGCGTCGGCTGGTCTTGCCCCGGCTGGGCCAGATGCGCGCGCATGTCAGCGATGCTGAGGCTGCGTAGCTGCGAATGCCCGTTGCTGCCGCCGCGTTCATAGGTGACCCAATAGGGGCGCAGATAGCCTTCTTCAAAGACATGGATGCGCAGACCGGTGGCGCGGGCTTGGCGCACCGCCTCGGCATGGATCGGGCGGGTGTCGCCGTAAAGGACGATATCGGTGATCTGTTTGTCGCGCAGGATGTGGGCCAATGCGCTGGGCCATGCGTCGGGGCTGTCGCGGAACGGCAGATATCCGGGGCTGCGCCACCAGAAAGCCGCATCGCCCGCGTTGAACCCGACGCGCCAGACACCGGCCCCCGATTTGCGCAGGGCCGCTGCGATCTGGCGAAAGAACGGGCCATGCGGCCCTTGCAGGAAAAGGAAGCGGCGTTGGGAACTCATAACACTGAACTGACTGAACAAACTGAACGCCAGCTTAACACGGCAATTCTGGCGGTAATGCGGCAAGCCGCCTGCTTGCCTGCACGCCTGCAAGCCGCTAGGTCAGGAGCAAGCGGAAAGGAAAGCGCATGTTCACAGGAATTGTCACCGATATCGGGCGGGTGCTGGTACTGGACCAGCAGGGCGATCTGCGCGCGCGGATTGGCACTGGCTATGACGTGGCAGGAATCGACATCGGGGCGTCGATTGCCTGTAACGGGGTGTGCCTGACGGTGATCGCATTGGGCCGTGATCCACAGAACTGGTTTGATGTGCAGATTTCGGCGGAAACCGTGGGGGCCACCAATGTCAGCGGCTGGACGGTCGGCAAAAGGCTGAACCTGGAACGCGCGCTGAAGGTGGGCGACGAGTTGGGCGGGCATATCGTGTCGGGCCATGTCGATGGCGTGGCCGAGGTTGTGGCCCTGCGCGATGAAGGTGACAGCACCCGCGTGACATTCCGCGCGCCAGAGGCGCTGGCGCGGTTCATCGCACCCAAAGGGTCGGTGGCGCTGGATGGCACATCGCTGACGGTGAACGAGGTTGCGGGCCGCGATTTCGGGATCAATTTCATCCCCCATACCAAGACCGCCACGACTTGGGGCGATGTTGCGGTGGGCGATCTGATCAATATCGAGATCGACACGATGGCGCGGTATGTCGCGCGGTTGCAGGATTACGCCTGATGGCGGGGATCGGGCATAATTCCGGCCTGTCGCAGGAGCCCGGGCATAGCTGGCGCAAATTCGCATGGGCCAAGGCACGGCAGGATTTGCTGCCCGTCCTGCCGATCGAGGTGGTGCGCCTGCGCGTCAAGCGCGCCGCCGAACTGGGCCTGCCGTACAAGACCTATGCCGGTATCCGCGCTAGCAACGGGCATGACCTGATCGGGTTTCTGTTTTCCAGCAATGCCTTGCGCGTGCTGCGCTACGGGCAGGCGATGCCTGCGGACCGTGCGGCGCGGCTGGAAACGCTGATCAATACCGCCCGCCACGGGCTTGCGCACCGGCCCGTCACGCCCACGCATCTGGCGGGGCTGGCGGGGATCGACCGCGCCTTTGCCGCACCACGCTTTGCCGACAGCTGGTCGGCCATGCGCCGCGATCTGGATCAGGTGACCGGCACGCTGCGCCAGCCTGCCGACCGCTTTGTGCTGGTGGGCGATACCGATTTTGAACGGGAATGGGTCGCGGCGGCGCGGCTGGCGGGCTATGTCAGTGCCGAGGCCTTCTTTCCGTAAGCTACCTTACGCCTTGCAGCCCTTTTCAAACGGCGGATGCTGGGCTATCTGGCAGGCAACCAAGCTGCGGGGTCGCATATGTCCATCACTTTCGAAACACCGGGTCCGGTTGAACAGGACTGGTCCGATGCGATCAGCAAGATCGAGGATATCATCGATGATGCCCGCAATGGCCGGATGTTCATCCTTGTCGATCACGAGGACCGCGAGAACGAAGGCGATCTGGTGATCCCCGCCCAGATGGCCACACCTGACGCAATCAATTTCATGGCAAAGCACGGGCGCGGGCTGATCTGTCTGTCGCTGCCCGGCAGCCGCATCGATGCGCTGGGCCTGCCTTTGATGGCGTCCAACAATTCATCGCGCCATGAAACAGCGTTCACCGTCAGCATCGAGGCCCGCGAAGGCGTCAGCACTGGCATTTCCGCCGCCGACCGTGCGCGCACCGTCTCGGTCGCGATTGACGCAGCCAAGGGGGCGGCCGATATCGCCACGCCAGGCCATGTGTTCCCACTGCGCGCGCGCGATGGCGGTGTGCTTGTCCGTGCCGGCCATACCGAGGCCGCTGTCGATATCAGCCGTCTGGCGGGGCTGAACCCGTCGGGCGTGATCTGCGAGATCATGAAAGAAGACGGCGAAATGGCGCGTCTGCCCGATCTGGTCGCCTTTGCGCAATTGCACGGGCTGAAGATCGGCACGATCAGCGATCTGATCGCCTATCGCCGCCGCCATGATAATCTGGTTGTGCTGCGCGACAGCCAGACCATCACATCCGAATTCGGCGGTGACTGGGAGATGCGGATTTTCGTCGATGAAACCCAAGGTGCCGAACATATCGCGCTGATCAAGGGCGATATCACCACGCCCGAGCCCGTGCTGGTGCGGATGCATGCGCTGGACCCGATGCTGGATGTTGTCGGTGTTGGCCCCAAGGGGCGGCGCAATGAATTCGGCGATGCGATGCAGTTGATCGCCGATGAAGGGCGCGGCGCATTGGTGCTGCTGCGCGACCTGCATATGAAACTGGACCCGAGCGAAGAAGCATCGCCACATACGCTGCGGCAATACGGGCTGGGCGCGCAGATCCTGTCGGCGCTGGGCCTGCATGACATCACGCTGCTGACCAATTCACCCAAGCCGCGGGTCGTGGGCCTTGATGCTTACGGTCTCGAAATCGTCGGCACGCGCAAAATTTCGGAGATTGGCTGATGGCCGGACCCACACATCATATCCTGCCCTTGCCGGATTTCGACAAGCCGGTGAAGATCCTGATCGCCGCCTCGCCTTATTACAAAGATATCAGCGATCACCAGATCGCCGGAGCCTTGGCCGAGATTGCAAAGGCCGGTGCCAGCCATGAAATCGTGCATGTCCCCGGCGCGCTGGAAATTCCCACCGCCATCGGCATCGCCGCGCGGATGGGCGATTTTGACGGCTATGTCGCGCTTGGCTGCGTGATCCGGGGCGAGACGACGCATTACGACACCGTCTGCAACGACAGCAGCCGCGCGCTGCAATTGCTGGGGTTGCAGGGCCTGTGCATCGGCAACGGCATCCTGACCGTGGAAAACTATGCGCAGGCGGTCGTGCGTGCGGATGCAGCACAGATGAACAAAGGCGGCGGGGCGGCGGCGGCAGCGTTGCATCTGGTCGCGCTGGCGCGCAAATGGGGCAAGGCCGAAAAAGGCGTGGGCTTTACCCGCGACATCCTGATGACAGGTCATACAACCGCATGACAATTTCCAATAACCAGCGCCGCAAGATGAAATCCGCCGCACGGCTTTATGCCGTGCAGGCCCTGTTCCAGATGGAAGCCACCGGCCAGACCGTCGAAGGCATCGTGCGCGAATTCGAAGACCACCGTTTCGGCGAGGTGATCGACGATGTCGAATTGGTGGAAGGCGATGTCGATACCTTCCGCCGGATGATGGACCGCGCCGTCGATCTGCAGGCCAGTATCGACCAGATGACCGATCGCGCATTGGTGGCAAAATGGCCGATCGCGCGGATCGACCCGACATGGCGCGCGCTGTTCCGCGCGGCGGGGGCGGAACTTTTGGACAAGGACACGCCGCCCAAGGTCGTGATCAGCGAATTTGTCGCCGTGGCCGAGGCGTTTTCGCATGACGGCAAGGAACCGAAATTCGTCAATGCCGTGCTGGACCATATGGCCCGCGAAGCCCATCCCGAGGCGTTCTGAGCCTGCCTGCGACCGGCGGGTTAGGGTTTTGGATGTGCGGCGCTTGCGGCGGCATCCGGACCGATATGATCCCGATGCCGCGCGTCAAAGCACGGCGTCAAAGCCAATCCGTCTTTAGCGTCCCTGGCCCAGCGACTGGTCCGGGATGACCGGTTGCAGGCCGGTGGCCTGCGCAAAGACTTGCTCGGTTTGCTCTTTCAGCCAACCCGCCGAGACGCCGAAATCGAAATTGCCGTCAAACCCCAGATCGAGGCCTATATAGGTGTCATCATATAGATGTGCCGCACCGATGGTGGCGCGCCAGGACTGGCTGGTCAGCATGTAATCCAGACCGATGGAAGCCACGTTGCTGTCACGCTCGTTGTCCGAAAACACGCGGACACCGATACCCGTATCGACCTTTTGCTGGCCATAGCTGACGGACAGGCCAAACCCGATGGTTGGGTCCGCCTGCACCGGTGCTGCGGCGATGATCAGCGCGGCACAGGCCGCGCCAATCGGTGTGGTGAAGCGCGACAGATATTCGGCTCGTCTTTGCATCATACTCGTTCCTTGTTTCACTGGTAAATTGCAGCAACACTCTGGCGTCGCATGCGCCACGGAGATGATTTTGAAATCTGTCCATTCTGAGGCTGTTAGCCGGTTTTAATATGAATCAAAGGTTAAGGTCATCACAGTCGCGGCTTGGCCACACGACAGGACCAGACGCGGGGGCGGTTGACGGGAATGAAGACCCGCGACATTGGCACGTCTTGTATTCCTTGGCACATGGCTTAGCTTTTGACCGAGGGGGCGATGACATGACACATGATAATGAGCCGGACCTGATGCGGCTTTACCTGCGCCATTGCGCGGTTGGATTCGTAATCGCCGCAGGATTTGTCGCGCTGTTACTGTGGCATGACGTGGCGCGGCTTGGCAGCCTTGTCGCCAATTCCGATATCGGCTGGCTGGCCGTGTTCCTGCTGTGGTTTTTCCACGGCACCGTTTTCGGCAGCGTGCAATTTGCCATTTCGATCATGCTGGACGCGCAGGATGACGATGACGACGACCAATCCGGCGGCCAATTGATCCCGATCCGCGTGACCGCTGGGTCGCGGCGCGGGCGTTAGGCGACGGGCACCACATCTGCCGTAGCGGTAGCTAATCCCGAGGACCTGTTTTTACAGGTGGGCGCCAGGTAGACTGACCAGGGCCAGAACAGAGCCAGCTCCCTCGGAGTTGCTTAAGGCCACTGGATTTGTACCGATGGTATACATGCAGCGCAGAAACCCGTCTGACAGACAGTTAGGGCGCAACACTAGGTTCCACAAGTGGGATGATCTTATTCTTCGATATCGCCGCGCATCAACCAGCCATTGCGGCCCACCATCGACGCAGGCGCGTAGCCCAGCAAGACCCGTTCGGCCAGACCGATTGTCACCAGCGCCATGCAGATGTCGAAAAAGGTGATACTGGCAATCGCAGACATGTCCGCCCTACTTTCGTGACGGGAACATATGTCGCAGCAAAACCTGACCAAATCATAAAGATGGCGGGTTGTCGGACGCAGAAATCCGGCGCGCCACCATGCTGTTGCACCGCCCCCGATTGCAATTTGTTCACTTATTGTTCAGTATCGCACCATGTCCTCTGGTTTCGTATCCCCCGCCTTGCTGCCCGGCCAGACTCTGGCCCGTGGCGTGTGCCGTCATCTGCGCGGTCATGATTTCGTCAGCGTCGAAGAACTGGTGCCGACACCGGGGCTGCGCGTCGATGTCATGGCGCTGGGGCCGAAAGGTGAAATCTGGGTGATCGAATGCAAATCCAGTCGTGCCGATTTCCAGACCGACCGCAAATGGCAGGGCTATCTGGACTGGTGCGACCGGTTTTTCTGGGCGGTAGATGCCGCTTTTCCGCTGGAATTGCTGCCCGATGACACGGGCCTGATCATCGCCGACAGCTATGACGCCGAAATTCTGCGGATGGGGCCGGACCGGCCTTTGCCCCCCGCACGGCGCAAGCTGCTGACGCAGAAATTCGCGCGCCATGCCGCGATCCGCGCACAAGTGGCGCGCGATCCGGGCTTTGTCAGCGCTTTTTGACGGCGCGGGCGGCTTGGGCTGCGGCGCGGATCTCGTCAGCGATTTCCTCGGCCTCTTCGGGTTCGAAATCCATCGGGATCTCTGTGTCGCCGGCCTCGATGAAGATGCGCACCATGCCCAGTTCGGTCGGGCCGATCTGCATATTGGCCTCGATATCGCGTTCGCTGTTGATACCCATGATCTGTTCCTTGCTGTCTTTTGCCTGCCTACAGCGCCGCGCGATCGCTTGGCAAGTGCCGCGCGCGAAAAGCCGTGACTAGCCCTTGCAATCATGCGGTCATGCGGCTAAATCCGGCGCCAGTGCCGCCTTAGCTCAGTTGGTTAGAGCGCTTGATTGTGGATCAAGAGGTCGCTGGTTCGAGACCAGCAGGTGGTACCACCCCCTTTTCAGCCCGCAGATGATGACGGAGAACTTGATGGGGCCGACCCTGATCACATTCACGATTGCCCAAAACCCGCCGCCACGGCTGGACAAGGCGCTTGGCCGCGACGTGCCGGATGACGCCGCGCTCAGCCGGTCGCGTCTGGCGCGTCTTATCGCGGATGGCGCCGTGGCCGTGGACGGGCAGGTGGTCACCGACCCGCGTTTCCGCATCGCTGAGGGCGCGCAGGTCGCCGTCACCGTCGCCGCCGCCGTCGAAAGCCATATCGGGGCGCAGGATATCACGCTGGATGTGGTGTTCGAGGATGACGACCTGATCGTCATCAACAAACCCGCCGGCATGGTCGTGCATCCTGCCCCCGGCACGGCGGATGGCACATTGGTCAACGCGCTGATCCACCATTGCGGCGACAGCCTGTCGGGTGTGGGCGGCCTCAAACGCCCCGGCATCGTGCATAGGATCGACAAGGACACGTCGGGCCTGCTGGTCGTGGCCAAATCCGACCGCGCGCATCACCATCTGGCCGATCAATTCGCCGATCACACGGTGGAACGGCGCTATATCGCTGTTTGCTATGGCGTCCCCGAAGCGAACGATCCCCGCCTGCGCGGCATCAAAGGCACGTCGTTTGAACCCGGCAACATCCTGAAAATCCAGACCCAGTTGGGCCGGCACCGCACTGACAGGCAGCGGCAGGCGGTGTCCTTTACCGCCGGGCGGCACGCGGTGACACGGGTGCGAATCCTTGCCGCTTTGGGCGCAATGCCTGTTGCGGCGCTGGTCGAATGCTGGCTGGAAACCGGCCGCACCCACCAGATCCGCGTGCATCTGGCCCATTGCGGCCATGCGCTGATCGGCGATCCGACCTATGGCAGCCGGCGCAAGATGTCGCCCAAGGCATTGGGCGAGGCCGGCGTCGATGCCGTCGCCGCCTTTCCGCGTCAGGCGCTGCATGCCGCGACCTTGGGTTTCGTGCATCCGGTGACCGAAGAATTCCTTGAATTTTCAGCACCTTTGCCCGCCGATATGCAGGCCCTGCTGGCCGCAATGGGCGCGCCGGTCTGAAATACGCTATCCCATCTGCGTGAGCGCACACAAAGGCCACTCGCAAAACTGAACCGAATGGTTCATATTGCGTTGACCAGATGTAAAGACTGAGACTTGAAAACGGCCGCAGCGCGACCATATCCATGTTAAGCCTTTATACATAATGGAGGGCACGACAGTGAGCGACTATAAAAATCTTCCCGCACCAACTCCGGAAGGCGGATTGAACCGCTATATGCAGGAAATCCGCAAGTTCCCGATGCTGGAACCCGAAGAAGAATACATGCTGGCCAAGCGCTGGGTGGACCACGAAGACACCGAAGCCGCGCATAAGATGGTCACATCGCACCTGCGACTGGCTGCCAAAATCGCCATGGGCTATCGCGGCTACGGCCTGCCGCAAGCCGAGGTGATCTCGGAGGCGAACGTGGGCCTGATGCAGGCGGTCAAACGGTTCGACCCCGAAAAAGGGTTCCGCCTGGCGACCTATGCGATGTGGTGGATCCGCGCCTCGATCCAGGAATATATCCTGCGGTCCTGGTCGCTGGTGAAAATGGGCACAACATCGGCGCAGAAAAAGCTGTTCTTCAACCTGCGCAAGGCCAAGAACCGCATTGGCGCGCTGGAAGAAGGCGATTTGCGCCCCGAGAACGTCAAACAGATCGCCAATGATCTGGGCGTGACCGAGGACGAGGTGATCTCGATGAACCGGCGCCTGTCGGGGGGCGATGCCTCGCTGAACGCGCAGATCGGCTCGGACGGTGAAGGATCGATGCAGTGGCAGGACTGGCTCGAAGACGACAGCGCCAATACCGCCGCCGATTACGAAGAACATGACGAACTCGACGCGCGCCGCGCCCTGCTGGCCGAAGCCATGACCGTGCTGAACGACCGCGAAAAGGACATTCTGGTGCAGCGCCGGTTGACGGATGAAACTGTCACCCTCGAAGATCTGAGCGCGCGCTACGAGGTCAGCCGCGAACGAATCCGCCAGATCGAAGTGCGGGCGTTTGAAAAGCTGCAATCGCGCATGACCCAGCTGGCGCGCGAAAAAGGCATGCTGGAAAGCGCCTGAGCTTTTCCGCGACCCGTCGTCCCTGTGATCCCCGTCGGAGCCTCCGGCGGGGATATTTTTTCTCTGAAGATGGGAAAGGGGCGTGGCGGCGGCCGGATGATAGCGCTACCATTACCAAAAGGGAGATGACCATGACACCAATCCGCTGGGGCATCCTGGGTGCCGCCGAATTCGCCCGCCGTTTCATGGGCCCCGCCATCCATGCCGCCAAAGGGGCCGAGCTTTACGCGCTGGCCACATCCAGCCCCGCCAAGGCGGCGCATTTCGCGGATTTCGCGCCGAACGTCATTGTGCATGACAGCTATGACGCGCTTTTGGCCGATCCGGCGGTGGATGCGGTCTATATCCCGCTGCCCAATCATCTGCATGTGGATTGGTCGCTCAAGGCGTTGGCCGCTGGCAAACACGTGTTGTGCGAAAAACCCATGGGGCTGGCGGCGGCGGATTATGACCGGCTGATCGCCGCGCGCGATGCGGCGGGGCTGCTCGCGGCAGAAGCATTCATGATCGTGCATCACCCCCAGTTCGCCCGCGCGCGCGCCCTTTATGCCCAAGGCGCGATTGGCAAGCTGGTGCATGTCGATGCGACCTTTACCTATAACAACGCGGATGATGTGACCAATATCCGCAACCGGCCTGAAACCGCAGGCGGCGCGCTGCGCGATATCGGCGTTTACACCTTCGGGGCCGCCCGTTTCGTGACAGGACAGGAACCCGATGCCATCACCCATGCCGATCTGCGGCTGGAAAATGATGTCGATGTCTTCGCGCAGGTCGCCGCGCGTTTTCCCGATTTTACCTATTCTGCCATTGTCTCGATGCGGATGCATCCGCGCCAGCAGATCACCTTTCACGGTGACAAGGGTATTCATGCGCCTGACCTGTCCATTCAACGCCAATGTCTTCGACATGGCGCAATTGATACTGGAAACTGATGGCAGCAGCACAATCACCGAACGCTGGCTCGGCGTGAACCAGTATATCCTGCAAGTCGAAAACTTTGGCCGGACGCTGCGCAGCGCCGCCCCCTATCCCTGCGCGCTGGAATTTTCACGCGGCACGCAGGCGATGATGGACATGGTCTTTGCGGCGGGCGCGCGGCGTTAACCACGCGCCACCCTACTTCTTATTTCTAAAAATACTCCCCCGCCGGAGGCGGTGGCACTACAGCGCCTCGAGCTCGTCGATCATGCTTTCGATCAGCGCCAGCCCCTTGTCCCAGAAGGCAGGGTCCGAGGCATCCAACCCGAACGGGGCCAGCAGCTCCTTGTGATGTTTGGCCCCACCCGCGCGCAGCATCGCGAAATATTTGTCACGGAAATCGGCATCGCCTTCCTCGAAAACGGCGTAAAGCGCATTCACCAACCCGTCGCCAAACGCATAGGCATAGACGTAGAATGGCGAATGCACGAAATGCGGGATATAGGCCCAGAAGGTCTCGTACCCATCCGCGAAATCGAACACCGGCCCAAGGCTTTCGGCCTGCACCGACATCCACAGCGCGTTGATGTCATCCGGGGTCAGTTCGCCTGTCGCGCGGGCCGCATGCAACTTGCATTCGAAATCATAAAACGCGATCTGGCGCACGACCGTGTTGATCATATCTTCGACCTTGCCGGCCAGCAGCACCTTGCGGTCCTGCGGCGTCTTGGCATTGTCCAAAAGCTGCCGGAAGGTCAGCATCTCGCCAAAAACAGATGCCGTTTCGGCCAGCGTCAGCGGTGTGGATGACAGCAATTCGCCCTGTTCGGCGGCCAGCACCTGATGCACGCCATGCCCCAGCTCATGCGCCAGCGTCATCACATCGCGCGGTTTGCCAAGGTAGTTCAGCATCACGTAAGGATGCACCGGCGTCACCGTGGGATGCGCAAAGGCACCGGGCGCTTTGCCGGGTTTTGTCGCAGCATCAATCCAGCCTTTGTCGAAAAACCGGCCCGCGATTTCGGCCATGCGCGGATCGAAACCCGCATAGGCGGTCAGCACCGTGTCGCGGGCCTCAATCCAGCCGATCACGCGGGTCTGGTCCATCGGCAAAGGCGCGTTGCGGTCCCAGACCTGCATCCGCTCCAGCCCCAGCCATTTGGCCTTCAGCGCGTAATAGCGGTGCGACAGGCGCGGATAGGCCGCAACGACGGCGTTGCGCAGGGCCTCGACCACTTCGGGCTCGACATGGTTGGCCAGATGGCGCGCGGCCTGCGGGCTGGGCATCTTGCGCCAGCGGTCGTGGATTTCCTTTTCCTTGGCCAGCGTGTTGTGGACACGGGCAAAGATCTTGATGTTCTCGCGGAAAACCGCTGTCAACGCATGGGTCGCAGCCTCGCGCTTGGCGCGGTCGGGGTCGGTCAAAAGGTTCAGCGTGCCTTCAAGGCCCAGCACATCGCCATCCACGACGAATTCAAGCCCCGCCATGGTTTCATCGAACAGCCGGTTCCACGCAGCAGCCCCGACGGTTGATTGGTCATGCAGGAATTTTTCCAGCTCGTCGGATAATTGATGCGGCTTCATCGCGCGCATCCGCTCGAACACGGGTTTATAGCGCGCCAGATCGGCATTGGCGGCCAAAAGACCCGCCAGATGCGCATCCTCCAGCCGGTTGAACTCCAGCCCGTAGAACACCAAAGGCGTGGTGAAACGGGTGATCTTGTCCTGACAATCGGCCATGAACTTGGCGCGATCGCTGTCGGTCGTGATCTGGTAATAGCGCAGGCCCGCAAAGGACATGATCCGCCCCGCGATCACGTCGATCTGTTCATAGCGCTGGACCGCGCGCAGCAGCCCTGCCGCATCCAGCGTGGCCAGCTTGCCTTCGTAATCGGCGGCAAAGGCCGCGCATTCGGTTTCCAGCCAGGCCATGTCGCGGGTGATTTCGGGGCTGTCGGGGCTGGGGTAAAGGTCGGTCAGGTCCCATTCGGGCAGATCGCCAAAAGCGTTCTTGCCAGAGGTATTGGCATCAAAGACGGGGTTCTGCATGGGGCGGCTTTCATTGCTGTTTGATCCACTACTTAGGGTGTCGCACTGGCGCAGGGAACCCTATCAGCCGTAAAGCCGCAGCATTTCGCGCAGATCGTCGAGCGTATTGGCCTCGGCCACGGGTTTGTCCTGCCGCCAGCGCAGCATCCGCGGAAACCGCAAGGCAACACCTGACTTGTGCCGCGGGCTTGCGTTGATCCCTTCAAAGGCGATCTCGAACACATGCACGGGCTGCACCTGCCGGACGGGGCCGAATTTTTGCAATGTGTTCTTGCGCACCCAGGCGGTGATCTGGCGGAATTCGGCATCGGTCAGGCCGGAATAGGCTTTGGTGAAGGGCACCAATCCGTCCCCGTCGCGCACCGCGAATGTGTAATCGGTGAACAGGTTCGCCCGCCGCCCGCTGCCCGATTGCGCATAGATCATCACCGCATCGATCGTCAGCGGATCGACCTTCCATTTCCACCAATCGCCTTTCTTGCGCCCGGCCAGATAGGGGCTGTCGTGGCGTTTGAGCATCAGCCCTTCGGCCCCCACATCCCGCGACTGGCTGCGTGCGGCGGCCAGATCGTCCCAGGTGCTGAATGTCACCTGCGGTGACAACCGCAGGGGCGCGCGGGTGGACACCCGCGCAACGAGCCCCGCCAAGGCCGCGCGTCTGTCTGCAAAGGGCAGGCGACGGATGTCGCGCCCATCGTGTTCTAAAAGGTCATAGGCCATCAGGATCACGGGGGCCTCGGCCAGCAGTTTGCGCGGCACTGTTTTCCGCCCGAGGCGTTTTTGCAAGGCGGCAAAGGGCAGGGGGGCATCACCCGCAAAGGCCAGCACCTCGCCATCGATCACGGTGCCGTCGGGCAGGGCGTCGCACAATTGCATGAGTTCGGGAAAGCGGTCGGTCATCAGGTCTTCGCCGCGTGACCACAGGTAATGGCTGCCCCCGCGCAGGATGAACTGCCCCCTGATCCCGTCCCATTTGCGTTCCGCCGACCAATCGGCAGGCGGGCCAAGGGCGGCCAGATCTTCCAAGCCGTAAGCCAGATAGAACGGATAAGGGCGCGACGCGTCGGTACCCGGATCATCCGCCTCGATCAGGCTGGCCCATGTGACATTGTCGGGCGTCCAGTTGCCCATCAGTTTATGGGTCAGCTCCGGTTCCGGCTGGCCTGTCGCCTGTGCCAGCGCGCGGGTCATCAGTTTCGCGCTGACCCCGATGCGCAAACCGCCCGTCAAGAGCTTGGTAAACAGGAACCGTTCCGCAGGCGGCAGCCGGTCCCATGCGGCGATGATGCCGGCCTTGCGCGCGTCATCATCCTGCATGCCCAAGGCGCGCAGATGTATGATCCAGTCGGTCAGGCTTTCGTCGCTGGTCGCACACGGCGGTGGCAGCACGAGTGCGATGGTCTCGGCCAGATCGCCCACGATGCTATAGCTTTCCTCGAACAGCCAGTCGGGCAGGCCTGCCACCTCTGCCGCCCAGAGGCGCAATTTGGCGGCCGTGATCACCCGTTTCGGTCTGCGTCCCGTGAACAGGGCGGTGGTCCAGAGTTTGTCGCTGTCAGGCGCAGTGCGGAAATATTCGGCCAGCGCCGCGACCTTGACGCTGGTCTTGGTGCTTTCGTCGAGTTGCGCGAACAGGGCGGCAAAGGCTTTCATGCCGCATCCTCGCCGCTGTCGAACCCTTCGCCCTGATAATCCGTGCTGACGGTATGGGCGTCATGGCCCTGATCGCGCAGCCATTGCTGAAAGGCGGTGGTGTAGCCATGGGTGACGAATATCTTTTCTGCCCCCGTCGCGGTGATCGCCGCGTTCAGCCCGGCCCAATCGGCATGGTCTGATACGATAAACCCCCGGTCCGCCGCCCGCCTGCGCCGCACGCCGCGCAGGGCCATCCAGCCGCTGGCAAAGGCGGTCGAGGACGGCCCGAACCTGCGCGCCCAAGGCGTGCCAAGCGCGCTTGGCGTGGCCAGCACCAAAGCGCCGGGGTGGGTTTTGCCGGTCATGGCGGCATCGACGCGGGTGGTGGCGGGCAGCGCGATGCCGATGCCGCGCAGCACCTCATTGGTGTTTTCCACCGCCCCATGCGTCAGGATCGGCCCGATATCGGGGTCAAGCAGGCGCAAGAGCCTTTGCGCCTTGCCCAAGGCGTAGGCCCCAAGGATCGCGGTCTTGCCTGCGGCGGCACTTTCGGCCCACCAACGGTTGATCTGGCCCTGCAGTACATCCTGCGGGGTCCAGTTGAAAACCGGCAGCCCGAAGGTGCATTCGCTGATGAACGCATGGCAGGGGACGGGGGCGAAAGGTTCCGACAGCCCGTCATCCACGGTCTTGTAATCGCCCGAGACGACCCAGACCTGCCCTTTGACCGCCACCCTGATCTGCGCCGATCCCGGCACATGGCCTGCGGGGTGGAACGAGACGGTCGCATCCCCGATCTGCTGCGCGGTTTCATAGGGGATGGTCTGGACATTGATATCGCCCAGCCGGTGCCGCATCACGGCGGCGGTGCTGGGGGTCGCGAGATAGCTGTCCATCCCCCAGCGCGCGTGATCGCTATGCGCATGGGTGATCAGCGCCCGTGGCACGGGGCGCCAAGGGTCGATGTAGAAATCGCCCGCGGGGCAATAGATCCCGCGGTCGGTGAAGGTCAGCACATCCGCCATTGTGCATAGATAGGGTTTGTGACCGGTCTGCCAATGGCGGGCCTGCGTGGCGGATGAGAGACCTGAGCCTCCGGCGGGAGTATTTTGGGAAATAAGAAGATGGGGATTGTGCCGTCAGCGGTGCGCGTCGAAATGGGCGATGGTTTTGGCGGTGACGCTGTCGCGCATTTCGGGTTTGTCCATCAGCATTTCGTGCAAGCCGCCTTTGATTTCATGCAGCACGCCGCCTGGCCAGCGCGCCATGCGGGTACGGATTGCGGCAGGGTCCACGATGGATTCCCCGCTGCCCAGAAAGGTGATGCAGGGGATCGCGGGGGCGGGCAGGCGCGCGAGGGCGCGCATTTCGTGCAGCGATCTGTTCAGCCAGCGCAGGGTCGGCCCGCCGAGGCTGAGGGCGGGATGCGCCGTGATCTGGCCGCGCAAGGCGGCGTAGATTTCGGGATCATCGGTCAGCATATTCCCCGCGAAGGGCTGGATCAAAGGATAGCTGGTGGCGGATTGGCCGGGGACCAGTTTTTCGTCAAATTTGAATGACAGGCTGAGCGTTGTCAGGCTCCAGGCAAAGGCGCGTGTGGCAGGGGGCATCTGGATGCCCCACATTGGCGTGGAAAACATCACAGCCTTGACATCGAGGCCGTTCATCAGCGACCGCAGGCCGATGCAGCCCCCCATGGAATGGGCGATCAGGAAATAGGGGCGTGGCAGGCCCAGCACCATGGCATGGGCCAGCACAGCCGCCACATCGTGCTGATAATCCGTGAAATCGCCGATATGGCCGAGGTTCGGATCGCTGATCAGCCGGTCCGCCAGCCCCTGGCCGCGCCAGTCCACCGCCAGCACGCTATAGCCTTCCGCCGTGAGCGCCTGTGCCGTGATCCCGTATTTTTCGATATATTCGGTGCGGCCGGGAAAGATCAGCACGGTGCCTTTGGCACCGTCCCCCGGCCAGTGACCGGCGCGGAGGCGCCTATTGTCGCGGGTCGTCAGCCAATGTGCGGCCCCGCCCGCCGGGCCGTTTGCGACATCATCGAAAAACGGGGCCGCGGGTGCCATCAGCCAAGCACGCTGGTCAGTTTCATCGCAGCGCCCATATCGCCGTCCACGCTGAGCTTGCCGGTCATGAAGGCAGTTGTCGGGTTCAATTCATTGTCAAGGATCGCCTTGAACACATCCGCACTGGCGGTCAGCGTGACATCGGCGTCGTCATCGGCGGCGCGTGCGCCGGTCTGGTCGATGATGATCGCGCCTTCGTCTTCGATGACGAATTTGGCGGTCCCGTCGAACCCGTTGCCGCCCATCTTGGCGTTCAGCTGGGTGACGGCTTCGTTGATGACATCGCTCATGATTTTGATCCTTTCGTGATGAATTGCGGTGGCATGGCTCTGGCGTCCGCCGCGTGATGCGCTACATTGCTGTGTATGATGGCAGATCGTCTTGGCTTCAAATGTATCGTTGCGGCAGTTGTGCTGGCCCTTGGCGTTTCGCTGCCCGTGGTCGCACAAACCGAAAGGCTGGACCAGCTTTTCGCGGAATTGTCACAGAGTGATGAAGACGGGTCCTTGCGCATCGAACAGCAGATCATCGCGGAATGGGGCAAGAGCGGGTCGGCCTCTATCGATCTGCTTTTGCGGCGCGGACAGGATGCGCTGGATGATGGCGAA
This sequence comes from Yoonia sp., assembly GCF_018402175.1. Taxonomy (GTDB): domain Bacteria; phylum Pseudomonadota; class Alphaproteobacteria; order Rhodobacterales; family Rhodobacteraceae; genus Yoonia. The sequence continues at coordinate 376,550 of NZ_JAGYJK010000018.1, read as the reverse complement.
CCCGATGTCGCGCTTGATCATTTTTCGGCGCTGGTCGATCATGCCCCCGATTTCGCCGAAGGCTATTTCCTGCGCGCCACGTCATTTTATCTGCTCGATGAAATCGGCCCCGCCATGGCCGACCTTGAAGAGGTGCTGACCCGCAATCCGCGCCATTTCGAGGCGATGCGCGGGCTGGCGGTGATGATGGAAGAAACCGGCCGCCCCGAAGCGGCACTTGAACTTTACGACATGATCCTTCAGATCGTGCCATATTCAATGCAGGCCCGCGAAGACCGCGCGCGTTTGCACCAACAGCTGGACGGCCAGGCGATCTGACCGGCCGGCCCTGACGGGGACGAAAATGCAAGGTTCCCGGATCACGGCCGTTCTCGGGCCGACCAATACCGGCAAGACCCATTACGCGATCCAGCGGATGCTGTCGTATCGCACTGGCGTGATCGGCCTGCCGCTGCGTCTGCTCGCGCGCGAGGTTTATGACCGTATCGTCGCGATCAAGGGGCCGGGGGTCGTGGCATTGGTCACTGGCGAGGAACGGATCGTGCCGCCGCGCGCCGCCTTTTGGGTTTGCACAGTCGAGGCGATGCCCGATGGCATGGGCTGTGATTTTCTGGCTGTCGATGAAATCCAGCTTTGTGCCGATCCCGAACGCGGCCATATCTTTACCGACAGGCTGCTGCATGCGCGCGGCTTGCATGAGACCCTGTTTCTGGGGGCCGAAACCATGCGCGGCGCGATTGCGGCGCTTGTGCCGGGTGCGCAGTTCATGGTCCGCGACCGCATGTCGGAACTGACCTATACGGGATCGAAAAAGATCAGCCGGATGCCCGCAAGGTCCGCCATCGTGGGGTTTTCGGTCGATAACGTCTATGCCATCGCCGAATTGTTGCGCCGCACCAAGGGGGGCGCCGCTGTCGTCATGGGCGCGCTGTCGCCCCGCACCCGCAATGCGCAGGTCGAGATGTACCAGAACGGCGATGTTGATTTTCTGGTGGCCACCGATGCCATCGGGATGGGGCTGAACCTTGATATCAGCCATGTCGCGTTTTCATCGCTGACCAAATATGATGGCCGCCGGATGCGGCATCTGGAACCGCAGGAGCTGGCGCAGATCGCGGGCCGCGCGGGGCGGCATATCGAGAACGGCACGTTCGGCGTGACAGGCGAAGCCCCGCCGCTGGACGACGCCGTGGCCGAGGCGATCTGCAACCACCAGTTCCGCCCTGTCGCCAAATTGCAATGGCGCAACAGCCGGTTGCAGTTCGGATCGGTCAAGCGGTTGATTGGATCACTTGAAGACCGCACCGACGATCCATGGCTGACCCGCGTGCGCGAAAGCGATGATCTGGCCGCGCTGAAAACCTTGGCACAGGATGCAGAGGTCGCGGCGCGCGCCACCGACGGGCCATCGGTGAAACTGCTGTGGGATGTCTGCCGCATCCCCGATTTCCGGGGTATTTCGGCGGGCGAACATGCCGGATTGCTGACGCAGATTTATAATGATCTGCACCAGCTTGGGCATGTGTCAGCCAATTGGTTCGCCTTGCAGGTCCGCCGGATTGACCGCACCGACGGGGACATTGATACTTTGTCCAAACGGCTGGCCTATATCCGTACTTGGACCTATGTGGCCCAACGCAAAGGTTGGCTTGTTGACGATTCTCATTGGCGCGATGAAACCCGCGCTGTAGAAGACCGGTTATCGGATGCGCTGCATGGCGCATTGACGCAAAGATTTGTGGACCGGCGGACCAGCATCCTGCTTCGCCGGCTCAAACAAAAGGAGAGCCTGTTGGCCGAGGTGAATGAAAAAGGCGAAGTGACCGTCGAGGGCGAATTTGTCGGTCGTCTGGAAGGGTTCCGTTTCCGCATGGACAAGGCGGGCAGCCCCGACGAGGCGAAAACCTTGCGGCAGGCGTCCCAGCAGGCGATTGCGCCGCATCTGCATCTGCGCGCGGATCGGTTCTATAACGCGCCCGATACCGAGATTGATTTCACCGAACAGGGTGGCCTCATGTGGGGCGATCAGGCCGTGGGCAAGCTGGTGGCAGGGTCCGACCCGCTGAAACCCGGTGTGGCTGTTTTCGTCGATGACGAGGCAGGCCCCGATGTGACGGCCAAGGTCCAGCGCCGGTTGCAGCATTTCATCGACCGCAAGATCGCGGCAGGGTTCGAACCGCTGCTGGCGTTGAAAAATGACGATATCCTGACAGGGGCCGCCAAGGGGTTCGCCTACCGCATGGCCGAACATTTTGGCATCATCCCGCGTGGCGATATCGCTGACGAGGTCAAGGCGCTGGATCAGGACGCGCGGTCTGCGTTGCGTAAGCACGGCGTGCGCTTTGGCCAGTTCACGATTTTCCAGCCCCTGCTGCTGAAACCCGCGCCGACCCGCCTGCGCCTTGTGCTGTGGTCGCTGGCCCGCGATCTGCAGGAATTCCCGCAAAGCCCGCCTCCCGGTCTGGTCACGGTGCCAGCCGCAAAGGATGCCGTGCCCGGCTATTACGCGATGGCCGGTTACCGCGCCGCGGGCGAACGTGCGATCCGGATCGACATGCTGGAACGGCTGGCCGATATGCTGCGCGACAAGGACAGCCGGGCTGGGTTCGAGGCGAACCCCGACATGCTGTCGATCACCGGCATGACGCTGGACCAGTTCGCCGATCTGATGGCCGGACTGGGCTATAAGGCCGAAAAGGCCGAACGGGCCAAGGTCAAGCCAGCGCGCCCCGATGTGGCGGGCGAAGTAGCTGTCGAGAGTGCTGTTGAAACACCGGATCAACCCGACGACGCAGCGACGTCACCGTCAGATGTGCCTGCCGCCACGCCGCAGGGAACGCTGGCCGATGCATCCGTCGAAACCCCCGATGCACCCGAGATGGAGGTGTTCTATACCTTCACATGGGGCGGACGGGCTGTGCGCCCGGCACGCCCCACGGGTGGTGACCGCCCGCGCGGCAATCCAAAACCCAAGGGCAAGCCCAAAGGCAAACCGGCAGCACAGGCGACCAAGCCTGACAGCTATCAGGCTAAGCCGCGCTATGAAAAACCGATTGATCCCGATAATCCGTTTGCGGCGGCCTTGGCGGGGTTCAAAAAGGCTTGACCGACGCGCCGCGGCCCACGATCCGGCTGGACAAATGGCTCTGGCATGCGCGGTTTTTCAAATCGCGCAGCATTGCCTCGGGTGTGGTGACAGGGGGCAAAGTGCGGGTGGGTGGCAATCCGGTCAGCAAACCTGCCCGCGCCGTGGGGCCGGGCGATGTGCTGACCTTTGTGCAGGCCGATGTCGCGCGGGTGATCCGGATCCTTGATTGCGGAACACGGCGTGGCCCCGCGCCCGAGGCACAGGCGCTTTACGAAGACCTGACACCGGTGACGGTGTCTGTACCCCAGACCCCCGGCAGCGACCGCAAGGGACGCCCCACCAAAAAGGACCGGCGGGATATGATGACGCAGCGCGGGATGGATGACCCTTTCACGCTTGAATGACCGCGCGATCCGATTTAGCAAACCGGCAAAGAATTACGGATGACCCCATGACCTACATCGTCAATGACAATTGTATCGCCTGCAAATACACCGACTGTGTCGAGGTATGTCCGGTAGATTGTTTCTACGAGGGCGAGAACATGCTGGTGATCCACCCCGATGAATGTATCGACTGCGGCGTCTGCGAACCCGAATGCCCAGCCGACGCGATCCGCCCCGACACCGAACCCGACATGGAAAAATGGGTCGAGTTCAACCGCAAATATTCGGAAATGTGGCCGGTCATCATCACCAAGAAAGACCCGCTGCCCAGCGCCGAAGAGATGGATGGCAAGCCCGGCAAGCTGGACCTGTTTTCCGAAGCTCCCGGCGAAGGCGGCTAAGGCAAACGCCTGATTTCAGATGCGTTTGGCATCATGCGCGCGGACGCTTCCGAAGGGTGCGTTTTTGTGGTATGATTCCCGCAATGACGCGAATGATGTGATCCCGCCCATACGTCTGAACCCGCCGGTGACGCTTGTTGCCGACGGTTTTTTGTCGCCTGGCCTGCCGGATTGCCATGAAAGGACAATCATGACCAAGAAGAAAAGCGAATTCAGCCCCGACCAGTTTGTCGTCTATCCGGCGCATGGCGTGGGCAAGATCGTTTCTGTTGAAACGCAGGAAGTGGCCGGGTTCGAGCTGGAAATGTTCGTGATCGCCTTTGAAAAGGACAAGATGACCCTGCGCGTGCCGACGCATAAGGCAACCGATGTGGGTATGCGCGCGTTGGCGACGCCTGACGTGGTCAACCATGCGCTGAAAACCCTGCGCGGCAAGGCCAAGGTCAAAAAGGCCATGTGGTCCCGCCGGGCGCAGGAATACGAGCAAAAGATCAATTCAGGTGACCTGATCGCCATCGCCGAAGTCGTGCGCGACCTGCATCGTCAGGACGACCAGCGCGAGCAAAGCTATTCCGAGCGTCAGCTTTACGAGGCCGCGCTTGAACGCCTGACCCGCGAATTCGCCGCCGTTGCAGGCGATGACGAGAATGCGGCCGCCGCGCAGATCGGGTCTGTGCTGGTGGGGCGTGCGGCTTAAGTGTCTGTGAAATGAGGAAAAAGCCGCGCCAGAGAGCGCGGCTTTTTGCGTTTCACAACGCCCGCCAGCCGATATCCGACCGGTAAAACCCGCCGGGCCAGTCCACGCCGTGCGCCATCGCATAGGCCTGTTCATACGCCTCGGCCAGTGATGCACCGCGCGCGGTGATGTTCAGCACCCGCCCGCCATGTGCCTGATACTGGCCCTCGACCCGTTTTGTCCCTGCGTGGAATACCATGTGGAAACTGTCGGCAGGCTGGCTGTCCAGCCCGCCGATCACGCTGCCCTTGGCGTAATCGCCCGGATAGCCGTTGGCGGCCATCACGATGGTCAGCGCATGGTCATCGGCCCAGTTCACGCTGATCTCGTGCAGGCGCTGCTCGGCGCAGGCTTGCAGCAGGTCCAGCACCTGACCGCCAAGGCGCATCATCAGCACCTGACATTCGGGGTCGCCGAAGCGCACGTTATATTCCACCAGCCGTGGCTGGCCGTTCTGGATCATCAGCCCGCAGAACAGCACGCCTTGGAACGGGGTGCCGCGGCGCGCCATTTCATCCATTGTGGGCTGGATGATCTCGTGCAGCGCCTTTTGCGTGACCTCATCGGTCATCACGGGGGCGGGCGAATAGGCACCCATGCCGCCCGTGTTTGGCCCTTGGTCGCCGTCAAAGGCGCGTTTGTGGTCTTGTGCGGTGCCGACAGGCAGGATGGTTTTACCATCGCACAGCACGAAGAACGATGCTTCTTCGCCTTCCATGAATTCCTCGATCACGACGGCGGTGCCCGCAGGGCCGAAACTGCCGTCGAACATATGATCAAGGGCCGCCAGTGCCTCGTCCAAAGTCATGGCGACAGTGACACCCTTGCCAGCGGCCAGACCGTCAGCCTTGATCACGATGGGCGCGCCTTGCGCCTGCACATAGGCGCGCGCGGGGGCGGCTTCGGTGAAACGGGCATAGCCGGCGGTGGGCGCGCCTGCCGCATCGCAGATCGCCTTGGTAAAGGATTTCGATGCCTCCAGCTGGGCTGCGGCCTGCGACGGGCCAAAGACCAGCGTGCCGGTGCGGCGCAGCCGGTCTGCGACACCGGCAGCCAGCGGGCCTTCGGGGCCGATGATGACGAAATCAATGGTGTTTTCTTCGACGAAATTGGCGACGGCATCGCCATCAAGGATATTGAGATCGGCACAATCCGCGATCTGCGCAATCCCTGCATTGCCCGGTGCCACGATCAACCGGTCGCATTTGGGGTTCTGCTTGATCGCCCAAGCCAGACTATGTTCGCGCCCGCCGCTGCCCAGAATAAGGATGTTCATGGCCGTCTCTCCGCCTTTGAAAACTTGGGGCGGTCTTAGTCAGGGACGGGGCAGATCACAAGGCCGGGCTTGGCCTTTGGCTGGTGACCGCTTTAGGGTGCGACCCAAAGCGCACAGGATCACCCCGATGATGGATTTGTTCGAAGACGGCCCCACTGACAAAAGCGCCGATAACACGCCCGAATTTTCTGTGTCCGAGATTTCGGGCGCGGTCAAAAAAACCATCGAAGGCGGCTTTGCCCATATTCGCGTGCGCGGCGAATTGGGGCGCATCTCGCGCCCGTCCTCGGGGCATATCTATCTGGATCTGAAAGACGACCGGTCGGTGCTGTCGGGCATCATCTGGAAAGGCCGCGCCACGGCCCTGACCCACCGGCCAGAGGAGGGGATGGAGGTCATCGCCACCGGCAAGCTAACCACTTTTCCGGGCCAGTCGAAATACCAGATGATCATCGAAGACATCCAGCCCGCCGGTGCCGGTGCCTTGATGGCGATGCTGGAAAAACGCCGCGTGATGCTGGCGGGCGAAGGGTTGTTTGATGCGGCGCGCAAGAAACCGCTGCCCTATCTGCCCGAGATCATCGGCGTGGTCACATCGCCATCGGGGGCCGTGATCCGCGACATCCTGCACCGTCTGCGCGACCGTTTCCCGCGCAAGGTGCTGGTCTGGCCGGTCGCCGTGCAGGGGCAGAAATGCGCAGCCGAAGTCGCCGCAGCCATCGACGGGTTCAACCGCCTGACGCCGGGGGTGCCTTGCCGCGCCCCGATCTGATTATCGTGGCGCGCGGCGGCGGATCGCTAGAGGATCTTTGGGGGTTCAACGAGGAAATCGTCGTGCGGGCGGCCGCCGCATCCGACATTCCGCTGATTTCCGCCGTGGGCCATGAAACCGATACCACGCTGATCGATTTTGCTGCCGATATACGCGCGCCCACGCCAACGGCGGCGGCGGAACTGGCCGTGCCGGTGCGGATCGAGCTTTTGGCCTTTGTGGACCAGCAAGGCGCGCGGCTGGTGCGCGCGCTGTCCAACGGCGTGCAGACCCGCCGCCAGCGGCTGCGCGATCTGGCGCGTGCCTTGCCGCAGGTGGACACGCTGGTGGATGGCCCGCGCCAGCGGCTGGATTACCTGTCCGACCGCCTACCTGCGGCCCTGCGGCAGGCGGCGGCGCAAAAGCGGCTGCAACTGTCGGACGCCGCCCTGCGCCCTGCAATCCTGCAACGCCGACTGGCCGAGGATCGCAGGCGGCTGGCGGCGCTGTCGGACCGGCTCGCGCCCGCCTTGCAACGCCGCAGTCGTGATGCAGCGCTGACGCTGGACCGCGCAGGGCGCGGATTGCGTCCCGATCTTTTGCGGACACGGCTGGACCGGCAGGCCGAACGGTTGGGCAGCGTGCTTGCGCGCCTGTCAGACCGCGCGACGCGCCAACAGGCGGAACGGACAGCAAGGCTGGCCGCCCTTGACCGGCTGCGCGAAACCCTGGGCTATATGGAAACGCTCAAACGCGGCTATGCGGTGGTGCGTGCGGGCGATGTGCTGGTCACCGATACGGTGGCTGCGGCCAACGCGGATCATCTGGAAATCCAGTTCGCCGATGGTCGGATCGCGGTGGGATCACGACGATAGATTGTTGCAGATCAGCGGTTCGTCGGCATCGGTTTCATAGATCACGGTGCCATCGGGGACATTGATAAATGTGGCCCACATCGCGCCCTCTTGCAGATAGGTCGCCCAGCATTTGGGCGCGGGATCGTCGTCGTAGATAAAGCAGATATCGCCTTCGCTTTCATACCAGGTTCCGTACATGCAGGTCCCGTCAAAGGCAGACCACATGACACGGCGGCCGGTCAGATAGGCCTCGATCCCGTAGGCGGGGTTGGTGTCGGTGCGAAAGGTGATCGTGCGGCCGGTGACATGGGCGTCGAACTGGTCGCCAGTCATTCTGTCCTGTGCTGTGGCGGGTGTGGCCAGCAGCAAAAGCAACACGGCATTGCGCAGCGCGCCAGCCAAAAGCATCCGTGATCTGCAACCATGCAGGTGATCTGGGCGCAGGGCTGGGGGCGCGAGGCGGGTCATAGCACGTGATTAGCACGGCGGCCGCGCGCGATGAAGCGAAACCGCAAGGCTGCGTGCTTTGGCCCTTGGGGCGTCGCTTTTGCGTGGTTCACGGGGGTGGCGCGGGCTATGCTGCGCCAAAATAGGGGAATGCGGGCATGGCCAAGGACAACCAAGACGGCATCTGGAAATCTGGCAAAGGCAAAGGGCGACATACCACCAAGGGGCGCCAGTTGGATGATGGCGCCTTGGCGGATATCCTTGCGCTGCTGGGCGACCGGCCGCGCCGCCGTGACCTGCTGATCGAGTTTCTGCATCTGGTGCAGGATGCCTATGGCCATCTGTCCGCCGCCCATCTGCGCGCCTTGGCCGAGGAAATGCGCCTGTCACAGGCCGAGGTCTACGAGGTCGCCACCTTTTACGCCCATTTCGACGTGGTCAAGGAAGGCGAAACACCGCCGCCCGCCCTGACGATCCGGGTTTGTGACAGCCTGTCCTGCGAACTGGCCGGTGCGCAGGCGTTGAAAGCGGCGTTGCAAGACGGGCTTGACCCCGCGCAGGTCCGTGTCCTGCGCGCGCCCTGCATGGGGCGCTGTGATACCGCGCCTGTGCTGGAAATCGGGCACAACCATATCGACCATGCCACCCCAGCAAAGGTGCAGGCGGCGATTGCGGCGCATGACACCCATGCGCATCTGCCCGATTACCAGACATTGGCGTCCTATTGCGCCGATGGCGGCTATGCCGTGCTAGACCGCTTGCGCGCGGACGGCGATTGGCAGGCGGTGCAGGACAAGGTGCTGGCCTCTGGCCTGCGCGGATTGGGCGGTGCGGGCTTTCCGTCGGGCCGCAAATGGGGTTTCGTGCGCGCCCATGCCGGCCCCCGCTATCTGGCTGTGAACGGGGATGAAGGCGAACCCGGCACGTTCAAGGACCGCTATTATCTGGAACGCACGCCGCATGTGTTTCTGGAAGGGATGCTGATCGCCGCCTGGGCGGTCGAGGCGCAGACCTGTTTCATCTACATGCGCGACGAATATCCCGCCGTGCTGGACATCCTGCGCCGCGAGATTGCGGCACTGGAACAGGCAGGGATCGTTGCCCCCGGTTACATCGACCTGCGGCGCGGCGCGGGCGCCTATATCTGCGGCGAGGAATCCGCGATGATCGAAAGCATCGAAGGCAAGCGTGGCATCCCCCGCCACCGCCCACCCTTTGTGGCCGAGGTCGGCATCTTTGGCCGCCCGACGCTGGTGCATAATGTCGAAACCCTGCTTTGGGTGGCGCGGGTCTGCCGCGAGGGGCCGGATATCCTGAGCAGCGTGGAAAAGAACGGGCGCAAGGGGCTGCGGTCTTATTCGGTGTCAGGGCGGGTGGCGCAGCCCGGCATGTATGTGCTGCCCGCAGGATCGACGATCACCGATGTGATCGCCGCGGCGGGCGGCATGGCGGCGGGCCATGTGTTCAAAGCCTATCAGCCGGGCGGGCCGTCATCAGGGCTGTTGCCTGCGACGATGGATGACATCCCGCTGGATTTCGACACATTGCAGCCGCATGATACGTTCATCGGGTCAGCCGCCGTTGTCGTGCTGTCGCAGCAGGACCGCGCGCGCGATGCCGCGCTGAACATGCTGCGGTTTTTCGAGGATGAAAGTTGCGGACAATGCACGCCCTGCCGTGTCGGGTGCCAGAAAGCGGTGCAGCTGATGCAGGCCCCGCAATGGGACCGTGCCTTGCTGGGCGATCTGTGTACCGCGATGGCGGATGCATCGATCTGCGGGCTGGGGCAGGCGGCCCCCAATCCGATCCGGCTGGTGATGCGCCATTTCAGCGACGAGATCTGAGGCTGCCTGCGGCTTTGCCGCAGTTGCGGCGCTCCGCGCGGGGATATTTATGCTCGGAAGATGGGGGCGCGTGGTCTTTTCAATTCCGGGCGGAATGTCTAGGTCTTTGCGCAGAAGTCATGAAAGGCTGTTCCGATGGCGTTCTTCAGCAAGCTCAAAGAGAGGATGTTCAAATCCTCGGCCAAGATCGACGCGGGGTTGGATGCGATTGTCGCAGAGCCCGCGCCGAAACCCGGCCTGATCGGCAGGCTGTTTGCGGATACCGAGGTCCAGCGCCGCGCGCTTGACGATGCCATGCTTGAAGAGCTCGAAGATCTGCTGATCGCCGCCGATATGGGGGTTGAGACCGCGCAGCGCGTGATCGCCAATATCGCCGAAGGGCATCTGGGCAAGCGTGTCTCGGTCGAGGAGGTCAAGCGCCTGCTGATGGCCGAGGTGGTGCGGATCATGGAACCTGTGGCGCGCCCTTTGCCGATCTATGCCAAGACGCCGCAGGTCGTGCTGGTTGTCGGCGTCAACGGATCGGGCAAGACGACGACCATCGGTAAGCTGGCCAGCCAGTTCCGCGCGGCGGGCAAGAATGTGGTGATCGCGGCGGGCGATACGTTCCGCGCCGCGGCAGTTGAGCAATTGCAGGTCTGGGGGCAGCGCGCGGGCGTGCCGGTGCTGACAGCGCCCGAAGGGTCGGACCCGGCCAGCCTGGCCTATGATGCGATGACCAAGGCGCAGGCGGATGGCGCCGATCTTTTGATGATCGACACCGCCGGGCGGCTGCAAAACCGTGCAGATTTGATGGAAGAGTTGTCCAAGATCGTCCGCGTGATCCGCAAGAAAGACCCGGATGCGCCCCATAACGTGCTGTTGGTACTGGATGCCACGACAGGGCAGAACGCGGTGCAGCAGGTCAAGGTGTTTCAGGAACTGGCGGCCGTGTCGGGGCTGGTGATGACCAAGCTGGATGGCACCGCCAAAGGCGGTGTGCTGGTGTCGCTGGCCGACAGGTTTGGCCTGCCGATCCATGCCATCGGCGTGGGGGAACAGATCGACGATCTGGCGCCGTTCGACCCCGAGGAATTCGCCGCAGCCCTTGTCGGTCTGGACCTTTAGGCCGCGTTGGACCACCTTGCCGCCTATCTGATCGCCGTCGCCGGCACGCCCGAAGGCGCGCGGCTGGCCACGATCCTCGCATTGGTGTCGGCGCTGGCCCATGCGGTGTTCGGGGCCTTGCAGAAAGGCCGGCACGACCCGTGGCTGACGCGGGGCGCGATCGATTTCTGGCTGGTGGTGTTTTCGGCCCCTGTCGCGCTGTTTGTCGTGCCTTGGCCAAATGCGCCCACGGCGCTGATCCTTGTGGGGGCGGTCGGCATCCATTTCGCCTATAAGGTCGCGATGGCGCGCGCCTATGAAAAGGCGGCCTTTACCGTGGTTTACCCTGTGGTGCGCGGCACCGGGCCGTTGGTCACGGTGATCGCGGCATCGGTGTTTTTCGGGGAACATTTCACGGGAATGCAATGGGTCGGTGTAGGGTTCCTGTCGGGGGGTATCCTGCTGTTGGCGCTGCGCAATCTGCGCGAGGAACGGCTTGATCCCGCCGCGCTGCGCGCAGGGCTGGCCTGGGCGCTGGCGGGCGGGTTGCTGGTCGCGGTCTATACGACCTATGACGCTTACGGCATCCGGCAGGCACCGGACCCTTTCACCTTTCTGGCGTGGTTTTTCTTTGTCACGGCGCTGGATTTCCCGCTGCTGGCCTTGCGCCGCTACAGGCGGATGGCGGCGCCACCGGTGCTGGCCCCGCTGATGTGGCGCGGGGTGATCGGGGCGCTGGTGGCCTGGGTCAGTTTCGGGGGCGTGATGCTGGCCACCATGGTCGGCAAGGTCGGCGAGGCGGCTGTGCTGCGCGAGACATCCACCGTTTTTGCCGCCTTGATCGGCTGGTTCATCCTGCGCGAAAAGGTGGGGCCGCGCCGGTTGATCCTGATGACATTGGTTGCCTTGGGCGCTGTGATCGTGGAAATGGGAGGCTGAAGGAGATACGCATGACCAAAACCATCAACCCGATCCTGAAACAGGTGCTGGAACTGGGGCCGACGCTTGCGTTTTTCCTGATCTATCTGCGGATCAAGGATGAGACTTATACTTTTGCCGGCACCGATTATTCGGGGTTCATCGTCGCCGCGCTGGTTTTCGTGCCGATCCTGCTGGTGGCGATGGCGATCCTGTGGGTGCTGACCGGCAAGTTGAGCCGGATGCAGGTGTTCACGGCCTTCATGGTGATCTTTTTCGGCGGGCTGACGGCGTATTTCAACGACGAGCGTTTTTTCAAAATGAAAACCACTATCGTTTACGGCGCGATGGCAGCGCTTTTGGGTATCGGGCTGTTGCGCGGGCAAAGCTATCTGCAATTCGTGATGGAAGAATTCCTGCCGATGCAGCGCGCAGGATGGATGATTTTCACCAAACGGCTGGCCTTTATCTTTGTCGTGCTGGCTGTCGCCAATGAGATCATCTGGCGTACCCAATCGACCGAAACATGGGTCAAGCTGGAAACATTCGCCTTTCCGGTCGTGCTGTTCCTGTTCTTGTGGGTCCAGATCATCGGCTTGCAGAAATACCTGATCGAAGACCCGCAGCAATCGCGTGACTGATGCCCCCATTGACGCGGGCGATGCCGCAGCTTATCCCCAAGCCCGTGGTGATTTGTTTCCGGATTGCAGGCCACGTTAAACATTCTGCTAAATAGGGTGCGGGATTTTCAACCCCGATACCTTTGCCGGTGTCGGGGTTTTTTGATGCGCCACGCGCGCGAGGGCAGATGATGAGTGACTGGAACAAACGCACCAAGGCGGTGCATCACGGCATCCGGCGCAGCCAGTATGGCGAGGTTAGCGAAGCCATCTTTATGACGCAGGGTTTCGTCTATGACAGCGCCGAAGCCGCCGAGGCGCGGTTCATCAAGGCGGGTCCGGATGAATTCATCTATGCCCGCTATGGCAATCCGACCGTCGCCATGTTCGAAGACCGCATCGCCGCATTGGAAGGCACCGAGGATGGCTTTGCCACCGCGTCCGGCATGGCGGCTGTGCATGGCGCGCTTGCCGCGATGCTCAAGGCCGGTGATCACGTTGTCTCGGCGCGCGCGCTGTTCGGATCATGCCTGTATATCCTGCAAGAGGTGCTGACCCGTTTCGGGGTGCAGGTGACATTCGTTGACGGCACTGATCTCGCCGCATGGCAGGCGGCGATCCGGCCCGATACCAAGGTTGTGTTTTTCGAAAGCATTTCCAACCCCACGCTGGAAGTCGTCGATATCAAGGCGGTTGCCGATCTGGCCCATGCCCATGGCGCGACGGTGATCGTCGACAACGTGTTTTCGACGCCGGTGTTTTCGGATGCGGTGGCGTTGGGCGCGGATGTGATCATCTATTCCGCGACCAAACATATCGACGGGCAGGGGCGGGCCTTGGGCGGGGTGATCCTTGGGACGCGCGATTTCATCCGCGGCACGGTTGAACCTTTTATGAAACATACCGGCGGGTCGATGTCGCCGTTCACCGCATGGTTGATGCTCAAGGGGCTGGAAACCATGGAATTGCGCGTGCGTGCGCAGGCGGCCAGCGCGCAGCATATCGCGCAGGCACTGGTGGCGGATGGCACGCTGCGGGTGATCTATCCGGGTCTGCCCGATCATCCGCAACATGCGCTGACACTGGCGCAGATGGGGTCGGGCGGCACCGTGATGGCGATTGACGCAGGCAGCAAGGATGCGGCATTTGCGCTGCTCAACCGGTTGGAAATATTCACGATTTCCAACAATCTGGGTGATGCAAAATCAATCGTCACCCATCCTGCGACGACAACGCATCAGCGGCTGGATGCCGCGACCAAGCTGGAACTGGGAATCACGCCGGGGTTGATCCGTTGCAGCATCGGTCTGGAAGATGCTGATGATCTGTTGGCCGACCTGCGCGCGGCAATCGGGTAATACCGCGAACAAAGCTGGCATAGTGCGGGCATTTCCGGCAGGCTTGCGGTGCGACCCACCGCTGGGACGGGCGTGGCTTTTTGCGGCAAAGGTGATGTCGGAATGTCTGACCTTCGTGCCGATTTGTTACAATTCTGCCGCAGCATGTCTGGACATGCGCCGCAGCCGCGCCATCTTCGCAAGGCGGAAGCACCACAAGAGGGTCTTGATATGAATATCCACGCACGCGACATGGATCGCCAGCCCACGCGGTCCGATGCCGAGGCCGCACTTGCGCTTTTGCGCCGCTGGGCCGGTGATGTCACCCCCGAAGAAGTGGCGACGCTGGACCCTTTGGTGTCGCGTCTGATCCCCGGACAGGAAGTGTCGAACTACCCCGCCCTTGCCCGCGCCTACCCCGAGGATTTCGCGGTGGACGAGGCCTACAAGGCGTCGATGCCCGATCTGCAGAACGGGCCGTCCAGCCTGATCCGTGGCGCCAAGCAGCAAATCCAGCATGTCGGGATTTCCAACTTTCGCCTGCCCATCAGGTTCCGCACCCGCGATAATGGCGATCTGACGCTGGAAACATCGGTGACCGGCACCGTGTCGCTGGAGGCGGAAAAGAAAGGCATCAACATGTCCCGCATCATGCGGACATTTTACAAACATGCCGAGGAAACATTCAGCTTTGAAGTGATCGAACGCGCGCTGGATGCCTATAAATCCGACCTCGACAGTTTCGATGCGCGTATCCAGATGCGGTTCAGCTTTCCGATGAAGGTGCAAAGCCTGCGTTCGGGGCTACAAGGCTATCAATATTATAACATCGCGCTGGAACTGGTCGAAAGTGCCGGTGTGCGCAAAAAAATCGTGCATCTGGATTATGTTTACTCATCCACCTGTCCCTGTTCGCTGGAATTGTCCGAACATGCCCGCCAGTTCCGCGGGCAATTGGCGACACCGCATTCGCAACGGTCCGTCGCGCGGATTTCGGTGCTGGTCGAAGACGGGCCGATTCTGTGGTTCGAAGATTTGATCGAACGGGCCCGTGCCGCCGTGCCGACCGAAACCCAGGTGATGGTCAAGCGCGAGGATGAGCAAGCCTTTGCAGAGCTGAACGCCGCCAATCCGATTTTTGTCGAAGATGCAGCGCGTCTGTTCACCGAACAATTGCAGCTGGAACCGCGCGTGTCCGATTTCCGCGTGATCGCCAGCCATCAGGAAAGCCTGCACAGCCATGACGCCGTGTCGGTCCTGACCGAGGGGGCGACTTTTGCCACCGAAAGCCTTGACCCGCGATTGTTCGCCTCGCTGTTTCACGTTGGTTAACGCGCGTAGGGTGGGTCTTGACCCACCTTACAACCAGCCCTTGAAGCCCCCCGCGCCCGCGCATAGTGTCGGGCGAATTGATGAAGTCGGACATCCGTCCAGCAAAGAGGCATGAACATGCAAGATCCCGTACAAACCTATATGAACCTTGTTCCCATGGTCGTGGAACAGACCGCGCGTGGCGAACGTGCCTATGACATCTTTTCGCGCCTGCTGAAGGAACGGATCATCTTTCTGAACGGCCCTGTGCATGACGGGATGAGCCAGCTGGTCGTCGCCCAATTGCTGCATCTGGAATCGGAAAACCCGAAAAAAGAGATCAGCATGTATATCAACAGCCCCGGTGGCGTGGTGACATCCGGCCTGTCGATCTATGACACGATGCAATATATCAAACCCAAGGTCAGCACGCTGGTCATCGGGCAGGCCGCGTCCATGGGGTCGCTGTTGCTGACCGCAGGCCACCCCGGCATGCGGTTTTCGCTGCCCAACAGCCGCGTCATGGTGCATCAGCCATCGGGTGGCTATCAGGGGCAGGCGACGGATATCATGATCCATGCCGCCGAGACCCAGAAGCTCAAGACACGGTTGAACGAGATCTACGTCAAACACACCGGCCAGCCGCTGAAAAAGGTCGAAACCGCCCTTGAGCGCGACAATTTCATGTCGCCCGAAGAAGCCAAGGAATGGGGCCTGATCGACGAGATCGTGGTCAACCGCGAAAAATCATCCGAGTGATCCGACGTCATTCACCACAGTGAAAAAGTGACCCTGAAACTGGTCATTTTGACATTGTAGACCTTGGCGGGCTGTCCTAGTGTCGACACAGGGCAGCCCGTTCATGTTTTACGGGCCACAGGCCGAGAGGGTTGATATGGCGACGACGACCGGAAATGACAGCAAGAACACGCTTTACTGCAGCTTTTGCGGCAAAAGCCAGCATGAGGTCCGCAAGCTGATCGCCGGTCCGACCGTGTTCATCTGCGATGAATGTGTCGAACTCTGCATGGATATCATCCGCGAGGAAACCAAGGCATCCGGCCTGAAATCCGGCGAAGGCGTGCCAACACCCTCCGACATCTGCGCTGTTCTTGACGATTATGTGATCGGGCAGGTCCATGCCAAGCGGGTGCTGTCCGTGGCCGTGCATAACCACTACAAGCGCCTGAACCACGCCGACAAATCCGATATCGAACTGGCGAAATCCAATATCATGCTGATCGGGCCGACCGGTTGTGGCAAGACATTGCTGGCGCAAACGCTGGCGCGGATTCTGGACGTGCCGTTCACCATGGCCGATGCCACCACCCTGACCGAGGCCGGTTATGTCGGTGAAGACGTCGAAAACATCATCCTGAAATTGTTGCAGGCGTCTGAATATAACGTCGAACGCGCGCAGCGCGGCATCGTCTATATCGACGAGGTCGACAAGATTACCCGCAAGTCCGACAACCCCAGCATCACCCGCGACGTATCGGGTGAAGGCGTGCAGCAGGCCCTCTTGAAGATCATGGAAGGCACGGTTGCCTCCGTGCCGCCGCAGGGCGGGCGCAAGCATCCGCAGCAGGAATTCCTGCAGGTGGACACGACCAATATCCTGTTCATCTGTGGCGGGGCCTTTGCCGGTCTGGACAAGATCATCGCGCGTCGCAGCAAAGGGTCCGGCATGGGCTTTGGCGCTGACGTCAAGGACGTGGACGAACGCGGCATCGGCGAAGTGTTTCAGGATCTCGAACCCGAGGATTTGCTGAAATTCGGCCTGATCCCCGAATTCGTTGGCCGTTTGCCGGTGATCGCCACGCTGACCGATCTGGACGAAGACGCGCTTATCACTATTCTGACCAAGCCCAAGAACGCCTTGGTCAAGCAATACCAGCGCCTGTTCGAGCTGGAAAATACCAAGCTGACCTTTACTGATGACGCGCTGACCGCCATCGCCAAACGCGCGATCAAGCGTAAGACCGGCGCGCGCGGGTTGCGCTCGATCATGGAAGGCATCCTGCTGGACACGATGTTCGACCTGCCCGGCATGGACACCGTGACCGAGGTCGTGGTGAACGAAGAGGCGGTGACATCTGATGTGCAGCCTTTGATGATCCATGACGATGTGAAGAAGAAAGAATCCGCGACGGCGGGCTGATGCCGCATCGTTGGTGGCCCCCAGTCATGGGGAGCCTCCGGCGGGGATATTTTCTTCTCGGAAGATATGGACGCCCTGCGCAGGCTGGACCTTTTGAGCACAATAGGGCATGAGAGCCGCAGTTTACCGGAGACGCAGCATGGGCCTTGGTCATTCAATCAAACGCATTTTCACATGGTGGGACGGTCAGACCTATGGCACCCAGTTGTGGACTTCGCGCAAAGGGTTGCGGGTCGGGACTGATGCGCAGGGCAATATCTATTACCACAACGCCGACGACAGCCGCCGCTGGGTGATCTACAACGGCGAGATTGAAGGGTCGCGGGTCAGCCCCGAATGGCATGGCTGGCTGCATCACACATGGGATGAACCCCCGACAGAGGCACCTTTGCCGCGCAAGTCATGGGAAAAGCCGCATCAGCCGAACCTGACCGGCACAATGGCGGCCTATGCGCCTGCAGGGTCGATCCGTCATGTGACCCCCGCTGCGCGCAAGGATTACGACGCCTGGACCCCCGAATAGGGCGATGATGCGGCTGTCAGCCATAATGGCCTGCCTGCTGCTGGCCGCCGCCGCGCCCGCGCAAGAGATGCTGTCGGGCATCGGCGCTGACATCCGCATTCTGGACAAGCTGACCGGCGCTGTCACCGATCTGGAGGTGTCCAACGGGCAGACCGACGGTGTTGGTGCCTTGTCGGTCACGCTGGGCGATTGCCGCTATCCGGCCGACAATGTCGCCAGCGAAGGCTATGCCGCGCTGGTGGTCCATTACCGCGCTGACGTGACGCCGATCTTTGCGGGCTGGATGCTGGCGTCATCACCGGCGCTGAACGCGCTGGACCATCCGCGTTATGATGTCTGGGTTCTGCGCTGTATCACGTCGCTGGGCGCTGGCACAGCGCCCGTGAATCGCGCGGATTGACCGACCGCCGCCGCCAGCATTTTGTGATATTGCGCGCGGGTAATTTCCACTGCACCAAGGCTGGCCAGATGCGGCGTCAGGAATTGCGTGTCAAACAGGGTAAAGCCATCGCTGCGCAGGTTGTGCAGCAGATAGGCCAGCGCGACCTTTGACGCATCGGTGGCGCGGCTGAACATGCTTTCCCCGAAAAACGCAGCCCCGATGCGGATGCCATAGACCCCGCCCACCAGCTGCGTATCTTGCCAGACCTCGACCGCATGGGCATGGCCCTGGTCGTGCAGCGTGATCGACAGGTTTCGGATACTTGGGTTGATCCAGGTCTCTGCGCGGTCGGCGCAGCCATCGACGACATCGGCAAAGGCGGTGTCGAAACTGACCCGGAATGCACCCCGCCGGATGGTGCGCGCCAAGCTGTGACTGATGTGAAACTGGTCGAGCGGGAAAATACCCCGCCGGCGTGGATCGACCCAGAAAACGTCCGGGTCGTCGCGGCTTTCGGACATGGGGAACACCCCCAGACGATAGGCTTGCAGGACAAGCGCAGGCGTCAGGGGAAGATCCGCGTCTTTCACGTCAGGACAGGTGTGTTTCCAGCCAATGTTCCAGCCAGTGGATGTTATAATCCCCCGACTGCACCGCAGGTTCGGCCAGCAGCGCATGGAACAATGGGATGGTCGTATCCACACCATCGACGATCAGTTCGCCCAAGGCGCGCCCCAGACGGGCCAGCGCCTCTGGCCGGTCGCGGCCATGCACGATCAGCTTGCCGATCAGGCTGTCGTAATAGGGCGGAATCCGGTAGCCGTCGTAAAGCGCGCTATCCATCCGCACGCCCAAGCCGCCGGGCGCGTGATATTGCGTGATCGTGCCGGGGCAGGGCGTGAAATTAGGCAGCTTTTCGGCGTTGATCCGCACCTCGATGGCATGGCCGTTGATGCGCAGATCGTCCTGCGTAAACGACATCGGCAGGCCAGAGGCCACGCGCAGCTGTTCGCGCACCAGATCGACGCCAAAGATCGCCTCGGTCACCGGATGTTCGACCTGCAGGCGCGTGTTCATCTCGATGAAATAGAATTCATCGTTCTCGAACAGGAATTCGATCGTGCCTGCGCCGATATAATTGATCGCGGCTACGGCATCGGCACAGACCTTGCCAATGCGCGCGCGCAGGGCGGGGGTGATGACGGGGCCGGGGGCTTCCTCGAACACCTTTTGGTGGCGCCGTTGCAGCGAACAATCACGCTCGCCCAGATGGACTGCATTGCCCTTGCCATCGCCAAAGACCTGAATTTCGATGTGGCGCGGCGTGGTCAGGTATTTCTCGATATAGACTTCGTCATTGCCAAAGGCGGCCTTGGCTTCGGCACGTGCGCCGTGAAACGCCTTTTCCATGTCGGCGGCGGTGAGCGCCACTTTCATGCCGCGCCCGCCGCCACCGGCTGTGGCCTTGATGATCACAGGATAGCCGACTTCCTCGCCGACGCGCTGCGCGTCTTTCAGGGTCGGCACGCCGCCGTCCGATCCGGGCACGCAGGGCACGCCAAGTGCCTTCATCGTGTCCTTGGCGGTGATCTTGTCGCCCATGATGCGGATATGTTCGGCTGTGGGGCCGATAAAGGTTAGCCCGTGGTCTTCGACCGCTTGGACAAAGGCCGCGTTTTCCGACAAAAAGCCATAGCCTGGATGGATCGCCTGCGCGCCGGTGATTTCACAGGCCGAGATGATCGCGGGAAACGACAGATAGCTTTGCGCCGATGACGGGGGGCCGATGCAAATCGCCTCGTCGGCCATGCGCACATGCATGGCGTCGCTGTCGGCGGTGGAATGGACGGCAACGGATTTCACGCCCATTTCGCGGCAGGCGCGCACGACCCGCAAGGCGATTTCGCCGCGGTTCGCAATCAGGATTTTTTCAAACATCGCAGCCTCTATTCGATGATGACAAGAGGTGCGCCATATTCGACCGCGCCGCCATCTTCGACCAGAATGCGCCGCACCGTGCCTGCGCGCGGGGCGGGGATATGGTTCATCGTTTTCATCGCTTCGATGATCAGGATCGTATCACCTTCGCGCACGGTCTGGCCGATGGTCACGAAGGGGGCGGCGGTTGGTTCGGGGGCCATATAGACCGTGCCGACCATCGGCGATGTCACGGCACCCGGATGGTTGGCGGGATCAACATTTGTGCTGGCGGCGGGGGCCGCAGCGGCGGCAGGTGCGGCGGGCATCGCCGTCGCAGCGGGCGCGCTGGCCTGAACCATTGTTTGCATGTGACGGCTGACGCGCACGTTCAGGCTGTCATTTTCGCCGTAATCCCGCTTGACCTGCAATTCCGTCAGGTCGTTTTGGCGCAGCAATTCTGCCAGCGCCTGGATAAAGCTGACATCGCTATCGTGGGAGGTTTTATTGCTCATTTGTTCCTCGGCCCGTTGCCCATGGTTCAACGCCCGCTTGTTGCGGGCTTTTCACATCCTGCCTGCTTATAGGGTAAGCGGGCCATGGTGGGAAGCGGCAGAGGCGCAAAATGCGCAACCTTGCGTCAGCGACTTACAATTTCTGCGGGCGGTCTTGCGTGGCGGGTTGCGCCATGATGTCATCATCGGGCTTGTCCGCGGGCAACATTGGCACGCCGTAGGGGCGCAGGATTCGGTCATCGGGCAGGATTTCGGCAGGGTCTTCGGCAAAGCTGCTGTCAAGCCGTGCAGCGACCGCCTGTGCCACGAAGGGGCGTTCCGGTGGCAGCGTGGCTGATCCCTGCGCCGATCTGACCGGTGCGACCAAGGTATCAGGCAACTGCCGCGGTTGCGCGGTATAGGGCATTGCAGCGGGTGCTGTCGGCGTCAGGTGTAAAGACGGGTCCATGGCGTTCATCCATCAATCGAATACTATGCTGATAGAATCCGCCCTGAAACTTACCAAGGCGTTAACGGGCCAAACCGGAATATTTCGGATTTGAACCAATTGCGCGCGCAGGATTGTCATCGCATCCAGTGTGCGCAGTAAATCTTGTAAAAGAAATCCTGACGTTCCAGATTGGCGCTGCCACAGCCGGACAGGACCAGATGACGATAGAACGCATGACCGGCACACGGATCCGGGAAAACCGGATGGATATAGGGCTGCGGCAGGCCAGTTTGGCGTCGGCCGTGGGCATATCGCCGTCTTATCTGAACCTAATCGAACATAACCGGCGCCGGATCGGTGGCAAGCTGCTGTCCGATCTGGCGCGTGCGCTGGGGGTCGATCCGTCCAATCTTGCGGGAGGCGCTGACCGCGACCTGCTGGACCAGTTGCACAGCGCCGCGACGCTTGCTGGTGACATGGCCGAGATCGGGCGCGCCGAAGAACTGGCCGCGCGCTTTCCGGGCTGGGCCGCGCTGATCGCGCTGCAGGCGCGCCGTTTGGCGGTGCTGGACGAACGCATCGGCGCCTTGACCGACCGCATGGCGCATGACCCGTTTCTGGCGACCGCCCTGCATGACGTGATTTCGGCGGTCACCGCGATCCGGTCAACAGCGGCGATCCTTGTCAGCCAGGAACAGATCGACGCCGACTGGCAGCGCCGGTTTCACGAAAATATCCATACCGACAGCCTGCGTCTTGGCAAAAGCAGCGAAGCGCTGGTCGCCTATCTGGACGCACCCGCCGATGCCGCCCCATCGCCGGACACGCCGATGGGGCAGGTCGATGCCTTTCTGGCGCAGAACGGCTATCACCTGCCGATGATCGAGGCGGAAACGGCCACATCCGACGATGTCGTCGCCCTTTCGGGGCTGACCGGTGTGGCGGCGGCGCTGCTGGCGGGGATCTGCCGGCAATATACCGCAGATGCGCGCGCTTTGCCGATGGCTGCTTTCGCGCAGGCAGCGCAGGCGTGCCATTATGATCCCGCCCAGCTGGCCAGGCAATGCGACGTTGATTTCGCCACGGTCCTGCGGCGGTTGCCCTGCCTGCCGCCGGGCGCGGGCCATCCGCCGATGGGGCTGGCGGTTTGCGATGCTGCGGGGGCTTTGCTCTATCTCAAACCGGTGCCGGGTTTTGCGATGCCTGCGACCGGCGGGGCTTGCCCGCTTTGGCCGCTGTTCGCAGCACTCAGCCGCCCCAGCCAGCCATTGCGCGCCGAGGCGGTCCTGCCCGGACCGGCGGCACCGCGCCTGCTGTGCTATGCCATTGCGGTGCCTTTGGCGGTGCATCACTTCGATCTGCCCCCCGTGTTGCGTAGCACGATGCTGGTGATGCCTGATATGGCCCAAGGCAGTGCGGCCCCGGTCCCTGTCGGCATTGCCTGCCGCATCTGTCCGCGCGCAGATTGCCCCAGCCGCCGCGAACCCGCAATCATCGGGACGGCAACTGCGCTTTGACAGGCGGCACTCGAAAGGATGATAGTCACCCATCAAGGGGAGCCCGCGCGCCAGCGCGGCGCATGAAGGGGAGGCGGTGAGATGGGCAAGCGCGTCCTTCTGATCGAGGATGAGCCGAATATCATAGAGGCGATCGGGTTTATCCTGTCGCGCGACGGCTGGACCGTGCATACCCATCAGGACGGCCAGACCGCGATGGCCAAGGTGCTGGCCCTGCCGCCGGATATGATCATCCTTGACGTGATGCTGCCCGGGCGCAGCGGGTTCGAGATTTTGCGCGAGTTGCGCAGCACCGATGTGACCAAGGATATCCCCGTCATGATGCTGACCGCGCGCGGGCAGGACAAGGACCGCGCGCTTGCCCTGCGGCTGGGCGCCAACCATTTCATGACCAAACCGTTTTCCAACAGCGATGTGCGCGATTATGTCCGCGCCATGATGGACCCATGAAACCGCCCGCCAAACCGCCGGTGTTTCTGGAACGGGCCAGTTACCGGCAACGCCGGCTGGGCGATGCCGCGCGGTTTCTGCCGGTGCTGGGGGCGGTGTTGTGGGTCATCCCGCTGCTCTGGGCGAGCGATGGTCCAGAGACACCGTCGAAATCCGGCATGGTCAGCTATATTTTCGTGATCTGGCTGGTCCTGATCGGGCTTGCGGCGGTGCTGTCGCGGCTGTTGCCCGATACCGAGCAATCATCCGACGACATGCGGCGGTAATGGTTTCCTTCAATATCCTGATCCTTGTCGCGCTCAGCTATGTCGCCGCGCTGTTCTGGGTGGCGTTTCTGGCCGAACGGCAGGCGGCGGCGGGCAAGGCGAACTGGCTGCGCTCGCCGGTGATCTATACGCTGTCACTGAGCATCTATTGCACGGCCTGGACGTTTTACGGCGCGGTCGGCTATGCCGCGCGGTCGGGGCTGGAATTCGTGACGATCTATCTGGGTCCGACGCTGGTGATGGTGGGCTGGTGGTGGATATTGCGACGGCTGGTGCGGATCGGGCGGTCGCAACGGATCACGTCCATCGCTGACCTGATCTCGTCGCGCTTTGGCAAATCGCGCCGGTTGGGAGCGATTGTCACCGTGATCGCGGTTGTCGCCGCCACGCCCTATATCGCGCTGCAAATCCAGTCGGTCACCTTGTCGCTGGCGGTGTTCGCGCAAAACGAAGGTGCGGCCTGGAGTGATGGCGATTTCGTGCGCGCCGCGATGTGGTTCGCCGCGGGGCTGGCGGTTTTCACCATCCTGTTCGGTACCCGCAATCTGGATGCCAATGAACGCCATCCCGGCATCGTCACCGCCATTGCGGTCGAGGCGGTGGTCAAGCTGTTCGCCCTGATCGCGGTCGGCGTTTTCGTGGTCTGGGGGCTGGGCGGCGGGCCGGTGCAGATGATGGCGCGGATCGACGCCACAGAGCTTGCGCTGTGGGAACAGGACACGCACCGCTGGTTCGGGCTGATCTTTGTGTCGGCTGCGGCGTTCATCTGCCTGCCGCGGATGTTTCAGGTCATGGTCGTGGAAAACGATGACGAATCCCAGCTGCGCTTTGCCAGCTGGGCCTTTCCTGCCTATCTGCTGGCGATGAGCCTGTTCGTCGTACCGATCGCGGTTGTCGGGCTGGACCTGATGCCCGCAGGCAGCAACCCTGATCTGTTCGTCCTGACCATTCCTTTAAGTCAGGGCGCCAACGGATCTGGCAATGCTATCTTTTCTGGGTGGCTTTTCATCTGCGACATCCATGGTGATCGTGGCGACTATCGCGCTGGCGACGATGGTATCGAACCATATCGTGGTGCCTTTTTGGTTCTGCCTTGCAGGGCGATCAGCGCGGGGCGATGTCGGGCGATGTGCGCCAGCTGACGCTGCTGGCGCGGCGGCTGTCCATCGCGGGTGTTCTGGCGCTGGGCTTTGTCTATTACCGGCTGTCGGGCGGCGGCACGGCGCTTGGCAGCCATCGGGCTGATCTCTTTCGTGGGGTCGGTGCAGGTGCTGCCTGCGCTGATCGGCGGCATTTTCTGGCGCGGTGCGACGCGGCCTGCGGCGGCAGCCGGTTTGCTGACCGGGCTGGTGGTCTGGCTCTGGACGATGTTTTTGCCCAGCTTTGGCCCCGGTGCCGTGATCCCAGCCGAGGTGTTTGCACAGACGGCCCATTCGGGATCGGCTGGCTGCGCCCCGAGGCGCTGTTCGGGATCGGCGGGATCGACCCTTTGGTACATGGCATCCTGTGGTCGATCCTGCTGAACAGCGCGAGCGTTCATCGGGGTGTCGCTGGTCACCTTTCCATCGCCGCTGGAACGGCTGCAAGGCGCGCAATTCGTCAATATCTTTGAACATGCCACCGGCGCGCGCACATGGTCGCGCCCGGTTGCCGATGCAGAAGACCTGCTTTTGATGTCGCAACGCATCATCGGCCAGACCGAGGCGCAGCGCATTTTCGCGCGCGAGGCCACGCGCCAGGGCATCCCGGACCAATTGCCCAAGGCCACGCCGGATTTTGTCGCGCGGCTGGAACGCGAATTGGGCGGGTCTGTCGGGGCTGCCACCGCCCATGCGATGATCGGCCAGTTGACGGGCGGCAGCGGTGTGTCGGTCGAAGACCTGATCGCCGTGGCTGACGAGGCGGCGCAGATCCTTGAATATTCCAACCGGCTCGAGGCGAAGTCCGCCGAACAAGAGGCGACGGCGCGCGCCCTGCGCGATGCCAATGCCAAGCTGACGGCGCTGTCGATCCAGAAAGACGCATTTCTCAGCCAGATCAGCCATGAATTGCGCACGCCGATGACCTCTATCCGGTCGTTTTCGGAAATCCTGCGCGATGATGATTTAACCGGCGAGGATCGCAACCGCTATGCCGGGATCATTCTGGACGAATCGATCCGGCTGTCGCGGCTGTTGGATGATCTGCTGGATTTGTCGGTGCTGGAAAACGGGCAGGTCGTGCTGCGTCCGCAGACCGGGCGGCTGTCGGCGCTGCTGGACCGCGCGATCGCGGCGGCGGGTCTGCATGAACGCAACCTGACCATCCAGCGCGACCGCGACGCCGAGGATATCGAGATCACCGCCGATCTGGACCGGCTGGTGCAGGTGTTCATCAACCTGATCTCGAATGCCGCGAAATATTGCGATGCAAAAAAACCCGCCCTCACGATTCGCGTCAGCCGGACCAAGGGCCAGCACCGGATCGATTTTCTGGATAATGGTATCGGGATTGCCGCGCAGAACCAGGAACTTATCTTTGAGAAATTTTCCCGCCTTGCCGACGAATCCAAGGCGGGGGGTGCGGGCCTCGGCCTTGCCATCTGCCGCGAGATCATGCACCGGCTGCAAGGCGATATCACCTATCTGCGCGGCACATCCGGCACGGCGTTCCGCGTGACCTTGCCCGTGATGTCCGCGCCGGTTGTGTCTTAGCGGAAAAGTAATCACTGCCGGATTAGTCTGACGTCAGATCCAAGGCAGGCGCATGACTGACAGCTCACATATCTCCATTCTGCGACGGATGGCGGGGCAGGCCGTTGACACGCCCCCCGTCAGCCCGCTGACTACGTCGCGCGCGGTGCGGCTGGCGCTGGTCAAGGCGGCCAGCGATGCGGGCGGGCTGGTGCTGCGGGTGGCCAGCACGGCGGATGATGTCGGGCGGCTAGATGATCTGCTGGGCGGGCTGGACAAGGGGCTGATGCTGGTCGGGCTGGACCGGCGGGGCGCTTTGGCGGGCTTTGTCGCGGTGGACATGCAATTGCGCGCCGCCATGGTCGAGGTGCAGACGACAGGCCGCCTGTTGGACCAACCCGCCGATGACCGGCCTGCGACCGGCGCGGATAAGGCGCTGTGCGATCCTTTGCTGGTGGCGTTCCTGTCTGCCTTGCCCCCTGCGGTGATGGGCACCGCCTATGAAGGCTGGGTCGATGATGTGACCGTTGCTGACAGGCTGGCCGACAGCCGGTTGGCCGGTTTGCTGCTGGAGGATGGCGATTACCGCGTGCTGCGGATGAATGTCGAACTTGGCACCGGCGACCGGCAGGGCGAGGTGATGTTGGTCCTGCCGGTGCAGGCCGCACCCTTGATGCCAGAGGAGCAAGCGCCAGTGATGGATTGGGACATGGCCTTCACCGCAGCAGTGCAGGACGCGCCTGCGATGCTGACCGCGCGGCTGCACCAGTTCAAGATGCCGCTGGGGCGTGCGCAGGCTTTGCAGGTGGGGCAGGTGGTGCCGCTGCCCGGTTGCACTGTCAATTCTGTGCGTCTGATCGCCCCCGATGGCCGCTGCGTGGCGCAGGCCAAGCTGGGCCAATCAGCCGGACACCGCGCCGTGCGGATCGAACTGGCCCCCGGCCCGGAAATGGCTGATCTGGTCAGCACCGGGGTGTCACTGCCAGAGGTTACCTTTTCTTTCGGTGACACCGATGAAAGCGAGATTCTCGAAGGGGTCTAGTCCACCCTGTTCGGAGGTGTCCCTAGATGCGGGATTTGGATCAAGTCATTGTAGTAAAACATAAAATTAAAGAATAATTGTCACGCCTCCAATTTGATGCTTCCTTCCGCAGCACCATCTTTGCGGAGTATCGGTAATGAAACTCTTTCTTGTCGCAATCCTTGCCGTGACCGGTCTGGTTGTTCTCATCCTTGCGGTCGGCGCTGCACTGCCAGCCATGCGTGCAGGGACAGTCACCCGCGATCTGCAGGCGCCGATGGAGATTGTGCACAGCACGATCTGGGATATCGCGCGCCAACCGGACTGGCGCACAAGCATCGCCGCGATCGCGCCCGGACCAGACGGAACATGGACCGAGACCACGCAAAGCGGCGAGCGTATCACCTTTCGCCTGACCGAGGTCCACCCCACGCGGATCGCACTTCTTTTCGAAAGCTCACGGGGATATACTGGACAGTGGCAGGCCGATCTGGCCACGACAGAGACGGGCGGCACGCGTTTGACGGTGACCGAACAGGCCACCACCCCGTCGCCGCTGGGGCGGATCCTGTCGCGGCTGTTTTTTGATCCAGAGGCTTTTGCAGGGGCCTATCTTGATGAGCTCGGCGCCGAAACCGCGCGGCGCAGCCTTGATCGGGAGGACACATGACCGCAAAATCAAAACGCCCCACCGACTGGCGCAAGCGCTTTGACAGCGCAAAACCGCCAAAAACCGTGCTGCTGCACACCGATTTCGCGGGGATCAAGGCGGGCAGCGTCATGTATATCGGATCACCCGGCGTGTTCGCCAACTATATCGCGCGTATCCCGCAAGGCGAGACACGCACGATCAGCCGGATGCGCAACGAACTCGCCCGCCGCAACGATGCGGTGGCGACCTGTCCGGTGACGACCGCGATCTATCTGAAGGTGGTGGCCGAAGTCGCCTTGGCCGACATGGCCCAAGGCAAACCGAGTGACACCGTGGTGCCGTTCTGGCGCGTCATCGAACCGGCCAGCAAGATCGCGCAGCGCTTGTCCTGTGATGACAGCGTGATCGCCGATTTGCGCGCGATGGAGGCGCGGACAGACAGGTGACGATCCTCTCTGTCCGGCGCTCTCTAAGCTGATCGGTCTTACCCCTTTGCCAGCATATCCAGCTGCCCGCGCATCCCGCCAAGGTCATAGCCTGCCTGCGCGGTGGCCTGAATGATCGCATCGGTCGGCATCTTGCCTGCCTGTCCCAGCGACCAGACGATCGACGACCGTGTGCCCGACGCGCAATAGGCCAGCACCGGACCTGATGACGCGTCAGCCGCTGCCATCTGGCTGTCAACCATGCCCATGTTCAGCCCCTGATGGGTCACAGGGTTGACGGCAAAGGTGATCCCCGCCGCCTCGGCCGCGGCGCGGATGGTGTCTGCCTGATGCGAAGGTGGCACCTCGGCATCGGGCCGGTTGCAGATGATCGTGGTGAAACCGGCCGCGGCGATGGCGGGGATATCCGCCACATCAATCTGGGGCGAAACCGCGTAAACGGGGGTGATGTGTCGGATATCCATGATCGTCCTCTTAAGTTGCTGGCACGGCGCGGTCGAAACGGACCCGCAGCCCCGGTGTCAGCATCATACCTGCCAGCATTGCGGCCAGAAAGACAAGACCACCTGTCCCGCCATAGCTCAGCGAGGCGAGTGCCGGGCCGGGGCATAGCCCTGCCAGACCCCAGCCTGCGCCGAACAGGGTGGACCCGATCACCAGGTTGCGCCCGATCCGTGGTTCGGGTGGCGCGGGAAAGGCGGCTGCCAGCACAGGTTTGCGCCCGATGGTGAACCGCCATGCGATGGCCATCGGAATAATCGCGCCGCCCATCACAAAGGCCAGCGTCGGGTCCCAGTCGCCGAACACATCCAGCCAGCCCTGTACCTTGGTGGTGTCGGTCATGCCCGAAATCAGCAGCCCCAGCCCGAACAGGCCGCCCGTCAGAAAAGAAACAACAGCGCGCATCAGATCACCCCCAGTACATGTTTGAACAGGACCATCGTCAGACCGCCTGCACCGATATAAAACGCAGTGGACACAATCCCCCGCAGCGACAGCCGCGAAATCCCGCAGACCCCGTGGCCAGAGGTGCAGCCATTGGCCAGCCGCGTGCCGATGCCCACCAGAAGGCCCGCCGCGACAATGATGATCCAGTTGCCGGTCAGGTTCGTTTCCGACCCGCCGATCGCCAGCGCCGCGATGGCCGGTACGATCACCAGCCCCGCGATCAGCGCCGCGCGTTCCTGCCAGTCACTGCGCCCGCTGCCATCGACCAGCCCGCCGATAATACCCGACGCACCCATGATGCGCCCGTTCACCAGCAGGAACAAAGCCCCCGCCATCCCGATCAACCCACCGCCGATCAGGCCCATGATCCAGTCTTGTTGCATTGTCTTTCCTTATGTTGTCGCGATCAAAGCTGGTTGATCGGTACTTTGAAATAGCGCGCGCCGTTGTCTTCGGGTTCGGGCAGGTTGCCCGCGCGCATATTGGTTTGCAGCGATGGCAGGATCAGCCGTGGCATGCCCAGCTGCGCATCGCGCGTGGTGCGCATGGACACGAAATCTTCGATCGGTTTGCCGGCGCCCACATGGATGTTCATCGCCTTTTGTTCGCCCACGGTGGTTTCCCATGCGAATTCATCGCGGCCGGGGGCCTTGTAATCATGGCCCACGAAAATCCGCGTCTCATCTGGCAGGGCCAGAATTTTCTGGATCGACACATAAAGATCCTCGGCCGAACCGCCGGGGAAATCACAGCGTGCGGTGCCGAAATCGGGCATGAACAGCGTATCACCGACAAAGGCCGCATCGCCGATCACATAGGTCAGGCAGGCAGGGGTGTGGCCGGGCGTGTGCAGCACATCCGCGCGCAGCTGGCCGATGTGGAACGTGTCACCTTCATTGAACAGCGCATCAAACTGCGATCCGTCGCGCTGGAAAGCGGTCCCTTCGTTAAAGATCTTGCCGAATGTATTCTGCACGACGGTGATATTGGACCCGATCCCGATCTTGCCGCCCAGATGCTGTTGCAGATAGGGGGCGGCGGACAGATGGTCTGCATGCACATGGCTTTCGAGGATCCAGGCGACATTCAGCCCCTGATCCTTGACCCAGGCAATAATCGCATCGGCCGATGTCGTATCGGTGCGGCCTGCGGCGGGATCGTAATCCAGAACGCTGTCAACAATCGCGCAAGTGTTGCCCTGTGGTTCGCGCACCACGTAGGAAATCGTGTTGGTGGCTTCATCGAAGAAGGCTTTGACTTCAGGTTTCATGTTGATTCTCCTTTGTTGCTATAGAATAAGAGTTTCTGAAAACATTTCAATGTTGAAATGTATAAAAAGTTCGGATAGAGTGATGCCATGAGCCAAGCGACCGATTTCCAACTGGACCCGATGGATGCCGCAGCGACCGAAGCGGCTGACCTTCTCAAGGCGTTATCCAATCCGGGGCGCCTGCGGATTCTCTGCGCGCTGGTCCCAGGTGAAATGTCAGTGGGTGATCTGGAAACCGCCCTTGGCGCCAGTCAATCTTATGTGTCCGGCCAGTTGCTGCGCCTGCGCAACGAAGGTCTGGTGTCGTGCACGCGTGACGGGCGCAGCATCCGTTATCAATTGGCGGACCCGCGCGTGCGCCCGCTTTTGGAACGAATCTACGAGATTTTCTGCCCCGTAGTATAGCGTGCAAGCTCGGCACGGGCGACCTGTCTGCGGTGTACCGCATCGGGGCCGTCGGCCAGCCGCAGGGTGCGCAGATGGGTCCATTGTCGCGCCAGCGGTGTATCCTGCGACACGCCTGCAGCCCCGAACATCTGCACCGCCATATCGGTGATCTTCAGCGCGACAGCGGGTGCCACAACCTTGATCTGGCTGATCCACGGGGCGGCAGCGCGTTTGTCGCCCTGATCCATCATCCACGCAGCCTTGAGGCATAACAGCCGCGCCTGTTCGATTTCCATCCGCGCGGTGGCGATCAGGTCGTAATTTTCGCCCAGTTCAGCCAAAGGTTTGCCAAAAGCGGCGCGGCTGACCGACCGTTCGCACATCAGCGCCAGCGCCTTTTCCGCCTGTCCGATCGCGCGCATGCAATGGTGGATGCGCCCGGGGCCAAGCCGCCCTTGCGCGATCTCGAAACCGCGCCCTTCACCCAGCAGCAGATGGTCGGCAGGTACGCGGACATTGTCATAGCGGAAATGCATATGGCCGTGGGGTGCGTCGTCGTGGCCGTAAACCTCCATCGCGCGCAATTTGACGATGCCGGCTGTGTCGGCAGGCACCACGATCATGGAATGGCGTTGATGCTTGGGCGCGTCATCGCTGCTGCGCACCATGACGATATGCACCGCACAACGCGGATCACCGGCACCAGTGGCCCACCATTTCTGGCCGTTCAGCACATAATCATCGCCGTCCCGCACGCAGGTCATGGCGATGTTGGTGGCATCCGAGCTTGCGACATCGGGTTCGGTCATCAGATAGGCCGACCGGATTTCACCCGCCATCAGGGGTTTCAGCCATCGGGTTTTCATTGCATCCGTGCCGTAGCGCGCAAAAACTTCCATATTGCCGGTGTCGGGCGCGTTGCAGTTGAACACTTCGGCGGCGAGGTGGCTTTTGCCCATCTCCTCGGCCAGATAGGCATATTCGACGGTATTGAGGCTGGGGCCATCGCGGAACGTGTCCCAGAAATTCCACAACCCGCGGTCGCGCGCGCGGGCCTTCAACCCTTCGAGAATCTCGGTCTGGCGCGGGGTGAATTGCCAGCGGTCGCCGATATCGACCTGCGACAGAAATTCCGCATCCAGCGGTGCGATTTCATCTGTGATCATCGCCTTGACGGCGGCAAGCACGGGTTTCAGCCGCGCGGTCTGTCCAAGGTCCATGGTGATCCTCCCCTACGTCATGGTGCATTCGTTGGCGGCAGTGTCAATCAACGGCTTGCGCTACTTGGCGTCACATGGCCCTATCAGCCTATGATCGACGCGGCGAAAGATATCGGCATGTCCCTTGCCACGCTGGACGGCACCCTGTCGCGGGTCGTGCCGGGGTTTGCGGGTGTGCAAAAGGTCAGCAAATTTGGCACTGGCCAGTCCAATCCGACCTATCTGATTACTGCGGCCAGCGGGCGCTATGTGCTGCGCAGCAAACCGCCCGGCGATTTGCTACCCTCTGCCCATGCGGTTGATCGTGAATTCCGCGTGATGCAGGCACTGGCGGGCAGTGGCGTGCCGGTGCCGCGCGTGCTGCATCTGGCCGATGCGGCCACATCGCCCAGCGGACGCGCGTTTTTTGTGATGGAATATCTGGACGGGCGCATTTTCTGGGATCCGGCCTTGCCCGAAGTGGCACAGGACGCGCGGGCCGCGATCTATGACGCGATGAACGTGGCCCTTGCGGGTTTGCATGATGTCGATACCGCCGCTGTGGGTCTGTCGGATTTCGGCAAGCCCGGCAATTATTTTGCCCGCCAGCTGGACCGCTGGGGGCGGCAATATATGGCCAGTGTCGCCGCACCGACGCCTGATATGGCGCGGATCATGGCATGGCTGGAACAGGCAATGCCGCCCGATGGCGGGCAGGTGGCGCTGGTGCATGGCGACTGGCGGCTCGACAACATGATCTTTGCGCGGGACAAGCCGGAGATCTTGGGCGTGCTGGATTGGGAATTGTCCACGCTGGGCCATCCTTTGGCCGATCTTGCCTATCAATGCATGCAATGGCGGTTGCCCAATGACGGGCGGATGCGGGGCTTGGGCGGGATTGACCGCGCGGCCCACGGCCTGCCGACCGAGGCAGAATATGTCGCGGCCTATTGTGCGCGGCGCGGGCTGCCCATGATCGACAATTGGGCGTTCTATCTGGTGTTTGCGTTCTTTCGGCTGGCCGCGATCCTTGCGGGGGTTGGCGCACGGGCCGACAGCGGCAATGCGTCCAACCCCGATCAGGCGCGCGCTTACGGCCAGGCGGTGCCGGTTCTTGCCACGCTGGCCTTGCGGGTGACCCGTGACGGGCCTTAGCCCAGCATGATCCCGACGGCGACCGTCATCAGCCCCAGCACCGACACGAACAAGGCCCCCAGATTGACCGGCAGCACCTTGGCCAGACGGGCGCGCATATCCGCATCCGACAGGTTTGCCCGTTTGGCGCGCGTGACCATGACCACGCTATAGCCGATCCCGATCAGGCCGATGACCGACATGGCCGCACCGATCCAGACAACGATTTCCATGACGCACCTCTTTTGTTTGACTTGCCCTAGCGCGCAGGGCGATGCCGCGCAAGGGTTGCGGGTCCACAGGCCAGCGGCTAGGAAACCGCAACCCCGCGAGGAGAGCGCCATGAACGATTCCGTCATCGACACGACTTCATCCGTTGCCGCCGAAGAGCTGCGCCAGTTCATCGAACGGTTCGAACGGCTGGAAGCCGAGAAAAAAGACATCGCCGATGCCCAGAAAGAGGTGATGGCCGAAGCCAAAGGGCGCGGCTACGACACCAAGGTCCTGCGCAAGATCATCGCCATCCGCAAGCGTGACGCCAATGATCTGGCCGAGGAAGAAGCGGTGATGGATCTTTACATGTCCGCGCTGGGCATGTCCTGACCGGTCAGCGGAACGGCAACACCAGATCGACGCCCGACATCGCGTCGATCACGTCAAGGTCGCGTTCATAAAGCGCTGTCAGATGGGCCACGCTGGCGGCATCCAGTTCGGGCAGGTCGATGTCCTGTTCGACCGCGTCAGGGCGCGCGTGTTCGGCCCAGATCGCGGCGATCATGTCGTGCCGGTCTGCGTCACTGTCAAACGGGGCCTTGGCAAGACTGTCCGACAGGATCGCCATCCCTTCGGCGTCCAGAACGGCAGCCAGCAGGTCGGTGCCGCCGGTGATCTGGCTTTGCGCGTCGATCCCTGACAGGCGGCGGATCAGCTGGTCCCAGATCAGCGGCGAATCCTCGTTGCACCAGACCGTCAGCGGCGTATCGGGCGCGGCTTGCTTGATCCGGCGGATCACATCTGACCAGCGGATGTCTTCGGGTTCCAGCAGGCCAAGATTCGCGTCAATGCTGGTCTGTTCGACCCGGCGCAGCGTGTCCTGTAGGAAACCCGCCGGATTGCGGATCGCCAGAAACAGGCTGATCTCGTCATCGGGGAACAGCCGGTGCAGGCCGCGGGTCTTGGTTTCCGCCTGCGGATAGAACACGCCATGTTCATAAATCCGCTGCGGTACGCAAAGAAAGTTCTCGTTGCTCAGGACCAATCGTCGCAGATCCTCGGTATCGGTAATGGAATCGAGCAGAATATCGCGCGTGTCAGGGTGCAGATCGTTACCGGCCAGCCCTTGGATCGCCTCGCGGATCAGGCTGCGGTACTTGCCGGGGCCGGGCACGACAATGCCCTGCTGCGACAGCATCTGAGCATTCTTGAGAATCGATTTCAGCAAACGGTCCTCGTCGGTGCAATGCGCGCCGATATGAAAAGCAATCTGCATAGGCGGTCCCCAGATTTTTGTCCTGCTTTACAGTATCAGGCGCATTCTGGACAGCCAAACCGGTTTCGACTAAGCCGGTTTCATGTCCGATCAAATAAGTCAGATTTCCTTGCCCCGTCCAAAACGACGCCGGATCGACCCTTGGTCGGTCGGGGCCTTGGTGATTGCCGCCATGGTGATGATGCCGATCCTTGCGGTGGTCTGGTTCGCGTTGACACCGACTGAAAACATCTGGCCGCATCTGATCAGCACGACGCTGCCGCGCTATCTGTCCAATACCTTCGTGTTGATGCTCAGCGTGGGGGCGATCACCGCTGTCGTGGGCACAGGCACGGCATGGCTGGTGGTGATGTACCGCTTTCCGGGGCGCGCGGTGCTGCAATGGGCCTTGCTGATGCCGCTGGCGGTGCCGGCCTATGTGGGCGCCTATGCGCTGGTGGATTTTCTGGAATATGCAGGGCCCGGTGCAGACCGCGCTGCGCGACGCCTTTGGCTGGACCAGCCCGCGGGATTACTGGTTCCCCGCGATCCGCACCCGCGAGGCGGCGATCGTGGTGCTGAGCGCGGCACTTTATCCTTATGTCTATCTGCTGGCCCGCGCGGCGTTTCGTGAACAATCGGGCGCGGCCTTCGAGGTGGCGCGCGCGTTGGGGGCAGGGGCCTGGGGCCGGTTCCTGCGGGTGGGCCTGCCGCTGGCGCGCCCCGCCATCGCCGCCGCTGTCGCCATCGTGATGATGGAAACCGTCAATGATTACGGCACGGTGGATTATTTCG
Organism: Yoonia sp.; assembly: GCF_018402175.1. Lineage (GTDB taxonomy): Bacteria > Pseudomonadota > Alphaproteobacteria > Rhodobacterales > Rhodobacteraceae > Yoonia. The sequence goes on along the minus strand of NZ_JAGYJK010000018.1, from coordinate 341,339 downwards.
CGGTGCAGACCCTGACGACAGGCATCTTTTCGGTCTGGCTTCAGGCGGGCAATCTGGGCGGTGCAGCGCAGTTGGCCAGCACGATGCTGGCGGTGATCGTGATTCTGGTGCTGGCTGAAAAGCTCAGCCGCCGCAAGATCCGGTTTTTCGGGTCGGCCCGTGGGGCGCGCCCGGTCGCACCGGAACCATTGGCGGGCTGGCAGGCGTGGACCGCCACCGCGCTATGCCTGTTTCCGGTGCTGATGGGCTTCGTGCTGCCTTTGTCGGTGATCACGAGCCATGCGCTGAACGCCGATATGTGGCTGGCCCCGGGGCTGCGCCGCGCGGTCCTGCATACGGTCACGGTTGGCGGGATCGCAGCGGTGCTGACCGTCGTGGGCGGGGTGTTCATGGTTTACGGCGTGCGGATGTCACGGCACCGGCTGCCCGCGCTGCTGATGCCGGTGACGGCCATCGGCTATGCCGCGCCCGGTGCGGTGCTGGGCCTTGGCATCCTGGTGCCGCTGGCCGCCTTTGACAACCGGCTGGCCGATGGGATCGTGGCAGCGGGGTTCAGCGACCCCGGCCTGATATTCACCGGATCGGCGGCGGCCCTTGTGCTGGCCTATGTCGTGCGGTTCTTCGCCATTGCCCAAGGGGCGGCTGACGCGGCCTTGGGGCGGGTATCACCCAGCCTGCCGATGGCGGCACGGTCACTGGGGCGGACGGCAGGCGGGACGCTGCGTGCCGTGCATCTGCCGCTGGTGCGCGCCTCGCTTGGGTCGGCGCTGCTGCTGGTGTTTGTCGATATCGTCAAGGAACTGCCCGCAACCTTGCTGTTGCGGCCTTTCAACTATGAAACACTGGCCACACGGGTCCACGCAAAAGCGGTGTTGGAGAACCTGTCAGAGGCCGCACCCGCCGCCTTGATGATCACGCTGGTGGGGCTGGCAGCGGTGATCCTGCTGGCGCGCGCCAACCGTTAAATCGACCGCGCGCATATTTTGCGAGATTCCGCCAAATCGGCATTGCCAGAGAGCATTTGTCCCTGCTATACGCCCGCCACCGGGGCATGCCCCGGACCAGTGCCCCTATAGCTCAGCTGGTAGAGCAACTGATTTGTAATCAGTAGGTCCGCGGTTCGAGTCCGTGTGGGGGCACCATAATATCAAATAAAATCAATCGCTTAAAGCATTAGTATCTATGCGTTAGGCTTTTTGTCAAATTCTAGCTTTCACATAGCTTTCACGGGTGGACGTGAGGTTTCTGAAACGAGTCTCACTCCGTTATCTTGCTCATCGCCTGTAGGCTACCTGCATGCCGAAGCCGTTACGCCACCAGTGGACGTCGTTGTCGCCTACCCCCCCATGAAAAAACCCGCACTTTGCCGACCCCACCCGGGGGGTACCCCCCTATTTCAGCAGGGGACTCTGGGATCGCTATGCATGATATTCCGCTCAGGCGATGACCTGTGTTTTGTGTGACCCACGAGCTTCGGCTCAGAGTTGAATTAGTGGCATTGAAACAAACGAGGTCAGAATATTTTGTCGAGAACTTACGTCAACATCACACGGGTACTGACCGACAACGGCAAGGCTTTCACCGACCGGCTGTTTGGCTTGTGCAAGCGCGGTGCCACGGGACAGCATGAGTTCGATCTGCTTTGAGTTGATCTCCGCATCAAGCGTCATCTCGCGCCACCAATGCGACCACAGACAAGAAGCATGGTCGGGTGGTTCAATTGCCGGAACGAAGACATCCTGCGAAGCCATCGCGTCCACCAGAGTGGGGAAGACCCTGAGCAGACGGCCTTGGGCTATGTCGCGCTCTACAATGAGCAACTTCCAAGTTGAGCATTGGCTTCAACGACGCCCTTGCAGGCGATGAAGGACTGGCACAAACTCAGGCCAGAGATGTTACATCATTCCATCACGGACATGCGCCATGCTGAGGACAGAATTATTTCCAGCTATGATAGTCACCATCCGCTCAACTCTTTTGTTATCGTTCACGATAACATTCATTTTGATAGGAGGAAGAGCTGTGGCCTACGAAGAACCACGGTATGAAGTCGTTCATCGGGCCGAAGATTACGAAGTCCGTCGATATAATGATCGACTGGCGGCGCAAGTTTCTATAGCCGCAGACCAAAATAACGCATTTGGACTGCTTTTCAGCTACATCTCTGGGGCCAACCAGTCGTCAGAGAAGGTTAGTATGACCGTTCCAGTGGCGCAGTCAGAGAAGATAGACATGACAGTGCCCGTTGCTCAATCATCTGGGTCTTATGGCGGCTACATGCAGTTTTTCTTGCCTGCCAAATTTTCGCTGGAAACCGCACCAAGACCTACAAACCCATCCGTGGAGATCGTTGTAGTGAAGGGAGGTTATTTTGCGGTTCATCGATACAACGGTCGCGCTTCGGATCAAAATTTCGCGCGCGCAAGGACCGTTTTACTCAGCCGACTGTCTGATGACGGTCTTGTGTCCACATCTGAGGTGATAAGGGCAACGTACAACGGTCCTTTCACACCTCCCTTTATGCGGCGAAATGAAGCGATGGTTTCTGTTTCTTGGCCCTGATGCGCGATGGCGATATCTACAATACGCAGCTGCCGCAATCAGTCTTGAGGAGAAGAACGCCAATGCAGGCGATGACGGACTGGCACAAGTCACACCCGCATCTGTTCGTCAAATGACCGCGCAATCATACTGGATGCGACACCTGACCGAATAGTATGGCAAACTGAGATATCGCCAAAACCACTGCAAGGCTCAAATTCATGAGCCTCAGTAAATTGTAGGGTTGGGAAGAAATATCTTTGTAAGCGTGAGTTTCTTTAGTCGCGACTGACGCATCGTTTATATTTGCAAGCTGGGACTTCAGACATGCATCGCCCCAAACTGTTGTAAAAAGGGCAGTTGCAATTATTGGAACGCTGAGGGCAACTTCGTGACCGCTTGTGTCAGAAAATAAAAGGAAAGCATAGTTAACGCTATTGGCCATGAACGCGATTGCAATTCCGGTTATTTGGAAGCTGATTGCCTGAAATAGACCAGTCAGACTTGGGTCGTGAACATACTTCTTTTCATCAGTCATTTCAGCAACCCGTGGCGTGAAAGTTAGCATGGAACCGACATTCCTCAAGTGGCATGCCGCTTGACGTGAGGATCGGTAGAATCAGGCCGAGTGACAAGCCTTTTTCGCGCCAAGCGGGCTCTGCGTTTGGGCGGGTTGATGGGACAGGGCGGATCAGACTGGGAAGGCGTTGAGTCACGGCGTGGCAACGACGTTGTTTAGCGTGGAGGACTGTCGTGCCGAGCGGGCAGAGCAGCGCCTGCATGAGGCAACTCGACTGCTTTCAACTATCGCCATGCAGGCCATGAACGTCCCTGCGAGATCGAGCGCCATCGAGGTGCTGGTCGATGGCAAGAGTATCCTTCGGCTTAACAACCCCATTAACTTCGATCGCGAGGGTCGGGCACAGCCCAAGGCTGCAGGCATAGCCCCCCATGAAAAAGCCCGCACTTTGCCAACCCCACCCGGGGGGTACCCCCCTATTTCAGTAAGGGACTCCGGGATCGCCATACATGATATTCCGCTCAGGCGATCATTACGGTTTCGACTGACCTACGAGCTGCGGCTCAGAGTTGACGCCATAGCATGCTTTTTTGTACCCCCAAAACTGACTCCACAGACCCAAGACTGCATGCTAGCTTATTTCCATGAGACACCTGACCACCCAGCTAGGCCTAATTTGCGCATCACTGATGTTGAGCGCTTCTGGGGCTTGGGCTTTGCCGAAGTGTCCGGACGATCCAAACGTAAGTTGGTCAAACTGTGTTGGCACCTACACCTCTGCCAGTGGCGCCTCATACGTCGGTGAGTTTAAAGACGATCAATTTAACGGCCAAGGCACCTTTACCTCCGATGGCGCCACATACGTTGGTGAGTGGCTAGACGATAAACGCAACGGCCAAGGCACCTTTACCTCTGCCGATGGCGACAGATACGTCGGTGAGTTTAAAGACAATCAATTTAACGGCCAAGGTACCGCCACCTATGCCAGTGGCGCCACATACGTCGGTGAGTTTAAAGACAATCAATTTAACGGCCAAGGTACCGCCACCTATGCCGATGGAACCGTCGAAGAAGGCATTTGGGAAAACGATGAGTTTAAATATGCACAGAAAACTCCGTACTCTTCAAAACCATCATTCTTGCAGGTAGCATTTAATGATCTGTCCCAGTTTCAACGTAAACAAGTGCAATCAATCTTGTCTAATTTGGGTTTCTACACCGCCTCAATTGATGGGCTCTATGGACGGGGAACCTCAGCCGCACTTACTGAATACAACAATCAATATCTAAACGGCTCCAACCTCACGAACTCAGACAACGTGAGACGACTGATAGATGCCATTCTATCAGTTAAAATTGATGAGCCTGCGCCATTAGTGGCTACTGAAACAAAACCCCGAGATGACGAAGTCCTTGAAGCATATTCTGGCTCTGGGGCTTTGCCGAAGTGTCCGCAGACTGCAAACCCAATTTGGTCAAATTGTGTTGGCACCGTCACCTTTGTCAATGGCGGCACATACGTTGGTGAGTGGGTAAACAATAAACGCAACGGCCAAGGCACCTACACGTGGCCTGATGGCTCCACATACGTTGGTGAGTTTAAAGACAATAAATATAACGGCCAAGGCACCTACACGTGGCCTGATGTCTCCACATACGTTGGTGAGTACAAAGACGGCAAAGTTAACGGCCAAGGCACCATCACTTATGCCAATGGCGACATTTACGTTGGTGAGTACAGAGACGGTAAACGCAACGGCCTAGGCACCTTCACCTATGCCAATGGCGACATATACGTTGGTGAGCTTAAATACGGTAAACGCAACGGCCAAGGCACCATCACTTATGCCAGTGGCGCCACATACGTTGGTGAGTGGCGGGACGATAAACGCAACGGCCAAGGCACCTACACCTTTGCCAGTGGCGCCACATACGTTGGTGAGTCGCTAGACGATAAACGCAATGGCCAAGGCACCTACACTTATGCCAGCGGCGCCACATACGTCGGTGAGTTCAAGGATGGCAAAGCCAACGGCCAAGGCACCTACACGTGGCCTGATGGCGGCACTTACGTTGGTGAGCACAAAGACGACAAAGCCAATGGCCAAGGTACCCGCACCTATGCCAATGGCACCACATACGTTGGTGAGTGGCTAGACGATAAACGCAATGGCCAAGGCACTTTCACTAATGCTGCTGGAACCATCATAGAAGGTATCTGGGAAAACGATCTGTTCAAATATGCCAATAAAGCTGAGCCACCCATAGTCAGTGAGACAAAACCCGAAGACGACGAAGTCCTAGAAGCCGCCTCAGGAAGTGGCTTTGCGGTCTCGTCCGATGGCTATGTCATCACCAACAATCACGTCATCGAGGGCTGCCAAGAAGTCGCTGTTTATGACGGTGGTCGAGCAGTCCCAGTGACAGTCATCACATACGACTTACAAAACGATCTGGCCCTTTTGAAAGGTGACTTCACCCCGAAAACAGTGTTTGCGTTGAGTGGTGACCAACCGGAACTTCTACAGGACGTGTACGTAGCAGGATACCCTTTCGGCAATGAGATCAGTTCTTCCATCAAGGTCACCAAGGGCATCATCAGTTCGTTGACGGGCATTGGAAACAACTTCTCAAACGTCCAGATTGATGCAGCCTTGCAAAGTGGAAACAGTGGTGGGCCAATCCTTGATGAGATGGGAAATGTAGTTGGTGTTGCTGTGGCGAAGCTGGATGCTCAATACATGTATGACAACTTCGGAACTATCCCTGAGAACACAAACTTTGGGATCAGATCGAGTGTGGTCAGGAATATTTTGGACAGCAATGGGGTTTCCAGCCCATCCCCTAGCACATCTGAAATCACGAGATCAGAACTTGGAAAGATGATCACGGGTGGCACTTACTACGTGTCATGCATGATGACCTTAGCTCAGATTGAGGTTCTTAAAACCAAGAAGGTCATGTACGAGAACTTTGATTGATTAGGACAATCCTGTTCGGTGCAAATGTCTTGCTTAACCACACACATTGGATGCCGGTAGCGGCTCAACAACAGCGAAGGCTGGCGCAAAATATCGCGACTACAGATGGCCGTCGCTGTCCTCGTGGTTGATCTCCATGCAAACTGTTGCGCCCAACTGGGCTTGGGATTTGTCGGCGGGGGTTATCTGGGCTGAGACCCTTCCACGATTGTCACAGCCAAGCCAATTACCAAGTGCTTATCTGTGTTGAACACCGGCGCATGTGAACTTCCTGTTGGCGCTTAGGCGCGATGCTCGATCAGTTTTTTCGGAATACCATTACTAGCGCAACATCGGCGGCGTGATCGTGTTCAGCATTATAGATGCTGATTTCGTGGAAATGCGGCGGCGTGATCTGTGCGCGCGCGGCGGCAAGCGCAAGCGCTGAGCCGAAACCCATACCGTCATACACCGCTGGTCGCGTGCCACAGCAGAACAGCGCTCCCGGCGCTGCTGTCCTCAGAAGTTCAGGCAGGCATTCTGCACCGACATGTCCATGCGTGAATGTCCCAGCGGAGACGAACCCGTGGTAGGTACCGTTAGCGACGGGCAGGGTGCCTGTCAGGTCTGCTACAATTCGGCTGCGATACAGGCCTTTTGCTTCCGCCTGCGCCAGCATTTCGGGTGAGATGTCGATGCCATCGATCTCAAGTCCGGGCAGCGCCTCTGCGACCAATCCAGTGCCTGCACCGATATCAAGAACCGGCTGGGCCGTCTGACCGCCTTCTGCGAGAAACAGCTCTGCGATCCGCTGTGGTGCAACATACCCCATCGCTGAGGCGAAGGTCGTATCATATGCGCCGGCCCATTCGGCATAGACGCGCTTTGCCTCTGCGACTGAGTTAATTGAATAAGCTTCATTAAGGTTAGCCATGATGTCACCCGCCATTGCTCCACGCGAGGTTAGTCGCAGTCTTGATAGTTAGACTCCATGCAAACACGCGCTCGTCGCTGTGCCTCGGTTATGTCGGCTGTTGTCATGCGCTCCGCTAGCCTATCGCGTACATAACCGTCGCCATTCCCATTTGCAGTAGAGATATTGTACCACATATGCGCCATAATATGATCCCGCACGACGCCCTGACCGCGCACATACATTCTGCCAAGATTGAATTGCCCGTTCACGTTACCTTGCTCAGCGGCCAATCGATACCAGCTCACGAAACCCAATATTTCGCATTTCTCCCTCCACCCGCCTCAGCTCGGCCCAAATCTTTTTTCTTGCCTCAACAAAAGCTTTGGACTGTCGGCCGTGTTTCCAGTGCGCTGCAACGCATACCACTTTGCCTTCTGGGGTTTTGGCCATATAAAGTGCTATGTTTCATGGGCGCAATACGGTTGTGACAGTAACAACTCATACCATGAACTACATCACCATTTAACACATAACGCGTTAGGGCAAGGGAACGCCCCAATCCAGCCCACACCTCAAAAAGGAGCAAGCAATGTAAGAAGCTCGCCCTACATACACATAAATGAACAAATTAACGCCACAAACTAGCGCAAACCAAACAATATATATCATTAATTTAAAAAAGATATGTAGTGCCCATGTAGGCTTAGGGAAGATAAAGAACGAAAGCACAAACGAGAACGTAAAGAATGCAAACGCCCACCGAGCATAGAAGCTCGACTCTTCACTGTCATAAAATTCGCCAAACGGATGGCTATGAGAGTTGGAAACAAGAAAAAACATAAACGAAGCCGTTAATAATATTGCGTAGAGAATAGCTATTACTCTCAACTGAACAGTCGCTTTCAACACGTTCACTCTACATCCCCATAACGATAAACAAATTTCTTTTCGAAATCACTCCAGAATAAAACTGAAAAACAAGGGTCACTGTTTGGTCCTTGCCCACAGACCCAACCCTGATGAGGCAGAAGTAAAAAATTTCTATTATCAATGCTCAGAACTTGTGGCTGCCATCCAATATATGAGAAGCGTTCAGTCCCTGCGAATATTTCAATATCACACCCACGAGAACCACAAAGTCCTGCACTCTCACCGCCACATGTAAGACGTTCTGGATTTACAATAAACGCCTCTGTACTTTCATTATTACCAATTAGGACTTTAGTGAATACCGCTTCGATGGAAATTTGTGGAACTACGAGACTTTCTGCATTAATGTCTGGATAGCAATTTTTCTTTAAATTCTCTAGTGCTCTTTGAGCGGAACTGTATGCATCAGCATTTGCCATCTGAGCCATAAAAGTCAAAACTATTACCCGAAAGACAAACACTTCCATACCTGCAAATAACCGCATTGTTCGTCCTCGCTTAAATATTTCTGTCAGCTCAACCTGAACGGTCAAATTTTAGCCGACATTTTCCAAGTGGCCTGCGGTTTGTAGTCAAGATCGCCTGATCTTAACGCTGAAACAAGCGTTTTTCGTCTGAGCGGTGTCTGTGGCCGAGCAGGCTGCTGGAATAGGGCGGGGCGAGCCGCCAAGTGGCCGTGTTCTGTCTCGGCGGCGGTGTTTTTTAGCGCAGCGGCCAGATCGGTCAGCTCGTGCGCGTCATCAAGCTCGCGCAACACCAGAAGACCGCCGGTTGGAGCGAAAAATGCTTGTCCAGCGGGCAAAATCAGGCGATCTTCGCTTCAGCAATCTTACCACTTGGGGAATGTCGGTTGAAGAGGCATGAATGATTTCCTGATCATCGGCGGCGGGATCGCGGGCATTTCCGCCGCAGCCCGCCTGTCGGCGCTGGGCAGCGTCACCGTACTGGAACGCGAAGACGCGCTGGCCTATCACGCCTCGGGCCGCTCTGCCGCCTTGTTCGAGCAACATTACGGCAAAGCATCGACAGTCGCGCTGAACCGCGCCAGCCTTGATTTTCATCGCAGCGCCGATGTGCTGTCGCCGCGCGGGTTGATGCTGGTCGGCAGCAAGGGCGAGGCCGATCTGTTCGCCGCCGACGTCGCCGCGATGCAGATGGCCGAGATCACGATGGACGCGGCCTTGGCCCTGATTCCCTTGCTAAACCCCGCCCATGTGGACCGTGCCGCCTATGATCCGGGGGCATGGGATATAGACACCGACAGGCTGATGCAGACATTCGCAAAAACCGGGCGCGGCAATGGCGCGCAGATCGTCACCAAGGCCGAGGTGACGGCGATCAGCCGCACCGCGCAAGGCTGGGCTGTCAGCACCAAGGCTGGCGACTATGCGGCGCGCCAACTGGTTAATGCCGCTGGCGCATGGGTCGATGTGATCGCGCAAATGGCGGGGGTGGCTCCTTTGGGGTTCCAGCCGCTGCGCCGGTCGATGGCGCGGATTCCCGCGCCTGACGGGCATGATATCCGCGCTTGGCCGATGGTCTTTGGCGCAGGCGAGGGCTGGTATGCCAAACCCGATGCCGGCGCGCTGATCGTGTCCCCCGCCGAAGAAGACCCTGTCGCCCCCCATGACGCCTATGCCGATGACATGGTGCTGGCCGAGGGGCTGGCGCGGTACGAGGCAAATGTCACCACGTCCGTCACCCGCCTGCTGGCGTCATGGGCGGGGCTGCGCACGTTTTCGCCGGATCGCAACCTTGTGTTGGGGCCGGACCCCGCGCATGCCGGTTTCATCTGGTGCGCAGGCCAAGGTGGCTATGGGATGCAATCCGCACCCGGGGCCAGCCAGCTTTTGGCCGATCTGGTTGGCGGAAAAACGCCTGAGATCAGCCCCGATATGGTGGCGGCGCTGACCCCAAACAGGTTCCGCTGAAAAATCGCGCACAGCGGCCAGAGCGACCCTTACAAACCGCAGGCCCTTGGCATATCTGCATTTAGTCGTTTCACGTATTCATTGCCGATTTCTTCGTGAAAGGACTTAGTGTGTCCGCACCTCACACAACGTAGGATGGCGTGAACCTTGCCGTCGTTCGGGAGACGCTTCACGGATTGATTTCTGACAGTTAAGGTCATGTTTATTCGATATAAGTGCAAGTTATAGGAGGAATCTGTCGTTGCGTTTATGAAAGCACAAGTATGCGACGGCACAAACCATTAAAAGAGCCATGACGACGAAGCGAAACCTGACCGCGTCGCTAATGAGAGCGCTAGCTACCGGCCGACCTATACTCGACACAGACACCGATGAGCTTAGGCTCGTCGACGAATTTGGCGATGCGCTGACCTCATGGCGTATTGATGATTTGTCGCCAGCCGACCTCGGATATGCATTTGAGCGGCTAGTTGGGCTGGCTCTCGAAGATTGAGGCTACACAGTAGACTATCGAGGGCTCCGGTTGAAAATGCTGGATGGCGGGATAGACTTGATCGCTATCGCTCCAAGCAGGGAGGTTTGTTTCTATCAGTGCAAGGCAACCAGCCAGAACATCGGACCACAAGAAGTTGAGAGGATCCTGTACAAAGCTGGCAATTTCATTGCAAAACAGACTTTCGATCCTCCCTGCCACCTCGTTCTTGCCGTGGTGGATCGGGCGGTAATATCCGCTAAGGCAATGCACCGATGGAACCGTCATAACTCGTTGCAGAAACATGTTCAATTGTGGGTCGAAGAGTACCCTTGGCGATAAGCAGCGGCTTTTGTCCGAAACGAACTGATTTCTGATTATTACATGTCCACACCCCGCGAAACCATCCTCACCGCGCTACACGCACGGCTCTTAATGCTGCCTGCCACCGCATTACGTGGCGAGGTCTTGCCTGAACGTATCCCGCCCGAAGGGCTGATGATCCTGCGCGACGGCGAGCCGGGTGAGCCCGAGGTGAAAGCTTGGCTGGACAAGCACCCGCGCTTAAAGCTGCATTTCACGCCCACCAGCGCCTCATGGCTGAACCTCGTCGAACGCTTCTTTGCCGAGATCACAACACGGCGCATCCGCCGCGGCAGCTATTCGAGCGTCGATGATCTTGAGGCCGCGATCTACGATTATCTGGCGCAGCACAACGAGAGGCCCAAGCCCTTCAAATGGACCAAAACCGCCGAGGATATTCTCACCCGGGAACGCCGCGCTCTGAACAGGCTCGATGAAATCCGAGGGAACCGGTAAGATGTGTCAGGCTCATTTTACTAGGGCAGTTCAGGCGGCATCGCAAGGGGGCGTCAGGTGTAAATCCGGTCCGCCTCGGGTGTGGCGTCGATCTTGTCCAGAAGGCCCTTAAGCAGCGACGCCTCAGCCCGGTTCAGCCGCGCGCGCGGGTTCCAGACAACATGCACATCGATGGCGGGCGGATCATCATAGGGCGGCAAACGCGACAGGCGGCCCATCGCCACATCCTCGCGCACCACATGCAGGGGCAGGGGGCCGATGCCCAGACCCGCCACGATCATGCGCCGCACCTCCTCCAGATTGGCGGAGGAACCGATGACCCGGTCCTCCAACCCCGCTGCGGCGCGCATCAGGGTGACGGGGCGCAAAGCATCGGTCATCTTGTCGGTCACAAAGCTGACGGCGGGCTGTCCGACCAATTCCGTGGTGGCCAGACCCTTGCGCCCGAACAAAGGATGCGAGGGGCCGCAGAACAGGCCAAAGAATTCGCGGAACAGGCGGCGGTATTCCAGCTTGGGATTGCGGTCCTTGACCAGACAGATGGCAAAGGAAACGCGACGCGACAGCAGTTTCTCCAAAGCCTCGCGGCTGGCGCTGACGTCGATGGACAGGGTTGCCGCCGGGTGGCGGGTGTGGAACTCGCCCAAAGCCTCGTTCAGCAGGGGGCAGACGACGTGGCTGGCGATGGCGATGGTGACATGGCCCTGCACCTCCTGCTGCACCTCGCGGATGGCGGTGGCGATGCGCAGGATGGCGCCCGTGATATCCACCGCCTCGTCATAGAGCAGACGACCCGCTTCGGTCAGGGCAAACCGCCCCGGCTTGCGGTCGATCAACTGCCGGCCCAGATGCCCCTCCAACCGTTTGAGCGCGCTGGAGACGCTGGGTTGTTGCAACCCCAACTCCTCCGCCGCGCGGGTGATGGAGCCTGCATCGGCCAGCACCACGAAAGTGCGCAGCAGGTTCCAATCCAGATCGCGGGCCAGTTTTTTGGGGGATGAAGTCATTGATCCTGTCTATATTCATTATCTTTACTATCTATTGGAGCAATGCCTCCCGCCCTGTCAATATTTCTGCGGAAGGGCGGAAGGCAGGAGCATTCTGCATGAGCATCGAACGGCGTGAGGCGCGTCAGCCTTGGATCCTGCTCTCCCCGGCCTTGGGGGCGGTGGGGTTGCTGCTCATCGTGCCGCTTTTGTTCATCGTGGTCTATTCCTTCTGGCTGCGCTCGGCCACGGGGGGCGATACGGCAGGGTTCCATCTGGACAACTGGATCAAGGCGCTGACCGATCCGTTCTATCGCTACATCCTGCTCAACACGCTGAAGATCGCGGCGATCACCACGGTGCTCTGTGCGCTTTTGGGCTATCCGGCGGCCTATTTCATCGCACGCTCCAAGGGCAACAAGATGATCCTGCTGCTGCTGATGATGCTGCCCTTCTGGATCAGCTACATCATTCGCACGATGAGCTGGATCAATATTCTGGGGGCATCGGGTGCCCTCAATTCCGGGCTGATGGCGCTGGGCGTGATCAATGAACCGCTGCAAATGCTGTATAATGAGGCGGCTGTGATCCTTGGCCTTGTCCACTTCTTGCTGCCCTTCATGGTGCTGAATGTCTATGTCAGCCTTGAGGGGATCGACACTAATCTGGAAGACGCGGCCACCTCCTTGGGGGCGACGCGCTGGCAATCCTTCCTGCAAGTGACGCTGCCTTTGTCGCTGCCCGGCCTCGCCGCCGGGGGGCTGCTCTGCTTCGTGCTGGGGGCGGGGACATACATCACGCCCTTGGTGCTGGGCGGGCCGCGCGATGCGATGTTCGCCAATCTGGTGTTCGAGGCGATCATCACCCAACTGAACTGGCCGCTGGGATCGGCGCTGTCGCTCCTGCTTCTGATGGTGCTGGGCGTGCTGGTCGCCATCTACAACCGCTATCTGGGCATGGCGCAACTCGCCAAGGGGTTGGGCTGATGGGCTGGGGTCTGATCCGCCTTTACGCGATTGCGGTTTACGGCTTCATGTTCCTGCCTGTGGTGGCGGTGGTGCTGCTGTCGTTCAACGCCAATCAATTCGGCAGTTTTCCCATGACCGGCCTGTCCCTGCGCTGGTTCGAGGCGCTGTGGAACAATGACGCGGTGATGCGGGCCTTTCGCACCTCCTTGGTGCTTGGGCTGATGACGGCGGTGATTTCCACCATGCTGGGGGTTTTGGCGAGCCTCGCCCTTGTGCGCTATGACGTGCCGGGCAAGAACCTGATCACCACGGCGCTGATCGCGCCCATTCTGGTGCCTGAGGTGGTGCTGGCCGTCGCACTTTTGCTGTTTCTGAACTGGTTGGGGATTGGAAAAAGCTTCGCCCTGCTGCTGGCGGGGCATGTGATCTTCACCCTGCCTTTCGTCATCCTCGTGGTGCAGGCGCGCCTTGTCAGCATCCGCCGCGATGTCGAAGAGGCAGCGATGAGCCTTGGCGCATCCCCGGTGCAGACCTTCTTTTCCATCACGCTGCCGCTTTTGATGCCCGCTGTCGCGGCGGGTGCGCTGTTCGCCTTTACCATCAGCTTTGATGACATCACCGGCACGCTGTTCTGGAAACCCGGCGGGGTGGAAACCGTGCCGACGCAGATCTTCTCGATGCTGCGCAATTCCATCAGCCCTGAGATCAACGCGCTGGGCACGGTGATGATCCTTCTCACCGTGGGCCTGCCTCTGCTGGGGGCGGCCATCGCCCGCAGCCTGTCAACAAAACGCGGCACATAGAACCGCATTCACCCCAACCAAGGAGATTGAAATATGGACAATACAACACGTTATAACCGCCTGCTTGAGCGTTTTCGCAATGGCGATCTGGACCGGCGCAATTTTCTGGGCCTGATCGGGGCCGCGGGGGCCGCCTACGGGTTGCAGACGCCTTTTGCGCGCACGGCGCTGGCACAGGATGTGCAGCAGGTCCGCTTTGACGGCTGGGGCGGTGTGGTGTCAGAGGCGTTTCGCAAACACGCCTTTGATCCCTATACCGCCGCGACGGGCATCAATGTGGTGGATGGCACATTCTCGGGCGGGGATGAATATCTGGCGCAGGTCCGCTCAAGCCAGGAAGGCGAGTATAACATCGCCCATTTGTCGGGCGTCTTCGACTATGCCCGCTATGTGAACCTTGACCTGACGACCAAGCTGAACATCGCCAATATCCCCAATATGGATTTGGTGATGGACGCGCTGACCGATGCCTATCGCCGCGTGACGCCGGATTATTTGTCGGCTGTGCCCTATAACTATGGCACGACGGGGCTGGCCTATAACCGCAAGTATATCTCGGACGAGGAGATGAAGGAGAAGGGCGCAAAAATCCTGATTGATGAGGCTTATAAGGACAAGATCGGCGGCTGGTCCGACTGGCGCACCCGCATCTGGTATGGCGCGCTGCAGACCGGGCAGGACCCGAACAACATCACCGATATCGAGGCGGTCTGGGACGCGATCCGTAGCCACCGCGATCTGGCGCTGAAGTATTGGGGATCAGGGGCCGAGTTGATGAGCCTGCTGGCCGAGGAAGAAATCTACGTGACTGAGGGCTGGTCAGGCCGCATCGCCGCCTTGCAGGAACAGGGCCATGATATCGGCTATTACGACCCGCCCAATGGCTTTGGCTGGCAGGAATGCCTGTTCGTGATCAAAGGCTCCCCGGTTGAGGCGTGTGAGGAGTTGTTGAACTTCATGCTTGCCCCCGAAACCTCGATCGCTGTGGCGGAAGGGCAGAACTACCCGCCCGCGCTTGATGGCACCAAAGTCGATCTGGGGAGCAAAATCCCGACGCTGCCCGCCTATGACCCCAGCGGCACGTTGGAGGCGCTGACCTTTGCCGATCCCGCCTATTGGAACGGCAATGAAGCGGAATGGTCCGAAACCTTCAGCCGCGTGCAGCGGGGATTCTGAAGATTTTGTTAACTTTTGGGATGTCCCATCGTGGGACATCCCGCTTGAACCCAAAAAGGACCCTCCATGGCCGCCGTCACCCTCGGCAATATCGTCAAGCGTTTCGGCAGCTTCACGGCGGTACAGAAAATGTCGCTGGATATCCCAGAGGGCAGTTTTTGCACCCTGCTCGGGCCATCGGGTTGCGGCAAGACCACAACCCTGCGGATGGTGGCGGGGCTTTTGGACCCGACCGAGGGCGATATCACCATCAACGGGCGGCGGGTGAATGATATCCCGATCCACCAGCGTAATCTGGGCATCGTGTTTCAGAACTATGCCCTCTTTCCGCATCGCACCGTGGCGCAGAACGTGGGTTTCGGGCTGAAATACCGCCCCATCGATAAGGCCGAGGCGCAGCGCCGCGTGATGCAGGCGTTGGAGCTGGTGCAATTGCCGCATCTGGCCGACCGCTATCCATCCGCGCTGTCGGGTGGGCAGCAACAACGCATCGCGCTGGCCCGCGCCGTGGTGGTGGAACCCGATGTGCTGCTGCTGGACGAGCCGCTGTCGGCGCTGGATGCCAATCTGCGCGAGGATATGCGGGTCGAGTTGAAGAATATCCAAAAACGCCTTGGCGTTACCTCGATTTTCGTCACGCATGACCAGTCCGAAGCCTTGGCCATGTCGGATCAGATCATCGTTATGTCCGAGGGCCGCGTTGAACAGGTCGGCCCGCCTGAGGAGGTGTATAACACCCCCGCCAGCGAATTCGTGGCCCGCTTTCTGGGTGCTGCCAATATCCTTGAGGCGCGTGTGACCGACCGTCAGGGCGACGCGCTGGCGCTGGATGTGCCGGGCTTTGCCCGCGTCGTGATCCCGCGCAGTCGCGCCCCGAAACTAGGTGATGCAAGTGCCGCCAAACTGGTGATCCGCGCAGAAAAGCTGAAACTGATGCCAGCGGATAGCACCGATGACGCGGCCATCATGATCCAAGCCACGGTCGAGGGCGTGGATTATCAGGGTCAAGCCGCGCGCTATTTCCTGCGGGTGAATGATCACGCGTTACAGGCGATCAACATGATTGATATTGCGCCTTTTGCGCCGGGCGATAGCGTGATGCTGCGCCTGCTGCCGCGCGATTGCGCCGCCCTTCCTGCCAGTTGAAAGACCCCTGATATGTCGCATCCCCTGCTGAATGCCCGGCCCGAAAGCCATCTGTTCTACCAGACCCGCGCCCGCCGCCCCGTGCTGGCCGAGGCGCGTAATGTCTATATGTGGGATATCGAGGGCAAGCGCTATCTCGACGGCTCCTCTGGGGCGATGGTCAGCAATATCGGCCATTCGCACCCCACCGTTCTGGCCGCGATGCGCGCGCAGATGGACAAATCCACCTTCGGGTATCGGTTGCATTTCGAAACCGATCCGTCCGAGCGTCTGGCTGCGAAAACCGCCGCCCTGATGCCCGAGGGGATGGAGAAGGTCTTCTTCGTCTCAGGCGGGTCCGAGGCGGTGGAGTCTGCTTTGAAAATCGCGCGCCAATATGCGCTGGCCGTGGGGCAGGGGTCACGCTGGAAAGTGATCTCACGCAGTCCCAGCTATCACGGCTGCACGTTGGGTGCCTTGGCGATCACGGGCTATGGCCCGCTGGCCGATCCTTTTGCGCCGATGATGCAGATGATGCCCAAGGTGCCCGCGCCGCGTGCCTATCTTGACGGGCTGAACCCCGATGATCTGGCCACAGGTACCCATTACGTCGCCATGCTGGAGGCTGAGATTGTGGCGCAAGGCCCCGACACCGTGCTGGCCTTTATCGTGGAACCCGTGGGCGGTGCCTCAACCGGTGCGCTGGTGCCGCCTGCGGGCTATATGCAGGCGGTGCGCGAGATTTGCACACGTCACGGGGTGCTGCTGATCCATGATGAGGTGATGTGCGGCGGTGGGCGGACGGGTGCGTTTCTGGGGGCTGATCACTGGGGCGTGGCCCCTGATATCATCGCGTTGTCCAAGGGGTTTGGCGCAGGCTATGCGCCCTTGGGCGCGATGATCGCCCATGACCGGATCGTGAACCCGGTGCTGGATCAGGGCGGCTTTGCCCATGGCTTCTCCTATGCGGGCAATCCGCTGGCTTGCTCGGCTGGTCTGGCGGTGTTGGAGGTGATCGAGGCGGAAGGCCTGATCCAGAACGCCGCCCGCATCGGCGCCATCCTCAAATCGCGGTTGGAGGGGCTGATGGACCGCTTCCCCTTTATCGGGGATGTGCGCGGTAAGGGGCTATTGCTGGCGTTCGAGCTGGTCGCGGACCGCGACACGATGGAGCCGCTGCCACCTGCGCTCAACGCCTATCTAGAACTGGTGGAACTGGCCTATGAGGAAGGGTTGATCATCTATGCCCGCCGCACCCGCGACGGGCGTGCGGGCGATCATTTCCTTGTCTGCCCGCCCATGACCGCGAGTGAGGCGCATGTGGATGAGATTATCGAGAAACTCACCGCCGCGCTGAGTGCCTTTGCGCCGGTGGCGCTTCGGGCCATGACGGAAAAGGTCTGAGCCATGGCCAAGATCATCCTGTCCTGCGCGATCACCGGGTCCATCCACACGCCGTCCATGTCGCCGCATCTGCCTATCACGCCGGACCAGATCGCCGATCAGTCCATCGACGCGGCCAAGGCCGGGGCCGCGATCCTGCACCTGCACACGCGCGATCCGGTGACGGGGCGACCCTCGGCGCGGCCTGAGAATTTCATGGCCTTCCTGCCGCGCATCAAGGCGGGTTGCGATGCTGTGATTAACCTCTCGACAGGCGGCAGCGCGGTGATGCCGCTGCATGAGCGCATCGCGGGTCCAATGGCGGCGGAGCCTGAAATGTGCAGCCTGAACATGGGCACTATGAACTTTGCCCTCTATCCGATGCTGGGCAAGCGTACCGACTGGCAGCATGATTGGGAGGAGCCGTTTCTCCGCGACAGCGACGATCTGGTATTCAAGAACACGCCCCGCGATATCGAGGGCGTGTTGCGCCTGATGGGGGCGGAACGCGGCGCGCGGTTCGAGTTTGAATGCTACGATCTGGGCCATCTTTACATGCTGGCGCATTTCCGTGATCGCGGCTTGGTCACGGGGCCGCTTTTCATCCAATTCGTGATGGGCGTGTTGGGCGGGGTCGCGGCGGAACCTGATCATCTGGTGCATCTCAAGACCACGGCGGATCGGTTGTTTGGCACGGACTACCTCTTCTCAACCCTTGCTGCGGGGCGCCAGCAGATGCCGATGGCGCTCGTCTCAGCCTCACTCGGCGGTCATGTCCGCGTGGGGTTGGAGGATAATCTCTACCTATCAAAAGGCGTGCTGGCGCGGTCCAACGCGGAACAGGTGACCAAGCTGCGCGAGATGTTGGAGGGGTTGGGCCACAGCCTTGCCAGCCCGGATGAGGTGCGGGCGATGCTGGGTCTGAAAGGGCCGGATCAGGTGGCGTTCTGATCCGCTCTCTGCCAAAAGAATAAAGGAAACCAAAGCAATGCAAGCCTTTCTCGATGATCGCCAATGGGCGCATGATCCCAAAATGTTCATGGCCAATGGCGCAATGTCGCCCAATCCTGAACAGCCCAAACGGATCGAGGTGCTTCATGCTGCGGCGGTTGAGGCCGGGTGCAGCTTTGCCGCGCCCAGCGATCACGGCATGGGGCCGCTGGCCGCAATCCATTCGCCGGAATACCTGCATTTCCTGCGCACGATCCATGCCCGCTGGTCGCGCATCGACGGGGCGAGTGATGAGGTGATCCCGAATATCCACCCCGACCGCCGCTCAGCCTCCTATCCCTTATCTGCTGTCGGACAGGCGGGCTATCATCAGGCCGATACCGCCTGTCCCATCGCGGCAGGCACATGGGAGGCTGCCTATTGGTCGGCGCAAACGGCGCTGAGCGGGGCGGAGGCGGTGCTGGGCGGGGCAGGGGTCGCCTATGCCCTGTCACGCCCGCCGGGGCATCATGCCTTTGGCGATCTGGCGGGGGGATTTTGTTTTCTGAACAATTCCGCCATCGCGGCGGAGGCGTTTTTACGCGCGGGTAAACGGCCTGCCATCCTCGACGTGGATGTGCATCACGGCAATGGCACGCAGGGCATCTTCTATCATCGCCGCGATGTGCTGACCGTCTCGGTCCATGCGGATCCCGCGCGGTTCTATCCGTTTTTCTGGGGCCATGCCATTGAACGCGGCGCGGGGGCGGGGCTGGAGTATAACCTGAACCTGCCTTTGCCGCGCGGCACGGATGACGCGGGCTTTCTGGCGGCCCTTGATACGGGGCTGGAACGGATCGCGGAGTTCGGCGCGGATGTGATCGTGGTGGCCTTGGGTCTGGACGCGCATGAAAATGACCCGTTCAAGGGCTTTGCTGTGACCACGCCGGGTTTTGCCCGCATAGCGGCGGCGATTGTGCGAATGGGCCTGCCCGCCCTGATCGTGCAGGAAGGCGGCTATCTTCAACCGGGTCTTGGGGCCAACCTCACCAGCTTCCTGACCGGCTGGAAGAGGGGCTAAGGTTGCTGTCACCGTGCCGCGCCCCATGCTAAAGCGCGACAGGCGCGGGCAGGGAGTGCGGCAGGCATGAGTATCCGTCTTGATCAAGCGGTTTTGAGCGTCCACATCCGGTCAGTTTGACGAGCGCATTTGCCATTTCGATGAGCTTACGTATGACGACAACGATGCCGACCTTTGCGGGTTTTCCGACTGTGCGGAGGGCTTCCTATTTAGCTTTGAGTGCCGGGTTGAACCGCATTGCAACCAGTGCGGGCACCAGCCGGCGCGCCGGGCTGCCGGTGTGGCCCCCGCAAGGATCGCTGGGTTCAGGCTATCAAGGCTGCTTGGTTGATCCCAGCGACGGCCAGCACCAGCTGCATCGAAAGATCGAGATTTCGACGAAAAAGGAATGCGTTGGAACAGGTTTAGCAGACCCCGATTTTGTCTAGTGCCGCGCTCATCGCCTATTTAGTGGGGTTGGCAATTATCGAGAATGTTCGTTACGCTTCTGGCGAAATCGCTAATGCCCAAATGAAGAAAGTTTCAAACACCGCCTACCCCGGTTTTGCCAACCGCTCCACAATCAATGCCTTTACGTTGGCTTTTGAGCGGTCATTTTTGTCGCTTTGCGGGTGGTGGTGCTTCAATAATGCACCTGACTAAAAAGCTCATGATCGTTGGTGACTGCCGCCCTAAGCAATAGTAGGTGTTGGTCAGTAAAGCTTATGAAAAAAATCGATCCAATTCTCAAAGGTCTCACAATGAACACCATTACCAAGCTCTCGGTCGACCCAAGTGCTGTGCCAGACACCAATGATTTGGATGGCTGGGTTGTTGTTGACGGCAGTCCAACAATGCGCACATGGGCTTTGCATAAAAATGCAGATGGCAGCATGCTGTCAGGCATGTGGGAGGCAACACCCGGTACATACCACGCCACATATTCTGCTTATGAATTTGTACATATGATCTCGGGCCGAATTGTGATCACGCCCGACGGCGGTACGCCAGTCACTGTTCAAGCCGGAGATGCCTTCGTCGTCGAAGCAGACTTCAAGGGAACTTGGGAGATCCAAGAAGCAGTACGCAAGCATTTTGATTTCAAGCTGTAATACGACTTTCCCCAAGTGGCCTGCAGTATCACGTCAGGGTCGCCTGATTTTGCCCGCTGGACAAGCTTTTTCCGCCTTGAGCAGCGTTGTTGGGCGGGCAAGGCGCCAGAACAGGCCGGATCATACCGCTAAGCCGACATATTCTGGGTCGGCGACGGAGTTTTTCAGCGCAGTGGACAGACCTGTCCTGCCGCCTTCGTTCATTTTGGGGGTGGATCGCGGTCATGCGCATGACCGAGGCGCTCGCAATCGGCGGATGGCCGCGAGGATGGCGCGGACCATCGGGCCGGTGACGGCGACCTCGGCCAGCTGGAAGGTGATGGCGCGGGCGTGGCGGACGACGCGGGCGCCGATCTTGATCAGTTTGAGCTGCAAGCTGGTCAACGACCAGTCGGCGATGGCCTTGGGCAGATCGATGCAGCGCAAGAAGGTGGCGAGGTTGTAGGCCAGTGCGTGCAACTGTAGGCTCACTTCATTGTCGCGTAACTTCCGGCATGACAGCCGAGTCCAGTGGAAGGCGTATTTGCCTTCCTTGATATGCTGCTGGGCGGTGCCGCGCCGGTTGTAGAACCGCACCACCCAATCCTGCCCCATGGGAAGGTTGATGACGATGAAGCCGACACGCGGGAACAACTCGCCGGATGCCATTCGATCTTAGTTATAACACGGCGCGGCTTGTCTCAGGACGCCGCCTGATACTCGAAGTCCTCGTAGAAGCGTTTGACCTTGGTCAGCGAAGGCCGCCCCACTGGCGTTCGGCTTACTCGTTCGGAACGCCAACTTTTACGATCCGAACAATAGGCTTGAGTAGAAGAACATTAATGTAATAATATTACATTATTGAAACTAGTTATGAGCAAGTTTTATGTCAGCCCAGCTCACCGCTAAGCAGAATGCTTTTGCCCTCGGCATTGTCGACGGTATCCCCGCGACCACTGCCTACCGTCAGGCCTATGATGCCGAAGGCATGAAGCCTGAGACCGTATGGGTGGAATCATGCCGCCTCGCGACAAACCCCAAGGTCGCTCTAAGGGTTCAGGAGTTAAGGGCGGAGCAAGAGGAGGAGCGGCGCATGTTGCGGCTCAGTCACGCGGAGGCCGTCCTAGAGCGGCTTGAGCATGAGGCACTGGAAGCGAAGACCGATAGCACTCGTGTGCGGGCGTTGGAGCTTATCGGGCGTCACCTCGGCATGTTCACAGACAAAGTTGAAATCACGACACAGGAACGCTCGGTGGAAATGATCGAGCAAGAGATCAGAGACAGGCTGGTGCGGTTCGGGTTCGTGGAAGTAGATTAGAAGTTCTCAAGACGTCCACGGCAAGCGATTTGGTCAGCCGAGCGTCTCCCAAATTCGTAACAGCAACGGCCAAAAAAAGTTGATGAGCTTTGATGCCTTCATCGCGGGTCTGGTAGATCAGCGTCTGCTCACCGTTGGGCGCAGTCTCGATGCGTGGTTCTACGGCCACCGCTGGCGGGTGGCTGTTGGCTCCCGCCCCAAGGGCGGGAGTTCCAACCTCGGGGGGTATAAGGGGGGTGGAAGGAACAGGGGTTGGAACGGGGTTGGAATGGGGGTTGGAAGGCACTTTGGCACCCGGCTGGAATGGGGGTTGGAAGGGGGTTGGAACGCTCATTCTGCCAGCTCCAGATGCGCGCGGCGCTTGCTTGGTGGCCCGCTCTGAGCGATCCGTATTTTGCCTGTCATCAAGAGAGCATCCATGGCGGCCTTGAGTGCCCGCTTGGTCATGCCCTCAGACTTGGGATGCTCGGCAAAAATTTTGGGAGCGTAGGTCGAACCGCCCGCATGATTGACGGTGCGGCCTTGCTCCGCGAACATTCGCAGCAATGCTAGAAACACCCTCTCCGCCTTGGCGCTGGCCGCCATGCGATCCAAGCCTGTCACTGGTGCATCGGCGACGAAAACACCGTTTTGCCAAGTCAGGGCGATCTCGCCCCCTATGCCGCTGTAGTTTGACTTCATCGTGCGCAGCACGCGCGCGTCTGGGTTTTGCTCATATCCGTCTTGCACAACCCGGCTGAGGTATAGGCGGCTGCGAACGGAATTGTTCCAGCCAGTTGAGCCGCTGGTGCCTGTGCCAGAGGCCATACCCGCCACGGATGGATGCGCCAGCATGACCACGGCGCAGCGGTGGTTGATGGCTAGGCCGCGCAGCATCCCAATGAATTGCCGCGCCTGCGCCCGGTCGTTTTCGTTGCCCGGGAAGTAGTCGGCCAAGGTGTCGAGCACCAATAAGTCGGGGCAGTCATGCTCCAACAGTTGTTTAACTGCCTCGAGCAACGGCGTCGCTTGCAGCGTGCCGCCTTTTGCAACGGTGGCAAGCAGCGCATCCTCGCCTGCAAGGCTGCCAAGCGTCAGATCGCCCAGATCAGCGAGGGTGGCGTTTTCGGCCCGTGTGATGTCGGTAAGGCGACGATGCAGTTCGGCCTTGTCATCCTCAGCAGACAAATAGACAGCCTTGCCATGCCGCACTGCAAGGCCCAGCCACGGGCGCTGCAAGGCAGTGCTGGCGGCCAGTTGCAGTGCGCAGAGGCTCTTGCCAGTGCCGCCATCGCCGCTGAGCAGCGTCACGGTATTGGCCGGGATCAGATCATGCACATGCCAAACGCGCTCGGGCACGGGCTGGCCGTTCAGATCGCAAGCGCGGAAGATGCCAGATTTGAAGTTGTCGATCTGCGCGTTGACAGCATTCTCAACGGTTTTTGCGTGCGGGGTGGTTGGCATGCCGGTGGTGCCAACCGGTGCTGCCTCTACTCCGCCCTTATACTTAGTCGCGATTTCTGAGAGATTTGCCCCATGTGCTTCGGCCAACTTGCACACGCCATTCCACACGTTTCCGTTGGTTGGTTTGAAGGTGCGCCACTTTGCTAGCACCTCACCAACCCGATACTTAGCCGATCGGGCTGACCATTCCTCAGCCACGTTGAGCATGTGGTCGCCCAGTTCGTGCAAGCCGCCTAAGACCTTAATCCATGTGTGATAGTCATCAGCATCGATCCAAGAGACGATCTCCGCAGCTTCATCGGGCGTTGTCTCTGTGGCCGCGTGATAGCCGCCACCTGTGTCGATCTTGATGCCAGCGCCTGAAGGCGGCTGAATGGCCGCTGTAGCTTGCTCAGAGAGAGGCTTAGAGGGCACTTTGGCCGCGTAGGCTGCATCAATAATCTTCGCGCGTCCGAGCCATGGGTCGCCCCCAAAGATGGCAGTTGAACAATCAATCACTTTGACCATGAACGGCGTGCCGATGAGGCCCTTTTTGCTGTCGATTTTCTGGTGAACAAAGCCGGGGAGGCGTAGCACTCGAGGCAAATCTTTTACGCCATCATCAGTTCCATAAATCTCGCTCAATTTGATCTGATACGGCGTGAAAGCCTCAATCGGACAGTCTTTCACCAACCAGTAATCATGGTATTTGCCGGGGCTGCTCTCCACGACGATGTGAGGGATGGCTGCATCTATCGGCTCTTGAGGCGCACCGTCCGTGTCAACAAACACCGCGCGGATGCGCGTAACGTTGTGCTTTTCGCGCCCCCGCAAGTCTGTCTCGTTAATCGTAACAAATATGCCTGCGCCGCGCGCAGAATATGCCGCTAGAGTATCGAAATACTGGTCAAGCGTGCCGTTGAAGACCTTCGCTAACGACTTGTCCCTTCGGTCATGATTGTCATCGAACGTCTGGAAGGTGAATTGCTGCGCTGACGGGTCGAGCGTGGCCAAGAATTTCTCAGCCTCGCGTCTATCAGGGGCTGCGGCCGTCAGATTAGCTTTCATTTGCGCAGCCCCTCTTGCTCTAAAGAGACGGGACTTTTCCGAAGGCCAAAGGTTTTGCTCTTGCTGAAGCCTGCACCGAGGCACCGAAGCTTAATGAGCGGGTACAAGACCTGCTCGTCAGTAAGGAAATGGCGCCATGTCTCTATTTCAAAAGAATGCCGGATCAGCATGGCACAACATGCTAGGCGGTGCCGCTTGCCGGGCTGATTTTTCTTGCTCATGCGAGCCTCCATGATTGAGGCGTAGCCTGAGGCGTGGTATCGTCGGTTTGCTTAAGACTGATCCGGATGCCGCGTGCCCTCAGGGTGCGCGGTTTCTTATTAATTTCCTTTGTCTGAAGTGCTTAGCCTAGTTCTGTCTGCAAGCCATGCTTCGAGAACGCTGCGTTGGTAACGAACCATGCGGGCAGAAATCCGAACATATGGTGGGCCTTCTCCACTCAATGCAGCGAGTTCAAGCCATCGGCGTGATATGCCGAACTCTTCATGAATCTCGTTGCGGCTCAAGAGTTGGTTCGGATTTTTGGATATTTGACGTTTATGGGATTCGCCTGACGCCGGTGTTCGCTCAGGCATTGACGAGTTTGCTTCCATCTCAATTCCCCAGATTTGTGTCGGCAGGTTGCCTGACATCTCTGGGTGTTGCTTGGCATAGCTTGTGGCACATGAAAAAAGGGGTCGTTAAATCTTTTCTCCAGTATTTTTTGACCCCATCAATGGATGTCCAGCCGCCTCGCCAACTTTACTGCGCTTTGTACTTGGCCCGAGGTCACAGGTCGCTCCAACACTATCTGACAAAATTTGGCCATCTTTGTTGATTTAATTCCAACAGGAATACCCCAGCGCTCCAGCTCGACTGCTTGAGCGGTGCCATTTATACCCTTCGACCTTGCAGGCTTTTTGCTGGCACCCCTCTGAACCGCGGCGACGAAATGGGCGAGCCCGACCGTCTCTGGTAGGGCGCCTGACGTCGAATCCTCAACCACCGCTACCTGCAGCCGGTCAACCAACTTCTCACATAGTGGCGCGATCCGGTGTAGCAGATCGGTCAATTCGAAGCCGTCAGGCAATGATGAAGGCGTGAGGGCCAAGAAAACATCCTCTTCTCGATCAGACGGCGATTGTCCATTGAGGTTTCGAAATCGTGCTGTCACGTCGAGCAGGCATTGGGCTGCATCAACGATTGTACGCCTGAGTTCTTCGATTTCTACTAACGGGACGCGAGCGCCTTCAACTGACAGGTGCGCATGATACCTAACCCAGCATCCAAAGATTTCTTGTCTTGCATGTCGGTCAAACTTGACGCGAACTTGCTTCTCTATTTCTTCCCACGGCATTTCTTCAGCGTTGCCATAGGGCAGATGTAAGGTGCCTGAGTTTGCTGCACCCTTGATGCCTTTCGCCATCTCAAGCGACCCCCAGCGAGGCTGCGATGTCGACACCAATCGTGTCTGCTGCCACCTTCAGTGGATCATCGCTCAAATGAGCGTATCGTTGGGTTGTCTGGGATGATCTGTGGCCCAGCAGTGCCCCGATAACCGGAAGGCTCATCCCCGAGCGTGCGCCGAGGCTTGCGAAAGTGTGTCGTAGATCGTGAATGCGTACATTCTCTAAACCTGCCTCTTGCCGTATGGCAGCCCAGCTGTCCTTGATATTGACCAAGTGTTTACCGGGTCTTGCTCCCACGATGACATACGGATTGTCATAAAGGCGCGGTAGTTCCGAAAGAATCTTGCGAGCGGCTGGCGGGAGTTGGATCGTTTTCCTACCAGTCTTGCTATCGTCAAGCTCCAGACAGCCACGTTCCAAATCTACTTCACTCCAGCGCAGCTTAAGGATTTCGCTGTGTCGTGCGCCGGTCAGGGTTAGTAGCCGCAGCATCGCCACAGCATGCGCAGTGATCGAGCGGCCGAGCTCGCCAGCTTCGCCCTTTGCAAGTGCTTGACCCAATCGTGCGATTTCTTGCTGTGAAAGGTAACGACGGCGAGGCACTTCCTTAAATTTTTTGATGCCTGTGACGGGGTGGTCGCCGCGCGCTATCCACTCAAGCTCGTCAGCCGCGAAAGAGAAAACTTTTGACAGGAGTGCAAGCCGGCGATTGGCCTCGTAGGGCCTGTCTTCTAGTCCCGCATGATAGCGGCGTATGTCCTGGCGGGTGACATCTTTCAGTCGCATGTGCCCAAAAACAGGTTTTAATTTGACCTCAATCATTCGATTGTCGTTGTATAAACTGGACGGTTTCTTCCGCTTAGAAGCGTGATCGCGCAGATATCGATCAAAAAGCTCTGCCATTGTCGGAGTGTCACGATCTATGTTTCGCGCAGCGACCGGGTCGCCACCGCGCCGCACCTCTGCAGCCCAGTCTTTTGCGATCGAGCGAGCCTGATCAACAGTCAAGGGCCCGAAGTCTCCAATCCGAGGTTCACGGATTTGTGCACCGCGTCCGCCACCAACACGGTAGCGAAAAAAGAAGGCCCGTCGGCCATTCGGGTACACCCGGATGGAGAACCCCGCTAACTCAGCATCTCTCACAATAATGGGGGTCGCCCCTGCTTCAAGGTTGTCCACAAGCCGCTTGGTTAGCTTTGCCTTTTGCATGATCTGGCTTTCACATAGCTTTCACCAAAGAAGAAGCTACACGACAAACCACGAAGGAGAAACCCCAAAAAACATTTATTTTATTGAGCTTAATGGTCTCTCACGAGGGTAGCCGACACCATACGAAAATAGACACCTTGAGATTTGTAATCAGTAGGTCCGCGGTTCGAGTCCGTGTGGGGGCACCATTTAAATCAAGCACTTAGCCATTGTCTGATCTCCAAGAAATTTGTGCTTGTAGACACATAGTAGACAATCAGACGCTTTTTTTTTATGTGCGATAGTTACCAAGGCGTGTGCGAGTTTAAGGGTGCCGGGGCAGGGGCCAAGGGGGGTACCTCGGATAGTAATATACAGCTCTTGCCAGAAATCAGCTTTTAGAAATTGTCACCGATACTGAAGTGGTACCCTCTCAGGGCAGCAGGCCAGATACCACGGTTCGATGGTACGACCATCGTTGCATTCAGACGGAATACATTGTTGCCGCTGGACGACTATCTCTGTGCTTCTCAACCAACGATCCCGCATATGACGCATTCCTATCTGGTTGAGTTCACCAGCTGCCTACACAGGCCTCGACCCGCATGTTCTTCGACATTTAGTAAAACCACACCCAGCACAGTAACAATGACAAGCATATTTTTAGTAGAAAAGCGAGGCAAAACAATGAGATGGTTGTCTTGAGCGCAGCGTTTGGTGTTGGACACCCATTGTTTGTAGCTGCGTACCCCTGCATGGGCCATTGGGGGGGTGTAGGCATTATATGTACTTGGTCTCTGCCAGTAAGTTGGCGCTGGGAGCTGTTAAGTACTTTCTGGAATTGAGAGGTACCATGTCGCCTATATTCTTATTAACCTTGATCATGCACAGTCCATAGTAGTGCGTATGGCTCGTTGTAATTGAAATACATTTCAACAAGCACTGATACACACGGCTTCGAGCGTTAGCTTGATCAGATAGGCATATTACTGAGATGCTGCCCGTTAACTTTGACAGTAAAGATAGATCACGTGGCCGTCGATGCATGATAGCTCGGTCATGGTGTTACGATTGGGTTGTTGGTTGCCGCTCCGAACAAGCTCAAAGGAGTATTGGCAGATACGATGCTGGATAATGTAGTGTTGAAAGACCTACTGAGAACGAGCTGACGACATTGAAGAAGCGGCGAGACGCGGCGCACTGAGTGATGCTGTATCACGACATCTCACAGCGCCGGGCCTGCAGTCTAGTTGGTGTTGATCCCAAAACAGTCCGGCGTGAACGCCCGTCAGACTGCGCAGAGATCCGCAAGGAGATGAAGGAGATCGCTGGCATGCGGCGTCGGTTTGGATATCGTCGGATAGGCGTTCTGCTGGCACAACAACACCGTCAGACCGCACAGCTCACTGGGCTATCGTCCGCCTGCACCCGCAAGCGTCGTTCCGATGGAC
The DNA here is from genome assembly GCF_018402175.1 of Yoonia sp. Taxonomy (GTDB): domain Bacteria; phylum Pseudomonadota; class Alphaproteobacteria; order Rhodobacterales; family Rhodobacteraceae; genus Yoonia. The sequence goes on along the minus strand of NZ_JAGYJK010000018.1, from coordinate 312,893 downwards.
CAGAGACCCGCAATGCAATAACAATCAAACTGGACCACCCGATAGGGGCACTCTCCGGGAGTATTATTTAATGTCAGGTCGAGTTGTACGGATATTTTTATCTTCTACGTTTCGTGATTTCGGCGAAGAGCGCGACTTGCTGGTTCGGAAAGTTTTTCCAACTTTGCGGGCCAAGCTCCAGTCGCGCTTTGTTGATCTAGTTGATGTTGATTTACGCTGGGGCATAACGGAAGAAGAAGCAGAGCGCGGGGAAGTATTACCAATCTGTCTTTCTGAAATAGATCGAGCACGCCCCTATTTCATCGGCTTTCTAGGCGAGCGCTATGGGTGGGTTCCCCCGCCAGATGCTTATCCCTCACACGTCTTGGAAAGCCAGTCATGGCTAGAAGAACATCGAGGTGGGAAAAGTGTCACCGAGTTGGAGATCTTGCACGGAGTACTAAACAATCCTCATATGGAAGGAAGAGCGCTCTTTTACCTTCGAAGTTTTGAGTACTCATTATCCAAAGGAGGTGACTATGTCGCATCCTCACCGGAAGATGAGGCACGCCAATCCGCTCTGAAGGAAACCATTCGCCAAAGTGGCTTTCCTGTCTATGAGGATTACAAATCTCCTGAACATTTAGCAGAGCTCCTAGAGAAAGATCTTTGGGAGATTTTGGATCGTGAATTCCCGGCCTCAGATATTCCTGATGCCTTTGTACGCGAAAACGTACAGCATGAAGCATATGCGCTACCACGACAGAGACTGTACATTGGTGGAGGCAAGTATTTAACTGCATTGGATAAAGCGCTCTCCGAGGGTAACCAGTGGATCCTAGTTGATGGACCCTCTGGCGGAGGGAAAAGCGCGCTTCTGGCAAACTGGTTACAGTCGGTTCGTGACAGTAACAAAAATATTGCAGTACATGCGCATTATCTTGGCGCAACGGCAGATGCCACAGATCCGGTATTTTTGGTAAGGCGTTTGATTGAATGTATCAAGCGTAAGACCGAAAGCACTGAAGATCTCGCTTCTGATCCTGATGAGCTATTAGATTCACTGCCAATTTGGCTCGCAAACGCAAGCTCTTGGTGTGAGTTGCGGGGCAAGAAATTTTTATTTGTGATTGATGCGCTCAATGGCCTTACTGATCGACGTGATCTGAGATGGTTTCCACGAATGCTGCCCAAGCATATCCATCTTGTGGTCTCAACACTTCCCGGAGAGGTCAATGATGTCCTGCAGGAACGGGCTACTTGGTCTAAAGTGAGCGTAATGCCCTTGGATGCAAAAACTGCTGAGTTGGTTTTCACATCATACTTGGCATTGTTCAACAAGACCCTCCCTGACAAATTAGTTAAGCATGTTATGGCGCATAAGCTTTCGGTCAACCCACTTTTTCTTCTCACACTGGCAGAAGAGTTAAGGCTATTTGGGGAACATGAACAACTGAGCAATCGCTTAGATCATTATCTAACCAGCTTAACCGTAGATGATTTATTTGAACGAGTTCTTGAGCGCATTGAGCGAGACTACGGCGCCAATACGTTGCGCGAGATAATGACAGCACTTTGGGCAGCACGATCAGGACTGCGAGAGGAGGAGATCCTAGGTTACTCAGATCTCAAGCCAATGCATTGGGCTTATATACGCAATGCGTTAGGTCCGACACTAATCGATGCTTCAGGGCGCTTGATATTTGCGCATGACTATATGCGTATTGCCGTTTCCGACCGATACATGGCTGGTAACAATAAAGTCGGAAATGAGGGGCAGAGCGAGGAAGCCTTAAATCTCAGACGGGTGGCGCACAAAAAACTTGTGAGGTGGTTTGAGAAATACGCATTCCAAGACGGCCAAGGCCTCGTATCTGACGAACGAGCGGCAGAAGAAATTCCATACCAATGGCAACAGGCCCAAGAATGGAAAAAACTGCAAGCTACTCTTACAAAACAGAAAATGCTAGTTGCAATCTTAAGGCATCGAAGTGAGCAAGAACTTCTATCATACTGGATTAAGCTTGAAGCAAACATCAAAACCGATATCGAAACACAATATGAAACAGCGTGGAAAAAATGGCAACTCAATAAACATGAAGAAGCTACAGGCGATATAGCTGAAGAGCTTTCTGATTTCTTAATCTATGCAGGTAGATATAAAAAATTCGCAGAAAAAATCCTCCGTGTTGCTGTCGCAAATCGATTATTTCATTCAAATGAGCAAAGCAAAAATTACGTCCGAGCTAGAGGTAAGCTTGCAGAATTACTATCTATTAAAGAAAAATTTAGTGAAGCTATTGAAATATATCGAGATACCATCAATCGGACCGTTGAAATATATGGTCCAATTACCGACGAGGTGGCAAACGAAAAAAGTGGGATGGCAGATGTTGCGTCCCTCGATCAAAACGAAAGTGGAGTACTGTTACGCGAAGCTTTATTAATTCGTGAGACCATTTACGGCAGAGATCACCTAAATACTGCGAATGATTTGTTAGCTCTAGGAAGCTTTTTGTGGAATACTTCGAACGGTGATAATACTGAGGCAAGAAAGTTAATACAAAGAGCGGTGGATATTTATTCCTCTGAATTAGGTAAAGATAGCCCATCCACTGCTGGTGCACTGTCACAACTAGCAATTTTCATGATGGATATCGAAAAAGACTATGTTGAAGCTGAACCGTTATTAATGACATCGTTAGGAACAATGAATAAGATACTTGGTCCAGAGCATCCACGGTCTGCTAAAGTGCTCAACAATCTTGGTCATTTATATAGCTGGACAGGACGCTATGATGACGCCATAAAAATTTATCGTGAAGATCTAAGAATTAAGGAAAATAGGTTTGAAAAATCTTCTATTGATGTAGCTCAAAGTCTTAATTCACTTGCTATGACTCTTAATGACGTGGGCTGCTACTCTGAGGCAGAAACTTTGTTTCGCCGCGCAAACACAATTGTATCAGAGAAATTGGGAAAAAAACACAGCTGGGCAATATCATCAAAACACAGTATCGGTGTTCTTCTTAGCTACAAAGGCGATTTATCCTCTGCAGAGAAGATATTTGATGAAGTAAACCAACTCGAAGGCGACAACAGCATATCACCTAAATTACAAGCGCTTAGTTGGCGTGTAGACAAGTTAAAAAAAGATAAAGATTATGAACAAGCTATTGATCTCTCTCTACAATTAATATCTCTTGAAATATATGAGTTAGGCCCAACTCACATTAATCTTGCAGCAACATATTACAACTTAGCAGAAATTTTCGAAGACTTGGAAGAATACAATGAGGCATCTTTCTATTTCGAAAAGTGCCTAGAAATTGAACAAGAAGAGCTTGGCTTAGAAGAGTTCGAGCTTCATTCAACATATATCTCTCTAGCTAAATGTCAGATGCAGCAAGCCAATTTTTACGATGCGGAGAAAAATCTCCAGAAAGCACTGTCATTACAAATTACACAGTACTCCGAACAAGACATCGAACTAAAACACGTACTGGAACTATTACGTGATGTATCAATTGCTCTTAGCCAGGACACAGAAGCACAGTACTTCGTTGAGAAAATTATGTCCCTTGAAAAATGATATGTAGTGGGGCCCGCTTTTGAAGCAGCGCTTTGCGTTGGTTATGCTGCCATTTTAACCACTGAGGTGCCCCTAGATGTCACATCCCGTGAGGTAGTATGGCTGTTTCCTGAACAGCTCAGGTCTGAGTTTGTGCCAGTCCTTCATCGCCTGCAAGGGCGTCCTTGAGGCCAATGCTGCCTGCGGAAGCTGCTGATTGTAGAGTGTGACATAGCGCAGAATGGTCTGCTCAAGGTCCTCGCCGCTCTGGAATCGATGGCTTTGCAGGACGTCTTCGATCCGGCCGTTGAACCGCTCGACCATGCCATTTGTCTGTGCTCGCCTGGATCGCAGCCCTGATCTTCGGCGTCGTCGTTGCCTGCTTGTGAAGAGAAATCAGCATGTCGCATCCCCATCCCGAACCTCGCGCAAAATCGATCGTGCCATGAAAAATGCAGATCGACGAGGGTCTATGTGATCATCCGGGATGGAACACCTAGATTTGTAGACGCTTTGCCCCCTAACTTTTAGGCTAGGAGGCCGACATGGGGACGAGCAATTACAGCGACGAGTTCAAGCGGGACGCGGTGCATCAGATCAGTGTTCGGGGATATGCTGTTCGGGAGGTTTCCGAGCGCTTGGGCGTCAGTACGCATTCGCTCTATAAGTGGATCAAGCTTTTTGGCGATCTTGAGTCGAAGAAGCCTGGCGCGGATCACGAGGCCGAGAACCGTCGGCTGAAGCGCGAGCTTGCCCGGGTGACCGAGGAGCGCGACATCCTAAAAAAGGCGGCCGCGTACTTCGCGCAGAATGCAAAGTGAAGTACGCTTTCATGCAGGCGCATCGGGCCGAGTTCAGTGTCCGTGCCATGTGCCGGGTGCTGCGGATCCATGTCTCCGGCTTTTACGCATGGCTTAAGGAACCGTTAAGTCTGCGGGCGCGGGACGATGTACGCCAGACGGAGTTGATCCGGCAGGCTTGGTCCGACAGCGGCAAGGTCTATGGCTATCGCAAACTGGCTGACGATCTGCGGGATCAAGGGGAACAGGTTTCCGACAACCGGGTCGCCCGGCTGGCTTGCCTTGCGGGCATCGCTGCTCAGGTTGGCTACAGGCGCCGCCCTGGACGATACGGTGGGAGGCCGGCTGCCGTCGCGTCGAACACCCTTGCTCGGCAGTTCGAGGTGGATGCGCCTGACAAGGTCTGGGTGACCGACATCACTTACATCAAGACCCACGAGGGCTGGCTATACCTGTCTGTCGTCATCGACCTCTTCTCGCGCCGTGTGGTCGGCTGGTCCGCCCAACCCCGCATGACAACGGACCTGGCGCTTCAGGCCTTGCTGGCTGCGGTCTGGCGGCGAAAGCCCAAGGCCAGAGTGATGGTTCATTCTGACCAGGGTTCGCAGTTCACCAGCCGCGAGTGGCAGGCATTCCTTTCCCAGCACAATCTGGAGCCTAGCATGAGCCGCCGCGGGAACTGCCATGACAACGCGGTTGCCGAAAGCTTCTTCCAGCTCCTGAAGCGGGAACGCGTCCGACGCCGCACCTACCCAACCCGCGATGCAGCAAGGCAGGACGTGTTCGAGTACATCGAGATGTTCTACAACCCAAAGCGCAAGCACACGAACAACGGAATGCTGTCACCCGTTGACTTCGAAAACAGACAGCAGAAACTGAATGAGGCAGGTGTCTAGGAAACTAGGGGCACCTCAAACTCCACCGCCCTGATGTCGGTGGTGACGGTATCTATCGCAAGATGGACCTTGCGCCATTGGCGGCGGCCGTAAACACCGTGCTTGCAGGCCTGCCATTCAGCGTTGCCGAGGAACTTGATCCTGGTGCTGTCCACGAGCAAGTTAAGCGGCCCATCGACGCGCCAATACGAGATTTGGAAGGCCAACGTCTTTTGCCGTCGGCGAGAGCTTCGTGTAATCAGGCATACCCCAATCCAGACCTGCCATCAGGAGCAAGCTGGCCAGCATCCCGGTCGTTTGTCGGAGCGGCAGCTTGAACAACACCTTTATCAACAGGCACAACTGGATCGCCGCGTTCGAAAAGACTAGTGGCCGCCCTGGTCGTCCTTTATGCGGCGCGAGCCAGGTCATATCGTTGTCCAACCAGATCAACAAAGACCCGCGCTTTCTGAGCGAGGCACTGTAGTCAAACCAGTTGGTCGTGTGGTAGCGGGTGAGGTCACACTTGCTCATGCCAACCGTCTAACCGCCTAAATTCGTGATGCGAATCCTTTGCCGTCTGGGTCCTGCAACAATGTCATTCTTGATAGCCGGCTATTTCACCAACCTGATAAACCTAATTAAGGTTAAAGTTGACACAATTTTCTTTGTACCAGATATAAATTATTTCGCGCCTTTTATTATTTTTGGTTTGTTCTTCTGCCATCTGGTCTAATTCTGCAACAGATTTTTCTGATAGAAATGGTACGCTGCTTAAGCGTTCCCGAGTATTTTTGTATACTGCATTTTGTTTTACTTCTTCAAGTGGGCTCTGTTGCACAAATCGGTTGAACGCCGAGTTTCCCCTTTCCCCGGACGGACTTATCCCACAGCTTCCGTGACGGGTATGCCGAGCGCCGTATAGCGGTTGAGCACGGCGATACGGACCTGAAGCTCCGCGACTTGGCGGTCGAAGTCCCGCGCCATCAGCCGCTGACCCAGCAGTTTCATACAGTGCATCTTCGTTTCGACGCGGCTTCGGCGGTGGTATTCGCTCCATCGTCGCCACAGGGCACGGCCGAGGTATTTTGATGCGCGAAGGGCCTCGTTTCGGGCGACCGCGCCAGTAGTGACGGTCTTCCATGGCTTGGCGTTCTTGCGGGGCGGGATGACGGCGTGGGCGCCGCGGTCAGCTATGGCATCGTGGCATTTGCGTGTGTCGTAGGCCCCATCTGCTGTGACGCTGCCGATTTCCTGGTCTGCCGGGATCTGGCTGAGCAGGTTGGGCAAAACCGGTGCATCGCCAATGTGGCTCCCGGTGATCTCAACAGCCCGAACCTCCAGTGTTTCCTCATCGATGCCAAGGTAGATTTTGCGCCAGACCCGCCGCTTCGCGCCACCATGCTTGCGGGCGTGCCATTCGCCTTCGCCCTCAACCTTGATGCCGGTGCTATCGATCAGCAGGTGCAACGGACCCTTGGAGCCGCGATAGGGGATGTTGACGGCCAAGGTTTTCTGGCGGCGCGACAGCGTGCTGAAGTCGGGCACCGTCCAGTCGAGGCCAACCAGGCCCAACAGGCTTTCGACGAACCCTGTCGTCTGCCGTAGCGCCATGCCAAACAACACCTTCATCGTCAGGCAAGTCTGAATGGCAGTATCGCTGTAGGTCTGCTGGCGACCACGCTTGCCTGTCGGCGCGGCATCCCAGGTCATCTCGGGGTCAAACCAGATCGTCAGCGAGCCCCGGCGCTTAAGCGCTTCATTGTAGGCTGGCCAGTTCCTGGTCTTGTAAGTCGGGGGTGTGTGTCTGCTCATACATCCCAGCTACCACGCTGGATTCACAAGATGAATCCCTCACGAGATTTGTGCAACAGAGCCCGGCTCAGCTGAGCGAGCGAAGCCTGCGATCGCTTTATTGCGGCTATGATGGCCTGCCTGCTTGTGGCGTAGCCGTAAACAACTTGCCCCAGAGCGCATCCTTCTATTCCAGCGAAAGGATCAAACCATAAAACCGTGGCATCAGACAACTAGACCTCGCTTGGGATAATGCCGCCTTTCCGCCCGCACCCTGGGCATTTATAGATGTTTCTTCTTTTTGCTCTCTCTTGGTACCAACCGCATACTCGACACTCATAAGCGTACAAACCACTGCCTGTACCACCGCTCCCTCCCGATGACGCCCCTGCCATACCAGCCAAGACAGCAATTCCAATAAATACTATACCTCCCCACACGACACCTGTGAAAAAGCCAAGACCAATAAATTCAAACAAGCTACTTTCAGAGTACTCACCGTTTGCAAGTGCCATGCCCAGAACTGTTAATACTAGCGCTGAAAGTGAGAACCCAACTAGGCTGCCCCAGAAGCCTTGCGAGTAAGAAAACCAGATCCAGAGCGGAATTCCGAATATCCCAATGTAAAGAAGTGTGTCCGCCATTTTATTGACCCCTGTTCAATTTTTTCAGTAGGATTTTCCAAGTTCAGAATACAAAAGCCACGCGGCAGAAAGTATAGGTGAGCGGCAGGTGGGGGCAACCCCTACGCCAACAAGAACGACACTTTTCTATGTGAGGTCACATAATCCGGGCTAAAGGGGATGATAATGCAAAACACTGCTCGTTAGAAGGTCCGGAGCCGCATAGCGTCTGCCACCTGAGCGATATCGACGGATCGTATCCGACCGCGTGCGCTCAAAATGCCTACGAGAGCCCCATCCTGAACTACGGGGGCGCCAGACCATCCCAAATCCACCGAGCAGGACAATTCGACGAGGTCACCAGACCGGCCTAAGAATCCGCAATGGATATCGCGGTAATGACCGGACCTAGTCACCACCCGGATCTCGACCGCACTAGGCTGAGCGGGGCGGATCACAATTTGCGCCATCGGCGGACCTATAACTGTAAGGGTTAGCCGGGCCAGATCCACCCCGCCGGCCTGGGCGGCCGGAAGGACGGCATGGCCCGGATGCGAAACGACAGCCTCCACGGTGCGTGCAACCCCCCCCTCGACGACGGTGACTAAGTTCCCAGACCTCAAGGGTGCCTTAAATACAGGGAAAGCATTAGAGTTGATGAACAAGGACAGCATCATAGCCAACATGGTCATTGACTACTTCACGCAACAAGGCGTCCCCGTTCTGTGCATACATGACAGCTTCATTATCCAACACGACAAGGAGGAGGAGCTGAAAAAGGTCTTACACGTCGCATCAGTCCAAGTTGCAGGGAAAGGGATTGAACAGGACACAAAGAGCAATAAGAGGGAGTTTAAGGGGATGATTCAGGGCAACATTACCGGGTACGAGATTAAGAAACGGGTTACTGTAAACCTACCCAACAAGGTGACACCCACAGAACAGTATATAGCTAGAAGGCTTAAACATTATAAGTGGTTAGAGAGTAGTAAGAGTAACTAAGAAGGAAGTACTAGTTAGGGGTAGGAACATGGGTATTCCATTACTAAGGGAAATAGAGACTAAGCCATGAAGCTAGAGTTCCACCACATCAATTATGTCGCTGAAGACGTCGATAGGCTGCATGACTTCTACACCAACATTCTTGGTCTAGCTGATATTCCGATCCAGTCATTCCCCCGCCCTGAGGCTACTCCTCTGAACCTATCTTAGAAGTGCGCGTTCACCGAGCCATGGGTTTAGGGCAACTGCCATTTTGAGTATGACCTGCGCCTCATCATCTTTCCCGAGTTCTATGAGGGTCCGCGCCTTTCCAGTCAAAGCGCCAGTGTGGCGTGGGTTCAATGAAATCGCTTGATCGAGGTCGGGTAAGGCAGCCTGATAGTCCGTGCGTAGAAAATTCACAAAAGCCCGCTGATTATAGCCCTCTGCATAGAACGGGCAGTACGAAACAAGCGCATTGAGCCGATCAACAGCTCTTACATAGTCACCAACGCGTATTGCACGTAGGCCCTCATCTAGCATCAGCTGTGAAGGCATATCTGGTGCTTCCAGCCATAGCGCCCATAATTGATTGGAATATGGTATTGCCGTCATCTGATTAGGTGCAAGTTGCAGCTCTGTGTAAATCTTATCGACCGCTACCGAATGGTCCAGCGCCACGGGACATCCGTCAGCAGCTGCATTCTGAGCGAAAAGGGCTAACAGTATTGGAAGAATGATACGCATCTAGAAACTTGAACGCGCTAAACTGGATAGGTCAAGCAGAGATTCCAAAATCGTTTGCCCGCGCTTGATCTGTGATCTCTAGTCAGTGTGCTTGGCTAGATCGGTAACCCATCTCGGACTTACGCGACAGCACTGTCTTTGCGAAAGAGTGGCATCAGGTGTTTTTCCATGATCCTGAGGGCAACGTAATAGAAGTGCATCAGGCAATCGGCTGACCATGAGAGCGCCAAAACTGAAAGATACCAGTCACAGCCTCTGGAATAGCATCAGCAGCTTCGGCTAGAACGTGATGCAGCTCCTCGTGCGGTATGCCCATCACTGAGTGGCCATTGTCGTCCATCATATGCACCATGATAGGCGTAACCAGATGCCCGTCAGCGCCGCTCCCCAGATAGAATATTACGGGCTGCGCACGAAGCGAATGGTTGGCGATGTGCTGACTAAAAACGGTGTTGTGGAACCCATCAAGTCAGGATCAGCCATCGTCGGCTACAGGCTTGTTGATGACTGCCTGTCAGAGCGACGGAGAGCCGCACTGAGCGCCCTTTGTGATGATCGGCTTGCACTGTTCATTGAAAAACGGGGTGGGGCCATATGGGGTCATAGAAGCCTATCCAATGGGTATGTCAGTGGCTCTACACGATATGAAGTTTTGAAAAGGGCCAAATATCGTTGTGAGCTGTGCGGTGCGCATGAAACCCAAACAGCACTGCATATCGACCACATCATCCCAAGGTCGAAAGGTGGGTCCGATGGTCTGTCAAACTTCCAAGCCCTTTGCATGTCATGCAACACCAGCAAAAGAGATAGGGATGAGTGATGATCCATGAAGTCGTAAGCTGCCAGTGATATGGTACTAGAAATGTTGGATTTATGGTACTAACTTGATTTTGAGGTAAATACACAAATCATTGTAAATCAACTACTTAAGTTGCTTACAGGGCTGAGTATGAGTCCGTGTGGGGGCACCATAAAAACAAGCACTTAGCGGTTGACGGTATGGTGGTGCTATCACGACGTTCGCGGATGGTTCCAAATCAACCGCCCTGCCGCAGCTTTACAACGTTATTTGCAGCCTCTGATCTGCTGCGGTCGCGGTGCTGCCCGTGGCGGACAGCTTGCCCTTATGCATTACGACATGTTCGCTGAATTGCCAGACGTGGGTTGGAGGTGTCGCCTCGAAAAGGCGATCATGCCGTCCAACCCCTTCGAGGAACGCGCTGCGCATAATCACCGCCACTGCGTGCTGGTCGCCAGCGCGGCCTTGTCCGCCGCAGCGCACAGTGCGTCTCATTCCGCCCGGGCCGCAGAGCGCTGTCGCGGCTTGGGCGCAAAGGTTGTCGCGTGTTGGTTTCCTGAGAAAGCCAGATCGGTGCCGGCACAGCAATGCAAATGCTGGATGCACTGACCAATTGCCGAACTGGTCACGATTGATGGGCGGTGTACAATGGTATACTTGCATTTTGACCGCATTTGGCGCATTGCATGCGAAAGGCTTCAACAGCCCAGATTCCTATTTGAAAGATCGGAACAGTTCCATGACGAACAATGCCACGCCAGATATCATTTACACCAAAGTTGACGAAGCACCCCAGCTTGCCTCGGTATCGCTTTTGCCGGTTATTCAGTCCTTTGCCAAAGCGGCTGGTGTCAGTGTCGGGGTCAAGGATATTTCGCTTGCCGGCCGGATTATTGCGGCATTTCCTGAAAACCTGCGCCCCGATCAGCGCCAGCCCGATGATCTGGCTGAGTTGGGGCAATTGGTGAAATCACCCAATGCCAATGTCATCAAGCTGCCCAATATTTCTGCTTCGGTGCCGCAGCTTGTTGCGGCAGTGAAAGAATTGCAGGCCAAAGGCTATGCCATTCCCGATTATCCGCAAGACCCGGCAACGGATGCTGAAATTGCCATTCGTGCGCGGTTTGACGCGATCAAAGGGTCGGCTGTGAACCCGATCCTGCGCGAAGGCAATTCGGATCGTCGCGCGGCTGTTGCGGTCAAGAATTATGCGATGTCCAATCCTCATTCAATGGGTGCATGGGCGCCTGACAGCAAGACAGTCGTGTCGACGATGTCTGGCAATGATTTCTTTTCAAATGAAAAATCGGTCACGCTGAGCGCTGAACAAGCCGGTGACGCGCGGATCGAACTGGTCGGTGCAGATGGCAGCGTCACGGTGCTGAAAGACAAAGTGTCTTATACATCCGGCACGGTTGTTGATGCGACGTTCATGTCGGCCAAGGCGCTGGATGCGTTTTTGGCGGAACAGATCACGGCGACCAAGGATGCGGGCATTTTGTTTTCGATCCACCTGAAGGCCACGATGATGAAGGTGTCCGACCCGATCATCTTTGGTCATGCGGTCAAAGTGTTTTTGCAGCCGGTCTTCGATACCTATGGCGCGACATTGGCCGCAGCGGGCATCAGCCCCAATTCGGGCCTTGGTGCTTTGTTGGACCAAGTCGCCAGCTTGCCACAAGGCGCTGAAATTCTGGCCGCGATCGATGCGGTCATGGCCGAGCGCCCCGCGCTTTACATGGTGAACTCCGATAAGGGAGTTACCAACCTGCATGTCCCGTCTGATGTGATTATTGATGCGTCAATTCCGGCCTTGATCCGCGCAGGCGGCAAAGGCTGGGGGCCCGATGGCAAAGCGGCTGACACCAACTGCATCATCCCCGACAGTTCTTATGCGCCGATCTATGACGAATCCGTGGCCTATTTCAAAGAGACCGGCGCGCTTGATCCGCGCACGGCAGGCACGGTGCAGAACGTCGGATTGATGGCGCAAAAGGCCGAAGAATACGGGTCCCACCCGACAACGTTTGAAATTCCCCATGCAGGCACGGCGCGCATTGTCTTTGCCAATGGTGACATCGTGCTGGAACATGCGGTGGAAGCGGGCGACATCTGGCGGTCAGCATCGACCAAGCAAGCCCCGATCGAAGATTGGGTAAAGCTGGCGATCAGCCGTCAAAAGGCCGAAGGCTGTCAGGCGATCTTTTGGCTAGACGCCGCGCGCGCGCATGATGCGGAACTGATCAAATATGTGGAACCGATCCTTGCTGCCGCTGGTGTGGCTGACAAATTCCAGATCATGACGCCGCGTGCGGCAACGCGTGTGTCATTGGAAACGATCCGCAATGGCAAAAATTCCATTGCCATCAGTGGCAATGTCTTGCGCGATTATCTGACCGATCTATTCCCGATCCTGGAGCTTGGCACATCGGCCAAGATGCTGTCGATCGTCAAGCTGATGAACGGTGGCGGTATGTTCGAAACCGGCGCAGGCGGGTCTGCCCCCAAACATGTGCAGCAATTGGCCGAGGAAAACCACCTGCGTTGGGATTCGCTGGGGGAATTCTGCGCGCTGGGCGAAAGCCTGAAATTCCTTGCTGAAACCAAAGACAACGACAAGGCGCGTATCCTGGGCAATGCTGTTGATCGGGCAACGCAGGGTGTGTTGGACAACAACAAATCACCCCAAGCCAAAGTCGGCCAGACCGATAACCGCGCCAGCCATTATTTCTTTGCCCTGTATTGGGCGCAGGCGCTGGCAACCCAGAACGAGGATTCAAGCCTGCTTGCGACCTTTGCGCCGATTGCCCGCGCCTTGGAAGAAAACGAGGCTGCGATCCTTGCAGAACTCAGCACTGCCGAAGGCAAACCGGCTGATCTGGGCGGGTATTACCTGACCGATGCCGACAAAACCGAAAGCGTGATGCGGGCATCGCCGACCTTGGTCAAGATCCTGAGCGTTCTGTAAGCGGATCAATCGCGCCTGAAATAAAGGCTGGCCTTGCGAAAGCAGGCCAGCTTTTTTCGTTGGCGGTTACTTTGACACCGTGTCGCGGTGCCAGAACACGATCCTGCGCTGCGCGAATGTGACAAGGGCATAAAGCCCAAGGCCAAGGATGCTCAAATACAAGATCAGCGAAAACACCCGTGGTGTATTCAGTTGTGACGCCGCAACGCGGATCAATTCACCAAAGCCTTTGCCGCCGCCAAGGAATTCTGCGGTGATCGCACCGGCCATGACGCCGACTGCGCCGATTTTCAGGCCGGTAAAGATTTGCGGCAGCCCCATTGGCAGTTTCATCTTGAACAGGGTTTGCAGGCGGCTGGCACCCATCGTCTTGAACAACATCCGCGAATTTTCATCCGTCGCATGCAGGCCCGCGGCTGTGCCGACCACAATCGGGAAGGTCGCAATAAAGGCGGCAAGCGCCACTTTGGATTCGATGCCAAACCCGAGCCACGCAATGAACAAGGGTGCAAAAGCCACTTTGGGCATTGTATCAAGGGCGACCAGATAAGGCATGATCGCGCGTTCGCCAAAGGCGGTTTCGCCCACCAAAATCCCCAGCGAAAAGCCGATCGCCATGGCCAGCGCAAAGCCGTAGATCACCTCTTTTGTGGTGATCCATAGCGCAGACAGCATGTAATCACCCGTGAGCAGGTTTTTACCGACAAAGATCATGTCGTTGAATGTCTCGACCGGTGTTGGCAGCACGATGCTGGACACAAGGTTAAAGCTGGTGGCGATCTGCCACAGGCCGACAAAGACGGCAAAGACGAACAGCATCAGAATGCTGCGCGGTATCTGATCGACAAAAGATGTGTGTTCCACCCAGACCGTATCGGGGGTGACGTTTTCGTCTGTGTTGAGGTTTGCATCGCTCACATCGCTTCTCCCTTGTCCAAAAGTCCGCGAATGTAATTTACGGTCTCGCCAAATTTCGGTGTCGTCATCATATCAAGCGTGCGCGGACGCGGCAGATCAACGGTTACGACCTCGGCCAGACGACCGGGGCGTGGTTTCATGACATAGATATCATCCGACAAAATAACCGCTTCTTGGATCGAATGGGTCACAAGAAAGGCGGTGGCGTTTTGTTCGGTGCAGATACGCTGTAATTCCATATTCATCATATCGCGCGATAATTCATCCAGCGCACTGAACGGTTCATCCAGCAACAAGACCGCAGGTTCGGTAATCAGCATCCGGCAGATCGAGGCGCGTTGCGCCATGCCACCGGATAATTCATTTGGAAAGACGTCTTCAAAGCCATTCAGCCCGACGATATCCAACAAGGCGCGTGCCTTTTCCTTGGCCTTTTCGGCAGCAGCGCGACCGTCACGAATTTCGATTGGCAGCACGATGTTTTCAATCGTGGTCCGCCATGGGAACAGCGTTGCTTGCTGGAACATCATGCCGATGTCACGGCGGGTGCCGGTGACGGGTTTGCCCTGCAAGACAACGCGGCCCTTGGTCGGCGGGATCAACCCCGCCATAATTTTCAGAAGTGTTGATTTTCCGCAGCCACTCGAGCCGATCACCGAAGAAAAACTGCCTTTGCGTAAGGTCAGGCTGACGTCATCAAGGGCAATCACGCGGTTGCGTGCATAGGTCTTGCTGACATGGGTCAACTCGTAGACGGGCGCGCCCAAGGCGGGTTGCACGTCAGACGTGGCTGCGGAAATTGTCGTCATTACTTCATCGCCTCATGCGCCAGAGCGGTGAATGCGTTGGTATAGGCTGCGGTCAGATCGGGCAGGGGTGCCGCCAGATCGCCACCTGACACAAGGCTGTCTTGCCATTCTTCCCAAACCTCGGGGGGCTGGTAGCCAAGACCGTTGGTCATATCGACGGGGATCGTTTTTGAACGCACCGCGTCAAACAAGGCCGACTGGAACTGTACATCTTCGCCTTCTTGCGGATTGGCGTCTTTCAGATGCGCCAGCACGGCGTCGCGGTTGGCATCGTCCAGCGCAAAGGCGTGACCACGCGCAAAGGCGCGCACAAAGCCTGCGACCATTTCAGGGTCGTTTTCGATCACGTTCCCCATTGTGGCAATGCCATTGCCAAAGAAGCGGGCGAATTCGCCTGGTGTGATGTCACGCACAGCCATACCGCGCTGGTTCAAGATCGCCGCATCCGCCGTCGAGGCCGAATAGGCATCCATCGCGCCGGTGGTAAAGCCGACGGTCGCAGGGCCGCCGTCACCCACGGTCAGGAATTCGTAATCGGTGCCTTCGGTCAGGCCAGAGCCGGCCATGACATTGCGGGCGAAACCGACTTCTGCGCCATCGGCGGTGCCGGTGCCGATGACTTTGCCACGCAGACCTTCGGGGCCTTGAATGTCGGAATCCGCACGCACGACGACGCCAAAGTTACTGCGCGCCGCGACGTTATAGATAAAGACCGCATCTTCGCCACGCGCCCGTGCCGCAAGAACAGGGCCGGGGCCGGGACGGCCAAATTCGGCCTGACCGGCGGCCAGTGCTTGCAGCACAGCGCCTGAGCCGTTGATCGATTCAACGGTGACGTTCAAGCCTTCTTCTGCGAAATAGCCTTCGCCGATTGCGACGAATACCGGAAACGAGTTGATCGCCGATGGGCTGGGCTGGACGAATGTCACATCGCGCAAATCCTGTGCCATCGCGACAGTACTGAGTAAGCCGAAGACAGGAACGGTCGCCAGCAACATTGTAAAGGTTCTTCTGGTAGTCATTTGGGTCTCCTCCCGTTGTGTTTAGTCGTTGCCGCCCGGTTAACCGGATGGCGCCATGCGTCATGCGTTGCGCACGGTATTTGCCAGTTGTCCGATCTGGGACACATCACAGACAACTTGATCCCCCGCTTTCAAAAACTGCGGCGGGTCCATCGCATAGCCAACGCCCGACGGTGTGCCGGTGGCAATGATGTCGCCCGGTTCCAAGGTCAGACCCTCGGACAGGGATGCGATCAGCGTTGGAATATCGAAAATCATATCAGCCGTTTTGCCGTTCTGGCGTTGTTGGCCGTTCACGCTGAGCCGGATTGACAGATCATGCGGGTCCTTGATCGCGTCTTTTGTGACGATCCAAGGCCCGATGGGGCAGGACCCGTCAAACCCTTTTCCTTTGAAATACTGTCCGCCATGGCGGCGCTGGACGTCGCGGGCGGTGATATCATTCAAAATCGTATAGCCGAAAACGTGATCAAAAGCATCGGCTTTGGCGATGTTGCGTCCGGGCTTGCCGATGATGACGGCCAGTTCCACCTCGTAGTCGATGTCTTGGGATACGGTGGGGAAGATCAGTACATCACCATCTGGTGCCACGACAGATGTCGGCGGTTTGGTAAAGAACACCGGATGTTCGGTGACGCCGACTTTGATGTTTTGCGCCTTTTCGCCTTCGGCGATATGTTCGGCGTAATTACGCCCGACGCAAAAGATATTTTTGCGCGGATAGGGGATTGGAGCCATGAGCACAGCGTCAGACACGACGGCATCTGCATGCTGGCCGCTATCCGCTTGGGCCATAAGGGCGACCACGGCAGCCATTGCCGCATCACCGCCTTGGATCAGCGATTGCAGGCTGTCTGCCTCCACCGTTGTTTGTGGATCAGCGGCTGCTGCTTGGGCGATGTTCAACCATGCGCCGCTTGCCATTTGCGCCGCAGCAGCGGGTTTTCCACCGATTAAAAGTGTCGCCAGTCTCATAAATATTCCCCCGTGAAAAACGCATGCGGGCTGATCCCTGACGCGATACCGAACCATCATACATGCAGCATGATGGCCTCACGACCGCCGGCGGGAACCCACTTGCTAATATCAAGATGGTTTTGTATCCCTGAAATCAATCAACCAATATGCCGATTGGTCGGAACGCGATGTCAAAGACCGAAATACTTGTCCAGCGCGTCAAACAGATGATCGACAGCCACGGCTATGCCCATAGCGACAGGCTGCCGTGCGAACGCGAGATGTGCCAAGCCTTAGGAGTCGCGCGTAACCAGCTACGCCGCGCTTTGGCCGAGCTCGAAGGGCAGGGGCTGATCTGGCGGCATGTTGGGCGCGGCACATTCCTTGGTGCGCGACCGGTGCTGAACCTAGAGGATGTCACCTATCTGCGCGATCGGGTGAAACCTGCGCAAGTGGTGTCGGTGCGTCTCACGATCGAGCCGGCACTGGCACGGCTTGCTGCGATTTATGGCAAAAAGGCCGATCACGCGGAAATCCAGCATTGCGCGGATCGCTGCCGCAATGCACCCGATTGGCGCGGCTACGAGGCGTGGGACAATAAACTGCACCATGCGATTGCACGAGCATCGCAAAACCAGTTGCATCTGTATTACTTCGAGACATTGAATGTCGTGCGCAGGTCTGTGGTTTGGGGACAGCCGCGCAAGACTATCAAACCTGCCGATGGTTATTCCAGTTTCCGTGAACATGACGTGATCGTGCAAGCGATCCTGAACCATGACGCGGATCTGGCGGCACAATCAATGATTGATCATTTGCGATCGGTTTACAGCCGTATTTTGCCGTCGATGAATTTGGGTATTCCCGAAGAATATGCTTGATCCATCGGCGTCTCTGCGCCCCCACGCCCGCATCAAACAGGCCGTGGGTGCGATCTCAGATTCAGTCAGGTCACGGTGACGGTCAGGCTGCCCAATCCGGCAATTTCCATTTCCATCACATCGCCTTTGACCACGGGTCCGACGCCTGATGGTGTGCCAGTCATGATCACATCGCCTGCGGCCAGTTCGAAATATTCCGACAGATAGGAAATCATCTCGGATGTCTTCCAGATCAGCTGGTTCAGATCGCCTTGCTGGCGCAATTCGCCGTTCACTTTCAGGGTGATCGCGCCGCTATCAAGATGACCGACTTCGCTGACGGTGTGGATCGGACCAATCGGGGCAGAGCGTTCAAACGCCTTCCCGATTTCCCACGGGCGCCCTGCTTTTTTCATCTCGCCCTGAAGATCGCGGCGCGTCATATCCAGCGACAGCGCGTAGCCATACACCAGATCAAGCGCATCCTCGACCGCGATATTCGTGCCGCCGGCCTTAAGAACGACGGTCAATTCAGCCTCGTGATGGACATCGGACGTATGGGGTGGATAGGGGAATGTGCCGGTGCAATCTAGATTATTGGGGTTTTTCTGGAAAAAGAACGGCGCTTCGCGGTCAGGGTCATGGCCCATTTCAATGGCATGGGCGGCATAATTGCGCCCGATGCAATAGACGCGCCGCACAGGAAAAGACCCGCCCGAAGCCACAGGTATTGTTGTGACCGCAGGCAATGGGATGACAAAATCGGACATTCTACCGCTCCAGTTTTCATGATTTCACGCACACTAGTAGATAGCGCGCAGCGAGAGATCAATCTGACCAATGCTGTAATTGGTTGATGACGAGGCCGATCAATGGCCGCGACTGCCAAATGGGATCAAGCGGATGTTCGCGACAGCAAAGCGCGGTGATGCATCAAAAATGCTGGGCCAATCTCACGCATCAGCAACACCCGCGACAAAGCACCGCTCGACGCCACCCGTACGCCAAAGCCGGGTTAGGAGGCGTCATAGAAATCGCATCGCTGGTTGGCGCATGCGGGGCAAGCCCCGATGATCATGGATTCAGATCACATCGGCAACCAACCGTGACATGGTGCGCGCCTTTATCGGGAAAACTGCCGCCGGCCGACCAGAACCGCCTCCTGACGCCCGAAGGTGAATTGAGCATAAAAGGGCAGCGCCGCATGCAAGCTACCGTATTTTCGCACGCCGACTGGAAACGTCTATCTTAAGGAACGTCTGAAAAACCTGCCGCTTTTGGCGTGATGTGGTAGGCTGCGGGCAACGACTGAAGGAGACCGCGCCGATGCCCAAACAGCCCGCCATTCCCGGACTTCGTGATGCAATGAAGAGGAAGGTCACGCGACGCGAGCAGTTTCTGGCAGATATGGATGCGGTGGTTCCGTGGATGCGTTTGCAGGCGTTGATCGAACCGCACTACCCAAAGGCTGGGCTGAAGGGCGGGCGACCGCCGATGCCGCTGGAGACGATGCTGCGCATTTACTTCCTGCAGAACTGGTACGCCCTGAGCGATCCGATGGCCGAAGAGACGCTGTATGACAGTGAGGCCATGCGCCGGTTCGCTGGGATCGAGTTGGGCGATGACCGCATTCCGGACGAGACAACGATCCTCAACTTCCGGCATCTGCTGGAGCGTCATGGGCTGACCGAGGCGATCTTCGCCGATGTGAATGCGCATCTGGCTGACAAGGGGATCACGCTGCGCTCTGGCACGTTGGTAGATGCGACGATCATCGACGCGCCGTCCTCGACCAAGAACCAAGCCAAGGCACGAGACCCGGAGATGTCTTCGACAAAAAAGGGCAACGACTGGTATTTTGGTATGAAGGCTCACGTCGGCGTCGATGTGGACAGCGGCACCGTCCACAGCCTCGAGGCCACGACCGCAAAGGTGCATGACAGCCGGGTCTGGGATGAGCTGCTCCATGGCGAAGAGAAATCTGTCTGGGCCGACAAGGGCTATGTCAGCGCCGAGCGCGAGGCCGCCTTCAGCAAGGAAGGCAAGGTCTGGGGCGTGATGCGCAAGGCGTCCAAGGGCGGCCAGCTCGACCCCATCGACGAAGAGATCAACCGGATCATCGCCAAGGTGCGTGCAAAGGTCGAGCATCCTTTCCGCGTCATCAAGCGCCAGTTCGGTCATATGAAGACCCGCTATCGGGGGCTGGCCAAGAACCGGGCGCATCTGTTCACCCTGTTCGCACTCGGCAACCTGTTCCTCGTGCGACGACGGCTGCTGGCATGAGGACGAGTCTGTCCGAAATCGGCATCGACGCCGCTCAGGCGGCTCAAACAGCGCGAAAATCACTGGAAACGGTGCCTGTCTGGCCCCATGGTGCCATCAAGCGGCAATGTCGGCGCAGCCGAAGACGTTGATCAGACGTTCCTTAAGATTATTCAGTCATGACTTTTATTGACATATAGATGTGACAATCCGGCACATACGCTGGATCACAAATATTTATTCCGCAACATCAACAAAGGAGGATGAATACATGACTGCTGAAGAAAATGCCAAAAACATTGCTGAAAACGAAGCACGCATTCTGGAGCTTGAATCTGTCGTTCTTGGAAACAAGTCCCGCGCATACGATCACCGTTCTTTGATCGAAGAAAATCGCATGATGCTGCTTAGCAATTACACCGCAGCCTTTGCCGGTAACCGCCAGCTTGCCAATATGAACACCGACGCGATTTTTTCAAATCGCATCGCCTTTCTGCGGACATTATCGCCAGAGAATGATGTGCAGACGAATTTTGTAAATTCGCAAATCAACAAAGCCAGGCTTGATGCGCTTGTTCATCGCGCCGCACTCAATAGCAAAGTCATTGAAATCAGTGCAAGAATGGCCGAGCTCAACGCGCAACTGATCGACGTCAACCGCGCCATTATGCAAGCTAACGAAGAAATTGTTGCCTTCAACGGCGCGCAGCTTGCGGCAAACTCGGCGATGATTGCAGGTGAACATAGCATGGCCGAGGCCACTGTAAGTGCAAATGCTGTGGTCATCTCGACGAATGCAGAAACCATTGCAGATCTAGGATCAACTGCATCTGAAAATTCAGCCAAACTTGAAGAGCATCTCACAAAAACCCTCGAGAATCGTGAGAGTATTTCGCAAAATAAGGCTGAAATTTCAGAACGTCGCACCAGGATCATAGCGAACCGAGCAATCATCGCGTCCAACCGCGCGAAGATTGCGCGCGGATAAACGGCGCGCATAGCTCCGGTTAAATGTAAAATAGATGGCACCGGATTCCGGTGCCATCTAATTCAATGCCGCACCCATAACCGATATTTTCTGGATTTTCGTAAGCGCCCAGTTGGGGCAGGTGTCGCGGAAATCGCAGTGTGTTGCCGCGCGATGCCCGCACCCTGACCTAGCGCCAATAAGGGTTGGACCACGCGCGTTGTCCTGCGGCGTCCGTCACCGTGATGCGCAACCATTTGCTGTCTTTGAATCGGTCCAGCTTTACCCGTGTGCGCGTCATGGATTGACCATGAACCGCAACGGCCGCAGACCCCTGACCCTGTACAACCACCGATCGTACGGCAGAGCTATCAATGATCACAGCATCGTCGTGCCATTCAATGCCCCACAGGTCCGGACCGGTTGAACTGTAGTGATGACCAGCTTTCAGCGCCGCAAGCAGCGCCTCTGGTGTGTTCTCCTCGGCCTTGACCATGACCCATCCACCAAAGTGGTCGGGTTCAGAAAAATGCGCGTCATCGGTCGCACACAGCATCAGCTTGCGGCCTTCGGTCAGCAACTGATCCAGCGTATAAAACCCGTGAGGACGATCACAGCCGGTCGCGCAACCATGGTTGTAGACCTCAATCGCGTGGGCGGCCTCGATCGAGCGCGCATCTGCGGTTGTCAGTCCGGACCATTCGGGGTGTGCCACAGCGACAAAGGCCCCTGCAGCGCGGGCACGTGCGGCCAGCGCGGGGCCACTTTCCTGATCGGATGTCGCGTAGAAATCGGGCACGTCGGCATATGCGAAATCGGCCGGCAACCCGACAGCAAGAATATGCCAAAGCTCTCCGTTCTCCATTGCGCCGGAATGCAGTTCGGCACCGAGGATGGTTGTGAAGTTTGCATCCCTGAAGCCGGTCGTATCCGTGATCGGATAGTCATAGAGCCCAATGAAATGGTCGGTTAACGCGATAAAGTCGTAACCTTCGGCCTTGTAACGACGGCAAACCTCAGCAGGGTCCAGCACTCCGTCTGAGCGGGTCGAATGCGTGTGAAGATTTCCACGCCAGAATTTACCGGGAAGTGAAAAGATGTCAGTCTGCATAATATAAACCTCTTGCCTCATGCGCTTGTGACAATGCTGTGTGAAAGTGCTGTGACGAAAGGGAAGCGAGCGCAATGAAAGATCTTAGTTTCCTGCCAGCGCTTCTGGCAGCCAAAGACTGGCCAGCGGCCGAGCGGCTGTTGCGACGTCTTGCCAAGGGTAAAGCGCCACATTCTGCTGTCTTCTATAATCTCGCCAAAGTGTTGGAAGCTGGCGGGAAACCGGACCAAAAGAAGCATTGGCTTGAAAGAGCTGTTGCCGCGAACCCAAGCTATGGTCTTGCTTGGTTCGAACTTGGGCGGGTCGCACTGGAACACAAGGCGTTGTCTGATGCCTTGGCCGCCTTTGTTCGAGCATCGGTCTTGATGCCGGACGACGCAGACACACAACGCAATCTTGGGCGCGTCGCCTTGCGACTGGGAGACTGGGATATAGCGACGGATTGTTTCTTGGCGCACAGCGATCAGGAGGCGCGATTGGCCCGCTATCGAATTGCCGCTGAGACAGGATCAGACATAACGGACTTACGCGATGCGTTGCTCGCCGAACGCAGCTGGCGGCCTGAGGTGATCAAAACCCTGACCCGCACAGCAAAAGGGTCTGTCCCGCTCAACCTTGAACCCTAGCGGCGAAATACCTTGCGGTATTGGCCCGGCGTGCGCGCCAGCTCATCTTGCACAGCGCGGTTGTCTGCGACTTGCACAGGTGACATCGCTGCGATCTCGAGCGCTGTCTCTTTTTGAACGGGCACGGCCTGTGCGACGGGCGTCCCCTTGGGGATCACACCCTCGAACCCCGGCGTGAGAAGCGCGGGAAAATGCACATAGCCATCACTATAGGTGTCGCAATCGACCACACCGCCCAGCGTGGTAAATGGCAGATCAGGATAGCCCTGTGGGTGCATGAACAAAAGCGACCAGCCGGGCGGCGTTTGCAATGTCCAGAAATTCATGAATTTCAGAAAAAGTTGTTGTCCTGCATAGGGGCTGCCCTTGGCCTGCTCGGGCACATGAACGCCAATGGGTGCGCGGCTGATGTTGGCGTCTGTCAGGATCGGCGGGTCCCAATCCCACGAGACCACCCCCCCGCGCACGGTGATGTCTGTCGGGCACAAGATCAGAACACCCAGCCGCATCGCATCAATGATCGGCGGACAGTGTTTGAGCGTGCGGACGGTCGCGCCTCCAAGGGTCGCGGCGTCAATTTGCGAAGGCATCTCGCCCAGCCAATCGGGCAGCGCATGGGTGGCGCGGACTGGTTTTGGTAAAAGCGGTTCCAGCAAAGGATGACATCGGGCGATTATTTTCATGCGCAAAGGTTAGCGCATTTCGCGGCGCGTTAAAACTGCGTGGACCAACGCGGCGCTCACCGTGATTAGAATGATGACCGAGCCTACGGCATTGATCACTGGCGGATGGCCGTTGGGGTTGCGGCTCATGGCGCCGATCTCGGTAGCGAAGGTGCAGGCTCCGCCTTTGGCAAACATCGTGGTGTTGTAGTTCTCAATCGAGGAGAGCAGGGCGATGACAGCAGCAGAGGCCAAGGCAGGCAACAGAAACGGCAAAGTTATTCGTCTGAAGACCAGAAACGGGGTTGCCCCCAGATCAAGGGCCGCTTCTTCCAATTCAACCGGCTGGCGTTGCAGGCGCGCCATCAGAATCAGCATGGGGTAGCCCGCAACAAACGTTACTTGCGCCATCATGATCGTGAAAAGTCCTGCCCCAACGCCGAGCCGGCCCCAGAACACCAAGGCCGATAAGCCCAACACAATCCCCGGTGCCAACATCGGCGACAACAGAACCCACCAAAGCAGCCCATTGGCCCTGCTGCGCCAGCGGGTCAACATCACAGCGCCGGAAAGGCCGAGAATGAGCGACAGTGGCACCACCACTGCCGCCACCTGAAGCGAATTGCCAAAACAACCGATAAACCGGTCACGATCCAGCGCACGCAGCACCGGATCGGCGCGCAACTCCGCCTCGGACATCCAGAAGAACGCATACCATTTGCCCGTCAACCCGCGCCAATCAGTCACCGAGGGCGGCGAGGCATCGTTGAATGACGCGATGATCATCAACACCAATGGTGCAAACATGAATGCCAGAAACGCCCCGATATAGGCATTCAAAATGCGTTGCGACGTCATTGCACCCTCGCAAAATCTTTGAGCCTTGCCCGCATGATCCACATGAACAGACCAACGATCAAAAAGCAGATCAGCGTATATGCAAAACTATAAGCGGCACCGACGTTGGAATTGTTAACCTCGAAAAACTTGTTGTAGATCGTCTGGCTGAACCATTCCGACTGGAGGCCACGACTGATGATCCGAGGCACCGAGAACGCGCCAGCCGCCAGCATGAACGTCGCGATACAGCCCACTGCAATACCGGGTTTGGAATGCGGAATGATGATCCGCCAGTGCAGGCGGGGCGCTGATGCGCCAAGATCACGGGCCGCATCGATCTGGTTGCGGTCCAGCGTGCTCATCACGTTGTAGATCGGGAAAACCATAAACAGGACATAGGTGTAGACGATCACAACAAAGACCGTTAGCGCCGAGCGCTTGAACTGGATCGGTTCGGTGATAGCGCCAGCCCACATCAGTGTTTCATTGATAAGTCCCCGATTATCGATGATCGAGGTCCATGCGTAGATGCGCATCAGTTCCACGATTGCATAAGGAATTATCAGGCCCAGCATCAGCCAGACCACCTTCTGCGGCGGCGTGGCAAGCGCAACCTTGTACGCAACCGGATAACATACAACCAAGGCAAGCATCGTTGCGCAAACCGCGAAAAATAGCGTCCGCACGAGTATTTCCATGCCAATACGTTGGTAGTTCTGGCCGTCGACTGCATATCGCAGCCCCAGCAGCGACATCGCCTTTCCGTTCAGGCTGGCATCGCTTTGCGCTTGCGCCTCCTCCGAGCGGGGGATCAAAACCGGCTTGCTGATCGCTGTGAAATTGCCAAAGCCCAGTCTTGCAGAACTGGCCTCCTCGACAAGCAGTTGCTGATACAGGCCCGCTGCAAGCGCTTCGATTTGTCCAGCAGCGGCAATCTGCTCTGCGATGGAAGCATCTGCGGCAACGCTGAGCAGCGGTAAGTCATAAAACTGGTCAAGGTAAACTTCTGCGCCGTCTTCACGCACCAACCGTTTTTGGGTCGTGGCGCGGTCGCATTGCAGAATATACGGACGCGCGGCATCCGCGCTCAACGTAGGTGCAGCCATGCCCGACATCGACGGCACCGCCATGCCGGATAGGGAAGGCACGGCCATGCCCGACATCGACGGCACCGCCATCCCGCCATTCTCAGACGCGGGCGCGTCGGGTTCGGCATATTGACCAAGGATGTTCACGCAACTGGCGGCATCCCTTTCGAGCGAACCAACGATTGAGCTGTCCAGCTGCCGCACAGGCTTGGTCAACGCCATTTCAAGCATTGCCAACTGCGGCAGGATAATAAGCACCAGCGCCCAGCCCAGAACAGCCGCAACGAACAGAGTAGTCAGCCCTTTGCCAAAACTGCGGACCAGATCTTTCATTCTGCGGCGATGTCCTGTCCGGTGCGTGCCACCGGCCCAAGCGGCAGAATAGTCGCGGTGGTGCTCATGAATCCGATCGTGACCTGAGTGCCCATGGCAGGGCTTGTCTCTGCGGTGTTGGGGACATGCATCGCCACGCAGGCCCCGCTTTGTGTCGCCATGAACAGATTCACAAACGGCCCTTCAAGATCGCGGCGCAACAGATGCGTGTGCAGCACGTTTTCCAGCGCAGAAAAGCGAATGTTTTCCGGCCTGACAAACAATATCGCCTCCTGCCCGACCACAAGTCCGGTCGGGTTGCGCCCGTTGAATTGCCCATGCGGGGTATCAATCCGCGCCATCTCCCCATCTTGTGCCAAAATGCGGCCTGCGAATTGATTGGCTTCACCGACAAACGACGCTGAAAAAGCCGACACTGGGTTGGAGTATACCTCATCAGCCGTTCCAACTTGTTCGATACGCCCCGCGTTCATGACGGCAATCCGGTCGGACATGGTTAACGCTTCGCCCTGATCGTGGGTAATATAAATAAAAGTCACACCAGTTTTCTTCTGGATGCTTCGCAGCTCGGCTCGCATATGTTGCCGGAGCTTCAGGTCCAGCGCCGACAG
Source organism: Yoonia sp. (assembly GCF_018402175.1). Classification (GTDB taxonomy): domain Bacteria; phylum Pseudomonadota; class Alphaproteobacteria; order Rhodobacterales; family Rhodobacteraceae; genus Yoonia. The sequence continues at coordinate 286,690 of NZ_JAGYJK010000018.1, read as the reverse complement.
CGGCTCGTCCAGTAACAGGACCGACGGATCCACCGCCAATGCCCGCGCGATTGCCACACGCTGGCGCTGGCCACCGGACAATTCACCTGGCGTCTTCTCGGCCTGATCCGTCAGGGCCACAAGATCGAGCAGTTCTTGTGCCTTGTCGCGGCGCGCGCGCTTGGCAACGCCGCGTGCTTCCAGCCCAAAGGCTACGTTTTCCCAGATCCGCATCAACGGAAACAATGCGAGGTTTTGAAAAATCAGCGCGGTTTCGCGCACATTTGGCCCTTTGCCGCGCTGATCAGCGTCTCCGATCAAGATACGCCCGGCAGATGGTTCCACGAATCCCGACACAGCCCGCAGGATCGTTGTTTTGCCACAGCCAGACGGGCCAAGAATAGAGAAAAATTCGCCTGCCTGGATCACAAGATCGGTCGGATGGACTGCCTTGAACCCGTTCGGGTAGGTGACCTCAAGCTGCTCGAGCGTCACTGATTTTCCGCGCATTGCAGCTCCTATATAATCACAAGGGCGGCACCGGTATTATCCGGGGCCGCCCAAAGTTTCAAAGCCGTCGATCAAGCGTTGGTGATGATCTCAACGAACTCGTCGCGTACCGGTCCGAAGAACGGCGTATCCGCTTGCCACCACCACATGTTGCCAAGAACATCGGAGGTATAGACTTCGTTGAACTGTGTCTTGAACTCTTCCGACGCAAAGTCTGCCGCACCCACAACCGCCGAGTTATACCCTGTGTTGTTGGCGAACATGCCGCCGGTTTCAGGCTTGAGCATGAAGTTCATGAAGGCGACCGCCTGTTCGGGGTTTTCTGCCTGCTTCAGTATGCCAAAGCTGTCCAACCACGTGATGATGCCTTCCTTCGGCGCGCGATAGACAAAATCGGCATTGTCGCGGTTCAGCAACAGCCCGGTGGTATCCCATGTCTGGCCAATGATTGCACCAGCTTCGGTAAAGGCCGAGCTGGCCTCGGTCGCGTTGTTCCAGAAGGCACCAAAGTTGTCCTTGCGCTCAAGCATCCACTGGGTGATGGCACCCCAGACGCGGCGCGCATCGTCTTCGGATTTGTAGACGTCCAGCATGCGGTTGGACGGCACTTCGCCGATCGCATCGAGATAAAGACCTGTGCCCATGATCACGGATTTCTGACGGAACGCCGCTTTGCCCTTAGCCGCATTGGCCCAGAGATCGCCATAGGAGACTTGACCGTTGATCGGCATCTGCGCCTGATTGTAGGTCACACCTTCTGTGCCCCAGTCGAACGGCAGCAGGATCTGCTCGCCCTTGAACACACCGCCCAAGGCAGCACTGTCACGCAGAAACGACGGGATCACGTTGTCCACATTGACGCCCGCAGGAATAGCGGCAAAGAAGCTGTCGCCGTTGTCGTCGATATAGCCTGCAGAGTTGGTGATCGACGGGAACACGATGTCAAAACCTTTGCCACCATTGGCGCGGATTGTGCTTTCGGCTTCATCGTTGGAACCGAAGGTGGTCAGCTCAAGCGTGATCCCGGTTTCGGCCTCGAACGCTTCAGCTATATTGGGCTGGATGTAGTCACCCCATGCAAGAACCTTGACGCTGCCGGACGCAGCAAGCGCGTCATTAGCCCTCAGTATCATTGGGGCAGCCAGACCAGCTGCAGAAAGTTTCAGAATTGTACGGCGATTGAATGACATGATGTCCCCCAGAATATTTTGCCCAACCTTGGGTCATGGGGTATCGCGCTTGTTTTGTAACAGGCGAGTTGCCTTAAGATGAATATCTCGTGAAGTTTCTCAAGGCAGTCAATCGGTCGGGTTCATCGCGTGCCTATTGCATCTGATCGGTTTGGATTGCGTGGTGGCCGACTTCAGCACGGTCTCGCGCCGCCGTCTGCGCCGGAACCGGGCAGACGGTGCCGACTGGTTCCGCCACGTCCTTACCATCTTGGGCAAGTCGCCCTGCATTCCGTCTCGTGATTATTGTAACGGCAACAAAGAAAGCGGCGCATTGATCAGCTTGTAGCCTGCTCGCTTTTCGGCCCCGGTCTTTTCGAGGTAGCCACGTTTGATCAAATGTTTCAGTGCCCGAAAAAACGTGCTGCGGGATATGTCTGCCATCAACGGATGTTCTTGCAATTCGACCAGCGAAACCTCTGGTTTGGCACGGGTCTGTATGGCAACGGCATAGAGCAGGCGGGTCTCCTGCTCTGGCAGATCAGCAAGTCCAAGATCACGTTCCATATCCAACAGAAGCTGTCGCAGATCTGCTAAACGCATTAATCCGTTCGTCATCACTTGCGCCACATGTTGACTTGGGCCGGATTTTTACAAAGTTGCGCGACAAAGTTGAAATCGTCCATTTTGCGGCTCATCGCTCTTAATCTATTGCAATTAAAGGTAAAATTTGCGAACAAGACGCACTGGATAACATAACTACTGGCATTGATTTTACTGACGCAGGCTCAAACCAGCCTCTTACGCAGAACGCCGTAACTTGGGGTGATACCCCGGGCCCACCACAGGTTTTTCATCCTGCCAAGACCGTATAGGTCGACAAGTTAACGCATGACAGGTGAGATTGCAACGCAACGCCGCGGCGCATTTGTTTCGGTGACGGCGGTTCTGACGGCCATGCCTCAACACGCGCAGCCAGCAATTGGCGTGCCTCTTTCACAAGGCGCCGATCGTCCAGTGCGGCGAAGTTTGTCTGCTGCACAGACAAGGCACCCGCTGCGTATGCAGGTTTGCTTCCATCGCAGACGCCCGTGTGCGGTGTGTGGCCAAAGACGTCTTAGGTGTTTGCAACTGGGCCTCAGCGTCGGCCGCATGTGACAGCGCAATCGCAAAGCGTCCCTTGCGGTTTCGCAATAGGCGCGATGTAGATCGCGCAGAGAACGCCTCGAATGGCCTCGGCGGTCCGGCGTGATCTGAACGGGCGCCGCGCGGTCAAGCACAGCACCAGACAGTCGAAGATGTCGGCTCGCCCGCCCTCGGCCCGTTGGGTGCCAGTAGCGGGCTGTGTCTTGCCAGTTTACAAATCGCTGTGGTTCAGTTCGGTCAGCCCGAAACGGGCGGTGGGAAAGGCATCTGCAACTTTGCGCCACCGGCGATCCGGTCGGCCAGATGGCCCACGCCGATCGCATAGGCATCGGAATTGTTATAGCGTTTGATTGCGCGGAAATTGACGGTGGTGGTAAACCTTGGCCCGCCCCGCTGCGGTTCCAGCGTGCCACGCGGGTCCTCGCGCCCCCAGCCGGTGCCGGTCTGCCAGCCGCTGCGGGCGAGGTAATTGGCCGCACTGGCCAGCGCGTCGCTTGGGTCATCCGCCCAGATGTCGCGCCGCCCGTCGCCGGTGAAATCCACCGCGAATTGCGCGAAAGTCGTGGGGATGAACTGGGTATGGCCCATCGCACCGGCCCATGATCCGGTCATCCGCGCGGGGCTGATGTCGCCCGCTTGCAGGATGCGCAGGGCTTCGAGCGTCTGCGCCTCGAAAAATGCCCCGCGCCGGCCCTCATAGGCCAGCGTTGATGTGGCCGCGATCACCGGAATGTCGCCCTGGCGTTCGCCGTAAAAGCTTTCCAGCCCCCAGATCGCGGTCACGATATAGCGGTTGACGCCATAGCGCGCCTCGATCGCGGTCAGCACCGGCGCATGGCGGGCATAGGCGGCGCGGCCCTTGGCGATCCGTTCGTCCGAGGCGGCGATGGCAAGGTAGTCTTCGAGGCTGCGCCGGAATTCGGTCTGGTTGCGGTCGCGCGTCACCACGCCGGGTAGAAAGCCCGCGTCGCGGAAAGCCGCATCAAAGGTGGCGGGTGATATGCCTTTTGCTGTCGCACGGCCGCGAAACCCCACGACCCATGCGTCATAGCCCGCATCGCGCTGCGGCAGCAGGTCAGGCGGCGTGGTGCCGCTCGTGTCACGCCACGAGGCACATCCGGCCAGCAGGCTTGCACCCAGCGCCGCGATGATGAAACGTCTGTCGGTCGTCATATTATGCGCGCGTTTTCATTGTTCACGCGATATCCTATTGGCTATGGCCCGTCGCACAAGCCTGCCATGGTTGGACAAGCGGGGACTTGCCAGCAGGGTTGCGGTTTTGGGGCCAGTGCGCCATGTCCGCAGCCAGACTGCCTGGCTTCGCCGTGCCGCTATGAGTATTTTTGGAAAAGAGAAGCGGCCCGTGGTGCGAGGCTGGCCAGATCCGCCCACAGCCGGTACAGCCCAGCGTGACGCGCCGGCAGTCAGTGATCGGTTATCATTTTTTTCGGTGGCGTATCGCGGCGCGCAAGGTGTCCGGTAGTACCTAATGCGATACGCGAGCGCTCACCAGCGAATAGTTTTGCTCTATTTGGCGCCACAGAGCCATATTGTGGCCGCTCACTCTAAAATTGGAACGGCCCACCGTGGTTCAGAAAATGAAAAATTGCCATGATCGCGTGTCAGGTTCGGATTATACGCAGGATCAAAATACCTCGCAGTATTCCATCGGTCCTTCATGTATGCCACTTCACCCGCGAAACGAGCCCGCTTTTCGGGTGTGTCGTCATAGCCTCGCGATGCAGACTCATGATGGATCATTTCAGCGAAAGGTGTCCAAACGTTTTTATAACCCGCTTCGTGTACTTTTAGACAAAAATCGATATCATTAAATGCAACTGCAAGGTCAGCTTCATTCAGCCCACCAACCTGATCATAGATCGACCTCTTCACCAGCAAACAGGCTGCCGTCACTGCTGTAAAGTTTTGTCGCATGGTCAACCTGCCGAAGTATCCTGGATGACGGCCATCGAAGTGGCAATGGACATGGCCAGCGACACCGCCGATACCCACAACAACACCTGCATGTTGAATTTGACCATCCGGATAGTACAACTTCGCGCCGACGCAGCCGTTGCCGGGACGAACAGCCAGCGAAACCATCTCTGAAAGCCAATCAGGTGCTATTATCTCAATATCATTATTTAAAAGAAGAACATACTCGCCGGAAGTTTGATTAACTGCCGCATTGTTTAAGGCTGAATAATTGAAGCTGCGATCATCTCGTTTGATATAGATATTCTTGTATTTAGCCTGTATTTCATCAAACCATTTTAGTGTCTCTGGCTCAATTGACCCATTGTCAATTATGATAACTTCGTAGTTTTCATAACTTGTTATACCCAGAAGGCTTTCCACCGCGAGGCGAGTTAATGAAAGGTTATCTCGCGTCGGAATAATGATCGATACAAGAGGGCATGTATCAATCGGCCATAAAACTTTGTATGTGAATGCTGCCGCGGCTTGCTCTACATGAATCTCACTTTTATAGAGCCGTGATAAGTGCTCCTTGAGTGCATCTTGACCTGCCCGCTTTGCATAAGATTTTGCCTCACTATTGTTTGCAGTACTATTTTTGCTCGCCCTCCAGTGATAAAGTACCTTTGGAATGTGGTGAATTTCCTTGGGGGAAATAATCTCAGAGGCACGTAAAATTAAATCATAATCTTGTGCGCCTTCTTTTCCAACGGACAACCCACCTAATTTTTTGATTAAATCTGCATTGAACGTGCAAAAGTGCTTGATGTAATTATGACTATAAAGTAGATCAAGGTTCCAGTCAGGTTTGAAGTGTGGGTCGATACGATCACCCGAATCTGAAATTTTGTCTTCGTCTGTATATATAAACTTTATCTCTGGATTCCGCCGGATTATAACGGCTGTTTCTAATAAGGCATCAATATCCAGAATATCATCATGATCTAAGAATGAGATATATTCACCTTTGCACAGTGATATCGCCGAGTTAGTAGCGTTTGATATATGTCCATTTGTATCACGAAATAAAACTTTTATCCGAACATCATTCTTACAGTAGTCTGAAAGCGTATTCTTTACCAAATCATTCGAGCAGTCATCGGCAATGCAAAGCTCCCAATTTTCGTAAGATTGGGCACGGACAGATTCTATCATTTCTATCAAGTGAGGTATTTCAGGATTATAAACGGGTACAACCACAGAAATGAGTGGTCCATCCGATAGTATTGACTTAACTTTGGAAATAATGCTTTTGTTCAGGCTGCGTTCATTCTGCCAAGCACTGATAACGTCGGAATAGGCGAGTGACATACTATTTATGTCTACGCTATCCATCTCCCGTCTGTGCGGGTTCCGCTTTTCAGCTGACTTTTTGAATCGATCCACTGCCTTGGTTCCAAATATTTTATCATATTTTGACATAGTCTTTAATATTCTGTATAGGATTTTATGCTTAAGCATGCGCAGTGGCTTATTTCGTGCAATGATAAGTTTTTGTTGAAGTTGTTCCAGCTTATGTTGTGTCGTAGTATTTTGCCGCTCAGCTTGTTGTGCCATTCGTATTATATTTTTATGCTCAGTATTATCTTGATCAGGGCTTGTGGCTAAATTATGAAGTGAAGCCATCAGGTCACCACTAGTTTCAAAGATGGTACAAAATGCATCCGCACCAGTTTGTGTCGAGATAAGGGCCAGAATATCGCTGAGAGTATCTGTACAATTTTCACCCCAGAAGAGAACACCAAGGCCATGTTCATGTAAAAAGTTTAGCGATGGATGATGCTTGGATATTTCAGCCCAATATTTGTGCACACCAAACCCGCGCTCTGTAACCATTGTATCATGAAACAAAACAACCGCGCGTTTGGAAAGTTTTGGTTTCCATGTCTCAAAGTCGGTTTTCACATCGTCATAGTAGTGGCGACCATCTACATGCAGCAGATCGACGGATCCGTCTTCGATGTCATCCAGCGCTTGTGCGAAAGTTTTCCGTAAAAGTGTGCTGAACGCGTGGTATTTTCTGTTTTCGCGTTCTACGGTTTCATATACATCTTCACCATAAAAGCTTGAATGCTCGTCACCAGTCCACGTATCGACTGCGAAGCAATCTGCTGTAATTCCACCTTCCTGAACCGCTTGACAGAACGCAAAGTAGGAGTATCCATAATGCGTTCCCAATTCGACGATGCGTCTAGGACGCGCCTTTTTCACGAGCCACATCGCAAATGGGCCATGTCGCATCCAAGCGGTTTGGGGAACATACCGAGGCTGTGAAAGAGGTTGATTAAGAAAACTTGTCATTCGGCTCTCCAATAGAAATTGTTTCCCCGTGGTCAGGTCGCAGGTTGACGCAGGCGATTCAAATACGCCCCATAGTCATTCTTGGCATAGCTTGCGGCAGCCTTGGCCAATGTGGCGCTGTCGATCCAGCCTTGGGCATGGGCGATTTCTTCGGGGCAGCCGACTTGCAGGCCTTGGCGCTGTTCCAGCGTGCGCACGAAATTGCCGGCGTCCAGCAGGCTGCCATGGGTGCCGGTGTCCAGCCAGGCATAGCCCCGCCCCATGCGCTGGACCGACAGCGCGCCCTGCGCCAGATAGATGTCCAGCAGCGAGGTGATTTCCAGCTCGCCCCGCGCGGATGGTGTGACGCTGCGCGCCTTGGCGGGGGCGGTGCCGTCAAGGAAATAAAGCCCCGTCACCGCATAGTTCGATGCAGGTACCTTGGGCTTTTCAACAATCGACACCGCTTGGCCCGCCGCATCGAACCCCACCACGCCATAGCGTTCCGGATCGCTGACCTGATAGCCAAAGACTGTCCCGCCCGTGGTTTGCGCCGCCGCACCGCGCAGCAGATCAACCAGACCATGGCCGAAAAAGATGTTGTCGCCCAGCACCATGGCCGATGGCGCACCGGCCAGAAAATCCTCGGCCAGCAGATAGGCCTGCGCCAGCCCATCGGGCGAGGCTTGCATGATATAGGTGAACGCCAGCCCCCATTGGCTGCCATCCCCCATCAAGCGCTGGAATTGGTCCTGATCCTGCGGCGTGGTGATGATGGCGATCTCGCGTATACCGGCCAGCATCAGCGCGCTCAGCGGGTAATAGATCATCGGTTTGTCATAGACTGGCAAAAGCTGTTTCGACACAGCCATCGTGATCGGGTAAAGCCGCGTGCCGGAACCGCCCGCCAGAATAATCCCTTTGCGTTGGGTCATTGGGAACCTTCCTTGAGCGTGCGGATAACGTTGGTCAGGCTGGCCTGCCAATCGGGGCGGGTAATGGCGTAATCGCGGGCCAAGGCGCTGCAATCGAGGCGCGAATTGGCAGGGCGCGCGGCGGGGGTGGGATAGGCGCTGGTGGGAATATCCTGCACCGTGCAATCCACGCCCGCATGGGCAAAGATCGCGCGCGCGAAATCGGCCCAGCTGACATCGGGGCTGCCGCTGAAATGATAGGTGCCGCTGATCCCGCGTCCCGTGTGAAAGGCGCGCGCGATGCTGATCAGCGCCGTGGCGATATCATCTGCCGCTGTCGGCCCGCCGTGCTGGTCGGCGACCACGTTGATCTCGGGCCGCGTCGCGCCAAGGCGCAGCATCGTTTTCACGAAATTCCCGCCATTGGCCGAAAACACCCAAGACGTGCGCAGGATCACATGGGTGCCAGCGGCGGCGCGCACGCCCGCCTCGCCCACCAGTTTTGTCTGGCCGTAAACGCCCAAAGGACCGGTCAGGTCATCCACCTGCCACGGGGTGCTGCCGCTGCCATCGAACACATAATCGGTCGAGATGTGCAAAAACGGGATCTGGCGCGCGGCACAGGCCCGCGCCATGGCGGCGGGGGCCGCAGCATTGACTGCATGGGCCAGATCCGCTTCGGCCTCGGCGCGGTCAACGGCGGTATAGGCGGCGGCATTGATGACGATATCGGCATCGGCACCCGCGATGATCGCGGCGCAAGCGGCGGCATCGGTCAGATCGGCGCGGTCGCGGCCAAGGCAGGTGATGGTGATATCCGCACTGGCCTGTTGCGCCAAGGCGCGCGCCACCTGACCTGTCCGGCCAAAGACCAGCACCCGCATCATGCCTTGGTCCCCAGCCGCGTGCCGACACCTTGACGGGCCTGCAAAGGGCGCCACCAGCTTTCGTTCGCCAGATACCATTGCACCGTCAGGCGCAAACCTTGTTCCACAGTGACACTGGGCCGCCAGCCCAATTCGTCGCGCATCCGGCTGGGGTCAATCGCATAGCGCGCATCATGGCCGGGCCTGTCGGTGACAAAGGTGATCTGATCTGCATAAGAGCCCGCTGCCTTGGGGCGCAAATCATCCAAGATCGCGCAAAGTGTGCGCACAAGCTCCAGATTGCTGCGCTCATTCTCGCCGCCGATATTATAGCTGCGGCCCACTGCGCCCTTGTCCAGCACAAGCAACAGCGCATCGGCGTGGTCTTCGACATAAAGCCAGTCACGCACATTGGACCCGTCGCCATAGATCGGCAGCGGCTTGCCTGCCAGCGCGTTCAGAATAACCACTGGCACCAGCTTTTCTGGAAAATGATAGGGCCCGTAATTGTTGGAACAATTGGTCAGCACCACGGGCAGGCCATAGGTCTCATGCCAGGCGCGCACCAGATGGTCGCTGCCCGCCTTGGATGCCGCATAGGGCGATCGCGGGTCATAGGCGGTTGTTTCGGTGAATTTGACGGCAGGGTCCGCTGGCAAAGAGCCGAACACCTCGTCGGTCGAGATATGGTGAAACCGGAAATCCGCAGGCTTGCCCCGCGCTGTCCAATAGGCGCGCGCGGCCTCCAGCATGTTGAACGTGCCGGTGATATTGGTGGCGATGAAATCGGCCGGCCCGTCGATGGACCGGTCCACATGGCTTTCAGCGGCCAGATGCATCACCGCGTCGGGGCGATGGGCGGCAAAAATCCGGTCCAGCGCCGCGCGGTCGCGGATATCGGCCTGTTCAAAGGCATAATCAGGGTTGCTGGCGACGCTGGCGACATTGTCCAGACAGGCGGCATAGGTCAGCGCATCCAGATTGACCACGCTATGTCCGCGCGCGATGGCCAACCGCACAACGGCTGATCCGATAAAGCCCGCGCCCCCTGTGATCAGCAGCTTCATCGGCTAACCCTCAAAGACGAACGGGCTGTCAAGATCGCGCAGCAAGGGGGCTGCGGCGTCCTTGTCCGACAAGATCGGCGCAACCCCCGCAGGCAGGCCCCAGTCAATCCCGATATCAGGATCATCGAACCGGACCGCGCCATCACAGGCGGGCGCGTAATAATCCGTGCATTTATAGATGATTTCCGTATCCGGCGCGCGGGTGATGAACCCATGCAGGAAACCGGCGGGGATCAGTAACTGCCGCCCGTTTTGATCCGCCAATTCCTCGCCCAACCATTGGCCATAGGTTGGCGAGCCACGGCGAATATCAACAACGACATCAAACAGGCAGCCCCTGCCGCACCGCACCAATTTGGCCTGCGCATGGGGGGGCGATTGGAAATGCAAACCGCGTATTGTACCAATTTGCGCCGATAGCGAATGGTTATCCTGCACGAAATCCAGCGTGATCCCCTGCGCAGCAAGCGTTTTGCGGTTCCAGCTTTCCGAAAAGAACCCGCGCGCATCGCCAAAACGGGCAGGGATTAACATCATGACTCCGGAGAGCTTTGTTGCCGTGATCTGCACTGATATTTCTTTCAATCGTTTTCTGGCACACGCCGTGATGGAAAATCTTGATCGAATGCTATCGTCAGCGGCGTGTTATTCTCTTTGCGCGTTCTGGCATAATCTAGGAGGATTGTGCGAAATACTGATTTAATAATATTATAAATAAAAATAATCTATAAATTGAATAAATGTTTCGTATAGACACCTGCGCCGCAAATTGCCGTTTGGGTTGCAACACTTGCGACGTCTTGCGCTATGCACGCTCTGCAACTCGTGACGGATCACGCCAGATCATTGGAAATGCGGCATAGGTCGGGTGGCTGGCCGCGCAGGCCGGTCAGGTCCGCGTCAGGATCGCATGTTGCGCATAGGTGCCGTGCAGATCGTGTATCTGCAACGTCAGGCCATGCGTTGTCGCCAGATCTGACAGCACCATGGGCAGGCTGTGGCGCGGCGTGACATGAAACCGCGCCAGCCAGCCGTTCAGCACACGCCTTGCGATCGGGGGCAGGCGGTGCTGTTGCCCGAAATCGACCAGATGCAGGCTGCCTTTTGGGGCCAGCTGGTCCACCGCATGGCGCAATGCTGCTTGCCAGTCGGGGATCATCGACAGGCTGTAGGAAAAGATGATGCTGTCAAACTGCGCGACCCCGAAGGCTGCGCGTGGGTCGAAATCGCAGGCATCACCTTGGGCAAGCGTGGCGCGCGCGCCAAGTTTCGCACCCGCGCTGCGCAGCATTTGTTGGGATATATCCAGCCCGTAAAGCACCGTCTGCGGATAGCGCCGCGCGATATGCTGCAGATTGCGCCCCGTGCCACAGGCGATTTCCAGCACCCGTCCTTGCGGCACTGGCGCAAGGTTTGCGATCAGATGATCGCGCCCCAGCAGATAATAGGCCCGTGTGGCATCATAGACCCAGCGCTGATACCGGTACGTGTCGTCCATCAGCGCGGCATGTGATCTGTCGGTCATATGTTACCCTGCAAAGCGATAAAGATGCACGCCCCCGTAAATCGCCGATCGGTCCTGCGCGAATGCCAGCGCCGATGCGGGTGCATCATAGTGCCAGCGCGCCAGCAGATCGGTCGGCACCCGACCGGGCAGAATATCGGCCTGCCCGCCGGTGCGGAACAAGACCCTTGCGCCGGGCCGTGCGGTGCGGGTGATCTGCGTCCAAAGCGCGGTCAGCTGCGCGTCATTCATCCAGTCCTGCGCATCCAGCAGCACATAAGCATCCAGCGCTGCCTTTGCGCGCGTGGCCAGATGATCGGTCAGTGACTGGTTCAGCGCGCGGACCCGGTCGGCACGCGCAGCGATCACGGGAAAATTCTGGCGCGCCAAATAAGGCGGGACCGCCGCGTCCGGACGATCAGCATAACCGCGGTGAAAGGCTTGCCACAGGAAATAATTGTCCTGCACCGGAAAATCGCAGACCAGCCGCCGCGTGCGTTCGCGCAGCACCTCGATCACATCACCGCCCCCATCAGCGGCCAGTTTGTCGTATTGCGCAGGCGGGATACCCAGCCCGAACAGCGATGTGCGCTGGCGTGCCATGATCCGCACGATCCGGTTATCGAACAACGGGTCGATGACGGCGGCGTGAAACTGGCGCTGCGCGTCCAGACTTTGCGCGGATAACAGCGGGCGCAGGTCGGTGCGCGTCAGTTTGGCCAGCAGATGCACCGCGCCGATGAACCGCCCCAATATCCCGTGCCGGTAAAGATTGCGCGCGAACATGTCGGCCCTTTTGCGGCCCAGATGCCGCCCCGCCCAATAATCGCGGGTTTGGGCGTCCAGATGCGGTGCCAGCCGGTCCAGCACCAGCGCCGGATTGCCAGGCAGGTTGGCGCGGCCGAACAGGTCATAGAATGCAGCTTGGTCCAGATGCTGGGCCGCAGCCGCCTTCAGACGCAACAGCGCGATATGGGCAGGCGACAGATCGACAGCCGTCACAGAGGCGGGATCAGCAGTCAGATAGGACATCGCATTGCAGCCGCCCGATGCGATGCAGATCATATCCGCCCCCGCGGGCAGCGCCAGCGCCGTCATATCGGCAACGGGGTCTTCCCAAATCTGGGCATAGACCAAACCTGCGAACAGCCGTGCAAACAGCCATTCCTGCATCCCCGTGACATGAAAACGCGGGTTCTGGGACACGGCCGCGTTAAGCTGGCCTGCGACATCGGTTGCTGGTGTCATCGGGTCATCACTTTCTGCGCAAGTTGCGTTGCCGCACCCGTGCGGTCGCCAATCTGCGGCGCAAGGCCGAACGCATGGTCGCGGCCCCCAAGGCGGCGCAGCGTGCCATCGCCGGGGTCTTCCAGCGCGGTCATGCTATCGACCCAATCGCCGCAATTGGCATAGGTCAGGCCAAAACGGTCATGCAGGGCAGCGATGTGGAAATGGCCACAGATCACCCCGTCCAGCCCTTTGGCCCGCGCAAGATTGACCATCCGCTGTTCATAGATCCGCCCGCGATAGCGCATCTTGTTCGCCGCGATCAGCAACCAGTCAACCAGACCGCGCACATGCGGCTGGCGGCGCGATACTTTGCGCAGCAGCCGGTCGCAGCGGCGCAGGCCGTGGTCGATCAAACTTCCCAACCGCGTCATCATATGCGCGCGGATCAGGCGGTCATCGGCCTCGTCACCATGCACGATCAGATAGTTTTTGCCCTGCGAGGTCTGATGCACATGGGATACAACATAGTCCGCATCCAGCCGCGCATGGGGCGGGATCAGGCTGGGGTCAGGGTCATGGTTGCCGCGCACATAGATCAGCCGTGCGCCGCTGCGCGCGCGGGCCTGCAGATGGTCGATCACGGCCTGATCCTGCGCCGTCCAATGCGGCAACAGCGGGTGCCACAGATCAAGGATATCGCCGATCAGCACATAGGTATCCGCGCGGTGCTGTTGCAGGAACCGCAACACCAGATCGGGCCGCGACGACAGCGCGCCCAGATGCAGGTCGGATATGAATAACGTGCGCTGCGGCGGCCGTGGCGGACAATCCAAACGTTCAATGGTCATCATATTACCCCATCACTGATGCACGTTGCGCGCGTATTGAGTCGTCCAGCGGGGTGACAGAGACATGACCGGCATGTATCAGTTTTGTCTCAACTCCGGATTGTGACGAAAACCACACAGGGGGGACAGTATGGCTGGTCTGTTGCGCCGGGCTGACATGAAATTGTCATCTTGCGCGGGCTAGGTCAGCCAACCTTGTTGCAGGACACCAAATGATCATTGCCAGGCCGGTTGACGCGCAACCCGTGCCGATCTGTCCTGAAGGGCAGGGGCGGCCAGAGGTGCCTACGCAGCGCATCCTGATCGTGACCGACGCCTGGGCGCCGCAGGTCAATGGTGTCGTGCGCAGCTATGAAAACATCATCCGCGAATTGCGGCTGTTGGGCCATGACGTGGCTGTGATCAGCCCGCGGGATTTCCCGACCTTGCCCTTGCCGGGCTACCGCGAAATCGCGCTGGCGGTGTTTCCCTATCGCCGCTTGGCGCGCAAGATCGCGCGCTATGCCCCCGACCGTATCCATATCGCCGTCGAAGGCCCCTTGGGCTGGGCCGCGCGGCGCTATTGCCTGCGCCATCGTCGCCCCTATTCCACGGCGTTTCATACGAATTTTCCGGCCTATATCGCCCTGCGCGCGCCCGGGGTGGTCCGCGCACCGCTGCAAAAGCTGACGCTGTGGGCGCTGCGCCGGTTTCATGATCGGGCCGCATATACCTATGTCGCCACCCCCTCGATCACCGCGCAATTGCGTGTCTGGGGCTTTGCCGGCGTGATCCGGCCGCTGTCGCGCGGTGTCGATGCGGGGGTTTTCCATCCACCGGCTGTTTTTGTGCGCAATGATGTGCCGGTCCTGCTTTATGTCGGGCGGGTGGCAGCCGAAAAGAACCTTGACGCCTTTCTGGGCCTGACACCTGCACAGACCGGACCCGCGCGCAAGGTCGTGGTGGGCGATGGTCCGGCGCTGGGCGCGTTGCGGCGCGCGTACCCCGATGTCGCATTTCTTGGCACGCTGACGGGGCAGGCGCTGGCCGATACCTATCGCGCTGCGGATGTGTTCGTGTTTCCGTCGCGCACCGATACCTTTGGCATCGTGCTGATCGAGGCATTGGCCTGTGGCCTGCCCATCGCGGCCTATGATGTGCCGGGGCCTTGCGATATTGTCACCGACCCGTCGCTGGGCGCCTTGGATGACGATCTGGGGGCCGCCATATCCCGCGCGCTGGACGCACCCGGCACCCGCCAAAGTCGCAGCGCGCATGCCCATGCCCGCTATAGCTGGGCGGCGGTGGCCGTGGCGTTTCTGGGGGGGGCGGGCTATGATCAGGACAGACCGCGTGGCTCTGACCCGCACCCAGCCGCGGGATGACGCCGCGACTTTAGCAAAGAGCCAAGGCCGCTTTGGGCCATAGACGAAAGGTGCGCCGGTCGCATGGCGCACCGATCCGCAATCTTCAGGTTTGGTCCCATGCCCGATCGCCCGCCGCATCCTGCACGCGTGTGGGCAGGCCCATCGTGTCAAGCAGCGTGAACAGCGGCTTTGGGTCCAATTCTTCGACGTTCATCATACGGCCCAGATCATAGGTGCCATCCGCGATCAACATGGCCATGGCAACGGGCGGGACACCGGCAGTATAGGAAATCCCCTGGCTGCCAACCTCGGTATAGGCGTCCTTGTGATCGGCGATGTTATAGACGAACACCTCGACCTCCTGGCCGTTCCTGGTGCCTTTGACCAGATCACCGATGCAGGTTTTGCCGGTATAATCGGGCGCAAGGCTGGACGGGTCGGGCAGCACTGCCTTGACAAGCTTCAATGGCACAACCTCCAGCCCTTCGGCGGTGGTGACGGGCTGTTCGGACAACAGGCCAAGATTTTGCAGCACGGTGAACACATTGATGTAATGGTCGCCAAACCCCATCCAGAACCGGATATCGGCCTGCGGGTAATTGGCCGCCAGCGAATGCACCTCGTCATGGCCGGACATATAGGCCTTTTGTTTGCCCACGACAGGCAAGTCCCATTCGCGGCCGATTTCGAACATCTTGTTTTCTTGCCACGCCCCTTTCTGCCAGCTGTAAACCGTGCCGGTGAATTCGCGGAAATTGATCTCTGGGTCGAAATTGGTGGAAAAATACCGGCCATGGCTGCCCGCATTGATATCGACGATATCGATGGATGTGACATCATCCATGAATTCATCGACGGCAAAGCGCGCAAAGGCATTGACCATCCCCGGATCAAAACCGGCCCCAAGGATCGCGGTGACACCGGCAGCGGCGCAGGCGTCGCGGCGTTTCCATTCGTAATTGCCATACCAGGGCGGGGTTTCGCAAATCTTGGCGGGGTCTTCGTGAATGGCGGTGTCGATATAGGCGGCACCGGTCTGGATGCAGGCCTCCAGCACGGTCATGTTCACGAAAGGCGAGCCGACATTGATCACGATCTGCGCACCGGTTTTGCCGATCATCGACGCGACAGCCGCGCTGTCCATCGCGTCAAGGTCATGGGAGTCGAAAACGCCCGCCTGTTTCATCGCGCCTTTTTCATGCACAGAGGCGATGATCGCATCGCATTTCGCACGGGTCCGGCTGGCAATATGCAGATCGCCCAGAAGATCGTTATTTTGCGCGCATTTATGCGCCACGACCTGTGCGACGCCACCCGCGCCAATGATAAGAACATTGCGTTTCATCGTATCAAAACCCTTTTTGATCAGTCAGGACAAGGCGGCGGCGAAATCATCATAGTCGAAATCACGCACCAATCGTGTCGTTCCATCCAGTTCACGAATCGCGATGCTTGGCATCTTGACCCCGTTAAACCAGTTCTTTTTGACCATCGTGTAACCAGCAGTGTCCTGAAACGACAGACGATCACCTGCCTTGAGCGGCGCATCAAACAGGAATTCGCCAAAGATGTCACCCGCCAGACAGGATTTTCCGCAGATCATCCATTCATGCGCGCCTGTGTTCGGGGTGATCTTGGCCGGTTCGCGGTAGATCAGCAGATCAAGCAAATGCGCCTCGATCGAGCTGTCCACGATGGCCAGATTTTTCCGTTGTGCATCGTATCCAGCACGGTGACTTCAAGGGTGGCAGCGCCGGTGATGGCGGCCTCGCCGGGTTCCAGATAGACTTGGACGCCGAATTTTTGCGAAAACTCCTTAAGCCGCAGCGCCAGATTTTCCAGCGGGTAATCCGCGCCGGTGAAATGAATACCTCCGCCAAGGCTGATCCATTCCATCTGGTGGATGATCGCGCCAAAACGGTCTTCGATCAGGGTCAGCATTTCGTCGAAACGGGCAAAGCTGTCGTTTTCGCAATTGTTGTGAAACATCAACCCGCTGATCTGATCGGCGACCGCGGCGATTTTCGCAGGGTCATGTTCGCCCAGCCGGCTAAACGGGCGGGCAGGATCGGCCAGATCGAATTCGGACGTCGACACCCCCGGATTGACCCGCAGGCCGCGCACATGCCCTTGCGACGCATCGTTGAATTTCGCCAATTGCCCGATCGAGTTGAAAATGATCTTGTCGGAATATGCCAAGACCTGTGCAATTTCGTGATCGGCATAGGCGACCGAATAGGCATGGGTTTCACCGGGAAATTTTTCCCGCCCCAAGCGAACTTCGTACAGCGACGACGAGGTCGATCCATCCATATGCTCTGCCATGAAATCGAACACCGACCATGTCGCAAAACATTTGAGCGCGAGCAGACATTTCACCCCCGATGCTTCGCGCAGCCAAGAGATTTTCTCGAGGTTGCGAAGAAGACAAGACTTGTCGATCAGGTAATACGGTGTCTGCACGCCAAGGCCTTTCGTTTGATTTGCGTGGGCGACTTACACCAGAATCCCATGGAAGACGAGGCATAACAGACCCCGACCCGCGCCAAATACCATGCGCGCCCTGTCGGCACGCCAGACCAGCCAGATGGTCAAGCCTCGGACAGCATCTGCATCAGGATCGCCCTGCCGTCGGTTGTGCCGGTATGAATGTTGTCAACTTCGCGTGATCAGCCCCCGTTTTCACCAGCAGAGGCTTTTTGCATCTATGCGGTGATCAAATGGCCTGCTAAGCCAGATCGCAGCGCCGGTCAGATGCCGGATTGTGCAAGAAAAGTGATGAGAAAAAATGGCATATTGCTGGCGCAAGTCCCGGTCTTTGCTGGACCCATTGGTGCAATCTGCAGTGGCCCCATTTTTCTTTCTGAATCCCACAAGGAACTGAAAATATGCGAAAAAACCGTCGTGCCGGTCGCGGATCGTGCCTGTCAGATGATCCGCTGCGTCGCGTTATCGCATGGCGCGCGACATCACCACGCGATGCGTACTGATCCTCGAACGGTTCTGTAGCCGGATCTTAATCAATTTCATGTTTACTGGCCTTCCCTAGCCGCAACCGGAGCATCCGATGTTCAGATTCCTTGCCATTCTTTTCACGACGGCCGGTTTGTCCGGCATGCTCGCGCTGCCGCTTTTTGCGCAAGACCTGCCGCGGCCTGTCAAGCTGATGACGGTGGCGGATCAGGATCATCGGGTGACGCGGACATTTTTTGGTCAGGTCAACGGGCGTCAGACTGTTGATCTGGCCTTTCAGGTGGGGGGCCAAATCCAGGACCTGCCAGTGATCGAAGGCCAGTTTCTGTCTGCGGGTGACATGATTGCCCAGCTCGACATGGAACCGTTTGCGTTGCAACTCGAACAGGCGCAGTTGCAGAAAAACGAAGCCGACCGCACTGTCGACCGGCTCCGGCGCCTCGCGGGCAGTGCTGCCAGCCAGGTTTCACTCGAACAGGCCGAAACGCAGGCACAACTTGCTGCCCTGGCTTTGCGCGATGCGGCCAACCGCCATCGACATGCCACGTTGCAGGCCCCTTTTGACGCCCTCGTGGCCAGCCGCAAGATCGCCAATTTCAGCACGATCACGGCGGGCACGCCTGTCGTGCGGCTGCATGACATGTCCGAATTGTGGATCGAGATTAATGTTCCCGAAGTGTTGTTCCAGCGCTTTGATTCCGCGGATGATGTGCGTTTCCATGCCACGTTTCCCAGCCATGCCACCCGCTATCCGCTTGTCCTGCGGGAATTCACTGCCGAAGCCTCGGCCGTGGGGCAAACCTTTCAGGTGACGCTTGCGCTGCAATCGACGGATGGGCTGCATATTCTGCCCGGCTCGTCGGCAACCGTCACCGCCGAGGCCGCAGGCGGTCTGCAAGGCGCTGTGCTGCCAGCATCGGCCGTGGGCATTGATCCGGATGGATCGGCCTATGTGCTGGCGTTTCTGCCACAGCCCGATGGAAACGGAACGCTGCGCCGCCAATCTGTCACCGTGCAGCCTGCCGATGACGGCAGTTTTGTCGCAATCAGAGGGTTGGAAACCGGGGTCGAGATCGTAGCCGCCGGCCTGCCGGTTCTGGAAAACGGGCAAAGCGTCCGGCGGTTTTCCGGGTTTGGCAACTAAGGAGCGTGACCATGAATATTGCACGCGCCGCGATCGACAAGGCTCTGCTGACGTGGATCTTGGTTATTGGCTGTCTGCTGGGCGGGCTGTGGGGGTTCAACAGCCTTGGTCGGCTGGAAGATCCCGCATTCACGATCAAGACAGCGGTGATTGTCACGCACTATCCAGGGGCCTCGGCCGAACAGGTGGCGGTGGAGGTGTCGGAACCGCTGGAAACCGCAATCCAAAGAATGGCAGAGGTTGCGCGGATCAGCTCGGTCAATCAGCCTGGCCGATCGCTGATCGAGGTTGAAATCCACGCGACTTACGATGGCGACGCGCTGCCTGCCATCTGGGTCAAGCTGCGTAACCGGATCAATGATGCAGCCCGTGGCCTGCCGCAAGGCGTGAGCGCACCGGTGGTCAACGACAGTTTCGGCGACGTCTTCGGCCTCTATTACGCAGTGGTGGCCGAAGGGTTGAGCAATGCCGAAAAGCACCAGCTGGCAAGCTTTGTGCGCCGTGAACTGCTGGTGGTTGACGGTGTCGCGGATGTCGAGGTCAGGGGTCTGCCCCCCGAGGTGATCTATGTCGAACCCGACCTAGTCAGAACCGTGAACATGGGCGTGGCCCCGCAGGCGATTGCGGGGGCGATTGCAAATGCAAACTCTGTCGCAGACGCAGGCACCCAAGACATCGGTGGCGCGCGGATCTTGATCAAGGCCCCCGAAGGATCTGACAGTGTATCGGCGATTGCAGGCCTGTCGCTGGGGGTAGACGGGCAGGTCCTGAGCCTGTTTGATATGGCGCATGTCTATCGCGGCGTCGAAGAACATCCCGCGGTGATTGTACGCCACAATGGCGAGGACGCGTTCACCCTCGGGATTGCAGGCGCGTCATCTGAAAACATTGTGGATGTTGGATCGCGGGTCGATCAGCGGCTGGCAGAGCTGCAATCGGACATGCCGTATGGGGTGACGCTGCACCCGATCTACCAGCAGCATCTGGTTGTTGAGGCAGCCTCGAACGACTTTCTGATCAATCTGTTCCTGTCAGTGCTGATCGTTGTGCTGGTGCTTGCCCTGTTCATGGGCTGGCGTGCCGCCGTGGTCGTCGGCACGACCCTGTTTCTGACTGTCGTTGGCACGCTGTTTTTCATGGCGATCTTTGCGATCGAGATGGAACGCATTTCGCTGGGCGCATTGATCATTGCAATGGGCATGCTGGTGGACAATGCCATCGTCGTGGCCGAGGGGATGCAGATCGCGATGCAGCGCGGCAAGTCGTCGCGCGATGCGGCCGAGGATGTGGCCCGCAAGACGCAGATTCCCTTGCTGGGCGCGACCGTCATCGGGATCATGGCCTTTGCCGGTATCGGGCTTAGCCCGGACGCCACGGGCGAGTTCCTGTTTTCGCTGTTCGCGGTGATCGGCATATCGTTGCTGCTGTCGTGGATACTTGCAATCACAGCGACCCCGCTGCTTGGGCATTATCTGTTCAGGCAGGGGGCGGCGGGCGGTGCGGATGCCTATGACGGACGGCTGTTCCGGCTGTACGGATCGGTTTTGCATGCTGCGATCCGGGCGCGTTGGCTGGTGGTGATGGCGCTGCTTGTGGTGACGATGGCATGCTATGCGGGCTTTGGCCAGGTCAAGCAGCAGTTCTTTCCAGATTCCAACACCCCGCTGTTTTTCGCGCATTACAAGCTGTCGCAAGGCACGTCCGTCCACACGACATCGGCGGATCTGGACCATTTGCAAAAATGGCTTGCCAAGCGTGACGAAGTCGTGTCGGTCACGGCTTTTGCAGGCGACGGCGCGGCGCGGTTCATGCTGACCTATGCCGCCGAACGCGCCAACGCGAGCTATGGGCATCTGATCATCCGCACCCGCACGCTGGATGATATTCCGGCGCTGAAGGCCGATCTGGATGCTTTTGCCCGCGAGACCCTGCCGCAAGGCGAATTCCGCACCAAGCGGTTGGCCTTTGGCCCGGGCGGCGGCGACCCCATTCAACTGCGCCTGTCGGGCAGCGACCCTGCGGTGCTGCGCCAACTGGCCGAGACGGCGAAGGCCGTCATGCAGGATGCCTCGCCAAACCTGCGCGATCTGCGCAGTGACTGGCGCGAGCAGGAACTTGTGCTGACCCCGATCTATGCCACTGACCGTGCGCAGGCCGCCGGTATCGACCGCGATGACATCGCGCAATCGCTGTTGTTTGCCACCGAGGGGACAGTCGGCGGCGTCTATCGCGAAGATGAGCGGCTTATCCCCATCGTGGTGCGCCAGGCGCGGTCTGCCGGCTTGGGTTTGATGGATCAGGTTGTGTTTTCAACAAGTGCCAATGCATTCATCCCGATCGAGCAAGCCATAGACGGCCTGCAATTCGAGGCTCAGAATACATTGCTGCACCGGCGCGACCGTGTTTTGACGCTGACCCTGTCGGCCGATGTGGCCCCTGGCCTGACCACCGCCGCCGTGCAGCAAGAGATCCGCGCCGCTGTCGCAGCCATGCCGGTTCCAAGCGGCTATAGCATGGCATGGGGCGGAGAGCTGGAAAGTTCGATGGATGCAATGACAAGCCTTGGCCAACAGTTGCCGGTCAGCGTGATCGTGATGGTGCTGATTTCGATCGTGCTGTTTTCGGCGCTGCGTCAGCCGCTGATCATCTGGCTGCTGGTCCCGATGTCGGTGAATGGTGTGGTTATCGGGCTTTTGGCAACGGGTATTCCGTTTAGCTTTACAGCATTGCTGGGCCTTCTGAGCCTTTCGGGTATGCTGATCAAGAACGGTATTGTGCTGGTCGAGGAAATCGATCTGGTGCGCGCAGAAGGCATAGCGCTGCACGAGGCGATTGTCACCGCCTGCGTGTCGCGCCTGCGCCCGGTGGTCTTGGCTGCGGCCACGACAATTCTGGGCATGGCACCGCTGTTGGGGGATGCTTTCTTCATGTCGATGTCCATCACGATCATGGGCGGGCTTGCCTTTGCCTCGGTGCTGACTTTGATTGCTGTGCCGGTGCTTTACGATCTGTTCTTTTCGCGCGACGAGGGCGGAACGCCTGCTGGTGCAGGCACGCCTGCTGCTGCAGGCGTGCGCTGATCAAGGCGTCAGCGCGTACCGTGTTTGCACTGACCAGATCAGCGCGATGTGGCTTTTGGCGGCAAAGACTGACCTACCGGTTGCGGCGCTTTGCTGATGGCCCGCCGGTTGGGCGGGACACGCCGCCCCTATCGGGGTGCGGCTGTCATGGTCAGCCATACCCCGACGGCGGTGGCATTCCACAAAGCGATGCCATGTGCCAGGCTAGGCATTGGTTTGAACTCAGCACCGGCAGGCCCAATTCCAGTGAAAGGGGTGCAAGGATATCGCGCGTCTGCAGATTGGTGCAGGACAGAAATATACCGTCAAGCTCTGCCTGCTGCGCAAGTGCGCGTGCGGCATTGGCGATCGAGGCGGGCGCGATGCGCGCGACCCTTGCCTCGACTTGCTCGCCAAAGGACAAGGTAGCGGGCACGGTGATGCCAGCGGATTCGAATGCCGCGCGGATCGGCGTGGCAACCGACGCGATATAGGGCGAGACAATGCCGATCTTGGTCAGCCCCAGAACACGGCACTGCGCCAGCGCCGCAGTCAGCGGGTCTGTCGCGGCACGGGTCTGCGCGGCCCCCATCACCAGATCGCGCACACGCCCTGCGCCGATCAGGGTCGTCCCGGATGTGCAGGCATAGCCGACAACATCCAGCCCGTGAGGCAACAGCCCGGCCGCAGCGGGCAAGGCGGTTTCCATCTGGGCGATGCTATCGGGCGTCAGCTCTGCGCCCGAAGGGATACGGCTGATATGCAGCTTGGCGCAGTCTGGTGCGAACAGATGGCGGAAATCCTGTTCGATTGTTTCATCGACCTGCAGCACGATCAGCCCAAGGCGCGGCAGGCTGTTGTCTTGCAGGTCATAAGGAAAGGCGGTCATGCGGTGATCTCTGGCAGGTCATGCGATGCGCGCGGTGACAGCAACTCTGCCCCATCCTTGCGCAGCACGATGTTTTCTTCATGCACCATGATCCGTCCGTCACCCGTCACACAGCCCGGTTCTAGCGTCAGCACCATGCCTTCGCGCAGGGGTGTTTCGTCCAGCGGTGTCAAGGACGGCCATTCCGTCAACGTGATGCCAAGCCCATGGCCCAGCCTGCCGCCGGATGGTGTGGCGCCGTATTTGTGCAGGCCTGCGCAAAGGGCCGCATGCACATCACAGGCGCGCCATCCGGGGCGCAAATGGGCCAGCGTGTCCTCGGTTGCCTGCCAAAGTGCTGCATGGGCGCGCCGTGCGGTGTCTGATGCGGGGCCAATGGCGAAATTGCGATCAAAATCGCAGAAATAGCCGTTTTTGACAGCGCCTGTGTCCAGCATCAGAATATCGCCGCGCCGCAAAGGCTGCGGGCCAGCGGGCGAGATCACATCGCCGTACCCATCTGGCCCCGCACCGCCCGCAACATAGCTGACCCAATCTGCCCCTTCGGTCAAAAGCGCGATCTGGAAGTCGCGGAAAATCGAGGACAGTGGCTGACCTTTGGCTGCAAACTCTGGCACGCGGGCAAAGGCGCGCCCCGCAATGGCACAGCTTTCGCGGATCTTGCTGATCTCGGCCTCTGATTTTACCTCGCGGATGCGCTGGATGCAGGCGGTGGCATCCACGATCTGGCGCGGTGCAAGCCTTGCGCGCAGCAGGTCATAATCGGCAAGCGGCATGCGCAGATGTGTTTCCAGCCCCATCGGCACGCCAATCCGGCCCTGTACCGGGACCAGATCGGCCAAGGCACCCGCCAACAGGCTGATCCCGTCATCGCGCGGGTCGGGCGCGTCCCAGGTGCGGATGTCATGCAGCCATGTCTGGCCCATCAGTGCCGCCCCGATCGACGGGATCACCACCACCGGATCATCCGCCACCGGCACGATCACAAACCAGGGCCGCGCGGGGCTGGCCCAGAACCGGGTCAGAAAGCCGGTGACATAAAAGATATCGGCAGGCGTTGTCAGCAAGAGCGCATCCAGCCCCTGTGCGGCCATGCCCATCTGCAGCTTTGCCACACGATCACGGTATTCTTGCGCTGCAAAGATCATCATGGGTTCAGCCATCCTCTGGCCCTTCGCTTAGGATGGCCATCACACGCGCCTCGCGCGGTAGATCCAGCCCCGCAAGCAGGGCCGCAACGCCCGCAGCACCCGATGGGGTGGTCGCCAGCCCGTATTCCACCAACAAATCGACCGCGCGCTGCGCCGTGCCTTCCGAAATTGTGACAAAGCTGTCGGCATCGCGCGCCAGACCATGCAGCGCAATCTTCGATGCCGTCTTGCAATCCAGTCGCCCCATGCTGGACACAGGGCCAGTGGTATCCACCAGCCGGCCTGCGCGGATGCTTTCGATCAGGGCAGGGGCGGCGTCGGGTTCGACCACGATGATCTGCGGGCTGTCGCCCCAGACATGGCGGGCATGGGCCGCCACCGCCGCCGCCAGCCCCCCGACACCGGCTTGCAGCAGGATATGGGTCGGGGGCTGGTCGATCTGGGCTGCGGCCTCGGCGGCGAGTTGCAGATACCCTTCCATCACCTGCAGGGGCAGTGCGGTATAGCCCGGCCATGAACTGTCCGACAGCAATGTCCAGCCATTGGCGTCAGCGGCACCTGTGGCGGCCTGCATGCTGGCCTCGTAATCCGCACCGTCGCGGACCACCGTGGCGCCCTTGGCCTGCAGGCGGGCGGCAAAGGTTTCCGGCACAGCCTGCGACAGATAGATCACTGCGGCTGCGCCAAACAGCTGCGCGCCTGCGGCCACCGATAGCCCGTGATTGCCCGCGCTGGCCGTCACATAGACCTGGCCTTGCAAGGCATGGCGCAGGTCGGGGGCGTTTGTCTCTGCCGCTGCGCGCGCGATGGCATAGGCGGCGCCAAGTGCCTTGAAACTGCCCAACCCCATGCGCCCGCGTTCATCCTTGAGCCAAAGCTGGCCGATCCCAAGGTGGGCGGCCAATGCGGGCTCTTGACGAAGGGGCGTCGGGGCATGTGCAGGACAGCGCGCCAACAGCTGGCCCACAGCGCGCGCATCGGCCAGCGGAAACAGCGTTTCGTCCGGCAATCCTGACCCGCGCCAAGGATTTTTCAGATATTGACCCATAAACACCCCGTTCCTGACAGGGCCAGACTAATGCATCCCATGATTGGCTAGGCGGAAATATTGACCCTGATTGGCGCTAATTTGGGATGAATTGGCCCTGTTTGGGCCGATTTTCGGACAACAGATCAGAATATGCTTCTCTTTTGGCCGATGTTGCGCAATCCCTGTCGGCATGGACACATTCGACGCCCGTCTTCTGAACGCCCTGCAATCGCGCGCACGCGCCACCGCCGAAGAGCTGTCCGTCCAGGTCGGGCTGTCGCCGGATGCGTGTCGCAAACGGGTGGCGCGGCTGCGGGCCTCTGGCGTGATCGAGGCCGAGATAGCGATCCTTGATCCGGCCCGTGCCGGGCGCGGCTTGATGCTGATTGTCGAAGTCACGCTTCAGAATGAACGCAAGCGCGATCTTGACCGGTTCAAATCCGCCATGCAGGCCGCGCCTGAAGTGATGCAATGTTATTACGTCACCGGAAACGCCGATTTCATCTTGATGATTTCCGCGCGCGATATGGCCGAATACGAGGCGTTTACCCGCCGCCATTTCTTTGCCGAAGACAATGTCCTGCGGTTCCGCACCAGCGCCGTGATGGATCGCGTCAAGACCGGCTTTGCGATCCCGGTTCAGGGCGATTGATCGCGGTTTGATTGCCGCGACACGACTGTATCGGACTGCCGCAATGCGGCGCCGGCCGTCAATTGTTGTTCAGCATGAACTGCGACAGGACCGGGCTGCACGCAGCACCCAATGCGCGCGCATCGCTGCCGATGCTGCCGCTTTCGATCACCGGCAGGATCAGCCCGCGCGTGTCCTCTGTCTCGATGGCGCGACGGACCTTTTTGACCAGTTCTTCGCGGATGGCGGGTGGAAAGGCCCCGTCGATGATGATCGCCTCGAAATCGATGACCGCGCAGGTGGACAAGCTCGCCTTTGCAAGCTCGATCGCGGTCTGGTCCAGCCACGGCGTCACATGATCGGCAAGATCGGTCCAGCTTTGCGGAGTGTTCCAAAGCGTGATCGGGTTATGCCCGGCCTGCCGCAAACGCGCCTCCAAAGTATGGATCGACGCTGTGTCAACCAATTGGCGGCTTTCGCCATTCGGCCCGACGCTGCGCAATGACCCCAGCGCGCCTGCATTGCCCAGCCGTCCCTCATAGACCGCATTGTTCAGCACGATGCCGCCGCCGACAAAGGCACCTACAAAGAAATAGGCATAGTCGCGAAACTGCTTGCCGCGCCCGTAAAGATGTTCTGCCTGACAGCCCGCCGTTGCATCATTGATGATAAAGACAGGCAGATCGGTAAACCGCGCCATTTCTGCGGTGAAATCGATGTTCTTCCAGGATTGGAATTCTGCCGCGTTCGGCCCTGTCAGGTCGTGCCAGTTCCATAGATCAAAGGGGGCCGCGATGCCGATGCCACATATTCTGGCCAATTCGCTGTGGCTCAGATCGCTGGCCGCAGCGGCGAGACCTGTCTGCACAAAGCCGAACACCTCGCGCGGAAGGGGATGGGTATAGGTGACGTGACGGTGCAACCGGATGCCGCCGGTGAAATCCGTCAGCAGAAAATTTGCAGACCGCCGACCGATCTTGATCCCGATGGAATAGACGCCGTTCTTGTCAAGCATCATGGGAACCGAAGGTTTGCCGACTTTGCCCCGCAAAGGATCGCCACGCGTCAACAACCCGTCCGATTCCAGCTTGCGCAGGATCGCAGAAATCGTGGGCGGTGACAGGTGCGACAGGCGCGCAAGGTCCGGCGCGGGCAATGATCCGTGCCGTTGGAGCAACGACAAGAGCAGCCGCTCGTTATGGTCGCGGACACCTTTCTGGCTCAGCCCCATGCTGAGCGATCTGACCAATCCGTCATCCATCTGACATACCTTTGCCCGCCATTTGGGATCTTTCTAGCGCCATTTCATAAATTAATAAAGTTAATTAATAAATTGACAACCTGACACGAATCGCCTCTTTTGCGGTCATTCGCCGATGGTCCGGCCTGCGCCGCAGGCAGGCAAACGGCCCTAAATTTCTGGGAGGAAATCATGAAAAAACTGCTTATCTCGACAGCGCTTGTTGCCATCACCACTGTCGCTGCCACATCGGTCCAGGCGCAGGGCGTCTCGGCCTGTCTGATCACCAAGACCGACACCAACCCGTTCTTCGTCAAGATGCGCGAAGGCGCCGAAGCCGCCGCCGCCCAAGCAGGCATCACGCTGCGGTCCTATGCCGGCCGCGTTGACGGCGACCATGAAACGCAGGTTGCTGCCATCGAAACCTGCATCGCTGATGGCGCATCCGGTATCCTGATCACCGCGTCGGACACATCGTCCATCGTCGGCGCGGTCACGCAGGCCCGCGATGCCGGTCTTTTGGTGATCGCGCTGGATACACCGCTGGAACCGATCGATGCCGCAAACGCCACCTTTGCCACCGACAACTTTCTGGCGGGTGAGCTGATCGGCCAATGGGCTGCTGCCTCGCTGGGTGACGCGGCTGCCGATGCACGCATTGCGATGCTGGATCTGGCCGTCAGCCAGCCATCGGTGGACGTGCTGCGCAACCAGGGCTTTTTGCAAGGCTTCGGCATTGATCTGGGCGATGCGAACCGGATCGGTGATGAAACCGATGCGCGTATCGTCGGCAATGACGTGACCGCAGGCAACGAAGAGGGCGGCCGCCGCGCGATGGAAAACCTGCTGGCCATCGATCCGATGATCAACGTGGTCTATACGATCAACGAACCCGCCGCTGCCGGTGCTTACGAGGCGCTGCGCGCCATCGGCCGTGAAAATGACGTGCTGATCGTTTCTGTCGATGGTGGCTGCCCCGGTGTGCAGAACGTCGCTGACGGCGTGATCGGTGCCACATCGCAGCAATACCCGCTGCGCATGGCCTCCCTCGGGATCGAGGCGATTGCCGCCTTTGCCGCCGATGGTACATTGCCTGAAAACACCCCCGGCAAGGATTTCTTTGACACGGGCGTCGCCCTTGTCACCGATACCCCTGCCGATGGGGTTGACAGCATCAACGTCGTCGAAGGTCAGAACCTCTGCTGGGGCTAAGCCTCTGAGACAACCGATGATAATGGGGCGGAGAAATTCCGCCCCTTTTTCCACCCCCGCGCTAGACTGCGGGGACCAGGACCGCAGGGGAGGCGCGCCATGTCCAGTCAGAAAGATGATTTCGAAGCCGTGGTGAAAACCGGCGCTACTGGGACTGTCGCAGCCTTTGCACCCGCGCGCAAAGGCGGGCTGGCACAGATCCAGCATATGTTGCATCTACAACCTGCGCTGGTGCCGCTGTTCGTGCTGGCCATGTCGATCCTGACCTTCGGGCTGCTTTTGGGCACCAAGTTCTTTTCGCCCTTCGCGCTGACGCTGATCTTGCAGCAGGTGCAGATCGTGGGCATCGTCGCCGCCGCACAAAGCCTTGTGATCCTGACCGCGGGCATCGACCTGAGCGTGGGTGCGATTGCTGTGCTGTCCAGCGTCATCATGGGGCAATTCACCTTTCGCTATGGTTTGCCAGTCGAGGTGGCTGTGCTGTGCGGGCTGGCCTTTGGCACTGCCATCGGCACGCTGAACGGCTGGCTGGTCGCGGTGATGAAGCTGCCGCCGTTCATTGTGACACTCGGGATGTGGCAGATCGTGCTGGCGGCCAATTTCCTGTATTCGCGCAACGAAACCATCCGTGCGCAAGATATCGAAAGCGAGGCGTCGCTGCTGCAATTCCTTGGTACGACCTTCAAGGTCGGCGCGAACGAGGCGGGGCAGGGCGGTGCCACCTTTACCTATGGCGTGATCGCCATGGTGCTGATTTTCGTCATCCTTGCCTATATGCTGCGGCACACGGCCTGGGGGCGGCATATCTACGCCGTGGGCGATGACCCTGACGCGGCACAGCTGTCGGGCGTCAATGTGCGCGCGACGATCATTTCGGTCTATGCGCTGACCGGCTTTATCTGCGCCATCGCAGGCTGGGCCTTGATCGGGCGGATCGGCAGCGTCAGCCCGACATCGGGGCAGTTGCTGAATATCGAAAGCATCACCGCCGTGGTGATCGGCGGCATCAGCCTGTTCGGCGGGCGCGGGTCGATCCTTGGCACGTTCTTTGGCGCGCTGATTGTCGGCGTCTTCACGCTGGGCCTGCGGCTTGCGGGCGCGGATGCGCAATGGACCTTCCTGCTGATCGGGGTGCTTATTATCGCGGCGGTCGCTGTGGACCAATGGATCAGAAAGGTATCAGGCTGATGGACCCCATTTTGCAAGGGCGCGGGCTGGTCAAACGCTATGGCCGTGTCACCGCGCTGGACCATTGTGATTTCGATCTTTACCCGGGCGAGATTCTGGCCGTAATCGGCGACAATGGCGCGGGCAAGTCATCGTTGATCAAGGCGATGTCCGGCGCCATCATCCCCGACGAAGGCGATGTCCTGCTGGAAGGCCGTAAGGTCAAGTTCACCTCGCCCAACGATGCGCGCCGCGAAGGGATCGAGACGGTCTATCAGACGTTGGCGATGTCGCCCGCCCTGTCGATCGCGGACAACATGTTCATGGGGCGCGAATTGCGCAAACCGGGGATCATGGGCAAGGTGTTCCGCCAGCTTGACCGGCCAAGGATGGAAAGGCTCGCCCGCGAAAAGCTGACCGAACTGGGGCTGATGACGATCCAGAACATAAATCAGGCGGTGGAAACGCTGTCGGGCGGTCAGCGGCAAGGTGTGGCCGTGGCGCGCGCCGCGGCCTTCGGGTCCAAGGTCATTATTCTGGACGAACCCACCGCCGCGCTGGGCGTCAAGGAATCGCGCAAGGTGCTGGAACTGATCCTTGACGTGCGCGCGCGCGGTATTCCGATCATCCTGATCAGCCACAACATGCCGCATGTCTTCGAGGTGGCGGACCGGATCCACATCCACCGTCTGGGCAAGCGGCTGTGCGTGATCAAGCCGGGTGATTACACGATGTCGGATGCCGTGGCCTTCATGACCGGCGCGCGCGAGCCTGACGAAGCCGCCTAAAGCGGGCCGGCGCGTCACCGCATGGCAAAAGATCATCATCCAAGGCGGATATGGCGGGCTTAACGCCACGTCGCTGACAACCGTGGCGCGTGGCAGCACGTGCAGATCGGCAGTTGAGCCAACTCGTCAAAGCCGGTACATGTTTTGTGCGCCAAGGATGAAAGAGAGGCTCAGTGTTCGAGGTCATCTGCATCTCTTTTGCATTCTTTTTTGGGCTAGCGGTCCGGCAAGTCGGCTTGCCACCGCTCGTTGGCTTTCTTGCCGCGGGTTTTGCGATAAATGCAGTGGGGCCAAGCCTTGGCGTGCCAGAGGAAACCGGCGAGATACTGAAATATGTCGCGCATTTGGGCGTGCTTTTACTCTTGTTTGCGGTCGGCCTGAAATTGCGCGTCGAACAGGTGTTCCAGCCCCAAGTGCTGGCGGGGTCGCTGGTTCATTTTGCAGTGACGGCAACTGTCTTTGCCGTGGGGCTTGCCGTGTTCTTGCAGCTTGATTGGAATACCGCGTTGCTGCTGGCCATCGCGCTGTCGTTTTCATCGACGGTGTTTTCTGCAAAAATCCTGGATGCAAAGCGTGATCTTGGTTCATTTTATGGCCGTACAGCCATTGGCATTTTGATTGTTCAGGACATTATTGCGCTGGTGGTTTTGGGGATATGGGGCGGTCAGACGCCCACCATCTGGGCGCTGGGCGTCTTTGCAATTCCGCTGCTGCGACCTGTCCTGCACCGGCTGCTGGATTTCACCGGCCATGACGAGCTGTTGGTCCTGATGGGGATGCTGTTGGCGTTGGTCGTGGGGGGGATGGGCTTCGAAAGCCTGGGCCTGAGCGCTGAAATCGGTGCGCTGGTGATGGGTCTTTTGCTGTCCACGCATCGCCGGGCAAATGAGCTGTCCGACGCGCTTTGGGCGTTGAAAGAGGTTTTTCTTGTCGGGTTTTTCCTGCAGATCGGGATGTCGGGTCTGCCGGGTCTGGATGATCTTGTTTTTGCGGGGGTCTTTGCACTTGTTCTGCCGCTCAAGGGGGTGCTGTTCTTTTTCCTGTTCATTCTGTTTCGTATGCGCGCCCGCACGTCTTTCATGGCCGCCGCCAGCCTGACCGCCTATAGCGAATTCGGATTGATCGTGGCGGCGGGTGTTCTGCCGGAATGGCTGGTGCCGCTGGCGGTTGCGGTTAGCCTGTCTTTTGTGGTCTCTGCGCCATTGAACAGGCTTTCGCAAAGGTTTTTCGACCGCTACGAAGATCGCCTGCAGCGGTTCGAACTGTCGCGTATTCATGTAGATGAATTACCCACTGATCTTGGCAATGCGCGTATCTTGATCCTTGGTATGGGGCGCACCGGAACAGCGGCCTATGATCATCTAAGCCCGGTTTGCGACCGGATCGTGGCGATTGACGCTGACACCTACAAGACCAAGGCGCATCGCGAGGCTGGCCGGAACGTCTTGTTTGCGGATGTCGAAGATGCGGGTTTCTGGCGGGGCCTTGATATATCTCTTTTGAAGGTGGCGATCCTTGCCATGGACAATGTCGAGGCAAAGGAATGTTCAGCACGCGCACTGCGCCGCAGCGGGTTCAAGGGGCCGATCGTGTCGCATGCGCTGTTTGAAGACCACATCGACCGCCTGACATCCGCAGGCGCGACGCATACCTATCTGACGATGAATCAAGCCGGGATGGGCCTTGCCGATCATGCCGCACGCGCGATCGCTCTTGCTGTGCCGGGCGACGCCGGCGGGTGATTTTGGCGCTAGGAATGTGACAATCTGATGCTGATGAGCGAGAAACCGAAACAATCCGCGCGTCATAGTGTCAACATCGCGGTGCAAACAACCCAAACCGGCCGTGTCAGACGTGCCTTGGTCATGGAACAGAAGCGGCACTCGCGCGTGCAGATATTCTGGATCGCGCAGCTGCCGAAGGCCAACCCACTGGGCGGCTGCATGGGGTGCCGGTTCTGTTGAAAGACGTTATTGATGTTGCGGGTCACCCGACAGGTTTTGGATCAAAAGCCTATGCGATCGGTCCAGCTGCGCGCAACGCGCCGGTCATAGACAGGCTTGAGGCGGAAGGTGCGATCATACTCGGCAAAACGACTATGGTCGAATTCGCTGTGGGAAGCTGGGGCACGAACACTGTGCAGGGCACACCGTGGAACCCCTCTGACGCCACCCAACATCGTGTTCCCGGAGGCTCAAGTAGCGGGGCTGCTGTTGCAGTCGCTGCGGGGTTTGCCCCGATTGCATTCGGTAGCGACACTGGGGGTTCTATCCGAATTCCAGCAGCACTTTGCGGAGTGGTGGGATACAAGCCTAGTTTTGGTTTGATCCCGCTCCAAGGTGTCGCTGCGACAGGCGCAAGCTTTGACACCCTTGGCCCGTTGTCAATGTCCGCTCGGGATTCAATTGGCAGATGTTCAAGGGGCTGACGCTAAACTTCTTGCGATCGCCGGGACACTCGAAGCAGAAATGCGCAAAAAGTAACTGTCGGTGCGCCTCGGCTCTTTGCAGCTATTTGATACTGAAGTTGCGAAGGCCCGGAACAGTAGCACCAATATCAGATCCATGCTGATCGGTAGAGTGGTAAGCCTGCCAACGCGCCATTATGGGAAGTGCCAATTATTGGTGTTCACCGATGAAGTGTCCGAAGCTGATGTGTTTTCTGCAGTCTTGAAGGTCGCTTTCCATTTCTGCTCTGCGGAAGGTCAGGAGGCTCAAGATCTCAAACCTAGCCTTTAACTGCGTCTCTTCTCGGGGGGCAATCTTGGGTGTCGACGATGGATGGTGGCAATTTGCATAAGATTCCATATGGTTGCGTGTTATCATGCGATAAGTGTATTCATGGTTTGGTCGTGTGATTTCGCACAGCGTTGCGGGCGTCCTGCTGCGCTGGCATCCGGCGGTGGGCAAAGCGCCCCGGGTCTCCGCTTGGCGGGTCCAACGATGGGCGTCGTCGCGGCGGCGGAACGTCTCGCGCGCGCAGCGGCCCTTTCGTCTGGTCTGGACCCGGTAGGCACCGGAGGGGATTTTGGTGATGGAGGCCATTTTCGTGTGCGGCTCATCTGTGCAATGAGTCGTCGTAGGGTGGACTATTCGGGGATATCGGGGCGTAGTGCAACGTAGCAGCATCCGCCGCCAACAGTTTGAAGATACAAAAATGCAGATACATCATAACGCCAGATTATCGATTGCCCCGATGATGGACTGGACCGACCGGCATTGCCGTTACCTACACCGGCTGATGTCGCGGCATGTGCTGGTGTATTCCGAAATGGTGACCGCCCCCGCTGTGATCCATGGCGACCGCGACCGGCTGATCGGCTATGGTCCGGCGGAGCATCCGGTGGCTTTGCAATTGGGGGGGTCCGACCCTGTGTTGCTGGCGCAGGCGGCACGGATCGCGGCGGACATGGGCTATGACGAGGTCAATCTCAATTGCGGCTGCCCATCGGACCGCGTGCAGTCGGGGTTCTTTGGCGCGGTGCTGATGGAAAACCCTGCGCTGGTTGCTGAATGCTGCGCGGCAATGATCGCGGCGGTCGATATTCCGGTGACGGTCAAATGCCGGATCGGGGTTGATGACCAGACCCCTGTCGGACGTGCTGCCCGATTTCATCGCGCGGGTGTCGGCGGCGGGGGTGGACCGGTTCTCTATCCACGCGCGCAAAGCCTGGTTGCAGGGTCTCAGCCCCAAGGAAAACCGCGATATTCCACCCCTCGACCATGATCTTGTGATCGCGATGAAGGCGTTGTTTCCGCATCTGCACCTGTCGGTCAATGGCGGGATCACGTCACTGGATCAGGCGCAGCACTTTCTGGAATGCGGGTTGGACGGGGTGATGATCGGGCGCGCGGCCTATCATACGCCTTGCGATATCCTGCTGGATGCCGATGCCCGCATCTATGCCGACCCGCATGGCCGCAGCGCCGAGGATGTCGTGCATCTGATGCTGCCCTATATTGCGGAGCATCTGCAAAACGGCGGGCGGCTGGGGCAGATCACGCGCCATATGCTGGGCATGTTTCAGGGCCGTCCGGGGGCCAAGGCCTGGCGGCGGCATCTGTCCGAACATGCCCATCAGGACGGGGCAGGGCCGCAGACCGTTCTGGCCGCCCTTGCCCATGTGACGCAGGCGGCGGCCTGACCACTGGTCATTCCCAAACCTCGGGTGTAGCGATAGCGCCAAAGCAGGCGGAGAGCGCGCAATGCCCGAAACGATGTTGTTGGTCCAGATGGCCTTGTTCCTGCTGGTGATCGGGGCCTTTGCCGGGGTTCTGGCCGGGCTTTTGGGCGTCGGTGGCGGGATCGTTCTGGTGCCTGCGTTCTTCTACGTCTTCTCGGTTTTGGGTTTCGATAGCCCTCAGCTGATGCAGATATGCCTTGCGACATCGCTGGCCACGATCATCGCCACATCGGCGCGGTCATTGCTGGCGCATCATCGCAAGAGTGCCGTTGATTGGGCGATCCTGAAAAGCTGGGCCCCCGGTATCGCCATCGGCGCGGTGATCGGCGTCATGGTTGCCGCGTCCTTGCGATCGGGGACGTTGCAGGTGGTCTTTGCGACACTGGCCGCGACCGTGGCGATCTACATTACCTTTGGCAAAAGCCATTGGCGGCTGGGTCCGGTGATGCCGGGCGGGATCACGCGCGCGGTGCTGTCACCGGTGATCGGTTTTCTGTCGGTGCTGATGGGGATCGGGGGCGGATCCTTCGGGGTGCCGATCATGACCCTGTTCAATGTGCCGATCCACCGCGCGGTGGCGACAGCGGCGGGGTTCGGCGTGATCATCGCGGTGCCATCGGTTGCGGCGTTCCTGTTCGTTGATATCGCGGTGGCCCCGCCATTCACCATCGGGGCGGTCAACCTTGTGGCCTTTGTGCTGGTCATCGCGATGACCTTGATCACGGCACCCTTGGGGGCTGCACTTGCCCACCGGACCGAGCCTGTCCGCTTGAAACGGGTCTTTGGGGCTTTCCTGATCCTTGTGGCGCTGAACATGCTGCGCAAGGCGGTCGGCTGGTGACACAGGCGCTGCACCGTGACGGTTACGCCGTGCTGCCGCATGATCCGGCGGTGGCGCGCTGGGCCGTTGCGGCCGATGCCGCCTGCGACCGCATGCTGCAAGGCGGCCCGCCGCTGCGCCATGGCGGGACATGGTGCGTGGGTGTCGATGCGCTGGACAATGGCCCTGACGGGTCGGTGGGCGGTGTGCCGCTGGCGGGGGCGTGGCGCGATCTGGTGCCTGTGCCGGACCACTGGCACCGCGCGCAGCTATCGGTGGTGTTTCCGGGCTATCCCGCGCAGGACGCAGGCGATACCGACGCCGCCCATGCCTTTCGCGTGACCCGTTGTGCCGCCCATGTTGACGGCTTGCACGCCGAAGGCACGCCGCAACGCCGGCATCTGCGCGAAGCGCATAGCTTCATCCTTGGGCTGCCGCTGAACGCCAGTATGGCCAGCCCCTTGGTCGTCTGGCCGGGCAGTCATGCCATCATGCGCGCGACCTTTGCCGCCTGTTTTGACGGGGTGCCGCCGACGCAGTGGGGCGATGTCGATGTTGCCGCCGCCTATCAGGACGCGCGGCGGCGCGTGTTTGCCAGCTGTCCGCAAGTGGCGGTGACAGCGCTGCCGGGGCAGGTGGTCGTGCTTGACCGGCACCTGTTGCACGGGGTGGCCCCATGGGATGCGGCGATCACCGGTCAATGCCGCAAGATCGCCTATTTCCGCCCGCTGGGGCCTGTTGCGGACTGGCTGTCGCCGTCTTTCCGGCGCGCCTTGTAATCATTCAGCGATTTGCCGGCCTCGGCGACGAACAGGCTGGGCAGCACCCGCAGGGCGGTGATCTGGTCAACGCGGATCAGATCGAAATCGCGGCGTTTTTCGCACCAGACGACGCAGGTCCACAGCCGCCCCCAGTATTCCAGCTGCAACGGGCGCATGGTCCGGTCTTCGCCCTGCAAGGTCAGTGCGAGTTTCTGGCGCGTGCGCACGGCTTGGCGCAGGCGGGGCAGATGCTGGAACCCGCGCGCGGCATCCGCAAAAGGATAGATCGCAAAGCCATGCGCCGGCGCGCTGGCGGGATTTTCGGGCATCACGGCGTCAAGTTTCGCCAACAGCTGGCGCGCAGCCTGCGCAAGATCAGCATCTTCGGCCGCACCCACGGCGGACAGGCCCAGATGCAGCGCCTCGACCTCGGTCAGGGTCAGGTTCAGCGGGGGCAGGGTGATCGCCGCCGTGACATGATAGCCGACACCGCGTTCGCCCGAAATCGGCACACCAGAGGCGGCCAGCGTTTCCATATCGCGGTAAATGCTGCGCAAGGACACGCCCACCGCCGCCGCAAGGTCCTGGGCGCGGTGCAGGCTGCCATCGCGCAGGATCTGGACCAGCTGCATCAATCTATCAGCGCGGCGCATGGATGTCCTTTCAACAAGATCATTGTGCCAGTATTCTGGCAACTGACAGTTATTTGGCACAAAGCGAAAATAGATCATAGAAAAAAGGGGGCTTGCAGCATCATTTTTTTGGAATGATCCCTTTCCTTGGGTCTTGGATAGGCATAGAAACCAGCATCTGTGACAAGGGCGCATCCCGCCAGAGGAGAGAGACATGCTCAATAATATCGGCCTTCCCGGCCTTATCCTGATCGCGGTTGTCGTGCTGGTCCTGTTCGGGCGCGGCAAGATTTCCAGCCTGATGGGCGAAGTCGGCAAAGGCATCACCGCCTTCAAGCGCGGCGTCGATGACAGCAAGAAAGAACTTGACGATAACCTTGCCGAACCGCGCGACGTGACCCCCGAAGACCAAAAAGCCAAAGACAAAGTCTGAACAACACCCCGAAGGGATAGCCAGCCATGTTTGGTCTCGGCATGAGCGAAATGGTGCTGATCGGCATCGTGGCCCTGATTGTGATCGGGCCAAAGGATCTACCGGGCATGTTCCGGACCTTGGGCCAGTTCACTGGCAAGGCCCGTGGCATGGCGCGCGAATTTTCCCGCGCGATGGAAGCGGCGGCAGATGAATCTGGCATCAAGGACGTCAGCAAGACGATCCGCGCGGCGTCTGACCCCAAGAAATTCGGCGCCGATGCGCTGAAAGACGCGACCAGCTTTACCAAAGGTCCGGCGACGCAGGAACTGGCCGCGCAGCGCAAGGCGGCCAAGGCCAAAGCCGATGATCTGGCCAAGACCACACAGGAAAATGCGGCGCGCGCCGCGGTCAAGGCGGCCCCCGCCACGCCCCCTGCGCCAAAGCCCGCAGCCCCCGCAGACGTGGCTGACACACCAAAGGACAAGGCATGAGCAAGTCTGACGAGATCGAAGACAGCTCTGCCCCGCTGATCGAACATCTGGCCGAATTACGCACCCGGCTGATCCGGTCGGTACTGGCGTTTATCGTCGGCATGATCATCAGCTTTACGGTCTGGAACCCGCTGTTCAACTTTCTGACGCTGCCTTTGTGCGATGCGCTG
This sequence comes from Yoonia sp., assembly GCF_018402175.1. Lineage (GTDB taxonomy): Bacteria > Pseudomonadota > Alphaproteobacteria > Rhodobacterales > Rhodobacteraceae > Yoonia. The sequence continues at coordinate 249,098 of NZ_JAGYJK010000018.1, read as the reverse complement.
GCCGCGCGCGACCAATCCTGCGATCTTCAATTCATCGCTCTTGAAGAAGGATTCTTTGTCGCGATTTCAATCTCGCTTTTGGGCGGGCTGATTATCGGTTTTCCGATCATTTCCTACCAATTGTGGCGCTTTGTGGCACCCGGTCTTTACAAAAGCGAACAGGGGGCGTTTTTCCCATTTCTGGTCGCCTCGCCCTTCATGTTCTTTCTGGGCGCGGCCTTTGCCTATTACGTCATCACGCCGCTGGCCTTCGGGTTTTTCCTTGGGTTTCAGCAACCCGGCACTGTGATGTCTGGCACCGATGCCAGCACGCAGGCGGCGGGCATCCTGTTCCAAGGCTCGGCCAAGGCCTATCTAAGCCTGACGATCAAATTCATCGTGGCATTCGGCCTATGTTTCCAGCTGCCCGTGCTGCTGACGCTGATGGGCAAGGCAGGGCTGGTATCGGCCCGCGGCCTGCGCGGCACGCGCAAATATGCTGTCGTCGGCATCCTGATCGTTGCCGCCCTTGCGACACCACCGGATGTGGTTTCGCAGGTGATCCTGTTCGTCGTGGTTTACGGCCTTTACGAAGTGTCGATCCAGCTGGTCGCGCGGGTCGAACGCAAGCGCGAGGCGAAACTGCGTGCCGAAGGCCTGTGGGATGATGACCTGCACGGCGATGCCGCCATGGATGACGAGCAAAAGCCATGACCAAAGACACGTTGAAACGCATCGCGCGGGCATTGGAACGGATGCATCCCGCCCCGCAGAAAGCGCCCGATTTCGATGCCGCCGCCGCCTTTGTCTGGCATACGCAGCCTGACCGTCTGGAACCCGTGGATCGGATCAACCGTATTGATGTGTCCTTGCTGGTCGGTGTGAACCGGTCGCGCGATACGCTGCTGGCCAATACCCAGCGGTTCGCGGCGGGGATGCCAGCGAATAACGCGCTGCTCTGGGGTGCGCGGGGCATGGGAAAATCAAGCCTTGTCAAGGCGATCCACGGCGCTGTTCAGGCGGAACATCCCGCGCTGAAACTGGTCGAGGTCCAGCGCGAGGATCTGCCCAGCATCACCCGCTGCCTGAATCTGCTGCGCAGATCGGATGCCCGGTTCATTCTGTTTTGCGATGACCTGTCATTCGGCCATGACGATGCGCATTACAAATCGCTCAAGGCGGTGCTGGATGGCGGGATCGAAGGGCGACCCGATAATGTGGTGCTTTACGCGACCTCGAACCGGCGGCACCTGATGCCGCGCGACATGATCGAGAATGAACGCTCCAGCGCGATTTCACCCTCCGAGGCGGTCGAGGAAAAAGTATCGCTGTCGGATCGTTTCGGGCTTTGGCTGGGGTTTCATCCCTGCGATCAGGACGATTATCTGGCGATGATCCGGGGCTATTGCGATGCTTTCGGCGTGACCATCGACGACGTGACCTTGCGGGCCGAGGCGATCGAATGGCAGGCCACACGCGGCAGCCGGTCAGGCCGCGTGGCCTGGCAATATTTCACCGATCTGGCAGGACGGCAGGGCGTGCGTCTGCCGTAAGGTGGATGTTGATCCACCTGACCTAGGGCAGGAAATCCATTGGATCGACGCTTTGCAGCCCGCGGCGCACCTCGAAATGCAAAAAGCTGGGGTTGCCCGCGCGGACCTTGCCGATGACCTGGCCACGGCTGACGCTGGCATCCTTCTGCACCGCCAGATTGTCCATCTGCGTATAGACCGTCAGCAGCCCGTCCGCATGCCGGATCACCACGATGGACCCGCCCGATGTATCGGTCGTCACCGCCGCCACACTGCCAGCATCGGCGGCGCGCACATCGGTCCCTGCGGGAACGCCGAAATCGACGCCTTCATTGCTGCCGGGCGCATAGGCGCGGATGATGCTGCCTTGTACGGGCGCGGCAAGCCGGCTGGCGCTGGCCGCAGGTGCGGCGGGGGCAGCAGGCGTGCCGGTATCAGGTGTTTGTGGTGCTGCGACAGGGGCTGTGGCTGCTGGCAAAGGTGTCGCCGCACTGGGTGGCACAGGCGTTTCGCTGCCGGCACCGGGTGCCGTGACAACAGCGGCTGGCGCGCGTTGTGGTGCCACACCACCCTGCGGGATCAGCAGATATTGGCCTTCGCGGATGGTGAATTCGGCATTCAGCCCATTCCATTCCGCAATCGCGGTGACCGGCACATTGTAAAGCCGCGAGATTGAAAACGCAGTTTCCCCGCGCACGACCTGATGGCGGATCGGTTCCGCACCGACGGCCGCTGTGGCGGGCGTGACTGCTGCGGCCGGCGCCGGTTGGTCAGCAGGGGGCAGTGCAGTTGCGGTGATCTGCCCGCCTTCGGCATCCGCACGATCCAGCGCCGATGTCGCGACAGCGGCCACATCAAAGGGTTGCTGGGTCACGGGCACGCTGGCGGCGTCTGGCAAGCGGCTTGGTAAGGCCACGATCTCGTCGCGGCGCAGGATCGTATCAGGGTCGATCCCGTTATATTGCGCCACCGTGTTGGCATCCAGACCCAGCCGGATCGCAATGCTGCGTATCGTATCGTCCTGCTGGGCCACCACAACCTGATAGGTGGGATAAGAAATCACGCCACGGTCATCCGGGCTGGGCCGCTTGGGCAAATCCTGAACGGCACTTGCAGTGCTGAACCCGTTGCCCAGATCGCGCATATCAGGGTCAAATCCTTCGCAGGCCGCAAGAGCGGCCAATGCAACGCTGGTCAGCAATAGGGTTCTGATGGTGCTTTGCTCTTGGGCCATTCTACCGCTCCTTGTGCAGGCTCGTCCCTTGTTGCCTGGACGATACCTTATTTTGTGGCAGTTTACTCTTGTCCGAGCCCTTCTAGCAAGGGCACAAACCGGACAGCGCGCAATTCGTCGTATTCATAGCCAGTGTCAAGCCGGGTCACACGGATCAGGCTTTGCACAGCGTCTGATTGTCCCACAGGCAGCACCATGATCCCGCCCACGCGCAATTGCGCCAGCAGCGGCCCCGGCGGGTCTTCAGCAGCAGCAGTGAGCAGAATCCGGTCGAACGGCGCCTGATCCGGCAGGCCGTGGCTGCCATCAGCGGTAAAGGTGATGATATTGGCGATCTGTTGATCAGCAAAGATCTGGCGCGCCTTTTCGGCCAAGCTGCGATAGCGGTCGATCGTATACACCCGGCGCGCAAGCTTGCTCAGGATCGCGGCCTGATAGCCGGACCCTGTCCCGATCTCCAGCACCTTGTCGCGCGGATTGACCTGCAAGGCCTGCGTCATCAACCCCACGACCGACGGTTGCGATATGGTCTGGCCGCAGGCGATGGGCAGGGGCATGTCCTCATAGGCGCGGTCTGCGAAAATGCCCCGCACGAATGCGGCGCGGTCCACCTGTTCCATCGCGGTCAGAACGCGGGTATCGGTGACCCCCTTGCTGCGCAGCGCATAAAGGAACTGCATCTTGGTATCCGCGTCAAAGCTCACGCCAGCGCCTCTTGCAGCAGGGGTAGCATGGCGCGGTCGGTCAGGTCCGCGCGCATCGGGGTGACGGAAATATAGCCGTCCAGATTGACGGCGGCGTCGGTGCCGGGTTCGGTGGCCACATCCTGTGCGCCGCCGCGCACCCACAAAAACCGCCGCCCACTGGGCGAGGTTTGCGCCTCGGCGGAAAAATGCGTGCCGCGCCTGAACCCTTGGGCGGCGGCGCGCATGCCTTTGACATCCGCACCGGCGACAGGCGGGAAATTCACGTTATAGAACAGCCGGTAATCGGCATCATCCCACAGATCGCGCGCCATCAACCGGCGCACGACATCCGCGCCATGCGTGGCTGGCGGCATCGAACGGATCATCCAGATCGCGGTTGGCAGGGCCGTAGTATTGCGACAGCGCGATGGCCGGAATGCCTTGCAAGGCGGCTTCCATCGCACCGCCGATCGTGCCGGAGTAAAGCGTGTTTTCCGCGGCATTGTTGCCCCGGTTCACGCCGGACAGCACCAGATCGGGGCGTGCGTCAATCATCACATCATAAAGCCCCGCAATCACGCAATCGGCCGGTGATCCTTCGGCGGCAAAGCGGCGGGGGGCCAGTTCGGCGATCATCGTCGGATGGGTATAGCTGATGCAATGGCCGACGCCGGATTGTTCAAACGCGGGGGCGACGGTCCAGACTTCGCCCGTTGGGCCTGCGATATCCTGCGCAATGCGGGTCAGCACCTGCAGGCCGGGGGCGTTGATGCCATCGTCATTGGTGATCAGAATACGCATAGACTGCCCTTTGCTGTTGGCAAATACCTAGGCCAGCAGCCCAGCGGCAGCAAGCCGCGCAAGGCCGGTCTGCCTTCCGCGTCCGCCTTTGTGGCGCAAAGGACCCAGAGGCCGGGTCAGTCGGCCAGTATCTGGGGCAATAGCCGTGCGGCCTCGGCCATAGGCTCGGTCAGGGTGCTGCGATCTTCGCCGGGGTAGAACCGCGCACGGGTGGCGGTTGGCATGGGCGCCGGGGTGAGGATCTGGACACGCGGGCCGGTCTTGACCGATTCCGCCTGCCAGCTGCTGGCAAGGGCGATCTGTGCGGCCTTGGTTGCGCCGTAAGCGCCGAAAAACTGCTGCCCGCCGCGTGGGTCGTCAAAGAACACGGCCTTGCCGGTCTGGCCCAGCAAGGGGCTGACATAGGCGATCAGGCGGGCGGTGGCCTCGACATTGATTGCCATGGATTTGGTCAGGTCCTTGGGGCCGATATGCCCCGCAGGGGCCAAGGGGGCGGCATGAACAGCGGTGTGCAGCCACAGGTCGATCTTGCCCCAGCGGTCGAATATCCCCCGGCACAGCTGCTGCATGGCGGCATCGACGGTGATATCCATCGGCGCCAGGGTCGCTACCCCGCCAGCGGCCTGCACCGCATCGTCGAGTTCTTCCAGCGCGCCCACGGTTTTCGCCACGGCGATGATGTGATGGGTTGGCGCCAGCTGGCGGGCCAGCGCCGCGCCCAAGCCGCGCGATGCGCCGGTGATCAATGCAATCTGTGTCATGGCGCGTCTGTCCAACGAACGCAGGCCCGCGTCAAGAGGGATCAGTGCCGCGCTATTCTGCTGCCGTCTTGGTCTGGAACCCGTCTTCGATCATGTCGGAGGGGGCTATAGGGTATTCGCCCGAAAAACACGCATCACAATAGGCAGGCGAAGCCGGATCGCGCCCGTTCTTCTGGCCCACGGCGCGGTACAACCCGTCAAGCGAGATGAATTTCAGACTATCCACCCCGATATGCACGCGCATTTCTTCTTCACTCATGGTCGCGGCCAGCAATTTGTCGCGCTGCGGCGTGTCCACCCCGTAAAAACAGGGCCAGGCCGTGGGCGGGCTGGCGATACGGAAATGCACCTCGGCGGCACCCGCATCAAGGATCATGTCCTTGATTTTCTGGCTGGTGGTGCCGCGCACCACACTGTCATCGACCAGAATGATCCGCTTGCCGCGCACCAACGCGCGGTTGACGTTCAGTTTCAGCCGCACGCCCATGTTGCGGATCTGCTCGGAGGGTTCGATGAAGGTCCGCCCCATATATTGGTTGCGGATGATCCCCATCGCATAGGGAATCCCCGATTGCAGGCTGTAGCCAATCGCCGCAGGCGTGCCACTGTCGGGGACAGGGCAGACCAGATCGGCGTCAACCGGGGCTTCTTTTGCCAGTTCGCGGCCGATGTTTTCGCGGGTTTCATAGACCGACCGGTCCCCGAGGATCGAATCAGGCCGGCTGAAATAGACATGTTCAAAAATGCAAAACCGCGATTTGGCAGGGCGGAACGGGAAATGGCTTTGCACGCCCTTGTCGCTGATCACCACCATTTCGCCCGGGGCGATGTCGCGGATGAATTCTGCTCCGATGATATCAAGCGCGCAGGTCTCTGACGACAGCACCCAGCCGTCGCCCAATTGCCCCAGCACCAGCGGGCGCACGCCCAAAGGATCGCGGCAGCCGATCAGCTTGGTGCGGGTCATGGCGACGATGGAAAACGCGCCTTCGACCTTGCGCAACGCCTCTTCCATCCGGTCGGGGATATTGCGGCCCATGGACCGGGCCATCAGGTGGATGATACATTCGCTGTCCGACGAGCTTTGAAAGATCGACCCTCGTTCGATCAATTCCTTACGCAGCGCCCGTGCATTGGTAAGATTGCCATTATGCGCGATGGCGGCACCGCCCATGGAAAATTCGCCAAAGAACGGCTGCACGTCGCGGATCGCGGTCTGGCCTTTCGATCCGGCGGTGGAATAGCGCACATGCCCGATCCCGATCGTGCCGGGCAGGGTTTCCATGACCTTTTGATTGGTGAAATTATCGCGCACCAGCCCCATGCGGCGGGCCTGATTGAACCCTGTCGCGGGGTCATGCGTGACGATGCCACCCGCCTCTTGGCCGCGATGTTGCAGCGCATGCAGCCCAAGGGCCACAAAGTTTGACGCATCGGTGATGCCGACGACGCCAAACACGCCACATTCCTCGTGCAGCTTGTCGTCGTCAAAGGGATGGGCGGGAAGGTCTTTGCAAGACAATGGGCTGCTCCGAATCCGTGGGAGGGCGATTTGCCTCTACTTAGTCGCTGGCGGCGCGGGTGTCACGAAACGATCATGAAGATCTGTATCAAAGCGTGCCATGAACCAAAAAAGCCACCGCAAAGTTGCGATGGCTTTGATCGGTGACCAGTATCTTGCGTTTATTCGGTGACGGGGGCAGGGGCTGTGATCGGGGTGATCTCGGTTGCGGGGGCGCCGCAATTGCCGACCAGATCCTGATATTGCTGGGTGATCCAGCCAAGCGCCTGTTCGGGGTTTTGTGCCTCGATCCGCGCGGTGAGCTGGGCAAAGATATCAGCCGACCGGCTGTCGTCGATCATGCCAATCGCTTGGGTCGCAAAGATTGTGTCATAGACAAAGAACGCGACCGCGACCAACAGGATGCCGCGCAACACGCCAAAGAAAAACCCAAGCCCCTGATCGATTCCACCAATTGCGGATCGCTGCACAACGCTGGAGAACAGCGGCGTAAAGATCGACACGACCACCAGCGCCAGCGCAAAGACCGCTGCAAAGGCCGCGATGATCGCAAGTTCGCAGCTGTCGCCGATGAAATCGCCGACGATCGGGATTTGCCGCACCAGCGGTTCGACCTGCGGCGCAAAGGTAAAGGCGATGACAGCCGCACCGATCCAGCCCAAAATCGCCATGGTTTCGCGTACAAGACCACGGCTGTAGGCCAGCACCCCCGAAAGCAATATGATGATTGCCACGCCTGCGTCGACGAGTGTGAAACCGTCCATGCTTCGTCTTCTCCTACCATTGGCGCATTACCGCGCGCCGAATACGTCTTCTACAAATGCGGCCAAATCATGGGCTTGACGCAGATTTATCCCCTTGACCGCGACCTGCTTGGCCTGTTGCGGGGTGATCGCAGAGGTAAAACCAAGTTTCTCGGCCTCTTTCAATCTATTTTCGGTCTGCACCACCGGGCGCAGCGCGCCTGACAGGCTGATTTCCCCGAAAATTACGGCATCCGACGGCACTGCCGCATCCTCGCGCGCGGACACAAGGGCGGCGGCAACTGCAAGGTCGGCGGCCGGTTCGGAAATCCGCAACCCCCCTGCGACGTTCAGGTAAACGTCCAATCCAGTGAACGGCACGCCGCAGCGCGATTCCAGCACAGCAAGGATCATCGCCAACCGCCCGCCATCCCAACCGACGACCGACCGGCGCGGCTGGCTATGGGGTGAGGGCGCGACAAGCGCCTGTATCTCGCACAGCATCGGGCGGGTGCCTTCGATGCCCGCGAACACGACCGACCCGGGGGCAGGGGCGCCGCGTTCGGACAAAAACAGCGCCGACGGGTTCTTGACCTCGGCCAACCCCTTGCCGGTCATCTCGAACACGCCGATTTCATCGGCGGGGCCAAAGCGGTTTTTCACCGCGCGCAGGATGCGGAACTGGTGGCCACGCTCGCCTTCGAAGTAAAGCACCGTATCGACCATATGTTCCACGACGCGCGGGCCTGCGATGCTGCCGTCCTTGGTGACATGGCCGACCATGACGACCGACATGCCGTTGCGTTTGGCGAATGTCGTCAGCTCATGCGCCGAGGCGCGGACCTGAGACACGCTGCCCGGCGCGCTGTCGACATGATCGGCCCACATCGTCTGGATCGAATCGATAATCGCCAGATCGGGCTTTTCGGCCTCCAGCGTGGTCAGGATGTCGCGCAGATTGGTTTCGGCGGCCAACCTGACAGGGCTTTTTTCCAGCCCCAGACGGCGCGCGCGCATCTGCACCTGTGCGGTCGATTCCTCGCCCGAAATATAGATCACCTTCAGCCCGTTGCGCGCGAACCGGGCGGCCGCCTGCAACAGCAGCGTCGATTTGCCGATCCCCGGATCGCCGCCCACCAGCAGAGCCGAGGCCTTGACCAGCCCGCCGCCCAGCACGCGGTCAAGTTCTGCCACACCGGCCTGTGTGCGGGGTGGTTCGGGTTCATGCGTGTCCAGATCAATCAGCGGGATCGGCTTGCCGCGCAAGGCACCCAAGGATTTGCCCTTGGGTCCGCTGGCCAAAGCCTTGTTTTCGGTGATCGTGTTCCATGATTGACAGGCATCGCATTGCCCCGACCATTTGGAATAGGCGGCACCGCATTCAGAACAGGTAAAGGACAGGTCTTTTGCCATGCTCAGCTTTTGGCCTGATCAGGGCTTGCATGCAAGCGATCCCGCGCCGTCAGCCCCGAGATCAGGATCGAGGCCAGAACACAGGCGGTGAACAGATACAGCCCCCAGGCGGTTTCCACCCGCCCCCATCCCATGCTTTTGAACACCACGATATAAAGCGCGATCAAGAACACATCGGCCATCGCCAGCTTGCCCAGCCAGCCCAGCAAAGGCAGGCTGCGGTCAGCCAGCAGGCCGAAATGGACCAAGGCCAGCAAGATCGTTTTGAGATAGGGCAAGAACAGAGCCAGCGCGGTGACCACCAGCGCCAGCACCACATCGCTGCCCCAAAGCGATTGCAGCCCCGTGATGACCGAGATTTCAGACAGGCTGAACAGGGGCAACAAGCCCGCGCGCATCAGCGGCGCGAACCAGGCGACAGGAAACAGGATCAGCAGCGACAGGTTGGCGATGACCAGCGCTTGGCGCATTCACTTGCCATAAATCCGGCGGGTATAGCGCCCGCCCAGCTGCGTCAGCAATTCATAGCCGATAGTGCCTGCGCGGCGGGCGACATCATCGACGCTTTGTTCGGCGCAGATCAGTGACAGCGCCTTGGGGTCTTCGGGCAGGTCGGTCACATCGACGGTCATCAAATCCATCGACACACGGCCCACCAGTTTGCAAGGCGTCTTGCCATGATAGAAAATCGCGCGGTCCGACAGCGACCGGATGATGCCATCGGCATAGCCGCCCGATATCGTGGCGATGCGCGACGCGCGTTCCGCCTGCCAGCTGTTGCCGTAACCCACAACCTCGCCCTGTGCGACATCGCGGATCTGGACCACGGGGAATTCCAGTGCGATGGCGGGCGTGCCTTGGGCGTAAGGTTCCGCCCCATAAAGCCCGATCCCCGGACGGGTCAGATCAAAATGATACTCCGGTCCCAGCAGGATACCGCCCGTCGCAGACAAGGACCGTGGCACCCCGATCCCGTCCGTCATCATGTGGAAGTTTTCCAATTGATGCGGGTTCATCGGATGGTCGGGTTCATCGGCACAGGCCAGATGGCTCATCACCAAAGTCGGGTTCTGGTCCAGCGCCAGCCCGGCAATCGCCGCCCATTCCTGCATTTCCAGCCCCAGCCGGTTCATGCCGGTATCAAGCTGGATGCCGAACGGATGGCCGGGCAGGGTTTCGAAATGATGCGTCACCTGTTCCACGGAATTGAGCATGGGCGTCAGGTTCAGATCGCGGATCGCGGGGGTGTCGCCTTTCATATGGCCGGAAAAGACGTTGATTTCAGGGCGCGGCCCCAGTTCGGCCCGAATGGGTGCGGCCTCTTCGGCGACGGCGACGAAAAACTGGCGCACGCCCGCCTTGAACAGCGCCTTGGCAACAGTGACCGACCCCAGCCCATAGCCATTGGCCTTGATCACGGCGGCGGTTTTGCAATTTGTCATGGCGTCCAGCGCGCGCCAATTGGCGACGACAGCGTCAAGGTCGATGGTCAGGCGTCCGGTGCTCATAGGCGTCCTTTTGGCAGGGGCAGGCGGGGGCGGCAAGGGCGGATGAATGTGCAGCCCCTAGAACTGCTGATCGCCGCCTTGCTGCCAGGGTTTGACAAGGTTGCCAAAGCGGGTGAACTTGCCTTCAAAGCTCAGCTCGACCGTGCCGATGGGGCCGTGGCGCTGTTTACCGATCACGACCTCGGCCTTGCCATGCAGGCGTTCCATTTCTTCCTGCCAGGCGGCCATCTTTTCCATCTCGTGATCGCCGGGCTTTTCGCGTTCCTTGTAATATTCCTCGCGGAACACGAACATCACGACATCGGCGTCCTGCTCGATCGATCCGGATTCGCGCAGGTCGGACAGCTGCGGGCGCTTGTCCTCGCGGCTTTCGACCTGACGCGACAGCTGCGACAGGGCGATCACGGGGATGTTCAATTCTTTGGCGATGGCCTTCAGGCCCATCGTGATCTCGGAAATCTCGTTGACGCGGTTTTCCGACCGGCCGGTGCCGCGCACGAGTTGCAGATAATCCACGATCAGCACATCCAGCCCGTGGGTGCGTTTCAGGCGCCGCGCGCGGGCGGCCAGCTGTGCGATGGGCAGGGCAGGCGTGTCGTCGATGAACAAGGGACAGGCTTCCAGCGATTTGGCGGCATCGACGAAGCGGCGGAATTCGGTTTCGGTCATGTCGCCACGGCGGATCTGCTCGGACGGCACTTCGGCGGCTTCCGACAGGATCCGCGCGGCCAGCTGTTCGGCGCTCATTTCCAGCGAATAGAAACCGACGACACCGCCATCGACCGCGCCCTCGGTGCCATCGGGCAGGATGCCTTTCTTATACGCCTTGGCCACGTTGAACGCGATGTTCGTCGCCAGCGAGGTTTTGCCCATCGACGGACGCCCAGCAAGGATCAGCAGGTCGGATTTGTGCAAACCGCCCAGTTTCTTGTCCAGATCGATCAACCCGGTCGATACGCCCGCCATGCCACCCTCGCGCTGATAGGCGGCGTTGGCCATATTCACCGCATCGGTGACGGCGCGCAGGAACGACTGGAACCCCTGATCGGTCGTGCCCTGTTCGGCCAGCGCATAAAGCGCCTGTTCCGCCTCGACGATCTGGTCTTTGGGTTCGCTGTCCACATCGACCTTGGCGGCCTTGTCGGCGATGTTGCGGCCCACCTGGATCAATTCGCGGCGCACCGCCAGATCATAGATCATCTGCGCATAATCGCGCGCGGCAAAGGCCGAAATCGCCGCCCCCGCCAGACGCGCCAGATAGGCCGGCCCGCCCAGTTCCTTCAGCCCCTCGTCATCTTCCAGAAAGGTCTTGAGCGTGACAGGGCTGGCCAGCGCGTTCTTGGAAATTCGCGTGGCGGCGGTTTCGAAAATACGCGCATGCACGGGGTCATAGAAATGTTTCGGCCCGATGATCGCAGCGACCCGGTCGAAAATATCGTTATTGGTCAGGATCGCCCCCAAAAGCTGTTGTTCAGCCTCGATCGAATGGGGCATCAGATCGACGCTGGCACCTGTCGTGCCGGACGCGTTGAAGGTCGCTATTTCGTTCATCACTTACCTCGCATGTCGCAATGTCATAGCAGGCCTTGGTGCAGAGTTCACCTTGTATAACTGTGTGGACAGATGGCGGGATAAGGCGGTGCATAACGCCTGTGGCTGCAACCCGCCTACCAGATGCGGCAGGCGCGGCAAGCTGCCCGACCAGATATCGGGCGCGCGCGATTCTTGCGCGCCCGCCTGTGGATAAGTTCAGGCAGACGGCTGCCAGCCCGCCGGATCATGCAGATAAGCCTCGACCGCCGCCAATGTTTCGGCATCATAGGCCCCGCGCGCCTTGGCCTCGGCCAGTACGTCCCACCATGTGCACAGATGCAGCAATTGCACGCCATGATCGGCCAGCGTCTGTTCGACGCCGTCGAAAATGCCGTAATAGAAAATTACCGCCGTCGCTGAACAGGTGGCGCCCGTCTCGCGGATCGCATCGACAAAGGACAGTTTCGATCCGCCATCGGTGGTCAGATCCTCGACCAGCAGCACGCGCTGGCCTTCGGTCATCACGCCTTCGATACGGGCGTTGCGCCCATACCCCTTTGGTTTCTTGCGCACATAGGTCATCGGCAGCGCCAGCCGTTCGGCCACGAGCGCGGCAAAGGGAATCCCCGCCGTCTCGCCACCCGCGATATTGTCAAAGGCTTCGAAACCGGCCTCGCGCATGATGGTGACGCTCAGGAAATCCATCAGCGTCGACCGAATGCGCGGGAATGAAATCAGCTTGCGGCAATCCACATAGGTCGGTGCTTTCTTGCCCGATGCATGGGTGAACGGCTCGCGCGCATTAAAGGCGATTGCGCCGATTTCCAGCAGCATGGCGGCGCTCAGCCGTGCAATTTCGGCCTTGTCAGGATAGGATGAGGGGATCATGGCAGTCTCTTTCACATCTTCCGAGTATAAATATCCCCGCGCGGAGCGCACCGGGCGTTAGCCCGTCACGCGCCAGTGCAGATCGAAACCGGGGTTGAACAGGGTCACGGGGCCGTCGCCCGTGTCGATCCGGTCGGGATAGGGGACAGGGTCGCCCTTGGTCAGGGTGATCGTCGCCTCATTGGGCGGCAGGCCATAAAACAGCGGCCCGTTGAGCGAGGTGAACGCTTCAAGCTTGCGCAACGCGCCCGCGACATCGAACACTTCGGCCAGACAGGACATGGTATTGGTCGCGGTAAAAATCCCCGCGCAGCCGCAGCTTTGCAGCTTTGCATCATCGGTATGGGGTGCTGAATCAGTCCCAAGGAAAAACCGTTTATCCCCCGACACCGCCGCCTGCACCAAGGCAATCCGGTGCGTTTCCCGTTTGGCAACCGGCAGGCAATAGAAATGCGGCCTGATCCCACCTGCAAGAATATGGTTGCGGTTGATGATCAGGTGATGCGTGGTGATCGTGGCGGCCAGATTTTTCGGGTTGTCGCGGACATAATCGACAGCATCCTGCGTGGTGATATGTTCCATCACGACCTTCAGATCCGGCACTTTCTTGCGCAGCGGGTTCAGGATCTTGTCGATGAACACGGCCTCGCGGTCGAAAATGTCGATGTCATGATGCGTGACCTCGCCATGCACGCACAGCGGCATGCCGATCTCGGCCATCACCTCCAGCACGGGACGGACCTTTTCAAAATCGCGCACGCCGGATGCCGAATTGGTCGTGGCGCCGGCAGGATAGAGCTTGACCGCCGTGGCGATCCCAGCGGCATGGGCTGCGCGCACATCTGCGGGGTCGGTCGCCTCTGTCAGGTAAAGCGTCATCAGCGGCGTGAAATCCATACCCTCGGGCAGCGCCGCCATGATCCGGTCACGATAGGCAGCTGCCTGCGCACCGGTCACCACGGGCGGCACCAGATTGGGCATGACGATGGCGCGGGCGAAATGGCGCGCGGTTTCAGGCAGAACCGCGCGCAGCATCGCACCATCGCGCAGATGCAGATGCCAGTCATCGGGGCGGCGGATCGTCAGGCTGGTCAGGTTTTTATCGGGCATGGCAGTGCAATTACACAATCGTGATTGCGCTGACCATCCCTTTCCTGCGGTCTAGAAAAACGCCTGCAACCCAGTCTGCGCCCGCCCAAGGATCAGCGCATGCACGTCATGGGTGCCTTCATAGGTATTGACCGTCTCCAGATTGACCATATGGCGCATGATCTGGAAATCCTCGGAAATCCCGTTGCCGCCATGCATATCACGCGACGCCCGCGCAATATCCAGCGCCTTGCCGCAATTGTTGCGTTTCATCAGGCTGATCATCTCGGGGGCGGCGCGCCCTGCCTCCATCAGACGGCCCAGTTGCAGGGCTGCCTGCGTGCCAAGCGCGATCTCGGTCTGCATATCGGCCAGCTTCTTTTGAAACAGCTGGGTCTGCGCCAAAGGCTTGCCGAATTGCTTGCGGTCCAGCCCGTACTGGCGTGCTGCGTGCCAACAGGCTTCCGCAGCCCCCATCACGCCCCAGGCTATGCCGTAGCGCGCACGGTTCAGACAGCCGAACGGCCCTTTCAACCCCTGCACGCCCGGCAACAGCGCATCCTCGCCGACTTCGACATTGTCCATCACGATCTCGCCGGTGACCGATGCGCGCAGGCTCAGCTTGCCGCCGACCTTGGGCGCGCTCAGTCCCTTCATACCCTTGTCCAGCACAAAGCCGCGGATCTTGCCGCCATGCGCCTCGGATTTGGCCCAGACGACGAACACATCGGCAATCGGCGCATTGCTGATCCACATCTTGGACCCGTTCAGCACGTAACCACCGGCGGTCTTTTTCGCCGTGGTCTTCATCCCCGCAGGGTCGGACCCCGCATCCGGTTCGGTCAGCCCGAAACAGCCGATCAGCGTGCCTGCCGCCAGCCCGGGCAGGTATTTCGCGCGCTGCGCATCGGACCCGTAGGCATGGATCGGATACATCACCAAGGACGATTGCACCGACATCATCGACCGGTACCCGCTGTCCACGCGCTCGATCTCGCGCGCGACAAGGCCGTAGGTGACATAGCCCGCGCCCAGCCCGCCGTATTCCTCGGGAATCGTCAGGCCCAGCAATCCGGCCTCGCCCATCAGGCTGAAAATCTCGGGTTCGACCAAAGCATCGCGATAGGCCGCCGTCACGCGCGGCTGCAATTTGTCCTGCGCAAACTGGCGTGCGGCGTCACGCAACATGCGTTCATCCTCGGTCAGCTGATCCTCCAGACGCAGCGGATCGGCCCAGTCGAACGGGCCAAGATCAGGGCCAAAGCCGGTGGCGGTGATGGGGGCATTTTGATTCATGATGGGGCTCCTTGCTGCCACAAATCTAGGGCGCGGCAGGCATGGGGGCAATGCATGCCTTGACGCAGGGCGCGGCGAATGCAGCTATAGGCGGACAGGGGGGATCACATGGCATTTGATACAATCGACGCGGTGCAGGCCGCCTTGGGCAACGAAGGCTATATTTGCGGCAGACCACTGGCGACGGTCGTGTTTCTGGCTTTGCGTCTTGGCCGGCCCCTGTTTCTCGAAGGCGAGGCCGGCACCGGCAAGACCGAAATCGCCAAGGCGCTCGCCGCAGCCCTTGGCCGCCGCCTGATCCGGCTGCAATGCTACGAAGGGCTCGACGCCTCCTCTGCCGTCTATGAATGGAATTTCGCCGAACAGATGATCGCGATCCGCACCGCCGAGGCGACAGGCGGCGCCGACCGCGATGCGCTGAAATCGGAACTATTCACCTCAGATTACCTGATCGAACGCCCCCTGCTGCAAGCCATGCGCCCGCAGCCCGGCGGCGCGCCGATCCTGCTGATCGACGAGCTTGACCGCACCGACGCCCCGTTCGAGGCGTTCCTGCTCGAAGCCCTCTCCGATTTCCAGGTCACCATCCCCGAATTGGGCACGATCAAGGCGGCGGAACCCCCCATCGTGATCCTGACCTCGAACCGCACGCGCGAAGTCCACGACGCGCTCAAACGCCGCTGTCTTTACCATTGGGTCGATTACCCTGATTTCGACCGCGAAATCGCGATCCTGCAGGCCCGCGCGCCCGAAGCCAGCGCTGCCCTGTCGGCCGAGGTCGTGGCTTTCGTCCAGCGGCTGCGCGACGAGGATCTCTATAAAAAACCCGGCGTGGCCGAAACCATCGACTGGGCGAAATGCCTGCTCGCACTCGATGTCGTGAACCTGTCGCCCGAGGTCATCAGCGACACGCTCGGCGCGCTTTTGAAATATCAGGACGACATCCAGAAACTGCAAAACGCACAGGCCAAACGCATCCTCGACGACGCCCGCGCCAGCCTCGTCCCCATGACCTCCCATCTTCCGAGCAGAAATATCCCACAGGGGTCTGGGCCAAAAGAAATTGGGGATGTGAAATCCCCAGCTTACGCGCCGCTGGCCCTACCGGACGACCCCAAGCTGGCTGGCAATATCACCCATTTCGCCCGCGCCCTGCGCAAGGCGGGGGTGAAACTCGGCCCCGGCCGGGTAATCGACGCGATCACCGCGGTACAGGCAGTGGGGTTCACCGAGCGCGCGGATTTTTATTGGACCCTGCACGCCTGTTTCGTCTCCAAACCCGAAGACAGCGCCATTTTCGCGCAATTGTTCCGGCTTTACTGGCGCGATCCGCAATATATGGAACAGATGATGTCGCTGCTGACCCCGATGGTGCATGGCGTGCAACAGGATCGCGCGGCAGAGGCGGCGGAAAAACGCGCAGCCCAAGCCTTGCTTGACGGGCGCGAACCGCCCGCGCCGCAGGCACCGGCCCGCGAGGACGAGATCGAGATCGACATCGACGCAAGCCAGACGGCATCGGCCGAGGAACGCCTGCGCCAGCTGGATTTCGAACAGATGAGCACGGCCGAAATGGCCGCCGCCACGCGGATGCTGGCAGAGTTGCGCCTGCCGGTGCCACCTATCCTGACGCGGCGCCGACAGGCTTTGCCGGGCCCTTTGGCGGATTGGAAACAGACGATGCGGCGCGCCGCACGGCAGGGTGGCGAGATCGGCAAGCTGGCCACCGCGCGCAAGCGCATGCGTTACCCCAATCTTGTGGTGCTGTGCGATATTTCCGGCTCGATGTCGTCCTATTCGCGCGCTGTGCTGCATTTCGTCCATGCGGTTGCCAACCGCGAAGGCCAGGGCTGGGCGCAGGTCCATGCCTTTACCTTTGGCACCCGGCTGACCAATATCACCCGCCACATGCGCAGGCGCGATGTCGATGCGGCCCTTGCCGCCGCAGGCGCGCAGGCGCAGGATTGGGAAGGTGGGACGCGGATCGGGGCCTGCCTGCATGATTTCAACCGCGACTGGGCGCGGCGTGTCGCGGGGCAGGGGGCGGTCGTGCTATTGATCACCGACGGGCTGGACCGCGACGCCACCCATGATCTGGGGCGGGAAATGGAACGGATGCAACTGTCCTTTTCGCAATTGATCTGGCTCAATCCGCTGTTGCGCTGGGACGGGTTTGCGCCGCTGGCGCGCGGGATCGCGCAGATGCTGCCCCACTGCAGCAGTTTTCGGGCCGCGCATAACGTGGCATCCTTGGCCGGTCTGGCCGCCGCATTGACGCGCCCCGATGACGGGGGCGAAAAACGGCGGATGCTGGCGGCGTTGCATGGGTCATGACCCATGCCACAGGTGGCCTATAGAAAGGGAAGAGAATGACAAACGACCCCGCCGCGCTGGCGTTGCACTGGGCGCAGACCGGTCGCAAAGTGGCCTTGGCCACCGTGGTCGCCACATGGGGATCGGCGCCGCGCGGTGTCGGCAGCCAGTTGGTGATCGATGCGGATGGCGCGATGGAAGGCTCGGTCTCGGGCGGCTGCGTCGAAGGGGCTGTCGTTCTGGCCGCCATGGATGCCATCACGGCAGGGCAACACGCGATCCTTGAGTTCGGCGTGAGCGATGACGCGGCTTTCGCCGTAGGTCTGGCCTGTGGCGGGCAGATCAAGGTGCTGGTCCAGCCGGTGGGCGATGGCCTGAGCATCACGACCCTGCAGGCCTTGGCCGAGGCCCGCGCCGCCGCCCGCCCCATCGGGCTGGCCACTGATCTGGCGACCGGCAGCAGCCGGATCATCACCCCTCCTGACGCGCCCGACCGGTTCCGCCTTGACCGTGCGGGGCTGGACGACGACGGCACGTTCATCACCATCCAGAACCCGCCCTTGCGCATGATCATCGTGGGCGCGGTGCATATCGCGCAGCCCTTGGTCGGGATGGCACGCGCCTGTGGCTATGCGCCGGTGCTGATCGACCCACGCGGCGCCTTCGGTTCTGACGCGCGGTTTCCGGGCGAGACGATCATCGAGGATTGGCCGGACGAGGCATTGGACGCCCTCAAACCCGATGCGCGCACCGCCATCGTGACGCTGACCCATGATCCCAAGCTGGACGATCCCGCGATCATGGCCGCCCTGCGCAGCGATGTGTTCTATCTGGGCTGTCTGGGGTCCACCCGCACCCATGCCAAGCGCGTGGCGCGGTTGCAGGCGGCGGGGTTCGATGACGCGGAAATCGCGCGCATCCATGCCCCCGTGGGGCTGGATATCGGCGGTCGCCAGCCGGCGGAAATCGCGCTCAGCATCATGGCGCAGATCACGCAAACCCTGCGGTACGCCAGATGAGGTTTGGCCCCGTTCCCGTGGCGGATGCGCTGGGCGCCATTCTGGCCCATGCAGTGCCAGCCGGTGCGACGCTGTTGCGCAAGGGCAAGCTGCTGGACCCCGCCGATATCGCGGCCTTGCAGGGCGCGGGCGTGCGGCAGGTCACGGTTGCCATGCTTGATCCGGGTGATCTGGATGAAAACGCGGCCGCCGCGAAACTGGCGCGCGCGCTGGTGGGCACGCATGTCACTGTCAGCGCGGCAGCGACGGGGCGCGTGAACCTTTTTGCGCAGGTTGCGGGCATCCTGTCTTTGGATGCTGCGGCTATTGGCCGCTTTAACGCGGTCAACCCGATGATCACGCTGGCGACCCTGCCGCCATATAGCCGCCTTGCCGCGGGCAATATGATCGCGACGATCAAGATCATTGCCTATGCCGTGCCAGAGGCGGATGTGGACCGCGCGGCTGATATGGCTGCGACGCTGGATGTGCTGCCGCCCATCTATCACCGCGCCACGCTGATCGAAACACATCTGGGCGAACCACAGCCTATCAAAGGGCGCACAGCCTTGGCCAAACGTTTGGCACGGTTTGATATCGCGCTGGATGATCGTTGCACGGTCAGTCATGAAATCAATGCCTTGGCCGCTGCTCTTGATGCTGCATCGGGCGAGGTGATTTTTATCCTGACCGCCTCGGCCACATCCGATAGCGCCGATGTTGGGCCAGCGGCGCTGCGCGCGGCAGGCGGGACGCTTGGCCAATTTGGCATGCCGGTCGACCCGGGGAACCTGTTATTCTTGGGCGATTTGCGGGGCAGACCCGTCATTGGCCTACCGGGTTGTGCGCGCTCTCCGGCGCTGAACGGGGCCGATTGGGTGCTGGAACGGGTGGTCTGTGGACGCGTGCCAACGCCGGCCGATATCGCCGCGATGGGGGTGGGCGGGTTGCTCAAGGAAATTCCAGACCGGCCCCAACCGCGCCGCCAGATCGGCTGATGCTGCACAGCAGCGAAAGATCGTTGTTCTCATGTGGTTTCAGCCGTGCTTAACTCGTGAGGTAGCAACGATGTATCGGGAGGAACGAATGGCATCTGTAGCAATGGTGGTGAACGGCAAGTCCATCACACGGGAGGTGGAAGGCCGCACGCTTTTGGTGGATTTCCTGCGCGATGATCTGCGGCTGACCGGCACCCATGTTGGTTGTGACACGTCGCAATGCGGGGCCTGTGTGGTCCATGTGAACGGCCAGTCAGTCAAGGCCTGCGCGATGTTCGCCATCGAGGCGGATGGCGCCGAGGTCGCCACGATCGAAGGCCAGGCCAACAAAGACGGATCGCTGAACGTGATCCAGCAGGCGTTTCAGGACCATCACGGTCTGCAATGCGGGTTCTGCACGCCGGGCATGGTGATGACGGCGGCGGCGCTGCTGAAGGAAAACCCAAAGCCCACCGAGGCCGAAGTGCGCAGTTACCTGGAGGGGAATATCTGCCGCTGCACGGGATACCACAATATCGTCAAGGCGATCATGGCCGCATCCGGCCAGGACGTGACAGCCATCGCCGCAGAATAAAAATTCAGGGAGCAACGGGGACGCGCGCTATTGTGCTGCCGTCCCAACCGGGAGGAATTTCAATGCCTAAGGACACAGGAATTGGCGCCAGCGACAAGCGCCGCGAAGACATCCGCTTTTTGACGGGTGCGGGACATTACACCGACGACATTAAACATTACGGCGCGACCACGGCGATTTTTTGTCGCTCTACCGTGGCAAATGGAATCATCAAATCCATCGATACATCGGCGGCTGAAAACATGCCCGGCGTGCTGGCCGTGTTCACCGGTGCCGATTTCGCCGATGTCGGCGGCAACCCCGCAGGCTGGCTGATCAACAGCCGTGACGGCACGCCGATGAAGGAACCCAAGCGCCCCGTGCTGGCGCATGGCAAGGTCCGCCACGTCGGTGATGCCTATGCCGCCGTGATTGCCGAAACCGAATTGCAGGCCCGCAATGCCGCCGAGGCCATCGTGGCCGAGATCGAGGAATTGCCCGCCATCGTCGATATGGCCGCAGCCTTGGCTGGCGATGCCTTCGTCCATGATGAAATCGGCACCAACCAGTGTTTCGACTGGGGCTGGATCGAGGATAACCGCGCCGCCACCGACGCCGCAATCAAGGCGGCCCCGCATGTGACGACGCTGGAACTGGTCAACAACCGTCTGGTACCCAATGCGATGGAACCGCGCTGTTCCATCGGTAATTATGACGCGGGCAACGACAGCTACGTCCTGCAGACCACATCGCAGAACCCGCATCTGACGCGCCTGCTGATTTCGGCTTTTGTCATGGGTATCCCCGAAAACAAGCTGACCGTGATTGCGCCTGATGTGGGCGGCGGCTTTGGATCAAAAATCTATCACTATGGCGAAGAAGCCTTGGTGCTGGCCGCCGCGCGCAAGATCGGGCGTCCCGTAAAATGGACCGCCGACCGGACAGAGGCATTTTTGACCGACGCGCATGGCCGCGACCATGTGACCAAGATCGAACTGGCCTGTGAAAAGGACGGCACATTCATCGCCTTCCGCACCGAAACCATGGCCAATGTCGGGGCCTATCTGTCGAATTTCTCGACCGCGACGCCGACCTTTCTGCATGGCACGCTGATGGCGGGCAATTACACCGTTCCCAATGTCTATGTGAACGTCAAAGCCGTCTTTACCAATACCGCTCCGGTGGACGCCTATCGCGGCGCGGGCCGGCCAGAGGCCACCTATTCCATCGAACGTGTCATCGACAAGGCGGCGCGCGAATTGGGGATCGACCCGATTGCGATCCGGCGCAAGAACTTCGTCAAGCCGGATCAGTACCCGTTCACCAGCGCTGCCGGTCTGGAATACGATTCCGGCAATTACGACGCGCTGATGGATACGCTGGAAAAGCACATCGACCGTGACGGTTTCGCCGCACGCCGCAAGGCAAGCGCCGCCCGCGGCATGCTGCGCGGTCTTGGCCTGAACGCCTATATCGAGGCTTGCGGCATCGCGCCGTCAAACCTTGTCGGTGTGCTGGGCAGCCGTGTGGGCCTTTATGATGCGGCGACCGTGCGGGTGAATGCCACTGGTAACCTGTCGGTCATGGTCGGCGCGCATAGCCACGGGCAGGGGCATGAAACCGTGTTCCCCCAGATCGTGGGTGAAATGCTGGGGATTGATCCGGCCAGCATTGATATCGTGCATGGCGATACGTCGAAAATCCCCTTCGGGATGGGCACCTATGGGTCGCGCAGCCTTGCTGTCTGCGGATCGGCCATGGTCCGCGCCACAGAAAAGATCATCGCCAAAGCCAAGAAGATCGCAGCCCATATGCTGGAAGCATCCGCCGATGACGTGGATTTCAAGGATGGCCAGTTCACCGTCAAAGGCACTGACAAATCTGTCAGCTTTGGCGAGGTCGCGTTGAAAGCCTATATCCCCCACAACTTCCCGCTGGAAGACATCGAACCGGGGCTGGAGGAAACGGCGTTCTATGATCCCGCCAACTTTACCTATCCATCCGGTGCCTATGCCTGCGAGGTCGAGGTGGACCCCGACACCGGCAAGGTGCGCGTGGACCGGTTCGTCGCGGTGGACGATTTCGGAAATATCATGAACCCGATGATCGTGACGGGGCAGGTGCATGGCGGGCTTGGCCAAGGCATCGGTCAGGCGCTGCTGGAAGGCGCGCGGTATGACGATGACGGCCAGCTTTTGTCGGCCAGCTACATGGATTACACCATGCCGCGCGCGGATGATCTGCCGTTCTATACGGTGGACCACGCCAATGGTACGCCTTGCACGCATAACCCCTTGGGCGTGAAAGGCTGTGGTGAGGCGGGGGCGATTGGATCGCCACCGACAATCGTCAATGCCGTGATTGATGCGCTGCAATCGGCAGGCAAGAACGTCACCCATATCGACATGCCCCTGACGCCGTTGCGCGTCTGGGATGCCATGCAAAACGCGTAAGGAGACTTTGGCATGTATGCTTTTGAAATCGAACGGCCAGGGACAATCGCGGATGCGGTCAAGGCGCTGCAATCGGACGGCGCGCAGGCGCTGGGCGGTGGGCAGACCCTGATCCCGACGCTCAAGGCGCGCCTTGCGGCCCCTGACGTGCTGGTCAGCCTGTCCGCCATCGGCGAGATGCAGGGCGTTTGTTTGTCGGATGACGGCGCGCTTTGCATTGGGGCGGCAACGACCCATGCCACCGTCGCGCGTGACGCGGCGG
This sequence comes from Yoonia sp., assembly GCF_018402175.1. Taxonomy (GTDB): domain Bacteria; phylum Pseudomonadota; class Alphaproteobacteria; order Rhodobacterales; family Rhodobacteraceae; genus Yoonia. Next base: position 226,536 of record NZ_JAGYJK010000018.1, on the reverse strand, counting down.
CGCATTTCGCGGGGTTGGCGCATCTGGCCAGCCATATCGGCGACCCCGCCGTGCGCAACCGTGGCACCATCGGCGGATCGCTGGCCAACAACGACCCCGCCGCCTGCTATCCGGCAGCGGTGTTGGGGACGGGGGCCACAATCATCACTAATGCGCGGCAGATCGCGGCGGATGATTACTTTCAGGGGATGTTCACCACCGCGCTGGACGAAGGCGAGGTCATCACCGAGGTCCGTTTCCCGATCCCGCAGAAATCGCATTACATGAAATTCGTCCAGCCCGCGTCACGTTTCGCGCTGGTGGGCGTGTTCGTGGCAAAATACGCGGATGGCGTGCGGGTCGCGGTGACCGGTGCGTCGGAAGAGGGTGTTTTCCGCTGGCATGAGGCCGAGGCCGCCTTGTCCGCCGATTTCTCGCCCAAGGCGCTGGACGCCCTGTCTGTCGATGCGGACGGCATGATCGGCGATCTGCACGGCACGCCGGACTACCGTGCGCATCTGGTCAAGGTGATGACCGGCCGCGCGGTAACCGCGGCGACCTGACCGGTTCGGCACCGTCTTGGTTTCAACATGAAAAAGGGCGGCTCACTGAGCCGCCCTTTTGTCGTTAGAATGAGGGGCAAGCATACTGCCCATCGTTGAAATATCACTTTGATAGCGGGCCGATCAGCATGACCATCTGGCGGCCTTCCCGTGTGTTTGCTTGCAAACATGCTCCAGGCGGCAGGTGTTTGCCTGCAAACACCGAGAGCCGGTTGGCCTGCAGACCTACTTTGATAGCGGGCCGATCAGCATGACCATCTGGCGGCCTTCCATCTTTGGAAAGTTTTCAACCTTGCCGGTTTCCTTGGTGTCCTCGGCCACGCGTTCCAGCAATTGGCGTCCCAATTCCTGATGCGCCATTTCGCGGCCACGGAAACGCAGGGTGATCTTTACCTTGTCGCCGTTTTCCAGAAACTTGAACACGCTGCGCATCTTGACTTCGTAATCGTGGGAATCGGTGTTCGGGCGGAACTTGATTTCCTTGATCTCGATGATCTTTTGCTTCTTGCGTGCTTCGGCTTCTTTTTTCTGGGTCTCGTATTTGAACTTGCCAAAGTCCATGATCTTGCAGACCGGAGGAACGGCATTCGGAGAAATCTCTACCAGATCAAGCCCGGCCTCTTCGGCCATCTGCATCGCCCGTTCTGGTGATACAACGCCGACATTTTCGCCGTCTGCACCGATAAGCCGGATTTCGGATCCCCTGATCCGTTCGTTGATCCGTGGGCCGGTTTCGCGCTGTGGTGGCGCGTTGTGGGGTCTGCGTCCTATGGTCTTGATCCTTTGTTTGTGGCATAATGCTGCAGGGCAAACTAAACCTGCTTGGCGCGCGCTTCAACCCGCTATCATGCAGTTTCGCAGCTATTTTCAGCTGGACTGCGCGATTTCGCTTTCGCGCAGTTTGCGACGCGCTTTTGCAATCTTGGGTTGAAAATTGCCTGCGCTTCTAATGTATGCCCTGTCTTGTATGCGCATTTTCCAGCGTCACTGCGGGATTTCGCGTCAAACACATGCCTTAAAAGGCCCTGGCCGCGATCAGCGTCGTGCCAGTGGCCAAAAACTCAGTCCAGAAACGCCTTTTCCACGACATATTGCTGCGGATTGGAATTGGCCCCTTCGTTCAACCCATAGCTTTCCAGCATTTCTTTCAGTTCCAGATTGAACGCCAGATTGCCGCAGATCATCGCACGGTCGGTTTCGGGCGACAGGACTGGCACGCCAAGGTCGGTAAATGCCTCTCCGCTGCGCATCAGATCGGTGATCCGGCCCATCTTGGGGCTGTCTTCGCGGGTTGTGGTCGGGTAATATTTGATCTTTTTCCAGAACCCGTCGCCGATCACCTCGTTGAGCAGTTCATCGGTCTTCAGCGCGTCGATCAGGTCGCGGCCATAGGTCAATTCGCCCAGTTCGCGGCAGGTATGGGTGATGATGATCTCGTCGTAATCTTCATAGGTCTGCGGTTCGCGCAGCAGGCTGGCAAAGGGCGCAAAGCCGGTGCCGGTGGCAAAAAACCACAACCGCTTGCCGGGCAGCAAGCGCGTCATGCACCAATGTGCCAACAGGCTTGGGCCGCAGGATCAGCCCATCGCCGGGCTGGATATGTTGCAGCTTTGATGTCAGCGGACCGTCCTGCACCTTGATCGAATAGAATTCCAGCTCTTCATCCCAGCTGGGCGAGGCGATAGAATAGGCGCGCATGATCGGCTTGCGCTTGCCGGTCTCGGGGTCTTCGTCGCCCATCAGCCCGATCATGACAAATTCGCCCGACCGGAACCGCAGGGCAGCAGGCCGCGTCACACGGAATGAAAACAGACGGTCGGTGTAATGTTTCACCTCTGTCACGGTCTGCATGTCGGGCAATTGCGGGACGATTTTGGCGCTGGCGTGATTCACGGCTGTCTGCTCTGTCATATGTTCATCTGTGACCCTAGGGGCCATCCTCTGTCTAGTCTTTGATCTGGGTCAGGGAAAGGGGTAGGGCGTTTGCGGAAAACATGAACCGCTTTTCGCTGCCTCTCGCTGCGCTCGACCGCAAAAAGCGGTCCGATGTTTCAAATAGTCCTCAAAACGCCGGAGCCACGCAAACGGGCCTGGTAATGGCTCTCGCGCCAGTCGGCACGGGCCAGCCATTGGTCCTGTGGCTGGCGGGCGGCCATGGCATCGTCAATCTCGACCTCGTCGAAACCCGCCCTGCGGGCCATGGCATATTGATCGGCGATCACATGACCGCGCGCGCGCAACCGGCCCTGATAGCCCGCGCGCCGCAGCATCGCGGCCAATGTGAAACCGCGTCCATCGGCAAAGCTGGGAAAATCAATGCGGATCATCGGCGCATTGGTCAGGCGGGCCAGCGCGGCGGGGTCGGTGTCGGACGCGATGTCCACGGCATAGGCGCAATCATTGGCGATGCTCTGGGTCGCATCGCGGAACGGGCCGGTCCAGTCATCGGCGGCAAAGCCTGTATCGGTGACAATAATGCTCATGCTGCCTTGCCTTCCCGGACCATGCGCCCGTTTTCAAAATGAATACCGCATTCGGTTTTTTCGCTGCCCCGCCAACGGCCTGCGCGGGGGTCCTCACCTAGGCCGACGCGGGTTGTGCAGGGCATGCAGCCGATGGACGGGTACCCTTGTGCCACCAGCGGGTGACGCGGCAGGTTGTGGTCGGTCATATAGGCGCGCAGGTCATCCGATGACCACTGCGCCAGCGGGTTGATCTTGAGGCGCGCGCCGTCGGGTTCAAACAGTGGCAGGCTGGCGCGCTGGCCGTTCTGGAACTGCTTGCGCCCGGTGATCCAGCCGCCAAAGCCTTGCAGCGCCTGTTCCAATGGGCGGGCCTTGCGCAGATCACAGCAGGCATCGGGATTGGCCTGATGCAGCAGCCCGTCCACATCCTCGCGTAGAATGGCATTGCGGTCGGGCGTGATGACGCGCACATCGCGCAGGCCCAAGGCCTTGGCCACATCGCGCTGATAGGCAAGCGATTGCGCAAACAGCATTTCGGTATCCAGAAAGATCACCGGCACGGCCGTGTCGATCTGGGCCGCCAGATGCAGCAGCACCACGCTTTCGGCACCGAACGACGACACCAGCGCCACCGGCCCGATCTGGGTGTCGTTCAATGCGGCGCGCAGTACGGCCAGCGCATCCGAATCGCGGTGCAGGGTGTTGCGGTGGTCGGCCAGATCATCAAGCGGCATCGGCTTTGTCCTCGCTTGGGTAGAGCAGCGTCTTGAACGGGGCGAGCCCCAGACGGCGGTAGGTTTGCAAAAACGTCTCGGACGGGTCGGCGCGCAAGCTCAGATAGCCTGTCACCAGCCGTTCGATGGCGGGCACGATGTCATCGGCGCTGAAACCGGGGCCTGCGCGTTCACCGATGGTCGTGGTCTCAGACCCGTCACCGCCCAGCGTGATCTGGTAGTTTTCCACGCCCGCACGATCCAGCCCCAAAATCCCGATATGGCCGACATGGTGATGCCCGCAGGCATTGATGCAGCCCGAGATTTTGATCTTCAGCGGGCCGACATCATGTTCGATTTTCAATTCGTCAAACCGCGTGGCGATCTGTTGCGCGATAGGGATCGACCGGGCCGTGGCCAGCGCGCAGTAATCCATGCCGGGGCAGGCGATGATGTCGGAGGCCAGCCCGATATTCGCCGTTGCCAGATCGGCCTTGCGCAAAGCGGCGTAAACCGCAGGCAGGTCGGATTGATGCACATGCGGCAGGATCACGTTCTGTTCGTGGCTGATGCGCAATTCGCCGTGGCCATAGGTTTCCGCCAAATCCGCCATCACGCGCATCTGGTCGGATGTCGCGTCACCGGGCGTCGCACCATGTTTCTTGATGCTGATCGACACGATGGCATAGCCCGCAGCCTTGTGCGCGGACAGGTTCGTATCGGTCCATGACCGGAAGGCGGGGTTGGCCAGACGTGCGGCCTCGTACCCGTCGGTGGCTTTGGTGACAAAGGCTGGCGGAGCAAAGGATGTTTCGATCTCGGCCAGCAGCGTCTGGTCATAGCCGCCAAAGCCTGCGCGGATCGCATTGAACCTTTCTTCGACCAGATCACGGATCGTCTCGATCCCGTTTTCATGCAGGGTGATCTTGATCCGCGCCTTGTACTTGTTATCGCGGCGGCCCAGCAGGTTGTAGACGCTGACAATCGCCTCGACGTAAGGCAGCAAATCCGCCTTGGACACGAAATCGCGCAGTACCTTGCCCACCATCGGTGTGCGGCCAAGACCGCCGCCGACGATGACCTGATATCCAACCTCGCCCGCGTCGTTGCGCACCACGACCAGCCCGATGTCATGGGCGCGGGTCACGGCGCGGTCGGCGGCGGCACCTGTCACCGCGATCTTGAACTTGCGCGGCAGGAACTGGAATTCGGGGTGGTCGGTGGACCATTGGCGCAACAATTCCGCAATCGCGCGCGGGTCTTCGATCTCATCCGCAGCGGCACCGGCGAAATGGTCGGCGGTCACGTTGCGGATCGTGTTGCCGCTGGTCTGGATCGCATGCATGCCGACATCGGCCAAAGCCTCCAGCATATCGGGCACATCGCCCAGTTTGGGCCAGTTGTACTGGATGTTCTGGCGCGTGGTGAAATGGCCATATCCCTTGTCCCACCGATCCGCGATCAACGCCAGCTGGCGCATCTGCGCAGGGTTCAGCGTGCCATAAGGCACCGCCACCCGCAGCATATAGGCGTGCAGCTGCAGATAAAGCCCGTTCATCAGGCGCAGGGGTTTGAATTCATCCTCGGTCAAGGACCCGTCAATCCGGCGTTCCACCTGCCCACGGAATTGCGCGACGCGGGTGCGCACGAAGGTTTCGTCAAAATCGTTGTAAACGTACATTTGCTTTTCCCGTCGCATCCCGGACTTGATCCGGGATCTCTTGAATGGTGTGGAGGTCCCGGATCAGGTCCGGGACGGTACTTCTGTTTGCTTGCCATGCGCGTAATTCGACGGGCCTCGTGTGCGGAACGCCTCACGGAAATGCACAGGCTCGGGTCCGTCGTCGCCCATCTGGGCATCGGCCAGATAGGCCCCCGCGATTTCCGACGCCCGCGCCTTGGCCTGCAGCAGGCGCAGATCGGCATGGGCCTCGTCGGTGATCAGCTCGGCTTCCGACATCAGCGGCGACCAGCGGTCATCCTCGGTCAGCCAGACGGCATCACCGTCCAGCAGCGCATTGGCGGTGACGACCTTGGGGGTGAAACGTGCGGGCATCAGGCGAATTCCTTGATCTTGATGGTCTCGGCCAGCGCGGCACGCGGAGCAAGGCCGTAAAAGGTGATGACAGGGCCGGACAAGGCCGCGCGGGTCAGGGTGGGTTCCAGTTCCGCCAGACAGGTGGCGATGACGCGCTGATCGGCGCGGCTGGCATTTTCGATGATCGTCACCGGTGTTGCGGGATCGGCCCCGTGCATCAGCAAACGGCCCTGAATGAACCGCGCGGCGCGCTTGCCCATATAGATCGCCGCAACCTCACCGGGGGCGGCCAGCGCGCGCCAGTCGTGATCGGCGTAACCGCGCGTGTCATGGCCGGTGATGAAACGCACGGCCGAATTACGCCCGCGCTGTGTCAGGCTTTGCCCGATCCCCGCGACGGCGGCAGAGGCGGCGGTGATCCCCGGCACGATAGTGTAGGAGACACCAGCCTCGATGATGGCGCTGATTTCCTCGTCCAGACGGCCAAACACTGTCGGATCGCCCGCTTTCAGCCGCACCACATGATGCCCGTCCAGCGCATGTTGCACGATCAGCGCGTTGATGGCGTCCTGCGGCATCGCGCGGCCGAAACCCTGCTTGCCGGCGTCTATTATGATCGCCTCACGCCGCGCGAGTTCCAAAATCTCGCCCGTCACCAGATTGTCGTGGATCACGACATCGGCCTTATCCAGTGCCTTGCGCGCCTTCAGCGTCAGCAGTTCGGGGTCGCCCGGGCCCGCGCCGACCAGATCGACATGGCCCGCCTTGCTGCGCGCGGTGATGTGATCGTCGAGCAAGGTTTCCAGCGCGGGGATGATCGCGGCCTCGCCTGCCGCATCCATCGCCTTGGGGCCGCGCTGGAAATAGAAATCGGCCCAGAAATCGCGCCGTTTGCGCCCCATCGGCAGCACATCAACGGCATGGCGGAAGGTTTTGCCGATCCGCGCCAGCACGCCCAGCGACACGGGCAGGCGTTCTTCGATATCGGCCTTGATCGCGCGGGCCAGCACGGGGGCGGCCCCTTCGGTGCCGATGGCGACGACCACAGGGTCGCGGTCGACGATGGCGGGGGTGATGAACTGGCTATCGGCCAGATTGTCCACGATATTGACCAGCGCGCCATCGGCATGAGCGATGGCGGCAACGCGGGCATCCTCGGCATCGTCTTCGTTGGCGGCATAGAACAGCGCGGCGCAGAGCGTATCACCCGGTTCCATCGACCGCGCGATGATGCGCAGCTTGCCTGCGGCGGCCCAGGCGCTGATCTCGGGGGTGACATCGGGGGCGATCACGGTCAGATGCGCCGTGGTCTTCATCAACAGGCGCAATTTGGCCATGGCCGCATCGCCACCACCGGACAACACGATCCGGCGACCGGCGACAGCAAGGAAGATGGGAAAATGTTGCATGGCGCACCTTTTGATTTCTTGTCTTCAACATAGAACATTGTTCTGCTATTTGCTGCCCTCAGACGGCAACAAAGGATGAATGTTCCAAGTTGCGCCAAAAACAGACCATGTGTCCTTGAATGATCGGAAAACAGGAATGGCTTTGCGGATTGATGCGACCGACCGGAAGATTTTAGCGGCGCTTGCAGGCGGATGCGGCCCAATCACTGGACGATATTGCCAGGGCGGTGGGGTCGTCCAAAACCCCTGTGTGGAATCGTATCCGCAAGCTGCGCGAGGCGGGGGTGATCGGCCAGCAGACCGTGATCCTTGATGCGGAAAAGCTGGGGTTCGAGGCGTGTTTCTTCGTGCTGATCCGCACATCGGAACATGACAAGGACTGGCAGGCGCGGTTCCTTGCCGCGCTGAAATCAAGGCCCGAGGTGCAAGAGGCCCACCGTCTGGCGGGCGATATCGACTATATCCTGAAAGTGCGGGTCAAGAATGCCCGCGCCTATGACACCTTCTATCAGGCGCTGATTTCCGAGGTAAAAGTGCATAATGTGACCGCGCTGCTGTCGATGGAGGAAATCAAATCGACGGTGGCCCTGCCGCTTTAGCGGTGGGATGGTCACGGGTGCTGGCAGGCTTTACGCATCGTCAAGATCACATCGCGTTGATCGGGCCTGTCTTATGCCTAGCGTATGGCAACCAGCAACCCTGTCAGCCCGTGGAAATGATAGACATCGCCATAGCTGGGCGGGGCGGTCAGCCGCATGTCGGGGCAGCGCGCGAACAGCACGTCGAGTGCGATTTTCAGCTCCAGCCGCGCCAGCGGTGCGCCAACGCAGAAATGGATGCCGCCACCAAAACTGGTGTTCTGTGGGCCGCTGCGGGTGGGGTCGAACCGCGCGGGATCGGGATAGACCGCCGGATCGCGGTTTGCCGCCCCCAGTAGGCAGGCGATCTGGTCGCCGCGTTTGAAGCGCTGGTCACCGATCTGCACATCCTCGTAAACCCAACGGGTGAACATATGCAGCGGCGGGTCGTGGCGGATGATTTCCTCGACGCAAGCATCTGTGATCCCGCGGATATTCTGTTCCAGCAGGGTCTTGGTGCCATTGCCCAAAGTATGCACCGTGGCCTCGTGGCCGGCGTTCAGCAGCAGGATGCAGGTGGTGATCAATTCGTCGGTGGTCAGCTTTTCGCCCTGTTCCTCGGCTGCGATCAGGGTCGAAATCAGGTCGTCGGCGGGGGTCTTGCGGCGGATCGCGATATAGCCGCGCATGAAATCCGAAAAATCTGTCGATGCAGCGATGGCCGCAGCCTCGATCTGCGGCGTGCGGCGGGCCTGATACATGGCGACCATGGCGTTCGACCAGCGTAACAGATCGTCGGCGCGATCCTCTGGCACGCCCAGCAGGCGGGCGATGGTGATCACCGGCACGGGTTGGGCATAGGCGGTCAGCAGATCGAAAGGCGCGTCTGGAAAGCGGTCGATCAGGTCATGGCACAGCTGCGTGATCTGCGGGGCAAGCGCCGCAATGGTGCGGCTGGTAAAGGCGCGCAGCACCAGCGCGCGCAGGCGGGTGTGGCGGGGCGGTTCCAGTTCCAGCATCGAATGCGCCTCGATGTCATAAAACGGGCGCAGCGCAGTCGGGGATCGCGGGGGCCAGTTCGGGCGGGCATTCGCGCCCCATGCGCCGGTCACGCAGCACGGCATGGACCGCCTTGTGCGACACGGCACAGGGCATGGCGTAGTCGTCCCACCAGAAAAAATCACCCATCTGCCGCGCGCGGTCATAGAACGGATAGGGGTTTTGTACAAAGCCGGGATCGGTCGGTGACTGGGTCAGGTGCTGCATGGCGCAGCTTTGCCGCGCTGCCGCAATCTTTGCAATGGGGGCAAGTCACATCCGATCACGAAACCGCGACGTTCTGACGCGGCGCAGGTCGGTGCCGCTGTGTTAACCTGCATGCGATTGGATACCGCAGACGGGCCGCAGAGTCGCAGACGATATTTTATCAGCCAACGGGGAGGAGTGTTCATGGCAAAAACGTCTTTGGACGACGGGGTATTTGACCGTTCGGCGTATCAGAACGCGACGCAGCAATTGCGTCTGGTTGAAACGGAATTACCGCAAGACGCGATATCCAACCTTGCCCGCGAAGTTGTGCGCCGCCTTGCGTTTCGTATGCCGCGCCACGAAAACGTGGCCGACCTGCCGACGCAATCCGAAATCGACCTGCTTTGCGCCGCCTTGCTATCACGGGATGACAGGGCTGCGGATCAGTTCATCCTTGCCGCCCGCCGTGATGGTGTCGATACAGCGGCGATCAGCCGTGGCTATGTCGCTGGTGCTGCGCGCAAACTGGGGCAGATGTGGGATGACGACCGGATTTCATTCATCGATGTGACGCTGGCCTGTGGCAAGCTTTACGGGATTATTCGTGGCCTGCGCCATGTGCTGGCCCCGCAGATCATCCAGGGCCGTGAAACGCGGCCTGCGCTGTTTGCCTTGGTGCCGGGCGAAACCCATACATTGGGGATCGAGATCGCGACCGACCATTTCCGCCGCGACGGCTGGGATGTGGATATGCTGATGGGGCTGGACCATGACGCGATGGTGGCGGAGGCCGACCTGCGCCATTACGAAGCCATCGTGCTTGTCGCCAATTCCGACCGGATGCTGGAACCGCTGACCCGGCTTAGCCTTGCGCTGCGCATCACGCAGCCGCTGGCGCATATCATCGTGGCGGGGGGGATTCTGGATCACCACCCCGATATCCTGCGCCTTGTCGGGGCAGAGGCGGTGATGGCCGATCTGGACAGCGCGATTGCCACGCTGCGTGACGTATTGGGGCCTGCAAAAGCCTAACTGGCGGCCAGCGCTGCGATGATCGGGGTGAAATCCACAGCCTTCAGGCTGGCCCCGCCGACCAGCGCGCCGGTCACATGCGGCACGGCAAAGATGGCGGCCGCATTATCGCCCTTGACCGACCCGCCATACAGAATGCCAAAATCGGCCCCATCGGCAAAGCGGGCAATCAGCCGCGCATGGATATGGGCATGGACCTGCGCGATCTGGTCGGTCGTAGGCACCTTGCCGGTGCCGATGGCCCAGATCGGTTCATAGGCGATCACGGTATTGTCGGCGGTTGCGCAATGCGGCACAGATCCGGCCAATTGCGCATCAATCACATCCAGCGTCGTGCCAGCCTCGCGCTGTGCAAGCGTTTCACCGATACAGATGATCGTGATCAGCCCCGCATCATGTGCTGCGCGTGATTTCGCGGCGACGATGGCGTCGGTTTCATGATGGTCCGTGCGGCGTTCGGAATGGCCGGTGATGACATGGGTTGCCCCGACATCGGCCAGCATCGCGGCTGATATATCGCCGGTATGCGCGCCATGGGTGGCCGTGTGGCAATCCTGACCGCCGATGGCGATGGGCAATCCCGCGCAAGACCCGATCAGCGTGGCAGGCAGGCAGATCAGCACATCGACATCATCGCCGCGCTGTTCGGCCAGCGTCGCCAGCTGTGTCAGATCGGCGCGCAATCCGTTCATCTTCCAATTGCCGGCGGCAAGTTTGCGTCGCATGGGCTGTCCTTTGATGGGCGTCAGCGCGACGCGATATTCTCTGCAAATTTGATCGATTCCCCGCAGCCGCAGGCATCGACCACATTGGGATTGCGGAACTTGAAACCGGATTCGAGCAAGGATGTTTCATAATCGATCTCGGTGCCGAACAGGAACATCTGCGCCATCGGCGCGATCATCACGCGCGCGCCGTCCTGTTCGACGACCTCGTCCAAAGGATCAATGTCGGTGACATAGGCCATGGTATATTCCATCCCTGCGCAACCGCCCTTTTTCACGCCGATGCGCAGGCCCTGATGGCCGTCCTTGGCCATAAGCCGCGCGATCTGGCTGGCGGCCTTGTCGGTGATGGTGACAGCTTGTTTGCCGGGGATGCCGAACATGGGAAACTCCTTGCGTTGTTTCCAAGATAGGGCAGGGACCCGGACGACACAAGGTCGCCGTCCGAGCCTTTGGGGTCACAGACCCATGCAATTGGCGTAATAGGTCGTGGTGGCGGGCCAGTCAGAGAACACGCCGATCACGCCGACATCCTGTGCCAGCACATCGAGCACTTCGAAATAGGCGCCGTCATTGGTGATCGCATCATTGATGCCCTGGAAATACCAACCGCCGCCGGTGTGCAGTGGGCCGGACCGTTCCAGCGTCCAGGTGATGATCTGCAGATCGGCTGCCTTGGCGGCCGTGGCCAGTGCCGAGGGCACGATCTTGCCGTCTTGCAGCGTGACCAGCATCCATGTCGGTGGCGCGATGATGTTCACACCCATCGCCTTGAGGTCGTCCATAGTGTTGGGCCAAGTCGCAGGATCATGCGGTGTATAGCCGTCGACGGTTTCGTATTCGTCCATCAGATAGACGGCCTGCGCACCAAATGCGGGTTCGTTCTTGATCCAGTACAAGACATCGTCAAGGTTGAACGACTGCAGCCAGACGTCGCTGGCGGGGATACCGGCGGCTTTGTATTCATCGACCAGCTTTTGCGCGTAATCTTCCTGGCTGAAGCCGTTGAACGGCATGTCGACCGCAGGGGATTTCAGCTCTGGCGTGAATTTCGCGCCCAGATCGCGGAACAGCGCGATGGATTCGGCATGCGTCATCAGCGTGGTGTTCGTCGTATAAAGATCGGTGCGCCAGTTGGCGGTGCCGTTCAGGTAGTCCTCGGCGGTGGTGGCGGCCGTGTTGGCGGCATCCATCTTGGGGTCCAGTGTCCGGAATTCGGCCAGCGTCAGATCGCTAGTGCGGCATTCGGCGCTGGCGCGTGTGTCACCGTTGGCAGGAGTGAAACCTGCGGTGCATTTGTCAGCCAATGGCGTGACGAGGATATTGGTCGTGGTGTGCAAGTCGTTCTGCGCATGGCGGCAGACGAGTTCCAGATCGGCGGTGAATGTCACGTCACATTCCAGAATACCCGCACCCATCTGGGCGGCGGCGACATTTGATTCGACAGTATGCTCAGGAAACATCAACGGCGCACCACGGTGCCCGATCGAGAAATCCGACCGCGTGGGCGTCTGGTCTGCGCAAGCCAGCAATTGCTCTTTCAGGGGGCTGTCAGTCATCTGGCTGACCAGATAGGCAGGGCGCGGACCATAGGTCAGGGCAGTATCGGCGATGGCTGTAGTGCCGGCCAGTGTGGCAAGTAATGTAACAGATAACCGTGTCATGGGATGCTCCAGTGTTGTGACTGAAGCGGTGGATGCCGCGCGAATGTAACGGCTGCGCAATTCCGTTGTGAAGCTTTCCTGAAGCTTACATGAACCCCAGTTCCAGCCGTGCTTCATCCGACATCATGTCCATGCCCCATTGCGGTTCGAAGGTCATTTCCACGTCGACCTGTTTCACGCCGGGCAGGGGTTCGATGGCATCTGCGACCCAGCCGGGCATTTCGCCTGCCACCGGACAGCCGGGGGCAGTCAGTGTCATGACGATATTGACCGCGTTGTCGTCTTTGATGTCGATTGTGTAGATCAGGCCCAGATCATAGATATTGACTGGAATTTCAGGGTCATAGACCGACCGGCACGCTTGAACGACATCCTCGTACAATGGATGGTCCGTCGTCGATGGCGCGATCAACGGCGCGCCTTCCAATTGTGCATTTGCATCTGTCATCTGATTGGTTCCTGCATTCCTGAGAAAACATATAGGGTTTGTGGCCTTGGGCGTAAAGGGGCGGCGGACGCTGCGGTCTTTCCAATCCCGCGCCCATGCGGCATATGCCTTGCCAGCAAAAGGATAGCCGATGACCCAGCGTTTTTCATTTGACCTGCATGCCACCGACGGCAAGGCGCGCACCGGTGCGATCAACACGCCGCGCGGGGTGATCCGCACGCCGGCCTTCATGCCCGTGGGCACCGCCGCCACGGTCAAGGCGATGCTGCCCGAAAGCGTGGCCGCCACGGGGGCCGATATCCTGCTGGGCAATACCTATCATCTGATGCTGCGTCCCACGGCGGAACGGATAGCAGCACTTGGCGGGCTGCACAAATTCATGAACTGGGACAAGCCGATCCTGACCGACAGTGGCGGGTTTCAGGTCATGTCGCTGGCCGGATTGCGCAAACTGACCGAGGAAGGCGTGACCTTCAAAAGCCATATCGACGGATCGCGCCATCATTTGTCACCGGAACGGTCGATGGAAATTCAGGCGCTGCTCGGGTCCGACATCGTGATGTGTTTTGACGAATGCCCCGCACTGCCCGCCGACCGTGACCGGATCAAATCCAGCATGGATCTGTCGATGCGGTGGGCGCAGCGGTCACGCGATGCGTTCGGCGACAGGCCCGGCCATGCGCTTTTCGGGATCCAGCAAGGCGGGCTGGAACAGGATCTGCGCGCGCAATCGGCCCAAGCGCTGCAGGCCATCGGGTTTGACGGCTATGCCGTCGGCGGTCTGGCCGTGGGTGAAGGGCAAGAGGCCATGTTCGGCGTGCTGGATTACGCACCCGACCAATTGCCGGTGGACAAACCCCGCTACCTGATGGGCGTGGGCAAGCCGGATGACATTGTCGGCGCGGTCAAGCGCGGCATCGACATGATGGATTGCGTGCTGCCGTCGCGGTCGGGCCGCACGGGGCAGGCCTTTACCCGCCACGGTGTCGTGAACATCAAGAACGCGCGCCATCAGGATGATCCGCGCCCCTTGGACGAGGCTTGCACCTGTCCCGCCTGCCGCGGCTATTCGCGCGCCTATCTGCATCATGTGTTCCGCGCGAACGAGATGATTTCAGGCATGCTGCTGACATGGCACAACCTGCATTACTTTCAGGACATCATGGCCGGTATGCGCGATGCTATTTCCGCAGGCAGCTTTGCCGCATGGGAGGCAGATTTTCATCGCCAGCGCGCGCAGGGCGATATCGACCCGCTGTGATCCATGGCTGGTTGACAGCCCCAGATGTCAGCCCCATTTGTAATAGCCAAGAGGGGACGCGCCATGCTGCCGATCAGACGGGGCTGACGCGTTCTGCCAGAAAAGGAAAATTCCATGCAAGAACCGCTGAGTTCGTCTTATCCCGTCCTGCCCCTGCGTGACATCGTGGTGTTCCCGCATATGATCGTGCCTTTGTTCGTGGGCCGCGACAAATCGGTGCGCGCATTGGAAGAAGTCATGCAGGACGACAAGCAGATCCTGCTGTCCAGCCAGATTGACCCCGGTCAGGACGACCCCGATCAGGACGGCATCTACAAATCAGGCGTGCTGGCCAATGTGCTGCAATTGCTCAAACTGCCCGATGGCACCGTCAAGGTGCTGGTCGAAGGGCGCAGCCGTGTGCGCATCACCGGTTTTCTGCCCAACGACTCGTTCTTCGAGGCCAGCGCCGAATATCTGACCGAGGAAGCTGGCGATCCGACCGAGGTTGAAGCCTTGGTGCGCAATGTCGCCGCCGAATTCGAACGCTATGCCAAGGTCAAGAAAAACATCCCCGAAGAAGCCATGGCCGCCGTCAGCGACGCCACCGAGCCTGCCAAACTGGCCGATCTGGTCGCCGGCCATCTGGGGATTGAAGTCGCGCAGAAACAGGGCCTGCTGGAAACGCTGTCCGTCGCGGAACGGCTGGAAAAGGTTTACGGCATGATGCAGGGCGAAATGTCCGTGCTTCAGGTCGAACGCAAGATCAAGACCCGCGTCAAATCGCAGATGGAACGCACCCAGCGCGAATATTATCTGAACGAACAGATGAAGGCGATCCAGAAGGAATTGGGCGACAGCGAAGATGGCCAGAACGAAGTGGCCGAGCTGGAAGCCCGCATCCATGACACCAAGCTGTCCAAGGAAGCCCGCGAAAAGGTCGATGCCGAGCTGAAGAAACTCAAATCCATGTCCCCCATGTCCGCCGAGGCGACCGTGGTGCGCAATTACATGGACTGGATTCTGGGCCTGCCATGGAACGTCAAATCGCGCACCAAGAAAGACCTGCACAAGGCGCAGGCGGTCTTGGATGCCGATCATTACGGTCTGGAAAAGGTCAAGGAACGCATCGTCGAATATCTGGCCGTGCAGCAACGTTCGGCCAAGCTGAAAGGCCCGATCATGTGTCTGGTCGGCCCTCCCGGCGTGGGCAAGACCAGCCTTGGCAAATCCGTGGCCAAGGCAACGGGACGCGAGTTTATCCGCATCTCATTGGGTGGTGTGCGCGACGAATCCGAAATCCGTGGCCACCGCCGGACCTATATCGGGTCGATGCCCGGCAAGATCATTCAGGCGCTGAAAAAGGCGAAAACCACCAATCCGCTGATCCTGCTCGATGAAATCGACAAGATGGGCAATGATTTCCGTGGTGATCCCGCATCCGCGATGCTCGAGGTATTGGACCCAGAACAGAACGCGACATTCGTCGATCACTATCTGGAGGTCGAATATGACCTGTCCAACGTGATGTTCCTGACCACGGCCAACAGCTATAACATGCCCGGCCCTCTGCTGGACCGGATGGAGATCATCACCCTGTCGGGTTATACCGAAGACGAAAAGGTCGAGATCGCCAAACAGCATCTGCTGCCCAAGGTGATGCAGAACCACGGCCTGAAAGCCCGCGAATTCAGCGTGTCCGATGATGCGCTGCTGGCGATGGTCCGCGTCTATACCCGCGAAGCGGGCGTGCGGAACATGGAACGCGAACTGGCCAAGGCCGCGCGCAAAGCCGTGACCCGGATCGTCAAGAAAGAGGCAGAGGCGATCACCGTCACCGCCGCCAATCTGGCCGATTTCCTTGGCGTGGAAAAACACCGCTTCGGTCTGGCCGAGGAAAAAGACCAGATCGGTGTGGTGACAGGTCTGGCCTGGACATCGGTGGGCGGCGAATTGCTGAACATCGAAGCCCTGCGCCTGCCGGGCAAAGGCCGGATGAAAACCACCGGCAAGCTGGGCGATGTGATGAAGGAATCAATCGATGCGGCCTCCAGCTATGTGCGGTCCATCGCGCCGGAAATCGGGGTGAAACCGCCGAAATTCGACACGATTGATATCCACGTTCACGTCCCCGACGGGGCGACACCAAAGGACGGGCCATCGGCTGGTCTGGCCATGGTCACGTCCATCGTCTCGGTGCTGACGCAGATCCCCGTGCGCCGCGATATCGCGATGACCGGTGAAGTGTCGTTGCGCGGTAATGCGATGCCGATTGGCGGGCTCAAGGAAAAACTTCTGGCCGCTTTGCGTGGCGGTATCACCACGGTGCTGATCCCGCAGGATAACGCCAAGGACCTGCCAGACATTCCCGACAACGTGAAAGAAGGGCTGACCATCATCCCTGTCACGCATGTGTCGCAGGTGCTGGAACACGCGCTGGTGCGCAAACCCGAACCCATCGAATGGGACGAAGCCGCCGAAGAAGCCGCCGCCGCTGCCGCGATCAAATCCGGCACCGCACCAGAGGCTGCGCGCACCCACTGACCGCGGGGCTGTAAAAACCAAAGGCGCGTCCTGCAAAAGGCGCGCCTTCCGCTTGCCAAGGCGCTGGCGTCACGCGCCAAACCCGCTACACTCCCCCTGATTGCAACAGGACAGACCATGGCACGCGCACACTCCCCCACTTCCGAAACATCGGCCCCCGCGCCGCTGAAAAAACCCGATCTGCTGGACCAGCTGGCCACGCGCAGCGGGCTCAAGAAACGCGATGCCAAGCTGGCGCTGGACGCAACCCTGACCCTGATCGGCGAGGCGCTGGCGCGCGGCGACGACCTGCTTTTGCCCCCGCTGGGCCGGGTCCGCGTGGTCAAGGCCAAGGATCTGGGCGCAGGCGCACAGCTGCTGACGCTGAAACTGCGCAGCGGCAAGGATGCGTCACAAAGCGGCAAAACCGGCCTTGCAACTGCAGCCGAGGACGTCTAGATCACGCTCCAGCGGGTGATTAGCTCAGTGGTAGAGCGCTTCGTTCACATCGAAGATGTCAGGGGTTCAAATCCCTTATCACCCACCATTGACTTCTACGCTATGCTGCAATTTGCCTGACAGCACAGGTCCAGCCCAACAGGCACCCGATGACATTTCCTGAAATCTACATCCTCCGCCACGGGCAAACCGAATGGAACGCCGAAAACCGGATGCAGGGCGCGCTCAATTCGCCGCTGACCCCGCAGGGCGCGGCCGATGCCGCGCGGCAGGGTGCAATCCTTGCGCAACGCGATCTGACCGGTTTTCAGTACTGGTGCAGCCCGCAGGCGCGCGCGGTGCAGACGGCGGGCATCGCGCTGGCGCGGATCGCGGCACATATCCGCACCGATGACCGGCTGCGCGAAATCGGCGTGGGCGATTGGGCAGGGTTGCTGCGCGACACGCTGCCGATGCCGGACGGCCCCGATCCGGTCGCCGCGCAATATGCGATGGCCCCGAACGGCGAAGGTTTCGCCGCGCTGACGGCGCGCTGCCATTCGTTCCTGACCGATCTGCGCGGCCCTGCCGTTCTGGTCACCCACGGGATCACCAGCCGGGTGTTGCGCCGCATCCTTGCGGGGGATGCCGCGATCGCCGTGGCCACAGCGCATGGCGGGCAGGGGCGGGTCTATCACATCAAGGACGGCATCCAGCACCTTCTCGAAGCGTGACCAAGGCCCCCCATCATCTTCCGAGCATAAATATCCTGGGGGTCCGGGGGCAAGCCCCCGGCCACCACTTGCATCACGCGCCGCGATATCCTAAAGCAGCGCCAGCGGGTGATTAGCTCAGTTGGTAGAGCGCTTCCTTTACACGGAAGATGTCGGGAGTTCGAGCCTCTCATCACCCACCACCCACCTTCCCGCTTTTTGCGCGCCGATCCCGCACCAACGGCGTTATCGCGGCACTTTTGCATCGGCTACCTTGTGCCGTGACCAGCGCGCGCGTCTTTGTTGCAAATACCTGCCGCGATCTGCAGGCGGCTGCGCGCATCACAGATATTTTCAGACAAGCCCGAAGACCGCTTGACGAGGCCCGCAGCCGCACTTAGAAGCACCCCACCAGCAGCGATGCTGGGAATGCAGATGCGCGGTTGTAGCTCAGTTGGTTAGAGTACCGGCCTGTCACGCCGGGGGTCGCGGGTTCGAGCCCCGTCAACCGCGCCACTGCTTTTCCCTTACAAAAGACGACCCGGAACGCCGCGCTGAAAAGCGCGGCTTTCGGTCTTTTTGCCGTTGACGCCCGGCGCGCCCGCGATTATTGCGCCCCTCACGCGCGGTTGTAGCTCAGTTGGTTAGAGTACCGGCCTGTCACGCCGGGGGTCGCGGGTTCGAGCCCCGTCAACCGCGCCATTTTCCCGATATTTCAGATCCTCTTGCGCTGCTGCGCCTGATCACGTGGTCTGCGTCATCGCATGCAGGATCCGCGCCCAAGACCGGATTCCTTTGTGAAACGACGACAGGTCGTATTTTTCGTTGGGCGAATGGATCTGGTCATCAGTCTTGCTAAAGCCGATCAGCATCGCATCCATGTTCAGGATTTGCTTGAAATAGGCTGCAATCGGGATCGACCCGCCGCTGCCGACATAGGCCGCCGCTTGCGGCCATTCATCCGACAGCGCGCGGCGCGCCTGGGCAAAGGCGGGATGCGTTGTCGTCATCTGCCCTGCGGCGCTGGCCCCGTGGGGCGCAAACGTCACGCTGCAATCGGCGGGGATCATATCCTGCACCATCTTGCGGAAACTGTCGCGGATAGCGAGCGGGTCCTGCGTGCCGACAAGGCGAAAGCTGATCTTGGCATGGGCCTGTGACGGCAGCACCGTCTTGAACCCGTCGCCGGTATAGCCTGACCACATGCCGTTCACTTCGCAGGTCGGGCGCGACCAGATCATTTCGAGCGGACGGCGCCCTTTTTCGCCGGCGGGAATCGACAGGCCGACATCGCCCAGAAACGCCGCCTGATCAAAGCGCAGGTCGTCCCAGGCGGCGGCCAGTTCGTTCGACAGGTCTGGCACGCCGTCATAGAAACCGGGGACGGTAATGCGCCCGTCCGCGTCATGCAGTGCCGCGATCACGCGCGCCAGCACGCGGGCGGGGTTCATCGCCAGCCCGCCATACATGCCCGAATGCAAATCCTTGTCGGGGCCGGTGATCGTGATCTCTTCTCCCAGCAAGCCGCGCAGCTGGGTGATAATCGCCGGCGTGCTCTCACCGTATAAGCCAGTATCGCAGATCAGCGCGATATCGGCTGTCAGCTCTTTGGCATTGTCTTGCATGAACGGGACCAGCGAGGGCGAGCCTGATTCCTCTTCGCCTTCGAAGAACAGCGTCATTTTCGCGGGCAGCGACCCATGCACGGCGATCCAGGCGCGGCAGGCCTCGACAAAGGTCATCAGCTGGCCCTTGTCGTCGGATGTGCCGCGGCCGCGGATCACCTTGCCCTTTGGCGTGTCTTCGACCTGCGGATCAAACGGGTCGCGGTCCCACAGGTGCAGCGGGTCAACCGGCTGCACATCGTAATGGCCGTAAAACAGCACATGCGGCCCATCGCCAGCCGCATGGGCCACGACCATCGGGTGCCCCGGTGTCGGGCGTTTGGACGCAGCGAACCCCATCGCCACAAGATCCGCCACCAGCCAGTCGGCGGCCATGTCGCAATCGGCCTTGTAGGCCGGGTCGGTCGAAATCGACGGGATGCGCAGCAATTCCTTCAGACGTTCGACCGCCTGCGGCAAATCAGCATCAATACGGTCGAGAACGGGATCGAGGGACATGGGCAAGCCTTTCCAGAAATGTGTGCTGCAAGGTTGTCCCGATCACAGCGCAGGTCAATGGCCGACGTGGCGATGCCCTGTTGGACAAATCACACGTGCTGTTGTTTATTGATACAGATCAGGGTCTGCCCCGTTTGGCCAGCCTAGGGTACGCTTGGCGAGGGGTGACAGTTTGTAGCGTCTTGTTCGGACAGTTTCTGCCCTATATGCATTTTAGAACGATTCAAGGCGCCCCGGGAAAGAGAGCGTCCTGTCACGATAAGAAGGACGGATTGGTGGATTATAACGCCCAATTGGATACAGCGATCAACCGCTTGCACGACGAAGGCCGCTATCGCACCTTTATCGATATCGAACGCAAACGTGGTCAATTCCCGCATGCGACATGGGTCAAACCCGACGGGTCCGAAATGCCGGTGACCGTCTGGTGCGGCAATGATTATCTTGGCATGGGACAGCACCCCGTCGTGTTGACCGCGATGCACGAGGCGATCGAGGCAACCGGTGCAGGGTCTGGCGGGACGCGTAACATTTCCGGCACCACCGTCTATCACAAACGGCTCGAGGCCGAACTGGCCGATTTGCATGGCAAGGGCGCGGCGCTGCTGTTCACAAGCGCCTATATCGCCAATGACGCCACGCTCAGCACGCTGCCGAAACTGTTTCCCGGCCTGATCATTTACTCCGATGCGCTCAACCATGCGTCCATGATCGAAGGTGTGCGCCGCAACGGCGGGGCCAAGCGGATTTTCCGCCATAACGACGTGGCCCATCTGCGCCAATTGCTGGAAGCCGACGATCCGGCAGCGCCCAAGCTGATTGCCTTTGAATCGATCTATTCGATGGACGGTGATTTCGGGCCGATTGCCGCCTTTTGCGATCTGGCCGAAGAATTTGGCGCGCTGACCTATTGCGACGAAGTCCATGCCGTCGGCATGTATGGCCCGCGTGGGGCAGGGGTGGCGGAACGTGACGGTGTGATGCACCGCATCGACATCATCAATGGTACCTTGGCCAAGGCTTACGGCGTGATGGGCGGCTATATCGCCGCATCACCCAAGATGTGCGATGCCGTGCGGTCCTATGCGCCGGGGTTCATATTTACCACCAGCCTGCCGCCAGCAGTGGCCGCTGCAGCCGCAGCGTCCGTTGCGCATCTCAAGACCGATCAGGCGCTGCGCGACAGCCACCAGACACAGGCGAAAATCCTCAAACTGCGGCTGAAGGGCTTGGGCCTGCCGATCATCGATCATGGCAGCCATATCGTGCCGCTGATCGTGGGCGATCCGAAACACACCAAAAAGCTGTCTGATATGCTGTTGTCCGAATTCGGTATTTATGTGCAGCCGATCAATTTCCCGACAGTGCCACGTGGCACTGAGCGGCTGCGCTTTACCCCGTCGCCGGTACATGGATCGCGCGAAATGACCGCACTTGTGGGGGCATTGGACGGTTTGTGGTCGCATTGTGCATTGAACCGGGCCGAATTGGCGGGTTGACGCCTATTGCTGATGTGCAACCATCGCGTTGATATGGTACAGCTTTTGCAGGCAGCACTCACCGGTTGATTCGGTCGGTGCCGCTATGGGGCGTAGTGCGGCAGGACAGTCAATGATGGGAAAGACCTTCAGGCGTGCCAGCGTGGCGCAGGACGTTCAAACCAGAGGGTTTGACGATTACGCTTTGCGTCTGGGCGATATCATGCGCGGCGAACGCGCAACGCTCGGCAAAAGCCTTTTGGATATCCAGCGCGAATTAAAGATCAAGGCGGCCTATATCGCCGCAATTGAAAATGCTGACCCCTCTGCTTTTGACACGCCCGGGTTCATCGCGGGCTATGTGCGGTCTTACGCGCGCTATCTTGGCATGGATCCTGATGCGGCCTTCGCCACCTTTTGCAAGGAAAGCGGCTTTGCGACCGCGCATGGCATGTCAGAACAGGCGTCCTCGCTGAAAAATCGCGTGGCGGACACCAGCCGCGCGTCGGCTGGCAAGGATATCTTTTTATCGTCGCGCACGCCTTTTGTCCCTGCACGGGAATCGGTTTTCGCGCAGCTTGAATTGCGTGCCATCGGGTCTGTGCTGGTGCTGGTCGGGATGATTGCGGGGCTGGGCTATGGTGGCTGGACCATCTTCCAAGAGGTGCAGCGCGTGCAATTCGCCCCGGTCGAGCAGGCCCCCGTTGTGGTGTCAGAGCTTGACCCACTTGCCGGTGGCGGCAATGGGTTCAATGTTGTTGGCGATGCGTTGGCGGATGTGACGCTGCCGTCGCCTGATGCGCTGGACCGGCTGTATCGCCCGCAGGCGCTGGACGTGCCGGTCATGGTCGCCCGCGACACCCCGATCGCAACGCTGACACCGCGCATGATAGGCGCCTTGGCATCAGGCCAGGATGGCCCCGCCATCGCGCAGGTCGCAGTTGACCTGCCCATTGCTCTGGCAGATGTCCTGCCAACGCCCAGTATTCAGGTGGTCGAACCGCCCGCGCCGCAGGTGCAATTGGTCGCTGCGCGCCCAGCTTGGGTGCGGGTGCAGGCGGCAGATGGCGTTGTCCTTTTCGAAGGCATCATGGAACCCGGCCAGAATTTCGTGCTGCCCGCGACCGAAGACCCCGCCATCCTGCGGGTCGGCGAAAGCGGTGCGATGTATTTCGCGGTCAATGGCCAGCATTACGGCCCCGTCGGGCAGCGCGGTGTTGTGACATCCAATGTGGTGCTGTCGGTGGATAATCTGACCGCCAGCTATGCCTTGGCCGATCTTGCCAGTGATGCGGACCTTGCCGAAATCATCCGCGTCGCAGAGGCGGTGACAGACCAATAGCCGCAGACGCTTGCCCATAGCGGCAGGGGCGCTTAGGTTGCGGATGAACGCAAGTTTCGTGAAAGCGCAATGATGTCCCTGAACCATATCCGTCCCTGGCGGAATATCTATCGCCGCAAATCCCGTCAGATCATGGTGGGCAATGTGCCGGTCGGTGGTGATGCGCCGATCTCGGTGCAGACGATGACCAATACGCTGACCACCGATATCAAAGGCACCATCGCGCAGGTGCAGGCCGCCGCCGATGCCGGTGCCGATATCGTGCGTATTTCGGTCCCTGATGAGGCCTCGGCCAAGGCCTTGCGCGAGATCGTGCGCAATGTCTCGGTGCCGATCGTGGCCGATATCCATTTCCATTACAAACGCGGGATCGAAGCCGCAGAGGCCGGTGCCGCCTGCCTGCGCATCAACCCCGGCAATATCGGCGACGAGGCGCGCGTCAAAGAGGTGATCCGCGCCGCGCGCGACAACAATTGTTCGATCCGCATTGGCGTGAACGCGGGGTCGCTGGAAAAGCACCTGCTGGATAAATACGGCGAACCTTGCCCTGATGCGATGGTCGAAAGCGGGCTGGATCATATCAAGATCCTGCAAGACAACGATTTTCACGAATTCAAGATTTCCTGCAAAGCGTCCGACGTGTTCATGGCCGCCGCCGCCTATCAGCAACTGGCCGATGCCACGGACGCCCCCATTCATCTGGGTATCACAGAGGCGGGTGGCCTGATCAGCGGCACCGTGAAATCCGCCATCGGGATGGGCAATCTGCTCTGGATGGGGATCGGTGATACGATCCGTGTGTCGCTGTCCGCCGATCCGGTGGAAGAGGTCAAGATGGGGTTCGAGATCCTCAAATCCCTTGGCCTGCGCCACCGCGGCGTGAATATCATTTCCTGCCCGTCCTGCGCGCGGCAGGGGTTCGACGTGATCAAGACGGTCGAGGCGCTGGAAAAGCGGTTGGAACATATCAAGACGCCGATGTCGCTGTCGATCATCGGCTGTGTGGTGAATGGGCCGGGCGAGGCGTTGATGACCGATGTCGGTTTCACCGGCGGCGGGGCAGGGTCCGGCATGGTCTATCTGGCGGGCAAGCAAAGCCACAAGCAATCCAATGCCGATATGATCGAACATATCGTCGAACAGGTCGAAAAAAAGGCCGCTGAAATCGAAGCCAAGGGCGATCTGGCCGCCGAGTAGGGTGGATCCTGATCCACCTTACCAAACCCCACCAAGAGGCAGCAGATGCGACACGCAACCCGCGGCGACGTGGACCCTTTCATCGTCATGGATGTCATGGAAGCCGCCCGTCAGGCCGAGGCCGCAGGCCGCCATATCATCCATATGGAGGTGGGCCAGCCCGGCACCGGCGCGCCCAAAGCCGCGCGCGACCGGCTGATCGCGGATATGGCCGATCCCTTGGGCTATACCGTGGGCCTTGGCCTGCCCGATTTGCGCGCCCGCATCGCGCGCCATTACGGCGACTGGTACGGGCTGGACCTTGACCCCGCCCGCGTGGTCATCACTTCGGGTGCATCCGGTGCGTTTCTGCTGGCGTTTTCGGCCCTGTTCGACAATGGCGAACGCGTCGGCCTTGGCACGCCTTGTTATCCGTCCTACCGCCAAATCCTGCGCGCGGTCGGGCTGACACCGGTCGATATTCCGACAAGCCTTGCCGACCGGTTCCAGCCGCAGCCGCAGCATGTGGCGCAGCATGATCTTGCGGGGCTGATTGTCGCCTCGCCTGCCAACCCCACCGGCACGATGCTGGATACCGCCCAATTGGCCGCTTTGGCCGAGGCTTGCGCCGCGCGTGATGCCGCGCTGATCTCGGATGAAATCTATCACGGGATCGACTATGACCTGCGCCCGGTGTCGGCGCTGGAAGTCACCGACGAGGTCTATGTCGTCAATTCCTTTTCCAAGTATTTTTCCATGACCGGTTGGCGCGTCGGCTGGATGGTCGTGCCGGATGACCACGTCCGCCGGATCGAACGGCTGGCGCAGAATATGTTCATCTGCGCGCCCCATGCCGCACAGCGCCTTGCGCTGCATGCGATGGATTGCCCCGAAGAACTGGACGCCAACAAGGCCGTCTATGCCGCCAACCGCGCGCTGATGATGGATGGCTTGCGCGCGGCGGGGCTGGGGGCCTTTGCGCCGCCCGATGGCGCGTTCTACATCTATGTCGATGTCTCTGCCTATACCGATGATGCCCGCGCCTTTGCCGCCGAAATACTGGATCAGGCAGGGGTGGCCGTCACACCCGGGCTGGATTTTGACGCAGCCCGCGGGCATCACTGGCTGCGGTTTTCCTATGCGCGCGGCACCGCCGATATCAGCGAAGGGCTGGACCGGATCGCGCGGTTCATGCAGGCGCGCCGCGCATGATCCGCTGGATCGTACTGTGCTGCCTCTTGGCCACGAGTGCCGGTGCACAGGCGCGGTTCGACCCCGAAAGGTCCGATATCCGCGACGGCTGGCGGTCGGTGCAGATCGTGCTGGGCCTGTCGGACATCGTGCCTTACCGGGTATTCACGCTGGATGAGCCGCGCCGTCTGGTGCTGGATTTTCAAGGGCTGGATACCGGCGGGGCCAGTGCCACCCCGATCAATACCGCCCGCCGCGTGACGGATATCCGCTTTGGCCCTTACCGGCCCGGCTGGACGCGGATGGTGCTGGACCTGACCGAACCCCTGACGCTGGCCAAGGCCGAGATGACCAGCGACGCGCAGGGCGCGCGGCTGACCCTGCGGCTGGCCCGCACCACGGCGGATGATTTCGCCGCCGCCGCCGGTGCGCCGCCTGATCCGGGCTGGGATGCGTTCAGCGACGCTGCGTTGCGCGGGCTGGACCAGCGCGGGAATGGTGCCTTTATCGTCGTGCTTGACCCCGGCCATGGCGGCGTTGACCCCGGGGCTGAACGCGGCGGGATCACCGAGGCGCATCTGATGCTGGAATTTGCCGCTGAAATCGCAGGCCAGCTGCGCGCCCAGGACGGGGTGGCCGTGGTCATGACCCGCGAGGCGGATGTCTTTGTCCCGTTGTTCACGCGGATGAGCATTGCGCGCCGCGCGCGGGCGGATCTGTTCATCTCGCTGCATGCCGATGCGCTGGAACAGGATGATGCCTGGGGGGCTTCGGTCTATACCCTGTCCGAGGACAGCGACGATATCGCTGTGGAACGGCTGGTCGAACGGCATGAGCGCGGCGACCTGCTGGCGGGGGTCGATCTGTCCGTCACCGATGACAGGGTGACCGGTGTGTTGATGGATCTTGCACGCCAGACTACCAGCCCGCGCGCGGCGACCTTTGCGGACCAAGTGATCGCGCAGATGCAGGCGCAGGGCGTGCGGCTGAATGCCAAACCTCGCCGGATGGGGCGGTTTTCGGTGCTGCTGGCCGCCGATTTCCCAAGCGTGCTGATCGAGGCGGGGTTTTTGTCAAATACGCAGGACCGCCAGATCCTGACCGACCCGCAAAGCCGCACGCGGCTGGTGACGGCAATCGCCGCGGCGGTGGCGCAATATCGCAGCGAGCATGCCCTAGCGCGGATCAGGCGATTGTGATGTCCCGCACCGGCACTTGCCGCTTGACGGGCATTTGCGGTTTTGACCCCCACGCAGCCAGCGCGTATAAGCGCACGGAATCCTGAAAGGAACAACCGCCCCGTGTTGCGCTTCATCTTCTCATTCTTCGGTGGCATTTTCACCTTTCTGACGATGGGTCTGGTGATGGCCGCGCTTGGCCTTGGCGGGGTGATTTTTCTGTATGGCCGTGATCTGCCCAGCTATGAGACCCTGTCGCAATACACGCCCAAGACGATCAGCCGGATCTATTCGCGCGAAGGCCGCATCATCGACGAATTCGCCGTCGAACGCCGCCTGTTCACCCCGGCCGAGGATATTCCCGATCTGGTCAAACAGGCGTTCATTTCCGCTGAAGACAAGAATTTCTATACCCACCAAGGCTTTGACGCGACCAGCATGCTGTCGGCCGTCATCGACGCCGTGCAATCGCGCGGCGAAGACCTGCGCGGCGCGTCCACGATCACCCAGCAGGTGATGAAGAACTTTCTGCTCGACGGGTCACGGTCGGTGGAACGCAAGATCAAGGAAATCATCCTTGCCGTGCGGATCGAACAGGCGATGTCCAAGGAACGTATCCTCGAGCTGTATTTGAACGAGATTTTCCTGGGCCAGAATTCCTTTGGCGTCACCGCCGCGGCGCTGACCTATTTCAACAAACCGCTGACAGACCTGACCGCGGGCGAGGCGGCCTATCTGGCGTCCTTGCCCAAATCGCCCAGCAACCGCCATCCTGTGCGCGACCAAGAGGCGGCGATTTTCTGGCGCGACAATACCCTGCGGCTGATGCACCAGAACGGTTATATCGACGATATCACGCTGGCGGTGGAAACCGGATCACCGCTGCGCACCGTGCAGGGCGGCGATTATCCCGATTTCCGCACGACCCTGCCGGACCGTGATTATTTTACCGATGAAATCCGCCGCCAGCTGAGCCAGGATTTCGGGCAGGAGGAATTCTTTTCCGGTGGCCTGTCGATCCGCGCCACGGTTGATCCCGATCTGCAAAAGGTCGCGGCCCAGTCGCTGCAACAGGCGCTGGAAGATTTCGACCGCGCCAGAGGCGTCTGGCGTGGCACTGGCCTGACCATCGCACCAGAGGCGCTGGCGGATGACGCTGCTTGGCGCGCGGCGCTGCGCGCGACCGATCTGCCGCGCGACGTCATGCTGGGGGGGCAGTGGTACCCTGCCGTCGTGCTGGACGTGGCCGATAACAGCTTGCGCATCGGCATCGAAGGGCTGTCAGCCTCCGAGGCGGAACCCCATGTCGTGCCCCGCCGCGATATCGCGTGGATGCGCGGCAATTTCTTTGACAATTTCACCCCCGGCGATGTCGTCCATGTCCGGCGCGTCGTGCAGGACAGCGATGGTTCATTCCTGCGCTGGAGCCTGCGGCAGGTGCCAGAGGTCCAGGGTGCCTTTATGGCGATGGATGTGAACACCGGCCGCGTGATCGCGATGCAGGGCGGGTTCAGCTATCAAGCCTCGGTGTTCAACCGCGCGACACAGGCGCAACGCCAGCCCGGATCATCGTTCAAGCCTTTCGTCTATGCCACCGCGCTGGACAGCGGCTATTCGCCCGCGACCATCGTTGTCGATGCCCCGATCGAGATCATGACCCCGCAGGGGCTGTGGCGGCCGACCAATGCGTCCAACCAGTTTTATGGGCCGACACCCCTGCGCACCGGCATTGAACGGTCGCGCAACCTGATGACCGTCCGCCTTGCGCAAGAGGTCGGGATCGACCGTGTTGCCGAATATGCCGAACGCTTTGGCGTTTATGACCGGATGAATCCGGTGTTGGCGGCCTCGCTCGGATCGGACGAGACGACATTGTTCAAGATGGTCGCCGCCTATGCGATGTTCGCCAATGGCGGCGAACGGGTCGCACCCACGCTGGTGGACCGCGTGCAGGACCGGTTCGGCAATACCGTCTATCTGCACGATGACCGGCAATGCCCCGATTGCGCCAATCTGACCTTGCCCGCAGGGCAGGCGCCGCTGATCTTGTCGAACCGCACCCGCGTGATGAACGAAGTCACCGCCTATCAGCTGACATCCATGATGCAGGGCGTGGTGGAACGCGGCACGGCGGCGGGGTCGGTGAACCTGCCTGCGCAGATCGCAGGCAAGACCGGCACCACCAATGACAGCAAGGATGTCTGGTTCGTGGGCTTTTCGTCCAATATCGTGGCGGGCTGTTACATCGGCTATGACAATCCGCGCAGTCTGGGCAGTGGTGCATCGGGTGGCGGCATGTGCGGGCCGGTGTTCAACCGCTTCATGGCCGAGGCGATTGATGTGTTTGGTGCGCCGCCTTTCAGGGTCCCCGATCAATGCCAGTTCATCAACATCGACCGGTTCAGCGGCGCGCGCCTGCCCGATGACGCCGTCGGCGACAATGTGGTGGCGGAATGTTTCCGCGCGGGCGAAGAACCGGTCTTTGGCATCATGTATGACGGCGGTTTCGCCATGGCCGCCGATCTGCCGCTGTATGACGAAGTGCCGCGCAGCCAGCGCGAGGTCACGACATCGACCGGCGATACGGCAACCGTGGGCGAGCGCGCGACCTTTGGCACCTTGTCCACGGGCGGGTTGTACTGACCGCCTTGCCGCTGGCCGGTGCGGGATGTAAGACCCCACAGAACCAATCGGAGCAGGTGTCCCATGCGCGCTGAAACGCAGAACAATGTCGATGCGATCCAGAAATCGTTGAACCTGCTGGCGCAGCGGATGGATTATGAAACCGCCCGCTACCGGCTGGAAGAATTCGACGCGCGGGTCGAGGACCCGACATTGTGGGACGATCCCGACGCCGCGCAGAAACTGATGCGCGACCGGCAGGTGCTGGTCGATACATTGACCATGCATGACACGATCAAGCAGGAACTGGCCGATAATATCGAACTGATCGAGATGGGCGAGATGGAAGGCGATGCCGACATTATCACCGAGGCGGAAGAGGCGCTCAAATCCCTGCGTGACAAGGCCGCCCAAAAAGAACTCGAGGCGCTGCTGGATGGCGAGGCGGATGCCAATGATACCTTCCTCGAAGTCAACGCAGGGGCGGGTGGCACCGAAAGCTGCGACTGGGCCAATATGCTGTCGCGCATGTATGTCCGCTGGGCCGAGAAAAAGGGCTACAAGGTCGAACTGCAATCCATGCAGTCGGGCGACGAGGCGGGGATCAAATCCGTCACCTATAAAATCATGGGGCATAACGCCTATGGCTGGCTGAAATCCGAAAGCGGCGTGCATCGGCTGGTCCGCATCTCGCCTTTCGACAGCGCCGCCAAACGGCATACGTCCTTCACATCGGTCAAGGTCTATCCCGTCGTCGATGACAATATCGAGATCGAGGTCAACCCCAGCGACATCCGCCTTGATACCTACCGGTCATCGGGTGCGGGCGGCCAGCACGTCAACACCACCGATTCCGCCGTGCGGATCACCCACTTTCCCACCGGCATCGTGGTCACGTCCTCGGAAAAATCGCAGCACCAGAACCGCGATATCGCGATGAAGGCGCTGAAATCGCGGCTTTATCAGATGGAGCTGGATAAACGGTCTGCGCTGGTGAACGAGGCGCATGAAAATGCGGGCGATGCGGGCTGGGGCAACCAGATCCGGTCCTATGTGCTGCAACCCTATCAAATGGTCAAAGACCTGCGCACCGGGTTCGAGACATCGGACACCAAAGGCGTGCTGGACGGTGATCTGGACGGGCTGATGGGCGCGACACTGGCGCTGGATATGTCGGGCAAGGGGCGCGACGCGGCCAACGCGGACTGATCCCGCAGGCTTGCCAAAACCCGTCCGAAGGCGCAAGATTTGCGCATGACCCAGACCGACACGATCCGCCAATCCGCCGCCCCGCAGGTCCGTCACCTTGCGCTGGCCGACCTGCGCGCGGCGCTGATTGCCGGTGTCGCTGATTTCCGCAGAACCCCGCAATTCGGCCTGTTTTTCAGCGCGGTCTATGTTCTGGGCGGGTTCGGGATGCTGTCGCTGGGGGCAGGGCATGTGACATGGACGCTGGCGACATCCTTGGGCTTTCCACTGATCGCCCCTTTCGCCGCCGCCGGATTATACGAGGTCAGCCGCCGGATCGAGACGGGCCAGCCTTTGTCATGGCGCGCGGTGCTGGGCATTGTCTGGCAGGAACGCACGCGGCAATTGCCGTGGCTGGGTGCCATCATCGTGATCTATTTCCTGTTCTGGACCTTTCTGGCACATATGATCTTCGCATTGTTCATGGGGCTGACCACGATGACCAACGTGTCAGACAGCTGGGAGGTGTTCCTGACCCCCACCGGCCTGACGATGATCGCGGTCGAACTGGCGGTTGGTGCCGTGCTGGCGTTTTTGCTGTTTTCGCTGACAGTGGTCAGCCTGCCTCTGGTGCTGGACCGCGAGGTTGATTTCGTCACTGCGATGCTGATCAGCCTTGCCGTGGTGCGCCAGAACCCCGCCGTGATGCTGTGCTGGGCCGGTCTGGTCGCCGCGCTGACGCTGGTGGCCCTGCTGCCGTGGTTTCTGGGGCTGATCGTGGTGCTGCCCGTGCTGGGCCATGCCACATGGCATTTGTATCGGCGGGCGTTGGCGTACGGCTAGCTTGAAGTCTTTTGAGCTTTCGTCGATACAAAGGTATGAGGTGTGTGGCAAGTTAGGGATGAACTCGGTTTGGATGACTTTGTTTTTGACGAAAGACTGAAATCGTTTTTTCAAGCCAATGCCGGCGCTGGGTCTAAGAGGCTGATTTGAAACTAATTGAGTGAGTTCAGCAGGTTGTGCTTCTGTTCGGGTATGAAGCTGAACGGAGATCACGATGGCCTGGACCGAACTCACCCGACGCCAACATGCCCGAGTGGGCGACAAGTATGCAAGCGATCTGACAGACCCCGAATGGGCACTGATCGCGCCCTTCATGCCAGCACCCAAGACCACGGGCAGACCCCGCACCACAAGCTTGCGCGACGTGTTCGACGCGATCCTCTACATGGCTACGACCGGGTGCCAGTGGCGGATGCTGCCAAACGACTTTCCGGCGGTATCGACTGTGCGGGGCTATTTCTATGCTTGGCGCAACGACGGTTTTCTCGATGAGATGAACCGCAAGCTGGTTGAAGCCGCGCGGCTGGCGGAGGGCCGCAAAGCCCAGCCGACAGCGGGCATCATCGACAGCCAAAGTGTAAAAACCACGGAAAGTGGAGGGGTTAGCGGATATGATGCCGGAAAAAGGGTCAAGGGCCGCAAGCGCCATATCGTCACTGACACGACCGGATTGCTCGTCGGTCTCGAGGTCCACAGCGCCGAAATTCAGGACCGTGACGGCGCGCCGGATGTGCTGAAAGCCGTCGCCGCGCGCTATCCCATGCTGCGTCATATCTTTGCCGATGGTGGCTACGCAGGCCCCAAACTGCGGGAGGCGCTGAAAGCCATCGGACGCTGGAGCGTCCAGATCGTCAAACGCTCGGACGCGGCACAAGGGTTTGAAGTCTTACCCCGCCGATGGGTCGTGGAGCGCACCCTTGCCTGGCTCGGGCGATGCCGCCGCCTGTCAAAGGATTGGGAGAAATCCATCGCCAGCGCAGAGGCTTGGGTGCTCATCGCCCATATTCGCCGCGTGACCCGCCACCTTGCAAGGAACTGAAAACGCTCGCTGAGTTTTGAATCAGACTCTAAGATCACTCAAAAGGACGAAGCAAGTAAACGCCAGTTGACAGTGGCCAAACATGAGCGATCTCTCCTTCTAAAGTATCATCCAAACATCCCAATTGGTGCTCTCGGCGAGGCTGAGAAGCGTGGCGAGACGGTTGTGTTTCGCTTTCGTTTATTCCCTACTGGTCGGCACATCGATCTGAAAGTTAACTTTCCGAAGCCTGGAAAGAATGAGCTGAGACTTTACTTCAACGAAGCGGTGTTTAGCCCAAACGTCTGGGATAATTGGTTCCTGTTTGAGCGTAGCAATGAAATCTGGATCGGTTCTCTCGATGATACTGAGCTAAAGGCCGCAAGGGCAGGGGCTCAGATTGATTGGCAAAATGGTTTTGATCATGCGGCTGAGGAGTTGTATCAGGAAGCCGCAAACGCAAAGCTACCGGTTTTGGTTCCGACGTCTTCGCTAAAGTACCGCCGCGATCCAAAGGTTGCGATAGATGCAATGGTAAAGTCAGGCCGCGTGTGCGAGATGATGCCGAAACACCAGACTTTTCGTTCTCGGGCTACTGGAGAACTCTATCTCGAAGCGCACCACTTCGTACCTATGATGGAACAGCGGCACTTCGAAGTAAGCTTAGATGTGGTCGAAAATATTTGCATCCTCAACCCCTATGCGCATAGGATGTTGCATCACGCTACATATAGTGAAATTGAGCCGTACTTAGTATTACTCGCTAAGCCGAGAGAAAACTTTCTTAAGCAGATAGGTGTTAGCATTGACCGAATCTTGCAGAGTTATGGCAGGCCGTAAATTGACGAATTTCACGTTTATAGACCTCTTTGCAGGCATTGGTGGCTTTCATCTGGCTCTCGCGAGCCTTGGTGGCGAGTGTGTTTTTGCATCTGAAATCGACGAAAAGGCGCGCGTAACCTACAAGCAAAACCATGGCCTGCAGCCTAACGGTGACATACGAGCGATCACCTCGGCGGATCGTCCAGACAATGTGATCAAAAACCAGATACCCAGCCATGATGTCCTTGCGGCAGGGTTCCCCTGTCAGCCTTTCAGCCTTGCCGGTGTATCTGCTCGAAACGCCTTAGGGCAGTCTCATGGCTTGCTAGACGAGACACAAGGCACTCTGTTTTATGATATTGCTCGTATCGTAAAGATAAAAAGACCGAAGGCGCTGCTTTTGGAGAATGTGAGTAACATCGTTAGGCATGACGGCGGAAAGACATTCGACGTTTTAAGAAGGGTGATCTCGGAACTTGGGTATAGCCTTTCATGGGATATACTTAACTCAGAAACCCTTGTGCCTCAGCGGCGCAAACGTTGTTTCATGGTCGCGTTTCGGGACGCTGATATGGGTGAAAAGATGAAGTTCCCCGACTTGTCGGGTGACCCTATTCCGCTGCGCAGTGCTCTCGAGAAGGATGTTGATGAAAAATACACGCTCTCCGACCGAGGTTGGGAAGGTCATAGGCGGAGGACTGCGGCCAATCTCGCTCGAGGGACGGGTTTCACTGCACACGTTGCAGATCTAGATAGGCCATCCAACACTATAGTTGCTCGTTACTATAAAGACGGGAAGGAATGCCTCATTCCTCAAGCGGGAAGAAACCCAAGGTTCCTAACTCCTCGAGAATGCGCACGTTTGCAAGGTTTTCCAGA
The DNA here is from genome assembly GCF_018402175.1 of Yoonia sp. GTDB lineage: Bacteria > Pseudomonadota > Alphaproteobacteria > Rhodobacterales > Rhodobacteraceae > Yoonia. The sequence continues at coordinate 192,900 of NZ_JAGYJK010000018.1, read as the reverse complement.
AAACTTCATACCTCATCCATCTCGATCTGCTGCGTACAAACAGTTCGGAAATGCAGTAGCAGTGCCCGTGTTTAAACTGTTGCGGAGGTTATGCTGGCGAAACTTGACGAAATAGAGACGCGAAAACATTCAAAGACCTTAAGCCTAGCGAACTAGATCGACATGGCAATACTGTTGCCGTTCAATCCAAACTAAAAGAGATGATAAACGAAAAAGGGCGCCTCATGGGACGCCCTTGATCAGTCATGAAAGTCGGTAAAGCCTTAGCCCTGATCGCCCTCGGACGTGGGCAGCAGCGGCATCTTTTTGCCGCCGGTGGACAAAGGGTCGTCCTGCCGCTGCACGGAGCCTTCGAAATGTGCGCCCGATTCGATGGCGATCGTCTTGTGGATGATGTCGCCTTCGACCCGCGCGGTCGAGGTGAGCCGCACCTTGAGGCCGCGGACACGACCGATCACGCGGCCATTGACCACCACGTCATCGGCGACGATTTCGCCCTTGACCGTCGCGCTTTCGCCCACCGTCAAAAGATGGGCGCGGATGTCACCATCGACCTGACCTTCGATCTGGATATCACCCGTCGTTTTCAAATTGCCAGTGATCAGCAAGTCCGACGACAGGATCGAGGCCGGTGGCTTTGCCTTGGGCGGCGATGTTTTGAAATCAGGTACCGGGCTGCCGGTCTTGCTGGCATCCGTCGCGGCGGCTGCGGGAGTATCGGCCACCTTTGGCCCGGGCTCATTGATTTTGGATTTAGAAAACATTCTGTCCAGCTCTTATATAAGTCATCGGATTGACGGGTTTGCCATTGACGCGCACCTCGTAGTGAAGATGGGGCCCGGTCGAACGACCAGAATTCCCCATAGCACCAATTCGGTCGCCACGCGATACCCTTTGGCCAACCCGCACATCAATTGTGTTCAGATGGGCATAGCGGGTCTCAAAACCGAAGTCGTGGCGGATGGTGATCAAGCGGCCATAACTGGATTCCCAGCCAGCCTTGACCACAACGCCATCGGCAGCGGCATGGATCGGCGTGCCGACCGGCCCCGCGAAATCAGTGCCTGCATGTAGCCGGCCCCAGCGTTGTCCAAAACCCGATGTTAGCCGGTAATTCGACCGCACGGGCGTCGCAATCGGCAGCTTGTCGGCGGCGATCCGGTACAGGTTGATCCGGTCCATTGAAGCAAGGATTGCATTGGCGCGCAGGCTGTCGGGGTCCGGCTCGCCCGTCGCGGTGGTGAACTGGATCGGCGCCAGCGGACCGCCGGTGCCGGAATAGCCGCGCCTGACCTGTTCGATCAACGTGTCGGGGTTCATGCCCGCCGCGCGGAACACATTGTCCAGCGGTTCGACCGAGACCAGCATCGCGTCTTCCAACTGCCGAAAGATCTGGTCGTTGCGTTCCTGCAGTAGACGCAGTTCCAGCTGCATCTCGGCGGCCTGTTCGATGGCCATGCCTGCGTCATCGGCGATCTGATCACGCTCTGCAGCGGTTTCGGCCAGCGCACTGGCCAACAGGTTGACGGTGCCGACGGCTTCGTCAGGCAGCGACAGCGGCGTGCCGTCGTCGCCGGTCTCGGTCAGGGTGGCGACCTGCTGGCGCGCTTCCTCGCGGGCTTTCATCGTGGTGCGCAGGGTGGTCTGCACCACCTCTAGTCCGGTTTCCAGCTCGCGGCGCTTTTCCTCGGTGGCCAACAGTTCGGACTGCATGATCGAAATCTGTTCCAGCGCCATTTCAAACCGCGCATGGGCGGATGCTGCTTCAGCGGCGCGGTTATCGCGGTCGGATGACAGGATATTCAGCCGCTGTTCATAGGTCATCTGGTCGCGCTGCGCCTGTGCGCGGAAATTGCCCGCCCCGATACTGTCCATCAGCAGGATCGCGGTGGCGACGATGGTCCAGCCGACAACGATGGTACTGCCTGCCCAGGCGACCAGCTGTGTTTCGGAGGACAGGCGGATGAAACGCGTTTCGGTGTCGGATCGCAGGAAAAGCCGCTTTTCAGGGAACCATCGCTCGAGCGTGGCATGGATCGGTTTCATCAGTCTTGAACGCACCAGTTATCCACCTTGCTTGGCTGCCAGACCTGCCCCGTGTCCCCACAAAAGGCAGTGCTGGTCTGTGTTAGCCAGCCAAACGCCATGTCGCAACACGCAATCCCGGTTTTCTGGCCTAAAGGGGAAAACGCGCCAATCTGCGCAAAGTTCCGCCGAGACCTGCAAATCCGTGCCGGTCCCGGCCGTCGCACTCTGCCGGATGGCGCGGGATTATAGCGCCTTGACCGCCGCCAACACCGCATCGACATGGCCGGGGACTTTGACCTTGGGCCAGATTTGCGCGATCTTGCCATCCGGCCCGATCAGGAATGTGGCGCGTTCGATGCCCATATAGGTCTTGCCATACATGCTTTTCTCGACCCAAGTGCCATAGCGTTCGCAGACATCGCCCGCCTCGTCCGACAACAGCGCGATTTTCAGGTCATGTTTTGCGACGAACTTGGCGTGCTTGGCCACGGAATCCTTGGACACGCCCAGCACCACGGCACCGGCGGCGGCAAAATCATCGACGCTTTGGGTGAAACCGATGGCTTCGGTGGTGCAGCCGGGGGTGTCGTCCTTGGGGTAGAAATACACAACCACTGTCTTGCCCGCGAAATCGGACAGAGTGACGATATCGCCACCGTCGCGCGGCAGGCTGATTGCAGGCGCAGTGTCGCCGATGGCAGGGTGGGTCATGGCTGATAATCTCCGCTGAGGTTTTGATTGCCTTGTTTTAGTCGCATGGTGTCAAAGATAAAGGGACCAGTGACCCCATGGGCGGAGTATCCTTGCCAGAGCCAATGCCAGACCCGCTGCAGACAGCCGACCCTGTCCGCGCACGACGGCCCTTGTCGCGTGTCCGGCTGGTGCTGCGCGGCGTGCTGCTGGTTTGCCTGATGCCGCTGGTCTTTGCGCTGGTGGCTGGCGTCATGATCATCGACCGCGAGATTACCGCCCCAAGCTGGATCACCGCGCAGGTGCAGGACCGTGGGACGCAGGTGCTGGATGGCGGGCGTTTGCGCTTTGCCGCGATATCGGTGCGGATCGGGCGCGACCTGCACCCGACCATCCGGCTGATCGACACCCAGCTGATCGACCGCAACGGGGCGCTGGTCACGCGGATACCGGTGGTCGAGGCTGATCTGTCCCCGCGCGGGGTGATCTTGCAACGCGCGGTGCTGGTCCAGCAGGTGCGCATTATCGGCGCACAGATCAACCTGCGCCGCGCCCGCGACGGCAGCCTTGGGCTGGCGCTGGGTGCGGGTAACCAGTTGCGCACGCGCAGCCTGCCGGAATGGCTGGATGAAATTGATCTGTTCCTTGACCGGCCCGTGTTCGATGCCCTGCGCACAGCGCAGGCGACCGGATTGATCGTCAATTATGACGACGCCCGCGCAAGGCGGAACTGGACCGTCGATGGCGGGCAGGTCGATCTGGACATGCGCGGCGGGCAGGTGACGATGCAGGCGGACCTGGCGCTGTTGTCGGGGCGGGCCGATGTGACCACGGCGCTGTTGTCTTATGCCAGCCCGCGCGGCAGCCGTGCCGCCGATCTGGCCGTGACGATCAACAATATCGCGGCCAGCGATATCGCGGCGCAATCGCCGGCGCTGAACTGGCTGCGCGATGTGGCCGCGCCTTTGTCCGCCACTTTGCGCACCACGCTTGATGAGACTGGCGCGCTGGGGGCGTTGCGGGCCTCGCTCGATATCGGGGCCGGGGTGCTGCAACCGACGCCCGCATCCGACCCCGTGGGGTTCAGCGCGGCGCGGGCCGAGCTGACCTATGACCCGATCCTCGACCTGATCCGGTTCAGCGACATCGCGGTGCAAAGCGAATGGGGCAGCCTGCAGGCCAGCGGCGACGCCTATCTGCGCGATTTTGCGGATGGTCTGCCGCGCGCCTTGCTGGCGCAATTCCAGCTGCGCGATGTGGCGCTGACACCCGCCGGGCCTGTTTGATGCGCCAGCCGCTGATCGATGGGGCGAGCGTGGATCTGCGGTTGTCGCTTGATCCTTTCGTGGTCGATATCGGGCAGGCGATGGTGCGCGATGGCGCGTCGCGCATGCTGGCGCAGGGCCGGATCGCAGCCACGGATGCGGGCTGGCAGGTCGCGGTTGATGCGGTGATCGACACGCTGGCGCCGGACCGGTTGCGCACGCTTTGGCCCAACGGGTTTCGGCCCGGCACCCGCGACTGGGTCCGGCGGAACGTGCTTGCAGGCCAGCTGTCGGACCTGCATTTTGGCCTGCGTCTGGAGCCCGGACAGCCCGCCACGCATCGCAGGGCATTTCAGCTTTGCGGATGCCGCGGTGGTTGTGATGCCCGCGCTGCCGCCGGTGACGCAGGCGCGTGGCACTGGGCATTTGATCGACCACCGCTTTGTGATTGTTTTGGATGACGGCATGATGACCGCGCCGCATGGCGGGCCTGTCCAGCTGGACGGCACCAGCTTTGCCATCGCGGACCTGCGCCAAAAGCCGGGCCTTGCGACGCTGCAGTTGCAGGCACAAAGCCGCCTGCCGGACCTGTTGTCGGTGATCAACCAGCCGCCTTTTGCCTTTCTGGACAAGGCCGGTCTGCCGGTGACCATCGCCCAAGCCAATGCACAGGCGCAAGGCACCGTGAACTGGCCCCTGCTGAAAGATGCGCCACGCGAAATGGTGCGGTTCGACATGCGGGTCGATCTGACTGATCTGCGCAGTGACCTGCTGGTGCCGAGCCGGGTGCTGACAGCGGCGGCGATGCAGGTGGCCGTCGATGATACGGGCCTGTCGATCAGCGGGCCGGTGACGCTCGACGGTGTCAGTGCCGATGCGCAATGGACGCGCAGCTTTGCGCGTGATGCGCCGCGCGGCAGCCAGTTGCAGGCGGATCTGATGCTTTCGGACGCGGGCTTGCGCGCCTTTGGGGTCGCGCTGCCGCCCGGCATGATCAGCGGTGCCGCCGCCGCGCGATTGCAGGTCACGCTGCAACCGGACGCGCCGCCGCAATTCGTGCTGACCTCTGACCTTGACGGGCTGCGACTGGCGCTGCCGCCGGTCGGTTGGGCCAAGGCCGCCGCCACAAAGGGCGATCTGCGCATCGAAGGCCGTCTTGGCCCTGTCCCCGAAATCACCCGCCTGTCGATCAGCGGCGGCGGGTTGCAGGCCGAAGGACGCATCACGCTGGCCGCTGGTGGCGGCTTGGCGCAGGCGGTGTTTTCGCGGCTGCGCATCGGGACATGGCTGGATGCGCCTGTCACCGTGCAGGGGCGCGGCGCGGATCAGCCCCCCGCCATTTTGGTGCAAGGCGGCATGATCGACCTGCGCCGCGCGCGGTTCGGTGCCGGTGGCGGGGCGCAGGGCGGGGCGGGCGGCAGCCCGGTGCAGATCGTGCTGGACCGTCTGGTCGTGACCGAAGGCATGGTGCTGACCGGTTTTCGCGGCGATTTCACCAGCGTTGCGGGGTTCATCGGGCAATTCAGCGCGCGCATCAACGAGTCCGCTGCTGTCACCGGCACCATCGCGCCGCGTGCTGGCCGGTCCGCGATCAGGCTGCGCAGCGATGATGCGGGCAGTGTCCTGCTGGCAGCGGGGCTGTTTGGCAGCGCCATTGGCGGCACGCTCGACCTGACGCTATTGCCGGCGGCGGATGCAGGCACCTTCGACGGGGTTCTGGCTGTCCGGTCGGTGCGGGTGCGCGATGCGCCAACGATCGCGGCCTTGCTGGATGCGATCAGCGTGGTGGGCCTGCTGCAACAGATGGACGGGCAGGGGCTGTCCTTTGACGAGGTCGATGTCCGGTTCCGCCTGACCCCCGATCAGGTCACCGTGTCGCAGGCCAGCGCGGTCGGTCCGGGGCTTGGCATCGCGGTCAACGGGATTTACAGGCTGGCGGACAAGGGGTTTGATTTGCAGGGTGTCGTGTCGCCATTCTATCTGGTCAACAGCATCGGCGCCTTTCTGACCCGCAAGGGCGAGGGGCTGGTCGGCTTCAATTTCACCATCGCAGGCACGCCGGATGCGCCGCGCGTCAGCGTCAACCCGCTATCGGCGCTGACCCCCGGCGGGTTCCGCGCGCTTTTCCGCCGCCCGCCACCGGAGCTTTTCCAATGAAACTCAGCGATTTTGATTTCGACTTGCCCGAGGCGCTGATCGCCACGCGGCCCGCGCGGCCGCGCTCCTCGGCACGGTTGCTGCTGGCGCAGGGCGATGACATCGCCGACCGGATCGTCACCGATCTGGTGGACATTCTGCAACCGGGCGACCGGCTGGTGCTGAATGACACCAAGGTCATCCCCGCGCGGCTGACCGGCACCCGCGCGCGGTCTGGCGAGGCGGGCGATACCAGCGCGCGGATCGAGGTGACCTTGCTGGAACCGCAGGCAGGTGGTGACTGGACCGCATTGGTCAAGCCGCTGAAAAAGCTGCGCGACGGCGAGGTGATCGTGTTTTCCGCCGATCTGTCCGCAACCGTGACAGGGCGCGGTGACGGGCAGGCCTATCTGCAATTCAACCTGACGGGTGATGATTTCGACGCGGCGCTGAATGCCGTGGGGGCGATGCCCCTGCCGCCCTATATTGCGGCGAAACGTGCGGCGGATGCCGCTGACAAGGATGATTACCAGACCTATTGGGCAAAGCACGCAGGCGCTGTCGCGGCCCCCACAGCATCGCTGCATTTCGACGGGCCTTTGTTGCAGGCCTTGGCGGCGCGCGGTGTGACGATGTCTTATGTGACCTTGCATGTGGGGGCTGGCACCTTTCTGCCGGTCAAGGTCGATGATGTGAGCGCGCATAAGATGCATGCCGAATGGGGCGAGGTGACAGCGACAGCCGCCGCCCAGATCAACGCGACCAAGGCCGCAGGCGGGCGCGTGATCCCCGTGGGGACAACCGCGCTGCGGCTGATCGAAAGCGCGGCCAAAGACGGACAATTGCAGCCCTGGACCGGACCTACGGATATTTTCATCACGCCGGGTTTCGCGTTCCAGATCGCGGACGGGCTGATGACCAATTTCCATTTGCCGAAATCCACGCTGATGATGCTGGTGTCTGCACTGATGGGCATGGACCGGATCAAGGCGATCTATGCCCATGCCATCGCCGAACGCTACAGGTTCTTTTCGTATGGGGATGCGTCGCTTTTGTTACCTGACCGCGCGTGATTGTCGTCCCGGTTGCATTGCAATCCGGTTATGATCAGGTCACACGGCGGGCTTGGACCAAGCCCTAAGGGGGACAGGATGTTTCAGGTATTGACAGGATCATGGGCTCTCTTTCTGGGGATGTTCCTGTTGATGGTCGGCAACGGGCTGCAAGGCACATTGCTGGGCCTGCGCGGCGAGATGGAAGGTTTCAGCACGCTGTCGCTGTCTTTCGTGATGTCGGCCTATTTCCTGGGGTTCCTGTTTTCGTCGCATTTCACGCCCGAACTGATCCGCCGTGTCGGACATGTGCGGGTCTTTGCGGCGATGGGGTCGATGATCTCGGCGGTGCTGATCCTGTATCCGACATTGGTGGACCCGATTGCCTGGACCATCGGGCGGGTGATCATGGGGTTTTGTTTCTGCGGCGTCTATATCACCGCCGAAAGCTGGCTGAACGACGCATCCAGCAATGCCAATCGGGGCAAGGCTTTGTCGCTTTACATGATCGTGCAGATGGCGGGGATCGTATTCGCGCAATATATCGTCAGCATCGGTGATGTGTCGGGCTATGTGATCTTTATCATCCCCTCGGTTCTGGTGTCGCTGGCCTTTGCGCCGGTGCTGTTATCAGCGCGCCCGATGCCGGCCTTTTCCGCGACCAAACCGATGAAGATCAAGAACCTGATCAAAACATCGCCCTTGGGCTGCGCGGGCATGTTCCTGCTGGGCGGCGTCTTTGCCGCCCAATTCGGCATGTCGGCGGTGTACGGCAGCCGCGTGGGGCTGAGCGTGGGGGAAATTTCGTTCTTCATCTCGGCCATCTATGTGGCGGCATTGGTACTGCAATATCCGATCGGCTGGCTGTCGGACCGGATGGACCGGCGCCGGTTGATCATCTGGATCGCCATGCTGGGCGGTTTGGGGTCGCTGATCGCCTTTATCGTGCCGGGCAGCTTTTTGCTGATCATCCTCAGCGGGGCCATCGTGGGTGGCACGTCCAACCCGCTTTATGCGCTGCTGATCGCCTATACGAACGATTATCTGGAAAAAGAGGATATGGCCGCCGCATCCGGCGGGCTGTTGTTCATCAACGGGCTGGGCGCGATCATGGGGCCGCTGATCGTGGGTCTGATGATGGATGTGATCGGCGACAACGGGTTCTGGCTGTTCACCGCTGTTCTGATGCTGGGCGTCGGTGTCTTCGGGATGGTACGGGCCACGCAGCGTGATCGTGGTGCGCTGGATCTGGATCAGGTGCCATATGCGCCGGTATCGGCCGGATCATCCGCCGTTGCTGTCGGTGTCGCGCAAGAGGTCTATCTGGACGCCGCCACCGACGAGATCGCCGCCCGCGCCGATTAGGTCACGCGAATTCGGCGGCTCTTGCCACGAAGCTCTTGTCAGATCACGATTTGTCTGTTCCTTTGATCCGAGGGACAGCATCAGCGGGGGACGGGACAGTGACGCGCGAAGACGAGGTTCTGGCCTTCTGGCTTGATGAATGTTCCCCAGCGGATTGGTACAAATCCGATCCGGATTTTGATGCCCTGATCCGTGACCGTTTCGAACAGACATGGCAGGACGCGACCGAAGGGTCGTTGGGGCTGTGGTTAACCCATGCGACCGGCACGCTGGCCTATATCATCCTGACCGATCAATTCCCGCGTAACATGTTCCGCGACACGGCCAAGGCGTTTTCGACCGATTTTCTGGGTCTGGCTGCCGCCAAGATGGCGATTGACCGCAATTGGGACATGAAAATCGCAGAACCCGCGCGCCAGTTTTTCTATCTGCCGCTGATGCATTCCGAAACCCTGTCCGATCAGGACCGCGCCGTCCGGCTGATCCATTCACGGATGCCCGAAACCGGCGACAGCAACCGCGACCATGCCCGCGCGCATCGCCGGATCATCCGCGATTTTGGGCGCTTTCCTTATCGCAACGCGGCCCTTGGGCGGCGCACCAGCCCTGCTGAACAGGCGTTTCTGGATGCGGGCGGATATGGGTTTGCCCTGCGCGCCTTGCAGGAAAAACCGGCCTGAGCTGTCTTGCATCTGCGCGATAGCTGATATGACGCAAGGTCACTGGAGGTCGCCGCCAAATTAGTTTAACGTTCAACTAATTCTGAACAGGGAGGGCCAGATGGCTGCGAAAAACTTTGATCTGATCGTTATCGGGGCTGGTCCCGGCGGTTATGTGGCCGCGATCCGTGCGGCTCAGCTGGGCATGAATGTTGTGGTGGTCGAGCGTGAAAATCTGGGCGGCATCTGTTTGAACTGGGGCTGTATCCCGACCAAGGCGATGCTGCGATCCTCCGAAGTGTTCCACCTGATGCACCGCGCCAAGGAATTCGGCCTGAGCGTGGAAAAGGTCAGCTATGATCTGGATGCCGTGGTCAAGCGCTCGCGCGGTGTGGCCAAGCAGATGGAAGGCGGCGTCAAGCATCTGCTCAAGAAAAACAAGGTCACTGTCATCATGGGCGAGGCGACGATCCCCGCCAAGGGCAAGGTAACGGTGAAAACCGAAACCGGCACCGAGGAACTGACCGCCAAGAACATCGTGCTGGCCACGGGTGCCCGCGCGCGCAACCTGCCGGGACTGGAGGCAGATGGCGACCGTGTCTGGTCCTACCGCCACGCGCTGGTCCCGCCGCATATGCCCAAAAAACTGCTGGTGATCGGGTCGGGCGCCATCGGGATCGAATTTGCAAGCTTTTACAACACCTTGGGTGCAGAAACCACCGTGGTCGAGGTGATGGACCGCGTGCTGCCTGTCGAGGATGCCGAAATCAGCGCCTTTGCCAAAAAGCAATTCGTCAAGCAGGGCATGGTGATCATGGAAAAGGCAACGGTCAAACAGCTTGACCGCGCCAAGGACAAGGTAACCGCCCATATCGAAACCGGCGGCAAGGTAGAGATCCGGGAGTTCGACACCGTGATCAGCGCCGTCGGTATCGTCGGCAATACCGAAGGGCTGGGGCTAGAGGCTTTGGGCGTCACCATCGACCGGACCCATGTGGTGACCGATGAATATTGCCGCACGGGGGTCGAGGGGCTTTATGCCATCGGCGATATCGCGGGCGCGCCGTGGCTCGCGCATAAGGCCAGCCATGAAGGTGTGATGGTCGCCGACCTGATCGCAGGCAAGCACGCCCATCCGGTCAAACCCGAAAGCATCGCAGGCTGTACCTATTGCCATCCGCAGGTGGCGTCAGTGGGATATACCGAGGCGAAGGCCAAGGAACTCGGCTATACTGTCAAGGTGGGCAAGTTCCCCTTTATCGGCAACGGCAAGGCCGTGGCCTTGGGCGAACCCGAAGGTCTGATCAAGACCGTGTTCGACGCCAAGACAGGCGAATTGCTGGGCGCGCATATGGTCGGGGCGGAAGTGACTGAACTGATCCAGGGCTATGTCATCGGCCGACAGCTGGAAACCACCGAAGAAGACCTGATGAACACCGTTTTCCCGCATCCGACCCTGTCGGAAATGATGCATGAAAGCGTGCTGGATGCTTACGACCGCGTGATCCACATGTGACCCGTAGGGTGGGTCCAGACCCACCTTACCCCTGCCAAAGGCGCGGCTTGCCAGTTGCATGCCGCGCCTTCAGCCGTGCTTGCAAATAAATCTGTAAATGTTCTATGAATGTTCCGGAAAGCCATTGGACCGGCGCGCCTGTCGGCTTATGTGCAAAGCTTGGACGAGGGATGACCCATGGCAGAGCTGAAATATATCGCGGTGCGCGGCGCGCGCGAACATAACCTCAAGAACATCGACGTGGATATTCCGCGCGACCAGCTTGTCGTGATCACCGGCCTGTCGGGGTCGGGCAAATCCTCGCTCGCCTTCGATACGATCTATGCCGAAGGGCAGCGGCGTTATGTCGAATCCCTGTCGGCCTATGCGCGCCAGTTCCTCGACATGATGGAAAAGCCTGATGTCGATCATATCAGCGGCCTGTCCCCCGCGATTTCCATCGAACAGAAAACCACCAGCAAGAACCCAAGGTCCACCGTCGGTACGATCACCGAAATCTACGATTATCTGCGTCTGCTGTTTGCCCGCGCTGGCACGCCTTACAGCCCCGCCACCGGCCTGCCGATTGAAGCGCAGCAAGTGCAGGATATGGTGGACCGTGTCATGGCACTGCCCGAGGGCACGCGCGGCTATTTGCTGGCCCCGATCATCCGCGACCGCAAGGGCGAATACCGCAAGGAATTTCTGGACCTGCGCAAACAAGGCTTTCAGCGGGTCAAGGTAGACGGGCAATTCTATGAATTGGACGAACCGCCCACATTGGACAAGAAATTCCGCCATGACATCGACGTGGTCGTGGACCGGATCGTCGTGCGCGCCGGGCTGGAAACACGGCTGGCCGACAGTTTCCGCACAGCACTCGATCTGGCCGACGGGATCACCGTGCTGGAAACCGCCCCGGGCGAGGGCGAAGGTGAACCCGAACGCATCACGTTTTCGGAAAAATTCGCCTGTCCGGTGTCCGGTTTCACCATCCCCGAAATTGAACCGCGTCTGTTTTCCTTTAACGCGCCTTTTGGCGCTTGCCCTGATTGTGACGGGCTGGGGGTGGAATTGTTCTTTGACGAACAATTGGTCGTCCCCGATGTGACGTTGAAAATATCCGACGGTGCGCTGGCCCCGTGGCGTAAAGGCAAATCGCCGTATTTCCTGCAAACCATCGAATCCATCGCCAAACATTACGGGTTCAACAAGAATGCCCGCTGGAAAGACCTTGACCCCAAGGTGCAGGAGGTGTTCCTGCGCGGCTCTGGGACCGATGAAATCAAGTTTCGCTATGACGAAGGTGGGCGCGTCTATCAGGTTGAACGCCCGTTCGAAGGCGTGATCCCCAATATGGAACGCCGCTATCGCGAGACCGACAGCAACTGGATCCGCGAAGAATTCGAGGCTTACCAGAACAACCGGTCCTGCGGCACCTGCGGCGGCTACCGGCTGCGGGCCGAGGCTTTGGCGATCAAGATCGGTCCTGCGCATGTCGGGCAAGTCGTGCAGATGTCGATCAAGGAAGCCTATGACTGGTGCCTGACCGTCCCTGACAGCCTGTCCAAGCAAAAGAACGAAATCGCCGTGGCGATTCTCAAGGAAATCCGCGAACGGCTGGGGTTCTTGAACAATGTCGGGTTGGACTACCTGACCCTGGCGCGCAATTCGGGCACCCTGTCGGGTGGCGAAAGCCAGCGTATCCGGCTGGCCAGCCAGATCGGATCAGGGTTGCAGGGCGTGCTTTATGTGCTGGACGAACCCAGCATCGGGCTGCACCAGCGCGACAATGACCGTTTGCTGACCACGCTGAAAAACCTGCGCGACCAAGGCAATACCGTGATCGTCGTCGAACATGACGAAGAGGCGATCCGCGAGGCGGATTATGTCTTTGACATTGGACCGGGGGCGGGCGTGCATGGCGGGCAGGTGGTGGCCCAAGGCACCCCGGCCGAGATCATGGCCAATGAAAACTCGATCACCGGCCTGTATCTGACCGGCAAGCGCGAAATCGCCGTGCCGACGACCCGCCGCAAGGGCAAAGGCAAAAAGATTACCGTGGTCAAGGCCAGCGGCAATAACCTGCAGGATGTGACGGCGGATTTCCCGCTGGGCATGTTCGTCTGTGTCACCGGCGTATCGGGTGGCGGCAAATCAACGCTGACGATTGAAACCCTGTTCAAGAACGCGTCGCAGAAACTGAACGGCGCGCGCCAGACGCCTGCACCCTGCGAGACGATCAAAGGGTTCGAGCATCTGGACAAGGTCATCGACATCGACCAGCGCCCGATCGGGCGCACCCCGCGGTCGAACCCTGCAACCTATACCGGCGCTTTCACCCCGATCCGCGACTGGTTCGCCGGCCTGCCCGAGGCCAAGGCGCGCGGCTATAAACCGGGCCGGTTTTCGTTCAACGTCAAGGGCGGCCGCTGCGAGGCCTGTCAGGGCGACGGCGTCATCAAGATCGAGATGCATTTTCTGTCCGATGTCTATGTGACCTGCGAAACCTGCAAGGGCGCGCGCTATAACCGCGAGACGTTGGAGATCAAGTTCAAGGGCAAAAGCATCGCCGATGTGCTGGATATGACGGTGGAAGAAGCGCAGGGCTTTTTCACCGCCGTGCCATCGATCCGCGAAAAGATGGATGCGCTGATGCGCGTGGGGCTGGGCTATATCAAGGTTGGCCAGCAGGCCACGACCCTGTCAGGCGGCGAGGCGCAGCGCGTGAAGCTGTCCAAGGAACTGGCGCGCCGGTCGACGGGGCGCACGCTCTATATCCTTGATGAACCCACCACGGGCCTGCATTTCGAGGATGTGCGCAAGCTCTTGGAAGTGCTGCACGAACTGGTCGATCAGGGTAATTCGGTGGTGGTGATCGAACATAACCTTGATGTGGTGAAGACCGCCGATCATGTCATCGACATCGGCCCCGAAGGCGGCGATGGCGGCGGCCGGATCGTCGCCGTCGGCACCCCGAACAGGTGGCCGAGGTCGCGGAAAGCCATACGGGGCGGTATCTGAAACCGATGCTGACACCGCGCAAGGTGGCGGCGGAATAGGAACAGCGCCATCCTTTGGGATGGCGCTGGCGCGTCGCGCGAGAGTATTTTTGGAAATAAGAAGTTATGGGCGCTGGCGTGTTTCGAACCGGGGCAGCATGGCAGAAAAGTCTTTGCCGCGCCCGTCCTCGGTTTCGACGAATTCCGCGTAGAGCGCGGTGGCGGCGTGGCCCAGTGGCGTGTCGGCTGCGGCCGCTTCGGCGGCTTGCTGGCTCAGCCGCAGGTCCTTGAGCATCAGTTCCGCGGCAAAACCGGGTTGATAGCCGTTGTCGGCGGGGCTGACAGGGCCGATGCCGGGGGCGGGGCAGTAGCTGGTCATCGACCATGACGCGCCCGAGGAGGTGCTGACCACATCAAACATCGCCTGCCGGTCCAGCCCGAGTTTATCGGCCAGCGCGAAAGCTTCGCAGGTGGCGATCATCGTCACGCCGAGGATCATGTTGTTGCAGATTTTCGCGGCCTGCCCGTTGCCCGCCGCCCCGCAATGCACGGCCTTTTGCCCCATGATCGCGAAAAGCGGTGCGACCGCCTCGAACGCGGGCAGGGGGCCGCCGGCCATGAAGGTCAGCGTGCCGTTTGTGGCGCCCCCGATCCCGCCAGAAACCGGCGCGTCGATGGCGTGCAGCCCGTGGGCTGTGGCCTGTGCTGCGACGGCGCGCGCGCTGTCCACATCGACGGTCGAGCAATCCAGATGTATCGCCCCCGGTTTCATCGCGGGATGGAGTTCTGCTGCGACGGCCCGCAGGATAGCGCCGTCGGGCAGCATGGTGATCACCACATCGGCGTCTTGCGCGGCCATTGCCGCGCTGGCGGCCAGGGTCAGGCCAGCGGGCTGTGCCACGGGGTCAAAGCCGGTCACCGCGTGGTCGCGCGCAAGGTTGGCGGCCATTGGCCCGCCCATATTGCCAAGCCCGATAAAGCCGATTTTCATGCTGCATCCTCCCAGATCAATGCGTCCTTGCCCAAAGGGGCGGTCATCGCGGTGATGTCGTCGTCTGTGTAATTTTGCCAGCGCGGGCTGCGGTCGCGGTCGATGATCGCGGCGCGGATGCCTTCGATGAAATCGCCCTGTGCTGCGCAGCGGAACGTATAGCGGAATTCATGGTCCAGCGCGGTTTCGATCCGCGGGTCGCGCCTGACCGCTGCGATGATCCGTGCCGCCACGGCCATGGCCAGCGGCGCGTTATAATCCAGCAGCGGCAGCGCATGGTCTGCCAGCATACCACCTTCCGCCAGCCGCGCGCGGATATCGGGCAGGTCCGGCGTGCAAAAGGCGGTGTCGATGGCCCTTTGCCAGTCTTTCAGGCGGCTGGGTGGTGGTGGGGTTGGTTTGATCGCGGTGACAGTGCCTGTTGTGATCAGGACCGATTTCAGTGCGTCCCAGTATTGCGCGGGGATGAAATGGTCGGCGAAACCGGCGTAGATCGCGTCGCCCGCATCCATCCTGTCGCCGGTCAGCCCCAGATAGGTTCCCAGATAGCCCCGCGCGCGTGCAAGGATCAGTGACCCGCCCACATCCGGCACCAGCCCGATGCTGCATTCGGGCATGGCGATCCGGCTGGACGCGTCCACGATCCGGTGGCTGGCGTGGCAGCCGATACCGACACCGCCCCCCATGGTGAACCCGTGCAGGAAGGTCACGATGGGTTTGGGATAATGGTGGATTTTCCGGTTCAGCCGGTATTCGTCGCGCCAGAACCGCTGGCCATAGCTGAAATCGCCGCGTCTGGCGCTGGCATACATATCGGCGATATCGCCACCCGAACAAAAGGCGCGATCCCCTACGCCGTCGATCAGGATCAGCTCAACGTGATGGTCCGTGAGCCAGTCGTCCAGTGCTGCCTCGATCGCCAGACACATGTCCCATGTCAGCGCGTTCAGCGCCTTGGGCCGGTTCAGCGTGATCAGCCCCGCGCGCCCGTCCTTGCGGATGATGATGTCAGTCATCGGATCATCTGGCGCGCGGTGATCAGGCGCATGATCTCGTTCGTGCCTTCCAATATCTGATGCACCCGCAGGTCGCGCACGATTTTCTCGATCCCGTAATCGGCCAGATAGCCATAGCCGCCGTGCAATTGCAGGCATTGATCGGCCACCATGCTGCCGGTTTCGGTGCAAAGCTTTTTTGCCATGGCGCAGAATTTCGTCGCATCCGCAGCCCCTGTGTCCAGCTTCCATGCCGCTTGCCGCAGGAAGGTCCGTGCCGATTGCAGCGCGATTTCCGCATCGGCCAGCCGGAATTGCAGACCCTGAAACTGGTCGAGCGATTGGCCAAACGCCTTGCGATCTTTCATATAGGCCAGCGTCTGGTCCAGTGCGCATTGCGCAGCCCCGATGGAACAGGCCGCGATATTCAGCCGCCCGCCGTCCAGCCCTGCCATGGCATAGCGGAAGCCCTGACCTTCGGTGCCCAAAAGATTGCCCAAAGGTGTGACGCAATCATCCATCTGCACCTGCCGCGTGGGTTGTGACCGCCAGCCCATTTTATCCTCGAGCCCGCCAAAGGACAGGCCGGGGGCGTCGGAGTCCACCAAAATCGCGCTGATCCCCTTGGGGCCAGCCTCGCCGGTGCGGGCCATGACGATATAAGCGTCCGAATAGCCACCGCCGGAAATGAACGCCTTGGTGCCGGTCAGCAGGTAATTTTCATTGCTGCGGGTGGCGCGGGTTTTCAACGCTGCGGCGTCAGAGCCAGAGCCGGGTTCGGTCAGGCAATAGGACAAGATCAGGTCCATCGACAAGGCGCGCGGCAGGATGCGCGCCTTCAGATCATCGGACCCATAGCTGTCGATCATCCGCGCGCACATGTTGTGGATTGATAAAAACGCAGCCACGGATGCGCAGGAGTATGACAACGCCTCGAACACCAGTGTCGCGTCAAGACGGGACAGGCCCGCGCCGCCGCTGTCCTCGGAGACATAAAGCCCGCCGAACCCAAGTTCGGCCAGTTTCGGCCAGAGGTCTTTGGGGATCGTGCCCGCAGCGTCCCAGTCGCGGGCAAAGGGCGCGATATGCTCTTGCCCGAAGGCCAGCGCCATGTCGAAAATTGCGGATTGTTCCTCGGTCAGCGCAAAGTCCATGATGCCTCTCCCAGCAAGAAATGAACGAACGTTTAATTATTGCGCGCCTGCGGGTGGTTTGGCAAGGGCGGCTTGCGCCCTTGCCGTCAAGTTCATTCCATCAGCGGGATGGAAAAGGCGCTGCCGTCCTTGATTCCCGATGGCCAGCGCGATGTGATCGTCTTGGTGCGGGTGTAGAATTTGAACGCATCCGGCCCATGCTGGTTCAGATCGCCGAACATGGATTTCTTCCAGCCGCCAAAGGTGTGATAGGCCAAAGGTACCGGGATCGGCACGTTGATGCCGACCATGCCGATATTGATCCGGTTGGCGAAATCGCGCGCGGCGTCGCCGTCGCGGGTGAAAATCGCGGTACCATTGCCATATTCATGGTCCATCGCCAGACCCAAAGCCTCTTCATAGTTTTGGGCGCGCACGACGGACAGGACGGGGCCAAAGATTTCCTTGGTATAGATGTCCATGTCCTTGGTCACGCGGTCAAACAGATGCGGGCCGACAAAGAAACCATCCTCGTAACCCTGCAATTTGAAATCGCGGCCATCGACAACCAGATCGGCCCCTTGAGCCACGCCGCTTTCGATCAGTTTGAGGATATTGGCCTTGGCGGCGGCGGTCACGACAGGGCCGTAATCGACGTCATTGCCCGATGTATAGGGGCCGACCTTCAGCGCCTCGATGCGGGGGACCAGTTTTGCGATCAAGCGGTCGGCGGTTTCCTCGCCCACGGGAACAGCGACCGAAATCGCCATGCAGCGTTCGCCGGCCGCACCGTAACCGGCCCCGATCAGCGCATCGGCGGCCTGGTCCATATCGGCATCGGGCATGATGATCATGTGGTTCTTGGCACCGCCGAAACATTGCACGCGCTTGCCGTTGGCGCAGCCGCGGCCATAGATATATTCCGCGATGGGGGTGGACCCGACGAAACCGATCGACTGGATCACGTCATGGTCAAGGATCGCATCCACCGCTTCTTTATCGCCATTGACGACCTGCAGGATACCTTTGGGCAGGCCCGCTTCTTCCATCAGTTCGGCCAGCATCAAGGGCACAGACGGGTCACGCTCGGAGGGTTTGAGGATAAACGCATTGCCGCAGGCAATCGCGGGGGCGAACATCCACATCGGGATCATCGCGGGAAAGTTGAACGGCGTGATGCCGGCGGTGACACCCAGCGCCTGTTTCATCGAATACATATCAATGCCGGGGCCGGCGCTGTCGGTGAATTCACCTTTCAGCAGCTGTGGCGCGCCGATGCAATATTCGACAACTTCGAGGCCGCGCACGACATCGCCCTTGGCGTCGGGGATGGTCTTGCCATGTTCACGGCTTAACGCCTCGGCCAGCTTGTCCATGTCGCGGTTCAGCAGGCCGACAAAGGCCATCATCACCCGCGCGCGGCGTTGGGGATTGACCTTGGCCCATTTGGGCTGCGCCTCGGCGGCGATCTGTACGGCCTTGTCCATCTCGGCGGCATTGGCCAGTGGCACGCGCGCCTGCACTTCGCCGGTTGCGGGGTTATAGACATCGGCAAAGCGGCCCGACGTGCCTTTGACATGTGCGCCGCCGATGTAATGGGTCAGTTCCTGCATAGCATCCTCCATTGGGTTTGGGGGACTATAGGCTTGCGTTTTTGTCTGTAAAAGAGACAATATACCAAAATCATTTTGCATTAATGCAGGACATAATGGATAATTGGGATGACATGCGGGTGTTTCTGGCCGTTGCGCGGATGGAAAGCCTGTCCGCGGCAGCCCCGCTGACGAAAATGGACCCGGCCACCCTTGGCCGCCGGATCACGCGGCTGGAACGCAGCCTTGGGGCGGCTTTGTTCGTGAAATCGCCGCAAGGCTATGCGCTGACCGATCTGGGCGAACGTTTGCGCGACCGTGCCGCCGATGCCGAAACGCAATTCGCGCTGGCGATCGAGGAATCGCGTGGCGGGGCCACGGCGCTGACCGGCCAGATCCGCATCGGTGCGCCTGACGGTGTGGCCAATTTCCTGCTGCCGCAGGTCTGTGCGGCGCTGCAACGCGACAATCCCGATCTGGAAATGCAGGTGCTGGCCTTGCCCCGCGTCGTCAACCTGTCGCGGCGCGAGGCGGATATGGCGATCACTGTCAGCCCGCCCGCCGCAGGCCAGCTGATCGTGCAAAAGATCACCGATTACCAGCTGCATCTGGCGATGCGCGCCGATGCGCCCCCTGCCAAAACGCTGGATGATCTGCGCGGGCGGCCTGTCGTGGGTTATATCCCCGACATGATCTTTGACAAGGAACTGGATTATCTGGGGGCCTTGGGGGCAGGGGGGGTGCAGCTTGCGTCCAATTCTGTCGCCGTGCAATTGCAGATGATCCGCGCGGCGGGTGTGGGCATCGTGCATGATTTCGCGCTGCCCTTTGCGCCCGAATTACGGCGCATCCTGACCGATGACATCGCCCTGACGCGGTCGTTTTATCTGGTACGGCACAAATCGGCGCGGCAATCTGACCGGCTGACGCGGGTTGCCGCAGCACTGAGCGCGGGGCTGGTGGCCGAGGTGGCGCGGCTGGAACGTATCGCGTGCTTGACAGATGCGCCTGCGGTTTGACAGGCTGAAGCATCGTCAGCGCATGGGGGGACACATCATGATCGTCGGACAAATCCTGAAATCCAAAGCCGATATGGGTGTTGTCTCGGTCAAGCCGACCGATATGGTGACCGATGCTGTGACGCTGTTGTCACAAAACCGGATCGGGACGGTCGTTGTGTCGGCGGATGGTATCACGCTGGACGGTATCCTGTCGGAACGCGACATCGTGCGCGAATTGGGCAAACGCGGCGTGTCCTGCCTATCTGCGCCCGTGTCAGAGGTGATGACCGCCAAGCTGACCACCTGCACCACCGCCGACAGCGCCGACCTGGTGCTACAGATGATGACCGAAGGCCGGTTCCGCCACCTGCCGGTGATGGACAATGGCACGATGATCGGCCTGATTTCCATTGGCGACGTGGTCAAGGCACGCCTGTCGGAATTGTCGATGGAAAAAGACGCGCTCGAAGGAATGATCATGGGGCACTAGCCCCGTTGCAATCCGCCGCGCGATAGTGTTGCTTGCGCGCAATATTCTTTCTTCCAGAGGTGCCTTATGCGCGTAGGTCTTTATCCCGGAACCTTTGATCCGGTCACGCTGGGCCATCTTGATATCGTGCGGCGTGCGGCATCGCTGGTGGACCGGCTGGTCATCGGCGTGGCGATCAATCGCGACAAAGGCCCGATGTTCACGCTGGAAGAACGCGTGGCCATGGTCGAGGCCGAATGTGTCCCGCTGGGCCGTGATGTCGGCTGTGAAATTATCGTGCATCCGTTCGAAAACCTGCTGATCACCTGCGCCCATGATGTGGGGGCCAATGTGATCATCCGTGGCCTGCGCGCTGTCGCGGATTTCGAATATGAATACCAGATGGTCGGCATGAACCGGATATTGGACGATTCGATTGAAACCGTATTCCTGATGGCCGAGGCCGAACATCAGGCGATCGCGTCAAAACTGGTCAAGGAAATCGCGCGCTTGGGCGGCGATGTGTCGAAATTCGTCACACCCGCCGTGAATGACGCCCTGATCGCGCGCCTGCGCGGCTAGGCGCACAAAAAAGCCGGCCCCGAAGGGGACCGGCTCTGAATTTCAAAAACGGTTTTATTACAGCAGCTTGCCCATTGCGACAGCGGTATCCGCCATGCGGTTGGAAAAGCCCCATTCGTTATCATACCACGACAGGATGCGCACCATCGTGCCATCCAGCACCTTGGTCTGGTCTAGATGGAAGATCGACGAATGCGGATCGTGGTTGAAATCGGAACTGACCATCGGCAGCGCGGTATAGCCCAGCACGCCTTTCAGCGGGCCATCGGCGGCGGCGATGATCGCGGCGTTGATTTCTTCGGCTGTGGTGGCGCGTGACGCCTCGAATGTCAGATCGACGACCGACACATTGGGCGTCGGTACGCGGATCGCCACACCGTCCAGTTTGCCATTGAGTTCGGGCAGCACCAGCCCCACGGCCTTGGCCGCACCGGTCGAGGTCGGGATCATCGACAGGGCCGCAGCGCGGGCGCGGTACAGGTCCTTGTGCATCGTGTCCAGCGTCGGCTGGTCGCCCGTATAGCTGTGGATCGTGGTCATGAAACCTTTGGTGATCCCCACGGCATCGTTCAGCACCTTGGCGACCGGCGACAGGCAGTTCGTGGTGCAGGACGCGTTCGAGACGATGATATCATCCTTGGTCAGCGACTGGTGGTTGACCCCGAAAACGATTGTCTTGTCGGCATCGGTGCCGGGGGCGGAAATCAGCACCCGTTTAGCACCGGTGGACAGATGCGCCTGACAGGATTGCTTGCTGGTGAAAATCCCCGTGCATTCCAGCACGATATCGACATCACCCCAGGGCAGGTCAGCGGGATTGCGGATCGCGGTCACGGCAATCGGGCCACGGCCCGCGTCGATGCTGGTTTCGGTCGTTGTCACAGTGCCGGGGAACCGGCCATGCACCGAATCGAACCGCAGCAGATGCGCATTGGTTTCCACCGGCCCAAGGTCGTTGATCGCCACAACCGTGATATCGGTGCGACCGGATTCGATGATGGCGCGCAAGATGTTGCGGCCGATCCGGCCAAATCCGTTGATTGCTACTTTGACGGCCATGCTGATCCTCCTTGGGGATGAATGTTGGCGCTAACATTGCGATTTATCGCAAAAGGTCAACCGCCGATCCCCATCCGGTCAGCGCCAAAAGGCCAGATATTCCGTCAAATCGACGAATTTGCGCAAGCTGAAGGTGAAAGCCTGCCAATCGTTCGCCAGCCCGTCATAGGCCAGCGCCGCCCCGATCAGCACAAGAAGAAAAACCGCGATGCCATTCGTCATGGCACAGGTCTAGCAATGCCCGCGTTTAATGCAAGCGCCCCATGGTTGCAGCCACATCGGCCATGCGCGCCGAAAAGCCCCATTCATTGTCATACCATGCCAGCACCCGCACCGTGCGCCCGCCAACGACCTTGGTCTGGTCGGGGGCAAAGATGCAGCTTTGCGTGGTGTGGTTGAAATCGATGCTGACCTTGGCTTCGTCGTCATAGGCCATGACCATGCCCATATAGCCGCCTGCGGCCTCGGCCACGATGGCGTTGACCTCGGCCACGGTGACGGATTTGCCCGCCTCGAATGTCAGGTCCACGGCGCTGACATTGGGGGTGGGCACGCGCATCGCGGTGCCGTCCAGCTTGCCTGCCAGTTCGGGCAACACCTCGCCCAAGGCTTTGGCGGCCCCCGTCGATGTCGGGATCATCGCCATCGCAGCGGCGCGCGCGCGATACAGATCGTCGTGCCGGCGGTCCAATGTGGGCTGGTCGCCGGTATAGCTGTGGATCGTGGTCATGATACCGCGTTCGATCCCGATGGCATCGTTCAACACCTTGGCCAGCGGGGCAAGGCAATTGGTGGTGCAGGACCCGTTCGACACCAGACGTTCGGTCGCCAGCAGGTCGCGGTGATTGACGCCGTAAACCACCGTACGGTCCACATTTGTGGCAGGCGCCGAGATCAGCACCTTGCGCGCGCCACGGTCCAGATGCACGGCGGCTTTGTGGCCGTCGTTGAACTTGCCGGTGCATTCCAGCACGACATCGACGCCGTCCCAATCCAGCGTGGCGGGGTCATAGCTTGACATCACGTCGATCGGGCCGCGTCCAAGGTCCAGCGTATTGCCTTTGACAATCACCGGATGGCCGAACCGGCCATGCACGGAATCGTATTTCAGCAGATGCGCATTGGTGGCAATGGGGCCGGTGGCGTTGATCTTGACGACCTGCACGTCATTGCGCCCCGCTTCGGTGATATGCGCCAATGTGCAGCGCCCGATGCGGCCAAACCCGTTGATCCCGATGGTGATTGTCATGTGGCATCCCCTATGTCTGCATGTGTCGTGCAGATTGTATGCCACGGTGTCCAGAAAAAAGTGAATTGTTGTCAGGGTGTTAACGGTAACAGGACGGTTTTTGTGCTGTTACCGCTAAATGTTTGCGCCAACATTCGGGCGGATGGGTAAGGTGGGTTTGAACCCACCTTACGCCAGTTTACTTGATCAGCGATTTGACCTTGTCGGCGACGCCCTGCGCGGTAATGCCGAATTCCGCATACAGACGTTCGGCTGGCGCAGAGGCCCCGAAGCCATGCATGCCGACGAAGCCGGACTTTTCACGCTTGCCACCCTCGCCAAACAGCCAGCGGTCCCAGCCGAACCGGATCCCCGCCTCGACCGCGACACGCACGGGGCCTGCGGGCAGCACGCGGCGGCGATAGCTGGCGTCCTGTTCCTCGAACAATTCCCAGCAGGGCATGGACACGACACGCGTGCCGATGCCCTGGGCCTGCAACAGGTCGCGCGCGGCCAGGGCGATTTCCACCTCGGACCCTGTGGCCATGATGATCGCCTGCCGCTTGCCTTCCGCATCGGCCAGCACATAGCCACCCTGCGCGGTCAGGTTCTTGTTGGTGTGGGTCTTGCGCACCGTGGGCAGGTTCTGGCGCGACAGGGCCAGCACGCTTGGTGTGGTTTTGCTGGTCAGCGCGATTTCCCAGGCTTCGGCCGTTTCAATCGTATCGGCGGGGCGGAACACATGCATGTTCGGCGTGGCACGCAGCATCGCCAGATGTTCGATAGGCTGGTGGGTCGGGCCATCCTCGCCCAGACCGATACTGTCATGGGTCATCACATAGGTCACCGGCACGCCCATCAGCGCGGACAGGCGCATCGCGCCGCGTGCGTAATCGGTGAAACACATGAAGGTGCCGCCATAGGCGCGCGCCCCGCCATGCAGCGCCATGCCGTTCATCGCAGCCGCCATCCCGTGTTCGCGGATGCCGTAATAGATATACCGCCCCTTGCGGGTATCGGGATGGAACACGCCCAGATCACCGGTCTTGGTGTTGTTCGATCCGGTCAGATCGGCGGACCCGCCGATGGTTTCCGGCATGATCGGGTTGATCACCTCCAGCGTCATTTCGGACGATTTGCGTGTCGCCACTGATGGCGCGCTTTCCGAGATTTGCTTTTTCAGCGCGCGGATCGTGGCGGCCAGTTTCTTGGGCGCGTCACCGGCATAGGCGCGGGTGAATTCGGCCTGTTTGGCAGCCGACAGCGCGGCAAAGCGGGCGTCCCATGCCGCACGGGTCTGCGCACCGCGCGCGCCGATGGCTTTCCATGCGTCCAGCACGTCATCAGCCACTTCGAACGCACCCATTGGCGCGCCATAGGCGGTTTTCGCGGCAGCCAGCTGATCGGCATTGGTCAAAGCACCATGGCCTTTGGACGTGTCCTGCGCCGCATGGCCCAGTGCGATATGGGTCTTGCAGGCGATCATCGAGGGGCGTGGATCAGCCTTGGCCGCCACAATGGCCGCGTCAATGGCAACCGGATCATGGCCGTCGATTTCCTGCACATGCCAGCCCGAAGCGGCAAAGCGTGCAGGCTGATTGGTGATATCGGCAATATCAACCGTGCCGTCGATGGTGATGTTGTTGTTGTCCCAGAACACGACCAGATGGCCAAGTTTCTGCATCCCTGCCAGACCGATTGCCTCTTGGCTGACGCCTTCCATCAGGCAGCCGTCACCGGCGATGACATAGGTGTGGTGATCGACGATCTTGGCCCCCCAATGAGCGCGCTGGATTTCCTCGGCAATGGCGAAACCGACCGCATTGGCGATGCCCTGACCCAAGGGGCCGGTGGTGGTTTCAATGCCGCGCGCATGGCCATATTCGGGGTGACCTGCGGTTTTGGCACCCCATTGGCGGAAATCCTTGATCTGCTGCAGCGTGATATCCTCGTAGCCGGTCAGATACATCAGCGCATAAAGCAACATCGACCCATGCCCTGCCGACAGGATGAACCGGTCACGGTCGGGCCATGCGGGGGATTTTGGGTCGAAGTTCAGATGATTCTGGAACAGCACCGTTGCCACATCGGCCATGCCCATCGGCATGCCGGAATGGCCCGAATTGGCAGCCGCGACCGCATCAAGCGTCAGGGTGCGGATGGCGGTGGCCTTTTTCCAGTGATCGGGGTGCGCGGAACGCAGGGCGGCAATATCCAAGGGGGCAGTCCTTTAACCAAAGGGATTAAATTCTATGAACAGCGTCATAACAGGGTCGCCCCCAAGATCAAGCGCGACAGCTAAGCTGTTCTGATCTATGACGTCAGCGTGTTTGCCGCGCTGCGGTTGATCGCATAGGATTTGGAAATGCCGGAACGATTCGGGGCAAGCGCCGGTGACCGGGGTCGATACCGGGGTGAAGGTCTGGCCCTGATCGGGGCAATCGGGCGTCGCAGAATGTGAAAGGTCGGTCAATGAGTGATGTGCTGGAACTTGGTCATCGGATCACGGTGGCTTTGGACCGAATACGCCGCGGCATGGAGGCGCAAGACAAGGCTGATGCGGCGGAAACGTCGCTTTTTGACGCCTTGCGGGCCGAACAGGCGCAGACCGGCGCACTGCGGGTCCAGATCCAGCAACTGCAGGACGCGCTGGATGCACAGGACAGGCAGGCGGCATTGGATGCACAGGTTGCCGATCAGGCCGCGCTGGATGCAAAAGACGCGCAGATCGCCGCGCTGACCCATCAGATGGAAACCCAAGCGGCCCAGTTGCAGACCATGGATGCGCATTTGCAGGGGCTGCGCGCCGCGACCCAGCAATTGCGCGATTTGAACGGTCAGTTACGTCAGGCGCTGATGGCGGGGCTTGCGCCCGGTATGATCGACACGGCACTGGCCGCCGAAATCGACGCCTTGCAGGCGCTGCGCGCCGCCGATGCGGCCGAGGTTGATATGATTTTGGCTGAACTCAAACCCCTGATCGCGGAGGCCGCCCATGCCGCAGGTTGAAATTTTCATCGGCGGGCGCACCTTTGAAGTGGCCTGTCAGGAAGGCGAGGAACATTTCCTGCATTCCGCCGCCGCCATGCTGGATGCCGAGGCCGCGACACTGGCCGAACAGATCGGCCGTCTGCCCGAAGCGCGGATGCTGCTGATGGCGGGGCTGCTTTTGGCCGACAAGACCGCCGGTCTGGAAGACAAGCTGCGCGAGGCGCAGGTCGAGGCGGTGGCATTGCGCGCCAAGCTTGATACGCTGCAAGCGCAGCCAGCGCCCGAACCCCAAAGGATCGAAGTGCCTGTCGTGCCGGTGGATGTTGTGGATACATTGGCAGAGTTGGCCGCCAGGGCCGAAGCCCTGGCAGATCAGGTCGATGCGAAACTGGCCTGATCAGGCGTTGGCTTCACGGATTTTTTCGGCGGCGTCCTTGTCAAAGGACACGCCTTTTTCGGCAAACAGCGTGTCCAGCTCGCCCGACAGCGTCATTTCGGTGATGATGTCGCAACCGCCGACGAATTCGCCCTTGACGTAAAGCTGCGGGATCGTCGGCCAGTCGGAAAAGTCCTTGACGCCTTGGCGGATCTCTTCGTCGGCCAGCACGTTCACATCGGCGAAATCGACGCCCATGAAATTCAGCACCCCGGCAACGCGGCTGGAAAACCCGCATTGTGGCATGGATTTCGTGCCTTTCATGAACAATACGACATCGTTTGACGTGATTGTTTCTTGGATTTGGTCTTTGGCGGTCATCTGGCGGTCCTTTGTCAGGTCGTGTTTCAATCGGGCGCCTTGGTGGTCAGCGCCAATGCGTGCAATTCGCCTTGGCTGCCGTCCATCCGGCCTTTGAGCGCGGCATAGACCGCGCGTTGTTGCTGCACGCGGTTCAGGCCACGAAAGCTTTCGTCGATGACCTCGGCCGCGAAATGCGCGCCATCATCGCCTTGCACGCTGATCCGGGCCTGCGGGAAGCTTTCGCGCAACAGCGTTTCGATCTCATGGGCGGTGATGGGCATCTGCGGTCCTTTTCGGGCGTGTCATGTATAAACTAGGTGTGATGCGGGCGGCAGGCAAGGCGCTGCCTCCGGCGGGAGTATTTTGAGAAATAAGAAGCCATCAGGCCAGCGCTTTTTCAAAGCTGGTGCGATAGATCAGCGCGAGATCGGCCAAGGGCGCGCTGTCGCTGCCAAAGCTGATCTGGTCGCCGCCGGCCTTGCCCACGGTCGCCACCGGCACGCCGGCCTGACCTGCGGCGACCATCAGCGCCTCGGCCTGATCGAAATTGCAGCCGATCAGGTAACGCGCCTGATCCTCGCCGAAGAGCGTTGGCGTGTCGCCGGCATCGAGCGTGATGCCCACACCTGCGGATTCCGCAAGTTCAAACGCCGCGAGCGCCAAGCCGCCATCGCCCAGATCGGTGCAGGCGGTGATCAGCGTGTGATTGGCGCGGATGAAATCGCCGTGGCGTTTTTCGGCCTCCAGATCGACGGGCGGTGGCGGACCTTCGGCGCGGTGATAGACCTCGGCCAGCAGGGCAGATTGGCCCAGATGCCCGGTGGTGTCGCCGACCAGCAGCAGGACATGGCCGTCGCGCAACTGGCCTGCGATGATCTGGTCGGGGTGGGTGATGATCCCCACGGCCCCGATGGTGGGGGTGGGCAGGATGCCCTTGCCGTCGGTTTCGTTGTAAAGCGAGACATTGCCCGACACAATCGGCATGTCGAGTGCGGTGACAGCCGCGCCGATGCCTTGGATGGCGCCGACGAATTGCCCCATGATTTCGGGCTTTTCGGGGTTTCCGAAATTCATATTGTCGGTGGTGGCCAGCGGTTTGGCCCCCACGGCGGTCAGGTTGCGATAGGCTTCGGCGACGGCCTGTTTGCCGCCTTCCACCGGATCGGCCATGACATAGCGGGGTGTCACGTCAGAGGTGAAGGCCAGCGATTTATCCGTGCCATGCACCCGCACGATGCCTGCATTCAGGCCCGGTGTGCGCGCGGTATCGCCCATCACCTGTTGGTCATATTGTTCATAGACCCATTGCTTGGCCGCGTAATTGGGGCTGCTGATCAGGGCGCGCAGCCCGTCAATCGGGTTCACGCCCACGACATCGCCCAAGGGCGGCTGTGCCGGTGTCGGTACCCAGGGCCGGTCATATTCCGGGGCGGAACCCGACAGCGTGGCCAAGGGCAGATCGGCCATCACCACGCCTTTGTGAATGACGATAAAGCGGTCTTCGGGGATGGTTTCGCCGACGATGGCGAAATCGAGATCCCATTTGACGAAAACGGCCCGCGCCTGCGATTCGAGTTCCGGGCGCAGCACCATCAGCATGCGTTCCTGGCTTTCGGACAGCATCATTTCATAGGCGGTCATGCCGGTTTCGCGCTGCGGCACGGCGTCAAGGTTCAGCCGGATGCCCAGCCCGCCTTTGTCGCCCATTTCCACGGCCGAACAGGTCAGGCCCGCGGCCCCCATATCCTGAATCGAAATCACGGCCCCCGTGGCCATCAGTTCCAGCGTCGCTTCCATCAGGCGCTTTTCGGTGAACGGGTCACCGACCTGCACGGTGGGGCGCTTTTCCTCGATGCTGTCGTCGAATTCGGCCGATGCCATGGTTGCGCCGCCGACACCGTCGCGGCCGGTCTTGGCACCCAGATAAACGACAGGCATCCCCACGCCGGAGGCTGCGGAATAGAAAATCTTGTCCGCATCGGCCAGACCGGCGGCAAAGGCGTTCACAAGGCAATTGCCGTTATAGGCGGCATGGAACCGCACCTCGCCGCCCACGGTCGGGACGCCAAAGGCATTGCCATAGCCGCCAACACCAGCCACGACACCATTGACCAGCTGGCGGGTTTTGGGATGGCCGGGGTCGCCAAAGGACAGCGCATTCATCGCCGCAATCGGGCGCGCGCCCATGGTGAACACATCGCGCAGAATACCGCCCACGCCGGTCGCGGCCCCCTGATAGGGTTCGATATAGCTGGGGTGGTTGTGGCTTTCCATCTTGAACACCACGGCCTGCCCGTCGCCGATATCGACAACGCCTGCGTTTTCACCGGGGCCGCAGATGACCTGCGGGCCGGTCGTGGGCAGGGTGCGCAGCCATTTTTTTGACGATTTATAAGAACAATGTTCGTTCCACATCGCCGAAAAGATGCCCAGTTCGGTAAAGCTTGGCGTGCGGCCGATGATGTCCAGAATGCGCTGATATTCGTCGGGCTTCAGCCCGTGGGCTGCGATGAGATCGGGCGTGATGGCTGGCTCTGTCATGATGTCCCCTTGGTGCTGCGCCTGTCATACAGAGGCAGGCCCATGGATTAAAGACGCAAAACGCAAGGATTGCGGTGCTTGCATGCGCTTTCGGGCGGGCGGGGGGCGCTGACAGGATCGCCGTGCAGGGCAAAAAAAATGCCGGGCACAAGGCCCGGCGAAGTCCAACAGGGAGGTGAGAGCGATGCGCAATCACGCATGATGCCCTCGACCGGACAGATAGGGTGCGTTTTTTGACCGTTCAAGAAAAAATGTCTGCCACATGCGCATTGCCGCTATGCGATTGATGCATAGCTTGGCGGGCGATGCCCTGCGCCCAGCCTTGCCTATTGCGGCGTAGCTTCGCGGATCTTGCGGCGGTGGGCAAAGATTTCTTCCTGCACGAAATCGCGGAACGCGGCGATCCGTTTGGATTGGCGCAACTCCTCGGGATAGGCCAGAAAGACCGGCACTTCGCCGCTTTCCAGATCGGGCAGGACGCGCACCAGATCGGGGAAATCCTCGGTGACGTAATCGGGCAGCACACCGATTCCGATATTGTTCAATACGCCCTGCAACACGCCAAAGTAATTATTGACGGTGAACAGGTGCTGGATGTCACTGGTCAGCAGATGCTGCACCAGCGTTGCGCCCGCCGCGACCTGAATGGAATTAAGGCTTTGACACACCAGCCGGTGGTCCGACAGATCCGGCAGCGATACTGGCGTGCCGTTGGTTTCCAGATAGGTGGGCGATGCATAAAGCCGCATCCTGACCGACATCAGCCGTTTGCGGATCAGATCGGCCTGTGACGGTTCTTTCATGCGGATGGCGACATCGGCCTCGCGCATCGGCAGGTCCAGCACGCGTTCTTCCAGCATCAGGTCGATTTTCAGATCAGGGTAGGCTTCGAACAATTTGGGCAGGCGCGGGGCCAGCCAGAGCGTGCCGAACCCTGTCGTCGTCGTGACCCGCAGATCGCCGAACACTTCTTCTTCGCTATCGCGGATGCGCGCGGATGCGGTTTCAAGGCGCTTGTTCATCGACTTGGTCGCATCGAACAGCAATTCGCCCTGTTCGGTCAGAATCAGACCCCGCGCATGGCGGTGGAACAGGGTGGTGTTTAACGATTCTTCGAGCGCGCGAATCTGCCGGCTGACGGCCGATTGTGACAGGTGCAGCGTGTCGCCCGCATGGGTCAATGACCCCGCATCCGCGACCGCGTGAAATATTCTTAGCTTGTCCCAGTCCATCCTGTGCTTTCATTGCCGCCGCTGCCGTAGATATATACTAATGATGCTGCGCCTGCAGCAAAAGGTTGTAGACATCATTTTTAGCGATTTTTTGCTTTGTAGGTCAGTCATTGTGACCTAAGCTGGCCTTGTCAGCGCTTGGGAGGGTGTCAAATGAGCCACCATGAAATCACACTCAACGACCGTTATGATCTGCACAAATCGCCGGTTTTGCTGAACGGGACGCAGGCTTTGGTCCGGCTGATGCTGATGCAAAAGGCGCGGGATACGCGCGCGGGGCTGCATACGGCGGGTTATGTGACCGGCTATCGCGGCTCGCCCTTGGGGGCTGTGGATATGCAGATGGCGCGCGCGAAAAACGTGCTGGAACCCGCTGATATCACTTTTCAACCCGGCCTGAACGAAGACCTGGCCGCCACCGCGCTATGGGGCAGCCAGCAGGCGGAATTGCGCGGCGAAGGCAAGTTCGACGGTGTTTTCGGCCTGTGGTATGGCAAAGGCCCCGGTGTGGACCGGTCCGGCGATGTGATGCGTCATGCCAATATGGCAGGCACATCGCCCCATGGCGGCGTCATCATGGCGATGGGCGATGACCATACCGGCGAAAGTTCCACCACCCTGCACCAATCCGACTGGGCGATGGTCGATGCCTATATGCCCATTGTCTCGCCTGCGGGGGTGCAGGAAATCCTTGATTACGGCCTCTATGCCTGGGCCTTGTCGCGCTATGCGGGTGTCTGGGTCGGGCTGAAGACGATGAAAGACACGGTCGAGGTGACATCCGTCGTCGATGCCGATCCGTTCCGCGCCGATTTCGTCACGCCCGACATGGCCCTGCCTGATGGCGGGTTGAACATCCGCCTTGTCGATACCCCGCAGCTGCAAGAGGCGCGGATGATCGACCACAAACGTTTCGCCGCCGAGGCGTTCAGCCGCGCCAACAAGATGGACCAGCGCAAATGGGGCAAGGCTGGTGCAAAGATTGGCTTTGTGGCGGCGGGCAAAAACTGGCTTGATCTGCAACATGCGCTGGCCTTGCTGAATATCACCGAAGGCGACGCCGAACGCCTTGGGATCACCACCTATAAAATCGGGCAGGTCTGGCCGCTGGATATGGCGTCGTTCCATGACTGGGCGGCGGGGCTTGATCTGGTCATCGTGGTCGAGGAAAAACGCAAGCTGATCGAAGTGCAGGTCAAAGAAGCCCTGTTCGACGACAGCCGCACCCGCGTTTACGGCTGGCACAAGGGCGACGAACATTCCGAAGGGCGCAGGGAAGAAATTTTCCCAACCCGTGCCGCACTCGACCCGATCTGGATCGCCGAAAAGATTGGCGGGATATTGATCGAGGAAGGCTGCGGATCGGACGGGATCAGCGCCGGCATGGCCGCCCTGGCCGAGGCCCGGCGCGCCGACAATGCGCCGGAACTGGCGGCGCGTCTGCCGTATTTCTGTTCGGGCTGCCCGCATAATTCATCGACCAAGGTCCCCGAAGGGTCGCGCGCCTATGCCGGTATCGGCTGTCATTACATGGTGCAATGGATGGACCGCGATACTGTCGGGTTCACCCAGATGGGCGGCGAGGGCGCGAATTGGGTCGGTGAAGCCCCGTTTTCCACCCGCGACCATGTGTTCCAGAACCTGGGCGACGGCACCTATAACCATTCGGGCGTGCAGGCGATCCGCTTTGCGCTGATGGCGGGGACGAACATCACCTACAAGATCCTCTATAACGACGCGGTCGCCATGACCGGCGGGCAGGGCAATGATGGCGGGCTGACGGCCGACCAGATCTGCCGTGAATTGCAGGCGATGGGGGTGCGCAACATCGCGCTGGTCCATGACGCGAAAGAGGATCTGGACCTGTCGGTGTTTCCTGCGGGGCTGGACATCAACGAACGCGCCGATTTCGAAGCTGTGCAAAAGAAGTTCAGCAAATACAAGGGCGTGTCGGCCATAGTTTATGTCCAGACCTGTGCCGCCGAAAAGCGCCGCCGTCGCAAGCGCGGCCAATTCCCCGACCCCGACAAGCGCGTGTTCATCAACACCGACATCTGCGAAGGCTGCGGCGATTGCGGGGTGCAATCCAACTGCGTCAGCATCGTGCCGGTCGAAACCGAACTGGGGCGCAAACGCGCCATCGACCAATCGTCCTGCAACAAGGATTATTCCTGCGTCAAAGGGTTCTGTCCGTCATTTGTCACCATCGAAGGCGCGCAAATCCGCAAGGATGCGACCGCCGTCGTCGATCTGCCCGACATGCCGGACCCCGTGCTGCCAACGATCCGCGGCACCCATAACACCGTCATCACCGGCGTGGGTGGCACCGGCGTCGTGACCATCGGCGCCGTGATGGCCATGGCCGCGCATATCGACGGCAAAGGCGCGGGCATGATGGAAATGGCGGGGCTCGCGCAGAAAGGCGGGGCCGTGCATATCCATTGCCGCATCGCTGAAAAGCCGCAGGATATCAGTGCGATCCGCGTCGCCACCGGCGAATGCGACACGCTGATCGGTGGCGATCTGGTGGTGTCGGCGGGGGCAAAAACACTGGGGCTGATGCGCACAGGCCGCACGCGTGGCGTGGTCAACAGTCACGAGATCATCACCGGCGATTTCACCCGCGATACCGCATTCACCCTGCCGACCGATGCATTGCGCCTGTCGCTGCAGGCGCGGCTGGGCGAAAATGTGATGTTGTTCGACGCCTCTGATCTGGCCCGCGCGCTGCTGGGTGACAGTATCTATTCCAACATGATGATCTTTGGCGCGGTCTGGCAGATGGGTGCGATCCCCTTGACCCGTCGGGCGATCATCGACGCGATCGAGTTGAACGGCGCTGCGGTCAAGCGCAATATCGCCGCCTTTGACTATGGCCGCTGGGCCTATCTGCGTCCGGCGGATGCGGCGGCGATCCTTGCGCCGGATGTCGCGGTTTTGCCGCAGACATTGGACGACAAGATCGCCTTTCGCATGACCCACCTGACCCAGTATCAAAGCGCGCGACTGGCGAAACGCTATCGCAAATTCCTGGACCAGTTTCAGGATCAACCGCTGCGCGAGGCTGTGGCGCTGGGGTATCACAAGCTCTTGTCCTATAAGGATGAATACGAGGTCGCGCGCCTGCTGACCCAGACCCGCGCCAAGGCTGCCGCCACATTCGACGGCGATCTGAAACTGACCTATCATCTGGCGCCGCCCATCATCTCGAAAACCGGCAGCGACGGGCGGCCCGTGAAACGGGCATTTGGCGCGCGGATGGCATGGGCCTTTCCCAAACTGGCGCGGTTCAAATTCCTGCGCGGCACATTGGTTGACCCCTTCGGGCGCAACCCCGAACGGCGGATGGAACGCGCATTGATCGCGCAGTACGAGGCGGATATGGCCGAGGTTCTGCGCATCCAGCGCCCCGATACCCGCGATGCGGCCATCGCACTTGCGCGCCTGCCGCTGGAAATCCGCGGCTTTGGCCCCGTCAAGGACGCCAACGCCCGCAAGGCCGCCAAGCGCCGCGAGGAATTGCTGGCCAGCCTGCATGCGGCACCAATGCAGCAGGCGGCAGAATGATGGTCTGCGTTCACATTTTTGTCATGCAAGTGTTGCATGACCCTGCTAATGCCGCGCGGGGTGCATGTTGGGGGCATGAATGATGCGCAAGGATCGGCAGGTGGCGCGGGATATCACTTATGCCACATCGGCCAAGGGGCGGGGCGGGCGCGCCTTGATCCGCGTGATGGAAAACGCCACCGGACGGCTGCGTCTGATCAAAAAGGCGCGCGGCTATGACCGCGATGTCGCGCAGGGGGCCGATTTCTGGCAGGTGATCACCGCCCGCTATGGTCTTGATTTGCAGATCGCGGGTGGATCGCTGGATGATATCCCCAGCTCTGGCCCGCTGATCTTGGTGTCCAACCATCCTTACGGTATTCTGGACGGGCTGATGATGGGGCTGATCCTGTCGCAGCGCCGTGGTGGCGATTTCAAGGTATTGGCGCACCGGATTTTCCGCGCCTCGCCCGATCTGGAAAAGGTGATCCTGCCGATTTCCTTTGATGAAACCAAAGAAGCCGCCAAGCTGAACCTTGAAACCCGCGCAGAGGCTGTCCGCTATCTGGCGGCGGGCGGGGCCATCGGGATCTTTCCGGGCGGGACAGTATCCACCTCGGCCAAGCCGTTTTCGCAGCCGATGGACCCCAGCTGGCGCAATTTCACCGCCAAGATGATCGCCAAATCCGACGCGGTGGTTGTGCCGATCTTTTTTGAAGGCCGCAACAGCCGCCTGTTTCAGCTGGCCAGCCATCTGCATGTGACCCTGCGGATGGGCCTGTTGATCCGCGAATTCAAAGCCCGCATCAACAAACCCGTGCGCGTGGTGATCGGCAAGCCTATTGCCGCCGATGCCTTGGCAGGGCTGAAAAAAGACCCCAAAGCATGCATGGATTTCCTGCGAAAAGCCACCTATGAGTTAAGTCTCGACCCGCTCGATCCAACTATGATCGGGCATGAATTCGAAGACAAATACAAGGTGCGCGATGGCCGTAGGGATATTCGATAGCGGATTGGGCGGTTTGACCGTGCTGGATGCGGTGGCCAAACGGCTGCCCGATGTCCCGCTGGTCTATCTGGGCGACAGCGCCCATGCGCCTTATGGCGTACGCACGCCTGACGATATCTATGACCTGACCACCGCCGCGACGCAGCGGCTGTTCGATGCGGGTTGCGATTTGGTGATATTGGCCTGCAACACTGCCAGCGCCGCCGCCCTGCGCCGGATGCAAGAAAGCTGGGTGCCGCAGGGCAAACGCGTGCTGGGTGTGTTCGTGCCGCTGATCGAGGCGCTGACCGAACGGCAATGGGGCGACAATTCCCCCCCCCGCGAAGTGGCGATCAAGCATGTGGCCCTGTTCGCGACCCCCGCCACCGTCTCCAGCCGCGCGTTTCAGCGTGAACTGGCCTTCCGCGCCATCGGCGTCGATGTCGAGGCACAGGCCTGCGGCGGTGTTGTCGATGCGATCGAGGACGGCGATATGATTTTGGCCGAGGCACTGGTGCGCAGCCATGTCGATGCCTTGCGCCGCAAGATGCCGAACCCCGATGCCGCCGTGCTGGGCTGTACGCATTACCCGCTGATGGAAAAGGTGTTCCAGGACGCGCTGGGGCCTCAGGCCAAGGTGTTTTCACAGGCCAATCTGGTCGCCGAAAGTCTGGCCGATTACCTGACCCGCCGCCCCGAAATGGTCGGCACCGGCCGCGACAGCGCCTTTCTGACCACCGGTGATCCGGCCCGTGTGTCGGCGCGCGCCACGCAATTCCTGCGCCGCCAGATCACCTTTACCGCTGCATAAAAGGGGTCCGTCATGACCTATAACATCGCCATTCTGGGCGCGTCGGGCTATACCGGTGCCGAACTTGTCCGCCTGATCGCCACCCATCCGCATCTGCGGATTGCGGCCCTGTCCGCCGACCGCAAGGCCGGCCAGCAGATGGCCGATGTGTTCCCGCATCTGCGCCATCTGGACCTGCCTGTGCTGGTCAAGATGGAGGACATCGACTTTTCCGGCATTGATCTGGTGTTCGCCGCCTTGCCGCATGGCTTGTCGCAAGCCCTGGTCCGCGATCTGCCCGAGAGCGTGAAAGTCGTCGATCTGGGCGCCGATTTCCGGCTGCGCGACCCGGCGGATTACGAAAAATGGTATGGCGCGCCGCATGTCGCGCCCGCATTGCAGAAAACCGCTGTCTACGGTCTGACCGAGTTTTACCGCGACGATATCAAATCTGCGCGGCTGGTGGCTGGCACTGGTTGCAATGCCGCGACCGTGCAATTCGCGCTGCGGCCCTTGATCAGCGGCGGGCTGATCGACCTCGATGACATCATCTGCGACCTGAAAAACGGGATTTCGGGGGCGGGGCGGTCGCTCAAGGAAAATATGCTGTTCACCGAACGCAGCAGTGATGTTTTGGGCTATTCGCAAGGCGGCAAGCACCGGCATCTGGGCGAATTCGATCAGGAATTTTCGGCCCTTGCCGGACGCAAGGTCGAAATCCAGTTCACCCCGCATCTGGTGCCGGTCAGCCGCGGTATTCTGGCCAGCTGCTATCTGCGCGGCGATGCGCAGGCGATCCATGCGGCGCTGCGTGCGGCCTATGCGGACGAGCCGTTCATCCATGTTCTGCCGCTTGGCCAATGCCCCGGCACTGGCCATGTGATGGGGTCGAATTTTTGCCATATCGGTGTGACATCTGACCGCATTTCAGGCCGCGCCCTTGTGGTGGCCACCCTTGATAACCTATGTAAGGGGTCGTCGGGGCAGGCAGTTCAAAACGCCAACCTGATGTTGGGTCTGAATGAAACGGATGGTCTGATGCTGGTGCCGGTCTTTCCATGAGTGGTTTGAAAAACCTCAAGAAACGCCGCCGCGTGCAGGTGATTTCCATCGCCGGGGCCTGTGTGGCCTTTGTGCTGGTCTTGTTGTGGTTCATGCCTGCGGACAGTTTCCAGTTCTTCCGTTCACCATCCGAAGTGGCCGAAGCACCGCCCATGCCCAATGAACGGTTCCGCCTTGGTGGTCTGGTGGAAACAGGGACTTTGGTGCGCGGACAGGGGCAGGAAATCAGCTTTGCCGTTACCGATGGCGGCGCGTCGATTCCTGTCGTTTACGCCGGTATCCTGCCGGATCTCTTTTCCGAAGGCGAAGGCGTCGTGGCGCAAGGCAACATGGTCAACGGCCGGTTCGAAGCCGTTGAAATCCTTGCCAAACACGACGAAACCTACATGCCCACCGAGGTGCTGGACGCGCTAAAGGCGCAAGGGGTTTATGTCGACCCGAACGGTGCCCGCATCACCAATTAACCTTGTCTTGATAGCCTGTCCTCGCAATCAGCAGAGGGCAGGATATGCAAAGCATCACCGATATCGCCGCCGAGATCGTCGCCCGTGAAGGCGGCTATGTGAACGACCCTGACGATCCGGGTGGGCCGACCAAATATGGCGTGACCATCCATACGATGCGCAGGCTGGGGCTGGACCTGACCGGCGATGGCCGCATCGACGCGACAGATGTCCAGCAGCTGGACCGCGCACAGGCCGTGACGATCTTTGTCGAACATTACTATCACCGGCCTCGCATCGACCGGCTGCCGCAGATGATTCAGGCCAGCGTCTTTGACATGTATGTCAATGCGGGGGCCAATGCGGTGCGCATCCTGCAACGGTTGCTGGTCGATATGCGCATCCCCGTCGCCGTCGATGGCGTGATCGGCCCGCAGACTATTGCCGCCGGGACCCGCGCGGCAGAGGCGGCACCGGATCATCTGGCCGATGCTTACGGGATCGCGCGACGCAATTATTATTATGCTCTGGCAGATCGTCGCCCCGCCAGCCGCAAATATGCCCGCAAGCGCGATGGCGGCAAAGGCGGCTGGATCACACGGGCCGAGGAATTCATCTCATCGCGCTATCACCTGAGTGCCGCGCAGCATCAGCAAAGGACCGCGACATGGGCTTGATTTCTGGACTCATGGGACTGCTCTTCGGCAACAGCCGCAATGTCTTGGTGGAAACCGCGCAGGTGTTCCGGCCCAATGCCGAACACACCGCGATGCGCGACGCCGACGCCAAAAGCGAAAGCCTGCAACAATTCGCCGCAGAATTCGTCCATGCCCGCCAAGGGCTGTTTGACCGCGCGGTCGATGCGCTGAACCGGCTGCCGCGCCCGATGCTGGCGCTGGGGACAATCTGGCTGTTCGTGATGGCGATGCTGGACCCAGACGGGTTTGCCGCGGGCATGTCGGGGCTGGCGCTGGTGCCGGAACCTTTGTGGTGGTTGATGGGGGCGATTGTCAGCTTTTATTTCGGCGC
This sequence comes from Yoonia sp., assembly GCF_018402175.1. Lineage (GTDB taxonomy): Bacteria > Pseudomonadota > Alphaproteobacteria > Rhodobacterales > Rhodobacteraceae > Yoonia. The sequence continues at coordinate 154,797 of NZ_JAGYJK010000018.1, read as the reverse complement.
GCGCCATCAGGCCAAGGAACAGGATTTCCAGCGCGTGCTGGCCGCCGCCGCCGTGGCGCGCCAGCCCGGCCCTGCACCCGATGACACCAACCCCGCACTGCGCGATTGGCAGGCCAGCCATGGAAACTAGCGTGTTGGACAGGCTCGAATCCCGCCTGCGACAGCTCGAAACCCGCAATGCGGTGGATGCAGTCCACCGCGACAATGTGGCCACCCGCCTTGGCGCCATCGAGGATACGCTCAAATGGCTGGTACGGCTGGTCATCGGCGGAATGCTGATGGCCGCTGTCAGCTATGCGGTGCAGGGCGGGCTGATGCTGTAGCTGCGCCAATTTGTATCGCTGACGTGATGCAGGTCGTTGTTTCAACCGGACATCCAATAGGGTAAATAAACAGCTATGTTAAATGAACTCGCGCATTTTGCCCTGATTCTGGCCTTTGGCGTTGCCATCGTCCAGATGATCATCCCTTTGATTGGCGCCCAACGGGGCAATGTCGGCTGGATGAGCCTGGCCGAACCGGCCGCGACGATCCAGTTTTTGCTGACGGGCTTTGCCTTTGCTGCGCTGACATGGGCTTTTGTGGTGTCGGATTTCTCGCTGCAACTGGTCTATTTGAATTCGCATACCGACAAGCCGCTGATCTATAAAATCAGCGGTGTCTGGGGCAATCACGAAGGGTCCATGCTGCTGTGGGTGCTGATCCTTGCGCTGTTCGGGGCCTGTGCGGGCTGGTTCGGAGGCAATCTGCCGATGCGCCTGCGCGCGCGGGTGCTGGCGGTGCAGGGCTCGATCAGCGTGGCATTTCTTGCCTTCCTGATCTTTACCTCGAACCCGTTCACGCGGCTGGAATTCCCCCCGCTGAACGGGCGCGATCTGAACCCGTTGTTGCAAGACCCCGGCCTCGCGTTCCATCCGCCGTTTTTGTATCTGGGCTATGTCGGGTTGAGCATGGCATTTTCCTTTGCCGTGGCCGCGCTGATCGAAGGGCGGGTTGACGCCGCTTGGGGGCGCTGGGTGCGGCCTTGGACGCTGGGCGCGTGGATGTTCCTGACCGTGGGGATCGCGCTGGGGTCCTGGTGGGCCTATTACGAATTGGGCTGGGGCGGGTTCTGGTTTTGGGACCCTGTCGAAAACGCGAGCCTGATGCCATGGCTGCTGGCCACCGCATTGCTGCATTCGGCCATCGTGGTCGAAAAGCGCGAAGCATTAAAAAGCTGGACCATCCTGCTGGCGATTCTGGCTTTTGGGTTCTCGCTTTTGGGTGCGTTCATCGTGCGGTCGGGCGTTCTGATCTCGGTCCATGCCTTTGCCGTGGACCCCGAACGCGGGATGCTGTTGCTGATCATCCTGGGGATCTTTCTGGGCGGGTCGCTGACGCTGTTTGCGTTCCGCGCCTCGGCCATGCAGTCCAAGGGTGTGTTTTCCACCGTCAGCCGCGAAAGCGGGCTGGTGCTGAACAATATCCTGCTGGCTGTCAGCTGTTTTGTGGTCTTCATCGGGACGATGTGGCCGCTGGTGGCGGAAATGCTGTTTGACCGGACATTGTCGGTCGGGCCGCCATTCTTTGACGCGGCTTTCACGCCCTTCATGGTGGGGCTGGCGATTGCGCTGCCACTTGGGTCGATGCTGGCGTGGAAACGCGGGACGCTGGAACGCATGTCTAAGGCGATGGCGGGCTGGTTGATGCTGGCAGTGGCGCTGGCCGCCCTTGCCTATGCGGTGCAAAGCGGCGGGTCAGCACTTGGGCCGGTGGGCGTGGCGCTGGGTGTCTGGGTCGTGGGCGGGGCGCTGGCCGATCTGTGGCTGCGCGCGGGCCGCGATGATCTGCGCACAAGGCTGCGGCGCATCCGCAACCTGCCACGCGCCGATTGGGGCAAGGCCACGGCACATATCGGCATGGGCGTGACCGTCTTTGGCGTCGCCGCGATGCTGGCTTGGCAAAAAGAGGATATCCGCATCGCCGAGATCGGTGACCGCTGGGATATGGGCGCATTTCAGGTGCAGCTGGACGCCGTAGATCAGATCCAAGGGGCGAATTACGTCACCACGATGGCCGATATGTCCATCTGGCGCGGGGATCGTGAATTATACACGTTGCAGCCGGAAAAGAGGTTCTATCCCGTCGCCAATATGCCGACGACCGAAGCCGCGATCAGCAACGGGATTATCCGCGATGTTTATGTTGTGATCGGTGATCCGCAGGCGAATGGCGGCTGGGCCGTGCGCACCTATGACAAACCCTTTGCCAACTGGATCTGGGGTGGCTGCATCCTGATGGCGCTTGGCGGGCTGTTGTCGCTGTCGGACCGGCGCTTGCGGGTCGGGGCGGCAGCGGCCAAGCCTGTGCGCACAGGCGCGGTGCCGGCGGAATGATCCGGCTGATCGCCATATTCTGGCTGGTCGCCTCAGCGGCCTTTGCCGTGCAGCCCGATGAAGTGCTGGACGATCCGGTGCTGGAACAGCGCGCGCGCGACCTGTCGCAGGGCCTGCGCTGCCCGGTCTGCCGCAACGAAAGCATCGACGAATCCAACGCCGAATTGTCGCGCGAATTGCGCATCCTGCTGCGCGAACGGCTGGTTGATGGCGACAGCGACGATCAGGCGGTGGATTTTCTGGTCGCGCGTTACGGTGAATTCGTGCTGCTGCGCCCCGATACCAGCGGCGTGAATGTGGTGTTGTGGTATGCCGCGCCGGTCATGTTGCTGATCGCGCTTGGCATAGGCTGGTCGGTGATCCGGCGCCCCGCCGCCGCCCCCGACGACCTGAGCGAGGCTGAAAAAGCCGAATTGCAAAAGATATTACGCTCCTGACGTGATGTTGTCCTTTCCTGAACCGCATCGTTCAGTAATGTGGCGGTGATTTCAGCAACAAGGACCGCATTATGGATTATCAGGCCGTCACACTTACCATCCGCGATGCGGTTGCAACGCTGACACTGAACCGTCCTGCGGTGATGAATGCGCTGAACACGCAGATGCGCGCCGAAATCGCCCATGCCGTCAAAGCCGCCGAAAAAGACGCGCGTGTGCTGGTGATGACCGGTGCGGGCAAGGCGTTCTGTTCGGGGCAGGATCTGGGCGATGGCGGGTCTGCTGCGTCGATCGACCTCGAACGCACATTGCGGGATGAATATGTGCCGATGCTCAAGGCGATCTTTGACTGTCGCATCCCGACCCTTGCTGCGGTCAACGGGGCTGCGGCGGGGGCAGGGGCCAATCTTGCGCTGGCCTGCGACGTGGTGATCGCCACGCAATCCGCCTATTTCGTGCAGGCCTTTACCCGCATCGGCCTGATCCCCGATGCAGGCGGCACCTATTGGCTACCGCGTCAGGTGGGCGCGGCCAAGGCGATGGGGGCGGCCCTGTTCGCCGACAAGATCACAGCACAGCAGGCCAGCGACTGGGGCATGATTTATGAGGCCATCGCTGATACGGATTTCGCGGATCACATCGCTGCACGCGCCGCCCATCTGGCGCAGGGGCCGACCGTGGCCTACCGGCAGCTGAAAAAAGCGATTCGTGGATCATTCGAGAACACGCTCGACGATCAACTGGCGCTGGAGGCGCGGTTGCAAGGGCGCTGCGGGCAGACCCGCGATTTTCAGGAAGGCGTTGTGGCTTTCCTCGAAAAGCGCAAGCCGGTCTATGAAGGGCGCTGAACCGCAACCCTGTGAAAACAAAAGGCCGCCCCGAGGGGCGGCCTTTTTCATTCAGCGGTTTTCGATATCGACGTAATCGCGTGGTGTTGACCCCAGATACAATTGCCGTGGCCGGCCGATTTTCAGCTGCGGATCGGCCAGCTGTTCTTTCCACTGCGAAATCCAACCCACGGTGCGCGCCAGAGCAAAAACCGGGGTGAACATCGAGGTCGGGAAACCCATCGCCTCTAATATGATGCCGGAATAGAAATCGACGTTGGGGAACAATTTCTTTTCCGCGAAATAAGGATCGGCCAGCGCCTGACGTTCCAACTCCTTGGCAACCTGCAGGACAGGATTATTTTCCACGCCCAGCAAATCCAGCACTTCATCGGCGGATTGTTTCATCACCGTCGCGCGGGGGTCGAAGTTTTTGTAAACGCGGTGGCCGAAACCCATCAGGCGATAGGGATCGTTCTTGTCCTTGGCGCGCGCGATGAATTCGGGGATGCGGTCTGGCGTGCCGATTTCCTTGAGCATTTCAAGACAAGCCTGGTTCGCCCCGCCATGCGCCGGACCCCACAGACAGGCGATACCCGCCGCGATACAGGCAAACGGGTTGGCACCGGACGACGACGCCAGACGCACGGTCGAGGTCGAGGCGTTCTGTTCATGATCCGCATGCAGCGTGAAAATCCTGTCCATCGCCCGCGCAAGGATCGGGTTCACGTGATAGGTTTCCGCAGGCACGGCGAAACACATGTGCAGGAAATTCGCCGCATAATCCAGATCGTTGCGCGGATAGACGAAAGGCTGGCCAATCGAATATTTATAGGCCATCGCGGCAATCGTCGGCATCTTGGCGATCAGGCGGATTGATGCCACCTCGCGCTGGTGTTCGTCATTGATATCGGTGCTGTCGTGATAGAACGCCGACATCGCGCCGACCACGCCGACCATGGTCGCCATCGGATGCGCATCGCGGCGGAAGCCACGGAAAAAGTTGTGCATCTGTTCGTGGATCATCGTGTGGTTGGTCACCAGCGATTCAAACTTTTCCAGTTCCGCCGCCGAAGGCAATTCACCATAAAGCAGCAGATAGCAGACTTCGAGGTAATGCGACTGGCTGGCCAGCTGGTCGATCGGATAGCCGCGATGCAGCAATTCACCCTTGTCGCCGTCGATAAAGGTGATCGTGCTGTCGCAGGCCGCGGTCGAGGTAAAGCCGGGGTCATAGGTGAACACATCGGCCTGGGCATAAAGCTTGCGAATGTCCAGAACATCCGGGCCGGTGGTCGGGGAATAGACAGGCAGGTCATAGGTCTTGCCCTTGATCGTCAGTTTCGCAGTATCTGTCGTTTCAGCCATGGTGCTTTCCCTCATCTGCGGCGCATCAATCCACGCCCGCACGTCCTTGTTCTATTCTACCCGATAATCACCCTTTGTGACGATCTGGTTTACTTGCTGGCATCCGAAAGGCGGCCAATCGTCTCGGCTTGCCCCAGAACCAGCATCATGTCGAAAACGCTGGGGGACACCGAGCGCCCGGCCAAAGCGGTGCGCAATGGTCCCGCCAGTTTGCCAAGCTTGGTGTCATGCGCCTCGGCAATGGTCGCAACGATGCTTTCCAGAGTATCTCTGGTCCAGCTAGCATTTTGCAACTGCGGCGTCAATTCCGACAGTATACCACGGGATACATCGGTAAGTTGCGCGGCGGATTTCTCGTCCGGCACAATGGGGCGGCTGGTCAGGATAAAATGTGCCTTTTCAACAAGTTCTGGAAAGGTTTTTGCCCGTTCTTTCAGGCAATACATGCCGCGCAACAGCCCGTCTTTTTGTGCGTTATCCAGCGGCTCGGCACCGGTTGCCGCAAGGTAGCCCTGCAATTCATGCAGCAGCGCAGCATCATCGGCCACGGCGATATGCTGGCCGCACAGATGTTCCAGCTTGGCGGTGTCAAACCGTGCTGGTGATTTGCCGATCCCGTCCAGATCGAACCAGTCGCGCGCCTGCGCATCGCTAAAGAATTCGGCATCGCCGTGCGACCAGCCCAGACGGGCGAGGTAATTGCGCATGCCCGCCGCCGGATAGCCCAGCGCTTGGTATTCCGCAGCGCCGGTCGCGCCGTGGCGTTTGGACAATTTCTTGCCATCGGGGCCATAGATCAGCGGGATATGCGCCAGCACCGGTTTCGGCCAGCCCATCGCGTCATAAATCAGGTTCTGCCGGAACGCATTGGCCAGATGGTCATCGCCGCGGATCACATGGGTGACACCCATGTCGTGATCATCCACCACGACGGCCAGCATATAGACAGGGCTGCCATCCGAGCGCAGCAGGATCATATCATCCAGCTGGTCATTGGACCATGTCACATCGCCTTGGACGGCGTCATGCAGGGTCGTCGTCCCTTCGCGCGCGGCCTTGATGCGGATGACGAAAGGCAGGTCAGGGTGGTCGGCTGCAGGCACGTCGCGCCACGGAGAGCGGAACAGCGTCGAGGTTTTCTGTTCGCGGGCCTGTTCGCGGAAAGCCTCAATTTCGTCTTGCGTGCTGAAACATTTATAGGCCTTGCCCGCTGCCAGTAAGTCATGCGCGACCTGCGCATGGCGCGCGGCGCTGTCGAACTGGCTGACAGGATCGCCATCCCAATCCAACCCCAGCCATGTCAGCCCGTCCAGAATCGCTTGCGCGTTTTCGGGGGTGGATCGCGCGCGGTCGGTATCCTCGATCCGCAGCAGGAACTTGCCGCCGCGCCCGCGCGCGTAAAGCCAGTTGAAAAGGGCCGTGCGCGCGCCCCCGATATGCAAAGCACCTGTGGGCGAAGGCGCGAAACGTGTGACGACAGGACGGGACATGGTGGGCTTAACCTTTCGTTCACCAGCTTTGGACTAATCTGCCGGTGCCCCTTGGGGATAGCCAGCCAAAGGACGAAGAACAAGTGCGAGCCGTGGTCGAAGACGCGCTTTTGGCGCAGCGCGGGGGGCTGTTGTGCTGGGTGCCGGTCTGGCTGGGGCTGGGGATCGGGTGGTATTTTGCGCAAGCACAGGAACCGGGGGATGCGGGCCTTGCCGTCGGGGGGGCTGTGGCCCTTGCCCTGTTGCTGGCGCTGCCACGCGTGGGCGTGGCCTATCGCCCCGTCCTGCTGGCCATCATCATCGCGCTGATCGGGGCCGGTATCGCCAAATATCGCACCGAAACGGTCGCCGCCCCTGCGCTGAATTTCCGCTATTACGGCCCAATCGAAGGGCGGGTCGTCAATATCGACCGGTCTGCCAGTGACGCGCTGCGCCTGACGCTGGACCGCGTGGTGCTGGACCGGATCGCACCCCACCGCACACCCGCGCGTGTGCGGGTCTCGGTGCATGGCGACCAGCCGTTCAGCGATTATCGGCCCGGTACGGTGCTGATGATGACTGGCCATCTGTCGCCCCCCGCAGGCCCGGCAGAACCGGGTGGTTTCGATTTCCAGCGTCATGCGTGGTTTCTGGGGCTGGGTGCGGTCGGTTACACCCGCAATCCGGTGTTGCGCTTGGCCGCGCCTGCGGCCCCGATGCCATGATGCGGATTTTCGCGCTGCGCATGGCGATTTCACGCGCCGTACAAGAGGCGATGCCGGGCGAGGCGGGGGCCTTTGCCGCCGCTTTGATGACGGGGGACCGGTCTGGCATGGGGCAGGACAGCCTTGCTGCCTTGCGCGCGTCCAACCTTGCGCATCTGCTGGCGATTTCGGGGCTGCATATGGGGTTGCTGACAGGCTTTGTCTTTGCAGTGGTCCGTTACGGGCTGGCGCTGGTGCCGCCTTTGGCGCTGCGGTTGCCCACCAAAAAGATCGCCGCCGTCATCGCCCTGATCGTGGGGGCGTTCTATCTGGCCCTGTCGGGGGGCAATGTCGCGACCGAACGGGCCTTTGTCATGGTGGCGGTGATGCTGGTGGCGGTGCTGCTGGGGCGGCGCGCGCTGACCTTGCGGGCGGTGGCCATTGCCGCGATCATCGTGCTGGTCTGGCAGCCAGAGGCCTTGACCGGCCCGGGGTTCCAGATGTCGTTTGCGGCCACCATCGCGCTTGTCGCGGTGTTTCGCGCCTTGCGCGGGGCCGAGCTGCACCGGTTGCCGCGCTGGACGCGCCCTGTGCTGTCGGTCTTTGTGTCATCGCTGGTGGCGGGGCTGGCGACCGCGCCTTATGCGGCGGCACATTTCAATATCGTGTCGCATTACGGGCTGATCGCCAATCTGGTCAGCGTGCCGCTGATGGGGGTGCTGGTGATGCCCGCCGCAGTGCTGGCCGCCTGCCTGTGGCCTTTGGGGCTGGCCTGGATCGGGCTGGCGGTGATGGAACCGGGGCTGCGCTGGATCCTGTTCGTGGCACAGACAACTGCGGCCCAGCCCCATGCGATCAGCCATGTGATCGCGCCACCCGGCGCGGTGTTGCCAATACTGACGCTGGCGATGCTGTGGCTGATCCTGTGGCAGGGGCGGGCGCGGTTTGCGGGGCTGGCCATAGCCGCGCTGGCCTTTGTGATCTGGCAGCAGGGCACACGCCCTGCGCTGTTGGTGGCCGATGATGGCGCCTTGATCGGGGTGCTGGGCCCCGAGGGGCGCGCGCTGTCCAAACCCACGGGGGGCAGTTTCATCGCGGGGATCTGGCTGGAAAATGATGGCGCGCCGGTGGCCCAGGATATCGCCGCCGCCCGTGGCGGGTTGCAACGGGACGGCCGCGTGGTCACGGCCCTGTTGGGGGAGTGGCGGATCTTGCAGGTGTCGGGCAAGACCGCGCTGGCCACCTTGCAAGGCTGCGGCGGTGCGGATGTGCTGGTGGTCAATCAGGTGGATGAGGTTGCGCGCCCCTGTCTGGTCTATGACCTGACTGGCCTGCGCGGCACAGGTGCGCTGGCGATGGACCTGACCGAAGCCGGCGATCTGCGCATCGACACGGCAAGCGCACGTGCGGGCAACAGGCCGTGGAACAGGCGCACAGGCCCGCCGCAAGCGGCCCAGTTGCTATCGCGTCAATAGGTGCGGATCAACCCGACAAGACGGCCCTGCACCTTGACCTGATCATCGCGGAACACGCGGGTTTCATAAGCAGGGTTCGCAGCCTCCAGCGCGATGGCGCTGCCGGTGCGGCGGAACCGTTTCAACGTGGCTTCCTGCCCTTCGACCAGGGCCACGACGATATCGCCGTTATTGGCCACGGATGTTTCGCGGATCACCACGACATCGCCATCGTTGATCCCCGCTTCGATCATCGAATCGCCCTTGACCTCGAGCGCGTAATGTTCGCCCTTGCCCAGCATGGATTGCGGGACATGGACGTGGTGCGAAACTTCGGAAATCGCCTCGATCGGGACACCGGCGGCGATGCGCCCCATCACCGGCAGCGACATTGACCCGCCTTCGACCGGCAGGGCGGCGGCGGGGATGCTGGCCGGTTTGTCGCCTGCGATCACGCGTGGCTGGAACCCGCTGCCCATCATGCTGTCGGGCAGTTTGAGGATTTCCAGCGCCCGCGCGCGATGCGCCAGCCTGCGGATGAATCCGCGTTCTTCCAATGCCGTGATCAGCCGGTGGATGCCAGATTTCGACCGCAGGTCCAACGCTTCTTTCATTTCGTCGAAACTGGGTGGTACGCCGTCGCGCTGCACCCGTGTGTGGATGAAGGCCAGAAGGTCGAGCTGTTTCTTGGTTAACATGGCGAAATCCTTGGCTGGTTTTGCTTATGTTCTACCCATGTTCCCCTTTTGTGTCAATCGCCTTGCGATTGACGTGCGCCGCGCGGGAGTATTTTTGGAAATAAGAAGCTGTCAGAGTGGCAGGATTTGCACGCTTTCGCCGGCCTTGCGCGCGGCGTCATGGGGCGGGCGCAGGGCCAGGCAATTGGCCTGCGTCAGCACGCTGAGCAGGCTGCTGTCTTGGCGGTCAAAGATTGTCACACCTGCGGTGGTGGCATGCGCGCGCATGTAATGTGCCCGTGGCCCGTTCGCGCCGATGTCATGCGCAAGCAGGGCTGTCTGCGTGGCCGCGGGATGCGCGCCAAGTCCCAGCATCTTGCGGAGCACCGGCAGCACGAAGACATGCCCGCAGACCATGGCCGAGACCGGATTGCCGGGCAGGCCGATCATCGCGGCACTGCCAAGCCTGCCGGCCATCAGCGGTTTGCCCGGCCGCATCGCGATCTTGTAGAAACTGCGCTGCATGCCAAGGCTTTGCGCCACTTGTCCGACCAGATCGTGATCGCCGACAGAGGCCCCGCCGATGGTGATGATCAGATCCGCACCCTGCGCCAGTGCAAAGGTCTGTTCCAGCGATGCGATGCTGTCGCGCGCAATGGGCAGCAGCCGTGCTGAGGCGCCTGCGGCCGCGACCAAGGCGGCCAGCCCATAGCTGTTGGAGGCGATGATCTGGTCGGGGCCGGGCCTGTCGCCCGGTTGCACCAATTCATCGCCCGTGGCGATGATGGCGACCACGGGTTTGCGGGTGACAGGCACGCTTGCGATGTTCATTGCCGCCAGCAAGGCGATATCATTGGGCGACAGGCGGCGCGGCGCGGGCAGTGGCGTGCCTTGCGCGAAATCGCCCCCCAAGGGGCGGATATTGCTGCCGCTGTCCTGCGCATCCGTGATGGTGATTGTTTCGCCGTCGCGGGTGACATTTTCCTGAATGATGACAAAACCCGCCCCCGCAGGGACCGGCGCGCCGGTGAAAATGCGCAAAGCCTGACCACGGGCCAATGTGCCCTGCCAGCCGTGACCGGCCGCAGCTTCGCCGATGACGGTCAGGCTGGCCCCCTGGCGGTGATCGGTCGCATGGATCGCATAGCCATCCATGGCCGAGGCCGCAAAGGGCGGCTGGTCGCGCCGCGCGGTGACATCACGCGCCAGCACGCGCTGTGCGGCATCACGCAGCGGCACGTCTTCGGCTGGCAGCGGGGTGACCAGCGCAAAAAGGTCGCGCAGGGCCTCTTCAACGCTGATCATGGATTTTCAAACCGGCCTGATTTGCCGCCGTCCTTGAGCGTGACGCGCAAGCCGCCGATGACCATGTCCTTTTGCACCGCCTTGACCATGTCATAGACGGTCAGGGCGGCGGTGCTGGCGGCGGTCAATGCCTCCATTTCCACGCCGGTCTGGCCGCTGGTCTTGACCGTGGCGCTGATCCGGATGCCGGGCAGGGTGGTGTCGGGGGTCAGGTCGATGCTGACCTTGGTGATCGGCAAAGGATGGCACAGCGGGATCAGATCGGCGGTTTTCTTGGCTGCCATGATGCCTGCGATCCGCGCGATGCCCAGCACATCGCCTTTTTTGGCGCGTCCTTCGGTGATCAGCGCCAGTGTTGCATCCGCCATCACGATATGGGCCTCGGCCACGGCGATCCGGTCGGTCACGGCCTTGTCAGACACATCGACCATATGCGCCTGTCCTTCGGCGTCGAAATGCGTCAGCCCGGTCATCGCATCGCCCCCGTGGATGGATTGGCCAGCAAGCGGGCGGTGGCGGCGGCCACGTCTTCCTGCCGCATCAGGCTTTCGCCGATCAAAAAGGCACGCGCGCCGTAACGCGCCATATCGGCAAGGTCTTCGGGGGTGAACAGCCCGCTTTCGCAGACGATCTGCCGGTCCTCTGGCACCCGTTTGGACAGGATGCGCGTGGTGTCCAGCGTCACGTCAAAGGTTTTCAGATTGCGGTTGTTGATCCCGATCAGCGGCGATTTCAGCAGCACCGCGCGGTCCAGTTCGCCCTGATCATGCACTTCGATCAGCACATCCATCTGCCAATCCATGGCGGCCTGTTCCAGTTCCTGCGCCTGCGCATCGCTGACCGAGGCCATGATGATCAGGATGCAATCGGCCCCCAAAGCGCGGGATTCCGCGACCTGCCACGGATCATAGAGAAAATCCTTGCGCAGCGCGGGCAATGCGCAGGCGTCGCGCGCCGCAACCAGATAGCTGTCGTCGCCCTGAAAGGACGGTGCGTCCGTCAGCACCGACAGGCAGGTGGCCCCGCCTTGTGCGTAAGCCTGCGCCAAGGCCGCAGGGTCGAAATCGGCGCGGATCAGGCCCTTGGACGGGCTGGCCTTTTTGATCTCGGCGATCAGGCCATACCCTGCGCGGCTGGCACCCGCCAGTGCGGCGGCGAAGCCGCGCACGGGGCTGGCGGCGCGCGCCAGTGCTTCGGCTTCGGCCAGGGGCAGGGCGATTTTGCGCGCGGCCACATCCGCCAGCTTGTAGTCTTTGATCTTGGCAAGAATGTCGGTCATGGGTCCGCCCAGTTGATTGGAATATCCCCCCGATCCATAAGCCATTGGTTGACCTTTGAAAATGGGCGCGACCCGAAAAACCCCCGATGCGCCGACAAGGGCGAGGGATGGACCGAAGTCAGGATCAGGTGATGCGCGGCCAAGCGGGCCGCATATGTCTGCGCCTGCGCGCCCCAAAGGATAAAGGCGCGGGGATGGTCATTCAGCCGCGCCAATACCTGATGAACCAATCTGGACCAGCCGATCTTGCCATGGGCGCCGGCCTGACCGGGAGCGACAGACAGGGCGGTATTGAGCAGCAAGACCCCTTGATCCGCCCAGTCATGCAGGTTGGTTTTGTTTCGGCTTTGGCCTGTATCGCTCTGGATTTCCTTGAAGATATTGCCAAGGCTCGCCAGATTTCCGGTGAATGCCGGATTGATGGAAAAGGCCAGCCCATCGGCCTTGTTCGGCGTGTGATAGGGGTCTTGCCCGAGAATGACGACGCGGGTGGCGCCAGGCTGGCAACGTTCGAGGGCGGTGAATGTCAGCGCGGGCCGCGGCAGGATATCCGTACCAATCCGCCCCGCCAGTAGCGGCAAATCATCGCGGAAAAAGGGCAGATCGCCCCAATCCCCCAGACGCGACAGATCGAACATCAGGCGTTCGTGACACGCACCAGCGCGTCAAGGGCGGCTTTGGCCTTGCCGCTGTCGATACTGTCGCGGGCGATCGCCACGCCGTCTGTCAGGCTGGCGGCCTTGTCGGCCACGACCAAGGCGGCGGCGGCATTGAACAGCACCGCGTCGCGATAGGCACCCGGCGCGCCATCCAGCAGCGCGCGCAGCGCCTGTGCGTTGTCCTGCGGCGACCCGCCGATAATGTCGCGGAACGGATGTTCGGGCAGGCCCGCATCCTCGGGGTGGATCTGGCGGGAGGTGATTTTGCCACCTTCCAGCACGGCAACGGATGTCGGCCCGCAGATCGTGATTTCATCGGTGCCATCGCTGCCATGGACCAGCCAGGCCTTTTCAGTGCCAAGCTGTTGCAGCGTTTCCGCCATCGGAAAGATCAGGTCGATGGCAAAGGCCCCCGTCAGCTGGCGTTTCACACCGGCAGGATTTGTCAATGGGCCCAATATGTTGAAGATCGTCTTGCATCCAAGTTCCAACCTGACAGGCCCGACATGGCGCATCGCGGGGTGATGCAAAGGGGCCATCATGAAACCGATGCCCGCCTGCGCAATCGCGCGTTCGACCACATCCGGCGCGACGTTGACATTGATCCCAAGCGCCGACTGCACATCCGCCGTGCCGGATTTCGACGACAGGTTGCGGTTGCCGTGTTTGGCCACCGGCACGCCTGCGCCCGCCACGACAAAGGCGGTGGCGGTGGAAATGTTCAGCGTATGTTTGCCGTCACCACCGGTGCCGACGATATCCATCGCACCGTCCGGTGCTGTGACCGGCACGCAATGGGCGCGCATCACCGCGGCGGCGGCGGCATATTCCGACACAGCCTCGCCGCGCGCGCGCAGCGCCATCAGCAAACCGCCGATCTGGGCGGGTGTCGCCTGACCTGCGAACAAATAGCCGAACGCCTCTTCGGCTTGGGCGCGCGACAGCGGCCCTTCGGAGGCGGCATAGATCAGCGGTTTCATCGCCTCGGTCATGCGGGCACCTTGGCGATGTTCAAAAAGTTCTGCAGCAGGGCATGGCCATGTTCGGACCGGATGCTTTCAGGGTGGAATTGCACGCCGTGGATCGGCAGCGTTTTATGTTGCAGGCCCATGATGGTGCCGTCTTCCAGATCGGCGGTGATGTCCAGACAATCGGGCAGGGTGGCACGGTCCACCACCAGCGAATGATAGCGGGTGGCGGCAAAAGGGCTGGGCAGCCCCGCGAACAGGCCCTGACCGCCGTGGCGCATCTGGCCCATTTTACCATGCACGATGTCATGGCAGCGCACGACATGGCCGCCAAACGCCTCGCCAATCGCCTGATGCCCAAGACAGACGCCCAGCAGCGGCATGCCGGTTTCGGCTGCCGCATGGACCAGCGGCAGACAGATGCCCGCCTGTGCCGGATCGCAAGGACCGGGTGACAGCACGATGGCGGACGGGCGCATCGCCATCGCCTGTTGCACATCCAGCGCATCATTGCGGCGCACGACAACATCTGCCCCAAGTTCGCCCAAATAATGCACCAGATTATAGGTAAAGCTGTCGTAATTATCGATCAAAAGCAGCATGGACAGGTCCCGTAAGCTGGAAATTTGGGGCTACCGTCTGCGGCCAAGCTGACGATATAAGCGCCGCCATACATGGGCCGACAGGGCCGGTCGCGTCAAGTCCGAAGGCGGCGGGCGCATTTGTAATAAGGATGTTATTCACATGCGGGCATTTCTGGCGGGGGGTGGCTGGGCGGTTCTGGTCGGCGGTGGTTTGCTTGGACTGGTGTCAGTGTCGGTGGGGCCGCAAACGCCTGTGGACAGCCAACCGCCCGTGGCGACCGCGCAGCCGACAGCGGTGCCAGTGGCCCCCGTGACCGCACCCGTTCTGGATGCGCCGGTGATCCCCATGCCGCAGGTTGTGCTGCCCGATACGGCACCAGCCGTGCCAGAACCTGCGCCAGAACCTGTGCCAGAACTGGTCCCGCAAACCGGCGCCGAGGCGCAGCCCTTGGCCGCTGTCATCGAGGCGGTCACACCCCCGCCCGCCGCCATGGCCCCGACGGCCCCCACGGTGATGCCGGACGCACCGATCACACCGCCGCAGGCACCCGCGCAGCCTGCGCCCGAACAAGACTTGCCTGGGGCAACATTGCCCGCGCCTGTGTCACCGGCTTTGCCAGATACGCCAGCCGAGCCGCTGCCCGCGCCTCTGGTCCGGCCCCAGACAAGCCCATCCGCATCACTGCCACAATCCACGGCGGATGTGCGCGTCAACCGGCCCCGCACGCCCCCCGCTGCCGGACCCGAGGAACCGGCGCTTGACGGCGATCTTGCGCCGCCGCTTTTGCGCCATGCTGCCGATTTCGATTATGCCGCCGACCTGCCGATGATCGCGGTGGTGCTGATGGACAATGCGCTGATCCTTGATGCGCCTGATGTCCTGAGCGGGCTGCCCTTCGTGCCGACCATCGTGCTGAACGCCGCCGCCCCCGATGTGACGGCGCGGATGCGCGCCTATCGCGCGGCCGGGATCGAGGTGCTGTTGCAGGCCGATCTGCCGCAAGGCGCGCTGCCGTCAGATATCGAAACGACCTATATCGCGGCGTTCGGTCTGGTGCCCGAGGCGATTGCCATCTTTTCCGATGGCACCGGCCCAGAGGCACAGGACCGGATACTGGCCGATCAGGCGTTGCGGTTGATCGGTGACGAAGGGCGCGGTTTTGTCACCCTGCCGCGCGGTATGGGCGGGGCTTTGCGTACGATCACGGCAGATGGCGTGCCGGTGGCGCAGATCACGCGCGATCTGGACGGTGCGGGCGAGGCCGGTGACGCGATTGAACGCAGCCTAGAGCAAGCGGCGCTGCGCGCGCGGCAACTGGGGCATGTTGTCTTGCTGGGGCGCACGACGCCCGAAACCTTGGCCGCGATCCGCAACTGGGCCGAGCGCAGCGATCCGGCACAGATTTCACTGGCGCCGGTATCGGCGATCCTGTTGCAACAGATGGCGGACTAGGGTCAGTTTCCGCTGCCCTTGAACATCCGCGCATCGGCCGCCGCCTTGCGGATGGCGTTGGATTTATGGACGGTTTCCTGATATTCTGCCTCTGGGTCGCTGTCATAGACAACGCCGCCACCGGCCTGGATATACAGTTTTTCATCCTGCAACACGGCGGTGCGCAGCGCGATGCACATATCCATATCGCCATTCGCGCTGAAATAGCCGCAACCGCCGCCATAGACACCGCGCTTTTCGGGTTCCAGCTCGTCGATGATTTGCATCGCGCGGACCTTGGGCGCGCCGGATACGGTGCCTGCGGGCATACCGGCGAAAAAGGCGCTCAGCGCGTCCTGATCCTCGGCCAGTTCACCCACCACGTTGGACACGATATGCATCACATGGCTGTAACGTTCGACGATGAATTGCTCGGTCGGGCGCACGGTGCCGATCTTGCTGACCTTGCCAGTATCGTTGCGCCCCAGATCAAGCAGCATCAGATGCTCGGCCAGTTCTTTCTGGTCGGCCAGCAGATCGGCCTCGTTCGCGTCATCCTCGGCAGGGGTTGCTCCGCGCGGACGGGTGCCTGCGATGGGACGGATCGTGACCTCGTTGCCGAAGACCCGCACAAGGATTTCGGGGCTGGCCCCGATCACCTGAAAGCCGCCGAAGTTGAAAAAGAACATGAACGGCGACGGGTTGGTGCGGCGCAAGGACCGGTACAGCGCGAAAGGCGGTTCGCGGAAGTCCTGCGTCCAGCGTTGCGATGGCACCACCTGAAAGATGTCACCGGCGCGGATATAGTCCTTGGCCTTTTCGACCGCCTGCAAATATCCCTCGTGTGTGAAATTCGACACCGGCGGCGCGACAGGGGCCGGATCGGCCAGCGCGCGGCTGTGCTGGGGCAGGGACCGGTCCAGCGCGCGTTGCGCATCCATCACCCGTTCGGCGGCCTGCGCATAGGCGGCCTTGGCCGACAGGTCAGGCCGGACATAGGCAGGGGCGACAAGGATCACATCGCCCTTGACCCCGTCCAGCACCGCCACGACCGAAGGGCGCAGCATGATCGCATCGGGCAGGCCCAAGGGATCGGGGTTCACATCGGGCAGATGTTCGACCAGCCGGATCATGTCATAGCCCAGATAGCCGAACAGCCCCGCCGCAGCCGCAGGCAGGCCCGCTGGCAGGTCGATCCGCGATTCGGCCAGAATCGCGCGCAAGGCGTCCAATGGGGCGGCTGGCATCACCTCGAAAGCATCGGCATCGAAACGGGCGGACCGGTTGACGCGCGCTGTGGTGCCGCGACAATCCCAGACCAGATCGGGGTTCATCCCGATGATCGAATAGCGTCCCCGGATTTCACCGCCTGTCACGCTTTCCAGCATGAAGGCATTGGTCCCCGCCTCCGACAGTTTCAACATCAAGGAAACCGGCGTGTCCAGATCTGCGGCGATCCGTGTATAGACCACCTGGTTTTCGCCCGCGTCATAGCTGCGGGCAAAGCTGTCATAATCAGGCGATAATGCCATGGCGCACCTATTGAAGCTGGGCGTTGACCGCGTCAACGGTGGCCTGGTTGATGGTGATGCGCGTGGCCTGCTGGACCGCTTGCGCATAGGCGTCAAACAGGTCCTGCGCGATGCCCGCGGCGATAGAATCGGATATCGACGCGCGCTGCGCGGCTTGGTCGGTCGCGGTGGGGTCGGCCGCGGTGATGGCATCCAGCCGCACGATCAGCGCCCCGTCGCCTGCGTCCACGACGCGGGCTTCGCCGGGGGCAAGCGCAAAGACGGTGTCGTTGAACCCTTCGGGCGTGCCTTCGACAAAGCTGCGGCGGGTCAGGTTGGATTCGACACGCGGGGTCAGGCCAAGTGCGGCCAGATCGGCGTCGGCCGTCAGGTCGGCGGCGATTTCTGCCGCGCGGGCCAGCACGGCATCCTGCTGCGCCTGCAGCTGCCAGAGGGCGGTGACATCGGCGC
This sequence comes from Yoonia sp., assembly GCF_018402175.1. Classification (GTDB taxonomy): domain Bacteria; phylum Pseudomonadota; class Alphaproteobacteria; order Rhodobacterales; family Rhodobacteraceae; genus Yoonia. The sequence continues at coordinate 137,277 of NZ_JAGYJK010000018.1, read as the reverse complement.
GGATATCCTCCAGCGGTGGCACGCGCGCCGGCGTCACGCTGTCCAGACGCAGCGCAAAGACGCCGCCATCGGACAGCACCTCAAGCTGGGGAAACGCGCCTTCGCTCAGGGCTTCGGCAGCGGCGCGGAAATTGTCATAGGCAGCGATGCCATCGGTGACATCGGGTGTCCAGCTGATCTGGCCCAGCACCAGATCGGTGCGCTCTGCCAGATCTTCGAGCGTGGCGCCACCGGCCAAAAGATCGGTGATCCGGTCGAAATCATCATTGATCACGCTGCGCGCGGCCTCGGCGGCCAGTTCGGCGCGCAGATCGTCAGCGGCTTCGTCCAAGGTGGTTTCCTGCGCGTTCAGCACCGCATTCACGCGAAACAGCGCCGCGCCCAGCGTGGTCGGGAATGGCCCGACCACATCGCCGGGTGTGGCGGTGAACACCGCATCGGCGGTGTCGGCGGGCAGTTCATCACGGCCCAGATCGCCCATGTCCACATCGGCCAGCGTCAGCCCGCGTTCCGTGACAAGCGCGTCGAACGTCGTATCCCCCGATGCCAGACGGTCGGCGGCAACCTGTGCTGCAGCCGGATCGGCATAGTTCAGCCGTTCGACAAGCCGGCGTTCGGGCTGTACGAAATCTGCGATCCGGTCCTGATAGAGCGTTTCAATCGCCAGATCGGTGACCTCCATCCGGTCAAGGATCATCGCGGGGGTCATCCATGCATAGGTGATCTCGCGCGCTTCGGGCAGCATAAAGTTATCGCCGTTGTCGGCATAAAAGGCAGTGATATCGGCATCGGTCGCGCCGGGGATCGGGGCGGTCAGCATATCGGCACTGACGCGCAGCAGGGTCACGTCGCGGGCTTCGGCCACATAGCGGACCAGCGCATCGGCAGGGGCGGCAGCCCCCGGCACGCCGCTGACAATGGCGGCTTGCAACAGGGTGCGGGCCAGATCCTCGCGGATTTCAGCCTCGAATTCGGATTCGCTCTGCCCGGATTGCTGCAAGACTAGGCGGTAGGTGTCGCGGTTGAACCCGCCCGCGCTTTGAAAGGCGCCGATCGCGCTGATCCGGTCGAAGACGGCCAGATCACCGGCGGAAATCCCCATTTGGGCGGCTTCGTTGTCCAGCGTGCGGGTCTGCACCACCTGTGACAGGGCCTGCCGGTCGATCCCGAAGGCCTGCGCCTGCTGGAACGAAATCTGGCTGCCGAATTGCGCCGAGAGCGCGCGGATCTGCTGGTCCAGCGTGCGCTGGTAGGCGGCGACGGTGATGTCCTTGTCCCCGACTGTGCCAAGCGTGCGGATATTGCTGGTCAGACCGCCGGTGCCAAACCCCGCCAGCCCGACCAGCACGACGCCAACGATGATCCATGCGCCGATCTTTGTCTTTTTCTTCTGTGCCATGCCATCGCTCCGCCTGAATTATCGCGTCTGAATAAGGGGCGCGGCCCTTGGGTGCAAGGGTCAGACCGTGACCTTGGCAAGCCTGTCGAACAGCGTGGCGATCCCCGCGCGGTCGATATTGGCAAAGGCGATGCGCAGCTGGCGTTCGCCCGCGGGCATATCGTCGGGCATGAACATGGTGCCGGGCAACAGCAGGATGCCCGCATCCGCAACCAAGCTTTGCGCCAGATCGGCCGAGGAGGTCGCAAAAGGATGTTCCAGATAGGCGAAATAGGCCCCAACTCCCAGCAGCGACCAGCCCTTGGCGGCGAGTTGCGGGAAATGATCGGTAATCGCCGCGCGCCGGTCGAGGATTTCGGCACGCTCGCCCGCCAGCCAGTCCGACAGGTTCTGCATCCCCCAAAGGGCGGCCCGCTGCCCGATCTGGTTGGGGCAGATCGCCACGGTATCAAGGAATTTTTCGATCTCGGCCATGCGCACAGGGTTGGTCAGCACCGCGCCAATACGGTGGCCGGTCAGCCGGTAGGCCTTGGAAAAGGAATAAAGCTGGATCAGCGTATCGTCCCAGGCCGGATCGCTGAACAGATCATGCGGTGCATCCGTGCGGCTGTCGAAATCGCGGTAGGTTTCATCCACGATCAGCGCGATGCCTTTGCTGCGCGCCAGATCCATGAAGGCGCGCAATGTGCTGACGGGATATTCCACACCGCAGGGGTTGTTCGGGCTGACCAGCACGATGGCGCGGGTCCGGTCCGTGATCAGCGCCGTCGCTGCATCCGCTGTCGGCACCATATCCGCGCCGCAAACCAGCGGCACCGTGGTCACACCGGCCATATCGAGCCACATGCGGTGGTTGAAATAATAAGGTACCGGCAGGATCACCTGATCGCCTTCGCCACACAGTGCTGCGATGGCGGCAGCGAAGGCCTGGTTGCAGCCCGAGGTGATGCCGACCTGACCTGCGTCTATGCGCCCGCCATAGGCCGCCGACCATTGCGCGGCGATTTCATCGCGCAGCGCGGGCAGGCCCAGAACCGGACCGTAGAGATGGGCATCTGTATCCTGCATCATGATGCAGGCCACGGCCTCGCGCAGCGCCAGCGGGGGCGCCAGGACCGGGGCGGCCTGGCTGACGTTGATCAGGGGCCGGTCGGCGGGATGCGTCACCCCGTCCAGCCAGCGCCGCGCCGCCATCACAGGCGGGGTAAAGGTGGCGGCGGTGCGGGATTTTGGCATGGACGGTCCAGACGGGTTGCGCCGAAAAACTTTTGGGCCTCCGGCGGGGATATTTGGGCTCGGAAGATGAGGTGATCAGTCCTTGCCGCGATAAGGTTCGACATATTGCAGCGCCATGTCCCATGGAAAGAAAATCCATGTGTCCTGCGATACTTCGGTGATGAAGGTCTGGACCTGCGGGCGGCCTTTGGGTTTGGCATAGACGGTGGCGAAATGCGCCTTTGGGAACAGCGCGCGCACCAGTTCCAGTGTCTTGCCGCTGTCCACCAGATCATCGACGATCAAAATACCGGTGCCATCGCCCATCAGGGCCGCATCGGGGGCTTTGAGCACGCGGGCCTCTGACTGGTTCTGGTGGTCATAGCTTTTTACGCTGATCGTATCCACGGTGCGGATATCAAGCTCGCGCGCCACGATCATCGCGGGCGCCATGCCGCCACGGGTGATTGCCACCACCGCGCGCCATGCGCCGTCATCGGGGCCTTGGCCATCGAGCCGCCAGGCCAAGGCCCGGCTGTCGCGGTGGATCTGGTCCCAGGAAATGTGAAAGCCTTTTTCATGCGGCAAACGGTCGGTCATGGCGTCAGTCCTTGGTGATATCGGGGGCATCGACGGCCTTCATGCCGACGACGTGATAGCCTGCATCGACGTGCAGCACTTCGCCGGTGACCGCGCTGGCCAGATCCGACAGCAGGTAAAGCGAGGATTTGCCCACCTCGTCCTGCGTCACGGTGCGCCGCAGGGGGGAATTATATTCGTTCCATTTCATGATATAGCGGAAATCGCCGATGCCCGAGGCCGCCAGCGTCTTGATCGTGCCGGCGCTGATCGCGTTGACGCGGATGTTTTTCTTGCCCAGATCCTCGGCCAGATAGCGCACGGAGGCTTCCAATGCGGCCTTGGCCACGCCCATCACGTTGTAATGCGGCATCACCTTTTCAGCGCCGTAATAGGTCAGCGTCAGGCAGGAGCCGCCATCTGTCATCATCTTTTCGGCGCGCTGCACCACGGCCGTGAAGGAATAGACCGAGATATCCATCGACATCAGGAAATTGGACCGGCTGGTATCGACATAGCGGCCGCGCAATTCGTTCTTGTCGGAAAACCCGATGGCATGGACCACGAAATCAAGCTTGCCCCATTTCGCCTCGAGCGCTGCGAAAAGCGCGTCGATCGACGCCTCGTCGCCCACGTCACAGGGCAGCACGGTGTCGGACCCGACCGATTGCGCCAGCGGATCGACGCGTTTTTTCAGCGCCTCGCCCTGATAGGAAAACGCAAGTTCCGCACCGGCATCGGCGCAGGCCTTGGCGATGCCCCAGGCGATGGATTTGTCATTCGCAAGCCCCATGATCAGCCCGCGTTTGCCTTGCATCAATTGTGAGGTCATCAGAGCACCCTTTAAGATTTGTTTCACGGTCCCTAGCACGGTCGCCCGCCGGTTGCCTAGATGCCAGCAGCGCGCGGTCTCTTCCTTAAAGCGGTTGATACTGGCTCTTTTTGATCCTAAGCCTAGCGCTTGGGGCATGGGGGAGATCGGCAATGTCTGATCGTGCTGGTATTTTTGCGGGTGAAGACCCGTTTGTCATTGCGCAGCAATGGCTGGCGTCGGCTGCGCAAACAGAGCCATCCGATCCGAATGCAATCGCCTTGGCCACTGTCGATGCCGCGGGCCTGCCAAATGTCCGCATGGTTCTGTTGAAAGAGATTGAACCGGAGGCCTTTGTTTTTTACACTAATTACGAAGGTCGCAAGGCTGTCGAGATTGATGCGTCGGGCAAGGCGGCATTTGTCATGCACTGGAAATCGTTGGCGCGGCAGGTCCGCGTCCGCGGGCTGGTGACGCGCGAAGATGGGCCGGTTGCGGATGCCTATTATGCAACCAGATCGCTGCCAAGCCGGATCGGCGCCTGGGCGTCACGGCAATCGCAGCCGCTTGAATCGCGCAGCACACTGATGGCAGAGGTCGCAAAAAAGACCCTGCAACTGGGACCAAATCCGGCGCGGCCGCCATATTGGGGCGGCTTCCGGATTACGCCGCTTGAAATAGAGTTCTGGGCAGATGGCGCTTTTCGTCTACATGACCGGTTTCGGTGGTCGCGAGAGACAAAAGACGGCAACTGGAAGATCACCCGCCTTAGTCCCTAAGGGTATGGCGATCAGATCGGCCCATATCAGCCCGGCCTTGGCCCTGTGATATGTGGTGGAACGAAAAGTATATGGGCGTAGTGCGGGACGAGTGCCGCGTCAAAAGGAAGAGAAGATGGAAACGCAAGAGACCGCCTACCTTCGGCGGGTGCAAGGTCAGGTAAAGTGGTTTGATCCGACAAAGGGTTTCGGCTTTGTCATCGCAGAGCTGGGTGGGCCGGATATTTTGCTGCATGCCAATGTGCTGCGCAATTTCGGGCAGGGGTCGGTCGTGGATGGATCGCGCATCGACCTGATGGTGCAAGACACCCAGCGCGGGTTGCAGGCGGTCGAGGTGATCTCGATCACGCCGCCGCATGCGGATTCTGCTTTGCCGTTGCGTGATATGTCAGATTTCACGCCCGAGGACATCGCCAAACGCCCGATCGAGCCTGCCCGCGTCAAATGGTTCGACAAGGCTAAGGGATTCGGTTTCGCCAATGTGTTCGGCAGTTCGGACGATGTGTTCATCCATATCGAGGTGTTGCGCCGGTCCGGCCTGTCCGACCTGCAATCAGGCGAGGCGATTGGCCTGCGTCTGGTCGATGGCGAACGCGGACGCATGGCGATCGACATTGTCGGTTGGGAAGCTGCGGCAAAATGAAGGCTCTGATTCTCGCGCTGGTTCTGGGGATGGCGGCACAGCTGGCCGCCGCTGCCTGCGCCGAGGACCGCGTGACGATTCGCGGTGATTGGGGGCAGGCGACATTCACGGTCGAGATCGCCGATACGCCCGCGACCCGCGCGCAGGGGCTGATGTATGTCGAAACCATGCCGCGCATGACGGGGATGCTGTTTGTCTACGACCGCCCGCAGGCCGTCAGTTTCTGGATGAAGAACACCCTGATTCCGTTGGACATGATCTTTGCCAGCCCGCAGGGCGAAATCCTGCGGGTGCATGAAAATGCCATCCCCGGCGACCTGACCCCGATTCCCGGCGGGGACGGGGTGCAGATGGTGCTGGAGATCAATGGCGGGCTGGCCGCGCGTCTGGGAATCGCTGTGGGCGATGTGATGCAGCACCCAAGTTTCGGCGCTGACGCAATTTCACCTTGTCGCGAAAAGACCGACAGTTAGGGCTTTTCAAATCAGTCGGGGGGGGCTAAAGACAGCCTCGGTTCGGGGCGTAGCGCAGCCTGGTAGCGCATCTGTTTTGGGAACAGAGGGTCGGGAGTTCGAATCTCTCCGCCCCGACCATAAATCCAAGTTTTGGTGAGATGTCAGCAATTGCCCTTTGGGCTGTTGTTTTGACGTTGCATGCGCCGCTGGTGGCTCAAGATTGGCGCCGGACTGTGGATAATTCATGCCATCAGACAGAATTCACCGCTAAGCCAAAAGAGACAAAGAGTTTCTTTGCAGCACTTCGTGTAAGGGGCTGTGGATGGTTTGGTGGGTGAATCATCCGCCTTTTTTCGGTGCATCCCTGCCGCTGCGCGTCAATCGAAAAAATCTGCATTTGGTGTTAAAAAAACGTTGACCCACTAGGTATAGATGCGCCACTTTAACCAAGCCGCCCAGACACCACCATATGTCGCGTCGGCGTGGGGACGATCAATTAGCGAAGTGCCAGACTGGAATGTGTTTCCAAACAGACCGTGCGTTGTACGGGCTGCGCTGGTTTGCTTGGTAAAATCGCCCTTTCAGGCTGCGCTGTGCAAATGGTGCTTAACAAATACGGGCCGCAACGACGGCCATCCAAAAGGGGCAGAGACATGAAAATCGAACGGAATTTCACGACCGAAGGCGCAGATGCTTATGCAGCGCTGGCGTTCAAGACCACGACCTCTGAGATCCGCAATCCGGATGGCACCATCGTATTTAAGCTCGATGATTGTGAAATTCCGGCAAGCTGGAGCCAGGTCGCATCCGACGTGATCGCGCAGAAATATTTCCGCAAGGCCGGCGTGCCGTCTGCGACCACAAAGGTCAAAGAAAAGGGCGTGCCAGAATTCCTGTGGAAATCTGTCCCAGCCAAAAATGCGACATTCGGCGGTGAAATCAGCGCCAAGCAGGTGTTCGACCGTCTGGCCGGGGCATGGACCTATTGGGGCTGGAAGGGCGGCTATTTCACGACCGAGGCCGACGCGCGCGCCTATTTCGACGAAATGCGCCACATGCTGGCCAGCCAGCGCGCGGCCCCCAACAGCCCGCAGTGGTTCAACACCGGCCTGCATTGGGCTTACGGTATCGATGGTCCGGCGCAGGGGCATTATTATGTTGATTACCAGACCGGCGAGCTGACCAAATCAACATCCTCCTACGAACATCCGCAGCCGCATGCCTGTTTCATCCAATCCGTGGCCGACGATCTGGTCAACGAAGGCGGGATCATGGATTTGTGGGTGCGTGAGGCGCGCCTGTTCAAATACGGCTCTGGCACCGGCACCAACTTTTCATCCCTGCGCGGCGAGGGCGAAAAACTGTCCGGCGGTGGCAAATCATCGGGCCTGATGGGTTTCCTGAAAATCGGTGACCGCGCAGCGGGCGCGATCAAATCGGGCGGCACCACGCGCCGCGCGGCCAAGATGGTCATCGTCGATGCCGACCACCCCGATATCGAAGAATTCATCAACTGGAAGGTGATCGAGGAACAAAAGGTGGCATCCATCGTCGCCGGGTCCAAGATGCACGAGCGCTATCTGAATGCGATTTTCGCGGCGATCAAATCATGGGACGGCGAAGAAATTGCCGCCTATGACCCCAAGACCAATGAAACATTGGCCGCCGCAGTGAAAGACGCCAAACGCTCGGCGATCCCTGAAACCTATATCAAGCGCGTGCTGGATTACGCCAAGCAAGGCCATACCAGCATCGAATTCCCGACCTATGATACCGATTGGGATTCCGAGGCCTATTCGTCCGTGTCTGGCCAGAATTCCAACAACTCGATCCGCGTGACTGATGCCTTCCTCAAGGCCGTCGAAAACGACGAGATGTGGAAGCTGATCAACCGCAAGAACGGCGAAGTCGCGAAAATCATCAAGGCGCGCGATCTGTGGGAACAGGTGGGCCATGCCGCATGGGCCTGTGCCGATCCGGGCATCCAGTACCACGACACCGTCAACGCCTGGCACACCTGCCCCGAAGATGGCGCAATCCGCGGGTCGAACCCCTGTTCGGAATATATGTTCCTTGACGACACGGCCTGTAACCTGGCCTCGATGAACCTGCTGACGTTTTACAAGGACGGGCAGTTTCAGGTCGAAGATTACATGCACGCCACCCGTCTGTGGACCGTGACGCTCGAAATCTCGGTGATGATGGCGCAATTCCCGTCCAAGGAAATCGCGCAGCGGTCCTATGATTTCCGCACCTTGGGTCTGGGCTATGCCAATATCGGCGGTTTGCTGATGAATATGGGTTTCGGCTATGACAGCGCCGAAGGCCGCGCCATGGGCGCTGCGCTGACCGCAATCATGACCGGCGTATCCTATGCCACATCTGCGGAAATGGCAGGCGAACTGGGCGCATTCCCGGGCTATGCCAAGAACGCAAATCACATGCTGCGCGTCATCCGCAACCATCGCAACGCCGCCTATGGCAAGGCAGACGGCTATGAAGCACTGGATGTGAAACCCGTGCCGCTGGACCATGCCAATTGCCCCGACGACCGTCTGGTCAAACTGGCCGTGGAAAGCTGGGACGAGGCGCTGCGCCTGGGCGAGGCGCATGGCTATCGCAATGCGCAAGTCAGCGTCATCGCGCCGACCGGCACGATCGGTCTGGTGATGGATTGTGACACAACCGGGATCGAGCCTGATTTCGCGCTGGTGAAGTTCAAGAAACTGGCCGGTGGCGGGTATTTCAAGATCATCAACCAATCGGTGCCCGCCGCACTCGAAAAGCTCGGCTATGGGTCTGCCCAGATCGAAGAAATCATCGCCTATGCAGTCGGTCACGGCTCAATGGGGCAGGCGCCTGCGATCAACCACACATCGCTGATCGGGCATGGTTTCGGTCAAGCGGAACTCGACAAGGTCGAAGGGGCGCTGCGCTCTGCCTTTGATATCCGCTTTGTGTTCAACCAATGGACGCTGGGGCAGGATTTCTGCACCAAGACTTTGGGCATCCCAGAGGCGAAACTGAACGATCCGACCTTCGATCTGCTGCGCCACCTTGGCTATTCCAAGCAGGATATCGAGGCCGCCAATGACCATGTCTGCGGCACCATGACCCTGGAAGGCGCGCCGTTCCTGCGCGAAGACCATTACTCGGTCTTCGACTGCGCCAACCCCTGCGGCAAGAAAGGCAAGCGTTATCTGAGCGTTGACAGCCATATCTATATGATGGCGGCTGCGCAGTCTTTCATCTCGGGTGCGATTTCCAAGACGATCAACATGCCCAATGACGCCACGATCGAGGATTGTCAGAAAGCCTATGAGCTGTCGTGGTCGCTGGGTGTGAAGGCCAATGCGCTCTACCGTGACGGCTCGAAACTGTCGCAGCCACTGGCATCCGCGCTGGTCGAGGATGACGACGAGGCACGCGAAGTGCTGGAAAGCGGCAACCACCATGAAAAGGCCGCCGTTCTGGCCGAAAAGATCGTGGAAAAGATCATCATCCGCGAAATCCGCAACCGCGAACGCGAAAAGATGCCGCAGCGGCGCAAGGGCTACACCCAAAAGGCCATCGTTGGTGGGCATAAGGTCTATCTGCGCACCGGCGAATATGAAAGCGGCCAGTTGGGCGAGATTTTCATCGACATGCACAAGGAAGGTGCCGGTTTCCGCGCGATGATGAACAACTTCGCCATCGCCGTTTCGGTCGGTCTGCAATACGGCGTGCCGCTGGAGGAATTCGTCGATGCCTTCACCTTCACCAAATTCGAACCCGCGGGCATGGTGCAGGGCAATGACAGCATCAAGAATGCGACATCGATCCTGGATTACATCTTCCGCGAACTCGCTGTCAGCTACCTCGACCGCACCGATCTCGCGCATGTGAAACCCGAAGGTGCGGCCTTCGACGACATCGGCCGGGGCGAGGCGGAAGGCGTTGCCAACGTCCGCACGCCAAGCGAAAATGCGGCGTCACGCTCGCTCGAAGTGCTCAAGCAGATCTCGTCGACTGGCTATCTGCGCAAGCGGATGCCACAAGATCTGATGGCCCTGCAAACCGCGCCCGCCATTGCCCCCGTGGCATCGGGCACCGCCAGCATGGTGCAAACCTTGGTGGTGGAAACCGCAACCAGCCTGTCCGCTCGTGACAAGGCCAAGATGCAGGGCTATGAAGGCGAGGCTTGCGGCGAATGTGGCAATTACACGCTGGTGCGCAATGGCACCTGCATGAAATGCAACACCTGCGGCGGGACAAGCGGCTGTAGCTAAGTTCGTTTATTCAAACAATCCAGCCGCCCCCCAAGTCGATCCTTGGGGGGCGGCCTGACGCTCTCGTCTTTCAACTTCTCTTTTCCAAAAATACTCAGGCGCGACCGCGCGGAATATCAAACCCCGGTTCCGCCAGCGAAAACCCCGCAAAATCGAACCCCGGCGACACGGTGCAGCCGACCAGCGTCCAGTCACCCGTGCTGCGCGCGGCCTGCCAATGCTGGTCCGGCACGATGACTTGCGGCAGCTGCCCCGCGATCAGATCAGGCCCCAGCACATGATCCACAGCAGGGCCTGCATCATCGGGCGCCAGCGACAAGATCAGCGGCGCGCCGGCGTAATAATGCCAGATTTCGACGGCATCGACGCGGTGCCAATGGCTGGCGGCACCGGCTTTGAGCAGGAAATAAATGCAGGTCCCGACCGGACGGCCCGCGTTCTGCGCGACCCATGTCTGGCGGTAAAAGCCGCCTTCGGGATGCGGGGCCAGGTGCAGATGGGCGATGATATCGTCGGCGGTCATGGGGCTAGCCTTCGTCAATGTCAGGGGCAAGATCGTGGAACAAACGGGCCGAGATGGCACCGGTCAAGGACACTTCGCTGACCCTGTCGGTGCCTGCGATCAGGCCACGGTCGCGCCGGTTGTGGCGGAACGCGGCGATCCCGTCTGTGGCGCGGCAATAGAGCCAGTCGCCACGCCGTGCGCGCGCGCCGCCTTGGCGGAAATTGCCGCTGTTGATCGGCGACAGCCAAAGCGCGGGGCCAAGTGCGTCGAACAGAGCGCCACTGTCAAACCAGATCAGTGCGATCTCGCTGTTACGCCGGATACTGTCGGCAAAAGCGCGCCCCTTGTGGGCGGGCCAAAAGAACACACGCGCATCCAGCTGGCGTGCCCAGCTGGTGGCGTCATGGCCGTCGATGATGCGGTTGGCGGCGGCCAGCCCCTGCAGGATCGGCAGTTGATGGTTCAGCCGTGCGCTGGTGCTGTCGGGCAGCGTCAGCAAAACGCGGTCGCGGCGCAGCGCCAGCGCGGCCGGATCGCGCCGCGCCTTTTGCGCCAGCAGGGCGGGCGGCATCAACCCGTTCAGATGGATACCCGACAGGTTGCTGCGCGCGGTGCAATGCAAAAGCCGCGGCCCCACGGCCCGCAGAAATGCGGCGCGGGCCGTCATGGCGTGATCGTGTAAGGTGGGTTCAAACCCACCTTACCGCAGGATGCTGCGACCGGCATAGGTGGCTGTTTCGCCCAAGGCTTCCTCGATCCGGATCAGCTGGTTGTATTTCGCCAGACGGTCCGAACGTGACAGCGACCCGGTCTTGATCTGGCCGCAATTGGTGGCGACGGCGAGGTCGGCAATGGTAACATCCTCGGTCTCGCCCGACCGGTGCGACATCACATTGGTATAGCGCGCGCGATGCGCCATATCGACGGCTTGCAGGGTTTCGGTCAGGGTGCCGATCTGGTTGACCTTGACCAGCATAGAATTGGCGCAGCCGCGCTTGATGCCTTCGGCCAGACGGGCAGGGTTGGTCACGAACAGATCATCGCCGACCAGCTGGACCTTGTCACCGATCATGTCGGTCAGCAGCTTCCAGCCGTCCCAATCATCTTCGGCCATGCCGTCCTCGATGCTGATGATCGGGTAATCCGCGGCGAGTTTTGCCAGATAGGTGGCATTCTGTTCGCTGGACAACGAGGCCCCTTCGCCCGCCATTTCATATTTGCCGCCTTTGTAATATTCGGTCGCGGCGCAATCGAGCGCCAGATAGATATCGGCACCGGGTGCATAGCCTGCCTTTTCGATGGCTTTCATGATGAAATCCAGCGCTTCGCGGGTCGATCCGATGGCGGGGGCGAAACCGCCCTCGTCCCCGATGCTGGTGCTGAAACCTGCGGCTGACAGTTCCTTTTTCAGCGTGTGGAACACTTCGGACCCCATGCGCACCGCCTCGCGGATATTGGCGGCGGCGACGGGCATGATCATGAATTCCTGAATATCGATCGGGTTGTCGGCATGTTCGCCGCCGTTAATGATATTCATCATCGGCACCGGCAGCATCCGTGCCGATGTGCCGCCGATATAGCGGTAAAGCGGCTGGCTGGTGAAATCGGCGGCGGCCTTGGCCACGGCCATCGACACGCCCAAAATCGCATTGGCCCCCAGACGGGATTTGTTCGGCGTGCCGTCCAGTTCGATCATCGTCATGTCGATGCCGACCTGTTCGGTGGCGTCGAACCCAAGGATCGCCTCGGCAATCTCGCCGTTCACGGCGGCGACGGCTTCCAGCACGCCCTTGCCCATGTAACGCGATTTGTCCCCATCGCGGCGTTCGACCGCCTCATGCGCGCCGGTGGATGCCCCCGATGGGACGGCGGCGCGGCCCATGGTGCCGTCTTCGAGGATCACATCGACTTCGACCGTGGGGTTGCCCCGGCTGTCGAGGATTTCGCGGGCGTGGATGTCGATGATCGTGGTCATGAAAGGCTCCTTTGGAAGCGATGTTAGCGGTATCAGTGTGTCTATATCGTGGCTTCGGCCACAAGGGAAGCGCGGCGCATCCGGGCTTCGCGCCAGAGCGTGAAGATGCCGGAGTGATGATGATGGCCGCCCCGACCAGCGTTGCGGCATCGGGTCTTTCGCCAAGCACGACAAATCCGATTGCCAGTGCAAAGATCATGCGGCTGTAACGAAAGGATGAAATCACGCCGGCATTGCCAAAGCGGGTGGCGGCGATAATCGACAGATAGGACATCACTCCGATAAAAACCCCCGCCAGCACCAGCGCCCAGGTGCCTGCATCCGGCTGGACCAGCGGTTCGCCCGGCGCGATCATCAGCACAAGCGAGGCGGGCAGCACGAAGGCAAAGGCATGAATGCCCAGTTGCACGCCCGACAGCGTGACATGCAGCGCGCGTGTCAGCAGATCGCGCGACGCCAGCGCCAGCATGCCTGCAACAGCCAGCAGGGTGGCAGGGTTGAACCCTTCCAGCCCCGGTCGGATGATCAGCAGCACGCCGCCGAACCCCACGATGATCGCGATCCAGCGCCGCCAGCCGATGGCTTGCCCCAAAAACAGCCCCGCACCCATCGCCACCACCAAAGGTGTCGCCTGAATGACCGCCGATACTGTGGTCAGCGGCACCAGCGACAATGCCAGCGAAATCAGGCAGGTGCCAACCACTTCGCACAGGCTGCGCAGGATCACGCGGGAGTTGCGGTATTCCGCCTGCCACAAGGGGATGCCTTGCACCACAGACCAGCCCAGAAGCAGCGCCAGAATACCGATGCTGATCAGCGCCAGCGCCTGGCCCACGGACATGGATTGCGATAATATCTTGATCGTCGTGTCAAGCAGCGCGAAGCTGAACATCGCCAGCACCATGAAGGCCGCACCGCGCAGGTTTTCCAAAACTCAGTGGTCCTTTTTCTTTACAGGCAGGCCGTAAAGTTCCAGCCGATGCCCCATCAACCGGTACCCCAGCTTGGCAGCGATGCGTTCTTGCAGGGCCTCGATCTCGGGATCGACGAATTCGATCACCTCGCCGGTGTGCATGTCGATCAGATGGTCGTGGTGGTCGCGGTCTGCGGCCTCGTATCTTGCGCGACCGTCGCCGAATTCGTGTTTTTCAAGGATGCCCGATTCCTCGAACAATTTGACGGTGCGGTACACTGTCGCCAGTGAAATGCGCGGGTCCACAGCCACGGCGCGGTTGTACAATTCTTCGACATCGGGGTGGTCATCTGCGGATTCCAGCACGCCCGCGATGACCCGGCGTTGGTCGGTCAGGCGCAGGCCCTGTGCCTCGCAGCGGGAAAGGATGGTATCTGTCATGCGCGGTCCGGATATTCGACTGTTTCTGTCTTAACCGTCGATCCATGCGCTGGCCAGACGTGATTGCCTGTCACAGCCACGGCAGCTTGATCCATGTGCCGCCCAACGGGCGTACAACGGCCCCCGTGCCGATCTTGAACCGTGCAAGGCCGGGGCTGTTATGCGTATCGACCAGCCCCAGATCGAGCCTGCAATAGCCTTTTGCGGCATGGTCGCGGGCGGCGGCGATCAGGATCTTGTGATGCGCGCCGCACTGCCGCCCTGCATCGGATGTCCAGCCAAGGTGATAGGTGACGATCGGCGCATGCCGCAAGAACAGCATTGCTGCGACAGGTGTATCCGCCTGTGTTGCCGTATAGACCACGGCGGCATCGCGCCCCGTCGCGGCAAAAGCCGCGATCAGCGCATGGGGCAGGGCGCGGTAGCGCGCGCTGCGTTGTTGCGCATGTTCGGCCTGCAGCAGCCAGCCATGCGCGCGCGCGCAAAACGGCGCTGTTGTCAGCGTCAGATCGCCCGCCCTGCGCCATGTCGCGCGCCATTTGGGGTAAAGCCGCGCCAGAATATCCCTGTCCAGCGGCATTTCGGCCACCGAGGCCGCGCTATGCGTCTGCCGGAACCCCGCCTGTCGCAGCGCAGGGTCGGGCATTTCCGCGTTGAGCAGGTGCAGCCGCGCCTGCCGCAAGGCGGCGATGCGCTGTTCCATCGACGTATCAAGGTCGAACACCGGCCCGCGCGAGGCGAAACGGACCCCGCACCGCTGCACAACCTGCAAGCTGGCACCCTGCGGCAGGGCCACGCTGCGCGTCGCCACCCCCAAGGCGGACAGGGCGGCGGCAAAACGCGGATGCTGTTGTAACGGATAGGGGCGGCTTTTCATGCCTTGGTTAAGACATCAGATACCTAAGGCTGCGTTAATGGGCGCATGGCAAACGCGAATCGCAAAACCCGCGCCGTGCATGGCGTCACCGCCCCGCCCGTGCGGCCTACTGTGCTGGGGGCGGCACTGGTTGCGGGGGCCATCACCTTGCCCGTCGGGATCACGATCCAGCTGATCAGTCTGCTGCTGCTTTAGGAACCGCGCATGGCAGGGCCATGCACGGTTGCCTCCGGCGGGGATATTTTGGCTCGGAAGATGGGAGAGAGGGGCGCGCCAGCCGTGACGCTGGCGCAAAGGTGCTAGCCCAGCTGCACCAGCGCGTGGCGTTTCTTGCCAGCGCTCAGTTTGATCGGCTGTGCCAGCATCGCCGCATCGACCATCAGCCCCGCATCCGTCAGCGGTTCGTCATTCAGCCGCGCGCCGTTTTCGGCGATCAGGCGCTTGGCCTCTTTGCCGGTGGCGGCCAGACCCGCGCGCACGATGATCTGCGCAATCGACATGCCGTCGCCCAGTTCAGCGGCCCCCAGCGTCAGGGTCGGCAGGTCGTCACCGACGCCGCCATGTTCGAACACTTCGCGTGCGGTGGCCTCGGCTGTTGCCGCAGCCTCGGCCCCGTGCAGCAGGGCGGTGACTTCATTGGCAAGGATGATCTTGGCGGCGTTGATATCCGCGCCTTGCAAGGCCCCCAGACGGGTGCATTCGTCCAGCGGCAATTCGGTGTAAAGTTTCAGGAACCGCCCTGTATCGGCATCGGTCGTGTTGCGCCAGAATTGCCAGAATTCGTAAGGCGACAGCATATCGGCATTCAGCCAGACAGCGCCGCCCGCCGATTTGCCCATCTTGCGCCCGTCGCTGGTGGTCAGCAAGGGCGAGGTCAGCCCATAGATTTCATGGTCCAGCACCCGGCGTGTCAGGTCGATCCCGTTGATGATATTGCCCCATTGATCCGACCCGCCCATCTGCAACAGGCAGCCATAGCGCCGGTTCAGTTCCAGAAAATCATAGGCTTGCAGGATCATGTAGTTGAATTCGAGGAAGGACAGCGACTGTTCGCGGTCCAGCCGCGATTTCACCGATTCAAACGCCAGCATCCGGTTGACGCTGAAATGCCGCCCGATGTCGCGCAAGAAATCAAGATAGTTCAACCCATCCAGCCATTCGGCATTGTTCAGCATCAAGGCATCGGTCGGCCCGTCGCCATAGGTCAGGTATTTGGCGAAGACCTGCTGCATGCCTGCGATATTCGCGTCGATCTGGTCAGCCGTCAGCAAGGGCCGTTCATCGGCGCGAAAGCTGGGATCGCCGACCTTGGTCGTGCCGCCGCCCATCAAGGTGATCGGCTGATGGCCGGTCTTTTGCAGCCAGCGCAGCATCATGATGTTCAGCAAATGCCCCACATGCAGCGATTTCGCCGTTGCGTCATAGCCGATATAGGTCGTCACCACCCCACGGCTGAGCGCATCGTCCAGCCCTTGATAATCGGTGCAATCGGCTAGAAAGCCGCGCTCCATCATCACGGACATGAAATCGGATTTGGGGTGGTAAGTCATGGATATGTTCCTAATCTCGCACCAGCACTCTATAATCAGCGCAAGTGATGAGGGAAAGCAGATGTTGGAGGGGATTGCCGTCACCGCGCTTGGCACCATGTCGGGCACGTCGCTTGACGGGGTCGATGCCGCCGTGGTCGAAACCGACGGCGTGCGGATTTTCGGGTTCGGGCCAGTCGCCTATCGCGCCTATACGGCGGACGAACAGGACGTGCTGCGCGCTGCTCTTGGGCGCTGGCAGGATGACGACACAGCCGCTGCCGCCCGCATTGTCGAGGATGCCCATATCGCGGTCATGGCGGGGTTTCGCGATGTCGCGGTGGCGGGGTTTCACGGGCAGACATTGGCGCATGATCCGCGCGGGCGCGGCACGCATCAAAGCGGCGACGGTGACAGGCTGGCCGCGGCGCTGGATTATCCGGTGGTCTGGGATTTTCGCAGCGCCGATGTGGCGGCAGGCGGGCAGGGCGCCCCACTGGCCCCGTTTTATCATTTCGCATTGGCCAAATGGATCGGGGCGCGCGCGCCGGTGGCGTTTTTGAACCTTGGCGGGGTGGGCAATCTGACATGGGTCGATCCGGCCTGCGCCGATCCGGCCGATCCGGGCGCCTTGCTGGCCTTTGATACGGGTCCTGCCAATGCGCCGATCAATGACGCAATGCGCGCGCGGTTGGGGCGGGGATATGACGACAACGGGCAGGTGGCGGCGGCGGGGGTGCCGGATATGGCATGCGCTGGCTGCATTCCGCGCTGATCCCTATTTCGCGCAGGCCGCCGCCCAAATCGCTGGACCGCGATCATTTTCGCGCGCTTGGCCCTGCGACCGCGCATCTGGGCGATGCCGATGCCATCGCCACGCTGACCCACGCCGTGGTCTGGTCTGTCGCATCGGCAATGGCGCAATGCCCGCGCCCGCCTGCACGGTTGCTGGTCACCGGCGGCGGGCGGCGCAATGCCACGCTGATGGCGGGGCTTGCTGCAATCTGCGGTTTGCCCGTCGATCCGGTCGAGGCGGTGGGGCTGGACGGTGACATGCTCGAAGCGCAGGCCTTTGGCTATCTGGCGGTGCGCGTGCTGCGCGGCTTGCCGATTTCGGCACCCGGCACGACCGGCGTGCCAATGCCCGCGCGCGGCGGGCGTGTGAGTGTTTCGCGGGAGCGGACGCGGGCCTGACCCGGACCAAGGTTGTGGTCCTGCACATCATCGTATCGGCCAGGCACCTTGGGCTGCGAAACTGGCTTACCTATTCAAGTCACTTGATATTTTTTAAGGTCGATGTTGCGATTATAGCGCAAATGTAGGCGGATACTGGCCGAGCAGGGGTGCGTTTCGGGGCAAACGCAGCGGTTGAGTTCACACCGCCGTGAGGTGGTATTGAACCGAACTGTTTAGTTCTCAAATGCCGTTCACAAGACAACCCAAAATGGAGAAGATCAAATGACAACGACATTCAAATTCGCCCGCACAGCCCTGCTGGCCGCACCATTCGCACTTGCCGCAGGCATGACCACCGCAGGCGGTCTGGCCCAGCCCGTCGAAACAGTGGCACCCGCGCCGATCGTCGCCGCACCGGTGATGGCCAGCACCGACTGGACAGGGTTTTACGCCGGTGGCCAGCTTGGCTATGCCGATGTGACCGGCAGCGGAACGACCGCTGATGTCGATGGCGCGATCTATGGTGTGCATGGCGGCTATATGTATGATCTGGGTAGCGTTGTTCTGGGTGGCGAGGTCGATTACGACCTGAGCAGCATCGACAACGTGGCAGGCACCGCTGATCTGGACGATATCCTGCGCGTCAAGGCACGCGTTGGCTATGATGCAGGCGCGTTTCTGCCCTATGTGACCGGCGGCGTCGTGCGGGCCAATACATCGGGCCCCGATCTGGAAGTCGAAGGCGATTTCTACGGTCTGGGCGTTGCGTACAAATATGCCGACAACATCCTGTTTGGTGGCGAAGTGCTGCAGCACAAGTTCTACGAAGCTGATGCCGCAGGGACAGCCGACACATTGCGCGCCACAACGGCAACGGCCCGCGTGTCGTACCAGTTCTGATCTGACGCTTTGATCCGATCCAAGGGCCTGCGCATCACGCGTGGGCCCTTTTTCATTGCCATGAGCCGCGTTTGGCGCTAGGCGGATGGCATGAAAAGCAATTGCACCATCCCCTGCTGCATTATTTCCTGCTGACATCCGTCGCGGGCCGCTTTTGTCGT
Organism: Yoonia sp.; assembly: GCF_018402175.1. Classification (GTDB taxonomy): domain Bacteria; phylum Pseudomonadota; class Alphaproteobacteria; order Rhodobacterales; family Rhodobacteraceae; genus Yoonia. The sequence goes on along the minus strand of NZ_JAGYJK010000018.1, from coordinate 118,651 downwards.
TTCTTACCAGATCGCAAGCAGCTAAGCCCGCAGCATAACCCTGCGCGCGAGGCATCATGACCACCATCCGGCTGCACAACACAAAATCCCGCAAACGCGAAGATTTCGTCCCCATCGACGCGCGCAATCTGCGGATGTATCTGTGCGGGCCGACGGTCTATGACCGCGCGCATCTGGGCAATGCCCGCCCGTCTTTGGTGTTCGACGTGCTGTTCCGGCTGCTGCGCCACGTCTACGGCGCGAAACATGTCACCTATGTGCGCAATTTCACCGATGTCGATGACAAGATCAACGCGCGCGCCGCGGCAAGCGGGCGCGCCATCGGCGATATCACGGCCGAAACCATCGGCTGGTATCACGCGGATCTGGATGCGCTTGGTGCGTTGCGCCCGACCCACGAACCCCGCGCGACGCAATATATCGCGCAGATGATCACGATGATCACCGATCTGATCGCCAAGAACCATGCCTATGAGGCCGATGGCCATGTGCTGTTCGCCGTCGAAAGCTATGCTGAATATGGCGCGCTGTCGGGCCGGTCGATCGACGATATGATCGCCGGTGCGCGGGTGGAAGTCGCCCCTTATAAACGCAATCCGATGGATTTTGTGCTGTGGAAACCCTCTGGCGACGGCGTGCCGGGCTGGGACAGCCCTTGGGGTTACGGTCGCCCGGGCTGGCATATCGAATGTTCGGCCATGGCGCATGATCTGCTGGGTGACAGTTTCGACATCCATGGCGGCGGCAATGACCTGCAATTCCCGCATCATGAAAACGAGATCGCGCAATCGGCTTGCGCCCATCCGCAAGGCGAATTCGCCCGCTATTGGATTCACAACGAAATGTTGCAGGTCGAGGGCAAGAAGATGTCCAAATCCTTGGGCAATTTCTTGACCATCCGCGACCTTCTGGATCAGGGCATTCCGGGCGAGGTGATCCGCCTTGTGATGCTCGGCACGCATTACGGCAAGACGATGGACTGGACCGAGGCCCGCCGGTCCGAGGCTGACCTGACGCTGCGCCGCTGGTACGGTATCCTGCACGGGCATGGCTTTGGCCCCGATCTGATCCGCGCGCTCAAGGCGGATGGCAAATGGCAGGCGGATGCGGAATTTCTGGGTGTGCTGGCCAATGACCTGAACACACCGGGCGCCATTGCGCGGCTGCATGTGCTGGCCAAAGGCAAGACGCCCACGGCACTGGCCGGTTTCGCGCATGGATTGGACATGCTGGGTTTGGTGCGCGACTGGGCCGCGATCCCGCTTTTGGACGGGGCAGAGGCGGGGCCGGATGTAACGCCCGCCGTTGCCGCACGTGTCGATGCGCTTCTGGCTGCGCGCGCCGCTGCCCGCGCCGCCAAGGATTGGGCGCAAGCCGATGATGTGCGCGATATCCTGACCGCGGCCGGCGTGCAGGTCACCGATGTGGGCGGGCAGGCGACATGGTCGCCCGGCCCGGATTTCGACGCCTCCAAACTGGGTGGGCTGTGATGGCACGCGACAGGCTCTATCTTTACGACACCACCCTGCGCGACGGGGCGCAGACACAGGGCGTACAGTTTTCCGCCAAGGAAAAACACCAGATCACCGCCGTGCTGGACGGGCTGGGGCTGGATTACATCGAAGGCGGCTGGCCGGGGGCAAACCCGACCGATACGGAATTCTTTGCCAGCCCCCCGCGACCCGCGCCCGTTTCACCGCCTTTGGCATGACCAAACGGCAGGGGCGGTCGGCCGACAACGACGACGTGCTGGCCGCCGTGCTGAATGCGGGCACAGGTGCTGTCTGCCTTGTCGGCAAGGCGCATGATTTCCACGTTACAACGGCGCTTGGCATCGGGCTTGACGACAATGTTGCAAATATCCGCGACAGTTTCGCCCATCTGGCCACATTGGGGCGCGAGGCGCTGTTTGATGCCGAACATTTCTTTGACGGCTACAAGGCCAATCCGGCCTATGCGCTGCAGGTGGTCCACGCGGCCTATGCCGCTGGCGCACGCTGGATCGTGCTGTGCGACACCAACGGCGGCACCTTGCCCGACGATATCGCGCGCATCGTGACGGCGGTGATCGCCAGCGGCATCCCCGGCGATCATCTGGGCATTCATACCCACAACGATACCGAAACTGCCGTGGCCGGAGCATTGGCCGCCGTTATGGCGGGCGTCCGGCAGGTCCAAGGCACGCTGAACGGGCTGGGTGAACGCTGTGGCAATGCCAATCTGACGACGCTGATCCCGACGCTGCTGCTCAAAGACCCCTATGCCAGCCGGTTCGACATCGGCGTCAGCCATGATGCCCTGCGCGGGCTGCGCCGCGCCTCGCGCCTGCTCGATGACATCCTGAACCGCGTGCCCACCAAACAGGCCGCCTATGTCGGGGCCTCGGCCTTTGCGCATAAATCAGGGCTGCACGCCAGCGCCATCGCCAAAGACCCCAGCACCTACGAACATATCGACCCTGCGGCGGTCGGCAACAGCCGCATCGTGCCGATGTCCAATCAGGCGGGCCAGTCGAACCTGCGCGCGCGTCTGGCTGATGCTGGCATCACGGTTGCCGCCGACAACCCCGCCCTTGCCCGCATCGTCGAACGGATCAAGGAACGCGAGGCGCAGGGTTATGCCTATGACACAGCGCAGGCCAGTTTCGAGCTGCTGGCGCGCGCCGAACTGGGCCTTTTGCCCAATTTCTTCGAGGTCAAACGCTACCGCGTCACTGTCGAACGCCGCCGCAACAAGCGCAACCAGATGGTATCGCTGTCCGAGGCCGTGGTCGTGACCAAGGTGCAGGGCCAGAAATTTCTCAATGTCAGCGAAAGCCTTGGCCCCGACGGCAGCGACCGTGGGCCTGTCAACGCCTTGGCACGCGCGCTGGCCAAGGACCTTGGCCCCTATCAGGCGATGATCGATGATATCGAACTGGTGGATTTCAAGGTCCGCATCACCGGCGGCGGCACAGAGGCCGTGACCCGCGTGATCATCGACAGCGAAGACGGGCAGGGTAACCGCTGGTCCACCGTGGGGGTCAGCGCCAATATCGTGGATGCCTCTTTCGACGCGCTGATCGACGCGATCAACTGGAAACTGGTGCGGGACGGCGCGCAGGCATGAGCTTTGACGCCTGCGCCGCATTGGTGGAAAAGGCCGATCCCGAACGGTTCCGCGCGATCATGGCGGCACCTGTTGCGGCACGGCGCGTGCTGTTCCCGATCTATGCGTTCAACGTCGAAATCATCCGCGCGCCCTGGCTGACCAAAGAACCGATGATCGCGGAAATGCGCCTGCAATGGTGGCGCGACGCGCTGGAGGAAATCAAGGCAGGCGGCAGGGTGCGCAAGCACGAGGTCGTCGATGCCCTGGCAGCTGTGCTGGACGCACAAGGGGCCGAGGCGCTGGACACAACCATCGCCGCGCGGCGCTGGGACATCTATACAGACCCTTTTGCGGATTGGGACGATTTTGACGCCTATATCGCGGCCACCAGCGGCGCGCCGATGATCACCGCGGCACGGCTGCTGGGGAACGAAAACGCGGCGGTCGTCGGTGATGTCGCCTATGCGACAGGGGTGGCCAACCTGTTCCGCGCGCTGCCTGTGCTGCTGGACCGCCAGCGCCAGCCGCTGCCGGACGCCAGTGCCGAAGGCATCGCCGGTCTCGCACAGCGCGCCTTGGCACGTCTGAACGCCGCCCGCACCGCGCGGCGCGATCTGCCACATCATGCCAGCGCGCCCTTGCTGCTGGGCCATGCCGCCCGGCCGATCCTGACCCAAGCGGCCAAAGACCCCGCCGCCGCGCTGCAAGGCAATCTCGAACTCACACCGCTGCGCCAAAGCCTGCGCCTTGCCCATGTCGCCCTGCGCGGCTGGTGGGTCTAACCCCCCCAACTTCTTTTTTCTAAAAATACTCCGGGGTGAGGCCGGACTACGTCCGGACGAGGGGCAGCGCCCCTTACGACGCCACAACCCTGCGCTGGCGCGACAACCAGATCAGCGACGCGCCCGCCAGCACCAGAAACGGGATCATCGCCAGATTGACGGCATTCCAGCCCTCGACCGTTGTGCCGCCCGCGCAATTCAGCAACCCGCCACCCGCCAGCGACGCGATCAGTCACCATCCCAAACACCAGCATGTCGTTCAACCCCTGCACTTGGCCGCGTTCTTCGGGGCGGTGCGCACCGGCCAGCATGGTGGTGGCCCCGATGAAGCCGAAATTCCAGCCCAGCCCCAACAGCGCCAAAGCGACAAAGAAATTGGCCAATTCCACCCCCGCGATGGCGACGCCGCCTGCCATGGCAAGGATCACCAGCCCTGTCGCAATGATCTTTTCCACGCCAAAGCGGGCGATCAGATGGCCGGTGAAAAATGACGGCGCGAACATTGCGATCACATGCAGCGATACGATGTCATTGGCATTGTTGGTGGTGAACCCGCAGCCCACGACCGCCAAAGGCGTCGATGTCATCACAAGGTTCATCAGCGCATAAGACACCATCCCGCAGATGATCGCCACGATGATGCGCGGATCGCGCAGCAATTCGCGGCGGCTGCGGCCTGTGATCTGGTTCAGCACCTTGGGTTGCGACCGGCTGCCCTTGGGCAGGTCCAGCCAGTAGAACAGGCCGACGCCGACAAGGTTCAGCACGATGATCGCCAGATAGCTGCCCAGAAACGGCACGACAAAGGCATCTTGCGCGAGCTTGTTCAATTGCGGGCCGATCACCGCCGACAAGAGCCCGCCCGCCATGACGAATGAAATCGCCTTGGGCCGGAAGGCCTCGGACGCGGTATCGGTCGCGGCAAAGCGGTAAAATCCTTGCGCGGACATGTAGATACCGCTCAGGTATGACCCCGCCAGCAGCAAAAAGAACGATCCGGTATAAAGCCCATAGGCCGATACGGCCGCCCCCATTGCCCCGCCGAAGGCGCCGACCATGAAACCGAATCGCCGCCCGTTGCGTTGCATCAGCGGGCTGATCCATGGCGCTGTCGTCATTGACCCGAACACGATCATCGAAATCGGCAGGGTTGCAAAACAGGGGTTGCTGGCCAGTTGTCCGCCCGCCAGCCCGCCGATGACGAACATCATCGGCATTTGCGCGCCCAGAATGGCCTGTGCCAGCACCAGAACGGTCACATTGCGTTTGGCGCGGCTGTCGTCGATCATATCCATGCGCGAATTGCTACGCCGCGGTGTCGGGGCTGACAATGGCGAAAGCGTCGATCAGATGCGCAAAAGATCCCGCCACGCGCCCCGCGATCAGCCCCATGGGCGGCAGGGCGGCACCTGTCGCGTCGCTGGCGGTGAACAGCGGCGTGCCTGCGGCGCGCAATGTGCTGGCGTAATGGAATTCATGGCCGGCCCAGTGCCCTGCAAAGGGGCCTTGTGCCGCGTACAGATGCCGGTACCCCAGATGCAATTTGCGCTGTGCAAAGGATGGTCTCGAGCCGCAACAGCCCTGCCATCGCATGCCGCGTGCCATCCGCATCGACCAGCCCGTCACCCAGCACCATATAGCCGCCGCATTCGCCGTAGATGCGTGCCTTGGTCTGCCGCAGGCTGTCCAGAAACCGCGTGTTCGCCGCGATCCGGCCTGCATGCAATTCGGGATAACCGCCGGGCAGATAGATGAAATCGGCGTCCGGCACCGGATCATCGGCGAGGGGCGAGAAGAAGTGCAGCTCCGCCCCGCCTGCGTGCCAGTCGTTCAGCAGATGCGGATAGGCGAAGGCGAAAGCCGCGTCGCGCGCGATGGCGATGCGTTGCGCGGGCGGGGGCAGGCGGGGCGAGGCCCCGGCGGGGCGCCGGGGCGTGTCGAGCTTTTGCAGCGCGGTCAGCTCCAGATGCTGCGTCACAAGGTCGGCGGCGTGGTCGAGAAACGCCTCCAGATCGGGGCGTTCTTGTGCCTGTACCAGCCCCAGATGCCGTGATCCCAGATGCAGCGCCGCATCGCGCGGGAGCGCGCCGAAGACCGTGACATCCTGCAAGGCGGCGCGCAGCATGTCTTCGTGCCGGGGCGAGCCGACATTATTCAGGATCACGCCAGCGACCTGCAGGTCAGGATCATAGCGCATGAAGCCCTGGGCCAGCGCGCCGACCGACCCCGCCATCCGCCCGGCGTCGATCACCAGCACCACGGGCAGGTGCAGGATTTTTGCCAGATCGGCGCTGGAGCCTTTGCCAGCGGGTGGCGCACCGTCGAACAGGCCCATCGCGCCTTCGACGATCAGCGGGCCGGTGCCTGCGGCCAGCGCCCTGATCCGGTCGGGCGTCATCGCCCAGGCATCAAGGTTCACACAGGGCCCGCCAGTGGCGGCTGCATGAAAGGCGGGGTCGATGTAATCGGGGCCGGATTTGGCGCTGCGGATGGGGTTTATGCGGCTGAAGGCGCGCAACAGGCCCAGTGTGACTGTGGTTTTGCCGCTGCCCGAGGCGGGGGCGCTGATCACAAAGGACATGGGTCCCTCCGGGACGCCTCCGGCGGGAGTATTTTTGGAAATAAGAAGACGGGCATCAGGCCGATTCGGCGGCGCGGCCCCGCCCCAGAGGGTCGAGGTTGCGCGCAGGTGCGCCTGCCGCCATGCCTTGCCAGTCGAGGACTTGCCGCATCAGCACCGATTGGCCGACGCAAATGATCGCGGGTGGTTCGAGCCTGGCCGCGGCGATGTCATCGACGATGGTGCCAAGCGTTGTTTCCAGCACGTGCTGGTCCTGTGTTGTCGCGGTGGTCACCACGGCCACGGGTTCGTGCAGGCTGCGGCCTGCGGCGATCAGATGGCCGGCGATCTGGGCGATGTGTTTCATCCCCATATAGATCACGATCACCTGTGATCCTTTTGATATGCTTGCCCAATCGAGATTGCCCGGCGTGTTGCCGGACTGGTCGTGGCCGGTCACGAAAGTCACGGACTGGTTCACGTCGCGGTGCGTGACGGGGATGCCCGCATAGGCCAGCCCGCCGATGCCTGCGCTGATGCCCGGAATGATCCTGATCGGCACGCCGTGCTGCACCAGTGTCTGCGCCTCTTCGCCGCCGCGTCCAAAGACGAAAGGATCGCCGCCCTTGAGCCGCAGCACCCGTTTGCCCGCGCGCGCCAGATCGACCAGCCGCAGCGAGATGTCGCGCTGTTTGGCCGAAGGTTTGCCGCCGCGTTTGCCGGCATAGATCAGGTCTGCCTGCGGTGCCCAGTCGAGGATGGTTTCTTGCACCAGCGCGTCATAGATCACCACATCGGCCTGCCGCAGCGCGTTCAGCGCATGCAGCGTCAGCAGGCCCGGATCGCCCGGACCGGCCCCGCAGAGCCAGACCCAGCCGGGTTGCATGACGGGCCAATCATGGCCGGGAAGGGGGGGCGCGTTATCCATGTCGCGGTTATGCCGCGATTTGCAGGCCGAGGAAAGCGGTGTTGCGACCTGCGATTGCCGATTGCCGTCATCCGCGCCGCTGCCTATCGTCGCGCCGATGACACGCAAACCCCAGATCGAATTGCGCCGTGGCTGGACCACGGGCGCCTGTGCGACGGCGGCGACCAAGGCGGCGCTGGTCCGGCTGTGGGGCGGGGTGTTCCCGCGCGACATCACCATCACCCTGCCGAAGGGCGAGACGCCCAGCTTTCCGTTGGCCTTGGCCGAGGCGGGCGCGGATTGGGCCTGTGTCGGCATTACCAAGGATGCCGGCGATGATCCTGATGTCACCCATGGTGCGTTGATCGTTGTGCGGGTGTCCGCGTCGGCTGGTGGCGTGGTGTTCAAGGCGGGGGATGGTGTCGGCATGGTCACCAAGGCGGGTCTGCCGATTGCTGTGGGCGAGCCTGCAATCAACCCTGTGCCGCGCCAGATGATGACCGATGTCGTGGCCGAGATGGCCGTATTCTATGGGCAAAGCCCTGATGTCGTCATCGAGATATCGGTGCCGGGCGGGGCGGAGATCGCGCTTAAGACATGGAACCCCCGTCTGGGCATCGCGGGGGGGCTGTCGATCCTTGGTACCACTGGGATCGTGCGGCCGTTTTCCTGTGCGGCATGGATTGCATCCATCCATCGCGGCATCGACGTGGCCCGTGCGGACGGTTTGCTGCATGTCGCGGGTTGTACGGGGGCCACATCGGAAACCGTGGTGCAGGCGATCTATGGTCTGCCTGATCACGCGATGCTGGATATGGGCGATTTCGCGGGGGGGATGCTGAAATATCTGGCGAAACACCCGGTGCCGCGTGTCACCATCGGGGGTGGCATTGGCAAGATCACCAAGCTGGCCCAAGGCGCGATGGACCTGCATTCGGCGCGGTCGCAGGTGGATTTTGCAGGGCTCGCGCGGATGATGGATGATCCACGGCTGGCCCATGCTAATACCGCGCTGGAGGCCTATCAGATCGGGGGCCCCCCGCTTGCGCAGGCGGTGGCGCAGGCAGCTTTAGCGCAGGTCAGCGCGCGGTTTGCAGGCATGACCTTTGATATCATCGTGATTGACCGCGCGGGGGCTGTCTTGGCGAGGGCGGGGATATGACGCTGCTTTTGCTGGCAGGCACGGCAGAGGCGCGCGCGATTGCCACGGCCTTGCAGGGGCAGGGTGTGATCGCCTCATTGGCGGGGGCGACGCGTGATCCGGCACCGTTGCCGGTGCCTGTGCATACTGGCGGGTTTGGCGGCGAAGCGGGGTTTCGTGAATTCCTGACGCAGCATGACGTGCATGCCGTGCTGGATGCGACCCATCCTTTTGCCGCGCGGATCACGCAGCGGTCAGCCATGATCTGCGCGGATCTGGGCCTGCCGTTTTGCCAGCTGTTGCGCCCGCCTTGGGTGGCGGGGCCGGGGGATGATTGGACCGAGATCGCCAGCGAAGACAAGGCCGCAGAGCAAATTCCACAGGGGGCAACCGTATTTCTTGGTACTGGCCGCCAGACGCTGGACGGTTTTGCCAATCTGACCGGCCGGCGCGTGATCTGTCGCCAGATTGACGCGCCCGAGGGGCCGTTTCCGTTCGATGGCGGGGAATTCCTGATCGGGCGCCCGCCGTTTTCGGTGGAGGATGAAATCGCGCTGTTCCGCCGTCTGGGGGTGGACTGGCTGGTCGTCAAGAATGCAGGTGGGCAGGCGAGTGCGACGAAACTGGTGGCCGCGCGGAACCTTGGCATTCCGGTGTTGATGATCGCACGGCCTGCCTTGGGCGACTGGTACCAAGTGGCCAGTGTCGAGGCGGCCTTGGCCTGGGTGGCGCGCTTGTGACCCTGCGGGTGATCACATCGGATGCCTGCATCTGTGAAGGCGCGGATCATCTGGCGCGGATCGAGCCGCGCTTTGCCGCGATCATCCCCGCATTGCAGCCCTTGCCCCTGCGGCTGAAACCTGACGGGTTTGCCGCCCTTTTGGGGGCGATCGTCAGCCAGCAGGTCAGCGTGGCCTCGGCCAATGCGATCATGGGGCGGCTGGTGGCGGCGGGTATGGATGATGCGCGCGCCATTGCTGCGGCCCGTGCCGATGATCTGCGCGCCTTGGGGCTAAGCGGGCAAAAGGCACGTTATGCCAAGGCGCTGGCGCTGGCCGATCTGGATTATGCCGGCCTGCATGATCTGCCCAATGATGCGGTGATCGCACAACTGACGCAGGTCACCGGCATCGGCGTCTGGACGGCGGAAATCTATGCGATGTTTTCGCTGGGCCGCGCCGATGTCTTTGCCCCCGGCGATCTGGCCTTGCAAGAGGCGGCGCGGGTGATCTTTGATCTGCCCGACCGGCCCCGCGACAAGGCACTGCGCGCGCTGGCGGAACCTTGGGCGCCGTGGCGGTCGGTTGCAGCGCGGGTCATGTGGGCCTATTACGCAATGATCAAGGATAGGGAAGGGATCAGATGACACGGGCACTTCAGGCGCAGCGGCGCGAACCGCTATCCGGCGAAACGCAATCCTGCGTGATCTTTCTGCATGGCTATGGCGCGAATGGCGCGGATCTGATCGGGCTGGCCGATCCTTTGGCGGAACATCTGCCCGATACGCTGTTTCTGGCACCTGACGCGCCCGAAGGCTGCGCCGGTGCGCCGATGGGATACCAATGGTTCCCGATCCCCTGGATCGACGGGTCAAGCGAGGAAGAAAGCCAGGCCGGCCTGGAACATGCGGCGGCCGATCTGGATGCGTTTCTGGACGGGGTCATGGTGGACGAAGACCTTTTGCCCGAACAGGTGATCGTGCTGGGGTTCAGCCAAGGCACGATGATGGCGCTGCATGTCGCGCCGCGCCGCGAAGACCCGGTTGCGGGGATCGTCGCCTTTTCGGGGCGGCTGTTGCTGGCGGACCTTTTGGCCGACGAGGCGCAATGCCGCCCGCCTGTTTTGTTGATACATGGCGACCAAGATGACGTGGTGCCGCCGCAATCGCTGCCAATGGCGGCAGAGGCGTTGCAACAGGCCGGTTGGACCGAAGTCTATGCCCATGTCATGAAAGGCACCGCCCACGGCATCGCGCCCGATGGCTTGCAAGTCGCGCTCGCGTTCATCCGTGACCGGCTGGGGATGGAATGACCGGCGCATCGTGACTGGCCCTGCGTTTGTTTGGCACATATTGTGGGGGTTGTCACAAATCTGACGCGAGATATAGTCATTCTGACAGCGCTGCGGAAACGCCGGTACGCAAGGCATCTGCACGCAACGCGTGGGATTGATGACGATGACTCAGACAGAATTTCGGACCGACTTTGTGCGCTCCTCGGGGGCGTTGAAGCATTTCCCCGCGCTGGTGCTGAACGCGGATTACCGCCCCTTGTCCTATTACCCGCTGTCTTTGTGGCCCTGGCAAGAGGCGGTCAAGGCCGCTTGGCTGGACCGCGTGGTGATCGTCAGCGAATATGCCGAAACCGTGCGCAGCCCCTCGACCGAGATCCGTATCCCGTCGGTTGTCGTTCTCAAGGAATATGTCACGCCGCAACGGCAGGTCGCCTTCACCCGGTTCAACCTGTTCCTGCGCGATGAGTTTTGCTGCCAGTATTGCGGGGCCAAGGGTGATCTGACCTTTGACCATGTCGTGCCGCGTGCGGCGGGGGGTGTGACCAGCTGGGAAAATGTCGTTGCCGCCTGTAGCGGCTGCAACCTGCGCAAAGGGTCGAAATCCCTGCGCCAGTCCGGCATGTCGCTGCGCAAGCCGCCGCGCCGTCCGGCCGCATCGCAATTGCACAACGTGGGGCGCAAATTTCCGCCAAACCACCTACACCACAGCTGGCTGGATTACCTGTATTGGGATGCCGAACTGGACGCGTGACCCGACGCTTTGGCTTTGACCATGGGGCTTAGCTCCGGCCGGCACGAAACCCTGCTGTCAATCCGCGCCATAAGTGTCCTGCGTTCAGGTGGCAAAGCCTGTAGACAGGCAAGCAAAGATGCTTTAGCCAGCGGGCGTTAGCGCTAACGAAATTGCAGCACAGCGGAGCAAGTCATGGTTTCTCGCGTCATACCTGTTGAAACCTTTGATCTGGTGATCTTTGGCGGCACCGGCGATCTGGCCCGCCGCAAGATCCTGCCGGGACTGTTCCGCCGGTTCCGGTCTGGCCAGACGCCCGAAGGATCGCGGATCATCGGGGCCGCGCGGTCAGAGATCGACAGCGACGGTTACCGCGCGATGATCGCCGAGGCGATTGCCGAATTCGGCGGCGACGAAGCCCGCGACAGCGACAGTTTGGCCGCCTTTCTGGCCACGCTCGACTATGTCGCCATCGACGCCAAGGGCGATGGCGGTTGGTCCGATCTGGCGCAAAAGGTCCGGTCCGACGTGGTGCAGGCGTTCTATTTCTCGGTCGCGCCGTCGCTGTTCGGTGATCTGGCCGAACGGCTGCACAGCCACAAGATCGCAACGCCGGACAGCCGGATCGTGGTGGAAAAGCCCTTTGGCCGCGATCTGGACACGGCCCGCGCGCTGAACGCGGTGCTGTCGACGCATTTCAACGAAGACCAGATTTACCGCATTGACCATTATCTGGGCAAGGAAACCGTCCAGAACCTGATGGCCGTGCGGTTCGGCAACGTGCTGTTCGAACCTTTGTGGAACAACCACTACGTCGATCACATCCAGATCACCGTCGCCGAAACCGTCAGCGTGGCGGGGCGGGGGTCTTATTACGACAAATCGGGTGCGATGCGCGATATGGTGCAGAACCACTTGATGCAGCTGTTGTGCCTGATCGCCATGGAACCGCCCAGCCGGTTCGGCGCGGACGAGGTGCGCGATGAAAAGCTCAAGGTGATCCGCGCCTTGCAGCCTGTTGCGCCGCATCACATCGTGCGTGGCCAATATGACGCCGGCCCCGACGGCCCCAGCTATCGTGACGATGCCGAAAATCCGCGCAGCTTTACCGAAAGCTTTGTCGCCCTCAAATGCCATATCGCCAATTGGCGCTGGGCGGGCGTGCCGTTCTACCTGCGCACCGGCAAGCGGATGAAGGCCCGGTCATCCGAGATTACGGTCGTGTTCAAAGACCTTGGCCATACGATTTTCGAAGGCGACACCGCGCGCCACCGCAATATCCTGTCGATCCGGCTGCAACCCAATGAAGGCATGGATTTGCAGGTCACGATCAAGGAACCCGGACCGGGTGGGATGCGATTGATCGACGTGCCTTTGGATATGACCTTTGCCGATGCTTTGGGTGCTGATGCGGGCGAAGTGACAGATGCCTATGAACGGCTGATCATGGATGTGATCCGCGGCAACCAGACCCTGTTCATGCGCGGTGACGAAGTCGAGGCAGCTTGGCGCTGGACCGACCCGATCATTCAGGGCTGGGAGGCGCGCAATGACGTGCCGAAACTTTATGATGCGGGGTCCACTGGCCCCGAAGACGCAATGATGCTGTTGCACCGTGACGGCCGCAAATGGCGCGAAGTCAAAGGCTAGACTGATGGACCTGATTGAATACCCCGATGCCGAGATGATGATGATGCGGCTGGCTGATGTGCTGGCCAGCCAGATCAAACAGGCGTTGTTGACCCATGATCGCGCATCTTTGGCGGTGCCGGGTGGGACGACTCCGGGGCCGATCTTTGACACGCTTTGCGCTGTCGATCTGGATTGGTCGCGTGTTGATGTACTACTGACCGACGAACGCTGGGTGCCTGAAAGCTCGGACCGGTCCAATACCGCGCTGTTGCGCCGCCGCCTGCTGGTCAATCGGGCCGCTGCGGCGCAGCTGATCCCGCTTTACGCCGATGCCCCCGCGCCAGAAGATCGGCTGGCCGATCTGACCGCAGGTCTGGCCGCAGCCCTGCCGCTGTCGGTCGTCCTTTTGGGGATGGGTGCGGATATGCATACCGCGTCGCTGTTTCCGGGTGCCGACCAACTGGAACTGGCGCTGACGGGCGACGCCCCCCTTGTCGCGATGCGCGCACCCGGTGCGCCGGAACCCCGCATCACCTTGTCGGCAGCGGTGCTAAACGCGGCGATGGCGCGTCATATCGTGATCGTGGGCGCGGAAAAGCGTGCGGCACTGGATCAGGCGCAGGGGCTTGACCCGCAGGATGCCCCCGTCGTCGCCGTGCTGAAAGATACGACCGTGCATTGGGCGGAGGCATAGATGGTCTGGGACAACCTGCGCGCCCATCATGCGGCGACCGCTGACCGGCGGTTCGAGACGCTGCTGGATACCGCCCGTGCGGCGGATTTCAGCGCCACGGCAGGCGATATGGTTCTGGACTATGCCAAGACCAATATCGACGCAGCCGCGCGTGATCTGCTGTTTGCCTTGCTCGATCAGACCGGCGTCGCCGCCAAGCGCGAAGCGATGTTCACAGGTGCCGCGATCAACGAAACCGAGGGGCGCGCCGTATTGCATACGGCGTTACGCAACCTTGATGGCGGGCCTGTCATGGTGGACGGGGCCGATGTCATGCCCGACGTGCTGGCCACGCTGGCGCGGATGGCGGATTTCGCCGATGCCGTGCGGGACGGCGGCTATCAGGGGCAGGGCGGGGCGATCACCGATGTCGTCAATATCGGCATCGGCGGGTCCGACCTTGGGCCGGCGATGGCCGTGCGTGCCTTGGCGCCCTATCACGACGGCCCGCGCTGCCATTTCGTCAGCAATGTAGACCCCGCCGATATCGCGGCTGTGCTGCGCCGCTGTGATCCCGCGACGACGCTGGTGATCGTGGCGTCAAAGACATTCACCACGATCGAGACGATGACCAATGCGCGCACCGCACAGGCGTGGATGTCCGGTTCCGTCAGCGACACCGGCGCGCAATTTGCCGCCCTGTCCACTGCTGCGGATAAAACCGCCGCTTTCGGGATCGCCCCGTCGCGCGTCTTTGGTTTCGCCGATTGGGTTGGCGGGCGCTATTCGCTTTGGGGACCAATCGGGCTGTCGCTGATGATCGCCATCGGGCCAGAGGCATTCCGCGCCTTCCTGCGCGGCGCGCAGGCGATGGACCAGCATTTCCGTGCCGCGGACTGGCATGAAAACCTGCCCGCGCTGCTGGCCGTGGTCGGCATTTGGCACAACCAGATCTGCGGCTATCCGACACGCGCTGTGCTGCCTTATGACAACAATCTCAACCGTTTGCCTGCCTATCTTCAACAGCTGGAGATGGAAAGCAACGGCAAGGGCGTGGCGATGGACGGGACCGATCTGCCCCGTGCCAGTGGCCCTGTCGTCTGGGGCGAACCCGGCACTAACGGGCAGCATGCGTTCTATCAGTTGATCCACCAGGGTACCGGCGTGGTGCCTTGCGAATTTCTGGTCGCCGCGCGCGGGCATGAGGATGACCTGCACCACCAGCACCAATTGCTGGTCGCCAATTGCCTTGCGCAATCCGAGGCGCTGATGCGCGGCCGCGATCTGGATACAGCCCGCGCCAGCATCGTGGACAAGTTCACCGGCGACGAATTGGACCGCCAAGCGCGCCACCGCGTCTTCACCGGCAACCGGCCATCCATCACCATCGCCTATCCGCAGCTGACGCCCTTTGTGCTGGGTCAGGTGATCGCGCTTTATGAACACCGTGTCTTTGTCGAAGGGGTTGTCTTGGGCCTCAATTCCTACGACCAATGGGGCGTGGAACTGGGCAAGGAACTGGCGACCGCGCTGCAACCTGTCGTCGAAGGCCGCGCCGGTCTGGACGGCAAGGATGCATCGACCGCAGCACTTGTCGGGTTTTTGCAGCGTAACGGGGTCTGACGGCCCGCTTGATTTGGGAATTGTGGGAATGGCGGCTTATGCACCATTTTTGATGTCACTGATCCTGATCGCCGCCATGGTGATCGAAATGCGCGACGGGCGCTTGCCCAACCTGCTGACCATGCTGCCTTTTGTGGTGTTTTTGGCGCTGATCGTCACCGCCCCGGACCCTGCCATCTTTGCCGGTCGGCTGATCGGGGCGGCGATGGTGTTTGTGGTCGGGCTGGTGCTGTTCGCTGTCGCAGGTTTCGGCGCGGGGGCGGTCAAGCTGTTGACGGGGCTGGCGCTGTTCATCCCGCCCGAAGATGCGCTGGCCACCTTTGCCATCTTTATCGTGACGATGTTTGGCGGCACGTTCATCATCTTGCAGGTTCACAAACGGTTCGCCGCGCAGGGCAGCAAATGGGTGATCCTGAACAAGCGTGTTTTGCCGATGAGCTTGCCCATCGGCATCGCGGGGCTCTGTGCCTTTTGGCTGATCTGATCGTCAGATCGCGGCGGTAACGATGATTTCGACGTTGTAATCCTGCGTTGCCAGTTTCGCCTCGCCGGTCCAGCGGGCGGGGCCATGGCCTGCAGGCACCCAGGCATCCCAGACGGCGTTCATGGCTGCAAATTGCGTGGCGATATCCGACAGCCAGATCTGCGCGGTTAGGATCTTGGTCTTGTCGGTGCCAGCCTCGGCCAGCAGCGCGTCGATTTGGGCGAGGATCGCCGCGGTCTGTTCAGCCACCGTAGCCCCCGGCGTGCCGACTTGCCCCGCCAGATAGGCGATGCCGTTATGGGTGACGAGCTGGCTCATGCGAGCGTTGGTGTGGTGGCGGGTGATGTCGGACATGGGAAGGGCTTTCTGGGGTGATGTTGCTGGAGCGGGTGAAGGGAATCGAACCCTCGTATTCAGCTTGGGAAGCTGCTGCTCTACCATTGAGCTACACCCGCACGCTATGTTCAGGTAATTGCGTCACCCGCTGCCGTCAAGCGCCGATTACCGCCGCCCGCGCCGGCGCGGCCCACGGTCGCCGCCTTGGTTGTGGTTGATCTGCGGGATCGTGACGATGGAATTGAGGATCGGGAAAGGTTCCACCGCGTTCGGAATGGCCGAGGCATTGACGAAATGTTCCTGAAAACGCGGCTCGATCGCGGTCTCGATTTTGTGGATCTGGCGCACGATGGTTTCGATTTCGCGCCGTGCGTCGGTGTTCAGCAGCGCGATCCGCGCGCCGGTGCCAGCGGCGTTGCCGGCACTTGTCACCTTGTCCAAGGGCGCATCGGGGATCATACCAAGAACCATCGCATGTTTGGGGCTGATATGCGCGCCAAAGGCACCGGCCAGCACCACGCGGTCCACCTTGTCCACGCCGAATTTGTCCATCAACAGCCGCGCGCCGGAATAGAGCGCGGCCTTGGCCATCTGGATCTGCCGCACATCGGTATTGGTCACGGTGATCAGCGGGCCACCCGCCGCCGTGCCATCGTAAAGCAGATAGGAATTGGTGCGCCCGTCGGCAAAGCAATTGGGCGATCCGGTCTGGTCGGCCGATCCGATCAGCCCCGGCCCGTCGACGATGCCCGCCATGCGCATTTCGGCGATCACCTCGATGATGCCGGACCCGCAGATGCCGGTCACGCCGGTCTGGGCGATGGTGTCGGCAAAGCCGTCCTCGTCGGACCAGATATCGCTGCCGATCACCTTGAAGCGGGGCAGTTTGCTGACAGGGTCGATTTCCACATGTTCGATCGCACCGGGGGCGGCGCGCTGGCCCGAACTGATCTGCGCGCCTTCAAATGCGGGGCCGGTGGGCGAGGAACAGGCCAGCACCTTTTCGCGGTTGCCCAGCAGGATTTCGGCATTGGTGCCGACATCAACGATCAGCACAAGGTCTTCGGATTTGTCGGGTGCCTCTGACAGCGCCACGGCCGCCGCATCGGCGCCGACATGGCCCGCGATGCACGGCAGGATATAAACACGTGCTGCGGGATGCAGGTTCAAATCCAGTTCCAGCGCGCGCAGCGAGAGTGCGTCGGAGGTGGCCAGCGCAAAGGGCGCTTGCCCCAGTTCATAGGCGTCGATGCCCAGAAACAGGTGATGCATGACCGGATTGCAGACGAAGACCGCATCCATGATCAGGTCGCGGTCGATCTGCGCCTCTGACGCAATCTGCACGAACAACGCATTCATGCCTTCGCGCACGGCGCGGGTCATTTCGTCCGATCCGGTGGGGTTCATCATGCCGTAGCTGACCCGGCTCATCAGGTCTTCGCCAAAGCGGATTTGCGGGTTCATGATGCCCGATGACGCCACCACCTCGCCCGAGCGCAGATCGCACAGATGCGCGGCAATGGTGGTCGATCCCAGATCGACGGCAAGGCCATAGATCGTGCCTTCATAGAACCCCGGCCAGATTGCCACGATTCGCGGTGAAAACACCGCATCGCCCAGATGGACGGCGACGGTGACTTTCCAGTCACCTTTGCGCAGCGCCTTTTGCAGGTTGCGCAGCACGCCCAGATCGGCCTCGAGAGCGGGCAGGGCCCAGTCGCGGCGCAGCGCCGTGACCAGCCGTTCCAGATCGCCCGATGGGTCGTGCATGTCGGGTTCTTCGACCTCGACATAATACAGCCGTGTGGACGGGTTCATCGTGATCTCGCGCACTTCGGCCCGTTTGCGCACGACCTGCTTATGCACTTGGCTTTCGGCAGGCACGTCGATGACCACATCGCGCAGGATCTGCGCCTGACAGCCAAGACGGCGGCCCTGTTTCAGACCACGGATACTGTCGTAACGTCCTTCGACGCTGTTCCAGTCGGACAAAGCGTCGGGGGCGACGGTGACCCCGTGTTTGGAAAACTCGCCATAGGACGGGGTGATCTGGCATTTCGAACAGATGCCGCGCCCGCCACAAACGGAATCAAGGTCCACCCCCAATTGCCGCGCCGCTGTCAGGACAGGCGTGCCAACAGGGAAATGACCCCGTTTGCCGGAGGGTGTGAAGATCACGAGAGGGTCGGTGGTCATCGGTTCTGCCTGTCTTGGTTGACACTTACATATCCCGCTGCGTGGTGGAGGGAAGGGCGGTATCCGTCAATCTGGATGATAAGAACGGCATGGCGGTTGGGGGGCGGCGGGGTGAACCCCGCCTTACGGGGGATCGCCTTGGTCGGGGCGCAAAACCCGTAAGTCGGGGTTCACCCCGACCCTACCGCACCACATCAACCCCCCAGACCCAGACCGCCAGCGGCACCGGCGCTGTCGCCAGCGCGATCACCAGCAGCATGGCGGGTATGCTGAACAGCCGGCTTAACCCTGCGACCAGCATGATGCCGCCACCGCCACCCACAGCAATATTGCCCGGCGTGTTGATCGCAAGCGCCACGGTGACATAGCGAAACCGCAAGAACAGCGGTGCCAGCCAGGCGGGCAGTTTTTGCTGCACCAGCCGCAGCCTGTCGGCGCGCGCAAGGCCATCCACCCGGTCCAGCCAGCCCGCCAGCCGGTGCAACCGCAGCCCCCGCAGCAGCCGGGTCAACCAGAGCAGCGACACATATTGCCCGATCACAAAGGCCAGTGACAGCCCGCAAACCGTGGCAAGATAAACGAAAGGCGCGGCCTTGGCCCCTTGGATGATCAACAGCGCCACGCCAATTTCGACGCCCGGCACAAAGGGCGTGGCCAGAACGATGGCGTAAAGGATCAGCACAGCCACCATCAGCCCTGTCATCGCGCGCAGTGCAACATCCTGTTCCAGCCGCAGGACCTGTGTCTGCAACCAGTCAAACCCCAGCACAGCCAGCCCGACCACGACCAGCACCGCGCCAAAGCGCAGCCCGCGCCGGACAAGATAGGCCGGTCTGGGCAGGTCGGGACAGGGGCGCTGGTCAATCATGCCGCACCATGCGCGGGCGTCTTTGCCGCTTCAAGCGGTGATTTGACCTTTCGGCGCAGGACTATCCATGCGATAGGGACGCGCCAACAGCCCCCGAACGGAGACAGGTTGATGGAGATTCGTGAAGCCCTGACATTTGATGACGTGTTGCTTGTCCCTGCGGCATCGAGCGTTCTGCCATCGACGGCGGATACACGCACCCGCGTGACGGGGTCCATCACGATGAACATACCCTTGTTGTCCAGCGCCATGGATACCGTGACCGAGGCGCGCATGGCCATCGCCATGGCACAGGCGGGTGGCATCGGCGTGGTCCACAAGAACCTTGATATCGCGCAGCAGGCCAATGAAATCCGGCGCGTGAAACGCTTTGTGTCGGGCACGGTCTATAACCCGATCACCCTGCGCCCCGACCAGACGCTGGCCGATGCCAAGGATCTGATGGACCGTTACCGCGTCACCGGTTTTCCGGTCGTCGGCCCCGATGGCCGGGTGATCGGCATTGTCACCAACCGCGACATGCGCTTTGCGCAGGACGATAAAACCCCCGTCAGCGTGATGATGACGACCGACAATCTGGCGATCCTGCACGAACCCGCCGATCTGGACGAGGCCCGGTCCCTGATGCAGGCCCGCCGCATCGAAAAGCTGCTGATCACCGATCATGCAGGCAAGCTGACCGGTCTTTTGACGCTGAAAGACAGCGAACAGGCCGTACTGAACCCGATGGCCTGCAAGGACGGTCTGGGCCGGCTGCGGGTCGCTGCCGCGTCCGGCGTGGGTGATGCAGGGTTTGAACGGTCGCAGGCGCTGATTGATGCAGGCGTGGACATGATCGTGATTGACACCGCGCATGGCCATTCCGAAGGCGTGGCGCGGGCTGTCGAACGGGTCAAGGCGCTGTCGAACGAGGTCCAGATCGTTGCAGGCAATATCGCCACAGGCGAGGCCGCGCGCGCCCTGATCGGCGTGGGTGCCGATGCGGTCAAGGTCGGGATCGGGCCGGGGTCGATCTGCACCACGCGCATGGTGGCCGGTGTCGGCGTGCCGCAGCTGACCGCGATCATGGATTGCGCGCAGGCTGCGGGTGACGTGCCGGTGATCGCCGATGGCGGCATCAAGTTTTCGGGCGATTTCGCCAAGGCGATTGCGGCGGGCGCGTCCTGCGCCATGGTCGGGTCAATGATCGCGGGCACCGACGAAAGCCCAGGCGAGGTGATCCTCTATCAGGGTCGGTCGTTCAAGGCCTATCGCGGGATGGGCAGCCTTGGCGCGATGGCCAGCGGCTCTGCCGACCGTTATTTCCAGAAAGAGGCCGCCAGCGACAAGCTGGTCCCCGAAGGCATCGAGGGCCAAGTGCCTTACAAAGGCTCTGCCCATGCGGTGGTGCATCAGCTGGTGGGCGGCTTGCGTGCGGCGATGGGCTATACCGGCTGCGCCACGGTCGAGGAAATGCGCAAGAACTGCACCTTTGTGCGGATCACGGGGGCAGGGCTGAAGGAAAGCCATGTCCATGACGTGCAGATCACCCGCGAAAGCCCGAATTACCGGGTCGGCTGATGACCCCCGGCGCGCGCGTCGCGGCTGCCATTGCCGTGCTGGACCAGATCGGCAGCGGGGCCTTTGCCGAACAGGCACTGACGGGTTGGGCGCGCGCCAGCCGCTTTGCCGGTGCCAAGGACCGCGCCGCGGTGCGCGACCATGTGTTCGATGTGCTGCGCTGCCGGCGGTCGCTGGGGGATGGTGACGGGCGGACGTTGATGGCGCGTCTGTTGCAGCGCGACAATGTCGATCTTGCACATATTTTCAATGGCTTGGGACACGCCCCTGATGCGTTGGAGCGAGGCTGAGGTCGCAGCCCTTGCCCTGCCATTGGCGCTGTCTGACGCCGCTGCCTGCGATCTGCCGGATTGGCTCTGGCCGGTCTGGCAGGGCAGTTTGGGCGCAGATGCCGAGCCGGCCGCAAGGGTGCAACAGGGGCGCGCGGATGTGTTCTTGCGGGTCAATCAGCGGCGCATCACAACGGCAGGCGCGGTGGCCGCGCTGGCGCAGGACGGGGTTACGGCACAGGCGCATGATGCGGTCGATGGCTGCCTGCGGGTGCTGGACAATCCCCGCCGGATCAGGACGGCGGCGGCCTATCTGACCGGCCTTGTCGAATTGCAGGATGCGGCCTCGCAACGCGCGGTGCAGATGGTGCCGGTGGCGGCAGGCGCGCGGGTGCTGGATTATTGCGCAGGTGGCGGCGGCAAGGCACTGGCCTTTGCCGACCGGCATGGGACCGACATCTTTGCCCATGATATCGCGCCTGCGCGGATGGCCGATCTGCCGGATCGCGCGGCACGGGCGGGGGTGGTGATCACGCGGCTGGCACCCGATCAGGTCGCCGATCACGCGCCATATGATGTGGTTTTCTGCGATGCGCCCTGCAGCGGCAGTGGTACATGGCGGCGCAGCCCCGATGCGAAATGGCGACTGACGCGTGACCGGCTGGATGCGCTCTGCGCCATTCAAAATGACGTGATCGCCCGTGCCGCAACGCTTGTCGCACCACAGGGCCTGCTGGCCTATGCCACCTGTTCGGTGCTGCAAGACGAGAATGACGCGGTGGTAACGCAGTTTTTGCACAGCAATCCGGCATGGTCAGTCACGCTGCGCGATCAGCGGCTACCCGGGCCTGACGGCGACGGGTTTTTCCTGTCGGTATTGGCCCGAAACAATATTTCTTAGCCGTGCGACGAAATATCCTGTATTAATTAATGATTAAGATGTTTTCACTAGCCTGAGTGGATACTGCTGAGGGAGGGTGACCTTTGCCAGACAATCCAATGTTTGCAAGGC
The DNA here is from genome assembly GCF_018402175.1 of Yoonia sp. Lineage (GTDB taxonomy): Bacteria > Pseudomonadota > Alphaproteobacteria > Rhodobacterales > Rhodobacteraceae > Yoonia. The sequence goes on along the minus strand of NZ_JAGYJK010000018.1, from coordinate 96,775 downwards.
CCGCTTCGTCCGCCACGGGCCGTTTGGGCTTGTTGCCATGGATATGCATTGCGGCTGCATTTGTTCTGATTGAGGCACAGATGGCCGAAGAGGGCACGCTGCGCATCGGCCTGATCGCGGCGGCTGGCTTGCTTTTGCTGTGTGCAACGGTGCTGGCCGGACGGGTCGCCTTTGGCTCTTTGCGCAGCAAACAGCTTGAGACGACGGCCATCCGGCTGATGCAGGACGATCTTGACTGCGCCTTTCTGACCGATGCCATGGGGCAGGTGCGCTATGCCAACACCGTGGCGGTGATGCGGTTCGGCGATTGCACCGGGCGGCGGTTGGCCGATCTGTTCGGCAGTTTTCTGGCCAATCCGCATCCGTTTTTGCAACGTCTGTCGCATGGCGCGCATCTGACCGGCGCCAGCAAAGAAGACGTGATCACGCGCAGCGGGCATTTTCGGCTGAGCGTGGTTGTGATCAGTCCGGCGCTGCGGTTGTGGCGGCTGGATGATCTGGGCGATCAGACGGTGGCCGCCGCGCGCCAGCACGACACCCTGCCGCTGCCCATGTTGACGCTGGGACCGAACAACGCCGTTTTGCATATCAACACCGCCTTGCGTAGCGTGCTGGGCCGCAGCGTGGCCAGCCTTGATGATCTGTTCGACGATCTGCCCTTGGCGCCCGGACAGCGCCACATGCTCAAGACCGCGCAGGGCCCGCAGCCGGTCATTGTGGCTGTCGCCGAAGGTTGGGGCGGCGCGCGCGATATCTATCTGCTGGCCGATCAACGCGGTGACGGGCCGCGGTTTTTCACCGCTGGCTGGCACGCGATCGAGGATTTGCCGATCCCGCTGCTGAAAATTGCCCGTTCAGGCGAGATTTTGGGCACCAATCGCGAATCGCGCCAATTGCTGCGGATCGTGAACACCGAGGGTCTGAAACTGACCGACCTTCTTGATGGGTTGGGGCGGCCGATCAACGACTGGCTGCGCGAAGCCTTCGAGGGGCGCAGCGGCCGCAGCCCGCAATTCCTGCAAGGACGCGGCCAAAGCCAGGACACATTCGTGCAGGTCACGCTGAACGCCGCGGGTGGCACGACCGACCCGCATCTGATCGCGGTGCTCGATGACGTGACAGAGCTGAAATCTTTGGAGGCGCAATTCGTCCAAAGCCAGAAAATGCAGGCCATAGGCCAACTTGCCGGTGGTGTGGCGCATGATTTCAATAATCTGTTGACTGCGATTTCGGGGCATTGCGACCTGCTATTGTTGCGCCATGATGAAGGCGACCTGAATTACAGTGACCTGATCCAGATCCACCAGAATGCCAATCGCGCGGCGAGCCTTGTCGGGCAATTGCTGGCGTTTTCGCGCAAACAGACCCTGCAGCCAGAGGTGATCGACCTGCGCGAAACGCTGTCGGACCTGACCCATCTGCTGAACCGGCTGGTGGGCGAAAAGGTGACAGCTGACGCTGGACCATGATCCCGACCTGCTGCCGATCAGGGCGGACAAGCGGCAGTTGGAACAGGTGTTGATGAACCTTGTCGTCAATGCGCGCGATGCGATGCAGGGGGCGGGCGATATCCGTGTCACCACCCAGAACCTGCGCCTGCGCGACCCGATGGTCAAGGACCGCGCTGTCGTGCCGCTGGGGGATTATGTGCAGGTCAAGGTGATCGATCATGGCCATGGCATCAGCCCTGACAAGCTGCACAAGATCTTTGAACCTTTCTACACCACCAAACGCCCTGGCGAAGGCACGGGGCTTGGCCTGTCAACGGCTTACGGGATCGTGAAGCAGACCGGCGGCTATATCTTTGCCGATAGCGAACTGGGCAAAGGCACTGAATTTTCGTTGCTGTTCCCGCGCCATATCCGCACTGACGAGCCGGTGGTGGCGGCTGAACCCGTGCGCCGCGAACCGGTCGATGGCCCCGCCACCGGCGTCGTGCTGCTGGTCGAAGACGAGGCACCAGTGCGGGCCTTTGCGTCGCGCGCCCTGCGCCTGCGCGGCTATAGCGTGCTCGAGGCCGATTGCGCCGAAACCGCGCTGGCCATGCTCGAAGATCCGGCGCTGCATGTTGACCTGTTCGTCACTGATGTCATCATGCCCGGCATGGATGGGCCGAGCTGGGTGCGCCAGGCACGCGAGGCCAGACCGGACACCAAAGTCGTGTTTATTTCGGGCTATGCCGAAGATGCGTTCAGCGACAGTCAACCGCAGGTCACCAATGCGATCTTTCTGCCCAAACCGTTTTCGCTGACCACTTTGACGCAGACCGTGCAGGAGCAATTGGCCGAAACCTTGCCTGCGGCTTAGTTGCTGCTTTGTGCGGCCAGCGATCCGGTCGTGCCCAATGCGACCAGATGTGCCGCCGATCCGGTCAGGGCGGCGTAATCGTCTTCGACGACGTGAACGGCGAAATTGCCCATGAAGCCTGCAAAACGGCCCTTGTCGCGGAACGCCTCGGCAAAACCGAAACGCGTCAGATGCGGGGCAAAGGCCCGCGCGACACCACCCACCAGATAGACCCCGCCAAAGGGCAGCTGGATCAGCGACAGATTGCCACAAACGGTGCCAAGGATGCGGGTGAACAGGCGTGCCGCGGCAATCGCGCGCGGATCGCTGTCATCGGCACAGGCGGCCATGATGTCTTGTGCTGCCGCCTCGCGGGGGTCGCTGTCTTCGTTGCCCAGAAAGGCATAGACCCGTTCCAGCCCGCGCCCTGACAGCACATCCTCGACCGCCGGAAAGCCATGGGCGGTGGACACGAACTGGCACAGGCGCAGTTCCATCTCGTTGCGGATCGGCAGGTTTGCATGGCCGCTTTCGGACGGGGTGACGATCCGGCCTGCGGGCAGGTCGAACACCGGGGCCGCGTTGAACCCTGTGCCGATGCCGATCACCAGCTTGGCCGCCTGCGCGCTGGTGTCGGGACCGGGCAGGATCGTGCGGATATTGGCGGCGTCCAGATGCCCCAGCGCATGGCCCTGCGCCTGCAGATCGTTCAGGATGGCCACCGTTTCAGCCTTGGTCGCGCGGGCCAGCGTGGTTTTGTCGATGGTCCAGTCCAGATTGGTCATCGTCGCACGCCCGTCGCGCACAGGCCCCGCCACGGCCACGCAGGCTGCGACAGGGTCGACCCCGCCTTCATCCGCGATATAGCGGCGCAGCACCGATTCCAGCCCCGGAAAATCCGCATTGGCATAGCGCCGGATCGTGCTGGCGATGATGCGCCGCCCGTCCGCAAGCGCCACACGCGTGTTGGTGCCACCGATATCGGCGACAAGGGCATAGCTGTTGGCAGGGTGGGACATGGGGCTTCCTAGCGCGCGATGGCGGATTTGAACGCGTGATAGGATGCTTTGGGCGTCCGCTTCAAGGTGTCGAAATCGACATGGACCATCCCGAACCGTTTTTCATAGCCAAAGGCCCATTCGTAATTGTCCAGAAGCGACCAGTAAAAGAACCCCTGCACATTGGCCCCCGCCGCGATGGCGCGACCAGTGGCTGCGATATGATCCGCGATGAACCGGATCCGTTCGGGGTCATCGACCGCACCATTCACGACATGGTCATCCCAGGCCATGCCATTTTCGGTAACAAACAGCGGCAGATCACCGACATACTCATCCGCCAGCCGCGTCAGGAAGTCGTGCAACCCGTCGGGGTAAATCTCCCAGCCCATCTGGGTTTTCGCGCCCGGCCCGTCATGCGAGGCCAGATGCGGCCAGGGCTGGGCGGGATCGGTCGTCACCTGATGGCGCGTGTAATAATTGACACCCAGAAAATCCACGGGCTGGCTGATCTCGGCCATATCAGCTTGCCAGCCTGCGGGCATATGGGCGGCGAAACCGGCCAAAGCCTCGGCGGGATAGGTACCTTTGGCGATGGCCTCGATAAACCAGCGGTTCATGATCGCATCCCATGTGGCCACGGCCTGTGCCGCACCGGCGCTGTCATCCAGCGGGGCGGTATGGTCGAAATTCAGCACCACGCCGCAATTCTGCATGCCCCTGGCGCGCAGCCGCGTCATCGCCATGCCATGCGCGAGGTTGATGTGATGCATCGCGCGCGCTGTTGCGCGGATATCGCGCAGGCCGGGCGCATGATGGCCCAGAAAATGCGACAGATAGGCCACGCACCACGGCTCGTTGATCGTGGCAATGGCATGGACGCGGTCCCCGATCCGGTCGGTGATCACATCGGTGAAATCGGCAAAGGCGACACAGGTGTCGCGGTTGGTCCAGCCGCCCTGATCGGCCAGCGCGGACGGCAATTCCCAATGATAGAGCGTCTGAAACGGTTTCAGCCCGCGTTCCAGCATCGCATCGACCAGCCGGTCGTAGAAATCGAGGCCCTGCGTGTTCACCGTCCGCCCGTCCGGCATGACCCGCGCCCAGGATGTCGAAAACCGGTAGGCATCCATGCCCGCATCGCGCAACAGATCGAGGTCTTCGGCAAAGCGGTGGTAATGGTCGCAGGCCAGCGCACCGTTTTCGGCGCGCAGGACATTGCCCGGCGTGGCGGCGAATGTATCCCAATGCGTGGGGCCTGCGCCGCCGAACTGGTGCCCTTCGATCTGATAGGCGGCAGTGGCGGCCCCGAACAGGAATCCGTCGGGAAAATCGCTGCGTTTAAAGTGCATGTCAGTCCTTTCTGGGGGCGGGTCCGGTGGAACGCCCCACCATCAATTCAGCTTCGAGAAGCACGTTCTGGTGCGGCAGGTCGGGGTCCGCGATCCCGCCCAGCAGGATTTCCGCCAGTCTTGCGCCCGCCGCGCGCACCGACGACCGTGTCGCAGTGAAAATCGGGATGTCGCCGCCGTTCTTGAGATAGGACAGATCATCGTCATGGGTGATGATCGACACATCGCGCCCCATGACCAGCCCTGCCTCTTCGACCGCGCGCCGCGCCCCCAAAGCCGAGATCAGCGAGGCACAAAGCAGCGCCGTCGGCGGATCGCCCAGCGCCAGCATGTCGCGGGTGGATTGATAGCCAAAGTCTTCGGTCATCTCGCTGGATCGCATGATCGACGGGTCGACAGGCACACCGCGGGCAAGCATCGCAATCGTATAGCCGTCGCGCCGCCGGTGCGCGAAATCCATGCATTCCATCCCGTTGATCAGCCCGATCCGCAGATGCCCCAGATCCAGCAGGAAATCGGTGGCCCGCTGGAACGCATGGCGGTTGTTCACGTCCAGCCAGGCATAGGGCAGGGTGGCCCCTGACGACCGCCCATGCACCACAAAGGGCAGCCCGATATCATGCAGCAATCTGATCCGGCTGTCATCCAGCCGTGGTCCATGCACGACCACGCCGTCCACCGCCCGCCGCGCCTTGAGCCCGCGGTAAACCTGTTCTTCTTGTCCGTCATCGGCGGTACACAGGATCATTTCATAGCCATGCCGCGCATAGGTTTCACCCGCCCCTGCGATGAAATCCCCGAAAATCGGATTGACCATTTCGTGTTTGCTGGAAATCGGGATGACATGGCCGATGGCCAGCGCCTTGCCCGTCGCCAGCCCCTTGGCGCGGGTGCTGGGGCGATAATGATATTGCGCGGCCGCCCGTTCGACACGCAGGCGCGTCGCCTCGTTCACCTCGGGATAGCCGTTCAGCGCGCGGCTGACGGTGGTCTGGCTCAGGCCCAGCTTTTGCGAGAGTTGCTTGAGGTTCATCCGGTTGCCGTCTTTCAAAGCGCTTTCAAATTAGCCATGGGGTTTTAGCAAGACAATTTGTAATTGCACCACCCGTGATGATTTGAGTAACGCTCGATTTGCCTAAATCCAAGGCATTTTTTCACAAATGACTGCATCATTGACAATTTTGAAACCTTGATGGAATGTAGCAAAATCCAAAGCGCTTTGGTACAGCGATTCCAAAGCGCAGCGCGATGAAGAAAGCCGGCACTTTGGGTGTCACGAAACGCACATGCCAGGACGGCATGATTGGGAGGAATATCAATGAAATTCAAACTGTATGCCAGCGTGGCAGCGGTTGCCTTGGGCAGTGCTGCACAGGCCGAACAGATCACCGTTTTCGGTCCATGGCTTGGGCCGGATCAGGCCAATGTCGAACAGGTGCTGGCCGCCTTTGCCGCGGCAAGCGGGCATGACGTGCGTTATTCAGGCTCTGACAGCTTTGAGCAGCAGATCGTGATCGACGCCGAGGCAGGCTCTGCCCCCAATGTCGCCGTGTTCCCGCAGCCCGGCCTTGCCGCCGATATGGCGCGCCGTGGTTTCCTGACGCCGCTGCCCGCAGGCACCGGCGATTGGTTGCTGGAAAACTATGCCGCCGGTCAGTCTTGGGTTGATCTGGGCACCTATGCCAATGCCGAAGGCAACCCCGATCTTTACGGCTTTTTCTACAAGGTCGATGTGAAATCGCTGGTCTGGTACAACCCCGAAAACTTCGAAGATGCGGGTTACGAAGTGCCGCAGACCATGGAACAGCTGATCGCGCTGTCCGAACAGATCGTCGCGGATGGTGGCACCCCTTGGTGCATCGGTCTGGGATCGGGCGGTGCCACCGGCTGGCCCGCGACCGACTGGGTCGAGGATATGATGCTGCGCACCCAGCCGCCCGAAGTTTATGACGCTTGGGTCAGCAATGAATTGCCGTTCGACGCCCCCGAAGTCGTGAATGCGATCGAACAATTCGGCCTGTTCGCCCGTAACGACGCCTTTGTCGCCGGTGGTGCCGGTGCAGTGGCCACGACCGATTTCCGCGACAGCCCCAAGGGCCTGTTTGACAGCCCGCCCCAGTGCTACATGCACCGTCAGGCGTCGTTCATCCCCGCATTCTTCCCTGAAGGAACCGAAGTGGGCGCGGATGCAGATTTCTTCTACTTCCCCGCTTATGAAGGCGAAGACCTTGGTTCGCCCGTTCTGGGTGCCGGCACACTTTGGGCCATCACCAATCCGTCTGACGCGGCCAACGATTTGATCGAGTTCCTCAAGACACCCGAGGCACATGAAATCTGGATGGGTCTGGGCGGCTTCCTGACACCACACACTGGCGTTGATAGCGCCGCTTTTGGTGATCCGACGCTGGCCAGCATGAACGACATCCTGTTGGGCGCCACCACCTTCCGCTTTGACGCATCAGACCTGATGCCGGGCGCTGTGGGTGCGGGGTCTTTCTGGACTGGTATGGTCGATTATGCCGGTGGTGCAGATGCAGCTGAAGTTGCCGCAGGTATTCAGGCATCCTGGGACGCAATCAAGTAAGATTGCCACGCCTTCATCATCCGATGATCCGGCCTGCGGGCCGGGTCATCGACAGATCACGCAGCCCGAGGGAAGTTGAACGATGAATCCTGCATTACAGGGCCTCATGACGATCATCATCGGTGTCGGTGGCTGCGTCGCATATTTCTATTTCTCGAACCAGTTTCTGGACAAGGTGCTGTTGCCCGCCAAAGGCGCCAACGCAGGCCGCAATATCAACCGTGCCAACCTGATCCGGCCATGGCTGTTCCTGTTCCCCGCGATTTTTGCGCTGGGGCTGTACCTCGCCTATCCAGTTGTGGCGACGCTGTGGTATTCGGTGACTGACCGCAATCAGGGCGGGGCTTTTGTTGGCTTTGCCAATTATCAGCGCATGATGGCCGACCCCAAATTCTGGGAAGCGTTGCGCAACAACATGCTGTGGCTGATCATCGTGCCGGCCGCATCCACCGCATTCGGCCTGCTGGCCGCCCAACTGACCGACCGGATCAAATGGGGGGCCTTTGCCAAATCGCTGATCTTCATGCCGATGGCGATTTCCTTTGTGGGTGCCTCGGTGATTTTCAAACTGATCTATGACACTCGCCCGGTCGATCAGAACCAGATCGGGGCGCTGAACGCGCTGTGGCTTCAGTTCGACGGCGGGATCGGATCGTTCCTGATCCTGCGGCTGTTGCCCGGCGCGTTGATGATCTGTGCGGCTGTGCTGGCGCTGTTTGTGGCCTATACCAATGCGCAGACGATCCGTGAAAAAGGCGCCAGCGCGGGATCGGTGCTGCGCATCGTGCTGATCGCGGTCATGGCCTATGTGATCTATGCCACGCTGGGCCTGGCTTATGGGGCGTTCACAAATGTCCATCCTTACGGCGAACCACAGACATGGATGACGATTCCGGGTTGGAATTCGTTTTTGCTGATGGTGGTGCTGATTTGGATCCAGACCGGGTTCGCCATGGTAATCCTGTCTGCCGCCCTGCGCGGTATCCCCGAAGAAACGATCGAGGCGGCCATCGTCGATGGCGCCAACCCGTTTCAGGTGTTTTTCAAGATCAAGATGCCGCAGATCGCTGGCACCATCGTCGTGGTCTGGACCACGATCACGCTGGTCGTGCTGAAGGTGTTCGATATCGTTTTCGCCATGACCAACGGGCAATGGGAAACGCAGGTTCTGGCCAATTACATGTTCGACAAATTGTTCCGCGCCTCTGACTGGGGGGTTGGGTCTGCCTCTGCCATGGTCATCATGTTGCTGGTCAGCCCGATTCTGGTCTGGAACGTCTATAACGCCCGCAAGGAGATGCGCTGATGGATGGGATCGCAGGGCGCACATCGGCGCTGAACTGGATCGTGCAGATATCTGTCGTCGCACTTGTGGCGCTGTGGCTGTTCCCGACCTTGGGCCTGCTGGTGTCGTCGTTTCGCACAGCGGACCAGATTTCCGGGTCCGGCTGGTGGGGGGCGCTGACGGCCAGCGAACAAAACCTGACCCTGCGCACCGCCAACCCCGGCGATGACGGGGCGCAGATGCTGGTAGATGGCGTCTATTCCGTGCAGGGCCAGTTGTTCGGTGACGGCTCCGAGGCGGAAATCAGCACTTGGGGGACATCGTCGCTGCGGATCAGCGAATTTGCCCCCGGTGACACCGCGGACCTATCGGATGGCGAGACGCTGACCGTGCAGGCCGATGGTGCCTATATCTGGACCAGCCCCACGGAAATGACCGGACGTGGCCAGCGCATTTTCGTGACCGCCACGACCCCGCCCGAATTCACCTTGCAGAATTACGACCGCGTCTTGTTCAGCGGCGACAGCACCGATGGCATGACGCGGGCGTTTTTGAACACGCTGACCGTGACGATCCCCGCCACGATCATCCCCATCGTGATCGCGGCCTTTGCCGCCTATGCGCTGGCGTGGATGGATTTTCCGGGCCGCGCGCTGTTGATTGCTGCCGTCGTCGGCCTGCTGGTCGTGCCGCTACAACTGGCGCTGATCCCGCTGTTGCGCCTGCATCTGGAGATCGGGATCGGCAAAGGCTATCTGGGGACCTGGCTGGCGCATACCGGGTTCGGGCTGCCGCTGGCCATATATCTCTTGCGCAATTACATGGTCGGTCTGCCGCGTGACATCATCGAAAATGCAAAAGTCGATGGCGCGACCGATTTCCAGATTTTCACGAAAATCATCCTGCCGCTGTCGTTTCCCGCACTGGCCAGTTTCGCGATTTTCCAGTTCCTGTGGACATGGAACGATCTGCTGGTCGCCAAAGTGTTCTTGATCGACGCGACGGGGGAAACCACCGTGATGACCAACCAGATCGTCGAATTGCTGGGCACACGCGGCGGCAATTGGGAAATTCTGGCGACCGCAGCCTTTGTGTCCATCGCGGTGCCATTGGCAGTCTTTTTCGCGATGCAACGCTATCTGGTGCGCGGCCTGCTGGCCGGATCAGTGAAATAATTTTTTGAGGGTATGACGTCCGGCAAATACCGGTGCGTCACAAGACAGGACAAGACAGTATGACGGCTTTGGCTACAAACACCGAAATGGCGGTGAACAAGGATTGGTGGCGCGGTGCGGTGATCTATCAGATCTATCCGCGCAGTTACCAAGACAGCAACGGCGACGGTATCGGCGATCTTATGGGGATCGTGCAGCGTCTGCCGTATATCGCCTCTTTGGGGGTGGATGCGATCTGGATTTCGCCATTCTTCACCTCGCCGATGAAGGATTTCGGCTATGACGTCAGCGATTATTGCGACGTCGATCCGATGTTCGGCAGTCTGGCTGATTTCGATGCGGTGGTGGAAACCGCGCATCGGCTTGGCATCCGCGTGATGATCGACCTTGTGCTCAGCCATACCAGCGACCAGCATCCCTGGTTCGCTGAAAGCCGCGCCAACCGGAGCAATGACAAATCCGACTGGTATGTCTGGGCCGACCCCAAACCCGATGGCACCCCGCCCAACAACTGGCTGTCGATCTTTGGCGGATCGGCTTGGCAATGGGATGCGCGGCGCGAACAATATTACCTGCATAATTTTCTGGTCTCGCAGCCTGATCTGAACTTTCACAGCCCCGCGGTGCAGGATGCGCTGCTGGATGTGGCGCTGTTCTGGCTGAACCGGGGCTGTGACGGGTTCCGGCTCGATACGATCAACTTCTACATGCATGACGCACAATTGCGCGACAACCCGCCCCTGCCCAAAGAGATGCGCAACGCCAATATCGCGCCTTCGGTGAACCCCTATAACCATCAGGACCATATCCACGACAAGAACCACCCCGATAACGTCAAGTTCCTTGCGCGCCTGCGCGCCATCATGGAACCCTATGGCGCCGCTGCCGTGGGTGAGGTGGGCGATGCCCAACGCGGGCTGGAAATCATGGGCCAATATACCGCCGGCACCGATCTGATGCAGATGTGCTACGCGTTCGAATTTCTGGCCAAGGACAAACCGACCGCCGCGCGCATCGTCGATGTGATGCGTCAGGTCGATGAGGTCGCGGGCGATGGCTGGGCCTGCTGGGCCTTTTCCAACCATGATGTCGTGCGCCATGCCACGCGCTGGGACTTGCCCGCAGGCGGCCAGCGCATGTTCGTCAGCTTGCTGATGGCTTTGCGCGGTTCGGCCTGTATCTATCAGGGCGAGGAATTGGGCCTGCCCGAGGCCGATGTCGCCTTCGAGGACCTGCAAGACCCCTACGGCATCCAGTTCTGGCCCGAATTCAAAGGCCGTGACGGCTGCCGCACGCCGATGGTCTGGGACCGTGACAACCACCACGGCGGGTTCAGCGCCGTGCGCCCGTGGTTGCCGGTGCCATCCGAACATCTGGGCCTGTCTGTTGCCGCGCAAGAGGATGAACCGGGCGCATTGCTGCACCATTACCGCCGCGCCATTGCATTCCGGCACAGCCATCCGGCCCTGAGCGTCGGGTCGCATGACAAGATGCAGGCGCAGGGCGATGTCATCTATTTCACCCGTACAGCGGGCGACCAGACGATCCTTTGCGCGTTCAACGTCAGCGAAACACCATCCGATTTCAACCCGCCCGCAGGGGATTGGGTGCCGATCGGGGCCGAACTGGGAAGCGCGCATATCTCGGCAGATGGCAAATTGCATTTTGGTCCGTGGCAGGTTTGCTTCGCGCTCAAAAGCTAAGGCAAGGTGAGGGGAGTTGCGACATGGCTGAACTGAAACTGACGGGGGTCGCCAAGACCTATGGCGGGACCGTTGATGTTCTCAAGGACATCAATCTCGATATCAAGACGGGCGAATTGATCGTCTTTGTCGGGCCGTCAGGCTGCGGGAAATCGACCCTGCTGCGCATGATCGCGGGGCTGGAAAAGATCACGGGGGGCGAATTGCAGATCGACGGGCAGGTCGTGAACGACGTGCCACCCGCGCAGCGCGGCATCGCGATGGTGTTCCAGTCCTATGCGCTTTATCCGCATATGACGGTGCGTGAAAACATGTCTTTTGCCCTCAAGCTGGCCAAGAAATCCAAGGCTGACATCGCAACGGCGGTGGCCCGTGCCGCCCGAATCCTGCAGCTAGAGGATTATCTGGACCGCCTGCCCAAGGCCCTGTCGGGTGGCCAGCGTCAGCGCGTGGCGATCGGGCGGTCCATCGTGCGCGACCCCAAGGTGTATCTGTTCGACGAGCCGCTGTCGAACCTTGACGCCGCGCTGCGCGTGGCCACGCGGATCGAGATCGCCCAGCTCAAGGAATCGATGCCCGACAGCACGATGATCTATGTCACCCATGATCAGGTCGAGGCGATGACGCTGGCCACCCGCATCGTCGTGCTGGCCAACAAGGGGATCGCACAGGTCGGCACGCCGCTGGAACTCTACGAACGGCCCGAAAACGAATTCGTCGCGCAATTCATCGGCAGCCCCGCGATGAACCTGCTCGCGGGCGAGATTGTCGGCACTGGCCCCGTCACCAAGGTCAAGCTGCATGGCGGCGGCATTGTCACATCCGCCGCGCCGACGCGCGACAGCGATATGGGCCTGCAGGTCAATGTCGGCATCCGCCCCGAGGATATGATTGCGACCGATGGCGCGGATTACGCCTTTGAAGGCAAGGTCAATATCACCGAAGCCTTGGGCGAGGTGACGCTCTTGTACTTTGACAAGGTCGGCGACAATGCCGCCGTGATCGGCAAATTGCCCGGTATTCATACCGGTCTGCGCGGCACATCGGTGCGCATGGCCGCCAGCCCCGACAAGGTGCAGGTCTTTGTGAACGGCCGGTCGCTTTATTATCGCTGACGGCTTGCCAGTGGCGCGCCGATGTGGTGGCATCGGCGTGAACACTGGACGAGGCCAAGCATGCAAACCCCTGAAAACCGTTTAAAAACTGCTCTTGCTGCAGGGCAGGTGCAATATGGCATCTGGTTATCCACCGGATCGGCGCAGCTCGCGGAAATGGCGGGGCTGGCGGGGTTTGACTGGTGCCTGATCGACGCCGAACATGGGCCGAATGCGCCCAGCGGGCTGATCCCGCAATTGCAGGCCCTTGCGGCGACCGGTGCCAGCCCCGTCGTGCGCATCGCCAGCGCCGAGGTCTGGATGGTCAAGCAGGTTCTCGATCAGGGCTGCCAGACCGTGCTGGTCCCGATGGTCGATGATGCGGCGACAGCGGCGCTGATGGCGCGCGCCATGCGCTATCCGCCCGACGGTATCCGTGGTATGGGCGCATCATCCGCCCGCGCCTCTGGCTATGGCAGCATCCCCGATTACGCGCGCACGGCCAATGCGCAGGTCTGCTTGCTGGTGCAGGCCGAAAGCCGTGCCGCCCTGAACGATATCGACGCCATCGCCGCCACCCCCGGCGTGGACGGTGTCTTTGTCGGCCCCGCCGATCTGTCCGCCGATATGGGATACCCCGGCCAGCCCGACCACCCAGAGGTGATCGCCGCCATCGACCATATCATCGCGCGCACGCGTGCTGCGGGCAAGATCGCGGGCATCATCACCTTCGACGAGGGCCGCGTTGCGGATTACGTTGGCAAAGGCGTGACCTTCATGGGGGTATCCACCGATGTCACCCTGTTGAACACCGCCCTGCGCGGATTGGCAGGGCGGCTTAAATCCCCATCTTCAGAGTAAAAATATCCCCGCCGGAGGCATAAGAGTTATTTGCGCCGACGCCCGGTCCGTGCGCGGCCTTCGCCGTCTTTCACCGGCGCGCGGTTGAACCTGATCCATTCCGCGCCTGACGGATCGTTGTTGGTCAGAAAATTCGCAGCGCGGATCGCTTCCATCTCCTTGCCCGGACGCGGGAAGGTTGATCCCAGCCCGAACAGGGTGACAAAGGTTTCGTCGTCCAGATCCTCGGGCAGGATAATCCCCGCCGCCAGCGCCTCGGCGCGTTTTTCGGCGATTTTCAGCGGGCCGATGGGCAGGGCGACAGGGTTCATGATCGCCGAAGTCATACCGGCGGCCATGGCCATCGGCAAAAAGGCATTGTTGATCCCGTGCCGGTTGGGCAGGCCGAAACTGATGTTGGATGCACCGCAGGTCGTGTTCACGCCCAGTTCCTCGCGCAGGCGGCGGACAAGGGTAAAGACCTGTAAACCGGCGGTCCCCATCGCGCCAATCGGCATCACCAAAGGATCAACAACGATATCATGCGCGGGAATACCGTAATCGGCGGCACGTTCGACGATTTTCTTGGCCACGGCAAAGCGCACATCGGGGTCTTCGGAAATCCCGCTGTCGTCGTTGGAAATCGCCACAACCGGCACGTTGTATTTCTTGACCAGCGGCAGGACCAGTTCCATGCGTTCTTCTTCGCCGGTGACGGAGTTCAGCAGCGGGCGGCCTTCGGCGGCGGCCAGCCCGTTTTCCAAGGCCCCCGGCACGGATGAATCGATGCACAGCGGCACATCGACCACGGCCTGCACGCGGCGGATCAATTCGGCCATCAAGGGCGGTTCGACGAAATTATTGTCGGCATAGCGCGGGTCTTCGGCCATCTTGTTGGAAAAGACAGCGCCCGAATTGATATCCAGCACCGTGGCACCGGCGGCGACCTGCGCGATGGCGTCAGCCTCGACCCGCGAAAAATCGCCGCGTTCCAATTCCTCGGCCAATATCTTGCGGCCCGTGGGGTTGATCCGTTCCCCGATCACGCAAAACGGCTGGTCAAAGCCGATGATGGCGGTCTTGGTCTTGGATTCGACGATGGTGCGGGTCATGAAACGTCCTTAGATTTGCGAGGCGGGCAGGGCAGAGGCCCCGCCGTTGTCGATGGCCCATTGCGCATTGGTCTTGATCCCGCCCAGCGGGAAGAAATGCACATGGGTGATGTTGAAATCGGGGTTGGCGGCCTTGTGCGCGGCAAGCTGCGTCACAATCTCTGTCGGCTCGTAGGGTAGCAACAGCTTGGTCACATCCATCGCGCGCTTTTGCAACACCCTGAGCGAGGGGCCAACCCCGCAGGCGATGGCGAATTTGATCAGTGTCTGCAATTTCGCAGGCCCCGCGATTCCGATGTGGATCGGGATCGTGATGCCCGCATCGCGCAAGGCATCGGCCCAGGCGATGATCGGTCCCGCCTCGAAGGCGAATTGGGTGGCCATCGCCATCTGTGCATCCGATGTGTCGCTGAACTTTTGTTTCCAGCGCAATGCGGCCATCACATTGGTATCGCTGCCGTCATGGTCGATGTCGCGGTTGCCCTCTGGGTGACCTGCAACATGCAGGTGTTTGAAATCACGGAATAATCCGCTTTCCATCAATTGCATGGAATTGTCGAAATCACCCTGTGGTTGCGCCACGCCGCCTGCCAACAACAGCGCCTGATCGACGCCCGCCTCGCCCTGATAACGCGCGATCCAGTCGGCCAGCGTGGCGTGGTCCTTGATGATGCGGGCGGGAAAATGCGGCATGACCTTGTAGCCGTCCGTTGCCAGCCTGCGGGCGGTGGCGACCATGTCGTCAATCGGCGTGCCGTCGATATGGGCGATATAGACGCGCGTGCCTGCGGGCAGCAGGTCGCGGAAGTTTTCGACCTTTTCGGCGGTGCGCGGCATCACCTCGATCGAATAATCACGCAAAAGGGATTCGATCTCAGGATTGACCGCAGACGTTTGTGGTTCGCGGGATTTGAAAAACGGCAAGAGCGACATCAATGTCTCCTTCAGGCGGCGGGCGGGATCAGGCCCAGCCGTCATTTGCAATCAACGCTTTGATCCGGTCCTGATCATATTCGGCCACGATCCGGGCGACGGCGGCTTCGGCGGCTTCGGCATCGGTGCCATCCGCGACATAGGGGTCGGCCTTGCGGAAACCGGACATATATTCATCCGACTGCGCCGCCCCCGATTTCATCGCGGCACGGTCGATGGCCTGTTCGAACCGTTCGGGCAGGGGCAGCTTGGTGCCGCGCCGTCCACGGCCGACGATGACCTGCGCGGGCATGTCGCGCCAGTACACGATGGTGACGTCAGCCATGTGATTCCCCCTTTGACCGTTTCAGCGGTTCTAGCATCGCATGGCGACACGCAGGGTCGGTTTTCGACATCACGCGCGCGGTCCGCGACGGGCCGCGATGTCCTGCGGTATTTTCACGCAAGACGTCTGTGGCGGGGTCTTGGGCTTGTCTTGTGGCCATGGGCAGCATAGGTTCAGGGTAACTCGAAATGGAGGGCGTGAATGATGACGCCCAAGCGTCCCAAAGGTGCGGGCGCGTTCCCCAAAGCGGTCGATAGCCCCGCGCCACAACAAGCCGATCCGGCCACGCTTTATGCGGCGCTGGACCTTGGCACGAATTCTTGCCGGATGCTGATTGCCCAGCCGAAGGGCAGTCAATTCCATGTCGTGGACAGTTTTTCCAAATCTGTCCAGCTTGGCCAAGGGCTTGAAAGCACGGGGCGATTGTCGCGTGCCTCGATGAACCGCACGATTTCGGCGATGCGGATCTGCCGCGAAAAACTGCATCGGCACGGGGTCAAGCGGATGCGTCTGGTCGCAACCGAAGCCTGCCGTCGCGCGCTGAACGGCCAGCATTTCGTGGCACAGGTGCGGCGTGAAACAGGGTTGAACCTTGAAATCATCCGCCCCGAAGAAGAGGCGCGTCTGGCCGTGATTTCCTGCGCGCCGCTGGTCAGCGTGAACACCGAACAATTGCTGGTCGTGGATATCGGCGGTGGATCGACCGAATTGGTCTGGATCGATCTGACCAATGTGCCCAAGCGCGAACGCCCCCGCGCGATCATGCGGCTGCATGCGGGGTTCAAATCCGACCCCGGCCCGTTTGCCGCGGCCAAGGTGGTGGACTGGATTTCCGTCCCGCTGGGCGTGGCCACGTTGCGCGACCAATTCGGCGATGTCGAAGATGACGCCGCGCGTTTCGCGCTGATGAGCTGGTTTTTCGAAGAAAATCTGGAGGCTTTTGCGCCATCCGCCAGCGCGCAATCGCGCAAGGGGTTCCAGATCATCGGCACCAGCGGCACGGTGACCACGGTCGCGGCCAGTTATCTGGGGCTGAAACGCTATGACCGGACCAAGGTGGACGGGCTGCGCATGACATCCGACCAGATCGATGCGGTGATCCGCGATTACCTGACGCTGGGCCCTGACGGACGCCGTGCCGACCCGCGGATCGGGCGCGACCGGCAGGCGTTGATCATGTCGGGGGCCGCGATTTTGCAGACATTGATGCGGTTATGGCCGACCGACCGGCTGTCGGTGGCGGACCGCGGTTTGCGCGAAGGGTTGCTTTATGCCCAGATGTCCGCCGATGGGGTCTTGGAAGATGCCCCGTTTTAAGGGTAAAGCGCGTCATGGCGAAAAAACCCACCACCAAGAATACCTCCGGACGCGGCCAACGTGACCTGCATGTCAAGGTCAAGACGGCGCGCGGGCGCAAGCTGTCGTCCACCCAATGGCTGCAACGGCAGCTGAACGACCCGTACGTCAAACGCGCCAAGGCGGACGGGTATCGCGGCAGGGCGGCCTATAAGATATTGGAACTGGACGATAAATACCGCTTTCTGGTGCCCGGCGCGCGGATCGTCGATCTGGGCTGTGCGCCCGGTGGCTGGTTGCAGGTCGCGGTCAAACGCGCCAATGCCTTGGGCGAGCGCACGTCCAAGGCGCAGGGCTATGTGTTGGGAATTGACCTGCAAGAGGTTGATCCGATCCCCGGGGCCGAGATTTACCAGCTGGATTTTATGGCCGATGACGCCGATGTGCAGGTCCGCGACTGGCTGGGCGGCAATGCCGATGTCGTGATGTCGGATATGGCGGCATCCGCATCGGGGCACAAACAGACCGATCACAACCGGATTATCGCGCTGTGTGAAGCGGCAGCGCATTTTGCCTTTGACGTGCTGAACGAAGGCGGCACCTTTGTCGCCAAGGTGCTGGCGGGTGGGGCGGAAGGTGATTTGCAAAAACTGCTGAAAGCCCGGTTCGAGAAGGTTGCCAATGTCAAACCGCCGGCGTCGCGGTCTGACAGTTCGGAAAAATTCGTCGTGGCGACAGGGTTCAAGGGCCGTGACACTGCCGGCTGACGCCGGATTTCTTTGAGTATTTTTGGAAATAAGAAGATGCAGGCCGGGGTCAGCCCTGTCCTGCCTGCCAGATGGCGAATTCGGCGCCGCGTTTGTGGTGCAAATGCGCGCGCACATCGTCCGACAGGGTCAGGTCCATGTCGGGCGAGACGTTGATCTGTTTGAGTGTCAGGGTGAGCGAGAGCCGGTGTTCGAGAAAAGCTGTCACCTGGTCCCAGGCTTCGTAGCGGAACAGATGTTGCACGCCGATCTCGCCGTCATTGATCCGCAGGAATTTGTCCTGTGATCCGACAGCGGCAAAGGGTGCGGGATCGCCTTTGCAATATTCCACTACGAAATCGTCGAAACTGATCCCCCGCGTGCTGTTGTCGTGACCCACCAGATCGTCGCGGTTGCGGTACCTGTACCAGCTGCCCAGCCAGGACACCGGATGGCGCACGATCGCCATCAATTCTGGCGTCTTGCCGCCAGCCTGCACGAAAAACGGCCGCAAGAATCGTTTGTAGCGATAGCAGGGCGCATGTTTGAGATGCGGTGGATCGCGCAGCACCATGGAGGCGCGCGGGGCGAGCGCGCCTTCGAGCGCGGTCGAGCCGGTTTTCGGCACCGCCAACAAAACAAGGTTTTGGTCCCAGAACACCAGCATTTGCATCTATTCCTTGCATCCCGAGGCGATCTTTCGCGCTCTAACGCATCTTTAACCAATTGCCGTCCAGAGTGGGACCGGAAATTTCGGTTGCAATGTTCACGTTTTGATCCCATGTAATACGGAACATAGGGCGAACAAAGCTTTGATTGCCCCCCGGCGGGGTGCGTGGAATAAGGACAGGGTAGATGGCAACGGCAGATCTTTTGAAAATGATGGACAAGAAAACCGCAGACAAGGAAAAGGCACTGGAAAGCGCCTTGGCCCAGATCGAACGCCAGTTCGGTAAAGGCTCGATCATGAAACTGGGCGGCCAGAACCAGATGCCCGAGATCGAGGCGACATCGACCGGATCGCTGGGTCTGGATATCGCTTTGGGGATCGGCGGGCTGCCCAAAGGCCGCGTGATCGAGATTTATGGCCCGGAATCGTCAGGCAAGACCACTTTGACGCTGCATTCCATCGCGGAAGAGCAGAAAAAGGGTGGCATTTGTGCCTTTGTCGATGCCGAACATGCGCTGGACCCGCAATATGCCAAGAAATTGGGCGTCAATCTGGATGAATTGCTGATTTCGCAGCCCGATACCGGCGAACAGGCGTTGGAAATCGTTGATACTTTGGTCCGGTCGGGTGCCGTGTCACTGGTGGTGGTCGATTCCGTCGCTGCCCTGACACCCAAATCCGAGCTGGAAGGCGATATGGGCGACAGTTCGGTCGGCGTGCATGCCCGCCTGATGAGCCAGGCGATGCGCAAGCTGACAGGGTCGATCAACCGGTCGGGTTGTATGGTGATTTTCATCAACCAGATCCGGATGAAGATCGGCGTGATGTTTGGCAGCCCCGAAACCACGACCGGCGGCAATGCGTTGAAATTCTATGCCTCGGTCCGTCTGGATATCCGCCGCATCGGTGCAATCAAGGATCGTGACGAGGTGGTTGGCAACGCGACCCGCGTCAAGGTGGTCAAGAACAAGGTGGCGCCGCCGTTCAAGCAGGTCGAATTCGACATCATGTATGGCGAAGGCATTTCCAAGACCGGCGAATTGCTGGACCTTGGCGTCAAGGCGGGCGTGGTCGAGAAATCCGGCGCATGGTTCAGCTATGGCGATGAACGGATCGGGCAGGGGCGTGAAAACTCCAAACTGTTCCTCAAGGAAAACCCCAAGATCGCCAACGAGATCGAGGACAAGATCCGTGCGGCCCATGGTCTTGAATTCGCGATGAGCGATAGTGACGGCCCCGCTGACGACGATATCGTCGAGATGTAAGGGAATGGGCGCAGTTCCGGCTGCGCCCTGACCCGACCTTTGGTGAAAAAGACGCAGCCCCATGATCGCGTGATGCGGTCTATTGGTGGACACTGGCCTGTTGCACCGCTATTTCTGCCGCTGATAGATATTTTCCTTGAAAGCGCGCCATGACCAGCCTTGCTGACATCCGTTCTACTTTTCTGAATTATTTCGAAAAACAGGGCCACCGTGTGGTCCCGTCGAGCCCGCTTGTGCCGCGCAATGACCCGACATTGATGTTCACCAATTCGGGCATGGTGCAGTTCAAGAACCTGTTCACAGGGGTCGAAACACGCGATTACAGCCGCGCCACCACCAGCCAGAAATGCGTGCGCGCCGGTGGCAAGCATAATGATCTGGACAATGTCGGCTATACCGCGCGCCACCACACGTTTTTCGAAATGCTGGGTAATTTCAGTTTCGGTGATTATTTCAAATCCGACGCGATCCCCTTTGCCTGGGAATTGCTGACCCGCGATTTCGGGATCGACAAATCGCGTCTGCTGACCACGGTTTACCATACCGATGACGAGGCGTTCGATCTGTGGAAAAAGATTGGTGTCCCCGAAGACCGGATCATCCGCATCCCCACCGATGACAATTTCTGGCGCATGGGGCCGACCGGCCCCTGCGGCCCCTGCACCGAGATTTTTTATGACCATGGCGATCACATCTGGGGTGGCCCCCCCGGTTCCCCCGAGGAAGATGGCGACCGGTTCATCGAAATCTGGAACGTCGTTTTCATGCAGAACGAACAATTCGAGGACGGGTCGATGCGCCCGCTGGACATGCAGTCGATCGACACCGGCATGGGGCTGGAACGGATTGGCGCGCTGTTGCAGGGCAAGCATGACAATTACGACACCGATGTGATGCGCGCGCTGATCGAGGCGTCGGCCAATGCCACGTCATCGGACCCTGATGGCCCCGGCAACACGCACCACCGCGTGATCGCCGACCATCTGCGATCCACCTCTTTCCTGATCGCCGAAGGTGTGTTGCCCTCGAACGAAGGCCGCGGCTATGTCCTGCGCCGGATCATGCGCCGCGCGATGCGCCACGCGCATCTGCTGGGGGCGAAAGACCCTGTGATGCACCGTCTGGTATCTGCTTTGGTGCAACAGATGGGGGCTGCTTACCCTGAATTGGGCCAGGGCCAGCGGCTGATCGAAGAAACCCTGATGAACGAGGAAATCCGGTTCAAGCAGACGCTGGACCGCGGGCTGAAACTGCTTGACGATGAACTGGCCGGTCTGCCCGACGGATGCCGCCCTGCCGGGCGAGGCCGCGTTCAAGCTTTATGATACCTATGGTTTCCCGCTGGACCTGACGCAGGATGCCTTGCGCGAAAAGGGCCGCAGCGTCGATACCGACGGCTTTGATGCCGCCATGGCTGCGCAAAAGGCCAAAGCGCGTGCCGCATGGTCCGGCACGGGTGAAGCCGCCGACAGTGCGATCTGGTTTGATGTGGCCGATGTGGCGGGCCCGACCGATTTTCTGGGCTATGACAGCCTTGACCTCGAAGGCCAGATCAAGGCGCTGGTTGCTGATGGCGCCATGGTCCAGCAGGCGGGCGGTGCCGTGCAGATCGTGCTGAACCAGACATCATTTTATGCCGAATCTGGTGGGCAGGTCGGCGATGCTGGCATTTTGCAGACTGAAACCGGCACAGCCCAGATCACCGATACCAAAAAGGTCGCTGGCGTTTTTATCCATTTCGCCACTGTCACCAGCGGGACTATCGCCGTGGGCCAAGGCGCGGCGCTGCGCGTGGACGCAGGCCGCCGTGCGGCCGTTCAGGCCAACCATTCGGCCACCCATTTGTTGAACGAGGCGTTGCGCGAAACCTTGGGCGATCACATCGCGCAGCGCGGGTCGCTGAACGCGCCCGACCGGCTGCGGTTCGATTTCAGCCACACCAAACCGCTGAGCGCCGATGAACTGGCGCAGGTTGAACGCGATGTGAATGCGCTGATCCGGCAAAACACCCGCGTCGAAACCCGCATCATGGCGCCTGACGATGCGCGCGCGCTTGGCGCGCAGGCGCTGTTTGGCGAAAAATACGGCGACGAGGTGCGTGTCGTGTCGATGGGCCGCAAGGACGGGTCTGGCAAGGGGGCTGCGGGCCACACCTATTCGCTGGAACTTTGCGGTGGCACGCATGTGCGCCAGCTGGGCGAGATCGGTGCCTTTGTCGCCTTGGGTGATGCGGCCTCCAGCGCCGGTGTCCGCAGGATCGAGGCGCTGACAGGTCAGGCGGCACTTGATTACCTGCGCGCGCAGGATCAGCGCCTGTCAGATGTCGCCGCCGCGCTCAAAGCGCCCGCCAGCGATGTGGCAGACCGCGTCAAGGCGCTGATGGATGAACGCCGCGCGCTCGCCAATGAAGTCGCGCAATTGCGCCGCGAACTGGCGATGGGCGGCGGTGCGCAGGGGGCATCCCCCGCGCTGCAGGTCAATGGCATCGCCTTTCATGCGCAGGTGCTCTCCGGTGTGACTGGCAAGGATTTGCCGTCGCTGATCGACCAGATCAAGACCGATCTGGGCAGCGGCGTTGTGCTGCTGATCGCCGATACCGGCGACAAGGCGGCAATTGCCGTGGGTGTGACGGCAGACCTGACGACGCGCGTCTCGGCCGTGGATATCCTGCGCGCGGTGACACCGGAACTGGGCGGCAAGGGCGGCGGTGGCCGCCCCGACATGGCCCAAGGCGGCGGTGCGTCCACCCAAAACGCCGATGCTGCCATTACGCAAGCAAAATCAATCTTGGAGAATCTGAAATGACCGCACTCTGGATCGCCCATGTCAAAGTCACTGACGATGCCGCTTACGGCGAATATGCCCAGCGCGCCACGTCAGCCATCGCAGATCACGGTGGGGTGTTCCTCGCCCGTGGCGGTGCCTATGAACAGCTCGAAGGGCCGGACCGGCCCCGCAACGTCGTGGCCCGCTTTCCCAGCCTGCAAGCGGCGCATGACTGCTATTATTCAGCCGCCTACCAAGACGCGCTGAGCCATGCCAAAGGTGCCAGCCAGCGCGAGCTTTGCATCGTCGAAGAAATCGCCTGACAACAAAAAGGCCACGCCCGTTCAAGGCGTGGCTCTGTCTTTCCCATCTTCCGAGCGCGGTGAATTGTTTCTCAATTCACCGTAATCCCCGCCGGAGGCTTCGCGCTGGTCACACCAGCGCGAAATCACATCACGCGCTGCGCGAATTCTTCTTGCGCTCATGCGGATCAAGGAACCGCTTGCGCAGCCGGATCGCATTCGGGGTCACTTCGACCAATTCATCATCGTCGATATAGGCGATGGCCTGTTCCAGCGACATGGTCACCGGCGTGGTCAGGCGTACGGCTTCATCCGTGCCGGATGCACGCACGTTGGTCAGCTGCTTGCCTTTCAGCGGGTTGACCTCCAGATCATTGTCGCGGCTGTGTTCGCCGATGATCATGCCGGTATAAACCGCCTCTTGCGCGCCGATGAAAAACTTGCCGCGGTCTTCGAGCTTCCACAGCGCATAAGACACAGACACACCGTTTTCCATCGAGATCAGGACACCCTGACGGCGGCCTTCGATCTTGCCTTTGTAGGGCGCCCAGCCGTGAAACAGCCGGTTGAGGATGCCCGATCCGCGCGTGTCGGTCAGGAATTCACCGTGATAGCCGATCAGCCCGCGTGACGGGACATGCGCGATGATGCGGGTCTTGCC
Organism: Yoonia sp.; assembly: GCF_018402175.1. Classification (GTDB taxonomy): domain Bacteria; phylum Pseudomonadota; class Alphaproteobacteria; order Rhodobacterales; family Rhodobacteraceae; genus Yoonia. The sequence goes on along the minus strand of NZ_JAGYJK010000018.1, from coordinate 73,382 downwards.
GGCACCGGCGGGTTTCATCTCGACCAATTCGCCCTTGCGCGGGCCGGTCAGTTTTTCGACGACCGCGCCGGTATATTCGTCATCCACGTCAATCGTGGCTTCTTCGATGGGTTCATGGCGGACGCCGTCGATGTCCTTGAAAATGACCTGCGGGCGGGAAATCGACAGTTCGAACCCTTCGCGGCGCATGTTTTCGATCAAGACACCCATCTGCAATTCGCCGCGGCCCGAAACCTCGAACGCATCGCCCATGGCTGTATCGGCGACCTTGATCGCAACGTTGACTTCGGATTCGCGCATCAGCCGTTCGCGGATGACGCGGCTTTGCACCTTTTTGCCATCGCGGCCCGCCAGCGGGCTGTCGTTGATGCCAAAGGTCACGGTGATGGTCGGCGGATCAATGGGCTGGGCGGGGATCGCGGTGTCGATGGACAGATCGCAGATCGTATCGGCCACGGTCGCCTTGGTCATACCGGCAAGGGTCACGATATCGCCGGCCTCGGCCACGTCGATGGGTTGCTGGCTTAGACCGCGGAAAGCAAGGATCTTCGACACGCGGAATTGTTCCAGCTTGTCGCCATTGCGCGACAATGCCTTGACGGTTTCGCCTGCGCGCAGGGTACCTGCCTCGACGCGGCCCGTCAGGATGCGTCCGATGAACGGATCGGCCGACAGGGTGGTCGCCAGCATCTGGAACGGCTCTTCGCGGCGGCTGATCTGGGCGGGCATCGGGACATGTTCCAGCACTTTGTCGAACAGCGCGGACAGGTCCTTGCGCGGGCCATCCAGCTGTTCGTCACACCAGCCTGCACGGCCAGATGCATACATCACTGGGAAATCCAGCTGTTCGTCGCTGGCTTCCAAAGCGGCGAACAGGTCGAACACGTCATCGACGGCCTGATCGGGTTCGCCATCGGCCTTGTCCACCTTGTTGACGACAACGATAGGGCGCAGCCCCAGCGCCAGCGCCTTGGAGGTCACGAATTTCGTCTGCGGCATCGGGCCTTCGGCGGCATCGACCAACAGGACAACACCGTCAACCATCGACAGGATGCGTTCGACTTCACCACCGAAATCGGCGTGGCCGGGGGTGTCAACGATGTTGATCCGCGTGCCTTTCCATTCGACGCTTGTGCATTTCGCCAGAATGGTGATGCCGCGTTCGCGTTCGATGTCGTTGCTGTCCATCGCGCGTTCTGTGGTGGCTTCGTTTTCACGATACACACCGGATTGTTTCAAAAGTTCATCGACAAGCGTTGTCTTGCCGTGGTCAACGTGCGCGATGATCGCGATATTGCGGATATCCATGGGTCAGCCTTATGGGAAATTTAGCTGCGCGATACCGTGCAATCGCAGCAAAAGCCACCCCTTAATCGCAAGGCCGCGTCAGTGCGGTGATGTGTGTGAAAAAAGATGAATGACAAGGATGCCGCACAGGATCATCCCGATCCCGATCACCGCAGGCAGATCAAGCCGTTGACCGAACACCAAATAGCCGATTGCCGCGATCATCACGATCCCCAGCCCCGACCACATCGCATAGACCACGCCCACCGGCATCACCCGCAGCGTCTGGGCCAGCAGGTAGAATGACAAGCCATAAGCGATGACAACCAGCACCGATGGCCAGAACCGCGTGAACTGATGGCTGGCTTGCAGGGCGGTGGTGCCGATGGTTTCGGCGATGATCGCAAAGATCAAAAAGATGTAATGCAGTGGCATGATCAGCGTCCTGTATACCGGTCGGGGCGGTGGTTTGTGGCGATGATCAGGTTCGCAACCACGGCACCGGCCAGCGAATACAGCACCAGACCGGGGGCGATCACGGCAAAGGCCGCCGCGAACAGGCACAGATCGAAAATCAACTGGGTATAGCCTGCGCGAAACCCCGTCCGGTCCTGGATGAACAGCGCCAGAATACCGATCCCGCCAAGGCTGGCACCATGGCGAAACAGCACGATCAGCCCCAGACCCGTGACCGCCCCGACCAGCACCGCCCCCAGTAACGGGTCCAGCGTTTCAAAGACGATCAACTGTGGAAAGCTTTCTGCCATCACCGACACCAGCCCCACACAAAGAAAGCTTTTGAACGTGAACCGTGGCCCCATCCGCAGCCATGCCAGCCAATAGAACGGCAGGTTGACGCAAAAAACACCAGCCCGAACGACAGCCCCGTGCCATAGGACACCAGCACCGCCAGCCCTGCGGTCTGGCCTGTGATCAGCCCCAGATGGGTCAGCATCGTCACCCCCAGCGCACACATCGCCGTGCCAAGCGCAAAGGCCTGGGCGTCTTCGATGCGGGTATGCGGGGCGGGGGTGGCGGCGGTCTGGGTCATGTCACCGCGTTAGTCAGATCGGCCCAAACACGCAAGCCGTGCAATGCCTATTCTGGCGGCAAGGGGTGGCCTTGCATCACAGGCAAGTATGGTTTGCCGGGCGATGGGAGTGTTGCGTTTCGATAAACCATAAGATGTTTCAGTGAACATTTCATGCCCGCTTTAATTGAGTATTCATTACAAGTTGCCTAAAATGTAAGGTAAATCGATTTGTAGTGGATTTGGTGAGGTCCCCGCGCGGGCCGCGTAACAAGTGAGGAGCGTTAAATGAAGAAGTTGATACCCTATGTTATCATGGGCGCGGGAGCGATGGCTTTGGCGGGATGTGGGGCCTCGGTGGTGGATGTCGTGGGCACAGGCGCGGTTAACGGCACCAACGGCCTGCCGTTTGCCAGCGGCGATGTCACAGGTGGTGGCACGCTGTCTACCGCGGTCACAGACCGCACGGCCAGCACCAGCAGCGTGTCTTTCGCCGCCGGAAGCGGCAGCGGAAGTTTTCAACAAAATTCGATCACTGTTGTGGGCGTGGACGCGAACACAATCAGCATCACATATAACGGTGCAACCGCGGAACTGAAACGAATTGGTACGTCAGAAGGTTTCATTAGGGTCGACGGCCAGACCTACCATGTCCTGGAGCGGACGCAGCCGGGCAGTGAAGTGTCGGCATATCGATACGCACGATCTGGGTCAGCAAATCAACAAGATGATGGCATCTTCCGTTTCGTCGTCGGGAATATTACCAATGCCGCCAATCTTTCCGGCACTGCGAGCTATTCGGTGCTGCTGTCCGGAAGTGGGACTGAATTGGCGAACGGGAGAGTGCGTGCCCTCGACATTCGTGGAACCGGCACGATCGACGCCAACTTTGCCACGAATGCCGTGAATGGCACCATGAGTGTCGGAACCAGCGACAGCGACACTAACAACAATTTTAGAGCCAAAGAATTCTCGATCACTGGCACACGCAGCGGCGCGGCGTTCACCTCGACTGCGGTGCGCACGGACTGTCCAGTCACAGACACCTGCACTTCAAATACAAACCTGTCGGGCAATTTCTATGGCCAGACCGGCCGTGAGATAGCGGGCGTCGGGATCCTGCGCGAGACAAGAACAACCAGCACCGGACCGGTTGAAACATCGGGCAGTTTCACCTTCATCAACAAATAACGCCGCAGCGGCAGGGATAAAGTGGGGGGCCAAGCGGCCCCCCTTTGGTTTTACATCGCGGCGTTCAGGTTCTGGTCCACCTTTTCAAGGAACCCTTCGGTGGTCAGCCATTTCTGGTCGGGGCCGACCAGCAGCGCCAGATCCTTGGTCATGAACCCGCTTTCGACCGTATCAACCGTGACCTTTTCCAGCGTGGTGGCAAAGGTCATCAACTGCGCGTTGTCATCGAGTTTCGCGCGGTGCTTGAGCCCGCCGGTCCAGGCAAAGATCGAGGCGATGGAATTGGTCGATGTCGCCTTGCCTGCCTGATGCTGGCGATAATGGCGGGTGACGGTGCCATGGGCGGCCTCGGCCTCGATGATCTTGCCATCGGGGGTCATTAGCGCGGATGTCATCAGACCCAAGCTGCCGAAGCCCTGTGCGACGGTATCGGATTGCACGTCGCCGTCATAGTTTTTACAGGCCCAGACGAATTTGCCTGACCATTTCATCGCGGATGCAACCATATCGTCGATCAGGCGGTGTTCATAGGTGATGCCTGCCGCCTTGAATTTGTCGGCGAATTCTTCCTCATACACCTTCTGAAACAGGTCCTTGAACCGCCCGTCATAGGCTTTCAGGATCGTGTTCTTGGTGGACAGATAGACCGGCCAGCCAAGGTTCAGCCCATAGTGGAGCGAGGCACGGGCGAAATCGATGATGCTTTCGTCAAGGTTATACATGCCCATCGCCACACCGGCGCCGGGGCTGTCATAGACCACCCTTTCGATCACGGTGCCATCGTCGCCCACGAATTTCATGGTCAGCTGGCCTTTGCCGGGCATCAGGAAATCGGTGGCCTTGTACTGGTCACCGAATGCGTGACGGCCAATGACAATCGGGTCGGTCCAGCCCGGCACAAGGCGCGGCACGTTCTTGCAGATGATCGGCGCGCGGAACACCACACCGCCCAGAATGTTGCGGATCGTGCCATTTGGGCTGCGCCACATCTGTTTGAGGCCGAATTCCGCGACCCGCGCCTCGTCTGGCGTGATCGTCGCGCATTTGACGCCGACACCGTATTTCTTGATCGCCTCGGCGGCATCCACGGTGATCTGGTCGTTGGTTTCGTCGCGGACTTCCATGCCCAGATCGTAGTATTTCAGATCCAGATCCAGATAGGGCAGGATCAGTTTCTTCTTGATGAAATCCCAGATGATCCGGGTCATTTCATCACCGTCGAGTTCGACAACGGGGTTTGCTACCTTGATCTTGGTCATGTCTTTGCTCCGCTTTTGCTGGGATTCTGGCGCTTCCATAGCGCAGAATCGCGGTTACAGAAAGGGCTGTATGCCTTGGTATACCGAAAAAATCGCGTCCAAGGCGGGGCTTCGCCGATGAGCGACATCCGCGCCAGATGCGCCAGCCGCGTGGCCTTGGCGGCTTGTGGCAGGGCGCTGCGGGCGTTAGGTGTCGTGCGCGCTGATATCTGTGGTCGCGTCACGATCAGATCACTACTTGCGCTGTTTTTTAAGGGTCTGGACAGAATGACAAAAACGGCCACGGCACGGATCGACCAATTGCTTGGATCACTGGGCTATGGGTCGCGTGGCGACATTGCGCGGATGGCGAAATCGGGCTGGATCACGCTGGATGATACCCGCATCTGGGATGCCACCACCCGCATCGCCGTGACCCCTGATCTGCCTGCACGCATGATCGTCAGCCGCGAACCGTTGGACCCTTTGGCGGGCATGGTCATCTTGTTGCACAAACCGCTGGGCATGACCTGTTCACATAAAGAAGACGGGCCGCTGGTTTACGACATCCTGCCCGACCGCTGGAAACGCCGCCAGCCGGTGATTTCCACCGTGGGGCGGCTGGACAAACAGACATCGGGCCTGTTGTTGCTGACCGATGACGGCCCGCTGTTGCACCGGATCATCAGCCCCAAACGACAGATCAAGAAAACCTATCGCGCCACGCTGGCACGGCCGCTGGATGGCACAGAGGGCGCGATTTTCGCTGCGGGCGAATTGGTGCTGCAAGGCGAGGACAAACCCCTGGCGCCCGCCGACCTGCGGGTGATTTCCCCGACCGAGGCGGTGTTGACCGTGACCGAAGGGCGTTATCATCAGGTGCGCCGGATGTTCGCCGCCACCGGCAATCACGTCACGGCCTTGCACCGCGAAGGTTTGGGCGGGCTGGTCCTGCCCGACGATTTGTTGCCCGGCCAGTGGACCCTGCTGGATGCCGCACAGATTGCCGCGATCTTTGACGAGTGCGCATGCCATTAGCGTGAAATGCCCTGCAGCGCCGGATGCTGACACCTGCACGGCGCGGTACGAGCATCAACACTGCCCTGGCGCCCAGACCCTGTTGCGCCAAGCTGTGCAGACCGCTTGCATCGCTATGGGTGTGCGGGGATCACCGCAGCAATTGGCCTTGGCGAAACGGGGGCTGTGTCGGATATTTTGGGGGTGGCTGCCATGGGGTGATCCCAAAAGCAGATTGGTAGGCCCGGCAGGACTTGAACCCGCAACCAAAGCGTTATGAGCGCTCTGCTCTGACCAATTGAGCTACAGGCCCCCGTGATCGGGTTAATCGGGGCTGTGCCGATGGTCAAGCGTTTCGCATTCGGCGCGGTCGAAAAGAACTTTTATGCCTCCGGCGGGGATATTTATGCTCGGAAGATGCACGGGAGGGCGTTGCGCGGGGCGCGGCCTTGCGCTAACCGCAGGTCAACCAGACAAAGGGGTGCCCCAGATGAGCAAAAACGGCCTGACTTATGCGGATGCGGGGGTCGATATCGACGCAGGCAATTCTTTGGTGGAACGGATCAAGCCTGCGGCCAAGCGCACGGCGCGGCCCGGCGTGATGTCCGGGCTGGGCGGGTTCGGCGCGCTGTTCGATCTGAAAGCCGCGGGGTTTGTCGATCCGGTGCTGGTGGCCGCGACCGATGGTGTCGGCACCAAGCTGCGCATTGCCATTGATACCGGCCATGTCGATACGATCGGGATCGATCTGGTCGCGATGTGTGTCAATGATCTGGTCTGTCAGGGTGCGGAACCTTTGTTCTTTCTGGACTATTTCGCCACCGGCAAGCTGGAGCTGGATCAGGCGACGCGCATCATCAACGGGATTGCGGCGGGTTGCGAAGCCTCTGGCTGTGCCTTGATCGGCGGCGAGACGGCGGAAATGCCGGGCATGTATCACAAGGGTGATTTCGATCTGGCGGGGTTTGCCGTGGGGGCCATGGAACGCGGGGCGGATCTGCCGCGCGATGTCGTGGCGGGCGATGTGTTGTTGGGGCTGGCGTCCGATGGCGTGCATTCCAACGGCTATTCGCTGGTCCGCCGGATTGTGGACTTGTCGGGGCTGGGCTGGGACGATGACGCGCCTTTTGCAGACGGGTCCTTGGGTGAGGTGCTTTTGACGCCCACCCGGCTTTATGTGCAGCCCGCGCTGGCCGCTGTGCGGGCAGGGGGCGTGCATGCGCTGGCCCATATCACCGGTGGCGGGCTGACCGAGAACCTGCCGCGTGTGTCTGCCGGATGATCTGGGGGCGGATATTGATCTGGGATCATGGTCCTTGCCACCTGTCTTTGCCTGGCTGGTCCAGACCGGTGGCATGGCGCAGGCTGAATTGTTGAAAACCTTCAACGCCGGCATTGGCATGGTGCTGGTCGTTGATGCCGCCCGCGCCGAGGCGCTGGCAGCACTTTTGTCCGAGGCAGGCGAGACGGTGCATCGCATCGGCACCGTGACCGAGGCCGCAGGCATCCGTTACACAGGCGCGCTTGTGTGACCAAAAAGGTTGCGATCCTGATTTCGGGCGGCGGGTCCAATATGGAGGCCCTTGTCCATTCCATGACCGGCGATCATCCTGCCCGCCCCGTGCTGGTCCTGTCCAATGATCCGGCGGCGGGCGGGCTGGCCAAGGCGGCGGGGCTGGGCGTGCCGACGGCTGTGGTTGATCACCGCGCCTATGCCAAGGACCGTCCCGCCTTCGAGGCGGCCTTGCACGCAGTCTTGCTGGATGCGCGCCCCGATATCATCTGCCTTGCCGGTTTCATGCGCATTCTGGGGGCCGATTTCATCGGTCAGTGGGAAGGCCGCATCCTGAATATCCATCCGTCGCTTTTGCCGAAATATCGTGGCTTGCACACCCATGCCCGCGCGCTGCAAGCAGGCGACGCCCATCACGGCTGTACCGTGCATGACGTCACCGCTGCACTGGATGACGGGCCGGTGCTGGGGCAGGCTGTCATGCCGGTTTTGCCCGGTGATACGCCCGACACGCTGGCTGCGCGGTTATTGCCCTTGGAACATGCGCTTTATCCCGCTGTTTTGCGCCGGTTTGCGGCAGGCGATCGCCGTCCGGTGATGCTGGGTGGCTGATCTTTTCATTGCCGATCCGATGCCCTATCAAGGGCGCAACAAACCGACGGACATTGTATGAAGATTATTTCCACGACCGCCGACCTTGCCGCATTTTGCACCCAAGCCGCCAAACGCGCCTATGTCACCGTCGATACCGAATTTTTGCGCGAACGCACCTATTATTCCAAGCTGTGCCTTGTGCAGATGGCCTATCGCGATGCGGCAGGCGAAGATGCGGTGCTGGTCGATCCGCTGGCGGATGGCATATCGCTTGACCCGCTTTATGACCTGTTCCGCGATCCCGGTGTCGTCAAGGTATTCCATGCCGCGCGGCAGGATCTGGAGATTTTCCACGTCGATGCCGGTGTGATCCCCGCGCCATTGTTCGACACGCAGGTCGCGGCGATGGTCTGCGGGTTCGGTGAACAGGCGGGATATGAGACACTTGTGCGCAAGATCGCCAAGGCCGAGGTGGACAAATCGTCCCGCTTTACCGATTGGTCGCGCCGTCCGCTGACCGATGCGCAGGCCGAATATGCGCTGGCCGATGTCACCCATCTGCGCGATGTTTACGAATACCTTGCCAACCGGCTTGCCAAATCGGGCCGCACGAAATGGGTGGCCGAGGAAATGGCGGTGCTGAACGATCCTGCCACATATCAATCCGACCCCGACGAGGCGTGGATGCGGGTCAAGACGCGCACCACGTCGGGCCGGTTTCTGGCCATCGTGCGCGAATTGGCGCGGTTTCGTGAAACCTATGCGCAGACCCGCGACATTCCGCGCAGCCGTGTGTACAAAGATGATGCTCTGGTTGAACTTGCATCAACCAAGCCATTGAATGAAAACGATTTAAACAGGTCACGCCTGTTGTTGCGCGAAGCCCGCAAAGGCGAGATCGCCGATGGCATTCTGGCCAGTATCAAGGCCGGGCTGGCCGCCAAACCCGGCGATTTGCCCGAACCGGACCTGAGCCGTGCCAAGTTGCAGGTCAATCCGGCACTGGCCGATATGCTGCGTGTGCTGCTGAAAGCCGTGACCGATGATGCGGGTGTTGCGCCCAAGTTGATCGCGTCTTCTGCTGATCTGGATGCTATGGCTGCGGGGATGCGTGATGTGCCGGCCCTGAACGGTTGGCGGCGCGACGTGTTCGGCGACGTGGCCTTGCAGCTGTGCGAAGGCAAGGTCGGGCTGGCGGTCAAAGGTCAAAAGGTGGTCACCGTGCCGCTTTAGGCTAGTTTACCGGTGACTGAAGGAACCCAGATATGACCAACCCCGCCTTTGAAGACCTTGTCGAGACATTTGCATTTCTTGACGATTGGGAAGACCGTTACCGCCATGTCATCGACATGGGCCGCGCGATGGACCCGTTGGAGGATGCCTTGCGCGTGCCTGCGACCAAGGTCGACGGCTGCGCCAGTCAGGTCTGGCTGGTTCCCCAGATCAAGGACGGTGTTTTCACCTTTCGCGGCGAAAGCGATGCGATGATCGTGCGCGGGCTGATCGCGGTGCTCCGCACCCTTTATGACGACCAGCCTGTGGCCGAGGTGGTCAAGATCGACGCGCCCGCCGCTTTGGGCCGGTTGGGGCTGAACGACCATCTGTCAGCGCAACGCTCGAACGGTTTGCGCGCGATGGTGGATAGGATCAGGCAGACGGCGGCGGCGGCGCTGTAACGCTGGCAAGGGCCGTGGCCAGATCGCCGTATCCGGTCAAGCGCCTCTCGAACGCCAGACCCAGACGTGCGGCGCAATCCTGCGCCTTTTCGGTCAGGGCGGGATCATCGGTCTGCGCCTGATAGACCAGTTTTTCGTAATTGCCGAAATACATATCCCGCAGGGCAGGGTGTTTGTGCAGGCCCAAAGGTTCCCAGACGAAGGCATCGAACTGCCGGACCAGAAAATCGGTCAGGTAAAAGGCGGTGATTTCATCGCGGGCGGCAAAGGCATCGACCCCTTCGAAGAAAGCATAGCAATGCGGCCCCGCCACCATCCGCAGGCCCATATCGTCGCAGGCGGCCTGCAACAGCCCGCCGGTGCCGCAATCGGCATAGACGACAAAGATATCGTGATAATCCGCGCCATGTTTCGCCACCGCCTCGCGCAGGGCGGGGATGATCCGGTCGGGGTGGTTATGCAGGATCGCGGGCAGGCAGTGCAGGTCTAGATGTGACCAGTTGTTTGCAGCCTTCAGCGCAAGGATTTCACGCGCCAGCGCACCACAGGCGATCAGCAGGATCTGGCCCTGTCCGGCAGGGGGCAGCCCGTCTTGGCTCAGGCGCGCGTCACTGATCACGGTGGCGGCGCAACAACACGCTGGCGAGCAGCACAGCAATGCTGATGATGGCAAGGCCCAGCATCGGCGCAAGGCCCGCCGCCCCCGCAGCCCAAGCCCCGAGTGCGATGGTCACACCAGAGGCCGCGATCACGGCGGCCAGGATGATGGCAAGTTTTTCAAGCGGCATAATGGTTCTCCTATAGATCATAGGTAAGACCGGGTGCCGCCCGAATAAAGGGTCAGGCGTGAACGGCACCCTGATTATGCTTGCGCGCGACCAGCGTTTTCGCGGTTTCCACCGCCACGGCCGCATCGCGGCAATAGGCGTCGGCCCCGATGGCGCGGCCGAATTCCTCGTTCAGGGGGGCACCGCCCACCAGCACGATGTAATCGTCGCGCACGCCCTTTTCGACCAAAGTGTCGATCACGACCTTCATATAGGGCATCGTGGTCGTCAGCAGGGCGGACATACCAAGGATGTCAGGCTGTTCAGCCTCTAGCGCACCCATGTAGGATTCGACGGAATTGTTGATGCCAAGGTCGATGACCTCGAAACCAGCGCCTTCCATCATCATGCCGACAAGGTTCTTACCGATGTCATGGATGTCGCCTTTTACGGTGCCGATCACCATCTTGCCGACGCGCGGCGCGCCTGTGGCGATCAACAGCGGCTTGAGGATGAACATCCCGCCTTTCATCGCATTGGCAGCCAGCAGCACCTCTGGCACGAAAAGAATCCCGTCGCGGAAATCATGGCCCACGATGGTCATGCCACCGACCAGCGCCTCTGTCAGCACGCGGTAGGGGGTCCAGCCGCGGGCGATCAGGATGTTCACGCCTTCCTCGATCTCTTCTTTCATACCGTCATAAAGATCGTCGTACATCTGCGCGACAAGGTCTTCGTCGCTCAGTTCGGACAGGATGATGTCGTCGTCTTGGTCGGCCATGGGAACCCTCATGAAAGTCGTTGTCCCTGTAGTGCGCTGAATTGCACCCGTCCACCCGATGAATTGCGACATTCACCGTCGCGGGACCGACGCTGGCTTGTCAGTGTTCATCTTTTGTTCCAATATGCGGTATGACCGATGACCTGACCCGCAAATATCACCGCGCCAAGGGGCGCGCCGCGCTTGGCAATCCGGCGGTGCGGTTCGACCGATTGTCGGCCCATGCGGTGGATGACGGCTGGTATCAGGACGACGATCTGCCCGTGTTGCGCACCAGCGTCAGCGAGGAAATGATCGGCAAGGTCATCACGCGCAACACCTCGCCCGACCTGTCGTTCGACCGCTCGGTCAACCCTTACCGCGGCTGCGAACATGGCTGCATCTATTGTTTTGCCCGCCCCAGCCATGCGTTTCTGGGGCTGTCGCCGGGGCTGGATTTTGAAACCAAGCTGATCGCGCGCCCCAATGCGGCAGAGCAGTTGCGCAAGGAGCTATCAAACCCGCGCTATCAGCCCGCGACCATCGCCATCGGCACCAATACCGACCCTTACCAACCGATTGAAAAAGAACGCAGAATCATGCGCGCCGTGCTGGAGGTGCTGCGCGATTTCAACCATCCCGTGGCCATCGTGACCAAAGGCACGCTGATCGTGCGGGATGTGGATATTCTGGCGGATATGGCGGTCAAGGGGCTGGTGCGCGTCGGCATTTCCGTCACCACGCTGGACCCCGCGATATCGCGCGCGATGGAACCGCGCGTGCCGCTGCCAGCCGCACGGCTGCGGGTGATCCGCACGCTGACCGATGCGGGTATCCCCGTGCGCGTGATGGCCTCGCCCTTGGTGCCTGCGCTGACGGATCACGAGCTGGAGGCGATTTTGGAGGCGGCGCAGGGCGCGGGCGCTGTCGCGGCCTCTTGCATCATGCTGCGCCTGCCGCGCGAGGTGGCGGGGCTGTTTCAGGACTGGTTGGAGGCGCATTTTCCCGACCGTGCCGCGCGGGTGATGGGCCGCGTGCGCGCCTTGCATGGCGGGCGCGATTATGATCCGGAATTCGGCAAGCGGATGACGGGGCAGGGTGTCTGGGCCAAGATCACGCAGGAACGGTTCAAGCTAGCTACGGCAAGGCTGGGGCTGGACCGGACATTGCCGCCGCTGCGCTGCGACCTGTTCGCCAGACCGCCGCAAAAGGGCGATCAGCTGGCGTTGTTTTAAAGATTGGGCTAGGCCCCGGCTCAGGCCCGGGGCGTGTGCTGCCTTTGTGCAATGATCTGTTCGCCAGACCGCCGCAGAGGTGTGATCAGCTGGCGTTGTTTTAAAAACTTTTAGGCCTTCGGCGAGGATATTTGGGCTCGGAAGATGGGCCTAGTCGCGTTTTGCGCGGCGGCCACGGCGGGGGGCGGCTTCTGGCCCTGCGCCATCGGTGCCGTCAGAGACCGAGGAGAAGCCACCAAGTGCGGCGGTGATCGCATCCAGCGTCGGGGCTGCGCCACGCGGGCGGGTTTCCAAGGCTTCGCGCATCGCGCGCAGATGGTCCGGCGTCGTGCCGCAGCAGCCGCCGATGATCGTGGCCCCGCTGTCGCGCGCCAGCACGGCGTAATCGGCCATAAGTTCCGGCGTGCCGTCGTAATGGATATGCCCGTCATGGTATTTCGGGATGCCCGCATTGCCTTTGGCGATCAGGGGCAGGGTCGGGCCAGCGGCGGCAAATCCCAGCACAGAGCGTAAAAGATCCGAGGCACCTGTGCCGCAATTGGCGCCAAAGGCCAGCGGTTGATGCGCAAGTTTGCCGACCTTTTTGACCATGTCGGCAGATGTCAGGCCCATCATCGTGCGGCCTGCGGTGTCAAAGCTCATCGTGCCGCACCAGGGCATGCCTGCCAGCGCGAAAGCTTCGGCGGCGGCGGCGAATTCTTCGGCAGCAGAGATGGTTTCGACCCAGAGGACATCCGCGCCGCCGGCCTTCAGCCCTTCGGCCTGTTCGTGGAACATTTCCACCGCGCGTGCGTGGGTCAGCGTGCCCATCGGGGACATAATCTCGCCCGTGGGGCCGACCGAGCCTGCGACCACGATGGTCCGGCCAGAGGCATCGGCGATCTCGCGGCCAAGGGCTGCCGCGACCTTGTTGAGTTCATGGACCTGACCTTCCGCGCCATGCAGTTTGAGCCGCGAGGCATTGCCACCGAAAGAATTGGTCAGGAAAATATCACTGCCTGCATCTGCCGCCCCTTTGTAGAGCGCGCGGATCTTGGCGGGTTCGTCGATGTTCCACATCTCGGGCGCGTCGCCCGACATCAGGCCCATGTTGAACAGGTTGGTACCGGTTGCGCCATCGGCCATCAGCCAGTCGCGGGTTTCAAGCAGCTTGGACAGCGCATTGGTCATGACAGGGTCTTTTCGGGTCAAAGTTCGGTCATCAGCTGCGCCTTGGCCTCGGCCATCAGCGCGGCCATCTTGGCGCGGATCGTTGTGGCATCGGCAAGATCGCCCAGATCGCCCGACAATTTGCGAAACACGTCTTCGTCGCCGGCTTCTTCGAAATCGGATTTGATGACGGCGATCGCATAGGCCGCGGCCTCGTCGCCGGATTTGCCCATCAATTCTGCGGCCCAAAGACCCAAGAGCTTGTTGCGCCGTGCCTCGGCCTTGAACTGCATTTCGGCGTCATGGGCGAATTTGGCCTCGAAGGCCTGCTGGCGATCGTCGAAGGTGGACATGGGGCATACCTCGTTTTGCGGGAACGGTTGGATCAGATATGGCTGCACAGGTGCTTGCCCGCAAGGGGGGCTTGCACTAAGAGGCGGTCATGTCAGCGCCTTGCACGGGCGCGAAAGGGGTAAGGGGTCAGCATGGCGCGCCGCAAGAAAATTTACGAAGGCAAAGCAAAGATCCTTTATGAAGGCCCGGAACCGGGAACTTTGGTGCAGTATTTCAAGGATGATGCCACGGCTTTCAACGCCGAAAAGCGCGCGGTGATCGAAGGCAAGGGCGTGTTGAACAACCGCCTGAGCGAGTTTTTTATGACCGGTCTGGGCCAGATCGGAATCCCGACGCATTTCATCCGCCGCCTGAACATGCGCGAACAGCTGATCCGGCAGGTCGAGATTATCCCGCTGGAAATCATCGTGCGCAATGTCGCCGCCGGGTCGATGGCCAAGCGCATGGGAATCGAAGAGGGCACCCAACTGCCCCGCCCGATTGTCGAGTTTTCCTATAAGGATGACGCGCTGGGTGATCCTTTGGTCCCTGAGGAATATATCATCGCCTTTGGCTGGGCCAGCCAGCAGGATATGGACGATATCGTCAGCCTTGCGCTGCGCGTCAATGACTGGATGTCCGGTGTCATGTATGGCGTCGGGATCAAATTGGTCGATTTCAAGATCGAGGTCGGCCGCGTCTGGGACAATGAATTCCCCCGCCTGTTGCTGGCCGACGAGATCAGCCCCGACAGCTGCCGGTTGTGGGATATCGAGACGGGCCAGAAGCTGGACAAGGATGTGTTCCGCCGCGATCTGGGCAATCTGACCGATGCCTATACAGAGGTCGCGCGCCGTCTGGGCGTGATGCCGTCCAATGTCACGCATCGGCCCAAGCCGACCCTGATCAACTGACGTTGATTTTTGAGTATTTGAAACAAAGCGAGGCAAGGCCATGAAGGCGCGTGTTTATGTGATGTTAAAGACCGGCGTTCTGGACCCGCAGGGCGAGGCGGTGCGCCATGCGCTCGGCACGCTTGGCTTTGACGGGGTGCAGGGGGTGCGGCAGGGCAAGCTGATCGAGCTTGATCTGGCCGATGGTACGGATGAGGCCACAATTGCGCAGATGTGTGACAAGCTTTTGGCCAATACCGTGATCGAAAGCTACCGGATCGAGGTGCTTTAAGATGCGCGCTGCCGTCGTCGTTTTCCCCGGATCGAATTGTGACCGCGACATGGCTGTTGCCCTGCGTGCGGCTGGTGCCGATGTGACCATGGTCTGGCACAAGGATGCCAGCCTGCCTGATGGCGTTGATCTGGTCGCTATTCCGGGCGGGTTTTCCTTTGGCGATTACCTGCGCTGCGGGGCGATTGCCGCGCAATCGCCGATTTGTCGCGCCGTCGTCGCCCATGCGGGTCGTGGCGGCTATGTGCTGGGTGTGTGCAACGGGTTTCAGGTGTTGACGGAAACCGGATTGTTGCCCGGCGCCTTGATGCGCAATGCCGGTCTGAAGTTCATCTGCAAGACCGTTGATCTGGTTGTGCAGACGGCCGATACCGCGTTTACCGCCGGCTATCAGGCGGGTCAGGCGATCCGCCTGCCGGTGGCGCATCACGATGGCAATTACACCGTTGATCCCGACACATTGGCGCGGTTGCAGGGCGATGACCGGATCGCGTTTTGCTATGCGCAGCCGCTGAACGGGTCGGTGGCGGATATCGCCGGTCTGGTGTCCGACAACCGCCGTGTGCTGGGCATGATGCCCCATCCCGAACGCGCGGTGGATGCGGGGCATGGCGGCACCGACGGACAGGCGCTTTTCCGCGAACTGGTGGCGCAGGTCGTCGCGGCCTGAGCTTTGAGAGTTGCCGCGCCGCAGCGCGCGGCGTAAACTCTGGCGATGAATGACGCCGTGCCACAAGGGTCGAAACGGGCTGCGCGCCGCTGGTATCGGCGGGTCGTCTTGGGCCTGTTCACGCTGTTCGCTGTCAGCGTCATGTATATCACCAATGAATTGATGACGCAGCGCTATACCGAGACGATCAGCAACCGGTCCGAATTGCGCCTTGCGCTTTACAGCGCCAATCTGATGAGCGAGCTGCAGCGCAATTCGGTTGTCCCACAGCTGTTGGCGCGTGATCCCGAACTGATCAGCGCGTTGAATAGCCAAGATTATTCACGCTCGACCGCGCGGTTGATGTCCTTTGTCGATGAAATTGGGGCGGCGGCGCTGACCTTGCTGGACAGCGAAGGGCGCGCGGTCGCGGCAACGAACCGCAACGAGCTGGGCGTCAATCACAGCGACAGGCCATATTTTGTCGATGCCTTGCGCATGAACCGGACGGTCTATTCGACCTTTCGGATGGATACCGGCGCTTATGCATTCATCTTTTCGCGCAAGATCGAATCCAACGGGCAGGTGTTGGGCACGATCATGGTCGAGGTTGATGTTGGCCGCATGGAACGTGGCTGGGCCGGTGTCACCGATGCGGTCTTTGTCACCGATGCGCAAGGCAAGATCATCATGTCCACCGAACCCTTGTGGCGCGGTTTGCAGGAACGCGATGCGCTGGCGCGCCAACCGGCCTCATCGGCGATTGAACGCGCGTTGCGTGCCACGCAAAGCTGGGCCATGGCCCCCGCCGAGGCCTATTTGCGCGGCGAGGCGGTGCTGCGCCGCGAATCCCGTGTGCCGCATCAAGGCTGGCGGATCGTCAATTTCACCACCTACGATTCGGTGCGCGAAAAGGTCAACGGCATCCTTGCGCTGCAGGTGATGGGCTTTGCGATCATTCTGGCGGTCAGTTTCTGGGTTATGTCGCGCCAGACAGCCTCGCGGCTGGTGCTGTTCCAACGGGAATCAGCGGAACTGCGCGCATTGAACCGCCGTTTGCAGCGGGAAATTGCCGAACGCGAAAGGGTCGAAAAGACGCTGCAGGTGGCCGAACAGACCATTGCGCAATCGTCGAAACTGGCGGCCTTGGGCGAAATGTCGGCCGCCGTAAGCCATGAATTGAACCAACCCTTGGCGGCGATGAAAACCTATCTGGCGGGCGCGCGGCTGTTGCTGCAACGCCAAAGGCCCGAAGAGGCGCTGTCGTCCTTCCAGCGCATCGACGATCTGCTGGAACGGATGGGCGCGATCACGCGTCAGTTGAAATCCTATGCGCGCAAGGGGTCTGACGCGTTCGAGCCAGTGGATACCCGCGCTGCCGTTTCCACGGCGCTGGCGATGATGGAACCGCAGCTGAAAACGCGCTCGGTCGATATCATCCGCACCCTGCCCACCGAACCGGTGATGATCATGGGCGACAGGCTGCGGCTGGAACAGGTCATCATCAACCTGTTGCGCAATGCGCTGGACGCGACCAAGACATCCGACAACCCGACAATCGAGATCCTTTTGGCGGTCGGTGATACCGTCAGCCTGCAAATCCGCGACAATGGCGAAGGGATCGAAAACCTCGATGAATTGTTTGAACCGTTCTATACCACCAAACAGCCCGGCGACGGGGTGGGCTTGGGGCTTGCCATCTCCTCGGGGATCGTCAACGACCTAGGTGGCCGCTTGACCGCGCGCAATGCAGCGGATGGCGGGGCGATATTTGAAGTCCAGTTGCCGGCCTATATGCTGGGCCAGGCTGCGGCAGAATAGGAAGACAAGATGAGCAAAGCCATGAAGATCGCAATCGTCGATGACGAAAAGGACATGCGCCAGTCGATCAGCCAGTGGCTGGCCCTGTCGGGCTTTGACACCGAAACCTTTGCCAGCGCCGAAGACGCGCTCAAGGGTCTTGGCAGCGATTATCCCGGTATCGTGGTCAGCGACATCAAGATGCCCGGCATGGACGGGATGCAGTTTCTCAGAAAGCTCAAAGGCGTGGACAGCACCTTGCCGGTGATCATGATTACCGGTCACGGCGACGTGCCGATGGCGGTCGAGGCCATGCGGATCGGCGCCTTTGATTTTCTGGAAAAGCCGTTCAACCCCGACCGGATGACCGAGCTGGCCAAAAAGGCCACCAACGCCCGCCGCCTGACGCTGGACAACCGCGCGCTGCGGCGTGAATTGTCCGACGGCAGCTTGCTGATGAAAAAACTGATCGGCCAGTCGCCCAGCATGGAACGGCTGAAAGAGGATATTCTGGATCTGGGGCAGGCGGATGGCCATGTCCTGATCGAAGGCGAAACCGGCACCGGCAAGACGCTGATCGCGCATGCGCTGCATGCGGTGGGCGCGCGCGCCAACCGCAAATTCGTACTGCTCAGCTGTTCGGCCTATGACGAGGACACGCTGACGCGGGTGATCTTTGGGCCTGCGCATGACGACGAACCGATCCCCGCGATCGAAGAGGCGCGTGGCGGCACGCTGGTGCTGGAAGATATCGAATCCCTCAGCCATGCCTTGCAGGCGCGGCTTTTGACCGCGATCAATGATCAGGGCACGCCTGCCGAAACGCGGATCGTGGCGATCTGCAATCTGCAAGAACAGGACAAGACCTGCGAAAGCGTGCTGCGCCCTGATCTGTTCTATCGGCTGGCCGCCCTGCGGATCACCGTGCCGCCGCTGCGCCAGCGTGGCGAGGATATTCTGACCCTGTTCACCCGTCTGGGCGAACAATTCGCCGATGAATACGGCTGCGAGGCCCCGCAGGTCAGCGCGCAGGAAGCCGCACAATTGCTGCAGGCCCCCTGGCCGGGCAATGTGCGCCAGCTGATCAACGTGGCTGAACGGGCCGTGCTGCAAAACCGGCGCGGCAGCGGCTCTATCGCCTCGCTTTTGATGACCGAGACCGAAGATTCCCAATCCGCTATGACGACCGAAGGCAAACCGCTGAAAGAATTTGTCGAGGCGTTTGAGCGGATGCTGATCGACAACACGATGCGCCGGCATCGCGGGTCTATCGTCGCGGTGATGGATGAATTATGCCTGCCGCGTCGGACCTTGAACGAAAAGATGGCCAAATACAGCCTGCAACGGTCGGACTATCTCTAGCCCTGTAAACCGCCATTTCCGCCCCCCTGCAGCAAGCCACTTGTGCAGGGGGGCAAATCTCCATTATGTATTCATTACGGGTGCTCGTGCTTTGGTTGCGCGGTGATGCCCGATCGAGATTCTCTGCCCAAAGCTGGTTTCACCCTCTTTGTGGCGGCTGATTTGATCCCTTGGGGTCAGAAAAACGCCCTGCGCCGCGCGCCCAACAGCGCCGACCGGGCCTTGAACGGGCCTCGGACCATGTCCGGGGTCGGAGAAGAACCGCGATGCAACGCGCGCAATATACAGGCAAGACCATGACGGCCCCGAGGGGCCCGGCATCTGCCCGCGCGACGCACGCCACAATCAGACACATCACGCGGACGGCCGCACCCCCCGGGGGGCCAGCCGCGCCATGTGCGAATGGACAAAATGCCAAAGAAAATGCTAATCGATGCCACCCATGCGGAGGAAACCCGCGTCGTGGTGGTGGACGGCAACAAGGTCGAAGAATTTGATTTTGAAAGCCAATTCAAACGCCAGCTGGCTGGCAACATCTACCTTGCAAAGGTAACACGGGTCGAACCATCGCTGCAGGCCGCTTTCGTTGATTACGGCGGAAACCGGCATGGCTTTCTTGCCTTTGCGGAAATCCATCCCGACTACTATCAGATCCCGGTCGCCGACCGCGAGGCGCTGATGGCCGAAGAACGCGCCTATGCCGAAAGCCTCAAGGCCGAGGAAGACGCAGAAGACGCGCCCAAACAACCCCGCCGCCGCACGCGCAGCAAGGTGCGCGCAGCCACGGTCGAGGGCAGCGATGCTGTCGTGACCTCTGGCGATGATCCGGCCGGTCTGGAAACGATTGATCTGGACGACGATCTCGAAGGCAGCTCGCCGATGGAACTGGTCGGCGAAACGCCGGTCGAAACCCCTGCGTCCGACGACGATATCGATGATGCCACTGCAGATGATGCCATCGAAAGCGTCGCCGAGACCGATGACATCGACGACATGCGCCCCGTGCGCAAACCGCGCCCGCGCCGCTACAAGATCCAAGAGGTCATCAAGGTCCGTCAGATCCTGCTGATCCAGGTCGTCAAGGAAGAACGCGGCAACAAGGGTGCGGCGCTGACCACCTATCTGTCACTGGCGGGTCGGTATTGCGTGCTGATGCCCAATACCGCGCGCGGTGGCGGGATTTCGCGCAAGATCACCAATGCGGTGGACCGCAAGAAGCTCAAGGAAATCGCCAGTGAAATGACCGTGCCCGATGGCGCGGGCCTGATCATCCGCACCGCCGGATCACAGCGGACCAAGGCGGAAATCAAGCGCGATTACGAATATCTGCAACGGATGTGGGAACAGATCCGCGAGCTGACGCTGAAATCCATCGCACCTGCGCGGATCTACGAAGAAGGCGATCTGATCAAACGCTCGATCCGCGATCTGTATTCCAAGGATATCGACGAGGTGATCGTCGCGGGCGAGGCGGGTTATCGCTCGGCCAAGGATTTCATGCGGATGATCATGCCGTCGCATGCGAAAAACGTGAAATTCTACGCCGAACCGATGCCGATCTATGCGCGCTATCAGGTCGAAACCTATCTGGCGGGGATGTTCAACCCCACGGTGCAACTGCCCTCGGGCGGCTATATCGTGATCGGGATCACCGAGGCGCTGGTCGCCATCGACGTGAACTCTGGCCGCGCGACCAAGGAAGGCTCGATCGAACAGACAGCGCTGAAAACCAACCTCGAGGCCGCCGACGAAGTAGCGCGCCAGCTGCGCCTGCGTGACCTTGCCGGTCTGATCGTGATCGATTTCATCGACATGGACGAACGCAAGAACAACGCCGCCGTCGAAAAACGGTTCAAGGACAAGCTGAAAACCGACCGCGCGCGCATTCAGGTCGGCCGGATTTCCGGTTTCGGCCTGATGGAAATGTCGCGCCAGCGCCTGCGCCCCGGCATGCTCGAGGCGACGACGCAAATGTGCAGCCATTGCCACGGCACCGGCCTGTTGCGGTCTGACGACAACGTGGCCCTGTCGATCCTGCGCCAGCTCGAAGAAGAAGGCGTGCGCGCGCGCAGCAAAGAAGTGCTGGTGCGCGCGCCCATCGCGATTGCCAATTTCCTGATGAACGGCAAGCGCGAGAACATCGCCGAGATCGAGGCGCGCTATGGCATGTCCGTCAGGGTCGAATGCGACCCGACACTGATCTCGCCCGATTTCGTGGTGGAAAAGTTCAAGATAGCCACCCGTATCGTCCCCGAAGCCGCCCCCATCGTCGCCAGTGCGCTTTTGATGGACGACGACGAAGACGATGATCTGATTATCGAAACGCCCGATGACGACGAAGAAGAGGCCGCACCCGCCACCACGGCGACGGCCCCTGCGGCCGCATCGCCTGATGCTGACGGCGAAGACCGGCCCAAGCGCAAACGGCGCCGGCGGCGGCGGCGGCGGAATGGCGCGGGCGATGCGCAACAGGCCGATGGAACAGACCCGTCAGAGGCCGATGACGAGGCTGAAACAGTGGCACAACCCGCACAGGTTGCTGCCACCGAAGACAAGTCCAAGCGTCGCCGCACCCGGACCCGCAAACCCGCCGATGCCGCCCCGCAAGAGGTGTCTGAAACTGTGGCCGCAGCTGTGACAGACACGGCCGTCGCCGCCGAACTGGCACAGGCGCCTGAACCGGACGCGACACCGGCAAAACGGACCCGCAGCCGCCGCAAACCCGCCGTTGCATCCGATGCGGCTGCGGAGCCCGCGCCCGCTGCCGAAACCGCCGCGACCGAAGCTGTGACCGCACCCCCCAAACGCCGCAGCCGTGCAAAGCCGAAAGCAGCGGAGCCCGCGCCTGCCGAAGTTGCAGAACCTGCTGTGGAAACCCCGACCGATGCCGCGCCAGCGGCAGAGCCGGCCCCCACACCGCAGCCCGCGCCTGCCTCTGCGCCGGAACCCGCTGCTGACAAGCCGCGCCGCAAAGGCTGGTGGTCACTCGGGAAGTAACGGACCACAAGACAACAAACAAAACGCCGCCCTGCCACGGGGCGGCGTTTATCTTTCCCGACTTCTTATTTCCAAAAATACTCACCTTGTCCCGGATGAAATCCGGGAGAGGGGCAGCGCCCCTGACACCCTCACGGCGGCCTCAGCCCTTGCGGATCAGATAGACCTGCGCGCCGTCCGCATCCTGACAGTCCAGCATCTCATGCCCCGCCTCGGCGCAGAAATGCGGCACATCGACGATGGCGGCAGGGTCATCGGCGGTCATGCGCAAGACCTGGCCAGAGGCCAGCGCGCCAAGGCGCTTGCGCGCCTTCAATACAGGCAGCGGGCACAGCAGGCCGCGGGCATCAAGTTCGGCGTCATATGTCATGGCGGCAATCTGGGGGGGATGTTTCACTTTGTCCACCAAGATGTGACGCAACAGGGCGTGACGCTGCGCGATTGCTGGTCTAGGAACGTCGTCATGTTGGACACCGGATTGATCTTTGACGCAGGTTTGCTGCCTGCCATGATTGTCGCCTTGGCGGCGGGGGTCTTGTCGTTTCTCAGCCCCTGTGTCTTGCCGGTCGTGCCGCCCTATCTGGCCTATATGGGCGGTGTGTCCGTGACTGACATGGAAAAGGCCAGCACCGCGCGCAGGCGTGTGTTCATCGCCGCGCTGTTTTTCGTGATGGGCCTGTCCACGGTGTTCCTGCTGCTCGGGATCGCGTTTTCCACGATGGGGCGGATGCTGATCGGGGTGCAGGAATATTTCGTGATCGGTGCGGGGCTGGTCGTGATGGTGCTGGGCGCGCATTTCGTGGGCGTGTTCCGCATCGGTTTTCTGGACCGCGAGATGCGGCTTGATGCGGGGGACAAGGGCGGGTCGGCTTTTGGGGCCTATCTTTTGGGGCTTGCCTTTGCCTTTGGCTGGACGCCCTGTTTGGGGCCGGTGCTGGGTGCGATCCTCAGCCTTGCCGCGTCAGAGGCGGATGTCGGACGCGGCACGGTCCTGCTGGGGGCCTATGCGGTGGGTCTGGGTATTCCGTTTCTGCTGGTCGCGGCGTTTTTCCCGCGGCTCAAGGGGGTCATGGGCTGGATGAAACGCCATATGCGCCAGATCGAGGCGACATCGGGCCTGCTCCTGTGGACCGTGGGGTTGATGATGCTGACCGGCCAGTTTGCGGCGTTCAGCTTTTGGTTGCTGGAACGCTTTCCATTTCTGGCCAGCGTGGGCTAGACTGCCCCCGTGATAACCAGGGCAAGGCGATGACCAGCGACCTAAAACCCGTCAGCCTGCGCCGCGTGTTCCATATTCCGGGCTATGATCCGATCCACCCGCGCCGGTACCGCGAACTCTACCGTAGCGAGAGTGCGGCACAGGCCCGCATCAGCGGCTATGACATCACAGTGCAAGGCGGCAGTGCCGGCGATTTATTCCATTGGTTCGTGCAGGCACGGATCGGCGGACAGGCGGTGCAGGCGCGGATCGACGTGCTGGTCTGGGCCGATATCGTGCGCGCCAGCATGGCGCAAACGGTGGGCGCGACCTATCTGCAACTGGTGCGGACGGCATGGATCTATCTTCATACCGGCACGCTGCGGCGGCTGATGTGGCTGCGCAAGGGGCCGATCATCGCCGCATTCTATCCGGTGGGGATGTTGCTGGGGCAATTGCTGCTGGCGGTGCTGGCGGGCTGGTGGCTGGGCGGGCTGGTGCAGGCGGGGCTGAATAGGGCCCTTGGCGCCGCTGGTTGGGGCGGCGGGGCCGTTGCGGCAGATGTGATCTGGCTGGTCCGGCTGGGGGTTCTGGTGGCTGTGACCCTTTTCTTGCTGCGCTGGTTCAAGGCGCGCGACAACCGGTTGTTTGCGCATTACCTGATGCATGATTACGCCTTCAGCGCGCAGCATCTGGGGGCCACGCCGCCTGCCTTGGACGACCGGCTGGCGCAATTCACCGGCCAGATCGCCCGCGCGCTCCACGACCCTGTGGACGAGGTGCTGGTGGTCGGTCATTCCTCTGGCGCGCATCTGGCGATCAGCGTGGTGGCCGATCTGATCCGCGCGGGCCATGTACCTGCGGGCGGGCCAAGGCTGGCCCTGCTGACGTTGGGGCAGGTCGTGCCGATGGTGTCGTTTCTGCCGCGCGCCAAACAGCTGCGCGCCGATCTGGCCTATCTGGCGACGCAGGATGCGCTGACATGGGTCGATGTCACCGCGCCGGGTGACGGCTGTTGTTTCGCGCTTTGCGATCCGGTCGCGGTCAGCGGCGTCACCCCGCCCGGCAAACGCTGGCCCTTGGTGATTTCGGCGGCTTTCACCCAAAGCCTGTCACCTGCGCGCTGGAAAGCCCTGCGTTGGCGGTTTTTCCGGCTGCATTTTCAATATCTTTGCGCTTTTGACCGGCCCAAGGATTATGATTATTTTCAGATCACCGCAGGGCCGCTGGCATTGGCCGACAGGTTTCGGGACCGCGCGCCGTCGGCCTCGCGCATTGATGTGGCGGCGTCGAAATATACCTCGATGGCGCTGCCATGACCCTGCCGCCGAAACCTGTCGCGCGCCCTGACAAGGTATCCTTGTGGCGCTATCTGCGGCTGTTCCGGCAGGATATCCTGTCGGCGCAACCCGCGCGGCTCTACCATGCATGGATGGCCGAATTCCGCACGCCGTTCTTTCGGTCGTTTCTGGTCAATGATCCCGCCTTGCTGCGCGAGGTGCTGAAAGACAATCCTGACGCCTATCCCAAATCCGACCGGATCGGCGCGGGTCTGCGCCCCTTGCTGGGCAACAGCGTGTTTTTGACCAATGGCGCGCACTGGCGCGCGCAGCGGCGCATCATCGACCCCGCGTTCGAAGGCGGGCGGCTGCGCGACACCTTCCCCGGTATCGTCGCGGCGGGGCAGGCGGGCTGCGACCGGTTTGCAGCCATGGCCGATGACACGCCCCGCGCCATCGACGCGGCAGCCAGCCATATCGCGGCCGATGTGATCTTTCGGACACTGTTTTCATTGCCGATCGAGGATGAAACTGCAGCCGAGGTCTTTCACCGGTTCCAAGCCTATCAACAGGCGCAGCCGATCCTGAACCTTGCGGCCTTTCTGCCGCGCCTGCGCTGGATGCCCGCGTTTTTCCGCCCCGGCGTGCGGGGGCAGGCGCGCGCGATCCGCCGCCTGATCGCGGATCTGACGCAGGCACGGCTGGACCAGATCGCCGCGGGGACCGCACCTGATGATTTGGCGACCAAGATCATGACGACCGCTGACCCCGAAACTGGCAAGACCTTTACCAAGGGTGAAATGGTCGATCAGGTGGCGATCTTTTTTCTGGCGGGGCATGAAACCAGCGCCTCTGCACTGGCTTGGGCGCTGTACCTGCTGGCCACCCATCCCGACTGGCAAGATAAAGTCGCCGCAGAAGCCGCCACGTTCGAGGCTCGTTTCAGCGACCTGTCGCGGCTGGCCACAACGCGCGATGTGTTCCGCGAGGCGCTGCGGCTGTATCCGCCGGTGCCGATGATGGTGCGGCAGGCGTCTCAACCCACGATATTCCGGTCGCGCCGCGTGCCTGCGGGCGCACAGATCGTGCTGTCACCATGGCATTTGCACCGGCATGACCGGATCTGGGATGCGCCTGATGCCTTTGATCCCGCCCGCTGGCAGGATGGCGCGACCAAGACCGCGCAGCGTGATGGCTATCTGCCGTTTTCCGCCGGCCCGCGCATGTGCAGCGGCGCGGGTTTCGCCATGATTGAAGGTGTCGTGCTGCTGGCGCAACTGGTGGGCCGGTTCCGCTTTGCGCCGGTCGCGGGGCAGGTGCCGGTGCCTGCGGCGCATCTGACGGTGCGCGCGCGCGATGGAATCATGCTGCGGATCACGCCAAGGGATTGATGCATTGTTTCCAATGATGACGATGATGCTGCATACCGGATAGGTTTAGTGAAGATAACGAAATAATGGTATGACACCTTGCCTTATTTCCGTGCCGTAAATGCGCGCCATATGACAAAAATATGCGAAAAATTGGCGTTTTGTTAGGTAAATCTCTTTCTGTAAGATGTGGGTATGATTGCATGCAAGCCATGATTGTGCCACATCTTCCTGTGAAAATGTACAACCGCAGGGGGTGGGGCCTCATGACAATTGCATTGACACAATCGCCAAAGGGCGGTCTGGCGCGGCTTTGGGGCCGCAAGAAAACCGCGGATCAATCGGCCCCTGCGCAAAAACTTGGCGCGCGCGACATCGCCAAGCTGTTCACGACAGGGCGCGATACTTTGCCCGAAATGCGGATCACACCGGCGATACTGAATGACCGCGAACAACAGGATATCGCCCGGCTGTCCAGCCTGCGTGGTGCGCTTTACGCCAAGGATTGATCCTGCGCCAAGCTGCGTTCCAGAACATAGATCCTGATCGCCGAGGCCAGCCCGATATCACCGCGTTCCGCGTCGATTTCGGCGGCCAAGCCATTGATTGTCTTGGCATCACGCCGCGCGATATCGCAAAAGGCGGTCCAGAATATATCTTCCAGCGTCACGCTGGTGCGATGGCCGCGCAATGTCAGCGAATGTTTCGCGGGGCGGCGGTGGTTCACCTAGTCGTCCTCGAATTTCAGCTGCGACAGGTGGTTATGCGCCTTTTGCGCGCGGGCCGCATCCAGCAGGCGTTCGGCCTTGGTGCGGCCAAAGCGGATGGCGTTTTCATCCGCCTTGGCCTTGGCCGCCGCGCGGTCGCGTTCCTTGCGGGCTTGGTTCAGGTTGACGGGTTTCACTTGGGGCCGATCATGTCTTCGGGGCGCACGACGCGGTCGAATGTTGCTTCGTCCACAAAGCCCAGCTTGATCGCCTCTTCTTTCAGGGTGGTGCCGTTCTTATGCGCGGTTTTCGCCACGGTGGTCGCGTTGTCATAGCCAATGGTCGGCGCCAATGCCGTGACCAGCATCAGCGATTCGCGCATCAGTTTTTCAATCCGCGTGCGGTCGGCCTGAATACCCACAACGCAATTGTCGGTGAAGGCGCCGCAGGCATCGCCGATCAACTGCATGGATTGCAGCACGTTATAGGCCATCATTGGCTTCATCACGTTCAGTTCGAAATGACCCTGCGACCCTGCAAACCCGACAGCGGCGTCATTGCCCATGACATGGGCGCAGACCTGGGTGATCGCCTCGACCTGGGTGGGGTTGACCTTGCCGGGCATGATCGACGATCCGGGCTCGTTTTCGGGCAGCATCAATTCGCCAAGGCCGCAGCGCGGGCCGGACCCCAGCATGCGGATATCGCAGGCGATTTTATAAAGGCTGGCGGCCACGGTTTTCAGCGACCCCGACATTTCGACCAGCGCGTCATGGGCGGCCAGTGCCTCGAATTTGTTGGGCGCGGTGACAAAGGGCAGGCCGGTGATGTCGGCCATATGCGCCGCCACCGTTTCGCCCCAGCCCACGGGGCTGTTCAATCCGGTGCCGACGGCGGTGCCGCCTTGCGCCAGTTCATAGATCGCGGGCAGGGCGCCCTTGATCCGGCGGATGCCCATGGCGACCTGATGGGTGTAGCCCGAAAATTCCTGCCCCAGCGTCAGCGGCGTTGCATCCATCGTATGGGTGCGGCCGATCTTGATGATGTCGTTGAAATCGTCCTGCTTGGCGGCCAGTGCGGCATGCAGTTTTTCCAAGCCCGGCAGCAGCACATCGCGCGCGGTGGTGGCGATGGCGATATGCATGGCCGTTGGGAAAGTGTCGTTCGACGACTGGCCCATATTGACATGGTCATTAGGGTGGACAGGGGTCTTGGACCCGATCACGCCGCCCAGCATTTCGATGGCGCGGTTGCTGATCACCTCGTTGGCGTTCATGTTCGACTGGGTGCCGGACCCTGTCTGCCACACGACCAGCGGGAAATGATCATCCAGCTTGCCTGCGACCACCTCGGCCGCGGCGGCAATGATCGCATCGGCCAGTTTGCCGTCCAGCGCGCCACGGTCCTTGTTGGCGATGGCACAGGCCTGTTTGATCACGCCAAGGCCGCGTACGATGGCGATGGGCTGTTTTTCCCAGCCGATGGGAAAGTTCAGGATCGAGCGTTGCGTCTGCGCGCCCCAATAGCGGTCTGCCTGCACCTCTAACGGGCCAAAGCTGTCGGTCTCAATGCGGGTCGCTGTCATGGGGTGATCCTTTGGTTCAATGGTCCAAAGGGTTTTAGCAGCGGACGCGCCCTGCGCAAGCCACCCTATTTGCGGAATTTGTCGAGGCTGACCACCTCGGCCTCTTTCCTTGCGGCGGGTTTGGTATCGTCGGGTTCGGCCATTTCATGCATCGGCGCTTCGGCGATTGGGGCGGGGTCGTCCTGTGTTTCGAACCGCAGGCCGAATTCGACGGAGGGATCGACGAAAGTCTTGATCGCGTCATAAGGGATATAGAGCGTTTCGGGATTATCCCCGAAATTCAGCGTGATGGTGAACCCTTCGTCGGTGACATCGAGATTGGCAAACCAATGCTGGATCACGACCGTCATTTCGCCCGGATACCGGTCGGACAACCAATCCGCGATTTCGACATCGGGATGCATCGTGTCAAAGGTGACAAAGAAATGGTGATTGCCGGGCAGGCCGGTCTTGGCCACGTTTTCCAGCACCTGCTGGATCAGGCCACGCATGGCGCGGTGCATCAGATTTCCATAATCAATGGTATTGGGCACGGCGCTACTCCTGTCATTCCCTGCCAGCATAGGGGATTCTGCGGCCAAGAAAAGAGGCAGTCAAACTCCGCCCAAGGCAAATGTCAGCCCCAGTGCCGTGACCGCCACCAGCGGCAGGACCAGCGATAGTGGCCATTTCTGGCGCAACAGCAAAACGGCGGCCAATCCGGCCAGCCCGATCGCCAGAGGTTGCAGGCTGGCCGGATCGGGAATGACCATGCTGATCACGCCGCTTTGCAGCCGCGTCACATTGCTGAACATCACATGCAGCGCAAACCACAGCGACAGATTGGCAATCACCCCCACGACCGCCGCCGTGATCCCGGCAAGGGCCGCGCGCAGGCGTGGACGCCCGTCCAGCCAGTCGATCAGCGGCGCGCCTGCGAAGATCCAGATGAAACAGGGCAGGAATGTCACCCACAGCGTCAGCGCCCCCGCCGCCAGCGCCAAGGCCGTCCCGCCCTGCGCCAGCCCCGCCACCATGGCCACGAATTGCGTGACAAGGATCAGCGGCCCGGGCGTGGTTTCGGCTAGCCCCAGCGCATCCATCATCTGTGGTGTGGTCAACCAGCCATAGGAAAAGACTACCTCTTGGGTCATATAGGCCAGAACGGCATAGGCCCCGCCGAATGTGACCACCGCCATCAGCGAGAAAAACGCCGCCACATCCAACAGGAACGCGCTGCCCGACAGGGCCACGACGACAACGGGTGCCGCCCATAACGTACCGCCGATCAACAGCACCCGTCCGGCGGATCGCAGCCCGCCGCCCGGTGGGGGTGTTGTCGCTGTCCGGTCATGCGGCATCACCGCACCGGCAATCCCTGCGACCAGCACGACAACCGGAAACGGTACCGCGAAGAAAAACAGCGCGACAAATGCCGCCCCCGCGATCAGCATATGCGCAGGCGACACCAGCGCGCGTCCCGCGATCTTGATCAGGGCGGCGATGACGATGACAATCACCGTCGCCTTGACGCCCAAAAACAGCGCCTGCACGACGGGCAGAGTGCCGTAGGCCCCGTAAAGCAGCGCCAGCGCCGCGATCACCATGGCCCCCGGCAGCACGAACAGCCCGCCGCCGATCAGCCCGCCGATCACGCCACCGCGTTTCCAGCCGGCATAGGTGGCCAGCTGCATCGCCTCTGGCCCCGGCAGCAACATGCAGAACGACAGCGCGCGCAGGAATTGCGCCTCGGTCAACCAGCCGCGCTTGTCCACCAGTTCGTGATGCATCAGCGCGATCTGCGCCGCCGGTCCGCCAAAGGATAACAGCCCGATCCGGCCAAAGACCGCAAATAATTCTTTCAAAATCTTTCCCCTCAGCCCATCACGCGCGCGATTTCGCGCAGGATCTTGGCCCTGATCGCTGCGGGATAATCCTGATGCATGCGGGCCGTCATGACAAATCCGTCCCGCGTGATGACCGCGCTGTGTAAAAAGTTTGTAATGGTGCGCCCCATGCTTTCGATCCCGATCCCGTTGATCGTCACACCGGCCCGTTCGGCGCGGCCCCGCACAAGGCGCACGTCGCTGCCCGCATTGGCGGTGCCATCGGTGGAAATGTCGATCACCTTGCGTTTGCAATCGGCGACCGCATCGAATTGCGCCAGTGAAAACAGCAGAGCTTCGGCGGTGGCGGTGCCGGACAAAACGAAGGCACGGTCCATCGCGCGGGCGCGGCGCGACAGCTGGTCCAGCTGACCGGCATGGCTGATCCGTTCCCAGGGGATGGCCACGACCTGTTCATCGACCCCCGACCATTGCACAACGGCGACAGCGACACGGTCGCGCAGCATGATGTCCATGATCGCGGGATCACGCAAAGCATCAGCCAAGCCATCGGTCTGCAGGCGGTATTCGGCGGCATCAACACTGTTGGACACATCAATGGCCAGCAAGAGTGCTGTTTCGCAGGCCAGTGCAGGCGTGACCGACAGGGCAAAGAAAAACGGGGCAAGACAGCGCATAACCCAGCATCCTTGCCCCGCCAAGGCTTGGCAAGTCCTTGCTGGCTGCAGTGATCATCACGAAACCGTCTGTGATCAGCAAAAAGAGGGGGGGAAGGTGCAGGTTTCTGTTGCCAGGTACCTGCGGACCCCGCCTATGGTCGCAAAACCATAGGACTTAAGGTTTCAATAGTTCCGACTGCTTACGCAGCCATCGCCATTGGTGCTTTGTTGTCATTTGCAACTAGCTTTTTTGTACCGATAACGGTGGTAACTCACCGAGACAAAGCAAACCCCTTTAGACGTTCGTCGATCCTGTTTCGTCCCCATGGCTGCCAAATGAGCAGTGTTTGGTGGAGACGCCGGGTACCGCCCCCGGGTCCGATCCGCGTATTACGAGCGCGTTTATGTCCATAGTCCCGAAGGACAGTTCAGAGGTAGGCGTTCATCCGTCACAATGCAAGGGGCAGGTTCAGCGCCAGCGCGCCTAGACCCACCACAGCCTCGACCCCGAAGAACGTCCATTTCTTGCGCGACCTGCCATCAAGCGCCAGCGAGGTCGCTCGCCCCACAGCCGCGCCCAGCCAGCAAAAGCCCAGCATGGCATAGGCCACAGGCCCGCCCAGCACCAGCGCGCCCACCCCCATACCCACGAACAAAGCCCCCGCCGAAGCGCGGATTTCCGATTGGCCCATGCCAGATGGCCCGGCCTGCAAATCCAGCGTGTCCAGCGTATACCGCGGGGCCAGCCAGCCAAACAGGCCCAGCCCGATACTGGCCAGCGCAAAGATGATATTGATGATGTCCATGGCCTGTTCCCTTGCTCAGCCTCTAAGCTGGCGCAACTGGCCGCCAGATCAAGAGGCTTGGGAATAGCGCGCCGCCACCGCGCCCGACCCGTCATAGGCATTGGCGATGATCCGCGTCAGCGGGCGGCCTTGTGGCAGGATGCGGATTGTGTCGCCGTCCCGCACCACCATACCCGCAGAACTGGTCCAGCACGGCGGCATGCACGGGTGCCAGAATTGCAGCCTCTGGGTGTTGGTGCAGCACGGTCAGATCAATCTGAAAATCGCACATCAGCATGCTGATCGCCTGCGCGCGCAGCCGGTCCTCGGCCCCCATCGCATAACCGCGATGGCCGGCCAGATCGCCCGCCGCGATCCGCGCCATATAGGCGGCGGTGGCGGCGGCGTTCTGGACATAGCCGCCCGCATATTGCGAAATCGCAGAGGCACCGATCCCGATCAGCGTGGGGCAGGTATCATCGGTATAGCCTTGGAAATTGCGCCGCAGCCGGCCCTTTTGCATCGCTTGTGTCAGGCTGTCGGCGGGTTTGCCGAAATGGTCGATCCCGATGGGCAGATAGCCTGCATCCGTAAACGCACGCGCGGCCTGTTGCGCCAGCGCGTACCGGTCCTCTTCCTTGGGCAGGGCGGCATCGGGGATCAGTTTCTGGCGTTTGGAAAAATTCGGCACATGCGCATAACCGAACAGCGCGATCCGGTCGGGATCAAGGCTGCGTACCTGCGCGATCGTATCGGCCAGTTTCGCCTGCGTCTGATGCGGCAACCCGTACACCAGATCGGCGTTCAGCGAGGTGATCCCCGCTGCGCGCAGGCTGTCCACACAGGTCTTGGTTGCGGCAAAGCTTTGCACGCGGCCAATCGCGGCCTGCACATCGGGGGCGAAATCCTGAATCCCGATACTGGCGCGGGTCATCCCCATTTGCGCCAGCATGGCGATCTTGGCATCATCGACCAAGGTGGGGTCAATCTCGACCGAGAAACTGAAATCATCGCCGGGCGGGATCACAGCCTTCACCGCCTGTGCCAGATCGCGGATCATATCGGGCGGCAGGATCGTCGGCGTGCCGCCGCCCCAATGCATCTGGCCCATGCGGATACCGGCAGGCAGTTGCTGCGCCAGCAGCGCCAGTTCGGCCTTGACCACGCCGATGTAATTCTCGACCGGTTTAAGCGTGCTCGTGCCTTGTGTGGCACAGGCGCAAAACCAGCACAGCCGTTCGCAAAACGGGATGTGGATATAGACCGACACCGGCACGGCAGGGTCCAGCGCGGCAAGGCTGTCGCGCTGAAAGTCGCTCCCCACGCCCGCGGTGAACGCCGTGGCAGGCGGATAGCTGGTGTAGCGGGGCACGCGCGCATCGAACAGACCCATGCGGCGCAGATTTGCAATATGATCCATCCGGCCATCTTGCAGATGATCCGGCGCGGTTTATTGCGCCAGATCAACAAGCCAGCAAAATCAGCCCAGCTGGCCTGCGAAACAGGCGGTGATGTCGGCCACCTGTTCGGCGGGCGTGTCACGCCGAAAGAAAGTGGCGAAACCCGTGTCCGGGAACATCAGATAGGTCTGGGTCGAATGATCGACCAGATAGTATTCAGGGTCGCCTTCGACCGCGCGGTAATAGGTCTTGTAGGCTTGTGATGCCGCGCGCACCTGGTCGGGGCTGCCGGTCAGGCCGATCATGTCGGCGTGGAAATTATCGGTGAAATCACCCACAACCTGCGGCGTGTCGCGGGCGGGATCGACAGAAATGAACACGGTGCCGATATCCACGCCCTGATCGGCCAGAATGTCTGCCGCGATGGCGTTGCGCATCGAATCCAGCGGGCAGACATCGGGGCAGAAGGTATAGCCGAAATAGACCAGTGTCGGCTTGGTGATGACGTCCGTGTCAGTGACGGTTTCGCCGGTTTCCGAGACCAGCTCGAACGGGCCGCCGATGGCCGCGCCCGCAACGGTGGTATTGCCGCAAGGGTCAGAGGCCGCAGTGGTGGTTTGCCAAGTATAGACCCCCAGCCCGACCGCAACAGCCAGAACGCCCGATCCGATGATGACAGATTTCATGTGGTTTCCTTTCGGTGTTGGCGCCGCCTGCGCGATTGCGGGGCAGCGCCGTGACAGGATCAGTGGCTGTGGCCCGCCATGTCGCGTTTCACGATGTCGAAGGTGACGGGCATTTCACCCGCCTGTTCAAAGACCAGCGTGGCGGCGATGGTGTCGCCCGCCGTCAGCGGCTTGCCTTGCAGGCCCATGAACATGACATGCAGCCCGCCCGGCTCCAGCGTCACGGTTTCGCCCGCAGGCACGGGGATCGTATCGACATGGACCATGCGGGCGATATCGTTTTCAAATGCCGTGGTGTGCAGTTCCACGCGCGGGAAATCGGCCAGCACGGCGATCAGCGTATCATCGCTGGTGCCGGTATTGGTGATGGTCAGAAAACCGCCACCCGCCATAGCGCTGGGGGCGGTTTCAAAAGCGCGGGCATCGCTGACGCTGATCGCGCTATCTGCCGTGGCCGTGGTGGCGATGGCAAGCAGGGCCAAGCTGGCCAAAAAGGTCGTTTTCATAGTGATGTCTTTCCGTTTTGCGCGGACCAGCCGCGCCGATGATCGTTTCAAAGAAGCGGTTGAACGGTCATCAAACGGGGGGGCGCGTGCCGGATGGGCACTGGCGATTTTCAGCTCGGGGCGTGCTGTGGCCCGCAGTGTCCAGACCATAGGCTGTGCCGCCACCAAGGCGCGGGGTGTCAGCGCAGGCGCGGCCAGCGCCATGCCCTTGGCAAGAACACAGGCGGAACAGATGTCGCCTGCGGGATGCGGGATATCGCCTTGCGCACAAAGATCGGCCCAATCGCCACCGGCCAGCAAGATAGGCAATGGCCTGCGGTTCGGCCTGCGCGGGGCGATGTCCGAAACCCACCAGAACAAGCGCCACCGACAACACAGACGCCAGAACCATACGCCAGATCAGGCGTGGGTGGCGGACTGTCGCGGTGGTGTGACGTAGCGGTTGCATGCAGGGTGGTTTACGACCTTTCGCGCGAAGGTCCAGTCACTTTTTCGCCGCAGCGGTCCGGCAAACAAAAGGGCGGCGCCACTGGCACCGCCCCCGTTCATGGCAAAGGACCGGATCAGAACCCGGCTTTGATCAATTCAAACGTTTCAGCCATCCGTTCGCGGTCGTCATTGCTGGTCGGCAATTGCGCCAGGATCGGCACGTCGATCTCTTCCAGACCGGAGGCGACCAGATCTTCTTCGGTCACCAGCGCGTTCAATGCTGCGGCATTGGCAGAGCCGTAACCCGCCTCCAGCAACGGCAGGACCGAGGATTCCGCCAAGAACGCGTTCAGATAATCATAGGCCTTGTCCACGTTGCCCTGACCTTCGGCCAGTTTCACATAACCGCACAGCCACAGCGATGACCCTTCCGCGGCTTCACGCTGGAACGCGATGGGACGACCTTCTTCGACCATGGTGGGGTAGGTTTCGTTCCACGCCCAGCTGACCAGAATTTCGCCCGAGGACAACAGCTGCGCCAGTTCGGCCGGATCGGTCCAATAGGTGCGCAGGTTTGGATGTACAGCGCGCAGCCAGTTTGCGGCAGCTTCGAACTGCGCGTCCGTCACCTCTTGCCAGTTGGTGACACCGGTCGCCAGATAGGCCAGCGCAAAGGCGTCATCAACGTTGTCGGGCAGCGTCATGCGGCCTGCATAGGCGGGGTTGGTGAACACCTGCAGGCTGGCCACATCTGCGGCAGGCACCTCGTCAGGGTTATAGGCGATGGCGGTGGACCCGAAATCTGTCGGGATGAAATAGGTCTGGCCCGCGCCGATTTCTTCGCCGGTCAGGCTGGCGTTCAGATCGTCATAGGCGGTGATGCGCGCGGTATCCCAGGGTTCCAGAATGCCGCTTTCGGTCCAGCGGGTCACGGATGGCGCGCAGACATGCGACACATCGGCGCGGAACCCCGAACGCAGTTTCTGGAACGCCTCATCTTCGTCGCCAAAGAAGGTGAAGGTCGGGCTGGCCCCGTGTGCGGCGATGTAGTCCTGATGATATTCGGGCATCTCGAATCCCGAATAATCGAACACCAGCAATTCGGCATCCTGTGCAAAGGCGGTCGTGGCCAGCGCCATGACACAGGTGGCACCCATGAATCTTGTTATCTTCATTATGGTTCTCCCGGTTGAAGTTGACAGGAAATCTAGGGGCGCGCCTGCCGCACTGCAAGGGTATTTCCGCATTGCCGCGCTGGTGATTGTCTGACAGGCTTTGGCGATACGGGGGGATGCTTAATTTGCTGGCAGACAGGATCAGGGCAATGGGAACGGCGCAATGGCTGCTGGTCTTTGGGCTGATTCTGTTTGCCTGGGCGGCGCTGTTCGTGCTGGCGGTCCCGGCGGATCTGCGCAGTGCTGCGCAGCTATACGGCGCCGATTTCTGGGATGCGCTTTGCACGGTCACACTCGATGGGGCAGGCTATGCCAATGCCGCGCTGATGTGGGCGCTGATGGCGGCGGCGATGATGCTGCCCAGCGCCTTGCCCGCCTTTGCCACCCATGACGATCTGGGCCGCCAGACCGGCGTACCGTTTCTGCCGCTGGTGCTGGGCTATGGTTGTGTCTGGATCGGGTTTGCAGTGACCGCTGCGGCGCTGCAGCTGGCGCTGTACCGTTTCGGGCTGATCAGCGCGATCGGCGACAGCCTGTCGGACTGGCTGACGGCAGGGCTGCTGCTTGGCGCGGGGCTCTACCAGTTTTCACCGGTGAAAGAGGCCTGCCTTGCCAAATGCCGCCGCCCGCTGACATTTTTCATGCAGCATTGGGATGAAGGGCCATGGCGCAACGGCGTCAGGTTGGGCCTTGTGTGCCTTGGCTGCTGTTGGGCGCTGATGCTGCTTGCCTTCGTTGGCGGGGTGATGAACCT
Organism: Yoonia sp.; assembly: GCF_018402175.1. Classification (GTDB taxonomy): domain Bacteria; phylum Pseudomonadota; class Alphaproteobacteria; order Rhodobacterales; family Rhodobacteraceae; genus Yoonia. The sequence goes on along the minus strand of NZ_JAGYJK010000018.1, from coordinate 37,239 downwards.
TGCCTTCATGGGGGTCGCCACGCTGATCATGGTAGGCGAAAAAATGGACAGTGTCGGGCGCTATATCACGCGGCCTTTGGGGATCGTCCTGATTTCTGGGGCGTTTCTCGTCCTGCTGCGCGCGGTTTAGAAAGGAAATAATATGGCTTTAGATCAAAACGCACCTGTCGGCACAGTGCCTTGGGCGATCAAGGGGGAACTGATCCTCAACTGCAATTGCACGGTGTTCTGCCCCTGCGTGGTGTCACTGGGCAAACATGCCCCGACCGAAGGCTATTGTCAGGCCTGGGCGGGCATCCGCATCGACGATGGCCATTATGGTGATCATGACCTTGGCGGGCTGAACGTCGGGCTGGTGCTGGAAATCCCCGGCCTGATGGCGCGCGGCAATTGGAAAGCCGCCGCCTATATCGACGACCGCGCCTCTGACGCCGCTTATGACGGGTTGCTCAACATCTTCACCGGCAAGGCGCGAGGCACGACGGGCCTGTTCAAGGTGCTGGTCAGCGAATTTCTGGGCGCTGAACGCGCGCCTGTCGTGTTCGAAACCGAAGGCAAGGCCCGCCGCCTGATGGTCGGCAAAGCGATTCAGGGTGAAATTGTGCCCGTTGTCGGCAAAGACCCCGACACCGATATCGTTGTCACCAATACCGGCTATTGGATGGGGCCTGATATTACCGTCGCCACGGCCACCAAGGGCCGCGTGCGCGCTTTTGGCCGCGTGTGGGATTTCGACGGGCGCAGCGCCGAGATTTGCCAGATTGACTGGCACGGCCCGCAATGATCAACGCGCGCTGACACGCGCTTTGCCTAATGATTTCTGCATTTCTTTATAAAGGATAGACCCATGTTCAAGGCCCTGATTGTCGACAAGGATGACACCGGCAAAACCCATGCCGCCGTGCAGGAGATCACGCTTGACCGGCTGCCTGCGGGTGATGTGACGGTCGCGGTCGATTATTCGACGGTGAATTACAAGGACGGGCTGTGCATCGGGCCGGGGGGCGGGTTGGTGCGCAATTATCCGCATATCCCCGGCATTGACTTTGCCGGCACGGTCGAGGCGTCGGACGATCCGCGCTATGCGTCGGGTGACAAGGTCGTGCTGACCGGCTGGCGCGTGGGCGAGGCGCATTGGGGCGGCTATTCCCAAAAGGCGCGGGTCAAGGCCGACTGGCTGGTGCCTTTGCCGGACGGTTTGACCACGCGGCAGGCGATGGCGGTCGGCACCGCCGGTTTCACCGCGATGCTGGCGGTGATGGCGCTGGAAGATCACGGCATCAAATCCGGTCCTGTGCTGGTCACGGGGGCTGCCGGTGGCGTGGGGTCGGTGGCTACCGCGATCCTTGCGCATCTGGGGTATCAGGTCGCCGCTGTCACCGGACGGCCAGAGACAGCCGATTACCTGACATCCTTGGGCGCCACCCAGATCGTCGCGCGCGAAGAATTGGCCGAGACCGTCAAACGCCCGCTGGAAGGCGAAACATGGGGCGGTTGCGTCGATGCCGTGGGCGGCGCGATGCTGGCGCGCGTGCTGGGGCAGATGGAATATGGCGCCTCGGTCGCGGCCGTCGGTCTGGCCGGGGGCGCGACCCTGCCCGCAACGGTCATTCCGTTCCTGCTGCGCGGTGTGAACCTGCTGGGCATCGATTCTGTGATGCAGCCCTACGACAACCGTCTGCGCGCCTGGGCACGGATCGCGCGCGATCTGCCGATGGACAAGCTTGACGCGATGATCCAGCCCGCGACTTTGTCTGATCTGCCGCAACTGGGCGCGGATATTCTGGCAGGCCGCGTCAAGGGCCGTGTGGTGGTGGATGTGAATGCTTGATCTGGCATGGGTGCGGGCGCAATTCCCCGCGTTTTCGGAACCAAGCCTGCAAGGACAGGCGTTTTTCGGCAATGCGGGCGGGTCTTATGCCTGCCAGCAGGTCATCGACCGCCTGCACCGGTTTTACACCCAGCGCAAAGTGCAGCCCTATTCGGCTTATGAGGCGTCCCGTTTGGGCGGCGCGGAAATGGACGAGGCCCGCACGCGGCTGGCCGCGATGCTGGGCGTGGCGCGGAACGAGCTGTCCTTCGGCCCGTCCACAACCCAGAACACCTATGTTCTGGCGCAGGCCGTGCGCCGCTGGATCAAACCGGGGCAAAAGATCATCGTCACCAATCAGGACCACGAGGCCAATTCCGGCCCGTGGCGCAGGCTGGCCGAGGATGGCCTGCGCGTGGTCGAATGGCAGCTTGACCCCGACACCGGATTGCTAAACCCCGATGATCTGGCGCAGCTTTTGGGTGATGATACAGCTTTGGTCTGTTTTCCGCATTGTTCCAATGTGATCGGGGCCATTAATGATGTAGAAGCCATCACGCAGGTCGCCAAATCCGCAGGCGCGCGGGTCTGTGTCGATGGTGTCAGCTATGCGCCACATGGCTTTGCCGATGTCGGCGCGCTGGGGTGCGATGTCTATCTGTTCAGCGCCTATAAAACCTACGGTCCACATCAGGGGATCATGGTGATCCGCGAAGATTTCGGGTTTGAACTGCCCAATCAGGGGCACCATTTCAACGGCGACACCCTATACAAACGCTTCACCCCCGCAGGCCCCGACCATGCGCAGATCGCGGCCAGTGCGGGTATGGCGGATTATTTCGATGCGATGGCGCAACATCACGGCGGTGGCACGGGGGCAGAGGCCGCGCGGCTGTCGCATGACCTGATGCGCGCGCAGGAAGTGGCCTTGCTGACGCCGCTGCTGGATTATGTCAGCGCCAAGAACTCGGTCCGTCTGATCGGCCCGTCCGACCCTGTAACCCGCGCGCCGACCGTGGCGATGGCCTTGCAAGGCAACGCCGCCGATGTCGCCGCACGGCTGGTGCCGTTCGGGATCATGGCCGAAGGTGGCGATTTTTATGCCCAGCGTCCTTTGCAGGCGATGGGGGTCGATCTGGACAAAGGCGTGCTGCGGGTCAGTTTCACGCATTACACCAGCATGGCAGAGCTTGACCAGTTGATGGCGGCGCTAGATCAGGTGCTATGACACAAACACCGATTATCGTCTGGTTCCGCCGCGACCTGCGGCTTGCCGACCATCCCGCCCTGACCGCTGCCTGTGAAAGCGGGCAGCCTGTGGTCCCCGTTTTTATCCACGATGATCAGGTGGCATCCTTGGGCGCGGCGCAGAAACTGCGGCTGGATCTGGCGCTGGCACAATTTGGCAAGGTGCTGGCGGATCGGGGCAGCAGGCTGATCCTGCGCAAGGGTCCGGCACTGGATGTCTTGCGCGATCTGATCGGGGAAACAGGGGCAGGGGCTGTTTACTGGTCGCGGCTTTACCATGCGGCGGCCAATGACCGCGACACCGCCGTGAAGTCCGCGCTGAAATCAGACGGGATCGCAGCGCGCAGTTTCACCGGACATCTGCTGTTCGAACCTTGGACCGTCGCCACCAAGACAGGCGGGTTCTACAAGGTCTACACCCCGATGTGGAACGCTGTGCGCGGCAATGATGTGGCCGAACCCCTGCCGCGCCCTGCGAAAATCGCGGCCCCCGCCGCTTGGCCTGCAAGTGACGCTCTGGCCGATTGGCAGCTGCGCCGCGCGATGCAGCGCGGGGGCGACATTCTGGCCCGCCATTGCACCGTGGGCGAGGATGCGGCGCGGGACAGGCTCGACGCCTTTATCGCCGACCGTGTGGGCGATTACGTCAAAGGCCGCGACCTGCCCGCGATCAAAGGTACGTCCAACCTGTCGGAAAACCTGACCTTTGGCGAAATCAGCCCGCGCATCTGCTGGCATGCGGGCCAACGCGCCTTGCGCGATGGCAAGGCCGATGCCGAGGTATTCCTCAAAGAACTGGTCTGGCGCGAATTCGCCTATCATCTGGCGCATCACACGCCGCGTATCCTGACGGATAACTGGAAAGAGGATTGGGATGCTTTCCCGTGGAATACCGAAATCACGCCAGAGGTGAAGGCTTGGCAACAAGGGCGCACCGGCATCCCCTTTGTCGATGCCGCCATGCGTGAAATGTATGTCACCGGCACCATGCACAACCGCGGGCGGATGATCGTTGCCTCCTATCTGACCAAGCATCTGATGACCCATTGGAAAATCGGGCTGGACTGGTTCGCCGACCATCTGATCGACTGGGACCCCGCCAGCAATGCGATGGGCTGGCAATGGTCGGCAGGGTCTGGGCCGGATGCGACACCCTATTTCCGCGTGTTTAATCCGGTGACGCAGCTGGATAAATTCGACAAAGACCGCGCCTATGTCAAACGCTGGATTGCCGAACGGTATCGCAGTCCGCAAGACAGCGCGCTGACCTATTTCGAGATGATCCCGCAAATCTGGCAGATGCGCCCTGACGCCGCCTATCCCGACCCCGTGGTCACCCCCGAGCAGGGGCGGACCCGCGCGCTTGACGCCTATGGCAACCGTGGATTTTGAGGGCTGCGGCAACTTTTTGACAAGGATTGCCGTGACTTCGTCGGCGCAAAGGTTAATTAGCTGTCAACGCAGTGAATGAAATCTAGGAACGGAAGACGCATGATCCTGACGACCACGCATGGGCAGACCGGACTGCCGCGGTATTTCAGCAATGTCTTTGACGCGCTCAAGACGATGAAACGCGGCCGTATCGATATCATCCTGCCCGATGGCCGCCATTTCCGCGCCGACGGGGCCGAACCCGGCTATGTTGCCGAAGTGCATGTCCACAATACCGATGTCTTTGCCCGCACCGTGCGCGAAGGCGATCTGGGCTTTTGCGAATCCTATATGGACGGCTGGTGGTCCACGCCCGACCTGATGGCCTTCATGGATCTGATGCATGACGACATGGAACATATCTATGACGGCTTTCCGGGGCAGTTTCTGGTGCGGTTTTACGAACGGATGCGGTTCTGGTTGCAGAACAATTCGAAAAAGCAGGCGCGCAAGAACATCAGCTATCACTATGATCTGGGCAATGAGTTCTACGGTCTGTGGCTGGACGACACGATGACCTATTCCTCGGCCAAATTCGTGACCGGTCAGGAAAGCATGGAAGCCGGCCAGATCGAGAAATACAAAAGCATGGTTGACCAGATGGGCGTGCAGCCCGGTGATCATGTGCTGGAAATCGGTTGTGGCTGGGGCGGTTTTGCCGAATATGCCGCCAAGGAACGCGGGTTGCGGGTGACCGGCCTGACGATCAGTCAGGCGCAGCATGATTACGCCGTGGAGCGGATGCAAAAGGCGGGTCTGTCCGACAAGGTCACGATCAAGATGCAGGATTACCGCGACGAAAAAGGCATCTATGACGGGATCGCCAGTATCGAGATGTTCGAGGCCGTGGGCGAAAAATACTGGCCGGTCTATTTCGAAACCCTGCACGACAGGCTCAAGCCCGGCAAGAATGCGACCTTGCAGATCATCACCGTCGAACACCGCCGCTGGCATGTCTACAAACGCGGCGTCGATTTCATCCAGAAATACATCTTTCCGGGTGGCATGCTGCCCAGCCCCGTCGTGCTGCGCCAAGAGATTGAAAAAGCAGGGCTGCACGTTGCGCAATCCATCGAATTTGGCGAAAGCTATAGCCAGACCCTGCGCCGCTGGCACGATACGTTCAACGCGCGCTGGGATCAGGTGCAGGCGTTGGGGTTCGATGACCGGTTCCGGCGGATGTGGAACTTTTATCTGACCTCTTGCGCGGGGACATTTCATAGCGGAAACTGCGACGTCACACAGATCACGGTGACCCGCGCGTCCTGATCGGGGCGTGTTGGTGTAAGGTTTCAAGTGTTTGGTAACGAGTATGAGGTTGCAAGATGTCGGTATCGTATCGGTCTTCTATGCCCACAGCCGCGCGTTTGGCTGGGGCTGTTTTGTTCGGGCTTTTGGGTTTGTATATTGCGGGGCTCGCTGCGCCGTTTTTCCTTGAAGGCAAACCGCCCGGATCGTTCCTGCCGGCCAGCGTGATCATCGGTCTGTACCTTGGCTGGACATATGTGGGGCGGCGCACGGGCAACGGATATATCGCTGCCATCGGGACCGGCGTGACGACGGGGTTTGCCTTTGGGTTTTTGTCACTGTTGGTGATCGCCTTTTCGCTGATGATCCGCCACGCGCTGCACAACCGCTATCAAGGCTTGTCAGAGGCGATTGTCGGCATCTTTGATCTGATGATCACCGAAGGCAGCCGGTTCACCGATACGACCCTGATCACAAGCCTTTTTGTCGGGGCCGTCCTTTGTGCTTGGGTGACGGAATATGTTGCACAGAAGTATCGCTAGGTGACCGTTCTTTTCGCTCATGGGGCCTTGGTGTGACAGGGGCTGATCCGGCCCTGCTGCGCGCGATGGGTTGATGTCGGGCGGGTGCGGTTCTACACAACAAGGGTATAATGAAAGGCCCTGATGATGCAGATCCGCAATGATTTCGCCGAAGCAATCGGCAATACCCCCCTGATCAAGCTGCGCGCCGCATCGCAGGCGACAGGCTGCACCATTCTGGGCAAGGCCGAATTTCTGAACCCCGGCCAGTCGGTCAAGGATCGTGCCGCGCTGTACATGATCAAGGATGCCATCGCGCGCGGGAACCTGCGCCCGGGTGGCACCATCGTCGAAGGCACGGCCGGCAATACCGGCATCGGGCTGGCGCTGCTGGGCTCGTCGATGGGGTTCAAGACGGTGATCGTCATTCCTGAAACCCAAAGTCAGGAAAAGAAAGACATGCTGCGCCTTGCCGGCGCCAAGCTGGTCGAGGTGCCTGCCGCCCCCTATAGCAACCCCAACAATTACGTCCGCTATTCCGAACGGCTGGCCATTGCGCTGCGCGAAACCGAACCCGATGGCGTGATCTGGGCCAACCAGTTCGACAATACCGCCAACCGGCAGGCCCATGTGGAAACCACAGCCCCCGAAATCTGGGCGCAGACCGATGGCAAGGTGGACGGGTTCATCTGCGCGGTGGGGTCCGGCGGCACGCTGGCAGGCGTCGCGCTGGCGCTGCAGCCCAAAGGCGTCAAGATCGGGTTGGCCGACCCAGAAGGATCGGCGCTGTATAATTTCTATGAACATGGCGCGTTGAAATCCGAGGGCGGGTCGGTGTCCGAAGGGATCGGGCAGGGCCGGATCACGGCCAACCTCGAAGGTCTGACCCCCGATTACGCCTATCAGATCCCCGATGCCGAAGCCTTGCCGCTGATCTATGACCTGATGCAGCACGAGGGTCTGTGCATGGGCGGGTCCACCGCGATCAATATGGCGGGGGCGATCCGCATGGCGCGCGACATGGGGCCGGGCCATGTGATCGTGACGATCCTGTGCGATGTCGGCAGCCGGTACCAATCCAAGATCTACAACCCCGCCTTCATGCGCGCAAAGGGACTGCCGGTGCCCGCATGGCTGGAAGAAAAGGCCGATGTGCCCTCGGTGCTTGCCCCCGTATGACGGCACGCGCGCTGGTCTTTCGCCTGCTTGTCTGCCTGTTATGGCCGATGGCCGCGCTGGCGCAGGATGCAGCGCCAGTGGCGGGTGTACCCTATGACGATCCCGCCGTGTGGTCTGCGCTGGCCGAACGGGCCGAAACGCTGGTGATGCGCGACACATCCTCGCAATTCGCGATCATGCGGCTGCGCGCGGAACTGGCGGGGTGGCGCGACTATTTCCTGTCGCAAAGCAATGTCAACGCAAACCGGTTGGCCACGGTGAATGCGCAGCTGTCCGCATTGGGTGCGGTGCCGGACAGCGGCACGGAACCGGCGCAGGTCGCGGACCGGCGCGCAGCACTGCAGGCGCAGCGTGACGATCTGCTGGCGCCCCGCGCGCTGGCGCAAGAGGCCTTTGCCCGCGCCAACGGGCTGATCAGCGAGCTGGACATGAAGGTCCTGCAACAACAGACAGCCCAGCTGTTCCAGCGGGGTCCGTCACCGCTGAACCCCGCGCTCTGGCCTGCGGCGGCCAGTGCGACATGGCAGGTGATCCGCACGGTCGGCGCGGAAACGTTGGCCGGTTTGCAGGTCCAGTCTGCTAACGGGCGGCTGTTGGCGAACCTGCCGCGTGCGGCCTTGTTCATCGGCCTTGCGGTGTTGCTGGTCGGCTATACGCGCTGGTGGCTGGTGCAATGGCGCGCGCGGTTGTCGCATCGTGACACGTTCCTGCTGCCGATCTGGTTGTTTCTTTTATCGCTGATGCAGATCCTTGTGTCGCTGGTCGGGCTGATGGCCTTGGCGCAGGGGCTAGAGACGCTGGCGATTTTCGGGCTGCGCGGACAGGCGGTGATCGCCGCGATCCCGGCGGCGGGGATGACGGTGGTGCTGGGCTGGTGGCTGGGCCGGCAGGTGTTCAGCGACGGCACGCTGCCCGCGCATCTTGGCTATGGCAAAGACACCCGCGCCAATGCGCGGCGGATCACGCTGGCGCTGGCCTGGGTGCTGGCCTTTGGTGCCCTGTTCGAAGCGGCGGCGGGGTCTGTCGATCTGGCAGCGGGGGTCGCCGCCACCATGGCCTTGCCGGTGATCGGCGTGGCTGGCGTGCTGTTCTGGCGGCTGGGACGGTTGATCAAGACGCCCCCCATCGCATCCGACACCGCGCCCGTGTCGCAAGGCCGGATGCGGATGCAGGTTGGCCGGTTCTGCACGATCGTCGCGGTGGCAGGTCCGGCGCTGGCCGCTGTGGGCTATTCGGCGGCGGGGCAGGGGATTTTGACATCCTCGATCCTGTCGCTGGCTTTGTTGGGGGCGATCCTTGTCTTGCAGCGGATCGTCCATGACATTACCCTGCGCCACGCCGCCGCCGACGAAGCCAAAGGCCTGATGGCCCTGCTGCCTGTCCTTGCCAGTCTGGCGATCTATCTGGGCAGCCTGCCGGTTCTGGCCCTGATCTGGGGGGCGCGCACCGACGATATTCTGGAAATATGGAACCGGTTCCGCGAAGGTTTCGCGCTAGGAGAGACGCGGATTTCGCCCACCGATTTCCTGACCTTCGCCATCATCTTTTCGCTGGGCTATGCGCTGACGCGGTTCATTCAGGCCACGTTGCGGCGCAGTGTATTGCCACGCACACGGCTGGACCCCGGCGGGCAGAACGCCATCGCCGTGGGGTTTGGCTATGTCGGTATCCTGCTCGCGGCGCTGATCGCGATCACATCGGCGGGGATCGACCTGTCCAGCCTGGCCATCGTGGCTGGGGCGCTGTCGGTGGGCATCGGGTTTGGCCTGCAAAATATCGTGTCGAATTTCGTGTCCGGCATCATCTTGCTGATCGAACGCCCGATCAGCGAAGGCGACTGGATCGAGGTTGGCGGCCAGATGGGCTATGTGCGCGCGATCTCGGTACGGTCTACGCGGATCGAAACCTTTGACCGCACCGATGTCATCGTGCCGAACGCCGATCTGGTCAGCGGGCAGGTCACCAACTGGACGCGCGGCAATCTGGTGGGCCGCGTGATCGTGCCGGTGGGCGTGGCCTATGGCACCGATACCGACAAGGTGGCGCAAATCCTGTCCGAGATTGCGCAGGCCCATCCGATGGTCATTATCACGCCGCCCCCCGCGGTGCTGTTCATCGGTTTCGGCGCCAGTTCGCTGGATTTCGAGATCCGCGCCATCCTGCGTGACGTGAATTTCGTCCTGCGCGTCAAATCCGAGATGAACCACGAAATCGCCCGCAGATTTGTCGCTGAAGGGATCGAAATTCCCTTTCCGCAGCAGGATCTGTGGCTGCGCAATCCCGAAACCCTGAAAGGTGATCCCGCATGACACAGCCGTTGTTTCGTGACGATGCCTATGCCCGTCAGGCCGAAGGCCGCGTGCTGGACATCACATCCGAAGGGGGGATCGTGCTGGATGCCTGCCTGTTCTATCCGACCGCAGGTGGGCAACCGGGCGACAGTGGCAGCCTGTCATGGCAGGGGACGACGCTGGATATCGCCACGGCGGTCAAGGGCGAAGGGGACAGTATCATCCTGTTACCCGCCGAACCCGCCCCCTTGCCACCTGTCGGACAGGTTTTGTTGCAAAAGTTGAACTGGGACCGGCGATACCGCCATATGCGTGTGCATACGGCGTTGCATTTGTTATCGGTCGTGATCCCGCTGCCAGTGTCGGGCGGGGCTATTGCCACCGACAAAGGGCGGCTCGATTTCGACATGCCCGACGCCCCCGAGGACAAAGAAGCGCTCGAAGACGCGCTGAACCGGTTGATCGCCTGCAATATGGCTGTGACCGAGGAATGGATCACCGAGGCCGATCTGGATGCGCAGCCTGATCTGGTGAAAACCATGTCGGTGCAGCCACCGCGCGGGTCGGGCCGGATCAGGCTGGTGCGGATCGGGATCGGCGCGGAAACCGCCGATCTGCAACCCTGCGGCGGCACCCATGTCGCCAATACATCCGAAATCGGGCCGGTGCGGATCGGCAAGATTGAAAAGAAAGGCCGCCAGAACCGGCGTGTCTATCTGCATCTGGACTAGGCCATGCGTGTGATATTGGTTGTTTTATGTCTGCTGGGCGCGCAAACCGCGATGGCGCAAACAGTGCTATACTGTAGCCCCGCGCAGGGTGCCATTGTGCGCGCCGCATTGGACCAGGCCAAATCCCTGACAATCACGGCCGCGGCTGCCGTTGACGACACGCCCGAATATGCGCGCTGGTTCGGCACCTATTCCGACCGTAAGGCCGAAACGGTGCGCGCCACGCTCAAAGCGGTGGTGCGTGCGATCCGCACGGGCGGCGTCAGCCTGCAATGTGACAGCCTGCGCGACCAAGGGTGTGGCGTGGACGAATATGCCTGGGTCTATGCACATGAACCCTATCAAATCTATCTCTGTCCGGCGTTTTTTGACATGCCACCGCTTGCCGCCCTGCAGCCCGGCACGCGCGCCAGCGACAATGGCACCCGCGAAGGCACCTTGATCCATGAATTGTCGCATTTCCGCAGTGCGGGCGGGACCAAGGATCATTGCTATGCCCGCCGTGATTGCGCGCGTATGGCCCAGACTGACCCCGCCCGCGCGATTGAAAACGCCGACAGCTATCAATATTTCACCGAGGATGTCATCTATTATGCCAGCCAGCCGGTGACGGGGAAGGCTACGCCGTAAAGACGCTTCAGGGTGTCGGCGGCTTTTGGAAAACGTCACGCTTGGCGGTTTCATTCAGCATCTGTTCGGTCTCGGGAAATCCTTCGCGCGACAACAGGATTGCAAAGGGGCGCAGCTGGGGCACATGGCTGCACACCACCAGCAACATCACCATGATCGGCACTGACAGGAACATCCCCGGCACGCCCCAAACAGCCCCCCAGAATGCCAGCGACAGGATGATGCCGAATGACGACAGCCGCAGCGCGCGGCCCATCAGCATCGGGTCGATGACATTGCCGTTCAGAAACTGGATACAGGTTGCGATCGCGAATATCACAAGGGTCGTATTCGGCTCGCCGAATTGGACATGCGCGACCAGCGCGATCAGCCCGGTTGCGATGATCGACCCGATATTGGGGATGAAGTTCAAAACGAATGTGATGATCCCCAGCGCGGTGGCCAGTTCCAGCTGGAAAGCCAGCGCCAGCGCATAGACCATCGCACCGGTGATGCCGCTGATCACGGTCTTGACCAAAAGGTAATAGTTCACGCGGTGGATGATCGACTGGATGATCTTGCGCACGCGCAGGGCCTGCGCCTTGTCGCCGATCAGGCTTTCGAGCTTGGTATCAAACCAGATCCGTTCGGCGAATAAAAAACCGACAAACAGGATGATCAGAACCGTGGCCTGGGTGATGCCGCTGGCCTGCCCTGCCGCGCTGCGCAGATAGCTGGACGCATCGACCGACCGGACCGCATTGAAAATGGCGGCCTGGCTATCCTCGCCTAACCAGGCAAACATCGACGCAATCGCCGATGGCGCGCGTTCGGTATAGGCCAGCGTGGTCACCAGAACTGTGTTGATCTGCGCCAGCAGCACCGACGTCAGGATCAGCAAGGCGGTCGCGATCAACACCATGGCCGCGATGCTGGCGATGGCATTCGGTATCCGCAAAGGCCCGATCCGCTGGCGGGCGATAAAATTGATCACATCGCTGGTCAGGCTGAACAGAATGATCGCGGTCGCCAATGAAATCAGGATGAACCGCGCTTGCACCAGCAGGAACAAGACCACTGCAAAGGCAATGATGATCAGCGCGCCGGTCTGCAGCCGGGCCGCATCGATACGCTTTTCCGGACTGGTCGGCTTCGGTGGGTCGTGCAGCATCGTGGGGCAATGGCTCCGCTTGGTTGGGATCAATATAGCGGGCCTGGATGACAGGGGCAAACAGGCAGAACAAATCGTTCGGAAGGTCTTGCAAAGTCTGTCAACTTGCGGCTAAACCCGCGCAACGGACAGGTGGCCGAGTGGTCGAAGGCGCACGCCTGGAAAGTGTGTAGGCGGGAGACCGTCTCCAGGGTTCGAATCCCTGTCTGTCCGCCAAATGCCTCTGATAACATTGGATAATTTTGTCTATAGCGCTCCTGTTACCATAACAGCTCCCCAATAGCTTGAGCGCTTGCGTCAGCGCCCCACCCCATCACAAAAATATCGGCTCTGGCCAGACCCCACCCAAGGGGTACCCCCCTAACGCAACACGACACCCCTTCTCACCTATACAAATGATTCCACACGAACGGTGAGGCGTTCTGCTGCATATGGAACTGGTCAGGGTGTTTTAATCATACCAAGGGCCAGCATGGCCCCCTCGAGCTCACGCAGCTCCCTGAGCTTCTCTGCCCGTTTGCGTCTGATCTCACGTGTTTCCCGGCCATGTATGGTCTTGGCCTGCGCGCAACGCTCTCGGCCTTGTTGAGTTCGTGCACCCGTGGACGCCCCACCATGCGTCCTGCACACGGCCTTGCCGCGCATCGCAGGCTTGCAGCACTGCGCACCGCTGCGCTTGCTCTTGGCCTGACAGCGCGCCGCTACAGCTCCGAAACTGGTGGTGAAGGGTTCGTACACAAGTCGCGCTTCCCGCCTACTGATATCTTTGCATGTTAGCATACTCTGTCGCGCTCAGTGGCGATTTGTTTCATGATCCACAGCAAGCTTTCCGGCCGTCGAAGATAATGATTTGATCAAATAACACACCGACTGTACCGAAAGGTCCACAACACTTCAGGGAGATCCAGGTCCCGTGAAGGACGATTACCTGCAAATAATCCCACTGACGCGCGCAACTCAGGACGTACCCGACAGATCAGCGCCCATCCGATGAGACAGGCGAGCAGCGATTCGTAGGACGTTTCCAATCACCCGGTCTCGCTCCTCGGTTAGCAGATTCGTCTGCCAGAAGGCTAACGGCAACCCCTGCGATCGGACGGTTGCGGCTGTCGAGCACCGATGCGCCAAAACAGATGATACCCTCGGCAACCTGCTGGTCATCGCAGCTGTATCCGCAGCCGCGGATATCGCGCAGTTCGTCCAACAGCTGATCAATTCCCTGCATGGAATGCACTGTCCGACCCGCTGGCAGTCCTTGCTCATAGAGCTTTCGGACCTCGAAATCAGTCATGTGGCTTAAAAATGCCTTGCCAGTCGCCGTGAAGGCCGCGGGCAAGCGCATGCCTGCGCGAAACTCGATCAGCGAGTGACTCACGGCAGAGTTCCTTGCCGCGATGTAGACGACTTCAGTTTCATCTAAGACTGACAGCGTAATCGTTGCCCCGGGCAGTTCTGTTTCTTGATCCCAGATCGTCGCGAATTCCGTTGCAACGTCGGAGTTCTCCATGAAGGCGTTCGACCAGCGCATCACATGAGGGCCGAGTTGGAAAGTCTGATCACCGCGCCGGATCAATAACTCGAGCTTGACCAGCGTCTGACAAAGAGCGTGCACAGTGCTGCGGGCGATGCCCAACTCGCGTGACACATCCGACAAGCTGGGGTAATTCTTTGAACGCGCCACCAGGTCTAGAATTCTAGCACCGCGTTCCAGCGCGGGGTCAGGTTGGTCTTAACATCATCGTCGTTCATACCGGCATCCGAACTATCTGTGAGGTGCTGTAAATTCTCCTTGACAGCTATTTAGCCTGAAGACTAGCGTTTGGTCTATAGAAATATGTTCCGATAAGCTGAACACTGATCGGCCAAGCGAATGAGTGTCTTGAGCAAGGAGTGCTTGGATGCCCAGCTCAGTTGCGCAGGCGGCACGGGAGGTAGAGCGTGGTGATGAATGTGCGCGACTGGGCAATCCGGTTTGGCGAAGCGTCTGATCGGGACCAGACGATTGGAGCAATGGCTCGCTACTACACCTGCACTTACATGTGGGATATGGGCAACCAGAAGGTCATCATTGAGATGGTCGATGGAAAAGTTTATCGGATCAACACAGATCCGCAGCCGCTGGACGCCTATGACTTTGTGTTGCGCGCAAGCCCGGCGACGTGGCGAGAGTTTGCGCGGCCGATCCCTGCACCGATGTACCACGGTATCTGGGCCGCCAGTTTCCGCCGCGATCTGAAGCTGGAGGGCAATATTCTGGTCCTCATGCAAAATCTTCGCAATTTTACCGTCCAGTTTGAGCTTTTGCGCAAGGTCGGTGTTCCTGTCTGACGCATTTTCCATCCAAAGGGATCGCCATATGGCCAAGCATTCTCCTGTCATCGGCCGCTACGTCACTATCGAGGTAGATGGCTGTGAATATAAGGTCTTCTATCTGCGCAACGGGCATGGCGGACAGCCACTGGTCTGTCAGCACACCGCAGGGTGCCACAACCACCAATGGCGCGGGCTTCTGGAAGACGAAGAGATCTGCAAGACCTATGATGTGATCGCCTATGACCTTGCAAGGCACGGAAATCCGACCCGCCGTTGAACAAGGAATGGTGGAAAGAAGAATATCTTTTGACTGCCGACCACTACATGAAATTCATCGTGACGCTGTGCGATGCACTGGAACTGAAGCAGCCGATCTTTATGGGGTCGTCCTTTGGTGGGAACGTGGCGCTGCAACTGGCGCTTTACCATCCAGACCGGTTCAAGGCGGTGATCCCTGTCGAGGCCGCCGAAAACTCGCCCGGCTTTTTTCTGGACTGGTGGCGGCATCCGCATGCCAACGCAGCACAGGTCTGCGGGTCTGGCGTCTGGGATCTGATGGCCCCGCAATCGCCCGACATGGACCGCTGGTTGACCTGGCACTATTACACGCAGGGGTCCGAAGTATTCAGAGGCGACCTCTATTTCTACTCGGTCGACCATGACCTGCGCGGCAAACTTGGCAATATCGATACCAAGAAGTGCCCAGTGGTCATGATGACGGGCACCTATGATTTCCTGACGCCACCTGAAGCGACCGAAGCCACAGCGCGGCAGATTCCGGGCGGCATCTATATCGAGATGGAGGATATCGGGCACTTTCCGATGTCGGAAAACTACCCGCTGTTCGCTGTGTATCTCAAAGAAGCCCTGCGCCTGATCGAAGAGCGTACCTGAACAACGGGGACTTGCTGCCATGAAGATAGTGGAGTTCGACGAAAAAGGCCACCGGGTTGAACGCGAAGCCACGGCGACGTCGTCTGCAGGCGTATCATCGCTTGCGCCCCGCCCGGTTTTGTCACGCCCCGCAGTCGAGGCGCCGCGCGAGCGTCGAAAATCCTCGGGCATCGAGTTGCATATGTTCCAGACCGGAACACTGCGCACCAAAACCAAATACATCAAGATGAACCAGGGTGAGGAAGCGTTCGAGATTCCCGTGCCGTGGTTCCTTCTCAAGCATCCGCAGGGCAATGTCGTGATCGACGGCGGCAATGCCATCGAGGCGGCTATCGACAAACGCGGCCATTGGGGGAACGTGGTCGACGCCTACGACCCGATCATGCAGGTGTCCGAGAATGTCGTCGATCAACTGAAGATGGTGGACGTGGCCCCCGGCGATGTACGCTACTTGGTGCAGAGCCATCTGCATCTTGACCACACCGGCGCCATCGGCCGCTTTCCAAAAGCGACGACGATCGTGCAGCGGGCCGAATATGAATACGCGCAAAAGCCGCATTGGTTTTCTGCTGGGGCTTATATTCGTTCCGATTTCGAACGGCCGGGGGTCAACTGGATGTTTCTAGGTGGCGATTACACCGACAACTACGACCTTTTCGGCGATGGTGTGCTGCGCATGATTTTCACGCCTGGCCACTCGCCCGGCCATATGTCGTTTCTGGTCAGCTTGCCGAAAAGCGGACCCATCCTGCTGACAATCGATGCAGCCTATACGATGGATCACTGGGAAAACAAGGCCTTGCCGGGGCTGGTCGTCTCGTCGGGGCAAGCGGCGGATCTCGGTCGCCAAGCTGCGCGCAATAGCCAAAGACACGGGGGCAATGGTGGTCACAGGCCATGATCCCGACGCATGGGCAACGTTTCGAAAGGCCCCGATCGACTTTTACGACTGAACATCAACTCTGGGAGGAGAATTACATGTTTCGATCACTGACTATGACCTCGGCACTGATTGCCGTGGTCGCAACGGCAGGCTTTGCCGAAGGAATTGACGAGATCGACCCGGCAGTGGCCGATCGACTGTACAATGCCGAAATGCTGGACCCGATGCAGCCCATCGGCCCCAGCGCGTGGCGCGACTTTGTCGCCAATAACCCGCCGCCATGGAAGATCGGCTATGCCTCGTCCTATGCCGGCAATACTTGGCGCGCGGCCGTTATGGACGAGTTGCAGAACACCATCATTCCGGAATGGCAAAGCTTAGGTTTGCTTTCGGAAGTGGTGATCACGCAGTCCAACCTGAACGACAGCCAGCAGATCCAGCAGATGCGCCAGCTGGTCGATCAGGGCGTCGATGCGATCATCGTATGCTGCTCGAACCCGACAGCGCTGAACGCGACTGTGAAATATGCTGCCGACAAAGGCGTGCCGGTGTTTTCACTGACCGGATACCTCACATCGGAATATGCGATCAACAGCTCGGTCAACTATCAGGTTGGTGGCTTCGAGATCGGCAAGGACATGGCCGAACAACTTGGCGGTCAGGGTCGGGTTCTGGTGGTAGAGGGTATTCCGGGCACCTCGGGTTCTGATAGCCAGCACCGTGGTGTTCTTGCTGGTCTCGCGACCGCACCGGGAATTGAGGTTGCAGGCACCGTCGCTGGTATGTGGACCGATCAGGTTGCGCAGGGCGAAGTACAGAAGTGGCTTGCAACCAACCCCGGTCAGCTTGATGCCATTGTCGTGCAGTCAGCCGCCGAAATGGGCGTGCTGCGCGCCGTGCAGCAGTCGGGTCGCGGCAACATTCCAGTTGCCATCGGTGGCGAGTTGGGCGCGCTGTGCTACTGGCGCAACAACCCGGACTATATCCGCAACGCTTATCAGGTCTGGCCACCGGCCGATGAAATCCAGCTGATCTGGAACGTGATGATGCGTACGCTGCAAGGGCAGGGTCCAAAGATTCAGTCGATTCTGGTCGACCCGGTCAAGCTAACGCACGAAGACCTCGTGGCCTTGATGGACGAGGATTGCAGCGTTGACAGCCCCGACTGGCTGAAGGTCGGAGCAGATCGTTGGGGGGCTGACCCGGCCTATCTCGACAACTTCTTCCTGAATCCCGCTGATCCACGGGCATACAAGCCCTGAAAATCGCGGCGGGGGGCCAGATGCTGGCCCCCTCATCTCTCATTTTATCCTGACAGGACGCACATGACTACCGCCCGTGAAACGCCCGTCTCTGCCGTCCGCGAGACCGTTCAGGTGCGGAGCGTCAAGAAGTATTTCGGTCCGACCCGGGCGCTGGACGGGGCATCGTTTTCGGCGCGGGCGGGCGAGATTCATTCGATTGTTGGCGGCAATGGTTGTGGCAAGAGCACCTTGGCCAAAGTGATTTCTGGCATCTTGCCTGTAGATACCGGGTCGGTTTCGATTCTAGGCGAGGCGCCCTCTACTCCTGCTGAAAGCCGCGCCCTTGGCATTTCGACGGTTTACCAAGAGGTGCTGGTGGCTGACGAAAGCTCGGTAGCTGACAACATATTCATGGGCGCGGACAGGCTATTCACCAAGACTCTGTCCGGCGAACGCCGGGTGGCACGCGCTGCTGCGTTGATGACCGAACTGGCGGGCGAGCCGGTGGACCCGCATGCTCTGGTGGGCACGCTGCCGCTGGGGCTAAAACAATGGATTACCATTGCCCGCGCTTTGGTTGCGGAACCGAAGATCCTGATCCTTGATGAAAGTTCAGCGGCGCTGGATTATGACAGCACCGAACGACTATTCACCAAGATGCGCGCGCTGCGTGATGGCGGGACAACGGTTCTGGTCGTGACGCACCGGATTGCCGAGCTGATCCGCATCTCCGACCGTGCCACTGTGCTACGCGATGGGCGTGATGTCGGTGTGCTTGAAAAGGCTGATATCAACGAACGCAACCTACTGGCGCTGATGACGGGCGAGGATCGGGGTCAGGGCCATGGTACCTTGGCCGCGCCACAGCCGCGCGGGACCGACCGCGCGATGAAAGCGCGGGGCCTGGTGTTTTGGCCGGGGGCCACACCCTTCGATTTTGACCTGCGGCGCGGCGAGATCGTAGGCGTGGCGGGGCTCGACGGGCAGGGGCAGGATGCCTTTGTCCGCGTGCTGGCCGGGGTCGCCCCGGCGGAACGAGGCATGGTGCAGGTGGCGGACCGTGATGGCACATGGTCCTTCGTGCGCACCTTGCGCGAGGCAGTGCGCGGGCGGATTGCCTATGTTTCGGGTGATCGCAAACGCGAAGGGATTTTCGCCTCTCTCTCGATCTTTGAAAACATGGTCATGCCACTTTACCGCGAGAAAAAGCGCGCTGGGATTCTGGCAATCATTGATACGCCGACCCTTGGCGCGACATTCAAGCGCGAGGCCGAGAACCTGATGATCAAGTTCGGTGTGAAAGAGGATCGGATCACCAGCCTGTCGGGTGGCAACCAGCAGAAGGTCCTGATCGGGCGCGGTTTTGCGATGCGCCCGGATGTGATCGTGCTTAACGACCCTGCACGCGGCATCGACGTGGGCGCCAAGACCGAGCTTTACAAACAACTGCGTAGCTTCGCCGAGGAAGGTCGCTCGGTGGTTTATATGTCGTCCGAGCTGGAAGAATTCATCGATTTTGCCTCGCGCGTCGTGGTGTTTCGCGACGGCAGGCCGTTTGATGCGTTCGATGGGCGCGGCCTGAGACCCAAACAGGTGCTGGATGCGATGTTCGGCCAAACTGACGGCAGTGGCTTGACCGCAGTCCATGGGCTTCGCCCGCGCGCGGACGATAGGGAAGTGCGTAGCCTTGCGGGCGACGGTGTGCGGGTAACGGTCGAAGTGCCTAAGGCGCTGCGAGAAAGGTTGAACAGCGCGTCGGCTCCCTCGCAAACACTGCGAGAACGGTTGGTGCCGGTGGCCGAGATTGGGGTCAGGCTGCAGCCTAAAGCCATACGAATTGTCGAATTCGACGCCGAGGGCCGCAAGCATGAAGGGCAGCAGAGATGACCGCGCTGCCAATGGCCACACTGCAGTCTGAACAGCGGGGCGGGCGGTCGAACCCATACCTGCTGATGCCGATAACGCTGTTCTTTGCGCTGCTGGCTTTTGCGGTTCTGCGTTCGCCAAACCTGATGACAAGCGCAGGACTCGGGGCAGCGATCATAGTGGTGACGCCCCTGATCCTTGCGACTTATGCGTTGATGGCTTCGTCTATTTCGGGGCGTGGCACGGTGGACCTGTCGATTGGGCCGCTAATCGGGTTCGTCAACGTGACGTTGATCCAATTGCAGGCTGCAGGTGTTCTGGAAAATCCGATTGTTGTGTTTTTGTATGCCATGGCTGCGGGCGCGCTGTATCAGCTGATCTTTGCGCTGATTGTAATCTTTGTTCGGGTGCAGCCCATCATCGTGTCACTTTCAGGCTATCTTGCGCTGACCGGCATCAACCTGGTGATTCTACCGCGACCGGGGGGTATGGCTCCCGCGTTCATGGCCGAATGGGGGTATGGCACCTCGATCTTTTCGCCCATTTTAGTGATCCTCCTAATCGCTACGGCTGCGTGGCTGTTGTTCACAACCACCGCATTTTATACCCATTTGCGGCTGATGGGGTCGGATGAACGTGCGGCCTATACCAGTGGCGTGCCGATCACGACCGTGCGCATCGGGGCGCATCTGATCTCGGGCTGCTTTGCTGGGCTGGCGGCAATTTGCTTTACTGCGCTGATCTCGTCGGGTGACCCGTCGCAGGGCACCACATATACGCTACTTGCGGTGACCGCGCTGGTGCTGGGGGGAGCGTCGTTGGCCGGAGGGCGAGGGGGCGTTTTTGGTTCGGCGCTTGGTGCGATTAACCTCTATCTGATCACCTTTTGCCTTTCGACCTTTAACTTTGGCGCAGTGCAAAGCTTTGTCACCAACCTAGCCTATGGCACGATCCTGGTGTTGTCTTTGCTGCTCACCCTTCTGATCCCGGTGATCCAGCGGTATATACGCAACTTCAGCCCCTTGCTGTATTTTGTCGCACTGGCAGTGGTGGTGCTGGGGATTATCCTACACGCTACCTTTGATTATGCTGCACTGGGTGAGGTTGGGGCGATGCTTCCTGGGCCGTTGCAGATGCAGGTGGCGCTCACGAGCCCGCTGGAAATCGGAGCAGTCAGCCCTGAGACAGCCGCCCTGCGGGCGGCGGCCGGGCCGCTTGTGCTGGGTGCGGTGCTCCTTATCGTGACTGCGGTGTTCTTGCGCCTAGCCTTCGGGCAGTCCGACCGCGCCAAGATTGCACCAGCCATCGTTGTCGTCATGGCGATGCTGGTTCTGGCCGGAGCGTGGGGGATCAGGCAGGGTGTGACGCCCCCGCATGTTGAGGCCGCGCCATGATGACCCAGATCTCGCCCCTGTCGCTGCCGGCCAAGATCCTCGGGCTCGTTGTCGGCCTGATCCTGACAGGGATCGGGGCAGGTTTCGGGTTTGCCACGGGCGCTTCAGTGCAGATTGTCATTCTCGCGGCAATTGCCACGCTGGCGTTGTTCGTTTGGGGATGGAGCTATGTGCTGGGTCAGTTCGCCGGCCCCGTCGCGCCCGGTAGCGACGGGCCAAGTCCGATCTACCAAGCTTGGCTCGCCTATCGTTGGCCGCTTCTTGGCCTTGCTTTGATTCTTCTGGCCTTTCTGATCCTGTCGCTGACCGTGCGAGGCTTTTTCAATATCTGGAACGTGATCTCGCTGCTTATTCTATCTAGTGATCCTAGTACTGACCCGCACTCTGGGCCGGCAGTTCCAGCAGAACCGATCCGCCTTTATCGGGATCATGGTGCTGGCGGGTTTGTTCTCGGTGGGTTCGATGAACATCGAAGGCTTTTCGTCTGGGGCGAACATCAAGTCGATGCTGCTGTTCGCCGCCTTCCTTGGGATAGCGTCAATTGGGCAAACTCTTGTGGCGCTGCTGGGCGGGCTGGACCTTTCGATCCCGTTCATCATCGGTGCGGCGAATGTGGGGCTTTTGTATCTGATCAGCCTTGGCGTGCCGCCTTGGCTGGCCACGATCATCGTGCTAGTCATCGGCGCGGCGCTTGGCATGATCAACGGGTTTCTGAGCTATCGGCTGCAAGGGCAGGCGCTGATCGTGACGCTGGGTACCGGATTTGCAATTTCGGGTGGCGTGCAGATCATCACTTCGATTGGATCGGCCTATGGCGGCAATGTGTTCGGCACAGTGCCAGGCTGGCTGTCGAACCTGTCTGCGATGAATGGCACGACGTTTGGCCTGCCGTTTCCACCGGTCATCGCGATCTGGGCGTTCATCGCGATCATCCTGATCGTAGGGATGCGGATCACGGTCTATGGCCGGTTTCTCTATGCGCTGGGTGTCAACCGCACCTCGGCCAACCGCGTAATGATTTCTGAGATGCGCTACTGGGTGTCAATGTATGCGGCCTCGGGCTTTTTTGCCGCGCTGACTGGCAGCCTGCTACTGGGTTGGTCTGGTGGTGGTTTTATCGGCGTCGGCGACCAGTACCTGTTCCTAACCTTGGCCGCTGTGGTGGTGGGCGGTACGTCCCTGCTGGGTGGCGCAGGAGGCTATGGCTTTACAGTGATTGGCGTTCTTGTCCTGCAGGTGCTGTCGTCGTTCCTTGTCGGCATAGGGCTCTGATTTTAAATGGCAGCAGTTCATCTTTGGCTTGCTGATCCTGCCGATGGTGGCGCTCTATGCCCGATCGCCGCACATCCGCACGCAGATATGACGGGGAATTAAAAAGATGATATTCCACAAAGGGAGACAGTGACATGGCAGTGTTTCAGACGACCGACCTGACCGCGGCAAGCTATTCGGTTGCCTTGTTCGGATTGGTCGCGACCACAATTCTACTTTTGTTGGGGCAGGCATGGGTTGGGCGTGCGTGGAAGGTTCCGGTGGCGCTGTGTGCCATCGCGGCGCTGGTCGGCGCAATTGCCGCCTATGAGGCGCGCAGCGCCTGGGCTGCGGCCGGTGGGGTGCCGGTGGTCTATCACTATGTCGGCTGGACCGTGTCGATGCCATTGCAGATCTTGGCGCTCTATTTCCTGGCCCACACGGCAGGCAAGCTGGGTGCAGGGCTGTTCTGGCGGTTGGTGGTGGTTTCGATCCTGATGGTTTTCGTTCGCTATCTGGGCGAGGCCGCGCTCATGCATCCCACGCTGGCCTTCCTGATTGGCCTCGTGTTCTGGCTATATATCTTGGGCGAGTTGTTCTTTGGGCGGATGGATGATGTGGTGTCAACCGCCCCAGGCGACCATCTGCGCCGCGGCTATTTCTGGTTGCGCCTCATCGTGACGATCGGCTGGGCGATCTATCCACTTGGCAACTTCCTGACGGCCTTCGCGGGTATTCCTGATGATGGCAGTCTGTCGGTCGCCTACAATCTTTTCGACATCCTGAACCGGATGGCATTTGGCGTGGCGGTTCTTGCCACTGGCGTGTTGGTGTCCGCCGAAGCCTCCCCTTCCGCAACCTCTGCTGACAAAGGAGCACGTTCATGAACGGCGCAGACGTCATTGCTATAATCATCCTCGCCGCGATCGTCATCGCCGTTGCAGCCTACCTGCTGCACTGGCTGTATCGCCGGTCTACTAAAGATGTCAGCTTCGTGCGGACCGGCTTTGGAGGAGAAAAGGTGGTCATGGGGGGGGGCGCGCTTGTGCTGCCGATCCTGCATGACATCACTGAAGTAAATATGAACACCCTGCGCCTCGAAGTCACGCGGGCGCGGGAAAAATCGCTGATCACCAAGGACCGAATGCGGGTGGAACTGACGGTGGAATTCTATGTCCGCGTATCGCCCAATGAACTCGCGGTTGCCACCGCAGCGCGCAGCCTTGGCAACCGCACGATGAACGCTGAACAGTTGAAAGACTTGATCCAGGGCCGGTTCGTCGACGCTATGGGCGGGGCTGCGGCGAAGATGACGCTGGAGAACATTCATGAAAACCGATCGACCTTCGTGCGCGAGGTCAAGCAGGAGGTGGCGGAAAGCCTTGAACTGGACGGTCTGGAGCTCGAAAGCGTGTCGCTAACCTCGCTTGATCAGACCGACATCAAGCTGTTCGATCCGTCGAATACCTTCGATGCCGAGGGTCTGACGCGGTTGACCGAACAAATCGAGTCGCGCAAGAAAAAGCGCAATGACATCGAAAAAGACACCGCCGTCGCAATCAGCGCAAAAAACCTCGAAGCGGAAAAGCGGTCATTGGAGATCCAGCGCGATAGCGAATACGCTCGGCTGGCCCATGAAGCCGAAGTTGCCATTGAACGTGCCAATCGCAAGTCCGAAATCGCAAACGAAAGTGCGGCCCGCGAACGCCAGATCGAGGAAGTGAAGCTGCGCGAGCGTGAAGTGGTCGAGCGCACCCAGATCGAGATGGAACGCACCGTCGAAACGCTTGACATCAAGCGGCGCGAGGCTGTGCAGCTTGAGGAGCAGGCCCGCGAGATTGCTGTTTCGATCAAATCAAAAGAGCGCAGCGAGGCACAAGCTCAGGCAGAAAACGCGCGGGCCAAGATGGTGGAGGCACAGGAGCGTCTTGTGACTATGCGCGACACGGAAATCGCCAACCGCCAGAAGGCAATCGAACTGATAGACGCCGAACGCAAGGCCGAGGCAGAGGCGGCAGGCGTCCGCATCCTGGCAGAAGCTGAAAAGGCCGCTGCACAAGACCGCGCCGATGCCGACCGCATTGCCGTGGCCGCGCTCGCGGAACGCCTGAGTGTTGAGGCAGAGGGCAAGGAAAAGTTGAACACGGCAGAAAACCTGCGCTCGGATGCCAGCCGCAAATCTGCGCTGCACAAGGCGCTGGTCGAAAACCTGCCGGCCATCATCCGCGAAAGCGTTAAGCCGATGGAGAGGATCGAGGGGATCAAGATTGTGCATGTCGAGGGGCTTCCTGGTATGTCGGGTGGCGCGATGACCGGATCTGGCGACACCGGGCAGGACAGCAGCGGGCGCGACGGGAACCTTGCCGAACAGGTTGTGTCGTCGGCACTGCGCTATCGCACGCAGGCGCCGTTTGTGGATACACTCTTGGGCGAAATCGGCCTTACCGCGGATACCGTCCACCGCCCTCACACGTTGCAGGATCTATCCAAGGTTGTTTATTCCGACCCTGCAGCGCCAGCGGCCAAGGGCAAATCCAAATAATGTAACCGGGCGGTTTGCGCCTGATGTGCCTGCAACTTGGAGAAGTCGATGCCTGACAAATTCCATCTCGTCGACCGCGGCATTCTCGTGTTTGCGATCTGGTCGGTGTTCGGCTTTTTAGGGCTGGGCCTGTTTCTTGAAGGCATGACGCGGGATGTCTGGTGGCTGGCGGCGGTCGGCGTTGGCGTCGTTGTGCTGGCCTTTGTCGGCCACATCATTGTGAACGGGATCTTCGACACCGGTTTCACGCCAGGGGAAACGGCGCTGGGGATCGGGATATATGGCCTTTTAGGGCTGATGTTCGTCGTAGGGGCTCTGCAAGGCGGCATGACGATCGCCGATTTCTATGCAGGCTTGACATTCTTTGGTGTCCTGGGGGCTGGATTTCTGGCCTATCTGTTCACCCGGCATGGCCTACGTGGCGCATTTTCGCGGTTTCATGTTCACCGTGACGGTTTGCACGGAAAGGGTGCGCAATGATCTGGCTGCCGCTGTATCTGTTGTTTTACATTCTGGTGACGCTGTACTGGGCGCGCATTGCGGGACAGGCCAACGGCAACTATCAGACCTATTTTTCAGCAGGTCATTCGCTGCAACCCTGGGTGACCGCACTCGCGTTGGCGGGGGAGCGTATCCGGATGGATAGTTCTTGGTGGGGCATCCGATGTTGCGATGCACGGCTTTGGCCAACCTGCTCTGCTGCAAGCAGGCATCGCGCTGGCCTTGCCGGGTGTCTTTTTCTTCAAGCGTCTGTGGTTGATCGCCGAGCGGTTGCGTCTGTCGTCCCAGAGTGAAGTCCTGCGAACCTATTACCAGTCCGAGTTTCTGGTCGTCGTTTCAACTGTTGTGGCTGTCCTGTTCGCTGTCGGTTTTGCCGGGATGCAATTGCGGGCCCTGTCATATCTGGTGGCTGTCCTCACCGGCGGTGCGGTCAGCGCGCCCGTGGCGGGTGTGATGCTATCGATCGTACTGTTTGGCTATGTGGTGATCGGCGGGATGCGCGCCGTGGGATATCTGGGGGCCATTCAGGCAGTATTGCTGGCGGCGGTGCTGATCGGTCTGTCGGGATTTGCGCTGGTGGGCCTTGGGGGCTTTGGTGCGCTGAATGACGGTTTGGTCGCACTAGCAGCAGATCCTGCCCGCGCCGGGCTTTTCAGTGTGGCAGGGGTGATTCAGTTCACAGCTGGGATCGGCCGAGAGGCAGCGGCGGGCCATGAAGGCACAGCGATGGCCAGCCTGGGGCTTTTCGTGGCGCTGACGGGTTTTCAGGCTAGTCCGCTGGCTGCCAAGCTCGTGATGTCCACGCGCAGTCCGCGCGGATTGGCCGCGGGGCAGACCTGGGTTCTTGCCGGGTTTGGCGGCGCGCTGGTGGTCGGTTGCCTGGGCGTGCTGGGGACGGCGCCTCTGATTGACCCGCGCCTGACTATTCCTTCGATGCTACCGAGCATTTCGCCATGGTTTGCGGCCTGGCTGTTTTTAGGGCTGGTCGCAGGGGTGCAACTATTGGCGGGTCTGGCGCTGATGACGGCGGGCGAGG
Organism: Yoonia sp.; assembly: GCF_018402175.1. Lineage (GTDB taxonomy): Bacteria > Pseudomonadota > Alphaproteobacteria > Rhodobacterales > Rhodobacteraceae > Yoonia. Next base: position 11,076 of record NZ_JAGYJK010000018.1, on the reverse strand, counting down.
CGCTAGTACGGCATATCTACAAGCCATGGTTCCATTCGACGCTTGGTGCTCGTCACACGGTGACCGTGACCCGGATCGTGATTGGCCTGCTGGCCCTGACATCTGTGTGCATGCAGGCCCTCACACCGGTGACCCTATCCGCCCTGGGGTCATTGGCTCTGCCCCTTTCGGTGCAGTTGTGGACCCCCCTGTTGGGCATCTGCTGGCTGCGTTGGATGGGGCGTGGTGCGGTGATGGCCGGAGTGGGTTTCGGTATCGTGGGCGTTCTGCTGACCGAGCCTGCGGGTCATGCGGCTCTGTCGTTCCTTGGCCTGGATCTTCCCTGGGGCCGCTGGCCCTGGACTCTTCATTCGGCACTATGGGGCCTTGTGCCGAATATCTGCGTCACGTTGTTGGTTGCGGCCTTTACGCAGCGCTACAAACTGAACGACGAGGCACAGGACGTGCGCTCACTGTTGGATGGCACCCTGCGCAGCGGCCCCCGGGTGCGGGCGCTGAAAAGCACTGCCTGGTCGGCGGTTCTTGCGTGGCTGTTCCTTGCGGTAGGACCGGGCCTGATTTTTGGCAATACGGCATTCGTTGGCACAGATGGCACTTGGCTGGTCGGTATGCCATCGCAATGGGGGTGGGCTGTCCTGTTCTGGGCGGCGGGACTGGGGCTGATCTGGTTCCTGTCCTACAAGATGGAAATGGCTAGCCCGCTTTCGATGCAGATCCCCCTTATACGCCACCCCCGCGATTGCGCCATGATCAAACGCAGGCGGAACGGGTCCGACTGCGCGCCGCTTTCATCGCTCTGGCGGTTGCAAGTGCCGTGGTCGTGCTGACTGTACTTAGCTTTGGAGGATAGGTGGTGACGATAACCCACTTCGTTTTCAACACGACGAAAAGTGTCCAGTTCGGACCCGGCTGTTTTGCGCTTCTCGGCGAGCTGACAGCGACGCAAATGGGAACGCGCATCATGTTGGTGACGGACCCCGGTATGATGTCGACGGGCATTATTGATCGGGCCCAGATGCTTCTGAAGGATGCGGGCGTCGCGGTCACGCTGTTTTCGGAAGTCCAGGCCGACCCGCCCGAGCATGTGATCGAGGCTGCCGTCGCGCTTGCCCGTTCGGCTGGAGTGCAAGGCATCGTGGGGCTGGGCGGCGGGTCATCAATGGACGTGGCAAAGCTGGTGGCGCTGCTGGCAATGGGCGTTGAACAGTTGCGTGATGTCTATGGCATAGGAAAAGCCAAGGGGCCGCGCCTGCCTCTGATCCTGGTGCCCACGACGGCCGGAACCGGGTCAGAGGTGACGCCGATTTCGATCGTGACCACGGGAGTATCAGAGAAGATGGGTGTTGTGTCGCCAGTCTTGCTGCCGGATGTAGCACTGCTCGATCCAGAACTGACGCTGGGCCTGCCTGCGCATGTCACGGCCGCGACAGGCATAGACGCGATGGTGCATGCAATCGAGGCCTATGCCTCGGCCTCGGCCAACAATAACCCGATCAGCCGAAATCTGGCCCTACAGGCGCTGCGCCTGATGGGGGGGGCGATCTTGAAGGCAGTGCACAGCGGGTCCGATACAGCGGCCAGGGGCGACATGCTGCTAGGATCGATGCTTGCGGGTCAGGCCTTTGCCAATTCGCCGGTGGCGGCAGTTCATGCCCTTGCCTATCCACTGGGCGGGCATTTTCACATTCCGCACGGCTTGTCCAACGCCCTCGTGCTGCCGCATGTCCTGCGGTTCAACGCGGTGACTGCACCCGATGCCTATTCCGAGATGGCGCCGCATGCCTTTCCCGATTTGGACCGATTGCAGGGCCAGGATCGCGCAGAGGCCTTTTGCGAGGCGCTGGCTGATCTGTCCCGCGACTGCGGTCTGCCACAAACTTTACGCGAGCTGGACATTCCGTTGGAGTGGCTTCCAAGGCTGGCGCGCGATGCGATGAACCAGAAACGATTACTTATAAACAATCCTCGTCCCCTTCGAGAGGCTGATGCTTTGGCTATTTATTCGGCAGCATACTGAACCTGGTGGAATCAAACAGGGCGAGCAAAATCTCGTACTGCTGGACAGGCAGCATCTACCATCACGGATGTGTTTCTTTGTGGCTAACAGTCCACAGCGGCGATTGAAGTGCCAGGTGATCCGTTCGATGCTTTGCGGATGCCTGCGATTAATTGCTATGGCTTAAAAACTCGGCCGCGCCAGGCCGCAATACTAGCGGCGCTGGCCGAGGCTTGATGATCTGGCCACTCTATTTTCGAAGTATGAGATCGCCGCGTAGGCCGGTGTGCCGAACACTAGTGCCCTATACCCGACATTGGTTTCCTAATGCTGTTTTGTCGCGGCAGGATTGGCGAATGAGACGCTCCGACATCTGCCTTTACCTTGGCCCCGGCAATCGCGCTCAGCTTGAAACTCTGCTTGCCAACCGCAACAGACCGCGCAAGCTCACTAAGCGTGCAGGGATCGTGGATGCAACCGCGGACTGTGTGGTGTCCGTTGAAATCAAGCGGGGCTGACGGGCTTGTTGAAGCAGACGGTTTAGCACTTGCAAGAGCGATACTGCGATGAAGGCGTGCCGGTTCTCAAGTGTGACAGAACGCGGCCTTCGCTTGTGACGCCGCTACTCACGGAGATCCAGTTGAATGTGATCGTGAAGATCGTTTAGGCGGTGCTGGCCAACGCAACATACTTGCGCCAAAAGACGCTTCTCGAATGCGGCAGATGGCGACAACGCCGGCGGGCACGATGGTCGATATGCTCGACATCAGCATTTTCAACTCGTCAGTTCTGACAACATTGCCTCGGCCTGTGCCAGAACGCCCCGCACCGCCGCTTCTTCAAGATCGGGCGGGTAGCCATACTTCCGCAATATACGTTTCACCAGCACCCGCAGGCGGGCCCGAGCGCTGTCGCGGTGGGCCCAGTCAATGCTGACGTTCGCTTTTAGTCCCGTCAGCAGTTCGTGTGCGATGACCTTCAACTGATCATTGCCGAGAATGTCGACGGCACTGTTGTTGTCGGCCAGCGCGTCGTAGAAAGCGATCTCCTCAGGTGTCAGGCCTGTCTCCTCGCCGCGGTTGTAGAATAGCAGAAACGCACGGCCTCAACGGCGAGGACGTTAGCATTGCTATGAGTGAGGTCTATAGATGATGTCTTGAAATTGTTCTTGATCCAACAAGAATTGACAGACTGAAATATAAGTTTCAAATTTTTCTGTTATCGATGCAATTGACGGCACAAACAGGGCTCTTGACCCACCTTAGGCAACTTCCAAACCCATCTTCCCCGTCAGATCAAATAAACAAAAGGGATCCCCATTATCACCTGAGTTTCGTCAATTGAGAACAATCGCGTCAAGGAATCCATCATGCAGCCGTTCAAAGCTATCTGTCACCTCAGCTCCAATCGTGCATGTTGCTGCCTGCATTGTGAGGTTTTCATCGATGACTATGGTGATTTCGGAAAATGACGTTTATATTTCTAATGCACCCCCATATGTAATTGTTGCACTTGGCAAGTCATTAAACATACCTTCCTCGACACTAAAAACGACTATATCCTCAGCCCGAACTCCAGACACGCTCGCAAAGTTTTCTATAGCGATCAACATCATGAATTCTGATGATACCCATCGACCAGCCCAAGTTGTTCGATGATAAATAATCCGTAGTTTCTATCATTAAACATGAATTGTGCAGTGATTTCACGGTCGTTATTTTTCATTTGCTGCCAGCCTGACTCTTGACCGCAGAAGTTGACATTCAACTTAATTGTGATGCAGCCGTTAGAAACCGAAGGGCCGGAGTAGCGCCATGAGCCGTCTGCAAAGAGTTCAACTCTTTGCCCGTCGACAAACGCGGTTCCAACCTTCTCTTGAGCGATCAAATCGTCTGGTACGAAAACAGCCATCGTGGCGACTATCGCTAGGGCACCTCTATAAATTGCCCTGATCTCTGCGCTGCGGTATGATTGAACATTGAAGCGGCACAGGGAATGCAGCGATGGCGCAGATGGGTTTCTTCGATCTTTCGGACCGTTACGCGAGCTTGGACGCTAAGAAAGACCCGCTGCTTGAGATCGATGCTGTTGTGCCATGGGAGGAGTTTCGCCCGGCTCTTGAACGGGTCTGGCGCAAGCCAAATGCGGATCGCAAGTCTCAGGCTGGGCGCAAACCCATAGACGCAGTGCTGATGTTCAAGACGCTGATCCTGAGCGCGCTTTACAACCTTTCCGACGATCAGATCGAGTATCAGATCCGCGACAGACTTTCCTTCATGCGATTTCTGGGGCTTGGCCTGGGGGATCGTGTTCCCGATGCCAAGACGGTTTGGTTTTACCGCGACGCGCTGGCGCAAGCAGGTAAGGTGGAGGAGCTATTCCAGCTGTTCGACGGTCATCTCAATCGACGGGGCTACATCGCCCGCGGCGGGCAGATCCTGGATGCTTCCATCGTGCCTGTGCCGCGCAACCACAATACGCGTGACGAGAACAAGACTATCAAGAATGGCGAGGTGCCCGAGGATTGGGCAGACAAACCAGCCAAGCGTAGCCAGAAGGACACTGATGCGCGCTGGACCAAGAAGCACGGCAAGAGCCACTACGGCTACAAAAACCACGTAAACGTGGACCGCAAGCACAAGCTGGTTCGGCGCTATCACGTCAGCGACGCTGCGCTGCACGACAGTCAGGCGGTGGATCATCTGCTGATGCGCGGTAACACCGGTTCGGGCGTGTGGGCGGATGCGGCGTATCGATCTGAGGAAATGGAGGGCAAGCTGCGGGACTGCAAACTCAAGAGCCACATCCACCGCAAGGGCAAACGGGGTAAGCTGCTGACCGAACAGGCCAAGGGAAGCAACCGGACGAAATCCACCGTTCGGGTCCGTGTAGAACATGTCTTCGGCGCACAAACCAACGACATGGGAGGCACGCTGGTGCGCACAATCGGCTTGGCACGCGCCAAAGCGAAGATCGGGATGAAGAACATCGCCTACAACATGCGCCGTCTCTGCCAACTGCGTCGCATCAACCCAAATCCGGCGTAAAAACTGATCGAGCTAGGGCGCAGATCATGCTGCGCATCACTCAAACCGCACTGAACCAATGTCTGCGAAGCGAAACGGTCCGTGCTTCATCAGACCTGACACAAAAACCCCGTAGTTAACCCATTCCAATACACACTACAGGCTGATGCACTTGCTTCATCGTCGCGAAATAAGTCAAAAATCGAGGTGCCCGCTAGGCACCTGATCGATATGGCATACATGTGGCTAGTGGGGTCTGTATCCTTCACATGATAGTTGTGCAAAGCTTACATTGAGCACTGATCTTTGACCCGACATTCCAAGCTGACCTGCCGCCTGATGCCAAGATCACCTGATTTTGCCCGCTGGACAAGCGTTTTTCGCCCTGAGCATGTGTGTCTCAGTCGCGCAAGCTGCTTGAACAGGGTGGATATCGACCGCGACTGGAATTTGACTACACCACACCATGAACAAGTTTGCCGTCGCGCTGCATACGGCATAGGATCGGAACGTATCGCAAGCCTGCTAGGCTGGCCGGTGGCGCGGGTGCGATTGGAATTGGGTATCATGCATGTACTGGGGTTGGTGGACGCCCACGGCGCGCTGGATGGTCCGTTGCGACTGCCCAAGCTGGTTCGACAGGATTGACAGCCTGATCGTGGCCGCGTTCATTGAGACAAGGCGGCAGCCTATGAGGGTGCAGGCGTGAATGTCAGGCTGAGAACATCAGCAAAGAGAAAGATCTGCCATGAGAACCAAAGCACTATTTGTCGCCATGCTGTTGGCGTTGGCACCGCTTCCGAGTGTTGCGCAGGATTACGCCTTGGGAATGGCTGCGTATGGAAGAGGCGACTACGCCACCGCGCTGCGAGAGTGGAAGCCGCTGGCTGAGCAAGGCGACGCAGACGCGCAGTACGGTCTTGGCTATATGTATGCCGCGCGGTCAGGGCGTGTTGCAGGACTACGCAGAGGCTGTGCGCTGGTATCGACGGGCCGCTGAGCAAGGCGACGCACGACGCACAATTCAACCTTGGCCTCATGTATCATGGGGCGTGTTGCAGGACTACGCAGAGGCAGCGCGCTGGTACCGTGCAGCCGCTGAGCAAGGAGATGCTGGCGCGCAAAGCAAGCTAGGCTTTATGTATGCTAGTGGTCAGGGCGTGCTGCAGGATTACACTGAGGCTATGCGATGGCTTAGTGCTGCCGCTGAGCAAGGAGATGCTGGCGCGCAACTTAATCTTGGCGTGATTTATGGCAAAGGTCATGGTGTCGCGCAGGACTACACTGAGGGTGGGCGCTGGTATCGACTGGCCGCTGAGCAAGGCAACGCAGACGCACAATACAATCTAAGTTTGTTGTATGACAAAGGTCAGGGCGTCCCTCAGGACTACGTCCAGTCGCATATGTGGGCCAATATCGCTGCTGCAAATGGGAATAGCCACGCGCCCGCGCGTCGTGACGACATTGCGCTCAAGATGACCACGGCCGATATATCCGAGGCACAGCGCCGAGCGCGTGTTTGCATGGCGTCTAACTATCAGGACTGCGACTAGGCATCATGGGCTACGCGACTGGGGCAGAACTGGTCTGGCTAGCCCCAGAGCCGCCCCGTGACAGCAAGCTCGTTTTTACCTGCGGCGCAAGATAGGGCCTCGTGACCGCCGGTGAGGGGTCGGGTGGGCAGGCAGCCAGCGCCATCGTGATAAGCCCTTCGGCCTCATCGAGCAACTTGTACAGGTGAGAACCACCGGCGCGCATAGCATCATATTCGGCCTTGATCCCCGCCTTGAGCATGATGCTGACCCTGTCTGCCAGTGTCAAAATGCGCTTACCACGCGCCTTGGCTGTTCTCTGCAATGGCCGCAGGCGATGCTTGGGTATCCCATCAGCTGTCAGCGCTGCGATCCCGGGAAGAATCTTGCGACCAAGCAAATCGGCGACTGCGTTTCAGCTCAGCAAAATCTATTTGCCGATCCATCTCGCGCCCCTGCGACCGCCAAGATGTCGTCAAGCACCATAAGCACCCCCGAAAGCAAGTTTTGCGCGGCTCGTAATGCAGTAAGCTGCGTCCGGCGTGAGGGGCGGCTGGTGCAGGCTTTGTTGATTTGCGCGTGTAGCCTGTGCGGCGTCCGCTATCACGTCTGTGATCTGCGGTACAGCACTTTCTCAAAGTCGCGCAACTGGTGCGGCGCACCTGGATGTTTACAGCATGCAATGTATTGCGGGCAGCACGCACGTCTGAGGTTGGCTCGAAGCCGTTTCTGGCAGCTCTGCCAGCCTCGGCTGCCACTCGTGGCCCAGCATGCCGCCGAAAGTGCTGTCTGAGCGGTACGCGCACACCTGCCTCTACATGGCTTTCGATGATCTGCAACCCTTCGTAGACCTGCCGCCAGCAGACACGCGTCTCTATGATGCGATGAATAGGGAAGTCGGTGGTTTCGACGCTGCCGATGTCATTGATCTCAGCCATTGCGATACACCGAGGCTGAATGCAGGGTGGAAGGACGTGTTTGCGCAGCACCTCTTGGATGAGGTGTGCGCGGCCCGAGCACCGGAACATTACCGAGTTGTGGCTGTCCTTTCCGATGATTTATTGCCTGACGTGTGCCCGCCGATAGGGCGGCGGACACGTCGTTAGACAGTGAGGGTTCGGCGGACGTGCTAACCCTATGAAATTATTGATGATATTGCCCGCCGCGGCGAGCTGAGCTGGCGGACTTGACTTATTGGTATAAGTCTCTGAATCTGAACAGCTTTAAGCCCGCCGAGCGCCTCGGCGGGCTTGGTGCGGTGGCGGACATGACGGCGGACATGATTAGTCGACAACTTCGAGCACTTCCTTGGTTTGCTGGGGCAGGCCGAGCGTAGTTTTTTCTTCCTTGCTGACTGGACGCAGGCGGATGGCGCCCTCGTCGGTTAGCTGTGTGAGCACCCGCCGACATCTGCTTTGCTTGCCCGGAACGAGCCACTCGCCCCGCTCAACGAGTCGAGCTTGTTTTCGTGGAACCCGGGTGCTGCTTGAGGTAACGCAAGACTTCATCTCTAAGCCGATCCGCCTTCGACATGACGCCCATCACTGCCCACCGCGGGTTCGAGTACGGCACCACGCGGGTTGTATGAAATGCTGGGACGTACTCCTTCTTGAAGAAGCACTCTTGTCCTGCTGGGCCATATGAGTTCTTCGGCTGGGCAACCTTGACCACGTTCTCCGGGTCGTCGATCCCCAACCTGTCGATATCAGCGGAGGGCACCTTAATGACGCCGGTCACTTGACGCGCGGCGTTCTCGAACCCGAGGTTGCCAGTCGTAAAGCCCGCATCGACGGCTTCGGCACGGATCTGTGACTTGTTGACGTGTGCGGCAAACACTACGGCGGCATTCGTCTTGGCCACGATTTGGTTGGCCGTCTGTGCTAGCATGGTCGCGGTATCTGAGTTGTTCAAGTCGCCGTCGGCAAAGCCCTGCAGATGGTCGAGCACGATGACACCTGCGTCTAACATCAGCGCCCAGCCTGTGATTTCCGTCACCAGCGCGGATGGCACTATTGAACCCTCTATGCGTGTAGTCAGCCGCGGATCACGACCGACCAGCGACATTAGCCGCATGTTATCTGCAGCCAACGCGCGGGCAGCTGGATCCCAGTCATGCGTTGTTGCAGCAAACTTTCGAGTAAGTTCCTCCTGATCTTCTTCGACAAAGATCATCAAGACCTTGGCCGCCACGAGCTTCTGCATGCCCCAATCCTTCCCAGCGGCGATGTGTGCGGCCAGGGCAATGAGAGCCGTAGTCTTGCCCGTCCCGCCTAGAGCGGTGAAAAGCGAGACTGCTCGACGAGGGAAGAACCTTGCCGCGCCGATACCGGGCCCCATGAACTCGCGAGGTGGCATACTGGTGACGCTGTCATCAGGCCTGAAAGCGGCGAGAGGATCTTCGCGTGGTGATACCGTGGCGAGCGCAACATCTGGACCTTGGGCAAGCTCCTCAAGGAACTTAGGGCGGTGCCCCTCCATGAAGCGTTCGAGCATGTGATCTTGACGTCGTTGCAGCGCCTCGTGGGGGCCATAAGCTTGAGCCATGATTTCGTCTATCGTTGCCCGCCTCTCGACATCCTTCGCCCCCGGCGCAGGGCGTCGTCGAACAGTTCGTGGACCGCTCGCTCATCGTATTTCGATGCTACCATCACGCGTCCCCCTGCAGGTCACCGCGGCTCCAGCGGTCGAAGAGCTCGCGCCCGTCCCCGCCAAAGGCGTCGGCAATTGCCATGCCGATAGATGCCCTCCCTTCCGTCCGCAGTCCGGATCCAGTCGTCAGGTGCCTCCTCAGCACGGCTGTAAGGTCGTAGCCGTGCGGGTTGACCTGTTCTGCCACAGTGGTGGCGGTTTTGTGCCCAGCGACGGTGATTGGCGAGCTGGCCGCGTATCGGCGCCGCATCGTGGAAGAGGGGCCCCATCAATGATACCCTGCAGCTCCGAAAAGCACCGCGGCCGCGCGTCCCGGACCATCCGGACGAGCTGCGGCGTGCCATACTTGCAGTTGTAGCTTCCCACGGGGCGCAGGATCCGCGCGGCGTCCGCTGTGACAAGTGGGTCCGCCAGCAAGCCGCGCGCCTGACAGAGAGCCTTCAGGCGCTGTGCAACTGGTTTCCACGCTGGAACCGGCACCGCGCTTGTGAAAGGCCAGTAGGCGTGTATACCGCCGCCGCTGTCGACGATCAGCGGACGAGGCAGGCCGAGGTCGTCGCAGAACGCTTTTAGGGCTGCGATCGCCCGCTCTTTGTCGAGGTAGCCCTTACCATCGCGGGCCTTGGCTTCGCCGCAATCGAGGTCGACGAACAGCGCCTTCATCGATCGGGCATTCGCGGCCTCACGGCTTTGGTCGGTCTTGAAGGATGCGCACCCGTGATACACGTCCCAACCTCTCAAAGGCGACCTTGGCGATTTCGCTGACCATCTCGTCGAGAGTCAGCGTGGAAAGTTTGGCGCTTATCCCCCGTCTGGTGATCTAACTCGAACACCACATAGACGCCGTCGTCTGGGATGATCTTGGCGAGAAAGTCACGGTCGATGGTGAGGGTACTTTCAGCACCCTCAGGATTATGATTGTGTTGCATTCGTTCTGCCTTTCTGTTGGCAGCGCGCTGCAGGCATGCTATAAGAACATTGTGTGAACTGTTCTTGCCGCGTGCCTTCGGGCGCGCGGTTTTCAGTTGGCGGCGTGATCGACGACATTGTCGCCGCTGATCAATGCCTGCAGGCTTTCTGCAGGTATCACCGTTCTGCCCCTATACCGGACAGCCTGCAGTTTGCCTTGGTTAATCAGCTCGTACATCTTGGTTTTGCCCAAGCTGGACGCATGCATTGCCTCGCGAATGCTGTACGCGAGTTTTGGCGAGTGCTGGTTCAGGGCCATGATAACACCTCTCGATTCATGTTGACCGAGGAAGTTCTTATCAGGGCGCGTTTCGGGCCAGCCGGGTTAGCCCGATAACCTTTTTCGCATCAGACACCCGGCTAGGCAGATTTGATTTGCTCATGGTCGAAGCGTCCAGTGTGTGGCGATATTCACCTGCAATGAAGATAATTCCATCGTATTCCGCGAGTGCGTCACCAACCTCAGCTGCAGTCATCTGAGGTGAGTCTTCCAGAATTTCTTCGATTGCTATCGTGATGCTGTCTTTGCTTCCCGGACGTGGTTTTTTTGCCCGTGCGCTTTGCTCGGCTGATTTCATCTCTCGCGCAGCATCCTGATAAAGCATCCCCTCAGAGGGGCTCGCCAGCCTACGAAATACAGCTTCTCGCAAGCTATGCTCTGGACCGAGACCGTCGGGATTGGCTTGGACGCTTGCGCGTCTCATGGTCAGAGCGCTCCCTATCTGCCCCCGTAGTCGATACCCGGTTTCGAAGTCGCTCACGCTCAAAGAGTATGAACGCACTCATAACTTCGCCGTGCTGCTGCGCAGTTGTGCTTTTTCGAATTCAGGCTGGTAGCGAGCCACGGGTTCGTCATGAACCTCCACAAAAGTTCGTTCAGCCATGATTTGCGCCCTACTTTAAC
>NZ_JAGYJK010000017.1 GCF_018402175.1 Yoonia sp. | reverse complement strand
CAACTCAAATGCTTGTTCTTGGGTTTGTTAAACGGCTGTGCTTTGCTTGGCTCAGTATAACTTGTGTCTTTTTTCGGCTTAGGCTTAGACGCAGCACTGTGCTTGCGATGTGTGGTAGGCTTTGGCACAGTGACAACTTCAGACAACCTTCATAGTGCTAGACTGCCAACCCAAAAGCATAAGTACTCCACCACAACTTTTCGCGTAGCACCAAAATCAGCACACACTACCCTTTTCACTGCGGCACCATCCAAGTGTGTTCTGCTGTGGTGTTGATTTGTGCGTGACATTGCTGTGCTAAGCCTAAGAAGCGTTTACCCAACTGCTCATGCTCTGTGCTAGCACACATACGCTCGCCATAGTGCTGTAGTTTACTCGCACATACTGCAATGCTGTGTATGCTTGGCTCTAGTCCACTAAATCTTATGCTGCGTAGGTAGCACTCACTGCGTCCCAACCAATCCCTGCTGAACTCGCTTTCCGTTCGCACAGCACCTATGCTCTTCAATAAACCGTACACTTCGTTCAAAACCATTTCTGCTACCTTTTCTGCTCAAGTTGATAAATAACTATGTGAGCAACTGTTAACGTCACACAGTATTTATCAGTGCTTACACACAAACGAGACTAAGGTTGGCACGCCGAATATAATTGTGCTGCGGCTGCGTACTTTGAAAACGTTGGCGTAAATCGAACTGCTCGTTGTTCGTCTTTTACGCACTACCCTATGCTCTGTGTAGGATGCCTTAAATGCTCACGGCTAACCTGTTGAGACGTTTGTGTAATCGTAATGGTTGAACAAGAACGCTTGTTAAAGTGAATTGGATATGTCGTAGAACCAATGTAGCCACCACACAGCTTCTAACTTGGCAGTGGTGTGCTTGCGTAAGACAGCACGTAATAGGATGATAGCAAAACCTGCCTACCTCGAAAGAGTTGTGTAAAGTTAGTTGATAAAACCTCAGCAAAGTCTGAAGTCTACAAGTTATGCCCTAACAGGGCATTGACTTGTTCCTAGCAAAGTCAATCAAAGAACATATTCAACAACAAAGATAATATTCAAAGAAGAAGAAAAGGACTTTGAACTTGTGTGATTGAGCGACAGCGAGAGACACACAAGTGATAAGGCTGCTGAACAGCGTTCAGCATCTAACATCAAACACAATCACTCAAACAACCACTCAGAAACACACAACAACAAATATCAGAGAATTGTTAGAGTATGATATTTAAGCATAACTCTTTGAAATCCTACAACTCAACTATCACTGTCTAAGTGGTTGCTCAAACCGAATATCAGACTTTAGCGTAATACACAGCAAACATGATATTTGAGGGCAAGATGGCACAAGCAGCAACACTGAATGACGCACAAATCAAACGAGCACTGCGTTACTGTCAAAGCCGTAGGTATGTGACACGCGACAGCACCATACTGCTGTTCAGCTTGTACACAGGGCTGCGTGCTAAGGAATTGGCAGCACTGTGTGTGGGTGACGTTTACGACGAAGATGGCACACCACGTACACAGTTCACGCTGCGTGCTGAACAAACTAAAGGCAGTCGCACACGCACTGTGTTCGTCAACAAAGCACTGAATACACAATTGGTGCTGTACGCACAGTGGCGACGCAGTACAAACGCTGCTGCTCCACTGTTTCGCAGTCAAAAGGGCAATCACTTCTCAGCCAACACCATGTGTCAGTTGTTCCTCAACATCTACAAGGCATGTGGGCTCAGTGACGCAAGCAGCCACAGTGGCAGACGCACGTTTATTACACGCTTAGCGAACAAGGGCGTGGGCGTGCGTGTGTTGGCAGCATTGGCAGGACACAGCTCAATTGCCGTCACACAACGCTACATTGATGTGAACGACGCACAGTTGGCGAATGCTGTGGAACTGCTGTGACAAAACAGTAGGTTCAAACCTACTCTTTTCACAGCCAATCGTGTTAACACGATTAGCAAAGTCGCGTGTCTTTAGGCTTTTGTAGATGTACTGCCGTGTGCCTTTGTACAAACGCACTTGGAAAATGCCATTGCGACTGAACAACAGCACCTTACTATCCATCAAGCAGTTTTTCTTCAAACTCTGCGTCTCAGTTTTGCCTAACAATTGCCTAAACACCATAGCCAAAATCCTATTTTGCCTAACAATTGCCCAACAGTTTATACCAACAACACAAAAGCTAACATACTGATCTTAAACAGATTTACATGCGTCCGTGGCAGTGTTTGAATTCATTTGGCGATGCTTAACTTGTTGTTATTAAACAATATTATGGCACCAAGATTATTCTGCCTAACATCTGCCTAGACCTCAAATCGTTGTTATTATTGGATATTCTCGATACCCCATCACAGCCCTGTTTCTCTTCGAAAAACCACTGTTTCTGAACTCCGTTCTGCTCACTTTGGTATTGGCTTTGTGATGCCAATTTGCTGTGTGAGTATCGCATCAAACTCACCACTCAGCACAGCAAGTTTGAGACTGCGAAGAGTAGGTTCAATATCCTCTTTGGTTTCCAACATGATTGCAGCTTAGGCTCAAGTTTCAAGTGCAACACCGGGAGCCCGAAGGGCGTAGGATGTTGCAATGGACAGACGAAGCAAGCACCTCAGCAGCGAGGAACGTGGCGTGATTTTCGCCGAGCATGAACGAGGCAATAGCCAACAGGGCATCGGTCGGCTTCTGGGCCGTCCCGCTAGCACGATTTGCCGCGAGTTGGCGCGCGGTCGGCAGGGGGATGCCTCCTACTGCCCCACGACGGCGCGGCGCGTGTATGATGAGCGCCGGACCCGCTGCCGACGTCGTCGCAGGCTGGCCGAAGGCAGTGCGCTTCATCGCTTTGTCCACGATCATCTCGTTCATCACCGCTGGTCTCCCGAGCAGATTGCGCAGAGGCTGCGGGTCATGAAACCCGATGATCCCTCGGCCCGTGTGAGCCACGAAACCATCTATGCGGCGATCTACGCCCAGCCACGCGGTGGGTTGAAGGCGGCGATGGTCGAGGCGTTGCGGCAGGCAAAGCCCGCGCGCGGTCGCAAACGCGCGACGCTTGCCGGAAGCTCCATGGTCCCGGACTCGTTGCGTATTATCAACCGGCCTGAGGAAATCGAGGCCCGCCTCGTTCCAGGGCATTGGGAGGGCGACTTGATCAAGGGTGCCTTCAACCGCTCGTCGGTGGGCACGCTGGTCGAGCGCAAGACACGCTTCGTTGTTCTATGCAAAATGAACGGCAACGGCGCAGAGGCAGTGCTGGACAGCTTCACCCGGCAAATGAAACGCCTGCCTGCAGCCCTGCGAAAGAGCATGACCTACGACCGAGGCTCCGAGATGGCCTGCCACCCCGAATTGGCCCGGCGGCTGAAGATCGATATCTGGTTTTGCGATCCCCACGCGCCCTGGCAGCGTGGTTCAAACGAAAACACGAACGGCCTGCTGCGCCAATTCATGCCAAAGGGCACAGACCTCGACGACGCCAGTCAGACCTGGCTCAACGATGTTGCCGCGCTCCTGAACAACCGCCCGAGGAAAACCCTCGGTTGGAGAACCCCCGCCGAAGCCATGGCCGACGAAATCACGGCCTTCAAATCAACTGTTGCACTTGAAGTTGGAAACTAAGCAGTCTTGCCCTTTGCCAACTCCAATGGCTTTGAGCCATAGCGTACTGTCAACTGTACACTGCCATCTGTGTGTTCAATCCACCAACAGCGTATACGCTTGGGTTGTTCTACTTTGTGTTGATTGCCATCACTGTCCCTATTCCAAACTATCTTTGTTGGACGATAGGTTCTGTCCATAGCCAAACGTATTTGCTGTTCCACTTTTAACGCAAGATTGCTGCGTCGTCTCACAATGGGATTGCGTTGTGCGTTAGATTTGAACTCTGTAAGCTTTTGTTGTTGTAGGAATGACATGATAACCTCCTTGTTCTACTCACATACTGTGCTTTCGAACAAGGTTGGTTGTCAGCCGAAAAGTTATCTACTCAGGCTCAATTTCAGACTTAGAACGCCGCTTTCTACCTTCAGCCAAAAAGCCTTTGAGCATGTTGGCAGTAAAGCCATGTGCCTTGCACAGTTGACGTACTGTCTTCAAATCTTCAGTTTTCTGCTGCTTTTTTGCTGCTTCAATCTCAGTCGCCAACAGTGCTTGCTGTTCGAGTAGTTCTTCAAGTTTGCTCATCATACGCTCCAAAATTTCGTATGCGTTTCTATCAGTACAAAAAGAACAGCGTCAAGCAGGGTTATATATCGCGAGAAACGCCAACACAGATTGCGGTGGCAACTGAACAAGTAGGTTTGAACCTACTGCTTTGTCTCGCAGTGAAACTAGCCTTAACTTGTTGAAATTACTGCCACTATACTCCTCAGCAGAACACTTGATGTACATGTGGATTACTGTAAATTCGCTTGCTAGACATGAAATGTTGGTGAGCATGCGTGACAATAGATGTACAATGATGTCCTGTAGTGCCCAACGTGGTGCAACCAATAGTCACAGCCGTTGTCAGTAGAAGTTTGCATCCTCGCATGCTATGTCATACCATGTTGACTGAAGGTTTGTACGTCGACTTCTACACAGGGTAAGGATAGAGCTATGTCTAAAGAACTCATCGTCGCAGTCATATTTGGTGTGGGTTTGGTAGGACTTTTGGTATTTGGGCTAGTGGCGAAGCCTGAAAACAACAACTTCAACAACGCAGGTGAAGTCTTAAGATAACTCATATGAGTTAGCACTTGTCAGAAAAGACTGAGGTTGTTGATGCGACATCGATTATGCGTGTTTCATCACTATCTGCACTGCAACACGCAAATCTGCTACTTAGTGATTGATAGCCGAAAACCTATCTGCTGCTCCAGAATTGCATCAAGTTCACCACCATGCACTGCGTGTTGAAGGTTACGCAGCGTACCTTCAACCTCTGCCTTGCTGTTCAGTGCGATAGCACTCTTACCTTTGGCAAGTTCCAATGGCTTTGACCCATAACGCACTGTCAACTGCACAGTGCCGTCTGCTGCTTCAACCCACCATTGTTTGATACGCTTGGGCTGCTCAACTTTGTGTTCGGTTCCGTCTGCACTCCTGCTCCAAACAATCTTAGTTGGGCGATATGTGCTGTCTAAGGCGAGCTTGATTTGCTCTTCAACTTTGAACGCGAGCTTCTGTCTGCGTCGTGCAACAGGGCTCAGCACCGCAGAGGGTTTGTACTCAGTAAGCTTGACGGTTTGGATAAAGTTCATAGCAACCTCCTTGTTCTACTCACATATTGTGCTTTCGAACAAGGTTGGTTGTCAGCCGAAAATCAGTCATAATATACATTTTTGTGCTTAAACTCGAAAAACTTTGATACAGAAGCCTTGTGTTGAAGTATGCTCGTATGACCCTAATTATGTTTTCGATGTCCCCAAGCGAAACAAAAGATTGGAGAACAACATGAGCGTCGAAATACTTGTGTCTCAGTTAGAAACTGAAATAAAAAGAATATATGCCCAACATCCACAAACGCGAAAAAAGACACTCAAAACGCTACGAGACTTAAAGGGTTTAACAAATGTAAAGCGACAATTGCTTAATACTGTTGTTGACGGTGTCCAACATTTGATAAGCGATGCAAAAACACAAAAGGAACGTGCTTCTCGTTACGAAACTATACCAAAGTTCTATCCCGCACCAGAACCAACTAGTGCTTTAGATTGTCTCATCTATTCTCGCATGATTATGGGTTATACGTTGATGCCAAGTGGACATCATGGGAGACGACTACAAGCAAGTATGCGGAAGCTTAAGACAAAAGAAAAGTATGTAGAGTATCTGCTCAAATTTTCTGATGATAAGCCTTTAGGGCAGCCAAACTTTCGTTATCTGTGCCAAATAGGTTGCCCACAGGCAACAAATGAGTGGATGTTAGTCCATGACGTACCACCTGCACTAATAGCAAACCAATCCGTGATAGCATCAAGCCAAAGGTTGTTAGCAGAGTACGGATACTAATCATTATGGATGGGACTTATGATCCCGTCCTATTCGATTAATAGCACGTTCAACCACACTCAGCTTAACATCTAGCTTGCTTGAGACGCGGCTGTCTTTTCCTAAACTTTCGTGACTGCGAGACCTAACGAGACGAGGCAGTGAAGTAATATCTGCTGAAATACCATCCTCTACTTCAAAGCTCACATGCCTATCGAACCACGTTTGAAGGTAGGGATTAGACTGCAATATTTCGTGCAGTATTTCTATCGCTTCCTCACAACAGGTTTCACTCTTTGTATAGAAACCCTTTGCTGTGCTGTGCTTGCCCTTGCTGCTGTAGCCTTCAGCACGATTGTAGTTAAACGTGGCTTTCTTTAACTTCTCTTCGTAGCGTTTGAGTTCATTGGGTTTGTCTTTAAGTTCTTCACGCAGTTCTTGTTGTTCAGCCCATGCTTGCTCAAACTCCGCATACTCGGCTGCTGTCAGCCAAGTTTGTAGTTCTCTATTTTGCACGTTTTCGCCACGCTTTAGTTTTGCAACGATAGCCTTAAGCTTCTGAGGCCGAGTTAGTTCCTGCTTGGTTAAGTCATTACGGCGTGGGTTCGCTTGCTCGAAACGCTCTTGCAGCAACTTACGGAAGTCGCTGCTTGGTTTTCTTTGACTATCGTACCACTCACTCATTTATGAAAAATCTTTGTTTTTATGACAACGTTTCAGTTTTCAATTGCGACAACAGTATTGAATAAGCCATAGCGTGACAGTCCTTCGTGACTATCAATACCAGTGTACCTAAGCGAAGCATCCTCATACCGTCTAAATGCGAAAACAGCTTGGTTCATGTGTTCAGTATTGAACACACGAAGCTGAACAAGTAGATGAAAGTCTTTAACCGTTAAACCTGTTACAGTAAGGAATAAATCTGGTTCAAGCTTAGTAATAACATCTTGTAGTGTGTTCTCTCTGAAGTCTGTCAAATACATGAATGCGGGAATCCGAGTTGCAAACTTAATCAGCTTTTCTTGAACAAGCTTCCTCTTTGATTTGTACTCTTTTTCTTCCTCAGTGAGAATTTTCTTTTCCTTGACACTCAAATCATCACTCTTAGATTTTTCCTTAATTTCCTTTATCTTGTCGCTTTTATTGATGATAGTCTCAATAATGTTGTCACCTAATGCTCTCCAACCTTCAATACGCTCAACAGCCGCCATAGCTTCGGGATTACCCAAAACTCGTCGTAGTGTTTCGTTATCTACATTGACTAACAAAGCACTTTCCCACTTACGAGCTAACAGAGTAGCGGATGTGCCAGCCATAGCAATATCAAGCACGCCACCAGCATCAATTTGCGTCATGTTAGCACCGTCATATGCTAAAACTGGCAAGAACGAAACAAGTTCCTCTACCGCTTTCTCTGGATTAGCTTCGTTAGGTGACAACCCAATACCGTACTCAGACAGCTGCCTAAGAGCACGAGTTGGTGCAAAGTCAAACACAAAACACACTGGCTTAAGGATTTCCTCTTGCTTAGGATCATCACCGTTTGGATTCTTAACAGACCACGGAGACTGAACACGAAAAGCCGATTGAAAGTAAGTCTCTGGCGACTTGAGATTTCGTAACATCAAAATAGAAGACCACTGAGAGACTGTCACACCAGTAGTCAATTTTCCGCAAGAAAGTGTAATAGTCTTTGTATCAAAGCCATTACCAATAGCATCACGGACTGGAGGTAACGCTTCTAAGCCAATACCAGCCGATGTACCAGCAGCCACAATTATTTTGTAGTCTAGCCAAAAAACATTTTGTCTCTCTGCAAGTAAGTTTGCCATAGCTTGACAAGAACTTACGCTGTGCATGAACCAAAACGAATGCTGTAGATAAGGCAACAACCTAACGTCAGAATATGGAAAAGGTGGACGCTTACCAATCTTAAGCATCTCAGCAGTTTGCGGCAAGTAACCACCACGAATAATATCTAACCACTTCTGTACATCTTGCTTGTGCTTAAACTTTGCTGATTTGCCCTCACCACTTGCCTCAAAGAAAGAGTTAAGGTCGAACTCATCAAACTCACCACCACTTGCCACAGCCAACAACTCATCTGGCATTTGATACGTAAGCAACCGCATTTGAGGTAGTGCGGCATAAGGATTACGCTCCTTTGGACGTTGTGTCGCGAATCTTTCTTTAGCCCTTTGCTCGTCAGTATATGTCCAATTGAAAATTTGTTCTTCAATAAACTCACCAGATGAAAGTGCCTTAAAAGGTGTTCCAGAAAGATACAAGAAGGCTCTTGCGGTTATTGGCAAGAAGTCACTTTCGCTACCTAGTGGTTCACTTAAATCTGCAATCTTATCTTTAAAGTTCTTTGCATCTTCTTGTAGATTCTCTTCTTTTACTATTCTATCTTCGTCATAGGAAAACAGTTCTTTCGCAGTTTCTCGCCATGCACCATAGTGATATTCATCAAAGACAACCAAGTCCCAATTGATAGTATGCAACCATTCATTCTTGGCTTTAATGTTTCCATTGCCATCCTTACCCAGCAAGTCTTGCAAGGAACCAAAATAAACCAATGGAGTCGTATTCTTTACCTTACTTGGATTACCACCAGCCGCTCTGGACATGTACTGCCAGCCTTCAAAGTCCACATGACTTTCTAAGTCTGTCTGCCATGCGTCTTCGACGGCTGGCTTAAACGTAACAACTAAAACTCTCTTTGCGTTGAGCTTCTTTGCAAGTTGATAAGAACTGAATGTCTTACCAAAACGCATCTTAGCGTTCCATAAAAATCTTGGTGCCGAATTATTATCTTCTTTCCAAACTGACTGAAAATAGTCATATGTTTTGTTAACAGCACTAGATTGCTCGTCACGCATCCCAAACTTTTCATATCGTTCACCGCTAAGCCTCCGTCCAGTTTGTAACTCAGTGATAGCTGTTTTTACATCGTTCACTGAACAGCGAATCCATTCAAGTTCTGCTTTTTGAAACTTTTTTTGGATTAGTCGTGCACGCACATCGTGATCACTGAAGAATGAACCATCATTCCTAACAGCATCACTTGCAAGCTCAATCCGAAAGTTTTTTATAGCCGCTGTCTTAAGCTGTTCAGAAACACGTTGCTTAACATCACGTGTAGTTTGTCCAACCTTAAGTATTCCAAAGTGAGCCTTGTCGTCGATACTGTATGCATAGATTTTAGGACGTACTTGTGGCTTAGGAGAGAGAATTTCTTCAATAGACTTACTCATCATCAGAGCCTTTCGAAAGTAACGAGATTGGTCTTATGACTGACTCAATGTAATCAATTTCGTCACTACTTAGTTCATCCTGAACAACGACCTCAGGCGGCGAACTGCATTGCCTGATGGCGACCGGCGTCCTGCGTGAACCCTCGGAGCAGTGTGATCAGCCGGATGATCCAGTACAAAAAGACCCTCAGGTGGCGCAGGATCATGCGGATGTTGTGACCGCAGCCGCACAGGACCGCGAAGAGGGCATCGCCGGTGGTTCCCTTCAGCGGGCATCGGGTCAGGCGGCCGTCGGTCTTCATGTGGCCGATCATCGGCTCGATGGCGCTTCGTCGTCGCAGCAGTTTCGCGATGGTCCTGGTGATGCCGCGCCGCGCACCGCTGATGAAGACCTTCACGGTTTCAACGCCGTGGCCACGGTAGCCACGATCGACGAAAGCCATGTCCGGGCGCCGGTCGGTCAGGATTTCCACCTGCTCCAGCGCCTCGTGCAGGGTGTGACCGTCGTAAGGGTTGCCCGGCAGCGACCGCATGCCGACGACGAAGCCGCCCTCGGTGGTGGTGGCGACGCTGACCTTCGTGCCGAACTCGTAGCGCTTATGCGCTTTCCCTTCGAGATGCAGTCCACCGCCGGCTCATGCAGGCTGTAAAGCTTCTTGCGGTCCTTCGGCTTCTGCGCCAGCAGCCGGTTCACAAGCGCCGTGACCTCCGTGATCCGCGCCTTGAGCGGCCCTTCCATAACCTTGTCCATCTGCCGTTCGATGTCGCGCAGCACGCGCCCGGTATAGCCCTTAAGCCGACGCAGCGTCTTGCTCATCCGCTTGAACTGACGGGCATGGGCATAGCGGCCGACCTGGCCGGATAGCCGGGGGCCGAGGCGGTTGTAGTTCTGGCGCAGGTCGATGCCCGCCTCACGTGCCAGCCCGACGAGCTTGCGCCGTGCCCTTTCGTAGAGCCGGGCATCGGTGGGGTGCGCGATGTTCTTTTCCATCACGGTCGTATCGACGGTAACCTTCTTCAGGTGGTCATCCTGCACCGCCCCGGCGCGCTGTCCGGCCTTGATCGTCTCGGTCAGCAGCCACTCGACACCCTCCTCGCCAATCCGGTTGCGCCAGCGCGTCATCGATGACGGGTCGATCGGCAGGCGATGCAGAAAGAACGTCTCGCCGCAGAAATGCTGCCAGTAAGGGTTCTCCGCCCACCGCGCCACCACCGCTTCATCGGACAGCCGAAAGGCGTGCTGAAGATAGAGAAGCCCCGCGATCACGCGCGTCGGCGTGGCCGGGCGACCGGTCTGCGACGGGAAGAACCCGGCCCATTCCCGCTCGAACACCTCCCAGTCGATCAGGTCGGCGAGCTTCACCAGTTCGTGGCGCATGTCGATCATTTCGACCAACCGTGCGCGCAGCAGGTCATCTTGTTCCGGAGGCGGCTTTCTGGGCTTCATATCGCAGCTCGAAATTGCAGGGTTCTGACTACAATTATACCAATAGCTGCAACTTAAACCTAGCAAAAACCGAATTTTATGAATGAAAAACAGTAGGATGAGAGTTCTTCAGGGCGAACTACTTAATTTATATTTCTCGTAAAGTTCAATATCAGTCCAACTTTGATCCCATGTCTGCAATGGAACCCACTGATACGAATGCCTTGCCGCATCTTGGTTGATTTTTCGAAGATGTAGTAGGAACCGGAAAAACTTAGTTTCATAGTAACTCTTAGCGTTATTGGCATTTGCTTCAGTTAAAAATGGTCCAGCAACCAAGAAAGAGCCTGTACAAATTTCGTTTGGCGGAAGTAATGTAGGGGAACCAACGATACGGTGAGGATAAGATTCAGCCACGTTGTAAACACGATTAAGCATCAATTTCCATGCGTCAATCATTGAAGCATTTCGTGTAACCATTTCTCTTGAGACATAACCAACAGAACGGACAGCACCTCTACCACCGGAGTTATAATGAAGCTTAACGTCACCCTGATTTGGCCTTACCTTATGATCTTCAAAATTCGTTCTAAAACCGAAAGGGTCAGGGCCACTGATTAAAGATGAGAAATTATCTTGCTTCGAAGTGCCTAAGATTTTCTTCAGTATTGACAACGCCTCATTACTACGCACAAAAATATCGTACTGATCAAGGTCTCTTTGTGTTGTGGATTTATGACCATTTCGAACAATGGTTACCGAACATTGCCCACTGTAACTTGAATCCCAAAGAAAATAAGAAACTCCGCCACCAATCAAAACACCAGGAAAAACTTCGTCAGCTTTAGGATAGTCAACAATGTATCTAAGTCGCTTATCACCAAGCATTTCTTCCCGGTAATTGTCTAAGCCTCTGCCTCCAGCAAACCAACGTGAAGGGGTAACCATACTGAGAAATTTCGGATCTAAAGACTTAGCGTTTTGAACAAATTTTTGATATAGAGGCATAGCACCTCCAACTCCTCCATCGTCAAGTTGATACGGAGGATTTCCAATGATAACGTCAAATCGCATACCTACTCCAAATAATTTTTCAAGACAAAGATTGGCGTTCTCAAAATGTATGAAAGCGTATGCATGAGTATCTAAGTCTTTAGAACGTCCAAACACAGACTTAGATGCACTACAAAACTTACATCTATCGTTAACCCAAGAATGTTCAATATGGCCAAACCATATGTTTCCATCTTTGCTCTCAAGACTCTTAGCAATAGAATGCTCACCGTCGGCATGCTTAGAACAGTAAACACTCCTTCTTGCAAGTAGGCTTGTGAGTGTTGTAATACCAATTCCAAAGACTTGTTGGCTTAGAATGTGATCTACACGTTTATCTAAATCTGGTATTTTTTGCTCTAACCCCTTGGTTAATCTTGCTGTGATTTCTCTTAAAAAAACACCAGACTTTGTGCATGGATCAAGAAATCGAACACTTTCATTTTCCCAAATACTCTCTCCGTTGTTCTTAAGAGCCCACGCTTGAGCAACCGTATCAAGCATCTGGTTTGCTAAGTCTGGAGGAGTAAATACCTCATCGTTAGATAGGTTTGCGATGCAAGTGAGAACGTCAGGATTGCGATTTCGTAGCGTAAAACTTGCTTGTTCAATCATCTTCACTTCCTTAGTTCATGTTTGCTTGTGACGCTATGTCAGCTACCGTCATTTGCTCATAAGTCTTAATAGGTTGAAAAATTTCATGATTTCCTAAGTTAGCAAACAGTGAACCTTCAGCACTAAACGCAGATGAGCCTGTCAAAACGTCAAATCTAAAGTCACGCCGTTGAAACTTCCCCTTTCCTAAGTAACCCCATTCAGCAAATGCGATTGGCCTACCAAACATATCTTTCATGGTTAGTGCGTCTCCGTGCACTATGTTCTGTGTGAGTACATAATCACCGCAAGCATACAAAGTATCTTCAGATTTTAAATTTAGGTACTCAGCAAAAATCTCCAAGAGGTTTGCTTTACATTCAATGATGTTGTCTTCAAGTAGCTCAATTCCATAGATACACATTAAGCTTAAGACAGCGTAGTGTTGACAATCAAATTTCGATCTTGCGTACTTGAGCTCTACTGTGGCGAGCTTTAGCTTAAGGATTTTTGTCAGAAAATTACCACTTCCACAGGCTGGCTCTAAGAAACGAGCGTCTAGTCTCTCTGTTTCGTCTTTAACTAGATCAAGCATGTCATCAACTAACCATTCAGGAGTAAACACCTCACCATGATCTGAGACACGTTGTTTTGATCTAATTAATGCCATGATTTATACTCATTGTGTATGATGGATAAGCAACAGTGGCATGTTTGACAAATCCAAGTTCGCTGCTGCATCCAGCGTCTTTCCATAGTGTGTCGTCAATGTTGCGGAATGCTGCTTCGTACACTGTGTGCGGTTCCTTGTGATTATTCTTGTTCAATCTTCGCTTTGCGTGTCCTGCCCTCAGCCAAGTAGCCTTTAAGCATGCGAACTGTGAAGCCATGTGCCTTGCACAGTTGACGCACAGTCTTCAAATCTTCAGTCTTCTGCTGCTTCTTCGCTTCTTCAATTTGCGAAGCCAACTGTGCTTGCTGCTCAAGCAGTTGTTCAAGTTTGCTCATGTCTGTCCTCATGTTGGAAAGCAGCCTATGGCTGCGTTGGCTATCATAGTCTTTGCGTCCTTGTAGTGCCTTGCGACGATGGCACTCACAACACGTTTTCGCTGTGCAGGCGTAAACTCTGCTTCATTATCGACAGATTTCTGAGTGTAGGCAAGCTTCGCAGCCTTCGCCACCTTCTCATTGCTCAGCTTAACGCCCTCATCAGCAGCAGCAGTTCGCAAGTCATACACGTCGAACGCCTTTTTCATTGACTGTGCGAGAACAGGCTTTGACATGCTATAGCGTGCTTGGCTCAGTTTGGGATTCCGTAGCGTTCTGCCCTTTTTCGTCACCACATGCTTTCGCAGTATTCTGTCTATGGCTTTGTCTACGTGCTGTCGCTGCATGTCGCGTGGCACAGCAAGCACGAGCACGTCTTCGCTGCTCAGTACTGCCGCTGCGTCGTCCACGTGCTGTAGCAAGCGTACACTGCGTTGCAGCAGTGGTTCAGCAAACAGTCGTTCACCACGTGTTTCGTTCGTGTTGAGACGTTCACGCCACCAACGAGCGAACGCAGCATAGCGACAACCTTCAAACCCAACGTCGCCAAAGTCCTCGTACACCCTCAGCATCTTCTGTTGCTGTTCTATGAGCGTATCCACCTCAACAGCCCCAGCCACCATATCCTGCACAAACTGTGCATAGTCAGCGTTCTGCGTAAGTGCATACCACCACCAAAAGTATGGGCTCGCTTCAACCTTCCATTTGTGAGGCTGAGCGTCTCTGCCAAAGGTGGGATGGGGCGAAATAAAAAATCTCAGCAAGTGTTAACATCCATCAAAGGTGCCAATGCCTGTGGGGTTACAGGCACCTATGCTGTGATATTATCTGTATATTGCTAATGAATAGCAACATATTACACAAAAGGAGAACTAAAAATGGTAATAGAAGTAAAAGAGCAGTGGCTGCATGAGGGTGAACTCTGCATACGTGGCACAGCATATGGGGAAACTTTCTCGGCTGTGTTTATACCCACAGATATAGATTATGGATGGCGAGCACTAAACTACTTGCCTACATATCAGGACGAAGCTGACTGGACTGAAGAGCAAGATGAATTTCTTGAGGAGCTTCTTGGGGAGGAGTTGGACCGTCGAGCACTTGTGATTGAGTTATTCAAATCATACTCTTACTAAATATAAAAACGATTAACCACCTCGTCAAACAGTAATATTTTGACGTGGTGGTTTCATCGCACGTAAATTTTGCACATATGATTTGTCACGTTTCCTATAACGTTTGAGTCCGTATTCAGTGTTGAACTTGCACCTATTCGCTTCTAAACCCAGCCTCACTATGCCGTTCAGCCCCACTGACAAACACAATGCCAAACACACTTAAACGTGGAATTATTAAGCAAAAGCACACTCAAGCCACTAGACAAAGTTGATGCATCAACTCAAATGCTTGTTCTTGGGTTTGTTGAACGGCAGTGCTCGGCTTGGCTCAGTAAAACTTGTGTCTTTTTTCGGCTTAGGCTTAGACGCAGCACTGTGCTTGCGATGTGTGGTAGGCTTTGTGACAGTGACAACTTCCACAACCTTCATAGTGCCAAACTGCCAACCCAAAAGCATAAGTACTTCACCATGACTTTTCGCACAGCACCAAAATCAGCACACAAAACCCTTTTCACTGCGGCACCATCCAAGTGTGTTCTGCAGTGCTGTTGATTTGTGCGTGACATTGCTGTGCCAAGCCTAAGAAGCGTTTACCCAACTGCTCATGCTCTGTGCTAGCACACATGCGTTCACCATAGTGCTGTAGTTTACTCGCACACACCGCAATGCTGTGGATGCTTGGTTCTAGTCCACTGAACCTTATGCTGCGTAGGTAGCACTCACTGCGTCCCAACCAATCCCTACTGAACTCGCTTTCCGTGCGTACAGCACCTATGCTCTTCAATAAACTGTACACTTCGTTCAAAACCATTTCTGCTACCTTTTCTGCTCAAGTTGATAAATAACTATGTGAGCAACTGTTAACGTTACACAGTATTTATCAGTGCTTACATACAAACGAGACTAAGGTTGGCACGCCGAATATAATTGTGCTGCGGCTGCGTACTTTGAAAACGTTGGCGTTGATCGAACTGCTCGTTGTTCGTCTTTTACGCACTACCCTATGCTCTGTGTAGGATGCCTTAAACGCTAGCGGAACCCGCAAATGACGTTTGTGTAATCGTAATGGTTGAACAAGAACGCTTGTTAAAGTGAATTGGATATGTCGTAGAACCAATGTAGCCACCACACAGCTTCTAACTTGGCAGTGGTGTGCTTGCGTAAGACAGCACGTAATAGGATGATAGCAAAACCTGCCTACCTCGAAAGAGTTGTGTAAAGTTAGTTGATAAAACCTCAGCAAAGTCTGAAGTCTACAAGTTATGCCCTAACAGGGCATTGACTTGTTCCTAGCAAAGTCAGTCAAAGAACATATTCAACAACGAAGATAATATTCAAAGAAGAAGAAAACGACTTTGAACTTGTGTGATTGAGCGACAGCGAGAGACACACAAGTGATAAGGCTGCTGAACAGCGTTCAGCATGAAACATCAAACACAATCACTCAAACAACCACACAGAAACATACCAAAGAAAATATCAGGGAATTGTTAGAGTATGATATTTAAGCATAACTCTTTGAAATCGAACATCTTGATAGTCACTGTCTAAGTGGTTGCTCAAGCTGAATATCAGATCGTAGTGTTAACACAAGAAAACATGATATTTGAGGGCAAGATGGCACAAGCAGCAACACTCAATGACGCACAAATCAAACGAGCACTGCGTTACTGCCAAAGCCGAAGGTATGTGACACGCGACCACACCATACTGCTGTTCAGCTTGTACACAGGGCTGCGTGCTAAGGAATTGGCAGCACTGTGTGTGGGTGACGTTTACGATAAGGATGGCACACCACGTACACAGTTTACGCTGCGTGCTGAACAAACCAAAGGCAGTCGCACACGCACTGTGTTCGTCAACAAAGCACTGAATACACAATTGGTGCTGTACGCACAGTGGCGACGCAGTACAAACGCTGCTGCTCCACTGTTTCGCAGTCAAAAGGGCAATCACTTCTCAGCAAACACCATGTGTCAGCTGTTCCTCAACATCTACAAGGCATGTGGGCTCAGTGACGCGAGTTCGCACAGTGGCAGACGCACGTTTATTACACGCTTAGCGAACAAGGGCGTGGGCGTGCGTGTGTTGGCAGCATTGGCAGGACACAGCTCAATTGCCGTCACACAACGCTACATTGACGTAAATGACGCACAGTTGGCGAATGCTGTGGAACTGCTGTGACAAAACAGTAGGTTCAAACCTACTCTTTTCACAGCCAATCGTGTTAACACGATTAGCAAAGTCGCGTGTCTTTAGGCTTTTGTAGATGTACTGCCGTGTGCCTTTGTATAAACGCACTTGGAAAATGCCATTGCGACTAAACAACAGCACCTTACTATCCATCAACAGTTCAGCATATTCTGCGTCTGTTTTGCCTAACAATTGCCAAACACCATAGCCAAAATCCTATTTTGCCTAACAATTGCCCAACAGTTTACACCAACAACACAAAAGCTAACATACTGATCTTAAACACTAAACAAAGCGTCCGTGGCAGTGTTTGAATTCATTTGGCAATGCTTAACTTGTTGTTATTCAACACTATTATGGCACCAAGATTATTCTGCCTAACATCTGCCTAGCCTCAAATCGTTGTTATTATTGGATATTCTCGATACCCCATCACAGCCCTGTTTTTCTTCGCAAATCACTGTTTCTGAACTCTGTACTAATCACTTTGGTATTGGCTTTGTGATGCCTATTTGCTGTGTGAGTATCGCATCAAACTCACCACTCAGCACTGCAAGTTTGAGACTGCGAAGAGTAGGTTCAATATCGTCTTTGGTTTCCAACATGATTGCAGTCTTGCCCTTTGCCAACTCCAATGGCTTTGAACCATAGCGTACTGTCAACTGTACACTGCCATCTGTGTGTTCAATCCACCAACAGCGTATACGCTTGGGTTGTTCTACTTTGTGTTGATTGCCATCACTGTCCCTATTCCAAACTATCTTTGTTGGACGATAGGTTCTGTCCATAGCCAAACGGATTTGCTGTTCCACTTTTAACGCAAGATTGCTGCGTCGTCTCACAATGGGATTGCGTTGTGCGTTAGATTTGAACTCTGTAAGTTTTTGTTGTTGTAGGAACGACATGATAACCTCCTTTTTCTACTCACACACTGTGCTTTCGAACAAGGTTGGTTGTCAGCCGAAAATCAACCTGTGCGATTAGATTTCTGCCTTAGAACGCCGCGTTCTTCCCTCAGCCAAAAAGCCTTTAAGCATGCGAGCAGTAAAGCCATGTGCCTTACACAGTTGACGCACAGTCTTCAAATCCTCAGTTTTCTGCTGCTTTTTTGCTTCTTCAATCGCAGTCGCCAACTGTGCTTGCTGTTCGAGTAGTTCTTCAAGTTTGCTCATCATACGCTCCAAAATTTCGTACGTGCTTTTATCAGTATAAAAAGAATAGCGTCAAGCAGTGTTTTATATCGCAAGAAATGCCAACAAAGATTGCGTTGACGCTTGAATGAGTAGGTTGAACCCATTGTTTGGTCTCGCAGTGAAACTCGCCTTTACTTGTTGGAATTACTTCCACTATACTCCTCAGCAGAACACTTCATTTTTATATGGGTGACTGTACATCCGCTTGCTAGATATGAGATGTTGGTAAGCATTCTAGACGACAGATGTACAGTGAAGCCCTGTAGTGCCCAACGTGGTGCAACCAATAGTCACAGCCGTTGTCAGTAGAAGTTTGCGTCCTCGCGTGCTATGTTATACCATGTTGACTGAAGGGTTGTACGTCAACGACTACACAGGGTAAGGATAAAGCTATGACTAAAGAACTAATCATCGCAGTCATATTTGGTGTGGGTTTGGTAGGACTTTTGGTATTTGGGCTAGTGGCGAAGCCTGAAAACAACAACTTTAACAACGCAGGTGAAGTCTTAAGATAACTCATATGAGTAAGCACTTTTGAGCAAAGACTGTGATTGTTGATTCGACATCGATTATGCGTGTTTCATCACTATAAGCACTGCTACACGCAAATCTGCTACTTAGTGATTGATAGCCGAAAACCTATCTGCTGCTCAAGAATCGCATCAAGTTCACCACCAAGCACTGCGTGTTGAAGGTTACGCAGCGTACCTTCAACCTCTGCCTTGCTGTTCAGTGCAATAGCACTCTTGCCTTTGGCAAGTTCCAATGGCTTTGAACCGTAACGCACTGTCAACTGCACCGTGCCGTCTGCTGCTTCAACCCACCATCGTTTGATACGCTTGGGCTGCTCAACTTTATGCTCAGTTCCGTCTGCACTCTTGCTCCAAATAATCTTAGTGGGGCGATAAGTGCTGTCTACAGCCAGCTTGATTTGCTCATCAACTTTGAACGCAAGCTTTTCTCTGCGTCGTGCAATTGGACTACGCACAGTGCCAGGTTTGTACTCAGCAAGCTTAACAGTTTGGATAAAACTCATAGTAACCTCCATTTTTTACTCACATGTTATGCTTTCGAACAAGGTTGGCTGTCAGCCGAAAATCAGTCTCCGAGACTATTTATCTATCCAATAATGCTGCTTACCACAAACTCAAAGAGTGGCACACATAGCACTAGTTTATGCTTATGCCATAAGTGAATAAAACGTTAGATACTTTTTGTGAGCGTCAGCGTCGTCCTCAAACATTCTACCTTTCACAATGAAATCATCGCCACTACTGTGAATTTCGATTTCCAATGGAAAAGTTTCCTCCACCTTCGTTGAATTGGGATTTGTTGGAACATCTAACACCAACGTCAATGTGATGTTCCCCCAAGTACTCCGCTCAACTCTTAAATCTAAATTCCCTTCAGATACTTTTTTAAAGAAATCCAAGTTGGGTCCGCTTAGGTGCCTGTCTAAAAGCTTGCTTAGTACACCCTCACTTACAAGGCTAATACTTGAGTAGCAAACCCCACCAATAAGATTTCCTTCGTCATCATATGTTGGTCCATATTCCCCATCAATGATTGAAGAGGAAATATCCATCAATCTATCAATAATTGGATAGATACCCATAAGCTTCAAAACCGCAAGCGCAACTTCATTAACGTCTTTCATAGCCCTCCCCTTCCATCACTTCATTTTCTACATTGTCGTGGAAGCTGTTTTTGGCAACGCATTTTTGAGACAACCTCACGCCTCAGTCATGCACGCATCATAAGGAGTCCAAAGTGGCAACATTTTCTGCTGCCCTTTGGCACACTTTTACTCTATGGTTGACAATAATAACGTGTTAATTTCGCAAGTGATTCTCGAACTCAAGCCTAGACTTAACAAATTGTTCTTTTGGTCACTCACTTACGGACTAATTGCACTACTCAAGCGCACAAAGAAGATTTGTTTTTGTTCTTAGTGGCTGAGGATATCTGCATTCACCCTCACTCCAAACTTCTCCCTCGATAATTCCTACTGTTTTGGGAATTGATGAAAAGTATGTACAAGATGGCTCATCTGCAGAAACCATGCGAGTCTGAATTTCCTCGTCACTAAAACTAATTTCAAGTTTGTTGAGACTTTCTACACACATATTCATAGATGAAAAAGTTTCATTATTAAGGCAATATGCTGTCGTAGTCATACGGTACAATAGCTCGCCATTAGAAAAAATTTTACTGAAAAACGCAATTTTTTCAACGGACTCAAACAGCATTTGTTCGATATTGTCACATGTAGCTTGTTGTACAAGGCTCGTCGGCAAGTCTGTAACATCGTAAATTATAAAACCCAATGGCAAATTGCCTTCAGAATCATTCTCAAGATCAACTGCGGTTGCCTTGGACTCTTGCGCCGAAATTCCACTAGCACCGCTATTAACTGATGAATTCAACATATCCGCTATTTCTACTTTTCCTTGCTGCAATGCGAAATCTATTGAATTTAGACCGTCGCTGCCGATGTGAAAAATATCAGCGCCTGCAGCTACTAGCGCTTCGACTATATCTATGTCTCCGCTACCTACCGCAGCGAATAATGGGGTATTATTCCAATTATCAGCTACGTTAACGTCAGCACCGCGCCGAATCAAAAGCTGCACAGCGTAAAAGTTGCCAAAGCTCGCTGCAACTGAAATTGCTGTCCATCCATACTGATGACGGGAGTTAACGTTAGGAACCCTTTCAAGCTCTCCTAGCAAGATTGTTTGATTAGTTGAACTTCGCCAATAATCCATCTCACACACTCTGCTACATTGTTCTTCAGACAGCGCAGGCAGTGAGAACATTATAAGTCCGATGGTGGTATATACTGCAAGTTTGGTCATCTACTTCTAAAGCCTCCTATCAGTTTTCTGCCTCAGCTCTGCGTACTCTACCCTCTGCCAAGTAGCCTTTGAGCATACGAGCAGTAAATCCGTGTGCCCTACACAGTTCACGCACCTTCTTCAAATCTTCAGCTTTTTGTTGCTTCTTTGCTTCTTCAATCTGTGCCGTTAATGCCTCTTGTTGGGCAAGCAGTTGTTCAAGTTTGCTCATAGCGCTGACCTTTACATTAAAAGCAATATCATTGAAGGCAAGTTTACCAATGTCAATCGTCACGCATAAAAAGAGCGCCAAAGCACAAGGCTTTGACGCTAAAGGGTCGGTTTGAACCTACTGTTTTACACCACTGTAAGCTTTGGCTTGTTTGGCTGAGGCGGCTGCTTTGTGCCAAACTGTAGCACTAGCTTATCCACATTACGTCCAATCTGTCGCAAACTTAGCGCAGTTTCGTCGCCAAGCAAGCTGCGTTCAAACAGCTTCTGTAAGTCATTGTCAGCTAGAGCAACGTTTTGCCATAGCCTTCCACTGCTCACCATTAATGCTAAGTGCTATTAAACCTGTTGTAGCTTTCTCTTTCGATCCATTAGCGCCTTATGATCATTTAATGATTTTGATATTGCCTTTATGAAGAGCTTTTGTTCTTCATGAGAATTAACCTTACGAACAAGTGAAACGTTAATGTGATCAAATGACGAACCGGAATTAATCCTTACAAAACTAAAGCCAAACATCCACCAAGCTAACCCAAAGAAGCCAAGGGATATGACATCATCATTACCCCTAGTTTCATAAAGGTATATCCCCAAAATGATGGCAACGATTGATATATTCCTAATAAGTTTAGCTCTTTTAGCTGGAAGTAGACTATACATTCTAACACTCACCATGTCTGTAATTGGATAACTTCCTGAACCAGAATATACAGTAGTATCTGTCACTTTCAGTGTTTCATCATCATTCACATAGTAGATCTTTTCTTCAAGCTGCTCCTTAATATCATCAAAAGTATTCATTTCGTACCTCCAAAAATAGGCTTATCAGTTCTTCTAGTTTACTCATAGTATCCCTCATTTTGGAAAGCAGCCTACCGCTGCATTATCAATCATAGTCTTTGCGTCTTTGTAGTGTCTCGCAACTGTTGCACTCACAACACGTCTACGCTGTGCTGGTGTGAACTCAGCTTCGTTATCAATAGGTTTCTGTTGGTAAGCAATCTTTGCTGCCTTTGCAATATTCTCGTTGCTCAGCTTAACACCTTCCTCCGCAGCAGCCGTTCGCAAGTCATATATGTCAAATGCCTTTTTCATTGACTGTGCCAACATGGGCTTTGACATACTGTAACGTGCTTCGCTCAGCTTGGGGTTACGTAGCGTTCTGCCCTTTTTCGTCACCACGTGCTTTCGCAGTATTCTATCTATGGCTTTGTCTATGTGCTGTCGCTGCATGTCGCGTGGCACAGCAAGCACGAGCACGTCTTCGCTGCTCAGTACTGCTGCTGCGTCGTCCATGTGCTGTAGCAAGCGTACACTGCGTTGCAGCGTTGGTTCAGCAAATAACCGTTCGCCACGTGTCTCATTCGTGTTAACACGATTACGCCACCAACGTGCGAACGCAGCATAGCGACAGCCTTCAAAACGCACGTCGCCAAAATCCTCATATACCGTCAGCATCTTCTGCCGCTGCTCTGTGAGCGTATCCACTCTATCAGCCCCAGCCACCATATCTTGTGTAAGTTTGCTGTATTCGGCGTTCTGCGTCAGTGCATACCACCACCAGAAGTATGGGCTTGCTTCAACCTTCCATTTGTGTGGCTGAGCGTAGCTGCCAAAGGTTGGATAGGGTGAAATAAAAAATCTCAGCATGTGTTAACATCCATCAAAGCTGCCAATGCCTGTGCGTATCGGTGCTGCCTTACTGTGATATTATCTGTGTGTTGCTAACGAGTAGCAACATTCATTTAACAGCAAAAGGCACATATCAATGCAACTAATCAAACACACTCAAAACATGACAGCATACGAACGTGCTGTCGCACGCTTTGCATACACTAACGCTCTGCGAGACTATATTCACTACGCACATAAAAACAAAGTGCAATGTCACTTCGCAGAATTCTCAGCGGATGTGTGCATCAAGTTCTGCGAATATATGAACGTCACGCACATAAAAAGTAAAACAGTCGAACTTGCACAAGTGGCATTCAACTATGCTCACGTTCACTACGCTGCACAGCAGCACTTCACACAAACGGCAGAAAAGATACTTGGAACTGATTTCGAAATGTACAAGCAGACTGTTTTAGAAATCGCTGCACAAGTAGCAGCAAGCAAAATCCACGTCTCAAACAACTACTTCACTGCATACTAATTCAATAAGGAACAAAACACATGACACAAACACAAAACATCAACACGTCCATTGTCAAAGACTTCAAAAATCGTGTTAACACGATTTGCACACAACGCAACACGTGGGAGCAAACGCAGTTCAAATCTGCGAACGATGCTCTATATGCTATGCTTGGCGAGTTGTATGCACTCACAAGTCAATTCACAAATAACACCAAAGCTGACGAACTAAAGTATGATTGGTTGCTCAGCGAATGCACAAAGAAGGGCATCACGCTATGCAAAAAGCCAACCTTCGCTCAGCTGCTCGTCAAGTACGTGTTCACTGACAACGACACAGATAGTCGTCGCATCAGCAGCTATGTGCGTGTTCTCAATGCAGCACTGCAAAGCAGCGAAGTAAAATCTGCAGCAGATGTATCTGTGTTTATTCGCAAATACGGCGGTGTGGAGGAAATTCGTGCAAGCTTGGCAAAGGGCACCAAAACACCTTTGCAACGTGCAGCAAGTGGACGCGAGATTGTACTCAAAGGCAAAACTGTTGCTACTGTCAGTACAAGCGAAACAGCAAAGCATGTTGCAGCAGCAAAGGGAAGTGTTGTATTGTTGGTTGGTGTGCTCAATGCAAAAGGCACTGTTGATGTAAAGCACGTCTGCTACGAGCTTGTACCAACTGACAATCACTTGTCTGCAAAGTCTGCAGTCAACGCAGCTCTGTCAAATGCATATGCAACACTGAACAAAGCTATGAAGAAAGTTGCAAAGAAGAAAGCAGCTGAGAAGGAGATTGACGACAAAAACAAGCAAGCTCTCAGCATCAGCAGCGACAACGAACAAGTCAAAGCAGCAGCATAAGGGGGATACACATGTACAAAACGACACCTACCACCACAGCACAAATGGTATTCGCTAACAGCACAAGCGAGGCACTCGCCACCAACCTCATCAGCGGAAAGATACCTTTTCCGTTGAGTGGTAAATCTGCACTTCTTCTTTATGGCGCAGTTGGTACAGGCAAAAGCACTTATGCACGTATCTTCTGCAACGACTTTGAAACTGCGAGAGGAGGCGTAGAAGAGGACACAATGATTGAATATGTGTCTTGCGACAGCACAGAAAACATCACGCAAATCCTTTCACGCTGTAGCAAACAACGTGAACTCGTGTCCTTCAATCGCAGTGGATATCACTACTTCGTGTTTGATGAAGTGGACAACTTAACAGATGAAGCACAGCGTAAACTTAAAGCGTTTCTCAACTACACCAATATTGTCTGTGTACTGACGACGAACTATGTGGAAAAGGTAGACGTTGGCGTACGCAGTAGGTGCTTCAACATCAACTTCAACGCAAGCGATACAGCGAACTATCTACATAGGCTTAAGACAATCATACGCGAAAACAATTTGCCCATGCCAACTGACGCAGTACTCACTCAGCAAATTGCACTTGCTGAAGGTGATTGGCGTGATTTGGTACCCTTTGTGCTGCATATGTGTACGCAACTGCAGACAACGCCCCCAAGCGGTGGGAACAAAAGGGGATTAAAAGTAGTACATTCAGTGTAAATCCACCTAACTCAAACAACGCCCCTTTTCAACGAGGGGCGTTTTTTTATACCTTCAATATACAGCAGTTGGAGGTAGCATGGCACGACGCACGAGAACACCTATTGAGTGTTTGGTTTGGGCTGAACAGCATTTCCCCCAACCTTCGCAATCACGTGATAGCGAAGAGTTGGAACGCTATCTTCGTGCTTGCTGTGTGTTAGGTTCAGCATTTAATCCGTCTTACCCCATCAGTGCGAACAAGACGTTTCATCGCTTGAAGGAAACCAATAGGTTCCGTCGTTACTTCACCAATCGTGCTAAGTTGGACAAGATTGGTGGCGAGAAATTTATAAGCATGGCTGAGTGTGGTGGTGTCTACTACACAAACGAGTACATGTTCAGCACTGTACTTCGTCCATACGTGAAGGCTGATGTGGCTGAGACGTGTGACAAGCTTATAGAGCCCTATCTATAGAAGCTCGTTTCAACACGTTCGTACGGCATGTGACTGTGCATGACGCATAAGTCCATCGCCCCAACCTCTGTCTTTTTTGGAGCGTGTGGCTCTGCTTCGCAAGCTGGATTTACCCTCCAACCTCGTGCTGCGCACTATTAAGCAGCGTAAATCCAACCTTGTGCGTCGTCACATACGCATTGCTAAACAGTACATTGCTGCTGTGGGTGAAGGGCAATTTCCACTGAGAAACACAAGGTGATGAAAACACACGAAACTCTTGTGAGACAGCATGCCTGAAAACACTGTTTTTATATTCGCTCTGCGTATTGTCAACGGCAAAGCAAAAGTGGTCCAAAGGGCAGCGCAAAATGTTACCACTTTGGGGTTGGGATAATCACCGCATAGATGAGCGCCAGCATCCGGGCAGCCGCGCTTGTCATATAGCTGGCGGTTGCCCGGATGCTTTGGCCCGTCAGGGCCAATCCGTGCTGATTGGGGTTTAGGTTTTGGATGTTGCCTGACGCGCCTTGCTTTGTCCAAGGCGGTAGCTTTCGCCATTCATCTCGAGGATATTGACGTGGTGGGTAAGGCGATCGAGCAGCGCGCCTGTCAGGCGTTCTGATCCAAAGGTCTCGGTCCATTCGTCGAATGGCAGGTTGCTGGTGATCAGCGTGGAGCCGCGCTCGTAGCGTTGGGAGATTAACTCGAACAGCAGCTCGGCCCCGGTTTTGCTCAGTGGCACAAAGCCCAACTCGTCGATGATGAGCAGCTTGTAACCAACTATCTGCTTTTGAAGCCGCAAGAGCCTGCGTTCGTCTCTGGCCTCCATCAGCTCATGGACGAGTGCGGCGGCGGTGACAAAACCGACAGACATTCCTTTCTGGCATGCTGACAGGCCAAGGCCCAAAGCGACATGGGTCTTGCCGGTGCCGGAAGGTCCGAGAGCGATGACATTTTCGCGCCGTTCAATCCATTCGCAGCGCGCCAACTCCAGCACCTGCATCTTGTTCAAGGCCGGGATCGCCTTGAAGTCGAAGCTGTCCAGGCTTTTGACGGCCGGGAATTTGGCGGCCTTGATCCTTCGTTCGATCATCCGCCGTTCACGGTCGATCATTTCCAATTCGACCAAACGTGCGAGGAACTGAACATGGTCATGCCCCTCTGTGGCGCATTGGCGGGCCAGTTTACCATATTCTCGCAGCACCGTTGGCAGCCGCAAGGATTTGAGGCGATGGTCCAGCAGAATTTGAGGAGCTTCGGTCATGCGGATTGCCCCTGCATCAGAGACATATAACTGGCCGCCGACGTGGTGCCGACATTGGCCTTTGGCAGATACGGATAGACGTCCAGATCCAGCTTGGGCGGCCGCTTCTCGACTTGGCACAAGACAAGATGCTTGATCGCATCAAATCCAATCGCGCCCATTCGCAGCGCGTTTTTGACGGCGACATTCAGGTCGGCCATGTCAAACGTCTCCAACAACCGCAAGACCTGCACATACTCGCGCCGCCCCGCCTTGATCATCCGGGCTTCCATCAAGCGGCGCAGGGTCGCAAACTCTTCGGGCAGATCCCATTCCACCAACGGGGCCGCCTGATCAAGGGCACCCACCTTCTGCTCCAAAAGGGGTAGATAATGCACCGGGTCAAAGACCATATCCTCCCGGTCCCAGCATCTGGGGTGGCGGGCGATCACGTTGCCAGCACAGCCAATGACAACCTGATCGACATAGCCCCGCACCCACACATCGCGGTGCCCATAGGCAACCGGCACCGAGTAATCGTTGGTTTTATAGCGCACCAAGGACTGCGAATCCACTTGGCCAGTCGCCTGATCACAGGCGTCAAATGGAGACGCCGGCAGATCCATCATGGCATCAAGGTCACGGGCCAGACGTTCCCCAATGCTCTCACTGTGACCGCGCAAGACATCCGCCTGACGCTTGCGGCATTGATCTTCAAGCCAAAGGTTGAAGGCTTCCCAAGTCGCAAAATGAGGGATGGGCACCATGAAGTTGCGCCGGGCATATCCGACCAAACCCTCAACGGCGCCTTTATCGTTGCCCTTTCCCGGGCGACCATAGCGATCATGGATGAAGTAATGCGACAGGAACCCGCTAAACAGCTTGGTCCGCTTGCGCGAACCATCTGGCAGGATCTTCGCAACAAGGCATCGGTCATTGTCATAAACAATCGACTGCGGAACCCGGCCGAAGAACGCAAAAGCATGGACGTGACCGTCAACCCAGGCCTCCGAGACCGCCGCAGGATATGCACGAACAAAGCAGGCGTCACTGTAAGGCAGATCAAGTGCGAAAAAATACGCCTTCTGCTCAACCCCGCCGATCACAACCATGGCTTCGCCGAAATCCGCTTGGGCATGGCCGGGGGCATGTGCCAGCGGGACAAACATCTCTTTGCTGCGCCGCCCCTGTTCCCGGACATAGTTCTTGACCGTCGTATAGCTGCCTTGAAACTGGTGCTCGTCGCACAGCCGTTCAAAAATGCGCTTGGCGGTGTGGCGCTGTTTACGGGGAAGGTTCAGATCCTCTTGCATCCATTGGTCAATGAAGCCAGTGAACCCGTCCAGCTTGGGCCGCTTGATCTGCGCCGTCCGCTGATACCCAGGCGGGACCGAAAACATCATCATCTTCTTCACGCTCGCACGCGAAATCCCGAAATGGCCGGCGGCCTCCCGTTCGCTCATACCGCCCCGACGCGCGAGGCGGACCTTCAAATATAAATCCACGACTAAAATCTCCCGCCCTCCCTGCAAACAGAAAGGGCCAAAGTGGCAACATTTTACGCTGCCCGCAGCGAGAGTATCACGCCACTTCCGTGGCTCACTTTTGCACTGCCGTTCTCACGTATAACATCACTGTTGACACGCAAAGGAACATAAACATGGCAAATACCCAAATTTCCACAATGTTGGCTACCACAGCGGTTTTAGCGCTCGCAGCATGTGGCGGTGGTGGTAGTACACCAGTCGAAATCTCACCAGAGCGAATATTTTCAGACGGTGCTGGCGTTGCACGAGGCGTCGCCACTGATGGCGATACGGTGCTTATTATATCAGATGAAATTGGTTTCTTCGTGGATAGCCTTCAAACAGAGGGCGTCAGTAGCGGACCAAGTAGCTTACCAAGCGACTTCGCCATCGTGCAGACACTTACAACAAATGCAAATATTCGACAAGGCGCAATCAATAGTGGCTCGCTCGTGGCAAATGTCACTATTGTTGAAGACTTGAGTGGTAAAACCTTCAGCACAATATTGGAGATACCAGGCCTCAATACACTTTTTGCCTCGCGAGGAGATGCATATAGAGCAGCACCAGCAGGATCTTTCACATATAA
This sequence comes from Yoonia sp., assembly GCF_018402175.1. GTDB lineage: Bacteria > Pseudomonadota > Alphaproteobacteria > Rhodobacterales > Rhodobacteraceae > Yoonia. Next base: position 794,650 of record NZ_JAGYJK010000017.1, on the reverse strand, counting down.
TGGTACATTTGTAACCGGATTACGCAACATTAACCCACAACTTGAGTATGGAAGTTTTTCACTCAACACAAATTTTAATAATCAGACATTCACAATAAATGGTTTTAACAGCTTCGATACACTCAGCGGCTCTGGCGTGGTAAATACGTCAACTGGAGAGTTGGCGTCGAACACACTTACCATGAACACGAGTGGCACAAATAGGTCTGCTTCGCTTTATGGAAGTTTACACGGTAATAGTGCAGAAAGCGTTTCTGGAGTATTTCACTCAAACGAAGCCTCGCCAGTTTATGTTGGTACTTTCATTGGCAGTCGCTAGTTGAGAATATACACAAGTTTATCTATAGCTTTAATTCCAGCTGTTTTTACAAACACTACAGCACAAGCAAGCTGCCTCAACCCCAACGCAGACAGTAGGCTACGCACACTGTGCGTAGCTGAGACACTCGCAGGCAGTGCTGTGACACTGAACGATGCACTGCTGTTGGACACGCTGCTAAAGCGTGAAGGCTACGCTGATGGCATAGGTTTACCAAACCAAGTCGCACGCAACAGCTATGAGCCGTACGTCACACCCATCATTGACTACAGCACCAACATCAACGGTGGAAATCCAAGCCGTCCTTTAGTTTTAGGCAGTTTCGAGTTTACGGGTGACGATGCCAATCTCAAACGTGAAGGCATCATTGGTGGCATAGGTGCAGGCATAAGTGGACGCAGCACGGTTGGTGAAGGCAGATACTTAGACTATGGCGTCAACGTCAGCTACGCACATTCACCTGAACATGACATTGGCATAACTCGCCGCAGTGCAAACGTCTGCAGTCGCACCAATGTTGACAACAATTGGTTTGTTGATGCTTGTGCTGATGCTTCAGGCTTAGAACGCGAACTGACAAAAGACAGTACACAAGGTTTGAGCATCAACACAGCAAAACTGTTTTCCACAGATAACGGTGCTTTTCACAGCGTCAACATTGGCGTGCGACGCAACTTTGCTGAAGCATATGAACAGAACCAACTACAGTTGGGTTTGAGCACGGTACGCAACAACAGCTTCTACAGCAGTGTGAATGTGTCATTTGGTGAGGCTGTAGTTGACACGTTGGTAATGCGACACAGCATCAGCACTACAATTGGAACTACACTATTTGATAGAGCTCTAACCACAACACGTGGTTATAGCTTTTCTGATGGTGGCAAACTGCTGGGTTTCGAACGAGAAGACACCACACGTAACATCAACATCAACTATGTCATCACACCAATGTTCTCTGTTGGCGTTGGCTACAGACAAAACACAAGCAGCATCAACTATTTTGATGAGGCTGAGCCTGTGTTCAGTGTTCAACTTGCACCTGTTCGCTTCTAAACCCAGCATCACTATGCCACTCAGTCCCACAGTCAAACATAAAGCCAAACACAGATAAACGTGGGATTATCACGCAAAAGCACACTCAAACCACTAGACACAGTTGATACATCAACTCAAATGCTTGTTCTTGGGTTTGTTAAAAGGCTTTGCCTTGCTTGGCTCAGTATAACTAGTGTTTTTTTTCGGCTTGGGTTTAGACGCTGCACTGTGCTTGCGATGTGTGGTAGGCTTTGGAACTGTGACGACTTCAGAAACCTTCATAGTACAAAATCACCAACCCAGAAGCATAAGTACTCCACCACAACTTTTTTCGCAGCACCAAAATCAGCACGCACTACCCTTTTCACTGCGGTACCATCCACGTGTGTTTTGCTGCGATATTGATTTGTGCGTGACATTCCTTTGCCAAGCCTAAGAAGCGTTTGCCCAACTGCTCATGCTCTGTGCTAGCACACATACGTTCGCCATAGTGCTGTAGTTTACTCGCACACACTGCAATGCTGTGTATGCTTGGCTCTAGTCCGCTAAATCTTATGCTGCGTAGATAGCACTCACTGCGTCCAAGCCAATCCCTGCTGAACTCGCTTTCTGTTCGCACAGCACCTATGCTCTTCAATAAACCGTACACTTCGTTCAAAACCATTTCTGCTACCTTTTCTGCACAAGTTGATAAATAACTGTAGATACAAAGCAACTACCCACTGCTTGTATTTATCTGCAGCATAGTGCTCTACAAACGGCATTGAGTAAGTATATGAAGGTATGCGTACAGAACTTGTCAGCACAGTAGCTTTTGCAGAGGCATACACCACGCAAAGCAGCAAAGGGCGTGTAATAAATTATGCTGTGGAACGGGATGAGAGACTTTCGTGTTAACACGAATGTACCCCGTACTGAACGCTGTTGGCGGCAATGTGCTGGCAGTGTTTTGCGTTTGGAACAACTCCACGCACATAAAGGTGACAGCCAAACCCCATCTACCAACACTGAGTTGGTTGTGCGACATTGCTGACAGAGGAACTCACAGAAAGTCCAACAGTCAAAGAGAGGCGTGCTGCCTCTCTATGACTTCTAAATCTACAGAAAATCCCCAACTAATCACAGACGAAGAATGATGCTGAAGCTGTTGAGAACTGTAGCGAAGCGAAGTTTGAAACAGAGAAGCGATTGTGGAACTGCAGAGCAGTGACGCAACTGACAATCAAACAACATACCCAAACAGTATAAATGAACAGCTATGACTAATGTCATAGAATAAGTATTGTATGATATTTAAGCATAACTCTTTGAAATCGAACAACTCAACTGTCACTGTCTAAGTGGTTGCTCAAACCGAATATCAGACTTTAACTTAATACACAGCAAACATGATATTTGAGGGCAAGATGGCACAAGCAGCAACACTGAATGACGCACAAATCAAACGAGCACTGCGTTACTGCCAAAGCCGAAGGTATGTGATACGTGATAGCACCATACTGCTGTTCAGCTTGTACACAGGGCTGCGTGCGAAGGAATTAGCAGCGCTTTGTGTGGGCGACGTCTACAACGAGGATGGCACAGTGCGTACACAGTTCACGCTGCGTGCTGAGCAGACTAAAGGCAGTCGCACACGCACTGTGTTCGTCAACGCAGCGCTTACAGCGCAACTGCTGCGCTATGCTGCGTGGCGCAACATCAAGCCGTCACTGAGAACAGCAGCGCTGTTTCGCAGTCAAAAGGGCAATCACTTCTCAGCCAATACCATGTGTCAGTTGTTCCTCAATATCTACAAGGCATGTGGGCTCAGTGACGCAAGCAGCCACAGCGGCAGACGCACGTTTATTACACGCTTAGCGAACAAGGGCGTGGGCGTGCGTGTGTTGGCAGCATTGGCAGGGCACAGCAGTATCGCGGTGACACAAAAATACATTGAAATTAACGACACTCAATTGGCGAACGCCGTAGAGCTGCTGTGAAAAAGTATTGACAGTTAGGCAAATGCTCTTACCATAAAATTTTTACTTAGTTCGAAGGTGTAAAAATATGAAAAATACTTTTCCTATTGCCGCTTTATGTTCTATTATAGCAGTAAGTGCAACAGCATTTACTGACGAATTTCGCACTTTAGCGAATGAACCTAGCATGGTATCCGCGTCTAATAAATTTGCTTCATCACTTGAACCCTTAATATTTTCAGATTGTTTTCATACTTATCAAGCAGCAGCATCGCTTTACTTTATCAATATGGCTACTGGCAATTACCAGCCTACTGAAGATGTTTTTCAGTACCTTCTTCAGCTTCAAGTTATCTTTAATGGAGTAGAGATTTATCTTTCTGATTTTACTAAGCAATACAAAACTTATCAACCCTTATTAGAGGTGTTGTATGCTACTAGTGGAGATTATGCAATTGCTAATAAAGATGCAATGCGAAGAAGATGTATTACTCAATTCGTATTAGCAAATCAGCCTTGATTGACTTTTTGAAACAGGAGGTTAAACCTACCCTTTTTAACCACCCAACCTCGTCGCCAACTCTTGTGCAGTTGCATGCTTGCCGTAATACGCTTCAATAATCTGCACACTTGTGCCCATGTTGCGTGCAATATCAAACACATTCACACGCCCATGCCGCAGCATCTGCACAGCGTAAAAGTGTCTTAGACTATAGAGCGTATATTTCTCACCATCTGCGTTGTGTGTGAGTTTTTCACGCTCAAGCACAGCGTTAAACTGGTCTATCAGCGTGATAATCTTGTTGCCATCAGGCATTCGAAACAGCCAATCGTCGTGTTGTGCAGTTTTTCTGTTATGCTGTTTGGTGCCCTTTTGGGCTGTTGTTTCCCATTCATTACGCCAACGAGCATTTCGTTCCAAACACCTATCCACATAGCGTTTGGCAGTAGCACGTAGAATAACGTATCGCTTTCCAGTCTTACCGTTGACGTTAAATGCATAGTTCTCGCGTCCACGTTCATCTGTAAACTTTTCCAAGTCACTCACACGCAGGTTATTGGCTTCACCCACACGCATGCCACTGTTTGCCAATATCAGCACATAGTCACGCAGCAGTTCACGTGTGTAACGCCAACGAAGGTTATCTTTTTCCTCATGCATCCAGCGTCTAATGGCTTTGTACAAGCGGCTGTATTCCTTCAACGTGAACGCTGGACGTGTTTTGGCTCGCTGTGCTGTGTGCCTAAACGTGGGCATGGGCTTGTTGCCTCTGTAGCCACGTTCCTGTGCATATTTGAGCACTGTGAGTGCGTAGGTTGTTTCCCACTCAAGTGTTTTGTCAGCAGGATTGAGGCTGTGGTTCTTTGGACGCTTTTCCACAGGCATGCGTCTGTAGTAGTCACGTCGCCACGCCACGTAGTCTCGCAACAGTGCGTTATCAATCTTATCAACAGGCTTCTTGCCACAGTACTCGTGCCAAAACTTGCTCACACGCACTATCTGTCGCAGCATAAAGTCGCTGGTTTGTTGCTGATTGGCTTTGTTGCTGTGACGGTAAGTGCCACGTGCATTCTGGCTCTCACGCAGTTTGGCATATTCGTTCAGCACTTCACTGAAACGCTTAATCTGCAGTGGCAGTTGTTCTTCTCTGCGAAACTCTAACTCGTAGTGTGCACGTACAGCCAAATCACGTGCCTTAGCCAAGTCTCGTGTCTTTAGGCTTTTGTAGATGTACTGCCGTGTGCCTTTGTACAAACGCACTTGGAAGATGCCATTGCGACTGAACAACAGCACCCTTCCATCAAGCAGTTTTTCTTCAAACTCACCCTCAGTTTTGCCTAACAAATGCCTAACACCCTATGCAAAATCGCCATTTGCATAACAATTGCATAACATTTTATGCTATGCAATTGATTGTTAAGTCACTGTTATTAAACAGATTTATATACGTCCATGACAGTGTTTGAACTTTTTTCCCGATCCGCAGGGGCATAGGTCGTTGCGGCCCGGATTGCCCCAGGTCGCCAGATCGTTTTCGTCAAAACCGTCACGCGCGCCTTCAGGTGCCGCCATGGCAGGCGCTGCCATCGCTGCTGCTGCTGCCGCCTGTTGCTGGCGGAACTGGGCGATCATGCGCTCCTGTTCTTCTTTCGACATGGGCCGGATCTGCGACAGTTTCTTGGTCACATCCGTGCGCAGACTGTCCAGCAGTTTTTCGAATAACTGGAATCCTTCGGTCTTGTATTCGTTGAGCGGGTCACGCTGGGCATAGCCACGCATCCCGACGACAGAGCGCAGATGTTCCAGCGTCAGCAGATGTTCGCGCCATTTTTCATCAATTGTTTTCAGCAGAATCTGCTTTTCGACATTGCGCATCGTCTCGGCACCAAAGGCATCGGCCTTTTCGCCCATGTATTTATCTGCCGCCTGTTCCAGCCGTTCACGCATGACATCGTCATCCACGCCTTCCTCGGCGGCCCAATCGACGACAGGCAGTTCGAGCCCAAGGTGGGCCACGACATCGGCCTGCAAACCTTCGGCATCCCATTGATCGGCGTAGGATTTCGGCGGCATGTGGATCGTGACCAGATCGTCGACCACCTGATCACGCATATCCTTGACGACATCGGCCAGATCAGCGGATTCCATAATCTCGCGGCGTTGGGAAAACACGACCTTGCGCTGTTCGTTCATCACATCGTCGAATTTCAGCAATTGTTTGCGGATGTCAAAGTTGCGCGCCTCGACCTTGGCCTGCGCGCGTTCCAGCGATTTGTTGACCCAAGGGTGAACGATGGCTTCGCCTTCTTTCATGCCCAGACCGGACAGCACCTTTTCTAGCCGTTCCGACCCGAAAATCCGCATCAGATCGTCCTCGAGCGACAAAAAGAACGTGGACCGCCCCGGATCACCCTGACGGCCCGACCGGCCGCGCAGCTGGTTGTCGATCCGGCGGCTTTCGTGGCGTTCGGTGGCCAGCACGAACAATCCGCCCGCGGCTTTGACCTTTTCTTTTTCGTCGGCGACTTCGGCTTCGATCCGGGCGCGCAATGCCTCCGGGTCGGCCTGCGGGTCGGTGGCCAAGGCTTGCAGGACGCGCATTTCCACGTTGCCGCCCAGCTGGATGTCGGTGCCGCGACCGGCCATATTGGTGGCGATGGTCACGGCGTTCAACTTGCCGGCATCGGCGACGATCTGCGCCTCTTGTTCATGCTGGCGGGCGTTCAGCACGTTGAAGGTGATCCCTTCGGCGCGCAGCAGCCCGGCCAGAAACTCGGACTTTTCGATGGATGTCGTCCCCACAAGGATCGGCTGCCCCTTGGCATGGGCTTGCTTGATCTCCGCGACGACGCCATCGAATTTTTCCTTGGCGGTGCGGTAAACCTGATCATGTTCGTCGGCCCGTGCGACAGGGCGGTTGGTCGGCACCTCGACCACCCCAAGGTTATAGATTTCGCGGAATTCGTCGGCTTCGGTCGCGGCGGTGCCGGTCATGCCGCCCAGCTTATCATACAGCCGGAAATAATTCTGAAAGGTGACAGAGGCGAGTGTCACGTTTTCGGGCTTGATCCCCACGCCTTCCTTGGCCTCGATCGCCTGATGCAGACCATCGGACAGGCGACGGCCCGTCATCATCCGGCCAGTGAATTCGTCGATCAACACGACTTGATCATCGCGGACGATGTAATCTTTTTCGCGGGTGAACAGGACATGCGCGCGCAAGGCTTGGCTGACATGATGGACCAGCGTGGCGCTTTCGGGGTCATAAAGCGTCTGACCGTCGGGAAGCAGGCCAAGAGCTGATAGCCTTTCTTCAAGGAAATCGTTGCCTTCCTCGGTGAATGTCGCCTGACGGGCCTTTTCATCCAGGGTGTAATGTTCGGGCAGGATATCGGGGATCACCTTGTTGATCGCGGCATACATTTCGCTGCGGTCCTGCGCGGGGCCGGAAATGATCAGCGGCGTGCGCGCCTCGTCGATCAGGATGCTGTCCACCTCATCCACGATCGCAAAATTGTGGTAGCGCTGGTACATCTGGTCGAGTTCGGATTTCATGTTGTCGCGCAGATAATCGAACCCCAGTTCGTTGTTCGTGGCATAGGTAACATCACAGGCATAAGCGGCCTTTTTGTCAGCCTCGCCCTGTTCGGGCACGACGACGCCGGTTGTCATGCCCAAGGCGCCGTAGACCTTGCTCATCCATTCGGCATCGCGGCGGGCAAGATAATCGTTCACGGTGACGATATGCACGCCCTTGCCGGTCAGCGCGTTCAGATAGGCCGGGAAGGTGGCGACAAGCGTCTTGCCTTCACCGGTCTTCATTTCCGCGATATTGCCCTGATGCAGAAAGATACCGCCCAGCAATTGCGTATCAAACGCCCGCAGACCAAGCGCACGGCGCGCGGCCTCGCGGCAATTGGCAAAAGCTTCGGGCAGCAGCGCGTCAAGGCTTTCGCCTTTCAACGCACGGTCGCGGAATTCCTGGGTCTTGGCCTTCAGATCATCATCACTCAGCGCCTGAAACTGCGGTTCCAGCGCGTTAATCTGCGCCACCAAAGGCCGGGCGGATTTGACTTTGCGGTCATTGGCAGAGCCAAATACCTTTTTGGCAAGTGATCCGATACCCAGCATATTTACTCCACCGACGCGGTCGCGCCTGTCTGACATCTATTTGACAGGAGGTTGCTTGTAGGCAGGTCACCAGCCACTTACAAAGGGGCCAAATCTGCTCTACTTCCGGCCTCCTAAAGGCACTCTTGGGATGTAAGGGGCCGGATATAGAGTGTCAACGCCGGGCGGCTGCGCGGCCTATCAAGGGATCGTTTAATGATGAAACATGTAACATTTTTGGGGGCTATGGCCGTTTCGCTGTCGATCACCACGGGTGCTTTCGCGCAGGATGTGACGGCTGACACAGTGGTCGCCAAGGTCGGCGATACCGAAATCACCGTGGGTGAACTGATCATCGCTCGGTCCATGCTGCCGGCCCAATATGCGCAGTTTCCTGACGACGTTCTGTTCACCGGACTGGTGGATCAACTCGTGCAGCAACAGCTTTTGGCGGATGCGCTGGAAACCACGCCACCCAGTGTAATCTATACGATCCAGAACGAACAACGTTCCCTGATGGCCGCACAGGTGATCAACGATATCACGCAAACATCCATCACACAGGAGCTGCTGCAACAGGCCTATCAGGACCGCTTTTCCGATGCGCCCGAGACCCCCGAATTCCGCGCAGCACATCTGCTGGTCGCCACTGAGGACGAGGCGAACGCCGCCAAGGCGCAGCTTGACGCAGGCGAAGCCTTTGCAGATGTTGCAGCCGCAGTCTCGACCGACGTCACTAGTGCCAATGGTGGTGACCTGGGCTGGTTCGGGTCAGGCGCGATGGTCGAAGAATTTGAAACAGCTGTCATGGCGCTGGAAATCGGCGAAATTTCCGACCCGTTTGAAACCCAATTCGGCTGGCATATCGTTACGCTGACAGATCAGCGCGCCCGTCCGGCCCCGACTTTTGAACAGGTCGTCCAGCAGTTGAGCGCCGAACTGCAAGAGGCTGCCGTCATCGCATATCTGGACGAACTATCCGCCGCGACAACAGTCGAACGCCCCGAAGAAGGCGCATTCGACCCAAGCGTGATCAATCAAGTTGAACTGCTGGATTAATCTATGATGAAAACCTCGCCACTTGCGCCTGCGCACTTTCCCGACTTGCCCGTGATCGCGGGCGTGACTTTTGCCAGCGCTGCGGCGGGGGTAAAATATCACAACCGCACCGATGTGATGCTGGCCATCGCAGCGCCGGGATCTGCGGTGGCGGGGGTGTTCACCCGGTCCGCCACGCGGTCTGCGCCCGTGCTGGATTGTCAGGCAAAGCTGGGCAGCGATCCCACCGGTGCCGCCGCGATCCTTGTCAACTCGGGCAATTCCAACGCCTTTACCGGCAAGAATGGAGTCGCCAGCGTCGCCGCCCTGACGCACGCTGTGGCTGGCCTGACCGCTGTGCCGGTCGGACGGGTCTTTACGGCCTCGACAGGTGTTATCGGTGAACCGTTGCCGCATGACCGCATCATCGCCAAACTGGCAGAGCTGCACGCAGGCCAGACTGAAGCCGCGATCAAGGATGCCGCCCGCGCGATCATGACGACCGACACGTTCCCCAAAGGGGCGAGTGCCAGCGTCACGATTGGCGGCCAGACCGTGCAGATTGCAGGCATCGCCAAAGGCTCGGGCATGATCGCTCCTGATATGGCGACGATGCTGGTCTATATCTTTACCGATGCGCTGATTGGGCAGGAGGCGCTACAAGCGCTGGTGTCACAGCACAATGACCAGACGTTCAACTGTATCACCGTGGACAGCGACACATCGACATCCGACAGCCTGATCGCGGTGGCGACGGGGGCATCAGGTGTGGATGTCACCGGCAATGCCGATTTTGCTGCGGCCCTGCATGGCGTGATGCTGGACCTTGCGCATCAGGTCGTGCGTGACGGCGAAGGCGCGACCAAATTCGTGACCGTAGCGGTGACAGGTGCCACCGATGATGCCGACGCGCGCAAGGTGGCGATGGCGATTGCCAACAGTCCCTTGGTTAAAACCGCCATCGCGGGCGAAGATGCCAACTGGGGCCGGATCGTTATGGCTGTCGGTAAATCCGGCGCGCAGGCAGACAGGGACAAGCTGTCGATCCGGTTCGGTGATATCACCGTGGCTGAAAATGGCTGGCGCGCGCCGGATTATTCCGAGGATGCAGCCAGCGCCTATATGAAAAACGCCGAACTGCTGATTGGCGTCGATCTGGGGTTGGGGTCAGGGCACAGCACCGTCTGGACCTGCGATCTGACGCATGGCTATATCGACATCAACGCCGATTACCGGTCGTGAAGCTGGTTCTGGTCTCGGCTGTTGCGCTGATCGACGCAGATGGGCGGGTGCTGCTGGCGCAGCGCCCCGAAGGCAAGGTCGATGGCGGGCCTGTGGGAATTTCCGGGCGGCAAGGTCGAACAGGGCGAAACCCCCGAGGCCGCGCTGATCCGTGAATTGCACGAGGAATTGGGGATCGGCACATGGGCGTCCTGCCTTGCGCCGCTAACCTTTGCCAGCCATGCCTATGCCGATTTTCATCTGCTGATGCCACTGTTTGCCTGTCGCAAATGGGAAGGGACGCCCCAATCGCGCGAGGGGCAGGCGCTTAAATGGGTGCGGCCCAGTGATTTGCGCGACTATCCGATGCCAGCGGCGGACATACCGCTGATCCCGATCCTGCGGGACTGGTTGTAGGGTAGGGTGGATCGTGTTCCACCCTACGCAAAAGGGCGGCCCATTGGGCCGCCCTTTGTCATTCAACAAAACCTGATTACAGGTTCCGTTCGACCGATTCCCGTTCGAAAATCTCGATCACATCACCGGGACGGACATCATCATAGGCTTCAAAAGCCATACCACATTCCTGACCCGACTGGACCTCTGCCACTTCGTCCTTGAAGCGTTTGAGGGTCTTCAGCGTGCCTTCGTGTATTACGACATTGTCGCGCAACAGGCGCACACCGGCAGAGCGGCGCGCCACACCTTCGGTGACGAGACAGCCCGCAACCTTGCCCACATTGGACACTTTGAAGACGTCCTTGATGGTGGCATAGCCGATGAACTTTTCGCGGATTTCGGCAGACAACAGGCCCGATGCGGCCTTCTTCACGTCATCCACAAGATCATAGATCACCGAATAATACCGGATCTCCACGCCCTTCTGGTTGGCCGATGCCCGCGCCGTCGCATTGGCACGCACGTTAAAGCCGAAAACAGGTGCGCCCGAAGCCTCGGCCAGACCAATATCGGATTCGGTGATCGCACCGACACCCGAGTGCAGCACGCGCACGCGGACTTCGTCATTGCCGATCTTTTCCATCGCCTGCACGATTGCTTCGGCAGACCCCTGCACGTCGGCTTTGACCACGATGGGCAATTCGCTGACGTTCTGGTTCGCCTTGGCGTTCGCCATCAGCTGTTCCAGCGTTGTCGCAGCACCTGCAACGGCACGTTTTTCCTTGGACGCTTTTTCACGGTATTCCGCAATTTCGCGCGCTTGCGCCTCTGTCGCGACGACGTTCAGCACGTCGCCAGCCTCTGGCGTGCCGTTCAGACCAAGCACCTCGACAGGAACGGCGGGGCCCGCTTCGGCCACGCGTTCGCCCTTGTCATTGATCAGCGCACGGACCTTGCCGTATTGTTCGCCGACAACAAAGATATCGCCCTGCCGCAGGGTACCGTTCTGGATCAGAACGGTCGCCACGGGGCCACGGCCCACGTCAAGCTGCGCCTCGATCACGGCACCGACGGCAGCGCGATCAGGGTTGGCTTTCAGTTCAAGGATTTCCGCCTGCAGCGCGATGGCTTCGAGCAGGTTATCCAGACCCTTGCCCGTCAGTGCGGAAACTTCGACATCCTGCACATCGCCCGACATCTTTTCGACGACGACTTCGTGCATCAACAGGTCGGTGCGGACCTTGTCGGGGTTGGCGGATGGCTTGTCGATCTTGTTGATGGCCACGATCATCGGCACTTTGGCCGCTTTCGCATGGTTGATCGCCTCGATCGTCTGCGGCATCACGGCGTCATCGGCGGCAACCACCAGCACGACGATATCCGTCACCTGCGCCCCGCGCGACCGCATCGAAGTAAAGGCGGCGTGGCCCGGCGTATCAAGGAAGGTCAACAGCGACCCGCCATCGGTTTTCACCTGATAGGCACCGATATGCTGGGTGATTCCGCCCGCCTCTCCGGCGACGACCTTGGCATGACGGATCGCATCAAGAAGCGATGTCTTGCCGTGGTCGACGTGGCCCATGATCGTGACAATCGGTGGGCGCGAAATCAGATCTTTCGGATCATCAAGCACCTGTTTGATCACGTCTTCGACGTCGGCATCCGAGACGCGCACAACGGTGTGGCCGAATTCCTCGATGATCAGTTCGGCGGTATCAGCGTCAATCGACTGATTCTGCGTCGCCATGATCCCGTTATTCATCAGGGCCTTGACCACGTCGGCGACACGTTCCGCCATCCGGTTTGCCAGTTCCGACACGGTGATCGCAGGTGGCAATGCCACATCCCGGAACACTTTTTCGCGTTCGGCAGACCCGCCCATCGCCTTGGCGCGGGCGCGGTCCTGTTTGCGTTTCATCGCAGCCATCGACCGCTGGCGGCCACCTTCGCGGCCGGTCAGCGCATCGTTCAGTGTCAGCTTGCCGGCGCGGCGACCATCGTCTTCGCGGCCGGGCTTGGCTTTGGCGGCCTTTTCACGGGCGTCACGTTCGCGGTCAACCTTGCGGGGACCGGCAGCAGACGGGCGATCAACGGCGTTTTCACCGGGCAGGGCGCTGGCATCGGCACCCGCAGGGGCGGTATCTGCCTTGACCTTGGCGGCGGCGCGTTCTGCCTTGCGCTTTTCTTCGTCTGCCTTGGCCTTGGCGCGTTCTTCGCGTTCGCGGTCCTCGGCCTCTTTGGCTTCCATTTCGGCGCGTCGCGCCTCGCGCTCGGCGGCGCGTTCTTTTTCTTCGGCTTCACGCTTGGCGGCTTCGTCGCTTTCACGCGCACGGGCCATCGCCAACGCTTTCATCCGGCGTTCAAGTTCGACATCCGAAATGCCAGCAGGCCGCTTGGACGGGTCGCCGCCCATTTGCACGCCAGTCGATCCAGCGGGCTTGGCCGCACCGGGTTTGGGCACCACAACGCGTTTGCGTTTGGTTTCCACCACGACGTTTTTGGTCCGCCCATGGCTGAAACTTTGCTTCACGTTGCTTGGACGTGACCCACCAAGGCCGAGTGGCTTTTTTCCGTCGTTATCGCTCATCTAGCTTCTTTATCCTTCCCGGAGGCCCCATCGCCACCGTTCCCTTCGCGTAATCCGCGTAGCTTTGTGGCTTCCTCTACAACACGATCGCTGAGTCCACCAGTCGCAAGCGCGCCATGTATCACACTTTGACGTCCGAAAGCCAAACCCAATTCAGCTGACGTCAGGCAACCGAAGTATCTGGCACCTTCGGGCGTCCAAAGCTTGGTCTTGCCGCGCTCTGATCCGTCAGAGGCTTGCACCAGCACGCGGACACGTTCGCCGCCCGCCAGCCAGCCCTTGACCTTTTCAAAGCCGCAGACAGCACGGCCCGCCTTGCGCGTCAAGGCGATCAGGTCAACGGTGCGGCGCGCGATCTGGCGTTCGACCTCGTCCAACAGACCATCGGGCACTGTCACCGCCTGTTTGGCAGACCGCGAAAACTGGCCCTTGCGGGCCTGTTCCAGAATGGCGCGGTCGGCAGTGACATAGATGCCGCGTCCGGGCAGTTTGCCCAGAATATCCGGCACGACCTGATTGTCAGGCCCGATGACGAACCGGATCAGCCCAGCCTTTGGCTGGACCTCTCCGGTGACGATGCATTTGCGTTCGACATCGTCGTTTTCATCTTTATGCCCGCCACGCGTCATCGTGTTACTCCGAAGGCCCGATCAGGCCTCCTCTTCCTCGGTTGCGTCGGTGTCGTCTTTGTTCAACTCGTCCGGATCAACCCAGCCCAGCATGACGCGTGCGGTCATGACCATGGTCTGCGCTTCTTCCAGCGACACATCGAAGGGTTCCAGCACGCCGTCATCCTTGACACGTTCACCGTTGACGGTGGTCCAGCCACCGGCCAGTTCCCAATCCGCGCAAGTGGCGAAATCTTCCAGCGTCTTGACGCCGTCCTTGCCCAAAGCTTCGAGCATTTGCGGTGTCAGACCTTCGAAATCAATCAGGCTTTGTTCGACGCCGGTTGCAATCGCGGCATCCATCGCCTTTTTCGCCTGCGCCTCTAGATAGTCGCGGGCACGGGCCTGCAATTCGCCTGCAGTGCCTTCATCGACGCCTTCGATCACCAGCAGTTCGTCCTGTTCGACATAGGCGACCTCTTCGAGGTTGGTAAAGCCTTCGGCGACCAGCAGCTGGGCAAAGAATTCATCCAGATCCAGCGTATCCATGAACAGCTTGGTGCGGGTTTCGAATTCGGCCTGACGGCGCTTGGATTCTTCTTCCTCGGTCAGGATGTCGATATCCAGACCCGTCAGCATGCTGGCCAGACGCACGTTCTGACCACGGCGACCGATGGCCAGCGACAGCTGTTCATCAGGCACGACGACTTCGATCTTGCCGGCTTCTTCGTCCAGAACGACCTTGGTCACCTCGGCAGGCTGTAGCGCGTTCACAAGGAAGGTCGGCATGTCTTCATTCCAAGGAATGATGTCGATCTTTTCGCCCTGCAATTCGTTCACGACGGCCTGCACACGGCTGCCGCGCATACCGACGCAGGCACCCACGGGGTCGATCGAGCTGTCATAGCTGATCACCGCGATCTTGGCGCGCGACCCGGGGTCACGGGCGACGGCCTTGATCTCGATCACGCCTTCATAGATTTCGGGGACTTCCATCTTGAACAATTCGGCCATGAATTCCGGCGCTGTGCGCGACAGGAAAATCTGCGGCCCGCGCTGTTCGCGGCGGACTTCTTTGATGTAGCAACGGATACGGTCGTTGGGGCGGTACGCCTCGCGGCCGATCTTTTCGTTGCGGCGCAGCACAGCCTCGCCCGAACCCACGTCAACGATGACGTTGCCGTATTCCTCGCGCTTGACCAGCGCATTGATGATGGTGCCGGCGCGGTCCTTGAATTCTTCGTATTGCTTGTCACGCTCGGCTTCGCGGACCTTTTGCAGGATCACCTGCTTGGCCGATTGCGCGGCGATCCGGCCCAGTTCAACGGGGGGGACTTCTTCACTGTATTCCTGACCGATCTGGGGATCAGTCATGTAATCCTTCGCCTGCGCGACGGTGAATTCGGCCTGATAGTTTTCAACCGCATCATCGGCGACCACGGTGCGCACGCGGGTGAATGTCGCGCGACCTGTCTTGCGGTCGATATTCACGCGAATGTCCATTTCCGCGCCGTAACGCGACTTGGCCGCACGGGCGAGCGATTCTTCCATCGCCTCGACCACCAGACCGGGTTCGATGTTCTTTTCGCGGGCCACGGCCTCTGCGGTTTGCAGAAGCTCGAGCTGGTTTGCGGACGTATAGGCCATCAGGTATTCTCCTCGCCATCGATGATGGTTTCAATTTCGTCAAATTGGGTTTCGTCGATCTGGCCCGCATCCTTGCGGCCACGCAGCACGTCGCGGATCAGGTCATCTGTCAGCACAAGCTTGGCATCGGACAGCCAAGCGAATTTCAGACCAATGGTGCCTTCGTCGATGTCGATCAGGACTTCGTCGCCGTCGATACCGGCCAGTTCACCCTTGAACCGGCGGCGGCCGTCGATCAGTTCTTCGGTTTCGATCTTGGCCTCAAAGCCTTTCCACTGGTCGAAATCTTTCAACCGGGTCAGCGGGCGGTCAATGCCGGGGCTGGATACTTCGAGCGTGTAGACATCGACAATCGGGTCCTCGACATCCAGCAGGGCGCTGACGGCGGTGGAAATCTGCGCGCATTGGTCCACCTCGATGGTGCCATCGGGGCGCTGCACCATGATCTGCAGGGTGCTTTCCTTGCCGGTCATCAGCCGGACGCGCACGACCTCGAACCCCATGTCCTCGATGACGGGGGTGATAATCTCTGCAATCCGGCGGTCGATGGCCGCTTTGGCGATCAAGTCATTCATGGGTTAGTCCCAAGCATAAAAAAACGGGCGCGCGGCCCGTTGATGTTTCCCGGTGGAGCCTTGGGGGTGGAAGCCAAGACGCCGCTATTGAGAGAGTTATAGGCGGTGTTGCGCAGGACTGCAAGCGCAATGCAAAACGCCCCGCCGATCAAGGCGGGGCGTTCCATACGGTGCAGGCGGTTTACGCCAGCGACCAGCGTTCCAGCATACGGTTGTTGTCCATCTGGGCGGTGTTGCCCACGACATCAGGGGTCACGACACGGTTGCTGATCGCCTGGACGAAGTTGGCGAACATCGGGATGACCACGCCGCCATCGTCACGCAGGATCTGCTGCATTTCGTAGTATTGCTCGCGCCGCTTGTCGGAGTCGAGTTCGGCACGCGCGGAATACAGCAGTTCCTGGAACCGCGCATTGTCCCACTGGCTGTCGTTCCATGGCACGCCAGCCTCATAGGCGGACGAGAACATCCAGTCTTCTGTTGACCGGCCCGACCAATAAGATGCCGAGAACGGTTTCACCAACCAGACGTTCGACCAATAGCCGTCCGCAGGTTCCTGAATCACGTTGATGTTGATGCCCGCAGGTGCAGCGGACGACTGATACAGCTGGGCTGCATCAACAGCACCTTCAAATGCAGCGTTGGATGCTGACAGGTCGATGTTCAGGCTGTCCAGTCCGGCCTGCTTCAGGTGGAACTTTGCACGGTCAGGATCATAGGCCAACTGTTCCATTTCGGCATGGTAATACTGGTTTGCGGGGCCGATCGGGCTGTCGTTGCCAACCTTGCCGTGACCGAGCAGGATCTTGTCGACCATTTCCTGACGGTCAACACCGTATTTCAGCGCCCGGCGCACGTTCACATCGTTGAACGGTGCAGACTGCGTCAGCATCGGGAACGTGTAATGCTGGTTACCAGTCACTTCTTGAATGCTGACATTCGGGTTGGCGCGCAGCAATGGTTCCAGCCGGAAATCGATCCGGTTCACGGCGTCAATCTGGCCGGTCAACAGCGCGTTCATCCGCGCGGTGTTGTCGTTGATCGCTATCAGTTCGACCTCGTCAAAGAAGCCGGCGCTGTCACCTTTGTAATGATCCGCAACGCGCCGTCCGACAAAGCGGACACCGGGGTCAAAGGCCACGACTTCGTACAGGCCTGTGCCGATGCCTTTTGCGATGGATTCCTCGATCTGGCCTGCGGGATACATCAGCAGGTGATAATCCGACAGCAAATAGGGGAAGTCAGCATTGCCAGCTTCCAGTGTGAACTGGACCTGGTGGTCGGTGATCTTGCGCATCTCGGTGATTGCGGCGACAAGTGGCTGGGCTGCAGATTTCGACCCTTCAGCCACATGCATTTGCAGCGATTCGATCACGTCATCAGCGCCGAATGCCTTGCCATTATGGAAGGTCACGCCCTGGCGCAGGTTAAAGGTCCAGACCTTGGCGTCGGGGCTGGCTTCCCAGCTTGTGGCAAGCTCGCCCTGCAGCGATCCGTCAGCAGCGACTTCGGTCAATGCGTCGTAGACGCCGCCAAGGGCTGCCGCGATCATGAAGAGATCCGAATGTGTCCGTCCATCCCAGCTGTCCGACGTGTTCGCGCCACCGATGCCAGCAGTGAACTTGCCGCCCCGGCTTTGCGCGCGCAGCGGCATGCCTGAAAGCCCAAGAACGCCAGCGGCGACACCCGTTTTCAGCAATCCGCGTCTGCTAATTCCATTCATGTTTTTTTCTCCCTGTTGCACAATATCGGCCCTTTGGACCACGATTCGATCAAAGTTCATTAACGGCTGCATCGCCGATATTATCAACTCCTCGTTCGACAAGTAGATTGGTCAGCCAGTCAGGGTCCATTTCTGGCACCGACGACAGCAATAGATCGGTATAGGCGTGGTGCGGCGGGCTGAACATTTCGGCCTTGGGGCCTTGTTCCACGACATACCCGTCCTTCATCACGACGACTTCGTCCGCGATGGCCCGCACCGTCGCCAGATCATGCGTGATGAACATGTAAGACAGCGACAATTCATCCTGCAACCTAGCCAAAAGACGCAAGATCCCTTCGGCGACAAGTTGATCCAGCGCCGATGTCACCTCGTCACAGATGATGAAACGCGGCTCGGCGGCCAGCGCGCGCGCGATCCCGATGCGCTGTTTCTGCCCGCCCGACAGTTCGGACGGCAGGCGATTATAATATTCCGCTGGGTCCAGTTCGATCTGGTTCAGCAAGGCATCGACGCGCTGGCGTTTCGCCTTGCCGGTCAGGCCAAGGTAGAATTGCACCGGCCGCGCGATGATCTGCCCCACGCTCATCCGCGGGTTCAGCGCGGTATCGGCCATCTGATAGATCATCTGGATCTGGCGCAGCTGGTCCTTGCTGCGCTTGCGGTAATCGGGGGGCAGGGGCGCACCGTCGAACAGGATTTGTCCCGCCATGGGTGGCAGCAACCCGGTGATACAACGCGCCGTCGTGGATTTGCCCGATCCGCTTTCGCCAACCACGGCCACGGTGCGGCCTGCGTGGATGTCGAAACTGACATCATGCAGGACCTTTTCCTTGCCGTAAGCTGCATCCACATTCCGCACACTGACCAAGGGCACGGCGCCCGTTTGCACGGCGGGTTTGGCCGGGCGTTCAAAGCTGCGCACAGCCCACAGCGATTTGGTGTAATCTTGCACCGGTGCAGTCAGCATGGTGCGGGTATCGGCGGTCTCGATCTCTTCGCCGCGCAGCAAAACCTTGATCCGGTCTGCCATCTGCGCCACGACCGCCAAATCATGGGTGATATAGATCGCGGCGGTGTTGTATTGCGCGACGATGTCACGAATGGCCGACAGCACCTCGATCTGGGTGGTGACATCCAGTGCGGTGGTTGGTTCGTCAAAGATGATCAGATCAGGACGGCAGGACATCGCCATCGCGGTCATTGCGCGCTGCAACTGGCCGCCCGATACCTGATGCGGATAGCGGAACCCGATTTCCTCTGGGTTGGGCAGGCGCAGCTTGCGATACAGCGCGATCCCATCCTCGGCGCTGTCCTTGCGTCCGGCGATGCCATGCTGCACCGGCGCTTCGACATGCTGGTCGATCAGGCGGTGGGCGGGGTTGAAACTGGCCGCTGCCGATTGCGCGACATAGGCGATCCGCTTGCCCAGAAGGTCACGCTTGACCGCAGCCGAGGCTGTCAGCAGGTCGATCCCGTCGAATTCCACGCTGCCACCGCTGATCCGCACGCCATCGCGGGTATAGCCCATCGCAGCCAGCCCCAGCGTGGATTTGCCCGCACCGGATTCGCCGATCAGCCCCAGCACCTGCCCGCGTTGCAGGGTCAGGTTCACACCCTTGATAATCGGCAGCCATGTTTCATCGCTGCGGCCGTCGATGCGGATATCGCGGATCTTGACCAGTGGCGTTGTGTCGGGGGCTTGGGTCATGTCAGTCCTTCAACCCCGAAGACCGGTGCAGCATCCAGTCCACCACGAAATTGACCGCCACGGCCAGCAAGCGCAATTGCACCTGCGGCGAGCAGGGGCGGCGTTGCCACCATCGGCGCGAATTGCGCGAAATTCACGAAACCGCCCAGATCACGCACCATCGTCCCCCAATCGGCCAAAGGCGGCTGGATACCCACGCCCAGAAACGACAGTGACGCGATGGTCAGGAACACAAAACAGAACCGCAGCCCGAATTCCGCCAGCAAGGGGGCTGTCGCATTGGGCAAGATTTCCTTGAACATCAGATAGCCCATGCCTTCGCCGCGCAGCTTGGCCGCCTCGATGTAATCCATCACCACGATGCTTTGCCCCACAGCGCGGGACAACCGGTAGACGCGAGTGCTGTCGATCACTGCGATGATGAGGATCATGAAATAGGTCTGCGGGATACCCAGCCGCGGCGCCCAGACGCTGGCGATGGTCATCAGCAGCAGCGCAAAGATCAGCGACGGGATCGCCATCAGCACATCAACGATCCGCGACAACAGCTGGTCCAGCCAGCCACCCAGCGTCGCCGCCAGAAACCCCATGCTGCCCCCCAACGCAAAGGCGATGACCGTTGTGGCAAAAGCAATACCCACCGTGTTCTGCGCGCCATAGATCAGTCGGCTGAGGATATCGCGGCCGATCTGGTCGGTACCAAGCGGGAAATCGGGGTTGCCACCCAGCGCGATATCGCCCCCCGGCATGATATTGGCAGGCACGCCACGGATGATTTCGGCCTGACCGTAAGGCGCAAGAAAGGACGCGAAGACCGCCACAAACACATAGATCAGGATCATCATGATCCCGAAAGACGCGGTCAGCGGCATGGAACGGAACAACCGCTTGGTCCCTTTGGTCCCGACATTGCGCCCCAACAGCCGGAACAGCCACGCGCCAATGGCAAAGACGATAAACCCTTCGACCGCGATGCGCAGGAAAAAGAACTTGTTGGCGACCGCCGGATCAGGGCTGCGGCCCTGCAGATAGGCCCACACCAGCCAGACCAGCGCCGCGACCGCAAAGATATAGCCATAAGCCACGCCAAAGGTCATATCGCGGAAATAGGGCGCGCGCCCTGTCGCTACCTGACCCGCGAACCGGAACCCCCAGGCGATCGCGGCAAAACCCAGCAATGCAGCGGCGAACCAGATCATTTCGGATGCCTCAACCGTGGATTGGACAGGATCGACATGATATCCGCCGTCAGGTTCAGCAGGATATAGGCCGCCGCAAAGATCAGACAGCAGGCCTGAACAACCGGAATGTCGCGGAATTTCACGCTGTCAACGAACAACTGCCCGATGCCGGGATAGACGAACACGACCTCGACCACGACGACGCCGGTGATCAGATAGGCAAGGTTGATCGCCACGACGTTGATGATCGGCGCCAGCGCATTGGGCAGCGCATGGCGTACGATCACGCGCAGCGGCGACATGCCCTTGAGCCGCGCCATTTCGATATAGGGTGATGACAACAGGTTGATGATCGCGGCGCGTGTCATCCGCATCATATGCGCCGTGACAACCAGCGTCAGCGTCAGCGCAGGCAGCAACGTCTTTTCCAGCCTGTCGCTGAACGCCATATCCGCAAAGATATTGGACACCGATGGCAGGATCGGGTTCAGCACGGCCAGAAACAGGATCAGCACATAGGCCAGAAAAAACTCGGGGCTGGAAATCGACGACAGGGTGAAGATGTTCGTCGCGCGGTCAAAGACAGAATTGCGGTACAAGGCGGCCAGAACCCCCAGCACCAGCGCGAAAGGCACGGCAATCGCGGCGCTGACGGCGGCAAGGAACATCGTATTGGCGAAACGTGGCGCGATCTGTTGCGCGACACTGCCTGCGCCGGAATCGGACCCAGTGAAATTAGCAAAGCTCGCCTGCGCAAAGCTCGACCCGAAATCGCCTTGCAGCGCCCCGCCAAGCCAGCTGAAATACCGCGTGACCATCGGTTGATCGAGGCCCAGATCACGGCGGATCGCAGCAACCGATTCCGGTGTCGCCCCCTGACCTAGAATAGATTGCGCAAAATCGCCGGGTAGAAGGTTGACCGCGACAAAGATTACAACCGATACAACCAGTAGCGTCAAAAAGCCAAGTGCCAGCCGTTGCAGAATAATCGTCAGGACATTGCCCAAACCAGTCGTTCCCCATTTATTAGAGGCGACTTTAACGGCTGCGCACAATCTGTAAAGATCAAAGGCCTAGGTTGACCCGCTGTGTGCCAAGCGCATCCATGCTGCGCACAAGTTCCGCGCTGATCCCGGGTTCTGACAGCGCATGCCCCGCACGCCCAATCATGACCAGCCGCGCATTTTGCCAGCCCTGCGCCAATCGATAGGCCGAAACGGGCGGGCAGATCATGTCATACCGCCCCTGCACGATGATGCCGGGGATGCTTGCGATCTTTGCCAGCTGGGCGGGATGCAGGATCTGCTGATCTGCCGACAAAAAACCAGCATTGTGGAAATAGTGATTTTCCAGCCGCGCAAAGGCGCGGGCGTAATCGGCGGGGCTTTCGCCGGTCAATCCGTCGCTGTCCATCGCCGCCAGCGCATTTTCCCACGACGCCCAAGCGCGGGCATAGCGGGTTTCGAGCGGCAGATCGCCGGAAAACAGCCGCCGGTGGTACGCAGCGATCAGATCACCCTGTTCATCCGCAGGAATCATGCCGGCAAAACGCGCCCAAAGATCGGGCCAGAATTTCCCGGCGCCCCCGCCATAGAACCAGTCGAGTTCCGGCTGGGTCATCAAGAACACACCGCGCAGGGTCAGGGCCGCAACCCTGTCAGGATGCGCCTGCGCATAGATCAAGGCAAGCGTTGCCCCCCATGACCCGCCAAAGACGATCCAGCGGTCGATGCTCAAGGTCTGCCGGATCTGTTCGATATCCGCCACCAGATGCCATGTCGTATTCGCCACGACGCTGGCATGGGGGCGCGACTTGCCACAGCCACGCTGGTCGAACAGCACGATACGGAAAATCGCCGGATCGAAATAGCGCCGCATCGCGGGGCTGCATCCTCCGCCGGGGCCACCATGCAGAACAACGACAGGAATACCGTCAGGGTTGCCACATTGTTCGACATAAAGCCGGTGACCGTCGCCAACATCCAGCACCCGCTGATCAAAGGGATCAACGGGGGGATAAAGGTGGGCACCTTGGCGCTTTTGTCCTACGACTTTGTCCATAGCCACCCTATATCGCGGAATGAAACAAGAAACCATGACCGCCGTAAGCACCGGAGCCAAGAAAATGTCCGCAACCAACACCGTCGACCCGTCCGAAATCGCCAAGTTCGAGGCGATGGCCGCCGAATGGTGGGACCTGAACGGCAAGTTCAAGCCGCTGCACATGATGAACCCCGTCCGGCTGGATTACATCACACGCCAGATTGCCGCAGAATTCGGGCGCGATCTGACAGCGCCTGCGCCTTTTGCGGGGCTTCGGTTGCTGGATATCGGCTGTGGCGGCGGGTTGCTGTGCGAACCGATGGCGCGGCTGGGGGCTACGGTCGTGGGGGCTGATGCCGCCGCGCGCAACATTCCGGTGGCACAGGTCCATGCCGTGCAATCGGGGCTAGAGATCGACTATCGCCACACCACCGCCGAGGCGCTGGCAGAAGCGGGCGAACAATTCGATGTCGTGTTGAACATGGAAGTCGTGGAACATGTGGCCGACCCGTTGGGCTATCTGACCGCCTGTCAGCAATTGCTGAAACCGGGCGGTCTGCACATCTGCTCAACCATCAACCGCAACCCCAAATCATTCGCCATGGCGATCGTGGGCGCGGAATGGGTGATGCGCTGGCTGCCCAAGGGCACGCATGAATGGGCGAAGTTCATCACGCCCGACGAATTGTTCGCGCTGCTGGAAAAGGCCGAGCTGGTACCGGTGGACCGCAAGGGATTCGTGTTCAACCCACTGCGGTTCACTTGGGCGATCAGTGATCGTGACCTGTCAGTGAATTATGTGACTGCCGCGACCAAGGGCTGAGGTGGGTTCCAAAGAACTTTTATGCCTCCGGCGGGGATCACGTCAAATCGCGCTTGCGCGAATTGACGTGCTTGGAAGATGAGGAGTCCTAGTCGATCTGGCCGAGTTTGAGCCGCATTTCGCGCAGGACCGGCAGGGCGATGCGGACTTTTTCCTCGCCCACTTTGGCCACCGCTTCTGCGATGACAGGCGCGATGGCGGCGATAGCGGCGTCGCGGGCGGACAGGCCCGCAGGGCTGATCGACACCATCTTGCGGCGCGCATCGTCCCAGTCGGGGCGAATATGCACCCAGCCTGCCCATTCCAATTTGTGCAGCGTGTTCGTCATGGCACCCCGCGTCAGGTGGAACGTCTTGGCCAGTTGCGCGGGCGAGCGTTCGGCCCCCGCATGGGCCAGATGGTTCAGCACGGAAAAATGCGACAATTCCATACCCTTGGGCAACACCTTGGCCACCGAGGCGCGCGCAAGCTGGTCCACGGCAAGGATTTCGCTGAACAGCGACACGGCAAGGCTGGCGGCATTGTCGGCCATCAGGGACCTTCGAAGGGACAATCATGGGTCAGCGCCGGAATGCGCTGCCGTGACTGTGCCACTTTCGTCAGGTCAAGATCAACAATGGCGGTGCCGGTTTTGGTGCCCATATCCACCAAAACCTCGCCCCAGGGCGCAATCGCCATGCTGTGCCCATGGGTCTGGCGCGGCTTGCCGTGGCGGATAGGGTGGCTGCCTGTCTGCGCGGCGGCCAGCACAAAGCAGCCAGTTTCGATGGCGCGTGCGCGCAGCAGGGGTTCCCAATGCGCAGCCCCCGTGACGGGCGAAAAGGCAGCGGGCACCAGCAGGATATCAGCCCCCGCCTGTGCCAGCGCGCGGTGCAGATAGGCGAAACGGATATCATAGCAGATCGTCAGGCCGATCTGCGCGAAAGGCGTTTGCGCCAGGACGGCCCGATCACCGGGCCGGAACCCTGCCGATTCGCGGAAAGTTTCGGTAGCAGACACATCCACGTCGAACATGTGGATCTTGTCATAGCGGGCCATGATCGCACCTGTCGGGTCGATCAGGAATGATCGGTTGGCGAAACGACCATCGGCATTGCCCGTCTTGAGCGCCAGCGATCCGATCGACAGCCAGATGCCCAGATCCCGTGCCGTTGCGCGCAAGCCCGCCAGCGTGATGTCGTCCTCTTCATGTTGCAGCACGTCACGCTGGTGCGCCCGATCCTGCGAGACGCAATTCGTCACCTCGGGCGTCAGCACGAACTCCGCACCCTGCGCCGCCGCCTGTGCGATCAGGTCACGCGTTGCGGCCAGATTGGCGACCGGATCGTCGCCGGAACACAGCTGGACTAGCCCTGCCTTCATGCCGACAGCAAGCCGTCAAGCTTGCCTTGCCGGTCCAGCGTCATCAGGTCATCGCAGCCGCCGACATGTTTGCCGCCGATGAAGATTTGCGGCACGGTGCTGCCGCCTTTGGCGCGCTGGATCATCTCGGCGCGCTTTTCCGGCTGCGCGGTGATGTTCACTTCGGTAAAACTGACGCCCTTGGCGGTCAGCACCCGTTTGGCCATGTGGCAAAAACCGCAGGTGGGTTTGGTGTAGATTTCTATGGTCTGCATGACAGCTCTCCTTTGGCTGTGTCATGTGTGACTTAGGCATCCTTGACGACGCGTGCCAGTGTTATCGTCGAAACTCGGGCTGCACCACCGTCCAAAAGCGCCTGCGCACAAGCGGCCAGCGTCGCGCCAGAGGTCATCACATCATCGACCAGCAATACGGGTTTGCCCGCGATCTGCGCCTGTTGTCGCGGGTTCGGGGTGATCTGGCCCGTCAGCGCCGCGAAACGCGCGTCGCGGCTGTGTCCTTCGAGGGGGGCTGTCTTGCGCGGGCGCAGCAGGGCATCGACACAGACAGGCCGTTGCAGATCGCGGGCGATGACCTGCGCCAGCAATGCGGCTTGATTATACCGCCGCCGCAATAGACGCATCCAATGCAGCGGGACCGGCACGACCACCGTATCGGGATGGATCAGCGCCCGTGCCTGCCGCGCCATCCACAGGCCCGCAGGTTCCACCAGATCGGTGCGGTCGCCATGTTTCAGCCCTAGCACCAGTTTGCGCCCGATACCGGTATAAACCAACGCCGCGCGTCCCCGGTCCCAAGGCCGCGCGATGACCATGCAATCGTCGCATTGCAGGCGCTGGCCGTCGCTGTCGCCTGGCAAAGGCGCGCCGCAGGTATCGCAGATCGTGCCGTCGATGAACCGGGTTTCGCGCCAGCAGGTGCCGCAAAGCCCGTTCTCGGCCTGTGTCTGGGTTTCGCATGCGACGCATTGCGCCGGATAGATCGCCCTGATCACGCTTTGCATCCGCATCATTGCACCCTACATGGGCGACATGACCATGCCGCCCCCTCTTGTTGACCGTAGCGCCTTGCAGCGTCACCGCGCCCGCGCGCAGCCAGACCATCTGTTCCTGCACGAAATCATCGCGGATGAACTGCAGGAAAGACTGATCGAGGTTAACAGGGCGTTTAGATCGATGGCGATTGTCACCGGTTTCCCCGATTTCTGGCGCGCGCGCTATCCACAGGCGGTGATCGTGCCAGACGATGACACATTGGCACTGACGCCCGGTGCGCATGATCTGGTGCTGCATGTGATGGGGCTGCATTGGGCGAATGATCCGGTCGGGCAATTGGTGCAATGCCGCCATGCCTTGCAACCGGATGGATTGCTGCTGGCGGCCTGTCTTGGCGGGCAGACGCTGCATGAATTGCGCACAGCACTGGCCGAGGCGGAAACAGCGGTAGCAGGCGGGCTGTCGCCGCGCGTGGCCCCGATGGGTGAAATCCGCGATCTGGGGGCCTTGCTGCAACGCGCGGGGCTGGCGCTGCCGGTGGCGGATGGCACCAAGACGACCGTCAGCTATGCCAATATGTTCCACCTGATGCATGATTTGCGCAAGATGGGGGAAACCAATGCCTTGACCCGCCGTCTGCGGTCAATGACACGGCGCAAGGTGCTGACGCAGGCCTCCAGCGTTTATGCGCAGCATTACCGCAATGCCGACAACCGCGTGGATGCCACGTTCGAGATCATCATACTGACCGGCTGGGCACCCGCCGACAGCCAGCCACAGCCTTTGCGTCCCGGCAGCGCAAAAAGCAGGTTGGCCGATGCCTTGGGGGCAAAAGAAATGCCGCTTGACAGGTCCAAGGATTGATTTGCTGCGTAAACCATTTAACTGCCGTTCAAATGACGATAATCAAAGGGTCATGACCATGTTCGATGCACATTCATCCGCCGCGACGGAACGCCCTGCGACCTGTCCTGTTCACGCCAACAAGGATCACCCCGCGATCAAACCCGCGCGGGTCGGGATACTTGTCGCCAATCTTGGCACGCCCGATGCGACGGATTACTGGTCGATGCGGCGGTATCTGAACGAATTTTTGTCGGACAAGCGCGTGGTGGATTATTCTGCCTGGCTTTGGCAGCCGCTGTTGCAGCTGATCATCCTGACCAAACGGCCGTTTTCGTCCGGCGCTGCCTATAAATCCATCTGGAACGAAGAGGCTAACGAAAGCCCGCTTTTGACGATCACCAAAGCCCAGACCGCGGCGATCAAGAAACAGATGGTCGAACGTTACGGCGACGATGTGCGCGTCGATTTCTGCATGCGTTATGGCAACCCGTCCACCAAATCCAAAGTCCGCGAGATGGTCGAGGCGGGCTGCACCAAGATCCTGTTCTTTCCGCTGTACCCGCATTACGCGGGCGCGACATCGGCAACGGCGAATGACCAGTTCTTTCGCGCGCTGATGGATGAAAAATGGCAGCCCATCGCGCGGGTGGTCGAACCCTATTTCGAGGAACCCGCCTATATCGAGGCTTTGGCCCAATCCATTGAAAAAGCCTATGCCGAGATCGAGGTCAGACCGGAAATGCTGATCTGTTCCTATCACGGTGTGCCGGAACGTTATCTGCGCGAAGGCGACCCCTATCATTGCCAGTGCCAGAAAACGACGCGCCTGTTAAAAGAACGGCTGGGTTGGGATAACACCCTGATCAAGACAACGTTCCAGTCGCGGTTTGGCCCCGAAGAATGGCTCAAACCCTATACCGTCAAAGAGGTCGCGCGCCTGGCCGAAGAAGACGGCATCAGGCATATCGCGGTCTGCGCCCCCGCCTTTTCCGCCGATTGCATCGAGACGCTGGAAGAGATCAACGAAGAGATCAAGGAAAGCTTTGAAGAGGCCGGCGGCGAACATTTCACCTATATTCCCTGCCTGAATGATGATGCAGCACACATCGACGCGCTGTGTGGCATCATCGACAAGAACCTCAAGGGCTGGCTGGGCTGACCGAAAGGACCCAAGGTGAAGATACGCAAGACGGACCATGGTTTGACCGTTGATGCGGCCGACCTTGGCCCCTTACTGGGTATCCCTGCGGCAGAGGTCCCTGCCAAGATGCGGGCGGGCGAAATCACCAGCCAGTCCGAAACCGGCGTGGACGCGGATGAAGGCAGGATCAGGCTGACCTTTTGGTATAATGGGCAAAGACTGCGTCTGGTCTGCGACACCGAAGGCAATGTGCTGACCACCAGTCGCGTCCCGGCGCGCCGAAATCCGCCACGCCACATAGGCGGATGACGAACCATTGTTTGTAGTCGGGTTCCAATCCAGCTAAACCACGGCGACGCGCAACAAAGAGTATCCAGATGTACAGACGCACGATGATTTTCGGCCTTGTCGGAACAGGTGTTTCCGCTTGCGCGACAACAAACCGGCCTTTGGGCCCTGACGGGTTTCCCTTGCCGACGGCCTATATCATCGCACCCGGCGAGGAAGCGACAGTCAAGTTCCGCATGCTCGACAGCGTCAATGCGCTGCGGCAGGCCGGGCGGCTTGCGCCGGTCGCACTTGATGCGCAACTGAATGCTGCGGCAGCGACACATGCGCGCGACATGTCGATCCAGAACCGGCCATGGCTGTTCGGGGCCGATGGGTCCAGCCCCGTGTTGCGCGCCCGCCGTGCAGGTTTTCAAGGCCGGTTTCTGGGCGAAACAATCTCTGAATCCTACGAATCGGAAATCGCGACCCTGACCGCATGGATGAATGACGAACGCACACGCGCCGTCATCATGGACCCAGATGCACGATTGATGGGCTTCTCCTGGTTTCAGGAATCCGCAGGCAAGTTGTGGTGGGTGCTCAATATGGGTGTTGCCCCAGATCTAGCGGGCGGTTTGTCCTGACAGGGTCAGACCCCACCCATCACGCGTAGATGAATATCTTGGTGCCCAGCTGGACCATGGAATAAACCTCGTCCATTTCGGTATTGCTTACGGCGATACAGCCCCAGGTCCAATCCGGCATCCCGATCCAAGGTGCTGGTGTGCCGTGAATGAAAATATCGCCTCCCGGATGGACACCCATTGCACGGGCGCGCGCGACATCAGCAGCGTTCGGATAAGAGACTCCGATCGACAGGTGAAACCGGCTGTTGGGGTTTTGGCGGTTGATCACATAGGCCCCTTCAGGCGTACGCCCGTCGCCTTCTTGCTGCTTGTGGTCGCGCGGGTCAAACCCAAGCGCCACATCGTATTGGCGTAACAGCTTGTCATTATGCAACAAGTGCATCTTGCGCTGTTCCTTGAACACCTGAATCCGCGTGACGGATAGTCCGTAGTAGGCTGGGGCATCTTGTTCTGTCGCAGTGGAACAAGCTGCAACGCCAGCAGCGGCGCCAATCATCATTGAACGTCTTGAAATCATGTCACTGCCCAAATACGCGGTCTATGGTGCCGCTTTTGCATTCTTTTATGGTAAATTTTTTCCGCGACCTAGCTATATTGATGTCGCTAGGGTCATTTTCGTGTGAACGGTGACACGATTTCCACATGCGGCGACCAGCGGAACTGATCGACGACCTGCACCCATGGCATCGCAAAGCCAGCATCCACCAGCACCTTGGCATCGCGCGCAAAGGTGACCGGATTGCAGGACACCATGGCGATAGACTTGATGTCGGACCGCGCCAGCGCGTCGATCTGCGCCTCGGCCCCTGCACGCGGCGGGTCGATAACGGCGGCATCATATTTCGCGATCTCGTCGGGTTCCAGCGGGCGGCGGAACAGGTCGCGCGCCTCTGTCGTGACCTTGCGCAAGGTGCGACCAGCACGCCAGCCACGGTCAAGTGCGCTCAACATGGCGGAGTCTGATTCCACCGCATGCACCTCGGCCCGCGCAGCAAGCGGCAGGCTAAAGGTACCACAGCCTGCGAAAAGATCGACAATGCGCGATGCACCTTGCGTGATCTCTTGCACGGCGGCCAGCAATGCGGCCTCGCCAGCCTTGGTGGCCTGCAAGAACGCGCCGGGGGTGGTGTCACCTTGGTACCGCCGAAATCCTGATCCGGCGGGTTTATGGTGACGACGGGTTCGTCGTTCCACACCAGCCGCGACAACCCATGCGCATTGGCCAGTGCGGCCAAGGTCACGCGCAGATCGGGCGACAACGTCTTGTCGGTGCCGACCAGCACATCCGCGCCCAGCGCGGTATCGGTGACGGTTAGATCAACCTCGCCCTTGCGGGATGCGGCCAGCAGCGTCAGTTCTTGCAGCGCGGGCATCACAGCCAGCAAGGCCGGCGTAACCAACTGACAATCTGGCACGTCGACCAGCGTGTGCGACGCCTTGCCATGGAACCCGACCAGCGCGCCCTTTTTGGTACGCCGCCCCGCAAATTTGGCCCTGCGCCGCGACTGCACAGGCGATGTGGCAATGGCGCGGAAATCTGGGTGCAGCCCATGGGCCGCCAACGCACGCGCAACGATATCCTGTTTCCAGCCTGCCACGAAATCATCGCTGGCATGTTGCATCGCACAGCCACCGCAGCTTTTGAAATGGCGACACGGGGCCGCGACACGGGCCGCTGACGGCGTGACGATCCGCATGGTCCCGTCTTGGGCCACGTCAATTTCCTCGCCCGGCAGCACGCGCGGGATCAGCGACCGGCCGTCAGAGGCGCGGCCAAGCCCCAGATGGGTCAGGCTTTCGATTGTCAGCATTTATTCCGCAGCATCCTGCACATTAATGAACCCACCCGACTGCCGGTTCCAGTAGCGGGCATAAAGCCCTGCCTTGGCCAGCAGATCGTCATGGGTGCCTTGTTCCACAATGCGCCCGCCGTCAAGCACGACGATCCGGTCCATCGCTGCCAATGTGGACAGCCGGTGTGCAATGGCAATCACGGTCTTGCCGTCCATGATGATGTCGAGCGAGTCCTGAATCGCTGCCTCGACCTCGGAATCAAGCGCGCTGGTCGCTTCGTCCAGCACAAGGATCGGCGCGTCTTTCAGGATCGCGCGGGCGATGGCGATGCGCTGGCGCTGCCCGCCAGACAGTTTCACGCCGCGTTCGCCCAGATGCGAATCGTACCCTTTGCGGCCCTTGAAATCGCGCAAGCGACTGGATGAATCCATGCGCCTCGGCCTTGGTCGCCGCCGCCTCGACCTCTTCTTGCGTAGCATCGGGTTTGCCATAGCGGATATTGTCGCGGGCGGAGCGGTTGAACATCGCCGTTTCCTGCGTGACCATCGCGATCTGGCGGCGCAGGCTTTCCTGCGTCACGTCGCGGATGTCATGGCCGTCGATCAGGACTTGGCCGTCTTCGGTATCGTAAAGCCGCAGCAGCAGCGCCACCAGCGTGGATTTCCCCGCCCCAGAGGCCCCCACGATCCCCAGCTTTTCACCCGAGGCAATCGACAGGCTGACATGGTCAAGGCCCCCCGGCCCGCCACCATAACTGAAGGTCACGTCGCGCAATTCAATCGCACCGCCCTTGGGCTGCAATTCGACAGCACCCAGCGCATCGGTCAATTGATGCGCGGGCGACAGGGTTTGCATGGCATCTTCGATCTCGCCCACATTGGCGTAGATACCCATCAGCGTGAAACTGACCCAGCCGGTCATCTGCGCAAGACGCAGCGAAATGGCGCCGGCAGCGGCAATATCACCCGCCGTCGCCGCACCGACCGACCAGAAATAGAGCGTGGTGCCCACCAGCAGCACGGGCAACAGCCCGCCCAGCCCCATCAGCCAGAACCGGAACGATGTGGACAGCCAGCCGAAATGCACGGCCGACCCCCAATAGGTTTCCATCGCATCGGTAGCGGCGCGATCCTCGAATGCGTCATGGGCGAACAGTTTGACCGTCTTGATATTGGTGATCGTATCGACGACCTGCCCTGTCACCATCGCGCGTTTCGCGGCACGCGCCTGCGACCGCGTGCGGATGCGCGGCATGTAGAAAGTGATCAGCCAGATATAACCCAGCACCCAGAGCGCCAACACACCCGCCGTGCGGTAATCAATCGTCAGCAGCAGACACGACAGACCCGACAAGCGAGGCCAGCGCATAGGCAACCGTCTGGATCATATCGACCACGAAATCCGTCGTCGCCCGCGCGCCCTGCATCTGTTTCTGCGCGATCCGCCCCGCGAAATCATTGTCAAAGAACGTGACCGACTGGCCCAACGAATGCCGGTGCAGCCGCGACAGCACGAGGTTGTTCAGCGCAGGCCCCAGCACCACGCCTTGGAACATCCCCGACAGGCCAAGGATCACAGGCCGCAGGATCACGAAAAAAGCACCGACACCGACCAGTAACCACAGGTTCGTGCTGAAATATGATTGCATGTCGCTGCCGATGGCGGCGTCGATCACCCAGCCCAGCATCAGCGCGGTTGCGACCTCCAGCAGGCCCGCAAGCGCAGATACGAAAGCCCCCAGCCCGATGACCGGCATCGCCCCGCCCAGACACCAGCGTAGAAACGCCATCAGAGTCTGCGGTGGCGGCCCTACGGCACGCTCGAACGGGTTGATCCAGCGTTCAGGTTTCACGATGCATCTTGCCCCAAAAACCCGCCCGATTGCCGCGCCCAGAACCGCGCATATTGCCCGCCTTGCGCCAGCAACGCGTCATGCGTGCCATCCTCGATGATGCGGCCTTGGTCCATGACGATGATCCTGTCCATCTGCGCGATTGTCGAAAGACGGTGCGCAATCGCGATCACCGTCTTGCCGGCCATCATGCCATAAAGCGTTTGCTGAATGGCGGCCTCTACTTCGCTATCTAGCGCGCTGGTCGCTTCGTCCAACAGCAAGATCGGTGCATCCTTCAACATCACGCGGGCAAGGGCGATCCGCTGGCGCTGGCCCCCCGACAGCTTGACACCCCGCTCGCCCACGCGCGCGGCATAGCCTCGGTTGCCCTCGCTATCCTCCAGCCCGAGGATGAAATCATGCGCCTCGGCCTGACGGGCAGCGGCGATCATTTGATCCTCGGTGGCACCGGGATTGCCATAAAGAATGTTTTCGCGCACCGAGCGATGCAAGAGCGACGAATCCTGCTGCACCATGCCAATGGCGCGGCGCAGGCTGTCTTGCGTGACCTTGGCAATGTCCTGCCCGTCGATGGCGATGCTGCCCTGTTCGATGTCGTAGAAGCGCAACAACAGCTTGACCAAGGTCGATTTGCCCGCGCCAGACTGGCCCACCAGCCCGACCTTTTCACCCGGTGCGATCTGCAGATTGATCCGGTCCAGCCCCCCCTTGGCACGCCCGTAGTGATGCGACAGATCGCTGATCGTCACAACGCCACCCGTCACCTGCAATTCATTGCAGGTCCGGTCCAGCAGCGTGACGGGCTGCGCGATGGTCTGCATCCCTTCGGCCACCACGCCAAGTTCGCGGAAAAAGTTGCTGATCGCCCACATGATCCAGCCCGACATCGCATTCAGCCGCAGGGTCAGCGATGTCGCCACCGCAACCACACCCAACGTGGCCGTGCCACCCCCCCACAACCAGATCGCCCAGCCGACGACACCCACGATCAACACGCCGTTCAGCACCATCAGCACCACATCCATCAACGTATAAAGCCGCATTTCATGCTGAAACGTCCGGCGCGCGTTTTCGATCGCGTCCTTGGCATAGGCGATCTCGCTGTCGTGATGCGCGAACATCTTGACCGAATGGATATTGGTATAGCTGTCTACGACACGCCCCGTGACCACGCTGCGCGCGTTCGACGATGCCTCGGATGCGGGGCCGATCCGGCGCACGACCCAAGCCAACAGGAACAGATAGGGGATCAGCCAGACCAGCAAAGGCAGGATCAGCCGCATATCGGCATCGCCCAACAGGATGATCGCCCCGATGATATAGGCGATGGCAAAGGTGATCGCATCGAACAACTGGAACACGACCTCGCCCGCAGCGGGCGGGGTCTGCATGATCCGGTTGGCGATGCGGCCTGCAAAATCATCCTCGAACCAACCGACGGACTGGCGCAGCACATGGCGATGCGCGCGCCAACGCACCAATGTGCCAAAATTCGGCAGGATTGTGTTGTTCAGCAGCATCACCTGCAACACATGCACCGCAGGCCGCAGCGTCAGGATGAAGAGCGCGACAAGGATCAATTCGGTGCCGCTATCCGCCCAAACCTCGGACGGGGTGCCGCTTTGCAGGATGTCGATCAGTCGCCCAAGATAGGAAATCAACCAGATTTCCACCGCCGCCACGATGACCGAAAGCGCCCCCGTGACCCAGAAAACCGCGCGGAACGGTTCTGCATAGGCGCGCAGGAACGGGAAAAGCCGCTTGGGCGGCGTGTCGGTCTCCTGATACGGGGTATAGGGATCGACCAGTTCTTCGAAAAACCGGAACATGATATCTGCCTTGGGATGTAGATGCCCCTGATACAGGTCTTTCCGCGAAAGGAAAACTATCCGCGCAACCGCAGGAGTAATTCTGTTTTCGTCAGCGTGAAACCTGACGCGATCCAGGCTGCCTCGGCCTCTTTCATCGCCCGGCCCAGTGCTGGCCCTTGCAGGTCTGGCATCAGGTCTGCGGCTTGCATCGGAAAGGTCTGGCTGGCTGCGAATTGTGCGCTTTTTTTAATGTTAGTGTCTATTTCATGCCCCAGAACGGCCGCCGTGATCGCGGCCTGGTTGATCGCGGCCTCAGCCCCGTGGCGATAGGCAAGCTCCGGTAAGGGCAGATCAGATCGCATATGCTCCAGCGCCAGCGCATCCCGTCTGGACAGGCGCAGCGCCCTTGCCGGATAACCGCCCAGCGCACCCAGACGGCGAACAGGCGATGGAGGCAGGCTTGCGGCGCCTTCGATATGGACCAGAACAGCAAGCGGTGCCGCATCAGCCCCCGGCAATATCTGCGCCAAAACACCCGCCGCCGCCATCGACGCCACAGCAGGGGCCGGATCAGGGGCCGCCAGCAGTTTGAACAGCTCTGCCGTGACCCGTTCGCGCGACAGGCTGGCCAGCCCGTCGATATTGGCAGCACAGGCGGCCAGCGCATCGGCATCAAGGCCATCTGCCCCGTACCACGCATGGAACCGGAAAAACCGCAGGATGCGCAGGTAATCTTCCCTGATCCGCTGATAGGCATCTTCGATGAACCGGACGCGGCGGGCGAACAGATCAGGCAATCCGCCCAAAGGATCGACGACCACACCATCCGGTCCCGCATAAAGCGCGTTCATCGTGAAATCGCGGCGGCGGGCATCCTCGACCATCGTATTGGCAAAGGCGACGACAGCGCGCCTGCCATCCGTGGCCACATCGCGGCGAAAGGTCGTGACCTCGAAAGGGGTATTTTTGACAATCACAGTGACTGTTCCATGGTCTATTCCGGTCGGGATCACCTTCAGCCCCGCCGCCGTGGCCAGCTGTATGACAACATCAGGCCGTGCATCCGTCGTCAGGTCCAGATCGGCGACAGGTGCGCCCAGCAGCGCGTTACGCACGCAACCGCCAACGAACCACGCCTGATGACCCGCATCCGTCAACACGCGACAGACCTGTTGCGCGGCAGGATCGGTCAGCCATGCGCCCGTGACGCGTGTCATGACACGCGGTCCGCAAAGGCACGCAGGATGCGCGCCGTGGCACCCCAGATGTAATAGGGCCCATATGGCACCGTGTAATACAGCCGTTTGCGGCCCTGCCAATGGCGGCCTTCGGTGCGGTACTGCGCAGGGTTGGTCAGATGGGCCAAGGGAACCTCGAAAACCTCGCTGACCTCACTCGCCTCTGGCGTGGCATCAAAAGGGCCGTGAACCATAGCCAGAACAGGCGTGATCAGATAGCCTGTCACCGTCTGATGCAGCGGCAAGACACCCAGCACATCAACCTGATCGGGCAACAGGCCGATTTCCTCATGCGCTTCACGCAGGGCAGCGGCGGTCAGGGTCAGATCCCCCGCATCCTGCTTGCCACCGGCAAAGGCAATCTGTCCGGGGTGGTGTTTCAACCGCGCCGACCGCTTGGTCAGGATCACTGTTTCCGTCTCTGCCCGCACGGCAAACAGCACCGCCGCGGGCGTCAATTGCACCTGCGGCAGCGCGATATCGAGATTGAGGTCAAAATCACTGGATGCGCGCCCCTCGCGGGACAGCGCATCCGTCAGGCGCTGATGCAGGTCAGACACTTGCATCCTTGGCTTCAAAGCCAAGGGTTTCCGGCGAAAAGACATAATGCGCCCCGCAAAACTGACAATCTGCAGTGACCGTGCCTTCGTCCGTGGTCATCGTTCTGATATCCTTGGCCGAATAGATCGATAGGCTTTGGCGCACCCGGTCTTCAGAACAGGTGCAGCCAAAGGTGATGGGCTGGGCGTCATAGACACGTGGACCTTCCTCATGGAAAAGGCGCACGAGCAGGTCGGTCGGCGTGACAATTGGCCCGATCAGTTCAAGATCATCAACAGTATCCAGCAAGATATTCGCGCGGGTCCAGTTTTCGCCTTCGTCATCAGACAAAAGATCGACTGCGTCCAGCAAGCCCTGTTCGCCCGATCCGCCTTCGCCGCTGGCAAAGGGCGATGCCTTGGGCATGTGCTGCAACATCACGCCACCAGCGCGCCAATGTGCGGCCTCGCCGGGGGTCTGGCTGCGGCCATAGGTCAGCGCGAAACGGGTCGGGATCTGTTCGGATTGCGCGAAATAGGTCTGTGCACAAGCCGACAACGACCCGCCAGCCAAAGGCGTGATCCCCTGATATGGCGTCGTGCCTTCGCCCTGATCGACCAGAATCGCGAAATAGCCGTTGCCGACATGGCTGAACGGTTCGGCATCATGATTCAACCGATCCGCATCATAGGACGCATAGGCGCGGATGCGCGCAGGCTGGCCATCATCGGTCGGGCCATAGTAATCCGTGGCGATCAACCGCGCCGCACCGGATCCGCGCACCTGCAAGGACAGTTTCCAGCGCAGTTTCATCGTCTGCCCGATCAGCGCGGTCAGCAGCGCCATTTCGGCGACCAAAGCCTCGATCACGGGGGGATAATCGTGCTGTTTCAACACCTGTTCCAGCACGCCATCAAGGCGGGCGACCCGACCACGGATGTCGGATGCGTCAAGTTGGAACGGCAGGACGGTATCGTCCCAAGCGATTTTGGCGCTGAGGCTCATGGGCTTTCCTTACATGTCAGGAATTGGCATACCGCGCCTATATAGGCGGGGCAACCCGGCGTCCAAGAGGCAAGCTATGATCAAACGGTATGGCACGGTCCCGAAAGCAGGTCAGCGCTACACGACGCGCGCGGGAGTTTATGCAATCCTGCCGCGCGGCGGCAAGCTGTTGCTGACCTATCAGGGCGACCCACATTTCGAGGTGCAACTGCCCGGCGGCGGCATCGACCCCGGCGAAAGCCCGCTGCGCGCGCTGCACCGCGAGGTATTCGAGGAAACCGGATACCGGATCGCCGCCCCCCGCAAGCTGGGCACGTTCCGTCGGTTCACATTCATGCCGGAATACGACCTTTGGGCGGAAAAGCTGTGCCATATCTATCTGGCCCAGCCCGTCCGCCCACATGGCCCGCCGCGCGAGCCGGGACATATGGCGATCTGGATGTCCCCGACCGAGGCACTGTCGGAATTGTACAATGACGGCGATGCCGCATTTGTGGCGCGGCACGCCTAGGCACACTGCACAGAACACCGTGGCGCGGGATATCTCGGAGCCTCCGGCGGGGATATTTTCTTCTCGGAAGATGGAAGAAATGGTCCACAAGTCGCGCAATTTTTATTCAAATGCAGAACGCCGCATTTCTTCCGAGCCCAAATATCCCCGCCGGAGGCCCTTCTGCGTCGCAGACGCAGGAGGATCGGGGCGCATCCTTGCCCATCGGCACGAAACCCGCTATCGCGCGAGAGCCAGACATATTGACGCAAAGGCTGCTTGCATGACCGCCCCTAAAAAAGTTGTTCTGGCCTATTCCGGTGGCCTTGATACATCCATCATCCTCAAATGGCTGCAGACCGAATATGGCTGCGAAGTCGTGACCTTCACCGCCGATCTGGGTCAGGGCGAAGAACTGGAACCCGCCCGCGCCAAGGCCGAAATGATGGGTGCCAAATCCATCTATATCGAGGACCTGCGCGAAGAATTCGTGCGCGATTTCGTCTTCCCGATGTTCCGCGCCAATGCGTTGTACGAGGGGCTTTATCTGCTGGGCACATCCATCGCCCGCCCGCTGATCTCCAAACGTCTGGTCGAAATCGCCGCCATCGAAGGCGCCGATGCTGTGGCCCACGGTGCAACCGGCAAGGGCAACGATCAGGTCCGTTTCGAGTTGGCCGCCTATGCGCTGAACCCCGATATTAAGGTGATCGCGCCATGGCGCGAATGGGATCTGACCAGCCGCACCAAGCTGCTGGAATTTGCCGAAGCCAACCAGATTCCCGTCGCCAAGGACAAACGCGGCGATGCGCCGTTCAGCGTGGATGCGAACCTGCTGCACACGTCATCCGAAGGCAAGGTGCTGGAGAACCCAGGGCAAGAGGCCCCCGATTATGTCTATCAGCGCACCGTCGCACCCGAAGATGCGCCCGATACGCCCGAAATGGTGGAGATCACCTTTGAACGTGGCGATGCCGTGGCGATCAATGGTGAGGCGATGTCGCCCGCCACAATCCTGACCAAGCTGAACGAACTGGGCGGCAAACATGGTGTGGGTCGCCTTGATCTGGTGGAAAACCGCTTTGTCGGCATGAAATCGCGCGGCATCTATGAAACGCCGGGCGGCACGATCCTGCTCGAGGCGCATCGCGGCATCGAACAGATCACGCTGGATTCAGGTGCAGGCCATCTGAAAGACAGCATCATGCCGCGCTATGCCGAACTGATCTATAACGGATTCTGGTTCAGCCCGGAACGAGAGATGCTGCAAGCTTTGATCGACAAAAGCCAAGAACACGTCAGTGGCACCGTGCGGGTGAAGCTGTACAAGGGATCAGCCAATACGGTTGCGCGCTGGTCGGATCATTCGCTGTATTCCGAAGCCCATGTTACGTTCGAAGATGACGCTGGCGCCTATGACCAAAAAGATGCGCAAGGGTTCATTCAGTTGAATGCATTGCGCCTGAAATTGCTGGCCGCACGCGCACGGCGGGTCAAAGGGTAATCTTGATCGCGGCCAGTCTTTCGTAGAAAGGCATGGCCGCGTTTGCCAGATCAGCGGCATCACCGGAAAGGTCAGGCAAAGCGCCCTCCGCCCCGGCGAAACCGGTGCTTTGATGCACAGCATTGTACCAGTGGCTGGCCCAGATTCCATCCTCGGCCCTCGGGCCTGCGGGCCAATGCAGCATGGCGGGATCGAAATCCAGATCAATGGCAGCACAGAGTTTACGCAGCATCGCTTCGGGATCGGCACGGATATCGGCGCTGTCGACCACCACGCCACCCAGTCTGACATAAAGCGCGGCTTGCTGAGGGTAGCCGACATCCTCCAGCGTCATGTGATCCATCTTGACGCCATAGCTGGCAATCACACGCGCGGGATGGCGGATCAAATGCACGTTCACGCAATCCGCCGCCCAGTCCAGCGGAAAGCCTGCGATCATGTGATGCGGCATATGTTTCATGTAGAAATGCGGCTTTTGGGCCGGAATAGTGTCTAAACAGAGCCGCGCGACCACGGTGGGATCGGTTTCATGCGCCGCGATGATTGCGTCCTTCATCGGATGGTCGGCCCCCGTCGCCGCCAGATAGGGCGCATAAAAGGGTTCGTCCCAGATCGCGCAATCGGCGCGGTTGCCAAAGGCATACATCATCGCAGTCGACAAGTTCCGCGGGCCGGACCACATTGCGATCCTCATGATGCGGCGACCAAATCTTTGTAAAGGGCGCGCAGGCGGGCGGTGACGGGGCCAAGCTCGCCCGTGCCGATAACGCGCCCGTCAATGGTGCTGACAGGGGTCTGCGCGCCGAATGTGCCGGTCAGAAACGCCTCTTCCGCGCTATAGGTGTCAACAAGGCTGAAATTGCGTTCAAACACGGGGATGTCATTGGCGCGGCACAGGTCGATGACCTTTTGGCGGGTGATGCCGTTCATGCAATAATCACCCGTGCTGGTCCAGACCTGCCCCTTTTTCACGATAAAGAAATTGCAGGCGTTGGTCGTGTTTACGAAGCCATGCACATCGAGCATCAGCGCCTCGTCCGCGCCCGCCTTTTGCGCGGCGATACAGGCAAGGATGCAGTTCAGCTTGGAATGGCTGTTCAGCTTGGGGTCCTGCGTCATCGGCAAACCGCGCATATGCGGGACAGTGGCCAGCGTGATCGGGCGCGGGATCTTGGGCTTGGAATGTTCCATGATGATGACAAAGGTCGGCCCCTGCTGCGACAGGTTCGGATGCTGGAAAGGCCGCGTTTTTACCCCGCGCGTGACCATCATGCGCGCATGGGCGTCTGTGGTCATGCGCATTGGCCTTTTGTGTCTCTAACAAAGCGGAAATGACACCGTTCCGGTCCAACCCGATGTCCAGATCAATGGCTTTCGCAGCCTCGAATAGCCGGTCGATATGGTCGTCCAGAAAGGCCCATTTGCCGTCATACAGCCGCAGCCCTTCCCAAACACCATCGCCCAGCATGAAACCGCTGTCATAGACACTGATAACCGCCTGCGCCTTGGGGACGATGCGGCCATCGACATAGATCAGGATCGCATCGTTGCGGGTGTCTTGTTCGGCTTGGTGGGTGGTGACGTCGGACATGGTTCAACCTCTGGACTGGAATGCCTGCACCTCGGACAGATCAGGGATCACATCAGCGGTGCCGTGGCGCATGACCATCAGGGCAGCCGCGCGCATCGCCTGCCCGATCGCCTGCGCCATCGGCATGCCGCGATCCAAACCTGCCAGAACATAGCCGGTGAACGTATCGCCCGCGCCCGTGGTATCGACGGGATCGACCTTGATCGCTGGGAAATGCTGGTGGCCGGCAGTGCCGTACCAGTCCGCCCCATCGGCGCCCAAGGTCACAATCACATCGGCCACGTCCAGATCGCCAGGCGACTTGCCCGTGGCTTGGCGCAGCTGGTCGGCCTCGACCGCGTTCAGGATCAGAAAATCAAGGTAGGGCAGCACCGCCATCACCCCGTCCGCATCAAAGGGGCGGCGGCATAGGCAACGCGCAACCCCATCTTGCGGCCCAGACTGGCGGCAGTCCGTTGCAGGTTGGTTTCGTTCTGGATCACCAGCCAGTCACCGGTCTGCGCCTCGGCCATCGCGTTTTGCAAGGTGGTCTGCGGGATTTCGGCATTCGCGCCGGGATGCAGCAGGATCGCGTTTTCGCCCGCAGGGTCCACCATGATGATCGCCTGCGCAGTTTCAGTGTCTAACACAGCGATATTTCGGGTATCCACGCCATATTCCAGCAAGCGTTCTGCCGCCCATAGCCCGTCATTTCCCACCGCACCGATGTGATGCACCCGCGCCGCGGCGCGGGCGGCGGCGACGGACATATTCGCACCCTTGCCGCCAAGGAACATCCGGCGGCCTGTCGTGCTGAGCGTCTCGCCGGGGGCGGGAATATGCGGGACGGCATAGACGACATCGGCATTGATCGACCCAAGGTTCCAGATGGCCATCAATCGATCCCGCAGGCGGCAATCACCGCCATGTTCAAAATATCGTTCACAGTGGACACCGTGGAACAGATCTGTACCGGCTTGCCCACGCCCGACAGGATCGGGCCGATCACGGTGGCACCCGCCATTTCCTGCATCAATTTTACGGAAATCGACGCAGAATGCCGCGCAGGCACCACCAGCACATTGGCAGGGCCAGTCAGGCGCGAAAACGGGTAGTTTTCCTGCGCACGCGGGTTCAGCGCAACATCCACGGTCATTTCGCCTTCGTATTCGAAATCGACGCGGCGGTTGTCCAGCACAACGGGAGCCTTGCGCATCTTTTCGGCGCGTTCTGACACGGGCGAGCCAAAGGTGGAAAATGACAGAAACGCCACGCGCGGTTCCAACCCCAAATCGCGCGCGACAGATGCGCCGCGTTCGGCAATATCGGCCAGATCGTTTTCATCAGGCCATTCATGCACCAGCGTGTCGGTGATCAGCACGATCCGTCCTTTGTGCAGCACGGCCGTCACACCAACCGCACCATCATGCGGCTGTGCGTCGAAAACATGGTTGATCAGTTCCAGCACATGCGCCGATTTGCGGGTCGCCCCTGTCACCATGCCATCAGCATGCCCATGCGCCAGCATCAGCGCGGCAAACACATGCCGGTCGCGCGCGGCAAGCCTGTGGATGTCCTGCGCATCGAACCCGTTACGCTGCAGGCGTTTGTAAAGAAACGCCTTGTAGGTTTCCAGATGGGTGGTGTTGGCGGCGTTCACCACCTCGATTTCATCGACAGCCTCGGCCAGTCCTTCGGCGGTCAGCTTGGCGCGCACGTCGTCTGACCGGCCCACGACAAGCGCCTTGCCCATGCCCGCGCGCTGGTACAGCACGGCGGCGCGCAACACGCGCGGATCATCACCTTCGGCAAAAACCACCGTCGATTGTGCGGCACGCGCCCGCGCGTTCAGGCTGCGCAGGATTGATGCTGTCGGGTCCATGCGGGATTTCAACGAAAGCTCATAGGCGTCCATATCCACGATGGGCCGCCGCGCGACGCCGGTTTTCATACCAGCCCGCGCCACGGCGGTTGGAATCCGGTGGATCAGACGGGGGTCAAACGGTGTGGGGATGATGTAATCGCGCCCGAACGACAGTTTCTTGCCATAGGCCATGGCGACTTCGTCCGGCACATCCTCGCGCGCCAATGCGGCCAAGGCTTCGGCGCAGGCGATCTTCATCTCGTCATTGATAGCACGGGCGTGGATATCCAGCGCGCCACGGAACAGATAGGGAAGCCCAGCACGTTGTTGACCTGATTGGGGTAATCGCTGCGGCCCGTGGCGACGATGGCATCAGGGCGGACAGCATGCGCCTCTTCTGGTGTGATTTCAGGATCGGGGTTCGCCATGGCAAAAATCACAGGATTGGGGGCCATGCTGGCGACCATGTCCTGCGTGACGGCACCTTTGGCGCTGACGCCAAGAAAGACATCGGCATCTTTCATCGCATCAGCAAGGCTGCGGGCATCAGTGACCACGGCATGGGCAGATTTCCACTGGTTCATGCCTTCGGTACGGCCTTGATAGATCACGCCCTTGGTGTCGGCCATGATGCAGTTGTCATGCCGCGCGCCCATAGATTTGAGCAGTTCCAGACAAGCGATCCCCGCCGCCCCCGCACCATTCAGCACGATTTTGACATCTTCGATCTTTTTGCCCGACAGGTAGAGCGCATTCAAAAGGCCCGCAGCACAGATCACCGCCGTGCCGTGTTGGTCGTCGTGGAACACCGGAATGTCCATTTCTTCCTTCAGCCGCTGTTCGATGATGAAACATTCGGGGGCCTTGATATCCTCTAGATTGATCCCTCCAAAGGTCGGGCCCATCAGACGCACAGCGTTGCAGAACGCGTCGGGGTCTTCGGTGTCCAGTTCGATATCAATGGAATTGACGTCCGCGAACCGTTTGAACAGAACTGATTTGCCTTCCATGACCGGCTTAGACGCCAGCGCGCCCAGATTGCCCAGGCCCAGCACAGCCGTACCGTTCGAGATCACGGCGACCAGATTGCCCTTGTTGGTATAATCATAGGCGGTGGCGGGGTTGGCAAAGATTTCCTCGCACGGGATCGCCACGCCGGGGGAATAGGCCAACGACAGGTCGCGCTGCGTTGTCATCGGCACGGTGGCCTGAATTTCCCATTTGCCCGGTGCTCGGCTGCATGTGGAATTGCAGCGCATCTTCGCGGGTCAGTTTGTTCTTGGCCATGTGGTTCCCCCTCTGCCCGCCATTCATAGCGGGTTCCGCCCGACACCCGCAACGGATACATTTCGGGGTTTCGCCGCCATGGTCTGCTGGATACTGTGCAACGACGGTGCG
Organism: Yoonia sp.; assembly: GCF_018402175.1. GTDB lineage: Bacteria > Pseudomonadota > Alphaproteobacteria > Rhodobacterales > Rhodobacteraceae > Yoonia. The sequence goes on along the minus strand of NZ_JAGYJK010000017.1, from coordinate 750,840 downwards.
CGGGGGCAAGATGAACACGACAGCCACACCCATGATGGCCCAATATCTGGAAATCAAGGCGCAGCATCCTGATGCCTTGCTGTTCTATCGCATGGGCGATTTCTACGAGATGTTTTTCGACGATGCCGTCGCCGCCGCCGAAGCGCTGGACATCGCGCTGACCAAACGCGGCAAGCATGACGACGATGACATCCCGATGTGTGGCGTGCCGCATCACGCCGCCGAAGGGTATTTTCTGACGCTGATCCGCAAGGGGTTTCGCGTCGCCGTCTGCGAACAGATGGAAAGCCCCGCCGAGGCGAAAAAGCGCGGAGCCAAATCCGTGGTCCGGCGCGAGGTTGTGCGCCTTGTCACCCCCGGCACGCTGACCGAGGATTCGCTGCTTGATGCGCGGCGGCACAATTATCTGGCGGCGTTTCATGTTGTGCGTGATCAAGGCGCGCTGGCTTGGGTCGATATCTCGACGGGCGCGTTTCATGTGATGCCTTGCGCAGGGGCGAAACTGGGGCCGGAACTGGCGCGCCTGACCCCGCGCGAAGTGATCGTTGTGGACAGCGCGCAGGGCGATTGGGCCAGGATTAGTGTCTGAATCAGGCGCTGTTCTGACGACCTTGGGCGCGGCGGCCTTTGACAGCACCGCCGGGGAAAAGCGGCTGTGTGCCCTGTTCAAGGTGGGATCGCTGGACGCCTTCGGTGCGTTCGAACGTGCCGAGATTGCGGCGATGTCCGCGGTCGCCGAATATCTGGAGATCACCCAACGCGGCAACCTGCCGCTGCTGCGCCCGCCTGTACGCGAAACCCAGAAATCCGCGATGCAGATCGACGCTGCGACACGGCGGTCGCTGGAATTGACCCATGCACTGGCGGGCGGGCGGCAGGGGTCGCTGCTGGCCTGTATCGACCGGACGGTGACGGCGGGCGGCGCGCGGCTGCTGGAACGGCGGCTGGCATCGCCCAGCTGCGATCTGGCGATCATCACCGCGCGGCAGGATGCGGTGGCCTTTATGCTGGACCAGACGCGGCAGTGTGATGATATCCGCGACGCTTTGCGCGGCACGCATGATCTGGACCGCGCCCTATCGCGGCTGGCGCTGGACCGTGGCGGGCCGCGCGACATGGCGGCGATCCGCAACACGATGGCACAGGCGGCGCGACTGCCGGTGCATCCTGACATGCCACCGCTGCTGGCCGATGTGGCGCGTGATCTGGCGGGGCATGATGATTTGCTGGCCTTGCTGGATGCGGCCTTGGTCGCCGAGCCGCCGCTGCTGGCACGCGATGGCGGGTTTATCGCCGCAGGTTATGACGACGGAACTCGACGATGCGCGTAAGCTGCGCGACGAAGGCCGGTCGGTGATCGCAGGCATGCAGGCGGATTTCATCGCGCAGACGGGGATCACCTCGCTCAAGATCAAGCATAACAATGTGCTGGGCTATTTCATCGAGACCACCGCGACCCATGCGGAAAAGATGTTCACCCCACCGCTGAACGACACCTTCATCCACCGGCAGACCACGGCCAACCAAGTGCGTTTCACGACGGTAGAGCTGTCCGAGATCGAAACCCGCATCCTGAACGCGGGCGGGCATGCGCTGGAGATTGAAAAGCGGCTCTATTCCAGCCTGAAAGACGCCACTCTGGCGCAGGCAGGCCCGCTTGGTGCGCTGGCCCGCGCACTGGCCGAGGTTGATCTGGCAACGGCGCTGGCCCATCTGGCGCGCACTGAAAACTGGGTGCGGCCAAAGCTGGACGACAGCCGCGCCTTTGCGATCACCGGCGGGCGACATCCGGTGGTGGAAATGGCGCTGCAAAAGCAGGGCGCGCCCTTTGTCGCCAATGATTGCACGCTCAGCGATGCACGGGTCTGGTTGCTGACAGGCCCGAACATGGCGGGGAAATCGACCTTTCTACGGCAGAATGCGCTTTTGGCGATTTTGGCGCAGATGGGGGGGTTTGTGCCTGCCACTGCCGCGCATATCGGCATTGTCAGCCAGATTTTCAGCCGTGTTGGCGCATCGGATGATCTGGCGCGCGGGCGGTCCACCTTTATGGTGGAAATGGTCGAAACGGCGGCGATCCTGAACCAAGCGGATGACCGCGCGCTGGTGATCCTTGATGAAATCGGGCGCGGCACGGCGACCTATGACGGGTTATCCATCGCCTGGGCGACGCTGGAACATCTGCATGACGTGAATCGCTGCCGCGCGTTGTTCGCCACGCATTACCATGAGATGTCGGCGCTGTCAGCCAAGCTGGACGGCGTGGAAAACGCCACCGTCACGGTCAAGGAATGGGACGGCGACGTGATTTTCCTGCACGAGGTGAAACGCGGCACCGCCGACCGCAGTTACGGGGTGCAGGTGGCAAGACTGGCCGGGTTGCCGCAGGTCGTGGTGGACCGCGCCAAGGTGGTGCTGGAAGCATTGGAAAAAGGCGAACGGGAGGGTGGACGCAAGGCGTTCGTGGATGATCTGCCACTGTTTGCGGCGATGCCAGCGCCACCGCCCGTGAAACACCAGGTATCCGAGGTGGAGGCGCGGCTGAAAGCGGTGCTGCCGGATGAGCTAACGCCGAAAGAGGCGTTAGCGCTGATTTACGAGCTGCGGGGGATGGTGGAGCCGGGGTAGAACCCCGGCCTACGATGCTGGCGTTGACGACACACCGACCTGCGCGGGGCGCAGCAGACGGTCGTGCAGCATGAAGCCTTCGGCGGCGACCTGAATGATGTCGCCGGCCTTGGTTCCAGGCAACGGAGCCTCGAACATGGCCTGATGCAATTGCGGATCAAAGCGGTCACCGACCTGCGGCACGATCGGGTCGATGCCATGTTTCTTGAACACGGAAATCAACTCGCGCATCGTGAGTTCAACACCTTCCAGCAGGGCCTTGTTGATGTCCTGCTCGGCCTCATCGGCGGACATCAGCGCGCGGCGCAGGTTGTCGTAGATCGGCAGCATGTCGCGGGCGAAACGGGCGCTGCCATAGTTTTCAGCCTCGCGCCGGTCACGGTCTGCGCGTTTGCGGGTATTTTCGGCATCGGCCAGCGCGCGCATGAATTTATCACGGAATTCGTCACGTTCGGCGCGCAGCGCTTCTAACTCCTCGATGCCAGCCTCGGAGGCTTGATCCATCATATCGCCTTCGGCGGCCATTTCATCGAGGCTTTGGTATGCGGCGTCTTTGTCGGCCATGTCTGTCTTCCTTCAGGAGCGGTCGGCAATCATTTTGCCCACCAACTGTGCAGTATAATTCACGATTGGCACGATCCGGCCATAGTTCAGCCGAGTCGGGCCAATGACGCCCACGGCGCCAATGATCTTGCGGTCGGCGTTCATATAAGGGGAAACGACCAGAGATGAACCCGTCAAAGAGAACAATTTGTTCTCGGACCCGATAAAAATCCGTACGCCGTCGCCATCCTGCGCCAGATCCAGAAACTGCGCGATGTCGCGTTTGCGTTCCAGATCATCGAACAGGGATCGGATGCGTTCCAGATCGCCTTCGTTTTCGTTGTCAGTCAACAGGTTGCCGCGCCCGCGCACGATCAGGCGTTCAGTGGATTCGCCTTCGTTTTGCCATAGTGCAAGGCCGCTTTGGACCAGTTCGGCGGCAAGTGTGTCAATCTCGCGGCGGCGGGCCTTGATTTCACGCGCGATGACCTGTCCCAGTTCGGACAGGGTATGGCCTTCAGCGATGGCATTCAGAAAATTCGCGGCCTCGCGCATCGACGACGGGGTCTGGCCGGGGGGTGGCGTGAAAATCCGGTTTTCGACATGGCCATCGGCAAAGACCAGAACGACCAGCGCACGGTCTTTGTTGAGGGACACGAATTCGATATGCTTGATTGCGGCCTCGTGTTTCGGGGTCAACACAAGGCTGGCGCCATGTGTCACACCCGACAACGCCTGCCCGACCTGATCCAGCATGGTGGCGACATCGCTGTCGGCAGATTGCATCGTCTGGTCGATGGCTTGGCGGTCCTTGCCATCCAGATCGCCGATTTCCAGCAAACCATCGACGAACATCCGCAGGCCAAGTTGCGTCGGCACACGACCTGCGCTGATATGGGGGCTACCCAAAAGTCCAAGATATTCAAGGTCTTGCATCACGTTGCGGATTGTCGCGGCGCTGACCTTTTCGGACAGGGTGCGGGTCAGGCTGCGGGACCCGACAGGCGCCCCGCTTTCCAGATAGCCTTCGACGACGCGGCGAAACACTTCGCGCGAACGGTCGTTCATCTGGGCAATGTCTGGGGTCTGGTCTGGCACGTTGTCCTCTTTCAGGGCGCAGGCAGTAAAGGCCAAGTTGCGCGATCCGTCAATCGGGGTTGGATTTCAGATGTGGGCATACTATGCCCGCACGGCAAGCAACAGGAGTATTCCCATGCGTCCATCCGGCCGTCAGATCAACGAAATGCGCAACGTGACAATCGAGACCAATGTCACGATGCATGCGGAAGGGTCCTGCCTGATCAAATGCGGCAATACCCATGTGCTTTGCACGGCCTCTATCGACGAACGTGTGCCACCGTTCATGAAAAACTCGGGGCTTGGCTGGGTCACGGCGGAATACGGGATGTTGCCGCGCGCGACCAATACACGGATGCGGCGCGAAGCCAAAGAGGGCCAGTCGGGCCGCACGCAAGAGATTCAGCGACTGATCGGGCGGTCGCTGCGCGCCGGTGTAGACCGTGTGGCCTTGGGTGAACGGCAAATCATCGTAGATTGCGATGTCATTCAGGCGGATGGTGGCACGCGTTGTGCGTCGATCACCGGTGGTTGGGTCGCGCTGAAACTGGCAGTGCTGAAGCTGATGAAAACGGGGCAAATCATCAGCGATCCGCTGGTCGATCCGGTGGCTGCGATTTCCTGCGGGATCTATGCGGGGCAAGAAGTGCTGGACCTCGATTATCCCGAAGACAGCGAAGCTGGGGTTGACGGAAATTTCGTCATGACCGGCGGGCGGTTGGTCGAGGTGCAGATGTCAGCAGAAGGCGCGACCTTTAGCCGTGCGCAGATGGACGGGTTGCTGGGCTTGGCGGAAAAGGGCGTGGCGGAGCTGACGGCCCTACAACTGGCCGCGGTACGCTGATGCGCAGGTTTGCGGGCGACCGTCTGTTGGTCGCGACCCATAACATGGGCAAGCTGGAAGAAATGGCCGATCTGCTGGCGCCTTTTGGCGTGACGCTGTCCAGCAACGCCGATCACGGCTTGCCGGAACCGGAAGAGACCGAGACGACATTCGTCGGCAATGCGCGGATCAAGGCGCATGCGGCCGCACAGGCGACCGGCCTGCCCGCCCTGGCGGATGACAGCGGGATCACGATTGACGGATTGGGCGGCGCACCGGGCGTTTATACAGCAGATTGGGCCGAAACACCGCAAGGGCGCGATTTTGGCATGGCGATGGAACGGGCCTGGGCGGAGCTGGAAGCGGCAAAAGCCCCCTACCCGCGTCTGGCGCAGTTTCGCTGCACACTGGTGCTGGCTTGGCCGGATGGCCATGACGTGGTGTTCGAAGGTGTCATGCCGGGGCAGATCGTCTGGCCGATGCGGGGCGATCAGGGGCATGGCTATGACCCAATCTTTCAGCCGGAGGGCCATACCCAGACATTCGGGGAAATGGACCGTTGGGAGAAGAACAAGATCAGCCATCGCGCCGATGCGTTTGCCAAACTGATTGCAGGTTGTTTTGGCTGAGGATTGGGAACATGGGGGCTTTGGCCTTTATATCCATTGGCCGTTCTGTCAGGCCAAATGCCCCTATTGCGATTTCAACTCGCATGTTGTGACGCAGATCGACCACAAAGCGTGGGAATCTGCTTATCTAAGCGAAATCAGTAGGTTGGGTAAAGAGACCGAGGGCCGCGTCTTGCGGTCTGTGTTCTTTGGCGGCGGCACACCGAGCATGATGGACCCCGCGGTCGTCGAAGCGGTGCTGACCCGCGTGCGCGCGACGTGGCCGATGGCCAATGATATCGAGATCACGCTGGAGGCAAACCCGACATCAGTGGAAGCAGATAGGTTCGCTGGATATCGCGCGGCGGGGGTGAACCGTGTCTCTATGGGGATACAGGCGCTGAATGATCCTGATCTGAAGGCATTGGGGCGCTTGCATGGGCGGGATGAGGCATTGCGGGCTTTTGAAATTGCGCGGGGCGTCTTTGATCGGGTGAGTTTTGATCTGATCTATGCGCGGCAGGGACAGACATTGGCTGCGTGGGAGGCTGAATTGGCAGAGGCATTGAGCCTCGCCGTGGATCATCTGTCGCTGTATCAGCTGACGATTGAAGACGGGACTGCCTTTGGTGATCGCTATGCTGCGGGAAAGCTGCGGGGGCTGCCCGATGATGATGCGGCGGCGGATATGTTTGCGCTGACACAAGAGGTTTGCGCAACGCATGGGTTTGCGGGTTATGAAGTATCCAACCACGCGCGGGCAGGGTGCGAAAGCATCCATAACCAGATTTATTGGCGCTATGGCGATTACGCAGGGATCGGTCCGGGGGCGCATGGCCGGCTGACGCTGGACGGGCGCCGCTATGCGACAGAGGCAGGGCTTGCGCCGCTGGCGTGGCTATCGCAGGTGCGCAAGACCGGCAATGGCGACCTGACACGCAGCCTGCTAGATGATGCGGCACAGGCGACGGAACGCCTTTTGATGGGGATGCGGTTGACTGAAGGCGTGTTGCTGGAGAGGCTGGATATGTCTGCTTTGTCCGGCAAAATCAGTTATTTATCTGGCATGGGCATGATCGAAATTGCAGAAGACCGGCTGCGCGCAACAGCGGCGGGCCGGCCTGTGTTGAACGCTGTCTTGCGGGTTTTGCTGGAGGATTAATTCCCGGCCAAGGCGCGCAGCAAATCGTCAAGTTGATCGAGCGATTTGTAACTGATCGAGATCTTGCCCCCTTCATCCCCCGCCTTGTGATCAATCGTGACCTTCATATGCAGGGTGGCAGAAAGTTCATTTTCGATCTGGATTGTATCGGGGTCTTTGGGGACGGGCGCGCCGGGAACCGAGCGGCGTTTCAGCGCAGGGCCTTTTTTGGCAAGGGTTTCAGCCTCGCGCACAGAAAGTTTCCGCTGGATATATTCGCGCGCGAGCGTCACAGCCTGCGGATGGCCGACAAGCGTGCGGGCATGACCAGCCGTCAGCGCGCCAGAGACAAGATAGCCCTGCACCTCGTCCGGCAGGGATAAGAGCCTGAGAAGGTTGGCAATATGGCTGCGGCTTTTGCCCAGAGCGGTGGCCATCTGGTCTTGGGTATGGCCGAATTTGTCCATCAACTGACGATAGCTGGCAGCCTCGTCCACGGCATTAAGATCGGCGCGCTGGATGTTTTCAATAATCGCGACCTCAAGGACTTCGGTATCGGTGTAATCGCGCACCAGCACCGGAATGTCATGCAGCTTGGCCATCTGCGCGGCACGCCAGCGGCGTTCACCAGCGACGATTTCATAGCTATCAGGGTCCTGAGGGGACTGGCGCACGATCAAAGGCTGGATGATACCTTTTTCCGCGATGGATGCTGCCAACTCGCGCAACGCGTCTTCGGCGAAGGTACGGCGGGGCTGGTCAGGGTTCGGGCGGATCCGTTCGACCGGAACAATCATGTCAGGCCGTGGCGCGCTTGTCTGCGATGTTTCAGGCTGGCCGACATCGGACATCAGAGCAGACAGGCCCCTGCCCAGACCGCGCGGATTTTTGGTGCTGCGTGCCATGATGCTAAGCCTTTTGTTTCTTTGATTTCTTGATCACTTCGCGGGCCAATGCGCGGTAAGCGATGCTGCCTTTTGATGACGAATCATAGGTCAGTACCGGCATGGCGAAGGATGGCGCCTCGCTCAGGCGGACGTTGCGCGGGATCACGGTTTTGAACACCATGTCACCCATGTTTTCGCGCGCATCCTGTTCGACCTGCTGCGACAGGTTATTGCGGCCGTCGTACATTGTCAGCACGATCCCTTCGATCCGCAGATCAGGGTTAGCAGATTGACGGACGTCGCGAACTGTCAGGATGAGTTGCGACAGACCTTCGAGCGCGAAAAACTCGCTTTGCAGCGGGACAAGGATGGAGTGCGCAGCCACCATCGCATTCACGGTCAATATGTTGAGGGATGGTGGGCAATCAATCAATATGTAGTCGTATCCAGTGACAGATTGGAGCGCATTGCGCAGCAGAAAACTGCGATTCTTGTTGTCGAGCAGCTCCATATCGGCAGAGCTCAGGTCTGTTGTGGCCGGCACGATCATCAAACCAGCGACATTTGTTGGCTGCGTCGCCTCCAACACTGTCGAATCACCAGACAGGACGTCGTATGTTGTGATGTTGCGCTGATCCGTCGCAATACCAAGACCTGTCGAAGCGTTTCCCTGCGGATCAAGGTCGATCAGCAAGACACGCTTCTTTTGCTCTGCCAGCGCCGCACCCAGATTGATTGTTGTGGTTGTCTTGCCCACCCCGCCCTTTTGATTGGCGATTGCGATGATTCTTGGGCCAACTTTCGCGGTATCAAGCGGCACGGTGTATCCTTTGGAGCAAGAGGAGTCGCGCATCAGGATCAGTCAAGCTGAGCTTTTCTTCAAGCTCAAAGCGCCAGTTTTCACGCGCTTCGTCAATTTCTGCACTTGCCTGCCGGCCTTTGTGCAAGATTGCGACACCGGCGGGGTTCATATGGCGCGAAACAAGCGGAAGCAAAACAGGCAAGCTGCCCAAAGCGCGCGCCGAGACCACATCTGCGCCGATTGGCGGCACGTCTTCGATGCGATCGGCGAACACGCTGGCGGCAAGACCCAGGTCCCTGATCGCGGTGCGCAAAAAGACAACCTTACGCTGGTCGCTTTCAATCAGAACGAACTGCGCATCAGGGTGGCGGGCCTTACCAAGAATCGCAGCAACGATCCCCGGAAAGCCACCACCGCTGCCGATATCAAGCCATAGGCGGACATCATCCGGCGCGAAACGGTAGATCTGTACGGAATCGACAATGTGACGATCCCAGATCAACGATTCTGAACTGGCGCTAATCAGGTTGATTTTGGGCGTCCATTTCAGGACGAGCGCCGCGAAAGCCTGCAAATCCGCCATTGTTTCACGTGAAACATCCATCCCCCCGACATCAGCCATACGGTCAGGTCCCTGTCGCAGCCAGCGTGCGCCGCTTTATCGCGCCAATCAACAGCATCAGGGCAGCAGGGGTCATCCCTTCGATCCGGCCTGCCTGTGCAATAGAGACGGGGCGGGTTTTTTGCAGCTTGGTCACCAACTCCGTCGATAGCCCACGCACATCCGCATAATCGAGATCATCGGGAATCACCTGCGCCTCGTCCCGTTCGAGGGCAGAAACATCCTTTTCCTGACGCAGAATATAATGCGCATAAAGTGCGTCTTTCTTGACCTGTTCCTGAATATCCAGCGCAATGTCGGATGTCTCGGGGGCAATAGTGGTCAATTGTGCAAACCCGAAATCCGCCAGGGCCAAGGCCTCCAGCGCTGTTTTGCGCGGCCCATCAGGGTTCAGTTGCACCCCTGCCGCGGCAATATCCCGAGCGGACAAAGCGATTCGTCCCAGCCGCATCTTGGCATCGGCGATCTGATCCATCTTGGCGCTGAATGCGGCCCACCGTATGTCACCAATACAACCGATGTCACGACCACGACCTGTCAACCTTTGATCGGCATTATCGGCGCGCAGGGACAGCCGAAACTCTGCCCGCGAGGTGAACATGCGGTATGGTTCTGACACACCGCGCGTGATCAAATCATCGATCATCACCCCGATGTAGGATTCACGCCTGCTAAACAGAACACTGTCTTTATCAAACGCCACTGCAGCAGCATTCAAACCAGCAACCAACCCCTGTGCGGCCGCTTCTTCATATCCTGTCGTGCCATTGATCTGGCCCGCAAGGTACAGGCCTGGCACATCGCGCAGTTCCAGCGTCGGACGCAGGGCGCGTGGATCGACATAATCATATTCGATGGCATAGCCTGGCTGCAGGATCATGGCATCTTCCAACCCATGGATTGACCGGACATAGTCCAGCTGTACATCTTCGGGCAGTGATGTGGATATGCCGTTCGGGTAGATCGTGTGATCGTTCAATCCTTCGGGTTCCAGAAAAATCTGGTGCGATGTCTTGTCGGCAAAACGCACGACCTTATCCTCGATCGACGGGCAATAGCGCGGCCCAACCCCGTCTATATGGCCGCCATACATCGCCGACCGTCCAAGGTTGTCACGGATAATCTGGTGCGTTTGTTCGTTGGTATGGGTGATCCCGCAATTGACCTGCTGTGCAAAAACGGATGTAGACAGGAAGGAAAACAACACGGGATCATCGTCAGATGGTTGGCTTTCCAAAGCATCCCAACGGATTGTCCGCCCGTCCAGCCGTGGCGGCGTGCCTGTTTTCAACCGCCCCATCGGTAAACCGAATCCGTCCAGCCGTTCGGCCATACGCACAGACGGTTCATCCCCCATGCGCCCGCCCGGCCTGGATACGTCACCGATATGGATAACGCCGCGCAAAAATGTACCCGTCGTCAGGATCACGCTTTGCGCCGTCACCACCTGCCCGTCGAGCAGATGGATACCAGCAACGCGATCACGCTCCATGACCAGATCGGTGGCTTCACCTTCCAGAATTGTCAGATTGGGCTGCGCAGCCAGCACAGCCTGCATCGTGTCACGGTAAATCGCGCGATCCGTTTGCGCACGCGGACCCTGAACCGCGGGCCCTTTTTGCGGTTCAGCAAGCGGAACTGAATCCCCGCACGATCAGCAACATGGCCCATCACGCCGTCAAGCGCATCAATCTCGCGGACAAGATGACCTTTACCCAATCCACCGATCGCAGGGTTGCACGACATGACCCCGATTGACCGACGGGTCAACGTGACCAGCACGGTCCGTGCGCCCATCCGCGCGGCGGCATGCGCCGCTTCGCTACCCGCATGGCCACCACCGATAACGATGACGTCATAGTCATGATGTTTCACGTGAAACACTCCTCATTTACCGATGCAGAAGCTAGAAAAAATCTCGTCCAGCACCTGTTCTACATCAACCCGGCCGACAAGGCTATCCACTGCGCGGATCGCAGAGCGTAGATCCTCGGCGATCAAGTCCAGCATACCGTGTCCGGCATCCAGCCCCGCACCGGCATCATCCAGTGATATCACCGCCCGCAGCAGGGCGAGCCGATGCCGTTCCCGCATCGCCAGCCCGACAGACGCAACACGCCTGCCCAATTCCCCTGCGATCAGGGCAATCAGATCATCAACACCGGCACCTGACAGCCCGGAAACAGCAAGACCACCACCAATCCCCATATCGGCCTTGGCCTGAACATAGATATCACCCGCCGCCAAGTCATGTGGTGGTACAGGCGCATCCAGCAGCATATGAACCCGCAGATCCGCCTGTTTTGCACGCGCGCGCGCGCGCGCGACGCCGAGGCTTTCAACAATATCATCAGTATCCCGCAGGCCCGCCGTATCCAGCAGCGTCACTGGGATACCATCAAGATCCAGCCGCACCTCGATCACATCACGCGTTGTTCCAGCGATGTCGGATGTAATCGCCACATCACGCTGCGCCAACCGGTTCATCAAGGTGGATTTTCCGACATTTGGCGCACCAATGATCGCCACCTCGAACCCGTCGCGCAACCGCTCAGCCATGCGCACACCGGCTGCCTCGCGTGCCATCTCGCTGCGCACGCCCTGCAACAGGTCGCGCACCTCTGGCACAACATCGACGGGCACATCCTCGTCCACGAAATCAATCGTCGCTTCAAGCAGGGCCGCCGCGCGGATTAACCGCTTGCGCCAACTGTCCGCAATCACGCCCAATGCACCGGAAAACACGCGTATTGCCTGTCTTCGCTGGCTTTCTGTTTCCGCATCAATCAGATCGGCCAAACCCTCGACCTGGGCCAAATCCAGCCGCCCATTGGCCAACGCGCGGCGGGTGAATTCACCTGCCTCTGCCGGCCGCAGCGCGGGATCATCACCAAGAATCCGCAATACGGCTGCAACAACCGCCGGACTGCCGTGCAAGTGCAGCTCAACCACATCTTCTCCGGTAAAGCTTTGGCCAGAGGCGAACCTCAAAACCAGCGCCTCGTCGACAAGATCACCCGCAGAGTCACGCAAGGCCCGCAACCCGCGTGCCACCGGCACAACACCCATCAACCGCGCAGCAGAAAAACCCGCCTCCGGTCCGGAAATGCGAATGACAGCAACACCCGCCCGTCCCCGGGCAGTGGCAAGTGCGAAAATCGTATCCATATCGCTAACTCATTGTCACAAAACAATAAGTTAAGTATTCATCGAGTCAAAGAAGTCCGAATTCGTCTTGGTCTGCTTCAACTTCCCGATCAGGAATTCGATTGCATCCGTTGTGCCCATCGGGTTCAGAATGCGGCGCAGCACATATGTCTTGGCAAGGTCCGATTTCTCGACCAGCAATTCCTCTTTCCGGGTACCGGACTTGAGAATATCCATCGCCGGGAACACGCGCTTATCAGCAACCTTGCGGTCCAGAACGATCTCGCTATTGCCAGTGCCTTTGAATTCTTCGAAAATCACCTCGTCCATCCGGCTGCCGGTATCAATCAGCGCCGTTGCGATAATGGTCAGCGACCCGCCTTCCTCGATATTGCGTGCCGCACCAAAGAACCGCTTGGGCCGCTGCAATGCGTTGGCATCCACGCCACCCGTCAGCACCTTGCCAGACGACGGCACTGTCGTGTTGAACGCACGGCCAAGGCGGGTGATCGAATCCAGCAGGATCACGACATCTCGCTTATGCTCGACCAACCGTTTGGCCTTCTCGATAACCATTTCGGCCACAGCAACGTGGCGCGTTGCCGGTTCGTCAAAGGTCGATGATACGACCTCGCCTTTGACCGACCGCTGCATGTCGGTCACCTCTTCGGGACGCTCATCGATCAGCAAAACGATCAGGTAACATTCCGGGTGGTTCTTCTCGATCGAATTGGCGATGTTTTGCAACAGCACCGTCTTACCGGTGCGCGGTGGCGCCACAATCAGCGACCGTTGCCCTTTCCCGATCGGCGCGACCAGATCGATGATCCGTGCAGACCTGTCCTTGACCGTCGGATCAGCGATTTCCATCGTCAACCGTTCTTCGGGGTACAGCGGGGTCAGGTTATCAAACGCAACCTTGTGGCGCGCCCTCTCCGGATCTTCAAAATTGATCCGTTCCACCGATGTCAGCGCGAAATACCGCTCGTTGTCGTTGGGTTCCTTCATTACGCCCTCGACGGTGTCGCCGGTGCGCAGCGAATATTGCCGGATCATATCGGGCGAGACGTAGATATCGTCCGGCCCCGGTAGATAATTCGCCTCTGGCGACCGCAGAAAACCGAACCCGTCCTGCAACACCTCCAGCACACCATCGCCGCCGATAACCCATTCATCATCCGCGCGTTCCTTGAGGATCGCGAACATCATATCGCCCTTGCGCATGGTCGATGCGTTCTCGATCTCCAGCTCTTCTGCCATCGACAAAAGGTCTTTGGGGCTCTGCGCCTTCAAATCGGCAAGGTTCAAACGGTCTTGTTGCATGGGAAATTCCAGTGCGGGCAGCGTCGCCAGCGATAGAGGGACAGAGGGGGAAATCGATGACCCGGACGGGACACGCCTGTCAGATAAGCGGCGATGCAGCCCGAGTCAATGCATCTTCAAAATGGCCGCACGATCACAGCGATCACGATCACCACCATCAAAACCGTCGGCACCTCGTTGAACAACCGATACGTCCGCCCCGACCGCGTGTTCTGGCCCGACACAAATTCCTTGCGCCGCTTTGCCATCCAGCCATGCGCCGCCGTCATCGCCAGCACAGCCGCAATCTTGATCCAGGACCACCCGGCACCCCAATCAAAAACACCCATGGACAACAATACCAGGCCCGCCAGCCAAGCCACGATCATCGCGGGGTTCATGATCAGACGCAGAAGTTTTTCTTCCATGACCTGAAAAGTCTGATCCAGCTCTGACCCGACCGCTGCCCTTTCCGCATGATACACATAGAGCCGTGGCAAATAAAAAAGCCCCGCCATCCAGGCGATCACTGCCATGATGTGTAATGCCTTGATCCAGGGATACAGGCTGAAGAACAGGTCAGACATCAGGCACTCGCTGTGATTTAGTCAGATCTCTTAAATAATTATATAGATAGAAAGAAAAGATGATGTTGAAATTAGTGCATCATTTTTCTGTGGCTTCTTTTTTCATCCGCAGACTTATCAACAGCACCACACGCCTGAAAATAAACTTTGTTCACAATACACACTTTGTAAGAATTGTTCATAATCAGTAAGTTAATGTAATTACGTCATAGGAGAATCAGCCTGACATGTGTCTTGACAGCTTCTCTGTAAACGATTCGTCCACAGCCAACACTTATACTTCCCCACGGTGGAAAAGACTGGCTGGTTCCACGAACAAGCCTAGGTTCTTCCACAGCTTGGCGGTAACAGGGTTTTCAACCTCCATCTCCGGCCCCATTATGACCACGTTTTCCATCGGGTTATCCACATGCAAGACAAGATCATCCTCGCATCAGGTTCTGCGATCCGTGCAGACTTGCTCCGTCAAGCCGATGTAGGCTTCACCGTGCAGATCGCACGGATAGACGAAGGCGCCGTGCGCGCATCCTTGCAAGCCGACAACGCATCACCGCGCGACATTGCGGATACCTTGGCTGAACTCAAGGCGCAAAAGATTGCCTCAAAACACCCCGATGCGTTGGTCATCGGGTGTGACCAGATCCTTGCTTTTGATCAGGAAATTCTGACCAAGCCGGATACAAAGGCTCAGGCAGTGGATCAGCTACGCGCGCTCCGCGGACGCAAACATCAGTTGCTGTCAGCCGCCGTCATCTATGGCGAGGGAAAGCCGCTTTGGCGCCACGTCGGGACCGTGCGCCTTCACATGCGTGACGCATCCGATGACTATCTCGCCGCCTATGTTGACCGCAATTGGGACAGTATCCGGCATGCTGTCGGTGCCTATAAGCTCGAAGAAGAAGGCGTGCGTCTTTTTACACGCATCGAAGGAGATTATTTCAATGTTCTTGGCCTGCCCTTGCTTGAACTCTTGTCATATCTGACGCTTCGCGGAACATTGCAGACATGACAGATTTTCCCCGCGCCGGTGTAATCGGCAACCCGATCAGCCATTCACTCTCGCCCAAGCTGCACGGCCATTGGCTGCGGCGCTACGGTATCGACGGCAGCTATGACGCCTTGCAAGTGACCGAAGACGCGCTGGAACGCACGCTTCGGTCCTTGCCTGCCCAAGGTTACGTCGGTGTGAACGTCACCCTGCCGCACAAGGTCGCCGTCTTGCAGATCGCGGATCAATTGACCGACCGCGCCACGCTGATCGGTGCGGCGAATACATTGACTTTCAAGGACGATGGCCGGATTTTCGCTGATAATACAGATGGGTACGGACTTCTGGAAAACCTGCGTCAGGGTGCGCCCGGCTGGGATGCCAAATCAGGCCCTGCCGTCGTCTTTGGTGCCGGTGGCGCCGCCCGTGCCGTGATCGTTTCCTTGATCGAGGCTGGCGTGCCCGAAATCATACTGACCAATCGCACCCGTCCCAAGGCGGAATCCCTGCGCGCCGATTTTGGTGCGCGGATCAGGATTGTCGATTGGGTGCAGGCAGGCTCTGTCCTGTCAGATGCCGCGATGGTGGTGAACACCACGTCGCTTGGGATGAAAGGCGGACAGGAATTCCGCGTGCCGCTGGATGGATTGCGCTCCGGCACTGTTGTCACCGATATCGTCTATACGCCGCTGCGCACCAAATTTCTTGATGTCGCCGCTGAAAAAGGCTGCGTGACCGTCGATGGTCTGGGCATGTTGTTGCACCAAGGTGTTCCGGGTTTCGAACGCTGGTTCGGCAAACGGCCAGAGGTTGACGCTGACCTGCGCCGTGCGATCCTGTCATGACACATCACCTGGGCCTGACCGGGTCCATCGGCATGGGCAAATCCACGACAGCCCAGATGTTCCGCGATGCCGCTGTGCCGGTCTGGGATGCTGATGCTACCGTGCATAGGCTATATGCAAAGGGCGGTGCAGCTGTTCCTCTCCTTGGCGATGTCTTTCCTGATGCCGTCATTGATGGCACAGTGTCGCGCGATAAACTGAAACATATTATCGCGGTTGATCCGGCAGCCTTGGCTAAAATAGAACATATTGTTCACCCTCTTGTCGCAGCAGACCGGCGCGCCTTTGTGGCAAACCATGATGCCCCGCTTTTGGTCTTTGACATTCCGTTGCTGTACGAAACGGGCGCGGATAGCTGGCTGTCCTCTGTTCTTGTCGTGACTGTGCCCCCCGCGGTGCAACGCGACCGTGTGCTGGCCCGTCCGGGCATGACGCTACAGCATCTGGACCAGATCCTGCAACGCCAGATGCCCGATGCCGAAAAACGCGCGCGCGCCGATCATGTGATCGAGACGCTGACGCTGGACGGCACCCGCGCCGCCGTGCAAGAACTGATCGACAAGCTGACGGGATAAGACATGCGCGAAATCGTTCTGGACACCGAAACCACCGGTTTTGAACCCGGCGAAGGCGACCGCATCGTTGAAATCGGCGCTGTCGAATTGATCGGCCATATGCCCACGGGCCGCACCTATCACCAATATATCAATCCCCAGCGGACCATGCCTGCGGAGGCCTTTGCCGTGCATGGCCTAGGCGATGATTTTCTGGCCGATAAACCGCTGTTCAAGGATATCGCCGACGATTTTCTGACCTTCATCGGTGACGCGAAACTGGTGATCCACAACGCCGCCTTTGATATGAAATTCCTGAATGCCGAACTTGGCTGGCTGCATAAACCTGCCCTGCCGATGGATCGCGCGGTTGATACGCTAATGATCGCGCGGCGCAAGTTTCCAGGCTCGCCTGCCTCGCTTGATGCGCTGTGCCGCCGCTTTGGCATCGACAATGCAGCGCGGACCCTGCACGGCGCATTGCTCGACAGTGAAATTCTGGCAGAGGTTTATCTAGAACTGATCGGTGGTCGTCAGCCCGATTTCGCACTGGCCCAAGGTAGCGCAGGCAGCACACAGCAGGATGGCACCGTATGGCGCGCCGGTCCGCGTCCCGTACCTTTGCCATCGCGCCGAACGGCCGAAGAAACCGCCGCCCATACAGCCTTTGTCACTGCCATGGGCGACGATGCGGTCTGGAAACGCGCCTAGTTGACGACCTTCTTGTCGGCCTCTGCACGACGTGCCAATTCGGCACGGTAAAGCGCAAGAAAATCAATCGTTTCAAGGTTCAGCGCAGGGAAACCGCCGTCGCGGGTCACGTCGCTGACGATGCGGCGCAGGAACGGGAAGGTGATGCGCGGGCATTCGATCAGCAGATAGGGATGCATCTGTTCTTCTGGCACGCCTTCGACGTGGAACACCCCGGCATATTCGATTTCCAGCACGAACAAGGGCTCGCCCGCTGCTTTGGTCTTGCTGGTGATGTTCAGCTTGGTGATCACCTCGAACTGGTGGTCCGCCGTGCGCTTGCGGGCGTCCAGATTGACCTGCACCTGCACTTCGGGCTGTGCATCACCCTTGACGCCCTTTTGCGCCAGAATGTTTTCGAACGACATGTCGCGGATATACTGCGCCAGAACACGGCTGGTGATCTGCTGGGGCTGGGGCGCTGCACCGGCGGCTGGCGCTGCGTTGTCGGGTGTATCAGTCATGGAAACCTGCTTTGGTTGCTATTGGGTTGCCTGTTCCTAACAGCCCCTGCGCGCAGGCTCAATGCCGGGTCCATTTCGAGGGTGGATGGGTTGGGTGTTTTTCGGGTGGAATTTCCTGAAATTCGCCGTCGATGACAGTATCGTCGGGCCGCTGCGTGTCAGCGGAATGCGGGCGGGTCTCGAATTTCGCAAACCTGATGCGCGCCTTGATCCAATGGAATGCCGCCTGCCGCACCGCAGGCACCAGCAAGGACAGGCCGACTACATCTGTGAAAAACCCCGGCGTCAGCAACAACGCCCCCGCGAACAGGATCATGGCCCCATTTGCCAATGGTTCTGTCGGGTCCTTCAGATCGGAAAACGACCGTTGCAGGTTTCCCAGTTCGCGCAACCCCTGATGGCGCACCAGATATGACCCTGCCAGCGCGGTCGCCAGCACGATCAGCAGGGTCCACCAGACCCCGATCAGGCCACCGACCTGAATGAACAGGGCAATCTCGATCATCGGGACGGCGATGAATGCAAATAACAGCCACATGGCGTGGGCCTTTCACAACTTGTTGGTGGTACGGTGGACTTGACCGCACCCGTGACCTACATAAGAAGCCAAGCGGCATGTTTCCATGCTTTGTTCTGACACGAGGTCCTGATGAACTCTCCGATTATTCAGCTTTTGGTGCTTGCGGGCATCGCTGTTTTCCTGATCCTGCGGTTGCGCGGTGTCCTAGGCACGCGCGAAGGGTTCGAAAAACCCGCCGTGACCCGGCAGGAAACCACCACCCGCCGCAAGCCCAGTTTCGACGTCATCGAAGGTGGGCCGGACCTTGATATCACAGACCACGTCGAAGCAGATTCCGCCGCCGCCAAGGCGCTGGCCGCGATGAAACGCGTCGATCCCGATTTCAACGTCACCGAATTTCTGGGTGGCGCGCGCGGCGCTTATGAAATGATCCTAATGGCGTTCGAAAATAGTGATCTGGACAGTATTGTGCCGTTCATTTCGCATGATGTGTACGAGGCTTTTGCCAGCGTCGTCGATGACCGCCAGCGTCAGGGCCTGACTGTCACCGCCAGTTTCATCGGGATCAGTGACATGGCTTTGGCCCATGCAGAATTCGACGAGGCGACCAAGGAAGGCGATGTCTCTGTCCGCTTCAAAAGCGAGATGACATCCGTCGTGCGAAATGCCGAAGGCGAAGTTGTCGAGGGTAGCACGAAAGAAATCAAGCGGTTGGTTGATACATGGACATTCGCGCGCAAGATGGACGCGGGCGATCCGAACTGGAAACTGGTCGCCACAGGCGAATGATCTGCCGGCTTTTGGCGGCCTAGTGACACATCAGGCGGTAGGATGGCCAAGGCGACATATCATATCTGTGGTTTCGACGGTTTGAACGGATGGGCGGCCGATGATCATCGCGCCGCCCTTGACGTTTTTTGCAAGACCGCGGACCGGATCACCGACCCGTGGTGGCAGGCCGCCTGCCATCTGGCCCCCACCAGCACCGATCCGCGCGGTTTCTTTGAACTTTATTTCAGGCCCGTGATGATTACCGATGGCCAACCCATGCTGTTCACCGGTTATTTTGAACCGGAACTGTCCGGATCGCGCGTGGCTGATGCCACGTTCCGGTGTCCAGTTCATGCTCTGCCGCCCGACCTGCCCAAAGGCGCAACACGACGCCAGATTGAGGAACAGCACCTTGCCAAGGGCTACGAGATCGTCTGGCTTGCCGACCCGGTCGATGCGTTCTTCCTGCAGGTGCAGGGGTCCGGCCGCATCAGGTTGCCCGATGGGTCTGTCTTGCGCTTGGGTTTCGCGGCCAAGAACGGCCTGCCCTATACATCGGTGGGCAAGGAATTGGTCGCGCGCGGTGTCGTGTCAGCGGATCAGGTGTCTGCCGCGTTTATCCACGATTGGGTGAGGCAGAACCCTGATGCGGGGCGCGACCTGCTGTGGACCAACGAAAGCTATGTGTTTTTCCGTGAACTGGCCGATCTGGCTACTGATGACGGCCCAATTGGCGCGATGAAACGCCCTGTCACCGCAGGACGCAGCATCGCGGTTGATCCCAATCACGTGCCGTTGGGCGCGCCGGTCTGGATCGAAAAAGACGCGCCCGACCCGATGACGCGGCTGATGGTCGCGCAGGATACCGGATCAGCGATCAAAGGCGCACAGCGTGCGGATATCTTTTTCGGGACAGGTGCTGCGGCAGGTACCATGGCCGGCGGCGTCAAACACGGTGGCCGCATGGTCGTGCTGCTGCCGGTCGCTGTCGCGGATCGACTGGTCGCGGGGGTCATCTGATGCGCAGGCCCCGCCATCTGTCATCTGAGGAACGTGCGCTGTGGGATCGCGTCAAAGGTACGGCCAAGCCGATGTCGCCTGATGTGAAACCTGACCCCACCCCGCTGCCGCCCGTGCGCAAGATAGCCCTCGTGCCCCGCGATCCCCTGCCCGATTTTCAGGTTGGTCAAAAGGCGGATGCGCACCGGCCCAACGATCTGCTGCCCGGCATCACACACCGTCTGGCCAATGCGCCGGTGAACATGGACAGCAAATCCTTTGGCAAGATGAAACGCGGCAAGCTGGTGCCAGAGGCGCGGATCGACCTGCACGGCATGACGATGGCGCAGGCGCATCCCGAACTGCTGGCCTTCATCTTGGGTTCGCATGCGCTGGGGCGCAGGCTGGTGCTAGTCATCACTGGCAAGGGCAAGGACCGCGATGATGGCGGCCCGATCCCAACGCGCAACGGCGTGCTGCGCCACCAGGTGCCGCAATGGATGGCTATGCCGCCTTTGGCGCAGGCGATCCTGCAAGTGACACCCGCGCATCTGAAACACGGCGGGCACGGGGCCTATTACGTTTACCTACGCCGCAGCCGCTAAGGCGATCCGCGCATGTCTGACAGGCATGATCATGATCAGCGAGGCAAAGGCGAATAGTGCGGCATAGCCCAGTTGCTGCACCTCGAACCCCACGCCGATGTCGATCAGCCAGCCACTGAACCCCGGCCCGATGGCGGAGCCAAGCACCATCAGCGCCGTCGCTACCGATTTGATCGCGCCGATATGCCGCGTGCCATAAAGTTCGGCCCAACAGGCGTTCAGGATCGTCGCCTGACCGCCGCCCGCCAGTCCCATCAGGATGATGGCAATCGCCGTCCACCACAGTGACGGTGCATACCAGTGCAGCACGAAGGCCACGACCAGCGGCAGCAGGTAGACCGGCAACAACCGTACCGCGCCGAACCTGTCGACGGCCCAGCCATAGATGATGGTGGACACCAACAGCGCCGCTGTGCCCAGCGGAAAGACCGCGACCAAAGACAGATGCGACCAGCCTTTGATCTCGGCGAAATGCGCCTGATGGAACCAGAAGGCCGTGCCGAACCCCGAAAATGACATGACGGCAGGCGCCATGACCCAGAACATCGGGTGGCGCAGCGCCTCTGCCCTTGTCCAGAAACGGGCGTTCATGCCGAATGACTGGTTGTTTTCCGCCACGGATTGCGGCGTGCGTTCCAGCCGCAACAGGCGGAACAGAACCGCACTTGCCAGCATGCAGAACAGCGCACTGCCGACGAACAGCATCCGCCAGTCGATAAAGGATTTCAGCCAGACCATCGTCAGCGGCAAGGCCGCCTCGCCCAGCATGAAACCAAAGGCGGCGATGGCTAGCGCGCGGCCGCGCGTTGCGACAAACCAGCGCGCCATTGCCACGACAGCGACATGGCTGGTCATGCCTTGGCCGGTGAACCGCAGTGCGAAGATCACAACGGGCAATAGCATCGCCGCCGGATTGAACGCCATCGCCAGACAGGCCAGCGCCAGCATCCACACCACGACAATCCCCAGCGTGCGCACGCGAAACCGGTCCGCCAACCCTCCTGCAAACACCATCAGCGCCGCAGATGCGCCCGTGCCCACCATATAGATCAGGCCCCATTCGCCATTGGTCAGGCCATAATCGGCGCGGATTTCAGCCCCGAAGATCGAGATAAAAAAGGTCTGCCCGAAGCTTGACAGAAACGACAACAACGCCCCGGTCACAAGGAACGGAGCGTTGTCGCGGATAAAGGTCAGGTAGCTGCGTAAACCGGTCATGCCGTAGTCATGATCCGGTCAAGCGGCTGGTGCCAGCGCAAAGTGATAGCGCTAACCCGAATTCACAGCACGTAGCGGCTGACGTCCACCGAACGGGACAATTCCCCCAGATGCTTTTCCACGAAATCGGCATCGACGGCGATTTCGTCGCCGCCACGGTCGGGCGCGTTGAAGGACAGATCCTCGAACACCCGTTCCATCACGGTATAGAGCCTGCGTGCGCCGATGTTTTCCACCGCTTCGTTCACATCGGCGGCGATCTTGGCCAGCGCCTTGATCCCGTCTTCGGTGAAGGTGACTGTGACATCCTCGGTCAGCATCAGTGCGGAATATTGCAGGGTCAGCGCATTGTCGGTTTCTGTCAGGATGCGGACGAAATCGCCTTCTGTCAGGGCGCGCAGTTCCACGCGGATCGGCAAACGCCCCTGCAATTCGGGCAGCAGGTCGGACGGTTTGGCGACATGGAACGCACCGGATGCGATGAACAGGATATGATCCGTCTTGATCGGCCCATGTTTGGTGGACACGGTCGTGCCTTCGATCAGGGGGAGCAGGTCGCGTTGCACGCCTTCGCGCGACACATCGGCACCGCGCGCGTCGGACCGCGCGCAAACCTTGTCGATTTCGTCCAGAAACACGATGCCGGATTGTTCGACTGCTTCCAATGCCGCCTTGGTGACGGTTTCATCGTCGAGCAGTTTGTCCGCCTCGTCCGCGACCAATGCGTCATAACTGTCGGCAACCGTCATGCGCTTCTTGATGGTGCGTCCGCCCATCGCCTTGCCGAACAGATCGCCCAGATTCATCATGCCACCCGGTTGTCCGGGGATCTCGAATCCGCCCATCGGGTTGGATGTGTCGGTCAGTTCCAGTTCGATCACGGTGTTATCCAGCTCGCCTGACTTCAGCTTGCGGCGGAACATTTCGCGCGTGGCTTCGCGGGCGTCGGTTCCGGCGACGGCGGTGATCACGCGTTCTTCGGCGGCTTCGCGGGCCTTGGTGCGCACGTCCTCGCGCATATGTTCGCGGGTGTCCAGAATGGCGGTATCGACCAGATCGCGGATGATCTGTTCGACGTCGCGGCCGACATAGCCGACCTCGGTAAATTTGGTCGCCTCGACCTTGATGAAAGGCGCGCGCGCCAGTTTGGCCAAGCGGCGCGAGATTTCGGTTTTGCCCGACACCCGTGGGGCCGATCATCAGGATATTCTTGGGATACACCTCGTCGCGCAGGTCATCGCCCAATTGCTTGCGCCGCCAACGGTTGCGCAGGGCGACGGCGACGGCGCGCTTTGCCTCGGCCTGTCCGATGATGAAACGGTCCAGTTCGGATACGATTTCGCGGGGGGTCAGGTCTGTCATGTCAGTCCTTGGCTATGAGAAGGGGGAAGTTTGTGCAACGGCACGAAGCCCGGCATCAGCCGCAAGATACGGGCGCGGATCCGTTCCCAGAATGCACCCAGCAGCAACAGGACAAGACCCAGCGCCAGAACGGTCAGCGCCGCGCCGTCACCGTCGAGCACGGTGCCAGCCAGCACGACGATATACCCGATGGCGGCAATCAGGAACGACCGGCGGTCAATGACGATGGCGACGATGGCGAACAGCGTCAGGACAGCCACCAGAATGATGTTGGACCCTGCGGAATCTTGATCCAGCAAGGACAGCGCGACCGTGTTTACCAAGGCAGGGGCCGCAACCACATGCAGCCAGAACCCGTTGGCAGACCGGCGCGTGACGCGGTGTGGATCGCTCATGTCGAATGCCATCGCGACGGCAAAGACAATCAGACCCAGCGCCAGCGTGATCCATGCAAAAGGCCCGCCCGCCGACAACAAGAACAGATCACTGATCCCCGCGATCCGGCCACCCCTGCTGGCGGCGAAAATGATCGCCACGACGAACAGCCCGACCGCGATCATCGCCATGGCAAATGGTACGCGGAACCGCCACCAATAGGCGGCAAGCGCGAGGGTGGCGAGGAATAGTGGAAACGGCACGCTGGTATAATCGCCTTGCGCGATCATGAACGGTTCGGACATCACGGCGATGAACCCGAATGCTGCATTGGCCGCGAACATCACCGACAGCGCAATTGCGGGGGCAACCATGCGCCGTTTGCGGATGAAATATTCCGACAGCAGCCACAGAAAGACCGCCCCTGCCAGTGACACGCCCAAGGCGTAATCCTGCAAATTCACGATCCGGTCACCGAACGCGAGCGTGACCACACCCCACCAGCCTGACGACAGGATTAAAAGCCCGATCACGATGAAAATCTCGTTAAAGCCTTTGAACAATTCGAATGGTTCGTCACCGGCGCGCAACGCCGCGCGTGCGCCACGGCGGCTGTCGGCAAGGCTGATCAGCCCCGCCGCCTGCCGTTCCGACAAAAGCCCGCTGCCGACGGCAGCTTTCAGATCGTCGCGGTCGATCATCCGATACTTTCCACCGTCAGTTTGCCGTTGGTGTAAACGCAGATATCCGCCGCAATCGCCATTGCCTTGCGGGCGATGTCTTCGGCGGTCAAATCACTTTCCATCAACGCGCGCGCGGCGGCCAAGGCGTAATTGCCGCCTGACCCGATGGCGGTGACATCATGTTCAGGTTCCAGAACGTCGCCCGCGCCGGTGATGACCAACAGGTCCTTGCCATCGCTGACGATCAGCATCGCTTCGAGCTTTTGCAGGTATTTGTCGGTGCGCCAGTCCTTGGCCAATTCAACGCTGGCGCGCGCCAGTTGGCCGGGCGTCGCCTCCAGCTTTTTTTCCAGCCGTTCCAGCAGGGTGAATGCATCGGCAGTCGATCCGGCAAAGCCGCAGATCACATCCTGTCCGCCCGGTGACAGGCGGCGCACCTTGCGCGCGGTGCCCTTGATGACGGTCTGCCCAAGCGAGACCTGCCCGTCACCCGCGATCACCACCTTGCCGCCTTTGCGCACCGCGATGATGGTGGTGCCGTGCCAGCCAGGAAAGTTGTCTTGTGCCATCGTCACCATCTCCATATCGGTTGTGGTTATATGGCGGCACCGCGCGCGGCAAACAACCCCGCCATCTTGCCGTCGCCACAGGCCAAGGCTAGCGTCATTGCATGAGTATCACCAGTAAAGTTACGTTTTACCTGCACCCCAAGCTGCGCAAGCAAGCCACAGAGGGTAACCACAATTTCATTGCGTTGATTGGCAAAGTGCTGACCGATGCCGGGCTGACCGTTGCCTTTGACAGTGACGACACCCTTGCACGTCTGCGTGCGCTGGCGCGGCCGGGGCGCGGGATCTTTCTGATGGACCCGCCTGTCAACGACCGCAGCCTGACACTGCGCCAGACCTATATCACCCCGTTCTGGCACATCGAAAAACAGGCGGAACGCTGGGACTGGCCTGTCGCGCAAACGCCGTTCGATCCGGCAGTGGTCGATCCCCAAAAGGCCGCCAATTTTCAACGGTTCTGGCAAAATCGCCTGTTCGGTGACACGATCCATGTGCCACGCAAGGACGGTTTCGTCTTTGTGCCGTTGCAAGGGCGGCTGATGGAACAGCGGTCATTCCAGTACTGCAGCCCGATTGACATGATCCACGCCGTCCTGCGGCATGATCCTGTCCGTCCTGTTATTGCCACGCTGCATCCGTCTGAAACCTATCAGCCTGATGAAGAACGCGCGCTGGAACAGTTGCTTGCAGAAAATGACCGGCTTTATATCCGCAAGGGCGACCCTGACAGGTACCTGCGCACCTGTGATTACATCGTTTCGCAGAATTCCGGTGTCGCGCTTCAGGGGTTCTTTTTCAACAAGCCTGCGATCCTGTTCGGACGGTCTGATTTTCACCATATCGCGCTTAATGTGGCCGATATCGGGGCAGAGGCGGCCTTTGGCATGGTGGCCCGACACGCGCCCGATTTTGCGGCCTATCTGTATTGGTTCCTGCAAATGCAGGCGATCAACGCAGGCAGGCCAGAGGCGCAAGACCGGATTGCACAGGTCTTGCGCGGCCATGGCTGGCCTGTCTAGGGGTTAGATCGAGTCTTCGATCCAGCCTTGGATTGCGGCCTTGGGCGCAGCGCCCGCCTTGTTGGCGACGACCTGGCCGTTCTTGAACACGAACAGCGCAGGAATGCCGCGCACGCCCATCTGTGCCGGCGAATTGGGGTTGTCGTCCACGTTGACTTTGACGATTTTCACCTTGCCGGCCATTTCGTTGGATAATTCTTCCAAAGCGGGGCCGATCTGTTTGCATGGGCCACACCATTCTGCCCAGAAATCCACGACGACGGGGATATCGGACTGGCGCACTTCGGCGTCAAAGGTTGCGTCTGTTACTGCTACGGTGGCCATTGGGATGCTCCTTGGCGAAAATCATTGGAAGGCGAAGGTATGAACGCAGGCCGGAATGGTCAAGCCGTGGCAAGACCCGTCATCGTTTCGTGAAGCAGCGTTTCAGGCAAATCCATCAACTGTGCGGTCGCTGTCCACAAGATTGCGACCGTGATCTGCCGGTTCTGGAACACCTGCCGCAGCGCCGCGTGATAGACGGCCTGCTGGCGCAGCACGCCCAGCGGCGTTTGTGCGGGCTGGTCCGGCACGATGCGGTTGGTTTTGTAATCCACTGCCAGCACTGTTGTCGGGGTCAGGATCAGCCGGTCAATCGTGCCGTGGATGCGGCCCAAACCGGGCAGATCGGCCGTGACTGGAACCTCGGTCAGCGCGTCATCGGTCCATAGATGGGCAAGCGCAGGCTGATCCAGCAGCCGGATCACGCTGTCCGTCAGGGCCGTGTCGGTCGGCACCAGCGCATGACCCAGCCCCGCCCTGTCGGCGGGGCGGCGCGCGGCAGATGTTCCAGCAGCAGGTGGATCAGCGTGC
Organism: Yoonia sp.; assembly: GCF_018402175.1. Lineage (GTDB taxonomy): Bacteria > Pseudomonadota > Alphaproteobacteria > Rhodobacterales > Rhodobacteraceae > Yoonia. The sequence continues at coordinate 724,099 of NZ_JAGYJK010000017.1, read as the reverse complement.
CGCGTTCCTTGGCATCTTCGTCATCTTCCGCGACTATCGCCGGGCAGCACCTTGGCGCCCGGCAGTTCGGACGGGGAAATCGTCTTGCTGCGCACAATGTCAGGCAGCGGGCCAAATTCTGGCACGATCACTTCCGGTGCTGTGACCGCCGCCTTGTCCACCAGATCGAGCCCGTCCCAATCCAGATGCGCCACGCGCTGCACCTGCAGATCGCCCGACATCGCGGTTTCGGCCTGCCGGTCTTTCATCCCCGCGGCGACGATGTTGTACCAGCTGTCCATCCCATCGCCGACATCGCCAGAGGCCCCGACGATCAGCCATTTTTCCGCCCGCGTCATCGCGACATACAGCAGGCGCAAGCGTTCTTCGTCCTGTTTGGCCAAGACGGCATCGCGCAGCGTGACGATCGACGCGGGCGTTGCGGCGCTGGTTGTTTTCCAGATCACGCAATCGGGCGCAGGCAGGATTTCGCCCTTGAAATCCTTTTTGCGCGTCATTGTTTCGGGCAGGATCACGATGGGGGCTTCCAGCCCCTTGGCGCCATGCACGGTCATCACCCTGATCTTGTCGCCCTGGCTGTCCATCTGGCGTTTGACCTCTAGGTCATCGGTCTGCATCCAGGTCAGGAACCCTGTCAGGCTGGGCACGCCGGTCTGTTCATAGGCCAGCGCCTGCGACAACAGCGCGTCGATCCCGTCCTCGGCCTCTGGCCCCAACCGCGATAGCAGTTTGCGCCGCCCGTCATGGCGGGTCAGGATGCGGGCGATCAGGTCATAGGGGCGCAGGAAATCGGCCTTGCCGCGCAGGTCGTCCAACACCGCCCGCGTTTCGTGATGGGGCGACTTGCGCAGGGCTTCCCACAGGAATTCCTTGTCAGCGCGATGATGCGCCAGCGTGAACAGGTCCTGTTCCGACCAGCCAAACAGGGGCGAGCGCAAGGCAGCCGCCAGTGACAGATCATCCTCGGCCAGCGCCAGAAAGGATAGCAGCGCCGCCAGATCCTTGACCGCCAGTTCTGCGCCCACGCGCAAACGGTCGGCACCGGCGATGTTCAGCCCTGCGGCCTTGCAGGCGCGGATAATCTCGGCGAACAGGTCCGACCGGCGCTGCACAAGGATCAGGACATCCCCCGCCGTGATCCTGCGGCGCTTGTAGGTGCCGGTATTGCCGTCCTCGACGGGTATGGTTTCATGCGCGATCATATGACTGATCTGGTCCGCGATGCGCTGGGCCATCTGCACATGATGGTCCGCCTCGCCCGGCTGATCGACGGGTTGATACCAGGGGCGGTGATCCTCGGTCTTGGCGGCTTCGATCACGGGCCACAGATCGACGCGCCCCGGCATCTGGTCCTTGAACGCGATATGGGTCAGGGCGGCATCCATTCCCGCCGCCTGATCGCCGGTGAACGTGGCATCAACGACTGACAGGATCGCCTGCGACGACCGGAACGAATGGTCCAAAGATGTCGCCTCGAAAGGTTTGCCGATCGCTTTGTGCGCCGCGCGGAAATGCGCCTTCATCTTGTCGAATGCGGCAGGATCGGCCCCTTGGAACGAATAGATCGATTGTTTCTTGTCACCCACGACGAATACCGTGCGTTCGCGGTTGGGCCGCGACCCTTCGCCGGTGGCGAATTCCTGGGTCAGCGTTTCGACCACGTCCCATTGCGCGGGGCTGGTGTCCTGGGCTTCGTCCACCAGCACATGGTCGATGCCGCCATCCAGCCGGAACAACACCCATTGCGCCACTGCCGGATCGGTCAAAAGCGCGCGCGCCTTGCTGATCAGATCGTCGAAATCCAGCGTCCCCATCGGCCAGCTTGCGTGCCTCGTAGGCGGGCACGAAAGCGCGGCCAAAGGCGTAAAGGGCAAGGGTGCGATCATAGGCATCCATGGCGAACAGATGCTGTTTGGCGGCGGCGACACGGTCCATCCACGCATGGACAGCCTCTGCGATGGGGGCCATCGCCTCGACCGCTTTGCCATGGTTGCTTTGGTGGAAAGCTGCCGGATCTTGGGGCCACGTGATCTGTGCAGCTGTCCCCGAACAAAAACACACCTTCCAGCAGTTGCAGGTCCGACAGCCGTGCTATGCTATCGGCAGCCAACAGATGCGCAGCTTGTCAGCGGTCTTGTAGGTCGCGTGATTGCTGCCGGTGGCACAGATCTGCTGCAGCTGGCGGATGGCGGCGATGGCATCGGCATCCAGCACCCGCAAAACCAGCGTTTGCACTGTCATCGCCGGATCAAGGTCGAGCGTCCGGCAGATGTCAGCGCGATCCATATCCTGCAGAAACGCATCCTTGTGGCGCGCGACCTCTGCGGTCAGTTTGGCCAGATCATCGCCGCTGAAATGGCGCAGCATCCGATGGACGACACCTGATGCCGCGCCCTGCACCAACTGGTCCATCACATCGGCGCGCAGCAGTTGCGCGGCGCGGTCTTCCATTTCCCGAAACTGTGGGCTGACGCCGGCCTCCAGCGGGAAACGGCGCAGAACACTGGCGCAGAACGAGTGGATCGTCTGGATTTTCAAACCACCCGGCGTTTCGATGGCACGCGCGAACAGGGTGCGCGCGGCGCGTAATTGGTCGGCGTCAATCGCGCGGTCCACGCCCAGCTGGCGCAGATTGGCGCGCAAAGCATCGTCCTGCATCATCGCCCAGTCACCCAGCCGCTTGAACAGGCGGTTCTGCATCTCGGCGGCGGCGGCCTTGGTATAGGTCAGGCACAGGATGTTTTGCGGCGACACATCCTCTAGCAGCAAACGCGCGACACGGTCGGTCAACACGCGGGTCTTGCCGGACCCCGCATTGGCCGCCAGCCATGTGGATATCTGCGGGTTGGCGGCATCGACCTGCCGCTGGGTCGCATCATCGCGGATCATGTCAGCACCTGTGGTTGCGCCGGATCGCTGCTGTCCCATTCGCCAAAGCGGGACAGGTGGTCATAGCTGCCCAGATCATTCTTGGAAAACAGCGCATAACGGGCGGTATAGCCGCTGTCAGCCTGTTTCCAATGTTGCAAAAGTGCGATCATGCCTGCCATGGTTGTATCTGTGGGGCTGTCTTTCATCGGGGCGGGAACGGTTTTCGCATCAGGTTTTATGCCGATAAATTGCGCTTCCGTGACCTGCACCGGACCCACATCTTCAAAGCCGCCATGTTCGACCATCGCCACCTCTAGCAGCAATTGCTTGTCGAACTTTTCTTGCTGCGGTTTGGTTGGCATCGTGCCGGTCTTGTAATCATACAGGATCGCCGTGCCGTCTGGCGTCAGGTCGAGCCGGTCGGCCTTGCAGGTCAGCGTGACCTCAACGCCGGGGATCACAAGCTTGCCTTCTTGTTCGACCAGACGTGTGTCTGACAGGGCATGTCGGCCTACCTCGGCCTTGCAGAATGCATCCGCGGCCAGCGCAAAGCGTGCCATCCATTGCGCGCGATGCGTGGGCCATGGGCATTTTTCGGCGAAATGCCGCGCGGCGATAGCAAGCAAGGTATCCAGATCGTCGGGGGCATGTTGATGTCTGATGAACTCTTCCAGAATCTTGTGGATAATCACCCCGCGCAGCGGGGCATCGGCGCTGGGCGTCAGCGGATCAAGCGGGTCCAGCCGCAGCACCTTGCGCGCATAGATCGCGTAAGGGTCGCGGATCAGCGTCTTGATCTGGGTGACGGAAAACTGGTCGGGCCGTGCCGCAACAGGCGGGCAGGGGGCCGGGCGTTTCACTTTTGCGACATCAGCCACGGGGGCGGACAGTTTTGCCGCCATCGCCAGCCATGCCGCACCGCGCGCCTGCATTTGCCGCAAGGCCTCTGGCCCGTTCTGGTCGGGCAAACCGCCCAACAGGTTCGTCAGCCGGTTGACCCAGCGTGATGGGATGGTTTCCGCGTCTGACGACCGTTTGGCGCGGGTAATCCAGACCTCGCGCCCCGCGACTGCCTGCTGGTAATCATGCGCCGACAGCCCCACACGGCGTTCTGGCAGCAACAGCCCGGCCTGCGCCCGCATCATCCGGTTCAGCCAGGGGTCGGGCGCGGGGGCCTCTGGCCAGACGCCGTCGTTCATGCCGCCAAGGATGGTCAGATCGGCGCCTTGCACCCGCGCCTCGAGCGTGCCCCAGATCAGGATTTGCGGATGGCCTGCATCGCGGTCGCGCACGACACCGGCCGACAGGATCTTGCCAAACAAAGCCGCATAATCGCGGGGCGACATGATGCCACCGGCATCGGCATAGGTGCGCATGTCGGTGCAGATGCGCTGTGCCTCGCGGCCTGCCGCCTCGGCCCACAAACCACCGGCACCGGACAGGGCGGGACCGGCGCAAAACGATTCTGCCAGCGTCAGATGCGCGTCCAAATGGTCGGTCAGATGTTTGTCGCCCACGGTATCAAGGCCCGTGACCAGCTCTGCCACCCATTGCGCCCAAGGCTGGCGATCCGCGCGCGCGCCTGCCCATTTTAACAGCGTGTCGGCTGTCGGGAACGGCGGCCCATACCGGCGCAACTGCAGTTCCAGATCATGCGTGAGGCGCAGGTGATCACCGCGGTCGTTATTGCTGGAATGGCACAGGGGATGCTTGAGCAATATCAGCAAAGCCTCGCCTGTCAGCTGCGTGCCGAACAGGTCCGCGACGTGCCGCAACAACCGCCCCGGTGGCGACAGTTGCAAGGGCACACCAGCGCTGTCATCGGGCTTGATGTCCCACCGGTCCAAGGCGGCGGTCACCTGCCGCGTCAGCATCCGGTCGGGCGAGATTAGCGCGGCGGTGATCCCTTCATCTACCGCTTGGCGCAGGCGCAGCGCGATGGCCTCTGCCTCAGCCCGTGGGGACGCAGCCTCGAGCAAGGTCAGCCCTTCGGTCGCGGCGATCAGACAGCCAAGGTCGGGGCCTTCCTGCAACCATTGGCTGGTGACGGGTGCAGGCCGCAGCGACAGCGACACCAGCCGGTTGCGCGCGGGGCGCTGTGGCGCAAGGTCGGACCAGCGCGCCACATCGGCAGGCGCGAAACCGATCAGGTCCATCAGCCGTTTGAACCGGTATTGCGGATGATCCTCATGCGTCAGCCCGTCATCCATCGCGGACCAGACGGTATCGGGCAGGTCGGTGTCATAGCCCGGCAGCACGATCGCCCCTTGCGGCAGTCTCGCCACCGCCTGCATGAACAGCGCCGTCGCCCCGCGCGACCCGGTGGACCCCGCCACGATCACTGGATGATCGGGGGGCGCGTCCGCCCAACGCGCGGCCAGTGTTTCGATCACCAGCCGTTGGCGGGCCTCTGTATCGGGCTGGGTGGTGGTGTCGAAGAACTGCGCGATAATCGTCAGGAATTTCTGCGCGCGCGCCCAATGACCCGACTGGTCGCTGACATCAAGTTTAGCAATGGCATCGGGGCTGACGCCTTCACCCTGCATTTCATCCATCAAGCTGGCCAGACTGTCGGACAGATCATAAAGCGCCGCACGCGGGGCCAGATCGGGTTCGCTTTCCAGCAGTTGGGCCACCAGTTGTGACAGTTCCAACCGACGGTGCAACGGGGCCACGGCGGGGGGCACGTCCTTTGATATCGGGTCGCGGGCGAGGTCCGTCACCAACCGGATGCGCGGCAACAGCAGCGCAGGCCCGTCATCGAACATCGCGCGGATGCGCCGCTGCATGCGGGCGGTGTTGACGTAGATCTCGACCCGCGCGAAATCCTCGGGTGGCATATGCTGCGCACGCGCCATCAGCCCCGTGACAAGGCCCTTGGCGTAATCGACGCCGCATGGTTCGCCGAAAATGCGGGGGGTGATGGTCGGGTCAAACATGCAGCATCTCCTCGGCCAAGCGGATGCTGGAGGGCTGCCCCACATCGCACCATTGCCCGTCATAGACGGTGCCATATAGCCCGCCGCGTGCCGCCATGTTGTCCCAGATCAGGTTCAGCGAAAAGACATCCTGCGCCACATCGGCCAATGCTCTCGGTGCGGATGATCTGCACGCCGGTATAAATCGCGTCTGGCGCGCGGCGCAGGCGGCCGTCTGTGTCACGGGTGAAATCGCCCGCGCCTTTATGCCCGTGGACGCGGTCGCTTGGGACGATCAGCAACAGCGCCTCCATCCCGTCGCGCCATGCGGCGGTTAGTTGCGCAATCGGGTTTGGCCCGCGCCAGACAGCATCACTGTTCATCGTGATCACCGGCCCTGTGCCCAAGAGTGGCAGCGCATGACGCAAGCCACCGCCGGTTTCGCGCAAAAGGTCGGTTTCGTCGGAAAACAGAACATCCCGCCCGGCCAGATGGGTCCGCAGCATGGGTGCATGGTAGTGCAGGTTGACGACCCTTGTGCCGACCTCTGGCACCTCCGTCAGCGCCAGCGCATGGTCGATCAGCGGCTTGCCTGCGACCTGCACCAGCGGCTTGGGCCGGTCCTTGACCAGATCGCCCATGCGGGTCCCCAACCCCGCCGCGAACAAAAGCACAGGAAACTTCATCGTTGCAACCGTGCCAGCACGGCTGCATCCGGTGGCGGCAGCAAGTCAGCCACCACGTCGCGCAGATCGGATAGCGCAGGATGTGCGAGGTCTTTTTGCAACTGCGCCCAGACACGCGGGATCATCGGGATATAGCGGGTCTTGCCCATCTCGGTCGCTAGCCGCGCAAAGACGCCCAGGATTCGCAGGTTCCGCTGCGCGCCCAGACAGGCCAGTTGTGCGGGGAATTCCGCGCCTGCGCCGGTCGCTGCCATGAAATGCGCGACCATCGCGGCGCAGATATCATCCGGTACATCCCGCCTTGCGTCACGCAGCAGCGACGCCAGATCATAGCCCAATGGCGCGACAAAGGCGTCCTGAAAATCCAGCAGGCCAACCCGTGCCAGCCCATCCAGATCAGGCCGCCAGACCAAGTTTTCCGCATGGTAATCGCGCAGCGCCAATGTGTCGGGGGTGGGGGCAAGTGCCGCCATCGCGCGGGTCACGGCGGCAACAAGGTCGGGTAGGGGGCGCTGGGCGTAATGGGTGCCGGTGATCGCCACCATCTCTCCCGCAACCTGCGGCGTCAGCCGTGTCAGCGCAGGTGGTGGCAGCTTGACCAGATGGATCAGCACATCGGTGCTGGCGCGATAGACCGGCAGCGCCTCGGTCGGGTGTTGGTCCAGCCATTTTGCCACGCTGTCGCGGCCAAGGTCAGACAAGAGCAGCAACCCCGCCTGCCTGTCCTGCGCGAGTATCGCGGGCGGGTGCAGCCCAGCACGGGCCAGACAATGCGCAATCTCGACAAACGGCGCAATATTTTCGCCCGTCTCAGGTGGTGCGTCCATCAAGATCACGGTCTTGGTCCCGGCGGTCAGCCGCAGATAGCGCCGGCTGGACGCATCGGCCGCGATGATCTGCCGCGTCCAGCGTTCATGCGCTGTACGTGACAGAAAACCGGTGATGGCAAGGTCGCGGTCAGACATTTAGACCTATCAGGCGGTCCTGCCATGCGGGCGGTGCATCAAAGGTCACAACATGATCCGTCGCGCGTGCCGCAAAGGTCAGCGTCAGCGCCGTATCGGGTGCATCAGGGCCTAGCCTGTCAGGCCATTCGATCAGGCAGATCGCGGTCTGGAACGCATCGTCCAGACCAAGTTCCAGCACTTCGGACGGGTCGGTCAGGCGATACAGATCGCAATGCCAGATATCGCCGTCTGGCGCGTCATAGGTCTGGACCAGCGTGAAGGTGGGGGATGGTACTTCCTCCATCCGGTTCAGGCGGGCGCGGATGACGCCGCGCGCAAAGGCGGATTTTCCCGCACCGATAGGACCCTGCAACAGGATCGTATCACCGGGGCGCAACAATGCGGCCATCGCTGCGGCAAAACGATTGGTCGCCGCTTCATCGGCAAGGCTGATCTGGCGGGCTGTGGTGGTCATGGCAGGACTCTATGGTCTGTGCCACCGCCTGCAAGTCCAAATCAGCGTTTCAGCGCGCGGATCGCGGGATCGGCCTGTGTCAGCTTGCGCAAAACCGGCAGGTTGCGCGGGGCCAGCGTAAAACGCACCATCGTCATGCCGCCTGTAATCGGTATCGCCTGACAGCGCAGCATCCGTCCATCCGCCAGTAGCGCATCATCGGACCAGGGTTCGCGTGGCCCAGCTTGGTGGATGAAATGGTGCAAATCAGTCCAGTCTGTCGTCGGCGCGCAATAGGCATGCCATCGGGCGATTTCGGATGACGCGGCGCGATGTTCCAACCCTGGATCGGCCACTATCCCCCAGAGCGTTGCATAAGCGCGGTTATACATCACCAATGTGCCTGCCCCAGTGAACACCGCGATCCCATCTGAAAGGGCGTCCAGCACGGACTGACCAGTTTCAATGTCCGACCGGAACCTGCGGGTCAGGGACAGATCGGCGGTGATATCCTCGAACAGAAAGGCAAAGGCACCATCGGGATGCGGCCGGCCCGTCACGCGAAAGGCCTGGCCGTCAGGCAGGTTCCATATTTCGCGGTAGGTGCCGTTCTTGGCGGCAGCTTCAACCGCGGTGAACTGGTCTCGCCAGGATGCGTAATCCTTGGGTTCGGGCAGCATGCGGGTTTCGCGCAAGCGGTCCAGCACGGTGTCGATTGCAGGACGCGTGCTCAGAAACTCGAACCCCAGCCGTGTCATATCCAGCAGCGCGGGGTTGAATGTCACCAACCGGCGCTGTTTGTCGAAAATCGCCAGCCCGATGGACAGTTCGGCAAAGGTCTTGCCCATGGTCTGGACAAAGGTCTGCCGGTCCTGGTCCGCGCGGACGGCCGCGCTTGCATCGGTGGCGAAATGTAACGTCGATTGCTCTTGTGGCACCGACAACACGTCGAACCATTGATCGGCATCATTGCCAGCCGCCGGAAAGGCGATCCGGCATGTGCTGCTTGCTCCTGCCTCTGACACCAAGGTTTGCGCCTTGATATCGCAGTACTTCACGTCCCGCTTTGCCCAGAAATCGGCATGGGCCTGATTGGACCATGTCACCTTGCCGCCGGCATCTGTGCGCCAGATCAATTGCGGCGTATGCCGCACCACATCGCGCAGCATGGCCAGTTCGCCCGCCTGCTGGCTGGTCGCGAAGGGGACCGGCGCACCAGCCGGATCGGCTGGCAACGCGCCGCAGACGGCCACGCGCAGCTGGCCAAGCGGCCAGTCCACGTCGATCCACATGGTCTCGTACTGACGATGCGCGATCCTGCACGGATTTTGTTCGGTGGCGTCAAGATACGCGGCCAGACCGGGGAATTCGGGATCAAGGACATGAATCATCGCCGCGCGTTCGGGCATCAGGCTGAACGGTGCGATCATCTGCTGGGCATCCAGCGTCGTGTCGATCAACTTGTCGCCATGAAACAGGAACACCGGCCCTGACGACGCCATCACAGGCTCTGGATCAACCGCCGCCGCGCGCGCGGTTATGTGCCATTGCGATCCAAGTCCGACGACAACCGCCAGAACGGCGACCGTCAAGAGAATCAACGACATCATGCAGCAATCCTTGCCAGTTCCGTCAAGACCCTCACCCAGCAAAGTTAATCGCCGGTTAAGCGTCAGGCAGAATCACGGCCAGGGTCTGATCGGTACATTCTGCCCCAGCGCAGGGGCATTACCCTTGGGATCGGATGCTAACTTTTCGCGCGGCCAGACGACATCAACGATCGCGCCACCCGTGGCCTGCCCTGTCCAGCTGGCATGACCATGCCTGCGGCTGTTGGCAAAGGTCAGCTGTGCGCCGGCTCGTTCCAGCAGCGTCTTGGCGATGAAAAGTCCCAGCCCCATGCCTTCGTATCCTGGGCGGCGATAGCCGTCTTCGGCCAGCCTGCGCCGCCGGACATAGGGATCGCCGATGCGCCCGATGACCGATTGTGGAAAACCGCTGCCATCGTCCGATATGCGAATGCTGATCGCGCTGTCGGACCATGTCATTTCGATCCAAACTTCGCTTTGGGAAAAATCGACGGCGTTCTGGATCAGGTTGCGCAGGCCGTGGATGATTTCGGGCCTGCGGTTGATAACCGGTTGGGTCTGGCTTGCGCCTTGCTCGGGGGCGATCTCGAACGTGACCATCTTGCCGCGGCTCAGATGCGGTTCAGCCGCTTCGCGCACCACTGTTTCCAAGGGCGCCTGGCGTAAATGCAGGTCATCCTTGCCGACGCGCCCCATCGAATGCAGGATATCGCGGCATCTGTCGGCTTGCGTCCGGATCAGGATTGCGTCCTCAAGCAATTCGGGGTGGTTTTCCAATTCTTCCATAAGTTCAGTGCTGACCAGTTTGATCGTCGCCAGCGGCGTGCCCAGCTCATGCGCGGCGGCGGCGACGACACCACCCAGATCGGTCAGCTTTTGTTCGCGGGCCAGTGCCAACTGGGTAGCAAGCAGGGCTTCGCCCATGGCGTGCATCTCGGTCGTGACCTGGCGCGCATAGATCGCCAGAAACACGACACCGATCACAAGCGCTAGCCAGAACCCGAACTGGAACAACATGGGCAAGGCGAGCGGGTTCCCGTCAGGCATGACCAATGGCATGTGATAATTGCTGATCAGCGTGATCAGAAAGATCGCCACAACCCCCAGAAACACCGTGCTGCGCAAATGCAAAACCGTCGCCGCGATGGTCACAGGGGCCAGCAAAAGCAGGGCAAAAGGATTGTTCAGCCCCCCTGTCAAATACAACAACAGACCCAGCTGCGTCAGGTCGAAAAACAGCCACAACGTGGCTTCGCGTTCTGACAACCGCTTGTTTTCGGGGCTGCTGTAGCGCGACAGCAGGTTGGCCAGAACCGCGCTCGCGATGACCAGCCCAACCATCCCGTATTGAAACTCCAGTTTATAGAGGTTCGCCGCAACAATCGCGGCAACCGCCTGCCCCAAGGCCGCGAACCAGCGCAGCGTGACCAGCGTGCGCAAACGCACCCAGTTGCTGCGTTCTTGATCTTGAAACATCTGGAATTCGGAAATGGACATTGGCAGCGCCCTTGCACCTGAAAGCGCCGTGATAATGCCTGACCGCGCTGCGATCAATGCGACCAATCGACGATCGGCGTGCCGCCGTTGACTGGCTGTCACTGCGGCCTAGTTATTGTGCTGAAAGATCAAGGATGACCCGCATGATGACCGATCCGTTGGACCTTGGCGACGATAAATCGCTGCTTTTGGTAGATGATGACGAAGCTTTTCTAAAACGTCTGGCCAAGGCCATGGAAAAGCGCGGGTTCGAGGTTGAAATGGCCGGGTCTGTCGCCGCAGGCAAGGCGATTGCCACTGCCCGCCCGCCTGCCTATGCCGTCGTTGATCTGCGTCTCGAGGATGGCAACGGGCTTGATGTGGTCGAGGTCTTGCGCGCCCGCCGCCCCGAAAGCCGGATCGTCGTGCTGACGGGTTACGGCGCCATCGCAACCGCCGTCGCTGCGGTCAAAATCGGGGCAACAGATTATCTGGCAAAACCAGCGGATGCGACCGATGTGACCAATGCTCTGCTGGCCCTGACCGATACCTTGCCGCCGCCGCCCGAAAACCCGATGAGCGCCGATCGCGTGCGGTGGGAACATATCCAGCGCGTCTATGAATTGTGCGACCGTAATGTGTCTGAAACCGCGCGGCGGTTGTCGATGCACCGGCGCACCCTGCAGCGCATATTGGCCAAACGCAGTCCACGCTAGCTGTCCTTGCCCGGCGTGCTTTGCCGTATTAAAGCACCCGCAAAAGGAGAGCTTGATGAAACGTCTGATGATACTGGCCGCGCTGCTGCTGCCCACCGCGCTGTTTGCGCATGACTACACTGTTGGTGGCTTGCAGATCATTCACCCTGCCGCCGGGGCCACGGCGCCCACGGCGCAGGCCGGTGCGGGATATTTCCAGATCGTGAACAAAGGTGACCAGCCAGACCGGCTGATCGGGGTGACGGCTGGTTTCCCGCGTGTGATGATCCACACAACCCAGATGGACGGCGATATCGCGCGGATGGTGCATCTTGAAGCTGTCGATATTCCCGCAGGCGAAACCGTGACCTTTGCGCCCGGCGGATTGCATGTGATGTTCATGGGGCTGAACGGCGATCCGTTCGAAACTGGCGAAAGTTTTGATGCCGTGCTTGTCTTTGAAGCCGCAGGGGAGGTCCCCGTGACGTTTTATGTCGAAGATATCAGCGACCTGACCGATCACAGCCATCACTGATTGTCGTCGGGTTCCCGTATCAACAGATCGAACTTGCGCAGTTTGACGTAAAGCGACTGGCGCGACAGGCCCAACATTTCCGCCGCTGCAACGCGGTTGTTCATGGTCAGCGCCACCGCTGTTTCGATACACATCTTTTCGACGACATTGGTGGTTTCGGCCACGATTTCCTTGAGCGTGGCACTGCCCACCAGTTCGACCACTGAGCGCATGCTTTCGTCGTTGCTGGGCAACATTGCGCCACGGCTGGTATCGGCATGGTTGGAATCGCGCATCACGAAGGCAAAGACAGAATGGGTGCCTGCGTGCAGCTTGGTGACTGAAATTTCAACTGACCGGGGGCTGCCGTATTGCCCGGCGATCCGTGTGGCGTAAATCCGCATCCGGCCTGCGCGGGTGGCGTTTTCTGTCATCACCTTCAGATCGACACTGCCGCGCTGCAGATAATCGCCAAGGCTGCGCCCGCGCACATTGATGTCATGGGCCACGTCGATCAGGTCAAGAAACGCATCGTTAGCCGACAGCACATCACCATTTTCAGACGCAAAAACAATGGCTTCCGGCCCGCTGAGATACAGGTCCTGCATATTGCGGGCAAGGTTGTCGGCCTTGAGGCTGTTGTCATCATCCGGCACGATCCGGCACAGCAGAATACGTTCGCCTGCCGCGCGGAACAATGTCGGCGCAAGCTGGACCATTTTGGATTTGCCGCGCAATTCGATCTTCATGCCATCAGCACGTTCCGAAATTGCAAGCGTGGTCAACGCCTCGACCAGATCGCCGCGCTTGCGGCTTTCGAAACAGCTCGTCAGTGGATCGCCGATCAGGTCGTCGCGTGATCTGTCCAGCAATGTCGTGGCGGCGGCATTTGCTTCGGTGATTTCACCGCTTTGAACAGACACAAACAGCACGGGTTCGGCCATGCTGCCCAGCAGCACACGGAACCGCGTGTCGAATTCGCGCTGCACCTCGTAATCGCGTTCCAGCGCCAGCTGCGCCTTGATCAATTGCTGCTGCATCTCGGAAATCGCGCGCAGGTCACGGCCCAGCATCAACACGGCGCCGTTGGGCGCGATCCGGTGGAAGCTATAACGGACGGGCGAATCCCAATCGCTGACGTCACGCGAATGGTTCAATTCGACCGGGCGCACATCGGCCTTGCCGTCCAGGAATTCCGCTAACCGGTTCTCGAACTTTGGTAGACTTTCGACAGCCAGGGAATCGCGGATATCCTTGCCCTCCCAATGTTCGAGCACCAGAAACGACCGATGGTTCGGGTTGACGATGACCGACAGCACTCGGCCGTCTTCGGAAATCACGATGGCCAGATCGGCCACATCGGCGATGATATCGCCCAATATTTCGGGGGCAATCAGGGGAATTGCGCCGCTTTTCCAGAATTTCGCACCACGCGAGGTCATCGCAAATTTCCTTCGGGCAGCGTCTTTGGCATGATCTAAACCTCGCGCGGCTGTCGCGCGATTGTCAGATATTTTGTTGTCAGGCCGCAAAGCTCTAACGCCTCGCCTGGTACATTGGTTGCATGGTCCGCGCCTGTCAAAGCCGTCACATCATATTGTTTTTCGACCTCGAGGATGGTCCCGCCTATCACGACAGGCATCGATGTCTTGGACGAACTGCGGATGACGTAGACAATACGCCGCAGCGATTCAAGACTTTCGCCCGAGGATGCCGAAATGAACACGGCGTCATAGCTGGTCTTGGCTAGTTTCTGTGCAAGCTCTTGTGGGTCCGCACCCAGCATCAGCCGGACGGACAATCCCTTGCGGCGCAACTGCCCGCTGAGCACCATGGCACCCAAAGTGTGATACACGTCCTGTCCGACGATCAACATGATGGATGGTGCAGCCGGATTGGCCGATTGGTCGCCTTTCCATTCGGGGCCAAGTTCACGCAGCATCGCCTGCAACCGCGACACGCCGATTGTGACAGCCGCAAAGCTAAGCCCGTCAGAGCACCAATCGTCACCAAGTTCACGCGCAAGTTGGGGAATATAAAAGTCTGCGATATCATCACGGCCGATTCCTGCCAAAATCGCATCCTGCATCACTGTGATACACCCATCGCGGTTCACGGCCAGCGCGGCGGCGCGCATTGCGGCGATGACTTGCCTGTCCAAATGTCGTGGGGCAAAAGGCACCAGCGTCAGCCCAGCGCCGGCAGCCTGTGTTATCGGGTCCGGAATCTGGCGAGGCGCGTTTGCCGCCTTGACGTCTATGTTCCGGCGATCAGCCATGCCTGCTCCTGACCTTTGACCCGCATGAGCGCGCATCAATAGAATTAAGCTATTGTCGGTCTTGCCGCCCACAATGTCAAAGTAAATTGACACAACGTAAAACGAGCTTCCCGTTTTATGTGATAAATTGCTGTTTTATATGTTATTTAATGCCCCTAAATGGTTTGGGTGGTCACCTGACACATGCGGCAAGATAAGTGTAAGTTAAAGTTGACACATGCCCTAGATCGCCCTTAATCTGGGCACAGTCATAACGGGAGGCTACATGTCAGTCACAAGCACCGCGCCGCGAAATACCGCCGTTCGGGACCGCCCTGCGGCCCGCCGGCTGTATTCCGATGCAGAGCGGGCACGGCGTGACGGCACCCGCTGGACCCTGGTGCAGGGTATTCTGGCGCCGGTGCAGTTCGTGGTCTTCCTGGTCTCGCTGGGGCTGGTGTTGCGCTATCTCGCGACCGGGGCCGGATATGACGCTGCGACACTCTCGATCGTGATCAAGACCGTCTTGCTGATCACCATCATGATCACCGGCGCGATTTGGGAAAAAGTCGTTTTCGGTCAATACCTTTTCGCCCCTGCTTTTTCTGGGAAGACGTGTTCAGCTTTGGTGTGATTGCCTTGCACTGCTGGTACATGGTCGCCCTGCTGACAGGTGCGATGGACCCTGTGTCGCTGATGTATGTCGCCCTTGCCGCCTATGCCGCCTATGTCATCAATGCCGGTCAGTTTCTGTGGAAACTGCGCATGGCCCGTCTTGACGCGATGGGCCGCGCATGAACGCCCTGACCCCCTCCAACGGCGGTTGCCGCACGGCCCCCGTTCTCAAGGAACGTGGCCAGCGCGAGGTGTTCTGCGGCCTGACGGGAATCATCTGGCTGCACCGCAAAATGCAGGATGCTTTCTTTCTGGTGGTCGGGTCGCGCACCTGCGCCCATCTGCTGCAATCAGCGGCCGGCGTGATGATTTTCGCCGAACCCCGATTCGGCACCGCGATCCTTGAAGAAACCGATCTGGCGGGGATGAAGGACGCGCAGACCGAAATCGACCGCGAAGTCGCCCGCTTGCTGGCCCGCCGCCCCGATATCCGGCAGTTGTTCCTTGTCGGGTCCTGCCCGTCCGAAGTGATCAAGATCGACCTTGCCAAGGCCGCTGAACGCCTGTCCCAGATCCACGCGCCGCATGTGCGCGTGCTGAATTACTCTGGCTCCGGGATTGAGACGACCTTTACCGAAGGCGAAGACGCCTGCCTTGCCTGCATGGTCCCCGTGCTGAAATCGACCGAAGCCCGTGAATTGCTGGTCGTCGGCGCGCTGCCCGATGTGGTCGAAGATCAGATGCTGTCGCTTTTGGCCGACATGGGTGTGGGCCCCGTCCGCCTGCTGCCCGCGCGTCGGATCGACGACACAACCGCCGTTGGCCCCAATACCGTTTTCGCCCTGGTGCAGCCTTTCCTTGGCGAAACCCATTCCGCCCTTGAACGGCGCGGCGCGCGTCATCTGGCAGCGCCCTTCCCCTTTGGCGACGAAGGCACCACCGCCTGGCTGCGCGTAATCGCCACAGAATTCGGCGTGAGTGAAGAAACGTTCGAGGCCGTCACCGCCGCCCCCCGCGCCCGGGCGCGCAAGGCGATTGCGCAAGCCGCCGAGGTGCTGCGCGGCAAATCGGTGTTCTTTTTCCCCGACAGCCAGCTGGAAATCCCGCTGGCGCGTTTCCTGACCCGCGAATGCGGCATGACCGCGATCGAGGTCGGCAGCCCCTATATCCACGATGCATTGCATGGCCCCGATCTGGACCTGCTGCCTGCTGGCCCACAGATTTCCGAAGGGCAGGACGTGGACAAACAACTCGACCGCGCCCGCGCCGCGCGCCCTGACCTGACCATCTGCGGCCTTGGCCTTGCCAACCCGCTGGAGGCCGAGGGCCTGTCCACCAAATGGGCTATCGAACTCGTGTTCACGCCCGTGCATTTCTACGAACAGGCAGGCGATCTGGCGGGTCTGTTCTCGCGCCCGCTGCGCCGCAAGGCTGTGCTTCATCTGGAGGCCGCAGAATGACACCTGCCCTCGCTTTGTTCAAAATACTCATCTCAGGACGGTCCGAATGAAGCTGACCGTCTGGACATATGAAGGCCCGCCCCATGTCGGCGCGATGCGCGTCGCCACAGCGATGAAGGGTCTGCATTACGTCCTGCACGCCCCGCAGGGCGACACCTACGCCGACCTTTTGTTTACCATGATCGAACGGCGCAATCACCGCCCGCCGGTCAGCTATACCACCTTTCAGGCGCGCGATCTGGGCGCAGATACCGCCACCTTGTTCAAGAAATCCTGTCAGGATGCCGTCGACCGGTTCCAGCCCGAGGCGATCATCGTGGGTGCGTCCTGCACCGCCGAACTGATTCAGGATGATCCCGCAGGCCTGTCGGAAACGATGGGTCTGTCGATCCCCGTCATCCCGCTGGAACTGCCCAGCTACAGCCGCAAGGAAAACTTTGGCGCGGATGAGACGTTTTACCAGATCGTCAAGGCGCTGGCCAAACCGCAGGAACGCACTGCGCGGGTGACCTGCAATATCCTTGGGCCCACAGCCCTTGGGTTTCGCGCCCGTGACGATGTTGAAGAACTGACAGGGTTGCTGTCCGACCTTGGCGTGCAGGTGAATGTCGTGGCCCCCTTGGGTGCGACGCCATCCGACATCGCTCGGCTGCCTGCCGCGCATTTCAACGTGCTGCTATCGCCCGAAACGGGTGAAGCCGCCGCGCGCTGGCTGGAAAAGAACCATCAGCAGCCGTTTACGAAAATCGTCCCGATTGGTGTCGGTGCCACCCGCGATTTCATCGCTGAAATCGGTGACATCATCGGCAAACCCGTGTTGATCGACGAAAGCCGTTTGCGGATGCCGTGGTGGTCGCGGTCGGTGGACAGCACCTATCTGACCGGCAAGCGCGTGTTCATCTTTGGCGACGGCACCCATGTCGCCGCCCATGCCCGTATCGCGCGCGATGAAATGGGGTTCGAGGTGGTGGGCATCGGCTGCTACAACCGCGAAATGGCGCGGCCTGTCCGTGCTTTGGCCAAATCTTACGGCCTCGAAGCGCTGATCACCGACGATTATCTGGAGGTCGAGGCCGCGATCGAGGCGCTTTCCCCCGAAATGATCCTTGGCACCCAGATGGAACGTCATATCGGCAAGCGTCTGGGCATCCCCTGCGCCGTGATTTCTGCGCCTGTCCATGTGCAGGATTTCCCCGCCCGCTATTCCCCGCAGGTCGGGTTCGAGGGTGCGAATGTCATCTTTGACACGCTGATCCATCCGCTGGTCATGGGTCTGGAAGAACACCTGCTGACCATGTTCCGCGATGATTTCGAATTCCACGATGATGCCGGTCCCAGCCACCATGGCGGCAAGGCAAAAGCCAAGGTCGAAGCTGTCGTTGAAGAAGCGCCCGCACCGCAGGACGACAATATCATCTGGCTGGCGGATGCCGAAAAAGAGCTGAAAAAAATCCCGTTCTTTGTCCGTGGCAAGGCCCGCCGCAATACCGAAACCTATGCGACGCAAAAGGGTCTGCACCAGATCAGCCTTGATACGCTGTATGAAGCAAAGGCACATTATGCGCGATAATGTCGATCATAGCGCGTATCGCTTTGTCATCCTGACGCTGGATTCGCATTCCGCAGGCCCTGCGATGCGGGCCAGCGACAAGCTGACAGCGGCTTTTCCTGGGCTGGATATTACCATCCACGCCGCCGCCGAATGGGGCGAAAATCCCGCCGCGCTGATCGATGCCAAACAATCCATCGCGACCGCCAATATCATCGTCACGAACCTGTTGTTCCTCGAAGCCCATACCGCCGCGATCCTGCCTGACCTGCTGGCGCGCCGCGCCGGCTGCGATGCGATGATCAACATCATCGCCGACAGCGATATCGTCAAACTGACGAAAATGGGCGATCTGGATATGTCCAAGCCCGCCAGCGGGTTGATGGGTCTGCTCAAGCGGCTGAAACCTACTGCCAAGGCCAGCAAATCCGGCGAAAGCCAGATGAAGACGCTGCGCCGCCTGCCCAAGATCCTCCGCCTGATCCCCGGCAAAAGCCAGGATCTGCGCAACTGGTTCTTGTCGATGCAGTACTGGCTGGGCGGGTCGGACGACAATATCGAACAGATGGTCCGCATGCTGGTGTCACGTTACGCCAAAGGGCAGGACTGGAAGCCGGTCAAGATCGCGGCCCCCATCGAATATCCCGATGTCGGCGTCTATCACCCTGACCTGCCGGGCCATCATATCAGCACCAATCTGGCCGACCTGCCCTGCCCCACAGCTCCCGTGGCGACTGTCGGCATCCTGATGCTGCGGTCCTATATCCTGTCGTCCGATTGCGCGCATTACGACGCCGTCATCCGCGCGTTCGAGGCCAAGGGCCTGCGCGTCATCCCCGCCTTTGCCGGTGGGCTGGATGGTCGCCCCGCGATCGAGCAGTTCTTCCAAGGCCGCGTCGATGCGTTGGTGTCGCTGACCGGCTTTTCGCTGATCGGTGGCCCTGCCTATAACGACAGTGATGCGGCTGTGTCGCTGCTGTCGAAACTTGATGTGCCTTACATCTCGGCGCAGCCCTTGGAATTCCAGACGCTTGGCCAATGGGCCGGATCGGCGCAGGGCCTTGGCCCGATTGAAACCACGATGCTGGTCGCTTTGCCCGAAATCGACGGCGCGACCAACCCCACCGTTTTCGCCGGACGCCACGGACCTGATGGCTGTGACGGCTGCGCCCATAAATGCCAACTGCAATCGCATTGCAAAGCGATGGCCCCCTGCCCCGAACGCATCGAAAGCCTGGCCGAGAAAACGCGCCGTCTGGCCGTGCTGCGTCGCAAGGATAACGCCGACAAAAAGGTCGCCATCGTGTTATTCGGCTTTCCACCCAACGCAGGCGCTGTTGGCACGGCTGCTTACCTCGCCGTGTTCGAAAGCCTGTTCAACACGCTCCACCGGATGAAATCCGAAGGTTACGCGCTGGAAGCCCCCGAAACGGTAGACCATCTGCGCGCGATGATCCTGCAAGGCAATTCCCAGCAATACGGCCAGCAGGCCAATGTTGCGGCC
This sequence comes from Yoonia sp., assembly GCF_018402175.1. GTDB lineage: Bacteria > Pseudomonadota > Alphaproteobacteria > Rhodobacterales > Rhodobacteraceae > Yoonia. The sequence continues at coordinate 704,564 of NZ_JAGYJK010000017.1, read as the reverse complement.
CATGTCGATGCCGATACCATCGTGCGTACGTCCAAGCATTTGCCAGAGGTCGAGGCCGCTTGGGGCCCCGCCCCCGGCAAGGTGCAATCCGACGGGCGTGGCGTCTTCGTGCTTGGCCATCATTTTGGCAATGTCTTCGTCGGCGTGCAGCCCGCATTTGGCTACGAAGGCGACCCGATGCGCCTGTTGTTCGAACGCGGTTTCGCGCCGACCCATGCTTTCGTGACCTTTTACAGCTACCTGCGCGACACGTTCAGCGCCGATGTCGTGCTGCATTTCGGCATGCATGGCGCGCTGGAATTCATGCCGGGCAAGCAAGCGGGCCTTGGCGCACGCGACTGGCCCGACCGGTTGATCGGCGAGATGCCGAATGTCTATCTTTACGCCGCCAACAACCCGTCCGAGGCGTCATTGGCCAAGCGCCGGTCCAATGCGATCACCATCACTCATCTGACGCCGCCTTTGACGACAGCGGGGCTGTACAAGGGTCTGATCGACCTCAAGGACAGCCTGAAACGCTGGCGCGAAATGCCGGCCGAGGATAGCCAGCGCGACGATCTTGAACAGCTGATCCGCGATCAGGCGAATGCGGTCGATATGAACGCGCGCAATATCGACACGCTCTGGCTGAAGCTGCTGGAAACCGAAGGGTCGCTGATCACCGAAGGTTTCCATGTCGTGGGCCAGCCGATGTCTGCCGCCGCCCGCGCCGATATGATCCGCCTGATGCCAGCGGGTGAAGCCGCCGACCGCGCCGCCGAACTGCTGAAAGAAGACCACGAACTGCCCGCGCTGATGCGCGCGCTGTCGGGCCATTTCATCGCCCCCGTGCCGGGGGGTGATCTGATCCGGTCGCCGTCCATCGTGCCGACGGGACGCAATATCCACGCGTTCGACCCGTTCCGCATGCCGACCGCCTTTGCCATTTCCGAAGGGCGCAAGCAGGCCGATCTGCTGCTGGAAACCCACCCCACCTTCCCGCGCACCGTGGCGCTGGTGCTCTGGGGGTCCGACAATATCAAATCCGATGGCGGCCCCATCGGGCAGGCGATGGCCTTGATGGGCACCGATGCCCCGTTTCGACAACTTCGGCCGTCTGGCTGGTGCCGATCTGGTGCCGTTGGAAAAACTCGGGCGTCCGCGCATTGACGTGGTGATGACGCTGTCGGGCATCTTCCGCGACCTGTTGCCCTTGCAAACCCGCATGCTGGCCGAGGCCGCGCTGAAATGCGCCCAAGCCGACGAACCGCTGGACCAGAATTTCATCCGCGCCCACGCGCTGACCTATGCGCGTGAAATGAACTGCGATCTGGAAACCGCCGCGCTGCGTGTGTTTTCCAACGCGGAAGGTGCCTATGGGTCCAACGTCAACCAATTGGTCGACAGCTCTGCCTTTGGTGACGAGGATGAATTGGCCGATGCTTACGAGGCGCGGAAATCCTTTGCTTACGGTGTCAACGGCAAGGCCACGCAGAACCCCGGCCTGCTGCAAAAGGCGCTGAAAGACGTTGATCTGGCCTATCAGAACCTCGAATCCGTCGAACTGGGTGTCACCACGGTGGACCATTATTTCGACACTTTGGGCGGCATTTCCCGCGCCGTGAAACGCGCCAAGGGTGGCGTGTCTGCCCCCGTCTATATCGGCGACCAGACGCGCGGATCGGCCAAGGTGCGCACGCTGCAGGATCAGGTCGCACTGGAAACCCGCAGCCGCAGCCTGAACCCGAAATTCTATGAAGGTCTGCTGAAACACGGCCACGAAGGTGTTCGCCAGATCGAGGCCCATGTCACCAATACCATGGGTTGGTCTGCAACGACTGGCGAGGTGGAACCTTGGGTCTACCAGCGCTTGTCCGAAACTTTCGTGCTGGATGACACCATGCGCGAACGGCTGGCGGCGCTGAACCCGCAAGCCTCGATGCGGATGGCCAACCGCCTTTTGGAAGCATCGGACCGCAAATATTGGGCACCCGATGCCGCAACGCTGGCGGCCCTGCAAAACGCAGCCGACGCTCTTGAAGATCGCATGGAAGGGATCGCCGCAGAATGACCCCTTTCACCATGAATATAACTGAAAGGAGGCTCCCATGAGCCCCAGAGACGAAATCCCCAACCTGCGCGGCCAAGACGGCGAAGGCTCGGTTCAGGTACATCAGGATGACGACACCAAGATCGAGGGCGCAAAGGTCTTTGCCGTTTACGGCAAGGGCGGCATCGGCAAATCGACGACATCGTCGAACCTGTCGGCGGCGTTTTCCAAGCTGGGCAAGCGTGTTCTGCAAATCGGTTGTGACCCCAAGCATGACAGCACCTTCACGCTGACCGGCACCTTGGTCCCCACCGTGATCGACATCCTCAAAGAGGTTGATTTCCACGCTGAGGAACTGCGCCCCGAAGATTTCATCTTCGAAGGTTACAATGGCGTCAAATGCGTCGAGGCGGGCGGCCCCCCCGCTGGTACCGGTTGCGGCGGTTATGTCGTGGGCCAGACGGTGAAATTGCTCAAGCAACATCACCTGCTGGAAGACACCGATGTCGTGATCTTTGACGTGCTGGGCGATGTGGTCTGCGGTGGTTTTGCCGCGCCCCTACAACATGCCGACCGCGCGCTGATCGTCACCGCGAATGATTTCGACAGCATCTATGCGATGAACCGGATCATTGCCGCCGTGCAGGCCAAATCCGCCAACTATAAGGTCCGTCTGGCAGGTTGCGTCGCCAACCGGTCCAAAGCCACGGACGAGGTGGACCGCTATTGCGCCACGGTCGGGTTCAACCGCATCGCGCATATGCCCGATCTGGATGCGATCCGCCGCAGCCGTCTGAAAAAGAAAACCCTGTTCGAAATGCCCGATGATCAGGACGTGGTCATGGTGCGTGCCGAATACATCCGCCTTGCCGAAACGCTGTGGAACGGGACAGAGGCGCTGGCCCCCGCACCGCTGCCGGATCGTGAAATCTTTGAATTGCTCGGGTTTGATTGATGACGCAATACGCCGCCACACGTGACCGGGTCGAACATTATTTCGACCGCACCGCGACCAAGGTCTGGGAACGGCTGACGTCTGACGCGCCGGTGTCGGGCGTGCGCGCGACCGTGCGCGCGGGCCGCGACCGGATGCGCGCACTGATGCTGGCGCAACTGCCCGACGATCTGCGCGGTGCGCGGATTTTGGATGCGGGTTGCGGCACGGGGGCTATGGCGGTGGAACTGGCGCAGCGCGGGGCTGATGTGGTGGCGGTCGATATCTCGCCCGCACTGGTCGAGATCGGCGCAAAGCGGATGCCGGCCGGTCTGCCCGGCACAATCACCTGGGTCGCGGGCGATATGCTGGACGCGACCACCGGCGCATTCGACCACGCATTGGCGATGGATTCGCTGATCTATTACACCGCCCCCGATATTGCCGCGCTGCTGGATCGGGCATCGCCACGGATCAACGGCAAATTCGTCTTTACCCTTGCCCCGCGCACACCTGCGCTGATGCTGATGTGGCGGGCGGGCAAGCTGTTTCCCGCCGGGGACCGCAGCCCCGTGATGATCCCGCACACGACAGCAGGCGTCGCAGATGCCCTGCGCAAGCGCGGGGTGAAAGGGGCCTTGCGCGATATCGAACGGGTCAAATCGGGTTTCTACATCTCGAACGCGTTGGTCTTTGAAAGGGCGCGCAGATGATTTTCAAGGCGTCATCACTCAAGCGGATTTCGGTCAACCTGCTGCCTTTCAGCGATGCGGTCAGCGATGACCTGCCGCTGGGCCAGCTGTTGCGCCTGTCGTTGTTTCAGGTGTCGGTGGGCATGGCGGCTGTGATGCTGCTGGGCACGCTGAACCGGGTGATGATCGTGGAATTGGGCATCGCATCGACCCTTGTGGCGATGATGATCGCGATTCCGGTGCTGGTGGCACCGTTCCGCGCGCTGGTGGGGTTCAAGTCCGACAATTACCGGTCCGCCATCGGGTGGAAGCGGATTCCCTATCTCTGGTTCGGGACGATGTGGCAATTCGGCGGGCTCGCGATCATGCCGATGGCACTGTTGGTGTTGTCGGGGGATCGCGCGCTGGATGTTGGCTGGGCGGGCTATGTCGGTGCGGGCCTTGCGTTTTTGCTGACCGGCATCGGGATGCACATGACCCAGACCGCCGGTCTGGCGCTGGCCGCCGACCGCGCGACCGAGCAAACGCGGCCCAAGGTTGTTGCCCTGCTTTATGTCATGAATCTTGTTGGGATGGCCTTTGCTGCGCTGATCATCGGTGCGCTGCTGCGCGACTATAGCGCTTTGCGTTTGGTGCAGGTCGTGCAGGGCACGGCCGTCATCACTTTGCTGCTGAACCTGATCGCGCTTTGGAAACAGGAACGCGTTGTGCCGATGACCAAGGCGCAACGGTCAGAACCCGGCCCCACATTCCGCGAAGCTTGGGCCGATCTGGCCAAGGGCGGTGATGCGGGACGATTGCTGGCGGTGGTGTTCTTTGGGACGATGGCTTTCAACATGCAGGATGTGCTGCTGGAACCTTATGGCGGTGAAATCCTTGGCCTATCCGTATCCGCGACCACAATGCTGACGGCGATGTGGGCCTGCGGCGCTTTGGTCGGTTTTGCTGTTGCGGCCCGCTGGCTGGCACGCGGTGATGATCCGTTTCGTATGTGCGCGCGCGGATTGCTGGCCGGAGTGGCCGCGTTCTGTGCCGTGATCTTTGCCGCGCCTGTCGGGTCCGCGACGCTGTTTTATATCGGCGCGGGCTTGATCGGGTTCGGGTCCGGCCTGTTCGGGGTGTCCACCCTGACCGCCGCAATGACCATGCCGACGATCGGGCGCGCCGGTCGCGGTCTGGCCCTTGGTGCCTGGGGGGCTGCGCAAGCCACCGGCGCGGGGCTATCCATCTTTATCGGGGGCACTTTGCGTGACCTTGTAAACCACGCCGCTGGGAACGGCATATTGGGAGAGGCGCTCGCCACGCCTGCCACGGGGTATTCGGTGGTCTATCACACCGAAATCGCCCTTTTGTTCATCACAATGATCGTGCTGGGGCCGCTTGTGCGGTTGCGGCCAATAACACAACGGAGGTCTGCCAAGCTGGAATTGGCAGACTTCCCGACTTGATCTCGAAAGGACCACAACATGGTTGGAACTACATTCTTTGGCAACTTCGATCTGGCGAGCGCAGCAATCTGGCTTTTCTGGATCTTCTTTGCGGGTCTGATCTATTACCTGCAAACCGAAAACATGCGCGAAGGCTATCCGCTTCTGGACGAAGAAGGAAAGCCTGCCCCAAACCAAGGGCCGTACCCGGTCCCGTCCGACAAGACATTCCACCTGCGCGATGGTCGCGGTGAACTGGCCCTGCCAAGCGGCCAGCGCGGCGATCGTGACGATCTGGCGCTGGTGCAATCGTCGCGCGCGGCGGGATCGCCCTATATTCCGACCGGCGATCCGATGATGGATGGCGTTGGTCCGGCATCCTGGGCACCACGCCGTGACGCGCCCGAACTGGACGCGCATGGTCACGTCAAGATCAAGCCGATGTCAATGTTGCCTGATTTCAGAATCTCTGCTGGCACCGATCCGCGCGGCAAGGTCGTCGTCGGCGGTGATGGCGAGGTTGTTGGCCGTGTGACCGACATGTGGGTTGATGTGCCAGAAGCGCTGGTGCGTTTCCTGACCGTCGATCTGAACCCCGAAGGCAGCGGCAAGACCCGCCTGATCCCGATGAACATGGCGCGGATCAAAGGCGACCGTGTCGTCGTCCGGTCGCTGTACGCCCATAACTGGGATGGCGTTCCTGTGACCAAGTCACCGGATGTCGTCACCCTGCTCGAGGAAGAAAAGATCATGGGCTACTACGCTGGTGGGACGCTTTACGCGTCGGCTGCGCGTCTAGAGCCACAAGTCTGAACCGCTACTGGCCCCGGCTCGCCACCGGGGTCCGCCAACCCAAGGGAATACGACCATGAGCCACGACGATTTCGCCGCAGAACCGATCCCCGGACTGCCTGAAAGACTGCCCGCCGATGAATATATCATCTGGCAGGGATCACCCGACCACAAAGCACTGGCGCGCGAAGCTTTGTCGCTGCGCTGGGTGGCGGGCTATTTCGCCCTGCTGACGGTGTGGCGCATCGGCGCGTCCTCGGCGGATTATCCGATGGATGTGTCGGTCATGCATGGCGTGCCTTTCGTCGTGGCGGGTCTTGTCGCCTGCGGGTTGCTGTATCTGGTCGCCTATGTGCAGGCGCGTGCCACGATCTATACGCTGACCAACAAGCGCGTGGCGATGCGGATCGGTGCGGCGCTCACGATGACGCTGAACCTGCCTTATACATGGATCGGCACGGCCAAGCTGGACCTGCGCTCCAAAGGTACCGGCACGCTGGCGTTCGAATTGATCGGTGACAGCCGCGTGTCCTATCTGATGACATGGCCGCATATCCGGCCTTGGTACATGACCCGCACCCAGCCTGCGCTGCGCTGCATCCCCGATGCGGAAAATGTCGCGCGGCTGTTTGCCGAAGCCGCGGAAACGCGCATTTCCGCGCCACAAGTCACCCGTGTCGCACCCGAAACCGGCGCATCTGCCGTCGCAGCGGAGTAATTGTCATGGCCCATGCCCCCAACACGATGAAGCATCCTGAAACGATCCTTGTGCCGCCCTTCGTCGCGCGGGCGATGTTCGCGCTGATGATCGCCGCGGTCGGTCTGGTCGCCTATGCCAAGATCACCGACACGCCGCTGGTTGCGGTGGTGCAACAGGCGCCGGTTGCGCAAAGCCTTGATGTCATCATCACCGGCGACAAAAGCGGGATTTATACCGTCACCAGTCTTGATGGCACGCTGCTGGCACGGTCGTCCGATGAATTGGCCGGTTTTCTGGGTGTCATGGGGCGCGTGATCGACCGCGAACGTCTGGTCGCGGGCGTGGTGGGCACGCCGCCCTTGCAGATCGTGCGCCGCGAGAACGGCAATGTCGCTATTCTTGATCCCAGCACGGGTATGGCGACCGAACTGATTGGCTATGGCCGGGATAACGTGGCAGCCTTTGCCAAGCTGCTGGATTGAAACTGCGCGCAGGCTAGCCCCCTGCACGCGATGATGTGAAAGGGAACTCACATGGGACTATTTTTAAGAGAGACGGAAACCGCGCCTTGCACGGTGACCATTTCCCACCGGTTCGAGGAACTGTCGGCGCATGTCCGGCTGGACAACGGCGCTGTGATCTATCCGGGGGATACCGTGCAGGTGCAGGGGCCGGAAATCATGGCCGCCTTTGGTGAATTGATCGAGGAAAAGCGCACGGCGGTCATCACGCGCGCCAGCAAGCTCGAACAGCTTTGGACCCGCGCGACGGGTGATTTCGAATTCATGGAACTGTGTGAATTTTCTTTTAGCGACGAGGTGCTGTCATGAACATGCATTCATCCAATGCCGCCACCGCTGAAGAAGCCATCGCCGCGCAAGAGGCCCTGCCGCCCTTGACCAATGAAGAAGCAACCAAGGTCGCGATGTCCAACACATTGCTGACGCCGCGGTTCTACACCACCGATTTCGCCGAAATGGATGCGATTGATGTCACACCTGTGCGCAAGGATTGGGATGTCCTGATCGCGCAGATGAAGGCCGACCCCAACAAGGGCCATTTTCGCAAGAACGAAGACTGGGATCATGTTGATTGGGACGGGATGGAACCCAAGCTGAAGGCCGAGTTTATCGATTTCCTGATCTCAAGCTGTACTGCCGAATTTTCGGGCTGTGTGCTGTATAAGGAAATGAAACGCCGTGGATCGAACAAGGACATCACCGAGCTGTTCCAACTGATGGCCCGCGACGAGGCCCGCCATGCCGGTTTCATCAACGACGCCCTGCGCGAAGCGGGGATCGCCGTAAACCTTGGCTTTCTGACGCAGGCCAAGAAATACACCTATTTCCGGCCCAAGTTCATCTATTACGCCACCTATCTGTCCGAAAAGATCGGCTATGCGCGCTATATCACGATCTATCGCCACCTCGAGGCGCATCCGGAATACCGGTTCCACCCGATTTTCAAATGGTTCCGCGAATGGTGCAATGACGAGTTCTCGCATGGTGAGGCCTTTGCGCTGCTGCTGAAAACCGACCCCGCGCTGACGGAAAGCCGGATGAACAAGCTCTGGATCAAGTTTTTCCTGACAGCGGTGTTTTCCACCATGTGGGTGCGCGACCACCAGCGCCCCGAATTCCACAAGGCGCTGGGCGTTGATCCGGCATGGTACGGGCAGGAAGTGTTCCGCAAGACATCGGACATCTCACGGCAGGTGTTTCCCATGGTGCTGGATATCGATCATCCGCGCTGGATTCCTGCGCTGAACCGGATTCAGGACGCCAATGTGCAGATCGCATTGGGACGCAAACAGGGCGGTGTCGGCGGCTGGGTCAAGCGCATGGCGGGATCGGCACGGGCAGCAACGTCATTCGTGTCCTTGCTGATGATCCCAGTCGTCAAAAGCAATGTGCCTGACAGCCCAATGATGGTGCCGGCCTACTGATGGCGTGGGCGGTTTTCATCCTGAAAACCGGTGGAGGCGCTGCCTCCACACCTCCGGGATATTTCTGCTCGGAAGATGAAACATGAACGGCGCGGTCACAGCCATCATTGCGGCGATATTTCTGTGGTGGTTTTCCACAGGGGTGATCCTACTGGCGGTGCGCCGCGCGGATCGCAGCGGGCGGCATCAGGCGCTCGTTCTGGCGGGTCTGCCACTGCTGGTGGTCGGTGTCGGGGCTGTTGCGGCCTCGTTGATGCGGGCGGATGTGGCGGGGGTTTATCTGGGGTTTCTGGGCGCGCTGGCGATCTGGGGCTGGATCGAGCTTGCGTTTCTGGCCGGTGTCGTCACCGGCCCGATGCGCACCGATTGCCTGCCCGGCCTGTGTGGCAAAGCGCGGTTCTTTCGCGCCTTTGCCACCGTTTCCCATCACGAACTGCTGTTGACGGCCGGTCTGTTGGGGCTGGTTCTGGCCGCTGGCGGAGCGGAAAACCAGATGGCTGTGGCGACTTATCTGATTCTGTATCTGGCGCGTATCTTTGCCAAGCTGAACCTGTTTTTTGGCGTGCCGCGGATCAATATGGAATTCGTGCCGCTGCGCCTGATCCATCTGAAAAGCTATTTCCGGCGTGGACCTGTCACGCTGGCCTTTCCTGCGGCGATCACGGCGCTGACCGCCTTGCTTGCGCTGTGCACCGAACGGTTGTGGTTTGCCGGGTCTGACGCGGCGGTTGCGGGCTACGGCCTGCTGACGGCGCTTGTCGCGCTGGCGCTTCTTGAACATTGGCTGATGGTCATTCCATTGCCGGATGCGAAACTCTGGCGCTGGATGTTACCCGCGCCCAAAACGATGCCCAAAGAAGAAAGATAAGACCAATGGATTTTGATGCCCTTTTCAATGCGCAGCTGGATCAACTGAAGGCCGATGGCAATTACCGCTATTTCGCGGAACTGGAGCGCCAGTGCGGCAAGTTTCCCCGCGCGGCCAGCCATGCTGTGGACGGTGCCGTGCGCGATGTGACGGTGTGGTGTTCCAATGATTACCTGGGCATGGGCCAGCATCCCGCCGTGATCGGCGCAATGTGCGAGGCTGTACAGCGCACCGGCACCGGATCGGGCGGCACCCGCAACATCAGTGGTACCAACCATGACCACCTGTTGCTGGAACGCGAACTGGCCGACCTGCATGGCAAGGAATCGGCGCTGCTGTTCACATCAGGCTATGTGTCCAACTGGGCCGCGCTGTCCACATTGGGCAGCCGTTTGGAAAACTGCGTGATCCTGTCGGATGCGGGCAACCATGCGTCCATGATCGAGGGCATCCGCCATTCGCGTGCGCGTAAGGTGATCTGGAAGCATAACGATTACCATGATCTGGAGATGAAGCTGCGCGCCCTGCCCGCCGATGTCCCCAAGATCGTCGCGTTCGAAAGCGTCTATTCTATGGATGGTGACATCGCGCCGATCCGCCAGATCGTCGAGGTCTGCGAAAAATATGGTGCTATGACCTATTTGGACGAGGTTCATGCCGTCGGCATGTATGGCCCGCGCGGTGGCGGTGTCAGCGAACGCGAAGGGCTGGCCGACCGGATTACCTTGATCGAAGGGACGCTTGGCAAGGCGTTTGGCGTCGTGGGCGGCTATATCACCGGATCGGCGGCGCTGTGCGACTTCATCCGCAGTTTTGCCTCGGGGTTCATTTTTACTACCGCCTTGCCGCCGGCGATTGCCGCCGCGGCGCGCACATCCATCGCCTATCTCAAGCAGTCCGAGATGGAACGCGCCCGCCAGCGGCGTCAGGTCGCGCGTCTGCGCGCTGCTCTCGACCGCGAAGGCATTCCGCATATGCATAACGACAGCCACATCGTGCCGGTCCTGATCAAGGACCCGGTCAAAACCCGGATGCTGGCGGATTACCTGATGCGCGAATGGGACATTTATGTGCAGCCGATCAATTATCCCACCGTGCCCAAAGGCACGGAACGGCTGCGTTTTACCCCATCGCCGCTGCATTCCGATGAAGATATTGACCATCTGGTCACGGCGCTGCGGGTTTTGTGGAAACAATGCGCATTGGCGCATGCTGTTGCCTGAATGCTGGGCCACTTCTTTTCCTGCGCGGGGGTGGACCGCCGCACAGGATGCTCTACAGTACAACATGACTGGGGCAACGGTCACTTAATCAGGTCGAAAAGGAATACGATCATGAAAAATTTTACAATCGCTGCGGCGCTGGCCATTCTGGCAGCACCAGCATTTGCACAAGATCTTACGCCGACGCTCGGTGATGCCGCGAACGGTGAAGAACAGTTCAACCGTCAGTGCGTGGCATGCCATATCGTGGCAGACGCTGATGGCAACGTTCTGGCAGGCCGTAATTCGCGGACGGGCCCGAACCAATATGGTCTGATTGGCCGCGCAATCGGCTCGGCGGAAGATTTCAAGTATAGCGACGGCCTTGTCGCACTTGGTGAGGCTGGTGAAGTGTGGAACGAGGCGAACTTCGTCGGCTACGTTCAGGATCCAACCGGCTGGATCCGCGAAAAACTGGAAGATCGCCGCGCACGCGGCAAGATGGCCTATCAGGTGCGCGCCGAACAGGACGCCTATGACCTTTATGCCTATCTGGCGACTTTCTCTGACATGTAAGCAATCGGCGGCGCGGCTACGCGCTGTTTTGCTTTGATCCAAGGGCTGTCAGGGAAACCTGTCAGCCCTTTTTCATTGCTCCGTGATCAGCGCTGCGATCAGGGCTGCGTTTTCTTCATGCGCCAGATGGCCCAGTTGTGCCAATTCGGTCAGGCGCGCCTGTGGCAGGCGGGCGGCAGCGTCACGGCTGACAGATGGCGGCACAGCCCTGTCGTTCAATCCGCTGATCAGATGGACAGGGGTAGTGATCTGCGGCAGGCGCGATAGCAAGCCATCCAGTGACCATTGCGCCATCATCGACAAGGTGCCGTCGACATGGCCCCGGTCGCCCAGCAGGCGATAATAAAGGTCGATCCCCGCATCATCCAGTGTTGACCCTGTCCCCGTGATCAGGTTGCGGATCGTATTGCGGCTGCTGGTCGCGGTCACGATACTGGCGCTGAATGGCGTGGCGGCCAGCGCCTTGGCCATGACCGGAAACAAAAGCCCGGCGACACCTTTGAAATTGCTGAGCGCCGCATTGATCAGCACGATTTCGGCAGGACGCAGCCCCAGTTCCCACAATCGCAGCGCAATCGCGCCACCGGCCGAATGGCCCATGATGATTGCGGGGTTCCAGCCCTGGGCGCGGCACAGCGATACGATATCCTCGGCCATGTGATCCAGCCCGCAGCGTTGCCGCGCGCCCATCTGGGTGAACCCCTGGCCGGGCAGGTCGATGGCCACGACATGATGGGTCTGCATCAGGATCGGGAACAGGTGCCGAAAACTTTGTGTGGCCCCGCCTGCGCCGTGGATCAGCAGGATCATGGGGCCGCTGCCCGCCTCTTGCACATGCCAGCGGTGGGGCCGGTGCAGGATCTGGCGGGAATGGTCTGACAGCGGCCAGTCGCGTGGCGGCCAGCGCATCAGTCGCCCAAGGCGGTGGCGACGCTGGCCGACAGGCGCGCCGCATCCGCGCGGGGCAGGGGCAGATAGATCGCGCCCAAGGTCTGCGCCAGCGCCGCCAGCGCAGGTTCTGGCCTGTTGCCGGTGTCGATCACCAGCGCATCGATCCTGTGGGCGCGCACCGCCTGCGCCATGCGTTGCGCATCGGTGGCGGCCTGCGCGCGGTTGCCCGCACCATCCAGCGCCACGTTCGCCCGCCCGTCCGTCAGGATCACAATGGTTGGCGTCAGCCCCTTGCGCATGGCGGTGATCGCCTGTTCCAAGGCGGCGACGATCCCGGCAGCCAGCGGCGTGCCACCGCCCCCCGGTAAGGCGGCAAGACGGCGCTTGGTCTGCACCAGTGACCGGGTGGGCGGTAGTAGCACCTCGGCCCCTGTCCCACGAAACGACACCAGCGCCACATGGTCGCGCCGCGCATAGGCTTGTGCCAGCAACAGCTCGATCGCACCCTTTGCCTCGGCCAGCCGCGACAGGGCGGAAGAGCCCGACGCATCGACGGTGAACACCAGCAGGCGGTCGGATTTTTCCTCGAACCGCTTGACGCGGATGTCGTCGCTGCGCACTTGCAGGCTGTCGCGCCCTGTGGCCTGCTTGCGGATCGTCTGCCAAGGGGCGGCGGCCCGCAAGGTGGCGACAATATCAATCCGCGCGCCGTCACCCAGACGCCCAGCGCGTGATGGCATCGGCCTGCCGCGCCGGTTGCCCTTGCGCGCGGCGCCGCTGCCGCTGCCCTTGCCTTGGCGCGCCTTTTGCGCGGCGATCCGGTCCAGCAGGTTGTCCGGCAACAGCGCCTTGATCGCCTCTAGCAGCAATTCATCCGGCAGATCGCGCGTGTCGGTCTGGTCCTGATCGTCGCCGTCAGTCTGGTCGGGTTCGGGGGATTCGGGTTCTTCTGCATCGCTGCCCGGCATCTGCGTGGCGCGGTGCGCCAGCACCAGCAGGCAGGCGATTTCCACATCATCGGCATCGACCAGTCATCTTGCCGCAGCAGCGCCGCATGCGCCTTGGCCGCGCGCAGCGCGAACAAGGGCGCGCGCAGGCTGTCGATGCCGAATTGCAGCGGCGATCCGGGTCAGTTGTTCACATAGATCATCGGGGACAGCGACCTGCCGCAGATGGGTGATCGCGGCGGCGGGGTCGAACGGGTCGGGCAGGGTGGCTTCGGTCACGCTGACATCCGACAGATCAGCAGCAAATGCCAGCCGTTCTGCCAGTTTCGGGTTCAGCGCTTCGTCGGGTTCAGCGCCTTCATCCAGCGCGATCAGCCGGTGGGTGGTGCCTGCATCCAGCACCATCGCCAGCCGCGCGGCCAATTGCGTTGCCGCCCGTTCGGCCATGGTCAGGATCACCGTGCCGGGGCGCGATAACAGACCCTGTTCCTGCACAAACTGACCGCGAGCCAAGGTCGCCGACAGGTCCAACCCGCCAAACAGCGCCTCGTCGGAAATCGCAGGATGAATGCGGTGCTGGGGTTGCGGCAACCAGTCCAGTAGGCCAACCAGCCCGTCACGCACCGGCCCTGACCGCGCGCGCAAAACCATGCCGCCCAGCGCAGGATCAATCGCCAGCAACTGCATCGCCAGAACAGCGCGGTGCCAGACGGCCTCAGCCAAGGGTTTCTTCCACGATCCGCGCAACGCGCGTGCTGCTGCCCGCCTCGTCCAGCGGATCGCGGCGCAGGCGGTGGCGCAGGGCCATCGGCGCCATATCCTTGACATGCGCACGGGTCAGCGCGGTGTCGTTGCGCCACGCGGCATAGGCGCGGGCGGCTTTCAGCAGGGTCAGTTCCCCGCGCAAACCATCGGACCCCAGCGCAAGGCAGAGTTCAGCCACGTCGTGCAGCGTCTTTTCGGGCGTTTTCAGCCGTGTGAGAGCCTTTCTTGCCGTTAATATCCGGTCGCGGATCGCTGCATCCTCGGCCTGCCAGCGCAGCATGAAAGCGGCGTTATCGTTGTCGAACGCATCGCGGCGTTTGATGACCTCGACCCGCGTGGCGATATCCTTGGGCGATGCCACCTCGACCGAAAGGCCGAAACGGTCGAGCAATTGGGGGCGCAATTCGCCTTCTTCGGGGTTGCCGGACCCGACCAGCACGAAACGTGCGGCGTGGCGGATCGACAGATCCTTCGCGTTCCACGACGTTTTCACCCGATTGCGCCACGTCGAGCAGCAGATCGACGATGTGATCCTCCAGCAGGTTCACCTCGTCAATATAGAGATATCCCCGATTGGCGCGCGCCAGCAGGCCGGGTTGAAACGCCTTTTCGCCCTTGGTCAGCGCCTTTTCGATATCAAGCGCGCCGGTCACCCGATCCTCGGTCGCGCCAAGCGGCAGATCGACAACGGGGGTTGGCATTTCGACCAGCGTTTTCGTCTCTAACACAGCCCAATCGGGCACATCACCAGCCTTGGCGCTGTTCACCGGGCAGCCCTGCACCGCCATGATCGGCGGCAGCAAAGCGGCTAGCGCGCGCACGGCGGTCGATTTGCCGGTGCCACGGTCGCCGAACACCAGCACGCCACCGATGGACGGGTCGATGGCCGTCAGGATCATGGCCTGTTTCATCTCGTCCTGACCGACGATGGCGGAAAAGGGGAAGGGCTGTTTCATGCGGCCTCTGGTCTGGTAAGGGGGGAGGTGCCGTTCCATGTGCCGGCATCGGAATGCACGGCGAAACGGGCGTAAAGTTCTTCGGCAAACCAGCCTTCGTCACGCACGGCGCGGATGGCCTCGGCATGCGGGCCAGTGCGGGCGAAAGCGGCCATCGCGGCCTCGGACGGCCAGATCGAGAATGTGACCTGATGCAGCATCGGCACCTCGCCAATGCCGATCTTGAACATCACATTGCTGTCCGCGCCGATCTTGGCCGAAATATTTGGCACCCGCCCCCAGAACCGCGCAAGGATGCGGGGCTTGATCGTCGCGCGCGTCAGCGCGGCCAAAGGACCGGGCGTTGCGGTGGCATCCGGTGCGAAAGGTTCTTTGCCCGACCACTGCCCGCGGGATGACTGGGTTTGCAGAAAGACCGTCCAATTTTCCGCCGCACGGCCCATGTAACGGGCAAAAACGCCGGTGCTGGTGCGCGCCTTGGCGGTCGCGATGTCGGGCCATGTTGCAAGGATCGCATAGACGGCGGTGTTGGGCACAGGCGTGAACCCTTCGCCGCTGCCCGACCCGCAAAGTTTCCAGAAACCGATGTCGGGAGTGCGTGACAGCGGCAAGCGCGCGCCGCCCATCATCACCAGCGCCCAAGCCCGCGCCAACGGCCCAGCAAAGCGGAAAAACGACAATGTCACGATCTGGGTCAAGGGTTTGCCTGCATTGGTGTCAACTAAGTCTGACATAGAGACCCGTCTTTTGAAAAGGGAGAGCGAATAATATTTGTCAACTTTGGTTTACACATCTAGTGTGGGTTTATGTTGACAGATGATCACACCGATTCAAATGCAGCCATCGTGATTGGCGCGGGGCTTGGCGGCCTTGCCGCCGCGATGCGACTGGGCGCCAAAGGCTACGCCGTCACCGTTCTGGACCGGCTCGACCTGCCCGGTGGGCGGGGGTCGTCCGTCACGCAGGACGGGCACCGCTTTGATCTGGGGCCGACGATCATCACCGTGCCGCAGGTCTATGAAAACCTGTGGCGCAACTGCGGGCGGGATTTTCACAAGGATATCAGCCTGCGCCCGATGGACCCGTTCTATGAAGTGCGCTGGCCGGACGGATCGACATTCACCGCGCGGCAGGACACCGAGGCCATGCTGGCCGAGGTTGCCCGCCTTAGCCCTGCTGACGTGGCAGGATACAAGCGGTTCCTGAAAGACAGCGAGGCCTGTTACAAGGTCGGGTTCGAAGGCATGGTCGCCCAGCCGATGAACAGGATCTGGGAAACGATCAAGGTGCTGCCTGAATTCGTGCGCCTGCGTGCGGACCGGTCGATCCTTGGGCTGGCCAAGGCGCGGGTAAAGGACGCCCGCCTGCGCATGGCCTTGTCGTTCCACCCGTTGTTCATCGGGGGCGATCCGCGCAAGGTGACGTCGATCTATGCGCTCGTCGCTTATCTCGAAAAGACCTACGGCGTGCACTACGCGATGGGCGGCGTGCAGGCGATTGCCCATGCGATGGTCAAGGTGATCAAGGGGCAGGGCGGCACCGTGGTGCAGAATGCCGAAGTTGACGAGGTGCTGATCGAAAACGGGGCCGCCAAAGGCGTGCGCCTGACCGACGGCACCGTGATCCATGCGCCGTTGGTCGTCAGCAATGCCGATGCGGGCCATACTTATCAGCGCCTGTTGCGCAACCATCCGCGCAAACGCTGGACAGATGCCAAGCTGAAATCGCGCCGCTGGTCGATGGGGCTGTTTGTTTGGTATTTCGGCACCAAAGGCACGGCGCAGATGTGGCCCGACGTGGGCCATCACACGATCACCAACGCCCCGCGATATGAGGGTTTGCTGCGCGATATTTTCATCAAGGGCAAATTGTCCGACGACATGAGCCTGTATATCCACCGCCCCAGTGTCACCGACCCCGGCGTGGCACCCAAGGGCGATGATACCTTCTATGTCCTGTCGCCTGTGCCGCATCTGGGGTTTGACAACCCCGTCGATTGGGCCACGGAATCCGCGATCTACAAGGCCAAGGTCATGGCCGAGGTGGAAAAAACCATCCCCGGTTTTGCAGACCGCATCAGCACCGAAATGATCCTGACGCCCGAAGATTTTCGCGACCGGTATCTGTCGCCTAACGGATCGGGGTTTTCGATCGAGCCGCGCATCCTGCAATCCGCCTGGTTCCGCCCCCATAACATCAGCGAAGAGGCAAAGGGCCTGTTTCTGGTCGGCGCAGGCACTCATCCCGGTGCCGGTGTGCCGGGCGTGATTTCCAGCGCCGAGGTTTTAGCGAAACTGGTCCCCGATGCGCCCGTGCAGATGCCATTGAAAGTGGCGGCAGAATGATACGGCCCGATGATCTGGCGCATTGCGAAAATGCGATCCGCCATGGGTCATTGTCGTTTCACGCGGCGTCACGGCTGTTGCCATCCTCGGTCCGCGATCCCGCGCTGGCGCTTTACGCCTTTTGCAGGCTCGCCGATGACGAGGTGGACGAAGGCACGCAGCAGGCCGGTGCCGTACTGCGCCTGCAGGAACGGCTGGATTTTGCCTATGCTGGCCGTCCCCGCAACGCGCCCGAAGACCGCGCCTTTGCCGCGATCATCGACGGATTCGATATGCCCCGCGCCTTACCCGATGCCCTGCTGGAAGGTCTGGCATGGGATGCGGCCGAATACCGCTATGATACCTTGTCCGGCGTGCGCGCCTATTCCGCGCGGGTGGCCAGCGCCGTGGGTGCGATGATGTGCGTTCTGATGCGGGTGCGCGACCCCGACGCGCTGGCGCGTGCCTGCGATCTGGGTGTCGCGATGCAGCTGACCAATATCGCGCGCGATGTGGGCGAAGATGCGCGTATGGGCCGGATCTATCTGCCGCTGGACTGGCTGGCCGAAGCGGGGATCGACCCGCTGAACTTTACCCGCGACCCGCTGCCCGATGCGGCCTTGCGCGGCATGGTCAAACGGCTGCTGGCCGAGGCGGACAGGCTCTATCTGCGGTCCGAATCCGGCATCAATGCGCTGCCCGTCAAGGCGCGCACTGGCATTTGGGCCGCACGGCTGATCTATGCGGGAATTGGCAAACAGGTCCGGCAGAACGGCTATGACAGTATCACGATGCGCGCGCGCACATCCGTGTCCCAGAAACTGGGCTGGGTCGGGCAATCTGCACTGCGCACCGCCTTTTCTGTTATCACGCCAAGATCGCCGATCATCTATGCGCGTCCCTTGGACGAGGTGGTCTTTCTGGTGGATGCCGCCAGCCGCGCCAAACCCAACACAAGCCGGTCTTTGGCCGTGCTGGATGTGCTGGCCGATCTGCGCAACCGCGAAGCAGGGGTTGGAAACACCGGCCATCGCGCTTAGGTATCCGGAGTACCGCGAAAGGGCGCCTGATGGACTATCTGCTGTTCTTCCTGTTTTTGGCCGCGACCTTTGCCGCCGGTTCGACGGGTGCGCTGTTTCCCACGGGCGCGTGGTACAAAAGCCTGAAAAAGCCGACATGGGTGCCGCGCGACTGGATGTTTCCGGTCGCATGGACATCAATCTATTTGCTGATTTCCTTTGCAGGCGCACGGGTCGCGGGCATCGACGGCAACGGCTATGCGATGGCATTCTGGGCGATCCAGATCGCGCTGAACGCCCTGTGGACGCCTGTGTTCTTTGGCCTGCGCCGCCTGAAAGGCTCGCTGCCGATCATCGGGGCGCTGTGGTTGGCGGTGCTGGGCTGCACGATCACCCATTTCCAGCTGGATGTCTGGGCCGGTCTGGCCTTTGTGCCCTATCTGGTCTGGGTGACCATCGCGACCGCGCTTAGCATCGCGATGCTGCGGCTGAACCCGAATGAAAAACCACTCGACCTGAGCGCGATCTGACCCCCTTGAACACCGCCTGAATCGGTGTCAATTTTGGGAATGGAAAATCACATCAAATCTTGGGCGGAGGTTGCTCCGCATCTGGTCGCTGTCGCCGCAGGCCGCAGCCCTGCCGACATGGTCATCCGTGGCGGCAAACTGGTCAATGTGCAAACGCGCGAGGTGTTGGACTGGCAGGTCGCCATCGCCGCCGGACGTTTCGCCTATATCGGCCCTGACGCCAGCCATTGCATCGGCCCTGATACCGAGGTGATCGAGGCGGCTGGCCGTTACCTGATCCCGGGCCTCTGCGATGGTCACATGCATATCGAAAGCGGGATGCTGACGCCTGCCGAATTCGCCGCCGCCGTGATCCCGCATGGCACGACTACCATGTTCACCGACCCGCATGAGATTGCCAATGTTCTTGGCCTGCGCGGCGTGCGGATGATGCATGACGAGGCGCTGATGCAGCCCGTCAACATATTCACGCAGATGCCGTCCTGCGCGCCATCCGCCCCCGGTCTGGAAACCACCGGTTTCGAGATTTCGGCGGATGACGTGGCCGAGGCGATGGCATGGCCCGGCATCATCGGTCTGGGCGAGATGATGAACTTTCCCGGTGTCGTGAACGGTGATCCGCAGATGCTGGCCGAAATGGCCGCCACCATGCGTGCGGGCAAGACCGTGGGCGGCCATTACGCCAGCCCTGACAAGGGCGTCGCGTTTTCGGCCTATGTCGCAGGCGGTGCCGCCGACGACCACGAAGGCACGGCAGAGGCTGATGCGCTGGCCCGCACCCGCAACGGGATGCGGTCGATGATGCGTCTGGGGTCGGCGTGGTATGACGTCGAAAGCCAGATCACGGCGGTGACGCAAAAGGGGCTGGATCCGCGCAATTTCATCCTGTGTACCGATGATTGCCATTCCGGCACATTGGTCAACGACGGCCATATGAACCGCGTTGTCCGCCATGCCATCGCCTGCGGCTGTGACCCGCTGATCGCGCTGCAAATGGCGACGATCAACACCGCGACCCATTTCGGGCTGGAACGCGAACTGGGGTCGATCACCCCCGGACGCCGTGCCGATGTGATCCTGACATCCGATTTGGTGACCCTGCCTATCGAGCATGTGATCGCGCGCGGCAAGACCGTCGCGCTGAACGGCAAGATCACCGTGGATTGCCCGCATTACGACTGGCCCGATGACGCGCGCCAGACGGTGCGGATGGGCAAGCTGCTGGATCACGCCGATTTCGCGGTTCATGCGCCCAAAGGGGCCAACAGCGTCGTCGCCAAAGTGATCGGCGTCGTCGAGAACCAAGCCCCGACCGAGGCGCTGACCGCCGAACTGCCCGTCGTGGATGGGATTGTCGAAGGGCAAGGCGACACCTACCAGATCGCGCTTGTCGAACGGCACCGCGCGACGGGCAAGGTCGTGAACGGCTTTGTCTCGGGCTTCGGTTATACGGGGCGGATGGCGATTGCGTCGACCGTGGCGCATGACAGCCACCATATGATCGTCGTCGGCACCGACCGTGCGCTGATGGCGAAGGCTGCCAACCGATTGGGCGAGGTCGGCGGTGGCGTCACCGTCTGGAAAGACGATGCCGAACTGGCGCTGGTCGAACTGCCCATCGCGGGCCTGATGTCCGACAGTCCGGCCGCCGAAGTCGCCGCCAAAGCTGATGCCATGGTCGCCGCGATGGCCGCCTGCGGTTGCACGCTCAACAATGCCTATATGCAGCATTCGCTGCTGGCGCTTGTTGTCATACCGGCGTTGCGGATTTCTGATCTGGGGCTGGTCGATGTCACGAAATTTGAAATTACCGATCTGTTCGAGGAAAATACATGAACGCTCCGCAAAAGGTTGTCATCCGGACACCTGATCTGCCGCCGCACGAGGCATTTACCGATCCGAAAAAGGCCGTGGCGCGCCTGAACGACCTTTATGCCACGTCTGTGCGGTTCCTGTCCCAGAACTTTGTCGCCGCCCTGCGCGATGGTCAGCCCGACGGGCGGTTCCGTGCGTTCTATCCCGAAATCCGGCTGACAACGACGACCCATGCCAAGATGGACAGCCGCCTGTCGTTTGGCCATGTCGCGGAACCGGGCATCTATGCTACGACCGTGACCCGCCCTGACCTGTTCCAAAGCTATCTGGAACAGCAGATCGACCTTTTGCTGAAAAGCCATGGTGTGCCTGTGGTGATCGGCACCTCCGACACCGTGATCCCCGTGCATTTCGCGGTGGCGAATGATGCCGGTGTGACCGTGCCGCAGGACGGATCGATGGAATTCAACCTGCGCGACAATTTCGACGTGCCGGACCTGAGCACGACGCATGATGCTATCGTGAACGGGGCTGGTTTCACCTATCCTGACGGGGCGCGCCCGCTGGCGCCGTTTACAGCGCAGCGGATCGACTATTCGCTGGCACGGCTGTCGCATTACACCGCCACCGCGCCTGAACATTTCCAGAACCACGTTCTGTTCACCAACTACCAGTTCTATGTCGAGGAATTCGAGGCTTTCGCCCGCAAGGTGCTGGCTGATCCTGCCAGCGGCTACACCAGTTTCGTCAGCACCGGCAATGTCGAGATTACGACCCATGACGCGCCGCTGCCAGTGCCTGCGAAACTGCCGCAGATGCCGACCTATCACCTCAAACGTCCGGGGGGTGCGGGGATCACGCTGGTCAATATCGGCGTTGGCCCGTCGAATGCGAAAACCGCGACCGACCATATCGCCGTGCTGCGCCCGCATGCGTGGTTGATGGTCGGCCATTGCGCGGGCCTGCGCAATTCGCAGCGTCTGGGCGATTTCGTGTTGGCGCATGCCTATCTGCGCGAAGATCACGTGCTGGACGACGACCTGCCCGTCTGGGTGCCGATCCCCGCGCTGGCAGAAATCCAGATCGCACTGCAGACGGCGGTGGCGGATGTGACACAGCTGGAAGGGTATGACCTGAAACAGATCATGCGCACTGGGACCGTGGCAACCATCGACAACCGGAACTGGGAATTGCGCGAACAGGCAGGGCCGGTGCAGCGCCTGTCGCAATCGCGCGCCATCGCGCTGGATATGGAAAGTGCCACCATCGCCGCCAATGGTTTCCGGTTCCGCGTGCCATACGGCACATTGTTGTGCGTGTCCGACAAACCATTGCATGGCGAATTGAAACTGCCCGGCATGGCGTCTGAATTCTATAAAACGCAGGTCGCGGCGCATCTGATGATCGGCATCCGCGCCATGGAATTGCTGCGCGAAATGCCGCTGGAACGCATCCACAGCCGCAAATTACGTAGTTTCGAAGAGACGGCATTCCTGTGAACATATAAAAAACGGCGGAAAAGTGCGTTTTTGCCTTGTCAGGAGCCACTATTCGTAGTGGTGTGCCACAACATACCGTTATAAAGGCGGGGAATAGGCCCTACAGATGGGGCGAATGAGGGAGACCAGTAACATGGCGACGAAACCAATGACCAAAGCGCAGCTGGTTGCTGCAATTGCCGATCAAACCGGCATGGACAAAAAAGCAGCCGGCGCTGCGCTGGATGCCGTGACCGGCATCATCACATCCGAAGTGGCTGGCGGCGGTGCTGTCACTCTGCCCGGCGTCGGCAAGATCTATTGCCGCGAACGCCCAGAGCGGATGGTGCGCAACCCTGCCACCGGCGAGCAGATCAAAAAAGAGGCCGACAAGGTCGTCAAAGTCACGATCGCCAAGGCTCTGAAAGACAGCGTCAACGGCTAAGCTATCGGGCCTTGTGCCGGATACGAAATCAGGAAAGGGTCGCCCGAACAGGCGGCCCTTTTTGCGTGAGGTGACATGGATATCAAAGCGGTTCTGATGGGCCTTGCCTTCGCGTTCATGTGGTCCTCGGCCTTTACATCGGCGCGGGTGATCGTCGAATACGCGCCGCCCCTGTCGGCGCTGGCGCTGCGGTTCCTGATTTCCGGCCTGATCGGTGTGGGCATTGCGTGGATGCTGGGCCAGTCCGCGCGACTGACACGGCGGCAATGGACTGGCGTGCTGGTGTTCGGGCTGTGCCAGAATGCCCTGTATCTGGGCCTGAATTTCGTGGCGATGCAGACGATTCCCGCATCCTTGGCGGCGATCATCGCATCGACCATGCCGCTGCTGGTGGCGCTGGTCGGTTGGGGTGTGTTCGGCACGCGCGTCCGGCCCTTAGGGATCATCGGGTTGCTGGCGGGGCTGGCGGGTGTTGTCCTGATCATGGGTGCGCGGCTGCAAGGCGGCATTGATCTGTTCGGCCTGATCCTGTGCGTGATTGGCGTGATGTCCCTGACGGTTGCCACGCTTGCCGTGATGGGCGCGTCGTCGGGTGGCAATGTGCTGATGATCGTGGGGCTGCAGATGCTGGTCGGCAGTGCGCTGTTGTTCATTCCTGCCGTGGCACTGGAAACGCTGGTCGTCACATGGAACTGGCAGCTGATCACAGCCTTTGCCTATACCGTGCTGGTGCCGGGGCTGGCGGCGACATTGGTCTGGTTCCTGCTGGTCGGCCGGATCGGCGCGGTTAAGGCGTCAACCTTTCACTTTCTCAATCCGTTTCTGGGTGTCGCCGTGGCGGCGATGCTGCTGGGCGAAAAGATCGGGCCGCTGGATGTGCTGGGCGTGGTGATTATCGCGCTGGGTATTCTGGCGGTGCAGCTATCGCGTCAGCCCGCGCCGATCGCACCGCGCACGCCGCCGGTCTGACCGCGATCCAGCAACAGGTGGTCCAGGATCACGCAGGCCATCATCGCCTCGCCCACGGGCACGGCACGGATGCCGACGCAGGGGTCGTGGCGGCCTTTGGTGATCACCTCGGTCGGGCTGCCATCCATCATGATCGACTTGCGCGGTGACAGAATGGAGGAGGTCGGTTTCACCGCGAACCGCACGACGATATCCTGCCCCGTGCTGATCCCGCCAAGAATACCGCCCGCATGGTTGGATGAATACTCTGGCCCGTTCGGCCCCATGAAAATCTCGTCTGCGTTATCGCGGCCTGTCAGCGCGGCGGCGGCCATGCCTTCGCCAATCTCGACACCTTTGACCGCGTTGATCGACATCATCGCGGCGGCCAGATCAGTGTCCAGCTTGGCATAGACCGGCGCACCGATACCCGCAGGCACGCCGCGCGCCACGACCTCGATGATCGCACCGACGGAATTATGATCGTCCTTGCGCAGCCATGTCAGATACTCGTTCCATTCTTCGGCTGCCTGCGCATCGGGGCAAAAGAAATCGTTGCGGTCGATTTCATCCCAATCCATCCGCGCGCGGTCGATCTGTTTGGTCCCCATCTGGGTCATATAGCCCTTGATCTGCACATTCGGCGCAATCAGCTTGATCGCCTCGCGCGCCACACCGCCAGCTGCCACGCGCGACGCGGTTTCACGCGCCGAGGACCGCCCGCCGCCGCGCGGATCGCGCAACCCGTATTTCTGGTGATAGGTGATATCGGCATGACCGGGGCGGAAGGTGTTCAGGATATCGCCGTAATCCTTTGACCGCTGATCGGTGTTGCGGATCATCAGCTGAATGGGCGTGCCGGTGGTGCGCCCCTCATAGACACCTGACAGGATTTCCACCGCATCGGGTTCATTCCGCTGGGTCGTGTTCTTGTTCAATCCGGGGCGGCGTTTGTCCAGCCATTGCTGGATCATCGCAGGTTCCAGCGGCACATTTGGCGGGCAGCCATCGACGGTGGCACCAAGGGCTGGCCCGTGGCTTTCGCCCCAAGTGGTGAACCGGAACAAATGACCGAAACTGTTGATGGACATGGCAAACCCCCGTTTGGCAACGGTCTAGCGGGCGGGCGGGACAGGCTCAAGAGGTTTCCCTTGCGCCCAGCCCCGTTCCACCCTAGCTTTTGCCCCACCTCGGGGTGCCTTTACTGGCTGAGATGCTTCACGCAGACCCGTTGAACCTGAACCGGTTAGGACCGGCGGAGGGAAGGTATGGCAATTCCGCTATCCCCCAATCCGCCCGTGCATTTGGAGGATAGAATGCAAAAATCCATTTATCTGCCACTTGTTGCGGGATTTGCGCTTTGTGCCAGCGGCACATTTGCGCAGACCCCCGTGCTGCAAGTGATGACATACGACAGTTTCGTCAGCGAATGGGGCCCCGGCCCCGCCATCGAGGCCGCGTTCGAAGAAATCTGCGGATGTGACTTGCAATTCATCGGCACGGGTGACGGTGCTGCCCTGCTGGCGCGTTTGCAATTGGAAGGCCCGCGGACCGAGGCCGATATCGTGCTTGGCCTTGATACCAACCTGATCGCCGCCGCGCGCGAAACGGGCCTGTTTGCGCCGCATGGCATCAATGCCGCGCTTGATTTGCCGCTCACATGGGACGATCCCGACTTCCTGCCGTTCGACTGGGGCTATTTCGCCTTTGTCGGCAATGTGGGTGAGGATGCGCCGACATCCCTGCGCGCCTTGGCCGATAGCGACATCCGGATCGTCATTCAGGACCCGCGGTCATCCACACCCGGCCTTGGCCTGCTGATGTGGGTCAAGACGGCCTATCCTGATACCGCCGCCGACCTTTGGGCGGACCTTGCCGACAATATCGTCACTGTGACGCCGGGCTGGTCCGAAGCTTACGGGCTGTTCCTTGAGGGCGAGGCCGATGCCGTCCTGTCCTATACGACATCCCCCGCCTATCATCTGATCGCGGAAGAGGATGACAGCAAGATCGCCTGGGCCTTTGACGAAGGCCATTACATGCAGGTCGAAGTCGCGGCCAAGGTCGCCACCACCGACCAGCCCGAACTCGCGGATCAATTCCTTGCCTTCATGGTGTCGGATGCGTTTCAGTCCATCATCCCTGAAACCAACTGGATGTATCCCGCTGTGGTCCCCGAGGGCGGCCTGCCCGCAGGGTTCGAGACGCTGATCACGCCTGCAACCGCCCTGCTGCTGTCGCCTGATGAGGCCGCAGCGATCCGTGACGTGGCGCTGGACGAATGGCGCAACGCGCTGTCGCAATAGCCCCGCGCTGGCCCGGTGCCGCTGCTGCGGCGCTGGTGCTGGTGCTGACCATTGGCACGCTGGCCGCTGTCGGCTGGCGCGCCGAATGGCAGCGCGGTCTGTCGCCTGCTGATTGGGCGGCGATCCGGTTCACCGTCACCCAAGCGCTGGTGTCGGCAGGGCTGAGCGTGCTGCTGGCGATCCCTGTGGCGCGCGCCCTTGCGCGGCGGCAGTTTCGGGGGCGGTCTGTGCTGATCACGCTGATGGGTGCGCCGTTCCTGTTGCCCGTCGTCGTGGCGGTGATCGGCTTGCTGGCCGTGTTCGGCCGCGCAGGCATGGTCAACAGCGCCTTGGCATGGCTGGGCCTGCCCGCGATCAGCATCTTCGGTTTTCACGGTGTCGTGCTGGCGCATGTGTTTTTCAACCTGCCCTTGGCGATCCGGCTGATCCTGCAAGGCTGGCTGGTGATCCCTGCGGAACGGTTCCGTCTTGCGGCATCGCTGAACGCGCCAGTGGGGCGGTTGCTGGAGTGGCCGATGCTGCGCGCCGTGGTGCCGGGGGTTTTTCTTGTGATCTTTCTGATCTGTCTGACCAGTTTCGCTGTCGCGCTGACGCTGGGTGGCGGGCCGCGTGCGACCACGGTCGAGCTTGCGATCTATCAGGCGCTGCGGTTCGATTTTGATCTGGGGCGTGCGGCCTTGCTGGCTTGCGTGCAGTTCGGGTTGTGCGTTCTGGCCGCGGCGGTTGTCTGGCGGCTGTCCTTGGTTGATACCATGGGCGCAGGGTTGGACCGGACTGTGCAGCGCTGGGACCTGCGCTGGCCTGTGCTGGATTACCTGATGATTGCTCTGGTCGCGGCCTTCCTGTTCACCCCGCTGGCCATGGTCGTCTGGCGCGGCGTGCCGGGACTGGCGTTGTTGCCTGCCGAGGTCTGGGCGGCGGCGGGGCGGTCGGTGATCGTGGCTGGGGCCTCTGCCCTGCTTTGCACCAGTATGGCGCTGGCGCTCGCCTTGCGCGGCGGGCGCATGGTTGCCATCACCGGCGTGCTGCCCTTGGCCGCCTCCGGTCTGGTGGTCGGCACCGGAGCCTTTTTGCTGGTCTATCCCTTTATCAACCCCGCACGTCTGGCGCTGCCGGTCACCGTGCTGGTCAATGCAACACTGGCCCTGCCATTCGCGTTGCGCGCCATTGGGCAGGCTGTGGAGGGGATTGACCGCGATTTCGGGCGTTTGGGTGCTAGCCTTGGCCTGTCGCGTTGGGGCTGGGTCCGCATCGTCGTGCTGCCGCGCATCCGCCGCCCTTTGGGGTTCGGCGCGGGGCTTGCCGCGGCCTTGTCGATGGGCGACCTTGGGGTCATCGCCCTGTTCGCGGGCGAGGCGCAGCAGACCCTGCCGCTGGCCATGTATCGCCTGATGGGCGCTTACCGGATGGAGGCCGCGGCAGGTGCCGCGCTGGTGTTGCTGGCACTCAGCTTTGCGGCGTTCTGGATCTGCGACAGGGGAGGGCGCGGCAATGCTGATCTGTGAGGCTCTGGTCATTGAGCAGGACGATTTTCGCCTGACCGCCGACGTGACGTTCAACACCGGCAAGATCACGGCGCTGATCGGCCCGTCCGGTGCGGGCAAATCCACCTTGCTGGCGGCATTGGCGGGGTTTCTGGCCCCGGCATCGGGGCGGGTTATGTGGCAGGATATGGACCTGACCGCTGTCCCGCCGGGTGCGCGGCCGATCAGTGCGATTTTTCAGGACAACAACCTGTTTCCGCATTTGACCATCGCGCAGAATGTGGGTCTTGGGCTGCGCCCGACGTGGCACCTGACTGCGGATGAACGTGCTTGTGTCGAGCGCGCGTTGTCCTCGGTCGGGCTGGCGGGGCTGGGCGGGCGCAAACCTGCGGCCCTGTCTGGTGGCCAGCAAAGCCGTGCCGCATTGGCACGGGTGCTGCTGGCGGATCGGCCTGTGGTGTTGCTGGACGAACCTTTCGCCGCGCTTGGGCCGGGTCTGAAGGACGAGATGCTGGATCTGGTGCAATCGACGCTGGGTGTTGCCGGGCGGACGGTGCTGATGGTCACGCATGACCCCGACGATGCACGGCGCATCGCGGATCAGGCATCCCTGGTCGCTGCTGGCACTGTGTCTGCACCGGTTGCAACGCAGGCGTTTTTCGAAGCCCCGTCCCCGGCGCTGTCGGCCTATCTGGGCTGAACCAAAAAGGCCCGCCGGAATGGCGGGCCTTTTCATGTTGGATCAAACTGGCGTTATGCCTTTTTGTTCTTGTAAGGCGCCCAAAGCCGCTTGTTGGTCAGATACAGCAGCACCGACAGCAGGGTCAGGAAAATGACCCCGGTCAGACCGGCCTGTTTGCGCGCCATCATCTTTGGTTCTGCGGTCCACATCAGGAAGGCTGCGACATCCATGGCAACTGCTTCCAGCTCGGTCGAGCTGCCGTCTTCGAAAGTGACGTCATCGCCATAAAGCGGTGGTGACATCGCGATCCAGCTTCCGGGAACAAGATGTTCGCCGTGGTCGCCCTTGCAGCTGTCGGGGAACCCACCGGCAGCAAAGGCGATGTTGTAATAGCCATCCATCGGCTCGCCTTCCAGCGCGCATTCCGGTTCTTCGACATAGCCTGTCATCAAAGACGCGATATATTCCGCGCCGCCCATGCCTTGGAACAACTGGGCCATCCCCGTGCCATATGGTCCGGAAAAGCCAGCACGCGCCTTGGCCATCAGCGTCAGGTCTGGCGCGTTGGACAGGTTCGACATCGGGAATTTGTCGGCTGGCGTGGCGGGGCGGAAATCGCCTTCGCCATCGAACAGGGCTTGGTCGAAGATTTCATAAAATTCGGCATAGGCGAAAACCTGATCTTCCGGCAGGTGAGGCCCGCCTTCGTCACCAAGGTTGCGGAAAGACAGATATTGCAGGCCGTGGCAGGCGGCGCAGATTTCGGTGTAGACCTGCAGACCGCGCTGCAATTGCATCTGGTCGAACTGGCCGAACGGCCCTTCGAACGGGAAGGCGTAGTCGGTCACTTTGATTTCGGCACCCGCAGCGGATGCTTGCCCTGATGTCAGGGCAAGCGCTGCTACAGCGGCGAGTGTGGCGTTACGGAGCATATTCATCGGTCTTCCTCACTCGGCCGGGTTGACGACAGGCGCGCTGTCGCTTTGCGGCGCGTAATGCGCGTTATAGTCTTCCTCGATTGTCGCTGGCGGTGTCAGCGGCTTTTCGATGACGCCGAGCACCGGCAGGATCACGAGGAAATAGGCGAACCAATAGGTCGACGCGACCAAAGA
This sequence comes from Yoonia sp., assembly GCF_018402175.1. Taxonomy (GTDB): domain Bacteria; phylum Pseudomonadota; class Alphaproteobacteria; order Rhodobacterales; family Rhodobacteraceae; genus Yoonia. Next base: position 675,697 of record NZ_JAGYJK010000017.1, on the reverse strand, counting down.
GATCATGTCGTAAGGCGATTCCGCTGGGCGGGCGCCAACCCACATCAGCACGAAGAAATCGACGACCAGTAGCCAGAACCACCACTTGAACATCGGACGATACTTGCCCGACCGCACGCTGGATGTGTCCAGCCATGGGGCCAGCGCCATCACCGCGATTGCGCCGAACATTGCAAGAACCCCAAAGAACTTGGCGTCGATGATGCCAAAGCTCAGGAACTGGACGATCTGTACGACCCAGACGTCTGCGGTAAAGGCCCGCAGGATCGCGTAAAACGGCAGGAAATACCATTCAGGTACGATATGGGCAGGTGTCGCCAGCGCATTCGCAGGGATATAGTTGTCGGGGTGGCCCAGATAGTTCGGCATGAACCCGACGATGGCCACGAAGACGGCCAGGATGATCGCCAGCGCGAACAGATCCTTGATCACGAAATAGGGCCAGAATGGCAGTGTGTCCTTTGCGGCATCTTCTTTGGATGTGCGGCGGACTTCGACGCCGGTCGGGTTGTTGTTACCTGTGGTGTGGAACGCCCAGATATGCACGATCGTCAGGCCCAGCAGGATGAAGGGCATCAGATAATGCAGCGAAAAGAAGCGATTCAGCGCAGGCTGGCCCACAGCGGACGCGCCCAGAAGCCAAGTCTGCACACCTTCACCGATGAACGGAATAGCGCCGAACAGGCCGGTGATCACGGCGGTACCGTGGAACGACATCTGGCCCCATGGCAGCACATAGCCCATGAACGCAGTGCCCATCATCAGCAGATACATCAACATACCGATGATCCATGTCACTTCGCGCGGGGCTTTGTATGACCCGTAATACAGCGACCGGAAGATGTGGGCGTAAACAGCGACAAAGAACAAGGATGCGCCGTTCTGGTGGAAATAGCGGATCATATGCCCGCCGTTCACGTCACGCATGATATGTTCGACCGATGCAAAGGCCATGTCCACATGCGGCACATAATGCATCACCAGCACGATCCCGGTGATGATTTGCAGCACCAGCGTGAAAACCAGCACGATTCCCCAGATCCACATCCAGTTCAGGTTGCGGGGGGTCGGCAGCATCAGCGTGTCATAAAGAAGCCCGACAATCGGCAGCCGTGAATAAAGCCACTTTTCGCCGTTGGACTTTGGTTCGTAATGGTCGTGGGGGATACCAGCCATGGATCGCTCTCCTTAACCGAGTTGAATGGTTGTCTCGTCCACGAAGGACGCGACGGGAATATCAAGATTGCGCGGTGCAGGCCCGCGACGGATGCGCCCGGCCGTATCGTAATGCGACCCGTGGCAGGGGCAGAACCAGCCGTTGAAATCACCGGCCTGACCCAAAGGCACACAGCCAAGGTGGGTGCAGATGCCCATCTGGACCAGCCAGACGCCATCTTCGGACAGGGCGCGGTTCGCGTCGCTTGCATCCGCTGTCGGATCAAGGTTCGCGTTCTGCGACAAACCGTCCGGCAATGACGCCAGATCAACAGCATTCGCTTCGGCGATTTCTTCTTCGGTGCGCGCGCGGATAAAGACCGGCTTGCCCTGCCAAAGAACCGTCAGCTGCGTGCCGGGGTCTACGGCGCTGATATCGACACGGATCGACGCCAGCGCAAGCACGTCCGCAGAGGGGTTCATCTGATTGACTAGAGGCCAGACCGCGGCACCTGTCACGACAACGCCGGCACCGGCGGTGGCATAATAAAGGAAGTCGCGGCGTGTTCCCTGATGTTCTTCAACTTGTGACACTGGGTGCATCTCCGGTTCGTTGGCGGGCGATCTGCCCAAAAAGAAAATAGGCCGATGTCGCCATCAGTCCAACTGGCCGCTGTTTAGCCCCGTTCACCACAGGCGTCCAGCGGACATTCGGGCGCAGGGTCAGGCGTACCTGATCGACTGTGCAAGCGTCGATACAGACGTTTCTGCAGGCGGCGTCAGGGGCAGATAGGTCGAACGGCCACCCAATTTGTAATCAATTCGCCGTTTTTCTGATAATATGGCTGAATTTGTGGCCGAGTAGGCACAGAAGGCCAAGATAGACTGTATCACTTAATGTTTTATTGCGCGTCTTTCCGGCAGACTTTAGGGGTGCATCCCGACCGATACGCTGGAGATTCGATAATGTTGCGCACCCTTGCACTTTGCTGCGGCCTTCTGGCTTTGCCGACCTTGGCATCTGCCGAGGTTGAGCTGAGCTTTTATGGCGGCGCGCAATCGGCGCCTGCGTCGGACGTCGTGATTCGCAATGACAGTGTGATACCGGATATGGATTTCTCGCAAAGCTGGGAAGGTCGGTCCGCCAGCGCACCAATCTATTATGGTATCCGCGTGACCCGGTGGCAGTCCCCGATATTCGGTTTTGGTCTCGATTTAGCCCATAACAAGATCTATCCAAAAGACGATGTCTTGCCGACAGGGTTCAGCGAGCTGGAATTCACTGACGGGTTGAATACGCTCACCGTCAACGCCTACCGTCGCTGGCCCAACATGCTGGGTGATGTCACGCCTTACGTTGGTGGTGGGCTTGGCCTCGCTATTCCGCATGTCGAGGTGACGCATGGCGCCTCTGAAACCTTTGGCTACCAGCTGACCGGTCCTGCAGCGACATGGATTGCGGGCGCAAGATATCCGATCAGCGCCCAATGGTCCGTGTTTGGCGAATATAAGGGTACATTCACGTCCAACAAAGGCGATCTTGACACTGGCGGGACGATTGAAACCGATGTGTTCACCAATGCGGTGAACGTCGGCGTTAGTTTCAACTTCTGAATATCAGACGGCTGTATCGGCCATGCCGGCGCGCGTGATGAAATCCGCGTGCCATTGCGCCAGCGCGTCATTGCCATGCCGCCAGCCGCGCGCATCATGGCGCAGGTCCACATAGGACAATGCGCAGGCGATCCCGACATGGCCGATGTCCATCGGGCCTTGCAGATGGCTCATCCAACGGGCGTTGACGGCGGCGATGCTGCGGCTGGCCTTGCCCCATTGCGCTTCGACCCAGTCGGATGATTGCTGTGCCTCGGGCCGCAGCCGCGCCTCGTAGGTCATCAGCACAGTGGCATCCATGATGGCATCTGCCGTTGCTTCCAGCGTCAGAACATCCCAGATCCGCGCCTGCGGATACAGCGATCCGCCCGCATGGTCGTTCAGAAACCGCGTGATCACCCTGCTGTCATAGATGGCAGGGCCAGTATCGCGCACCAGCGCCGGGATCTTGCCGGTCGGGTTCGCCGCGACGACCGCCGGATCGGAGGCAAGCGGTGTTGTCGTCACTGTCACTTCTTCCACCTGATCCAGCAGATCGAGTTCGCGCAGGACCACACGCACCTTGCGCACAAAAGGGGAGGCGGGGGACATCAACAATTTCATTTCGGCACCTATTTGCATTCACGGAAACAAGACCTGATCCTGCCCGCTTTGCCAAGGTGGATATTTCCACATCACGGCCGCAAAACGCGCGGAGGCTTTGAAGTTGTCCAGCCAGCGCGTCAGATCCGGCATGTCCTGCGCCGCGAACCACGCAAGGTCGATATGCGCGAACTGGCGCACGAAAGGCAGGATCGCCAGATCGGCCATCCGCGCCTGTGGCCCGAACAGGAACGCCGATCCGCGCAACCGCGCGTCCAGATCGCGCAGGAAATCCAGCGCCTTGGCGCGTTCGGTTTCCATGTCCAAATCGGGATAGCGCACAGCATATTTGGTGTGATCGAGCGCTGTCTTGAACGGCCCGTCACAGTGGTCCATCAGGTCATGCCCGTCTTGCGGCATGGCTAGCCAGTCTTCGGGGTCGCGCTGGCCTAGCGCCCAGAGCATGATGTCACGGCTTTCGGCAATCACCCTGTCGCCAGTGTCGATGACAGGCACGGTGCCTTTGGGGGATGTCGCCAGAAACGCCGCCGGTTTGTCACGCAGCAGGATTTCACGCAGATCCACCTGCACGCCGCTGGCATGGATCGCCAGCCTTGCGCGCATGGCGAAAGGACAGCGGCGGAAGGTCCAGAGGATGGGGCGGAATTGCAAAGGTTCTTGCCTCCGGTGGGGATCACGTCAAATCGCGCTCGGCGCGAATTGACGCGCTCGGAAGATGTCAGGCTGTCAGATATGTCATGCTGTGTCCGGTGATCTTGGCCGTGACAATCCGGCTTTCGGGCTGGTCGGTGGCAAAGGTCACTTCGGTGAACTGTTCGGTGCGGCCCATGCGCGGGCTTTCCATCAAAATGTGATGGGTGCGCCCGATCTGGGCGGCCAGATGTGTGCTGACCTGCGCATCGCCAGCGGCGCGCAGGCGGGCGGCGCGGTCCTTGATCGCCGCACCGTTCACGGCGGGCATGCGCGCGGCGGGCGTGCCGGGGCGCGCGGAATAGGGAAAGACATGCAACCATGTCAGGTCGCAATCGCGCACAAGGGCCAGCGAATTGGCGAACATCTCTTCGGTTTCGGTCGGGAATCCGGCGATGATATCGGCACCGAATGTCATATCGGGGCGCAGCCGGCGCGCGGTTTCGCAGAACCGGATCGCGTCATCGCGCAGATGGCGGCGTTTCATCCGTTTCAGGATCAGATCGTCACCATGTTGCAGCGACAGGTGCAAATGCGGCATCAGGCGTGGCTCGGTCGCGATGGCGGCCAGCAGGTTGTCGTCTACCTCAATCGAATCGATGGAACTGATCCGCAGGCGCGGCAGGTCGGGCACCAGTTTCAGGATGCGCATCACCAAATCGCCCAGTTTCGGCGCGCTGGGCAGGTCAGCCCCCCAGCTGGTCAGGTCGACGCCGGTCAGCACAACCTCGGCATAGCCGCGATTCACCAGCCGTTTGATCTGGTCCACCACCACACCGGCAGGGACAGACCGCGAATTGCCCCGCCCGAAGGGAATGATGCAGAACGTGCAGCGATGGTCGCAGCCGTTTTGCACCTGCACATAGGCACGGCTGCGGGTGCCGAAACCGTCGATCAGATGGCCCGCCGTTTCGGTCACTGACATGATGTCATCGACCTGCACGGGTTCGGTCTGCCCGATCAGGTCGGGCGTCAGGCGCGCCCATGTGGCGGGGTCCATTTTTTCGGTATTGCCGATCACCAGATCGACCTCGGCCATTCTGGCGAACGTGTCTGGTTCGGTCTGGGCGGCGCAGCCTGTCACGATGATGCGCGCATCCGGATGGTCGCGGCGCAGTTTGCGGATATCCTGCCGCGCCTTGCGTACGGCCTCGGACGTCACGGCGCAGGTGTTTATGATCACGGCGTCCTGCACGCCTGCCTGTGCTGCCAGCTCTTTCATCGCCTCGGTTTCATAGGCGTTCAGACGGCAGCCGTGATTCGAAAAAATTGGGGCGTTCTGGGTCATAGCCGCCATTGCCCGTCAAAGACATAGGCCGTGGCCCCCGTCATCCAGACCCCGTCATCGCGCCAGTCGATGGCAAGATCGCCACCGTCTAGCGTGATTGTCACTTTGCGCCCGGTCAGTCCGCGCCGGGCTGCGGCGACCGCCACAGCGCAAGAGGACGAGCCAGAGGCCAGCGTGACCCCGACACCCCGTTCCCAGACGCGCATCCGCAGATGGTCGGGGCCGATCAGGCTTGCGAATTGCACATTGGTGCGTTGCGGGAACAGCGGGTGATGTTCGATCAGCGCGCCGCGCGTGGCCAGATCAACCGCCTCGGCATCATCAACGAAAAACGTGCAATGCGGGTTGCCCATGCCGGTGGCCGCGGGTGATCCGTCGATCGGCAGGTGCAGCGTATCCATTTGTTCTGCAAGTGGAATTTCGTACCAGTCAAGCTGTGGCTGGCCCATGTTGACCGACGTCAGCCCATTCCCTGCATCGACAGCCTTCAGCGTGCCACGTTCCGTCGTGATCGTCAGATCGCGCTGCCCGGTCTGGTCCATGACCAGCCGTGCGATGCAGCGCGTCGCATTGCCACAGGCAGCGGCGGTCGATCCATCACTGTTCCAGAAGGTCAGATGCAGGTCCGCATCGGGCGTATCAGAGATCACCGCCAGCTGGTCAAACCCGACGCCGCGATGCCTGTCTGCAATCGCGCGGGCAAGTGCTGCTGTGACGCGCGGCGCTGCCCCACGTTCGTCCACAACGACAAAGTCGTTGCCAAGTCCGTGCATCTTGCGAAAGGGCAGAAAGGTCTGATCGGTTTGTGTCATGGCCGCGATATAAACAATGCCCCGACACATATCCAGCCACGAAGGCATTTGGGGGTTGACCGCGATGCAGCAGCTTTCTAAGTAGCGGCCTGTGTGGGCCGGTAGCTCAGCTGGTAGAGCAACTGACTTTTAATCAGTAGGTCTCGGGTTCGGATCCCGACCGGCTCACCAAAATAAAAAGGCTCGGGCATTGCTGCTCGAGCCTTTTGTTTTTTATTGGGCTGAACTTGCGCCGGTATAGATCTACAGCGAGATGAGACACTTGGCCTGGCGCGGTGGGCCGGTCAGCCTTGGTGATAGGTGGGCAGGATATCTTCCGGCGCCGCCGTCGCCGCATAGACTGCGCGCGCGATGGCGCGGCTGAGGCAGACCGCACCCGCCGCCGCGATGCTGCGAAAGGCGGTTGTATCGACCGACCCGTCGCTGCCGGTCGCCACACCGAACACAAGATCACCATCCAGCGGCGTATGCGACGGCACAATCGCCCGCGCCAGGCCGTCATGCGCGGTCACGGCCAGCCGGTGGCATTGCACCTTGGTCAAGGGCGCATCTGTGGCGACGATGGCGATGGTCGTGTTCGCGCCGCCCGTGGCCTGCATCTGCATCGCCTGTTCTTTCAGGCTGGGCTCAGGGCTAACCATCCCGCCGCGCGGGTCAGGGCCAGCGCCGCCGAATTCAGCCCCCATCTCGAACGGTGCCGCCCAGAAATGCCGGCCGCCAGGGGTGGTCACGCTGCCCAGCGCATTCACAACAACCAGCGCGCCGACCGTCGTGCCGTCGGGTAGCACCAAGGACGCTGACCCAAGCCCGCCCTTTTGCATCGCCGCCAGCGCGCCCGTGCCCGCACCCGCCGTGCCAAGCGCGAAATCGGGGCGTGCCGCATCCAGTGCCGTACGGCCCAGCGCACGGTATGGGTTTTCATCCCAATCCTTGGCCCCGCCGTTGATCAGATCGAAAATGATCGCCCCCGGCACGATCGGTATCCGCATCTGCCCAATGGCAAAGCCGCGCCCCATCGCGCGCAGCCCGTCCATGACGCCGGAACAGGCATCAAGGCCGAAGGCTGACCCACCCGACAACACCAGCGCATCAATCTGTTGGACGGTTTTGTCGGGGGCCAGCAGGTCGGTTTCCTTAGTTCCTGGTGCGCCGCCCATCACGTGCACGCTGGCGGTGAATGGCGCGTCTGCAATCACGACTGTCGTGCCTGTCTTGATGTGATCGTCTTGCGCATTGCCCACACGCAGCCCTGCCACATCGGTGATCAGATTGCGGGGCCCTGTTTTATATGCAGCGTCCACCGTCCACCTCCATCGCGATACCTGTGATCATGCTGGCCTCGTCCGAGCAGAGGAAACAGGCGGCGTTGCCCATATCCTCGGGCGTGGAAAAGCGGCCCAAGGGGATCGTGGCCAGAAACTTGGCGCGGATTTCGGGTGTATCCTCGCCCATGAATGATTTCAGCAAGGGCGTTTCCCCCGCCACCGGATTGATCGCATTGACGCGGATGCCGTGGGGGGCAAGTTCCACCGCCATCGTCTTGGTCGCGGTGATCATCCAGCCTTTGGAGGCATTGTACCAGTTCAGCCGTGGGCGCGGTGACACGCCAGCGGTCGAGGCCACGTTCAGGATCGCGCCAGTCTGGCGGCCCTTGAAATGCGGGACAAAGGCGCGGGCGGTCAGATAGACCGATTTCATGTTCACGCGGAACACGCGGTCGAAATCATCCTCGGTCACGTCCTCCATCGCCTGCGGCAGATGTGTAATGCCCGCGTTGTTGACCAGAATGTCCAGCGGTCCGGCGGACAGCACGATTTGCGCCATGTCAGACACTGACTCCACATTCCCCACATCACAGGTGATCGCCGCGCCGCCCAGTTCCGCCGCGATCTGTTCCGCAGCCGCACCGTTGATGTCGGCACACCAGACCACCGCACCTTCGGCTGCGAATTTCCGCGCGATGCCCGCGCCAAAGCCTGATCCGGCCCCTGTCACCAAAGCTGTCTTGCCTGCCAGTCTCATCCCATCACCCATGCCATGCGGCCACGGTTTTCAGGGTCGAAAAGCCATAAAGCGCCTCGAACCCCTTTTCGCGGCCATGCCCCGATTTGCCGACACCGCCAAAAGGCAGTTCCACCCCGCCGCCCGCGCCGTAATTGTTGATGAACACCTGCCCCGCATGCAAGGCTTTGGCCAGCCGCATCTGGCGGCCCCCGTCGCGGGTCCAGATCGATGCGACCAGCCCGAAGGCCGTGCCATTGGCGATTTTCAGCGCCTCGGCCTCGTCCGCGAACGGGATCAGCACCTGCACGGGGCCGAATATTTCATCCTGCGCCAGTATATGACCGGGCGGCACATCGGCGAACAGCACGGGCGCGACGTAGTGGCCCGCCGCATCGGTCACGATCTGGCCCTGCGCGGCGACGGTCAGATCGGCCCCCTGCGCGATGAACCCCGTCACGATGTCCTTTTGTCTGGCAGAGATCAGCGGGCCAAGGTTCAGATCATCCAGCGCAGGCCCGACCTTCAGGCTGCTGTAGGCTGCGGCCATCCGGTCGCGGACCTGATCGTAAACGCCGCGCTGCACCAGAATGCGACTGGACGCCGAACAGGTCTGGCCTGCGTTCTGGATGCCCGCATTCACCATAAATGGCAGCGCACGGTCCAGATCGGCATCGTCGAACACGATCTGGGGCGATTTGCCGCCCAGTTCCAGCGTGACGGGGATCACGTTCTTGGCGGCGGCCGTCTGTATCGCCGCACCCGTGCGGACCGATCCGGTAAACGACAGATGTTGCACGCAAGGATGGCTGGCGAGCGCTGCCCCCGCCTCTGCCCCCAATCCGGTCACGACGTTCAGCGCCCCTGCTGGCAGGCCCGCCGCTTAGTGCGATGGCGGCAAAGGCAAGGGCTGTCAGGCAGGCATCCTCGGCCGGTTTCAGCACGCAGGCATTGCCCATCGTCAGTGCCGCTCCGACAGATCGCCCGATGATCTGCATAGGATAGTTCCACGGGATGATATGGCCGGTCACGCCATGCGCCTCGCGCAGGGTATAGACGGTATAGCCGTCCAGATAGGGGATGGTGTCGCCCATGATCTTGTCGGCGGCACCGCCATAGAATTCCATATAGCGGGCCAAAGCGACCGCATCGGCGCGCGCCTGTGTCAGCGGCTTTCCGACATCGCGCGCTTCGAGTTCTGCCAGTGCGTCGGTCTGCGCCAGCACAGCCTGGCCTATGCGGGTCAGGATGCGGCCACGCTCTGTCGCAGTCATCCTTCCCCAGTCTCCGGCGCGGGCGGCATGGGCGGCAGCGACAGCCGCGTCGATATCCGCCGCCGTGCCGCGCGCGATCTGCGTCAGGGGTTGGCCTGTCGATGGGTCCGTAACCTGGATCGTGGCATCGCCACGAATCCAGGACCCGCCGATCAGGTGGCTGGCAGGCGGGATATCAAAGGGCGTCAGCGGCATGGGCAAGCTCCGGCAATTGGGGGGCGGCGGCGATCAGGGATTTGGTGTAGGGATGTTGTGGATCGGCAAAAACAGACTCTGTTAAACCGGATTCGACGATTTTTCCGCCCTGCATCACCAGCACGCGGTCTGTGATGCTGCGCACAACGCTCAGGTCATGGCTGATAAACAGATAGGCAAGCGGACGCTTGCGGCAGATATCTGCGATCAGATCCAGCACTTGCGCGCGGACTGATACATCGAGCGCTGACACTGCCTCGTCAAAGATAATGAGATCGGGTTCCACGATCAATGCGCGCGCAATGGCAAGGCGTTGCCGCTGCCCGCCGGAAAACTCGTGAATGTACTTGTCCGCCGCATCGGACGGCAGCCCGACATCGGCCAGCGCCTTGGCAATAGCCTGATCGCGCGCTGCCCCCTTGGGTGGGTTGTCTAGTAGATGGAACGGTTCGGTAATCAACCGGTCCACGTGGTGGCGCGGATTGAAACTGCCGTAAGGGTCCTGAAACACAACCTGCATCTTGCGCCGCAGGGCATGGTCGCCTTGCGATACCGGCGCGCCATCCAGCGTGATTTGCCCGCCTTGAACAGGCTCTAACCCCAAAATCGCCCGTGTCAGTGTCGATTTTCCACAGCCGCTTTCGCCCACCAGCCCCACACGTTCGCCACGGTTGATGGTCAGCGACACATCATCCAGCGCGCGAAAGGTCGGGCGCGACCCGAACAGCGACAGCCGCTTGGTCGGGTAATCGCGCATCACATGGCGCACGGCGAGCAAGGGCGCGTCATTCTGCACCGCAGGCAGGTCAACGGCATGGGTTGAAGCGGCGAACAGCGCGCGCGTATAGGGGTGGCGCATGGTGCGCAGCAGGTCGCTGGTCGGGCCGTGCTCGACGATGCGCCCGTGTTGCATCACGGCGATCCGGTCGGCGACATCGGCCACGACGGCTAGATCATGCGTGATCAGCAGCAGGCCCATGCCAAATTCATCCACCAGCCCTTGCAGCAGGTCCAGGATGCGCGCTTGCGTCGTGACATCCAGCGCGGTGGTCGGTTCATCCGCGATCAACAGCTTTGGGCGCATCGCAATCGCCATGGCGATGACGACGCGCTGGCGCTGTCCGCCGGATAATTCATGCGGATAGCGCGTCGGCGCGACCTTCAGCCCGACACGGTCAAGCATGGCGGCGGCGCGGGCGTGGGCCTCGGCCTTCGTCACGTTTTCATGGACCCTGATCGTTTCGGCGACCTGTGCGCCGATGGTCTGCACGGGGTTCAGCGCGGTCATCGGTTCCTGAAACACCATACCCATCGCATTGCCGCGCATCCTGCACAGGGCGGGTTCGGGCGTTTGCACTATGTCCGTGCCATCCAGCAGGATTTGCCCCTGCTGCTTTGCCCCCTGCGGCAACAGCCCCATGATCGCCAGCGCGGTCATCGACTTGCCTGACCCGCTTTCGCCGGTGATCGCAGTGATCTGACCCTGTGCCATGTCCAGATTGATGCCCTGCAACACAGGCGTGCCGCCGATCTGCACCGACAGGTTTTTGAGTGATAAAAGGCTCATGTCCGCACCACCCGGATGCGCGGATCAAGCCAGTCGCGCAGCCCGTCGCCCAAAAGGTTCAGCCCCAGCACCGTCAGCAGGATCGCGAAACCGGGGATCAGGGCCACATGCGGCGCGATACTGACCAAGGTCTGCGCATCGGCCAGCATCCGCCCCCAACTGGCCGTGGGCGGCTGCGCGCCAAGGCCGATATAGGAAAGCGCCGCCTCGGCCAATATGCCCAGACTGAACTGGATCGTCCCCTGCACGATCATCAGATTGGCGATATTCGGCAGGATATGTTCGGCAGAAATACGCGCCGCACCCTTGCCACTGACGCGGGCGGCAAGGATGAAATCACGCTCCCACAAAGGCAGCGCCGCACCCCGCGTCAGGCGGGCAAACACGGGGATGTTGAAAATGCCGATGGCGATGATGGCGTTGACTGCAGAGGGGCCGAACACGGCGGTAATCAGGATCGCGATCACCAGCGACGGAAAGGCAAACACCAAATCATTACCGCGCATGATGACATCATCCAACAGCGACCCCCGCCGCGCCGCCGCCCACAGGCCCAGCGGCACGCCAAGGCCCATCCCGATACCCACAGCCACCAGTGCCACGGCAATCGACGTGCGTGCGCCCATCATCACCATCGACAGGATATCGCGCCCGAAATGGTCGGTACCCAGCAGATGCGCGCCGCCGGGGGTCAGCAGGCGGTTGGGGATGTCCAGCACCTCGATATCGTAAGGCGTCCAAAGAAATGACAGCGCCGCCAGTCCAGTGAAAAACGCGGTCAGGCCCGCCCCGATGATCAGGTTGCGCGACATCAGGCGCGCGCCCTCAGTCGGGGATCGACGGCGGCATAGGTCAGATCGACGATGAAGTTCACCATGATGACGGTAAAGACCAGCAGCATCACCACGCTTTCCACCACGATCAGGTCACGCGCGCTGATCGCCTGAAAGATCAGCCGTCCCAACCCCGGCAGAAAGAACACCTGTTCGATGATGATGGCCCCCGCGAGCAGGAACGAAAACTGCAACCCGATGATCGTCAGCACCGGGATCAGCGCATTGCGCAGCGCGTGCCGCCATAGGGCCTGCCTGCAGGTCAGCCCTTTGGCGCGCGCGGTGCGCATGAAATCCTCGCCCAACATATCCAGAAGCGACGACCGCATGACCCGCGCAAGGATCGCCGCCTGCGGCAAGGCAAGGGCGATGGCGGGCAGGGTCAGAGCCTTGATCGCAGCCCAAGGATCGGCCCAACCCGGAAAGCCCCCTGCCGAAAACCAACGCAGGTTGATCGCAAAGACCAGCACAAGGATCATGGCGAACCAGAAATTCGGAATCGCCACACCCAGTTGCGTCGCCCCCATGATCGCGGTGTCGCCCGCCCCGCCCCTGCGGCTGGCGGCATAGATGCCTGCCGGAAATGCCACCAGCGTGGACAGGGCCAGCGCATAGATGGCCAGCGGCAGCGACACCCAGATCCGGTCCGCGATCAGCGTCGCGACGGGCGTTTTATAGGTCCATGACATTCCGAAATCACCCTGCACCATGCCACTGACCCAAGCCGCGTAGCGCGCGATCAATGGTTCATCCAGCCCCATTTCGGCGCGCAGGGCGGCAATCGTGTCAGGCCGCGCATTCACCCCCAGCATAAAGGCCGCGGGATCGCCGGGGATCACCTCGACCACCGCGAAGATCACGATGGAGGCGACAATCAGGCTGGCTGTCAGCGACACAAGCCGCCCGAGGGCAAAGCGGATCATACCCGCTCAATTGCCCCAGGACACGCCCGTCAGATCGACCGCAGCGGTCGGCTGGTTGACCCAAAGCCCTGTAATCTCGGCCCGTGCGACGGTCGCGACACCCAGCTGAAACAGGTAGCCGTTGACGTAATCTTCGGAAATGATCGTTTGCGCCTGCGCCAACAAGGCTGACCGCCCTGCAGGGTCTGTCGTCGCGTTCAGGTCTTCCAGCACGGCGCGGAAATCGGCGTTGTCGTACTGGAAATAATAATCGGGGTTGGCGTAGATGTTGATATCCATCGGTTCGGTATGGCTGACGATGCTCAGGCCGAAATCCTTGTTGGTGAACACTTCTTCGATCCACTGCGCCCATTCGAGGTTCGTGATCTCGGTCTCGATCCCCACAGCACGCAGCTGGCTGGCGATGATTTCACCCCCGCGACGGGCATAGGACGGCGGCGGCAGTTTCAGCGTCGTGGTGAAGCCGTCAGCCAAACCGGCCTCGGCCAGCAGGCTGCGCGAGAGGTCGGGGTCGAATTGCGAATTGGCCAGCAGGTCCACGTAATCGGGGTTATGCGGCGCGAAATGCGTGCCGATGGGCGTGCCTTGGCCGAACATCGCGCCGTCGATGATCGCCTGACGGTCAATGGCATGGGTAACAGCGCGGCGCACCAGCGGGTTGTCGAAAGGTTCGCGCTGGTTGTTCATCGCCAGAATGGTTTCGCCTTCGGTATTGCCGTTCAGCACCTGAAAGCGCGGATCAGCCGCGAACTGCGGCAGGTTTTCAGGGGCGGGGAAGCCCACGAACACATCCACATCCTCGGCCATCATTGCAGCAAAGGCAGCGGTCGGGTCCGAAATAAAGCGGAAAGTCGCGGTTTCCAGCGCGGGCGCGGCCCCCCAATAGCTGTCGTTGCGCGCCAGTTCCAGCCTGTCACCCTGCACCCAGTTGGCAAAGGCAAAAGGCCCGGTGCCGACAGGGTTGGTTGCAATCGTGTCGATGCTTTCAGGCGCCACGATCACCGCATCGCCCCAGGCCATGTTGAACAGGAACATGCCGTTGGGCTTTGACAGCGTGACCTGAACGACCAGCGGGCCGATCACGGTGACATCGGCAATATCGGCAAACAGCGCCTTTTGCGCGTTGGTGCTATCCTCGGCCCGCGCGCGGTCAAGGCTGAATTTCACATCCTCGGCGTCCATCGTCGTGCCGTCGTGAAAGGTCACGCCAGCGGCAAGGTTGAATGTATAGGTCAGCCCGTCTTCGGAAATATCCCAGCTTTGCGCCAGACCGCGGATAATCGCGCCATCGGCATCGAAACGGGTCAGCCCCTCGAACACATTGGCATATAGCACCGAGTCAATCGCCTGCGCCGCGCCGCTGGTCGGGTCAAGGTTCGGCGGCTCCAGCTGGATCGCGACGGTGATGCTGTCCTGCGCCAGCGCACCGGAGGCGCAAAGCACGACGGCGGTGGATGCGGCAAGGCGTTTGAAATGATGCATGATGGCCCCCTGTTTGTTGATGATAGTGTTCACTGAACCGGGGCGGCAATTCAAGCCCCGTAGGTCGGGGTTCACCCCGACATTCCCCCCAAGATCACAGCCAGCCCGCCAGCCATGACCTGCGCGCTGTCGATCATGTCGTCCACGCCGATATATTCATCCGGCTTATGGGCCAGTTCCAGCAGACCGGGACCGTAAGCGATACAATTCTTCAGCTTGCCGATCCGGTCGATGTGTTTCTGGTCATAAGTGCCGGGGCTGGCCACAAATTGGGCGGGCCTGCCCAACACTTTTTCAATCTCATCCGCAATCACCTGCACGACGGGCGCATCGCGGTCGGTCATGCTGGGCAGGACCATGTTGATTTCGCGCAGGTCATAGCTGAACTTGTCGCGCCGCGTTTTCAGGTCTTCAAGAAGGGCTGTCACCTCGCCGCGCACATCCTCGATGTTTTCCTCGGCCAGAAAGCGGCGGTCGATCACGATGCGGCAACTGTCCGGCACGCAATGGGCGGGCAGGCTGGTGTCGCCTTCTGCGAATTCAGGCTGGCCGCCGTGGATGGAATTGATGTTCATCGTGGACGACCGCGCGCCATCTGGCACCACCGGCATATCGGTGCGCCGCGCGGCCATGGCGGGGTAAAGCGTGGTCTCGAACGCGGCCAGCACCGCCCCCATGTGCCGCACCGCGCAATCGCCCAGAAACGGCATTGATCCATGCGCGATTTCGCCATGCGTCGCGATCTCGGCCCACCAGCCGCCGCGATGGCCCAGACAGACGCGGTCTTTGTGCAAAGGTTCGGGGATGATGACATGCTGGACGCGGGCAGGGTCGAAGAACCCCTGTTCGGCCAGATAGGCAACACCGCCATAACCGCCCGATTCTTCGTCTGCGGTGCCGGAAATCTCGACCGCACCGGCGAAATCGGGATGGGTGGCAATAAACGCCTCGGCGGCGATGATGGATGCGGCCAGCCCGCCTTTCATGTCGCAGGCGCCACGCCCATAGATCTTGCCGTCGATCAACGCGCCGCCGAACGGGTCTTGGGTCCAGCCATGCCCGACCTCGACCACGTCGATATGGCTGTTGAAATGAACACATTCACCCGCCCTTGTACCGTCGCGCCGCGCGACGATGTTCCAACGGGGGTATGCGTCGCTGTCGCCCGGCGTGCCATGCGCGCGGATCAGTTGCGTCGCGAACCCTGACTTGCGCAACCGCCGGTCCAGATAATCGCAGATGTCACGGTAGAGTGCGCCGGGCGGGTTCAGCGTGGGGATGCGGATCAGGTCTTGGGTCAGTGCGATCAGATCATCGCGCCGGTCGGTGATGGCTTGCGTCAGGGGGGTGTGGTCGGTCATCTGCAAACTATCCGCCAAGCCCTGCGCGCGCGCAAGGGGCTAGATTATCTGCCTAGGGTTGATTTGTTGTTGCAGCATCGCCGCCAGAAACCCTGTGGTGATGATCTGCACCCCCAGCGAGGCTGCGACCACGGCAAGCGCTGCAGGCCGCACGATGCGGCGCGCGTCCAGATCGCCAAAACCTGTCGCGCCCCAGCTGAACACGCCGGACAGGGTGGCGATGAACGCGACCAGCAACAAAGCGCCGCCCGCGATACAGGCATTGTCCACGGACAGGCGGTATTTGAACCGCTCAAACCGGTCCGAACTGGGCAAAAGCGCGAAACGCACCGCGAAAATCCGCGATAGCGCATAAAAGCAGATCATCTGGAACCCCGTCAGGATCAGCGCCGCGGCAAGGATCAGCGTTGCTACATCGAAACTGACAGCCCCGATGGTCACAGGGCCGAACAGCAGTGCCAGAAAACCGGCGCTGCCCAGCCCGAACAAGACCAGACCGGGGTAATAGAACAGCCAATACGGCGCGAAGGTCATCAGCAGCTTCAGATGCAGCCAGCCATCGCGCCAGCTGCGCAGATGCGGTGGGCGCGACCGGCCATCAGGTTGCAGCGTCGTCGGCACCTCGCGGATGTCCAGACCCGACAAGGTGGCCTTGATCACCATTTCGGACGCGAATTCCATCCCCGGCGTGTTCAGATGCAGGCCAAGGATGGCGTCACGGTTGAACCCGCGCAGCCCACAATGGAAATCACCCACCGGTGTGCGGTAAAAGATACGCCCCAAAGTGGACAGCACCGGATTGCCCAGATAGCGGTGCAGGGGCGGCATGGCCTTGGGCGCGATCCCGCCCCGAAACCGGTTGCCCATCACCAGATCGGCTCCGTCGCGCAATTCTGCGACGAAAGGATCTAGATTGGCAAAATCATAGCTGTCGTCGCTGTCGCCCATGATTACGAACCGGCCCTTGGCGTCCGCGATCCCCGCGATCAGCGCCGCGCCATAGCCTTTTGTGGGCACATCGATGACGCGTGCGCCAAGGCGGCGGGCGATGTCCTGACTGCCATCATTTGACCCGTTATCCGCGATCAGCACCTCGCCCGCGATTCCCGCGCGGTCAAGATAGCCTTTGGCTTTGCGGATGCAGGTGTCCAGCGTTTCCGCTTCGTTCAGGCAGGGCATCAGAATGGTCAGCTCGGTCATCAAGGCGTCCCGGTCCCGCGGTGTCGTCCGGCTGGTGTGCCCGGTCCGCCCTAGCGGTACGACAACCAGTGGCTGTTGTGCAACAACCAAGACGTGTATAAATACCCGTGCTGGCGGGCTATGTTGCCAAACGGTCACCTGTGCTAGCCCCCTTGGATCATTGCAGAAAGACAGGACTGATGCGTGACACGCATGCACTAACCCCTGTTCGGGTCGATCCCTTTGCCGCGACGCTGGTGGCTGCGATCGTTCTGGTCGTGCTGCGTGCTGTGCTGGACGGGCGCGCCATGCAGGACAATTTCGCGACCATGGACAATGACGATATCCTGCGGCTGGTGATGGTGCGCGATTTCATCGCGGGGCAGGGCTGGTTCGACATGACGCAATACCGGCTGTTGCCACCCCAAGGCGTGGTGATGCATTGGTCGCGCTATATCGACGCCGGTATCGCCGCGATCATCGTGCCGCTGTCATGGCTGCTGCCGATGGCGATGGCCGAGCAGTTGGCGGTGACGATCTGGCCGACCGCGATCCTTGGTCTGACGGTGCTGGTCATCGGCTATGGCACGCGGCGTGTTTTTGGTGCTTGGCC
This sequence comes from Yoonia sp., assembly GCF_018402175.1. Lineage (GTDB taxonomy): Bacteria > Pseudomonadota > Alphaproteobacteria > Rhodobacterales > Rhodobacteraceae > Yoonia. The sequence continues at coordinate 658,107 of NZ_JAGYJK010000017.1, read as the reverse complement.
TGCCTGTTTCGCGCTGGCGATTACGGTCATCTGGCCGACCACGGGGCAATTGCATGCCGGTGCCGGCAATATCGACCATCACAATGTCCAGATACTGATGATGACAATTGTCGCCTTTGCGCTGATCTGGCCTGCGCGTCCCGTCATCGCGGGCTTGATCGGGGGAATTGCCGCTGCTTTTTCACTGGCCATCGGGCTAGAGGCCCTGCCCTTTATCGTTGTCGCAGGTACGATGGCACTGGGCCTTCACCTGCTGGACATCACCGCCACCAACCGGGCCTTTCTGGTGACTTTCTGTCTGGCGCTTGGTCTGGCGGCGGTGCTGTTCTGGCTGGGCCAGACTGCCCCTGACCTGCGCGCCATCGGGCATTGCGACCGGCTGAGCCTGCCTGCCTTGGCGCTGATCGCCATCGCCGTGACCGCAAGCGGGCTGGCGGCGGCGGTCACACGCTTTGGTGCTTTGGCAGGGCTGGTGGCGGCGGTGCTGGTCACGGTCGCGGGCTGCGTGCTGATCTGGCCGGTTCTGGCCCCCTGTCTGGACGGACCCTATGGCAATTTGCCCGACGACCTGCAGGTTTTCATCGCAACCCGCATTAGCGAGGCTTTGCCGCTCCACCTATTCATCCGCGACAGCCCTGCGGGGTTTGTCGTTTTCACCTTGCCGGTCATCGTGACGGCGGCTGCTGGCGGGGTCATGCTGTGGCGCGGAGCTGCGCCAAGGATGGCTCTGACGGTGCTGTGGCTGTTCTGCCTGCTGGGGCTGGTTACGGCGTTTTATCAGATGCGCACGGTCGTGATGGCCGCCGCTGTTGTCCCGATGCTGGGCGGTGTGGTGATCGCGCGCGCGCTGGATGCCTATTTGCAAACGCGCGCGCCCAAGGCGGCCGTGATCTGCCTGGCGCTGGCCACGACGATCATCGCGCCCACGCTGATTGCGCAACAGGTCACGGCTCTGACGCCGGATGATGACGCGGCCGGTGCCGCGCGGATGGCGGCCTGTCGGGGGCATGATGCCTTGGCGGCTTTGAACACCCTGCCGCCGGACGTGTTCATCACGCCGATGAACCTTGGCCCTGCGCTGCTGTGGGCCACGCATCACGATGTGGTCTCGGCGGGGTATCATGTTGATCCGGTGATCCTGATGAACGCGATCCGGCCCTATCACCTGCCCGAAAATGATATGGCGGCGTTCCTGCGGCAGTCCGGCGCATCACTGGTTCTGATCTGCCGCGGTGCGACCTATGACAATGATTTCGCCACCGCATTGGCAGCGGGTGCGCAGGTGGACTGGCTGCGCTCGGTGCCGGTCCCTGCCGATGGGCTGCTGGTGTTCGAGATTTTGCCGCCATGATGGTCTTTGTCCGTTTCGTGCTGGTCGGCGGCAGTTTCAGCCTTGGCTATGCGGTGATCACCGCCGGATTGATCCGCTTCGCGGCGGCCCCGCCGCTGCCGACCTCTGTCGTGGTCTATCTTCTATGCATTCCCGCCGCCTTCTGGGCGCAGCGGCATATCGCGTTTCGGGCGGACCGGCAGGCCAAGGGCGCGCTGTGGATCTATACCGCGACCCAGACCGGCAGTCTGGCGGTCATATCCGCCATCACCACGCGTTTTGTCACGCTGGTGTTCTGGGCCGATACGCTGCTGTTTGTGGCTACGGCAGGCATGGCGGCGGTGGCGAGCTTTCTGATCTGTCGCTACATCCTGTTCAGGACGCAGGCACCAGACGGGCAATGAAATGCAGCTGCCGCCCAAAGACCCAGGATGCGGGGGCCGGATACAGCGGGATCGCCGTGTCAAAGACATCGGTGGCCAGCCCCGCCTGCGCAAACCAGCCGTCCCAATCGGCGCGCGGCGCATAATGATAAGGCAGCACGACGCCATGCGGCGCGTTCCCGACCCAATCCATCAGCCGCAAGGTGGCGTGGTCGAACGCGTTTTCGCTCAGATGATCCTTGATGATGACAGCATGCCGCGCGACGCGGGCGGCCTCTGATATCAGGCGCTGCGGGTCGTCGGTATGGTGCAGCACATCGACAAAGGTCACGACATCAACGCTGTTTTCGTCGAACGGGATCGTGGTGCCATCGAATAGCGTGACGGGGATATGGGTCTTGTCGCGCAGCATGATGTCGATGCCTTGCACCTGCGCGCCCGCCTGCTTTTCGCAAATCAATTTGGCGATCTGCCCGTCGCCGGTGCCGACATCAAGTATCTGCGCAGCGGGCGGGACCAAGGCGCCAATCTGATCCACCAGCACCCGCACGCGACGGTTGAAAACCAGTCTTTCGTGGGCCTGACCCAAAGTCTTTTTGAACATCATCCGGATATATTCCATAGGTTGTGTCAACATTGGGTCAGATTCGTGCCGTCGTAAAGATTGCGCCTTGAAACGCATAATCCGCGTTGCAATTTCGCCCATTCCTTCGTTTACCGGATGCAGGGTTCGCAGGGGTACCAGATGGCCTATCTACTTGGTGTCGATACGGGCGGCACATATACCGATGCTGTCGTGCTGGATGATGCGGCGCAAAGGGTTGTTGCCTCGGCCAAGGCGCTGACGTCGCGGCCTGATCTGGCGTTCGGCGTGGGGGCGGCGATTGATGCGGCGCTGGCCAAGGCCGGTGTGGCCGCGCGCGATATTGCTATGGTGTCCTTGTCCACCACGCTGGCAACCAATGCGCTGGTCGAAGGGCAGGGCGGGCGGATCGCCCTTGTGTTCATCGGGTTTGACGCCGCCGAACTGACCCGCGCGGGCCTGCAAGACGCCTTGCGCGGCGATCCGGTCATCGCGCTGGCAGGTGGGCATAGCCACGCGGGCAGCGAGGCTGCAGCGCTCGATCTGGCCGGTTTGCAGGTGGCGCTGGCCGCGTTGGACGCGGGCATCACCGGTTTTGCCGTGGCCGCCAGTTTCGCCACCCGTAACCCCGCGCATGAAATCGCGGCGCGCGATCTGATTCGTGATCTGACCGGCCTGCCCGTGACCTGTTCGCATGAATTATCCTCGGCCCTTGGCGGGCCGAAACGGGCGCTGACGGCGGTGCTGAATGCGCGGCTGATCGGCATGATCGACGGGCTGATCACCGCCTGCGAAACCCATCTGGCGACCTGTGGGATTACCGCCCGCCTGATGGTGGTGCGCGGTGACGGGGCGTTGGTGTCAGCAGCTGTCGCGCGCGAAAAACCGATTGAAACAATCCTTAGCGGGCCTGCCGCATCCATCGCGGGGGCAAGCTGGCTGACCAAACAGACGGATGCGTTGGTCAGCGATATTGGCGGCACCACAACTGATGTCTGCCTGTTGCGCGATGGCCGCCCGATGATCGACCCCGCGGGCGCGCGCGTCGGCCCGTTCCGCACCATGGTCGAGGCAGTGGCGATGCGCACCACCGGTCTGGGCGGCGATAGCGAGGTGCATGTGACCGAAGGGCTGACCGCTGCTCTGCGCCTTGGGCCACGGCGGTTGATGCCGATCGCGCTGGCCGCAACGGAATTTCCCGATCTGGTGCATCAGGCGCTGGACCGCGCGCTGGCCAGTGGTGTGCCTGCGTCCGATGGCGGGCAGTTCGTGCTGCCGTTGTGGCGGGTGCTGCCAAAGGGGCTTGATGCGCGGGAACTGATCGTGGCGCAGCGGCTGGTCGATGGTCCGTTGCGGCTGGGCCAGGCGGTGCAGACGCGGATGGAAAACCCCGCCTTGGGCCGGTTGATCGGGCGCGGGCTGGTGATGCTGGCGGGGGTGACACCATCGGATGCATCGCATGTGCTGGGGCTGCAGGATGTCTGGGACGCCGATGCCGCGACCAAGGCGCTGACGCTGTTCGCGCGTAGGCGCACCGGTGGCGGCCAGCAGATCGCGCCGGATGCGCAGACACTTGCACAGATGATCATCGACCAATTGACCGCGCAGACCGTCGATTGCCTGCTGCAGGCCGCCTTTGCCGAGGATGGGCGCGACTGGCCCGACCCTGCCGCCATGGCGCAGCATCCGTTGGCGCAGGCGGGGCTGGACCGGCATCGGGGGATTGTTCGGATCGACATGGCGCTGGCCCTGCCGGTGATCGGGCTGGGCGCATCGGCGCGCGCCTATTACGGGGCTGTCGGCGCGCGGCTTGGTACGCAGATGCTGGTGCCGGATCATGCCGATGTCGCCAATGCCATCGGCGCTGTCGTAGGGCAGGTGCAGATGCAGGCCTCCGGCACCGTGACCAGCCCGGGCGCAGGCGCGTTCAAGGTGCATCTGATGGGCGATGTGCAAAGCTATTCTAGCCGCGACGCCGCCCTGTCCGCGATCTGTGCGGCACTGACAGCGCAGGCCACGGCTGCCGCGCGCGGCGCGGGTGTCGAGGATATCAGCCTGCATGTCGCCCAAGACATCACCGAGGTCGAGGTCGAAGGCCAGCCCATGTTCATCGAGGCCAAGATCAGGGTCACCGCGCAGGGCAGACCGCGCATCGCGGCGGGGTGATTGCGGTTGGTCACTTTCTTGTCAGTCCGATTGCGCGACTGCGCATGATGAAGGACAACGTCGCGATATTCAGGACCATATCATGCTAGACCGCCACATTCGCCCGCTGATCGACCCGCCGCTGAACCGGATCGGCTGCCGCATGGCGGCGCGCGGGATTTCGGCAAATAGCGTCACGCTGGTCGGGTTGGGGCTGGGGCTGGTGGCCGCGCTTGTGATCGCGCTGGGCGCGCCACTGCTGGCGCTGGTGCCTTTGCTGGCCAGCCGTCTGGCAGACGGGCTGGACGGGGCGGTGGCGCGGGCCACGCGCCAGACTGATTTCGGCGGCTATCTGGATATCGCCGCGGATTTCCTGTTTTACGGCATGATCCCGCTGGCTTTTGTGCTGATCGATCCCGCTGGCAACGGGGCTGCGGGTGCATTTTTGCTGGCATCGTTCTATGTCAACGGCACGACCTTTCTGGGCTTTGCCATTCTGGCTGAAAAGCATGGCCATCGGACAACCGCGCAAGGCCACAAATCGCTGTATTATTCCAACGGTATCCTTGAAGGGACCGAAACGATCCTGTTCTTCGTGCTGCTTTGCCTGTTCGCACCATACTTCGCGCCGCTGGCGTGGGTCTTTGGCGCTTTGTGCTTTCTGACTGCTGCACTGCGGGTCAGGGCAGCCTATCGTATCTATGTAAACTAAAGGACATCTTCGATGAAACACCTTGCCGTTCTTGCTGCCCTGCTGGCCCCTTTGCCCGCGATGGCCGATGTCGATCCCGCCGATTGGGACGCGGTGACAGCACAGGCCGCAGGTCAGACCGTCTATTGGAATGCTTGGGGCGGATCGACGACGACGAATGATTTTATCGCTTGGGTCGGATCGCGTGTCGCGCAGGACTATGGCGTGACACTGAACCACGTCAAACTGACTGACACGGCCGATGCCGTGACGCGTGTGCTGTCGGAAAAACAGGCAGGCCAGAACGAAAACGGCGCGATTGACATGATCTGGATCAACGGCGCGAATTTCGCCGCGATGAAAGAGGCCGATCTTCTGTTTGGCCCCTATGCCGAACAGCTGCCCAATTGGGCGCTGGCCGATTTTGAAAACAAGTCCGCCCTGCAGACCGATTTCACCGTGCCTGTGGATGGGTATGAGAGTCCTTGGGCAATGGCGCAGGTCGTGTTTGTGCATGATACCGCGCGGATGCCCGACCCTCTGGGGTCGATGGATGCGCTGCTGGGCTGGGCGCAGGCCAATCCGGGGCGGTTCAGCTATCCGCAACCGCCGGATTTTCTGGGCACAACCTTTCTGAAACAGGTACTGATCGATCTTTTGCCCGATCCGGCGGTGCTGGCTGACCCTGCAACTGATGCCAATTATGACGCGGTGACCGCACCGCTTTGGGCCTATCTTGACGCGCTGACGCCGCATCTGTGGCGCGAAGGCCGCGCCTATCCGGCAAGCGGTCCTGCGCAGTTGCAGTTGATCGCCGATGCCGAAGTTGATCTGGCGATTTCCTTTAGCCCGGGTGAAGCGACTGCCGCGATCGCCAATAACCAGTTGCCCGATACAGTGCGAACCTTTGTGCTGGACAAGGGCACGATCGGCAATGCCTCTTTCGTGGCGATCCCGTATAATTCGGGGGCCAAGGCTGGGGCGATGGTTGTCGCCAACTTTCTGATGTCGCCCGAGGCACAGGCCCGCGCCCAAGATCCCGCGATCCTTGGCTATGGCACGGTGCTGGCGATGGACAAGCTGTCGGATGCCGACCGCGCGCTGTTCGAAACGCTGGACCTTGGCATTGCGACGCTGACACCGGCGGAACTGGGGGTCGTGCAGGATGAACCGCATCCGACATGGATGACCCGCATCAGCGACGATTGGGTCGCGCGCTACGGCGTCGCGCAGTAAACGCCGCCCATGTCCCGCCGCCGCCTGTTGCCGCTGTTGCCGGCGCTGACCATGGCTTGCATTGCTGGGGCCGGTGGTGGCGGGGCTGTGGGGGACAGTGTTGCCCGCCTTCGGACATCTGCCTGCGGCGGGGCTGACCGGGCCGTCGCTGGACCCGTTCCGCGCCCTGTTTGGCTGGGTCGGATTGCCGCGCGCGGTGATGCTATCGGTGGGGACGGGCGTTCTGGCGACGGTGATGTCGCTGGCCATCGTCATGCTGGTGACAGCTGGCTGGTCCGGCACGCGGGTGTTCGGGGTGTTGGAACGGCTGTTGTCGCCATTGCTGGCGGTGCCGCATGCGGCGGCGGCGTTCGGGCTGGCGTTTCTGATCGCGCCGTCGGGCTGGCTGGCGCGGCTGACCTCGCCGGGGCTGACCGGCTGGGACCGCCCACCTGACCTGCTGATCGTGCAGGACAGTTGGGGGCTGGCGATGACCGCCGGGCTGATCGTGAAAGAGGTGCCCTTTCTGCTGCTGATCACGCTGGCCGCCTTGGGTCAGGCGGATGCGCAGCGCAGCGTGCGGGTGGCACAGGCGCTGGGCTATGGGCGGCTGACCGGCTGGCTCAAGACCGTGTTTCCGCGGGTCTATGCGCAGATCAGGCCGCCGGTTTATGTCGTGCTGGCCTATGCGATGTCGGTCGTGGATGTCGCTGTCATTCTGGGTCCAAACACGCCGCCATCCTTGTCGGTGCAGATCGTCAAGCTGATGGCGCATCCCGATCTGAGCTATCGGCTGGAGGCTGCGGCGGGGGCCGTGTTGCAACTGTTGCTGGTGATTGGCGCGCTTTTGGTCTGGCGTCTGGGCGAGGGTGCCGTGGCAGCCCTTGGGCGGCGGTGGATCACAGCGGGCGCGCGCGGCAAGGCCGATCCTGCGGTCGCGGGTCTGGCGCTGGTGGCGGGGGCGGTTTCGGCGCTGGCGGTTTTTCTGGGGTTGGTCGTTCTCGGAGTCTGGTCAGTCGCGGGTTTCTGGGGGTTTCCTGATGCATTGCCGGACAGGATCACCATGGCCAATTGGCTGCGTTTCGGCCCCGGCACATTGCAGGCGCTGGGCGAGACAGCCCTGATCGCGGTGGTCGCGGCGCTGGTCGCACTGGTGCTGACCATCGGCTGTCTGGAGGCTGAGTATCGCCATAAGCTCCGCGTTAGCCAGCGTGCTGTCTGGGTATTGTATATCCCGCTTTTGGTCCCGCAAACGGCCTTTCTGCCGGGGTTGCAGACCTTGATGCTGACCCTTGGGGCCGATGTGGGGCGGGTGCCGGTGATGCTGGTGCATCTGGTTTTTGTTTTGCCTTACGTTTTCTTGTCGCTGGCGGATCCGTTTCGGGCCTGGGATGCGCGGATGGGTGTGATCGCCGCAGCACTGCGCGCCAGCCCAGACCGCATTTTGTGGCGCGTGCGGCTGCCCATGTTGCTGCGTCCGGTGCTGACGGCCTTTGCCGTCGGGCTGGCGGTGTCCGTGGGGCAATATCTGGCGACCTTGCTGATCGGTGGCGGGCGCGTCGCGACCCTGACGACCGAGGCGGTGGCGCTGGCGTCGGGTGGCGACAGGCGCGCGATCGGTGTTTACGGGCTGATGCAAACGGGGGCGGCGCTGGTGCCCTTCGCGCTTGCCTTGCTTATTCCGGCGCTGGTCTGGCGCAACAGGAAAGGATTGCGGCATGGATAAGGGATTATCGCTGCGCGATGTGACGGTTTTCAAAGACCGTTCACCGCTGATCAGGGTGGATCACGATGTGGCACCGGGTGATGTCGTGACGATCATGGGCCCGTCCGGAGTTGGTAAATCCACATTGCTGGCCTTTATCACCGGCACCTTGCCCGGCGATTTCACTGCCACCGGCACGGTCTGGCTGGACGGGCATGACATCACCTATGCTGCGGCGCATCAACGGCGTGTCGGCATCCTGTTTCAGGATGACCTGCTGTTTCCGCATCTGTCGGTCGGGGCGAACCTTGCCTTTGGCCTGCGGCCCGGTGGGTCGCGCAGCGACAGGCAAACCCGGATCGACGCCGCCTTGGCCGAGGTGGGGCTTGACGGTTTTGCGCCGCGTGATCCTGCCACCTTGTCGGGCGGACAAAAGGCGCGTGTCGCCTTGATGCGGATGCTTTTGTCCGAACCCTGCGCCCTGCTGTTGGATGAACCCTTCGCGCGGCTGGATGCGGCCTTGCGCGCGCAGGTCCGCGACATGGTGTTCGACAGGGCGCGCAGCCGCGCCTTGCCGGTGTTGATGGTCACCCATGATGCCGAAGATGCGCAGGCCGCAGGCGGTGTGATTATCACGCTGGGTAATGAAACCGGCCGCTGAAAACCCGCGCAACCGGATCACATCAGTGATGCAAGGTTGATCCCCACTGTCATGGCGCCCACGACGGCACCCGTGGTGTCCACAATGGACATGGACACCTGTGCCTGCACTTCACCGGATGATCCATCCAGTTCAACCTCGCCAAAATGGAGCGCATTCGGGCCTTTGGGGAAAGTTTCGGAAAACTTTTCCTCGTCCCCCTGCCAGTAATCCGATGTCGCTTCGGCTGCAGCGACGTTCAGGCCACGGGCATCCATCACGAAAATTTCGGAAATGGCACCACCCGATGCAGCCACGCGTTGCCGCAGGAAATCGGACGTGGGGTTTTGCAATACGTCATCGATCAGCGGAATACCTGCCATTCCGGCCTGCGCCATCCACAGCGTATCAAGTTCGTTGATCTTGGCCTGGTCATAGCTGCCAGTGATCGCATTCTGCGCAATGATCGCATCCACGATGATCGGGTCGGTTGCCCAATCCATAACGTGTTCAGTGACGAATTGCGCCATCTTGGGCTGCATATCCTGTGCTGCCCCAGCTGTCGCGGTCGTGGTGGCCAGCGTCGTCATTGCGAGCCAGAAAGTCAGTTTTTTCATCTATGATCCTCCTATGCACAGCCAGATACGAAGGAATCATTTCCAGCCGGTTAAGCGACGCACAGAAGTACGAACAGTTTGAATTAAACGCCGGCCTAATCGTCCTGTCGCCAACCGGCGCGTCGCGGCACGCGAAAGGCCAGCATCGGCTTGATCAGCGGTGATGCATAGCGGTCCAGATCCAGCGCTTCATGGACGCCGGTCACGGTTTCGCCGTCCAACACCGTTTGCACGGCTGAGCGTGAATAGAACGGCGCGTCCAGCATGCCCAGCACCTGCCGGGGCATAATGCCCGCATCAGCGCGGGTTTCGCGCCTGATCCGCCAGCCCGACGATTTGAACGGCACGCGCGGTGGCGCGCTGACCTGTCGGGCCGTGCCGTCATGGTCAAAGGCGATGGCGGTTTCCAGCATTGATCCGTCCCGCCGTGTCGCGTCATAGATGCAGGTCGCGCCCGCCTTGGTCGGATAGCGGCCCCATGTCCAGAATTTGAAATCATCCTCCAGCGGTCGGGTGCCGAAATTGGCGTCGAAATAACCATGCCCAGACCATTGCCAGCCCTTTGCCGCCAGATCGACCGTGATGTCCGACGATGGCGCAAAGGGCCGCCAGACATGCGCGCCATCCGGCGTCAGCGGCAGTTCGACGGATGTGACCGCGCGCGGCGTGATCGTGATCTGCCCTTGCACGCGGCTGATGACGGGCGGGCCGCTGATTTCGTTGATGTCGATCACCAAGGCTTTGCCGTTCCAATGCATCGACGACGGACCAACCTGCAACGTGTCGGTGCTGGTGCGCAGCGCCTGTCGCCCGCGGTCGGTCATGGTGAACCGCCCGCCGGGGCCGTAGGTGGCCACATTGATGCAGCAGTGATTGGCCGGATCACCGCGCCCTGACCACGCATACCACGGCGAAAAGACCGACCCTATGAACCCAATGACGCTGACGGCCTTGGTGCCGCAGGCGCTGATCCCGTCTATGTACCACCACGCATAGCCACCGGGCGGGACGTCGAGCGCGAAGCAAGGTCGTTCAAGATCGCCGCGGCCGCGTGCTGGCCGCAAAGCGTCGCCATCGGCACCCCCGCCCCCGGATGCACCCCGCCCCCCGCCAGATACAGCCCCGGCATCGTCGTGCGCACGGTTGGCCGCTTGAACGCCGCCATCATCCCGTGCGGGCTGCGCCCGTAGAGTGAACCGAGGCTCGCGGGGAACAGATCCGCGAACCCCTGCGGCGTGGTCAGGCTGTCCGGCCCGGGTGTTGGGCTGAAGGTTAGTCCGAACTGGCGGAAACGGGCGAAAATCTGTGTCTGACATTGGGCTTTTTCCTGTTCGGGGTCGCGCAGAACGGGGGCTGCGTTCATGATGATTTCAAAACGTTGCAAGGCATCGGGCGCCGCGGTGTCATGATCCTGCGCGCACAAATACAATGACGCATCACGCGGCATGTCGTTGCGGGCGAGTGCGCTGAATTCCGCCTTGGGGTCATGGCCAAAGAACACGGTATGATGCGCAAGTTCCACCCCGTGTGGCACGGCGGCGAAAGCATGGACATAGGCCGACAGGCTGCGGGGTTCGGTGCCGGTGACCGGCACGGCCCCGGCAATGGCCGGTCCCAGCAATCCGGTGGCCAGCGCCCGTGGGTCGCCGTTGAACACAACGGTGGCGGCGGGGAAATGGCCCTTGGTCGTCTCGACCCCGCTGATCTGCCCACCTTGGCGGGTGATCCGCAGGGCGCGGGTGTCGTAATGGAACTGCACGCCGTGCCGTTCGGCCAGCGCCGCGATGGCCTGCGCCAGCTGTTGCATCCCGCCTGCGACGGTCCAGACGCCCTGCGCCTCGGCCTGCCAGATCAGCGACAGGATCGCGGGGGATTTGTAGGGTGATCCCCCGACATAGGTCGCATAGCGCCCGAACAGCTGCGCCAAGCGCGGATCGCTGAAGCTGGATTTCAACAGCCCCGCCAGCGTCCGGTGCGGCGCCATATCGGCGATCAGGCGGGGTTGGGCCAGCACCTTGCGCGCCACGGCGATCTGGTCGGGCATGGCGGTGCGCATCATCGGCGCATCGAAGGCATCAAACAGGCGCTTTGCACGGGCCGAGAAACTAGCGAATTCCGCCGCTGCCACTGCACCAAAGGCGTCGCGCACATTGGCAAGGCTTGCCTCTGCATCGGCCATCAGGTCAAGCTGCGCGCCATCGTCCCAGTAATGCCGCGCCAGCGTCGCCAGCGGTGTGAGGGTCACATGATCCGCCAGATCGGCACCGACATCCGTGAACAGCGTGTCGAATACGTGCCGCATCGTCAGCACTGTGGGGCCTGCATCGACCGGACCCGCGGCAGATGGGATGGCGCGCATTTTGCCGCCCGGCGCGGCATGCATATCCACGACCGTCACGTCGTAGCCTGCATGGCCAAGGCGCAAGGCGGTGGCCAATCCGGCGATCCCCGCGCCGATGATCACGATCTTTTCCGCAGATGCGGTCATTTCGGATGGGCCCTTAGTGTATCGTTTGATTTACATTGACATATGTAAACTAAATTAGACAGTATGGAAGTGACATAGGACACACGCCATGAAAATCGCCGACCGGATCGAAGCCACAATCACCGCTGCCATCGCGCAGGGACAGGGCGGCGTGGCGCCTCCTAAACTGGCGGCGGCGTTGAACTATGCTGTCACGCCGGGTGGTGCCCGGATCAGGCCGACGATTCTGATGAGCGTGGCGATGGCCTGCGGCGACGACCGTCCTGCGCTGACGAATGCGGCGGCGGCGGCACTTGAACTGGTGCATTGCGCCAGCCTTGTGCATGACGATCTGCCCTGTTTCGACGATGCCGATATGCGACGGGGCAAGCCCGCACTGCACCGTGCGTTCTCTGAACCTCTGGCCGTGCTGGCGGGCGACAGCCTGATTATCATGGGGTTTCATGTGCTTGCGCGCGCGGCTGGCGACGCGCCTGCGCGCGCGATCACGCTGCTTGATATCCTTGGCACGCGGACCGGTATGCCCTTTGGCATCTGCGCGGGGCAAGGTTGGGAAAGCGAAAGCCAGATTGATCTGTCCGCCTATCACCAGGCGAAAACGGGGGCCTTGTTCATCGCCGCGACCCAGATGGGGGCCGTGGCCGCAGGGCAAGAGGCCGAACCCTGGGCCGAGCTTGGTGCCCGCATCGGTGAGGCGTTTCAGGTCGCAGACGACCTGCGCGACGCGCTGTGCGACGAGGCGGCGCTGGGCAAGCCTGCCGGTCAGGACGATCTGCACGGGCGGCCCAATGCGGTGGCTGCCTATGGCGTACAGGGCGCGGTCAAACGGTTCGACGACATCCTTGGCGGCGCCATTTCATCGATTCCCGCCTGCCCGGGCGAAGCGGCGCTGGCCCAGATGGTGCGCGCCTATGCCGATAGACTGGTGCCTGCGGGCGCGCGTGACCGGCGCACCGTGCCGGGCGAATAATGACGGATGCGGCTGTGACAATGCCGGTATCCGGGCGTGACCTTGACCGCCAAAGCGCGTCACGTTTCACACGCCTGGTGGCTTCGCCTGCCTTTCAGAAATGGGCTGCCCGCTTTCCCCTGACCCGCCGGCTGGTCCGGTCAGAGGGCGAGGCGATGTTCGATCTTGTTGCCGGTTTCTGCCATTCGCAGGTGCTTTATACGCTGGTCGCACTGGATATCCCCAAGCTGCTGTTGGTCCATGAACTGCCCTTGTCCGCCTTGGCGCAACAAGGGCGGATGCCGCCGGACCGCATGGCGGTTCTGGTGTCGGCGGCGGTGGCGCTGGGGCTGCTCAAACAGCGCAAATCCGGCCTTTTTGCGCTGACGACGCGGGGTGCCGCGCTGGCCGGTGTGCCCGGTCTGGCGGGGATGATTGCGCATCATGACGTGCTTTATCGTGATCTGTCGGACCCCGTTGCGTTCTTTCGCGGCGAAGTGGACACGGAACTGGCTGATTTCTGGCCCTATGTGTTCGGCGCTGGGGCCGCGACCGACCCTGGCAGCGCCGCCAAATATTCCCGTCTGATGGCCGATAGCCAGCTTTTGGTGGCCGATGACACGCTGGCGGCGGTCGATTTTCGCGGTGTGACGCGGTTGATGGATGTGGGCGGCGGGACAGGTGCGTTCCTTGCGGCGGTGGGTGCGGCCTGCCCGAAACTGGCGATGACATTGTTCGATCTCCCTGCCGTCGTGCCCGCCGCGCAGGATAGGTTCGCAGCCGCTGGGATGGCAGATCGCACACAGATCGTGTCGGGGTCGTTCCGCGACCAGCCGCTGCCGCGGGGGGCCGATATGATCAGCCTTGTGCGCGTGCTGTACGATCACAGCGATGAAACCGTGGCTGATTTGCTGGCCGCCGCCTATGCCGCGCTGCCCACCGGCGGGCGGATCGTGATTTCCGAACCGATGACAGGCGGCACTGCCCCGCATCGCGCGGGCGATGTCTATTTCGCGCTCTATTGCATGGCGATGCGCACCGGGCGCGCGCGGTCGGCCGACCGGATTGCGGCGCTTTTGCAACAGGCCGGCTTCAACAGTCTGCGTCTGCCAAAGGCCGCGCGCCCCTTCATCACCTCCGTCGTCGAAGGTGTAAGGTAAAGTTTACACACTATGTGTCTAAAAGAATTGACACTGTGCGCCAAAAAGATACACTCAATCCAAGAGGAGGCGCTGCTATCAGGTCAGAATGACCCCAAGCACCGCAGGAGAGATTAATTGGAAACAAGGGCCGTCATATTATCAGCACCCCGCAAGCTGGGGCTTGATACGGTGGGAATCACACCCCCGGCGCGTGACGATATTGTTGTCCAGATCCGCCATTCGGGCATTTCCACCGGCACCGAAAAACTGTTCTGGTCCGGTGATATGCCGCCATTTCCCGGCATGGGCTATCCGCTGATCCCCGGCTACGAGGCAGCAGGCGAAGTGGTCGAGGCTGGCCCCGACAGCGGCTACCGCGTCGGCGAACACGTCTTTGTCCCCGGTGCCAATTGCTATGAAGGCGCGTTCGGCCTGTTCGGCGCTGCCGCACAGACCATCGTGACCAAGGCATCCCGCGTGACGCGGATCGACCGTGGTCTTGGCGCTGGCGGCGCGTTGTTGGCGCTGGCCGCAACAGCACGGCACGCGATGGCGGGGCCGAACAAATCTGTGCCTGACCTGATCATCGGTCACGGTGTTCTGGGCCGTCTTTTGGCACGGCTGACCATCGCGGCGGGCGCACCTGCGCCAACCGTCTGGGAAGTGGACCCTATCCGCATGGCGGGTGCGCAGGGGTATCAGGTGATGACACCCGAAACCGACACGCGCCGCGATTATACCTCCATCTACGATGCCTCCGGCCGTGGTGATCTGCTGAACGACTGGATCGGGCGCATCGCCAAGGGAGGCGAGATTGTTCTGGCGGGTTTCTATACCGCACCGCTGCAATTCGCCTTTCCGCCCGCCTTTATGAAAGAGGCCCGTTTGCGCATCAGCGCGGAATGGACCGCCGACGACATGACAGCCACCCGCGCGCTGGTCGAAAACGGCACGTTGCGTCTGGGCGATCTGATCACACACGAACAATCCGCCGAAACCGCGACCACCGCCTATGAAACGGCGTTCAGCGATCCGGCCTGCCTGAAAATGATTTTGAACTGGGGAACCGCATGAAAGATGAAATTCCGAACCTGAAGGATTTCGATCAGCGCCTGCGCGATGAAGCCCATGAGGAACCAAGCCTAGAGGTCCCCAGCGGCCCGCCCACATCGAAAACCCAGATCATCGCGATCTATGGCAAAGGCGGGATCGGCAAGTCGTTCACGCTGGCCAACCTGTCCCATATGATGGCCGAAATGGGCAAGCGCGTGCTGCTGATCGGCTGCGACCCCAAATCCGACACGACCAGCCTGTTGTTCGGCGGCAAGGCCTGCCCGACGATTATTGAGACATCCGCCAAGAAAAAGCTGGCGGGCGAAGAAGTTGCCATTGGTGACGTCTGTTTCAAGCGTGGCGGCGTGTTCGCTATGGAACTGGGCGGGCCAGAGGTTGGCCGCGGTTGCGGCGGGCGCGGCATTATCCACGGGTTCGAATTGCTGGAAAAGCTGGGGTTCCATGATTGGGACTTTGATTATGTCCTGCTCGATTTCCTGGGCGACGTGGTCTGCGGCGGTTTCGGCCTGCCGATTGCCCGCGACATGGCGCAGAAGGTCATTCTGGTTGCGTCCAACGATCTGCAATCGCTTTACGTTGCCAACAACGTCTGTTCGGCGGTGGAATATTTCCGCAAGATGGGCGGCAATGTCGGCGTGGCCGGTCTGGTCATCAACAAGGACGACGGCACCGGAGAGGCGCAGGCCTTTGCCGCCGCCGTGAAAATCCCCGTGCTTTGCGCGATCCCGCAGAACGACGATCTGCGCAAGAAATCCGCGAATTACCAGATCGTCGGCAGCTATGACAGCGAATGGGGCCCGATGTTTGCGGGTCTTGCCGATGCGGTCGGGATCGCACCGCCTGTCCGCCCGACCCCGCTGGATCAGGACGGTCTGCTGGGCCTGTTCGATGCCAAGGATACCGGCGGCGATTACAAACTGGTCCCCGCTACTGATGTCGATATGCGCGGCAAGAATGCCGTCCCCAAAGCGACGCTGGAAGTGATCTATGATGACGCTTGATCACGAATCCAAAGGTTATGAAGTCGGTTACGACGAGGCGGGCAATGTCCGCATCATCGAAGGCGATGCTGTCGATGCGACACCCGAGGTCGCGCAGACGGCCTTGGCTGGCGGCTGTTCTTCGGGCGGCACGATGAAGGACGCAGCACGCGCTGCGGGCAAATCCGACATTCTGGACCAATACGCCAAGGACTATCCGCAAGGACCACATGACCAGCCACAATCCATGTGTCCGGCCTTCGGGTCTTTGCGTGTGGGCCTGCGCATGAAACGCGTGGCGACGATCCTGTCGGGGTCTGCCTGCTGCGTTTACGGGCTGACCTTCGTGTCGCATTTCTATGGTGCGCGCCGGTCGGTCGGCTATGTGCCGTTCAATTCCGAAACGCTGGTCACCGGCAAGCTGTTCGAGGATATCCGCGAAAGCGTGCATGATATGGCCGATCCCGACCGCTATGACGCGATCGTGGTTACCAATCTGTGTGTGCCGACAGCCTCTGGCGTGCCTTTGCGCCTGCTGCCGCGCGAGATCAATGGCGTTCGGATCGTCGGCATTGATGTGCCAGGCTTTGGCATCCCCACCCATGCCGAGGCCAAGGACGTTCTGGCCGGTGCGATGCTGGCCTATGCCCGTGAAGAGATCAAGGCAGGCCCCGTCGCCCGGCCTGTCGGTGGCAAATCCGACCGCCCGTCTGTTGCGCTGCTGGGCGAGATGTTCCCCGCCGATCCGATGATGATCGGCGCGATGCTGGCGCCCATGGGTCTGGCCGCTGGTCCTGTGGTCCCCACCCGCGAATGGCGCGAGCTTTATGCCGCTCTTGATTGCGGTGTCGTTGCTGCGATCCACCCGTTCTATACCGCCTCGGTGCGTGAATTTCAGGCCGCTGGCCGCACGGTCGTAGGGTCTGCCCCTGTCGGATACCACGGCACAGCCGCATGGCTGGCCGCGATTGGTGCGGCCTATAACGTACCTGCCGCGCAGATTGCTGCGGCACAGAACGCATTTTTGCCTGCGATCACCGCCGCCCTTGGTGGCGCGCAGATCAAGGGCACCGTGACGCTGTCGGGATATGAAGGCTCCGAACTGCTGGTCGCGCGTCTGCTGATCGAAAGCGGCGCGGATGTGCCTTATGTTGGCACCGCCTGTCCGAAAACCCCTTGGTCCGCCGAGGATGCCGCATGGCTCGAAAGCCGTGGCGTGAAGGTGAAATACCGTGCCTCTCTGGAGGATGATCTGGCCGCCGTGGACGCGATCAACCCCGATCTGGCGATTGGCACGACACCGGTTGTGCAGCACGCCAAGGAACGCGGGACACCCGCGCTTTATTTCACCAACCTGATTTCTGCGCGTCCCCTGATGGGGCCAGCCGGTGCCGGATCGCTTGCGCAGGTCGTCAATGCGGCGATTGCGGGCAAGGAAAAGATGGACACGATGCGCGCCTTTTTCGAAGGTGTGGGTCATGGCGATACCGCCGGTGTCTGGGAAGGCGCGCCCAATCTGCGCCCCGATTTCCGTGCGATGCATCAGAAAAAGCTCGACAAGCAGGCGCGTGCGGCTGCGGCGGAGCAGATGATATAATGGCGTATTTTGAAACAAAATCGCCATGGTGCGGGAAAGAGATTGGCAAAGCCAATCGCGGCCGCACAGCGACCGCAGGGGGCGCTGCCCCCGCTTCGCTCCCCCGGGATATTTGGGCTCGGAAGATGGTAGGCCTGTCATGCTGATTATGGATCATGATCGGGCAGGCGGATATTGGGGCGCGGTTTACGCCTTCTGTGCTGTCAAAGGGCTGCAGGTCGTCATCGACGGGCCTGTGGGCTGTGAAAACCTGCCGGTGACCTCGGTTCTGCATTATACCGATGGGTTGCCGCCGCATGAATTGCCGATTGTCGTGACCGGGCTGGGCGAGACCGAGATGGGCGAAGGCACCGAGGCTGCGATGAAACGCGCCTGGGAAGTGCTTGATCCCGCACTGCCTGCTGTCGTTGTCACAGGGTCGATTGCCGAGATGATCGGGGGCGGTGTGACGCCGCAAGGCACCAATATCCAGCGGTTTTTGCCGCGCACGATTGACGAGGATCAATGGGAAGCCGCGGATCGTGCGATGACCTGGATTTTCACCGAATTCGGCATGACCAAAGGCCGGATGCCACCTGAAAAGAAGCGGACCCCGGGCGAGGCGCCGCGCGTCAATATCCTGGGTCCGATGTATGGCGCGTTCAACATGCCATCCGATCTGGCCGAGATCCGGCGCCTGATCGAAGGCATCGGCGCCGAGGTCAATATGGTGATGCCTTTGGGTGCCCATGTGGCCGAGATGCGCAATCTGGTGAATGCGGATGTGAATATCTGCATGTACCGCGAATTCGGGCGTGGTTTGTGCGAGGTATTGGGCAAGCCCTATCTGCAAGCGCCGTTCGGGATCGATTCCACCACGAAATTCCTGCGCAAGCTGGGCGAATTGACGGGGCTGGACCCCGAACCGTTCATCGAACGCGAGAAGCATTCTACCATCAAACCCGTCTGGGATCTGTGGCGGTCTGTCACGCAAGATTTTTTTGCGACGGCGGAATTCGCGATTGTCGCGAATGAAACCTATGCCCGCGGCATCCGCCATTATCTTGAGGGTGATCTGGGTTTCCCATGTGCCTTTGCCGTTGCGCGCTGTCGTGGCAAAAAGACCAACAATGACGAAGTGCGCGCGATGCTGCATGCCAAGCGCCCGCTGATCGTCATGGGGTCGATCAATGAAAAGATGTATCTGGCCGAAATGAAGGCCGGACATGGGCCAAGCCCGGTGTTCATCCCTGCCTCTTTCCCCGGTGCCGCGATCCGGCGCGCCACAGGCACGCCGTTCATGGGCTATGCCGGTGCGACCTATGTGCTGCAAGAGGTGTGCAATGGGCTGTTCGATGCTTTGTTCCACATCCTGCCCTTGGGCACGGATATGGATAAAACCGATGCCACGCTGACGCCTTTGCGCCGCGATTTCCCTTGGGACGCGGATGCACAGGCCAAGCTGGACGAGATCGTGGCGACGCACCCGATCCTGACACGTATTTCCGCCGCCAAGTCCCTGCGCGATGCCGCAGAGCGGGCGGCGCTCGACGCCGGTAACGACAGGGTCGTGCTGGAGACCGTCGAAACCCTGCAACCATCCCTGGGAGGACGCAAATGACCGATTTCACCACAGACGCACCGATGACACGGGCGCGGCACACGGCCCCGAAGCGGGAATATTACGCGTATTTCGGGCTGATCTTTCTGGCGACCTTGCCGTTGGCGATCCTGACCTGGGCGCTGTTCGCGGCACGCCGGATGGAGCTGCCCGAGAAGGGCCCCATCGCCAAGGCCTGGACCCAGGCGCGCATCATCACGCCGCATATCTTCAACGCATGAAGGCGCGGCCCGACATTTGTCCGGAAACGGACATCAAGACATTCGTCATTCCCCCCCGGGATGGCGGATTGGGGCAGAGGACAAGCTTCTGTCGTAACCCGGCCGCGGGGGCTGCGCGGCGTCAGTATTCTATTTTGGAGACAAAACATGGCTGACAAATCCGACCTGTCGTTCACAGGTCTCACTGATGAGCAAGCGCAAGAGCTGCACTCAGTCTATATGAGCGGGTTTACGATCTTCACGATCGTGGCCGTCGTCGCGCATATTCTGACGTACATCAAGCTGCCTTGGTTCAACTGGTAAGAAGAGGAATATCCACATGGCACAGTTCTATAAGATCTGGCTGGTTTTCGACCCTCGCCGCGTATTCGTGGCACAGGGCGTTTTCCTGTTCCTGCTGGCAGCGATGATTCACCTCGTCCTGCTGAGCAACGAAGCAACAAACTGGTTCCAGCTCGCCTTTGGCGGTTGATCAGCGCTTTTCGTATAACATCGCTACGGGCGGGACTTTGATCCGCCCGCGGCAAACATCGACATCGACGATCACAGGGCGCGCCCGAACGGGGATGCAGGGCCTGTAGCATATGGAGTAGGAAGATGGCACAGCTCAGCTTCGAAAGAAAATACCGGGTCCGTGGCGGGACATTGGTAGGCGGAGATCTGTTCGACTTTTGGGTGGGGCCATTTTATGTTGGCTTCTTCGGGGTCACGACGTTCTTTTTCGCCGTCCTTGGGACAATCTTGATTTTTTATGGGGCCAGCCAAGGCCCGACATGGAACCCGTGGCTGATCTCGATTGATCCGCCGCCGCTGGAATACGGTCTTGGGGCCGCACCGCTGATGCAAGGTGGATTGTGGCAGATCATCACGATCTGCGCGGTCGGTGCCTTCCTCAGCTGGATGATGCGCGAGGTCGAAATCTGCCGCAAATTGGGCATCGGCTATCATGTGCCTTTTGCCTTTGGGGTTGCGATCTTTGCCTATGTCACGCTGGTCATCATCCGGCCGGTGTTGCTGGGGGCTTGGGGGCATGCGTTCCCCTATGGCATCTTCAGCCACCTCGATTGGGTGAACAACGTGGGCTATGCTTACGGCAACTTCCACTACAACCCGGCCCATATGGTCGCGATCAGTTTCTTCTGGATCACGACGCTGGCGCTGGCGCTGCATGGATCGCTGGTTCTGTCCGCGGTCAACCCCGGCAAGGGCAAGACCATCGGCGCGCCTGATCACGAAGACACCTATTTCCGCGATCTGATCGGCTATTCGATTGGGCCACTGGGCATTCACCGTCTGGGCCTGTTCCTTGCGCTGATGGCCGGTTTCTGGAGCGCGGTCTGTATCGTGATTTCCGGCACCATCTGGTTCGAAGAATGGATCGTCTGGTGGGACTGGTATTATGAACTGCCCTGGTGGGTAGACCTGTAGGAGGGTATGAAAATGGCTGAATATCAAAATATCTTCACGCAAGTCCAGGTCCAGGGCCCTGCCGAAATGGGGGTCGTTGCCGACGCGGATACGATGCGCGAACGCACCAAGGGTACGCGGTTCTCTACCTTGCTTGGCCTTTTTGGCAACGCCCAGATCGGGCCTGTCCATCTGGGGTCCGCCGGGATGATCGCGGTCATCGGCTTTGCGGCATGGTTCTTCATCATCGGGATGAATTTCTGGGCCGAGGTCGGCTATAGCCCCGGTCTGTTCTTCCGTGACCTGTTCTGGCTGTCGCTGGAACCACCGGGGCCAGAATACGGGCTGGGCTTTGCGCCACTTGCCGAAGGCGGATGGTGGCTGATCGCCAGCTTCTTCTTTCTGGTCGGCTGCTGTGCCTGGTGGCTGCACACCTATCAGCGCGCCAAGGCGCTGGGGATGGGGCTGCATGTGGCCTATGCGTTCGCCGCGCTGCTGTGGCTGATCTTTGTGCTGGGTCTGATCCGGCCGATCCTGTTGGGATCATGGAGCGAGGCCGTACCTTACGGTATCTTCTCGCACCTTGACTGGACCAACCTGTTCTCGATCACTCATGGTAACCTGTTCTACAACCCGTTCCACGCGCTTTCGATCGTGTTCCTTTACGGGTCGGTGCTGTTGTTCGCGATGCATGGTGCGACGATCCTTGCGGTCAGCCGTTTCGGTGGCGAGCGCGAGATCGAACAGATCGTGGATCGTGGCACGGCATCCGAACGGGCGGCATTGTTCTGGCGCTGGACCATGGGCTTTAACGCCACGATGGAAGGTATCCACCGTTGGGCCTGGTGGTTCGCGGTTCTGACACCACTGACAGGTGGTATCGGGATCCTGCTGTCGGGAACGGTCGTGGACAACTGGTTCGTCTGGGCACAAATCCACGGCTATGCGCCCCTGAACTGAGGAGAGAGACCATGAAAAACAACGACATCCTCGAAATGAACAGCAAAAGCAGGCTGACCGCCGACATCACCTTTCTGATGCTCAAAGGTGCGGGTTATGCAGCGCTTTTCGTTGTGGCGATCTGGTTCTTCATCGGGGCCTTCGCCTTGATCGGCCAGGCCCTGCCCGAGGAAAGCCGCAGCACGCCCGACCCGATCAACCGGGCGGCACCGATGGAAGACGCGGTCGCTGACTGAAAACCCATTGGATCAGGCATCGCGCGACGCCTGCCTGATCCTTCGCTGTCGGATCACCCTTCCCTGGTCGGTCCGTCGTTGGGGTTTCGACCCCAGTTCCCTTCCTGTTGGCTACAGGAGACTAGCGTCGCAAGCGGTTAACCCCACTTGCGACGCTTTTTTATTGCAAAGGTGACGTCATGACAAACCGCCCTTCCACACCCTTTCTGGACAGTATCGCAGGCCCCGCTGACCTGCGCCGGATGAATATGACAGCGCTTGCCAATCTCGCCGATGATCTGCGCGCCGAGGTGATCTCGGCCGTATCCGAAACGGGTGGGCATCTGGGGTCGTCTCTGGGGGTGGTCGAATTGACTGTCGCCATTCACGCCGTGTTCGACACGCCGCGCGACAAGCTGATCTTTGACGTGGGCCACCAATGTTATCCGCATAAGGTGCTGACTGGCCGACGTGACCGCATCCGCACCCTGCGCCAAGAAGGTGGGTTGTCCGGTTTCACCAAACGCACCGAAAGCGAATATGACCCCTTTGGTGCCGCTCATTCCAGCACATCGATTTCCGCCGCCCTTGGGTTCACCGTGGGCCGTGATCTGGGCATGGCGACGGGCGATGCGATTGCCGTGATCGGGGATGGCTCGATCAGCGCAGGCATGGCCTATGAGGCGATGAACAACGCAGGGTCCGAAGGACGGCGGTTGTTCGTGATCCTGAACGATAACGAAATGTCCATCGCCCCGCCTGTGGGCGCGATGTCGAAATACTTGTCCGGTCTTTATGCGTCCCCCTTGGGCGATCTGCACAAGATGGCCGAAGGGTTCGAATCCGTCCTGCCAGGCCCGATCCGTGACCATGCCCGCCGTGCGCGGCAGCTCGTGACCGGCGTGCAATCGGGCAATGCGGGTACCTTGTTCGAAAGCCTTGGGTTTTCCTATATCGGCCCCATTGACGGGCACGATATGTCCCAGCTTTTGCCGGTGCTGCGCGCGGCCAAGACCCGTGCCACCGGTCCCGTGCTGATCCATGTCTGCACCAAAAAGGGCAAAGGCTATGCCCCCGCCGAACAAAGTGCCGACAAATACCACGGTGTCGCAAAATTCAACGTGGCCAGTGGCGAACAGGCCAAATCGCGCCCCAATGCGCCCAGCTATACCAAGGTTTTTGGCACGGCGCTGACGGTCGAGGCGCAGCATGACCCCCGCATCGTCGCGGTCACTGCCGCAATGCCCAATGGCACCGGCGTCGATATCATGGGCCAGCGTTTTGGCAGCCGCGTGTTCGACGTCGGCATCGCTGAACAGCATGGCGTGACCTTCGCGGCTGGCATGGCAGCCAGCGGGCTGAAACCGTTCTGCGCGATCTATTCCACCTTTCTGCAGCGTGGCTATGACCAGATCGTGCATGATGTTGCCTTGCAGAACCTGCCTGTCAGGTTCGCCATCGACCGTGCCGGTCTGGTCGGTGCCGATGGCCCGACCCATGCGGGATCATTCGACATCGGCTATCTGGCTGCCTTGCCCAATATGGTGGTCATGGCCGCGGGGGACGAACTGGAACTGATGCATATGGTGCGCACCGCCGCCGCCTATGATGATGGCCCCATCGCGTTCCGCTATCCGCGCGGCGAAGGTGTGGGGCTGGAACTTCCCGAACGGGGCGAGATCATCGAGATCGGCAAAGGCCGGATCGTGCAGCAAGGCAGCGATGTCGCGATCCTGTCCTTTGGCGCGCATCTGGATGAATGTCGCAAGGCCGCCCGCGCGCTGGAAACGCAGGGCGTATCGGTCACCATCGCCGACGCGCGTTTCGCCAAACCGCTGGACCGCGCGCTGATCCGGCAATTGCTGCGCCACCACAAGGCGCTGGTCACGGTCGAACAGGGCGCGCAGGGCGGTTTCGGGGCGATGGTGCTGCATGATCTGGCCAATGACGGGCTGCTGGACGGGCGCTGTCAGGTCCGCACGATGACGCTGCCTGACCGCTATATCGACCACGCCGCCCCCGATGTCATGTATGCCGAGGCCGGTCTGACCGCCGTCGATATCGCCGCAACGGCGATGCAGGCGGCCAATATCGGTCTGCGCAGGGTCCAGTCCCCCGTGGTGGATCAGGGCTGAACAGTCAGACGCCCATCCTATTTGCCCTTGAACTGGACATCGTAAAGCTGCTTGAACTTGCCACCTGTGGTCAGCAGATCGTCGATCTTGCCGCGTTCGACGATCTGGCCATTTTCAAGATAGCAGATTTCATCGGCATTCATCACGGTCGACAGCCGGTGCGCGATGACGATGGTGGTCACACCGCGCGTGATGGATTCAAGCGCGTCACGCACCAAGACCTCGGAATGGCTGTCCAGCGCGCTGGTCGCTTCGTCCAGCAGCAGGATTGGCGCCTTCCGCAGCACGGCGCGGGCAATGGACAGGCGCTGGCGCTGGCCGCCTGACAGGAATGACCCGTTCTCGCCAATGACGGTGTCATAGCCATTGGCCAGCTTTTCGATAAATTCATGCGCATGGGCCACTTTGGCGGCGGCGATGGCTTCGTCTTTGGTTGCGCCCTCGCGGGCCAGCAGCAGGTTGTCCATCACGGTCCCTGCAAACAGGAACGTATCCTGCCCGACGAAAGCGATATTCGCGCGCAAAGAGCTGAAGGTCGCGGCCTTTATGTCCTGCCCGTCGATCAGAACATGGCCCTCGGTCGGGTCATAGAGCCGCAAGAGCAGGTTCAGCAGTGTCGATTTACCGCCACCCGAAGGACCGACAAGCGCCGTCGTCTTGCCGGGCTGGAACGCCATGTTGACCGACCGCAGGACCTGTTCGTTATCGCCATAGGCAAAACAGACATCCGACAGTTCAACTGCCCCCGGACCCACGACAAGCGGCACGGCATCGGGGCTTTCCAGCATGGTCTGCTTGGTATCCAGCAATTCATACATCATCCGGACGCCGACCATGTTGCTTTCGATGACAACCCGCATTTTCGACAGACGCATCGCCGGTTCGTAGGACATCAGGAAAGCGGTGACAAAAGACATCAGCTGCCCTGCCGTTCCGGGCGCGCGGCCAAACAGATCAACCGCGCTCAGCATCACGATTGACGCGATGGCAAGGCCCGCCACGACATCCAGCAAGGGCATGGTCGCGGATTGTAGCTGCACGATCCGGTTGTTGCGGTCCTCGACCTGACGGACCGCGGCCTCCATCCGGTTGGCCATGCTGGGTTCCAGACCAAAGGCCTTGACCACCCGCGCACCCAGCGAGGTTTCCTGCACCACCCTGATAATTTCGCCCAGACCGGCCATTTCTTGCTGCATGACGTCCTGCACCAGCCGCAGGATGCGCTGCACCCCGTAAACGACGATGGGCGCCACGACGAGGCTGACCAACGACAGCACCGGCTGTTGATAGACCATCACCGCAATCAGCCCGGTCAGCGTCAGAAGATCGCGGATGAACCCTGCGACAATCGTGTCGATGATGGCGCGCGCAGATTGTGCGCTCTGCGTCACCTTCAACAGCAGGTCGGACGATGCATTGCTGTTGAAGAACGCAACCCCCTGACCCAGCATCCGGTGGTAAATCTGCATCTGCTTTTGCGCGACGATCCGGTTGCCCGCCCGCGCCATCAGCACGGCCTGCACATACATCGCAGCGCCACGAAACGCGAAAACAAGCGCGACGCCCGCGCCCACAGCCATCACACGGCCACGGTTGTCGGGTGTCGACAGAGCATCAATGATCTGGCCCATCATCCACGCGGTCGCCGCCGTCGCCGTCGCCACCAGCACCATCGCGCCTGCGGCGGCAAGGTATTTCCAGCGATGTTCGTGAAAACTTTCCAGCAACAGCCGCATGATCAGGCGATCCGCGGGTAAACGGGCCAGCCATCGCTCGTGCCATTTGGTCGGTTGTGCCATCTGCTCACATGTTCTTCATCCGGTTCAGAGGGTTCCTAAACCGTTTTGTGGATTTATGCGATAGCATGCCAAGAACTTCTTGGTGACCCCGGCAGGATTCGAACCTGCAACCTGCCCCTTAGGAGGGGGCTGCTCTATCCTGTTGAGCCACGGGGCCGCCGGTTTGTTCAATGCCTGCGTTTGCTTGTCTGGTCAACGTCTCTCGGGGCGGCTAACCTTGGTCAAACGACCAGACAGGACCATGCCTTTGACCAGCGATCCCAAACGCCCCCTGACCCTGCGCGATGTCTCTGAGGCGTCGGGTGTCAGTGAAATGACCGTCAGCCGCGTCTTGCGCAACAAGGGCGATGTCAGTGCGGCAACCCGCCAAAAGGTGCAGGATGCGGCGAAACGGCTGGGCTATGTGCCCAACAAGATCGCGGGCGCGCTGGCGTCGTCGCGCGTGAACCTTGTGGCGGTGATCATCCCGTCGCTGGGCAACATGGTGTTCCCCGAGGTGCTGGCCGGCATATCCGAAGTGCTGGAAGACACCGACCTGCAGCCCGTCGTCGGCGTCACGGATTACCTGCCCGAGAAAGAGGAAAAGGTCCTGTTCGAAATGCTGTCATGGCGGCCCTCCGGCGTCATCATCGCAGGGCTGGAACATTCCGAGGCGTCGCGCGCGATGCTCCGGCAGGCGGGCATCCCCGTGGTCGAGATCATGGACACCGATGGCGAACCGATCGACGCCTGCGTCGGCATTTCGCACCGGCGCGCGGGCCGCAAGATGGCCGAGGAAATCATCGCCGCCGGCTATAAAAAGATCGGGTTCATGGGCACCAAGATGCCGCTGGACCACCGTGCGCGCAAACGGTTCGAAGGCTTCACCCGCACGCTGGCCAAGGCCGGAATCGAGATTGCGGATCAGGAATTCTATTCAGGCGGGTCAGCGCTGGCCAAAGGCCGCGAAATGACCGCCAAGATGATCGCGCGCAGTCCTGATCTGGATTTTCTGTATTATTCCAATGACATGATTGGCGCGGGCGGTTTGCTGTATCTGTTGGAACAGGGCGTCGCGATCCCCGATCAGATCGGGCTTGCCGCGTTCAACGGCGTGGAATTGCTGGATGGTCTGCCGCGCCAATTGGCAACGATGGATGCCTGCCGTCGCGAAATCGGGGTCAAGGCCGCGCAGATCATCGTGGCGCGCAATCAGGGGCTGGCGAACGAGGATGAAACCACCGTCAAGCTGAGCCCGAAATTGTCCCCGGGCGAAACATTGCGCCGGAGCTAAACCATCTTGATCACATTCTTGTCGATGGCCAGCATATAGCCTTTGCGCGCGATGTTCTTGATCAGCAGTTCGCTGACCAGCTGATTGCCCAAAGTATCGCGCAGGCGCTTGATGCGGGTGGCCCCTGCGGCTTCGTCGCAATCGGATGGGTCGCGGCCTGATATCACACCTTCGATTTCGGCGCCTGACAGCACCTCGTCATCCATCCGTGCTTCGGCCAGGACAGACAGGGTTTCAAGGGCGGCATCGGTCAGTTTGAATTCGAAATCGTTCAGATAGACCGATTTCTGGTCGCGGCTGATCAGCAGGGAATTCACCTCGATCCCCTGCCGTTCGATCCGGCCCATGCGGCGGTTCAGCGCGATCAGCATCACCAGAAAGGCGACGGCAGTGACCAAAAGGGCGGTCGCAAAGATCAGCAGCACGAAGATCACAAATCGATACGATGCCAGCGTGTCCGAAAACGCGGTGCCCGATTGCGCAAGGATTTCCAGCAGCTTGATTTCCGCATTGCCGGTCAGCGTGTCGTTTTCCACGAACAGCCGTTCGACCCGCATGTTGAACGCATTGGCGTCGGGCAGGCTCATGAACAGCAAAACGGCTGTGACACCCAAGACCAGCACGATGGCGGCAATGCCTGCCACCACGATCCGGTTGCCGATTTCGCGCGATTCAGTAGCGGAGGTAAAACTCACCGGCGCTGTCCCTTCGTTCTTCCAGCCCGGACTCGTCAAAGACCCCAAGCACGTTCAACAATTGCCACCCGTCGCGGGCCAGACTGTCACGCAGCTGTGCCTCGGCGGTCGCAACACTGCAATCGCCACGGACTTCGGTCACACCGTAATGCAGCCGCAGGGGATTGTCCTGCTTGGCTTTGTAATCGGCATAACACGCCGCCTGCAAGAAAGTTGCGGACAGACAAAAGATCAGGAAAGAGAAGGAAAAGAGTTTCATCGGTCGATCTGATCCCAAGTCACGCGGCTATTCAATAGCATCAATCGTAAGCGCCTGCACGATGTCATGGCCAGCCCTTGATATTGTCTGACAAAGTCCGATTGCTGCAATGCTGTCGCACGACACGGCGCGGTGTCTTGTCCCAGTTGCCGCACCGTTCGGGGGCAGGGTGTCAGGTCTGACGCTCTGCCCCTTTTTTCTTGCGCTCGCGGCGGGCATCGGGTCACTGGGCGCATGACATTGCCTGATTTTTCTTTCGAAGACGCGGCCCGTGACCGCGGCCATCTGCGGATCGCAGGGGTGGACGAGGTCGGGCGCGGCCCGCTGGCGGGGCCGGTTGTGGCGGCGGCGGTGGTGCTGGACCCAGCGCGCTTGCCTGCCGGATTGAACGACAGCAAGAAACTGACCCTTGACCGGCGCGAGGCGTTGTTCTCGCAGATCATGGATAGCGCCGATGTCAGCATCGCACAGGCCAGCGTGGCCGAAATCGACCGCAACAATATCCTGCGCGCGTCGCATCTGGCGATGCTGCGCGCGATTGCCGGATTGGCCACGCCGCCTGATCATGTCCTGATCGACGGAAACATGGTGCCACGCGGCCTGACCCTGTCGTGCGAAACGATCGTCAAAGGTGACGCGCGGTCGCTGTCGATTGCGGCGGCGTCTATCGTGGCAAAAGTGTGGCGCGACCGCCACATGGTGGATTTGGCGCAACAGTTTCCGGGTTATGGCTGGGATGCAAACGCCGGATATCCGACGCCTGCGCATAAATCGGCGCTGGTCAGTCTTGGTGTGACCCCACACCATAGGCGTTCGTTCAAACCCGTCCACAATATCTTGTATCAAGATCAAATCATAAGTGATTGATTCAATAAAGGTTTTGACAGCGAATCATCTCTGACTCAGATTGGGCCCAACCAAAGAGCGGGCAATCCGCCGGGGCAATGAGGCGAACATGACGGTCAAGACCAAAGCAAAGGTGGCGCAAGCGCTGCCATTGAATACGATTATCGACGGCGATTGCATCGCGGTGATGAACAGCCTGCCAGCAGGGTCGGTGGATCTGATCTTTGCGGACCCGCCCTATAACTTGCAGTTGAAAGGCGATCTGCACCGCCCCAACAATTCCAAGGTTGACGCCGTTGACGACGCTTGGGACCAGTTCGACAGTTTCGCAGCCTATGACCGGTTTACCAAGGCATGGCTGGCTGCGGCCCGCCGCCTTTTGAAACCCAATGGCGCGATCTGGGTGATCGGCAGCTATCACAACGTGTTCCGCATGGGGGCCGAGTTGCAGAACCAAGGGTTCTGGATTCTGAACGATGTGGTCTGGCGCAAATCCAACCCGATGCCCAATTTCCGCGGCAAACGCCTGACCAATGCGCATGAAACGCTGATCTGGGCGTCCAAGGAAGAGGCGAGCAAATATACCTTCAACTACGAGGCGCTGAAATCGCTGAACGAAGGTGTGCAGATGCGCTCCGATTGGGTGCTGCCGATCTGTACCGGCCACGAACGGCTGAAGGATGACCAAGGCGACAAGGCGCATCCGACACAAAAACCGCAATCCTTGCTGCACCGCGTGATCGTGGGCACGACCAATCCGGGCGATGTGATCCTTGATCCGTTCTTTGGCACCGGCACCACGGGGGCGGTGGCCAAGATGCTGGGCCGCGATTTTATCGGGATCGAACGCGAAGCCGCCTATCGCAAGGTCGCGGAAAAACGCATCGCCAATACCCGCAAATTCGATACCGAAGCGTTACAGGTGTCCTCATCCAAACGGACCGAACCGCGTGTTGCCTTTGGCGTTCTGGTCGAACGCGGCATGCTGCGCCCCGGCGAGGAATTGTGGTCCATGAACGGCCGCCACAAGGCCAAGGTCCGTGCCGATGGCACGCTGATCGGGGACGACATCAAAGGATCGATCCATCAGGTCGGCGCCTATCTGGAAGGCGCGCCAAGCTGCAACGGCTGGACCTATTGGCAATTCAAGCGCGACGGGCAAAAGGTGCCTATTGATCTGCTGCGCCAGCAAATCCGTTCCGAGATGGAAAAACACTGAGTTTCATCAAAGTTGATACCGCCGGTGCCTACGGTGAACCTTGTCATGCTGGCAGGGGCTGCAGGCGCTAACTTTGCCCCGTCATCGCAAGATGGCGGGGATTTTTTATCGTGGCATTGGATTTTGCGCATATTTGTATGGCTGCCAGTTCCTGATTTCTGGATAGAATGCCGCGCGCCAGTCCCTGATCCGCGGGTGCATCACCTTGCGCCACAAGGGCGGCACCAGCGCCATCATCGTCATCACCGGATATCCATAGGGCAGTTGCGGGGCCTCATCCTCGGCATAGGTTTGCAGCAAGGGGAACCGCCGGTCGGGTTTGTAATGATGGTCGGAATGGCGTTGCAGATTGATCAGCAGCCAGTTCGACGCGCGCTGCGACGCATTCCATGAATGGCGCGGTTTGACATGTTCGTATTTGCCATCGCCCAAATGCTTGCGCGTGAGCCCGTAATGTTCGACGTAATTCACCAGTTCGAGCTGGAAAATCGCCCAGAACGCCTGTGTCGCGAACAGGACCACACCCCACAGCCCGCCGATAAAGGCGGCAAGCCCCAGAAACATCAGTTGCAACGCCAGATACCGCCAGAACGGGTTGGACAGATGCGTTGCGCGCAATTCCTTGCGCGCCAGCATCGCCTTTTCCGCGCCAAGTGCCGAGACAAAGCATTGATACAACACGCGCGGAAAGAACCGGTAAAAGCTTTCGCCATAGCGCGCCGTGACCGGATCGCGCGGGGTCGCGACATAGCGGTGATGCACCAGCATATGTTCGGACCGGAAATGCGAATAGAACACGGATGCCAGCAGGATATCCGCCAGCCAGCGTTCGGATTTGGGTTTCTGATGCATCAGTTCATGCGCATAGGTGATCCCGATGGTCCCCGACAGGATACCCAGCCCTGCAAACAACGCCCATGCCTCGCCCCGCGTCAGATGGTCGGTGGTCACGACGTAATGCAGTACGCCAAAAATCGTCACCAATTGCAGCGGCGTCCACAAGAGCGTGATCATCCTGTGCCAGAACAGCGCCTTTTCCGGCGTGGCGGGATCGGGGTTCACCTTGTCCAGCCCGACAACGTAATCAAGACCCGAAAACAGCCACCATGTCGTCAGCGGCAGCAGCAGCAATGCCCAGCCCCCTGAGTTGCGACGAAAACCGCAAGCGGGATCAATCCCAGCGACAGCCAGAACGGCAAGGCCGACGGGACAGGGCCGGTTTCGGGCGTTGCGGATGGTGTCATCGACATGTGATCCTTTCGTGTTTTGGTTGTGCCAGATTACCCGCAAAGATGCCGCCTCTCAATCATTCTGCACCAGACCGGCAACCAAATCGTAAACTTTGCGCATCGCCGTGGGCAGGGCGGCGGGGCTGAAATCCTGCTTTGCGACGAAATGCCCACGCTGGGCCTGCGCGCCCTGCGGCACATGGGCCAGCATGATACGCAGATGCAGGTGAAAATGGGTAAAGGTGTGGCGCGCTTGGGCGTCAAGCGCCGTCCAATCGGCGTTGATCGGCGGCGCGGGTGCCGGATCATCCGCCCAGTCGCTGCAAGGCCAGCCCAGCATCCCGCCCAAAAGCCCGCTTTCG
The DNA here is from genome assembly GCF_018402175.1 of Yoonia sp. Taxonomy (GTDB): domain Bacteria; phylum Pseudomonadota; class Alphaproteobacteria; order Rhodobacterales; family Rhodobacteraceae; genus Yoonia. The sequence continues at coordinate 626,348 of NZ_JAGYJK010000017.1, read as the reverse complement.
GGGCGCGTTTCCAGCAGCATCGCCCCATCCGCGCGCCGCGCGACATAGGCGATCCCGTATCGCGTCGGTGTCTTTTTCTTGGGCGTCTTGCGCGGCAGATCGGTGGCGGTGCCAGCGATCCGCGCGGCACAGGGCGCGCGCCACGGGCAAATCCCGCAGGCCGGATTGCGCGGGGTGCAGATCGTCGCACCAAGGTCCATCACCGCCTGCGCGTAATCGCCTGCGCGGTGCTTGGGTGTCAGCGCACGGGCGCGGCCGGTCAGTTCCGGTTTCGCAGCAGGCAAGGGCGTGTGGATGTCGAACATCCGCGCCATGACCCGTTCCACATTGCCATCGACCACGGTTTCGGGCGCATCGAACGCGATGGCCGCAATCGCCGCCGCTGTATAGGGGCCGATGCCGGGCAGGGTCAGCAAGGTCGGATGATCGCGCGGAAACGTGGCGCCATGATCTGCCACCACGACCCGCGCACATTTCAGAAGGTTGCGCGCGCGCGCATAATAGCCAAGCCCCGCCCAAGCGGCCATGACAGCGGCATCATCCGCCGCCGCCAGATCGCGCACGCTGGGCCAAAGGGCTGTGAACTTGCGGTGATAATCGCGCACCGCGGCGACGGTGGTTTGTTGCAGCATCACCTCGGATAGCCAGATGGCATAGGGGTCGGGGGCGACACCTGCCTTGCGATCCGCTGGCGACACACGCCACGGCATGGCGCGGGCGTGGCGGTCGTACCAGTCCAGCAAGGCAAAGCTCAGATCATGCAAGGCGGTTTCCCCCATTTGCGGCAGCGCAGACTTGGCGCAGGTCCAGACATAAGGTAATGCAAAGCCATGAAACAGCCACGCCCCAATGGCACGACCTATGGTTTTTCGCGCGCCGCCGCGCTGATGCAGACCCGCATCCGCAGCGCCAGCGAAAAGCGCGGTTTTGCCGTGACCCGCCTGTTGACCCATTGGGCCGAGGTGGTGGGCGACAGCACCGCGCAGATCGCCACGCCTGTGAACGTCAGCTACGGGCGCGGCGGGATGGGGGCGACCCTGACCCTGCTGACCACCGGCGCGCAGGCCCCGATGCTGGAAATGCAAAAGGACCAGATCCGCGACAAGGTGAACGCCTGTTACGGCTACCGCGCCATTGCACGGGTGCGGATCACACAGACAGCGCCCACGGGCTTTGCCGATGGGCGTGTGGCCTTTGCGCCAGCGCCCAAACGTGTAACGCAACCCAGCGCAGACGTGATTTGCAAAGCAACCGCCTTATCTGAGACTATAGATAGCGATGATTTACGGGCCGCCTTGGCCAGACTTGGCAGCCATGTCCTTGCGAAACAAAAGAACTGAACAGAGGTAGATATGAAACGCAGAATGCTTTTGGCCGCCGCTGGTGGTGCCGCCCTGATATCCGGTGCCGGTTGGCTGGCCAGCCGTCCCGATCCGGTCACTGGCCTGTTGCCCGGTGCAGCCAATGCGCAAGCCGCCAATGGCACTTTGCCGCAGGTCATCGAAATGGTGCTGGGCAACCCCGATGCTGCGGTCGAAGTGATCGAATATGCGTCCTTCACCTGCCCGCATTGCGCGTCTTTCCATGCTGACCAGTTCAAGCAGATCAAGGAAAACTATATCGACACGGACAAGATCCGCTTTGTCTATCGCGAAGTGTATTTCGACCGTCCCAGCCTGTGGGCATCGATGATCGCACGCAGCACGAACAATCCGGATTTCTTCTTTTCTTTTGCTGGCATGTTGTATGAACAGCAGCGCTCTTGGCTGGCAGGCGGCGATCCGGTTGTGATCGTCGAAGAACTGCGCCGGCTGGCCAAGGTCGCGGGTCTGGATGATGCAGCGCTTGACGCGGCGCTGTCCGATGGGCCCAAAGCAGAGGCGCTTTTTACCTGGTATCAGGCGAATGCCGAACGTGACGGGATTAGCTCGACCCCGAGCTTCGTGATCGACGGGCGGCTTTACAGCAACATGACCTACCCTGAATTCGCGGAAATTCTGGACGCGCGGATCGGCTAAAGCCCGAGCCGCTCAAAGGCTGCATCCAGCGCGGACCAATCCGCCAGATGCAGCCGGACCGGCAGCGTCAGCACATGCATCCGAAAGGCGTCGGGCAAACGCACGGCGTCTTTTTCCGTTGTGACCAGCTGTGCGCGCTGGACCTGCGCCTCGATCTGCAAGCGTTTGATCAGCGCGGGCGTCAGGGGTTGGTGATCGGCCAAGCCTTCGGCGCGGACAACATCGGCCCCCATATCGCGCAGGGTGCGAAAGAATTTTTCAGGGTGGCCAATCCCCGCAAAGGCCAAAAGGCGCAGGTCGCGCCACGGCATGCCTGTGGGCAGCGGGGCCAGATGGCCCACCAGATGCGGCAGGGCCACGGGCCAGTCGGCGGCAAACCTGTCCTGCGCCTCGGGCGGGCCGATGGACAACAGCAGATCGGCCCGCGCCAGCCCGCGCGCCACCGGTTCGCGCAAGGGGCCAGCAGGGATCACCCGCCCGTTGCCAAAACCGCGCAAGGCATCGACAACGACGATAGACAGATCCTTGACCACATCGGGGTTCTGGAACCCGTCATCCAGCAGGATCACATCCGCCCCCGCCGCCTGTGCTGCGGCAACGCCGGCGGCACGGTCGCGCGCGACCCAGGTTGGCGCAAAAGCCGCCAGCAACAGAGGTTCATCGCCGGTCTGATCCGCCTTGTGCTGGCGTTCGTTCACCTGCACCGGCCCGGTCAGCGACCCGCCATAGCCGCGCGACACCACATGCGGATTGCGCCCGCGCGCGCGCAGCCTGTCGATCAGGGCGATGGTCGTGGGCGTCTTGCCGGTGCCGCCCGCATTCAGGTTGCCGATGCAAATGACCGGCACAGCGGCGCGCAGCTTGGCGGGCCTGCGCAGGCGCGCCGCCGTTGCCGCGCCATAGACCCAGCCCAAAGGCGCCAACAGCCGCGCGGTCAGCGCAGGGCGTTGCGGCGGCGTGAACCAGAAACCGGGCGCACGCATCAGGCGACCCTGTCTTCTAGCCGCTGGCGGATCAGCGCAACGATCTGGTTGGTCACATCGGCCCCGCGCGATGTGACATCCCATGCCGCATGGGCCATCATGGCGGCCTTGTCGGGGGCCAGCAAGGATTCCACCGTGGGGCCAAGCGTGTCGGCAGACCCGATCAACCGCGCGGCGACAGCGGCCTTCAACCGTGCGGCGTGACGCTGATAGGGCTCGACATGCGGCCCGTAAAGCACCGCAGACCCAAGGGCCGCCGGTTCAAACGGATCGCGGCACCCGCCGCCAAACAAGGTGCCGCCCAGATAGGTGACCGGCGCGATCCGGTACCACAGCCCAAGGTCAGGTTCGGTATCAACGATAAAGACCTGCGTCGGTTCGGATGGTTCAGGATTTTCCGACCGCAGCGTGACGTGAAATCCGAACTGGCGCATGTCTTCGGCCAGTTGCAGCGCGCTATCGGGCGTGTCGGGCACAATGATCAGCAGCAGGCGGTGCGCGCGGCGTCCCGCCTCCAGATGGGCGCGGCACAGCGCCTTGCAATCGTTCGCGCGTGCCGCGGCGGCCAGCCAAACAGGCCGCGTCCCGATAGCGGCGGACAGGTCGCGGCGGTCAGCCTCGTTGCAGGGCAGGACAGGGCTGCAATCTTCCATCAGGCCGGTGACGACGATGCGTGCCTGCGGCGTGCCCGCGCTGATCAGTTTTTCGGCCGAGGCTGAATCGACGGCAAGAACCGTGTCAAAGCCAGACAGCAAGGACCGGATCGCGCCCGGCACCCAGCCGCCCGCCACATGGTCGATCCCGTCACCGGTTGCATCGACAAGGATGCTTGGCACACGGGCAGACTGGATCGCGTCCAGCAGCACCAAATCAAGATCGCCGCGCATCCAGATCGCCAGCATCGGCCGCCAATGCGCCAGAAAGGCCCGAATCTTGTCTTTGCCCTTGGGTTCGGGCAAGGCGCGACCCGCCAGTGACGGGTTCCAATCCGAAACGGTCACGACGATCTGGATCGCGTCGGCATCATCGGCAAGCTTGCGTTGCAGGGTTTCAATCGCGGTCAACTGGTCGGGCCGGCTGCACCGCGCCCAAACAATCGCACCGTCAGGCCGGTCGGGATAGGCCGTCTGCAACGTGTCAGGACTGCTGCGCCGCAGCCCCGCCATATAGGCCGCGATTTTAAGGGATCGCGCCATGATCCTGCCCCTTGCCCTGCGTCAGTCGCCCAGTTCCTCGGTCGCAGAGGCGGGGGCTTCTTCGTCCCGCAGGCGGTGGATATGGGCGATGAAGTACCGCATATGCGCATCATCAACTGTCCGGTGCGCGGCAGCTTTCCATGCATTATAGGCGGTCTGATAATTCGGGAACATCCCCACGACATCAATCGCCGCGACGTCCTTGAACGCATTCTTGGTCGGATCGACCAGTTCACCGCCAAAAACAAGGTGCAGGCGCTGTGTCATCGGGAAATCCTCGGGTTGCTGTGGTTGTACGGACCCTACTGGTTCGCGCGCGCCGGCTCAAGCCGCGCTGCGATATCGGCGTGCAAATCATCCCCTGCCGCGATGACGCCCGGCACCTGCGGATGCGCATTGTTGAACACAAGCGGCAGGCCGCGCGCATCGGTGACGGTGCCGCGCGCCTCGGCCACGATCAGCGCACCGGCGGCGATGTCCCATTCCCAGCTGGGGCGCAGGGTCAGCATCGCGTCGAACTGGCCCTGCGCCACAAGACATAGCCGATAGGCCAGCGACGACCGGAACGCCTGCTGAAACGGCGGCAAGGTCGCGCCTTTCCACAATGCGGGGGCGAAATTGGGTTTCGACGCCAGCACCCGCGCCTGATCAATAGCTGATTGGCTGACGCTGATCGGGGTGTCGTTCAGCTGCGCCCCGTCCCCTGCGGCGGCGGTGAACATCAGGTCATGCAGCGGCAGATAAACCGCGGCGGCGACAACGGCACCGTTTTCCACGATGGCCAGCGAATGGGACCAGTCCTTTGCCCCGTCGATAAAGGCGCGCGTGCCGTCAATCGGGTCGATCACGAACTGGCGCGCCGTGGACAGGCGCGCGGCGCCGTCTTGTGATTCCTCGGACAGCCAGCCGTAATCGGGGCGCTTGTCGCGCAGAAAATCTGCCAGCATCAGGTCCACGGCCAGATCCGCCTCGGTCACGGGGCCGGCACCGCTCGGTTTGTCGGTCACGATGGGTGATTGGCCGAAATATCCTGTGGCGATGGTCCCCGCCTTGCGCGCGGCGGCGACCAGCAGGGTCAGATCACTCTCCCGCAAGGGTCAGACCTTCGACCAAGAGCGACGGGACCGCGCGCGACAGATGCAGCTGCGCGTCATTGGCTGGGATCATGGTCAGCAGCATGTCGCGCAGATTGCCCGCGACGGTACATTCGTTGACCGGATAGGCAATTGCCCCGTTTTCCACCCAGAACCCCGCCGCCCCGCGCGAATAATCGCCCGTATTGGGGTTGATCGTGGACCCGATCATCGAGGTGACCAATAGCCCTGTGCCCATCTGCGCGATCAAGTCATCGCGCGTTGCGCTGCCTTGGGTCATGGCGATATTGGTCAGGCTGGGCGAGGGTGGCGCGCCGGTGGATCGTGCCGCATTGGCGGTGCTGTCCAGCCCCAGCTTGCGCCCGGTGGCAAGGTCCAGCGTCCAGCCTGTCAGCACACCGTCATCGACGATGGCACGGCGCGCCGTGGGCAGACCCTCGGCGTCATAAAGCCGCGAACCTGACACCCGCGCGCGGTGCGGGTCCTCGATCACCGACAGCCCCTTGGGCAGCACCTGCGCGCCCAGCGCGTCGCGCAGCCAACTTGACCCGCGCGCGATGGCCGCACCATTGCTGGCCTGCAGCAGATGGCCGATCAGCGCGCTGGCGATGCGTTCGTCGAACAGCACCGGATAGGCCCCTGTCTTGGGGCGGCGCGCGCCACTGCGTTCGACGGCGCGTGCGGCGGCGCGGGTGCCGATGGCATCTGCATCGCGCAGATCGGCGCGGAACACGCGGTTGTCGTAATCGTAATCCCGTTCCATCGCCGTGCCGGTCCCGCTGATTGCGACACAGGACAGGCCGCTGTCGGTGCGGGTATAGCCCGCGGAAAACCCGTTGGTCGCGGCCAGATGCACGCGGCGGCGGGAATATCCCGCAGAGGCCGATTGCACCTGCGAAATACCTGCATTGCGCAGCGCCGCCGCCTCGGCGCGGGCGGCTTGGTCCTGCAGCATCGCGGGATCGGGTTCCTCGGCGGGGTCATGCATTTGCAGCGCGGCATTGTCCGTCGCCTGCGCCAGTTGCGCGGGATCGGCAAGGCCGGCATGCGGGTCTTCGGGGGCTTCCATCGCCATGGCGACAGCGCGTTCGGCCATCTGGCGCAACGTGTCGGGCTTGGTGTCGGATGATGACACGCAGGCCTGCCGTTTGCCGATCAGCACCCGCAGGCCGATGTCGATGCCTTCGGACCGTTCGGCGTGTTCCAACACGCCGCCCCGCACATCGATCGACAAAGATGTGCCATCCACCGCGATGACATCGGCGGCATCGGCCCCGGCCTTGCGGGCGATGTCGATCAATTGGTGGGTCAGGTCGGACAGGGACTGTGTCATCGGGCTTCCTTTGCTTACGGCAGAGCTAGCGCGCGGGCAGGGGTGCTGCAAGGCCGCGACACGACATGCGAACGGCGCGTCGACAGGCCGACGCGCCGCAAGATTGACAGGGCCGGATCAGCGGATGCGCTGCCCGTTGGCCAGAACCTGCCCGTCGCCGGTGATTTCCAGCTGGCTTTCGAGTTGATCGTCGCCGGTGGACCGCGCGAACATGCCCATCATCATGCGGGGGGCCATCATTTCTTCGGCGGGGACCAGACCCATGGCGACCAGATTGTCCAGCAACCCGTTCAGCCCGTTGATCTGCACACGCAGCGCGCCTTCGGGGCGGGGTAGCGGCGCGAATGTCACCATATCGCTGTTGTCGAAGGTGAAAGCACCGTCGCCCGTGACGGTGGCACCGGCAACCGCGATATCAAGATCGGTCAGCGTGACCTCGGACAATTCGAACGGCATGTCGCTGTTCATCATCGCCTGTTCCTGCGCGGGGTCCATCATGTCGAACAACGGGCGGGCCAGGCCGGCAAGGCCGATCTTGATCGTCGCCGGATCGCGCGGCAGGATGGCGTTCGGGTCGAACAACGACCAGATCATGTCGCTGACCGTCAGATCCGCCAACTCGATACCAAAGGCAAAGGGCTGTGCGGTCTCGGACGCCGCCAAGGGCATTTCGAAGTTGAACCCATAGGCGGACAAGCCGATTTCAACGGGGAAAGGGGCCGCCGCCGATACGATCGTTGCCGCGACATCGGTGGTCCGGCCCTCATAGAGCAGCCGGTCGGCGCTGATCTGGGTTTCCAGCATACCGGAACCGGCACTGACCGACCCCGCCATCTGATCGCCTTCGGCATTGATGTCGAACACATAGTCGCTTCTGCCGACGGCATAGCCGCCTGATATCGACGTGCCGTCGGTGAAATAATTGTTATCGTTGATCATCACGCCATCCAGCGGCATCTGGATTTCGGCCTGCATGGTCAGCCCGTTGACCTTGCCGCCCAGGGTGATGTATTCGCCCGCTGCTTGGGGGATCTGCACATCCACCAGCATATCGACCGATTCGAACGCGCCGACATAGGTCAGATCGCGCATATCACCCTGACGGCTGGTGTAGCTGCCCGTCAGGCGGTTGCCGGTCAAGCTGAGATCACCATCAAAGGTGAAATCACCATCGACAACACTGTCCAGCGCCACCTTGTAGCTGTCGGCACTGACGGCATAATCAATCGCGTCGCTGGTCCCGCTGACGGTCATTTCCAGACCCGACTGGGTGACCAGCACAGTGGCGGTCATGCCTTGCCGGTCGGTCAGCACGATGGGCAAACTGTCTTCCATCGTCACGCGGACGCTGCCGTCACCCTGTTCGGCAAAGGTGACATCGCCAATCGTGGCAAGGATTGTCACATCGTCGTCGGCCATGGTCAGGGCGACATTGCGCACGGTCAGCGTATCGCCCGCCATATCCTCTGCCCCGACGGACAGGCTGTTGGGGCCGTAGACGGACAGCTGCGTTTTCCAGTCGTCCCAGACTTGCTGTGCGGTTACTTCGGCCAGGGCGGCGTTGGCGGTCAACAGCGCAGTGAGACAGACAGCACCGCGCAAAGTCGTTCTACAGGTCATCAAGATCCCTTCCGTTCTGGGTTTGCCCCTCCGGTCCACGTCTTCCAACACGGGCCAAGGAAGGATAGCATCTGCAAAACTGTTACCCATCCGCAGGCCAGACCGAAAGGGATTGATGTGAAAAAGTTCGATATGATGGGCAAAACCGTGCTGATCACGGGGGCCAGCCGTGGCATCGGCGAGGCGGCTGCGCGGGAATTTGCCGCTTGTGGCGCGAATGTCGCCCTGATTGCGCGCAGCATGGATGATATCGCCCAAATTGCAGGCGAGATCGGGGAAAGGGCACTGGCGATTCCCTGCGACGTGTCGCGGTATAACGAGGTCGAACAGGCTGTCGCCGCCACGGCCCAGACATTCGGCGGGCTGGATGTGTTGATCAACAATGCCGGTGTCGTTGATCCGATGGGCTATTTCGCCGATCTTGACCCCGAAGCATGGGCGCGCACGGTGGATATCAACCTCAAGGGGGTGATGTATGGGATGCGCGCGGTTGTGCCGGGCATGATCGCACAGGGGCATGGCACGATTCTGAATATATCCTCTGGGGCGGCGCATAATCCTGTGCATGGCTGGACCGCCTATTGCGCGTCCAAGGCGGGGGCCTACATGCTGACCCGCACCGCCGATCTGGAATGCCGGGCCAAGGGGTTGCGGATCATGGGCCTGTCGCCCGGCACCGTTGCCACGAAAATGCAGCGCGACATCAAGGAATCAGGCATCAGCCCGATCAGCCAGCTGGATTGGTCGGTGCATATCCCGCCCGAATGGCCAGCCAAGGCGTTGGTCTGGATGTGTACCGATCAGGCCGACCCCTATCTGGGACAGGACGTCAGCCTGCGCGAGCCTGACATCCGCAAGATGGTTGGCCTGACATGATCCGCACGGACAGGGACGGTGACAGCCTGATCGTCACGATCGACCGGCCTGACAAGGCGGGTGCGCTGACGCCAGACATGCTGACCGCACTGGCCGATATTGCCGATGGGGCGCGCGATGCAAAGCTGCTGATCCTGACCGGCACGGGCCGCGTGTTCAGCGCCGGTGCCGATCTGGACGCCGCCCGCGCGGGGCTTGCGACCGATCCGGTCTGGGAACGGCTGTCAGGTGCGATTGCCGCCTGTCGTGGGCTGACCATCGCCGCGTTGAACGGCACGGCGGCGGGCGGGGCGCTGGGCATGGTGCTGGCCTGCGATCTGCGGATCGCGGTGGCGGGGGCGCGGTTTTTCTATCCGGTGATGAAACTGGGCTTTCTGCCGCAACCGTCCGATCCGATGCGGCTGACGCGGCTGATCGGGCCTGCGCGCGCCAAAATGATCCTGATGGCGGGGCAAAAGATCGACGCGCAGACCGCGCTTGGCTGGGGCCTGATCGACCGGATCGTGCCGGATGATGCGTTGGTGCAGACCGCCCACGATCTGGGGGCGGATGTCTGTGCCGCCGCCCCCGCCCATGTGACCGCTATCAAACGGATGATCGACCCCGCATGACCGACCTGATCGTGATCGGCGCAGGCCCGGCCGGTCTGATGGCGGCAGAAATGGCCGCTGCGCAAGGCATATCCGTCACAATCGCGGACGCGATGCCCTCGGTCGGGCGCAAGTTCCTGATGGCGGGCAAATCCGGCCTGAACCTGACCAAGAACGAAGATATGCCCGCCTATCTGGCCGCTTTTGGCCCTTTGCCCGACAATTTAAGCGCCATTCTGGCAGATTTTGGCCCGCAGGCCGTGATGCGCTGGGCCGAAGGACTGGACCAGCCCCTGTTCACCGGATCAACGGGGCGGGTGTTTCCCAAGGCGATGAAAGCCTCGCCCTTGCTGCGGGCATGGCTGGCGCGTTTGGGGAATACGGGCGTGACCGTGCAAACCCGCTGGCGCTGGCAAGGCTGGCAAGGCGATGCGCTGGCCTTTGACACGCCCGCAGGCGCACAGATGATCCGCGCCAAGGCGGTCGTGCTGGCGCTGGGCGGCGGCAGTTGGGCGCGGCTGGGGTCGGACGGTGCTTGGATGCAGCATCTGCCCGATGCCACGGCCCCCTTTGCCCCTGCAAACATGGGGTTCGTCGTGGACTGGTCGGCGCATATGACGCGCCACCTTGGCGCGCCGGTCAAGGCGGTGGCAATGACGGCGGGGGCGGTCACGACGCGGGGTGAATGCGTCATCTCTGCCCATGGGATCGAAGGTGGCGGCATCTATGCGCTGTCGCGCGCGATGCGCGAAGGTGCGCCGCTGGTCATGGACCTGTTGCCGGACTGGACCTTGGCGCAGCTGCGCAGCGCATTGGCGAAACCGCGCGGTAAGGCCAGTGTCACCAACCACCTGCGCAAGGTGCTGCGGCTGGACCCCGTGCGCCTTGCGCTACTGGCCGAGTTTGGCTTGCCCTATCCTGATGATCTGGCCCCGTTGATCAAGGCGCTGCCCATCCGGCACGCAGGCCCCCGCCCGCTGGACGAGGCGATTTCGACGGCAGGCGGTGTCCGGCTGGATGCGCTGACCGATGACCTGATGCTGCGCGACCGCCCCGGCGTATTCTGCGCGGGTGAAATGCTGGATTGGGAAGCACCGACAGGCGGCTACCTGATCAGCGCTAGCATGGCGACAGGACGACAGGCGGGGCTGGCAGCTGCGGATTACGCCAAAAGCCGCTGAAACGCGGGGCGGTCGCGCATGCGCTGCTGATAGGCCAGCACAGGTTCTGGGGCGATGTCGAACTTGATCCCCGCCCCCCAATTCAGGCAATGGGCGCACAGGATATCGGCAATCGTGAATTCATCCCCCATCAGGCAGTGGCCCGCGATACGCGGGGCCAGACGGTCAAGACTGCGCGCCCATTCCCAGCGCAAACTGTCCTTGATCGCGGGCAGGCGCTGGGCCTCTGGCAGAATGAAACTGTGTTTTGCGGCCATCCACAGGATCGCGTCCATCTCATCCAGCACGGTATGCATCAGCGCGTCATGATGCGCGCGCTGGATGGTGCCGGGGGCGGGGATCAACGCGCCATGCCGGTCGGCCAGATAGGTCATAATCGCGGTGGAATCCGTCAGTGTCGCGCCATCCACGATCAGCACAGGCACCTTGCCGGACGGGTTCAGCGCCTTGACCGCATCCGACCCCGGCATGTCGGGCAGATGGTCATAAGGCGCGCCCAATTCCTCGAGCGTCCAAAGCACCCGCAAGGCGCGCGACTTTTTCGGACCGATAACCTGATACATGCTGGCTCCCCCTGCTTTTGCGGCATAAGGCGGCGTCACGCGCGGCTTTGCAAGGCAATTTGCCGGTCTGGTGGTATTTGTGCAGGGCCGGCAGTGCGGCGCTTTTTCGGACAAACTGTTGCAATCCGGCACCTTTTGGGCAGGAATAATCCGGTCAAATGCTGCGAGCGGCGCGATAAAGTGGCCTGCTGCTGACAAAATTGCAGCATGCAATCGCGGGAACAACCAGTATTTATTGGGTTAATCCATCCCAACAGATCATCCGATGCGTGTAGGCGGTTTTCCCCGATCTGGACCGTGTTCAAGCCGTACTTTTGCGATCCTTGCCCGGTGTCTTGGTTTTCTGAAAATGGCCTGATTTAAAGGAAACATGTGGGCAGCCACGCCGTGGCACACCACCCGTGCATCAATAGGAGTACCAACATGCGCCTTACAACTACACTCGCTGCATCTGCAGTCATCGCCGTTTCCGCCGTCGCCGCAAACGCAGGCAGCCTTGCGCCAACCACGATGGAAGCTCCCGTCGTCGTGATGGAAGAGCCAGCACCAGCCGGTTCCTCCATCAACCCTGCTTTCGTCGTTGTCGGCGTTCTGGCGGCCCTGCTGATCGCAGCTGCTGCTGATTAATTTGTGACGGCGATCACGTCGCCGGATCAGAAAAGGCAGACCTTCGGGTCTGCCTTTTGCATTAGCGCCGCGCCATCATCGCAAGGCGGATCAGGGTGCGTTCCATCAGTGCCGCCTGCGGCGCGGTGCTGGCGGATCGCAGTTGCAGATCGGTATCCGTCAGCGCGGTCAGCGCCTTTTCCAGACGGTCGCGGCCCCAGTGGCTGACCTGTCGCGCGATCTTGTCGCGGCGGGGGCCATAGACGGGCGGGCGCAACCGCGCGACACCGGCGCTGGCCCCGCCCGGATCGGACGCCACAACATGCAACCGCCGGAAATGCCGCATCGCCCCGATGCAGAGCGTGACCGGCGTGACGCCTTGGGCGTATAAGCCGCGCAGCACAGGCCCAAGCTGGTCGACCTGCCCCGCCGTGACGACATCAAGGACATCGTCAACATCAACCTCGGCTGATTGGGGCGCATTGGCCATGACATCCGCGATGGTCAATGGCGTGGCATCGCCTCGTTTATACAGCCCGACCTTGTCCACCGTTTGCCGGAAATCGCCCGGTTCCAGCGTCCCCGCCAGTGCGAACAGCGCGTCCATCACGTCGCGGCCGGGTTGGTCCAGCCCCGCATCGGCCAAGGCGCGCGCGATGTCGGACATGCTGGGCGGATCATCATAGATGCCGATGGCCATGGCGTTGCGGTGGCTTTCGAACACTTTGCGCAGGGCCGATTTCGGGGTCAGCTGGCCTGCGGTCACGACCAGTTGCGCATCGCCCGGTCGCCAGTCGGCCAGCACGGTCGCGATCAGCTTGGACAGGGTGTCGGTCGCATCCTCGACAAAGGCGACGCGGTGCCCCGGAAAGAACCCCTGCGCCTTGATCGCATCATCCAGCAGGGCGGCATCCTTGCGCAGGTCGGCGGCATTGATCCGGGTCAGGCGCATTTCCTCGTCGCCTTGCGGGCCGACAAGGGCGGCAATCGCCTGCTGTCGCTTGGTCGCCACGCGCATCGGATCGGCACCAAAGATCAGCAGGCCCGCATGCGCCGGATCTGGCTTGCGCAGGTAGCCGGCGGCGGCATCGCCTGCCAGCTTCATCGCGGCAGGTCCGGTGCCAGCAGCAACAGGCGGCTGACGATCATGTCGGCCAGCGCCACGGACAGGCGGGCGGTGGCATCCGTCTCGGCGGCTTGGGTGGCCGTGGTCGATCCGGTGGCAGCATAGCTCGTAAAGGTCTCGTGGCGGCCATCGGCAAGCGTTTCGCCGCGCGTGGCATGGGTCAAGACCCATGTGACGGTGCCCACCACGTTGAAACGCTGGTTTTCCCCCGATGTCGTGATCGCCAGACTGCGCCGCCGGTCGGTGATCTGCGCGCGCAGCACATAGACCGGCGCATCCGCGACACCCAGCCGTTGTTCCAGCCTTTCGCGCAGCCGGAACCCCGGCACGGTGTCGCGTGTCTCGAACGCGATCTGGCCGCGCAGGACCGTGTCATCACCATAGACCGGCGCAAACCCGCAGCCGCCAAGCGCCATAAGGCCCAGCAGGAACAGGCGGCGGGAAGGGGTCTTAGATGACAATGTTCACAATCCGTCCGGGCACCACGATCAGTTTCTTCACACTAGCGCCATCCAGCGCCTTTTGCACCAGATCCAGCGCCAGCACGGCGGTTTCCACCGTTTGCGCGCTGGCATCGGCGGCCACGACAATCTCTGTCCGGCGTTTGCCGTTGATCTGCACGGGCAGGGTCACGGTGTCGGACACCAGCATTGCAGGGTCGGCAACCGGCCAGGGTGCTGTCGCGATCAAGCCTGCGCCGCCAAGGCTGGCCCAGATATCCTCGGCCAGATGTGGGGTCATGGGGGACATCAGCTGTGCCAGCACCAGTGCCGCCTGCCGCTTGGTCGCGGCCGTGGCCGTGGATTTGCCCAAAACATTGGTAAAGGCGTAAAGCTTTGCAATCGCCGCGTTGAAGCCGAAGGTTTCCAGCCCCATCGTCACATCATGGATGCAGCGGTGCATGGCGCGCAGCAAATCATCATCGCCGGTGCCGGTTGCATCAGGGGCCGCCGCGATCTCGGACGCGATCCGGTAAACGCGGGCCAAGTGTTTATAGGTCGCATCCGCCCCCGACGCCGTCCATTCGACATCACGTTCGGGCGGGCTGTCGGACAAAACGAACCAACGCGCGGTATCGGCGCCATATTGCGCCAGAATATCGTCAGGATCGACGACGTTCTTTTTGGATTTCGACATCTTGGCGGACGGGATCACCTCGACCACCGTGCCGTCGGCCAGTTTGCCGTTCTTCACGTCCTGCGGAAAGTGATAGACAGGACGGCCCGCAGTATCGCGGGTCATGTAAATCTCGTGCGTCACCATGCCTTGCGTGAACAGCGCGTTGAACGGTTCTATCGCGGTGTCGGGCAAATGACCGGTGATCTGCATCGCGCGGGCAAAGAACCGGCTGTACAGCAGGTGCAGGATCGCATGTTCGATCCCGCCGATATACTGGTCCACGTTCATCCAATAGGCCGCGTCGTCCATATTCGTGGGCGTCGGCGCATGGGGGGCGGTGAAGCGTGCGAAATACCATGACGAATCGACGAAGGTATCCATCGTATCGGTTTCGCGCAGGGCGGGCGCGCCGCAAGCAGGGCAGGCGCAGTTGCGCCATGTCGGGTGGCGGTCCAAGGGGTTGCCCGGCACGTCGAAGGTGACGTCATAAGGCAATTCAATCGGCAGGTTTTCTTTCTTTTCCGGCACGGCACCGCAGGTATCGCAATGCACGATGGGAATCGGACAGCCCCAATAGCGCTGGCGCGACAGGCCCCAGTCGCGCAGGCGGAACTTGGTGACACCCTGGCCGATGGCATGGGCTTCGCAATGGGCGATGGCGGCGTCGACGGCCTGTTCGCCGGTCTGCCATGCGCCACCTGCAAAGCCTTTGGTATAGAACACCTTTTCGGTCTTGGGCGGCACATAGGCGGTGGCCAGATCATTGGGCGCATCGGCATCCGGCAAAAACGTGGCGATGATCGGCAAGCCGTATTTGGTGGCGAAATCGAAATCGCGCTGGTCATGCGCGGGGCAGCCGAAAATCGCGCCCGTGCCGTAATCCATCAGGATGAAATTGGCGATATAGACCGGCAGATCAGGCTGGCCCGCCATCGGGTGCTTGACCGTCAGGCCGGTATCCAGCCCCAGCTTTTCGGCCTTTTCAATCGCCTCGGCCGTGGTGCCACCCTTGCGGCATTCGGCGCAGAAGGCGGCGACCTTTGCATCCTTGGCTTCCAACTCTTTCGCCAGCGGATGGTCGGGCGAAATCCCGACAAAGGACGCGCCCAGCAATGTGTCGGGGCGGGTGGTGTAAACCTCGATCTGGCCGCCATCGGTGCGGTCAAACGCGAATTGCAGACCGCGCGATTTGCCGATCCAGTTGGCCTGCATCAGCTTGACCTTGGCAGGCCAGTTGTCCAGCCCGTCGATGGCAGACAGCAATTCCTCGGAATAGTCCGAAATCTTGAAGAACCATTGCACCAGTTCGCGGCGTTCGACGTCGGCACCGGACCGCCAGCCCTTGCCGTCGATGACCTGTTCATTGGCCAGCACGGTCATATCGACAGGGTCCCAGTTCACCACGGCCTTTTTGCGGTAAATCAGGCCCTTGGACAGAAAGTCGATGAACAGCGCCTGCTGCTGGCCGTAATATTCGGGATCGCAGGTGGCAAATTCGCGGGTCCAATCGATGGACAGGCCCAGCGGCTTCATCTGCGCGCGCATGTCGGCGATGTTCTGATAGGTCCAGTCCTTGGGGTGGCCGCCCGACGCCATTGCCGCGTTTTCGGCGGGCATGCCGAACGCGTCCCAACCCATCGGGTGCAGCACGTTGTGGCCGGTCGCCAGCTTGTACCGCGCGATCACATCGCCCATCGTGTAATTGCGCACATGTCCGATATGGATGCGACCCGACGGATAGGGGAACATTTCCAGCACGTAATATTTGGGTTTGTCCGCGCTGCGGTTGGCGGTGAAGATCTGGCCCTCGGCCCAGATGTCCTGCCATTTTGGTTCGATTGCAGCGGGGGAATAGGGGGTCATCATCGGGGTCTTTCACGGGGGTAAACTTGGGGGCAAAAAGGCGTTGCCCCGTCATAATCCGGCATGGCGACGATGGCTATACCCGCAAACGCAAAGAGCGGCCCCAAAGGGCCGCTCTCGCTTAGGAAAGTCGCAGGTTCTGATTAGAACTTGAATGTAGCAACAACAGTTGTGCCGACCTGGTAGTCTGGTCCGCCAACTTCGTCGTCTGCAATCGCGCCAGCAGTTTCTGCGTCTGTGTAAGACACCAGCAGTGCTGCGCCGCCACCCAGGTCGTAGGATGCTGCGACATATGTGTCTGTGCCGTTGTTGGCAGCAGTTGTGTCGTCAGACTGGTCATACATACCTGCCAGGATGGTCAGGCCATTGCCCAAGTCGTATGTGCCGTCGATGCCGACTTTGGTCACGCCTTGGTCATCTTGGTAGTCCAGAGCAACTGTCAGAGCATCCGCAGCATACTTGGCGTTGATGCCGAGGTTTGCATCGCCAACGCTTTCGTCAACATAGTAACCGGTCACGGTCACTGGGCCTACTGGCATCGAAGCTTTCACACCAGTCGAGTTGGAGTTTTCGTCTTCTGCATAAGCAACGGTGAAGTTTGCACCAGCAGCAGCAAAGCCAACCGACAGACCAAAGATCTCGTCGTTGTTGAAATCGCCTGCTTCGGCAAGTGTTGTGGCTTCTTCGTACGCAACAGCAACAGTTGCGCCAGCAATGTCAGCTTTCACAGCGACCGAAGTCTGGTCCAGCTCGGAAGTACCAGAGTCGTTCGTCATGATCCCGGATACGGAAGCCGAAACTGTACCGATGGTTGCGTCCAAACGCAGAACACCTACAACAGCAGCCGAAGCAGGAGCGTCTGTCCAATCGGATGTGAAGCCGTCAGACTCCATATCACCAGCAGCAGACCACAGCGAGTTAGCAGCGGTGCCGGTGTCGCCGTATGTCAGTGTTGCTGTTTCGGTTTTCAGGAAAACCTGCCAATCGTCGGCGTTCAGGTTGGTGTTGCCACCAGTCGTACCCTGCGCGGTGCCATCTTCTTGGATGTCGATGTTGAACTTGACGCCAGCAGTGACGCCGTTGTCCAGATCTTGCGCATAGCCAACGTTCAGGGTGCTGTCCCAATAGAAACCGTCGTAGTCGCCGCCAGTGGTGTCATTGTAACCCAGCGCTGCGTCGCCGCCAAAGCTTACGCCGGTATGTCCATCAGCAACTGCGGCGCCAGCAAAGGCTACCAGGGCAGTTGTTGTAAGAAGTATCCACTGCGCACTGCTGGTGTCTTTTTCATTGCCGCAGAGCATATTGTGATCGTTCTGCAGTGCTGCTGAGCATAACACTGCAGCGAAGGGATGTTTGATTTGCGATCACTGTCAAAGCTGTTCTCAAAGCGTGAACCAAGCGCAGCCAACAGCACAACTGTGCCAACGCCGATGACGCTGGCAGAGTTCTTTGACCTAAAGTATCTCACCTTCATTCGTGCCACCAAGCGCCGCAGCACACACGATGTGTATCTGTTCAACAAACACTGCAGAACTGTGCTGGGCAGCAAGCTGTTGAACGACATCACCAGCGAAGATGTTGATGCTTGGATGCTGAACCAGATTGATCAAGGCTACAAAGCCAGCACAGTCAACAAACACGCAGCACAGCTGAACCGTATGCTGAACATTGCACTGCATTGGGGCTATGTGGAGCGCAACGCATTCAAAGGCGCTGCTATACGCAAGCTGCAGACTGGGGATTATGTGCAGCGATTTCTAACACGCAGCGAGATTAGTCAGCTGCTCAGTGCCTGCAAATCAAGCACACATCCATTCCTGTATCTGTTCATCAAGCTGCTGTTGCTAACAGGTGCACGCAAGAGCGAACTGCGCCTGGCACAGTGGAAACACATTGACTGTGCTAAAAGAGAACTGTTCGTTGCCATCAGTAAAACTGGTCGCAGCCGCAGTGTGGTGCTGAGCCACGCAGCTGTTGCAGTGCTGGAACGAGTGCGTGAACGCAGTGCTGCGCTTGGATTGGACACAACACCGGACAGTTGGCTGTTTGCCAATCCACGCACTCGCCGACCCTATACCAGCTTTCACATTGCATTCTTTGCAGCACGCGCACACGCTGGACTGCACACTGTGCGCATACACGACCTGCGCCACACCTATGCCAGCTTGCTGATCAACAACGGAGCCAGCATCTACGAAGTGCAGCAGCTGTTGGGCCATCATCATATTTCAATGACCGAACGCTACGCACAGCTGTTTCCCAACACGCTGCAGGACCGTGTCAACATCATAGCCAGCACTGTTGATGTGGATACTATTTGACAGCTGCATCACTATGCCAGTCAGTCATTCTGTCAACAAACTCTGGGTCACAGCTGTATCGTAGCATAAACCACATAAACGCCAATAAAGCCGCCATACACAGTTGATACATTAACTGAGATGCTTGTTCTTGGGTTTGTTAAACGGCTTTGCTTTGGTTGGTGGTGTATAGCTGCTGTCTTTTTTCGGCTGTGTGTTCGACGCCGCACTGTGCTTGCGGTGTTTTGTAGGCTTTGGCACTGTGACGACTTCTGCAACCTTCATAATACAACTTCATCATAACAACGCATCAATCTGTGGCTGTTACATCGTTTTCCGATGCAACTCGGTAGTGCCAAAACACCAGCCTGAAGCTGTAAGTAGTCCAGCATAACTTTTTGTGGGCTTGTTTTTCTTCCACACATCAACCCCTTCACAATGCCGCCATCCAAGTATTCTCAGCTGTGCTGTTGATGTGTGCGTGACACTGCGTGGCTAGCTGAATAAATTCTTTGCCAAGTGCCCTATGTGCGTCTGTAGCGCACATACGCTCGCCATAGTGCTGTAGCTTGCTGGCACACACAGCCACACTGTGTATGCTGGGCTCCAATCCGCTAAATCTCGTGCTGCGCAGGTAGCATTCGCTGCGTCCAAGCCAATCCCTGCTAAATTCGCTTTCACTGCGCACAGCACCTATACTCTTCAATAAACCAAATACCTCGTTCAAAACCATTTCCCGCACCTTTTCTGCTCAAGTTGATAAATAACTATGTGAGCCAAACGCTCTCAGTATTTATCAACGATGTATAGAAACACTCGCAACAAGACACAGCAAACACGCATACAGCAAGCTGGCTCAATTTGGCTGGCACAGCAGCAGTTTTGGTTATTTGGAACGGCCACTTACAGAGACGGAACAGAGGTTGGTGAAGATGAAGCTATACGCGATGTAAGGCATTACTTTAACACAATAGACAAAGCCATATTAGCACGCAAAGACTACGATCAAGGACGACGACTACAGCGTCTTGTATTTTTGGAAACAGGCAAACAGCGCATTAATACACATATTCATTTCTACATAAAAGGCACACAACTCAAACAGTATAGGCATATCAAGGCTGCTGCTGAAACGCTTTGGACGCAGCGTATAGCAAAAGCACACAGCATAGTGCTGCTTGACAACATCGAACACAACAATGAACGCAAAGGCTACTGTTGGAAGGAATTTGACTGTTTGGAAAGCACTATACTGCTGCTTGACTGCTGCCACCTTGCCAAACCACTTTATTCCAAAACTGCTAGAGAAAGGTGATACCTATAGTTAGCAGCTTGCTACGGCAATGAACCGCAAACCAACGCGGTAGTTCATCTATGTCTAAAGCAATTCAAAACACACAACAGCAAATATCATAGAATACATATTGTGTGAGATGATAGCATAAGTCGTTGTTCTCTAACGCCACACTGAGCCTGCATTATTCGGTCGCCCAAACCCGATATCAGACCTTAACTTCAAGCACATATGAAGCTGATATTTGAGGGCAAGATGGCACAGGCAGCAACACTGAATGACGCACAGATCAAACGAGCACTGCGCTACTGTCAAAGCCGCAAACACACAGTGCGTGATCACACCATTCTGTTGTTCAGCTTGTACACTGGGCTGCGTGCAAAGGAACTGGCTGCACTGCGCATTGCGGATGTATATGAAGCTGACGCTAAACCACGTGCTCAGTTCACGCTCAGTGCAGCACAGACCAAAGGTGCTCGGTCACGCACTGTGTTCATCAACGCTGCACTCACAGCACAGCTGGTTCAGTATGCAGCATATCGCAATGTGCTGCAGTCACCAAGCACAGCCGCACTGTTTCCCAGCCAAAAAGGCGGTCACTTCTCAGCCAACACTATGTGCCAGCTGTTCCTCAACATCTACAAAGCCTGCGGACTGAATGATGCAAGTTCGCACAGTGGCAGACGCACGTTTATTACACGCTTAGCGAACAAGGGCGTGGGCGTGCGTGTGTTGGCAGCTTTGGCTGGACATTCAAGCATCGCAGTCACGCAACGCTATATTGATGTGAACGATGCGCAGTTGGCCAACGCTGTAGAGCTGCTGTGATGGCCAAAGCTACCTCTGTCGCACTGACCAAGCAGCTGCAGCGTGAACTTCGTCATCAACAGTGGCTGCGCAAGAACCTGCCACCCAAACTGCAGGCTCAGTCACAGCGCAGAATATTCGTCACTCGCACCAAGCTTGCAGTGGTGTTGGGTCGCAGTGTTGACCTGTAATTCACTGCTGTCACATCAGCATTGAGCCTGCACTGCGCAGGTCCGTTGCTACACCTTCCAGCACAGTGCCACCACCATTCAATACGCCACGCGCAGTGCCACAGCTGCACAACAGCAGTACAGTGCAGAACATCAACAGTTTTTTCATCTGATATCTCCCTGTTGTTGCTCAGTGTATTGTGGTTCACCTTAACTCTCAAACGCAAAGAGCAGCACCTGAGTGCTGCTCTCTGTTAGTCTAAGTGTAGTTCTGATTAGAACGCGAAGCTTACACCAACTGTTGTACCAACAGCGATATCACGCTCAGATGGACCCACTTCTTCGAGCTCAGCTGCTGCATCTGTGTAGTCAACGAATGCGTTTGCACCGCCACCCAAGTCGTAGCTAGCAAATGCATAGTTTTCATCGTCTTCGATACCTGCACCAACTGTGAGGCCATTGCCCATGTCGTATGTCGCACCGAGCGTCATCACACTAGCATCTGTAAACGCAACAGCTAAAACAGCGCCGTTTGCGTCGTAACCAGCAGTAATTTCCCATGTTTCGTCTGCGTTAAGTTCGTAGCCAGCAGACATACCATCTGCTGCGTAAGCTACGCCAACAGTCCAAGCTTCAGCTTCATCTGTGGAAGCGGAAACAGTTACTGCACCAACTGGGTACTCAATAGAAGCATCCCACTCGTCATCGCTGGACATGCCGAAGCCAATGTCAGCGCCAGCAGCAGTACCTGATGCAGTCAATGCATATTCACTAGTGTCGGAGACCATGCCGAAACCAAGGTCCCAACCGGCAGCGGATGTTGTCACGCCAACTTCGATACCTTCAATTTCCGTGTCAGCTGCGTTTGCAGCGACCTCGCCGGAGACAGTCACAGTTGCACCGCCCATTGTTACGGAAGCCACGACACCGTCGATTTCGCCGTCCTCATAAACGTCGTCGTCGCCAGTACCAATTGCGTAGTCGTCGCCAACGGCTGTGAAGACAGCGCCCACAATGCCTGTGCCGAATGTCAAACTTGCAGTGTCGCTGGACAATGAAATGGAACCAGAGGATATATCGCCAGTGACCTCTTCATATCCTTCTGTTTCGAATGTGAAGCTTGTGGACGCTGTAAGGCCGTTGTCCAAAGTTGCTGAAGCAGATGCAGTCATTTCTGCTGCTGTATCGAACCCTGTTTCTGAGTTGAACTCAGCAGACGCTTCACCACCAAAGGTGATTGCAGTGTGTCCATCAGCAGCTGCGGCGCCAGCAAAGGCTACCAGGGCAGTTGTTGTAAGAAGGATGCTTTTCATTGGATAATTCCCTCGTGTTTTGCATTCTCAAGAATGCCAGATATTCTAGCATTGCCGCTTAATTGCGCCCAACGCTCTTCACACTCAAGATAAAGTGGCGTGTTACAAGAGTCTTGCTGCCAAATGATGCATCAAGGTCACACAATCTTTTGCACCCATGACAGCACCGTCAAAGGGCGTTATCTGGGCCACACTACCCTTGCCCCCCTTGTTTGAAGGACGTTTCATGCCACTGGCAGATATTCAGGACCGTATCGCCGCCGCTTGCGCCAAGGCCGGTCGCCCCGTGCAGGATGTGACGCTGATCGCTGTGTCCAAAGTGCAACCCAACGCCCGTGTTGCTGCCGTGCTGGATCAGGGCCACCGGGTCTTTGGCGAAAACAAGGTGCAAGAGGCGGCAGGCAAATGGCCCATGTTCCGCGATTCTTATGACGGGATCGCGCTGCATCTGATCGGCCCGTTGCAGACCAACAAGGCGCGGCAGGCCGTTGAACTGGCGCAGGCGATCCACACGCTCGACCGGCCAAAACTGGCACAGGTGCTGGCGCGGCTGGCGCAGGAACGTGGCGCATGTCCTGACCTGTTCGTGCAGGTCAATACCGGCGAGGAACCGCAAAAGGCCGGCGTGCTGCCTGCCGATGTCGATGCTTTCGTGACCGAGGCGCGCGCGCTGGACCTGCCCGTCGCGGGCCTGATGTGCATCCCGCCCGTGGACGAAGAACCCAGCCTGCATTTCGCGCTGCTGGCCAAGATGGCCGCGCGCAACGGATTGGCGGGCCTGTCCATGGGCATGAGCGGCGATTTCGAAAGCGCCATCGCATTGGGCGCGACCCATGTGCGCATCGGTGCCGCGATCTTTGGGGAACGGGTTGCGGGGTGAGCATCTACGCCCCACCCCAAGACCCGCTGGTGATTCTGCATCACGATCATCAGGTGCTGCTGGTCGATAAACCCAGCGGCCTGCTGTCGGTCCCCGGCAAGGGCGGAGACCTGACCGATTGCCTGATCGCGCGGGTGCAACGGGTGTTTCCCGATGCTTTGCTGGTGCACCGGCTGGACCGCGACACATCCGGCGTGATGATCTTTGCGCTGACCCCCCATGCCCAACGCCATCTGGGCCTGCAATTCGAAAACCGCCAGACCAAGAAAACCTATGTCGCGCGTGTCTGGGGTGAAATGGCGGACAAGACCGGCACTGTCGATCTGCCGCTGATCGTGGATTGGCCAAACCGCCCCTTGCAGATGGTGGACCATGAAAACGGCCGGTCTGCTGTCACCGATTGGCGCGTGGTGCGCGTGGGTGGCGGTGAAACCCGCGTGCGGCTGATGCCGAAAACCGGCCGGTCCCACCAGTTGCGCGTGCATATGCTGGCGCTGGGCCATCCGATTCTGGGTGATCCGTTCTATGCGACAGGCGCCGCGCGCGACCATCCGCGCCTGATGCTGCATTCCGAGACGTTGCAATTCCGCCATCCTGATGGCGGGCAGGGGATGCGGATCACCGCCCCCTCCCCGTTCTAGGCGGTCAGGAAATCCTGCACGGCTGCCACCTCGCTTTGCGCGATCCCGTGGCCGCCTGCATGCCAATGCACCTGCACATCCGCCCCCTGCGCGATCAGATACCCTGCCAGCGCATGGGTCAGATCGGGCGGGCAGATCGGGTCGTTCTGACCCGCAGTGATCAGCACGCGCCGCCCTTTCAGCCCCGGTTGCGGGGCGGGGGCAAAGGGGATCAGCGGATGCATCAGGATCAGGTCATCGACTAGCCCCGCATCCAGCATCGCCACCGCGGCAAGGATGTTGGCCCCGTTGGAATAGCCCAGCCCGATGGTGCGGGCCGGTTTGGTGGCGGCCTTTTCGGCGGTGATGAAATCCGCCATGGCACGGCTGCGCAATGCCAGATCGTCCATGTCATAGACGCCTTCGCCGGTGCGCTTGAAATACCGCGCTGCCCCATGTTCGGACACGTCCCCGCGCGGGGATGTGACATGCGCGCCGGGGATCAGCTGTTCCGCAAAATCGTGGAACTGATCTTCTGTTCCGCCGGTGCCGTGAAAGGTCAGGAACAGCTTTGCGCCCGCTGTCCCCTTTGTGCGTTTGGCGTGATAGGTCATGTCAGCCTTCCAGCGGTTCCAGCAGGTTTTCCAGCTGCGCGCGCAGATGTTCGTGCTGGCTGGGCAGTTTCAGCGCCTGACCAAGATGGGCGGTGTCTTCGTCGCGGGCAAAGCCCGGTTCGTTCGTCGCCACCTCGAACAGCACACCGCCGGGTGTGCGGAAATAGATCGCATAGAAATAGTCGCGGTCGATCACCGGCGTGACCTGATAGCCGGTGTCGAGCAGCGCCTCGCGCACCTCGAGCTGTCGCGCGCGGTTATCCACGGCAAAGGCGATGTGGTGGACCGATCCTGCCCCTTGGGCGGCGCGGGGTGCGGATGGGGTCACCTCGATGTCGATGGCATTGGCGTCATTGCCGCCCGGCACGATGAAACGGGTGACGTTGTTTTCCGTGTCCAGTTTTTCATAGCCCATGAAGCGCAGCAATTCGGCGCTGGCATCACCATCGCGCAGCCGCATGTCGGTCGAATGGAACCCGCGGATCGCAATATCCTCGGCCACGCCATTGCCTGTCCATGGGGTGCGGTTGTCGTCGCGTTCGACCAGCGCAAACAGGTCGCCGTCGGGGCCGTTGAACAGCACGCGCTTTTCGCCAAAGCGGATGTCCTGCGCCAGACCGTCGGTTTCAAACGTGGCCAGCCGGTCAAGCCAGGCCTGCGATGTGCCGGTGGGGATGGCGAAACTGGTGCGCCCGACCTCGCCCGCGCCGGCGCGTCCGCGTCCGGCATTGGGAAAAGGGAAATAGGTCATCACGGTGCCGGCGCTGCCGGTCTCGTCCCCGTAATAAAGGTGATAGACATCGGGCGCGTCGAAATTGACCGTCTGCTTGACGCGGCGCAGGCCAAGAACATTGGTGAAAAATGCGTTGTTTTCGCGCGCGCCACTCGCCAGCGATGTGACGTGATGCAGCCCTTTGATTTGTTTGATCATGATCGCTCTCCTATCCGTTGGGGGGTAGATAGCGGATTTCACGACGCACTAAATAGCAGCGGGCGCACCAGATCGGTGCGCCCGCGCACATGAGCTTACTCTGCGGCCCAGCCAGAGATCGCCTTGACCTCCAGAAATTCCTCGATGCCCCAGACGCCGCCTTCGCGGGCGCGGCCGGACATCTTCATCCCGCCGAATGGCGCACCGGCCCCGCGTGATTTGCCATTCATCTCGATCATCCCGGCCTTGAGAGCGCGGGCCATGCGGTTGCGGCGCGCGCCGTCCTGCGACTGCACATAGTTCGTCAGGCCGTAAGGGGTATCATTGGCGATGGCGATCGCCTCTTCCTCGGTATCAAACGGGATAATCGACAAGACCGGGCCAAAGATTTCCTCGCGCGCGATGCGCATCTGGTTGTTCACATCGGCAAAGACGGTGGGCCGGACGTAATAGCCGCGGTTCATACCTTCGGGCAGGCCGGGGCCACCCGCGACCAGACGCGCGCCTTCGTCGATGCCGACCTGGATCATCGTCTGGATCTGGTCCCATTGGCGGCGGTTGACGACAGGCCCGATATGGCGGCCAGGTTCGGATGCAGGGCCAACGGCGATGCTATTGGCGATCTCGGCGGCGGTTTCGACAGTCTGGTCATAGATCGACCGTTCCACCAGCATCCGTGTCGGCGCGTTGCAGGATTGACCCGAATTGTTCATGCAATGGATCACACCACGCTTGACCGCCTTGTCATCGGCATCGGCAAAGATCACGTTCGCACCCTTGCCGCCCAGTTCCAGCGTCACCCGCTTCAGCGTTTCGGCCGCAGCAAGCGAAATCGCCTTGCCCGCGCGGGTCGATCCGGTGAAGCTGATCATCGCCACATCTTCGTGCCGCGACAATTGGCTGCCCACACCCATGCCGTCACCGTTCACAAGGTTGAACACCCCCGCAGGCACGCCCGCGTCATGCACGAATTCCGCGAACAAGAGCGAGGACAGCGGCGATTCCTCGGATGGTTTCAGCACGATGGTACAGCCCGCCAACAGCGCGGGGATCACCTTGAGCGTGACCTGGTTCATCGGCCAGTTCCACGGCGTGATCAGCCCGACAACCCCGATCGGTTCCAGCGCGATCCGGTCGTTGGGCGCATGCGGGCCCAGCGGTTTGATCCATTCAATATGGTCGAACGCGGTCAGAAAGTTTTCCAGATGCCACGGCAGGCAGGGGGCCTGATCGGCGCGGGATATGTCGATGGGCGCGCCCATTTCCAGGCTGATCGCCTGCGCCATTTCCTCGGCACGGGCCTCGTATTGGGCCAATATCGCCCTGACATAATCCGCGCGCTTGGCGGGGTCGGTTGCCGACCATGCAGGCAGGGCGGCGCTGGCGGCGGCGACGGCGGCGTTGGTATCGGCGTGATCGCCCAGCGAAATGACGGCGCAGACCTCTTCGGTCGATGGGTCGATCACGTCATGGTCGTGGGGTTTGGCGGGGGCCACCCATGCGCCGTTGATATAGAAATTGCGTTTCTCGATCATGATTTTTCTCCTGCACGTTGGCAAAGGTGTGGCATCTGTCCCGTTCCGGCGCAAGCGGCTGTGGCACAAGTGCCTGATCGTTCCTATGTAGGGTCGGTAAACAGAAAATGAAGGAGCATCCCAATGGGCCTGCGCATCAACGACACTATCCCCGACCTGACGGTTGAAACCGATCAGGGCACAATCAAGCTGCACGACTGGATCGGCGACAGCTGGGCAATCCTGTTTTCACACCCAAAGGATTTCACGCCGGTCTGCACCACCGAATTCGGCGCAGTGGCGCAATTGGCCGATGAATGGGCCAAGCGCGGCACCAAGGTCATGGGCATCAGCGTCGATGGCGTCGAAGACCACAAGAAATGGAAGACCGACATCGAAACCTTTGCCGGTGCCAAGGCCGGTTTTCCGATCATCGCGGACGAAGACCTGACCGTGGCCAAGGCGTTTGATATGCTGCCCGCCGATGCCTATCTGCCCGATGGGCGGACCCCCGCCGACAGCGCCACGGTGCGCGCCGTGTTCATCATCGGGCCGGACAAAAAGCTGAAACTGTCGATGACCTATCCGATGAATGTCGGGCGCAACTTCGCCGAAGTGCTGCGCGCATTGGATGGCTTGCAGACGGCCACTGGTCGCGGTGTGGCGACGCCTGCCAACTGGAACGTGGGCGATGATGTCATCATCCCTGCCAGCGTCAGCAATGACGATGCAAAGGCCAAGTTTGGTGATTTTACCACAGTGTTCCCCTATCTGCGCACGACCAAGCTATAAGTGATCATGGACCCCGGTGCAGCGCCGGGGTCTTTGCGCCTGCAATATCAGTAGGCATAGCTGACGGCGAAACCTGCAAAGGGAAACACCGGCACATCGGCCAGATCGGCGTTGGTGTCGTTGACCGCGGTCTGCACGTTTGGGTCGGTGTTGCTGGACGACACCTGCAACGACGACACGATCACGCCGATATCGCCCGACATCCCCCATCCCGCCCCGAACCCGACACGGACCCCCGTGGTCACCATCGGGGCGACATCATTTTCGAATGTCAGCTTGCCGTCATAGGTAACCGCCCCTTCGGTGAATGAACCGCTGACATCGCTGGTGGAAAAGAACAGGCCACCGGACATGCGCCAGACATTCGCCAGCGGATAATAATCCGCGACAACAGCGGTGCCGCCCAGATCGGCGGTGCCGTTAACGCTGCTCCCTTCATAATCGAATGTGTCGTCGATACTGAACCCGCCCATGATCATGCCGCGCAGGCCAAGGGTCGGGCGCAGCTGATAGGCCCCTTCCAGCGCATAGCCGAAACTGGTCACGCCAAGGCCTGCCGAAACGGCGCCCCTGTCCTGTGCGGGTGCGGTTGTTGCCATGGCGCAGACGGCAATGGCGATCAGGTAGCGAAGGATCATCGTTGATTCCCTTTGAATTGAGCAGTTTGGCGTGTCAGCGACCAATATGCGTCAAAACGACTAAGGAATACTTAGCAGGGCGTACGGTCATGCCGCGCCATGACGATCTGTCCTGCAAAAGACAACACCCGACCAATTGGCCGGGTGTTGTGATCGCATCATCAAAGGAACGTATAAACGTTACTCCTCTGCGGCCTCTTCTTTGGCCAGTTCCTGACCGGTGGCCTGATCGACCATTTTCATCGCCAGACGGACCTTGCCGCGGTCGTCAAAGCCCAAGAGCTTGACCCAGACATCCTGTCCTTCTTTCAACACATCCGACGGATGGTTCAGGCGCTTGTTCTCGATCTGGGACACATGGACCAGACCGTCACGCTTGCCAAAGAAGTTCACGAAAGCGCCGAAATCGACCAGTTTGACCACGGTGCCTTTGTAAACCTTGCCTTCTTCGGGTTCGGCCACGATCGAATAGATCATGTCATAGGCGCGCTTGATCGCCTCTGCATCGTTGGATGCCAGCTTGATCACGCCGTCGTCGTTGATATCGACCTTGGCACCGGACGTTTCCACGATCTCGCGGATGACTTTGCCGCCGGACCCGATGACTTCACGGATCTTGTCGACGGGGATCTGCATGGTTTCGATCTTGGGGGCATGGACGCTGAATTCCTGCGCGCCGGTCAGCGCCTTGGACATTTCACCCAGGATATGCAGACGACCTGCCTTGGCCTGTTCCAGTGCTTTTTTCATGATCTCGGGCGTGATGCCTGCGATCTTGATATCCATCTGCAAGGACGTGATGCCGTTTTCGGTACCCGCAACCTTGAAATCCATATCGCCAAGGTGGTCTTCGTCACCCAGAATATCGGACAGCACGGCATAGGACCCGTCGTCTTCCATCACCAGACCCATCGCCACACCGGCGACAGCGGCCTTCAGCGGCACACCGGCGTCCATCATGGACAGCGAACCACCGCAAACCGACGCCATCGAGGATGACCCGTTGGATTCAGTGATCTCTGACACGATACGGATCGTGTAAGGGAAATCCGTCGGCGCAGGCAGAACCGCCTGCAACGCGCGCCATGCCAGCTTGCCATGGCCGATTTCACGACGACCGGGGCCAGAGACGCGGCCAACCTCGCCCACCGAATAGGGGGGGAAGTTATAGTGCAGCATGAAGTTGGATTTATACATGCCAGTCAGCGCGTCGATCATCTGTTCGTCATCGCCGGTGCCCAGCGTGGTCACAACCAGACCTTGGGTTTCGCCACGGGTGAACAGGGCCGACCCGTGGGTGCGGGGCAGAATACCGGTTTCCGACACGATCGGGCGGATCTGGTCCAGCGCGCGGCCATCGATGCGGCGGCCATGCTTGACCACGTCACCGCGCAGCACCGCGGATTCCAGTTTCTTGAGCGCGGGGCCAAGGTTGGTATCGGCCCTCTGGTCTTCGGTCAGGGCCGCGATGATATCGGCCTTGGCGGCGGATACGGCACCCGTGCGTTCCTGCTTGTCGGTGATCGCATAGGCGGCGCGCATCTTGTCTTCGCCTGCGGATTTGACGGCGGCGTAAAGCTCCGAATAATCCTCTGGCTGGAAATCGAACGGTTCCTTGGCGCAATCTTCGGCCAGATCGATGATCAGGTCGATGACTGGCTGGATCTGTGCGTGGGCAAAGGTCACGGCGCCCAGCATTTCTTCTTCGGTCAGCTCATAGGCTTCGGATTCGACCATCATCACGGCGTCTTTGGTGCCGGCGACAACCAGATCAAGCCGCTGTTCGGGCTTGGTGCGCAGGTTGTGCATGTCGTCGATTTCGGGGTTCAGGATGTATTGACCATCCACGAAACCCACGCGGCAGGCACCGATTGGGCCCATGAAGGGCGCGCCGGAAATCGTCAGCGCAGCGGATGCCGCGATCATCGCGATCATGTCGGGGTCGTTGACGCCGTCAAAGCTCAGCACGGTACACATCACCAGAACTTCGTTCTTGAAGCCGGGGACGAACAGCGGGCGGATCGGGCGGTCGATCAGGCGGGATGTCAGCGTCTCTTTTTCTGTGGGACGCGCTTCGCGCTTGAAAAAGCCACCTGGCACTTTGCCGGCGGCGTAATATTTTTCCTGGTAATGCACGGTCAGCGGAAAGAAGTCCTGCCCCGGCTTTTGCGACTTTGCAAAGGTCACGTTGGCCATGACACTGGTTTCGCCCAGTGTCGCAATGACCGATCCGTCAGCCTGACGGGCAACCTTGCCTGTTTCGAGTGTAAGCGTCTCTTCGCCCCACTGCATCGATTTTTTCACTTCGTTAAACATCATCATGTCCTAGTCGGGCCGCGGCCCATTTTGCGTAGGGGGCGTATTCCCCCTCATCCCTGTATCTTCTTTGTATCGGCGCTGGGATGCGGGCGCCGGGCTTCTCAAAGATAGGGGGGCCTTAGCGGATATTGGCCTCTTTGGAAAGAGGGGCGAGGGGCAGGGGGATTTACCGCACAACGGGGCGGTCGTCATTTTGCCACGGCCAATAAAAAACGCCCACCGGATGGCGGGCGTTTTTCGAATAACCTTGGTTTGATCCGGATTACCGGCGCAGGCCCAGACGTTCGATCAGGCTCTGGTAACGGGCTTCGTCCTTGGACTTGGTATAGTCCAAAAGCTTGCGGCGCAAAGCGACCATTTTCAGCAGGCCACGGCGACCGTGGTTGTCTTTCTTGTGGGTCTTGAAGTGTTCCGTCAGCGTCGCGATGCGGCTGGACAGGATCGCAACTTGCACTTCGGGCGACCCGGTGTCGCCTTCTTTGGTTGCGAATTCTTTCATGATCCGTGTCTTGTTTTCGGCAGTGATCGACATCGGGGTCTCCTTGTCTAAGGGGTGAATGGCGCAGGCCGGGATGTCGTCCAGCAAGGCCCGTGGAGGCGCCGCCCGGACAGAATCCGCGCGGATGGCTGCGCATAAGGGGATTTGGCGCAAAAGAAAAGCATTTTATACGCGCAGGAAAGTGACCTTTGTCAGATCGGGTTCGGCGAAATTGGTCAGTTTGGCGATCAGTTCGCCATCTGCCAGCAGTAATGTGCCATCCTTGGCCTGTTCGGTCGTCAGGATGGGCGGTTCGCCGGTATGTTCGATTTCGATGATATCTTCGGCAGGATCGTAATCTGTCAGCATGACATGCATGCCGGGGCGCAGGTTGAATGTGTCGCTGCCCGTCCCGCCGGATAGCACATCGCCCGGCCCGCCGGACAGGTAATCATCGCCCGCGCCACCGTTCAGATAGTCGCGGTCCAGATCATCGCGGTCGATCAGCCGGTCGTTGCCTGCCCCCCCGAACAGCGTATCGGACCCTGATCCGCCAACCAGCAGATCATCCCCCAGACCGCCCATCAGCACATCATCGCCCGCGCCGCCATCAAGCCGGTCATCGCCGTCGCCGCCACTCAAATGGTCGTTGCCTGCGCCACCATGCAGCACGTCATCGCCGGTATGGCCATAAAGGTCGTCATTCCCGTCGCCGCCAGAAAGGATATCGTCACCCCGGCCGCCGTGCAGCACATCATCGCCCACGCCGCCGTACAGGGTGTCATTGCCGTCGCCGCCATGCAGATAATCGTTTCCGGCACCGCCGATGATCAGGTCGTCGGTGTCGCCGGCGAAAACCACCACGGCTTGATCGCTGGCGTCGATGATGTCGTCGAGTCGAATAATGGGGTTGTTGATCATGCCGGGCTGGTCATCAGTGGCCGGTGACGGATCGTCGTCAGCGACATCGTCGTCGCCGAACAGCATCGCCGTCAAGGCGATCCCCACAAGTCCCATGATCACAACCATTGATCCACCTGCCATCCACCGGGTCCAGTTCGACCACCGCGTGTGTCTAGCACAAAGTGTTGCGGGTTTGTTCCAAATTCTGGCCCGGTGGTTAATCCACGCCAAAGAACGGCAGGAAACTGTCGATCACCGCCTGCGGGTTTTCCTCCATCGCGAAATGCCCCGAAACACAGGACGCATCGGTCATCTGCTGTACCCACGGCCGCCAGAGCGCGGCCGGATCGCCGGTCTGCGCCGGAAACCCGCCCTTGGCCCAAAGAAAATGCAAGGGTGCCGCAATCTTGCGCCCTGCCGCCTTGTCGGCCTCGTCCAGCGCGCGGTCGAATGTCGCGCCAGCGCGATAATCGGCGCACATCGCGTGCAGATGCGCGGGGTCCGCCGCCTGCGCGCGATAGCTGGCAAGGGCCGCATCGCTGAACACCGCCAGCGATTTGCCCATGGTCCATGCGGTCAGCGTCCAATCGACATACCCCGCAGGGTCCGCGCCGATCATCCGTTCGGGCAGGGGGGCAGGCTGCGCCAGATAGGTCCAGTGATAAGCTTTCATCGCCAGATCAGCCGACCAATTGGCCCAGAAATCGCCCGTGGGCACGATCTCGATAATGCCCAGCCGGATGATCCGGTCGGGATGGTCCAGCGCAAAGCGATAGGCGACCCGCCCGCCACGGTCATGGCCCAGCAGATGCGCACGGTCGATCCCCAGCGCATCCATCAATGCGGCGATATCGGCGGCCATCGTCCGTTTGGAATAGGTGCTGTGACCCGCGTCATCGGCGGGCGCATCGCTGTCGCCATAGCCGCGCAGGTCGGGGATGATGACATCGAAATGCGTAGCCAAGGCGGGGGCGACCTTTTCCCAGCAATGGTGGTTCTGCGGATAGCCGTGCAGCAGGATCAGCGGCGTGCCTTGGCCCGCGCGATGCACCGACAGGGTGATGTCGCCGCAAAGAACACGGGACGCGGTGAAACCTTGGATCATCGGATGCTCCATCGCCTTGGGTGCTGGTCATAGCTGACGTAAAGAGGGTGGCGCGGATGCCCGTCCTTGGTCAAGCCAAGCGTCAGCAATGGCCTGCCGGTTCGCCGCAACAATTCCGCCACCTGCGCGCCGCGCCCCAGATGCGCGCCATGCGTCCCCCATGCGGCGATGATCTGGTCGGCCCAATCTGCCGCCGCGAGCAAACTGTTATCATTGGCAGGG
This sequence comes from Yoonia sp., assembly GCF_018402175.1. Lineage (GTDB taxonomy): Bacteria > Pseudomonadota > Alphaproteobacteria > Rhodobacterales > Rhodobacteraceae > Yoonia. Next base: position 593,280 of record NZ_JAGYJK010000017.1, on the reverse strand, counting down.
CCGATTGGGTCAGCCGCACGGCGCATCGCCTGTGGATCGGTGTCGCGCCAGGCAAAGATATTGGTCACGCGAAACGCCCCGAACCCCAAAGCGCGGGCGCGGCGTTCGCAGCGTTCGACCGTAGGGTCATTGTGCAGTTCCGTCGCCTTCGACGGGTTCAGCATGACAAAGGTTAGACGGGGGCCGTTTGCGTCCCAAGCGCGGGTCAGCGCGTACCGGTAAGCCTCGCAATCAGAATAGACGGCGTGAGAGGCGGTCAGGTCGGTGATATGCTGGCGGAGGATCATGCGGGCGACAGGTAAGGTGGATTTCAATCCACCTTACACAACAAACACCCGCGTCGGGTGCAATTCGCCGCCACGATAGCTGCCGATGGCGATGGCCTTGCCGTCGTGGCTGGCCCAGACTTCCTCGCCATAGTCCACGCCGCTGGCGATCACCGGTGCCGGATTGCCGTTGCGCAGCCGTGCCACACTTTCCGCAGGGCAGCGGACCTCGACCAGATCGGCCAGCCCCACCTCCAGCGGCAACAGCCGCGCGTCAAGCTCCGGCGTGCGCGCGATGGCGTCCAGCTGGTCCAGCGTGATCCCGTCGCTGGCCTGAAACGGCCCCGACCAGATGCGGCGCAAGGACCGCACATGCGCCTTGCAGCCCAGCACATCGCCCAGATCGCGGGCGATGGACCGGACATAGCCCCCCTTGCCGCAGGTCATTTCCAGCACGGCATGATCGGCGTCAGGCCGGTCGGCCAGCAGCAGTTCCTCGACCCAAAGCGGCCGTGCGGCAAGGTCCATTTCCTCGCCCGCCCGCGCCTTGGCATAGGCGCGTTCGCCATCGACCTTGACGGCGGAAAACTGCGGCGGCACCTGCATGATATCGCCGATGAACCCCGCCAGCGCCGATTTGATCGCGGCATCGTCGGGGCGGGTATCGCTGGTGGCGATCACTTCGCCCTCGGCGTCGTCGGTATTGGTGGCCTGCCCCAGCCGGATGATGAATTCATAGGCTTTCAGCGCATCGGTGATATAGGGCACGGTCTTTGTCGCCTCGCCCAAGGCGATGGCCAAAACGCCTGTCGCTTCGGGATCAAGCGTGCCGGCATGCCCCGCCTTGTTGGCATCAAACGCCCAGCGCACGCGGTTGACCACCGTGGTCGAGGTGATGCCCGCCGGTTTGTCCACCACCAGCCAGCCCGAAATATCGCGTCCCTTGCGTCTGCGCGCCATGATCTTGCCCTTTGTCAGATTGCGGCTTGCTATGCGCGCGCACCCCGCTGGTCAAGGCGCGGCGGTTCGCGCTATGTCAGGGCGACGCCACAACCGGACCGATCCCATGCACCCAGCCCCTTTACCGCATCCTTTGCTGATCATCGGCTGGCAGGAACGGATCAGCCTGCCCGACCTTGGGCTGATCGATTTCGCGGTCAAGGTGGACACCGGCGCCAAGACAACGGCGCTGCATGCCGAAGAGATCGAGACCTTTCAAAAGCAGGGCGAAAAATGGGTCCGGTTCCGTAGCCCCGACATTCCCGGCACCGCGCCGCGCATCTGTGAATTTGCCGTCTTCACAAAACGCGATATCACCAATACCAGCGGCACGCCGGAGACGCGGATCGTGATCCGCACCCCGATGATTCTGGCCGGACGCAAGTGGAAGATCGACATATCCCTGACCGACAGGGGCAGCATGCAATTCCCGCTGATCCTTGGGCGGCGGGCCCTGCGTCATAAAAACATCGCCGTTCACGCCCGACATACCTATCTCGTCAGCCCCCTGCCGCAACCTGAAAGCGCCGCCAAATGAAAATCGCCATGCTCGCCCGCAATGCAGAGCTTTATACCCACCGCCGCTTGAAAGAGGCAGCCGAGGCGCGGGGCCACCAGCTCGACATCATCAACACATTGCGGTGCTACATGAATATCGCATCGCGCAGGCCCGAGGTCTATTACAACGGCGAAAAGCTTGAAGGTTATGATGCGGTCATCCCCCGCATCGGGGCGTCGGTCACCTTCTACGGCATGGCCGTGCTGCGCCAGTTTGAAATGCAGGGCGTGTTCCCCGTGAACGAAAGCGTGGGCATCGGCCGGTCGCGCGACAAGCTGCGCTCGATGCAATTGCTGGCGCGCGACGGGATCGGCCTGCCGGTCACAACCTTTGCGCATGATCCGCGCCAGACCGATGAGGTGCTGAAACTGGCGGGCGGCGCGCCGGTCGTGATCAAACTGCTCGAAGGCACCCAAGGCATCGGCGTCGTTCTGGCCGATACCGACCGGTCCGCCAAATCCGTGGTCGAGGCGTTTCGCGGCGCGGGTGTGAACATCCTGTTGCAGGAATTCATCAAAGAAGCAGGCGGCACCGATATCCGCGCTATCGTGGTGGGTGGCAAGGTCGTCGCCGCGATGAAACGCACCGGTGCCGAAGGCGAGTTCCGGTCCAACCTGCACCGTGGCGGGTCCGCGCAGGTCATCAAACTGTCGCCAGAGGAACGGTCCACCGCGATCCGGTCGGCCAAGGCGATGGGGCTGAACGTCTGCGGCGTCGATATGCTGCGGTCCAACCACGGGCCGGTGGTGATGGAAGTGAATTCCTCGCCGGGTCTGGAAGGCGTGGAAAAGGCGACAGGGCTGGATATCGCCACCAAGATCATCGAATATATCGAAAAGAACGCCAAACCCAACGCGACCAAGACCAAAGGCAAAGGATGACCAAACGCGCGGCCTACCTTATCGCAGGCGAACAGATCGCGGCAGGCACGCGCAAAACAGTCAATATTCCGGTCAGCACGCTGTCGGACTATACGCCCGTCACCCTGTCCGCCCATGTGATCCACGGGCGCAAGGACGGGCCGACAGTCTTCGTCAGCGCAGGCATCCACGGCGACGAGGTGATCGGGGTCGAGATCGTGCGCCGCCTGTTGCGCACCGGCACGCTGAAAAACGTGGCGGGCACGCTGATCGTTGTGCCGATCGTCAATACTTTCGGGTTCCTGAACCATTCGCGCTATCTGCCCGACCGGCGCGATCTGAACCGCTGCTTTCCGGGCTCGCCCCATGGATCGCTGGGGTCGCGGCTGGCGCATATCTTCATGACCGAGATCGTGGAACGCTGCAGCCTCGGGATCGACCTGCATTCCGCCGCGATCCACCGCACGAACCTGCCGCAGGTGCGGGTGTCGGGCAACAATCCTGAAACCCTGCGTCTTGCCCGCGTCTTCGGCGCGCCGGTGATCCTGACCTCTGCCCTGCGTGATGGCAGCCTGCGGCTGGAGGCCAAGCGCCGCGGCGTCAATATCCTGCTTTACGAAGCCGGCGAGGGGATGCGTTTCGACGAGATGTCGGTGCGTGCCGGTCTGGCAGGCATCTTGCGTGTATTGAAAGACGTGGGGCTCTTGCCCAAGGCGGGGATCGCAGCCCCCAAGGCGCAGCCTTTGGTCTGTTCCGACAGCCACTGGGTCCGCGCGCCTGCGGGCGGGCTGTTGCGGATGTTCAAGGCCGAAGGCGATGTGATCGCAATAGATGATCTGGTCGCCGCGATCTCCGACCCCTTCGGCGGTGGCGAGGTCGAAGTACGCACGCCCTACGGCGGCATCATTGTCGGTCGCGCGGTCATGCCCATCGTCCATGAAGGCGACGCGCTGCTGCATGTCGCCGCCGTGAAATCCGCCGGTCAGGCCGAGGCCGCCCTTGGCGACCTGACCGCGCAACTCGAAGAAGCGCCGTTGTTCGACGAGGACGAGATTATCTAATCTTCCCGCGACTTCTTTTTTCCAAAAATACTCCGGGGTGAACCCCGGACCTGGTCCGGGGGAGGGGCAGCGCCCCTGGCTAGGTCTCGGCTGAAAGCACGTCCAGAAACGCAGCGCCGAATCTTTCGGCGTGCCGCTCGCCGATCAGCCGGGTCAGGCCGGTGATATCGGCACCCCGCAATTGTGCGACCTTGGCCAGCATGGATGCCGAACAGGTCATTGGTTTGTCCGCGCCATGCGGGCCACGGATCAGCGCGCTTTGCGCGGCCAACAGGCGGTCATAGATCAGCCCTTCGTCACGGCCGGCCAGTTTGCGGCGGCTGGGGTGCAGGTTTTCCGCCTCGCCCGCGATCACCTCCAGAAAGGCGCGGCCATAGCTTTCCAGCTTTTTCGCCCCGACCCCGCCAATATGGGCCATGTCATCCAGCGTCGCGGGGCGTTTTTCGGCCATGTCGATCAGGGTCTTGTCGTTGAAAATGATATAGGCGGGGACACCAGCCTGTTCGGCCAGGAACCGGCGTTTCGCTTTCAGCGCCGACAAAAGCGGCGCGTCGTCTTCGCTGACCAGGGTATGCACCTTTGGCCCCGCGCCCTTGGCTGCGGTGATCGTGTCGCGGCGCAGCATGATCTGCGCCTCGCCGCGCAGGATCGGGCGGGCGTGATCGGTCATGCGCAAGGCACCGTGCCGGTCGCGGTCGGGGCGCAGCAGGTCATGGCCCATCATCTGCCGGAAAATCGCCTGCCATTGGCGGCGGTCGTAATCGCGGCCCACGCCATAGGTCGGCAGGCTGTCATGGCCGCGCGCCTTGATCTTGTCAGTCGCGTGGCCCAGCAGGATGTCGATCAAATGGCCCGCGCCGAAATATTCCTCGGTCCGCAGGGCGGCTGACAGCGCCATGCGCACGGGGGTTGTGGCGTCGAACACCTCGGCCGGTTTGTCGCACAGGTCGCAATGGCCGCAAGCATCGCTGGTTTCCCCGAAATAGGACAACAGCGTCTGGCGGCGGCAATGCAGCGCCTCTGCCAGCCCCAAAAGCGCGTTCAGCCGGCCATGATCGGCGGCGCGGCGGTCGGCGGGCGCCAGCCCTTCGTCGATCTGCTGGCGGCGATAGCGGATATCGTCGGGGCCAAACAGGGTCAGGGTTTCGGCAGGGGCGCCGTCGCGGCCCGCACGGCCGATTTCCTGATAATAGCTTTCGATCGATTTGGGCAGATCGGCATGGGCGACCCAGCGGATATCGGGTTTGTCGATGCCCATGCCAAAGGCGACGGTGGCGCAGACGATCAACCCGTCCTCTTGCTGAAACCGGCGTTCGACGATGCGCCTGTCCTCGGCCTCCATCCCGCCATGGTAGTGACAGGCCAGATGCCCTGTTTCGCGCAAGGCCTGCGCCAGCGTTTCGGTCTTGGCGCGGGTGCCGGTATAGACGATGCCTGATTGTCCCTTGCGCGCGGCGGCAAAGGCCAGGATCTGCTGGCGCGGGCTGTCTTTGGCGGCAAAGGCAAGGTGGATATTGGGCCGGTCGAACCCGTGCAGGAATGTCGCAGGCTGCTGGCCCGCGAACAATTTCTGGACAATCTCGGCCTGTGTTTCGGCATCCGCCGTGGCGGTAAAGGCCGCCAGCGGCACATCCAGTGCCTCGCGCAAGTCGCCGATGCGCAGGTAATCGGGGCGGAAATCATGGCCCCACTGGCTGACGCAATGCGCCTCGTCCACGGCGATCAGACTGACACCGGCGCGCTGCAGCATCTGCACGGTGCCACCGGCGGACAGACGTTCGGGCGCCATGTACAAGCAGTTTCAGCGTGCCGGATTCCGAGCGCGGACCACACCGCCTCGGTCTCTTCCTCGGTATTGCCCGATGTCAGCGCACCTGCGACAACGCCCGCCTGCTGCAACCCGCGCACCTGATCACGCATCAGGGCGATCAGCGGGGAAATCACCACTGTCACGCCGGACCGCATCAGCGCGGGCAGCTGGAAGCAGAGCGATTTGCCGCCGCCCGTGGGCATGATCGCCAGCGTATTGCGCCCCGCGGCGACAGCCTCGACGATTTCCTGCTGGCCGGGCCGGAAGGCGTCAAAGCCAAAGACATCGCGCAAAAGCGTGGCAGCGGGCATAGGGGGGACCTGTATCTTGATTTTCTTGATTGCCGGCCACAATCCCACAACCGGAATCGGGGAACAACCCGTGCAGGCATGAAAATGCAAAAGGCCGCCCTTGCACGTATAGACCACGAGGCGCGATACCGGTGCTGCCGATGTGCAAGCCCTTCAGCGCCTTGATCTGCGATTATCGCTGACGGCGCACGCGGGCGTGACAAAATCCGATGATATTGCGCTGCTGTCGCCGATGACTGCGTTGTCAACGGCGGTTGCACCGCTTAACCCTGTGCCGGAAGGAGCATCCAAATGGGCGAAATCATTCTGGTCCGGCACGGTCAGGCCAATTCCAGCGCGCGCGACGAAGAAGGCTATGACCGCCTGTCGGACCTTGGTCATCAGCAGGCCGCATGGCTGGGTGATTACATGCGCGACCGCGAAGGTGTCTTTGACAAGGTGATCAGCGGCAGCCTGCGCCGGCACCGCGAAACGGCAGCGGGGCTGGGTTACAGTGATGCGATCATCGACCCCCGCCTGAACGAGATGGATTATTTCAACCTTGGCCGCGCCTTGCAGGATGTGCATGGCGTGCCGTTTCCGGGGCCTGACGACTTTGCCACCCATGTGCCGCAGGTCATGCAGGCCTGGCACCGGGCCGAGATCATGGGCGTCGAAACCTTCGCTTCTTTTGAATCTCGCGTCACTGGGGTGTTGCAAGAGGCCGCGCAACCCGGTGTCCGCGTGCTGTGCGTGACATCGGGCGGCGTGATCGGGATGATCATCCGCCACCTGCTGGACCTTGATCCGACGCGGATGGCGCATATCCTGCTGCCGATCCTGAATTCCTCGGTCCACCGGATCCATGTGATCCCGCAGGGGCCGATTTTGGCCAGTTTCAACGCTGTGCCGCATCTGGATACGGCGGACCGCGCCCATGCGCTGACCCATTTCTGAAAGGCCCCATAGATGTCCATCCACCTTTGGGTCCGGTCCGAAAGCCGCCCGCATGAAGAACGTACCGGCCTGACGCCACAAGGGGCCGCGCGCCTGATCGCGGCCGGTTTTCGCGTGACAGTCGAAGAAAGCCGCCAGCGCATTATCCCCATCGCCGATTATGCCGCCGCAGGCTGTGCCATTGCACCGGAATTCAGCTGGCCGGATGCGCCTGCCGATGCGGTGATCTTCGGCCTCAAGGAATTGCCCGATGACGGCACGCCGCTGCGGCATCGCCACATCATGTTCGGCCATGCCTACAAAGGGCAACCGGCGGGGCAGGTGCTGCTGGACAGGTTCCGCGCCGGTGGCGGCAGGCTGCTTGATCTGGAATATCTGATGGATGATGACGGGCGGCGCGTTGCGGCCTTTGGCTATTGGGCGGGTTATGCGGGGGCGGCGGTGGCGCTGCTGTGCTGGATGGCGCAACAACGCGGGCAGGTGGCGGGGCCTGTGCGCGCCTATCCGTCAGCCGCGCATCTGCTGGGGGATTTGCAGGCAGGTCTGGTTGCGTTAGGCACCGCGCGGCCAACGGCATTGATCATCGGGGCGCTGGGCCGTGTGGGCGCGGGGGCTGCGGACCTGTGCAGCGCCATGGGTGTGCCGGTCACGAAATGGGACATGGCGGAAACCGCGCAGGGCGGGCCATTCCCGCAAGTATTGGCGCATGACATCTTTCTGAACTGCATCCTTGCGCGCCCCGGCACCCCGGTCTTTGTCCCCGCCAGCGCCAAGCACGCCGCGCGCCGCCTGACGGTGATCGGCGATATCGCCTGCGATCCCGACAGCGACTTTTCCCCGATCAAGGTCTATGACCGCACGACGACATGGGATGCGCCTGCGCTGCGGGTGCATGACGCGCCGGTGCTGGACGTGACCGCCATCGACAACCTGCCCAGCATGATGCCCGCGGAAAGCAGCGAAGATTTCGCCGCACAGCTGCTGCCGCATCTGGCAACGCTGGACCGGATGGACAGTGGCGTCTGGGCCGGCGCGCAGGCGTGGTTCGACCGCGCGATGGATCAGACGGGGCGGTAAAGCTCGTCCTCGACCGCGCTGCTGTCGATGCCCAAAGCTTCCAGCCCGCTTTCCAGATGGTCGGCCAGATGTGGCGATCCTTTGAGGTAACGGGCGGTTGGTGTGGTGGCCTCGGCCATCGCGGTGCGGATCGCCTCGGCCAGATCTTCGGGGTCGAACGTGCCGCGCCCGATCCAGAACAGGGCGACCAGCCCTGCCTGTTCATCTTCGTTCAAACGGTCAACGAAACCGTCAAATTCGTTTTCCGCGCGGTCGAGTTCACGCGCAAGGATGATGACCTCTGCCACCTTGTCTGCTGAAATGGGTAACATCTGCGGCCCTCCTGTGGTGCGACCTTGCGTGATGATAGCACGCGGCACCTTGATCTGGCGCAACAGATTGACGGGCTATTTCGCGCCGAACAGCCGGTAATAGAGCCAGTCAGGCAGAAACTGCGACCCGCGGAACACCCAAGAAAACACCAAGGGAAAGCTTTTCTTGAAAGCATCGGTGTTCATATGTTCGAACACCTCTTTCGCGGCATCCTGTGGCGACATGATGAAGGGCATGTTGAAATCGTTTTTCTCGGTCAGGCGCGTCTTGATGAAACCGGGGTTGATCAGCTGCACATGCACGCCGGTGTTGCGCAGATCGGCCTGCATCGATTCCGCCAGCGCCATCATCCCCGCCTTGGACGAACAATAGCCGATGGCACCGGGCAGGCCGCGAAAGCCCGACAGCGACCCCACCAGCACGATATGGCCCGCATCACGCGCGACCATATCCTTGATCACCGATCCGACGACACGCGACGCGCCAAGGAAATTGACCTCGCCCATCATATCAGCTTTTTCGTTGTCCCAGTCCTGCGCCTTCATCGGCCAATAGACACCCGCCAGATAAACCACACCGTCGATCTGCCCAACCTCGGCGGCGGCAGCCGCGACCGATGCGCGGTCAGCGACATCGACGGTGACATAAGCGGCCTTGCCCGGCAAATCCTCGACCAGATCTTTCAGGCGGTCCTCGGTCCGGGCGGACAGGACCAGCTCTGCCCCTGCACGGCTGAGGCAAAAGGCGACTTCACGCCCCAAGCCTTCGCTGGCGCCGACGATCCAATACCGTTTTCCTTGCCATTCGGTCACGTCATTCCCCTGCGTAGGCCTGATCCCGCGGTCGCATTGTGGCGACAAGCTCTGCCACCTTGATCCCGAACTTGCGGAACTGGCTGCGGTTCATGATCGACCCGTTCGATGTCAGATACATCCAGTCTGTGACATCAAGCGCGTGGCCACCAGCCTCATCCGCCAGTTTTATGCGGTAATTCAGCACAACGGCGGAACCTTGCTGCTTTCCGGTGCCGGCACCCACGACATCGGGGGCTTCGGCCTTGATCGTGCCGTCATTCGACAGGGTCAGGGTCCAGCAGCGATCCTGCTGCAACCCGCTGTCATAGTGGAATTTCTCGACCATGGTGCCGACATTGCCGTTCCATGTCGCGTGGAAATCCGCCACGAACCGCGACGATACCTTGCCGGTGGGGCCAAAGATCACGCCTTCGCAGACGATGGGGCCGTTGAACCGTTCGCGGATGTCGAACATCGGGCCTGCGACGTAATCGTCAGGCTTTTGCGCAAGGAATGACGCATAGCGGGTCTTGGCATAGACGGCCCCTGCCATCAGGGCCGCGCCCAAAACGCTGTAAATCACAAACGACATCGGTCATTCCTCAAGCTTCGTGGCGATCAGCAGACCGATGGCCAACAATTTCAATAGCGACGGCACCAATGCGTAAAGCACCGTCAGGGTCGTCAATGCCGTGTCCGGCAAATCGGTGGCACCGGCGGTGAAACCGGATCGTTCCAGCAACGGCAGCAAGACAACTGCCGCAAAGGCCAGCGTGAACTTGTTGACCAAGGACCAAAGCCCGAACCCCTGCCCGCCGGTCGGCGAAATCGCGGCCATGCGTTTGGCGAACATCGCGGGCATCAAGGTCAGGTCTGCCCCGATCGTTGCTCCACTTAATACGCAGATGATCGCAAACGGGATCACATCGCCCATGGATAAAGTCAGCGTATAGCCGAACGACGCAATGGCGAGCGTCATGGCCGCGAGCAAAACCCGCTTTTCCCCGAACCGGCGCGCCAACGCGGACCACGCAGGCGACGACAGCGCCGCCGCCAGAAAGAACAGCACCAAGAGCGCGCCTTCCCAGCCGGGCGCGCCCAGCCTGCTTTCGACGTAGAACAGGAACAGGGTGGATGACACCGCCAGCGGCGTGGCATTGACCAACGCAAGCACCAGCAACCGCCGCGCGATCGGGTCAGCCAGGATGTCGCGGATCTGCGACGGTTCTTGTGCTGCGCGCCCTTTCCATTCGGGCCACATGAAATAGGCGGCGACCAGCGTCACGACAGCAAAGCCGATTGCGAAAACCGCAAAGGGGCTGGCCACCACACCGATCAGCACCGTGGGGATGACAGCGGCGATGCAGACGCCCAGCAAGGCCCCGCTTTCGCGCCATGCGGCCAGCCGGACATGGCCGCCGGCCGCGTTGCCGGCCTTGCTGATCCCTTGGGCGTAGAAATTGATGGTTAGGAAACTGAACGCGGTGAACAGCCCCGTGATCGTCAGGCCGAACCACCAGATCGGCGCAATCGGCGGGGCCACGGCGAACAGCCCGATCATCGCCAGCGCCAGCACAACGGCGGTCAGCGTGATCGCCAGTTTCTTGAACCGTGTCAGCCGTTCGCTGATCCAGCCCAGCACGGGGTCCTGCACCACGTCGAACAGGCGCAGCCCGAACAGAACAGCACCAAGCGCGGTCAGGCTGACACCATAGGTGTCGGCATAATATTTCGGCGCATAGATATAGATCGGCAGACCAGCCCCCGACAGCACGGCGGCGAACAGGCTGAAGGCAGGCAGCCTGTCGGTCAGGGCTTTCACCGGCTGACCTCGTCACGCGGCGGGGCGGGTTGCGACCGGAACGTCGCCCCTTTCCACCAGAGCTTGACCGCCTGCCAATGGATCAACGCCAGCACACGGCGCGACCCGAACGGACGGCGCAGCACCGCGCGCAGGATGCTGCCATTGCTGATAGGACGGCGCGCGCCCGTCAGCGTGGCGATCAGCCCGCCATTGCCGCGGGTATAATCGATCCAGACACCGATACTGTCAGGCTGGATATCAAAACGGAACACATAACCACCTTCTACAGGCTGAAAAGGGGAAACATGCATCACCTTTTGCGCGGCCAAGGTTTCGGCCTTGGTAATCGCGCGCCCGTCATCATGGCGGCACAGATAGGAATGGCGGTCGCCGAATGTATTGCTGACCTCGGCAATGATCGTGGTCAGGGCATCACCGTCATAGCACAGCCAGAACGACACCGGATTGAACACATGGCCCAGCACGCGCGGCTGCGCCAGCAGCATGATCCGGCCCGGTTGTGGCACGTCATGGGCGGCCAGCACATCGCGGACCCATGCCGCACCGCGCCCTTGTTTGGGTGGCCCGCCATGGTCGGCGTCATGCAGTGACATCAGGTTGCCCGCGTTGCGCGCAAACAGCGCGGGCGCGTCAGGCGCGGTTTCCGCATCCAGCAGCACATAGTCGATGGAATAGCGGAATGCGTTCTTGGTCGCGCCTCGCCGCCCGTGATAGGTTTCGCCCGCGATATGGTGGATGGGCGCGGTCACTCTGCCGCCATCGCCATGCGGTCGGGCGCATTCAGCCTTTCGACCACATCCAGCGCGCTGGACAACCCGTCCTCGTGAAAACCGTTCTTCATCCATGCACCACAGAACCATGTGCGATTGGTGCCATTCATCGCGGCGGCGGTTTTCTGGGCGGCCAAGGCGGCCAGATCATAGACCGGATGGTGCAAAGTCACCTCGTCCCAGATCAATTCTTCGCGGATCGGGCGGCGGCTGTTCAGGGTGACCATCATCTCATCGGCCTTCAGCCACGGCTGGAGCGAGTTCATCCAATAGGTCAGGTCGATTTCGCCGCCCTGCTGGCCTGTCGCCTCGGTATAGATCCACGATGACCAGACCTGTTTGCGCTTGGGCATGATGGATGTGTCCGAATGCAGCACGATGCTGTTGGGCTGATAGCGCACTGCGCCCAGCGTCTCGCGTTCGACGGGCGATGCATCCGACAGCATGGACAGCGTCTGGTCGGAATGGCTGGCAAAAACGACCTCGTCAAAGCGTTCCCAATCGCCGCCCTTGGCCTTGACCTCGACCCAGCCGGGCAGGCGGCGGACCGCATCGACAGGCGCGCCCAACCGCAGATCGACATCGCGGCGCGCCAGATCGGCGGCAAGGCGGGTGACATAGGCCTGCGAGCCGCCATCGACGGTGTACCATTGATGCTGGCCCGTCGCGCCCAACAGGGCATGATTGTCGAAAAAGGTCATCATCGCATGGGCGGGGAAATCGAGGATCTTTTCCTTGGGCGTGGACCAGATCGCGCCAGAAAACGGCAACAGGTAATGGTCGCGGAAATAATCCGACAGGCGCAGTTTTTTCAGCAGCCCGCCGATGGTCAGGGTTGGATCCTGACTGGCGGCCAGCCCGTGTTTGTTGAAATGCAGGATATCGCGGACCATGCGCAGGAAACGCGGGTTGGCGGCATTCCTGCGCTGGGCGAACAGCGCATCCAGACTGGCAAGGCCATATTCCAGCCTGCCCCCGCCGAATGACGCACCAAAGCTCATGTTGCTTTTGACGACCGGCACATCAAGCTGATCGAACAGGGCCGTCAATCGCGGATAATTGGCATAGTTGAACACGATGAATCCGGTATCGACCTGCTGGTCGCGGTTCGGGCCTGCCATCCGCGTGCGGGCATGGCCACCCAGCCGGTTTTCAGCCTCGAACAACACGACCCGGTGATCCTTGGCCAAGGCCTGCGCCGCACCCATCCCCGAAATGCCCGCACCGATCACCGCAATCTTGATGGGCGCGGCCGTCCCTGTCTCTACCAGCATACTGTCTCCGTCGCCCCGGTCGTTTCTTGTCTGGTCACTACGTAGCGCGGTTTGCCATGGATCACGCAAAATACTTTGTGACCCGCTGATCCAAGCGCCAGATCGCGGCGTAATAAACACATGTTGATCGAGATGCACGCCCCGCCGAAAGCTGATGCAGTCACCGCGATGCCCGTCTATAAAAGGACAGGCAAGACGGGCATTCGCACCACGGGGGCAAATCGGGTGATGGCAGAGGCAACGACCAAACGCATGGCATGGGTGACACAGGTCGCCGCCGTGCGTGACGGCAGGGACAAGGCGGCCTTTGCCGAATTGTTCGCCTATTTTGCCCCGCGCGTGAAATCGTTTCTCATGAAATCGGGGGCCAGCCCGGATCTGGCCGAAGAATGCGCGCAAGAAGTGATGGTGACCCTGTGGAACAAGGCCCATCTGTTCGACCCGTCCAAGGCGAGTGTGTCCACATGGATTTACACCATCGCCCGGAACCGGCGGATCGATCTTTTGCGCAAACAAAAACGGCCAGAGCCCGAGGATCTGCCTTGGGGACCAGAGGCAGAGCCCGAACAGGCCGATGCCATGGGTCTGCAACAGGAAACGGAACAATTGGGTCAGGCGCTTGCCGCCTTGCCTGCGGAACAAAGAAAACTGATCGAACGCGCCTATTTCGGCGAGTTGAGCCATAGCGAGATCGCCGCCGAAACCGGCCTTCCGCTGGGGACGATCAAATCACGGATACGGCTGGCGTTGGAACGCCTGCGCCATACAATGAAATGAAACGCAGATGAAAAAGATCAAACACCACCTGACCGATGCGCTGCTGATGGGCTATGCCGCAGGCAGCTTGCCAGAGGCGTTCAACCTGGTGGTCGCCACCCATATTTCCATGTGTGACACCTGCCGCGCGGCGCTGGCCGGATTTGACGCGGTCGGTGGCGAGGTGATGCTGGACGCCGATCCCGTGGATATGGCCGAGAATGCGCTGGCCGCTGCGATGGCGCGGATCACGGATACACCGCGCCCCGAACGGGTATCGGCAAAACCTGCGGGCGGCGTGTTTCCCGCGCCTTTGCGGGGCTACGTGAATGGTGATCTGGACTGCGTGAAATGGCGCAAGATCGGCGGCGGCGTTAGCCAGATGGTGCTGAAAACCCAAGACGGCGCCAGCGTGCGGTTGCTGCGCATTCCTGCGGGGACGGCCGTGCCCGATCACGGGCATCGTGGCACGGAATTGACGCTGGTGCTGCAAGGCGCGTTTGTCGATGCGACAGACCGGTTCGCCGCGGGCGATATCGAGGTTGCGAACGAAGACCTGAACCACACCCCCGTTGCGGAACAGGGCATGGATTGCATCTGTCTGGCTGCAACCGACGCGCCCTTGCAGTTCAAGGGTCTGTTGCCGCGTCTTGCGCAGCGGTTTATCGGGATTTGACAGTAGGGTGGGTCTTGACCCACCTTACGGGTCTTGAACCGCGATCGGGACAGGGGCTGCGTCGGGGGCGATTTCGGCAAAGTCGAAATTATCCAGCCGGTTCGCGCGCTTGCCCGCCTTTTCCGCTGAAATCTTGATATCTTCCAGATCCTTGGCCGCCTGCCCGAAATGGCGGTCAAGGTTGCCGACACGGGTGACCAGCCGGTCCACATCGCCGCCCAACAGCGATAATTCCTTGCGGATGGCGCCCGCCTGTTCGCGCATCCGCGCGTCTTTCAGGATCGCGCGCATCGTGTTCAGCGTGGCCATGCAGGTCGTGGGCGACACGATCCAGACACGGGCATCGAAACCGGCGCGCACGACTTCGGGCAGGCGGGCGTGCAGTTCGGCATAGACCGCTTCGGATGGCAGGAACATGATCGCGCCATCGGCGGTTTCGCCTTCGATGATGTACCGTTCCGATATGTCCTTGATATGTTTGCGCACCGCATTGCCCAGATCGCGCAGCGCGATTTTCTGCAAGTCCTGCGTATCCGCGCGCGCCAAGGCCTCGTAGGATTCAAACGGAAATTTCGCGTCGATCACGATAGGGCCGGGCGGGTTGGGCAGATGCACCAGACAATCGGCGCGCTTGCCGTTGGACAGGGTCGCTTGCAGGGTGAAACTGTCGGTGGGCAACGCCTTTGACACAATATCGGTCAGCTGGATTTCCCCGAACAGCCCGCGCCGTTGCTTGTTCGACAAGATATCCTGCAAGGACAAAACATCGCCCGACAGCTTTTCGATATTGGTCTGCGCGCGGTCGATGGTGGCCAGCCGTTCCTGCAATTCGGTCAGGCTTTTGGTGGTCTTCTCGGAACTGCCGGTCAGTGTTTCCTTCAGCCGTTCGTTCATCTCTGCCAGTGAATGGGCCGATTTCAGCGCGTTATCGGCCAGCCGTTCGGCGACCTGCGCCTGCACCTCGGCCAATCGGGCCTCCATCGTCTGGATCACGCGGACTTGGGCATTGGCCTGCGCATCGCTGACGGTCTGGATATTGCCCGCCAGCTGGTTCTGCCCTTGGGCCAGCCCGATCATATCCTGCGACATGCGTCCCATCTGATGGGCGACGTAATTCACCGCCTCGGCAGATTGACCGGCGCGGCGCAGGGTCGTGATCAGCAGGATCAGGATCAGCAGCAATGTGGCCAGCCCGCCAAGCACGGCCAGCACGGCAGGATCGCTGAATGGGTAAGATGTATCACCGATCTGGATCATGTGCGGCCAAACAATCTTTCAATATCGGACAGTTTCAGTTCCACATAGGTGGGCCGTCCGTGGTTGCATTGGCCCGAATGTGGCGTTGCTTCCATCTCGCGCAGCAGCGCATTCATTTCCGCGGCCTGCATCCGCCGCCCCGTGCGGATCGACCCGTGGCAGGCAACACGGCTCAGGATCGCCTCGATCCGCGCCTGCACAGAGGCGCTGTCGCCTTGGTCGGCCAGTTCGTCCAGAATATCGCGCAGCATGGCGGCGGCGTTGATTTCGCCCAGAATAGCAGGCGTTTCGCGCACGGCGATGGCATTGCCGCCAAAGGGTTCGATGGTCAGGCCAAGGCGCGCCAGATCATCCGCAATATCCAGCAGGGCGGCGGTTTCATGGTCTGACAATTCCACGATTTCGGGGATCAGCAGGGCCTGGGCCGCGACGCCGTTGGTGGCCATCTGGCTTTTCAGCTTTTCATAGACCAGCCGTTCATGCGCCGCATGGCCATCGACGATCACGATACCTGTGGCGGTCTGCGCGATGATGTAATTTTCATGCACCTGCGCGCGCGCCGCCCCCAAGGGCAGGTCGGCGCTGGTCTCATCGGCGGGCGGTTCCACGCGGGCGGAGGGCATTTCCGCAAAACCGGGGGCCTGCGCCTGAAAGGTCAGCGACCGCGCGCTGAAACTGGGGCGGTCCATCTGGTAGACGCGGGGTGTGGTGTGTTGCGGTTGCATCGCGCCCAATGTCGCATCAGCAACGGTGCTGGACGCGCGGTGGCCCGCCCCGGCCAGCGCGTGCCGCAGGCCCGACACGATCAGCCCGCGCACGATGGCGGGGTCGCGGAAACGGACCTCGGATTTGGCAGGATGCACGTTCACATCGACCAGCATGGGGTCACAATCGACAAACAGTGCCGCCACCGGATGCCGGTCGCGCGACAGCACATCCATATAGGCGGCGCGCAAGGCCCCCAGCAGCATCTTGTCGCGCACGGGCCGTCCATTGACGCACAGGAATTGCGCCACTGCCGCCCCGCGCGAATAGGTGGGCAAGGCGGCATAGCCGGTCAGGTGAAACCCGTCGCGTTCTGCATCAATGCGCAGCGCGTTATCGGCAAAATCGCGGCCCAGCACGGTTTGCAGCCGCCCGTGCAGCGCATCGAACAGATCACCTGTCTGCGCATCGGCGCGGAACACCACACGGCTATCGCCATCCGACGCATCGCGCAGGATAAAGGTGACAAAGGGTTCCGCCATCGCCAGCCGCTTGACCACATCTGTGACCGCCTGCGCTTCTGCCCTGTCGGTGCGCAGGAATTTCAGGCGGGCGGGGGTGGCATAGAACATGTCGCGCAATTCAACCACGGTGCCGCTGGTCAGCGCGGCAGGGCGCACGTCGCTGACGCGCCCGCCCGACACTGCGATGCTATGCGCGCCATCGCCCGCCGTGCGGCTGGTGATCAGCAGACGGCCGACGGCGCCAAGCGAGGCCAGCGCCTCGCCCCGGAACCCGAAGGAGGTGATATTCAGCAGGTCCGATCCGTCGATCTTGGACGTGGCATGGCGCGACAGGGCCAGCGGCAGATCATCCGCCGCCATGCCGCAACCATCATCGCTGACGCGGATCAGGGTCTTGCCGCCATCCGCGATCACGACCTCGATCCGCTGCGCGCCTGCGTCAATACTGTTTTCCACCAGTTCCTTGACGGCAGAGGCCGGACGTTCCAGCACCTCGCCCGCCGCGATCCGGTTGATGGCGGCTTCGTCCAGCTGCCGGATTACCGGACGGGGCTGTATCTGGGGGGCGGGTGCGGTCATGCCACAATCCATAGCATGATCGCGCGATTCTGACAGCGCGTTTCGCGTTACTTTGTGCTTTGCAGCCCTTCGGGGCGGCCCACGACGACGAAATGCAGATCATCCGCGCGCAACAGCTCTGCCGCGACGCGATTGGCGTCCTCCAGCGTCACGGCTTCGACGAAATCATTGCGGTTGATGACGTATTCGGGCGGCAGGTCGATCATCTGCATCCCCACCATGATCGATGCAATAGATGCATTGCCATCAAACCGCAGCGGATATTCACCGGTCAGATAGGTTTTGGCGGCGGCAAGCTCTGCCTCGGTCAGGCCTTCGGTCGCCATGCGCGCCCATTCGGCGCGGGTCACCGCGATCGCCTCGGCGATGCTGTCGTTGGAGGACGAGACGCTGCCGATCACCATTTCCGCGTGGAACATCGGCGCAAGATTGCTGCTGATCCCATAGGTCAGGCCGCGCTTTTCACGCACTTCGGTCATCAGGCGCGATTCGAAACCGCCCGCGCCAAGGACGTGATTGACGATGAAGGCGGCAAAGAAATCGGGGTCATCGCGTTTCATGCCGGCATGGCCGAACAGGGCAAAGGATTGTGGATTGTCGAAATCAATCACCGTGACACCGCCATCCAGACCAAAGGCCACATTGGCAGGCGGTGGCGGCCCTGCGGCGGGCAGATCGCCCAGCAGGGCGTCCAGCATCGGGCCGACCTGATCCACCGTCACATCACCCACGACCGACACATAAAGCCGGTCACGGGTCAGCGCGTTGCGATGGGCGTCGCTGATGTCATCGCGGGTCAGCGCGGTCACGCTGTCGGCGGTGCCATCCAGCGATGTCCCGTAAGGATGGTCGCCAAAGGCCGCCGCATCAAAGGTGGCACCGGCAATGCTGCGCGGGTTTACCGCATCGCTGGCGATCCCCGACAGCACCTGCGCGCGCACGCGGTCGATGGCGGCCTGGTCAAAACGCGGGGCGATCAGCGCCTGTTCCAGCAGCGCCAGCGCCTCGGCCTTGTTTTCGGTCAGGAATTGCGCGGAAATGCTGATCGTGTCGTCGGTGGCACGAAAGCTGAACCGCGCGGCAAGGCGTTCAAGCTCGGTCTGGAAAGCCTGCGCATCGCGGTCGGCGGCCCCTTCTTCCAGCAGGGCGGCCATCAGGTTGGTCGCGCCGCGTTTGCCGGGCAGGTCCAGCGACGCGCCACCACGAAACCGGATTTCCACCGCGACAAAGGGAATGCCGGGTTCTTCGACGACCCAGGCGTTGATCCCGCCGTCGGATGTGACTTGCTGGATGGCGATTTCGGCCTGTGCGGTGCTTGCCAGCAGGGACAGCCAAACGAATTGTGATCATACGCAGCATCAGCGGGCATCCTCTTGTGCGGCGACGATCCAGCCGGTCACGGCGCTGTTGCGGTCAAAGACACGGGCAGCGACATCCTTGATCTGGGCGGGCGTCACCGACTGCAGGATGTCGGGCCAAGCCTGCACATCCGCAACCGTCAACCCCGTTGTCAGCGCCGTGCCATAGCGCCGCGCAAGGCCCTGTGCATCATCAAGTGCGTAGATTTCAGAGGCACGCAGCTGGGTGCGGATCGCCTCCATCCGGGCGGGGTCGATGTCGTTGTTCATAAAGGCGGTGATCACGTCATCCATCGCCGCCTCTGCATCCGGCAGGGACACAGCCTCGGACGGCAGTACGACGAAAGAAAACGTCGTGGCGTCCAGTGACATCCCGCCATAGCTGGCATTGGTATAGATCGCGGTCTGCGTATCGAACTGCAAGGCGCGGCCAAGCTCGGACGTAAAAGGCGACCCGCCCAACAATTCCGCCAGATAGACAAGGGCTGCGGCATCGTCCTGCGCGCCGCTTTGGCGTTGCGGGGCCAGATAGCTGCGCACCAGATAAGGCTGGCTGACGCGCGGATCGACATAGGTGATCCGGCGTTCGGCGCGCTGGGGCGGCTCGGTGGGCCGCGCCCGTGCGGGCAGGTCGGCATTGGCGGGGATCGGGCCGTAATATTCGCGCGCCAGCGCCAGCACGTCCTGCGGGTCAACATCGCCGGCGACGACCAGCACCGCGTTGTTGGGCGCATAATGGCGTTCGTAAAAGGCGGTCAGTTCGGGCATGTCAAGCTGCGCAACCTCGTGCTGCCAGCCGATAATCGGCACGCCGTAGCGGTGGTTCTGGTATTGTGCCGCCATCAATTGTTCGCGCGCCAGCGCACCGGGGTTGCTATCTGTCACTTGCGCGCGTTCTTCCAACACGACGCGGCGTTCGGTGCTGATATCCTCGGGGGTCAGCGCCAGATTGGTCATCCGGTTTGCTTCCATCTGCATCATCAGGTCCAGACGGTCGGCGGCGACGCGCTGGAAATAGCCGGTGTAATCGAAACTGGTAAAGGCGTTGTCGCTGCCGCCATTGGCCGCGACCACCTGTGAAAATTCACCCGGCGCCAGCATATCGGTGCCTTTGAACATCAGATGTTCCAGAAAATGCGCGACACCGGATTGCCCTTCGGGTTCATCCGCGGACCCGACCTTGTACCAGACCATATGCACGACAACAGGGGCGCGGCGGTCTTCGATCACGACGACATGCATACCGTTGTCCAATGTATAGGTCGTCACATCCTCTGCCGTGGCGGTCAGCGCCAGACAGGTCAGGATCATTGCGGCGAAAAAGCGTGTCATGGGCCCCCGGCGGTCTGTTCACTGTGCCACAAGCTATGCCGCCGGGCCCGATGTTCAAGCTGCGATACGCTGATGTGATTTCGGCGCTAGCGGTTTGCTGCTGGACGCGGGTTTGCGCGGTTGGTCTGTCCGGGCGTTGGCGGCGGCAGATCAAGCGTTGGTGGCGTCAGCAACGGGTCGGCGATGACAAGGTCCATTTCGGCGGGGCCGATCGTGACGGCCCCAAAGTCACGCAACGCACCCTCATTCCGGCCGCAGGCCGCCAGCAGGGCAAGAGCAAGTCCACAAAGTACCAAGGCGCGCATCAGAGGTCCTTTTTGTCGTATTGCCGATGATTACCGCATGGAACCGCCAAGGTCACGCAGCTTTCTTGCCATCATCGCCAAGAAAGGCCAGCCCGATGGCCCCGGCAAAGATCGCGATATCGGCGACGTTGAACGCATAGGGGTTGTTGAACCCGCAACAGGACATGTTCAAAAAATCCGCGACAGCGCCATAGATGACGCGGTCGATGACATTGCCGATGGCCCCGCCGATCAGGCAACCCCCCGCGATATAGGCCCATTTCGTGCCACCCGTCCGGCTGAGCCACCAGATCACACCGCCGCTGATCAGCAGCGCCACCGCGATCAGCACCCAGCGCATGTCGAAATCGGCGAACAGGCCGAAATTCACGCCCCGGTTCCACGCCATGCGAAATTCGATAAAGGGCGGCCAGACGGTGATGATCCCGTCCGGCTGGTTGATCAGGCCCAGCCAATGGACCACGACATACTTGCTGATCTGGTCGATCAGAAAGACCCAGAATCCGGTCCAGAACATCAGGCGCATCATTCGTCCCCTTAATGCCGGAAATGGCGCATGCCGGTGAACACCATGGCGATGCCCGCTGCATCGGCGGCGGCGATCACCTCGTCATCGCGCATCGACCCGCCGGGCTGGATCACACAGGTGGCGCCGGCGGCGGCGGCCTCCATCAACCCGTCGGCGAAGGGGAAAAACGCATCTGACGCGACGGCTGACCCGATGGTCAAAGGCGCGGGCAGGCCCATCGCCTCGGCCATGCGTTCGGCCTTTTTGGCGGCGATCAGCGCGCTATCCAGCCGCGACATCTGGCCCGCGCCCACGCCGACGGTGGCACCGTCCTTGACATAAACGATGGCGTTGGACTTGACGTGTTTGGCGACTTTCCATGCGAACAACAGGTCCGCCATCTGCGCATCCGTCGGCGCGACTTTGGTCACGACCTTCAGATCATCCATGCCGATATGGCCGGTGTCCTTGTCCTGCACCAGCATCCCGCCCGCGACCTGCCGGTAGGTGGTGATCGGGGCTTTGACATCGGGCAGGGCATCGGTGGTCAAAAGCCGCAGGTTCTTTTTGCTGGCGAAAACCGCCTTGGCGGCATCGGACGCACCGGGGGCGATGACGACTTCGGTGAAAATCTCGACAATGGCTTTGGCTGTCGCCTCGTCCAGCGGCTGGTTCAGCGCGACGATCCCGCCAAAGGCGCTGGTCCGGTCGCAGTCAAACGCGTTCTGATACGCCTCTAGCAACGTGGCACCGCGTGCAACGCCACAAGGGTTGGCATGTTTGATGATCGCCACGGCAGGGCCATCCGCAGGGTCGAATTCCGCCACCAGTTCGAATGCGGCATCGGTGTCGTTGATGTTGTTATAGGACAATTCCTTGCCCTGATGCTGCACGGCGGTCGCCACACCGGGGCGGTCTGTGCCATCGGTATAAAACGCCGCCGCCTGGTGGCTGTTTTCGCCATAGCGCATGGTTTGCTTATAGGTGCCGCTGAACGACCGGCGGCGCGGCGTCTCATCGCCAATAGCGCCCGCCATCCACGTGCTGACCGCCGTGTCATAGGCGGCAGTGCGCGCATAGGCGGTTTGGGCAAGGCGCTGGCGCAGGGCCAGCGTGGTCTGGCCCGCGTTGGCATCCATATCCGCCAGCAGCACGTCATAATCCGCGACATCCGTCACAACGCTGACAAAGGCGTGGTTTTTCGCGGCAGACCGGATCATCGCCGGGCCGCCGATGTCGATGTTTTCGATACAGGTGTCGAAATCGGCGCCTTTGGCGACGGTATCTTCGAACGGATACAGGTTCACGACCAACAGGTCGATCGGCCCGATGTTGTGTTCGACCATAGCGTCACGGTGGCTATCCAGATCGCGCCGCGCGAGCAAGCCGCCATGCACCACCGGATGCAGCGTCTTGACCCGCCCGTCCATCATTTCGGGAAAGCCGGTGAAATCGGACACGTCGCGCACCTCCAGCCCCGCATCGCGCAGCGCCTTGGCAGTGCCGCCGGTGGACAGGATTTCCACACCCCGCGCGGCAAGCGCTTGGCCCAGTTCGGTCAGCCCGGTCTTGTCGGAAACGGAAATCAGCGCGCGGCGCAACGGTGCAAGGTCGGTCATCATGTCCTCTAGATCATTCAGCGGCGCCAAGCGGGGCTTCAAGGGCCAGATCACGCACCGCAAGCGGGGTGTCATCAGCCTTGGCAAGCGACCACCGGACGCGTGTCGCATAGGGCAAAGCGCTGCCGGATAAAACCACCTGTTGCGCGGCATGCGGCTTTAATTGCCCGTTTTCCAGATAAACTGACGGGCTGATGGATAATTGCGCGGTGTTGTCGTGCCGGAACACCCAGATCTCGCCCGATTTCAGCCCGAGCGACACCACCGTCCCGTCCGCACTGGGCGTGCAGGTCACGTCAGGGTGCAGATGGAACCGGATCGCAAAGCGGACACCGGCGCGCAGCGTCTGGTCGAACATGCGGTCGAATTGGGCCTCGTCTTCGGGGGACAGGGTGGTCAGCAGGTCCTCGCCCGTCAGGCTCCGCCCATCCGGCGACAGGTGCAACTGGCGCGCATGGGTCAACCCGTGGGATGGTTGATAACCGTCATGCGATGCGGCAAGCCTGCGTTCGCCATTTTCGGTGCTGATCTCGGCGCGCACAAGGCGGGGCACTTCGGTCAGCCATTCCGTGGCCATGCGCCCCAGACGGGATGATGATATGCCCTCCAGCGCCAGCGTGGAATGGCTGGGCGTGGCGCGGCTGGCGCGGCGCCAGTCGTCACCGAACCGCGCGCCTGACCCGCAGTTCACGATCAGCGCGCGGCGCCCCGAGGTCAGCTCGAACCCCAGGGTGCTGGCATGGGCGTCGCGTGATGCGGCCCCCGTGGGCGGGGCTGCGGCATCAAGGATCAGCGTGCTGCGCCCGCCGGTCAGCCGCGCGAACCCCATGGCTGTCGGTCCCGTGGCCGGGGTCTTGACCCCGGCTGCCGCCAATGCTGCGTCAAGCTGGCCCGGCGCACCATGGCCCCCGCCATGAAACCGCGCCAGCCTGCCATCGGCATGGCGCAATGCGCGCACCACCGGCACGATCCGCGCGATGGCCTCTGTGACATCGGCAGGAACGGTCTGGCCGGATGCGGTCAGCATGTCCCTGCTGTCCACCAGATGCGACAGCAGGGCGGCCAGTTCCGCAGGATTGCGCGACGCGATCGCGCCCTTTGCATCGACCTGCGCTTTGCAAGCCAGACCCAGCGCCTCGGCCACCTGATCCACCGGTCCGGCCATGCCGTGCAAGGTCAGCCCGACATGGATCATGCGTGCCAAACTGCCGATGTCATCGCCCGCGCGCCGCCAGCGCTGCGTCAGGAACAAGGCCTGCCGCGCAAGGCTTTGCAGGAAGGCGGCTTTTGCGGATGCGTCCTGTTTGCGCAGCAAAAAATCGCTATGGTCCATCCAGTGGCACAAGCGGCGCGCCGTGATATCCGCCTGCCAGCCCGGCCCGGTACCCGCGCCGAACCGCGCGATCCAATCATGGACCCAAGCCTGCGCCTTGGCGCGCGCGGCCTCGTCGCCAAGGGCGGCCAGATCGGTCAGCCAGTCGCAACCGTGAATTTCGGCGATGATATCAGGGCGTTGCGGCGCAAGGTCCCAGATCGCCAGCTCTGGCGCGTTGATCCGCAGCCCCGAAAACAGAAACGCGCCCGTGACCAGATGCTGGCCCTTGCCAGCCAACCCCATGTGCCGTGGTTCGGGGGGGCGCATGAAATGCGTGGTCACGCTGGCGCGGCCGGCCCGTTTCGCATGGCGCCGGTCAACAAATGCCGCGATTCGGCCCCGCCATGTAAGATGCTCTGCCATCGACTGCGGTCCAGATGTTGCAGGCTGGTCAGCCCGGTTCATGCGGACCATAGGAAAACCGGCCGGTCAAGTCACGCAGGCTTTGTCAGCACGGCGATATAGAACCCGTCCATTCCGCCCAGATCGGGCCAGTAATCGGGGCGCAGGCGCAACCCGCCTTCTTCGGTGACCCATGCAGGGTCAAGACCGGCTATCGCGGGGGGCACCACGCGCAGGCCGGAGTGGCGGGCCAGCGCCTCTTCGATCTGCACCTCGCCTTCGTCGGGCAGCAGCGAACAGGTGCAATAGACCAGCCGCCCGCCCGCCCGCAGCAGGCTCAGCGCATGGTCGATCAGCGTTTCCTGCTGGGCGATCAGCGCGCCGAACTCTGACCCGTCCTTGGCATAGGGCAGGTCGGGATGCCGCCGGATCGTGCCGGTGGCCGAACAGGGCGCATCCAGCAGGACAGCGTCATACCCGCCGTCCGTCAGCGCAAAAGCATCGCTGATCAGCGTCGTTGCGGCCAGCCCCGTGCGGGCCAGATTTTCGGTCAGGCGGGTCATCCGCTTTTCCGACAGATCGACAGCGGTGACATCGGCACCGCCTGCGGCCAGTTGCAATGTCTTGCCACCCGGTGCGGCGCACAGGTCCAGCACCCGCAGGCCGGCCACATCGCCCAACAGCTTGACCGGCAGGGCGGCGGCGGCATCCTGCACCCACCAAACACCCGCGTCATAGCCTGCAAGCCCGGACACCTGCCCCGCTTGCGCCAGCCGCACCGTACCGGTCGGCAGCACCACGCCGCCCAAGGCGGTGGCCAGATCCGCCGGATCACCCTTTGCCGTCAGATCCAGCGGCGCGCCTGCGAAATGCGCAGCCTCCATCCCAGTCACGGCATCGCGGCCCCACGCGGCGACCAAAGGCTGGCGCAGCCAACCGGGGGTCAGCGGCACGGGGCGTTTGGCCCAAGCTTCTGGCCCTTCATCCGCGATGCGGCGCAGGACGGCATTGGTCAGCCCCTTCATCGACTGCGTGCGCGTGTTGCGCGCGACGATTTCGACATAGGCGTTGACCACGCCATGCGCGGCCTCGCCCTGCATCAATTCGATCAGCCCCAGCCGCAGCGCGTTCATCACATGATCGCCGGGCGGTTTTTTCAGATAGGGTTTCAGCATCCGGTCGGCCCGGTCCAGCCCGCGCAACGCATCCGTGGCCAGCCGCTGTGCGCGCGCACGGTCGTCAGGCGCCAGCTGCGCCAGCGCCCCGCCTGCGATCAGTTCGGCCATCAGGCGGCCTTCGGTTGTGATCTGCATCAGCAGGTGATGGGCGCTGCGGCGTGGCAGCAAACCGGATTGGTCCATGGGGTCACTCTTGAAGCTGGGTCAGGGCGGCGTATATCAAACAATGACCGCCGACAAGGACAGCGCCATGCCCCAAGACGCCACCAAAGACCTGCCCCCCGCCGCCCAGCGCGCGCTGGCAGAGGCTGCCGAACGCCGCAAGGCGGCCAAACTTGACCTGCCCCCCGAACTGGGCGGGCGCGACGGGCCAGAGCCTGTCCGCTTTGGCGATTGGGAAAAAAAGGGCATCGCGATCGATTTCTGACCGGCTTTTGCCCGCCACCCCTGTTGCAGTCACACCACCGTTCTTTGGCTTCTATGCAGATGATATTGTCGGTAAGCCCATTTTCTGCATAAATTGCCCGAAAATAAAACAAAGGGCAGCGGTTGTGGTGTTTCAGCGTATGATTGCCGTTTCGGCATGTGTGTTTATTGCGGGCTGCAGCCTGCCGCGCGGGGCGGGTTTTCAATCCGAGGTTCTGGCCGCCGCCAATGCGAATATCGCCGCAGAGGGCGAAACCCCCGCCTATGATTTCACGGTCTACGAGGTCAATAGCGCAAGCCTGCCGGTCCTGCGGGTCTGGCCTGACCGCAATCTGTCGCAGCTGCCTTGGTTGCCCGCGGTCCCAACAGCCCGCATCCTTGCTGATCGCGCCGGGCGATTCCATCCAGTTGACGATCTGGGACGCCGAGCAAAACTCGCTTCTGGCGGGGACAGGCCAGCGCGCCACACCCTTGCAACAAGCGCAGGTCAGCGCCAATGGGCGCATCTTTGTCCCCTATATCGGGGAATTGACCGTCGCGGGCATGGCCCCCGACACAGCACGCGCCAAGATCGAGGAAGAACTTGTCCGCACGATCCCGTCAGCACAGGTGCAATTGGTCGTCCAAGCGGGGCGGGGCAATTCGGCCAATCTGGCAGGTGGTGTCGGCGCGGCTGGCATCTACCAGATCCCCGACCGGAATTTCCGGCTGCTGGATCTTTTGTCCTTGGCGGGTGGCGCGAACCCGACCTATGTGAACCCACAGGTCCGCCTGACACGGGGCGGCGTGGTTTACGGCATCTCGCTTGATCGGTTGCTGGAAGAACCGGCGCTGGATATCGCCGTGCAGGGCGGTGACCGTGTGCTGATCGTGCCGGACGAGCGCAAGTTTCTGGCGCTGGGCGCGACGGGGGCGCAATCGCAATTCGAATTTCCGACCGCAGAGCTGTCCGCCCTGCAGGCGCTGGCGCTGATCGGCGGTGTTTCGGCCACCACGGCCAATCCCAAGGGGATCTTGATCCTGCGCGAATATGACCCCGCCGAAGTGCGCGACGGCGTGACCGGCCCGCCGCAGGAACGGGTCGTGTTCACCATTGATCTGACGACGGCGGACGGGTTGTTTTCGGCGGGCAAGTTCATGGTACAGGACGGCGACCTGATCTATGGCACCGAAAGCGCGCTGGTTCCGGCCCTGACGATTGTGCGTCTGGCCTCGACCCTGCAGTCGATCACGAATTAACGTCAGAACAGGGCGATATCATCGGCAAGGGTGGCATAATCCGTCACCCCGTCGATCCGCAGGATGTCGCCGTTCCCGAAATCAATGGTCACGCGCGATCCGTCCTGCGTGCCATAAAGCAACAGCAGATCCGCGGCCGAGGTCAGCCCCGTCCACAGCCGCGCATCCAGAATGATCCGGTCGATGCCCTGTTCGAAATCGGTGATCAGGTCGCGGCCAGCGTTAAAGACGAAAGTATCCGCACCCGCCCCGCCGGTCAGCACATCGTTACCGTTGCCCCCGTCAAGCCGGTCCTCACCATCGCCGCCGATCAGCAGGTCATGCCCGTCGCCGCCGCGCAGATCGTCATGCCCGTCACCACCGATCAGGATATCGGCACCGGCCCCGCCCGTCAGGATGTCATTGCCACCGCGTCCCAGCAAAAGATCCGCCCCATCACCGCCGATCAGCAGGTCATTGCCGTCAGTGCCGGTCACGACCCTGTCAGAACCGGGGGGTGTGGCCGGCTGGTTCAGCAATGCATCGCGCAGCTCTGTGATCTTGCTTTCGACCAAGGCCCGCTTGGCGACCTGCATCGAAAACGGCCCGCCCGGATCAGCGGGGCTGTCGGGCGGTGTCGGCGTCAGCGCGGGTGGCGGCGTGGCAGGCCCCGGAAAGCCGGGGCTGAGCGTGCCGGGCAGGCGCATCCCGCCCAGCACATCGGCAGTCGTCAACAGCCGGTAATCAATCGGATTGCCATCGGCGCTGTGGATGATCAATTCTTCGTTGCCATAGCGGATGATGAACCCTGTGGGCGTGATGGTCATCGTCAGCTGGCTGATGTCGCGCAGCATCGGCCAGCCCGACAGGTCCAGCCGGTCTTCGCCCAAGGTGAAATCGGTGATCGTATCGGTTTCCCCATCCGCCGCGAGGATGAAAACATCCGCCCCCGGCCCGCCTGTCAAGATGTCCGACCCCGCCCCGTCATACAGGATATCATTGCCCGCGCCGCCAAAGATCAGATCGTCACCAGCCCCCCCAGCAGGATATCATCGCCCCCTGTGCCGGTCAGCACCCCGCCCGCAAGCATCGCTGTCGCCGTGATCCCCGTCCCGCCGGTGTCGAGCCGCAATTGCGTGATCCCCGGTTCGCTGCTGCTGGCCACGAAGATATCCAGCCGGTCCGCGTGTCCGCGCGCGGCGATGGCGCTGACATTGTCCAGCCCGATGGCTGTTGTATCCTCGATATGGGCCAGCGCCACCAGTTGTCCGCCGGGCAACAGTGCAAAGACGGATATGCCGTCATCCGCGCCGCCCGCGATCACATAGCTGCGCCCGCCTTCGGTCACGATATCCAGCGCGGTCACCCCGCCAAAGCGGGTGTGCAACGTGTCCAGCAGATGGTCGCGGATCGTCAAGGCACCCTGAGCGCCAACCTCGACCACGGTCAGGCTGCTGCTGCCTGCTGCCGCCAGCACAAGATAGGTCACCCCCGCGACCACGACTGTCTGCATCGCGGTGGCATCAGCGATCCATAGCCCGGTCTCTGCCGTCAATGCCGCGACTTCCGACAGGCCGCCGGTGGCATCGACCTGCCAGCCTGTCAGCCGGTTGGTCGCATCGACCGTATAGATAAATCCCGCCGCCGCGGTGATCGCGGTGACAGGTCCGCTGGTCGGTATCGGCGCCAGCGCGCCGATAAACTGTCCGGCGGCATCGAACTGCCAGCCAGCAATCCCCGCCTGTCCTGCCAGCCCGCCATAGACGAATTGCGCGCCCCCCTGTTGCACCACCAGATCGGGGCGAAAGCCTGCGAAAATGGGTAAGGTGTCGATCACCTGCCATTGCCCGCCGATCAGGCTGATTTGCTGAAAAGCACCATCCACGCCACCGCCGGTCAACAGGACCGGCCCCGCCGCGCTCTCAAGCGTCAGGACAGACCCGCCACCGCCCGCAACATCGCCGCCATCCAGCCTATGCAAGGCACCAGTGTCCAGCACAGGCCCGCTGATGTCCCAGCTTTGCAGCGCGCCGTCAAAACGGGTGATCCCGACAAGATTGTCGATGCCGTCAAAGCGGACAATGTCCAGATCCGTGATCCGCGACCATGTGGATGCATCAGAAATGGTCAGATATCTGACCGGAACAAGCGTGGACATCTTCAATCCCCCCCAGGATCGGCGTTGTCGATTTGTTCAGACTCGTGAACACCGCGGTCGGTCGCATGGCTGAAATGCGGCGGCACAATGGTTCTTGTCGCGCATTTCGTTCAATTGCCTCTGATCAGGCCGCGCGCTAGAACAGCACAACCACGGCAGGAGATGTCATGCCCCCCCAATTCGGCACCAGCGGGCTGCGCGGCCTTGTCACCGACCTGACACCAGCGCTTGTCACGGATCATGTCCGCGCCTTTGCCGCGACCTGCCCGATGGGGACGGGTCTGTTTGTTGCACATGATCTGCGCCAATCCTCGCCCGCTTTGGCGGCGGTGGTGGCGCAGGCGGGTCAGGCGGCGGGGCTTGCCGTCACGCGATGCGGTCCTGTGCCAACGCCTGCGCTGGCGCTGGCCGCGATGCAGGCGGGTGCGGCGGCGGTGATGGTCACCGGCAGCCATATTCCCGCAGATCGCAACGGTTTGAAATTCTACACCCCCGCGGGCGAGATCACCAAGGACCAAGAGGCCGCGATCCTGACAGGCTTGGGGGCTGCCCGTACGGATTTG
This sequence comes from Yoonia sp., assembly GCF_018402175.1. GTDB lineage: Bacteria > Pseudomonadota > Alphaproteobacteria > Rhodobacterales > Rhodobacteraceae > Yoonia. Next base: position 563,547 of record NZ_JAGYJK010000017.1, on the reverse strand, counting down.
TCAGGGCCGCAGCCGCAGATCATGGATGTCGGGCCTGCCTATTCTGCACGCTATATTGCCGCGTTCGGCAGCAGTCTGTCAGGGTTACGGTTGGGGCTTTATGCCCATAGCGCGGTTGGCCGCGACCTGATGGCCGACCTGCTCAAATCGCTGGGCGCAGAGGTTGTGATACTGGGACGATCCGCCGATTTCATCCCCGTCGATACCGAAGCCGTCGATCCCGACACCAAGGCCCGTCTTGCCGGTTGGGCGCGCGATCACGCCATCGCGGCGATCCTGTCTACCGATGGCGATGGTGACCGGCCGCTGATGACGGATGAAAGCGGACAGATCATTCCGGGCGACATCATGGGCCAGATCACGGCGGCCTGTCTTGGGGCGCGGCATGTGGTGACGCCGGTGTCGTCCAACAGCGGTGCCGAAGACCTTGGTTTCGCGCAGGTGCGGCGCACGCGCATCGGATCGCCCCATGTGATCGCGGGGATGCAGGCGCTGGGCGGTGCTGTGGCCGGGTACGAGGCGAATGGCGGCTTTTTGCTGGGCTTTGACGCGCAGGGGCCGCAGGGTCAGCTGCCAGCCCTGATGACCCGCGACGCGATGCTGCCGATGCTGGCGGTTCTGGCCGCAAGCAAGGGCGCGCCGGTGTCGCGCCTGATCGCAGCGCAGCCTGCACGGTTCACCGCCGCCGACCGGCTACAGCAGGTTCCGACCGATGCATCGACGGCGCTGGTCGCCGCCCTGACCGATGACCCGCAGGATCGCGCGACCTTTGTTGCTGCCCTTGGGCTTGTGGAACGCGGCGTCGATCTGACAGACGGGCTGCGCATCACCGGTACCGATGGCCGGATCGTGCATCTGCGCCCTTCGGGCAACGCCCCCGAACTGCGGCTTTATGTCGAGGCGGCAACACCCGCCATCGCAGCATCAACCTTGCAGGCCGGTCTGGCCCTGCTGCGCGACATGGTTGACGGGCTGGTCAGGTGACATTGCCCGCCGGACCCGTCAGGATCGCGCGGCTGACGCGCATCAAAAGCGCCCAATCGTCGATCTCGGTCCCGACATCCTTGTTCTTCATGTCGATAGACAGGAACGAATGGCCATGCACGCAGGACCACAGGATATAGGCGCAGCTCAGCACCTCTGGATGATCCATGGGCAAATCCCGCGCGGCCGCAACCTGACCGATCACGAGGCCAAAGACCCTGCCGCGCGGCAAGCGGGTGGATGAGGCCGGTAAAGACAGCCAAACGCGCATCATCGCGCTAAGGTGACGATGCGCAGGGCGATGCGCGTTGTTGTCGGGGCCGGAAATGACTAGACAACAGACATGCACCTGTTTCGCAGCTTTCTGATCTATGGCCTGATTGCCGTCATCCTGCCCTGGGGTGCGTTGGCGCAAGCGGCGTCGCCGCAGGCGGTGTTCAGTGCGGCCAAGCCCAGCAACGAGATCACCATGTTATCGGACGCGGCTGCACAGGTTGCGCCAAAGCTGAAACGCTGCCGTATCGCGATCCTGACCGGCGGGCCCTGTTTCGCGGCAATCATCGTGCAGGTGGTCGCGCCGGTCAGCGGCAATTTGCATGAACGTGACGCGCTGTTCGCGGTTCCTGTCGCCTTGCCCGATGGGGTGACGACCGGCGGCTCTCTGGACCCGCCGCGGCGGGGCTGATCTTCGCTGCCACGCCATGGCGTGGCGATCCCGAATATCAGCCACCAAGGACCAGATACATGTTGAAACGACGCCGCTTTCTTGCCGGAGGCTCGGCCTTGGCGCTGTCCGCCTGCGGGTTGCCCGCGCGCGACATCGCCCCGCCGCAAGCCGCCCTTATCCTGCCGGACCGCCCCGTGATGCCGCTTTTGCCCGCGCATTACGGCGCGATCACGGATGAACCTTTTTCGATCCCCGCTGTGCCGGAAAACGTGGTGCCGCCGCATCTGTGGCGGCAAGAGGTGGACAATCCCTTTGTCCATGATGCGCCCGGCACGATCATCGTCGATCCCGATGCGGGCTTTTTGCATCTGGTCGGGCGCAACGGGCGCGCGATGCGATACGGGGCTGGCACCGGGGCCGCGGCCTTTGCATGGAATGGCGACGCCCGCCTGCAATTCTGCCGCAGCTGGCCGCGCTGGCGGGTGCCGGATGCGATGGTCGCGCGGCAGCCGGAGCTGGAACCCTATTCCGTCGCCAATGGCGGGATGGACCCGGGGCCGGGCAATCCGCTGGGCGCGCGCGCGCTGTACCTGTTCCAGAATGGCGAGGATACGCTTTACCGCATCCATGGCGCCTGCGAGCCGGAATATCTGGGGCAGGCGGTATCATCGGGCTGTGTGCGGCTGTTGGATCACGACGTGATCGACCTGCATGAAAGGGTGCAGCACGGCACCACGATCCGGGTGTTGCCATCGCTTGCGCCGACGACGTTTGCGGGGGTCTATTAGGGCCCTGTGGCCGGTGCGTCGCCGTCGATGTCGAACCGGTCGGCCATTTCCGGCGAGATGATACCCGCATGCAGCGCCAGCAGGATCAGCTTTTCGTCCAGTGGTGCGGCCCCCGCGATGGCGGCGGTGATGCGCTGTTCGGTGCGGTCGGCGGCTTTGGGGCCGTTGACCGCCACGAATTGCGCCTGATCCAGCACGCAATAGGACAAAAGCTGTGCCGCATTGGCCATGGCCATGGCCCTGTCTGTGGCGTCACCATGTTTGCGCTGCAGTTGCAGGATCGTCAGCTTGACCGGTTCGGGGATCAGCAACGGATGCAGCCCCGCTGTCTTGAGCGCCTCATCAAGGGCCGTCAGCTCCGCAGACCGGCCGAACATGTCGAAAAATCGCAGCATGGTTTTGGGTAACAGGTTCCGCGGCGGGCTGCACGCATTCCTTGCGCCCTGCGCTGCCTGTCAGGTCACAACCGGCCCGATGCGATGATCCGTTGCAAGAACGCCTTTGTGCGCGGCTCTTGCGGGGTGCCGAACAGGCGGTCGGGCGTGTCCTGTTCCAAGATCACGCCGCCATCCAGAAACGCCACCCTGTCCGCGCAATCGCGCGCGAAACCCATCTCGTGCGTGACGATCATCATGGTCATGCCGTCATCTTTCAGGCCACGGATGATCGCCAAAACCTCGCCCACCAGTTCAGGGTCAAGGGCGGCGGTGATCTCATCCAGCAACAAGACATCGGGGCGGGTCATCAGCGCGCGCGCGATGGCCACGCGCTGTTGCTGGCCGCCGGATAATTGTTCGGGATAAGACGCCGCAAACCCCGCCATGCCGAAACGGGCCAGCACGTCGCGGCCGCGGTCCTCGGCCTCGGCGCGCGACTGGCCATGCACGCGGCGCGGGGCCAGCGTGATATTGTCCAGCACATTCATATGCGCAAACAGGTTGTAGGACTGAAACACGATGGCCACGCGTTTTTGCAACCCTGTCTTGCCAAAGCGGGGGTCATCGACAGCCACACCATCCAGCCGGATCGTGCCGTAATCATGCGCGACCAGCCGGTTGACGCAGCGCAAAAGGGTGGATTTGCCCGACCCTGACGCACCGATCAGGCAGACCACCTCATGCGGGGCGATGCGCAGGCTGACACGGTCCAGCACCAGTTTTTCACCGAAATATTTGGTGACGGTGTCGATGTCGATCATGGGGGGATCATCGTGTCATCCGGCGATTTGCAGGCGGCGTTCGCGGTCGCGCCGTGTCAGGTAATCGGCCAGCCGCGCCATCGGGATGGTGGCCAGCAGGAACAGCCCCGCCGCCACGATCAGCGACGAATAATTAAAGGTGGTGGCGGTATAGATCTGCGCCTCGCGCACGGCATCGCGCACGCCGATCACCGACAGCAGCGCCACATCCTTTTGCAAGGCGACGACGATATTCATCAGCGCCGGCACCACATTCCGCAAAGCTTGCGGCAGGATCGCATAGCGCAGGGTCTGCCATTCGCTCAGGCCCAGTGACTTGGCGGCAGCGCGCTGCCCTTCATGCACGGCGTCGATGCCGGAGCGATAGATTTCCGCAACATAGGCGGCATAGCTGAGCACCATGGCGACAGCGCCCCAGAACAGGCCGGAATTGGGCAGGCCCGGCAGGTTCAGCGCGGGGATGCCAAAGCCGAACAAAAGCACCAGCAGCAGCGCCGGCACACCACGGAAAATGTCGATATAGATCACCACCATCAACCGGAACGGCGCGAACCATGGCGCGCGCAAGCTGCGCACGACTGCCAGCACCAGCGCCCAGACCAGCACGCAGGCCAGCACCGTCAGCCAGACCTGCATATTCACCCAGAACCCTTGCAACACGCGCGGAAAGGCAGCGATCATGGCGTCGATGTTGAAAAATTGCAGCTTGATGCGCGGCCATTGTTCGGCCGAGGTGACGACCCAGGCCATCAGCCCAAAGACCACGGTCACGCTGATCCCGCCGATGGCTGTGGGAATCATCGCTTGTTTCCAGTTGAAACCGCGGCGGGGTGGCGGCGGGGGTGGTCCCCGCCGCGCCGGATCATGGGCCGCGCTGCGGGGCGCGGCGGCAGGGCTGTCGGTCATTCCGCGATGATCGGCAGGTCCGGATCGGCGACCAGATAGGTGGCGATCAATTCTTCCACCACGCCGCGCGCGATCACCGCGCTCAGCGCTTCGTCAACCCATGGCACCAGCGGGCTGCCGAATTCGAACAACAGGCCGTGGCCGTTGTCATTCTCGTCAGCGGGGACCAGCGCAACGATGCTGGCATCAGGCACCTGCACGGCGGTCATGAACAGCGCGGTCGGCAAAGCGGCCAGCGTCGCGTCGATCTGGCCAGCCTGCAGCGCCTGAAACACATCGACCTGTTCGTTATAGATCGCGGCTTCGGTCACGCCGAGGATGTTGACGAGGTAGTCGTTGTCGGTCGTCCCGATCACGGCCCCCCAGCGCAGACCGCGCAGGTCCGCGAAACTGGTGGCGGTTTCGGCGGCGGTGCCGGGCAGGGCGATGACCGCCTTGTCAGGCTGGAAATAGACCTGACTGAAACTGACGACCTCGGACCGTGCCTCGGTCACCGAAATCTGCTGGATCCCGAAATCATAGGGTTTTGCACCCGGCGCAATCGCCTGGTCAAAGGTCTGGCTGACCCAGACGACCTGTTCGGGCGCAAAGCCCATTTCGGCGGCCAGCGCATAGACCAGCCCGTTTTCGAACCCTTCGCCACCGGCGGGGTCGTTGTTCATCATCCACGGCGGATAGACCGGATCACCGGTGCCGACGGTCAGGAAACCGGGCGTTGTCAGGCGCGGGTCCATCGGCGTTTTGTCCTGCGCGTGGGACATCAGCGGCAGGGCTGCGACAAGCGCCCCCGCGAACAACGCCAGCGCCCCACGTCGCGCCGCGTCGGTCATGTAATCCGTCATGAATGATCCTTTCATCTGTGCCGACATCCCCCAATGGCGTGCGGTTGCGCCAATTTGCCTGCTTGGGCGCGCGGGTCAAGCGTCATGCGGCACGCCAAGGGTCTTCCCCTGCCATGCCGCGCATTGTGGATCATCGTTTGCCCGAAAACTTTGCAATCCGCAGGCCGTGACGGGCTAGCCCTCGGCTGGCACCAGCCGCAGCAATGGCGCATCATCGCCATCGGTCAAGACATAGATATAGCCGTCCTGTGGCCCCACCGCGACATCGCGGATGCGATAGCCTTCACCTTCCAGCACGCGTTCGGGGTCCGATACCTGCGCGCCGTCGACGGGAAAGACGCCAAGATACCGGTGGAACAGGTTGCCGACCAGCAGATGCCCTTGCCAGTCGGGAAAGGCGTCGCCGTCATAGAAGGTCATGCCAGAGGGCGGGAAATGGTCGTCCCGACCGGGGCTCCAGTGATAGGCGGGGGCAGCGAAACCGTCACCATCCTGATGCGTGGGCGCGAATTGTGCACCGGTGCGGTAATCCACGCCATAGGCGGCCAGCGGCCAGCCATAGTTTTCACCGCGCGCGACGATGTTGATCTCGTCGCCGCCAGCCTCGCCATGTTCGGCCAGCCAGATGTCACCGGTGTCGGGATGCACGGTCATCGCCTGGATATTGCGGTGGCCGTAAGACCAGATCGCGGGTGCCGCGTTGTCGGTGCCCACGAAAGGATTGTCATCCGGCGCCGTGCCATCCAGCGTCAGGCGGATCACGCTGCCGTTCTCGCTCGACAGATCCTGCGCGATATGGTCGGGGCCGAACGCTTTGGAGTTGCGGTCGCCAGTGCCCATGTAGATGTGATTGTCATGGATCACGATGCGCGATCCGTAATGTGCTGTGCTGTCAATGCCGGGGCTGACCTGAAACAGGGTTTCGATATCGGTCACGGCCCCCGCCTGACGGTCAAGCGTGCCGCGCCCCAGATGGGTTGTCGTCCCACCTGCGACGGCCCCCGCCCATGTCATGTAGATCACGTTGCTATCGGCGAAATCGGGGGCAAGCGCGACATCCAGCAACCCGCCCTGACCCGCCGTGCTGACATCGGGCGCACCGTCAAGTGCGGAGACCGCGCCGCTGGCCGCATCATAAAGCAGAAAGATCCCGCCCCGTCCCGTCATCAGGATATCGCCGCTATCGGGCAGGAATGTCATCGCCCAAGGCCGGTCCAGACCTTCGGCCAGCGTTTCGACATCATAGGATTGCGCCAGAACAGGTGCGCCTGCGATCAGCGCAAGGACAGCGGTCAGCATGGGAGTCGTTTTCATCTTAATCCCTTTCGTTTCACGATATTCGGGGGGCCAACCTGTGCTTGCAAGGCGTGTTCCATCACAAAGACGCCAGTCGCCGCGTGACCGCGTCACGGCTTGGGACTTTACTTGGCCCTGCGGTTGGTCTCAAAAGTGGGGATGAAGGTTCTATTGGTTGAAGATAATCACGATATTGGCGAAGCTGTCGAACGACGGCTGCGCATGGCGGGCCATATTGTGACATGGAACCGGACCGGCGATGATGTCGTCGCCATGCTGGACCATGACCCTGTCGATGCGGTTATTCTGGACCTGATGCTGCCTGCGGCGGATGGCATGGCAATCCTGCGCCAGATCAGACGCCAGCAGCGCGACCTGCCCGTGCTGGTCATCACCGCGCGGGCCGAGATCGACGACAAGGTCAGCCTGCTGGACCTGGGCGCGGATGATTATCTGGTCAAACCCTTTGACATGCGCGAGATGGAAGCGCGTTTGCGCGCGCTGGTGCGCCGCCCCGCAGGTCAGTTCACATCGGTTTTGCAGCTGGGCGATCTGGAACTGGACCCGGCCAGCCGGATCGTCACGCAGGCCGGACAGCTGATTGATCTGGGACGTCGGGAATTCGGGCTGCTCGACGCGTTGATGACACAGGCGGGTCGCGTCGTGACCCGCGAAAGGCTGATGTCGCGCCTGTCGCATCTAGAGGATGGCGGATCGGAAAACGCGCTGGAACTGCTGGTGTCACGCCTGCGCCGCAAGATCGCGGCCAGCAATGTCGAAGTCGTGACCATGCGCGGTGTTGGCTATATGGCGCGGGTGGTGACGGATGCGCAGACCTAGCCCGCCATCCCTGCGCCGCCGTATCCTGATCTCTGGCGGCGTCGATGCTGCTGGGGGCGGCGGTGCTGCTGATGACCTTCATCTCGGATTACGCCAATCGCGCGGCCGATCAGGCGCTTGATCGCCTGTTGTCGGCTGCCGCGCTGTCGATTGCCGGTGCCGTTCTGGTCGAGGATGGGGCCGTGGTGGTCGAAATGCCCTTTGCCGCCTTTGCGATGGTGTCTGGCGAGGAACGGGTTTTTTATACCGTGCTTGGCCCGCAAGGCGAACATGTGACGGGTTATCCCGACCTTGCGCCCGACACGCCCTTGGCCGCATCGGTTGATCCGGTGTTTTCGGATATCCGCCACAATGGCGAACCTGTCCGCATGGTCAGGCTGGGCCGGTTGATTTCGACCGCCGAAGGCACCGGCTGGGTCACGATCAGGGTGGCCGAAACCCGTGGCGCGCGTGCCGCCTTGGCCGCCGAGATCGTGGGGGCCGCGCTGGTGCCGGTCGGGGTGCTGACGGTGCTGGCGCTGGCGCTGGTCTGGATCGTGATCGGGCGTGCCTTTGCGCCGCTTGCGGTGATCGACCGCGCCTTGCGGCAGCGGCGGCCTGACGATCTGTCGTCGCTGGACGTGCCGGTGCCGGTCGAGGTGCAGCGCCTTGTCGGGGGTTTGAACAATTTCATGGGCCGGTTGGAACAATCCACCGCGCGGATGGGCGGTCTGGTGGCCGAAGCCGCGCATCAGGTGCGCAACCCGCTGGCGTCATTGCGCGCGCAGTCCGAAATGGCGCTGGATGAACCCGACGCCGCACAATTGCGGGCGCGTGTGGGGCGCATCCACACCTCTGCGGTCGAGGCAAGCCATCTGGTGACCCAGCTTTTGATGGATGCCACCATTTCCCACCGGATGGATACCGAACAAAGGCGCCCGATCTCTATCTCCGCCCTTGTGCAAGAGGTGGTGGACAGGCTGGACCCTGATCTGCGTCCGCGTGTCGGCACCGATATCGGCGCTGGCACCGATACAATCGTGGTCAATGGCGACCGTGTCGGTCTGCGCGAAATGCTGCGCAACCTGATCGACAATGCGCTGGCCTATTCATCGGGCGATATCCAGATCGCGGTGGCAACGCAGACCGGTGGCATGGTGCGGCTGGCGGTGCGAGACAGGGGGCCGGGGATCACGGATGCCGACAAGGCCCGCGTGCTGCAACGTTTCGTGCGCGGCGAAGGGGCCAGCGGCACGGTCGGGTCCGGTCTGGGTCTTGCCATCGCGCAAGGCGTGGTGGCGGGACATGGTGGTACCCTGACCCTGTCGGACCGCGCCGGTGGCGGGCTGGAGGTTATCGTCGCCCTGCCGGTCGAGGACGCAGCGCACATCGGCCGCTCCCGTACAAGGCGCGCGGGCGCTGCGGGGGCGGTGCTGCTGGCCTGTACCTTGTCCACGCTGGGCGCGCCACGTCCTGCATCTGCCGATGCGATCCTTTTCGCCGCACCCGCCGCCGAAACGCAGCGCATGGCCATTGCAGGCACAACCGATACCGCGTTGTTCGCACGCTATATTGCGGCGTTTCAGGCGGAAAATCCGGGTCTCGCCGTGACCTATCTGGAACGCGACAGCCTGGCGCTTTACGACGGGTTTCTGGCAGGCACGCTGGACCCCGCGCCTGATGTGCTGATCTCGTCGGCGTCCGATCTGCAGATGAAGCTGGCCAATGACGGCCATGTGCTGGCCTATCAATCCGCGTGGCTGGAGGCATTGCCCGCTTGGGCGCAATGGCGCGCCGAGGTGATCGGCTTTACCTATGAACCTGCGGTCATCATCTATAACCCCCGCCTGATGCCGCCCGGCACGCAGCCGCGCACGCATCTGGATCTGGCCGTGCTGCTGGAAGAACAGCCCGCCCGTTTCGTGGGGCGTGTCGCCACCTATGACATCGAACGCAGCGGGGTCGGGTATCTGCTTGCCTCGCAGGATCAGCAGATTTCATCGCAATTCTGGCGGCTGGCGGCGGCGTTCGGGCGGGTCCGCGCAAGGCTGAGCGATTCCAGCCCCGCAATTCTGGACAGCGTCGCCAGTGGCGAGCTGATCATGGGTTACAACGTGCTGGGGTCCTATGCCTTTGCGCGGCAGGCGGCGGGCGCGCGCATCGGGATCATCGTGCCGGATGATTACGTTCTGGTGCTGACGCGCAGCATGGTTATTCCGCGCACGGCACCAAACTCCGATCTGGCGCGCGCTTTTGTGGATTTCGCGCTGTCGCCTGCCGGTCAGCGCGTGGGCGCTGGGCCATCGGCGCTGGGCGCGATCATGCCGGACAGCGCGGGCACATGGACGCCGGAACGCATTTCGATGATGGGGACGGGTGTGATCCAGCCTATCGCGCTGGCACCGGTGCTGTTGGTGGCGCTTGATCCGCAGCGGCGCAGCCGGTTCCTGACCACATGGCAGGAAATCGTGGCACCGGGCCGCCCGTGACGGGCTGATGACAGGACGGTGACAGGAACCGCTGCTAGGCTTTGCGGCAGTCGGGCATGGGAGGTGCCGGAACTGGGGGGAAACCGCGACAGCACGCCTGTGGGCCTTGGTTGCGCGCCTGTTCCAAACATCTTCACGCCCTGCTCCGCGCTTGCGCGGTCATTTATATCCTTTGGGAGGAACACATGAAGAATTTTGGTATCGCGGCATTTGTGGCCGCATCGGTCATGGCATCTGCCGCCGTGGCACAGGTATCCGAACTGCGCATCATGGCGCCAGCAGGCCCCGGCGGCGGTTGGGACCAGACCGCGCGCACGATCCAGTCCACGCTGCAAAGCGAAGGGCTGGTGCCGAACATCCAGGTTGAAAACGTGGCCGGTGCCGGTGGCACAATCGGTCTGCAGCAATTCGTCAACCGGTCAACCGGTGATGCCGGCTGCGACGATCGTTGGTGGCTATGTGATGGTCGGCGCGATCATCGCCAACGAAAGCAACGTGACGCTGAGCGACATCACCCCGCTGGCGCGCCTGACGGGCGAATATGTCGTTGTTGTTGCTGCTGCTGACAGCCCGATCAGTTCTGCCGAAGACCTTGCCAATGCGATGCGCGACGATATCGGTGGTGTGACTTGGGCAGGCGGGTCCGCCGGTGGCGTCGATCACATCGCGGCAGGCAAGTTTGCCCAAGCGGCTGGCGTGGCACCAGAGCAGATCAACTACATCCCCTATTCGGGCGGTGGTGAAGCACTGGCCGCGATCCTGGGTGGTCAGGTCAGCGTCGGTGTGTCGGGCTTCAGCGAATTTTCCAGCCAGATCGAGGCCGGTGCGCTGAAGGTTATCGGCATCACCGCGCCAGAGCGTCAGGCCTATCTGGATGCGCCGACCTTTGTCGAACAGGGTTTTGACGTCGATGTGCAGAACTGGCGCATGATCGCCGCCGCCCCCGGCATCAGCGACGCAGAACGCGCAGCCTTGCTGGATGTGATCGGCACGATGGCCGCATCGGACAAGTGGAACGCCGAACTGGAAACCAAGGGCTGGGTGAACACCTATCTCGCTGGTGACGATTTCGCGGCTTATCTGGCCGAACAGATCACCGCGACGACCGCGATCCTCGCCGATCTTGGAATCACCGAGTAATGTCGGTCGATCCGAAAAACCAAGCAGCCGAAGAGGACCTTCGGCTGCCTTTCGACGATGAGGCCGGTCACGGCACGGGCAAACGCGATCTGGCGGGATTACTGATCGCGGTGGCCTTGTTCGGGCTGGCGCTGGTCATCATCAATGATGCGTCAGGCTATCCGATCCGCCGGTCCTATGCCAAGTTTGGGCCGGAAATCGTGCCCTATCTGATCGCCAGCGGCATTTGTGTCATGGCCGTGATCACCGCCATCATGGCATGGCGCGGCGCCTTCGAGGCGCGTGATCCGCTGAATATCGGCGCGCTGTCATGGCTGGTCGGTGGCATCGTGATCGAGATTTTCATGCTGTACGGTGGCACTGGATTCATCGCGGGGTCCGCCGTGCTGTTTGCCTTTGCCGCGCGTGCCTTTGGTCAGGCGACGCTGGCGCTGAACCTTGCCATCGGGGCCGTGCTGTCAACGCTGCTGTATCTGCTGTTCCGTTACGGGCTGGGGCTGTCGCTGCCTGCCGGTCCGGTCGAGCGGACCATCGATCTTTTGCTGAGGTAAGCACATGGATACCTTCATTCTGCTGTTCGAGGGTCTGGCGACCGCGACGCAACCGTCGAACCTGATGTTCGCGTTGCTGGGCGTGATGCTGGGCACCGCCGTGGGCGTCATGCCCGGCATCGGGCCTGCGCTGACCGTCGCCTTGCTGCTGCCGGTCAGCCTGTCGTTCGGTGCGACCGGGTCGATGATCATGTTCGCGGGCATCTATTACGGGGGCATGTATGGGGGGGCGATATCGTCGATCCTGCTCAATACGCCGGGGGAAACCGCGTCGATCATGACCGCCCTCGAAGGCAACCGCATGGCCAAACGTGGCAAGGGCGGCAAGGCCTTGGGGGCTGCGGCCTTCGGGTCGTTCTTTGGCGGGATGTTTGCAACCTTGGGTCTGGCGGTTGTCGCGCCGTTTATGGTGATGGTGGCGCTGTCGTTCGGCACGGCGGAATATTTCGCGCTGATGGTCTTGTCCTTCATGACCGTTTCGGCGGCTTTCGGCGGGTCGATGTCGCGCGGGTTGACCGCGCTGTTCATCGGACTGACCATCGGCATTGTCGGCACCGATAAACTGACAGGGCAGGTGCGCCTTGCCTTTGGCATACCGGAGATGAGCGATAACATTTCCATCGCCATCGTCGCTGTCGGGCTTTTTGCGATTGGCGAGACGATGTATCTGGCGTCGCAATATGTGAACCACAAGGCCAAGGCGCAGGCCGTGTCGGGGTCTGTCTGGCTGAACTGGGGCGATTTCAAGCGCTGCATCCGGCCTTATATTCGCGGCACTGGTCTGGGGTTCCTGTTCGGGCCATTGCCGACTGGCGGCGCTGAAATCCCGACCTTTCTGTCCTATACCACCGAAAAGCGTCTGGCGACCGGCGAAGCCCGCCGCGAATTCGACGAAGGTCTGGGTGCCATCGAAGGTGTGGCCGGACCAGAGGCTGCCAACAACGCCTCTGCCGCGGGGACGCTGATCCCACTATTGACGCTGGGGCTGCCCACATCGGCGACGGCGGCGATGATGTTGGCAGGGTTCCAGCAATACGGGCTGCAACCCGGCCCGCTTTTGTTTACCAACAACGCGGATCTGGTCTGGGGGCTGGTGGCCAGCCTGTTCATCGCCAACCTGATGCTGGTCGTGCTGAACGTGCCGTTCATCGGCATCTGGGTGAAGCTTTTGACGATCCCGCGGCCATGGCTTTATGCGGGTATCCTATGTTTCGCCACGCTGGGTATCGTCGGCGCGCAAGGCTCGCCTTTTGCACTGATCCTGCTGCTTGGCTTTGGTCTGATCGGTTTCGTGATGCGCCGGTTCGGCTATCCTTTGGCGCCTGCGCTGGTGGGTGCGATCCTTGGGCCACTTGCCGAAGAACAGTTGCGCCGCGGGCTGATGATCAATCAGGGCGACTGGATGTTCCTGATCGAATCGCGGATCGCGCTGGCGATCTATGCGATTGCCCTGTTGTCGGTGTTCGGTCCCCGCCTGTGGGCGTTGTTGCGCAAGGCCAACCGCAAGGCCAGCGCGGCCGCATGACCGGCTCACGTTACCGCGCGATGCAGCGTCACGGATGCTGCGTCGCGCCTGCCGTTTTGGGGGCGATCCTGACCAAAAGTTTCGGCTAGACTGTGCAGGCTGCCAACAAGGAATCGCCCGATGGCCCGTCGTATTTCTGTCGATGTTCTGCGCGGTTTTGCGCTGCTTGGCATCGGAATCGTGAACCTGCCGTACCTTGCCCAACCCCTGGCGGCGCAGCTTGGCTCGCCCGAGGGCGGCTTGGACCTTGTTGCCAAAGGCATTGTCAGCCTGCTGTGCGAGGGCAAGTTCTTTGTGCTGTTCTCGTTCCTTTTCGGCTGGGGATTCGGTGTGCAATTGGCTTCGGCAGAACGGGCCGGCGTGCCTGCCGGGCCAAGATATCGCGCGCGGCTGATCGCGCTGGGCCTGTTTGGTGTCGCCCATGCTGTCGCGGTGTTTCCGGGTGATATTCTGTTGGCCTATGCGCTGCTGGGGGCGGGTTTGTGGACCCTGCGGGATGCGTCAGTGCCGCGCCTGCGGCGGATCGCGTTGTCGATGGTGCCGCTGGCGGCGCTTGCTTTTGCGGCACTCGGGTTTCTTGATGCGCTGTCCGGCGACATGGCGCAGGCTGAGGCTGCTATGACGGGTGACGGATATCGTGGCAGCTATCTTGATGCGACAGCACAGCGGCTGGCCGACTGGCCTGTCACATTGGTCGTCGTCGCGCTGTTCAACGGGCCACTGGCCTTTGGGGCGTTCTGCCTTGGGCTTGCGGCCTACAAGTCAGGTTTCTTCGACGCGGGCAGTCCGGCGTTCTGCGTCCTTGCCAGGCGTCTGCCCTTGCTATTGGCTGTGGCCCTGCCTGTGAACGGGGTCTATGCGGCGGCGATTCTGGGCTTTTTGCCCGATGGCTGGCCAAGCTATCTGGGGTTTGCCGCGCTGGCGCTTGGCGCGCCGACACTTGCGGCAGTTTATGTGGCCATCGTGGTGCGCCTAGCGCCGCGGCTTGGTTTTCTGGCGCCTGTCGGGTCCATGCCGTTGACCGGTTACATTGCGCAGGGCCTGTTGGCCGGTGCCATCTTTCATGGTTGGGGGTTGGGGCTGTTCGACACGCTGGGCAATGCGGCGCTGGTTGCAGTGGCTTGCCTGATCTGGCTGGTGGTGACGCTGGCGGCAATGCTCTGGCGTCGACGCTGGGCGCGTGGTCCGCTTGATGCGGCGCTGCGCGCAACTGCGACACGGTTGGTCAGGGCCACGTGACCTGCGATCAGGGCGCGTCATAGCCTTTGGGATTGCCCGATTGCCAGGCCCAGGTGCTGGCGGTCATCGCATCCAGATCATGGGTGGCGTGCCAGCCCAGTTCCGCCTGCGCGCGCGCCGGATCGGCCTGCATCGCTGCGATATCGCCCGCACGGCGCGGGGCTTGTACGGTCGGGATCGGCTGGCCGCAGGCGCGTTCAAAGGCGCGGACCATGTCGATCACGCTATAGCTTTGGCCGGTGCCGATGTTGAAGGGCCGCGCGCCGGGGGTGCGGGCGGCATAGTCGATGGCGGCAACATGGGCGCGGGCCAGATCGACGACATGGATGTAATCGCGCAGGCCGGTCCCGTCGGGCGTGTCGTAATCATCGCCAAATACCGTCAGTGCGGGGCGCAGCCCCACGGCCACCTGCGCGATATAGGGCATCAGGTTGTTGGGAATGTCCTTGGGGTCTTCGCCGATGCGGGCAGAGCCATGCGCGCCCACTGGGTTGAAATACCGCAGCAGCACGGCGCTGCGGGCCGGATCGGCGGCGGCCCAATCACGCAGCACCTGTTCGGCCATCAGCTTCGTGCGGCCATAGACGGATGTCGGGCGGGTCGGATGCGCCTCGTCATAGGGCAGGTAATCGGGTTCGCCGTAAACCGTCGCCGAGGATGAAAAGATGATCCGGCGACACCCCGCGCGGTCCATCGCATGCAGCAGCGCCAAGGTGCCGCCCAGGTTGACATCGTAATAGGCCAGCGGTTTGTGCTGGCTTTCGCCCACGGCCTTCAGCCCTGCGAAATGCACGACGGCATCGGGCGCGAAATCCTGCATCACGCGGTCCAGAGTCGCGGCATCGCGCACATCGCCGCGCACATCCATCATCGTGCCGTTCGACAGGCTGCGCACGCGGGTCAGCACCTCTGGCGTGGCATTGGTGTAATTGTCCAGCACGCAGACTTCGTGGCCCTGCGCCATCAGTTCGATCAGCGTGTGGCTGCCGATATATCCGGCACCGCCGGTGACAAGGACGCGCATGATTGGTCTTTCGTCGGGCCGCTAGTCGCGGGCATAGATGTCTTCATAGCGGATAATGTCATCCTCGCCCAGATAGCTGCCGGTCTGCACCTCGATCAAGACCACAGGCAGTTTGCCGGGGTTTTCCAGCCGGTGGGTGGCCCCAAGCGGAATATAGACCGATTCATTCTCTGTCAGTAGCGTCACGTTGCCATCGCAGGTGACGCGCGCGGTGCCTTGCACCACGATCCAGTGTTCGGCGCGATGGTGATGCGATTGCAGCGACAGCGCGCCACCTGCATGCACAACGATCCGCTTGACCTGAAACCGATTACCGATGGTGAGGCTTTCGAACCAGCCCCAAGGGCGGTGATCCTTGGGAAAGGTGTCAGCCTGACCTGCGTCTTGGGATTTCAACAGCGCCACTGCCTGTTTGACGTCCTGCGCGCGGCTTTTGTGGGTGATCAGTACGGCGTCGGGCATGGCGACGGCGATAATGTCTTGCAACCCGATGCCCATAATGACCTGCCCGTCGTTTTCGGACCGCAGCAACGTGTCTGCGCAATCAATCGCATAGGCGGGGCCGGACAGCGCCAGCCCGTCATTTTCGGTTTCGCGCCAGACCGCCGCCCAATCGCCCAGATCCGACCAGCGCCCCGCATATGGGGCCACGCTCAGATTATCGGCTTGTTCCATCACCGCGTAGTCGATCGAGATCGCGGGCGCGCGGTCCCATGCCTCGGGTGCCAGCCGCAGAAAGCCCAGATCATGGCGCGCATCATCCACCGCGGTTTGGACCGCCTCGACCATATCAGGCGCATGCAGCGCATAGGCGGCCAGAATGTCCTTGACGGTGAACAAGAACAGGCCCGCATTCCACAGATACCGCCCTTCGGCCAGCATTGCGGCGGCGCGGGCGGCATCCGGTTTTTCGACAAAGCCGATCAGCGGGGCAACACCTGCGCCGTCCTGCACAGGCCCGCCAAGTTCCAGATAGCCGTATCCGGTTTCCGCCCGGTCCGGCGTGATGCCAAAGGCCACGATCTGCCCCGCCTTGGCCGCTGGCACGGCACCCTGCACGGTCTGGGCGAACAGGGCGGCATCGGGGATCACATGGTCGGACGGGGCC
Organism: Yoonia sp.; assembly: GCF_018402175.1. Classification (GTDB taxonomy): domain Bacteria; phylum Pseudomonadota; class Alphaproteobacteria; order Rhodobacterales; family Rhodobacteraceae; genus Yoonia. Next base: position 546,971 of record NZ_JAGYJK010000017.1, on the reverse strand, counting down.
ACCAGCATCAGCGCGTCAGGATCGCTTTGTGCCAGATGCAAGGCTGCGGCCAGAACGGCGGGGCCGGTGTCGCGCCCTGCGGGTTCGATCAGCACGGCCTGCGGCGTGATCCCCAGCGCATGCATCTGCTGTACCGCGATGAACCTGAACTGGTCTGCCGTCACGACCACGGGCGCGGCAAAACCATCGCCGGTCAGGCGCGTCAGGCTGGCCTGAAACAGGCTGTCCGCGCCGGCCAGTGGCGAAAACTGCTTGGGATAGCTTTGGCGCGACAAGGGCCAAAGCCGCGTGCCGGCACCGCCGCATAGGATAACCGGTGTAATCGTTGACATAACCTGCCTTATGACGACCGCAGCGCAACACCTGCGTGATGCTGGCGTAAAGCCCAACCGTAGGTTGTGTGCAAGCCCTGTTGCAAGCTGATCTTTGGCGCCCAGCCCAAACGGTGCATCCGCGCACAATCCAGCAATTTGCGCGGCGTCCCATCCGGCTTGGTCGTGTCGCAGACAATCTGGCCGGTGAAGCCTGTCACATCGGCGATCATCCGTGCCAGATCCATGATGCTGATATCCGTCCCCCAGCCGATGTTCAGATGGCTTTGCATCGGCTGGGTTTCGGTGGCCAGAATGGTCGCATCCAGCCCCATCACAAAGACGGCGGCGGCGGCCAGATCATCGACATGCAGAAATTCGCGCCGTGGCGTGCCGCTGCCCCAGAGCGTCACGCGGTCTGCCCCGCTTTGCACCGCCGCATGGAACCGCGCCAGCAGGGCGGGCAGGACATGTGCATTGTCGGGGTGAAAATTGTCGCCCGGACCATAAAGATTGGTCGGCATGATCGACCGGTAATCGGTGCCATGCTGCCGGTTATAGCTTTCGCACAGTTTGATCGCGGCGATCTTGGCCACCGCATAGGGGGCATTGGTGGGTTCCAGCGGGCCGGTCAGCAACGCCTCTTCGGTGATCGGCTGGGCGGCATCGCGCGGATAGATGCAGGATGATCCCAGTTGCAACAGGCGCCGCACACCTGCGCCATGGGCGGCATGGATCACATTGGCGGCGATCATCAGGTTATCGTGGATGAAATCCGCGGGATAGGTCGCATTCGCCATGATCCCGCCGACACGGGCGGCGGCCAGCACCACGGCATCGGGGCGCTGGGCCTGCATGAAATCGCGCACGGCGCGCTGGTCGGTCAGGTCAAGCTGCCGCCTGTCCGCCGTGATCAGATCATACCCGCCGGTCATTGCCAGATGGCGCAGGATCGCGCTGCCGACCATGCCGGTGTGACCCGCGATATAGATGCGCATCCGCCTAGCCCTGCATCGCCATCGGCAGGTCCAGCCCGTAATCGCGCAAAACGGCCTGCCTGCGGGCGGCGCGGTAATCTTCGGCGACCATTTCGGCACACATCTGCCGCGCGCTGATCTGCGGGGTCCAGCCCAGCTGTTTGCGCGCCTTGGACGGATCGCCCAGCAGGGTTTCCACCTCGGCGGGGCGGTAATAGCGCGGGTCGATCCGCATCACCGTGTCCCCGACGCGGACCTTTGGCGCCAGATCGCTGCGCACGGCGGTCACGACGGCGGTTTCGGCGCGCCCCGTGCCTGTGAAATCCAGATCAAGCCCCAGTTCCGCCGCAGACCAGCGGATGAAATCGCGCACCGAATATTGCACGCCGGTGGCGATGACGTAATCCTCGGGCTGGTCCTGTTGCAGCATCATCCACTGCATGCGGACATAATCCTTGGCATGGCCCCAATCACGCAAAGCGTCGATATTGCCCATATACAGGCAGTTTTCCAGCCCCAGCGCGATATTGGCCAGCCCGCGCGTGATCTTGCGGGTGACAAAGGTTTCGCCGCGCCTTGGGCTTTCATGGTTGAACAGGATGCCGTTGCAGGCGTGCAGGCCATACGCCTCGCGGTAGTTGACGCAGATCCAATAGGCATAAAGTTTCGCCACGCCATACGGGCTGCGCGGGTGAAACGGCGTGGTTTCGGTCTGCGGCGATTGCGTGACCTGCCCGTAAAGTTCCGAGGTGGACGCCTGATAGAACCTTGTTTTGCGTTCCAGCCCCAGAAACCGGATCGCCTCGAGCAGGCGCAGCGTGCCTAGCGCATCCACATCGGCGGTATATTCGGGGGCTTCGAAACTGACCGCGACATGGGATTGCGCGCCAAGGTTATACACCTCGTCCGGCTGCACCTGTGCGATGATCCGCGTCAGGTTGGAAGCATCGGTCAGATCGCCGTAATGCAGCACGAAACGGGGATCGTCGGTCTGCGGGTCCTGATAGATGTGATCGACCCGCGTGGTGTTGAGGCTGGAGGCGCGGCGCTTGATCCCGTGCACTTCGTACCCCTTGGCCAGCAGGAATTCCGCAAGATAGGACCCGTCCTGCCCGGTAACGCCGGTGATCAGCGCGCGTTTCGTCATCAGCCTGTCCTGCCGCAAGGTTCAGTTCACCACCTTGTGGCCAAGCAGGCTTAAGGATTGATTAACGCCGCAACGGTGGTGCAGGGGAGATTTAAACAATCTGGGGTAGATTGCGGCATCCCCATCCTGAAAGGTGCTGTTCGATGTCCGACCACTCCCCCCGCCTGTCCTTGCCATTCATCCTGCCTGCGCAGGCGCAAAAACATGTCACCCATAACGAGGCGATCGAACTGCTGGACCTGATCGTGCAATTGACGCTGCTGTCGGTATCGCAGGTCACGCCGCCCGCAACCCCGCAAGAAGGGCAGGCCTGGGCGGTGCCGTCCGGTGCTACGGGCGATTGGGCAGGGCAGGACGGCCTGATCGCGACATGGCGGGGCGGCGGGTGGCTGTTTGTTGCGCCGCAGGACGGCTGGGTCGCTTGGGTTGGTGATGCGGCGGGCGTGCATGTGTGGTCGGGCGGGGTCTGGACCGCGCAGGGCGATTTGCAAAACCTGCCCGGCATCGGGATCAACAGCACGGCTGATCCGGTCAACCGGCTGAGCCTGCGCGCGCCTGCGGCCCTGTTCGACAACGAAGGCGCGGGCCACCAGATCAAGATCAACAAGGCGACCGCCGCCGATACCGGGGCGGTGCTGTTCCAGACCGGCTATGGCGGGCGGGCCGAACTGGGGCTGGCGGGCAATGACGATTTCAGCATCAAGGTATCGCCCGACGGTGCGGCATGGCGGCCCGCGATCACGATTGCGGCTGCCACGGGGCGCGTGCAGCTGACAGATGTCCTGCAGATTGCGCCAAGTGCTATGCCTGCAACCGCCGGTGCGGGTGATATCTATTTTGATTCTGCAACTGCAAAGCTGCGTTGCCATGACGGGACCATCTGGCACGATCTGTTTTGAACCGATCGCATGCTGAGACGGTCCAAATGCAGGAACGATGACGGTCCGGTCTTTGGGATTTTGCAGTTAATTTAACAGAAAAATGACAGAAACGGGGGCAAACCGCGACCTGTCTGCGTCATGCGGTCTATATCGGGGCGTCACAACCCGATTCTGGTCGCATGGCGCTTGCGACACCGTAGGACGTCTGCTACATCGCGCAAGATTTTGACGCTTTCGTGTAAACGAAGGCTTAATGAGCTGCTTCTTTGCTGTCCTTTTTTCGGGTCGTCGTAAAGTTGGGCCAAGACATCGGAAGGGTGGACGTGTCCGAAACCGCTGGTATCTCCACAGGCATCGCCGCGCGCTATGCGACGGCTGTGTTTGACCTCGCCAAGGAAGGCAAGGACATCAAGGCATTGGAAACGGATGTCGCGGCATTGCAGGCCGCCATCGCTGACAGTGCAGATTTCACGACATTGCTGACATCGCCCCTGTATAACCGCGACGAACAGGGCGCAGCCGTGACGGCCATCTCGAAAAAGATGGGCCTGTCGGTGACTGTCAGTAATGTGTTGTCGCTTTTGGTGGCCAAGCGGCGGTTGTTCGTGCTGCCGCATATGCTGGCTGTCCTTCAGGACCGTCTGGCCGACGAGCGCGGCGAAATGACAGCCGAAGTCACGACTGCAAAGTCCCTGACCAAGGCGCAGAGCGACAAGCTTGCCAAAACGCTTTCGGGCCAAGTGGGCAAAACCGTCACCATCAAGCAAACCGTCGATGAAAGCATCATCGGCGGTCTTATCGTAAAAATGGGCTCTCGGATGATCGACACGTCGATCGCCGCCAAGCTCAATGCACTCCAGAACACCATGAAAGAGGTCGGATAATGGCGATCCAAGCGTCGGAAATCTCTGCGATCCTGAAGGACCAGATCAAGAACTTCGGTCAAGATGCCGAAGTGGCCGAAGTTGGCCGTGTGCTGAGCGTGGGCGACGGGATTGCCCGCGTCTACGGGCTGGACAATGTGCAGGCCGGTGAAATGGTCGAATTCCCCGGCGGTATCCGCGGGATGGCTTTGAACCTTGAAACCGACAACGTCGGTGTCGTGATCTTCGGCTCCGACCGCGAGATCAAGGAAGGCGATATCGTCAAGCGCACCAAATCCATCGTGGACGTGCCGATTGGTGATGAACTTTTGGGTCGCGTCGTGGACGGTCTGGGCAATCCGCTGGATGGCAAGGGCCCGATCAAGACGACCAAGCGTGCCGTTGCCGACAGCAAGGCCCCCGGCATCATCCCGCGCAAATCTGTGCATGAGCCGATGGCAACTGGTCTGAAATCGGTTGACGCGATGATCCCGATTGGCCGTGGCCAGCGCGAATTGATCATCGGTGACCGCCAGACCGGCAAAACCGCCGTGGCGCTTGATACGATCCTGAACCAGAAATCGTATAACGACGCCGCCACCAACGAATATGACAAGCTGTATTGCGTCTATGTCGCGATCGGTCAAAAGCGTTCGACCGTTGCCCAATTGGTGAAAAAGCTCGAAGAATCCGGCGCGATCGAATATACGATCGTCGTTGCTGCCACCGCATCCGACCCCGCGCCGATGCAGTTTCTGGCACCCTATGCCGCGACCGCAATGGCCGAACATTTCCGCGACAATGGCCGTCATGCGCTGATCATCTATGACGATCTGTCCAAACAGGCCGTGTCCTATCGCCAGATGTCGCTGCTGCTGCGTCGCCCACCAGGACGTGAAGCCTATCCAGGCGACGTGTTCTATCTGCACTCACGCCTGCTGGAACGCTCGGCCAAGCTGAACGAAGACAACGGTGCCGGTTCGCTGACCGCGCTGCCGATCATCGAAACGCAGGGTGGTGACGTTTCGGCGTTTATTCCAACCAACGTGATTTCGATCACCGACGGCCAGATCTTCCTTGAAACCGAATTGTTCTATCAGGGCATCCGCCCTGCTGTGAACACCGGTCTGTCGGTGTCGCGTGTTGGGTCCAGCGCCCAGACCAATGCGATGAAATCCGTCGCCGGTCCGGTGAAACTGGAATTGGCGCAATACCGCGAAATGGCGGCATTCGCGCAGTTCGGGTCCGATCTGGACGCAGCGACCCAGCAGTTGCTGAACCGTGGCGCACGCCTGACCGAATTGATGAAGCAGCCGCAGTATTCGCCGCTGACCAATGCGGAAATCGTCTGCGTGATCTATGCCGGCACCAAGGGTTATCTGGACAAGATCGCCGTCAAGGAAGTCGGCCGGTTCGAGGCTGGTCTGCTGAAATACCTGCGGACCACCGGCAAGGACGTGCTGGACATGATCACCAAGGAAGATCCAAAGATCAAAGGTGACGCCGAAGCCAAGATCAAGGCTGCTCTGGACGCATACGCCGCCGACTTCGCGTAATCCTAAGATAAGGAGACGAAAACGTGCCTAATCTTAAGGATCTGAAAAACCGGATCGCGTCGGTCAAATCGACCCGCAAGATCACCAAGGCCATGCAGATGGTCGCGGCTGCAAAACTGCGCCGCGCCCAGGATGCGGCCGAGGCGTCGCGCCCTTATACCGAACGGTTCACTGCCGTGATGGCGCAGCTTGCGGCATCGGTGGGCGGGTCGGATAGTGCGCCGAAATTGCTGTCGGGGACCGGCGGCGATCAGGTGCATCTGCTGATCGTGATGACCGCCGAACGCGGTTTGTGCGGTGGTTTCAACAGCAACATCACCAAGCTGGCGAAAATCCATGCGCAAAAATTGCTGGCCCAAGGCAAGACCGTCAAGATCCTGACGGTCGGCAAAAAAGGCCGCGACGCGCTCAAGCGGGAATTCGGCAGCTATGCGGTGGGTCACGTTGACCTGTCTGCGGTCAAGCGTGTGGGCTATGTCAACGCGCAGGACATCGCGCGCGACGTGCTGGCCCGTTTCGACGGTGGCGAATACGACATTGCGACGATCTTTTTCGCGCGGTTCGAAAATGTCGTCACACAGCACCCGACCGCGCAGCAGATTATCCCTGCCAAGTTCGAACAGGCGGCCGATGCGGATGTGACCTTGTACGACTACGAACCCGGCGAAGAGGAAATCCTTGCCGATCTGTTGCCGCGCGGCGTGGCCACGGCGATTTTCAGCGCGCTGCTGGAAAATGCCGCGTCCGAACAGGGCGCGCGGATGTCCGCCATGGACAACGCGACTCGCAACGCAGGCGAGATGATCGACAAGCTGACCATCCAGTACAACCGTTCACGTCAGGCCGTCATCACGAACGAGCTGATTGAAATCATTTCGGGCGCGGAAGCGCTCTAGACCCCGGAGAAAACCACTATGGCAAATGCAAAAGGCAAGATCACGCAGGTCATCGGCGCTGTCGTTGACGTGCAGTTCACCGATCACCTGCCCGCGATTCTGAACGCCCTGATCACCGACAACAACGGCAAGGAACTGGTGTTGGAAGTGGCGCAGCACCTTGGTGAAAACACTATCCGTGCCATCGCCATGGACAGCACCGAAGGTCTGGTCCGCGGTCAGGAAGTCATCGACCAGGACAACACGATCACCGTGCCCGTGGGCGACGCCACCCTTGGCCGCATCATGAACGTGGTCGGCGCACCCATCGACGAAAAAGGCCCCATTGGCGAGACCGAGCGCCGGTCAATCCATGCCGACGCGCCACCATTTGAGGCGCAATCCACCGCATCAGAAGTCCTGGTCACCGGCATCAAGGTCATCGACCTGCTGGCCCCATACGCCAAGGGCGGCAAGATCGGCCTGTTCGGCGGTGCCGGCGTGGGCAAGACCGTTTTGATCCAGGAACTGATCAACAACATCGCCAAGGTGCACTCGGGTTATTCCGTCTTCGCGGGCGTGGGTGAACGGACCCGTGAAGGCAACGACCTTTACTACGAATTCATCGAATCCGGCGTTATCAACATCGACGACCTGACCAAATCCAAAGTGGCGCTGGTCTATGGCCAGATGAACGAACCACCAGGTGCGCGTATGCGCGTCGCGCTGTCCGGTCTGACCATGGCGGAATCTTTCCGCGACCAGTCCGGCTCTGACGTGTTGTTCTTTGTCGATAACATCTTCCGCTTTACGCAGGCCGGTTCCGAAGTGTCCGCGCTGTTGGGCCGTATCCCGTCCGCTGTGGGCTATCAGCCGACACTGGCGACCGACATGGGCCAGATGCAGGAACGCATCACATCGACCAAATCGGGGTCTATCACATCCGTGCAGGCGATCTATGTGCCTGCCGATGACTTAACCGACCCCGCGCCTGCAACCTCGTTCGCGCACCTTGATGCGACCACCGTTCTGAACCGTGCGATTTCGGAAAAAGGGATTTATCCCGCCGTTGACCCGCTGGATTCCACCTCGCGCCTGCTCGACCCTGCCATCGTGGGTGAAGAGCATTACCGCGTCGCAGCTGACGTGCAGAACATGTTGCAGCGGTACAAGTCGTTGCAGGACATTATCGCCATCCTCGGGATGGACGAATTGTCCGAAGAGGACAAGCTAACCGTGGCCCGCGCGCGCAAGATCGAACGCTTCCTGTCGCAGCCGTTTGACGTGGCACAGGTGTTCACCGGTTCGCCCGGCGTGCAGGTGCCGCTGGAAGACACGATTGCATCGTTCAAGGCCGTGGTTGCGGGTGAATACGATCACTTCCCCGAAGGTGCGTTCTACATGGTCGGCGGCATTGAAGACGTGAAAGCCAAAGCCGAAAAAATGGCCGCCGCCGCCGCATAAGGAGCTGCCGATATGGCAAATGTACAATTCGATCTCGTCTCGCCAGAGCGCCGTCTGGCCTCTGTCGCGGCGAGCGAGGTACGCATTCCCGCAACGGAAGGCGACATGACCGCGATGGCCAACCATCTGCCAACGATCACCACCCTGCGCCCCGGCGTCTTGGTGGTGGTGCATGATGGTGGTGCGGATGAATATGTCGTGTCCGGCGGTTTTGCCGAAATCAGCGCGGAAACTGTGTCGGTGCTGGCCGAACAGGCCCTGCCCAAGGGTGAAGTGACGCAAGCCATCTATGACCAGATGGTTGCCGATGCCGAAGCGGCGCTGAAAACCGCGCAGGCTGACGCAGCCAGCGACGATGGCAAGGCGGTCGATGCGGCCAAGGCGCTGTCCGACACTGTGGCCATCGGTGCTGCCATCGGTCTGACCACCCGGGTCTGAACCCCGCGATCCCAAAAACAAAGGCCCCGCATTGCGGGGCCTTTTGCGTTTCGGACAAGGCCGAAATTCCTAGGCCGTGTCATTGCCCCCGAAGGGCCACGCCGTTGCCAGCAATTTTGGCAGGATCTCGGCTGCAAAATCATCTGCCGTGACGCCATCGAACAGGTATTTCGCCTTTCCGTCGAGCACGAGACTGGCAATGCCATGGATCGACGACCAGACGATGAAAATCTGTGCCATCGGGTCCGCAGTCGGGTCACGCCGCATGCAGGTCTTTGCAAAATCTGACAAGGCCTGCCTGCTGGCCTGCGCGTAACGCGGGTCGTCGCGGTTGACCAGATCAGGCCGGAACATCAGCCGAAACCGCCCCGGATAGGCCAGCGCGAACCGCACATAGGCCAGCGCAAGCCGCTGCAAATCAGCGCCCGCGTCATCGCTGGTCGTGACCGCATTCAGCGCCGCGCCAAGGCTGTCATAGCCCAACAGTGCCACTTCGGTCAAAAGACCGGTGGCGGACCCGAAATGATGCGCGGGTGCGCCGATGGACACGCCCGCCCTGCGGGCCGCCTCGCGCAGGGAAAAGCCTTCGACGCCCTTTTCGCGGATGATCGCGTCAGCCGCGTCGATCAGCGCCTCTTTCAAATTGCCGTGATGATAGCCGCTTTTGGCCGGTGTATCGGGATTTTCCATCTATGCAGTGTTCAAATTGCCTGTTAGTGCCATCTTAGCGTTGTTCAGATTTTGATTGTAAGGATTAAACCATGAAAACCTGGCTGATAACAGGCGCAAACCGCGGGCTTGGCCCCGCCTTTGCGCAGGCAGATATCGCGGTGGCTGCGACGCAGGTGCAACATGGGTGACCGCAATCCGACCCGCCGCCGTGCGGTGGATTGGGCGCTGACCGGTGTTGTGGCACTGGTGATGATCGGCGGTGGTGTTGCGCATTTCGCAGCACCGCAGGGGTTTGCCGCCCTGGTGCCAGCGTTCCTGCCTGCGGTGCCGGTCATTCTGGCGGCAGGCGCTGTGCAGATCATGATCGGGATAGCGGCCTTGGTGCCGCGCAGCCGCAGCTGGGGCGGCCTTGCCTTTGCCGCGCTATGCGCAGCGTATCTGCCGCTGCACCTGTGGGATTTTATCCGGCCCGACCCCGTCTTTGCGCCACCTGTCGCCGCCACGATCCGCTGTGGTGTTCAGGGCCTGTTCATCTGGGCGGGTCTGGCCCTGTGGCGCAGGACAGGCCCCGCAGCGCCAAGACTGGCCGGATAAAAACGACTGCCCCGTCCGGCGGGGCAGTCCGGAGTCATTCCGCCGCGTAAAGCCCTTCGTAGATCGGGCCAAGGGTCTTGTGATCGAACAGCGACGATACAGATGTGCCGTTTGCGGTGTTCAAGATCGCTTGGGCGAACATTGGTGCGGTCGGTACGATGCGGATATTCGCGCAGGCGCGCACGGCGGCGTTGGGGGCGATTGTGTCGGTGATCACCAGCGATTTCATCACGGATTTGGATATCCGGTCCACGGCAGGGCCGGACAGCACGCCATGCGTGATATAGGAATGCACTTCGCGCGCGCCGTTGTCCATCAGCACCTCGGCAGCTTTGCACAGGGTGCCGGCGGTATCGACGATGTCATCGACAATGACGCAGACCTTGTCTTTCACTTCGCCGATCACGGTCATTTCAGCGACTTCACCCGGTTTGCCGCGCCGTTTGTCCACGATCGACAAAGGCGCATCCAGCCGCTGCGCCAGATCGCGCGCGCGGGCCACGCCGCCGACATCGGGCGACACGACCATCACATCATCCATCACGTCGCGGAAATGGTGTTTGGCATCCAGCGCATAGATTGGCGAGGCATAAAGGTTATCGACCGGAATATCGAAAAAACCCTGAATCTGCGTGGCATGCAAATCCAGGGTCAGGATACGTTCGATACCAGCCTCGACCAGCATATTGGCCACCAGCTTCGCGGTGATCGGCGTGCGCGCCTTGGACCTGCGGTCCTGGCGGGCATAACCGAAATAGGGGATCACGGCGGTGATCCGCGCGGCAGACGACCGGCGCAGCGCATCGGCGATGATCAGCAGTTCCATCAGATTGTCATTGGCGGGGTTCGATGTGGGCTGGATGATGAACATATCCTCGCCACGGACGTTTTCGAACACTTCGACGAAAATCTCGCCATCGTTGAACCGTTCGACTCGGGCGTCAACCAGACTAACCTCGCGGCCCCGGTGCATCGTCATCCGGCGGGCGATGGCGGTGGCCAGCGGCAGGTTCGCATTCCCGCTGATTAATTTGGGTTCCATTATCATCGGCATGGGAAAGGTCCTTTGGCAGCTGGGCAGACTGGTCCGTGATCGATTCGGAGCGTTGACACCGCCTAGCACAGGCGTACCGTCGCGCATAGATTCCGCTAGCCAAGGATAGCCAAATTGCCACATATCGACTGCTACTTTGCCACCATGTCGCCTTATACCTATCTGTGCGGCCTGCGCCCCGCTGATATTGCCCGCAAACATGGCGCAACGATCATATATAAACCGCTGGATATCATGGCCTTGTTCGCGCGCACGGGGGGTGTTCCGCCCAAGGACCGGCACCCGAACAGGCAGGCCTACCGTCTGCAAGACCTTGAACGCCGCGCCAAAGTTGCGGGTCTGCCGCTGAACGTGAAACCCGCATTCTGGCCCACGAATCCAGCGCCTTCGTCCTTTGCGATCATTGCGGCACAGAATACCGGTGCCGATGTCGGCGGTTTGGTCCATGCGATCACCCGTGCTTGCTGGGCCGAAGATCGTGATATCAGCCAGGATGACGTGATCCGCGATTGCCTGAAGGCCGAAGGCTTTGATCCCGCCCTTGTGGACCGTGACATGATGACCAGCGCCGATACCTATGCGCAGAACCTTGAACATGCGGTGCTGGCGGGGGCCTTTGGCGCACCGTTCTTTATCACCGATACCGACGCCCGTTTCTGGGGCGAGGATCGCCTGACCGATCTGGATCTGCACCTGTCCGGCAAGATCTGATGCATAAGGTCACTACCGGCCATGGTGCGCCTGTCGTCATGGTCCATTGCATGCTGGCGCGGCATGAAAGCCTGTTGCCGCTGGCGGCTGCCATCGGCGGGCATGCGATATTGTTCGATCTGCCGGGCCACGGGCGCAGCCCTGACTGGGATGGTGCGCAGGATTACCAGACGCAGGCGGTGGCTTGGGCCGCTGCCTGTTGCGACGGTCCGGCCCATCTGATCGGTCATTCCTTTGGTGCGACGGTGGCCCTGCGGCTGGCGGTGGACCGGCCCGATCTGGTCAGCCGCCTGACCCTGATCGAACCAGTCTATTTCGCCGCCGCCCGTGGCACGCCCGCCCATGCCGATCACGCCGCCGGTTTCCGCCCGTTTCTGGAGGCGATGGCTGCCGATGATCAATCCTGTGCGGCGGCCCGTTTCAACGCTGTTTGGGGTGCGCAGCCTTGGGACGCGCTGCCGCCACGGACCCAAGGCTATCTGATGGACCGGATCCATCTGGTCACGGCCAGCGGCCGCGCGATCGAGGATGATCCGGCGGGGATCACCACAGCCGCCTGTCTGGCGCAGGTGACGGTTCCGGTGACGCTGATCCGCGGGGCGGACAGCCCGCCGGTGATTGCCGCGATCCATGCCGCCTTGGCAGATCGTCTGCCGGATGCGGTGGATCATGTCGTGGCGGGGGCAGGGCATATGCTGCCGCTAAGCCATACTGCCGATGTGGCCGCCCTTATGCGTGCAGCAGGTCAAGAAACCGGCTGACACCATCCGCCGTCATCGACCAGTCGGTGACCAGACGCGCGGTCAGCATTTCATCGGGATCGCCGTGGTCGGGATCGCCGGACATGACGTAATAGACAGCCCCCGCCGCCAGCATCCGCTGATGATCGCGGCGGGGCATGTCGAAAAAGATGATATTGGCGGCCGGGTCGAACAGCATCCGCGCGGTGTTGTGCTGGCGCAGCCCTTCGGCCAGTTGCACGCAACGCGCATTGGCCGCGCGGGCCATGTCCAGCCACAACCCGTCCGCCAGATAGGCCTGCATCTGTGCCGACAGATAACGGTGCTTGGACAACAGATGTCCGCCACGTTTGCGGCGCAGCTCGAATTCCCAGGCAAGCTTGGGGTCAAAGATCACGCAAGCCTCGACGCCCAATGCGCCATTCTTGGTGCCACCGAAACTGACCGCGTCAATGCCTGCTTTCCATGTCATTTCCGCAGGGGTGCAGCCCAAGGCGACCAGCGCATTGGCAAAACGCGCGCCGTCCAGATGGGTGGGCAGGCCGTATTCCTGCGCGACATCGGTCAGCGCCTTGATTTCATCCAAGGTATAAACGGTGCCTTTTTCCGTCACCTGTGTCACCGACACAGGCCCCCGCTGCGGCCCGTGGACGCCGCGCGTTTCCTCGGCCATGATCTTGGTGCGCAGGGCGTCCGCCGTCATTTTGCCCGCCGTGGCAGGGACCAGTGACAGCTTGGCTTGGGTATAGAATTCGGGCGCGTTGCATTCGTCTTCGTGGATATGCGCGACATCGGTGCAGAAAATCGCCTGCCACGGCTGGCACATGGTCGCCAGCAACAGCGCATTTGCCGATGTGCCGTTGATGACCAGATAGACCGCCGCCTCGGGGGCTTCGAACGCATCGCGGATCTGCTGGCGGACCTCGGCCATGATCGGGTCGGCACCATAGCCCATGGCATAGCCGGTGTTGGCCTTGACCAAGGCATCCATCACCTTGGGATGCGCGGGGCCTGCGTTGTCAGAGGCGAAAAACATCTACAGCGGCTCCTCGATGATGTGGTCTTCCCAGTCGTCTTCATCGACCTCGAATTCGGGGATCGTCATGCCCTGCACCGATACGCCTGCGCGATGCACCGACCCCGGATCGCCTGACACCAGCGGATGCCAGTCGTACAGGTCGCGCCCTTCGGCGACGAGGCGATAGGCGCAGGTCTGCGGCAGCCAATACATGTTGTCGGCCAAGGTTTTGGGCGTCAGCACGATACATTCCGGCACAAACTGGTGCCGGATCGCGTAATTGGCGCAAAGGCAGCTTTCGTTGTCCAGCAGGCGGCAGGCGATGCGGGTCATTGCAACCTCGCCGGTGTCTTCGTCTTCGAGCTTGTTCAGGCAGCATTTGCCGCAGCCGTCGCAAAGCGCCTCCCATTCCGCGCGGTTCAGCTTGTCCATCGGCTTTTTCGTCCAGAACCGGGGCGCAAGGCCCGTGCGGGCGATATCAGCGCACATCGGTCAGGATGTCCCGTGCCTGCGCGCAATCGGCGCCCATCTGGGTGATCAGCGCGTCAAGGCTGTCGAATTTCAGTTCCGGCCGCAGGAAATCGACCAAGGCGACCGACAGATGCGTGCCGTAAAGATCGCCCTTGAAATCAAAGATGAAAGTTTCGCAATTCGGTACGTTTTCCCCGAACATCGGGCGCACGCCGATGGATGCGGCACCGGAATACGTGCCTTTGAACGCCCCTTCCAGCACATCGACCTTGACCGCATAGACCCCGAATTTCGGCGGATGCAGCCCAGAGATCGACATATTGGCGGTCGGATAGCCGAGTTCGCGCCCACGCTGGTCGCCACGAATGACCGCGCCTTCGATCCGGTGCCAATGGCCCAGCATCGCGGCGGCATCGCGCGGGCGACCGTCTGTCAGCGCGGCCCTGATCGCGGTGGATGAAATATTCGCCCCCGCGATGGCGATGATCGGGGCGATGGTCACGCCAAACCCCATTTCCGCGCCAAAGGCCTGCAGGTCAGCGACCGTGCCTTTGCGGTCCTTGCCGAAACAGAAATCGGCACCGACAACGACATGGACCAGCCCTAGCTGGTCACGGATGATCTTTTGCGCGAAATCGCGGGGTGTCAGGCTGGCAAGGGCAGTGTTGAACGGCACTTCATACAGCTTTTCGATGCCCAGTTTGGCCAGACGGTTGGCGCGTGCTTCGGCATTCATCAGGCGGAACGGGCCGGTATCGCGGGCGAAATAGCTGCGCGGATGCGGCTCGAACGTCATGATCCCCAAAGGTGCCTTGGCCGCATCAGCCGCAGCACGGGCGATATCGATCACCGCACGGTGCCCGATATGCACACCGTCAAAATTGCCAATGGCCGCGGCGGCACCACGGTCGGCAGGATCAATGAAAACGCTGTCACGGATGATACGCATAAGGCTGCGTATCCCGACCGGCAGGGTCGTGCAAGATCAGTCGAACTTGCGCGATGGTGCCAGCACGGTGGCATCCCCCGTCAGTACCTTTTTGTTGTTGACGATGCAGCGCGTGTTCATTGTCACGCGGCGGCGGGAATGGTCGATATCTGTCACCTCGACCTCGGCCGTGACCAGATCACCGGGGCGCACGGGGGCGAGGAATTTCAGGCTTTGCCCCAGATAAACCGTGCCATGGCCGGGCAATTGTTCCCCGATCACGGCCGACACCAGCCCCGCCGTCAGCATCCCATGTGCGATGCGCCCGCCAAAGATGGTGTCTTGTGCGTAATCTTCGTCCAGATGCACAGGGTTCCGGTCGGTCGACACCTCGGCAAACAGTGCGATGTCACGGTCGGTGATCACCTTGGACAAAGACCGGATCATGCCGATTTCGATGTCTTCGATGCAGATCGTGCCGCGCGGTGCGTTGTCCAACATACCCAGTCCTTAAGTAACAAAAAGCCATATAACGGATGTATATTGAAACTTTATTACTTTGCGGATGCAGAAAGATCAAGAGGTTTAGCGCAGGAAACCGATGGAATAGGTGGCCGATGTCTGTGCGGTTTCCAGAAAACGCGCCAAAGCTGCGGGTTCCGGCTGTGTTATCGTGCGGGTTTCATGCGCCGCCAGACCGCCGGTGATGAACAGCGAATCAATCTCTTCCTGCATCGCGCCCAGAATATCGGTATGCACACCGTCGCCGATGGCGATGATGCGCGGGTCTGCGGGCAGGTCGGCTAGTTTGGCCATCCTGCGCCGTGCCAGATCATAGATCGGCGGATGCGGCTTGCCGAAATACAGGCTCTCGCCGCCCATCTCAGTATAAAGCGCGGCCAGCGCGCCTGCGCACCATTCGCGCACCTCGCCCCGGTCCACGACGATATCGGGATTGGCGCAGAGCAGTTTCAGGCCCTTTGTTTTCGCATAAAGAAAATCGGCGCGGTTCACGGCGATATCGGCAAGCGGGTCGAACGGGCCGCAGCAGACGATACCTTCGGCCTGATCAAGCGGGACGGTTTCAATCGTCACCGGATTGTCGATGATCCGCAGGGGCGTGAAAAATTCGTCATCTCGCGGGCTTTCGCCCATGAAATAGACCTTTTGCCCGACAATCCCGTGGAACATCGCGGCGCGTGCGCTGTCGCCCGATGTGGCGATGGCGTCCCAGCAATCCTCGGACACGCCCATCGCAGAAATCTGCCGCGCCACCGATTCCCACGGGCGCGGCGAATTGGTGACCAGCACGACCTTTCCGCCGCCCGCGCGAAAGGCGCGCATCGCGGCCACCGCATCGGGAAACGCAGTGATCCCGTTGTGCATGCATCCCCAGAGATCGACAAAAGCCACATCATATTGGTCCGCGATCGCGGCGAAATTGTCGATAATCCGGGTCATGGCGGGCCTTTACAGGGTCAGGGCAGGAATGATCTGCAGTTTGCGGCTCATGATGCCGGGCAGAACGACAGTGTCGCCGTCCACGGTTGCGCCGAATGATTTTTCCGCCAGCGTCTTGGTCAGGTCGTTGGGGACCAGCATGGTGGCTTCTTCGTTCAGGATATCGACGATGAACAACAGCACCTGATCGACACCATCGGCAGTGGCCACGCCGGGCATGGCGGCCATCAGGCTGTCCTTGCGGTCCAGCAGCACGCGCGGCGATGTGGTTTCCAGAACCGAGACACGGAACTTGGTTCCGGCGACAGCGTATTCCTTGCTGTCCATGCGCAGCAATTCTGCGTCGGAAAAGGCGGAGACATCCGATTTGGCCGCGAACATTTCATCGGCATAGCCGTTCAGGTCGATCCCCAGATCAGCGGCCAGTTGTACCGCTAGATCCTTGTCCACCGGCATTGTCGTGGGCGACCGGAAGGCCAGCGTGTCCGACAGGATGCAGGACAGCATCAGCCCCTTGACGCCTTCGGGCATATGGCCTGCGTGATCGCCCATCATCTGGTGCATGATCGTCGCGGTGCAGGCCAGCGGGCGGATGGTGATATTGATCGGCGCCTTGGTTTCCAAGCCCCCGACCAGTTTATGATGGTCGATGATCGCCACGACATCGGCGGCATTGATGCTGGCGGGCAATTCGGCGGGGTTGTTGGTGTCCACGATCACGCATTTCTGGCCTGCTTCTACATCGGTGATGATCTCGGGCAGATCGAAACCCCAGCGCTTGGCGACAAAGGCAGCCTCGGTATTCGGGGTGCCCAGCAGGACGGCCTTGGCGCTGATGCCGGTATGGTTCAGGAACCAGTCCCAGATCAGCGGTGATCCGGTGCTGTCGGTGTCAGGGGATTTATGGCCAAAAACGAGCGTTGTCATGAACAGAACTTTCATAGGATACGGATTTGGCCCGTATATAGAAGCGACGGCAGGCAGTGTCACCCCATGCAATCCTTGTTATAGGGGCGTTTGATGACAGTTGTGCAGGTGTCCGCCATGTCCCCCACCGCCCCGCGAGAGGCCGATCTTTACCCGCCCGTCAAAGCCTATCTTCAGGCGCGCGGCTATGACGTCAAAGGCGAGGTGGGGGCTGCCGATATCGTCGCACGGCGCGGCGATGATCTGCTGATCGTCGAATTGAAACGCGGCTTTACCTTGGGGCTGTTCCATCAGGCGGTGGACAGGCTGGCGCTGACCGATCTGGTTTATGTGGCGGTGCCTGCCGGCGGGCAGGCCAAGGCGCTGGCGGCGAATGTCAAACTGGCGCGCCGGATCGGGTTCGGGGTGATGACGGTGCGCCTGCGCGACGGTTTCGTCGCGGTGCTGGCCGACCCCGGCCCCTATGCCGCGCGTCTGTCAAAGCCCAAGCGCGCGCGCCTGTTGCGGGCCTTTGACCGCTTGCAGGGCGATCCGAATGCAGGCGGTGCCACGCGCCACGGCCTGGTCACCGGTTACCGGCAGGATGCCTTGCGCTGTGCGCGGTTTCTGGCGGTGCATGGCCCGTCACAGGGCGCCAAGGTCAAGACATGGGCCGAGGTACCACAGGCCACGCGGATCATGGCCGACAATCATTACGGCTGGTTTGACCGCGTGGCGCGCGGCGTGTTCGACCTGACGCCCGCGGGGCGCAAGGGTCTGGCCGATTATGGTGATGAACTGGATGATCCGGTCAGTAGCGCCTGACCAGATCCCAGCCGTCGTTTTCCAGCAATTGCAACACGCCGAAATCGCCGATCAGATGCGCGGCCCCAAAGGCCACGACGATCGTGTCGGTCCCGGCAATCGCATCCGCGATCACCGGCATCCAGTTGCGGTTGCGCTGGACCAGCAGCACATCCTCCATCCCGGCAAAGATCGCGGCGCCGGTTGCAGGGTCAAGCCCGGGTGTGTCGGCCACTGCAAGGCGCGACATTTCCCACAACCGCCCGACATCATTGCTGAAATAGCTGTCCAGCATGGCAACGAACATCTGTTGTTGCATGTCCGGACTGACAAGGCTGAGGCGCAGCATGTCGATCTGGTCGTCCATGGTGCCGGACTGGAAAACCTCGAACAGGGTGGTAAAGGGTTCCAGCGACTGCATCGGAATGTTGTTTTCGCTGGCCAGATCGCTGATCATTGCGTCCAGCCCTGCCATTCCTTTTGCCAGATCCATCATTGCGCAGGGCGGGATAGCCAGCAGCAGCGACAGGTACCAAGGCTGCATCTGTGCCACCATGAACCCCGGCACGCCCCGGTCGCTGGCGGCACTGGACAGGGTCGCCCATGTGTCCGCGTCCAGAAGGTCGGGCAGGGTCGGCCCGTCTGTGATCAGGAACATGTCAGGCTCGGTGGCCAGCATCGCTTCGAGCGCGCGCTGGTCGTCGGGGGTGGCTTCAAGCAGGACAATATCCGCGGCCAGCACATCATCCGCGATCATGTCAAAGATCGGGTCAAGGCGGGCGTCATAGATATGCATCGTGCCGACCAGGGTGATCGCCTTGCCGTCGCGCGTGGCATCCCAGATCAGCCCGTTCGCATAGGGCAGATCGGCAGTGGCCTGATCCAGTTGCAGGCGCTGGTCCTTAGTCAGCATGTCGAAATAGCTGGTGCCGACGCATTGCGCCGCCGCATGGCTGGCGGTCAGCAGCAGGACCGCAGCGGCAAAAACGTGTCGCAGCATCGTGTCATCCCCCAAGGTTGTGTGGTGGGTACTTTAAAAGACGCGCGGGCGGGGTCAATCATCCCGCGCGTTAGCCAGTTTGTGATATTTTTCGCCAAGCCGATTGCATGCATAGCCATCATCATGAATGATAGGTTATCCGCTGTTTGGGCATGAACCTGACTGCAAGCACCCAGACTGGCATCACAAGTGCGAAGTAAGTTATGCGTATTCTTTTGGTTGAAGACGAGCCTGTGCTCGCGCAGCAGATCAACACCGTTCTTGTGACCGAAGGCTACGCCGTCGATATTGCCGATGACGGGATCGCAGCAGAGGCGCTCGGGGTCTCGCAGCCCTATGATACAATCGTGCTGGATATGGGATTGCCCGGGCGCGACGGGATGCAGGTCCTCAAGAACTGGCGCGCTGCTGGTATGCGCGCACCCGTGCTGATCCTGTCGGCCCGCGATGGCTGGACCGAACGGGTCGACGGGCTGGACGCCGGTGCCGATGATTATCTGATCAAGCCGTTTCACATGCCCGAACTATCCGCGCGGCTGCGGGCGATGATCCGGCGCAAATCCGAACAGGCCAGTCCCGTGTTCGAGCGCGATGATGTGGTGTTCGATTCGCGAATCAATCAGGTCATGGTCGCCGGACAGGGCATCAGCCTGACGGCGCAGGAAATGGCGGTTCTGTCCTATCTTTTCCATCATGCAGGCCGGCTGGTGTCGCGGACCGAATTGTCGCAGCACATCTATCATCACGATGGCGCGCGCGAATCGAACACGATCGCCGTCTTTATCAACCGGCTGCGCAAGAAACTGGGTGACAGCCTGATCGATACGGTGCGTGGGCGGGGCTATATGATCAAAGCGCCAGAATGACTTCGCTGCGCGGTCGGGCCGTGATCGGCGGCATCCTATGGGCGGCAGTGACGATCTTGCTGGGGTTCGCGGGGCTGCAATCCTTTGTCGACCAGGGCGCGGAAGAGCGGTTTGACGAATTGCTGCTGACCCGCCTGTCACAGGTCGTCACGGCTGTTGAAAATGTCGCCGCCACCAACCCCGAGGCGATTGCGGGCGCGGTGGGTGACCCGGTTTTCATGCGCTCGATGTCAGGGCTGTATTGGCAGGTCGAAAACGAATTGGGTCAGGTGTTCCGGTCGGCGTCGCTGGACGATCACGTTCTGCCCCGCCCGCGGCTGCTGGTCGACGCGGCGCCGAATGACAGGTTTCTAGGGCCGATGGGCGACCCCGTGCGCGCGATGTCCCGCTATCTGACGCTGGATGGTGGCAGCCTGTGGCATGTGCAGGTGGCCAAGTCGATACGCGGTCTGCAGCAGGAACTGGCCCAACTGCGCGAGATCATGTTGACCGCCTTTACCTTTGTGATCGTGATCGGTGTCGTCGGTGCATTGTTGCAGGTCACTGTCGCGCTGCGCCCGATCGAAAAGCTGCGCCGCGACGTGCAGCAACGCTGGACCAGCGAAGGCGGGCTTGACCACGGCAAATACCCCGAAGAAGTCGCCCCGCTGGTCTATGACATCGACACGCTGCTGACCCGCAACCGCGAAATCGTGCAGCAATCGCGCAAACAGGCGGCTGATCTTGGCCATGCGATCAAGACACCGGCCGCGATCATGCGCAACGAACTGGACGCGCTTGCGCGCGCGGGCCAGCCCGTGGGCGAGGCGATTGCCGCGCTGGACCGGCTGGATGCCCAGCTGAAACGGGCCTTTGGCCGGATGCGCGCACAAACCGGCATCGCCGCCCTGCCCGCCGTCACCGAGATGGACCGGTCACTGGGGCGGATGGTCTGCGCCTTTGGCGATATGGCCGCACAGCGCAACCTGACCCTGACCGCGGACTATCCCCCCGGTCAGCGGTTGCGAATGGACCCCACCGATCTGGAAGAAGTGTTGGGTAACCTGCTCGACAATGCGCTGAAATGGGCCAGCACCGCGATCCGGCTGACAGCCATACCGCAGGCGGGTGGCGTCACCATCACCATCGAGGATGACGGGCCCGGCATCCCGCCTGACCAGATCGCGCTGGCGATGGGCAGTGGCCAACGGCTTGACATTGCCAAGCCCGGCACCGGTCTTGGCCTGTCGATCACGGCGGACCTGTTGCAAGCCTATGGCAGCGCGCTGCTGCTGGATCAATCGGCGGATCTGGGCGGTCTGCGCGCGCGGTTCCACCTGCAAAGCGTGCAGGCACAGGGTTGACAAGCGGGCGTTTTGCCCTTGCATGGCCCAACCCATAGAACGGAGACTGGCCATGTACCGCCTGACCATGATCGTGATCTTGGCCGTGCTGCTTTTCAGCGGTTACTGGTTCGCAGGATCGCAGTTGTTGCAAGCCGCACCCGACAGGGCGGCACGCCTTCTGGCGGCCGAAGGTGTCGATCTGCAGGTCGGGTCCGTTGCGACAACCGGCTTTCCCGCGCGGTTTGACACGGGTCTGACCGATCTGCGGCTGACCCATCCCGCATGGGCGTGGCAGGGCGCGCGGCTGGATATCCAGGCTGACAGCCTGCGCCCGCTGGCGGCGACCGTTACCTTTCCGTCAGAACAGACGCTGCGCATTGCGGGCCAGTCGCTGCGCGTGACCAGCCAGGATTGGCAGATCAGTGCCGCACTACAGCCCACGACACGGCTGGCCTTTGATCGCGGCAGTCTACGGATGGCCAATTCCGAGGTCGTGTCGGATGCTGGATGGCAAACGGGTCTGGGCGGGTTGGTCGCGACCATCGCATTGGCCGCGGATCAAGAGGCGATCTATGATATGACGCTGACGGCGGACGACATCACCTTTCCCCGTCTGCTGCGTGACCAGATCGACCCGCAAGGCACGCTTGGCCCGCAATTGGACGCGGTGCGCGGCGCCGCGCGCCTGACACTGGCCCGCCCGCTTGATCGCAACCTGCAGGGGCGCTTGCCCGATCTGGACCATGTCGCGCTGGACGATCTGCAGATCGACTGGGGGCCGGTCACCGTGCAGATGTCGGGCGATATCGCGATTGATGCGGCCGGTATACCCACAGGCGTGATCATGCTGCGCACGCGGCAATGGCAAACGGTGATTGATCTGCTGATCACCGCGCGCACCATCGACGCAGGTCTAGCCCAGACGGTGACCAGACTGGCGGGGTTCTTGGTGGATGGCGACGGGGTGCTGAACATTCCCTTGGCGTTTCAGGACGGGATCATGCTGGCTGGTCCGATGCCGATCGGGCCTGTGCCGCGGCTGCGTTAACTGGTGCCGAACAGCCCGGTCAGCGCACGCCGGACCAAGGCAGTGACGGACGGGCGCGGGCTGGTGTGAAACGGCAGCGGGCGGCAAACCTCGATCGCGGCAACACCGACACGGGCGGTCAATGCGCCGTTCACGACGCCTTCGCCAAAGCGGCGTGATACCTTGGCCAGCAGACCGCCGCCCGCGATGGTCCCGATCAGATCATCCCCCACGGCCAGCGCGCCTGTCGCCAGCAGATGCGCCAGCACCCCGCGCGTCAGCCGCCAACTGCCCAAGGTGCCCGACCGCCCACCATAGATTTCCGCGATCCGCCGGATCATTCGCAGGTTCGCCGTCAGCGCGGTGATCAGATCGGCCAGTGCCAGCGGCACAAAGGCTGTGACCATCGCAACCTGCCGTGCGGCGGCCTCGACCTCGCGCAGGGCGCTCTGGTCCAAGGGGTACAGCACTGTGGTTTCCGCCAGCCCCAACAGCGCATCGGCATCCAGCATATCGCCTTGGCGCTGCGCCAGTTCCGCCTTGCCCCATGCGGTATCGTCGCGTCCGGCATAAAGCCTTTCCAGCGCCTCGATCACCTGCCGCGCGCCTTTCAGGTCGTTGCCGACCAGCGCATCCCGCGCGCTGATCTGCAGCGCATCCAGTTTGCGCAACCGGCGAAAGGCCGACACTTCGCGCAGGCCGATGATGACCAGAACCAGCAGCAACAGACCCATCAAGACGGTCGCGATCCAGCCCAGCACAGGCGCGCGCGCCAGCAATCCGGTGACATAATCCCACGCCGCCAGCGACACGACAAAACCTGTCAGCAGCAGGGCAAGCCCCCAGAACCAGCGCGCCAGCGGCGACGGTGCGCGACTGGCCACCACGGCAAGGCGTTGCATCGCGGCGCCCTGCGCCTCGTCCGGGACGGCGGGGGCGGTGTCGGGGCGGGCCATATCCTGCCCGTCAAGATCAATCAGTACCGGTCTGCGGGTCATAGCCTGTCCCCCAGCAAAAACTGCGCCGCGCGGTCCAGCCGGATATGCGGCGGCCCGTCGCCTGGGCGCAGGGTCAGGCGGGCGGGGGCGAAATTCATCACGCTGTAATCGACATCGAGCCACTTGTCCGCGCCTTCGCGCGCGGGGGCCAGCAGATGCGCAGGATCGTCGGGCAATTTGCCCGGATAGAACGCCGCCTGCTTGCCCCCGTCCAGCAACCGGCCGCGCACGACATCCAGCGGGCCATCTGCATGATCGACGGTATCTTCGACCGTGGTGCGCAGGGCGGCAATCGCCATCGCGGCGGTCTGTGCGCCTGCGAAATCGGCACGGTCGCGCGCATGGCGCAGCAGGGCCTGCGTGATCGCGGTCAGCTGCGGATGCTGGGCATGGTGCAGATGATCGGCCTTGGTCGCGGCGAACAGGATCTTTTCCACGCGCCGCCCTTTGAAAATCCGCGTCAGAAACGCGTTGCGCCCCGGTTTGAACGCCGACAGGACGGCGGCCATCGCGCGGCGCAAATCCTCTAGCGCGGCGGGACCGGCATGGATCGCGCCCAGCACATCGACCAGCACGATCTGGCGGTCGATTTTCGCGAAATGGTCACGAAAGAACGGGCGCACGATATGGGCCTTGTAGCTGTCGAACC
Source organism: Yoonia sp. (assembly GCF_018402175.1). Lineage (GTDB taxonomy): Bacteria > Pseudomonadota > Alphaproteobacteria > Rhodobacterales > Rhodobacteraceae > Yoonia. The sequence continues at coordinate 523,235 of NZ_JAGYJK010000017.1, read as the reverse complement.
GCCGCGCCATTTCGCGGCCCAGGGATTTGCGCGCGAACCCATCGCCCGGCAGCGGCGCAAAGGTCAGCACGGGCGATCCGGCCAGATCACCGGGCAACAGGAACCGCCCCGGCGTGCAGTCGGAAAACCCTGCATCGCGCGCGGCGTTCAGATGCGCGGTAAAGGCTGTGGCAAGGCTGGCTGCCTGCGGTTCCGACAAAGGCGCATTGGCATCGGTCTGTTGCGGCCAGCGCCAGATAGGCGTCACCGCCGGGGCGGCCCTTGGCACGATCAAGTGCCGCCTTGGACCATTGCGCATAGGTCAGGTCCAGCAGCCCAAGGTCCAGCAACCATTCCCCCGGATAATCCACGATGTCGATATGCACCACACGCGGCCCTGACAGCCCCGACAGCAATCCGGCAGGCTGCACCCGCAATGACAGGCGCAATTCGCTGATCTGGCGGGTGCCTTCGGGCCAGCTTGGGTCCGGCGCAGTCAGGCGGGCAAGGTGGGTTTCATAGGCAAAGCGTGGCACGGTATCGTCGGGCTGCGGTTGCAGAAAGGCGGTCTTGATCGCGCCATTCGCGGCGGCGGTCAGTTGCGGCATCCGCCCGCGGTCCAGCAGATTGGCCACCAGCGAGGTGATGAACACGGTCTTGCCCGCCCGCGACAGGCCGGTCACACCGAGCCGGATCACGGGGTCGGTGAAAGGCGCAGTCAGCGTGCTGGTCACGCCTTCGACGCTGCGTGTGATCTGATCGGCGATTGCGGCGATACCCAAGGCTGGCCCTTTCGTTGTTGATATCCAGATAAGCACGGCGCGGGCCGATGTGTAGGGATTGATTTTGTGCGTCTGCCCGCCTAATCGGGAACGCATGCCGCGTTATGCCCTTCTTGTTGAATATCACGGCGCGCCGTTTGCGGGATGGCAGCGGCAGACCAGCCTGCCGTCCGTGCAAGGCGCGATCGAGGCGGCATTGGCGAAACTTTCACCCGGCCCCCATACCATCGCCGCCGCAGGCCGCACTGATGCGGGGGTCCATGCGACAGGACAGGTGGCGCATTGCGATCTGCCCAGCGATTGGGACCCGTTTCGTCTGTCCGAGGCGCTGAATTACCATCTGAAACCCGATCCGGTGGCGATCCTTGATTGCGCGCTGGTCGCGGATGATTGGCACGCGCGGTTTGATGCGGTGGAACGGCGCTATCTGTTCCGGCTGATATCGCGCCGCGCGCCGCTGACTTCCGAGGCGGGGCAGATGTGGCGGGTGAACCATGATCTGGACGCGCAGGCGATGCAGGCGGGGGCCGATTACCTGCTGGGGCAGCATGATTTCACCACCTTCCGGTCGTCGATCTGTCAGGCGAAAAGCCCGGTCAAGACGCTGGACGCATTGCGCATCGAGGTTGTGCCCCGCGCGATCGGCACCGAATACCGGTTCCATGTGCGGGCGCGGTCGTTTCTGCACAATCAGGTTCGCAGCTTTGTCGGCACGCTGGAACGGGTCGGCGCGGGGGCATGGCAGCCGGGTGATGTCGCCCGCGCACTGGCCGCGCGGGACCGTGCCGCTTGCGGGCCGGTCTGTCCGCCGCAGGGGCTGTATCTGGCGGGCGTGCGCTATCCCGCCGACCCTTTTGCGCGGGGCTAGGCGGTGCTGGAACCAAAGCGTCCAGCGGACGTTTGCTTGGGGGATTGGTCAAGCCGGACCCGTTGGGTTAGATCTATCGTCAAAGGCGACCAAAGCTTTGAGAAAGGCGCTGCGTGAAAAGCAAGCTCTGGATAGCAATTGCCCTTGTTCTTGGCGCAAGCGGGGCCTTGGCGCAGGATATCCGCCTTGTTGCGACCACGGCGCGCGAGGCGCTGAACAATGCGTCGCTGTTGCGCGCGCTGGATGATACCGCCGTGCCGCAGGATTATATCGCCGCCGCGCGTGCGGATTACCGCCGCCTGCTGACAGCGCTTTATGCCCAAGGGTATTATGGCGGCACCATTTCCATCACGATCGACGGGGCAGAGGCGGCGAACCTTGCGCCGCTGGCCGCCCCAGCCAGTATCGGGGAAATCGTCATCACGGTGGATGCGGGTATGCGGTTCACCTTTGGCGAGGTCGCCATTGCGCCTTTGCCGCCCGCTGCTGATATCCCCGCCGATCTTGGCCCGCGCGAAACCGCACGGTCGGGGGTGATCCGGACTGCGGCGCAGCAATCTTTGCGCAGCTGGCGTGAACTGGGCTATCCGCTGGCGCAGGTGAACAGCCAGCAAATCGTCGCCCGGCATGCGGATGCAAAGCTGGATGTCACCATCGGGCTTGATCCCGGACCACAGCTGCGGTTCAGCGCGCTGGAGGTGTCGGGCAACCGGCGGGTGCGCAGCGAACGGGTGCGTGCCATCGCGGGGCTGCCCGAAGGTGCGATTTATTCCCCCGCCGCCGTGGACAGGGCGCAGGCGCGTTTGCGCCGGACAGGGACGTTCAACAGCGTATCATTGACCACCGCCGATCAGGCCGGGCCGGATGGCACCATCGGATTGCGCGCGCAGCTGGACGAAGCCAAAAGGCGGCGGATCGGCTTTGGTCTGGAGCTGTCTTCGGTCGAAGGGGTGACGGTGTCCAGCTTCTGGCTGCATCGCAATCTGCTGGGCGGGGCGGAACGGTTGCGCGCCGAAGCGGTCGTGTCGCAGATCAATGCCGATGCGGAAGGTATGGATTACGCCCTGCGCGGCAGCTTTGGCCGCCCCGCGACATTGGGCCCCGACACCGATTTCTATATCAACACCGAGATTGCGCGGCAGGATGAAGACAGCTTCTTGATCGATTCCATCGAGGTTGAAACCGGCCTGACGTGGTATCTGCGCGATGATCTGACCCTGCAGGGCGGGATCGGCCTGCTGACCGCGCGCGAAGATACCGATCTGGGCAAACGCGAATACACGCTGCTGATCCTGCCGTTGCGCGCCACGCTGGACCGGCGCAATGATGCGTCTGCCGCTAGTGCGGGCTATTATCTTGATGCGCGGGCGACACCCTTTGCCAGCGCTGACCGCGATCTGGATGGCGCCCGCCTTTATGGCGATGCGCGCATCTATCGGTCGTTCGGGGTGGATGACGGGTTCACCCTTGCCGCGCGCGGTCTTGTCGGCAGCTTGCTGGGCGCGCCGACTGCCGAGGCTCCGGCGGATTTTCTGTTTTATTCGGGCGGTGGCGGCACGGTCCGGGGCCAGCCTTATCAATCGCTTGGCGTGCAGACGCAGGTTGGCGGGCAGACTGTCACAACGGGCGGTGCGTCCTTTCTGGCGGCCCAGCTAGAGGCGCGCTATGCGATCCGCGACAATATCGCGCTGGTCGGTTTTTACGATACTGGTTTTGTCGGCGACAGCGCCATGCCGGGTGAAAGTGGCGCATGGCACGCGGGGGCGGGCGTCGGGCTGCGCTACACCACCGGCATCGGCCCGATCCGGCTGGACCTTGGCACACCTGCCAGCGGCGATGATGCGGGCGACAGCCTGCAGGTCTATATCGGGATAGGACAAGCGTTTTGAGGATGATCTGGCTGATCCTGCTGCTGCTTTTGCCCGCGCCTCTGATCGCACAGACCGCAGACGACGACCGTGGCTATCTGACCAATCTGATCGAAAGTAGTCTATCGGGCGCGGATCGCACCGTCACGATCACCGGCTTTGAAGGCGCGCTGCGGTCCGAGGCGCGGATCGCGCAGATGACCATTGCCGATGCCGAAGGTGTCTGGCTGACGCTGGAGGATCTGGTGCTGCAATGGAACCGCGCATCGCTGTTGCGCGGCGCGATCAGCGTCCAGCAATTGCGCGCGGGCCGGATGATCTTGTCGCGCGCGCCTGTGGGCGGTGACAGCGGCCCGTCGCCCGAAGCGCGGCCGTTTTCATTGCCGGACTTGCCGGTGAGCGTGTCAATCGGTGCGCTGGACATCGCGCGTATCGAGATCGACCAAAGCTTTCTGGGCGAAGCGGTTGTTGCAAGCGTGCAAGGCGCGGCGTCGCTGGCGAGCGGGCAAGGCATGGCAAACCTGCTGGTGACGCGGCTGGACGGCGCGCCCGGTTCTTTGCGGATTGATGGCAGTTATTCCAATGAAACCGATATTCTGGCCCTTCTGCTTGATCTGGACGAAGGCCCTGACGGGATTGCCGCGCGCCTGCTTGACCTGCCGGGGCGGCCTGCGGTCAAGCTGGTGGTCCAAGGCGATGCGCCGCTGGATGATTTTTCCGCCACGCTGGCGCTGGCCACCGACGGGCAGGACCGTCTGACAGGTGATTTCGCGCTGGCAACGGTGGATGGCCGCCAGCAGGTCCGGCTGGATGCCGGTGGTGATATTTCGGCGCTTTTCGCGCCGGAATACCGCGATTTCTTTGGCAATGATGCGCAGTTGCAGGTCGCGTTCAACCGTGCTGCGGACGGGCGGATTGATATCCCGCAGATCACGCTGGACGCGGGGCGCGCACGCCTGTCCGGCGCGATCCGGATTGGTCCGCAGGGCTGGCCCGAACAGGTCAGCATCACAGGGGCGATCACGCCCGTGGGTGGCGCGCCTGTCCTGCTGCCCGTGTCGGGGCCGCGCACCTTTGTCGATGATGTGACCCTTGATCTGGCGTTTGACGCGGCCGTTTCCGACAGATGGGTGCTGGATCTGACGGTCAACGGGCTGGACCGTCCGGGTCTGTCCATTGCCAGCCTTGGCCTGCGCGGTGGCGGTATCCTGCAATCGGGTGAAGGCGATCAGAACGGGCGTGTGACCGCCAACCTGACCTATGGCGCGCAGGGTCTGCAACTGGATGATACCGGTGCGGCGCAGGCACTGGGCGATACGGTCAGCGGCGTGCTGGTGATCGACCGGACCGAAGGCAGCCCGACGGCCCTGCGGCGCTGGTCGCTGTCGGGTGCCGGCATCGAAATCTTGGCCGAGGCCCAGATCGCCGGCGCGCGCCAAGGGTTCCAGACCACGGCGGCAGCGACGCTGGATGTCGTCGGTTTGCAGCGGTTTTCAACCCTTGCAGGGCAGAATCTGGGGGGGGCCGCCGCGTTCGACATCACCGCCGATCTGACCCCGTTGGACGGGCTGTTCACGATCGACCTGACGGGCACCACCGATGATCTGCGCATCGGGATCGCGCAGGCCGATGCTGTGCTGGCGGGCGATGGCCGCGTCGCGGCGACAGTGGTGCGCGATACCGCCGGCACGCGGCTGCAAGACCTGCGCGTGGCCACCGATGCGGCAGAGATCAGCGCCACCGCCGCCCTGACCAGCGCCGGATCGGTTGCCGATGTCACCGCCCGCCTGCGGGATGTGTCGGTCGTGCTGCCCGCGCTGTCGGGTCCGGCCACGACGACAGGGCAGGTGACTATGTCTGCGGATGACCGGATCGCATTCACCTTGTCCGGTGACGCGCCCGCCGCATTCTATACCCTGACCGGCACGGTGGCCCCGTTGCCCGATGACGGGCGGACTGTGACCATCGACCTTGCTGCCGATGTGACCGACCTGTCGCGTCTATGCCGGTGTCGCGGGGCGCCCGCTGGCGGGGGCTGCAGCGCTGCGCGTGCAAGGCTTTGTTCTGGGGGATGGGTTACGGTTCGCGCTGGATGTGCAGGGCGAGACAAGCGATCTTGTGACCGGTATCGCGCGGTTGGACCCGCTGTTGGCGGGCGCGGGGAAATTGCCGCACAGATCGCGCGTCCGGCGGATGATGCGCTGCGGATTTCGGATCTTGCGGTGCAGACCGATGCGATTGACCTGCGCGGCGCGGCGGATCTGCGGCGGGACGGGCCGATGACGGCCGATCTTGCGCTGCGGATTGCCGATGCGCGCCTTGTCGATCCTGCACTAGCGGGGCCATTGACCCTGATGCTGGATGCGGCACCGGACGCGCAGGGGCAGACCAGCGCGCTGGTGCAGATCACTGGCCCTGATACCGCGTTGCGGTTTGATGCGACTGTCGCGGGCCGACAGGCCGGTTTCGCCATGACCGGCGATCTAAGCGCGCAGGTCGCGGATCTTGCGTCCTATGCGGGGCTGGTGGGGCGGCCCCTGCGCGGCAGTATCGACCTGACGGCAGCGGGCCGTGTGATCCCAGATCTGAGCGGGTTTGATGCGCAGGTCAGTCTGCGCAGCGAAGGTCTGGGCATCGGCAATCCGACGGCAGATGCGCTGTTGGCCGGAACCGGCCGGATCACCGCCGATGTCGGCCGCGAGGATGGGCTGCTGGTGGTCCGCACGCTGGAGGTATCGACGCCGCAAGTGTCCTTTGTCGGCGCGCTGAACAGCAATGCCGGTTTCCGGCAAGGCCGGTTCAACGCCAGTCTGCGTGATGTCGGCCTGTTGACTGACCAGATCAGCGGGCCGGTGCGTGCCACCGGCAGCGCATCGCTGGATGCTGTGGGCAATTGGGGGGTGGATGCCACCGGCACCGGACCCGGCGGGCTGACCGCGCAGGTGCAGGGGGCTGTCGCGCAATCGGGGACGCTTGACCTGGCGATCACGGGGGCGGCGCCCTTGGCCCTGCTCAATACCGCGATCGAGCCGCGCCGATTAAGCGGGACTGCCAATTTCGACCTGCGCGCCGATGGGGCGCCGGGGCTGGATGCGCTGAGCGGGCAGATCACCTTTGCCAATGGGCGGCTTGCCGCGCCGACGCTGGGGCAGGCGCTGAGCGGGATCACGGGGGCCGTGCGTTTGGGCAACGGGACGGCGCAGGTCGATCTGCGATCCGGCGTCGAGGCAGGGGGCAGCCTTGCGATCAGCGGGCCTATTGGCCTTGGGGATGGCAATCCCGCCGACGTCACGATCCGGGCGACTGATGTCGTGCTGCAAGATCACCCAGCTTTACCGTGACGAACATCGGCGGCACGATCACCCTGCAAGGACCGTTGCAGGGCGGTGCGCGGATCGACGGACAGCTGTTGCTGGGTCAGACCGATGTGCGGGTGCCATCCTCGACCATCAGCAGCCTGGGCGCCTTGCCCGATGTGGTCCATCGGCAGCCTGACCGCGCGGTCGTGACCACGCTGGCCCGCGCGGGCCAGTTGCCAAGCGGGGCGCCGATCAATGGTGGCAGCACCGGTACGCGGCGCGCATTCCCGCTGAACATCGTGATTGACGCCCCGTCGCGGATTTTCGTCCGGGGCCGCGGGCTGGATGCGGAACTGGGTGGCCGGCTGACCATCGGGGGCACAAGTGCGGATGTTATCCCTGTCGGGCGGTTCGATCTTTTGCGTGGGCGCATCGACATTCTGCAACAACGGTTTGACCTGACCGAAGGCAGCGCATCCTTGCAGGGGGAATTCGAACCCTACATCCGGCTGGTTGCCGCGACGACCAGCGCGACCGGCACGCAGGTCAGCATCGTTGTCGACGGGCCTGCCAGCGAACCGCAGGTCAGTTTCGACTCCGTGCCGGACCTGCCGCAGGACGAGATATTGGCGCAGCTGATCTTTGGCCGCGATCTGCAAAGCATCAGCCCCTTGCAGGCCGTGCAGCTGGCGGGGGCGATCAGCACGCTGGCGGGCGGTGGCAACGGGGCGGTGGACCAGCTGCGCCAGAACCTTGGTCTGGATGATTTCGATGTGACCACGGACGAGCAAGGCAATGCCGCCCTGCGCGCGGGGCGCTATCTGTCCGAAAATGTCTATACCGATGTCACCGTCAGCAGCACTGGCGGCACCGAGATCAACCTCAACCTTGATATCACGGATGAAATCGTGGCCAAGGGTGGCGTCGATCAAGAAGGCAACACTGGCATCGGGATATTCTTCGAGCGTGATTATTAGCAACCGTGCGTGCCTGCCGGACCAGACCTGCGCCTGCGAACAGCGCCGGGACTGGTCAGCGCGGCGCGCAGGTATTAGCTAATCATCACGCCAAGAGGAAATACCGATGTCCGATGAACTCGCCCTGATCAGCCGTGAAAAACTGCCCGATGCCCTGCGCGTGCTGCTGGCGGATTACCCGCGCGACGCATGGCAGAATGACCCCGGTTTCGACGGGCTGATCCGGTTCTGGCTGGACCGGCACCTGATGTTCCGCCGCCTGATGGCCGAGATGGGCAGCGTCACCGACAAGCTGCTGGACCGCAAGCTGACCCCCGACCAGTTTGCCGCGAACCTGTCGCGCTATGGCGGCATGTTCGTCAACGGCCTGCATGAACACCACACGATCGAGGACAGCGTCTATTTCCCCAAGCTGATGCAAAAGGACAAGCGGATCAGCCGCGGTTTCGACATCCTTGACGCTGACCATCACGCGCTGGACGAATTTCTGGCCTCTTTTGTCACCACCGCCAATGGCGTGTTGCAGGCGTCTGGCCCGCGCGATGCCTTGCAGGACAAGGCAGGCGCGTTTCAGGCAGAGCTGGCCCGTCTGGAAAAGCTGCTGAACCGGCATCTGGTGGACGAAGAAGAATTGGTCGTGCCGGTGCTGCTGCGCTACGGCAGTCGTGATTTTGGCTGATTATTGCAACCGAAAGGCCGCAGACCGGCCAGCGCCCTGATCCACGGTGAACCGGATCAGGTCGTCGTTGATTTCGACCAGCTGGCAATTATAGGGGATCAGCGACCCGCCCCAGTAAAGCTCGCGGCAGAAATAGCCGTCCTGCCAGCTCCATGTGCCTTCGACACCCCAGCCGATCGCGCTGCCGATGACTTGTCCGGTATCCAGAACATTCAGCGTGATCCCGTAAAACCGATGGCGCAATTGCTTGCCTTCGACCAGTGACAGGAACGTGTCCTCGTCCATCACCGGCACATAGCTGGCCACGGCTGCGCCCGCTGTCAGTGACAGGCCAAGTGCCAAAATCAATGTCTTCATGATCAACCTTCGGTTTATTTGATGCTTTTACGCGCAGACAATCCGGTCGGTTCAGTTGGCCTGTTGGTTTCGGCTGATTCTGGCCTGCACCGCGCGTTACAGCCCCAGCACATCCATCATGTCATAAGCCCCCGGCGCCTTGTCCTGCCCCCAAAGTGCGGCCTTGAGCGCGCCACGGGCAAAGATCGCACGGTCCGTCGCCAGATGGCGCAGCACGATCCGTTCACCGGCGGCGGCGAAAATCACGTCATGTTCGCCCACGATGTCACCGCCCCTGATCGCGGAAAACCCGATATCGCCACGTGTGCGTGCGCCGGTCATGCCGTCGCGGCCTGCGTCGCGCACATCGGCCAATGTCACGCCGCGCCCCGTGGCTGCAGCCTCGCCCAGCATCAAGGCCGTGCCGGAAGGTGCATCGACCTTTTGATTGTGATGCGCCTCGACGATCTCGATATCGAAATCGGGGTCAAGGGCTTCGGCCACCTTTTGCGTGAGCTTCACCAGCAGGTTGACGCCCAGCGACATGTTCCCCGCCCGCACGATCACGGCATGGCGTGCGGCGGCATCAATCGCCTTGATGTCGGCGTCCGACAGGCCCGTGGTGCCGATCACATGCACCGCGCGCGCCTGTGCGGCAAGGGCAGCAAAGCCCACGGTCGCCGCAGGTGCGGTGAAATCGATCACGGCCTGCGCGCGGGCGAAAGCCTCTAGCGCGTCATCGGTCACGGTGACGCCCACAGGCTGGCCGCCCATGGCTGTGCCGATATCCTGCCCGATCCAGCCGTGGCCCGTCCGTTCCAGCACGCCCGCCAGATGGCATTTGTCTGACGCCAGCACCGCCTTGACCAGCATCTGGCCCATGCGCCCTGATCCGCCTGTGATCACGATTCCCGGTGTGTCGGTCATATCCGCCCCCAAATTGCTTGCCCCGTCTTAGCGGCGCTTTGTGCCTGACGCAAAGCCTTGCTTGGCTTTGTCGTCCACAGTGATTAAATGCAGCGCATGGCAAAGAACACACAACGCGATGGCAAGGCCCCGACGCAGCGCATGTTGCGCGTGGGCGAGATGATCCGCCGGACCCTGTCCGAAATCCTGCAACGGGGCGAGGTGCATGACCCCGACCTTGCGCGCATGTCGATCACCGTGGGCGAGGTGCGCATGTCGCCCGACCTGCGGATCGCGACGGCGTTCATCCTGCCCTTGGGCGGGATCGGCAAGGAAGAGGCGCTGGACGCCCTGCGCCGCAACCGTCACGAGGTCCGGCATCTGGTGGTCAAGGGCGGGTCGATGAAATTCGCCCCCGAACTGCGGTTCCAGCTGGATGGCACCTTTGACCAGATGGACGCGACCCGCGCCCTGCTGGCCGAGGATCACGTCAGGCAGGATCTGGACGAGTGAGGCTTGCGCTTGCTCTGCTCCTTGTCTGGCCTGCGCTGCCAGCGGCGGCCGTGACCTGCGAAAACATGAGCTATCTGGGCAAAAGCTATACCGCCTGCACGGTCGATCCGGCGGCGGATGACCTGCGCCTGTTTCACAAGAACGGCGACAGCATCCTTGGCAGTTTCCGCGCCATCGAAGGCTTGCCCGATGTGACCGCCCTGCCGTTTGCGATGAATGCGGGCATGTATCACGCCGACCGCGCGCCCGTGGGCCATTACATCGAAAACGGGGTCGAGGTGATGCGCATCATCCCCAATGCCGGCCCCGGCAATTTCGGCCTGCTCCCCAATGGCGTGCTTTGCATCACTGACACGTCTGCCCGCGTGATCGAAACGCTGCGCTATGTGGACGAATCCCCCGCCTGCCGCGATGCGACGCAATCAGGCCCGATGCTGGTGATCGACGGCGCGCTGCATCCACGGTTTCTGCCCGACGGCACATCGCGGTTCCTGCGCAACGGGGTCGGCACGACCGCAGACGGGGATCGCGCGGTTTTCGTGATTTCCAACGATGCGGTCAGTTTCCACGAATTCGCCAGCTTTTTCCGCGACCACCTGCAACTGCCCGATGCGCTGTATTTCGATGGCAAGGTGTCGCGGCTGCATGCGCCCGCGCTGGGCCGGTCGGATTTCGGCGCTCAGATGGGGCCGATGGTCGGCGTGGTCGAATAGGCCAGCGCGATGATCCGGTCCACATCCGCGCTGCTGGGCAGCGACGCCACATCGGTCACAGCGATCCAGCCCGCGTCTGACACGTCATCGGCGGCGACAGGCGTGCCGCTGACATAATCGCACAGCACGACCGCCAGCAGGAAATGAAACTGCAATTCACCCGCAGGGTCATGCAGGATGATGTCAAGATTGGTCAGATACCGGACAGGGCGCGCGATCACGCCGGTTTCCTCGGCCAGTTCGCGGGCGGCGGCGGCCAGCGCTGTTTCGCCCGCATCCACATGCCCGCCCGGAAACCCCCAAAGCCCCGCATCCGGCGGGTTTTTTCGCCGCACCAGCAGGACCTTGCCCTGATGCAGCACAACGGCGATGGCCCCCAGACGGGGCAGGGCGGGACGGGCTGTCGTTTCCATAAAGGGCAGCCTATGCCGGCAGCCGCCCAAGCGAAAGTGTCATTGCCCCTTGGCGCAGGCCGCTTTTGCCCACATATATGCCCCAACCCGTTAAAGGAGACCGCGATGCTGGAACTGAACGCCAAACCGACCCCCCCTGTGGATGTCATCAAGGACGGCACCGATGCCAGTTTCCCGCAAGACGTGATCGCGGCCTCGCAGGATGTGCCGGTGATCGTCGATTTCTGGGCGCCGTGGTGCGGCCCGTGCAAAACCCTTGGCCCCGCGATCGAAGCCGCCGTGACCAAGGCAGGCGGGCGCGTCAAGCTGGTCAAGATCGACGTGGACCGCAACCCCGGCTATGCGGGCCAATTGCGGGTGCAGTCGATCCCCACGGTCTACGCCTTCTATCAGGGCCGTCCCGTGGACGGGTTCCAAGGCGCGCTGCCCCCGTCCGAGATCAACGCCTTTGTCGAAAAGACCGCAGCCCTTGCCGGTGAACCCGATGACGGTCTGGCCGGCGCCATCGCGGCTGCTGAACAGATGCTGACCGAAGGTGCCGTGACAGACGCCGCCGAAACCTTTGCCGCGGTCCTGCAAGAAGACCCCGCCAATGCTGCCGCCTATGCCGGTCTGGTGCGCTGCTATCTTGCCTTGGACGATATAGATCAGGCCGAGGCGATCCTGAACGGCGCACCTGCCGAAATCTCGACCGACCCCGCGCTGGAGGCGTTGCACGCCCAGATCACCCTGCTGCGTGAGGCGGCGAATGCCGGACCCGTGGGTGAATTGCAGGCGCTGGTTGACGCCGACCCCGCCAACCATCAGGCGCGGTTCGATCTGGCGGTAGCGTTGCATGCCAACGGGCAGGTCGAAGAGGCGGTGAACGAGTTGCTGGACCTGTTCCGGCGGGATCGGGACTGGAACGACGGGGCCGCAAAAACCCAGCTGTTCAAGATTTTCGACGCCCGCGATGCCAAGGACCCGATCGTGCTGACCGGACGGCGCCGGTTGTCGTCGATGATATTTGCCTGAGGGCAAAGGCGGACTATGTCATGCCAATGATATCATCAACTGATCTGCCGGACACCATTCCGGTATTCCCCCTGCCCGGCGCGCTGCTTTTGCCGCGTTCGCGCTTGCCGTTGCACCTGTTCGAGCCGCGCTATCTTGCGATGCTGGACGATGTGATGAAAACATCCTCGCGGCTGATCGGGATGGTGCAACCCTATGACGCCCCCGGTGCGGCAGGCAAGCTGCACAGCATCGGCTGCGCGGGCAAGCTGACGGCGTTTTCCGAAACCGAGGACGGCCGCTACATGGTCACCCTGTCCGGTGCGTCCCGTTTCCGTATCGTCGAAGAGGTCGAAGGTTTCACCCCCTACCGCCGCTGCAAGGTCAGCTGGCAAGGGTTTTCGCGCGATCTGGGGCCGGTGGAAAAAGACGACAACTTTGACCGCGACAGTTTCATGAAGGCGTTGAACCGCTTTCTGGTGGATCAGGGCCTGTCCACCGATTGGGACAGCCTGAGCGAGGCCGAGGATGAACTCCTGATCAATTCGCTGTCGATGCTTTGCCCTTTCACGCCCGAAGACAAACAGGCCCTGCTGGAAGCCCCGTCGCTGTCCACACGGCGCGAAACCCTGTTGACGCTGATGGAATATGCCCTGCGCGGCGGCAACGGAGAAGGTGTGATGCAATGAGCGAGGCCGGTTTCGACCCCAAGATGCTGGAGGCTTTGGTCTGCCCCATTACCCACGCAACCCTACGGTATGATGCTGACAGGCAGGAACTGGTCAGCGAAAACGCCCATCTGGCATTCCCGATCCGCAACGGAATACCCGTGATGCTGGTAGACGAGGCGCGGCAGGTAGAGTGAGGGGATGAGCCCTCACTTTTCGAAAATAGTGAACTGCCGCGTGATGGCAGATTGCGCCGCCTACCTGCCAGATCAGCGGGTCGTCAGCCGCATCACCCCTGCATCAACCTTGGCAAATCCCCGTTCAGCCCTGCCGCCTGCCGCATGAAGCCGCGGCGCAGGCGCGGGGCGCTGTTGACCAGCCCCATGCCGATATCGCGGGCGGCGCGGATCAGCGGGTTGTCGTTGGAAAACAGCCGGTTGAACGTGTCGGTGGCCAGCGCCAGTGTCGCCGTGTCGAACCGCCGCCATTCCTGATAGCGCTGCAAGGTCTGGGCGCTGCCGATATCCTCGCCGCGGCTGCGTGCGGTGGTCAGCACATCGGCAAGCGCCGCCACATCGCGCAGACCGGCGTTCAGCCCTTGCCCCGCAATCGGGTGGATGCCGTGGGCCGCGTCCCCAACCAGCACCACACGGCTTGCCGTCAGGCTATTGGCTAGCGTCAGGTTCAAAGGATAGCTGAAGCGCGCGCCGGTCAGGTGAATATTGCCAAGGAAACTGCCAAAGGCGGGTTTCAGTGCGTTCAGGAACGCCGCATCATCCATTGCGACCAATTCCTGCGCGCGGGCGCGCCGTTCGCTCCAGACGATGGAGCTGCGGTTCTCCGTCAGCGGCAGGATCGCAAGCGGGCCTGCGGGCATGAAGAACTGATGCGCGATCCCGCCATGCGGTTTGTCATGTGCGACGGCGCAGACCACGGCGGTCTGCCCATAGTCCCAGCCGGTGCGCTTGATCCCTGCGCGTTCGGCGGTGCCGGATTTGCGCCCGTCCGATCCGACCAGCAGCTGCGCGTCCAGCAGCTCGCCACTGGCCAGCGTCACCTGCACGCCGCCTGCCGTCACTGTCTGCGCCACAACGGTCTGTCCTGCCAGATGGGTGATCCGGTTGTCCGCTGCCAGCGCGTCCAGAAAGGCGCGTCGCAGGTGCCGGTCCTCGACCAGATAGCCCATCGGGCCTTCCTCGATCTCGGCATGGTCGAAATGCATCATCCAGGGGCTGGGGCCTTCGCCTGCGCGCCCGTCAGTGACCTTGATTTCCAGCATTGGCTGGGCGTGGTCGGCGATCACCGGCCAGATGCCGATCCCGCGCAGCAGCCGTGCAGAGGTCAGCGCCAGCGCATAGGACCGCCCGTCAAAGGCGGGGTCTTTGTGGACAGGCAGAGGCTGGCTGTCGATCACCGTTACGGTGAACCCTGCCTGCGCCGCAGCCAAAGCCATGGCAGGCCCGTTCAGCCCGCCGCCCACGATGATGATATCTGTTTTCATGCTGGGCAATATGGCCCCTCGCGCGGGATTGTCCATGCGCCTTTGCGCCGCTAGGGTCCGCCCGAAAAGGAGAATGACACATGCAGGACTGGCGCTGGATGACGGCCGCGGATCTGGGGCGCGGGATTGCAGCGGGGGTGATCGACCCTGTGGCCCTGACCGAGCTGTATCTGGCGGCCATCGATGCGCATGAACACCGTGACCGGATCTATGCCCGCGTCACCCATGACCGCGCGCGTGCCGAAGCCAAAGCCGCCGCCGCGCGCGCCGCATCAGGGTTCCGGCGTGGCCCATTGGACGGTGTGCCGGTGTCGTGGAAAGACCTGTTCGACAGCGCGGGTATCGGGACAGAGGCAGGCACCGCCCTGTTGGCAGGCCGCGTGCCGACGCGTGATGCAAAAGTGCTGGAAACCGCGACGGCGGCGGGGCTGGTCTGTCTGGGCAAGACCCATATGTCCGAAATCGCCTTTTCCGGGCTGGGTCTGAACCCGATTACCGCGACGCCGCCTTGTGTGAATGACGCGGGCGCCGTGGCGGGCGGGTCGTCGTCGGGGGCGGCGGCGTCTGTCGCGTTCGGCCTTGCGGCGGCGGGGATTGGCACGGATACCGGCGGGTCGGTGCGGATACCTGCGGCCTGGAACGACCTTGTGGGGCTGAAAACCAGCCACGGGCGGTTGTCGCTGGAAGGTGTCGTGCCGCTTTGCCTGACTTTTGATACCGTTGGCCCCTTGTGCCGGTCGGTCGAGGATGCGGCTTTGTTGCTGGCCGTGCTGGAAGGGTCGCGCCCCGTCGATCTGGGTGGCGCCGATCTGGCCGGTATGCGGCTGATGGTGCTGGACACGATCGTGCCCGAGGATATGCGCGATGCCCCCCGTGCGGCGTTCGCGGCCAGCGTGGCAAAACTGCAAGCGGCAGGCGCGCAGATCGAACATCGCTATTTTTCGCAGCTATTCGATGCTTTCAACGTCGCGGGCAATCTTTATGCCGCAGAAAGCTATGGCTGGTGGCGCGATCTGGTCGAGGCGCATCCCGAAAAGATGTTTCCCCAGATTCTGGAACGGGTCCGCGGTGGGAAAACCGTATCGGGGCCTGATTTCGTGGCCGGCTGGAATATTCTGCGCCAGATCCGCAAGGACTATGCCGCCGAGACCGCGCAGTTTGACGCCGTCATCATGCCAACCGCGCCCTTGCTGCCCCCCGATGCCGCGCGCCTGTTGACGGATGATGCCTATTACAAATCCGAAAACCTGCTGGCCCTGCGCAACACCCGCGTGGCGAACCTGCTGGATGTCTGTTCGATCACCCTGCCCACGGGTGTCGCGTCCTGCGGGATCATGTTCAACGGCCAGACCGGGGGCGAGGCGGGTCTGCTGCGGCTGGCGGCAGCGGCGGCGCGGGCGTTGCGATAAAAGATGTTGGGATAAAAGATTCTGGCCTCCGGCGGGGATATTTAGGCTCGGAAGATGGGCTGGACCGTCTGAAAAGCCACAAATTCCCCACAAAGCATGGCGGGCGCTGGACAGGCGCGCCTCTGCTGCGCTAGTTTGTGTTCGAAGTGGGGCGAAATGATCCCGCGAATTGAGGCAGTTATGGATTTTCCCGCGCGGTTTTCGGACCTTCCGGTTGCGACTTGGCCACGCCTGCGTGCGCTTTTGGACGTGCCGACCGAGGCCACCGACGTCATCAACATGACGATCGGCGAGCCGCGTCATGCCTTTCCGGCCTTTGTCGGGCCGTTGCTGGAACAGCATCTTGGCGGCTTCAACAGCTATCCCAGCAACGAAGGCCAGGCCGATCTGCTGGCGGCGATGGCGGGGTTTTTGCAGCGCCGTTACGGGCTGGATGTGCCGAACGACCGCATCATCGCGCTGAATGGCACGCGCGAGGGGCTCTATAACGCCGCGATGGCGCTGTGTCCTGAAACCAAGAATGGCAAGCGGCCTGTCGTGCTGATGCCCAATCCGTTTTATCCGGTTTACGGCGTCGCGGCCATGTCGGTCGGGGCCGAGCCTGTCTATGTCGCTGCGACATCCGCCACCGGCCATCTGCCCGATTTTGCCAGCCTGCCTGCCGAGACGCTGGACCGCACGGCGATTGCCTATATCTGTTCGCCTGCCAACCCGCAGGGGGCTGTGGCGTCCGAGGCCTATTGGCGCGATCTGATCGGGCTGGCGGAAAAGCATGATTTCATGATTTTCGCCGATGAATGCTATTCCGAGATCTACCGCGATGCGCCCCCACCCGGCGCGTTGGAGATTGCGGCGGCGATGGGTGCTGACCCTGACCGCGTGCTGATTTTCCAATCCCTGTCGAAACGGTCCAACCTGCCCGGGCTGCGCTGCGGTTTTGCGGCGGGTGGTGCGACATCGATCGCGCGCCTGCGCCAGTTGCGCGCTTTTGCCGGTGCGCCTTTGGCTGGTCCGTTGCAATCGGTCGCAGCGGCGGTCTGGGCGGATGAAGCGCATGTGGTGGAAAACCGCGCGCTTTATGGCCGCAAATTCGACATTGCCGATGACATCCTTGGCCATGTGCCGGGCTATCAGTCGCCGCAGGCTGGGTTTTTCCTGTGGCTGCCGGTGCCGGATGGCGCGGCGGCGACGGTTACGCTGTGGCAACAGACCGGCGTGCGGGTTCTGCCGGGCGCGTATCTGAGCCGCGATGTCGCGGGCGAGAACCCCGGTCATGGTTATATCAGGGTCGCCATGGTGGCCCCGACCCAAGAAATGCAGCGCGGTCTGACACTGATCCGCGACTGTCTGTACAGATAGGAGATACCAGATGGCATCTTACCAGTCCCGCCAGCGCGATCCGCTTTTTGACAGCACCACGCAGGCCGCGTTGGAAAAACGCAGCCGCGAATTGGTGGGTCTTGCGCTGATCGTGACGGGGGCCTTGTTTGCTGTCGTGATCGGGACCTATTCGCCCGATGACCCAAGCTGGATTTCCGCCACCGATGCGCCAGTGCAGAACTGGCTGGGCCATTTCGGGGCCTCGGTCGCCGCGCCCTTGATGATGGTGATCGGGCTGGGGTCTTGGGTCATTGCCGCGACGCTGATCGCGGCAGGCGCGCGGTTCGTGTTTCATTACGGCCAGGACCGCGTGATCGGCCGCGCGATGTTTGCCCCCGTGGTGATGGTGGTGGCCTCTGTCTATGCGGCGACGCTGGCGCCGTCACAGGACTGGCCTGCCAATTTTGGCATGGGGGGTTGTTTGGCGATACCGTGCTGGGCGTTTTGCTGACGATCCTGCCGTTCGGCACTGTGTTCGGGGTCAAGCTCTTGTCCTTTCTGGCCGCCGTTTTGCTGGTCGCTCTGCTGACGTTTCTGTTGGGCTTCACCCGCCCCGAATTGCGCAGGGGGCTGCGGTTCGTGTTGCTGGGCACGGTGTTGATCTATGATTTCGCGCTGCGGCTGATGGGCAGGGGGCCGCTCTTTCGGCGCAGGGCGCGCATGTGGCGACAGCGGCTGTGCAAGCCCGTCGTGCGCAAAGCCGGATGTTTGCCGATCCGCAGGTGACCGAGGATATCGTCAGCCGGCCACAGCCCGTTGTCTCCGCTGATTTCGAAAGCCGCCTGCGCGCGGCGGCCGTGGTGCGCGCGCGCCCTGCCTTTGGGTCCGAGGAACCGCCTGTAACCACCGGCCAGATCCCTGCCGCGCCGCCACCGCTGACTGCCCCGATGCGCAATATGGCCCCGGAACCAGCGCCCAGCACGGGCGGTTTTCTGTCCGGCCTGTTGCGCCGCAACGACCCGATGCCGCAACCCGAACTTGTCACCCCCGAACCGCGCCTGACAGATGCCGAACCCGTTGCCGACACCGCCCGCGTCAGCGCGCGCATCGCCGATGCCATCCGCAGCCGGACGACGCCACCATCGCCCACCGGCGTGCGGATTGAACCATCCCTGACCGCAGGGCGCGGGCCAAAGCCGCTGGTTTATGCGCCTTACCCGCCGCTGGTCACGCCGGAACCGCAGCAGGACGATGCCATTTTCGAAGATGACGATAACGATGACGACGATGATGCGCCCTATCTGGCCGCCCCGCATATGCCGATTCCGTCAGTGCCGTCCTTTGTCGAACCGCGCACAGTTGTGCAGCATCCGCCCAAGCGCGCGATCCAACCGTCGCGTCAGGCCGTGGCCGAGGCGCAGCCTGCGCTGAAATTCGACGATCCCTACGCGGATTACGAACGCCCGCCACTGTCGTTGCTGACCAACCCGGTCGAGATCACGCGCCATCATCTGAGCGACGAATCGCTGAGCGAAAACGCCCGCATGCTGGAAAGCGTGCTGGATGATTACGGCGTCAAGGGTGACATCATCGCCGTGCGTCCCGGCCCTGTTGTCACCATGTACGAACTTGAACCGGCACCGGGTCTCAAGGCCAGCCGCGTCATCGGCCTGTCCGATGATATCGCGCGGTCGATGTCGGCCTTGTCGGCGCGCGTGTCCACCGTGCCGGGCCGGTCGGTGATCGGGATCGAACTGCCCAACGAGAACCGCGAAAAGGTTGTGCTGCGCGAAATCCTGTCGCACCGCGATTTCGGCGACGGCAACCAGAAACTGCCGCTGGCTTTGGGCAAGGATATTGGTGGCGAGCCGATCATCGCAAACCTTGCCAAGATGCCGCATTTGCTGATCGCGGGGACCACGGGGTCGGGAAAATCGGTGGCCATCAACACGATGATCCTGTCGCTGCTGTATAAACTGACGCCGCAGGAATGCCGGATGATCATGATCGACCCCAAGATGCTGGAACTGTCCGTCTATGACGGTATTCCGCATCTTTTGTCGCCTGTTGTGACCGACCCGAAAAAGGCCGTCGTCGCCCTGAAATGGGTCGTGGGCGAGATGGAAGAACGTTATCGCAAGATGTCCAAGATGGGCGTGCGCAATATCGACGGCTTTAACGGACGCGTGAAAGAAGCGTTGAGCAAAGGCGAGATGTTCAGCCGCACCGTCCAGACCGGTTTTGACGACGAAACCGGCGATCCGATCTTCGAGACCGAGGAATTCCAGCCCGAAGTCCTGCCCTATATCGTCGTCATCGTGGATGAGATGGCCGATCTGATGATGGTCGCCGGCAAGGAAATCGAGGCCTGTATCCAGCGCCTTGCACAGATGGCCCGCGCATCGGGTATCCACCTGATCATGGCCACACAGCGCCCGTCGGTCGATGTCATCACCGGCACGATCAAGGCCAATTTCCCGACACGGATTTCGTTTCAGGTAACGTCGAAAATCGACAGCCGGACGATTCTGGGTGAAATGGGTGCCGAACAGCTGCTGGGTATGGGGGACATGCTCTATATGGCGGGCGGGTCCAAGATCATGCGCGTCCACGGCCCCTTTGTCAGCGATGAAGAGGTTGAGGAAATCGTGAACCACCTCAAAGGTTTTGGTCCGCCTGAATATATGTCCGGCGTGGTCGAAGGGCCGTCAGATGATCACGAATCCAGCATTGATCTGGTCCTCGGTCTGGGCGACGGGTCCGATCTGGAAAACGCGCTTTATGATACGGCTGTGGCGATTGTGATCAAGGATCGCAAATGTTCCACCAGCTATATCCAGCGCAAACTGGCGATCGGGTATAACAAGGCCGCGCGTCTGGTCGAACAGATGGAAGACGAAGGCGTGGTCAGTTCCGCCAACCACGTCGGCAAACGCGAAGTGCTGGTGCCCGAGCAGCATTGAGGGGGCGTGGGTTGGCTAGCGGCTTTTTAGTGGGCGACTGCTAAGAGACCTGAGTGAATGATGCTGCCCCGCAGCGAACTGTTGGCCAGTTTTCGCTTTACAGGTTATCAGTCCTATGGCTGACTACCTCAAAAGTAGAAAGGCGCTTTCATGGATTTTCAAGTTTGGCTGGCGTTTGTTGCGGCGTCTATAGCTCTTTTGCTCATTCCTGGACCAACGGTTTTGCTCGTTCTGAGTTATGCGATCAGCCAAGGCAAAAGGGTAGCCATTGCGACGGTCGGGGCGTCGCTCTCGGCGACTTCATCGCAATGTCTGCTTCGTTGGCGGGACTAGGGGCCTTAGTTCTGGCTTCGGCGACGCTCTTCACTGTTCTGAAGTGGGTCGGAGCTGTCTATCTCATCTATCTAGGGATCAAACTTTTCCGTAGCGATTCAACGGCTTCGCTCGATAATCTGGAGAAGGTTACACAGACCAGTGCGTCAAGTGTCTTTGGTCATGCTACGGCAGTGACCGCGCTGAATCCGAAGTCCATCGTATTCTTCATTGCCTTCGTGCCGCAATTCATTGTGGTGGACAGCCCGCTTCTGCCTCAGTTCGCAATTCTGGTCGTTACCTTCGTCGGTTTGGCATCAATCAATGCTCTCGCATATGCTCTTTTGGCAGATAAGCTACGCGCTAAAATTGCAAAGCCTTCAGTTTTGACTTGGTTCTCTCGTCTTGGTGGTAGTGCGCTGATTGCGATGGGCGTCGCGACGGCCGCATTCAAGCGGTCGCAATGAAGATGAACTAGGGTTCGGTTTGCTCCGCAAAGCGGCCCTCCGCAGATTCTAGGCTACCCACTGTGGCCCCACATCTGACGATGCCCCCCCAACAAAAACCCCCGCTGCTTGCGCAATCGGGGGTCAATCGTTTCAACAATCGGGGATGCTTTACAGCATGCCTTCGCGTTGCAGCTTTTTCCGGGCCAGCTTGCGCTGACGGCGGATCGCTTCGGCCTTTTCACGGGCCTTGCGGATCGACGGCTTCTCGAAATGCTGCTTGAGCTTCATTTCACGAAAAACGCCTTCACGCTGAAGTTTTTTCTTCAGAGCACGCAACGCCTGATCGACGTTGTTATCACGAACACTTACCTGCATGTGGTTTTCACCACCTCTCTAAGTTGGATTTGCAAAATTGCAGGAGTTGGCCAGATAGCAAAGATGGGCTAGTTTGTCCAGTATCGACAAGACAGGAGCCCCGATCATGTCACAAACCCCACTCGACCCCGTCAAACAGCAATTGCTGGATGCGATCATCCCCCATGTGGCCTTTGACGGTTGGGCGCCTGTGGCCTTCACTGCGGCGATTGCGGATGCGGGTGTGGACCCTGCCGTGGCGCGCACGATCTGCCCGCGCGGTGCGATTGATCTGGCGATTGCCTTTCACGAACAGGGTGATGCGGCGATGGTGGCTGCATTGGATGCCGCCGACCTGACAGGCATGCGGTTTCGCGACAAGGTGGCCCATGCGATCCGCCTGCGTATCCGCGCGATCCCCGACAAAGAAGCGGTGCGCCGCGGCACGGCCCTGTTCGCGCTGCCGCATATGGCCGCCGATGGGGCGCGGCTGGTCTGGGGCACGGCGGATGCGATCTGGACGGCGCTGGGCGATACATCCGAGGATGCAAACTGGTATACCAAGCGGCTGACCCTGTCGGGGGTCTATGCCGCGGTCGTGCTGTATTGGCTGGGCGACGACAGCACTGGCGCGCAGGCGACGGATGCGTTCATTGACCGGCGGATCGACGGCGTGATGCAGTTTGAAAAGGTCAAGGCGCAGCTGCGCGACAATGCCTTGCTGAAACCGCTGACAACTCCTTTTGCGCGGTTGATGGCGGGCATCAAGGCGCCGCGCCGCGATATGGACCCTGACCTGCCGGGCGTCTGGCGCGACCCGACATGATGCAGGCGGTCGAGATTACGCAGCCGGGCGGGCCAGAGGTGCTCGCCCTGACCGAACGGCCGATGCCGGAACCGGCCCACGATCAGGTGGTGATCAAGGTCGCCTATGCCGGTGTGAACCGCCCCGATGCCTTGCAGCGCGCGGGGCTGTACAACCCGCCTGCCGGTGCCAGCGATCTGCCGGGGCTGGAAGCCGCGGGCGAGATTGCGGCCCTGGGCGCGGGTGTGACCGATTGGAAAATCGGTGACCGTGTCTGCGCCTTGCTGCCGGGGGGTGGATATGCCGCCTATGTCGCGACCCCTGCCGCGCATTGTCTGCCGGTGCCTGCCGGTCTGACGCTGGCACAGGCGGCCTGCCTGCCCGAGACGTTTTTCACCGTCTGGTCCAATGTGTTCCTGCGCGGTGGTTTGCAGGCGGGTGAACGGTTTCTGGTCCATGGCGGCAGTTCCGGCATCGGCACGACTGCGATCCAGCTGGCGCATGTGTTTGGTGCGCGGGTGTTCACCACAGCCGGATCGGACGATAAATGCGCCGCCTGCCTGGCCTTGGGCGCAGAGGCGGCGTTCAACTATCGCGAGACGGATTACGTCGAGAAAATGAAAGATCTGGGCGGCGCTGACTTGATCCTTGATATGGTTGGCGGCCCGTATATCCAGCGTAATATCGCGGCTTTGGCGGATGACGGTCGGCTGGTCCAGATTGCATTTCTGCAAGGCCCAAAGGTGGAATTGAACCTGACCCAGATGATGACCCGCCGCTTGACGATCACCGGATCGACGCTGCGCCCGCAATCGGACCTTGCCAAGGCGCGGATCGCGCAGGACTTGCGCCAGCATGTCTGGCCGCTGATCGCTGCGGGGCGGGTGCGGCCAGTGATGGACCAGACATTCGCGCTGGCCGATGCTGCCGCTGCCCATGCGCGGATGGAAAGCAGCGCGCATATCGGCAAGATCGTGTTGGAGGTGGCGGGGGGGCGGTAAAATTTCCCGCCTGCGGCGCATCACTGCCGCTTTATCAAACCATGATCGGCGTCAGGGCTTGTAGGGTGCCATGCCCGCGCGGGCCAATTCATCGGCGCGTTCGTTTTCGACATGGCCCGCATGGCCCTTGACCCATTCCCAACGGACCTGATGCTGGGCGACTGCGCTGTCCAGACGCCGCCACAGGTCTTCGTTCTTGACGGGTTTGTTTGCGGATGTTTTCCAGCCACGCTTTTTCCAGCCGTGAATCCAGCTGGTGATCCCATCTTTGACATAGGCGCTATCGGTCACGATGGTGATCGCCGTGGCGCGACCCAGTGTTTCCAGCGCCGAAATCGCGGCCAGCAGTTCCATGCGGTTGTTGGTGGTGTCTGCTTCACCGCCTGACAGGGCGCGTTCCTTGACTACTTTGTCACCGTCGCGCGCGATCAGCAGCGCGCCCCAGCCGCCGGGGCCGGGATTGCCCGAACAGGCCCCGTCGGTATAGGCGTAAAGTTCCGCCATCACAGCACCAGCGGCAGGAATGACAGCACGACCAGCGCCGTCAGCAGCCCGCGCAGATGCATCCACCATTTCGGCGCAAGGCCCATCTGCCAGAAATGCCAATCCAGCAGCAACAGCCCAAGGAACCCCGCGATCAGGTTCACCGCCGCCCCAGTCGGCCCGCCGCCTGTCATGAAAAACGCCCAAAGCGCGGGAATGACCGACAGGATGTAACCCGCCGTTGCGGCACGCCCGCGTGCTTTGGTGGCAAAGCCCCACAGCACGCCTGACATGAACGACAGGATCACCGCGCCATAGAACAGTTGCACATAGGGTCCGATGAACCGCGGCCCGAATGTCGCGGCCCCCCAAAGGCCAAGGTCAGGGCGCAGCACTGTCAGCGCGCCCCAGAAAAACGGGATCAGCCCAGCAAGGCCAAGCCAGAGGGCGGAACGGGGAATGGCCTGCATCAGATCACACCGGTTCGCGCAGCACGCGTGGCACTTTGAATTCAACGTCTTCCTTGGCGGTTTCCACCATTTCCACCGTCACGTCATAGCGGTCGCGGAAGGCGTCGATCACTTCGTTGATCAGCACTTCGGGGGCAGAAGCCCCTGCGGTGATACCCATTGAGGCGATCCCATCCAGCGCGCGCCAGTCGATATCGGCTGCGCGCTGCACCAGTTGGGAATAATTGCATCCCGCCCGCGCACCGACCTCGACCAAACGGCGCGAGTTGGACGAATTGGGCGCGCCCACGACCAGCATCGCGTCGCATTTGGGGGCCATCGCCTTGACCGCTTCTTGGCGGTTGGTGGTGGCATAGCAGATATCCTCTTTATGCGGGCCGATGATCGCGGGGAAACGGGCCTGCAAGGCGGCGACGATATCCGCCGTGTCATCGACCGACAGCGTCGTCTGCGTCACGAAGGCAAGGCGCGCCGGGTCGCGGACCTGCACGGTCGCCACATCCGCGACGGTTTCGACCAGCAGCACCTCGCCCTCGGGCAGTTGCCCCATGGTGCCGATGGTTTCGGGATGGCCTTCATGGCCGATCATGATCATCTGCAATCCGTTGTCGGCATGGCGCTGCGCCTCGATATGGACTTTGCTGACCAGCGGGCAGGTGGCATCGACATAAATCATCTCGCGCTTGGCGGCGGCGGCTGGCACGGCCTTTGGCACGCCATGCGCGGAAAAGATCACGGGGCGGTCATCGGGGCAATCATCCAGTTCCTCGACGAAAACGGCCCCTTGGTCGCGCAGCGCATCGACGACGAATTTGTTATGCACGATCTCGTGGCGCACATAGACCGGCGCGCCCCATTTCTGGATCGCCATTTCGACGATCTTGATGGCGCGGTCCACACCGGCGCAAAAGCCGCGGGGCGCTGCCAGATAAAGGGTAAGGGGCGGTTTGGTCATCGCGTTCTCCTGCTGGGGCCAGAGGTAAAGCCTGACGCCGCGCGGGTCCAGCCCCTGCCGTTCGCAATCAGCGATTTGCCGCAGCGGTCAGCCGCCAGAACCGCCACGGCAGGATGATGGCGACAAGGGCGATCCCGATCCCGTAACCGGCCCAGACGCCCAGCGGCCCAAGGCCCGCCCAGAACCCCAGCACTGCCGCCAGCGGCAAGGCGAACAGCCAATAGCTGAGCAGGGTCAACCGCGTCGGCCAGACGAAATCCATGATCCCGCGCAGCGCGCCAAGCGTCGTCGATTGCACCCCGTCCGCGACCTGGATCAGCGCCACGATCACGAACATCGCGGTGGCAAGCGCGACAACGCCGCTGTCGTCGGACAATGCAGCGGCGATCCGGCCGCCCAAAAGGATCAGCGTGATCGTGACCGCGACCATCCAGATCGTGACCACGCCGATCGCGGCCACGGCGATGGGGCGCAGGCGGGCCGGATCACCGGACCCGCTGGCCTGCCCGATGCGGATGGCCACGGCCGCCGCCATGCCAAGCGGCAGCATATAAAGGACACCGCCCACCGCCTGCACGATCTGGTTGGCGGCCAAGGCGGTGGCGCCAAAGATGCCCAGCATCAGCCCGATCACGGCAAAGGCCGCCCCTTCGCCGGTATAGCCGATGGCCAGCGGCAAGCCGCCCCGGGCCAGTCTGCGGCGCAGGGCCGCATCGGGCCGCGCGCGCAGCAGGCGATGCCGCGCCAGCCAGATGACGGCAACCAGCAAGGCCAGTGTTTCCGCGATCAGGCTGGCCAGTCCCGCGCCGACCAGCCCCAGCCCCGGCCAGTCGCCGATGCCCCAGATCAGGACATAATTCAGCGGGATGTTCAGAACGACAGCCAGAAAGGCGAACCCTGCCGCTGTCCATGGCCTGTCCATCGCATTCAGCACCTGCGCGATGACCATCAACAGTGCCACAGGCACCAGCACGCGCCGCCATCGCCAGCCAATAGGGGGTGATGATGGCCAGCACATCGGGCGGTTGGCCGATCAGTGGCAGGATCAACAGGATCAGCACCATCAACAGCGCCGCCACCAAGCCCGCCAGCGGGGCCAGACCCAGCCCCGCACGCAGGGCCGCGGCCACGGCATCCGCCTGTGCGCCGCCATGCCGATGCGCGGCCTCGACACCTACGGCGGACACGAAACCATAGATCGCCGAATAAAAGATAATCATCGCCGCCGTCGTCAGCGACGCCGCCGCCAAGGGCAATGTGCCCAAAGGCGCGATCATGACCGTATCCACCACGCCGATCAGCGTGGATGCGGCCAGCCCCGCCACGATCGGAAGCGCCAGACGCAGCAATGGCGCGACTTCGGCGCGCGCGGTGGCGGGGATGGGCGTGGTCGCCATGGTGCAGGTCCAATATGCAAGACAGGGGCATGTTCTGGCGATACCGCAGAAACATGCAAGATGCAGGTGCAAGAATGGCCCCGGATTGCGCTGCCAACGTGACACAGCGCGCTTTGCGCGGCGGCAGCCAGGGTGCCTGCCGCCACGCCTATGGCTGATCTGGATCGGTGATCCTAGCTGTCGGCCTCGACCATGTCGGTGCGTGCGTCTCGCGTGGGTCTGCCGATAACGTCGCGCAATTCGTCAAGCTCGATGAAATTGTCGGCCTGACGGCGCAGTTCATCGGCGATCATCGGTGGCTGGCTGCGGATCGTGGACACGACGGACACGCGCACGCCCTTGCGCTGCAAGGCTTCGATCAGGGGGCGGAAATCGCCGTCGCCGGAAAAGATCACGGCGTGATCCAGATACGGGGCAAGTTCCATCGCATCCACGGCCAGTTCGATGTCCATGTTGCCCTTGACCTTGCGGCGTCCCAGACTGTCGGTGAATTCCTTGGCCGGTTTGGTGACCATGGAATAGCCGTTGTAATGCAGCCAATCGACCAGCGGGCGGATCGGCGAATATTCGTCGTTTTCCAACAAGGCGGTATAGTAGAACGCGCGCAGCAGCTTTCCGCGCCGCATGAATTCTTGGCGCAATAACTTGTAATCTATGTCGAACCCCAGCGCGCGCGCTGCCGCATAAAGATTCGACCCATCAATAAAGAGCGCCAGACGCTCGTCCCGGTAAAACATGAAACACCTTTCGACAATTACCCTTGATCGTCCTTGCGCAACAAGCGGAGTGTGATCAAGTAGACACCTATATTATGCTGTGGTTGTCGGGGAACAAGGGGCGCTTTGTGATATGATTGGTCAGATTGCGCTTATTGCTCTTGGCAGCAACGACGGGTCATTTCGCGGTGATGTGGCGGAAAATGTTGCTTGGGCTGTGGAGCGCGTTGGCGCTTTGGCCCACGGGGCCGTGCGCGTCAGCCCGTTCTACGCGACGCCTGCCTATCCCGCTGGCGCAGGTCCTGATTTCGTCAATGCGGCGATGGCATTTGCCACTGATCTGGACGCTGCTGTCCTGCTTGCGCAGCTGCATGCGATCGAGGCAGAGGCAGGGCGCATCCGCAGGGTCCGCTGGGGGCAGCGCAGCCTTGACCTTGATCTGATCGCGCTGGGCGGTCAGGTGTTGCCCGATGCCGCGACACAGATCCATTGGCGCAACCTGCCAGCCGATGTGCAGGCGCTGGCTGCGCCAGACCGGCTGATCCTGCCGCATCCGCGCCTGCAGGACCGCAGTTTCGTGCTGGTCCCGCTGGCCGATGTGGCCCCCGATTGGCGCCATCCGCTGCTGGGGCTGAGCGTGGCGCAAATGCTGGACCGGCTGTCTGATGCCGACCGCGCGGGGGTTGTGCGGCTGGAACGGCCATCGGCAAAATGCTGAAAATGCGGGCAATCCGCCGCCGCTGGCTCTTGTCAATCCCTTTTGAACGCACTAGGGATGCAGCTTCCGAAGATTCCTGTCCGGAGATCCGTCATGGCCCGCGTTACCGTCGAAGATTGCGTTGATAAAGTCCCAAACCGTTTCGAGCTTGTCATGCTTGCAGCACATCGTGCGCGTGAAATCGCTGCCGGTTCGCCGATCACTGTGGCCCGTGACAACGACAAAAACCCTGTCGTGTCGCTGCGCGAAATCGCGGAAGAAACGCAACAGGCCGACGACCTGCGCGAACGCATGATCGAAGCCAACCAGACCCAGATCGAGATCGACGAACCCGAAGAGGACAGCATGTCCTTGCTGATGGGTGCCGATGCCGACCGTCCGGTCGAAGACGACATGTCCGAGGAAAAATTGCTGCGCGCGCTGATGGAAGCGCAAGGCCAGCGCTAGGGCGGGCTATTCAGCCTGCCAATGATAGGCGCGGAACCAGATGACGAATGCTGATAGTCTGATCTCTCTGGTTCGCGCCTATAATCCAAAAACAAACCAAGCCTTGCTGCGCGATGCCTTTGCATTTGGTGCCGATATGCACGAAGGCCAGTTTCGCCATTCCGGCGAGCCGTATTTCACCCATCCCGTCGCCGTCGCCCATATCCTTGCCTTGCAGCAGATGGATGACGCGACGCTGGTGACTGCCCTGCTGCACGACACGATCGAGGATACCAAGGCCTCTTTCGCCGTGGTGGAAACACGATTCGGCCGTGAAATCGCCGAACTCGTGGATGGCGTCACCAAGCTGACCAATCTGCAGCTGACCTCGACCCAGACCAAACAGGCGGAAAATTTCCGCAAATTGTTCATGGCGACAAGCCGCGATCTGCGCGTGACCTTGGTGAAACTGGCCGACCGTTTGCACAACATGCGCACGATCAAATCCATGCGCCCCGAAAAGCAGGCCCAGAAAGCCCGCGAGACGATGGAAATTTTTGCCCCTCTTGCCGGTCGCATGGGCATGCAATGGATGCGCGAGGAATTAGAGGATCTGTCGTTCCGCGTCCTGAACCCAGAGGCGCGCAATTCCATCATCCGGCGTTTCATCACGCTGCAGCGTGAAACCGGCGATGTGGTGCAAAGAATCACCGCTGATATGCGGGTGGAGCTGGAAAAATCCAACATCTTGGCCGATGTCGCGGGCCGCGCCAAGAAACCCTATTCGATCTGGCGCAAGATGCAGGAAAAGGATCAGGGTTTCAGCCGCCTGTCCGACATCTACGGGTTTCGCGTCATCGTGGCGACCGAGGCTGATTGCTATCGCGTGCTGGGCACGATCCACCAGCGCTGGCGCGCCGTGCCGGGGCGGTTCAAGGATTACATCAGCCAGCCGAAATCCAACGGTTACCGGTCGATCCATACCACAGTGTCGGGCCGTGACGGCAAAAGGGTCGAGGTCCAGATCCGCACCCGCGAAATGCACGAAGTCGCCGAAACCGGTGTCGCGGCGCATTGGTCCTACAAGAACGGCGAACGGGTCGAAAACCGCTTTGCCGTTGATCCGGTGCGTTGGATTGCGTCATTGACCGACCGGCTGGACGACGACCAGAACCACGAAGAATTCCTCGAGGCGGTCAAGCTCGAGATGTATCAGGATCAGGTGTTCTGTTTCACCCCCAAGGGCGAGGTGATCAAACTGCCGCGCGGGGCGACGCCCATTGATTTCGCCTATGCGATCCACACACGGATCGGGTCGGCCTGTGTGGGCGCCAAGGTGGACGGGCTGCGCGTCCCGCTGTGGACCCGGCTGAAAAACGGCCAATCGGTCGAGATTATCACCGCCGAGGGCCAGACACCGCAGGCGACATGGATTGATATCGCCGTGACGGGCCGCGCCAAAACCGCGATCCGGCGATCCTTGCGCGAAGAAGACCGCGAACGCTATGTCCGGCTGGGGCGCGAACTGGCGCGCGTGGCGTTTGAAAACGTGCGCAAGAAATCCACCGAAAAGGCGCTGCGCACCGCCGCCAAGGCGCTGGCCATCGACAGTGTCGATGAATTGCTGGCCCGTCTGGGCAGCGCCGAGGTGACGGGCCGCGATGTGGTGCGCGCGATCTATCCCGAACTGGCCCATGTCACCGGTGACGAGGTCGATCAAGGCCGTGCCGTCGTGGGCCTGAGCGCCGATCAGGTGCATAAACGCGGGGCCTGCTGTCAGCCGGTGCCAGGCGAACGTATTCTGGGCATCACGTTCCGCGGGCAGGGGGTAACGATCCATGCCATCGATTGCGCCGCATTGGTTGATTACGAAGAACAGCCCGAACGCTGGATCGACCTGAATTGGCAAGAAGGCACGCATGCTGCCGTCAATACCGTGACCTTTGATGCGACAATTACCAATGATACGGGCGTGTTGGGGCGTATTTGCACATTGATCGGCGAACAGAACGCCAATATCTCTGACCTCAAGTTCATTGACCGCAAGCCAGATTATTTCCGCCTGTTGATCGATGTCGATCTGCGGGATGCCGAACATTTGCACCGCGTGATGACGGCGCTCGAGGCGGAAAGCAACGTGTCGTCCATCGTGCGGCATCGCGATCCGGGCCTTGCGGGGACAATGCGTGGCTGACAGGCCAGAAGGGAAGTCGTGTTTTGGTATTCAAGCGCAGGGATAGGCGGCCGATCTGGAAGATCGTGCTGGACTTCGTCTATCCGCGCGGCGGCTGGGCGCGGGCATTCGGCTATGTGAAACACCGGCTGCGGCGGTTGCCCGATACGCCTGAAAAAATCTCTCGCGGGATCGCGGTGGGCGTGTTCGCGGCCTTTACACCGTTCTACGGGCTGCATTTCGTGATCGCGATCCTGCTGGCGCGGGTTGCGCGGGGCAATATCCTTGCCGCGCTGCTGGGGACATTCGCGGGCAATCCGCTGACCTATATCCCCATCGGTATCGCATCCTTGGGGACAGGCTATTGGCTGCTGGGACGCCCGTTCAACGCGACCCTGTTCGGGCTGGATGGCAGCGCCTCGGCCGATTACTGCACGCTTGGGTGCCAGTTCAGCAATGCGTTTTCGGACATCATCTATAATTTCGCAGCGATCTTTACGGTTGCCACCGCCGACTGGACTGGCCTGATCGCCTTTTATCACGAGGTTTTCGTGCCATACCTGATCGGTGGCATCGCGCCGGGCTTGTTCTTTGCCTGGCTCAGCTACTATCTATTCGTGCCAATTATCGCGGCCTATCAAAAACGGCGCCGCAAGGTGTTGCAGGCCAAGCTGGAACAATTGAAGAAATGACATCTTTCGCCTGAAAGGGAAAACCATGACCAATCTGCGGCTCGGCGTGAATATCGACCATGTGGCGACGGTGCGCAACGCGCGCGGCGGGGATGTGCCTGATCCGGTGCGCGCCGCGCTGATGGCGCAGGATGCGGGTGCCGATGGCATTACCGCGCATCTGCGCGAGGATCGCCGCCACATCATCGACAGTGACATCGAACGCCTGATGGCAGCGCTGCGCGTGCCGCTGAACTTTGAAATGGCGGCGACGGCGGAAATGCAGGCGATTGCCCTGCGCCACAAGCCGCATGCTGTTTGTCTGGTCCCCGAAAAGCGCGAAGAACGTACCACCGAAGGCGGGCTGGAAGTCGCAGGACAGGAAAGCGCGCTGGCCGCCTATATCGCGCCCTTGCGCGATGCCGGGTGCCGCGTGTCGCTGTTCATCGCCGCCGACGAGGCGCAGATCAAGGCCGCCCACCGCATCGGCGCGCCGGTGATCGAATTGCATTCGGGGGCCTATGCCGATGCTTGGGCGGAAGGCGACTGGCAGATGCGCGATGATGAATTGCGCAAGATCACCGACATGACCGCCTTTGCCACCGATCTGGGGCTGGAGGTGCATGTCGGCCACGGGCTGACCTATGAGTGCGTCACGCCCATCGCTGCCTTGCCGCAGGTGGCGGAATTGAATATCGGGCATTTCCTGATTGGTGAATCCATCTTTCGCGGGCTTGGCTCCGCGATTGCCGAAATGCGCCGCCTGATGGATGCCGCGCGCGCATGATCCTTGGCATCGGCACTGACCTTGCGAATATCGACCGGATCGCGGCGACGCTGGACCGGTTCGGTGATAGGTTCCGCAACCGTGTCTTTACGCCCGTCGAACAGGCCAAGGCCGAGGCCCGCCATGACACCCCCGGCACCTATGCCAAACGCTGGGCCGCGAAAGAAGCCTGTTCCAAGGCGCTGGGCACCGGTTTGCGGATGGGGATTGCATGGAAGGATATGGCGGTGTCGAACCTGCACACCGGCCAGCCCGTCATGGCCGTGACCGGCTGGGCGCGCGACAGGCTGGACCAGATGACGCCAGCAGGGCACGAGGCGATCATCCATGTCACGCTGACCGATGATCACCCTTGGGCGCAAGCCTTTGTGGTGATCGAGGCACGGCCCGTCGCTTGACTCCACCCCGTTGCGCGATCATGTAGCGTCAAACCTCAAAAGGAACGGAAAATGGCCGAAAATACGGGCTTTGTCAGCAGCGTAAAAGAGACGATCAAGACGATCTTTTGGGCGCTGATCATCGCGGGCGTGTTTCGCACCCTGTTCTTTCAACCGTTCTGGATTCCGTCGGGGTCGATGAAAGACACCTTGCTGATCGGGGATTTCCTGTTCGTCAACAAGATGGCTTACGGCTATTCCTATGCGTCCTGCCCGTCGATCCGTGTGCCTGCCGTGGGGGTCGACATCGGCGCGGATGATTTCTGTGGCTGGTTTGACGATAGTAATGACCGGCTGTTCGGGTCCGACCCCGCACGCGGTGATGTCGTCGTGTTCCGGCATCCGGTGACCGGCATGGATTTTATCAAGCGCCTGATCGGTGAACCGGGCGACCGGATCCAGATGATCGACGGCGTGCTGCATATCAACGACACTGCTGTCGGGCTGGCCGATGCCGGCACCTTTACCGAGATCATGGAACCCCAAGGGCCGATGGGCGGCCGCCCGATGTGCGCCAATGGTCCGGTTGGCGTCGGGGCTGAATGTCTGAAACCACGCCAGACCGAAACGCTGCCCAATGGCACCAGCCATGCCATTCTGAATATCGCCACGCGGGCGACCGACAATACTGGCGTCTATACGGTGCCTGCGGATCATTTCTTTTTCATGGGTGACAACCGCGACAATTCTGTCGACAGTCGTGTGCCGCAAACACTGGGCGGGGTGGGTTTTGTCCCGCGCAAGGATATCGTGGGCCGTGCTGATCGTGTGATGTTCTCGTCGGCTGGCCGGTCGATGCTGGCCTTCTGGACGTGGCGCAGCGACCGTTTCTTCAAGGCGGTCGAGTGAAACTGTCCGCTGATCTTGCCAGCTTTTCGCAGCGTCTTGGCTATAGCTTCGTCAGGCCGGACTTGCTGGTGCGGGCGGTGACCCATTCGTCCATGGTCAGCGTCCACCGTGATGACAACCAGCGGCTTGAATTTCTGGGCGACCGCGTGCTGGGTCTGGTGATGGCCGAGGCTTTGCTCAAGGCTGATCCATCCGCGCCCGAAGGTCTGCTTGCGCCGCGCTACAACGCGCTGGTGCGCCGTGAAACCTGCGCCGATGTCGCCCGCGAGGTCGACCTTGGTGCCGTGATTAAACTAGGCCGGTCCGAGATGAAATCGGGTGGCCGCCGCAAAGAGGCCTTGCTTGCCGATGCGATGGAGGCGGTGATTGCCGCGATCTATCAGGATGGCGGGTTCGATGCTGCGCGCAAGGTCGTGCTGCATCTGTGGGGTGCGCGCATCACGAATGTCGCCGACGATGCCCGCGACGCCAAGACCGCCTTGCAGGAATGGGCGCAGGCGCGTGGCGAAGCGCCCCCCAGCTATATCGAGACGGCGCGCACTGGACCTGACCACCAACCCGCCTTTACCATTGCCGTGACGCTGGAATCCGGCCAGACCGAAACAGCGACCGCAGGGTCGAAACGGCAGGCAGAACAAGCCGCAGCCGCCGCCCTTATGAAGAAAGTTGACCGATGAATGATGCGCCGACCAAAGCGGGCTTTGTCGCCCTGATCGGGGAACCGAACGCCGGTAAATCGACGCTGCTGAACCGGATGGTCGGCGCCAAGGTGTCCATCGTCACCCATAAGGTCCAGACCACACGCGCCCGTATTCGCGGTGTGGCGATGGACGGGCAGGCGCAGCTGATTTTCATCGACACGCCCGGCCTGTTCAAACCCCGCCGCAGGCTGGACCGCGCGATGGTTGCCGCTGCGTGGGGTGGCGCCGCCGATGCCGATGTTGTCGTGCTGATGATCGAGGCCCATCGCGGCATGAGCGAAGGGGTTAAAGCAATCCTTGCCAACCTGCCCGACCGCATGGGCAAGACCAAGGTCGCACTGGCGATCAACAAGATCGACAAGGTGAAATCCGAAGGTCTGCTGGCCCTGACCCGCGACATGAACGAGGCCTTTCCTTTTGCCGAAACCTTCATGATCTCTGCCGAACGCGGGCATGGCTGCGACGCTTTGCGCAAATGGCTGGTGGACCAGGTCCCCGAAGGCCCGTGGCTGTACCCCGAAGACCAGATTGCCGATCTGCCGATGCGCATGATCGCGGCCGAAATGACCCGCGAGAAACTGACCCTGCGGCTGCATCAGGAACTGCCCTATGAACTGACCGTCGAGACCGAGAATTGGGAAGAACGCCCCGACGGGTCCGCCCGCATCGACCAGCTGATCTATGTCGCGCGTGACGGCCACAAAGGCATCGTGCTGGGCAAGGGCGGCGAGACGATCAAACAGGTCAGCCAGGCCGCCCGTGCCGAGATCATGGAGTTTGTGGGCCGCCCCGTGCATCTGTTCCTGCAGGTCAAGGTGCGGCCGAATTGGCTTGAGGAAAAAGAGCGTTATTCTGAAATGGGGCTGGATTTCAAAGACGGCAACGCATGAGATTGACCGCCGACATCTGGGTGTCGGCCTATCTGACGCGGCTGCGGCTGGCGGCGATCCCCGCCTTTGTCGTCGCGCGTGGCGATGCCACGGCGGGGGCGGTGATGGTCAAGCTCAATACGCTTGACGGGCGCGCCTGCTGTTACCAGCGCAGTTTCGATCTGATGACGGGTGACCGCAGCTGGGTTATCCTGGCCCAAGGCGCAGAGACGGATGTGGATCAATCGATCCAGCGCCAGCGCGGCTATGATCCTGATCTATGGGTGATCGAGGTCGAGGACAGGCAGGGCCGTCATTTGCTGGACGAGGACGGGTTGTCATGACTTTTATGCCTCCGGCGGGAGTATTTTGGGAAATAAGAAGGTGCTGGCCCGATGATATCGTGGCGCGATGACGCCGCTATTCTGGCGATGCGCCCTTTTGGCGAAAGCAGCGCCATTCTCGAGGTGTTCAGCGCCAATCATGGCCGCCATGCCGGTGTGGTCCGCGGCGGGGCCAGCCGCAAGGTCGCGCCGCTGATCCAGCCCGGGGCGCAGGTCACGGTCACATGGGCCGCGCGGCTGGACGATCATCTGGGCAGTTTCACGGTGGAACCGGTCCGGTCGCGCAATGCGGCGGCGATGGCGGACCGGCTGTCCCTGGCGGGGTTGAACGCGGTTTGCGCCTTGTTGTTGATGGTCTTGCCCGAACGCGAAAGCCACCCGCTGTTGTATCAGCGCAGCATCGCCTTGCTGGATTTGCTGGGCCAGCGCGCAGTATGGCCTTTGGCCTATTTGCGCTGGGAACAGGCCCTGCTGGAGGAAATGGGCTTTGGTCTGGACCTGTCGGCCTGTGCCGCCAGCGGCGTGAACGAGGATCTGGCCTTTGTGTCGCCCAAGTCGGGCCGCGCGGTCAGCCGCGATGCGGCGGGGGTCTGGGCGGATCGGTTGCTGCCCTTGCCCCCCGTTCTGGCGGGCAAAGGCGATGCCTCGGGAGCAGAGATTGCCAAGGCGCTGGGCACCACGGGGTTTTTTATCGAAAACCGCCTGATCAGGGGCTTGGGCGACCGCCCTATGCCTGCCGCCCGCGCCCGTTTGATCGACGCGATTATGCGGGCGGATGGCTAGGCCAGACGTGGGCCGCCGGCACGTTACCCCAGCAAGCGCCGCGCGATCACCTGCGCCTGTATTTCTGCCGCCCCTTCAAAGATGTTCAGGATGCGGGCATCACACAGGATGCGGCTGATCTTGTATTCCAGCGCGAAACCGTTGCCGCCGTGGATTTGCAGCGCATTGTCCGCACAGGCCCATGCGACCCGCGCGCCCAGCAGTTTGGCCATCCCCGCCTCGAGGTCGCAGCGCCGGTCATTGTCTTTTTCATGCGCGCTGAAATAGGTCAGTTGCCGTGCGATGGTGATTTCCACCGCCATCATCGCGAGCTTGCCTGCCACGCGCGGAAAGTCGATCAGCGCCGCGCCGAATTGCTTGCGGTCTTGGGCATATTGCATGCCGACATCCAGCGCCGATTGCGCCACGCCGACGGCGCGCGCGGCGGTCTGGATGCGGGCGGATTCGAAGGTCTGCATCAGCTGCTTGAACCCTTTGCCGGTCTCGCCGCCCAAAAGGTTGTCACCCTTGACCATGAACCCGTCAAAGGCCAGTTCGTATTCTTTCATGCCGCGATAGCCCAGCACCTCGATCTCGCCGCCGGTCATGCCTTGGGTCGGGAAGGGGTTTTCCTCGGTGCCGGGGGTCTTTTCAGCCAGAAACATCGACAGGCCGCTGTAATCGGTCGTCG
Source organism: Yoonia sp. (assembly GCF_018402175.1). Lineage (GTDB taxonomy): Bacteria > Pseudomonadota > Alphaproteobacteria > Rhodobacterales > Rhodobacteraceae > Yoonia. The sequence goes on along the minus strand of NZ_JAGYJK010000017.1, from coordinate 486,678 downwards.
CGGGATCGGTGCGCGCCAGCAGCGTCATCACATGGGTGCGGGTGGCATGGGTGATCCATGTCTTGTTGCCGGTGATTTCCCAATCATCGCCCTTTTTGACCGCGCGGGTGCGCAACGATCCAAGGTCTGACCCTGTATTGGGTTCGGTGAACACGGCCGTCGGCAGGATTTCGGCCGAGGCGAGGCCGGGCAGCCAGTGCTGTTTCTGCTCTTCGGTGCCGCCGCAGAGGATCAGTTCCGCCGCGATTTCGGTGCGTGTCGCCAGCGAGCCGACACCGATATAGCCGCGCGACAGTTCTTCGGACACCACGCACATCGACGCTTTGGACAGGCCGAAACCGCCGTATTCTTCGGGGATGGTCAGGCCGAAGACGCCCATTTCCGCCATCTCGTCGATGATCGACAGCGGGATCAATTCGTCCTTGAGGTGCCAGTCATGCGCATGGGGTTCGACCTTTTCGAGGCTGAAACGCCGGAATTGTGCGCGGATCATTTCCAATTCGTCATCAAGGCCAGAGGCCCCGACGGTCAGATTTGCCGCCTGATCCTGCATCAGGTCCACAAGGCGCATCCGTGCGGCCTGTGTATTGCCTTGCTCGCAAAGCGTGGCGACGGCGGGGACCATCATCGCACGCATGTCGTCCTGTGACAGGCCGATGTCCTGAGGGCGCATGATCTCGCCCTGGCTCATCGGGATGCCGCCGTAGATTTGCCAGAGGTATTCGCCGAAAGCGATCTGGTGGATCAGCTGTTCTACCTCGCCGAATTTGCCGTCAGCTTGCAAACGCAGCGCCCAGTCCTGCATCTGGTGCAAGGATTGCGCATATGTTGCAAGCCAGGCCAGACCATGTGCTGCCGTCTGATGCTGGTCGATCAGCGCGCCGGAAACGCGGCCATCGCGGCTGACCTTGGCGCGCAGGATATCCTTGGCCAGCGCCAGCACCGTATCGACGGCAGGCAAGGCCGCGCCGGTCAGATCCAGCAGATCGGCAAGGAGCGGGCTAGAGGTCAGATGCAGGTCCTGTCCGTCATGTGGCATGGCGAGTCTCCGGTTCATGTGCAAGTGCAGAGATAATCACTTTGCAGTCGCAGCGCAATATTAATTCGCCGGCTGCTTTTCCGGTGAACGAAAGTGTCGCATCCGATTTGGTGATGCCAAGCCTTCAAGAACGGCATATGACGCAGCATGTCACATTTTTTCGCTGTCATCACGCCTGAATTGTTTCTTTTCGCCTGTGCCGTCACGTTCCTTGGCGGGTTCGTGAAAGGTGCGGTGGGTTTCGCCATGCCGCTGATCATGGTGTCGGGCATGGGAATCGCCATCGCGCCTGAATTGATCATCGCGGGGATCGTCCTGCCGATTGTTGTCAGCAATATTTTGCAGGTCGGGCGCGCCGGTTTGGGGCAGGCGCGCGACGCAGTGGTCGAACATTGGCGCTATATCGTGGCGGTCTGCGTGATGATTCTGGTCTCGGCGCAATTTCTGCGGCGCATCCCGACCGATATTCTGTTCATCGTGCTGGGCGTGCCGGTGGTGATCCTGTGCCTGATCCAGATTGCGGGCTGGCGTCCGGTTATTGCGGCGCGGATGCGGCGTCCGGTGGAATATGCGGCTGGGTTCCTGTCGGGCATGCTTGGTGGGCTGACTGGCACCTGGGGGCCACCCACGGTGCTGTATCTGCTGGCGCTAGGCACACCACGCGACCGGCAGATGTCGGTGCAGGGGGTGATTTATGGGCTGGGGTCGGTGATGCTGTTTCTGGGCCATGTGCAATCAGGCGTGCTGAATGCGCAGACATGGCCGTTTTCGGCGGCGCTGGTGATGCCGGGGATGCTGGGCATGTGGGTCGGGTTCCGGCTGGGGGACCGTTTTGATGCCGACAGGTTCCGGCAGGTCACGCTGTGGGTACTGGTGATCGCGGGGGTCAACCTGATCCGGCGCGGGGTGATGGGCTAGGACAGCAGATCGCGGTACCCGCAAGCCTCGGCCAGGCCGGGCAATGCCTGTGGCGGGACCACATCGAAAGCGACCGAGAACAGTTCCGCATCGTCCAGCACGGCCGTAAAGGTCCATGTGCCGGTGACGCGTTCGTAATCTTCGTCGAACTGGTAAAAGGTTGGCGATGGTTCTGTCCCGCTGATCCAGGATTGATAGCTTTGCTGGGTCACCCCCGCGACGCCCATCGGCGGGTGGGTCACGATCATTGTCACATCGGACAGCCCCTCGGGGTCCAGCGCCTGCGCCATGACGCCAAAGCCGATGCCGATAACTGCGGGAACCTGCGTGATTTCGGCGATGAAGGGCGGGGTTTCTGCGATCAGATGCGTGCTGCCTGCGATCGTGTCGGGTGCAGGCGAGGAGCCAATGACAGGCGGCCCGCATACGACGCCGACGCGCAGCGAGGCGATAGCGTCTTGCGCGGCAGCTATGGGCGGCAGCGACGTGCAGATCAGAAAGGCAAGCATCAGGCGCATGGTGCAACCATAGCCTGCTGCGCCGTGATGTCGAGATGGGCGTAAGGTGGAACTGGCTCCACCTTACCCGTGTCAGCCAATCGCCGCTGCTTTGACATCGTCGTCGATGAAGGGGACGTATTTTGCGAAATTGTCGCTGAACATGCCAACCAGCTTGGCCGCCTGCGCGTCATAGGCCGCCGCATCCGCCCAGGTCGCGCGCGGATCAAGCAGTGTTGCATCCAGACCTTCGACCGCCACCGGCACTTCGAACCCGAAATGCGGGTCCTTGCGGAAGGTGCTTTCAATCAGCGTGCCGTCCAGCGCCGCCGCCAGCAGGGCGCGCGTCGCCTTGATCGGCATCCTGCTGCCGGTGCCATAGGCGCCGCCGGTCCAGCCGGTATTCACCAGCCAGCAGGTGGCACCATGGCTGGCGATCTTGGACCGCAGCAGGTTGCCGTAAACTTCTGGCCGGCGCGGCATGAAAGGCGCGCCGAAACAGGTGCTGAAGGTCGGTTCCGGTTCGGTCACGCCGCGTTCGGTGCCAGCCACCTTGGACGTAAAGCCCGACAGGAAATGATACATCGCCTGCGCCGGTGTCAGCCGCGCGATGGGGGGCAGCACGCCGAAGGCATCGCAGGTCAGCATGATGATATTCTTGGGATGCCCGCCAAGGGCTGTGTCGGATGCGTTGGCGATGTAATTCAGCGGATAGGCGCAGCGCATATTCGCGGTCAGGCTGTCATCCTCGAAATCCAGCTCCAGCGTTTCGGGATCGAACACCATGTTTTCGATCACCGTATGCGGCATGAAACAGGTGGCATAGATATCCGGCTCTGCCTCGGCGCTGAGGTTGATGGTCTTGGCATAACAGCCGCCTTCGAAATTGAAGGTGCCGCGATCCGACCAGCCATGTTCGTCATCGCCGATCAGCACGCGGGATGGATCAGCCGAAAGCGTGGTCTTGCCGGTGCCGGACAGGCCAAAGAACACGGCTGTATCGACAGGATTGCCGGGCGCATGGTTGGCGCTGCAATGCATCGGCATGATGCCCTTTTCGGGCAGCAGGTAGTTCAACAGCGTGAAGACGGATTTCTTGTTCTCGCCCGCATATTCGGTGCCGCCGATCAGGATCAGCTTGCGGTCAAAATTCATCGCGATCACGGTATCGGTCCGGCAGCCATGGCGCACAGGATCGGCCTTGAAGGTCGGGCAGTTGATGATCGTGAAAGCGGGAGCAAAGCTGGCCAGTTCCGCCGCATCGGGACGACGCAGCAAATGCCGTATGAACAGACCATGCCACGCCAGTTCGGTGACAACGCGCACATCCAGCCGGTGCGCAGGGTCCGCCCCGCCGAACAGGTCCTGCACATGATAGGTGCCGCCCTGCATATGCGCGACCATATCGGCGTAAAGCACGTCGAAATGCGCCGGGTCCATCGGGGCGTTGTTGTCCCACCAGATCGTGTCTTCGACCAGCGGGGTGCGCACGACGAATTTATCCTTGGGCGACCGGCCGGTGTGCTTGCCTGTGGTGACAAGCAGGCTGCCGCCCTTGCCGGTCACACCTTCGCCAGCCGCAATAGCCGCGTCATGCAATTGTGCCGCAGAGCAGTTGTAATAGACATAACCCAGCCCGGTGATGCCTTGGTGCTCAAGTTTCATCTGCGGGTTGACCGTACCTTGGTCCATGGGTTCGCTCCTTTTCGAATGGGCAATGCTGCCCGCGATGGGTTTGCATACCACCAAGCTTTCCTGCCTTGATAGGGGGTCAGGGAGACGTTAGCGCAACCAAATGCATGTTAGCGCAACCAAATGCACGCCGCGCGTGGCATCAGGGTGGAATGGTAAATTTGGTGCGATGATGGCGATCCTGTGGCGGGCACAGCTTTGGGGATTGATTCGGCCCGATAAACAGCAGAAAATCGGCGCGTTGTTATGAGTTCGCTAAATACATAGAGGTAGCACGTATATGTCGAGAATTGCCTTGGTTGACGATGACCGAAACATCCTGACATCGGTGGCGATGACGCTGGAAGCGGAAGGGTTCGAAGTCGAAACCTACAACGACGGGCAAGCGGCATGGGACGCGTTCAATAAGCGTATGCCGGATATGGCCGTTCTGGATATCAAGATGCCGCGGATGGACGGGATGGATCTGTTGCAGCGCCTGCGCCAAAGGTCATCGATGCCGGTCATCTTTCTGACATCGAAAGACGATGAAATCGACGAGGTTCTGGGCCTGCGCATGGGGGCCGACGATTACGTCAAGAAACCTTTTTCACAGCGTCTGCTGGTCGAACGAATCCGGTCACTTTTGCGCCGACAGGACGCGATTGCAGGCGAAGAGATCGAGGAAACCGAAGACACCAAGGTGATGGTGCGCGGTGATCTGGTGATGGACCCGCTGCGCCACGCCGTGAAATGGAAAGGCCATGACGTTTCATTGACGGTCACCGAATTTCTGCTGTTGCAGGCTCTTGCGCAGCGCCCCGGCTTTGTCAAAAGTCGGGATCAGTTGATGGACGTGGCTTATGATGATCAGGTCTATGTCGATGATCGTACCATCGACAGCCATATCAAGCGCCTTCGCAAGAAGATGCGCAACACCGATGACGAGTTTTCCGCGATCGAGACATTATATGGTATCGGCTACCGCTATAACGAAGACTAGGGGATGACGTCCGCCCCAGAGATTGACGTGCGCGACCTCAAGTCGGTGCGCCGGGCGACGATGCCACCCGATATCGTTTTGGGCGAGGATTGGGTCGATCCAGAGGTCACGCGCGGTGGCGTGACCGATCTGGATGTACCCAAACGCGGCATCATCGCGCTGCGCAAATCCCCCATCGCGCGTAAGATCGTCGTTTTCAACCTGATCGCGATGTTCGTCATGATTGCGGGGGTTTTGTTCCTTAACGTGTCGCGCGACAATCTTGCCTTTCAGCGCGCGAATGGCCTGATCTACGAAGCCCAGCTGATCGCTGATGTATTCGAGATACAATTGCCCAGCCGCGCCACCGTGAACCTGGTCACGGCGCAGGGGATAGATGCGGCTGCAACGCTGGCCAGCCTGAACCTGCGTGGTGGTATGGAAGTGTCGGTCTTTGCCCCCGATGCCACGCTGGTCGCGCGCACGACCGGCGCGTTTGCTGAAACGGCCGTCGCGGATCTTGACGCTGTGATCGGCCGGACATTCATCAGTGATTTTCTTGGCACGGTGACAGGCGGGTTGTTTGGCCTGTTCAACTGGGCAGAGGCGGCACCGGGCCAACAGATACTTGCCACAGCGACGCCCGAACTGATCGCGATCGCGCTTCAGGGCAAAACCCGGCTTGATATGACACAGGTGCGGGGTAGCGTGGTGCTGGTCGTCGTCACGCCGATCATGCGCGACGACGAACCGGTCGGCGTGATCGCAGCGGCCACGGCGGCAGGCGAGGTGGACAGCCTTGTGCGCCGCGAACGCGAAGAAGTCTTGCGCCTGCTGCTGGTCGGGATTGCGGTCAGTATCGGGCTTAGCCTTGTGCTGGCCTCGACTATTGCCAATCCTTTGGCAGATTTGGCCACCGCCGCCGAAGCCAGCCATCAAAAGAACGCCCGCAAATTGGCTCCGGTCCGCGTGCGCATCCCCGATCTGACCGCCCGCCCTGACGAAATAGGCCGTCTGTCAGGGGCGCTGCGCGGGATGGTATCGGCGCTTTACGACCGGATCGAAAGCAACGAACAATTCGCCGCTGATGTTGCCCATGAAATCAAGAATCCGCTGGCGTCGCTGCGCTCTGCCATCGGAACCATGCGCATCGCCAAGCAGGACGATCAGCGCGAACGCATGCTTGATCTGATCGAACATGATGTCAAACGCCTCGACCGTCTGATCAGCGACATTTCCAGCGCGTCGCGTCTGGACAGCGAATTGGTCAAGGAAAAAGAAGAAACCTTTGACCTGATTGCGATGCTGCACAACGTGAACGACCATCTTGGCCGAGAGGCAGAAGCCCGTGGCATCAGCTTTATCGCCGATGTGCCGCGCAGGCCGATCATGGTCCAGGGGCTGGAAGGCCGGCTGGCGCAGGTCTTTGTCAACCTGATCAGCAATGCGATTTCGTTCTGCGAACAGGGCGACGCGATCCGCGTCTGGACCCGTACCCGCGAAAACCGCGTGCTGGTTGTCGTCGAAGACACCGGCCCCGGCGTTCCCGATGGCGCGCTGCGCAAGATATTTCAGCGATTCTATTCTGAACGTCCCGCTGCGCAGTTCGGCAATAATTCCGGCCTTGGCCTTGCGATTTCCAAACAGATCGTCGAGGCGCATGGCGGCGTGATCTGGGCCGAGAATATCCGCCCCACCGATGCCGACCCCACATCCGAACCGGCCGGTGCCAGGTTTGTCGTCGGGCTGCCGCTGTAATGGGCCGCCATGATGCCGCCTGAAACACATCACGCCACCTGCGTCGCGCTGGGCGACCGCGCAGTGTTGATCCTTGGCGCTGCGGGGCGCGGCAAATCCACGCTTGGCCTGCAAGTGATGGCGCTGGGCGGTGTGCTGGTCGCCGATGACAGGGTTTTGTTGCGGGCCGATGGTGACCGGCTGCTGGCGGAATGCCCGCCCGCCATCCTGGGCCTGATCGAGGCGCGCGGCGTCGGCATCTTGCACGCTGCCTATCAGGCGCGCGCGCAGGTGGCTTTGGTCGTCGATCTGGATCATTCCGAAGACCGGCGCCTGCCGGAACGCGCATATACACGCCTATGTGGTTGCGATATTCCCTTGATAAAACGTATCGACGGGCCACATTTCCCAGCAATCATTGTACAAATCCTCAAGGCCGGCTGGAGCGACCGATGACAGATACCCCCCGCACAATCCCCACGACCGTCCTTGTGACCGGGCCGTCAGGTGCGGGCCGGTCCACCGCGATCAACGCGCTCGAGGATCTGGGATACGAGGTGATCGACAACCTGCCACTGTCGCTATTGCCGCGCCTGCTGGATGGCCCACCACCCGGCCGCCCGTTGGCTTTGGGCCTTGATGTGCGCAACCGTGATTTCGGCACCGATGCGCTGATCGCAACCATTGATCAACTGGCCGCGCGCAGCGACCATGTCATGCAAGTGCTGTATCTGGATGCCGCCGAGGAAGAGCTGGTCAAACGTTACTCCGAAACCCGCAGACGGCATCCGCTGGCGCCCGCGGGTCCCCCGATGGCGGGGATCGCGCGCGAACGCGACCTGCTGGTGCCGGTGCGCAGCCGTGCCGATGTTCTGATCGACACAACGGGCCTGTCGCCGCATGACCTGCGCGCCGAAATCGACCGCTGGTTCGGCACCGCCGAAGGGCGCAATCTGGGGGTCACGCTGCATTCGTTTTCCTACAAACGCGGGCTGCCGCGCGGCATGGATATCGTCATGGACTGCCGTTTCCTGCGCAACCCGCATTGGGACGCCGATCTGCGCGCGCGCGACGGGCGCGACCGCGATGTCGCGGCCTATGTCGCGCGCCGATCCGCGATTCGCGGATTTCTTTGATCGGGTGAAGGCGCTGATCGATCTGGTCCTGCCCGCGCATAAGGTGGAAGGCAAAAGCCACCTGTCCATCGGTTTTGGCTGTACCGGAGGGCAACACCGTTCCGTCATGATTGTCGAACAGATGGCACAGGCCCTTGCGAAAGACGGGTGGCATGTGTCTAAACGGCATCGAGAGATGGAGAGGCACGACACATTGGCCAGCAAGGAACGACAGGGGTGATCGGGATCGTCATCGTCGCACATGGCGGTCTGGCGCAGGAATACCTGTCCGCCGTCGAACATGTCGTCGGGCACCAGCCGGGGATGGTCAGCATCGCCATCGGGCCGGATGATGACCGCGCGCTCAAACAGGCCGAAATCTGCGATGCCGCCGATGCGGTCGATATGGGGGCCGGTGTGATCATCGTGACCGACATGTTCGGTGGATCACCGTCCAACCTGTCGCTGCGGGCCTGCAGCCCCGCCAACCGCAAGATTCTTTACGGGGCGAACTTGCCGATGCTGATCAAATTGGCCAAATCGCGCAAACGCTCTGTGCCCGATGCTGCCGAAGCCGCGATTGCAGCGGCGCATAAATATATCAACAGCCACAACGGCGGCATATCCCAATGACGACAGCGGTCCTGAAAATCGAAAATATCAAGGGCCTGCACGCCCGTGCCTCTGCCAAGCTGGTCGAGGTCGTCGAAAGCTTCGACGCCGATGCCACCGTGCGCCGCGATGGCGAAACCGCCAGCGGCGACAGCATCATGGGGCTGTTGATGCTGGCCGCGTCCATCGGCACCTGTATCGAGGTCGAAACCCGCGGCCCCGATGCCGAACCGCTGCTGGCGGCGATCACGGCGCTGGTCGCGGATAAATTCGGCGAAGGCGACTGACGCCACCCCGACCATCATCTTCCGAGCATAAATATCCCCGCCGGAGGCATAGAATCTTTTCTGCAACGGCGCAGTTCAGCGCGTCGGCACCGGTGTCTCGCCACGGTAATCATAGAACCCGCGCTGCGTCTTGCGGCCCAGCCAGCCTGCCTCGACATATTTGGTCAGCAGGGGGCAGGGGCGGTATTTGGTATCGGCCAGCCCGTCATGCAGCACGTTCATGATCGCCAAGGCAGGTATCCAGCCCGATGAAATCCGCCAGTTCCAGTGGCCCCATCGGATGGTTCGCGCCCAGTTTCAGCGATGTGTCGATAGATTGCACTGATCCGACGCCTTCATACAGGGTATAGATCGCCTCGTTGATCATCGGCATCAGGATGCGGTTGACGATGAAACCGGGGAAATCCTCGGATGCGGTGCTGGTCTTGCCCAGCCGTTCCACGACCTGCTGACAGGCGCGAAAGGTGGGTTCGTCAGTCGCGATCCCGCGGATCAGTTCAACCAGCTGCATGATCGGCACGGGGTTCATGAAATGGAAACCCATGAACCGTTCGGGCCGGTCGGTGCGCGACGCCAGCCGTGTGATCGATATGGACGAGGTATTTGACGTCAGGATCGTATGTGGTTTCAGATGCGGCACGAGGTCTTCAAAAATCGCGGCCTTGATCGTTTCGCGTTCGGTTGCAGCCTCGATGATCAGGTCGCTGTCGCCCAGATGGATGAGCGTCTGGGTCGTTGATATCCGGCGCATCGCCTGTGCCTTGGTATCGGCGCTGATCAGGTCGCGCGTGACCTGCCGTTCAAGGTTACGGTCGATCTGGGCCAGTGCAGCGGCCAGCGCATCGGCGCTGACATCCGTCAACAGCACGTCATAGCCCGCAACGGCAAAGACATGGGCGATGCCATTGCCCATTTGCCCCGCACCCACAATTCCCACACGTTCGATCGCCATGATTTTTCCTTTACAGGTTCCGCCGTACCATAGGCCGCTGCATGGGCAGGCTTCAAGCCGGACAGATGCAGCAAATTTGTCAGAAATCCAAGCATTAGCCTTTTGGCAAAACTATTGCGCGACGCTGATGGCGCGTAGCAACGGGTTCACAGATGCGGCAAGACTCGATTGATATGGGCGATTTGTCCTATTCGCCCTGCCGATACGGCAATTCACGGATCCTGTTCCGCGGGCCGCGCAGGCCGCTTGACCGGCCCTATCTTGCCTTTATCGGCGGCACCGAAACCTATGGCAAATTCATCGAAAAACCGTTCCCGACGCTGGTGGAAACCGCGCTGCGGCAGCCCTGCGTGAATTTCGGCTGCCTGAACGCCGGTATCGACGCTTTTGCCAATGACCCCACGATCATGGAAATCTGCAACGGCGCGGATATGACGGTGGTGCAGGTGCTGGGGGCCAACAACCTGTCAAACAGGTTCTATGCGGTACATCCGCGCCGCAACGACAGGTTTCTGCGCGCCGCGACCGTGTTGCAGGCGATCTATCCCGAAGTTGAATTCAACGATTGTGCCTTTACCGGTCAATTGCTGGCGCGGCTGTTTGAAACATCGCCAGACAGGTTCGATATCGTCGTGCATGAATTGCGTCAGGCATGGCTTGCGCGGATGCAGACCATGCTGCGCCAGATCGGTCCGAATTGCATGTTGCTGTGGTTCTCGGATGAACCGCTGGACAATGCGGATTGGGCGGCGCGTCCGGCCCAGCTGCGCGCTGCCCCCTTGTTCGTCACCGCCAGCATGATCGACACGCTGCGCCCCTTGGTACGGGCGGTGGTGACGGCCATTCCGTCCGAACAGGCATTGGCGCAAGGCACGACGGGCATGCAATACCCGCCATCCCAGCAATCCATCGCCGCCACAATGCTGGGCCCGCGCTGCCATGTCGAAGCCGCGTCAAAACTGGTCATGGCCCTGCGCGACGACATGTTTTCGATCTGAAACGCACAAGGGCCGGCGTTGCCACCGGCCCTTGCAACGGATTGGTGCGCAGCAGTTACAATTTGCCGGTCAGTTCCGGCAGTGCCACGAAAAGATCGGCAACAAGGCCGTAATCGGCGACCTGGAAAATCGGCGCTTCTTCGTCTTTGTTGATGGCGACGATGATCTTGCTGTCCTTCATCCCGGCAAGGTGCTGGATCGCACCGGAAATGCCGACGGCGACGTACAGATCAGGGGCGACGACCTTGCCGGTCTGCCCGACCTGCCAGTCATTGGGCGCATAGCCGCTGTCCACGGCGGCGCGCGATGCACCGACAGCGGCACCCAGCTTGTCCGCCAGTTTTTCGATCAGGGCGAAATCGGCCAGCGATCCCAGCCCGCGCCCGCCAGACACGACAACGCCTGCCGATGTCAGCTCTGGCCGGTCAGAGGCCGCAACCTTGTCTTCGATCCATTCGGACAGGCCGGGGTTGTTGGCCGCGCCGATCATCTCGACCGCGGCGGACCCGCCCATGCCAGCGGCATCAAAGCCCGCGGTGCGGATCGTCATCACCTTGGTCGCATCGGTGGATTTGACGGTCTGGATCGCATTGCCCGCATAGATCGGGCGTTCAAACGTGTCGGCATCCACGATGCCGGTCACTTCGGAAATCACCATCACATCGAGCAAGGCCGCGACGCGCGGCATCACGTTTTTCGCATCCGCCGTGCCGGGGGCGGCGATATGGGTGTAATCGCCCGCCAGTGACACGATCAATGCGGCTGTTGGTTCGGCCAGACGGTGGCCAAGGGCCGCGTCTTCGGCACAAAGCACGCGCGCCACGCCGTCGATTTTCGCAGCCTCATCCGCCGCTGCGCGCGCCGAGGCACCGGCGCAAAGCACGGTCACATCACCCAGCGCCTTGGCGGCGGTCACGGCCTTTGCGGTCGCATCGACGGCAAGGATGCCATCGGTCACTTCACCAATCAACAAAACAGCCATTACACAGCCCCCGCTTCTTTGAGTTTCTCGACCAGTTCGTCCACGGATTTGACAATGATCCCGGCCTTGCGCGTGCCGGGTTCGACGGTTTTCACGACGCTCAGGCGGGGCGTGACATCGACGCCGTAATCGGCAGGGGTTTTCTCGTCCAAAGGCTTTTTCTTGGCTTTCATGATGTTGGGCAAGGACGCATAGCGCGGTTCGTTCAGCCGCAGATCAACGCTGATGATCGTGGGCATCTTGACCTTGATGGTCTGCAAACCGCCGTCCACTTCACGCGTGACGGTGGCATGGTCGCCGTCGATGCTGACCTCGGATGCAAAGGTCGCCTGCGACCAGCCCAGCAGCGCCGACAGCATCTGTCCCGTGGCGTTCATGTCGTTGTCGATGGCCTGCTTGCCGCAGATCACCAGACCGGGGTTTTCGTCCTTGACGATCGCGGCCAGGATTTTCGCAACGGCCAGGGGTTCGATATCCTGATGCACGTCCTCGGTGGCGACAACCAGAATGGCGCGGTCAGCCCCCATGGCCAGCGCCGTGCGCAAGGTTTCCTGCGCTTGCTTGACGCCGATGGACACGGCCACGACCTCTTCGACCTTGCCAGCCTCGCGCAGGCGGATCGCCTCTTCGACGGCGATTTCGTCGAAAGGGTTCATGGACATTTTGACATTGGCAAGATCGACACCGGAACCATCCGCCTTGACGCGGACCTTCACGTTATAGTCGATCACGCGCTTGACAGGTACGAGCACCTTCATCTGCGTTTCTCCCATAGAATACATTCATGCGGTCTGGTGCAGTAACTAGCGATTACCACCCGATGACAACAGTGCAAAATCGACGCGGCAAGTGTCAGGGACGCCACGTTTATGACCGCGGGGTCAGGTAAGGTGGGTTTTAACCCACCCTACGTCAGCGGTTTGCCCCCGGAATCCACAAAACATCGGCCCGCCCGTCGTCATTGGCGATGCGCGATGCCTGAAAAAACCAGTCTGACAACCGGTTGAGATATTTTGCCGCTGCCGGATTGACCGCCTCGGCCCCGGCCAGTTCGACCGTCAGCCGTTCGGCGCGCCGTGATACGGTCCGGCACAGATGCAGATGCGCCGCCAGCGCCGACCCGCCCGGCAACACGAAACTGCGCAGGGGTTCGACCTTGGCGGTCATCGCGTCGATCTGGCTTTCCAGCCGCGCGACCTGTGCATCGCTCATGCGCAGCACGGAATATCCGGCCTCGCCGTCCTTTGCCATGTCGGGGCGGCACAGGTCCGCGCCCAGATCGAACAGATCGTTCTGGATCATCGCCAGATAGGCGTCCATTTCGCCCGTGGCATGCAGGCGCGCCATGCCAACGGTCGCATTGGTTTCATCGACCGTGCCATAGGCATTCACCCGCAGCGCGTATTTCGCCACGCGGTCACCATTGCCCAGTGCCGTTTGCCCGGCATCGCCGGTTTTCGTGTAGATCTTGTTCAGCACCACCATGTGGTCAGCCCCCTTGTCCGCGAAGATAAACGAATAGCACGATCAGGATCACCGCGACGAATTGCGCACCGATCCGCCAGCGCATGATCTTGTTGGCATTCTTGCGATAAAAATCGCCGCCTTTGCCAAAAGACCCGATGCCCAGCAACAAAATGCCAAGCACCAGCAGCACCGCAACAGCCACAAGCCAGAAAAGAGGGTCGTTTGCCATGATGGTCTTCCTTTGGTCGTGTCAGCGCGACCTAGCGCCGCGCGCACCGATAGCAAACCCCTATCCGCGCAGCAGCACCGCATCAAGCAATCGCGTCGGCAACAGCCGCCGCATCAGCCCCGCCAGATAGGTGGGCCGCGTGACATAATAGCGCGGTTTCGGCTTGGCCGCCGTCACCGCATGCAACAGTTTCGCGGTCACGGCACTGGCGGGCAGTTCAAACCGGTCCGGCCCGCTGTCGGTATAAAGCCGCGCGAGCAGCGTCTTGTACTCATCCGCGCGCGCCGATCCCTGCCAATCGATCCAGCGTTCGAAATGCGGGATGGCGTTCTTGCGGATGTGTGACGTGATCGGTCCGGGTTCGATCAGGATCACCTTGATGCCGGTGCCGGCCATTTCCAGCCGCAGCACATCGGTCAACCCTTCCAGCGCGAATTTGCTGGCGACATAGGCCCCCCGCCATGGGATACCGACCAGCCCCAGCACCGACGAACAATTCACGATCCGCCCATGCCCCTGCGCGCGCATCACGGGGATCACCGCGCGGGTCAGCGCGTGCCAGCCAAAGAAATTCGTCTCGAACACCGCGCGCAATCCGTCAACCGGCAGATCCTCGACAGCGCCCGGCAGCGCATAGGCGCCGTTGTTGTACAGCGCATCCAGCGTGCCACCCGTTGCGGCCAGCACCTCGGCCAGACCTGCGATGATGCTGGCCTCATCGGTGTAATCAATGCGCGGGCTGTCAAACCCCAGCGCCGCCAGACGCGCGCAATCCTCGGCCTTGCGGCAAGATGCGAACACGCGCCAGCCCGCCGCGCGCAAGCCCTGCGCCGCGTCGAACCCGATGCCCGACGAGGCACCCGTGATCAGGATGGATTTCTGCACCATGGCGCAGCTTTGGCGAAACCCGCGCAAAAGGGCAAGCAGCCCCGCATCCCCAATTCCCCGCTTTACGGGTGAATCCTTGATCGCTACACGACAGACCATGAGTGATGAGAACGAGACAGCCCCCGGCCCCAATGACGTAACCGAATCGCTGCGCAGTGCGATCGGCGACCGCTATCTGACCTATGCGCTGTCCACGATCATGCACCGTGCGCTGCCCGATGCGCGCGACGGGCTGAAGCCGGTCCACCGCCGTATCCTTTATGCGATGTCGCGGCTGCGGCTGTCGCCCACGGGCGGTTTTCTGAAATCCGCCAAGATCAGCGGCGACACGATGGGTGATTTCCATCCCCACGGCGACGCCGCGATCTATGACGCGATGGCGCGTTTGGCGCAGGATTTCAACGTCCGCTATCCGCTGGTGGACGGGCAGGGCAACTTTGGCAATATCGACGGCGATAACCCCGCCGCCAGCCGTTATACCGAGGCGCGGATGACCGCCGCCGCCGAGGCGCTGCTGGAAGGTCTGTCCGAAGATTCCGTCGATTTTCGTGACAATTATGATGGCCGCCTGACCGAACCATCGGTGCTGCCCGCCAGTTTCCCCAACCTGCTGGCCAATGGGTCCAGCGGTATTGCCGTCGGCATGGCCACGAATATCCCGCCGCATAACCTGCATGAATTGATCGACGCCTGCCTGCATCTGATCAAATCGCCGGGGGCGGCCGATGACAGCCTGCTGACCCATATCCTTGGCCCCGACTTTCCCACCGGCGGTGTGATTGTGGAACCACCCGAGAATATGGCCGAGGCCTATCGCACCGGGCGCGGGTCGTTCCGCCTGCGCGCGAAATGGGAGGTCGAGGATCTGGGCCGTGGCCAATGGCAGATCGTCGTGACCGAGATCCCCTATCAGGTGCAGAAATCGAAACTGATCGAAAAACTGGCCGAGGTGATCCAGACCAAAAAGGTCCCGCTGCTGGCCGATGTCCGCGACGAAAGCGCCGAGGATGTGCGCGTCGTGCTGGAACCACGCGCGCGGTCGGTCGACCCCGAGATGCTGATGGGCATGCTGTTTCGCAATTCCGATCTGGAAATCCGGTTCAGCCTGAACATGAACGTGCTGATCGACGGGCTGACCCCCAAGGTCTGTTCCCTGAAAGAGGTGTTGCGCGCTTTCCTTGACCACCGGCGCGATGTGCTGGTGCGCCGCTCGCGCCACCGGCTGGGCAAGATCGACCACCGGCTGGAGGTGCTCGAAGGTTTCATCATCGCCTTTCTGCATCTGGACCGCGTGATCGACATCATCCGTTACGACGACGACCCCAAATCCGCCCTGATGGCCGAGGATTGGGCGCATCCGCACATCCGCGCAACGTCGGAAAAGGATTATGTCGGGCCAAAAGCCACTGACCCCGAAATCGCCCTGACCGAAGTGCAGGCCGAAGCGATCCTGAACATGCGCCTGCGGTCGTTGCGGCGGCTTGAAGAACTCGAACTGATCGCTGAACGTGATGCTTTGACGGCGGAACGGCAGGGGATCATGGCGCTCTTGGCTGACGAGGCGCTGCAATGGGCGCGTATCGCGGATGAATTGCGCGAGACCCGCAAGCAATTCGGCCGCACCAGCGCAGGCGGCGCACGGCGCACGCAATTCGCGCTGGCCGCCGATGTCGCCGATGTCCCGATCGAGGCGATGATCGACCGCGAACCGATCACCGTGGTTTGTTCGCAGATGGGCTGGGTGCGCGCGATGACCGGCCATATCGACCTGACGCGCGACTTGAAATTCAAGGATGGCGATGCCGCCCGTTTCACCTTTCACGCCGAAACCACCGACAAATTGCTGGTCTTCGGTGCCAACGGACGGTTCTACACCGTGTCCGCCGCCAACCTGCCGGGCGGGCGCGGTATGGGCGAACCGCTGCGCCTGATGATCGACCTGCCGAACGAGGCGGAAATCATCGACATCCTGATCCATAAACCGGGTGAAAAGCTGCTGGTCGCATCAACCGACGGCAACGGCTTTGTCGTGCCCGAGGCCGAGGTTCTGGCCCAGACGCGCGCCGGCAAGCAGGTGTTGAACCTTGGTGCCAGCACCGCGCGGCTGTGCAAACGGATCACCGGCGATCATGTCGCCGTGGTGGGCGAAAACCGCAAGGTCTTGGTCTTTGGCATCGACGAGCTGCCCGAAATGACCCGTGGCAAAGGCGTGCGCCTGCAAAAATACAAGGACGGCGGGCTGTCGGATGCCACGACCTTCACCTTGGCGGACGGGCTGACATGGCTGGACCCCGCGGGGCGGACGCGCACGCAATCCGAGCTTGATGAATGGATTGGCAAACGCGCCACTGCGGGGCGGATGGCGCCACGCGGTTTTCCGCGCGATAACCGTTTTACCTGACATTTTCTGCCGCGTGTCACATCGCTGAGAAGAATCACCGCTATTCCCCTGGTTGAATTCAACGCCAGCAAGGAGTGCGCGCCATGAAAGATATCGACACAAAGACCCTGTCTTGGGATGAATGGGATGAATTGCAGCGTCCCGCATCTGCCACAACCGATTTTGATGCCGTCGTTGACACCGCCTTGTCGCGGCGCGGCTTTCTGGGCGGCGTCTTGGCCTTTGGGTCTGGCGCGGCAGTGATGGGAACGGGCTTGCTGTCGGGCACCTCGGCACAGGCACAGGCGACCCACCGTTTCGGGTTCAACGCCATTCCAATCGCAACGGATTTCACCGTGCATGTGCCTGAAGGCTATACTTGGCAGCCGGTCGCCAAATGGGGCCAGCCGCTGTTTTCAGATGCCGCCCCGCTGAACCAGCAAACCGGTGTCGATCTGGCCAGTTCCGATCGCGTGTTCGGTGAAAACACCGACGGCATGGAATTGTTCAGCATCGGCGGCCGTCAGGTTATCGCGGTGAACCATGAATATGTGAACCCTGACATCAACCTGCCCCATACCGGCGGTGAAACCACCAGTGCCGACGATGCGCGCATCCTGCAGAACATGCAGGGCGTGACAGTCATGGAAGTCGCCGAAGGCGCGAATGGTTGGGACATTGTGGTTGATAGCCCGTTCAACCGCCGCATCACCCAGAACACACCGATGACGTTCTCTGGCCCTGCGGCGGGTCATCCGCTGTTGCAGACGGCGGCAGACCCCGAAGGCATGACCGTGCTGGGCACGTTCAACAATTGTGGATCGGGCAAAACCCCTTGGGGGACCTACCTGACCTGCGAGGAAAACTTTAACGGCTATTTCGGATCTACCGACGCTGCCTTTGCACGGCCTGATGACTACGTCCGCTACGGGATCGGGCTGGAAAGCCGCTACGGCTATGAAAAGTTCGACGCCCGTTTCGATGTCAGCCAGAACGTCAACGAACCGCGCCGTCAGGGCTATGTGGTCGAGATTGACCCGTCTGACGCGACATCCACACCCGTGAAACACACTGCACTGGGCCGTTTCAAGCACGAGAATGCCGCCGTTGTCGTCGCGCGTGACGGGCGCGTCGTTGTCTATATGGGCGACGACGAGCGTGGTGAATTCCTGTACAAGTTCGTTTCTGCCGGTGTTTACACGCCCGGTGGGGACACAAGCAGCCTGCTGTCGGATGGCCAGCTTTATGTTGCCCGTTTCGCCACTGACATGACCGGTGAATGGGTGGCGCTGACCCCACAGGCAACTGGGATGGATGCTGCCGAAATCGCCATCTATACGCGCGTCGCCGCGTCCCGCGTCGGAGCAACCACGATGGACCGCCCGGAATGGGTCGCCGTTAACCCCGTCGCAATCGAGGGGTATTGCGCCTTGACCAACAATTCACGGCGCGGCGCTGACGCGACCAATGCCGGTGGCGATGCGATGCAGGCGGTTGAAAATTCGCCTAATCCGCGCGAAGCCAACCGGTATGGCCAGATCCTGCGCTGGTTCCCTGACGCAGAGGATCACGCCGCGACGACCTTTAACTGGGACCTTTATGTCATGGCGGGCAATCCCACCGTGCATCAGGACGCAAATGCCGGGTCGGCGAACATCAACGAAGGCAACCTGTTCAACTCGCCCGATGGGATGATGTTCGACAGCTCTGGTCTGTTGTGGATCCAAACAGACGGGAATGACAGCAACGAAGAAGGCTTTGCCGGTATGGGCAACAACCAGATGCTGGCAGGTGATCCGGTCACGGGCGAAATCGCGCGTTTCCTGACCGGCCCGAACGGGTCCGAGGTGACAGGTCTGACATGGTCTGCGGACCGTCGCACTATGTTCGTCGGTATCCAGCACCCCGCTGCGCCGTTCCCTGACGGTGAAGGCATGCTGGCGCGTTCGACCGTCATCGCGGTAAAAAAGGCCGATGGTGCTGTGATCGGCTGATCTGACGGGCGCGGGCGGGTCTGTCCCCGCCCGCCTCTGCCCTGCGGCTTTGCAGGGCTGGCAAACAAAACCGCGAAAAGCCCAGCAGTGGCCGCATTGCGCTTGATTTCCCGTCCGTTTCCAAATACATCGCCCGCGATGCTGAAACGGGTCACCTCGGCCCCTCTGAAATTAAGGTCCTGAAGAATGGCAAAGGCAAAGTTCGAACGCACCAAACCGCATGTGAACATCGGCACGATCGGCCACGTTGACCACGGCAAGACGACGCTGACCGCAGCGATCACGAAGTATTTCGGCGAATTCCGCGCCTATGACCAGATCGACGGCGCGCCCGAAGAAAAGGCCCGCGGGATCACGATCTCGACTGCCCACGTGGAATACGAATCCGAAAACCGCCACTATGCGCACGTCGATTGCCCCGGCCACGCTGACTATGTGAAGAACATGATCACCGGTGCTGCCCAGATGGACGGCGCGATCCTGGTTGTGAACGCTGCTGACGGCCCGATGCCGCAGACCCGCGAACACATCCTGCTGGGCCGTCAGGTCGGCATTCCCTACATGGTCGTCTATATGAACAAGGTCGACCAGGTGGATGACGCCGAACTGCTGGAACTGGTCGAGATGGAAATCCGCGAACTGCTGTCCAAATACGACTATCCCGGCGACGATATCCCCGTCATCCCCGGCTCGGCGCTGCATGCGATGAACGGCACCCAGCCTGAAATCGGTGAAGAGTCGATCCGCAAGCTGATCGCGGCTGTCGACGAATACATCCCGACACCGGCACGCGCGGTTGACCTGCCGTTCCTGATGCCGATCGAGGACGTGTTCTCGATCTCTGGCCGTGGTACGGTTGTGACCGGTCGTGTGGAACGCGGTGTTGTGAACGTGGGCGACGAGATTGAAATCGTCGGTATCCGCGACACCAAGAAGACCATCTGTACCGGTGTGGAAATGTTCCGCAAACTGCTGGACAGCGGCCAGGCTGGCGACAACATCGGCGCGCTGCTGCGCGGTGTGGATCGTGAAGGTGTTGAGCGTGGGCAGATTCTGTGCAAGCCCGGTTCGGTCAAGCCGCACACCAAGTTCGAAGCCGAAGCCTATATTCTGACCAAGGAAGAAGGCGGTCGTCACACGCCGTTCTTTGCGAACTACCGTCCGCAGTTCTATTTCCGCACGACGGACGTGACCGGCACGGTTGTTCTGCCAGAAGGCACCGAGATGGTGATGCCCGGCGACAACCTGAAGTTCGAAGTTGAACTGATCGCGCCGATCGCGATGGAAGAAGGCCTGCGTTTCGCGATCCGCGAAGGCGGCCGGACCGTCGGCGCCGGCGTTGTGTCGAAGATCCTGCTGTAAAAAGCACAGGCAAGGTAGGGTGGGTCTTGACCCCCTACGCCAGACAAAAGGCCGCCCCGACAAGGGCGGCCTATTGCGTTTCACCGCAGTTTGTGGCCTCTAGCGGCTGATCAGCCTGTCGGCCTGGGCCGTTGTCGCGTCCATGAAACGGCGCATCTGCTCGCGCAGATCGGTGCGCGTGGCATCGTCCGGCTTACGCGGGACCGTACCCTCGAACCGCGCAAACACCACGGCACCATGCCCAAACAGGCGCGGCACCAGCATCCGGTCCCATGTGTCCAACCGCAGCCCACGCGTTGTGGCAAAAGCATAACAGAATACCGGCACGCCGGTGACACGCGCCCATTCCAGCGGCGCATCCTTGACCTGACCCGCAGGGCCAAGCGGCCCGTCAGCGGTCATGCCGATACTGATGCCCTCGTGGACCCGTTTCAGCACGATCCGCGATGCGGCAAGATTGGTCGTCTGGCGCGACATCTGAATGGCTCGCAGGCCGACACGGCGTTGCAGCGCACCCGACACGCGGCCGATGGGCGAGGCATCGTAAAGGCTGGTCAGCGGGCCATCGGCAACCGGCCAATGCAACGCCGCCATTACCGACCGGCTGTGCCACATCACCAGCAGGACAGGGCCCTGCGCCAGAGCGGCACGCAGGTCATCCAACCCTGAGACCTGCCAACGGGTCGTGCGGTTACACAGCGCCAGATAGCTACCGGCCAAACTGGCCAGTAGCGAGGCTAGTCTTTGTGATTGTTCGATCCGTCTGCGCAGGGACAAGGGCGGCCTTTCGGGCTTGGTTCGTCTTCTGTTTCGACATTTCTGCCGCCGAAGACAAGTCTGCGCGACCTTGGCACTTGATCCTGCCCCGATTTGCGACTAATCCGGCAAGCGGCCATAGGGGTATAGCTCAGTTGGTAGAGCGACGGTCTCCAAAACCGTAGGTCTGGAGTTCGAGTCTCCATGCCCCTGCCAGGCCCTCGATCGGAACGGCCCGCGCCGAAGGATCAGCCAGTTCATGTCCAGCTTTGCATTTTCCGTGGCTTTCCATATCGGGGCGCATAAGACGGCAACGTCGCATCTGCAGCGGTCCATCGGCGCACAGGCGGACGCGCTTGCCGCGCGCGGGGTGCATTGGTTCGGCCCCCGCTACCTGCGCAAATGGGACCAGACGCTGCCCGATCTGGCGCGCCTGGGGAATGGCCAAGCCCTATCCGGCCCGTTGGGATCGCTGTTGCAGACAGCGCAGCGCGTGGTTTTGAGCGAAGAAAACCATATCGGCGTGCTGAACGATCCGCGCCGCAGGCCCGTGACCTGCCGTTATCCCAAAGCGGCGCAACGGATCGGGGCGGTGGCACAGGGTCTTGGCCGCGATGTCGATGTCTTTCTGGCGATCCGGCGACCGACCGGTTTTGTGAACGCGGCCTATTGCCAGCAATTGATGGGCGGCAAGGTGATGCCGATGGCGCAATATCGCAAGATCAACCCGACGGAATCGGTCGATTGGGCCGATCTGGTCGCGCGGCTGCGTGCCACTGCCGGCGTCGGGCAGCTAGTCGTGTGGTGCTATGAAGATTACGCCATACATTTCGCCGCGATCTGCGCGGATTTGCTGGGGCCTGCCGCTGCGGGTTTGGTGCAACCGATTGACCAATATATCCACCGCAGCCTGTCCGCCCCCGCCGTGGCCGAGATTTTGCATCGCCATGCCTTGGGCGGGGCGGGCGATCTGGGGACAAATGTGCGCGCGCTTTTGCCGGTCGAAGACGGCTATCCGCCGTTTGACGGTTTCACCCCGGCGGACCATGCCGCGGGCGACATGGCCTATCGTGCCCAGATTGCCGCAATCGGGGCGATGCCGAGGGTGACATTGCTGGATCCGCTGTGGGCGGGTGGCGCCATGCGGGCTTGAATTCGGCCCCATGACCCCGTATGTCGCACACAGTTTCGATAAAGGACCGTGCCGATGGCCATCGCCAATCCCGTGAAGTTCATTCAAGAAGTCCGCGCCGAGGTGGCCAAGGTCGTCTGGCCCACCCGCCGCGAGGTGGTGCTGACCACGATCATGGTCTTTATCCTTGCCGCGCTGACTGCGGTGTTTTTCTCGCTGGTTGATTTCGTGATCCGTTTCGGGCTGTCCGGCGTGCTGGGCTATTTCGGCGGCTAAGGCTGGCGTGCTTATTCTGCCCGCCCCTCTTGAAAACGGGTGGTGGCGGCGGTAAAGGCAGGCAACTTCGGAAATATGGCGTGCGGCGAATCGAGTTGCGCGCCGCTTTTATTTTCGACACCGGCGCAGGCGTCGGATCAATTTGAACCAGGGGCCGGTGCGGTCTCGTGACGACAAGGTGCTCTGACAGATGGCTAAACGCTGGTATTCGGTAAGCGTTCTTTCGAACTTCGAAAAGAAGATCGCAGAGGCAATCCGCGCAAAAGCGGAAGAAAAAGGCCTGTCCGACCAGATCGACGAAGTCTTGGTGCCAACCGAAGAAGTGATCGAAGTCCGTCGCAACAAAAAAGTGACGACCGAACGCCGTTTCATGCCCGGCTATGTGCTGGTGCATATGGAAATGTCGGACGAAGGCTATCACCTGATCAATTCGATCAACCGCGTCACCGGATTTCTGGGGCCACAGGGCCGCCCGATGCCGATGCGCGATGCCGAAGTGCAGGCCATCCTTGGCCGCGTTCAGGAAGGCGAGGACAGCCCGCGCACCCTGATCCATTTCGAGATCGGCGAGAAGGTCAAGGTCAACGACGGCCCGTTCGAGGATTTCGACGGCATGGTCGAATATGTCGACGAAGAACACCAGCGCCTCAAGGTGACGGTGTCGATCTTTGGCCGGGCCACCCCGGTCGAGTTGGAATTCACGCAGGTTTCCAAACAGTAACCTTGCGTGTTCAGACGTGGGAGGCACCGGATCATATCCGGGCCGAACCACGGCATCACCGCCCTTCGGGGCAAATGTAGGGTGGGCTTCAGCCCACCGCTGAAAAAGGAGAGGCCAGATGGCCAAGAAAGTCATGGGCATGCTCAAGCTGCAAGTTGCAGCTGGCAATGCCAAACCAAGCCCACCCGTCGGTCCCGCATTGGGTCAGCGCGGCATCAACATCATGGAATTCTGCAAGGCGTTCAACGCCAAGACAGCCGACATGGAAAAAGATGCGCCTTGCCCGACCGTGATCACCTATTACGCGGACAAGTCCTTCACCTTCGAGATCAAGACGCCCCCCGCGTCCTATTACATCAAGAAGGCGGCCAAGCTGGCGTCCGGGTCCAAGACCCCCGGCCGTGCATCTGCCGGTTCGATCACCGCCAAGCAGGTGCGTGAAATTGCCGAAGCCAAGATGAAAGACCTCAATGCGACATCCATTGAAGGTGCAATGCAGATCATCATGGGCTCTGCCCGTTCGATGGGCGTGGAGGTCAAGTAATGGCAAAATTTGGTAAGCGCACAACCGCAGCCCGTGCCGCATTTGACGGCAAGACCAATGTGTCGGTCGCCGAAGCCATTGCTTTGGTCAAAGGCAGCGCCACAGCAAAATTCGACGAAACCGTCGAAATTTCGATGCAGCTGGGTGTCGATCCACGCCACGCCGACCAGATGGTCCGTGGCACCGTGACCCTGCCAAACGGCACTGGCAAAACTGTCCGCGTGGCCGTTTTCGCCCGTGGCGACAAGGCTGACGAAGCCAAGGCAGCAGGCGCCGATATCGTCGGTGCAGAGGACCTGATGGAAACCATCCAGTCCGGCAAGATCGATTTCGACCGTTGCATCGCGACACCTGACATGATGGCCATCGTCGGTCGTCTGGGCAAGGTGCTTGGCCCGCGTAACCTGATGCCAAACCCGCGCGTCGGCACCGTGACCATGGACGTCAAGGAAGCTGTCGAAGCGGCCAAGGGCGGCCAGGTTCAGTTCAAGGCTGAAAAAGCAGGCGTCGTGCATGCCGGTATCGGCAAGGCGTCTTTCTCGGCTGAACAGCTGCAGGAAAACATGCGCGCCTTCGTGGATGCGGTCGGCAAGGCCCGTCCATCGGGTGCCAAAGGCACCTATATGAAAAAGATCGCCGTCAGCTCGACCATGGGCCCAGGCGTGACTGTCGACGTTGCCTCGGCGACCGGCAACGCTTGATCCGGCTTTCGGTTTACAAGCAAAACGGCAGGCCATCACGGCCTGCCGTTCTTGTTTTTGTTGCCATCTTTTGGCGCGACATGAATGCGATGAAAGCTGCTTCCTGTAGCGGTGGGGCGAGTACGTTACCCTGATAATAGACGCAGCCGATGTCACGAACGGCGGCAATGTCCTTGGCCGATTCGACGCCTTCGGCGGTTGCGGCAATGCCCAAGGCGCGGGTCATTTCAAGGATCGCTGCGATGACCTTGGATTTGCGCGGATCGCGCAGCGCCGTGCGGATCATCCGGCATTCGATCTTGAGCCGGTCCGGCTGTACCTTCAGCAACCCGACGATCGACGCCCGTCCGCTGCCAAAATCATCCGAATGTATTTCGACCCCCATGTCGCGCAGCTGCTGTAGATTCTCCTTGATCTGGGGGACTTCGCGCCTGTCGTCCAGATAGATCGTTTCCAGCAATTCGATCGACAGCCCACATCTGCGGTCTGTCCACGTGCTGGCCACATCATCAGGCAGGCGCGGGTCCATCAGGCGCGGTGCGCTGATATTCACCGATATCGACGGCAGGTTAAGCCCGCGCGCCTGCAATTTATCGACCGCCGCCAGCGCAAGGCGCAGCACCTGCCTGTCGATATCTTCGATCAGGCCCATTTCGGCGGCGATATCCAGAAAGTCGGCCGGTTGCAGCAACCCGCATTCGGGGTGATGCCAGCGCACCAGCGCCTCTGCGCCGACGATCTCGCCGGTCTCAATATCGGCCTGCGGTTGGAAATAGGCGGTAAACTCGCCCCGTTCGAGCGCGCCGGGAATTGTGGCTGCGATCTGGCGCTTGATCTGCATCCGTTTGGTGATCTGCGGCGTGATCTGACAAACCTGATTGCGCCCATTGCGTTTCGCCTCATAGAGCGCGACATCGGCATGGGCGATCACCGTTGCGGCGGTATCTTGCCCCGCACTGCCGGTGGCGATCCCGATGCTGATGCCGATGGTGACCTGCCGTTGTGCGAGATCTATGGGGCGTGTCAGGGCCGTGACGATCGCGGTCCCTGTTTGATGGGCAAGATTGGCCGAGATGCCCTGCGTGAGAAGCACCATGAATTCGTCGCCGCCAACACGATAGGTCTGCCCCCCGTCGCCCACCGCCGCCGAGATCCGTTGCGCGGCGGTCACCAGCACGGCATCGCCGCTTTGGTGGCCCAAGGTGTCATTCACCCATTTGAACCTGTCCAGATCAAGGTGCAGCAAGGCTACTTGTCCGTCTGCCGTGCCAAGACAGTGTTCCAGCGCCCGCTCAAAGGCGCGCCGGTTCGGCAGCCCTGTCAGCGTATCGTGATACGCCGCCTGTTCCAGCGCCTGCCGCGCCTCGTCAAGTTCGCGGTTTCTGATCGCTAGCGCGGCATTGCTTTGTTCCAGCTGCATCATCGCGACCTTTTCACGGGTGACATCATGCCCTGTGCCGCGATAGCCGGTAAATGCGCCGGCCTGATCGAACTGCGGCTCGCCTGCGATGCGCAGCCACATCACCGACCCGTCCGTTGGCCGGATGATGCGATATTCAAAATTGCGAAATGCGCGATGCGCCTGCAGGTCATCCAGATGCGCCTGCCATGCCGGACCTGACTGGTCCACCGCGAAAATTTCACGCCCATGGCCCAGCACATCTGCTCTGCTGATCTTTGTGACTTGTTCCATCCGGTTCGAAAAATAGATGAACCGATGCTGATGGTCGGTTTCCCAGAACCAGTCAGAGGCGATTCCTGCAAAATCTTCGAGGTTGCGGAAATGGGGTCGGTTCTGCGATGTCATGCGACTTGTCTTACTGGGTATTTCTTGAACAAAGGTTTACCCCGCACGGGCACCGGCAGCGCTGTCCGGCTCAAATCGGCCCTTGGCAAAGTGCCGTGCAGGCGATAACCACCATTCAGGCCCGAAAGATTGATTCGTTCGGGCCTTTATTCGTCCGAGACGGTGGGTTAGTCGCAAGACTGTTAATTCCTGCCTGAGACGGGATAGACCAGAATTTTTCGAGGCTCTCCTCGGTTCAACTTGGCTCGCCCCGTTTATGTGGACACCGACTGTCGGGTGGTCCGCTGCCCGGCAAAAACGAGAGCCGGTGCCAGACTATTTGGTACCTTAATTGGAGTGAAACTGTGGATAGAGCACAAAAAGAACAATTGGTCGATGAACTCGGCCAGATCTTTGAAAGCTCTGGCGTTGTAGTGGTCGCCCACTACGAAGGCATGACAGTTGCTGAAATGCAGGACCTGCGGGCGCGTATGCGCGATGCTGGTGGGGCCGTACGCGTTGCCAAGAACAAGCTCGCCAAGATCGCTCTTGAAGGTAAGCCATGCGAAAGCATCGCCACTTACCTGATGGGCATGACCGTGATCGCCTATTCCGAAGATCCTGTCGCTGCGGCGAAAGTGATTGATGCCTATGCCAAGACGAACGAGAAATTGGTCGTTCTGGGCGGGGCAATGGGTGACACGGCACTGGATCCAGCCGGTGTGAAAGCCGTTGCCGGGATGCCAAGCCGCGAGGAGCTTATCGCTTCTATCGTGGGTTGCATCGCAGCACCTGCCGCAAACATCGCCGGGGCCATTGGCGCGCCTGCTTCGAACATCGCGAGCATTCTTTCGACCATCGAAGAGAAAGCTGCGTGAAGCATCTGAATTGACTTGGGGCTGCCGCCTCACGTTGGAACACACTTAAATCGAACGGAAAGCATAAAATGGCTGATCTGAAAAAACTCGCTGAAGAAATCGTTGGTCTGACCCTTCTTCAAGCACAAGAACTGAAAACCATCCTCAAGGATGAGTACGGCATCGAGCCCGCTGCTGGCGGCGCTGTGATGATGGCCGGTCCTGCTGTTGCTGCTGAAGCTGCAGAAGAAAAGACCGAATTCGACGTCGTCCTGAAAGACGCCGGCGCACAGAAGATCAACGTGATCAAAGAAGTGCGCGGCATCACCGGTCTGGGCCTGAAAGAAGCCAAAGATCTGGTCGAAGCTGGCGGCAAGGTCAAAGAAGGCGCTTCCAAAGCCGAAGCCGACGAAATCAAGGCCAAGCTGGAAGCAGCTGGCGCGACCGTCGAACTGGCGTAAGGCGGGGTTTACCCCGCCCTTCGGTGATTTTCGATCATCGTGGGCGTTTGAACGCGGCTGGACCTGCATTTGCGGGTCCAGCCAAACCTGTCTTAGCGGTCGGCCATGCGTGGCCCACCCCTTGGGCTAGGTTGAAAAGTCGGGAGGCAGCCGGTGGGACGGCAGCCACGAATAGACTTGAAACCCCCGGTCAAATGGATGTGGCGGCGCAGCCCGGGCGCCGCACGTTCGAGAGACAAACAAAAGGTGATATCGCACATGGCTTCCTCCTTCCTTGGTCAGAAACGCCTGCGCAAGTATTACGGCAAAATCCGTGAAGTGCTTGAAATGCCGAACCTCATCGAGGTTCAGAAATCTTCCTATGATCTGTTCCTGCGTTCCGGCGACAGTGCAACACCGCTTGACGGCGAAGGCATCAAGGGTGTGTTCCAGTCGGTTTTCCCGATCAAGGACTTCAACGAGACAGCCGTGCTGGAGTTCGTGAAATACGAGCTGGAAAAGCCAAAGTACGACGTCGAAGAATGTATGCAGCGCGACATGACCTATGCCGCACCGCTGAAGGTGACGCTGCGCCTGATCGTGTTCGAAGTGGACGAGGACACGGGGTCCAAATCCGTCAAAGACATCAAGGAACAAGACGTGTTCATGGGTGACATGCCCCTGATGACCCCGAACGGCACCTTTGTCGTGAACGGCACCGAGCGCGTGATCGTGTCCCAGATGCACCGGTCGCCCGGCGTGTTCTTTGACCACGACAAGGGCAAGACCCATTCATCGGGCAAATTGCTGTTCGCCTGCCGGATCATTCCTTACCGTGGCAGCTGGCTCGATTTCGAATTCGACGCCAAGGACCTTGTGTTCTGCCGGATCGACCGTCGTCGTAAATTGCCCGTGACCACCCTGCTTTATGCGCTGGGGCTGGACCAGGAAGGCATCATGAATGCCTATTACAACACCGTCGATTACGCGCTGGACAAAAAGACCAACGCCTGGACGACCAAGTTCTTCCCAGAACGCGTCCGCGGCACCCGGCCAACCTATGACCTTGTCGATGCCGACACCGGCGAGATCATCGCAAAGGCTGGCGAAAAGGTAACCCCACGGTCGGTCAAAAAGATGATCGACGACGGCAAGGTCAAGAACCTGCTGGTCCCTTACGAGCATATCGTCGGCAAATATGTCGCCCGTGACATGATCAACGAAGACACCGGCGCGATCTATGTCGAAGCTGGTGACGAACTGACGCTGGAAATGGACAAGACGGGCGCTGTCACAGGTGGCACGTTGCGGGACTTGATCGACGCGGGTATCACCTCGATCCCCGTCCTCGACATCGACAACATATCTGTGGGTGGCTACATCCGCAGCACGATGGCGGCGGACAAGAACATGAACCGCGAAACCGCGCTCATGGATATCTACCGCGTTATGCGCCCCGGTGAACCACCGACCGTCGATTCCGCATCGGCGCTGTTTGACACGCTGTTCTTTGACGGTGAACGCTATGACCTGTCCGCCGTGGGCCGCGTCAAGATGAACATGCGTCTGGACCTTGATGCCGATGACACGATCCGCACATTGCGCCGTGAAGATATCGTCTCGTGTATCAAGGCGCTGACCGAATTGCGCGACGGCAAGGGCGATATCGACGACATCGACCACCTTGGCAACCGCCGCGTCCGGTCTGTGGGCGAATTGATGGAGAACCAGTATCGCGTTGGCCTGCTGCGCATGGAGCGCGCGATCAAGGAACGCATGTCATCTGTCGAAATCGACACGGTGATGCCGCAGGACCTGATCAACGCGAAACCTGCTGCTGCGGCTGTGCGCGAATTCTTCGGCTCCAGCCAGCTGTCGCAGTTCATGGACCAGACCAACCCGCTGTCCGAAGTGACGCACAAGCGCCGCCTGTCGGCCCTTGGGCCCGGCGGTCTGACCCGCGAACGTGCCGGATTTGAGGTGCGCGACGTCCACCCGACCCATTATGGCCGGATGTGCCCGATTGAAACGCCCGAAGGTCCGAACATCGGTCTGATCAACTCGCTGGCGACCTTCGCCCGCGTGAACAAGTACGGTTTCATCGAAACACCCTACCGCAAGGTCGTGGACGGCAAGGTGACGGATG
Organism: Yoonia sp.; assembly: GCF_018402175.1. Taxonomy (GTDB): domain Bacteria; phylum Pseudomonadota; class Alphaproteobacteria; order Rhodobacterales; family Rhodobacteraceae; genus Yoonia. The sequence continues at coordinate 457,209 of NZ_JAGYJK010000017.1, read as the reverse complement.
ATGTGCAATACATGTCCGCCACCGAAGAAATGCGCCACACCGTGGCACAGGCCAACGCGTCGATGAACCCTGACGGATCGTTCAAGAATGATCTGGTCTCGACCCGCGTGAACGGCGATTACACGCTGGCCCCGCGTGAAAACGTGGACCTGATCGACGTGTCGCCGAAACAGCTGGTTTCGGTCGCCGCATCGTTGATCCCGTTCCTTGAAAACGACGACGCCAACCGCGCGCTGATGGGGTCGAACATGCAGCGTCAGGCCGTGCCTTTGCTGCAGGCCGAAGCGCCATTGGTCGGCACCGGCATCGAAGAAGTCGTGGCGCGCGATAGCGGCGCTGCGATCATGGCGAAACGTGCCGGCGTCATCGACCAGGTCGATGCGCAGCGGATCGTGATCCGCGCGACATCCGATCTGGAATTGGGTGATGCGGGCGTCGATATCTACCGCATGCGCAAATTCCAGCGGTCCAACCAGAACACCTGTATCAACCAGCGTCCGCTGGTGAAGGTGGGCGATCTGGTCCAGAAAGGTCAGGTCATCGCCGATGGTCCGTCCACCGATCTGGGGGAACTGGCACTGGGCAAGAACGTGGTCGTCGCCTTCATGCCGTGGAACGGTTACAACTATGAAGACTCGATCCTGATCTCCGAACGCATCGTGCGCGACGACGTCTTCACCTCGATCCATATCGAGGAATTCGAAGTCGCCGCCCGTGACACCAAGCTCGGGCCAGAGGAAATCACCCGCGACATCCCCAATGTTGGCGAGGAAGCCCTGCGCAACCTTGACGAAGCGGGCATCGTCTATATCGGGGCCGAGGTTGGGCCTGCGGATATTCTGGTCGGCAAGATCACACCAAAAGGCGAAAGCCCGATGACGCCAGAAGAAAAGCTGCTGCGCGCCATCTTTGGTGAAAAGGCATCCGACGTGCGTGACACATCTTTGCGCCTGCCGCCCGGTGACTATGGCACCGTGGTCGAGGTGCGCGTGTTCAACCGTCATGGCGTGGAAAAAGATGAACGCGCGCTGCAGATCGAGCGTGAAGAAGTCGAACGCCTGTCGCGCGACCGTGACGACGAACGTGCGATCCTTGACCGCAACATCTATGCACGTCTGTGGGATATCATCGGCGGCAAGACAGCAGCCAAGGGGCCAAAAGGCTTCAAGGCTGGCGCTGTCGTCACCGAGGAAAGTGTCTCTGACCTGAGCCGCGGCCAGTGGTGGCAATTGGCAATGGAAGACGAGGATGACGCGAAAATCGTCGAGGCGTTGAACCAGCAATACGAAATCCAGAAACGGGCAATGGATGCACGGTTCGAGGACAAGGTTGAAAAGGTCCGTCGCGGCGACGATCTGCCCCCGGGCGTGATGAAGATGGTCAAAGTGTTCGTCGCGGTGAAGCGCAAGCTGCAACCGGGCGACAAGATGGCCGGTCGTCACGGCAACAAGGGCGTCATTTCCAAGGTCGTGCCGATGGAAGACATGCCGTTCCTTGCAGACGGGACACCGGTGGATTTCTGTTTGAACCCGCTGGGCGTGCCATCGCGCATGAACGTCGGTCAGATCCTTGAAACCCACATGGGTTGGGCCGCGCGCGGTCTGGGTATCCAGATTGATGAAGCCTTGGGTGAATACCGCCGGTCCGGCGACCTGACCCCCGTGCGCGAAGCGATGAAAATCGCCTATGGCGATGATGTCTACGAAGAAGGCATCGTCGGTATGAACGAGGCTGATCTGGTCGAAGCAGCGGGTCATGTCACCCGTGGTGTGCCGATCGCGACGCCTGTGTTCGACGGCGCGAAAGAGGCTGACGTGAACGATGCGCTGCGGCGTGCCGGTTTCGACACCTCGGGCCAGTCGATCCTGTTCGACGGGCGCACCGGTGAACAGTTCAGCCGCAAAGTGACGGTGGGTGTCAAATACCTGCTGAAACTGCATCACTTGGTTGACGACAAGATCCACGCACGGTCCACCGGGCCTTACAGCCTTGTCACGCAGCAGCCTCTGGGTGGTAAAGCCCAGTTCGGCGGTCAGCGTTTCGGGGAAATGGAAGTCTGGGCACTGGAAGCTTATGGCGCGGCCTACACCCTGCAGGAAATGCTGACGGTCAAGTCGGATGACGTGGCAGGGCGGACGAAAGTCTATGAAAGCATCGTCAAGGGCGAGGACAACTTCGAGGCCGGCGTGCCAGAATCGTTCAACGTGCTCGTGAAAGAAGTCCGGGGTCTCGGCCTCAACATGGAACTCCTGGATGCGGAGGATGAGGAATAGGGCGGATCAGTCGGGCGAGCCCCGACCAAAAACGCCCGTAGGGCGGGGTTAACCCCGCCTTACCCCTCGCACTTGCGCACCCCAATTCAAGGAATTGAAGATGAACCAGGAACTGACAAACAACCCGTTCAACCCGGTTGCTCCGGCAAAGACGTTTGACGAAATCAAGGTGTCTCTGGCATCGCCCGAACGGATCCTGTCGTGGTCCTTTGGCGAGATCAAGAAGCCCGAAACCATCAACTACCGCACGTTCAAGCCTGAACGGGACGGTCTGTTCTGCGCGCGGATCTTTGGCCCGATCAAGGATTACGAATGCCTGTGCGGCAAATACAAGCGGATGAAATACCGCGGCGTTGTCTGCGAAAAATGCGGCGTGGAAGTGACCCTGCAAAAGGTCCGCCGCGAACGTATGGGCCATATCGAACTGGCCGCACCTGTCGCGCATATCTGGTTCCTGAAATCGCTGCCAAGCCGCATCGGCCTGATGCTGGACATGACCCTGCGCGATCTGGAACGCATCCTGTATTTCGAAAACTACGTCGTGATCGAACCCGGCCTGACCGACCTGACCTATGGCCAGTTGATGACCGAGGAGGAATTCAACGACGCGCAGGACCTTTACGGCATGGACGCGTTCCAGGCCAATATCGGCGCCGAAGCGATCCGCGAAATGCTGGCCCAGATTGACCTTGAATCCGAAGCCGAACAGCTGCGCGCCGATCTGAAAGTGGCGACAGGCGAGTTGAAGCCCAAGAAGATCATCAAGCGTCTGAAGATCGTCGAAAACTTCCTTGAATCCGGCAACCGCCCGGAATGGATGGTCCTGACCGTGATCCCCGTGATCCCGCCGGAACTGCGCCCGCTGGTCCCGCTGGATGGTGGCCGTTTCGCGACCTCCGATCTGAACGATCTGTACCGTCGCGTCATCAACCGCAACAACCGTCTGAAGCGCCTGATTGAACTGCGCGCGCCCGACATCATCGTGCGCAACGAAAAGCGGATGTTGCAGGAATCCGTCGATGCCTTGTTCGACAACGGCCGTCGTGGTCGGGTGATCACGGGTGCCAACAAGCGCCCGCTGAAATCCTTGTCTGACATGCTCAAGGGCAAGCAGGGCCGTTTCCGCCAGAACCTTTTGGGCAAGCGGGTCGACTTTTCTGGTCGTTCGGTCATCGTGACCGGTCCGGAACTGAAACTGCACCAGTGCGGGTTGCCGAAGAAAATGGCGCTCGAACTGTTCAAGCCGTTCATCTATTCGCGGCTGGAGGCCAAGGGCCTGTCCAGCACCGTGAAACAGGCCAAGAAACTGGTCGAAAAAGAACGGCCCGAAGTCTGGGATATCCTTGACGAGGTGATCCGCGAACACCCCGTCATGCTGAACCGTGCGCCAACCTTGCACCGTTTGGGCATTCAGGCGTTCGAACCCGTCCTGATCGAAGGCAAGGCGATCCAGCTGCACCCGCTGGTCTGTACCGCGTTCAACGCCGACTTTGACGGCGACCAGATGGCTGTTCACGTGCCGCTGAGCCTTGAGGCACAGCTGGAAGCCCGCGTTCTGATGATGTCCACGAACAACGTGCTGTCGCCTGCCAACGGCGCGCCGATTATCGTGCCATCGCAGGATATGATCCTTGGCCTGTACTACACGACCATCATGCGCGAAGGCATGAAGGGCGAAGGCATGTCGTTCAGCAATATCGACGAAGTCGAACATGCGCTGGCCGCGGGCGAGGTGCATCTGCACGCCAAGATCACGGCGCGGATGATCCAGATCGACGGTGAAGGCAACGAAGTGCTGGAACGGTTCGAAACGACACCGGGCCGTCTGCGTCTGGGCGTGCTGTTGCCGCTGAACGCCAAGGCACCTTTCGCGCTGGTCAACCGTTTGCTGCGCAAGAAAGAAGTCCAGCAGATCATCGACACCGTCTACCGCTATTGCGGCCAGAAGGAATCGGTCATCTTCTGCGACCAGATCATGACCATGGGCTTCCGCGAGGCGTTCAAGGCGGGCATTTCGTTCGGCAAGGACGATATGGTCGTGCCGGACACCAAATGGGCGCTGGTCGACGAGACCCGCGAACAGGTCAAGGATTTCGAGCAGCAGTATATGGACGGCCTGATCACCCAGGGTGAAAAGTACAACAAGGTCGTCGATGCATGGTCGAAAGCCAACGACAAGGTCACCGAGGCGATGATGACCACCATTTCCACCGCCGGCCGCGATGCCGACGGATCGGAAAGCGAGCCGAACTCGGTCTATATGATGGCCCATTCCGGTGCGCGTGGCTCGGTCACACAGATGAAGCAGCTGGGCGGGATGCGCGGCCTGATGGCCAAGCCGAACGGCGAGATCATCGAGACGCCGATCATCTCGAACTTCAAGGAAGGTCTGACCGTTCTTGAATACTTCAACTCGACCCACGGCGCCCGCAAGGGTCTGTCGGATACGGCGCTCAAGACAGCGAACTCTGGCTATCTGACACGCCGTCTGGTGGATGTCGCACAGGATTGCATCGTCCGTCAGGTCGATTGCGGCACTGATCGTGCGATCACCGCCGAAGCTGCGGTCAATGATGGCGAGGTCGTGTCGTCGCTGGCAGAACGTGTGCTGGGCCGTGTCTCTGCCGATGACGTTATTCGTCCCGGCACCGACGAGGTGATCGTGCATGCAGGCGAGCTGATCGACGAACGCAAGGCCGACATGATCGACGCCGCAGCCATCGGCAAGATGCGTATCCGCAGCCCGCTGACCTGCGAGGCCGAAGATGGCGTTTGTGCGATGTGTTACGGTCGTGATCTGGCGCGCGGTACCCGCGTGAACATCGGTGAAGCGGTCGGCATCATCGCCGCCCAATCCATTGGTGAACCCGGCACACAGCTGACGATGCGGACCTTCCACATCGGCGGCGTGGCACAGGGTGGGCAGCAGTCCTTCCTCGAAGCATCGCAGCCTGGCAAGGTCACGTTCCGCAATGCCATGTTGCTGGAAAACGCCGCTGGCGAAAACGTCGTCATGGGCCGGAACATGGTCATCGCGATCGTCGGCCCCGAGGGCGAGGATCGTGCGACCCACAAGGTCGGTTATGGTTCCAAGGTGCTGGTCAAAGAAGGCCAGGACATCCTGCGCGGCGACAAGATCTTTGAATGGGACCCCTATACCCTGCCGATCATCGCCGAAAAGTCGGGAACGGCGAAATACGTCGATCTGATCAACGGTATCGCCATGCGTGAAGACACTGATGATGCGACGGGCATGACCCAGCGTATCGTGTCCGACTGGCGCGCGGCCCCCAAGGGCAACGAGCTGGCGCCCAAGATCATCGTGATCGGCGCGGATGGTGAAGTCGTTCTGAAGGACGATGGCAACCCGGTGTCCTATGGCATGTCGGTTGACGCAGTTCTGTCCGTCGAAGACGGCCAAGAGGTGAAAGCCGGTGACGTGATCGCGCGTATCCCGCGTGAAGGTGCCAAGACCAAGGACATCACCGGTGGTCTGCCGCGTGTGGCCGAATTGTTCGAAGCCCGTCGCCCCAAGGATCACGCGATCATCGCCGAAATCGACGGCTATGTGCGCTTTGGCAAGGACTACAAGAACAAGCGCCGCATCGCGATCGAAAGCGCGGAAGACCCGGACGTCAAGGTCGAATACATGGTGCCCAAGGGCAAGCACATTCCCGTCGTGGAAGGTGATTTTGTCCAGAAGGGTGATTACATCATGGATGGCAACCCAGCCCCGCACGATATTCTTGCGGTCATGGGTGTCGAGGCTTTGGCAGTCTATATGATCGACGAAGTGCAGGACGTGTACCGTTTGCAGGGCGTCAAGATCAACGACAAGCACATCGAAGTCATCGTGCGCCAGATGCTCCAGAAATGGGAAATCCAGGACAGCGGTGACACGGTTCTGCTGAAAGGCGAAACGGTCGATAAGGCTGAATTCGACGAAGCCAATGCCAAGGCGATCAAGCGCGGCGATCGTCCGGCAACGGGCGAGCCGATCCTTTTGGGGATCACCAAGGCATCGCTGCAGACCCGGTCGTTCATCTCGGCGGCATCGTTCCAGGAAACCACGCGCGTGCTGACCGAAGCATCGGTGCAGGGCAAGCGGGACAAGCTGATCGGCCTGAAGGAAAACGTCATCGTCGGCCGTCTGATCCCGGCTGGTACCGGTGGGGCAACCCAGCAGATGCGCAAGATTGCCGCGGATCGCGACAATGTCGTGATCGAAGCACGCCGCGAAGAAGCCGCGCAGGCGGCGGCGCTGGTAGCACCCGTGCGCAGCGAAGAAACCGATGTCTTTGGTGCGCGCACCGAAGCACCGGAAGACAACGACGCGTAATCGATTGAAATAATTTAAAAAAAGGCCCTCGGTTTCGGGGGCCTTTTTTGTTTGTAAAAGAATATGGCTGACGCCTGTGTAATCTCGCTGGTCGTGATGATGCCGCACTGATACCTGCCTGTCATGGCGGTGATGTCTGACAATATCCGAGGCGCGTTGTTGATGACGGGGGGCATGTGTGCCTTTACCGTCAATGATGCGTTCATGAAATCCTTGTCCGGCGATATCCCGCTGTTTCAGGCCGTCCTGTTGCGCGGGATCGTCGCAATCATCTGCCTGACTATCATGTGCCGGGTGATGGACCAGCTGCATTTCAACCTGCCACGGCGCGACTGGGGGCTGATCCTGTTGCGCACGCTGGGCGAGGTCGGTGGCACCTATTTCTTTCTGACGGCGCTGTTTCATATGCCCATCGCCAATGTCAGCGCGATTTTGCAGGCGCTGCCGCTGGCGGTCAGCCTTGCCGCGACGCTGTTTCTGGGCGAGGCATTGGGCTGGCGCAGGTTCGCGGCCATCGCCATCGGCTTTGTGGGCGTGGTGCTGATCATCCAGCCGGGCGGCGCGGATTTCAGCAGCTACAGCATCTATGCGCTGATCGCGGTCGCCTGCATCACATTGCGCGATCTGGCGGTGCGGCGCATGTCGGTGCAGGTGCCGGTTGTTTTCGTGGCGCTGATCGCGGCCATCGGGGTGACGGCATTGGGGGCAATCGGGTCATTGTTCATCACATGGCAGCCGATGTCCGGCACATCTGCCATGCAGATCGGCGGCGCCACGATCTGCCTGATCTTTGGCTATATCTTTTCGGTCAGCGCGATGCGGTCGGGCGAGATTAGCTTTGTCGCGCCGTTCCGCTATACCAGCCTGCTGGTCGCGCTGATCCTTGGAATGGCGGTGTTCAATGAATGGCCCAATGTCCTGACGGTCCTTGGGGCGTCCATCGTGGTTGCCACCGGCCTGTTCACGCTGTGGCGCGAAAGACGGCTGCGGATCCGGCACAATCTGTCACCGGATCGCATCCGCTAGAATCGCTGTGCCACAGGCTGTGCCGCGGGCGTCGGGCGGGGCAGGGCGACCGCGTCATAACCTATTTTTATGGGCTATTTGTGCGTCTACCGGCAGGGTCCGGCCCTGTTGACAGCCCCAGCGCAACGGCCTATACGCCCCACATCCGGGCGGGGTTTTTCCCATTTGTTCCGATATCACATCTGTCGTGGCCAAGAACCGGGCGATTATTGCCTTGTTCCTCTGGATACAGACCGCACCGAACCTCCGGTAAGGGTTCGACGCGGAATCTTTGTGCTTTTCATAGGTGAAAGGCATGTTTTGAAACCCGCGTTTGCCGGACGCATACAAGTGAATAGATGGGAACATCACACGATGCCAACGATTCAGCAGCTGATCCGCAAGCCGCGCCAGCCAAAAATTGTCAAATCCAAATCCCAGCATTTGGAATCCTGCCCTCAGAAACGCGGCGTCTGCACGCGCGTTTACACCACCACACCAAAGAAACCGAACTCGGCCATGCGGAAAGTCGCCAAAGTGCGTCTGACCAACGGCTTTGAGGTAATCTCTTACATCCCCGGTGAAAGCCACAACCTTCAGGAACACTCTGTCGTCCTGATCCGTGGCGGCCGCGTAAAAGACCTTCCCGGTGTGCGTTATCACGTCCTGCGCGGTGTTCTGGATACCCAAGGCGTCAAGAACCGCAAACAGCGCCGTTCCAAATATGGCGCGAAGCGTCCGAAGTAAGGGAAAGATCACATGTCACGTCGTCACGCCGCTGAGAAGCGCCAAGTTCTGCCAGACGCCAAGTTTGGTGATACCGTTCTGACCAAGTTCATGAACAACCTGATGGTTGACGGCAAAAAAGCCGTTGCCGAACGCATCGTCTATAACGCGTTTGATCGCGTTGAAGGCAAGCTGAAGAAATCGCCCGTGGAAGTGTTTCACGAGTGTCTGGACAACATCAAACCATCCGTCGAAGTGCGTTCGCGCCGCGTCGGTGGTGCGACTTACCAGGTACCCGTCGAAGTCCGCCCCGAGCGCCGCGAAGCGCTGGCAATCCGCTGGCTGATCGCTGCTGCGAAAAAGCGCAATGAAAACACCATGGAAGAACGGCTTGCAGGCGAATTGCTTGACGCTGTCCAGGGTCGCGGCACCGCCGTGAAAAAGCGCGAAGACACCCACAAGATGGCCGACGCGAACAAAGCGTTCAGCCATTACCGCTGGTAATAGGGACGATCTGACATGGCACGCGACTACCCACTCAACCGTTACCGCAACTTCGGTATCATGGCGCATATCGATGCGGGTAAAACAACCTGCACCGAGCGGATCCTGTATTACACTGGCAAATCCCACAACATCGGCGAAGTGCATGATGGCGCGGCGACGATGGACTGGATGGAGCAGGAACAGGAACGTGGCATCACGATCACGTCCGCTGCGACCACCACATTCTGGCAGCGTCAGGAAGACCCGTCCGCGGACGGCATTTCTGACGACAAGGTCCGGATGAACATCATCGACACCCCCGGCCACGTTGACTTCACGATCGAAGTCGAACGTTCGCTGGCCGTTCTTGACGGCGCGATCTGCTTGCTGGACGCCAACGCAGGTGTTGAACCGCAGACCGAAACCGTCTGGCGTCAGGCCGACCGGTACAAGGTGCCGCGGATCGTGTTCGTCAACAAGATGGACAAGATCGGCGCTGACTTCTTCAACTGCGTCAAGATGATTGCTGACCGCACTGGTGCGGTGCCTGCACCTATCCAGCTGCCCATCGGTGCCGAGACCGAGCTTGAAGGCATCATCGACCTCGTGACGATGGAAGAATGGGTTTATCAGGGCGAAGATCTGGGCGCGTCCTGGGTCCGTCAACCGATCCGTGCCAGCCTGAACGACATGGCGCTGGAATGGCGCGGCAAGCTGATCGAGCTGGCCGTCGACATGGATGACGACGCGATGGAAGCCTACCTTGAAGGGCAAGAGCCTGACGTGGACGCGCTGCGCGTCTTGATCCGCAAAGGCACTTTGGCGATGAAATTCGTTCCTGTTCTGGCTGGCTCTGCCTTCAAGAACAAAGGCGTGCAGCCATTGCTGAACGCTGTGATCGACTATCTGCCAAGCCCGATGGACGTTGTGGATTACATGGGCTTCAAACCCGGTGACGAAACCGAAACACGGTCCATCCCGCGCCGCGCCGATGACAACATGCCGTTCTCGGGTCTTGCGTTCAAGATCATGAACGACCCTTTTGTGGGGTCCTTGACCTTTACCCGGATCTATTCGGGCAAGCTGGCCAAGGGCGATGCGATGCTGAACTCCACCAAGGGTGGCAAGGAACGCGTCGGTCGCATGATGATGATGCACGCCATCAACCGCGAAGAAATCGACGAAGCCTGGGCCGGTGACATCATCGCGCTGGGTGGTCTGAAGAACACGACAACCGGCGACACCCTGTGTGATCCGTCCGATCCTGTCGTGCTGGAAACGATGACCTTCCCAGAGCCCGTGATCGAAATCGCGGTCGAGCCGAAAACCAAGGCCGACCAAGAGAAGATGGGCATCGCGCTGGCACGTCTGGCGGCAGAAGATCCATCCTTCCGCGTGGAAACTGACTTTGAATCCGGTCAGACCATCATGAAGGGCATGGGCGAATTGCACCTCGACATTCTGGTCGACCGTATGCGCCGTGAATTCAAGGTCGAGGCCAACATCGGTGCGCCACAAGTGGCCTACCGCGAAACCATCGGTCACGAAGTCGAACACACCTATACCCACAAGAAACAATCCGGTGGGTCGGGCCAGTTCGGTGAAGTGAAGCTGTTGATCCAGCCCACAGCCCCCGGCGAAGGCTATTCGTTCGAATCCCGCGTTGTCGGTGGTTCGGTGCCAAAGGAATACGTCCCCGGCGTCGAAAAAGGGATCAAGTCGGTCATGGACTCCGGTCCATTGGCAGGTTTCCCGGTGATCGACTTCAAAGTGGCCTTGCTGGAAGGCAAGTATCACGATGTGGACTCCTCGGTCCTCGCGTTCGAGATCGCAGCACGGATGTGTATGCGTGAAGGCATGCGCAAGGCCGGTGCGAAACTGCTGGAACCGATCATGAAAGTCGAAGTCGTGACACCCGAGGAATATACCGGCGGGATCATCGGCGACCTGACATCGCGTCGGGGCATGGTGCAGGGGCAGGACAGCCGCGGCAATGCCAACGTGATCGAAGCTTTCGTGCCGCTGGCCAACATGTTCGGTTACATCAATACCCTGCGGTCAATGTCGTCTGGTCGTGCCAATTTCACGATGATCTTTGATCATTATGAACCGGTGCCGCAGAACATCAGCGACGAGATCCAGAAGAAATACGCTTAACGGTGCGGCGGGGATAACCCCGCCCTACCACTCCCCATAGGGCGGGGTTATCCCCGCCGCCCAAACACAAAAATTCAAGGAGCCACACAATGGCAAAGGCAAAGTTCGAACGCACCAAACCGCATGTGAACATCGGCACGATCGGCCACGTTGACCACGGCAAGACGACGCTGACCGCAGCGATCACGAAGTATTTCGGCGAATTCCGCGCCTATGACCAGATCGACGGCGCGCCCGAAGAAAAGGCCCGCGGGATCACGATCTCGACTGCCCACGTGGAATACGAGATCCGAAAACCGCCACTATGCGCACGTCGATTGCCCCGGCCACGCTGACTATGTGAAGAACATGATCACCGGTGCTGCCCAGATGGACGGCGCGATCCTGGTTGTGAACGCTGCTGACGGCCCGATGCCGCAGACCCGCGAACACATCCTGCTGGGCCGTCAGGTCGGCATTCCCTACATGGTCGTCTATATGAACAAGGTCGACCAGGTGGATGACGCCGAACTGCTGGAACTGGTCGAGATGGAAATCCGCGAACTGCTGTCCAAATACGACTATCCCGGCGATGACATCCCCGTCATCCCCGGCTCGGCGCTGCATGCGATGAACGGCACCCAGCCTGAAATCGGTGAAGAGTCGATCCGCAAGCTGATCGCGGCTGTCGACGAATACATCCCGACACCGGCACGCGCGGTTGACCTGCCATTCCTGATGCCGATCGAGGACGTGTTCTCGATCTCTGGCCGTGGTACGGTTGTGACCGGTCGTGTGGAACGCGGTGTGGTGAACGTGGGCGACGAGATTGAAATCGTCGGTATCCGCGACACCAAGAAGACCATCTGTACCGGTGTGGAAATGTTCCGCAAACTGCTGGACAGCGGCCAGGCTGGCGACAACATCGGCGCGCTGCTGCGCGGTGTGGATCGTGAAGGCGTTGAGCGTGGCCAGATTCTGTGCAAGCCCGGTTCGGTCAAGCCGCACACCAAGTTCGAAGCCGAAGCCTATATTCTGACCAAGGAAGAAGGCGGTCGTCACACGCCGTTCTTTGCGAACTACCGTCCGCAGTTCTATTTCCGCACGACGGACGTGACCGGCACGGTTGTTCTGCCAGAAGGCACCGAGATGGTGATGCCCGGCGACAACCTGAAGTTCGAAGTTGAACTGATCGCGCCGATCGCGATGGAAGAAGGCCTGCGTTTCGCGATCCGCGAAGGCGGCCGGACCGTCGGCGCCGGCGTTGTGTCGAAGATCCTGCTGTAAAAAGCACAGGCAAGGTAGGGTGGGTCTTGACCCCCCCTACGCCAGACAAAAGGCCGCCCCGACAAGGGCGGCCTTTTGCGTTTTAGGGCAGCTTGCGCCGCTTCACATCATCTATGACGGGTGTGATCGCCGCCGCGACCAGCGCCGCTGCAAGCGGGATCGTCGCCGCATAGCCCAATGTCTGGAACCCGATTGCGCCAGCCAAACCACCGACGAAAAACGACACCAACAAGGTGCCGAGCATCACACCACGTTTTGGGCGCGGTACAAAATCTTTATTCCGTGCGAGATTGCAAAACAGCCACCGGCCCAGATCAATCCCCAGATCGGTCGCGATGCCAGTGACATGCGTGGTCCGAATGACAGCGCCAGAAATTTTGGTGATGACCGCATTCTGTAACCCCATGACAAAGCACAAAAGCAAAATTGTGATAGAGACGACACCGCCCTGCATGGTGCCGTGTTGTGCGCCCAGAATACCGAAGGCCATCAGCAGCGATGCTTCGACCAGCAGCGGGATCGCATATTCGCTTTGCAGCTGGCGGCTGCGGGCGTAATTCACCAACACTGCGGTACATGGCGGCACCCCCGATGAAGGTTGCCAGACAGGCCAGCCCGAACAACGCAATCCGGTATTGCCCCAAGGCAATCAGATCGGCCATTTCGGACACGATTCCGGTCATATGCGATGTATACTGCTGCACAGCGAGGAACCCGCCCGCGTTGATTGCACCGGCCACAAATGCAAGCAGATAGCCCAGCCCACGATTGCCCGATTCGGTGCGCGATGCTCCGGTCAGATGCCGCGACAGATTGCTGGCCATGGTGGTGCCTTTCATGCTGCATTGGACTATGGAAACTGGCCGTATGCGGGGAAATAGCACCACCAATGGGGGTGAAACACAAGGCCGCGTGGATCGGCCGGATTTGTGTAATCAGCCCTTGCCAGCTTGGGTGCAACCCCCTATACGGCCCCAATCCGACAAGGGTGCGCCATGCGTGCCCTTTTTATGTTGGTGCAAAAGACGCGATGAGGGTTCTGGATGAGCCATGATCCTCCTCTCCGATCTAGACCCTATTCAAAAAGGGTGATGAAATGGCAGGTAGCCAAACCATCCGTATCCGCCTCAAGGCGTTTGATTTCCGCGTGCTTGACGCAAGCACCGCAGAAATCGTCAGCACAGCAAAGCGCACTGGCGCATCTGTGCGCGGCCCGATTCCTTTGCCGAACAAGATTGAAAAATTCACTGTTCTGCGCGGCCCGCATATCGACAAGAAATCCCGCGACCAGTTCGAGATCCGCACGCACAAGCGCCTGCTCGACATCGTTGACCCGACACCGCAGACCGTGGACGCGCTGATGAAGCTCGACCTGGCCGCTGGCGTCGACGTCCAGATTTCCGTGTAAGGAGGATTATCAATGCTCCGTACAGGACTTATCGCAAAGAAACTGGGCATGACCCGTTTGTTCATGGAAGACGGCCGGCAAGTGCCGGTGACCGTTCTGGCCTTGGAAAACCTGCAGGTTGTCGCGCAGCGTACTGTTGAAAAGGACGGCTATGTCGCTGTCCAGCTGGGTGCTGGTGCTGCCAAAGCAAAGCGCACAAGCCAGGCCATGCGCGGCCATTTCGCCGCCGCCAAGGTTGAACCCAAGCGCAAAGTGGCCGAATTCCGCGTTGCCCCCGAAAACATGATCAACGTCGGCGAAACGCATGACCGCGAACCACTATTTCGAAGGTCAATATGTGGACGTGTCCGGCACATCCATCGGTAAAGGTTTTGCCGGTGCGATGAAGCGGCACAACTTTGGCGGTCTGCGTGCATCGCACGGTGTGTCCGTCAGCCACCGTTCGCACGGTTCGACTGGCCAGTGTCAGGATCCGGGCAAGGTGTTCAAAGGCAAGAAGATGGCCGGCCACATGGGTTCTGCCCGCGTGACCACCCAGAACTTGCAAGTTGTGCGCACCGATGCTGACCGTGGCCTGATCATGGTCAAGGGTGCAGTTCCCGGATCGCGTGGCGGTTGGGTGACGTTGAAGGATGCGGTCAAGAAACCGACCCCTGAAAACGTGATCTATCCTGCTGGCTTGAAATCCATGGATGAAGAAGCCGCGCGTTTGGCTGAAGAAGCCGCCGCCGCAGCAGCAGCCGCTGAAGCTGCCGCAGCAAAAGCAGCTGCCGAAGCAGAACAGGCCGCGCTGGAAGCTGCTGAAGCCGCCGCAAACGAAGCCCCGGCTGATGCCGATACGACAGAGGGTGATAAAAATGAAGGCTGATGCAATCAATCTTGAAGGCGCAAAGGCCGGTTCCGTCGAGTTGAACGACGCGATCTTTGGTCTGGAGCCGCGCAAGGACATCCTGCACCGCGTCGTCCGCTGGCAGCGCAACAAGGCCATGGCAGGCACACACGACGTGCTTGGCCGGTCGGAAGTGTCCTATTCCACCAAGAAGATCTATCGCCAAAAAGGCACCGGTGGCGCACGTCACGGGTCCAAGGGCGCGCCGATCTTCCGTCACGGTGGTACCTACAAGGGCCCGACCCCACGCAGCCACGCGCATGAGCTGACCAAAAAGTTCCGTGCGCTGGGTCTCAAGCATGCCCTGTCCGCAAAAGTCGCGGCAGGCGAGCTGGTGATCGTGGACAGCATCGATGTCAAAGACGCGAAAACATCCGTGCTGGCCAAAATGGTCGGTTCCTTGGGTTGGAAGCGCGCGCTGATCATCGACGGTGCCGAAGTGAACGAAAACTTCCTCCGCGCAGCCGCCAATATCGAAACCATTAACGTTCTCCCATCCATGGGTGCCAACGTTTACGACATCCTGAAGTCGGACACGCTTGTCCTGACCAAAGCAGGCGTCGCAGCACTGGAGGCTCGTTTGTCATGAGCGTGAAAGCCGAACATTACGACGTGATCCGCAAGCCGATCATCACCGAGAAAGCGACGATGGCCTCCGAGTCCAACGCTGTCGTTTTCGAAGTCGCGATCGACGCCAACAAACCCCAGATCAAACAGGCCGTCGAGGCGCTGTTCGGTGTGAAGGTCAAGGCCGTGAACACGACGATCACCAAAGGCAAGGTCAAGCGTTTCCGCGGTGCCCTGGGTACCCGCAAGGACGTGAAAAAGGCCTACGTGACCCTGGAAGCAGGCAACACGATCGATATCTCCACCGGGCTGTAAGGCTGAGGTGAGGTTGAAGACAGAAAGGCCCTCGCGGGAACGCGGGGGCTTTTTTGTGGGCATTAAGGGATTCTTGACAGTTCGATGATATCGCCATACACCTGAAGTGGCTCCCGGTTGTCGAATACGTTGGTAGAGATCAACCGTTTCCAGTAATGGAATAGGCTTCGGGAGCCTCTTTAACCTACATTAACGGCTATTGCGCCAGTTCCATATTGTGAACTTGCCATCGCGGTTCGTGGTTTCGCTCCAGCTACGGACTGGTGATCTGGCAAGTATATAATCTGCTAGATCTTGTTTGTTCTTGTTGAGCTGCCGGCATTCACGAAGAGCGGCGATACTGCCGAGGATTACATCTGGCATTTGTAGGGGTAGTAGCTTGGATGACGGATATGGCTGTATCCTAATCAGGCTGCCAAACCGTGCATCATACTTGTAGTATGCTGCCTTACATACATTCTCGCGGAAATTGACAATTTCTGCGGAGTCGTTCCCATGATCTGGATACATAGCTATCCGACAGTCTTTTCCATACCTGCGACAGATTTGGTGAACTAAGAGTTGATAGTATAGCTTGTTAACACTCTTAAACATATCTTTGGGGCCGTTTTCGTCGTCGTGCTTGTGGTTGAACTCGTTAAAATTACAGACAAGGGCATGAAAGTGCATGTGGTCATCGCGGATCATGTCGTAGAACAGATCGACCAACCCAAGATATGCCTTCTTACGCTCACCGTTCTTGTAACCGGACCACTTAAACTCGCTCGTTGGTCCCATCTTTGATGCGTCTTTTAGTTCTTGCATGCGTGCGACAAGGTCTCTTGTCCGTTCTGGCTTCAAGACAATCCCCCCGACTGCCATGTAGTCATGTCCCCTATGGCTAGTGCTATCGCAAAAGAACTGTAAATCTTCGCGCGCCATTCGTATCCCTTAGGTTGAAATATACTGCTCTGGTAAATCTTAAAAGGTTGCAAACTACAATCTTCGATCCGCGCATTGTTTCCATGAAGGAGAAGTTTCTACATGGCAAAACGACCCCCACACCCCCTTGCCACCCCCAACCTCCCCGCTATACGCCACCAATCACGGCCTCGGATTCGTTCCGGGGCCTTGTGTCTTATGCGTATGCCAGGGTTCGCCCTGGCGATCGTAGGTCGGGGTTCACCCCGACAACCCTTCACTTGGGGACCTTCGGGGCCCTGTAAACCATAGTCCCGGACCTGTCCGGGACGCCAAGCAAACGGAAGAAGCTAACATGGCATTAAAGTCGTACAAACCGACGACGCCAGGCCAGCGCGGGCTGGTGCTGATCGACCGTTCGGAGCTTTGGAAAGGTCGCCCTGTCAAGGCCCTCACAGAGGGTCTGACGAAATCGGGCGGACGGAACAACACCGGACGGATCACAATGCGTCGCATTGGTGGGGGCGCAAAGCGTCTTTACCGCATCGTCGATTTCAAGCGCAACAAGCTGGACATGACAGCCGTTGTCGCACGTATCGAATACGATCCGAACCGGACAGCATTCATTGCGCTGATCCAGTACGAAGACGGCACCCAGACCTATATTCTGGCGCCGCAGCGTCTGGCGATCGGTGACAAGGTCATCGCCTCGGCCAAGGCTGACATCAAGCCGGGCAACGCGATGCCTTTCTCGGGCATGCCCATCGGGACAATCGTCCACAACATCGAACTCAAGGCAGGCAAAGGCGGCCAGATCGCCCGTGCAGCCGGCACCTATGCCCAGTTCGTCGGTCGCGATGGCGGCTATGCGCAGATCCGCCTGTCGTCTGGCGAATTGCGTCTGGTCCGTCAGGAATGCATGGCCACCGTCGGTGCCGTGTCGAACCCCGACAACAGCAACCAGAACATCGGTAAAGCCGGTCGTAACCGTCACAAGGGCATCCGCCCATCCGTGCGCGGTGTCGCGATGAACCCGATCGACCACCCACACGGTGGTGGTGAAGGCCGGACATCCGGTGGTCGGACGCCTGTGACCCCATGGGGTAAGGATACCAAAGGTACCCGTACCCGTAACAAGAACAAAGCATCGCAGCGCCTGATCGTGCGTTCGCGTCATGCCAAGAAGAAGGGTCGGTAATAATGGCTCGTTCCGTCTGGAAAGGCCCGTTCGTCGACGCCTATGTCTTGAAAAAGGCAGAAGCAACGCGCGAAAGCGGCCGCAACGAAGTGATCAAGATCTGGTCGCGTCGTTCTACTATCCTGCCTCAGTTCGTTGGCCTGACCTTCGCGGTCTACAACGGCAAGAAGCACATCCCTGTCAACGTCACGGAAGACATGATTGGTCAGAAGTTCGGTGAATATTCACCGACACGGACCTATTACGGTCACGCCGCCGACAAAAAAGCGAAGCGGAAATAAGCCATGAGCAAGGATAAGAATCCCCGCCGCGTGGCTGATAACGAAGCAATGGCAAAACTGCGCATGCTGCGTACTTCCCCGCAGAAACTGAACCTTGTGGCTGCGTTGATCCGTGGCAAGAAAGTCGAAAAGGCCCTGCAGGACCTGACTTTCTCCAAAAAGCGGATCTCGGACGATGTGAAGAAATGTCTTCAGTCGGCCATCGCCAATGCCGAAAACAACCATAACCTGGATGTTGACGCGCTGGTTGTCGCAGAGGCTTATGTCGGCAAGAACCTGATCATGAAGCGGGGCCGCCCACGGGCGCGTGGCCGTTTCGGCAAGATCGTCAAGCCGTTTTCAGAACTGACCATCAAGGTGCGTCAAGTTGAGGAGCAGTCATAATGGGTAACAAAGTCAACCCAATCGGGATGCGTCTTCAGGTCAACCGCACCTGGGACAGCCGCTGGTTCGCCAATACCCGCGAATACGGCGATCTGTTGTTGGAAGACCTCAAGATCAAGGCGTTCATCCGCAAGGAATGCGCACAATCCGGCGTCAGCCGCGTGATCATCGAACGTCCGCACAAAAAGTGCCGCGTCACGATCCATGCAGCCCGCCCCGGTGTGATCATCGGCAAGAAAGGTGCAGACATCGAAGGTCTGCGTCAGAAGCTGGCGAACCTGACCAAATCGGAATTGCACCTCAACATCGTTGAAGTCCGCAAGCCCGAACTGGACGCAGCGCTGGTCGCTGAATCCATCGGTCAGCAGCTGGAACGCCGGGTATCTTTCCGTCGTGCGATGAAACGTGCTGTGCAGAACGCCATGCGCATGGGCGCCCTGGGTATCCGGGTCAACCTTGCCGGTCGTCTGGGCGGTGCCGAAATCGCGCGGACCGAATGGTACCGTGAAGGTCGCGTGCCGCTGCATACGCTGCGTGCGGACATCGACTATGCGCTTTTCGAGGCGATGACGCCCTATGGCATCATCGGCATCAAGGTCTTCATCTACAAGGGTGAGATCATGGAGCATGACCCGCAAGGCCACGACCGTAAACATGCCGAGCTTCAGGAAGGCGCTATCCCGCGCGGTCCTGGCGGCCCGCGTCGCGACAGGTAAGGAGTAGAGAAGATGCTGCAACCAAAGCGCACGAAACACCGCAAGCTGCACAAAGGCCGTATTCGTGGTGAAGCAAAGGGCGGGTCTGACCTGAACTTTGGCACCTACGGTCTGAAAGCGACCGAGCCAGAGCGGATCACCGCACGCCAGATCGAAGCCGCACGTCGCGCCATGACACGTCACATGAAGCGTCAGGGTCGTGTCTGGATCCGGATTTTCCCGGATCTGCCCGTGACCTCCAAGCCCATCGAAGTACGGATGGGTAAAGGTAAAGGTTCGATCGACTTCTGGGCATGCAAGGTCAAACCAGGCCGCGTGATGTTTGAAATCGACGGCGTCAGCGAAGAAGTCGCACGCGAGGCCCTGCGCCTTGCCGCGATGAAACTGCCGATCAAGACCCGCACCGTGGTCCGCGAAGACTGGTAAGTCGGGGTTAACCCCGACCTACGCCAAAGTACAAAGCCCCTGCCGGGAAATCGGTGGGGGCTTTTTGGTCTTGCTGGTTGGGGTGTCGCCAGATCCGTTTCCGCGATCAGACGCGCGGCGTGCCGCGATCCTGCAGAAACGCGGCCCGTGTGCGCCTGAACGCGGCGATCAACCGTTCGTCATTGCGGCAGATTTCTTGCACTTGCTGCGCAAAGGCATCGTCTGACTGCCCATAAAACGCCTCTGCGGCGCGGTCTGCTTCGGTGTTGCGGTGATCTGGTTGCATTGTCAGGCTCCTCACGCGGGCTTTTGGCGTCGCATTGCGCTGACCGACAGTCGATCATAGGCAAAACACCAAAAGATTAACGCGCGGATGACCTGCCGCGAAGATATCTATAGTTAACCCCAAGCGTAGTTAAAGCTGACGCTGATACGCTCTTCTTCTTCGGCCATGTTCATGGGGACTTCGTGACGCAGCCAGCTTTCCCATAACAACACGTCACCGACGGCGGGGGCGACATAGACGAACTGGCGCAATTCCTCGCGCGCGGTTTTCTGGCGGGGTGGGGCGGCCATCATCATCGCCAGACGCGGGTCTTCGAATTTGATCGCGCTGGCCCCTGCAGGCATCGCCACATAGGTGGTGCCGCTGATCACGGCATGGGGATGGATATGGCCGGTGTGGATGCCACCGGGGGGCAGGATGTTGATCCAGATATCTTCGAGCTTCAGCGCCTTGTCGCCCAGATCGAAATCCAGATCCTGCACGAAAGCCGCGACATGTTTGTCCAGCACGGCGACCAGATCCTTGAAGATCGGGAACCGCCAGGGCAGGTCGGACAGCGATGCATAGGATGTGTAACCGGGATAGCCCTGGTCCTCGCACCATTGCTGGCCGGCCTCGTCGTCATCGGCGATGACAAGGCAAGAGTTTTCCAGCTCGCCCGGATCAATCGCGCCATGGGCGGACAGCGGGGCGTGATAAAGGCGGGTGGCGAACAGCGATTTGATATTGGTCATGCCGCTGTCTTACCCGCTTTGCCCAGAGTGGTATAGAGCAGGCGTCGCCGGCCGCACCAAGATTGCCGACATTCGCGCAAAGCGCTGCGCCACAAGGGGTTGCTTTATCGCGGAATGGGGGCTAGACGGCGCACTTCTACCCCCACTCCATCGGGAATCGGGTAACGCTTTGCGCGGCCTGCCGATGATGTTGAAAAGGAAAATGGCATGGATGCCAATGAACTGCGGGCCAAAACGCCCGATCAGCTCCGTGAAGAGCTGGTGAAACTGAAAAAAGAATCGTTCAACCTGCGCTTTCAGCAGGCGACTGGCCAGTTGGAAAACACTGCCGGTTTCCGCGCTGCACGCCGCAATGCTGCACGCGTCAAAACAATTCTGAACGAAAAGGCCGCGTCTGCGGCTTCGGAGGCTTAAGAGAATGCCTAAGCGTATCCTTCAAGGTGTTGTCACAAGCAACCAGAACACCCAGACCGTGACCGTTCAGGTCGAGCGTCGTTTCAAGCACCCATTGCTGCAGAAAACCGTCCGTAAGTCCAAGAAGTACCGGGCGCACGACGAAAACAATGCATTCAACGTTGGCGACCAGGTCCGTATCCAGGAATGTGCGCCAAAATCGAAAACCAAACGCTGGGAAGTTATTGCTTCTTAAGCAGTAACCCAACAGTTCAACGAAACCCTGGGGCTCCGGTCGGAAATCGGAAATTCCCCAAAGGTCGGAAGGAAACCAAATGATCCAGATGCAGACCAATCTGGATGTAGCTGACAACAGCGGCGCTCGCCGTGTTCAGTGCATCAAGGTTCTGGGTGGTTCCCATCGTCGTTACGCAAGTGTCGGTGACATTATTGTCGTATCGGTGAAAGAAGCCATCCCGCGCGGTCGCGTGAAAAAGGCGACGTCCGCAAGGCCGTTGTCGTGCGCACCGCCAAAGAAGTGTTCCGCGAAGATGGTACCGCCATCCGCTTTGACAGCAACGCCGCTGTCATCCTCAACAACAACAACGAGCCTGTTGGCACCCGTATCTTCGGGCCAGTTGTTCGCGAGCTGCGCGCAAAGAACTTCATGAAAATCATCTCGCTTGCTCCGGAGGTGCTGTAACCATGGCTGCGAAACTCCGTAAAGGCGACGACGTGATCGTTCTTGCCGGCAAAGACAAAGGGATGAAGGGCACGATTGCTGCCGTTGATCCAAAGTCCGGCAAAGCCGTTGTTGATGGTATCAACATGGCGATCCGTCACCAGAAGCAATCCCAGACAACACAGGGTGGCCGCACGCCAAAAGCGATGCCGATCCAACTGTCGAACCTGGCGATCGTTGACAAGAATGGCAAACCGACCCGCGTTGGTTTCCGCATGGATGGCGAAAACAAAGTGCGCTTCGCCAAGACGACAGGGGATGTGATCTGATGCTTGACGCTGCAAACTACACCCCCCGCCTGAAAGCCGATTACGTTTCCCGCATTCGCGCTGCGATGAAGGAAGAATTCGGCTACAAGAACGAAATGCAGATCCCGCGTCTGGACAAGATCGTCCTGAACATCGGCTGCGGCGCAGAAGCTGTCCGTGACAGCAAGAAAGCCAAATCCGCACAGGAAGACCTGACAACCATCGCCGGTCAAAAAGCAATGACCACGAAGGCCAAGAAATCCATCGCTGGTTTCCGCGTGCGTGAAGACATGCCATTGGGCGCGAAAGTCACCCTGCGCGGTGACCGTATGTATGAATTCCTTGATCGCCTGATCACGGTCGCCATGCCCCGTATCCGCGACTTTCGTGGTGTCTCTGGTAAGTCCTTTGACGGTCGCGGCAACTATGCCACCGGCCTGAAGGAACATATCGTATTTCCCGAAATCAACTTCGACAAGATCGATGAGATGTGGGGAATGGACATCGTTATCTGCACCACAGCGAACACTGACGCTGAAGCAAAGGCATTGTTGAAGCTCTTCAACATGCCATTCAACAGCTAAGCGTTAGGGAGATTTGACAAATGGCTAAGAAATCCATGATCGAGCGCGAAAAGAAGCGCGAAAAGCTGGTGGCGCAATATGCTGTAAAGCGTGCGGCGCTGAAGGCAATCATCAACGACCAGTCCAAGCCGGTCGAAGAGCGTTTTAAGGCGACGATGCAACTTGCAAAGCTGCCGCGCAATTCCTCGGCTGTGCGTCTGCACAACCGTTGCCAGCTCACCGGGCGCCCACATGCCTATTACCGCAAACTCAAGATCAGCCGGATCGCGCTGCGGAACCTTGGTTCCAATGGCGAAATCCCCGGCATGGTCAAGTCGAGCTGGTAAGGAGAATTTGATATGAACGATCCTATCGGTGATATGCTGACACGCATCCGTAACGGCCAGATGCGCGGTAAGGCAGCGGTGGAAACACCGGCGTCCAAACTGCGTGCTTGGGTGTTGGACGTGCTGGTCGCAGAAGGCTACATCCGCGGTTACGCAAAGAAGGACGGCAAAGACGGCCATCCTGCTTTCAATATCGAACTGAAATATTACGAAGGCACACCAGTCATTCGCGAAGTGAAACGGGTTTCGAAACCCGGTCGTCGCGTGTATCTGGGCGCCAATGACCTCCCATCCGTCCGTCAGGGCCTGGGTGTGTCGATTGTCTCCACCTCCAAGGGTGTGATGACGGACGCGAATGCACGGGCGGCCAAAATCGGCGGCGAAGTGCTTTGCACAGTGTTCTAAGGGGAAAACATGTCTCGTATTGGTAAAAAACCGGTTGAGCTGCCCTCTGGCGTCACTGCGTCGGTGTCCGGTCAAACCGTGGAAGTCAAAGGCCCAAAGGGTATCCGCACATTCAAGGCGACTGACGATGTCACCATCACCGTTGATGGCAATGTTGTCACCGTCAAACCACGTGGCACGTCCAAGCGGGCGCGGCAGCAGTGGGGCATGTCGCGCAGCCAGGTCGAAAACCTGGTGACCGGCGTGACCACTGGTTTCAAGAAAGAGCTTGAAATCACTGGTGTGGGTTATCGCGCCACGATGCAGGGCGATGTCCTGAAACTGGCATTGGGCTATAGCCATGATGTGAACTTCGAAGTGCCGGCCGGCGTCACCGTGACAGCCCCAAAGCAGACCGAAATCATCGTGGAAGGGATCGACCAGCAGCTTGTTGGCCAGGTCGCGGCGAATATCCGTGAATGGCGCAAACCCGAGCCGTATAAAGGCAAGGGCATCAGGTACAAAGGCGAATTCATCTTCCGCAAAGAAGGCAAGAAGAAGTAAGGAACGCACAAATGGCAAACAGCAAAAGAACACTGTTTCTGAAGCGCCGTATGCGCGTTCGGAACAAACTGCGGGGCATCACTGCCAACGTAGGACGCGCGCGTCTTTCGGTACACCGCAGCAACAAGAACATCAGCGCCCAGCTGATCGACGATGTGAACGGCGTGACGCTTGCGTCTGCATCGTCACTCGAAAAAGATCTGGGCGTTGTCGGCAAGAACAATGTCGAAGCCGCTGCCAAGGTGGGTGCTGCAATTGCAGCCCGCGCCAAGGCTGCCGGCATCGAACAGGCCTTTTTCGACCGTGGCGGTTTTCTGTTCCATGGCAAGATCAAGGCGCTTGCAGATGCGGCCCGCGAAGGCGGGTTGAAGATCTAATGTGGTGGTGCGCAGGAATGCGCACCCTACAAGCACTGTAGGCTGTGCCTCGGGCGCACCCTCGATGATCCGGCTTCGACCGCGATTGGACAACGCCCTCGGGCAACAAGACAAGGACGCCAGCTATGGCAGAACGTGATAACAACCGGGGTGGCAACAACCGTCGCCCCCGCGAAGAACAAGCACCCGAGTTTGCCGACCGTCTGGTCGCCATCAACCGCGTGTCCAAGACGGTCAAGGGTGGTAAGCGGTTCGGCTTTGCCGCGCTTGTCGTTGTTGGTGACCAAAAAGGCCGCGTCGGTTTCGGCAAAGGTAAAGCCAAAGAAGTCCCCGAAGCGATCCGCAAGGCGACCGAACAGGCGAAACGCCAGATGATCCGCGTCGCCCTGCGTGACGGCCGCACTCTGCACCACGACATCGAAGGTCGTCATGGCGCTGGCCGTGTTGTGATGCGGTCGGCACCAGCCGGTACCGGCATCATCGCCGGTGGTCCAATGCGCGCTGTGTTCGAGATGCTGGGCGTGCAGGACGTTGTGTCCAAGTCGATCGGTTCGCAGAACCCGTATAACATGATCCGCGCCACGATGGACGGTCTGTTGAAAGAACAGTCGCCGCGCAACGTGGCCCAGCGTCGTGGTAAAAAGGTTGCCGACATTCTGCCCAAGCGGGAAGATGCAGCCGACACATCCGCACAAGTCGTCGAGGAGGCTTAAACCATGGCAAAAACCATCGTCGTCAAGCAGATCGGCTCTCCGATCCGTCGCCCTGAAAAGCAGCGTGCCACGCTGATCGGTCTGGGGCTGAACAAAATGAACCGTACCAAGGAACTGGAAGACACGCCTTCCGTCCGTGGCATGGTCAACAGCATCCCGCACCTCGTGACCATCATCGAAGAGCGCGGCTAAGCCACAGGTAAGGTGGATCACGATCCACCCTACGACATTTAAAACGCCCTCGGGAAACCGGGGGCGTTTTTGTTTGGGCCTGCGCCAACCTGTGCGCTGCACAGCGGCCATAAGCAGATCACCCGCAAAGCCTGAACCTTCCTTGACCAACCCCGGTCCCGCGTTTATACGCCGCAAGTCGGCACCTTTGGTCCGACTCGATTGTAACGCCGTGTTTGGCCACTCCCGTCGCTGGGGGCCAGTTCCGGCAAAAGGAGTAGCGACATGAAACTGAATGAACTTTCCGACAACCCAGGCGCCACCCAGCGTAAGAAGCGCATTGGCCGTGGTCCCGGTTCCGGCATGGGTAAGACCGGTGGCCGTGGTATCAAGGGTCAGAAATCCCGCTCGGGCGTGGCGATCAAGGGTTACGAGGGCGGCCAGATGCCTTTGTACCAGCGTCTGCCAAAGCGTGGCTTTAACAAGCCGAACCGCAAGGCATACTCGGTTGTTAACCTTGGCCTGATCCAGAAATTCATCGACGAAGGCAAGATCGACATCAAGGCCGACATCACCGAAGACGCGCTGATCGCCTCCGGTCTGGTCCGTCGCAAAAAGGACGGTATCCGCGTTCTGGCAAAGGGTGAATTCACATCCAAAGCCACGATCAGCGTCACAGGTGCATCGCAGGGTGCCGTTGATGCCGTGGCCAAGGCGGGCGGTTCACTGACCGTCAAGCCATCGGCAGTCAAGACATCGGCAGCGGCTGAGTAAGACCTTGTGAGCGGCGACACCGTCGCTTAGATGATCTTGCAAGTTTTCCCAAACGCCGCTGATCGGGGAACCGTTCAGCGGCGTTTATCATGAAAAGAGACTCACATGGCTTCTGCAGCAGAGCAAATGGCAGCCAACGTCAGTTGGAGCGCCTTCGGCAAGGCAACTGAACTGCGCCAACGCATCTTTTTCACGATCGGTCTGTTGATGATCTATCGTCTGGGCACCTTTATTCCGGTTCCCGGGATCGACGGCATTGCCCTGCAGCAATTCATGGAAGAGGCACAGGCCGGGATCGGCGGCATCCTGTCGATGTTCACCGGTGGTGCGTTGTCGCGGATGGCGATCTTTACGCTGGGGATTATGCCTTATATCTCGGCGTCGATTGTTATGCAGTTGCTAGGCTCCATGTGGGAGCCACTGAAGAACCTCAAGAAAGAGGGCGAGGCAGGCCGCCGCAAGCTGAACCAATATACCCGCTACGGCACTGTCGTGCTGGCGACGGCGCAGGCTTATGGCCTTGCTGTCAGTCTCGAAGCGGGCGGTCTGGCCTCGGACCCCGGTCTATTTTTCCGCGCGGCTTGCGTGATTACCATCGTCGGCGGGACCATGTTCCTGATGTGGTTGGGTGAACAGATCACCGCGCGCGGTATCGGCAACGGTATTTCGCTGATCATCTTTGTCGGGATCATTGCGGAAATCCCCGCCGCGCTCGCACAATTCCTCAGCCAGGGCCGGACCGGCGCGATCAGCCCTTTCGTGATCATCGGTATCCTGCTGATGGTGATTGTGGTGCTGACCTTCGTGGTGTTCATGGAACGGTCGTTGCGCAAGATCCATATCCAGTATCCCCGCCAGCAGCGCGGTATGAAAATCTATGACGGATCATCCAGCCATCTGCCGATCAAGGTGAACCCTGCGGGCGTCATCCCTGCGATCTTTGCATCTGCTTTGCTGTTGCTGCCGACGACGATCAGCACGTTCAGCGGCGGCACCAGCGGGCCTGTCATGTCCACGATTCTGGCGCTGTTCGGTCCGGGCCAGCCGCTGTACCTGATCTTTTTCGGCGGCATGATCGTGTTCTTCACCTATTTCTACACCCGCGAAGTCGCCTTCAAGACCGAGGATGTGGCTGAGAACCTTAAGAACCAGAACGGTTTTGTGCCCGGCATCCGCCCCGGCAAACGGACCGAGGAATATCTGGATTACGTGGTCACGCGTATTCTGGTGCTGGGGTCGGGTTATCTGGCATTGGTCGCCTTGCTGCCGGAAATCATCCGCGCTGAATTGTCGATCCCGTTCTATTTCGGCGGCACATCCGTGCTGATCATCGTGTCGGTTGGCATGGATACGATCCAGCAGGTGCAGTCACATCTGGTTGCCCATCAATACGAGGGGCTTATCGAAAAATCGCAGCTGCGCGGCAAACGCAGCACGACCAAGAAAAAAGGTCCGTCGCGCCGATGAACATCATTCTGCTTGGACCACCGGGCGCTGGCAAAGGGACACAGGCCCGCAAGCTGGTAGACGATCGCAACATGATCCAGCTCAGCACCGGCGATATGCTGCGTGCGGCGCGGACCAGCGGCACCGCGATGGGTAAGACCGTCGCCGCTGTCATGGACCGGGGCGAATTGGTCACTGATGAAATCGTGATCGGTCTGATACGCGAGCAGCTTGAATCAGGCGGCGATCATGGTGGTTTCATCTTTGACGGCTTTCCGCGCACTTTGGCGCAGGCAGATGCCCTTGGTGATTTGCTGGCGGACATGGGGCAGAGCCTTGATCATGTGATCGAATTGCAGGTCAATGATGACGTGCTGGTCGAACGTGTGCTGGGCCGCGCCGCCGAAACGGTCGCATCCGGTGGCCAGGCCCGTGCCGATGACAACGCCGATAGTCTGCGGACGCGTCTTTTGGCCTATTACAAACAGACAAGCCCGCTGATCGGCTATTACCATGCCAAGGGCGATCTGACATCGCTTGACGGGCTGGCAAGCGTGGATGTGGTCGCCGACAGCATCGCCGCGGTCCTTGGCTGACCGCTTGCGGTCTATTGACGCTGCGGGCGTTGCCCCCTAAACAGCGCCATCCCGCAAGGGAATCAATGCGCAGGTGCGGGGTCGCACCCTTCATCCTGCGGTTTACCTGATATGACGCAGCCCGGTGCCTTATGCTCCGGGCTTCCGTTGTGAAAAAAGGGTCTGGCATCACGGACCCGCAACGAAAAGGAATACCACACGTGGCACGTATTGCCGGCGTCAACATCCCGACTGCAAAGCGGGTTCCAATCGCCCTGACCTATATCACCGGTATTGGCCCCGCCATTGCCGAACAGATCTGCGAAGCAACCAACATCGACCGCGCCCGCCGCGTGAACGATCTGTCGGATGCAGAGATTCTGACGATCCGTGAATTCATTGACGCAAACCTCACCGTCGAAGGCGACCTGCGCCGTGAAACCCAGATGAACATCAAGCGCCTGATGGACCTTGGTTGCTATCGTGGCCTGCGTCACCGTCGCAACCTGCCGGTGCGTGGTCAGCGGACCCACACCAACGCGCGCACTCGCAAAGGCCCTGCAAAGGCCATTGCTGGCAAGAAGAAATAAGGGGACCTGACAGATGGCACGCGATACCAAACGCACCAAAAAGAAGGTTTCCAAGAACATCGCCGCTGGCGTTGCTCATGTGAATTCTTCGTTTAACAACACCAAGATCCTGATTTCTGACGTGCAGGGCAATGCGATCGCATGGTCGTCCGCTGGCACGATGGGTTTCAAAGGATCGCGGAAATCCACACCTTACGCAGCCCAGATGGCTGCCGAAGACGCGGGCAAGAAAGCACAGGACCACGGCGTCAAGACGCTGGAAGTCGAAGTGCAGGGTCCCGGTTCCGGCCGCGAATCCGCGCTGCGCGCGCTGGCTGCTGCCGGGTTCAACATCACTTCAATCCGTGATGTGACCCCGATGGCGCATAACGGCTGCCGCCCGCCAAAGCGCCGCCGCGTCTAAACCACTCCGAACGCATTGGGGTCGTGCATCTTTTTGCACGGCCCCAATCCGTCATTTTGAAACCTCGGGCGTTTGCCTTTTTGGACATGAAGGCAAACAAGGATGGAGGGACATATGATCCACAAAAACTGGGCTGAATTGATCAAGCCGATGCAGTTGGACGTCAAGCCGGGCAATGACCCGATGCGTCAAGCGACGATGGTCGCCGAACCGCTGGAACGCGGCTTTGGTCTGACACTTGGCAACGCGCTGCGCCGTATCCTGATGTCGTCGCTGCAAGGTGCCGCCATTACGGCCGTGCAGATCGACAACGTGCTGCATGAATTTTCGTCCGTGCCGGGTGTGCGTGAAGACGTCACAGACATCGTGCTGAACCTCAAGGGCGTCGCCATCCGTATGGAAGTCGACGGTCCCAAGCGTTTGTCCGTGCAGGCCAAAGGGCCGGGCGTCGTGACCGCCGCCGATATTTCGGAAACTGCGGGTATCGAGATCCTGAACAAGGACCATGTGATCTGCCACCTTGACGATGGTGCCGACCTTTACATGGAACTGACCGTCAACACCGGCAAAGGTTACGTTGCCGCTGACAAGAACAAGCCTGAAGATGCCCCCATCGGCATGATCATCATCGACGCGATCTTCTCGCCGGTGAAAAAGGTGTCTTATGACGTGCAGCCGACCCGCGAAGGTCAGGTGCTGGACTACGACAAGCTGACGATGAAGGTGGAAACCGACGGGTCGCTGTCGCCTGACGATGCTGTGGCTTATGCTGCGCGTATTCTGCAGGATCAGCTGTCGATCTTCGTCAACTTTGACGAGCCTGAATCGGCCTCTGCCGGTTCCGATGACGACGGGCTGGAATTCAACCCGCTGCTGCTCAAGAAGGTGGACGAGCTGGAATTGTCGGTGCGTTCGGCAAACTGCCTCAAGAACGACAATATCGTCTATATCGGCGATCTGATCCAGAAAACCGAAGCAGAAATGCTGCGCACCCCGAACTTTGGCCGCAAATCCTTGAACGAAATCAAGGAAGTGTTGTCGGGTATGGGTCTGCACCTTGGCATGGACGTCGAGGATTGGCCGCCGGACAATATCGAAGATCTGGCCAAGAAATTCGAAGATCAGTTTTGATTTTCATGGGGTGCGCAAAATGCGCACCCTCCATACGACCCTGGGCAATCCCGCCCCAATAATACGGCTGGCACGCATCAGACCGTTGGACAAAGTATAAATCTGAAGGAGACACCAAATGCGTCACGCAAGCGGCTACCGCAAGCTGAACCGGACCCACGAGCACCGCAAGGCGATGTTCGCCAACATGGCCGGCGCCCTGATCGAACACGAACAGATCAAGACGACCCTGCCAAAGGCCAAAGAATTGCGCCGTATCGTCGAAAAGCTGGTCACCCTTGGCAAGCGCGGCGATCTGCATGCCCGCCGTCAGGCCGATGCCCAGCTCAAGCAGGACATCCACACAGCCAAGCTGTTTGAAATCATCGGCCCACGTTACGCCGAACGTCAGGGCGGCTATGTGCGTATCATGAAAGCCGGTTTCCGGTATGGTGATATGGCCCCGATGGCGATCATCGAATTCGTCGATCGCGACGTGAATGCCAAAGGCGCCGCCGACAAGGCCCGTCTGGCCGAGTTCGAGGCGATGGAGGATTAATTTCCCCGCCACGACCTGATTTTTTGCAAAGCCCTGCCAGATTGGCGGGGCTTTCGCTTTTTTACGGAAAGCCTATCATCACGCTATGCCCGACCTGTTCGACAGCGCCCCTAACACCGCCCCCGCAGGCCCCCGCCCGCTGGCGGACCGGCTGCGCCCAAAGCGGCTGGCAGAGGTGATTGGCCAGCAACAGGTGCTTGGCGCCGATGCGCCCTTGGGCACGATGCTGGCGTCGGGGTCTTTATCGTCGCTGGTGTTCTGGGGGCCGCCCGGTGTCGGCAAGACGACGATCGCGCGGCTGCTGGCGGATGAAACCGACCTGCATTTCGTCCAGATCAGCGCCATTTTCACCGGCGTGCCGGAGCTGCGCAAAGTGTTCGAGGCCGCGAAGATGCGCCGTCAGAACGGCAAGGGCACATTGCTGTTTGTCGATGAAATCCACCGTTTCAACAAGGCGCAGCAGGACGGTTTCCTGCCCTATATGGAGGATGGCACCATCCTGCTGGTCGGTGCCACGACCGAAAACCCCAGTTTTGAATTGAACGCCGCATTGCTCAGCCGTGCGCAGGTGTTCATCCTGACCCGCCTGACGCTGGCCGATCTGGAATTGCTGGCGCAACGTGCCGAACAGGAACTGGGCCGCGCGCTCCCGCTGGATGGCCCCGCGCGCGAGGCGTTGCTGGACATGGCCGATGGCGATGGCCGCGCGTTGTTAAACCTGATTGAACAGGTCATGGCGTGGAAAACAGGTGCCAAACTGTCCCGCGACGACCTGACCAAACGGTTGATGAAACGCGCGGTGAAATATGACAAATCCGGCGATGAACATTACAACCTTATCTCTGCGCTGCACAAATCCGTGCGTGGGTCGGACCCTGATGCAGCACTTTACTGGTTTGCGCGGATGCTGGCAGGGGGCGAGGACCCCCGTTACCTTGCCCGCCGCATCACGCGCATGGCGGTCGAGGATATTGGCCTTGCCGATCCGCAGGCACAGGCGGTGTGTCTGCAAAGCTGGGAAACCTATGAACGGCTAGGGTCGCCAGAGGGGGAACTGGCGCTGGCGCAGGCGGTGACCTATCTGGCGCTCGCGCCGAAATCGAATGCGGCCTATGTCGCCTATAAGGCGGCACTGGCCGCCGCGAAACAGACAGGGTCGGAACCACCGCCTGCCCATATCATGAACGCACCGACCAAGTTGATGAAGGAACAGGGGTTCGGGGCGGGCTATGCCTATGACCATGACGCCGAGGACGGCTTCAGCGGGCAGAACTATTTCCCTCAGACGATGAAGCGCGGCATCTATTACCTGCCCGTGGATCGCGGGTTTGAACGCGAGTTGAAAAAGCGTGTCGATTTCTTTGCCGGATTGCGCGCCAAGCGGGGCAAGAATTGACATCCCCGCGCCGACAGGCCAAGGCAGGCCGATGATGACACCTGTGATCTTTGTGGCTTTTGGCGGCGCTTTGGGCGCTGTGCTGCGCTATCTGGTCGGATCGGTGCTGGCCTTTCCGATGGGCACGCTTGCGGTGAATGTCGCGGGGTCTTTTGCCATTGGGCTGGTCTGGGTTTTGCTGGCCGCGCGCGGTTTGCAGGGCTGGGCGCCTTTCGTGATGACGGGCGTGTTGGGCGGGTTCACGACGTTTTCGGCCTTTTCGCTGGATACGCTGCGGCTGGTCGAGGCGGGGCGCATCATGGCGGCGGGCGGCTATGTGCTGGCCTCGGTGGTTTTATCAATTGCGGCCTGCGGATTGGGCCTGTGGCTTGCCAAAGGAATGACGACATGAGCGGTGTACACACCAGAACCATCGGCCCCGACGACGGCGATCAGCGGCTGGACCGCTATCTGCGCCGCCTGTTCCCGCATCTGACCCAAGGGCGCATCGAAAAGCTGTGCCGCAAGGGCGAATTGCGCGTCGATGGCGGACGGGTGAAAACCAGCACGCGGCTCGAAGTTGGCCAGAAAGTCCGCATCCCGCCCTTGCCGACCGAGGAAGAGGCGGCAGCCGCCGCCACCCTGGCCCGCCACGGCGTGACCAAGGCGGATGCAAAGCTGATCCAGTCCTGCGTGATCTACCGCGACGACCATATCATCGCGATCAACAAACCGCATGGTCTGGCCACGCAGGGCGGCACCAACACCACCCGCCATGTCGATGGCATGGCCGAGGCGCTGATGTTCGGCTATGACGAAAAACCGCGTCTGGTGCATCGGCTTGACCGCGACACATCGGGCGTGCTGTTGCTGGCGCGCACGCGGATGATGGCCAAGCAATTGACCGAGAACCTCAAGCACCGCGAGACGCGCAAGATTTATTGGGCCGCTGTCGCCGGTGTCCCGCATCCGCGCGCGGGAACGATCAAATACGGTCTGGTCAAGGCCCCCGGCCACGGCAAGGGCGGCGAGAATGAAAAGATGCGCTGTATCCACCCCAACGAGATCGCCAGCACCGAAGGCGCGAAACGCGCGACATCCGATTATGCCGTGATGGATACGCTGGCCAGCCGTGCCGCGTGGTGCGCGCTGGTGCCGATCACCGGGCGCACCCATCAGCTGCGCGCGCATATGGCCGAAATCGGGCATCCGATCATCGGCGATGGCAAATATGGCGGGTCGGGGCAGGAAAACCTTGGCGATGGTTGGGGTGCCAGCATGGGCAGCGAGATCGGGCGCAAGATGCATCTGCATGCCCGCAGCCTGACCATCGAACACCCCGCCACCGGCAAGACGCTGCATCTGACCGCCGATCTGCCAGAGCATATGCAGAACACGTGGGATTTTGTGGGCTGGATCGTCGGCCACGCCCCCGTTGATCCGTTCAACATGCCCGATGCGTGACCTGCGCCTTGTGATATTCGACGTGGACGGCACGCTGGTTGATAGCCAGGCCGAGATCGTCGCCGCCATGACTGCCGCCTTTGCCGCCGAAGGGCTGGTGCTGCCCGACCGCCAGCGGCTCTTGTCGATTGTCGGCCTGTCGCTGGATGTGGCGATGCTGCGGCTTTGCCCGGACGAAGCCCCCGACAGGCACCCCCGTTTGGTTCAGGGGTATAAGGATGCCTATATGGACCTGCGCGGTGCTGATGGAAAAGGCGAGCTAAGCCCGCTTTACCCCGGTGCGCGGGTGGCGCTGGACGCTTTGGCCGGGCAGGATAACACGCTGCTGGCCGTGGCCACCGGCAAATCACGGCGCGGCCTCGACAAGATTCTGGAACGCCACGGATTGCGCGGCATGTTCCACAGCGAACAGGTGGCTGATGATCACCCGTCCAAGCCAAACCCGTCGATGATTCTGACCGCGCTGAACGAAACTGGCACCGATGCGCGCGCCGCCGTGATGATCGGTGATACGACCTTTGACATGGATATGGGACGTGCTGCGGGCGTGCGCACCATCGGCGTGTCCTGGGGCTATCACGATGCCGACAGCCTGCGTCCCGATCTGCTGATCGACCAATTTGCCGACCTTTTGCCTGCCATCGACCAACTGACCGGATCAAGACTCATGAGCGACTGGAAACCGAAACGATTCTGGAAAGCTGCGACGCCTCAGGCCTGCGACGGCGGCTTTACCGTGACTTTGGACGGCCGTCCGGTGAAAACACCGGCCAAGGCGGCTTTGATCGTGCCGACCCTGCCCATGGCCGAAGCCGTGGCGCAGGAATGGGATGCGCAGACCGGTCTTGTCGATCCGCGCACTATGCCTGTGACCCGCAGCGCCAATGCCGCGATCGACAAGGTCCGCACACAAAGGGCCGAGGTGATCGGCCTGTTGTCGGAATACGGCGGCAGCGATCTTTTGTGTTACCGCGCGCCCGCGCCGGACGGGTTGGTCCTGCGCCAGCGGCAGGTTTGGGATCCGCTGCTGGACTGGGCGGCGCGCGATCTGGGTGTGACGCTGACCATTGGCGAAGGCGTCGTTCCAGTGCCGCAACCCGCCGAAAGCCTTGATATCTTGCAGCGCGAACTGGACTATGTCGATGATTTCGGGCTGGCCGCGGCGCATGATCTGATCAGCCTGTCCGGGTCGCTGATTCTGGCTTTTGCCGTGATGCGTGGCCATCTGGACGCCGCGCGCGCCTGGGATGTGTCGCGCGTTGATGAGGACTGGCAGATCAGCCAATGGGGCGCGGATGAAGACGCCACTGCGGCCGCTGCGGTCAAGCGCGCGGCCTTTGTGCATGCTGAAAGATTCTACCATCTGTCGCGCCCTGATCAGAGGCGGCACTGATCTGTGCATTTGTCCTGTGTATTGCCTGTTTTGAGGGCATTTGCGTCGCTCGTGATGCGAGTTTCGCTTGACCGAGTGGTGTTTCATCGGACAAGCTAAGCATACTCGGACAAGGGCTATGCCTTTGTATAAGGCGTCACCTGCAAAGGGTGGCATAAAAATTGGCTGCCAAATGTATCGGCGGAAACTCAGGAAGAGGTAAAAATGACAAAAACCGTATTTATCGGCGCGCTGGCCGTCGCTGGCTTGACCGCCGGTATCGCATCGGCAGCAACGCTGGATGACGTCAAGGCGCGCGGCTCTTTGAAGTGCGGATCGAACACAGGTCTGGCCGGTTTCGCCGCACCCGATGCGAACGGCAACTGGGAAGGTTTCGACGTGTCGCTGTGCCGCGCTATCGCAGCCGCTGTTCTGGGTGACGGCCAAGCCGTGCAAGTTCGTGCCACTGACAAGCCAGACCCGCTTTACCGCGCTGGCCGCTGGCGAAGTCGATGTGCTGGTCCGCAACTCGACCTGGACATTCACGCGTGACACCGATCTGGCGCTCGATTTCCCTGCGATCAACTATTACGATGGTCAGGGCTTCATGGTGCCACGCGCGCTGGGTGTGTCTTCGGCGTCCGAACTTGACGGTGCCACCGTCTGCATCCAGACCGGTACCACGACCGAACTGAACCTGGCGGACTATTTCCGCGCCAATGGTCTCAGCTACGAGCCTGTGCCTGTCGCAACCAATGCCGAAGGTCAGCAGCAGTACCTTGCCGGTGCCTGTGACGTTTACACCACCGACATTTCGGGTCTTGCCGCCACGCGCGCAACATTCGAAGCCCCCGGTGACCACGTGATCCTGCCGGAAGTCGTTTCCAAAGAACCACTGGGCCCCGCAGTGCGCCACGGTGATAACGCTTGGGGCGACATCGTTCGTTGGACGACCCATGCCCTGATCGCTGCCGAAGAATACGGCTTGACAAAGGCAAACGTGGCCGAACTGGCCGCAGCACCCACCGACAACCCAGAGGTCAACCGCCTGCTGGGCACCGAAGGTGAACTGGGCGCGATGCTCGGCCTGGACGCCGATTGGGCCGTCAAGGTGCTGTCTGTCTCTGGCAACTACGGCGAAATCTTTGAAGCGAACATCGGTGAATCCACCGCTGTCGGTCTGGCCCGCGGTCTGAACGCGCAGTGGACCGAAGGCGGCCTGCAGTATGGCGGCCCGTTCCGTTAATCGCTGATTGCTTGGGGTCCGGCCTTGGTCGGGCCCCTTTCATCATCCTATCATCCGATATTCTGACCTTTGGCGGGCAAGTTCGTTCTTGTTCCCCTGTTGTTGTATCCAGACAGAGGACTGCGCATGGCAGACATTTCTGATCACCCGCGCGAAACATTCCGCATCAGTATGTTACTTTACGATGCGCGCTACAGGTCACTGACCATCCAGGTGGTCGCAGCCATGCTGATCATGCTGTTTCTGGCGCAACTGGTTGACAACACCGTCACCAACCTTGCTGTTCTGGGCAAGGACATCAGTTTCACTTTCCTGTGGTCCACCGCTGGCTATGACATCAACCAGCAAACCATCCCCTTCACATCGCAGGACACGCATGCGCGCGCCGCCTTGGTGGGGATTCTGAACACGCTGCTGGTGGCGGTACTGGGCTGTATTCTGGCGACCGTGATTGGCGTTTTCGCAGGCGTGCTGCGCCTGTCCAAGAACTGGCTCGTGGCCCGCGTGATGACGTTTTACGTCGAATGCATGCGCAATACGCCGCTGCTAATCTGGATCCTGATCGTTTTCGCCGTGATGACCGAAGCCACACCGCAGCCGCGCGATTTCCGCGAAGGCGGGACTGCGGCCATGATCTTTGGAGACAGTGTTGCGGTCACCAATCGCGGCGTCTTTATTCCGAACCCAATCTGGGCCGACGGGTCGGGGATCGTTGTCGCCATTCTGATTCTGTCGATCATCGGAATTTTCGTGCTGCGCTATGTCGCCCGCAAACGCCAAGAAGACACGGGTCAGCAGCTGCCGGTGCTGCGATTGTCGCTGGCAATGTTGATTGTGCCTGTGACGCTGGCGTTCTTTGCGCTGGGCCGCCCCATCACGCTGGATTATCCGGTGCTGGGCGGTTTCAATTTTGAGGGCGGCTTGCAAGTACGCAATTCGTTCATCGCGCTTTGGCTTGCGCTGTCGCTTTATACATCTGCATTTATCGCGGAAATCGTGCGGTCCGGTATTCTGGCCGTGTCGAAAGGCCAGACAGAGGCCGCCTTTGCGCTGGGCATTCAGCCAAATCGCACCATGCAGCTGATCATCCTGCCGCAGGCGTTGCGCGTGATCATCCCGCCGCTGATTTCACAGTTCCTGAACCTGACCAAGAATTCGTCGCTGGCGCTGGCCGTGGGCTATATGGATGCGCGGTCCACCTTGGGCGGCATCACCGTCAACCAGACCGGACGCGAATTGGAAGGGATCTTGCTATTGGGCATATTCTATCTGATCACCAGCCTGATCATTTCATCGGCCATGAATTTCTATAATTCCGGCGTCAAGCTGAAGGAGCGCTGAGATGACCAGCACATCAAAAGTCGCCTTTGTCCGCGCCACTATGCTGCCCGAACAGGCACCGCCGCCGGGTGTAGCCGGTCCGGTGAAATGGCTGCGCGAGAACCTGTTTTCGGGGTGGTTCAATTCGCTGATGACGGTTCTGGCGATCTATATCGTCTGGTCGGTGCTGTCGGGCATGCTCCCCTGGGCCTTCAACGGGATCTGGGATGCAGGATCGTTGAACGAATGCCGCGAAATCCGCGATGCGCGCGGGCTGGAAAGCGCGGCATGCTGGGCTGTTGTCAACGAACGCTGGTTGCAGATGCTGTTTGGTTTCTATCCGACGGACAATCCGGTGCTGGCACGGCTGTTCTATGCCGAAGAACTGGCCGCGGCTGGCGGCGCAGAGGTCGTATTCGGCGGCGGTTTCAACGCGACCCAGCAAGTCGAATTCATTTCCGCGATGAAAGACGACGTCAGCAATGCGGCGATCTTTGTCTTTGGATATTGGCGGCCGCTGGCCGCGCTTGCCTTGCTGGTTGTTGCAGTGGCACCGGTCCTGTATTCCAACCTGCCACGCAGTCTGCTGATCTTTTCGCTGGTCTATCCGTTCATTGCATTCTTCCTGCTGTGGGGCGGGTCTGTGTGGTTGCCGGTGCTGGTGGCGTTGGGCCTTTTGGCGACGATCATGGCCGGGCGTTATGCCTCTGCCTTTGTCGGCAGTCTGGGCGGGCTGATCGTCTCGCTGGCGGTCTTTGCGATCATCTTCATGAACCCGCTGGGCGCGATTGGCATCGACGGGTTGTTCCCCTTGCTGCCGCAGCTGCGCGGGGCGCTGGATGGCGCCATGCCATGGGGTCTGCCCTATACCGCATCCGAGAATTTTGGTGGCTTCATGCTGGCCATCATCATCGGGACGTCCGGCATCGTGCTGTCGCTGCCCTTGGGCATCGCGCTGGCGCTGGGGCGGCAATCGTCGATGCCGCTGATCAAATGGGTCTGCGTGTCGTTCATCGAGGTGATCCGCGGCGTGCCGTTGATCGTCTGGCTGTTCACCGCATCGACGCTGCTGAACTATTTCCTGCCACCCGGCACCACGTTCGACCTGTTGTTGCGGGTGATCATCATGGTCACGCTGTTTGCCTCTGCCTATCTGGCCGAGGTGGTGCGCGGCGGTCTGGCGGCCCTGCCCAAAGGGCAATACGAGGCGGCAGATTCGCTGGGGCTGGATTACTGGAAATCCATGCGGCTGATCATCCTGCCACAGGCGCTGAAAATCTCGATCCCCGGGATCGTGAACACCTTTATCGGGCTGTTCAAGGATACCACGCTGGTCGTGTTCATCGGTCTGCGTGACCCGCTGGGCCTGACCAATGCGATCCGTGCCACCAGTGAATGGAACGGCATTTACTGGGAACTTTACATCTTTGTGGGGGGGCTGTTCTTCATGTTCTGTTTCTTCATGTCCCGTTATTCAATGTATCTGGAGCGTCGTCTCCGGACTGACCACCGCTGAGGAGAGACGATCATGGCCCAAGTTGAACTGGATAGTGTCGGGACCACCCGGCTTGCCGCGAATGTCTCTGACGAGGTGGCAATTGAAATCCGCAACATGAACAAATGGTACGGCACGTTCCATGTGTTGCGCGACATTGACCTGACGGTGCAGCGCGGCGAACGGATCGTCATTGCGGGGCCGTCGGGGTCTGGCAAATCGACGCTGATCCGCTGCATCAACGCGCTGGAAGAACATCAAAAAGGCCAGATCACCGTGGATGGCACGGTGCTGTCGTCCGACCTCAAGAACGTGGACCGGATCCGGTCCGAGGTCGGTATGGTGTTCCAGCATTTCAATCTGTTCCCGCATCTGACCATTCTGGAAAACTGCACGTTGGCACCGATCTGGGTGCGCAAGATCCCCAAGCGCGAAGCCGAAGAAATCGCGATGCATTTCCTGACCAAGGTCAAGATCCCCGAACAGGCGCTGAAATACCCCGGCCAGTTGTCCGGCGGCCAGCAGCAGCGCGTCGCCATCGCACGGTCCTTGTGCATGCGCCCGCGCATCATGCTGTTTGACGAACCGACATCGGCGCTTGACCCTGAAATGATCAAGGAAGTGCTGGACACGATGGTCAGCCTTGCCGAGGATGGCATGACCATGCTGTGCGTCACGCATGAGATGGGTTTTGCCCGTCAGGTCGCGAACCGTGTGATTTTCATGGATCAGGGCCAGATCGTCGAACAGAACGAGCCTGAAGAGTTCTTCAACAATCCGCAGTCCGAACGGACCAAGCTGTTCCTGAGCCAGATCCTCGGGCATTGAGTGGTCGGATTAAGAAATTTCTAGCCTCCGGCGGGGATATTTAGGCTCTGAAGATGGGCAGGTCGGCGGGGGTTATGAAGGCGGTGCAGCTGCCGCTGTGGCGGGCGGCATTGCCCCAATCCGCGGTGTCGAAGGTGATCACGCAGGTCGCGCAGGTCGGGTAATCGCCAAACCGCGGATGCGCGGGGCGCTTTCCGATCATCCCGTCGGCGAACATGGCGATGCCCGGATTATGCCCGATCATCGCGATGCGGCGGGCGGTCTGTTTGCGCAAAAGGTTCAGCATCATGTCGGGGCTGGCGTGGTAAAGCGCAGGCACCAGTTGCAGCGCCGGTGTTGGCGTCAGATGCGGCAGGATCAGCGCCGCGGTTTCCTGCGTGCGGGCTGCATCGGAACACAGCATGACATCCGGCACATGCCCCTGCGCGGCCAGCCATGCGCCGATGGCAGGGGCCGCGCCGCGCCCGCGGTCGTTCAGCACCCTTGCGTGATCGTCCATGAAAGGATCGTCCCAGCTGGATTTCGCATGGCGGATCAGGATCAGCGTCAGGGTCATAGGAAAGACCTCATATGAAAGGCGGCATGGGCGGGCAAGCGGGTGCCTTGGCCCACGGGACAGGTGCCACGTGCAGCGCAGCCTTGCGTCATGCAATCCCGTCCTGCTGGGCTGCGCAAGTGGTCCTTGCACGCTGTGACATCATAGCCGCTGGCAAAGGCACCGACAGGGCAGGCATTGGCGCATGGCTGGTCTGTGCAGCTGTCGCAGGGGCGAGTGCCCGCGCCTGTCGCTGCGACCCAAGGCACCAGCAGCGCCATCCGGTAAGAGATGAACAGCCCACCCGTGTCATGCACCAGAAACCCGATGGGTGACGCCCAGGCCCGCCCCGACCGCAGCGCCCAGGTATAGAACGGCAGGAACGGCGCGCCGCCAAAGGGGTAAAGCGCCAGCGCGCCGAAATCCTGTGCCAGCGCATCACCGACCCGGCGCGACCAGCGGTCCATCGGGTCGGGCTGGCCGTCGCGGTATTCGGGGCTGGCGGTGAAGAGCGGCCAGAACGCCGGTTCTGCGGGGCTGATCAGGACCAGTGACCCGTCCTTGCGCGGCAATGCGTCATCGGCGCTGATGTGAAACGCGCCCGCGACATGCAGCCCGTGCAAGGCCAGTGCATCGTCAAGCGCGCTGGCGGTCATCGTCAGCGCGGTTCGCGGATGATGGACCCTGCGCCATGTTCGGTGAACAATTCCAGCAGGCTGGCATTGGGTAGGCGACCATCAAGGATCACCACCGCGCGCACGCCCTGCTCGACCGCCATCAGCGCGGTTTCGGCCTTGGGGATCATGCCGCCGTTGATCGTGCCATCGGCGATCATCGCGCGGACCTGATCGGGGGTCAGCTGGGTCACAACCTCGCCGCTGGCATCCTTGATGCCGGGCACATCGGTCAACAGCAGCAGCCGGTCCGCCTTGAGAGCGCCGGCTATGGCACCCGCCGCCGTGTCGCCGTTGACGTTGAAGGTTTCCAGCATGTCCATGCCAGTGGCCACAGGGGCCACGACAGGAATGATGCCTGCGGCGTTCAGATCGCGCAGCACCTGCACGTTCATTTCCACGGGGCGGCCGACAAAGCCCAGTTCGGGGTTCAGCGCCTCTGCGACCATCAGGTCGTCATCCTTGCCTGACAGGCCGACAGCGCGCCCGCCTTCGTCCATGATTGCCTGCACGATGCGTTTGTTGACAAGGCCGGTCAGCACCATTTCGACGACTTCGACCGTGTCCTTGTCGGTGACACGCTGGCCGCGCACGAATTCAGTCTTGATCCCCAGCTTGTCCAGCATCTGGTTGATCATCGGCCCGCCACCATGCACGACGACAGGGTTCATGCCGACCTGTTTCATCAGCACGATATCGCGGGCGAATTCCGCCATCGCATCGGCGTCGCCCATGGCATTGCCGCCGAATTTCACCACGACGACAGCGCCGGAATAGCGTTGCAGATAGGGCAGGGCCTCGGACAGGGTGCGGGCGGTCGCGATCCAGTCACGGTTCATGTCGGGGGTCCTTTTCTTCATGATATCCCTGCGATGATGGCGCGCAATGTGGGGATGCCTTCGCCTTTTTCAGCCGAGGTCAGGATCAGCTCGGGATAGGCGGCGGGGTGTTTGACCAGCGCGGCGCGGGTCCGGGCCAGCGATTCGGCCAAGGCATCACCGCGCAGTTTATCGACCTTGGTCATCACGACCTGAAAGGTCACGGCAGAGGCGTCCAACAGCGACATGATTTCTTCGTCCACGGCCTTGGCCCCGTGGCGCGCGTCGATCAGCACGAACACACGGCGCAGGGTCTGGCGGCCTTGCAGGTATTGTTTCAACAACCGCTGCCATTTTTCGACCACCGCAACGGGCGCATTGGCGAAACCATAGCCCGGCAAATCGACGACATAGATGTCGCCCGCGGTGAAAAAGTTGATTTCCTGCGTGCGTCCCGGGGTGTTCGACGCGCGCGCCAGCCCCTTGCGGCCGGTCAGCGCGTTGATCAGGGATGATTTCCCAACGTTGGACCGGCCTGCGAAACAGACCTCGATCCGGTCGGCGGGCGGCAGGCCGTCCATGGCGACGACACCTTTGACAAAGGTGGTTTCGCCCGCGAACAGCATGCGCCCAACCTCTATGCTGGCATCGTCAGGCGTGGCAGCCTCGGGAAAGCGCAGTTCCATATCGGTTCATCGATCCTATTTGTCAGGCTTGCTGTCCGCATCCGCCTTTTTGCGTTTCAGCCCCGATTTGATGTTGCCAAAGACATCGGGTTTCGCCCCGTGGCTGCGCATGATCGCATATTGCTGCACGAAGGTGATGATGTTGTTGGCGATCCAGTACAGCACCAGACCGGATGCGAAACCGCCCAGCATGAACATGAACACCCATGGCATCCAGGCAAATATCATCTGCTGCGTGGCATCTGTCGGGGCCGGGTTCAGTTTCTGTTGCATCCACATCGACACGCCCAGCAGGATCGGTAGCAGACCGATAAAGATCAGCGACAGGATTGATCCCGGATCGGGTGCCGCATAGGGCAACAGGCCAAACAGGTTGATGATCGAGGACGGGTCAGGTGCGCTCAGATCGTCGATCCAGCCGATCCACGGCGCATGGCGCAATTCGATCGTGACAAAGATCACCTTGTAGAGCGAAAAGAAGATCGGAATCTGCAACAGGATCGGCAGACAACCCGCTGCCGGATTGACCTTGTTTTCCTTATACAGCTTCATCATGCCTTGCTGCATGGCCTGCCGGTCATCGCCGGCACGTTCCTTCAGCTTTTCCATCTCGGGCTGCAGTTCCTTCATCCGCGCCATCGAGACATAGGATTTATAGGCCAAGGGCAGCACCAGTGCCTTGAGGATCAGCGTCAGCGCAAGGATCGACCAGCCCATGTTGCCGATATAAATGTTCAGCGTGTGCAGCAGCCAAAAGATCGGCTTGGTCAGGAAAAAGAACCAGCCCCAGTCGATGCTGTCCAGAAAGCGTTCGACGCCGCCGTTTTCTTCATAGTCACGGATCGCTTCCCATTCCTTGGCACCGGCGAACAGGCGGGTTGTCACCGTGGCGGTTTCGCCGGCGGCAACCACGTTGGGGGGCATCACGGCTTCGACCTGATACAGATCGCGCGCCTCGAAATATTTGGATGTGGACCGGAACGGCTGTCCGGCTTGGGGGATCAGCGTGGTCATCCAAAAATGGTCGGTATAGCCGATCCAGCCGGATTGCTGCACTTCGATCCGTTCGGCCAGCGTCTGTTCGCGTTCGTCGAATGTGTGATCGGTGATGTTGCTATAGCTGGTTTCTTCCAGCTCGCCATCGGACATCCGCACCAGACCTTCGTGCAGGATGAAGAAGTGTTTCGCATCCGACGGCTCGCCATGCCGGCGCAAAATCCCGTAAGGCCGCACGCTGACGGTATCGGTGCTGACGTTCTGTATGCTTTGCGCAAAGCTGAACATGAACTGGTCGTCGACCGAAATTTCGGTGCGGAAAATCTGGCCTGCGTCATTGTCCCAGACCAGCGTCACGGGCGTGGATGGCGTCAGCGTCTCGCCTGTTTCGACGGACCAGATCGTATCAGGGCCGGGGACTGCGGCGCGGTCAATGCCGTCGGTCGCGGTCCAGCCGAACGCCGCAAAATATGCGTCAAGTTCGCCGTCAGGGCGCAACAGGCGCACGATCGGCGCGCCCTCATCCAGCGTTTCGCGGTAATCGGTCAGCGCCAGATCGTCGATCCGCCCACCCAGCATGGAAATCGACCCGGTCAGTTCGGGGGTTTC
Source organism: Yoonia sp. (assembly GCF_018402175.1). Taxonomy (GTDB): domain Bacteria; phylum Pseudomonadota; class Alphaproteobacteria; order Rhodobacterales; family Rhodobacteraceae; genus Yoonia. The sequence continues at coordinate 413,476 of NZ_JAGYJK010000017.1, read as the reverse complement.
GATCGCGATACGCGCAACCTCGGCAGCTGTCTGATCGGCAGTCGTGGGCGCAGTGGCGTCGGGTGTTGCCGGATCGGCCAGCGGCACTGTCGGATCAACGGATTGGGTTGCAACCTGAGCCGCGGGATCGACAGCAATCTCTTCGGGCGGGAACAGCAGGGTCCACGTCATGATCACCGCGAAGCTGAGAAGCGTCGCAAGGATGAGGTTACGGTTCTGCTCGTTCATCTGAAAACACCTGTTTCCCACATCAATTATCAGCGCCGTTCAACCTGTCGGGGCGACAAAGGTCAAGCGGTTTTCAGGAAAAGGCAGCCCTTTGAGGGAACAGAACACGCAAGTTTGCACAAGCACCGGCCGGACGCATCCGCCGTGCCGGTGTTTCAGCTTTTCTTGCGACCCAGCACATCCCAGCCTGCAAGGGCAAGGGTGATCGCTGCGATTACTGCGATATCCAGCCTTTCCAGCTTGATAACAAGGATTGCAACGAAGCCGAAAAGCATGATGAAGGCGAAAATCGCCAAGCCGCGCTCAAACATTGGTCACTACTCCGCTCGTTTTTTTGAGTTCACTTGTCAACCACCGCGCCGTGCGCAGCAATCGGGCATCATTGCCCCGGCGACCCACCACCTGCAGACCCATCGGCAGACCTGCCGAGTCCTCGAACAGTGGCAGCGTGACGACCGGTACGCCACACAGCGTCCACAGCCCATTATACACCGCACTGCCGGTCGACGACAGCCCTGCAGGGGCAGATGTGGGCGTTGCGGGACAGATAATCGCGTCACAACGGGCAAAGATTTCATCCAGCGCCGCGTTCAGCAGTTTGGGCCAGTCGAGCGCGGCGAGGTAGTCGCGCGCCAGCACGGCCTTGCCCGCGTCGATCGCGGCCAGCGTGATTTCAGATAGCTGTTGGCGCCCGCGCCGTTCATAACCGTAATAGCATTTCGCCATCTCGGCAAAGTTGATCCGTTCGCGGATCTCTGCGGCCTCGTCGAAGAGGATCGGCAGGGTCAGGGCAAAGGCATCCTCGCCCAGAAGATCCGACAGTTCCTGCATGGCGAGCGCCATATCCTCGGAAGGGGCCGTGTCACCGGGCATGTGGGCCATAAGTGCCAGCGTCGGCCGCACAGGCACGTCCGACAATGCGGTGGCAAGCAGGCGCGGTGGTGCCGATAGCGTGGTGGCGGGATCAGCGGGATCGTCCCCGCACAGCACATCGGCCAGCATCGCCACACCGGCCACACTGGTCGCAAAGACCCCGACAGTGTCGAGCGAGGGTGATTGCGACAGGATACCTGTGCGCGGGATCATCCCAAAGCTGGGTTTGAAGCCTACAACACCGCAATAGGCAGCTGGCCGGATGACCGATCCACCCGTTTGTGTGCCGATGGCAAGCGGCACCATGGCCGCACCGACCGCCGCCGCAGATCCCTGCGACGATCCGCCGGGCGTGTGGTCAGGATTGACGGGATTGCGGGTCTTGCCCGGCGCGATATAGGCCAGCTCGGTTGTGACTGTCTTGCCCATCACATAGGCACCCGCCGCCTTGAGCTTGCGCACAATCACAGCGTCTTCGGTCGGAACACGGCCTTTGTCGATAATCGTGCCGTTTTCGGTCGGTATGCCGTTGGTATCGATGATGTCTTTCAACGCCACGGGCAGGCCGTGCAAGGGGCCGACCGGATGGCCCGTCTTGCGCTGGGCATCCAGCCGTCCTGCCTGTGCCATCACATGCTGTTCGTCCAGCCAGGCCCAAGCCTGCACATCGGCTTCGCGCCGCTTGACCTGCTCGATACAGGCCGCCGCCAGATCAGCTGCACGCATGGCACCTGACGCCAGCCTGTCGCGCATGTCCAGCGGGTCAAGTGCGACCACGCCGTCGCTGCGCCCAGCTTTATCGTGCGCCATAGATCGCATCCGGCAGCGAGAAGACCAGCGCAGGGAAAGCATACATCAGATACATGCAGATAAAGACCATGCCCAGATAGGGCATCACACCCTTGAAGATATGCGACAGCTGCACCGAAGGCGGGGCGATCCCTTTGAGGTAATAGGCCGACATCGCCATCGGCGGGGTCAGGAACGATGTCTGCAGGTTCAGCGCCACCAAGATGCCAAAGAACAGCGGGTCAACCCCGAACAGCGGCAAAAGCGGCAGGAAGATCGGCACGAAAATGATGATGATTTCTGACCATTCCAACGGCCAGCCCAGCAAAAAGATGATCAGCTGTGCAAGGATCAGGAACTGGAACGGTGTCAGATCGAACCCCATCACGAATTCCGAGATCAGGTGTTCACCGCCCAGATACGAAAACACCGCCGAAAAGGTGTATGACCCGACGAACAACCAACAGACCATCGCCGTGGTGCGCACCGTCAGATACACGCTTTCGCGCAGTTTCTGATAGCTCATCGCGCGATAGGCGGTTGCCAGCAACATCCCACCCAAGGCCCCGATCGACGCGGCCTCGGTCGGGGTGGCCAAACCGAACAGGATCGACCCCAACACGGCAAGGATCAGGAACGCCAGCGGGAAAATCGATGTCATCAGCATCCAGAGAAGTTCACCAAACGGGACGTCAGGCACTTCTTCCTTGGTCGGCTTGGGGGCCACGCTTGGCTGCAGGATCGACCGGCCGATGATATAGGTCAGGTAAAGCCCGACCAGCACCAGGCTGGGGTAGAGCGCGGCCGCATAAAGCCGGACAATCGACACGCCCGAGGCGGCGGCATAGACGATCAACATGATCGATGGCGGAATAAGAATGCCCAGCGTGCCGCCCGCGCAGATAATACCGGACGCAAAGCTGGTGTCATAGCGCGCCTTGAGCATGGCAGGCAGCGCCAGCAGGCCCATCAGCGTCACGACCGCACCAACGATACCGGTTGACGTGGCGAACAAGGCGCAGGTCACAAGGGCTGCAACACCCATCGACCCCGGCATGCCCTTGGCGGCGATGTTCAAGGTTGTGAACAACTTGTCCACGATATTGGCGCGTTCGACGACGTAGCCCATGAACAAGAACAAAGGCACGGCGGTCAGAACTTCGTTCGACATCACCGTATAGGTCTGGTTCACGAACAGATCGAAGATCCTGTTGTTATAGAACCCTTCGATCCAGGCGGTGAAGGATGTCCATCCATCTGCATCCTCTGTCAGCCGGTTGAAGGTGCGCCACATCCGATCTGGTTCGTAATAGGCGTAGTAGCCAAACCCGATCCCCATCGCCATAAGCGTGAATGCGATTGGAAAACCAAGAAAGACGAGGACAATGAAGATGCCAAGCATCATCAGGGCAACTTGCGGATCAGTCACTTGCTATACTCCGTAAAATGGGGACCTGGCGCCCTGAGCGCACTCACTGGCCTTGCGCCGCTTTTTCAGCGGCTTGTTTGATCAACAGATCTTCCGTTTCCATGACGTCCTCGGCGGCGCGGCGCCAATAGCCTTCGCGGATGGCGAGGATGCAGCGAAATACTTGCGCCACTCCCTGAAACAAAAGCAGGATGCCTGCGGCGACGATGATGGTCTTGAATTGATAGATCGGCACGCCCGCAGGGCTGTTGATGCTGACCTCGGCATAGCTCCATGACCGCGCGGCATATTTCCAGCCTGCAAAGATCAGCGCCAGAACGCCGGGAAAGAAGAAGAGGATATAAAGCACAAGATCGACCTTGGCCTGTGTCTGCACTTTCCACAGCCGATAGATGAAATCGCCGCGGACATGGCCGCCGCGCGACAGGGTATAGGCCCCGCCCATCATGAACAGCGTCCCATACATGATGAATGACACGTCAAGCGCCCATGGTGTCGGCTTGTTCAAAAAGTATCGCATGAACACTTCAAAGCTCATGCCGAAGGTCATCATGATGATAAGCCAGGCAAAGGCCTTGCCGAAGTAACCCGACAACTTGTCGGCAAATTCAATATAGCGGATCATGATTGTTCCCCTTCATGTCGTGACAAACCGGGGGCGCATCGCACCCCCGGTTCTATCGTGGTTGTGATCCGTCGGATCAGATTGCGAGCTTGCCGGGGAAGTAATGCTCGTAGGCAAGCGCCAGATCAGGTGCGTTCATCAGCTCGTAATAGGCGACCTTGTCGACCCATGCGCGCTGGCTGTCCATAACCCGCTTGGAGAAATCGTCCTGTTCCAGCTCGGTGATCAGACCGTCCCAAGCGCTAAGCTGCGCCTGCAGAATGTCTTTGGAGGTCCGGTGAACGGTCACACCCAGCTCGTCGCGGATGCGCAGCAGGTCGTTGGAATACTGGTCCATCGCCAATGCTGTGTTCGCCGTCGACGCGGCCTCAACGCCGTAACGCAGGATTGCCTGAAGATCGTCGCCCAGGTCGGTATAGAAATCCTGGTTGATGATGAATTCAAAGCTTTCCGACGCCTGGTGATAGGACGACAGGTAATAGTTCTTTGCCACGTCAGGCGCGCCGAAACGCAAGTCAGACGATGGATTGTTGAACTCGAACGCGTCGATAACGCCACGTTCCATCGCGGGGACGATTTCGCCACCAGGAAGCTGCGCCACGGACATGCCCATCGACTGCAGCAGGTCGGCAGCCAGACCGACGGTCCGGTACTTGAAGCCTTGCAGATCAGCAGCGGTGTTCACTTCTTCCTTGAACCAACCAAATGGCTGCGCTGGCATTGGGAAACCCATAAAGCCAACAACGTTCAGACCAAGGATGTCCTGTGTCAGTTCGCGGTACAGTTCGGCACCGCCGCCCTGATAGAACCAGCCCAGCATGGTGTTAGCGGAACCGCCGAAGACAGGACCAGTGCCAAAGAACGAAGCGGCCTTTGATTTGCCGTACCAGTACACAGGCACGGTGTGGGCCATGTCGATCACGCCATCATTGACTGCATCCATCACCTGGAATGCGCCGACGACGGCACCAGCTGGCAGCAGGTCGATCGACAGACGTCCACCGGACATCGCCTCTACACGATCAATATATTGCTGCGCAAAATCCATCCAGATGTCCGATGCGGGCCAGGATGTCTGCATCCGTACCACCAGCGGCGCTTGTGCCAGAACGGCGGGCGCGCTCAGCGCGGCACCGGCGGCAACTGTTCCACCCAAGGCACCTTTACTCAAGAATGACCGGCGCGACAGCGCACTCGTGGTCTTCGGAGCCGTTTTCTCTGTCATTGTATCCTCCCAGATATGTTTCGCTGCCAAAAGACATCGAGGTGGTCAGGTTTAATCACCAATTTTCGAAAAGCAAGTGTCGAAGCGCCCTTTGGCCATGCGTTTGCGCTAACACGTCAGAAAATTAAGATTTGATACAACTCAAAGGCGTTCGGTGGTGCGGCTGATGACACCCGACTGCCAAGTTGATCACACCAGACGGTCAAGCGGTGCCGCCCCGGCAAAAAATGAATCAAGGTTGTCGAGCGCACGGAATCCCATCGCATCGCGCGTCTCGAATGTGGCAGATCCGATATGCGGCAGCATGAACACATTATCCAGCTCTGCCAGCGCGGGGTTGCCGCCCGGTTCGGTGCGGAACACATCAAGTCCCGCTGCGAACAACCGCCCGCTTTTCAGTGCTGCGACCAGCGCGTCTTCGTCCACCAGCGCGCCGCGTGCGGTATTCACCAGAATCGCCCGTTCCGGCAGCAGCGCCAATGTGCGGGCGTTGATCAGGCCGGTGGTGTCGGCACTGGCCGGACAATGCAGCGACAACACATCCGACACCGCCAGCAGGCTGTCGATCGTGTCGTGAAACACAGCGCCTTTTTCCTTGTCGGGGCTCAGGCGGCTGCGGTTGTGGTAATGGATTTCCATCCCGAAGCCGCGCGCGCGGTCTGCCGTGATCTGGCCGACACGGCCCATGCCCAGCACGCCGAATCGGCGTCCGGTGACCTGCCTGCCGACCATGAAAGACGGCGACCAGAAATTCCAGCGCCCTTCGCGCACCATCCGGTCGCCTTCGGACCCGCGCCGCGCGGCACCCAGCATGCACAGCATGGCAATTTCGGCAGTGGCATCTGACAGCACATCGGGCGTGTTCGTCACGACGATCCCGCGCGCCTTGGCGGCGGGCAGATCGACATGATCGACGCCGACGGAATGGTTGGCGATGATGCGCAGCCGGTCGGGCAGGGCGGCGATGACATCCGCGCTGAAATGTTCCGAATGGCAGGGCAGGACGGCATCGACATTTTGGCAGGCGGCGATCAGTTCATCGCGCGTCAGGACATGGTCGTCCGCGTTCAGAATCACGTTATAGCTGTCACGCGCGCGATCCAGCACGGCGTCGGCCAGCTTGCGGGGGATCAGCAGGGTGGGTTTGGTGGTCATGGCATCGTCTTTCCTAGGGGTCGTCCCATTGTGGGCGGAACCCGACGGGAAAAGAAACCCCGCAAACGCAGGGGCGCGTAAATGCCTGCCGCGCCTTATTGGCCACAAAGACTTGGCGCGGGCGTCGTTTCGTGTATAGCACAACCTGTAAACATGGACCCGGGGATGACCTCGGGTGGCTCTTCCGGCCGCCTATCCGCCGGACAACCTGTCAACACCAGACGTTGCCGGCGCGCTGCGGCCGGACAGGAAAGATTTACATGATGTCTCTCGATGCGTACCGCGCCCAGTGGACGGGCAATATCCGCGCTGACCTGTTGGCGGGGCTGGTCGTCGCCCTTGCCCTGATCCCCGAGGCAATCGCCTTTTCGATCATCGCGGGCGTGGACCCCAAGGTCGGGCTTTATGCCAGCTTTTCCATCGCGGTGCTGACCGCGATCACGGGCGGGCGGCCCGGCATGATCTCGGCCGCCACCGCAGCGACCGCCGTTCTGATGGTGACCTTGGTGCGCGATTACGGGCTGGAATATCTGCTGGCCGCGACCGTGCTGGCGGGACTGATCCAGATCGGCGCGGGTATCCTGCGGCTGGGCTTTGTGATGCGCTATGTGTCGAAATCGGTAATGACAGGTTTTGTGAATGCGCTGGCGATTCTGATCTTCATGGCGCAATTGCCCGAGCTTGACCCCGGCGTCGTGACATGGCTGACCTATGTGCTGGTGGCAGGCGGCCTTGCGATCATCTATCTGTTCCCGCTGATCACCAAGGCCATCCCTTCACCTCTGGTCACCATCGTGGTGCTGACCGCGCTGGTGATGGTCTTCGGTTGGGACGTGCGCACCGTGGGCGATATGGGTGATCTGCCCGATACGCTGCCGGTGTTCCTGATCCCGCAGATCCCGCTGACGCTGGAGACGCTGATGATCATCCTGCCCTATTCCATCGCGGTCGCTATCGTCGGCCTGCTGGAAAGCCTGATGACCCAGAACATCGTCGATGACCTGACCGACACGAAATCCAACCGCAATCAGGAATGTATCGGCCAAGGCATCGCCAACACCGCAACGGGGTTCATCGGCGGCATGGCAGGCTGCGCGATGATCGGCCAGTCGATCATCAACGTCAAATCCGGCGGGCGCGGGCGGCTGTCATGCTTTGCCGCCGGTGTGATCCTGCTGATCATGGTGGTGGGTCTGGGCGATCTGGTCAGCCAGATCCCGATGGCGGCATTGGTCGCGATCATGATCATGGTCAGCATTGGCACCTTTTCTTGGTCCTCGATCAAGGCACTGCGCACGCATCCGCAATCCTCGTCTGTCGTCATGATCGCCACGGTGGTGACGGTGGTCTATACCCACAACCTTGCCATCGGGGTGCTGGTCGGCGTGCTGCTTTCGGGGATATTCTTTGCCGGCAAGATCGCGCAATTGTTCAAGGTCACGACGACGGTTTCGAAGGACGGGCGCGAACGGACCTATGTCGTCGAAGGCCAGCTGTTCTATGGCTCGGTCGAAGATTTCATGAACGCCTTCGACTTCAAAGAGGCGCTGGACAGGGTCGTGATCGACGTCAGCCGCGCGCATATCTGGGACATCAGTTCGGTGCAGGCGCTGGACATGGCGGTGCTGAAATTCCGCCGCGACGGGGCCGAGGTGGATATCGTCGGCATGAACGAAGCGACGGAAACCATCGTCGACAAGCTGGCCATCCACGACAAGCCGGGCGCGATAGACAAGTTGATGGCGCATTGAGGAGACGGATATGACACCGACACAAAAGATCGTGGCCTTCATCGACGGGTCGATTTATGCGCAAAGCGTCTGCCACCATGCCGCCTGGATCGCGGATCGCACGGGGGCTGCGGTGGACCTGATCCATGTGCTGGGCCCACGCGACACATCGGGCAAGCGCGACCATTCCGGCGCGATTTCGCTGGGCGCGCGCACGGCGCTGTTGCAGGAACTGGCCGAGCTTGACGCGCAACGCTCCAAACTGATGAGCCAGCGTGGCCGTGCCATTCTGGACGATGCGCAGGCCATACTGGACAAGGACGGCGTCACCGATATCAGCACCCGCCTGCGCCACGGCGACGTGGTCGAAGCGGTTGCCGAAGTCGAAGGCGATGCCCGCGTCATCATCGTCGGCAAACGTGGCGAGGATGCGGATTTCGCCAAGGGCCATCTGGGGTCCAACCTAGAACGGATCGTGCGCACCAGCACGCGCCCCGTGTTCGTGGCCGCGCGCGCCTTCAAGCCGATTGCACGCGTGCTGGTCGCCTATGACGGCGGCGCATCCGCGATGAAAGCGGTGGATCACATCGCGCGCAGCCCGCTGTTTCAGGGGCTGGCGATCCATGTCGTCACCGTTGGCGCAGCCTCGGCCGAGGTGGACAAAGGCCTTGCCAATGCCAAGGCGATGCTGAAAGCCGCAGGGCTGAATGCTGAAACATCCGTCCTGCCGGGCCAGCCTGAAAAGGCACTGGCCGATCTGGTGGAGACCCAAGGTTTCGACATGCTGGTGATGGGGGCCTACGGGCACAGCCGGATTCGCAGCCTTGTGATCGGGTCCACCACCACGGCGATGATCCGCGCCTGCAAGGTGCCGGTCGTGCTGATGCGCTGACGCTTTCCCATCTTCCGAGCCCAAATATCCCCGCCGGAGGCATTGATCTTTTGGACCGATGCCTCTGCCTGTCCGATGTGATGAATACCGCCGCCACGGCGGCTGTCCTTTGCCCCATTGCCGTCGGGATCGCGGCGAGCTTGGGTGTGAATCCCGACAGTTTCCTGATGGCGGTGGCGATTGGCGCGTCCTGCGCGTTGCTGGCGCCGATCGGGCACCAGAACAACACGCTGATCCTTGGCCCCCGGGGGGGGGCGGTTTCGGCGATGACTGGCGTCTGGGCCTGCCGCTTGAACGGGTGGTTGTCGCGGTCAGTCTTCCGCTGTTGCTGGTGGTGTGGCCGCTGTGATATCCGCCAGCAGCCGTTCCGGCGCGATCCCGCGCTTTTCGGCGCTGGCGCGCACAGCCTGTTGCAACCTGTCGCTGCGCATGAGCAGGCGGCGGAACCGGTCCTCGTCCAGCACCAGCAGGGTGGATGGCGCAATCGCGCGCACAAGGGCGCGGCGGCGTTTCTGCATCAGGATCGCCATCTGGCCGAACATCTCGCCGGGGCCAAGCCGCCATGTCTGGCCCGCGACCTGCAATTCGACGGCACCCGTGGCGATAAAGAACACCCGTTTGGCGGCGTTATCCTTGCGGATCAGGATATCGTCGGCATTGGCATAGATCGTCTGAAAGGCGCGGCCCAGTCGTTTCAGCGTGGCGTCATCCAGATCGGCAAACAGCGGCAATTGCCGGACCAGATCGGACCTTTGCGGGGCTATGTCCAGCGGCGGGCGCGTTTCCGCCGCCGCCCTGCGCTGCGCCAGATCCTGTGCCAGCGTGGTATACACCTCGGCCCCGATCAGCCCGTCGTCGCGCATCGTGGCATATTCGCGTTCTTCCAGACGCAGCGCCGTGCGCCGGATGAACCGGCGTTCCAGCTCTTCGGCATAGCCCGGATATTGCAGGCGCAGCCCTTCCAGCGCGGTTTCCACCAGCTCGATCCGGCGGGCCAGCAGTTCCTGCAACAAATCCGCCACGCGACGGCCGTGAATGCGGCGGATACGCCCGTCGATGAACACGTCCAGATCGCGCAGGATCAGCCGTTGCGACAGCAGGTATTCGAACCTGTCCGCCGTCATCCGCGCCAGCGGTATCGACAGTTTCAGCCGGTTATGCAGAAACACCGCCGCGCGGAACGCCCGCCCATAGGTGACTGACCGTTTGGCCGCGCGCTGATAGCCGCTGCGCCCGCCCTGGCGCGCGCTTTCGATCAAGCGTTCGGCATCGGTCAGCACCTGTTCGGCCATCCGTGCCGAAATTGTCCTGTCGCGCACGCGCTCGAGGATCGTGTCGCGTTCATGTCCCGCCAGCGCGATCAGCCCCAGCGTGATCCGGTCGCGGTCCAGCAGATCGGCGCTTTCCTCGGCCTGTTTGACGGCATCATCCAGCCGTTCGCCGAACCGCTTTGCCTCTGACCGGACAATCTCGCGCGAGAGTTCGTAGTTTTCGGTCGTGCGCGCCACATCCTCGCGCACGGTCTGCAATGCAACGGCCACCACCTGCCGCGACAGCGCGTCGTCGATGGGCGACAGCCGGTCAAGGCCCAATCGCGCGATCACCCAGCGCAGGCTTGACCCCTGCACGATCAGCGTGAACAACGTGAAACCGGTGGCAAGAATGCCGACCAGGCGCTTGACCTCCAGCGGGACACGCGTGCTTTCGGTGACGGCCAGCGCCAGCGCCAGTGTCACCGCCCCGCGCAACCCGCCCCACAGGATCGCCACACGGTAAGGCCGGTCCACGGGCGGCGAGGCCCGCAGCAGTGTCAGCAGTGGCAGCAATCCGAACAGGATCACGACGCGCGCGGCGATGGCCGCCACGATGACGACGGCGATCAGGGCGAAATCGCTGGGGCGCGCCTCTTCCAGCAGACGCGGGATGAACAGCGCGGCCAGCACAAAGATCAGCGCCCCTGCCCAATGCGCCAGCAGCCCCCACACCTCGCGCAGGTTGGTCCATGATTGCGGCGGCAGGCGGCTGGGTCCGGTCAGGTTCAGTGTCAGCCCGGCTGTCACGACCGCGATCACGCCCGATGCACCGATCATCTGTTCCGCACCGATATAGGCCAGATAGGGCAGCGCCACGGATACCGAGATCTGCGCCAGTTCGAACCGTGCAAACAGCGCCATCAGCCAGACCGCGACCCGTGCCGCGAACCAGCCCGCCACGGCACCACCAAAGATCAGGACCGGAAACCGTGCCAGCGCCTCGCCCAGATTGGGGTCGGGGACGCCCAGCATGACGAATCCCATGAACAGCCCGAACAGCGCGATGGCGGCGGCATCGTTCAGCAGGCTTTCGCCTTCGATGATCCGGCTCAGCCGCTGCGGTGCGGAAATCGACCGGAAATTCGACACCACCGCCGATGGATCGGTTGTCGAGACGATGGCCCCCACCAACAGGCAGGCGGCCAGCGGCAGGGCACTGACCACGGACAGCGCAAAGCCGACCGAGACTGTGGCCACAACCACCGCCACCACAGCCAGCACAAGGATCGGCACCCAGTCGTCCAGCATCCGCCGCAGGTTCATCCCCAAGGTCGCCTGAAACAGCAGTGTCGGCAGGAATACATAAAGGAACACGTTGGACCGGATCGGCAGGCCAAGGATCGCCTCGGCCAGCGGGTTCAGCGCATTGGTCAGATCGGTGCGAAGGAAAAACAGCGCAGCGCTGGCGATGGCCACGCCCAGCAAGGCAAGGATCACCGTGAACGGCACGCGCAGCCGGTCGGCCAGCGGCTCTGCCACGCCGATCAGCAGAAACAGTGACGCGATCACCGTTGTGATGAGAATGATGTCCATGATCTTGAAATATCACACAGATCAGGAAACGCATGGGCAAACTTGGCTGCCTGGCGCGATCAACGCGGTTTTGCACCTTGGTTGGGCGGTTTATTTGTAATTCGCCCGCCTGTCACCGAATTCGCGCACGCGTTTGCGCCACGCACGATAGCTGCCAGCGGCCAGTTCGCGGCGCATCAGCGCTTTGACCTGATCGGGGGACAGGCCGTGCAGATCGCGGATCTGGGCGAAACTGGTGTGATCGCTCAGCGCCATTTCGATGATCTCGCTGATCGTGGCAGGGTCCAGACCGGCGGGTGTGCCGGTCATGCGAACCGCGCCAGCACGACGCCCGCCAGCACGATATGCGCCAGCGTCACTGCCACGCTGAACCCGTGCAGCGCCTTGAACCGGCCTTTTGCGCCCGTGTCGGTGGCTGTATTGATCGCAGGCATCAGGATTTGTCGTGCCGGCACCGTTGTCACCGCGATCAGTGCCAGCAGCGCGGCACCCACGGGATCGTGCCAGACCAGAAATGCCGCAGCCAGCGTCGCTGATCCGATAACAAACAGATAAAAATGTGGAAACGCCTGCCGCAATGCGGCACTTGCCACAGGGCCGGGCAGGGCGGAAAATACAAAGGCCGCAAAGCCGAAGGAATACAGCACCATGCCGCCGAACAGCACCGCGGTGGCAAGGATCGCAAGGGTCAGGGTCATGTCGTCTCCGGTTTGCGGGCATGGCCCATGTAAAGGATTGCTGTCAGCGGCAAGGGCCCAAAGGTCAGGTCAAGCCGCCGGTTTACCCCGCGCGGTCCCAATCCGGTAAACCGCGAAGGCACCAACCCTGCCGTCCCCATCGCGGTGCGCAATTCGGCGGGCTTGATGAACATCGCCGGATCATGCGTGCCGCGCGGCAGCAGGCGCAGGATATCCTCGGCCACGGTGATTGTGGCCAGCCGCGCCAGCGGGTTACGGTTGATCGTGTCGAACAAAAACAGCCCGCCGGGGCGCAGCACGCGCGCGACCTCAAACATCACTTTTTGCAGGTCGGTGACATGTTCCAGCACGTCGACGCAGACCACAGCATCGAAACCGGCGGCATCATAGGGCAGCGCCTCGCCCACGCCCACGTCATAGGCGATGCGCAGCCCTTCGCGCCTGTGCATGCTGGCGCGCGGCGGTGATCGCATCACTGGCGGGGTCGATGCCGGTGACCTGCGCGCCGCGTTTGGCCAAAGCCTCGGCCATGAAACCACCCGCACAGCCCAGATCAAGGACATCCTTGCCCTGCCAGTCGATCAGTCTGTCGAAATGTTTCAACCGGCCGGGGACAAGGTTTTTCAGCGTCCTGACCCAGCGGATATCATCGGACCACCATTTGTCGGCATAGGTGTCATAGATCGTCAGGTCATTGCGCATGGGGTCTGTCCTTTTTCAATCGCGGTAGCGCATAGGGCACATCCGCCTTGTAGCGCGCAAACTCCGCGCCATAGCGGCGCGCGAAGCGCCGTTCCTTCATCCGCGGGGCCAGCAGGCAATAGGCGGTATAGCTGACCGCCAGCACCAGTTGATCCGGCGTCCAGACCGGCACGGTCCAGAGCGTCAGCGCGAAAGCCACATAGATCGGCTGGCGGATCAGTGCGAACAGGCCCCGCGTCGGCATGTCGGGAAACACTGGCCTGATCCGCGCCATCAGCGACATCCAGCCAAGTGCGCCGGACTGCACCTCGGCACCGGCATCAAAGCTGGCTTTGATCAGGACCAGCCAGCTGGCGGCATAGGCGGCGCTGATCGCCCAGAACGCCGCCCCTTCGGCGCGCCACCAGATGATCCCCGACGGTGTCCAAAGCGCGAAAAGCGCCAGCAATTGCGCTGATGCGATGATCGCATAGGTGGTCGTGGCCAGTGTCGCGCCATGCGGTCCGGGGATCAGGCGGGTCAGAAACGTGCTGCCCCGCAGGGTCAGAAAGAACGAATGCGCCAACGGGAATTGTGCGATCAGTGCGGCATTGGCGAGTGCCGCCCAAGGCCACGGCACGGTGCCAAAACTTTCGCTGAGCCCAAAGAACATCGCCGCGATCATCGCCAGCACGGCGGCGGCGAACAGCAGATGGCACACAGCGCCCATCAACAGCGCAAGCATGATCCGCCCCGTCCCCGCAGGCGGTTGCAAGGCTGCACTGATCAGGGTGATCAGCCGTGCGATGCGCGGATCAGCCAGCATGCTGCGCCAACAGGTCATCGGCAATCGCGGTGCCGCTGGTCCATGCGTCTTCGACCTTTGGCCCAAGGCACCAGTCGCCGCCCAGATACAGCGTGCCGGTATCATCGCGCAGGAACGCTTCGCCCAAGGCCTGCGTTACCTGCGAATACCGCCAGCGATGGGCAGCAGTGTAGCGGACCTGCGCCGCTGTCGCCCCCAGACGGTCCAGCAGCAAGGGCAGCATCAGATCGGCGATGGCATCCTTGTCCAGTTCCAGATGGGTTGCGCTGAACGCGGTGCTGGCTTGCACCACCCAAGCCACTGGCCCCTGCGGGCGGTCAGGTTTCGTGCTGTCCTGCGCGATCCATGCCAGATCGGCGTCAGGGTCGTGGGCGACAACGAAGGGCGCAGGCCCGTCGATCGCTGCCATCAGCGTCAGGTTCGGCGCATAGGCGACATCCGTCAGCCGTGCGATCAGCGGATGATCCGCACCGATGATCCCTGCCACCTGCGGGGTGGGGACGGTGCAGATCACTTGGGACGCTGCCAGCGTCTCATCCCCCAAATACACCCGCCAGCCATCGCCATCACGCGACAAGCCGGTGACCAGCGCCTCTTGCCGCAGGTCCAGCCATGCGCCGATCCCCTTGGCCAGCGCCGACATGCCGGGGGTGCCGACGTGCCCGTCCTGCCATGTGCCGACATGGCCGGTGACCGTCAGTTTCCCCAAAAGTGCTGCAAAACCTGCGCCCCGCGCGCTGACATATTGTGCGCCATGGTCAAAATGCAGCCCCGCTGCCCGCCGTGTCGCCACACGCCCGCCGATGCCGCGGCCCTTGTCCAGCACCAGCACGGCGCGGCCAGCATCCGCCAGCCTGCGTGCAACGGTCAGTCCGGTGATGCCCGCGCCGATCACGATCACGGGGGGTTGTCAGGGTCAGATGCCATCGTTTTGGGGTCCTGTGCGGTAATTTTCGAGCAAGGCGCGCAGATTGACCCGCGCGCGCAGTTTGGTGGCCAGCAGATACATGCCGCCGATCTTGCGATGCAGGAACAGCGTTTCAGCGGGGGGGACATGCATCAGGTCGCGGTCATTGCCGATCACCATGCCCATGTCGCGCAACCGTTCCAACAGGTTCGTTGCGCCGAAATCGAACGGCGTATCCTGCCGCAAAGGCACCATCGCGGTGTCGAACATCGCTTGGATCAGGTCCTGATGCTGCGGCGGCGTTGCTGTGCCGAAATAGCCGATATCCAGCATCGCCTGCCTGATCGCCACGCTGTCATCATCCAGCCCCGCGTTCATCAGGTTGCGGAACGTGGCCTGTTGCGCGGGATTTATCCCGCGCACCGCCCCGAAATCCAGCAGGACGATCCGGCCTGTCGCGTGGTCTACGCGGTAATTGGCAAGGTTGGGGTCGGTCTGCATCGCCCCAAAGGTAAAGAGTTCGCGCAGCACCAGATCGATCAGATCGCGTGCCGCACGGTCGCGGATATCCTGCGGCGCATCCACCAGCACATCGACGGGATCAGCTGTGATATAGGTCATCGCCAGCACCGCATCGGTGCTGAAATCTTCCTGCACCTGCGGGACGATGAAATCCTTCGACCCTGCCAGCAGGGCGCCAAAACGGCGCAAATGCGCGGCTTCGGCGCTGTAATCAGCCTCTTCATGCAACTGCTGTTTCGCAGCGTCCAGCAGCGGGGCGATATCCATGCCGCGCGGCAACAGGCCGGGTAGGCGCATCAGCCCTGCGATATTGTCCACATCGCTGTCGATACTGGCGCGCACGCCCGGATATTGCACCTTGATCGCCAGGTCGCGGCCATCATGCGTCGTGGCGCGATGCACCTGCCCGATGGAGGCGGCGGCAAAGGGGCGCACGTCGAACGCGGCAAAGCGTTTGCGCCAGCCTTCGCCCCATTGCGCGTTCAGCGCGGCTTGGAGCTGCTTGGGCGGCATGTGGCGGGCATCATCGCGCAACCGCGCCAGGATCGCGGTCAGTTCGGGCGACAACACGACACCGGTATCCATCGACAGCATCTGCCCCATCTTCAGCGCGGCACCGCGCATCTGTGCCAGACCATCGGTCAGCCGCAGCGCATTGGCGGGCGTCAGCAACAGATCCGCCATGCCGGGGCGCTGCCCGCTGGCCAGACGCCGCAAGCCGCCTGACGCGACACCGCCCGCGATCCCCGCGGCGATCCCGCCCATACGCAAAAGGCGGTTCGCGCGGCCTGTCGGGACGGGCGTGCCGCGTAATCTGTCATCGGGTCGGGTCACTGGGCACCTTTGGTCTGCATCACCTGCTAAGTGGCGCGGCGCGCCGCTTCGTAAAGGGCGGCTGTCAGATCAGCGCGCGCTGTGGCCTGTGCCGCCGCATCTGTCAGGCGCAGGATATAGGACGGATGCCATGTCACCAGCACCGGCCCGTTGTGCAGGCCCTGTTCGATCCTGCCCTGCCGGTCAGCTATCGGGGCGGCATTGCCGGTCAACGCATAGGCCGCCGTTGCACCCAGTGCGACCGTCAGTTTCGGTTGCGCGAACCCCAGTTCCAGCCCCAGCCACCAGCGGCAATGGTCGATTTCCGACTTGTCAGGCGATTGGTGGATGCGCCTTTTGCCGCGCGGGGTGAATTTGAAATGCTTGACCGCATTGGTCAGCCAGGTGGCGGCGGGATCAACCCCCGCCTCGGCCATCGCCTGCCGTAACACCTGCCCCGCAGGGCCGACAAAGGGCTTGCCTGCCAGATCTTCGCGGTCGCCCGGTTGTTCGCCCACGATCATCAGCGCGGCATCCGGCGCACCTGTGCCCCAGACCGTCTGCGTCGCCTTTTCGCACAAACCGCAGCGGCGGCATTGCATGGCCGCCTCGTGCGCCTGATCCAAGCTGTCGGGTAAATCCACCGCTTGCGGCATCGCGGCACGGTAGCGGGTGGAAACTGCCGCCGCACCGGGGCGGGCTGGGGTGCTGCCAGCCGCGCGCATCCGCTGCACGCGGGCTTCGGCGTCTTTCAGCATCGCGGGGATCAGCGCGGTTTCGGGCAGGTTTTTCCAGTATTTCTTGGGCATCTCGGATCGCATCGCATCCAGCTTGATCCGCGCGGGGTTGAAGATATTGGCGAAATAGGTGGCCCAAAGGGATTCGGACGCATCATCCGGCAGATCGGGGCGGGCGGCGGCGGGGCCAAATCGCAGCTTGCCGCCTTCGAAATGCGCGGTCAGGGCGGGCGTGGCGATCATCCAGTCCATATCGGCGAACCGTTTGGCAAAGAACGGCACACCGGGTTCCAATGTGTGGTGTTCCGGTTCGAACCATGCCGCGAAACGGCGGCGGGCGCTATCGCCGGGCAATTCTCGGAACCGCACGAAGGCATGCATCTTGTGAATGTCGCGGCGCACGTTCTTGGCCAGCAGTTGCAACCGCCGCCCCAGCGGATCGGCGGACGACAATGGATCGCCATCGCGCCGGTCGATCCGCCAGAGAGCTTGATACAGCAACGCCGCGCGGTCGGGTGATTTATGCCAGATCGCGGATCTGGCGATGTCGAAGAAGGCGGCAGGCACCTTGGCCTGATGCGGCCCTTGCTGGTCGGGCAGGGGGCTCGCCGCAAACAATCCGCCACCCCCCGACCAGTCGATCAGGTCCGGCGCAATCCGGTGCGAAATGGCGATCCGTGCAGCATCACGCCATGCGTCCAGCGTGCCAAGATCGGGCAGCGTGACGGCATAGGTCAAATCAGTTGCAATTGTTGGGGCGGTGGCGCGAAACGCGCGCGCAAATCCACGCTGTCGGTCATCGCGGCAGGGGTCCAGCCGGGCATGGTGACGAAAGCCTTGGCCTTTTTCATCAAGGCCCCCATGCGCACCAGATCTTCGTACCGCAAGGCGCCATTGCGCCGTGTCGCGATGATCCGGTCCACGATCCGCGTGCCGAACCCCGGCACGCGCAGCAGCATATCGCGGCTGGCGCGGTTCACATCGACCGGAAACTGCGCGCGGTGCTGCAGCGCCCATGCCAGTTTGGGGTCCAGTTCCAGATCAAGATGGCCGGCGTTGGTGCCGGTCGCAATCTCCTCGGCGGTGAAGCCGTAGAACCGCAGCAGCCAATCCGCCTGATACAGCCGGTGTTCGCGCACCAAGGGCGGCTGCACCAGCGGCAGCATGACGGATGCATCGGGGATCGGGGAAAACGCCGAATAATAGACCCGCCGCAGTTTATAGCCGGAATAAAGCCGCGTCGCGCTGTTCAGGATCGTCACGTCATCGGTGCCGTCCGCGCCGACGATCATCTGCGTGCTTTGACCCGCAGGCGCAAACTTTGGCGGGCGTTTGCCGGTGTGGGATTTGTCCTTGGCGGCCTCGCCTTCCAGCCGGACCTGCGCCATGCTGGCGCGGATGGTTTCGGGGCGCTTTTCGGGGGCGAATTTGCGCAAGGATGCATCCTGCGGCAGTTCCACATTGATCGACAGACGGTCGGCGTAAAGCCCCGCCTCCTTGATCAGTTCTGGCGCTGCATCGGGGATGGTTTTCAGGTGGATATAGCCGCGAAACCCGTGATCCACCCGCAGGCTTTTCGCGATCCGCGCCATGTCGCCCATGGTCTGGTCGGGCGATTTGATGATGCCCGAGGATAAAAACAGCCCTTCGATGTAATTGCGCCGGTAGAATTCCAGCGTCAGGGTCACGACCTCTTCGACAGAAAACCTTGCCCGTTCCACGTTGGACGAAACGCGGTTGATGCAATAGGCGCAGTCAAAAATGCAGAAATTGGTCATCAGGATTTTCAGCAGCGAAATACACCGCCCGTCCGGCGTATAGGCATGGCAAATACCCGCGCCGCCGGATGATCCAAGGCCGCCCTTGCGCGAATCCCGCCTTTCGCCTCCAGACGAGGCGCAGGAGGCATCATATTTCGCGGCATCCGACAGAATCGCGAGCTTGTCTTGCAGGGTCATTTTTACCATGATGCCACATTAATGTTCTTCTTTTGTTCGTCAATGCTTCGCGCGTTGCAAGGGCGATCTGCCGCAGTCAGTGCGCGCCGCTGCGCGTCATCCGCAAGGACCGGCCTGCGGTCATCGGCGGCGAGGATCCGAAATGGCCGTCGAGTATCCGCACCATCCGCCGATAGGCCGCACGGTGCCGGTTGCGCAGGGTGACACCGGCAAAGACCGGCTGGGTGATGACGGGCGCATCCGTCACCAGATGGCACTGGCCTGCCGCGATCAGCGCCTGTGCGGACGGGGCCAGCACATAGGCGCTGCCTGCCAGCGATGTGACCAGATCGACCATCGCCGCGTTCTGCCCGATGGATAGCGATACATTGGTCAGATCGGGCAGCAGGGCGGCATGGCTTTGCGCAAAAGCGGGGGCGTAATTGGCAAGGATATAGCTGTCGGCGCGCAGCTCGCTCAGCCGGGTCGCATGGGTAGAGACCATCAGATAAGGCACCTCGCCCAAGGTCTGGAAATAAAGATCGGGGTGGATTTTTGGCGTGTAAAGCACCGCCACATCCTGCGCCCCCGTCACCAGATCGGCGCACATCTGCGCGGAATAATCGGCCTCGAAGAAAAATACCGTATCGGGCAGGGCGGCGCGGAATTGCCCGATCAGCGCGCTGATCGCCATGCCGACAAGGTCGTGCTGCAACCCGATGCGCATGGTCACCCCCGCGATCCCGCTGTCGCGCGTCGCGTTCAGCGCGGTGATCCAGCTGTGCCGCAGGCTGCGGGCATGGGGTTCGAACCGCAGCCCTTCGGTGGTCAGCGCCGTGCCTGCGCGTGAACGGGTGAACAGTGGCCGTCCAATCGCCTTTTCCAGCGCCTTGATCCGGCCCGAGATCGTGGATTGCGTCACCCCCAGCCGTTCGGCTGTCTGGTTGAAGCTGCGCGTTTCGCACAGATCAAGGAAGGTTTCGATCAATTCTATCTGCATGGAAATCACTCTGCCCTAATCGGTGATCCCGATCAATAACAACCGGAATGCCTGATTGCCAGATGTGTGGTTTGCGCGCAGGATCGCGCAGTATCCCCTGTGGAGTTTCCCATGTCCGACACGATCCAGTTGAAATCCCGCAGCGGTGGCCGTGCCGCGCGGGTCGCCTTGCGTTCTGCACCCTTGGCCGAGGATAAACGCCCCGTGCGCGCGGGTATGCCCGGTGGCCGGCTCAAGGTTTTGACCGATGCCGAGGTGCTGCGCATCCACCACGCAGCCCTTGATGCGCTGGAACAGATCGGCCTGTCCCAAGCCCCGCAATCGGGAATCGAGATCATGACCCGCGCCGGTGCGATCCTTGGCGATGACAGGCGGTTACGGTTTCCGCGTGCCTTGGTCGAGGATATGCTGGCCAAGGCCGCGCGCGATATCACGCTGTTCGGCCGCGACCCGAAACACGACCTGCACCTGTCCGGCACCAACGTGCATTTCGGCACGGCGGGGGCGGCGGTGCATATCGTGGACCTTGCGACCAACACCTACCGTGACAGCACGGCGCAGGACCTGTTCGATGCGGCACGGATCACGCATAACCTTGATAACGTGCATTTCTTTCAGCGCGCCATGGTCTGCCGCGATGTTCTTGATAACCTCGAAATGGATCTGAACACGATCTATGCCTGCTGTTCAGGCACCACCAAACATGTCGGCACCTCCTTCAGCGACCCGTCGCATGTGGCCCCCGGTTTCGACATGATCCACCGGATCGCAGGGGGCGAGGCGGCATGGCGCGCGCGGCCCTTCATTTCCAATTCGAACTGCTTTGTCGTCCCGCCGATGAAATTCGCCGAGGAAAGCTGCATGGCGATGGAAAGCTGCATTCGCGGCGGGATGCCCGTGCTGCTGCTGTCCGCAGGGCAGGCGGGGGCGACGGCGCCCGCGCCCATCGCGCTGGCCATCGTGCAGGCGGTGGCGGAATGTCTGGCGGGTGTCGTCTATGTCAATGCCATGGCGCCGGGGCATCCGGCGATTTTCGGCACATGGCCGTTTGTGTCGGACCTGCGCACGGGGGCGATGTCGGGCGGATCGGCCGAACAGGCGCTGCTGACGGCGGGCTGCGCGCAGATGCATCATTTCTATGGCCTGCCGGGGGGGGCCGCTGCGGGGATTTCCGACAGCAAGCTGCCCGACATGCAGGCTGGCTGGGAACAAGGGATCACCAATGTCCTTGCGGGCCTGTCGGGGCTGAACATGGTTTACGAGGCCGTGGGGATGCATGCATCCCTGCTGGGGTTCTGTCTGGAATCCTTGGTCTTGGGCGATGACATTCTGGGGCAGGTCATGCGCTGCGTGCGCGGGATCGACGTGACCGAAGACAGCACCTCGATCGAGGCGATGAAGGCGGTCTGCCTTGGCGGGCTGGGCCATTACCTTGGGTCCGACCAGACGCTGCAACTGATGCAGACGGAATATATCTATCCCGTGCTTGGCAACCGGATGAGCCCCAAGGAATGGGTCGAGGCCGACCGGCCCATGCTGCTGGACAAGGCAATCGCGCGCAAGAATACCATTCTGGCCAAGGCGGGGCGGCAGATCGACGTGGATGTCGATGCTGCGATCCGTGCGGATTACCGCATTTATTTCGAATAAGGGGCGCGCGATGCATTACGGCTATATCGGGCTGGGCAATCTGGGCGGGCATTGCGCCGCCAGCCTGCGGCGCGCAGGGATGGAGCTGACCGTCACCGACCTGAACCGCGCGGCGGGCGATGCAGTTTGCGCCGCCGGTGCGCAATGGGCCGACACGCCAGAGGCGGTGGCGGCATCGGTTGACCATGTCATCACCTGTCTGCCGTCGCCTGCCGTCACGGCACAGGTGCTGGCGCGCATCCTGCCCATGATGAAACCCGGCGCGCATTGGATCGAAATGTCCACGCTTGGCCGCGACGATGTGCTGGCCTTTGCGGATCAGGCGGCGGCATCCGGCGTGCGGATGATGGAACTGCCTGTCACCGGTGGCGTGCATCTGGCGGCGCAAGGCCAGATCACCATGCTGGCGGGGGGTGACAAGGATATGTTCGACCTGCATCTGCCCGCGCTGCAGGCCATCGGCAATCAGGTGTTCCACATGGGGCCTTTGGGGTCGGCGTCGATCATCAAGGTCATCACCAATATGCTGGCCTTCATCCATCTGAAAGCCTGCGGCGAGGCGCTGATGCTGGCCAAACGTGGTGGGCTTGACCTTGGGCAGGCGTGGCATGCGATCAAGGCATCATCGGGCAATTCCTTTGTGCATGAAACCGAAGGGGCGCTGGTGCTTGAACGGGTCCTATGACATCGCGTTCAACATTGATCTGGCGCTCAAGGATCTGGGCTTTGCGCTGGATTTCGGGCGCGAATTCGGCGTGCCGCTGGATCTGGCGGGGGCGACGGAACAGACCTATGTCGCCGCGCGCGCGGCCTATGGCGGCGATGCGCAATCCCCGATGATCGTGAAACTGCTGGAAGATCTGTTGCAGACCGATCTGCGCGCGCCGGGGTTTCCCGCGCGGCTGTGACCTAATGCGCGATCCTGTGCCACGATGCCAGGATCGCGCTGATTGCCGCGGGGTCATAGGTGAACACGCTGGCCTCGTCGCCTGTCATCGCGATGGCCACGCCGTGCCCGTCACCCGACCCACCATCCAGACAGACCAAAAGCGGGCCGTCCTGATGCGCAAAGATCGCCTGTTGCCGTTTGCGGAATGCCATGAACTGGTCGCGCCAGATCGGGTCCAGCTTGGCGGTATCGCCCTGCGTGCCGGTGATCACCCCGGCGGTTGCATGGATGAATTCAGGGATCGCAGCGGTATTGCCCGCCAGAAACCGCGCCATCCGCGATTGTCCGGTGCCATGGTCAACCACCTGCCACAGACCAACAAGGCTGGCTGCGGGAATGCCCGCCTCTGACGGGGTGCCCAGCGGTTCGGCGGGGTGCGACCGCACGGTGACCTGCTGCGCGTCCTTGCACACGTCCGCCAAAAACGCGCCAAGCGTCTTTGTCGTGGCGATATCGTCTTGCGCCAGCACGCGGCCTGTCAGGGCTGTAGCCGATGGCGGGATACCCGCGATGTCGATCACCCCGCGCAGGCGGCGACCCGCCACCGCCATGCGTAGCACGATGCCGTCGATGTCGAACACCAGCGTCCGTTCCAGCACGGTAGAGTCGATTTCCGTGATGATCGCCGTCAGGGGCGCAGGCAATCCGGCCCGTGACAGGACGCGCGCGCCACCGACGAACACGCTGTCATCGGCGGCCAATGCCATCAGTCTGGTGACAAGCAGGCTGTGGTCAGTCACGGTCGGTGGTCCCTTGGTGGCCGGGGTCATGCGCCATGGCTGATCGTTTCCAGACAGGCGCGCGCCTCTTTGACAAAGCTGTCGATGGCGGTGTCATGGGCGCAGATGCAGCACAAGGCATCATCGGGGTCATGCGCAGAACGCAGATAGATCCGCAGATGATCGCGGGTTGCGACAAACACCGTCATGGCGGCACTGTCGCCGATGGCCGGCCTGCCCTTGGTGCCAAAGGCAAGTGCGGCCTCGGCACAGAGCGAATCCAGCGTTTCGCGGCGGAACATCGTGTTGGTATTGGTGATCAGGGCCATCTGCGTGGATAGATCGGCAAAGACCAGTGCCGCGCAGTCCGGATATCTGTCTTGCAACCTGTCCAGTGCCTTGGTGGCCATTGGGTCTGCCCATTGCTTTTGCCACGCCCTCAGACCGGCACTTTCGTGAAAGCGGGAAAACCCGCAGCGATGCTTTTACAAGGATGCCCGCACCGGATCATCCGCGTCACCTGTGCCGGTTTGCGGCGCTTGGTGCATCTGCTGCACGCGGCGCGGCATGATCGTTGCGCGGACGGGGTCGGGGATCGCGGTGCCATTGGCGATATTGTAAAGCGGCTGGTCGGTGCGTGCCGCGACCTTGGTCAGGTTGTCGATCATATCGACCAGATGGGTGACAAAAGGGCCTGCGCCGCTTGCGTCCCATTTGTCGTAATCATCGCCCGCCTGCAACGCCTGCACCAAAGAGATCGGAAAACTGGCTGCAAACTGCCCGTCCGTTTCAAGTCTGACCCGCTGCAACACGCGGCGACGGTCGCTATCGCTGATCAGCTTGTCATAGCGGGTAATCAGCAGGATGGAAAAATCACGCAGGGCATCGGGCATCATCGCCCAGACAGCGGCTTCTGACTGGCGCCAGGCCTGGGTCGCATGGGTACACCAGATCACGGCGTCCACCTCGGGCAGCATCCGTTCCCAGACTTCGGACGACATATTGGGGTCGGAAATCCCCGGAAAATCGATCAGATCGCAAAGGTCCAGAATATCGCATTCCATGAACAGCCGGATCACATGGGTCTGTGCGACCGGAATCTATTCAAGCTGGTCCAGCGACACAGGTTCGGTGCTGCCATCCACCAGCACGCGATAAGCTGGCGTGTCGCCATAAGACATCCACACCGGCGCAAGCCGTGTTGCCGTCACCTTTTCCGGCAGCGGGCGCGCGCCCAGCAGCAGGTTGGACAAGGTGCTTTTGCCCGCGCTGAATTCGCCCATCAGCGCGATCCGGGGTTTGCGGGGCGGGTGTGCGTCGGTCATTGGTCTGGTCCTTGCGGCGCAGCACGGGTCTGCGCGGTCAGTTCGTCGATGATATAGTCGAATATTTCGGCGCGTTCCTGCTGCGCGGTGATCCCGAAAATATCCTTCAGATCATCAAGGTGAAGGCTGGATTTTTCGCTGATGTCTGTCAGCAGGGCGCGCTGTTCGTCCAGAAATTCGCGCAATTCGCGTTCGGCCATGGCGCGGATGTCCATGGTCTGACGATCCTTGAGTTCTGCGATAATGGGGGCGGTTTCCGCCTCGATCAGGTCATAGAATCCACTGGCAAAGGCGCGATAGCCTTTGCGCCGTTTCCACCAGCCTTTCCACCACGATGTCTGCAGATCAAGCGCGATGGTCTGGCCCAGCGCGACAGGGGCGGGAATGTCGGGGGCGGCAGGTGGCGAGATCTTAAAGTTTTCAACCGCCACCCCGAACGCCGCGCGATAGGTTTCCGACAGATCGTCAGCGGTCGCCGCAAACACCTGATCACAGGCCGCCGTCGCGTTACGCCGCATCACCTGATAGCTGGTGCGCAGCAATATCCGCAGCCCGTCGGGGCTGTATTGCCAGACCGCGTCTTCACCCCTGCTTTCCAGATGTTGCAGCAAGGATTCAAGCGCACGGTCCAAAAACCGTCGATGCGATTGATCGACGCGCGATCCGAATTGCTGGAACACGCTGTCAAGACGGTCATTCAGCAGGTTGATCTGCGTCTGCGCGATCCTGTCCAGCCGCTGGACCAGCTGGCTATGCGGCATCACTGTGACCGTGTCACCCTCCAGACGCATCGACACGATAGACGATGACGCCCGCACGCCGCCGACAAGGTTCAGCGCCCGTTTGCGCGCCGTACTCAGGATTTCCGCGCCTTGCCCCTCGGTGATGCGGTCAGATATTGCGCCGAACAATGCGGGCAAACCGGACAGATGCCAGACCAGTTCCTTGGTCCCCATGCCTGCCGTTTGCGTGCTGAGCGAGGCTTCGGCCCAGTTGAACATTGCTTCGGCGCTATCCGCGACGATGGCGTCCAGATTATCCCCCAGTGCGATATTTGCCCAATAGGCGCTGCCAAAAATCAACTCAGGCGTTTCGGGGCCGTTGTTGTCGATCAGCGTCTGCAAAATGCTGTCGCGGATTTCGGGGACCTGTTCGGCGGGATTGGCCAATTCGTCGATCCGGTTGACAAAAATCACGACCTCGCGGGATTTGACGTTCGAAATCAGGCGGATCAGGCCCATGTCCATGGAACTGAGCGCCTGATGCGCCGACAACACCACCACGCAGATGCGGCTGTCGCGCAGCGCATTTATGGTGATCTGTTCGCGCATCATGAACGTGTCGTTCACGCCCGGCGTATCGCGCAGGCATAGCGGCATCGGGATTGTTGCGGCAGTCAGATAAATGTCGGCAGATTTGGTGATATCGGCAAAACGACCCTGTTGGCCTGATGCGTCAAGATCGTCAAAATCATCGCCCATACAGACGTAACGCTGCACCAATTCGTCGTTCAGTTCGGCATAATTGTGTTTCTGACCCAGCAAAAGTTCGAATTTGCGGCCAAGGCGGCGCTTGGTCTTGTCGCGCATTTCGGCGATTTGCAGGCGGATTTTCTCCATCTCTTCATCGGCACCGGCCCGTGCGGATAATTCGCCGATGCGTCCCCCATTTTCGATCAGATGATCCCATTCGTCCTTGTTGAAAAACTGGAAGGTCGCGGTCGGCGCATCCGCGGGCAAGGCCGCGTTCAGGTGCAGCGAGGTGACGACCGATGTCCAGGGGTTCACGTCCGCAGGCAGCAGATCAGGGCGGCCGACCATGGCATTGACCAGCGATGTCTTGCCGGCTTTGATCTGGCCGATCATCGTGATGCTGGGCTCGAATGAGCGCAATTGTTTGATCAGCTTTGCCGATTTCTTTTCGCTATCCGGGCCGCCCAGTTTGACGACATCTTGCAATGTCGCCTCTAGGTCGGCGATTTCGGCATGAAACAGGTCCAGCTTTTCCAGCCCCAAACGCATGAATGGGTGATGTGCTGTCGGGACCTTGTAACCGCCCACTTTTGCCAGCTCTTCCATCTTCATTCGGTTCCGTCCTTGGTCACACGGTTTTTGCACTTTTTGCGGGAGTGCGTCCCAGCGCCAATTCATGCGGCAAAGCATGTTTTATTGCCGTTATGGAAACAAAATCACACCGCTCAACTATGACGGCATTGGCGCCGGTCATTCAACATCTTGTAACGCTCAAGCTGCAATATGAACCTGCAACTCGCGCTTTACTTGCAACAACAGGCTGACGGCTTCGATCACGGCACTGTCGCGCCGTTCCATCTGCATAAGCTGCGCAAGGTCCGCTGCATCGAGAACGGTCGCACGCACATTCTGTAGCAAGGGGTCACTATCGCTATCGTTGCAAGACAAGTAATCGCACAACCATAGAAATTGTTCAACGGTCTGCGCCATAACCTTGGCGTGCATATCGCGGTCGCCTGATTGTGCGAGCTGCAACAGCGCCACACCGTGTTCGGTGATATGGTCGCGCGCAGTCTGATAGGCGGCTATGCCCGCCGAAGTCGGGGGCGGGGCAGGTCGGGTGGCGGCCTGTTTTGGCGGTCGCGCTTCGCCCAAATCGTCCCGTGCAGGCGCCGCTTGTGGTGCGATCACTGGCGCAAGGGCAGGTGCCGCGACTGTTTCAGGGTGCTGCGCCAGCAGCATATCGGCGGCGTCCACGGCTGATTGCTTGCCAGATTCGACCTGTTTCAGAACAGCGGTGATCAGGGCCAACCCGCCACTATCGCGCATCTTGTCCTTGTCGACTGACCCGTCAGCCCTGCGCGCGGCGATGGCGTCCTGTGTCGCGATGGCAAGGATCTGGTTGAAATCGTCGCGGGCCACGGCGGCTGCGCGCGCCAAAACGCCGTCAAGCTGCCCTTTCGCGCGCAAGATGTCGGCCTTGGTGATCATCAGAAATCCGTGATCCTTGATCAGGTCGGGCATCTGCGTCCAGATCCGCTGGTCATGCGCATCAAACGACTGGCTGCACCACAAAACGACATCGGTCCGCTTGGCGGCCCATCGGCTGGCACGTTGCAGCGCGGCGGCATCATGGGGCGCGACGACTTCGAGCAGCGAAATTTTCCTCAGTGCAGGCAGGGGCAATTGCATTTCGACAAAGACGGGGGCAAGCGCCACGATCCGGCGCAGGTCATCGCCGTTGACCGTGGTCTTGGTCCCGTCCGCCAAGGTGCAGATGATGCAGGGTGCCGCGCCATAGGTCAGTTCCAGCGTTGGCAGGCGCAGGTCGGTTGGCACCAGATCGGTTCCGACCAACAGGTTAAGCAACAATGATTTGCCCGTTTGCGGCTGGCCCAAAAGACCAAGGCGGACAGGTTTCGTGATCCGGTCCAGCAGCGTTTCGGCACGGGATTGGACTTGCGCGGGTAACCGCCCCGATGCCATCGCCCGCGTTAGGTCTTGCTGCACGCGGGTGAACGGTGATTGCGTGGACATCAACTGCCTCTGGTCGCGAATTTTGCGGGCGGCGTGGTACCATCAACGGCGTCCGTCGCGTCATGAGTGCCGGTCGTGCCGTGAGAAGTGGGCTTGATTTCGCGTCCGGTGTCGGGCGCGGATGGCGTTGCGGCTATACCTGCTGCGATATCCACGACACGGGTCGTGGTGGGCGTGGGCGCATCCACATGGCCTGCAGGCTTGGGGCGCACGGCACGGATCACGGGTTTGTTGTGGTTCAGCTTGATCACGCAAAAGGTGCAATTGTCCTGATCGGGGTCGGCTAGGGCTTCGATCGCTTCCAAAAGATAGCCTGCAATTTCGGCTGCTTTCTTGCGGCGGTATTTATGCAGGATGCGCTGGATCTGTGCATCGTCGAGATACTGCAGCCCGTCGCTCGACACCACGATGATATCACCCACATCCAGCTTGAAAGGCGTCTTGGGGCAATCAGATTTGGCGACGCGGTCGCCAAGGATCACCGAGGTCAGGCAATTGCGATCCGGATGGTTCTTGCCCACCGCCGGATCAAGAAGGCCCGATTGCACCATGAAATCAATCTGGGGTGCCAACGAATGATCATCGTTCAGCTGCCGCAACTGGCCATTGCGGAAATGATACAGCGGGGAATCCCCGATCGACATCCAGAACATGCGGTTTTCGACAATGACAATCGACACCAGCGTGGCACCCATGCCGCGTGTGTCGGGGTGCTGGGTCACATGATCGCGCATGACATCATTGGCGTTCACCGCCGCTGCGGTCAGGTATTGCGGGATTTCGGTTTCGAAATCGGAAAAATACGCGCTTTGGAATTTCAGCTCGCTGAAGACCTCGGTCACGACGATCTTGCTGGCGACGTCACCGGCGGCATGGCCACCCATGCCATCGGCCAGCACCACAACACCGCTGTCCGCGCCAAAGGGGAAATCCGTGACGATGGCGTCTTCCTGATAATCGCGGCCGCCCTGACAGATCGCCGAAGCAACGTCAAAGCGCGGTTCAGGCGATCGCCACATCGTCGCCCTCCCCCGTTGCGCCATCGGCCCAGTTGAAGGATTTGTCGCAGAGCGCCACGAACCGCAGCACGGTTTCCCCGATGCGGATCACATCACCGGTCTTGAGCGTTTCGTTGCTGATCACGGGCCTGTCGTTCAGCCGCACGATGTTCGACTTGCCGCCATGGCCCAGCAGGAATTCCTTGCCGTCGGTGTCATAGACGATGGCGGCATGGGTGCTGCGTGAAATCGCGGTATCCCCGAAATCAAGCTGGATGGCCTGGTCGTCGCCGCGTCCTAT
This sequence comes from Yoonia sp., assembly GCF_018402175.1. Classification (GTDB taxonomy): domain Bacteria; phylum Pseudomonadota; class Alphaproteobacteria; order Rhodobacterales; family Rhodobacteraceae; genus Yoonia. Next base: position 384,112 of record NZ_JAGYJK010000017.1, on the reverse strand, counting down.
TGGGTTCATCCCCGCCAACAACGCAAAGCTTTCGCCGCGCCCGGGGCCTGCGACGACAGTAATCCAGCCCACGGGAAAGCGCGCGCGCTGGGTCGCCACAACCTTTGGCGCATCGTTGAACAGATCAACAACAGACCCGTCGGATTTGTCAAAGCCGATCAGCCGTGTCTTGGTCCGGCGCGACCGTGCGGGCGACCGTGCCGCCGCCGCCGAGGCCAGCGCAGGCGACGGTTTTGGCAAAACGGGGGCCCTGTCCGGCAGCGCGGTTGATCCGTCGTCGCTGTCCATGTCCCAGATGTTGACCGCAGGTGCCTGCACAGATGGCGCATCTGCTGCCCGCGTCTTGGCGTTGACATTGGTCAGCATGGCATTCACCTCTGCCGACAATTCGCCGCCGCGTAGGCGCGGATCAATGGGATCGTGCTGGGGCTCTGCGATCTTTTCTTCGGGGGCTGCCGCAGTCTCTGCCTCTGCCTCGGCCGCAGTCTCTGCCTCGGCCTGTGCCTGTTTTTTGCCAATAAGATCACGAATAAACTTCATGGTTCAGTCCTTTCCAATTGCCAATGCACGCCCCGCCCGGGAAAGTTTGCTGCCCTCATTCCGCAGCATCGGCATAATCGACCGATGCCACCCACATGCTGCCATCACGTTGCACCGCGAACATGAAACGGTTTGTCCCGTTTGCGATTTCGCGGTCGAGTATCGCGACCAAGGCGTCGCGCGTGTCGAGTGTTTCCGCTGTCGGGATGTAGGATGTGACGATGTCACCTGCCTGTAACCCGCTGCGCAATGCCGATGGCACGTTTGTCGCCACCGTCTGCCACGCCTGATCGGTAAACCGCGTTTCAAAGACAACGCCGTTGGACAGAAACACATTCTGCACGACGGGCAGGCGCAACTGGCGCGCGATCCGTTCCTCGGTCGTGGGGTTCATTGTGCCAAATGTCACGTCCAGATTGCCTGTTGCGCCCAGCGGATCGTTGCCTGCGCGCAAGATGGCAGGAATGTCGCTTATCGCGCTCACATCCACGCCGTTCACATCGGTGATGACCAGTCCAGCCTGCGCCCAAACAGGTGCGCCCGGTGCGACCGCTGCGATGATGTTCGACGCGCCATCTGCCCCTGCAAAGGGGATAGCGACGGTCCAGCTGACCGTGACGGGGGTTGGTGAAACCTCGTTGCCTGGCACGAGGGGTGCGATCTCTACGACAGGGCCTGTGCCAACCGCATCAACTGTGTCGGGGGTATCGGGCAGGGTGACGGCGGCGATACCTGTTTCGGCTGCGGGGCGTTGGTCTGCGATCTCTGGCAAGGCGGCTGTGACATCCGGTTCCGGCAGGGGCAGAGGCATGTCTGCGGGCACGGGAAGCGGCTCTGCCGCTGCGATATCGGCGTCAGGCAGGACCGGCGTTGTATCGGCGGAATCATCCAGCACGGGTGCCGCCGATTCATCGCTAATCGTCGCGACCTCGGTATCCGCAGCTGGTGAGCTGAGTATTTGGGGCGGGCTGACAGGCGGCGTGACAGGGTCTGTAGCCGCTGTTGGTGCTGTGACGAGATCTGCACTTGGGCTGTTCAAGAAGATGCCAGCCGCCGCCAACAGCGTGACAACCGCCACCGATCCCAGCACAAGCGGCATTTTCGACTTTGGCCTATTTGCCTGTGGCGCGCCGGTTTTTGGTTGTGGCACCGCGATCTTGAGAGGTGTCACATTGCCCTGCGGGCCCTCCATCATGTCGAGCCAGGCTTTGGCCGATTGCAGACGGTCCTTTGGCAATATCTCCAGCGCCTTGTCGATGGCGGCAAGGAAAGGCGCGTCATAGCCCGTGATGCGCCCCGCCAGTTTGGCATAGGGGTCCGGGTCGCCCGAGGCGATGGCGGCAAGCCGGGCCTGCGAGTTGGGCGGCACATCCTTGGCGATCAGATGATGGAATGTCGCCGCAAGGGCATAAAGATCGCTGCTTGGCCCCTGATCTGACCCCGCGATGTAAAATTCCTGCGGGGAATAGCCGTCCTTGACCACGCGCAGGGCAGACAGCACGCGGCTTTGCTTGGTGGCTTCTTCGCGGGCGGCCCCGAAATCAATCAGCACCGGACGCATGTCTTTGCCGATCAGGATGTTGTCGGGCGAAATATCGCGGTGCAGGATGCCCTGGTCGTGGATGAAGCCAACGGCACCCAGCAAATCTTTCAGCAGCGCCTTGATCTGGGCTGGCGTCAGACCGTTTTTGGGGTCTTCGATCGTATCGAGCAGATCGCGCCCTTCGACGAAATCAAGCGCCATATAGGCCGTGTCATTGTCTTCGAATACCTGATGCACCCCGACGATATTGGGGTGGCTTAACTTGGCCAGGCTGCGCGCCTCTTGCACGAACAGGCGGACGATGGATTTCAGCTCGTTCTGATGCGCGCGCGACCGGGCCTGCACGATATAACGGCTGCGCCGACAGAATGCGCCGGGGAAACATTCCTTGATCACGATCTTGCGGTCCAGACTGTCCCGCGCCAGATAGGTGATCCCGAAACCGCCCGCATTCAGAAAGCTGTCGATGACATACTGCCCGTGCAGCAGCTTGGTGCCCGGCTTCAGCTCGTCGACAAAGCTGTCCTTGTCATCTGCATTGTCTTGCATCAGCGGTTTCGCCATTATGATTTCTAGCTTTCGACACACAACAGCAGGACGCCGCGCGCCTGCCTTTGGTGTGTGGTCTCATTCAATTTGGGCCAAAAAGTGACGTTAACTTGTTGTTTGGTTGCCCGTAATCCTGTCGTTTCGACCGGATTGTTCAGGAAATTCGAAACAGTATCGGCGCTGTTTCCTGTGAAAAGCAGCGCTTTTTCAGGAAACCGCAGCTTTTGGCACGCGGTCGCTGCCTTTGGTGGAAAGTGACGAATATTGCAGTATCTGCCGCAAATTTGTGCATCAATTCCGGCCATCCACCGCTGCGGTACCGCGCGACTAGAATAGTATCGGGCCGATTCCGTTTCGCTCGATGCGCCATCCGCATGATTCTACCCCAGATCGCAGGGCTATCGCGGCTTGTGGACCGATGCACAAAGATGCAGCATCCGATGACAGAGCGGAGGCGTGCATGACAAAGGTTTTCATCAACGGTTTTGGCCGGATCGGGCGGACGCTGCTGCGCGCGCATGCGCTCGGCTATGGTCCCGCAGTGGACATCGTCGGGATCAACGACATGGCGCAAAGCGACCTTTGCGCGCATCTGTTCGCGTATGACAGCGTCTTTGGCCCTTTTCCGAGGCAGGCGGAACTGCGCGGGGATCGTCTTGTCATCAACGGCAAGGCGATCCCGATTTATCAGACCGATGATGTCGGGTCGCTGGATCTGGCCAATGTCGATGTGCTGCTGGAATGCACCGGCAAGGCCGACACCCGCCCCGTGGCCGAGGCGGGCCTGCGCGCGGGCGCGTCCCGTGTTCTGATCTCTGGCCCGTCGGCGGCGGCGGATATCACCATCGTGCTGGGGGCAAACGATCATCTGTTGGCAGACCAGCCTATCGTGTCAAATGCATCCTGCACCACCAATGCGCTGGCGCCGCTGGTCCGGCTGATCGACGATCATTGGGGGCTGAAAACCGGCTGGATGACGACGATCCATTGTTACACCGGCAGCCAGCCCACGATTGACGCGCCGCGCGGGGATTTCCTGCGCAGCCGTGCGGCGGGGCTGTCGATGGTGCCGACAACGACATCGGCGCAGAAATTGCTGGGCGATGTGCTGCCGCAGATCGCGGGCCGGATCGAGGCGGCGGCTGTGCGTGTGCCTGTCGCCTCCGTCTCTGCCATCGACCTTGCGGTCGTGGTGCATGACACGCCCGACCGTGCCGCCTTGCACGATCTGTTGCGCGCCCAGACCGGCGTGATCGGGCATACCGACAAGCTGCTGGTGTCATCAGACCTGCGCGCGCGCCCCGAAAGCCTGATCGTCGCGCTGCCAGAAACCCGCGTCACCCAAGGCGGGATGGTCCGCGTTTTCGGCTGGTACGACAATGAATGGGGTTTTTCCTGCCGGATGCTGGATATGGCCGCGCGGATGGGGTGACGTTGTGCGATCCCGCCCAATGCTGTCTCGGATCAGCGCACGGTACTGGGTCTTTTACTTCGGACTGTGCGGGTTTAGGTAGCTCAGCAACCAACACAAAGGCTGTCCCATGACCGCAATCGTTTCCGTCAAGAACCTGCGCAAATCCTATGCCGGCGGGTTCGAGGCGCTTAAATCCGTCAATCTGGAGATCGCAGAAGGCGAGATCCTTGCCCTGCTTGGCCCCAATGGTGCGGGCAAGACCACGCTGATTTCCACGATCTGCGGGATCACGTCGCCCACATCGGGGACCGTGACAGTGGGTGGCCATGACACCCAGAAAGAGTACCGCGCCGCGCGCGCCATGATCGGGCTGGTGCCACAGGAAATCAGCCTTGAACCCTTCGAGACGGTCAGGGCCTCGGTCCAGTTTTCGCGCGGCTTGTTCGGCAAACCCCGCGATGATGGCAAGGTGGATGACATCCTTGCCCAATTGTCGCTGGACGACAAGAAGGACAGAAAGATCATGACGCTGTCCGGCGGCATGAAACGCCGCGTGCTGATTGCCAAGGCGCTGGCGCATGAACCGCGCGTCTTGTTTCTGGACGAACCCAGCGCGGGCGTCGATGTCGAATTGCGCAAGGATATGTGGGCGGTCGTCGCAGGGCTGAAAGCATCCGGCGTGACCATCATCCTGACCACGCATTACATCGAAGAGGCCGAGGCGATCGCCGACCGTGTCGGCATCATCGCCAAAGGTGAAATCCTGCTGATCCAGAACAAGGCCGAATTGATGGCGCAGATGGGCAAGAAACAGCTGCGCATCGATCTGGTGGCCCCGGCAGCCGAAGTTCCCGCCGCGCTGGCCAAATACGCCCTGCACCGCGCGCCCGACGGGCAAAGCCTGACCTATACCTATGACACCAAAGGCCCGCGCACCGGCATCACCACCTTGTTGAACGATCTGCAAAACGCCGGTTTGCAGATGAAAGATTTGCAGACGCAACAAAGCAGCCTCGAAGACATCTTTGTCGGTCTGGTGAAGGAAGAATGATGAACCTCAACGCAGTCAAGACGATCTATGTGCATGAAATGCGCCGGTTCCAGCGCACGATCATGCAATCGCTGGTTTCGCCGGTGCTGTCCACCTCGCTGTATTTCGTGGTCTTTGGTGCGGCCATCGGCAGCCGGATCGATCAGGTCGAAGGTGTCAGCTATGGCGCCTTTATCGTGCCGGGGCTGATCATGCTGTCGGTGATGACGCAAGCCACATCCAACGCCAGTTTCGGCATCTACTTTCCCAAATTCACCGGCACGATCTATGAATTGCTGTCGGCCCCCGTCAGTTTTCTGGAAATTGTGGCGGGCTATGTGGGGGCGGCGGCAACCAAGGCCTTGTTCATCGGGATCATCATCCTGCTGACTGCGTTTTTCTTTATTGACATCCAGATCGCGCATCCGTTTGCGATGCTGGCGCTGCTGGTGCTGACCTGTATCAGCTTTTCTTTGCTGGGCTTTATCATCGGCATCTGGGCAGGCAATTTCGAACAATTGCAACTGATCCCCCTGTTGGTGATCACGCCCTTGGTGTTTCTGGGCGGGTCGTTCTATTCGATCACCATGCTCCCGCCGGTCTGGCAGACGATCACCCTGTTCAATCCGGTAGTTTACCTGATTTCGGGCTTCCGCTGGTCGTTCTTTGGCGTGGCGGATGTCAGCATCGGCATGTCGATGCTGGCGATCACCGTGTTCACCACGGCCTGCCTTGCCTTCATCTGGTGGATTTTCCGCACGGGGTGGCGCATTCGGCAGTGACCATCTGTGGACCTTGCGGGGGGCGGGGATCGGTTTAAGTATATGGGCATGAAATATATCCCCTTTACCAAGTCCGCCCCCTTCGTCGCCGTGATCCGCCTGCAAGGCGCGATCAGCAATTCCGGCCGTGGGCTGGACGACCCCGGCCTTGCGCCGGTGATCGAAAAGGCATTCAGCAAGGGCAAGCCTGCCGCTGTCGCGCTGGAAATCAACTGTCCGGGCGGGTCGCCCGTGCAATCATCCCTGATCGCATCGCGCATCCGGCGGCTGGCGGATGAAAAGAAAATCCCCGTTTTCGCCTTTGTCGAGGATGTGGCAGCCTCTGGCGGCTATTGGCTGGCCTGCGCCGCGGACGAGATTTTCATCGACGCATGTTCGATCACCGGGTCCATCGGCGTGATCAGCGCGGGTTTCGGCGCGCATGAGGCGATCGACCGCTATGGGATCGAACGGCGGGTGCATACCGCGGGCAAATCCAAAAGCCTGCTGGACCCGTTCAAACCGCAGAACCCCGCCGATGTCAAAAAGCTCAAAGGCTGGTTGGACGACCTGCACGCGACCTTTATCGCCTATGTGAAATCGCGGCGCGGGCCGAAACTGTCCGACGATCCCGACCTGTTCACCGGCGAGGTGTATATCGGCCAGAAAGGTATCGACGCGGGGCTGGTGGATGGTATCGGCCATCTGGCACCCGTCATGAAAGCGCGCTTTGGCGATAAGGTAAAGTTCCGCCGCTATGGCCAGCGCAAGCCGCTGCTGGCGCGGTTTGGCGCGCAGATCGTCGATGACGCCATTGCAGGGATCGAGGAACGTGCGGCCTATGCGCGGTTCGGCCTATGATCGTCAAATCGGTTTTCCTGTTTCTGGCCTTCATGGTTGTGCTGGGCATTTTCGGCAAATGGCGGTTTCCAGGGCAAAAGACGCTGGCGGCGGCGAAATGCCCCAAATGCCAGCGGTTCCGTATCGGCAAGGGGCCATGCGCATGCGAAAAGGGCAAGCCATGAAAGCATTGGTAACAGGCGCAGGCGCGCGGCTGGGGCAGGCGATGGCAATCTATCTGGGGCAGCGCGGCTATGATGTTGCGGTGCATTACGCGGGCTCGCTTGCCGGTGCGCAGGATACTGTCGCACAATTGCGCGCGATGGGGCGGCAGGCCGTGGCGCTGCAGGCCGATCTCTTGGATGAAGATGCGACTTCCGCCTTGGTGGGCCGCGCGCGCGATGCGCTGGGCGGGCCGCTGACTTGTCTGGTCAATAATGCCTCGATCTTTGAATATGACACGATCCATTCCGCCACCAAGGCCAGCTGGGACCGGCATATCGGGTCGAACCTGCGCGCACCTTTCGTGCTGACCCAATGCTTTGCGGCCCAAGCGCCCAAGGCGCAGACCGATGCGGTTGGGCGAACCTTTGGCGCAGGCTTTGATCGTCAATATGATCGACCAGCGCGTGCAGAAACTGACCCCTGAATTCATGACCTATACCATCGCCAAGATGGGTTTGTGGGCGATGACGCGGACCACGGCGCAGGCGCTGGCCCCCGATGTGCGGGTCAATGCCATCGGTCCCGGGCCGACCTTGCAAGGCGCGCGGCAATCGGCAGAGCATTTCACGCGCCAGCGTGCGGCGACGGTTTTGCAGCGTGGCGCCAACCCTGCAGAGGTTTGCGCAGCCTTGGGATATTTCCTTGATGCGCCGGGCGTGACAGGGCAAATGCTAGCCGTGGACGGGGGGCAGCATCTGGCTTGGCAGACCCCTGATGTGCTGGGCGTCGAGTAAGGCGCGCCGAAAGTTACACACCGGCATTGCCTGCGATCACGAAAAAGTCACAAAGCCACGGTTTTTCAACGCGTTAAGGGATGGTTCATAAAAGTTTTCAACAAAATCAATGCCTTGAAAAATTGCCTAATTTTTAAGCAAAGTGACGAAGTGGGCTGGAAACAAGGATAATTTCCGTAAACCAGCAGTTCGTCCACCGACTTATCCACAGAAACGGTGGATGTCTTTTCTCTTGTCCCTGCCGCGTTACCATTGCAGCGCCGCTAGAATCAAAGAAGCCCGCGTATGACCGACACCGGACCCCCCACCGCCAGCACCGGATATGACGTGATCCACGGCTATCTGCGCAGCCTTGATTCCTCGCCGGGGGTGTACCGGATGCTGGATGCGGACAGCCGTGTCCTGTATGTGGGCAAGGCCCGCAACCTGCGCGCACGGGTCAGCAATTATGCGCGCCCCGGCCCGCATTCGCCGCGCATCGCGCGGATGATTTCGGAAACCGCGACGATGATGTTTCTGACCACGCGGACGGAAACCGAAGCCTTGTTGCTGGAACAGAACCTGATCAAGCAGCTCAAACCGCGTTACAACGTGCTTTTGCGCGACGACAAAAGCTTTCCCAATATCCTTGTGACCAAGGATCATGATTTCCCGATGATCCGCAAACACCGTGGCGCGAAAAGCCAGAAAGGCGACTATTACGGCCCCTTCGCCGGTGCCGGTGCGGTCAATCGCACCCTGTCGCAATTGCAGCGCGTGTTCTTGCTGCGCAATTGTTCGGACAGCGATTTCGAAACCCGCACGCGCCCCTGCCTGCAATACCAGATCAAACGCTGTTCCGGCCCCTGTTGCGGGATGATCAGCAAGCCGGATTATGCCCTGTCCGTCAAAGAGGCCGAGAATTTCCTGCAAGGCCGCACCAAGGGCATCCAAGAAGCCTTGGCCGCCCAGATGCAGGCCGCCAGCGCAGAGATGCTGTTCGAACGCGCCGCCGCCCTGCGCGACCGGATCAAGGCGCTGACGCAGGTGCAATCGGCGCAGGGCATCAACCCGCAGAATACGGCAGAGGCCGATGTCATCGCGCTGCATACTGATGGCGGGCAGGCTTGTGTGCAGGTGTTTTTCATCCGCGCCAACCAGAACTGGGGCAATCACGATTATTACCCCCGTATCAGCGGCGAAGAGGATCTGGCCGAGGTGATGGAGGCTTTCGTCGGCCAGTTTTACGCAGGCCGCGAACCGCCGCGCATGTTGATCCTGTCGCATGGTTTGGACAATGACGATCTGATGGCTGCTGCCTTGGCCGAAAAGGCGGGTCGCAAGATCGAGATTGTCGTCCCCCAGCGCGGCGAAAAGGCCGAACTGGTGCAGAACGCCCTGCGCAACGCCCGCGAAAGCCTGGCGCGCAAGATGTCGGAAACCGCCACGCAAAGCCGTCTGTTGAAAGGTCTGGCCACGGCCTTTGATCTGCCAAAGGTGCCGCAGCGCATCGAGGTGTACGACAACAGCCATATTCAGGGCGCCCATGCTGTCGGCGCGATGGTCGTCGCGGGGCCTGACGGGTTCGACAAGAACCAGTATCGCAAGTTCAACATCCGCGGCGAAGACCTGACCCCCGGTGACGATTTCGGCATGATGAAAGAGGTGCTGACCCGTCGTTTCCAGCGCCTGATCAAGGAAGACCCCGACCGCAGCACCGGCACATGGCCCGACCTGTTGCTGATCGACGGCGGCCAAGGGCAGGTATCCGCCGTGCGCCAGATCATGGATGATCATGGGCGTCAGCGACATCCCGATGGTCGGTGTGGCCAAGGGGCTGGACCGCGATGCCGGCAAAGAGGAATTCCACCGCACCGGCAAACCGGTCATGGCACTGCGCCATAATGATCCTGTCTTGTATTTCATCCAGCGGATGCGCGACGAGGTGCACCGTTTCGCCATTGGCACCCACCGTGCGAAACGGTCCAAGGCCATCGGCGCCACGCCGCTGGACGATGTGCCGGGTGTCGGGGCGACACGCAAACGCGCGCTTTTGGCGCATTTCGGATCGGCCAAGGCGGTGGCCCGCGCCAATCTGGCGGATCTGAAGGCCGTGGATGGTGTGTCGGCGAATATGGCGCAGGTGATCTACGATTATTTCCACGAACAGGGATAAAAACTTTTATGCCTCCGGCGGGGATATTTGGGCTCGGAAGATGGGGGTGCTGGTGTCTGGGGCAAAGCCGGTTTATTGTGCGCCCATTATGCTGTCATTGCCCAATATCCTGACGATCCTGCGACTGGCCGCGGCACCCGGTGTTGTGATCATGTTTTTGTATTTCAACCGGCCTGCGGCTGACTGGTTCGCGCTGGTCCTGTTTGTCACGGCGGCGCTGACTGATTTTCTGGACGGCTATCTGGCCCGCCGCTGGAAACAGGAAAGCAAGCTGGGTGCGATGCTGGACCCGATTGCCGACAAGGCGATGGTGGTGATCGCGCTTTTGGTGATCACCGGGTTTTCCGGCATGGACCCCTATATCCTGTTGCCCGCCACGGTGATCATGTTCCGTGAAGTGTTCGTGTCGGGCCTGCGCGAGTTTCTGGGCGATACCGCGGGCCTGCTGAAAGTCACGCAATTGGCCAAGTGGAAAACCACCGCGCAGATGGTCGCCATTGCGATCCTGTTCGCCAAGGGTGCTTTTGAGCATTATGACGGGGTCGAGGCGCTGTCGACATTTGTGACTTGGTGGGTCGGGATTATCGCGCTTTGGATTGCGGGTATTCTGACCCTGCTGACGGGGTGGGATTATTTCCGCAAGGCGCAACCATATCTGGTGGGGGGACCGGTACAATGAACGTGATGTATTTCGCTTGGGTCCGCGAACGGATCGGCGTGCCGCAGGAAAAAGTGCAGACCAAGGCCGCGACGGTCGCTGATCTTGTTGCCGAACTTGTCGCGCGCGAGGATCGCTATGCCGCTGCTTTTGCCGATATCAGCGCGCTGCGCGTTGCGGTGGATCAGGAACTGGCGGATTTCGATGCCCCGCTTGCCGGTGTGCGCGAGGTTGCGTTCTTTCCGCCGATGACGGGCGGCTGATGCAGGTCCGCGTGCAACAGGCCGCCTTTGATCCCGGGGCGGAATTGGCCGGTTTCGCCGTGGGGCGTCGGGATATCGGCGCCATCGTCAGTTTCACTGGCGTCGTGCGCGATACATCGGGCGATCTGCGGCATATGATGATCGAACATTACCCCGGCATGACCGAACGCGCGATCACCGGTATTCTGGATCAGGCCGTTGCGCGTTGGTCGCTGGCCGATGCGCTGGTGATCCACCGCTTTGGCGCGCTGGAACCGGCGGCCCCGATCATGATGGTCGCCACCGCCGCCGCCCACCGGGCCGAGGCCTTTGCCGCCGCTGATTTCCTGATGGATTACCTGAAATCCCGCGCGCCGTTCTGGAAAAAGGAAGTCACCTTGTCCGGTGCCGCATGGGTGGCGGCGAAAGATGCTGACGAGGCCGCGTTAAACCGCTGGTGAACGTGCAAGTGCTGCGCAGGCGGCGTGGCGCGGGCAGGATGTGACATGGTTGTTGATCAGCCCCGTTGCTTCCATGAATGCATAGACGATTGTTGGCCCGCAGAATTTGAACCCTGCTTTTTTCAGGTCTTTGGACATCTGCACCGATAGGGCCGATTGCGTTGGCATCGCGCTGCGGTCGGGCAGGGTTGTCTGTAAGGGCGCGCCATCCACATAGGCCCACAAATAGCTGGCAAAGCCTTGCGCGGCTTCGATTCGTTGCCAGGCGCGGGCATTGGTGATCGTGGCCTCGATCTTGCCGCGGTGGCGGATGATGCCGGGGTCGGCCAGCAGGCGGCGCACGTCATCCTCGCCCCAATTCGCGATGACGTCAGGGTCGAATCTGGCAAAGGCCGCGCGGAAATTATCGCGCTTTTTCAGAATCGTGATCCAGGACAGCCCCGCCTGAAACCCGTCCAGCACCAGTTTTTCCCACAAGGCCCGGCTGTCATATTCGGGCACGCCCCATTCGGTGTCGTGATAGTCGATGTAAATCGGGTCGGGTCCGGCCCAGTCACAGCGTGCCATGATCGGCTCCTTTAAGGCTTTTTTAGCAGCATTGGTCCAAGGTGCAGCAGTCACTATGGATGAACAGGATGACGAAAGCCACGCTTTCCAGTACCGAAATGTCCGATCTGCCTGTGGCCGATCCGCTGCTTTATGCCTTGGCCAGCCGGGACAGCGATGTCGTGGCACTGGTGCGCGATGCGCTGGCGGCGGATCGGGCCAGTCTTGCGTTTCATCCGATTGTCACCGCCGACCCCGTGCCGCAGATCGCCTTTCACGAAGGGTTGATCCGGCTGCATGACGATGCCGGGCGGATCATTCCGGCGGCGCATTTCATGGGCTTGGTCGAAGACACGGTCATGGGCCGCGAGATTGATTGCGTCAGCCTGACGCATGCGTTGCGGCACCTGCGGCGCAACCCCACCCTGCGCCTGTCGATCAATCTGTCGGCGCGGTCCGTTGCGGATGGCGAATGGCGGCGCATTCTGGATGGGGGTTTGCGTGACCATGCCAGTCTGGGGGACAGGCTGATTTTCGAGATCAGTGAAACATCCGCCATGATGCTGCCCGATGTGATGATCCGGTTCATGGCCGAAATGCAGCCCAAGGGCGTGGCCTTTGCGCTGGACGGGTTCGGGGCGGGCATGACCGCATTTCGCCATCTCAAGGATTTCTTTTTCGACCTTGTGAAGATCGACAAAGGCTTTGTGCGCGGCATCGACCAGAATCCCGATAATCAGGTGCTGGCCGAGGCGCTGATCACCGTGGCGCATCATTTCGAAATGTTCGCAATTGCCGATGGTGTCGAAACCGAGGAAGAGGCGGCATTTCTGCGCAGCATCGGTGTCGATTGCCTGCAAGGCTATCTTTACGGCGTGCCACGTTTCACCTTTTGATCGCAATAGCGGCGCGCCCGAAATTGAATTGCCCTCTTTCCTGCAACCCAATAGCATGGCCCAAACGGGAGGAAGTAGGCTTGCGCAGGTCGGCGTGTGGGCACTGCACTCTTTCGGTGAAACAAACCTGAAGGAACCATTTCATGACCAATGTTGTTATCGCATCCGCAGCACGCACCGCTGTCGGCAGTTTCGGTGGCGCCTTTGCGACCACACCCGCGCATGATCTTGGGGCGGCTGTCCTGGCAGAGGTTGTCGCGCGCGCAGGGATCGACAAATCCGAGGTGAGCGAGACGATCCTTGGTCAGGTCCTGACCGCAGCACAGGGCCAGAACCCCGCCCGTCAGGCGCATATCAACGCAGGTCTGCCGATCGAGGCTGCGGCATGGAGCCTTAACCAGGTCTGCGGGTCCGGCCTGCGCGCCGTCGCATTGGGCGCGCAACATATCCAGCTGGGTGATGCCGACATCGTGTTGGCGGGTGGTCAGGAAAACATGACGCTCAGCCCGCATGCTGCCTATCTGCGCGCGGGCCAGAAGATGGGCGATATGTCCTATATCGACACGATGATCCGTGACGGGCTATGGGATGCGTTCAACAATTACCACATGGGCCAGACGGCGGAAAACGTGGCCAACCAGTGGCAAATCACCCGCGATATGCAGGACGCATTCGCCGTCGCATCCCAGAACAAGGCCGAAGCCGCGCAAAAGGCGGGCAAATTCGCGGATGAGATCATGGCGTTTACGGTCAAGACCCGCAAAGGCGACATCATCATCGATCAGGACGAATATATCCGCCACGGTGCCACCATCGACGCGATGCAAAAACTGCGCCCCGCCTTTACCAAGGACGGGTCGGTCACGGCGGCCAACGCCTCTGGCCTGAATGACGGGGCGGCGGCAACCTTGCTCATGTCCATCGAAAATGCCGAAAAGCGCGGGATCGAACCGCTGGCGCGGATCGCATCCTATGCCACTGCCGGGCTTGACCCGTCGATCATGGGTGTGGGGCCGGTCATGGCCAGCCGCAAAGCCCTGGCCAAGGCCGGGTGGAGCGTTGAAGACCTTGATCTGGTCGAGGCGAACGAGGCTTTTGCCGCACAAGCCTGTGCCGTGAACAAGGACATGGGCTGGGATCCCGCCATCGTCAACGTGAACGGCGGCGCCATCGCCATTGGCCATCCAATCGGCGCATCCGGTGCGCGCATCCTCAACACCCTGCTGTTCGAGATGAAGCGCCGCGATGCCAAAAAGGGTCTTGCCACGCTTTGCATCGGGGGCGGCATGGGTGTCGCGCTTTGCGTCGAACGGTTCTGATCACAGGGGCGGTCGGTCAACGGCCGCCCATAAGACAATAACAACAGGGAGGAGAAACTATGGGACGTGTGGCACTGGTCACGGGGGGGTCGCGCGGTATTGGCGCGGCGATTTCAACAGCTTTGAAGGATGCAGGCTATACCGTTGCCGCGACCTATGCGGGCAATGACGAAAAGGCAGCCGCCTTTACCGCCGAAACCGGCATCAAGACCTACAAATGGGATGTCGGCAATTACGCGGCTTGCGCCGCCGGCATCGCCGAGGTCGAGGCTGATCTGGGACCGGTCGAGGTGCTGGTCAATAATGCGGGCATCACCCGTGATGCGCCATTCCACAAGATGACGCCGCAGCAATGGCAAGAGGTGATCGACACCAACCTGTCGGGCGTGTTCAACATGACTCATCCGGTCTGGCCCGGCATGCGCGACCGTAAATTCGGCCGGATCATCACGATTTCGTCGATCAACGGGCAAAAGGGCCAGTTCGCGCAGGCCAATTATGCCGCTGCCAAGGCCGGTGATATCGGTTTCACCAAGGCGCTGGCGCAAGAAGGCGCGCGCGCGGGCATCACCGTCAACGTTATCGCTCCCGGTTACATCAACACCGAAATGATGAGCACGATCCCCGAAAAAGTCATGAACGAGGTGATTCTGCCGCAGATCCCCGTGGGCCGTCTGGGCGAAGCGTCGGAAATCGCGCGCGCGGTGGTGTTTCTGGCCTCCGACGATGCGGGTTTCGTCACCGGTTCCACGATTTCGGCCAATGGCGGGCAATATATGTGCTGACGACAGTCGGCGCAGAATGATGAAAGGCCGCGCCAAGATGGCGCGGCCTTTTGGTTTACGCTGGCAGCCCGTGGGCCGGCATCAGCGTCAATTCAATGCGTTGCAAGACGGGTGATTTCCTCCTTGATCTGCAACTTTTTCTTCTTGAGTTTTGCCAGCTCAAGATCATCAACGCCGGGTGCGCGTTGCATCACCTCGACATGGTCCGAGAGGGTTTGGTGCTTTTTCTTCAGTTCCTGCAAATGCGAACTCAAGCTCATGATCTTCCTCCTGCTGGTTAAACGTAACGGAATTGCAACACGTTTCCGCCTGTCTGTCACGCGGCAGTGCAGCAATTTCCCCAATTTGCATTTCACCAGCCAGAACTTGCCAAAACATTAACGGCCCATGGGCAGATCGGCGCCGTTGCGTAAAATAGCGCCGACCAGCGGGGTATAGCTGTCCTTGTCGCCGTCATGCGCGATGCCTATGTGCGTTTCCAGCGCGGGCAGCAGGCAGAACGGTGCGCGCCCTTCCTGTCTGGCGCGCAGGATGAACAGCCCTGGCGCACGCGCGGTTCGCCCCGCGATGGGCAATACCACCACCGACCCCAGCCGCCCTTGCAGGGCTGACAGAACCTCTGGCAGGCGTTCGATCCGCTGGATCAGCGTCAGATAGCCTTTGGGCGCAAGCCGGCGCGCGCCGATGTCCAGCCAATCGGCCAAGGGCGTGTCGCCCCCCAGCGCGGTATCGCGGCCGGGGTCGCTGGCCGCCGTGCCGGTGTCACGGTCGAAATAGGGCGGGTTCATGATGACATGATCGAATCGCCTCTGGCGCAGGTCCGCAGGCAGCGCGCGCAGATCGGCGGTGATCACCTGCAACGGCAGATCATTCGCAGCGGCATTGCGCCGCGCCAGATTGGCGTAGTCAGGCTGCACTTCGACGCCAGTCAGCGTCAGCCCCGGCACCCGCCGCCCCAGACACAGGGCCGCAGTCCCAACCCCGCAGCCCAGTTCCAGCACCGACTGACCCGCGCGCGCGGCGATACTGGCGGCCAGCAGCACCGGATCGACACCCGCACGATAGCCCTGGCGCGGCTGCAAAATCTGCAAACGCCCGCCCAGAAAGGCGTCACAGGTCACATCCTCAGTCACGCCCCAGATCGATCTCGCCATCGCGCATCACGGCTTCGGCCATGAACAGGTCGCGGTCATGCACCATCAGGCGGCGCGGCATGATGCCAATGCTGCCTTCCATGATGCTCATATTGTCGTCGAAGGTGAACCAGTCTATACCTTCCGCGTCCAGCAGGGCGGTTGCAAAGGCGATGACGGTGACGTCATTGGTGCGTAAAAGCTCTTTCATACCCAAGGATTACGGCGGCGCTCCGCCCTTGTCCATTCACATGACGGAACCTCGCATGAGCCTTGATCACGCCGCCACCAAACCACATGAACAATTGGCGGCCGCCTTGGCGGATGACCTGACGGCGGTCAATGCGATGATCCGCGACCGCATGGCCTCTGAACATGCGCCGCGCATCCCGCAGGTCACGGCCCATCTGGTCGAAGCGGGCGGCAAACGCCTGCGCCCGATGCTGACCTTGGCTGCCGCGCGGATGTGCGGCTATGACGGGCCTTACCATATCCATCTGGCGGCAACGGTGGAATTCATCCACACCGCGACCCTGCTGCATGACGATGTCGTCGACGAAAGCAGCCAGCGGCGCGGACGGCCCACGGCGAACCTGCTTGTGGGACAATACATCCAGCGTGCTGGTCGGCGATTACCTGTTCGCGCGCTCGTTCCAGTTGATGGTCGAAACCGGCTCTTTGCGGGTGCTCGATATCCTTGCCAATGCCTCGGCCACGATCGCCGAAGGCGAGGTGCTGCAACTGACCGCCGCCGCCGATCTGGCCACGACCGAAGAGATTTACATCAAGGTCGTGCGTGGCAAGACCGCGGCGCTCTTTTCCGCCGCGATGGAGGTGGGTGGAGAGATTGCAGGACAGGATGCCGCCATCAAACAGGCGCTATTCGATTACGGCGATGCCTTGGGCATATCGTTCCAGATCGTCGATGACCTCTTGGATTACGGCGGCACCAAGGCCATTGGCAAGAATATCGGCGACGATTTCCGCGAACGCAAATTGACCCTGCCGGTGATCCGCGCAGTGGCCGCCGCTGATGGCGATGAACGCGCTTTCTGGGAACGGACCATTCAGAAGGGCCGTCAGCAAGACGGTGATCTGGATCATGCGATTGCCCTGCTGCACCGGCACGGCACGCTGGAAAGCACCCGTCAGGATGCGATTGCTTGGGCGGCCAAGGCCAAGGATGCGCTGGGCGTCATCCCCGACCATGCGCTGAAAACCATGCTGGTCGATCTGGCCGATTATGTCGTCGCCCGGCTGACCTGAGACCGCGCATTTCTTATTTCCACAAATACTCCGGGGTGAACCCCGGATGCAATCCGGGGGAGGGGCAGCGCCCCTTTCTTCATTCCCCGATATTGCCCTCGACCGCCAGCTGCGCCGCAGCAACCAGCGCCGCACCATCATAGTCTTTGGCATCCATCTCCGCGATCCAGCGGCTGGTGACGCCAGCACCAACGGCCATGATCTGCGCGGTCTCCTCTGCCGAAAGTTCGGCAATCACATTGCCGCTGGCCGCCATCACATCGCGGCCTAGGGCATCGCCGGTATCATGGGCGCGGCCGGCCCAGCGGCTGGCCATCAGGCCGGAATTGGCGTCGATCACCGCGCGCAGATCATCGGGCAGCGCGTCATAGGTCGCCTTGTTCATCGCCCACAGGAAATAAAGGTTATAAAGCGACCGGTCGCCCGCCACATCGGTATGGCTGTCGGTCAATTCATCCAGTTTCAGCGACGGGGCTTGTTCCCACGGGATCACCCCGCCATCGACGACACCGCGCGCAATCGCTTCGGGGAATTGTGGCACGGGCATGCCGACGGGCGATGCGCCCAGTTCTTCCAGCAACAGGGTCGCTGTGCGCGACGGGCCGCGCAGTTTCAGCCCGGCGAAATCTGCGATGGTCGCGGGGGCATCCCCGCGTTTGTGCAAAATGCCGGGGCCGTGCATATGGGCGGCGATGATATGCACATCGGCAAAATCATCCAGCAGGTAATCCTGCGTGAATTCCCATGCCGCCGCGCTCGCCTCTTGCGCCGATTTGGTGGTCATGAAGGGCAGTTCCAGCGCCTCGGCCTCGGGGAAACGGTTGGGCTGATAGCCGGGGATCACCCAGCCGCCATCGATCGCGCCGTCGCGGATCAGGTCGTATTGGTTGGTGGCTGACCCGCCCAATTGCATGAACGGATAGATTTCGACCTTGATCCGCCCGCCGGATTGTTCGGCAATCGCGTCGGCCCAAGGCTGCATGAAATAGGTTGGATTGGCACTGGCTGGGGCAACAAAGTGCTGGAACCGCAATGTGACCTCTTGGGCAAAGGCGGGTGTCGTCAGTGCCAGCAAGGCCAGCGTGGCATGGGAGATCAGGCGCATCGCGTGCATCCTTTCATGATAATGGGGGGAAAGGTGTCGCCGCTAGCAACGCAATAAAGTTAACATTGTGACCTGCGATTGCAAGATCACACTGCGAAAAGCGGAAATGTCATGCCCAAGGCCCAGCCCAGAAACAGGCCAAGGCCCACGCCCGCCGCGACGGGCCGCTGCGTTGCCCGCCCGATCCAGCCGCCCAATGTGCCGAACAGCACAAAGAACAACAGGATGATCGGCAGGATCAGCAGCAGGAAAAACAGCCCCTCGATATCCAGCGCCGTGGCGATGCCAAGCGAGACCAGCGCATTGGCGCGCACCACCAGCACCCGCCACAAAGGCGCGTGGCCTGCTTCGGTCAGATAGGCATCGGCCAGCATGAACGGCACCGCCCCCGCCGCGATGGCAAGCACGATCCATATCCGCGCACCGATGGCGAAAAAGGAGGCCACATAGATATCCAGCATGCCCCCGAAGATACCGATGCAGAACACCGCGATCGGCAGCGCCATCAGCAATCCTGTCGTGTCCCAACGCAAGGCCCCCGCGCGGCCAAGGAACAATAGGCCAATCCCCCCGAACAGCGCGAAATGCAGCGCAAGGTAATCCGCGACCAGCACAGGCAGAAACCCGATCTCGAACGGATACAGGATCAGCGGCGTCAGGATCGTCGGCACCAAGGTGGCAGCCCAGAACGCACCGCGCGGCAGGCGCACAGGCGGTGTGGCCGCGCGCAAAGACCGCGCAAGGCGCGCCAAGGGCCATGCCAGTGCCGTCACACTGACGATCAGCAGCGCGATCCAGCCGCCGCGCGCGGCGACGGGCGTATCCTGCGGGCGGGCGAATACCGCGTTCAGCCAGTTGCGTGTCTCAACCATGCTGGTCGGGGCATAAAGCACGCCGACATGTTCCACCGACGGCGCCAGCACCGCGCGCCGCCCTGTGCCCGCCGCCGGATCGCCCAAGGTCTGGTCAAATGTTGCGTCAGGGTCGGTCAGGCGCAGGACGCGCAATGCCTCGGCCGCCAATGCGGTTTCCCATGCGCCGTTGATGACCAGCAGGTTGGCAGGCGCATCCGCCGTCACTGCGGTTGAAAACATCGACACCGCAACGGTCGCATCCACGCGGCTGTCGGCGATGGCTTGGCGCAGAATGATGTCGGAGGCCATCGAATGCCCCAGCAGCGCCAATTGCCGGTTCGCGCCGCGTAGGCCCAAGCTTGCGTCGATCACACGGCCCAGTTCCGCGACCAAGAGCCGCGTGGTGCCATCGACCGATGCCACATCGCCCGACATCGGCACCGGATTGCGCCCGTGTCCCTGCAGATCATAGCTGGCAACGATGTAACCTGCCTGCGCCAGCGTCTGTGCAAAACCGATCATCAACTGGCGTGATCCGGCAAAGCCATGGGCGATCACGACGACGGGGGCGTCGGTCACATCGGGCCGGGATACCACGGTGACGGGCGTTTCGCCCACGGCCAGTTCGGATGTGACCAGCCCCGCGCCTGCCTGTTCCAGACGGATGATCGACAGGCCCGCAAGGGCCAGTGACACGATCAGAACAAGCCAAGGCCAGAACCGGTGCCCCATCGCTCAGGCGGGATAGGTCGGGTGGAACAGCCCCTTGGGCGATGTGGTAAAGATCTGGCATCCGTCGGCGGTGATCCCCACCGAATGTTCGAACTGCGCCGACAATGATTTATCGCGTGTCACGGCGGTCCAGTCATCGGCCAGCACCTTGGTTTCGGGGCGGCCAAGGTTGATCATCGGCTCTATGGTAAAGAACATGCCTTCTTCCAGCACGGCCCCCGTGCCCGCGCGCCCGTAATGCAGCACATTGGGCGGGGCATGGAACACGCGGCCCAGCCCATGCCCGCAGAAATCGCGCACGACGGACATGCGGTGGCTTTCGGCATAGGTCTGGATCGCATGGCCGATGTCGCCAAAGGTATTGCCGGGTTTGGCGGCGGCGATCCCTTTCATCAAGGCGGCATGGGTCACGTCGATCAGCCGTTCGGCCTTGCGCGATACGCTGCCTGCGACATACATCCGGCTGGTGTCGCCATACCAGCCATCCACGATGACGGTGACGTCGATGTTCAGGATATCGCCGTCCTTTAACACCTTGTCGCCGGGGATGCCGTGGCAGACGACGTGATTGACCGAAATGCAGCTGGCGTGCTGATAACCCTTATAGCCGATGGTCGCGGATATCGCCCCGGCGTCGCTGACCATCTGGGTGATCAGGCGGTCCAGTTCACCCGTGGTCTGGCCGGGGGTCACATGCCCTGCTATCTCGTCAAGGATCATCGCCGCCAGCGCGCCGGCCTTGGCCATGCCGTCAAAATCGGCGGGTTCGTAAATCCGGATGCCGTCTTTGGTCATGCGGCCTTTGTTGGTGTCCACGTCGCGTATCCTTTGCCATATGCGGGTCGATATATGGGAAGTCATGCCAAAGTTCTAGGGCATGGCAAAGCGCGTGCCACGATCTATAAGCAGGTGACTTCACAGGAGACGACACATGCCCAACCCCACTGCCGCCATGCTGGTGATCGGCGACGAAATTCTTTCGGGCCGGACCCGCGATGCCAACATGTACCATCTGGCGGGGCGGCTGACCGAGATCGGGATCGATCTGTGCGAAGTTCGCATCGTCAGTGACCATGCCCCCGCGATCATCGCCGCCGTGCAGGCACTGTCGGTGGAATATGATCATGTGTTCACCAGCGGCGGCATCGGGCCGACGCATGATGACATCACCGCCGATTGCATTGCCGCCGCCTTTGGCGACACGATTGACGTGCGCGATGATGCGCGCGCCTTGTTGCAGGCGCATTACGACCGGTCGGGGCAAGACTTGAACGAGGCCCGTTTGCGCATGGCCCGCATCCCCGCGCGTGCCACGTTGATCGACAATCCCGTCAGCACCGCACCGGGGTTCAGCATCCGCAATGTGCATGTGATGGCGGGCGTGCCGATGGTGTTTCAGGCGATGGTCGCCAGCGTCCTGCCGACCCTGACGGGTGGCGCGCCGCTTTTGTCCCGCACGCTCGAGGTGATCCGCGGCGAGGGGGATATCGCCGGGCCCTTGGGTGCGTTTGCCGCCGATCATCCCGATCTGTCGGTCGGGTCCTATCCGTTCCAGCGCAACGGTGTTTACGGTGCGAACCTTGTGATCCGGGGCGCGGATCAGGCCGCGGTCGAAGCCGCTTTTGCGCGTCTGCAAGACCTGTTCGCCGCATGAGCCTGCCATCTGCGCAGCAGTGCTATCACGTGATCACAGGCACCTGGCCGCCTGCGGCGCAGCGCAATATCGGGCCTTGGACGATCCGGCTGGACGCCAGCAACAGCAGCCGCGTTTGTGCCGCTACGGCGCAGGGGCCGTGGACGGATGACGATATCACGTTGGCAGCCACCACCATGCGCACGGCAGGGCAGACGCCACTGTTCATGATTCGCGCAGGCGAGGGCACATTGGATGACGCGCTGGCGCAGCGCGGCTATCTGATCAAGGATCCCGTCAATATCCATGCCGCCGCCGTGGACCATATCGCCACCCAGCGCCCGCCCCCTGTGACCACTTTCGAGGTCTGGCCACCGCTTGCCGCGCAGGTCGAAATCTGGGCCGCAGGCGGGATCAACGCAGGCAGGCTTGCCATCATGGACCGTGCGCTGATGCCGAAAACCACGATCCTCGGGCGGCTCCGCGACCGGCCAGCAGGCACCCTGTTCGCCGCTATCCACGGGGATTGCGCCATGGTGCATGCGGTCGAAATCGCGCCGGCGCATCGCAGGCAAGGATTGGCGCGGCACATGATGGTCGCCAGCGCCTTCTGGGCGCGGGGGCAGGGTGCGCGCTGGCTGACTTTGGTCGCGACGCATGCGAATACCGCCGCCAACACGCTCTATGCTTCCCTCGGGATGGCGGTTGTGGGACAGTACCATTATCGCATCATGCCGGAGAAGAACCTTGACCGACCAACCGACCGCCCTTGATTTGCCGATGGTTGATCCGCTGCCGGAGCCGACGCAGAAATACTTTGACATCTGTCAGGAAAAGCTGGGTTTCGTGCCCAATGTCCTGCGCGCCTATGCCTTTGATATCGACAAGCTGAACGCCTTTACCGCGCTATATAATGACGTGATGCTGGCCCCGTCCGGCCTGTCCAAGCTGGAACGCGAAATGATCGCGGTCGCGGTGTCGTCGGCCAATAAATGTTATTACTGCCTGACGGCGCATGGGGCTGCGGTGCGGCAGCTATCTGGCGATCCGGCCTTGGGCGAGATGCTGGTGATGAACTGGCGGGTGGCCCCGCTGGATGCGCGCCAGGCGGCGATGCTGCTCTTTGCCGAAACCATGACGCTGGCCAGCGGGACGATCACCGAAAAGGACCGTGACGCGCTGCGGCAGGTTGGGTTTTCGGATCGTGACATCTGGGATATCGCCGCCGTGGCTGGGTTTTTCAACATGACCAACCGGATCGCCTCGGCAACTGATATGCGCCCGAACGACGCCTATCACGCGCAGGCCCGATGATCAGACTGGCGGCAGGATTGCTGGCGCTTTGGGGTATGGCGGCGCAGGCGCAGGTGCTGGAGCTTCCGACTGATGCCATGTTGCAGGCCCAAGACGATCCGCGTCTGGACAGCTATGCCCTGCCGACAGGTATCTGGGCCAATGGGGCGGTGCCGACCATGCCGGTCGAAGGCCATGTGACGCGGCAGGCATGGCGGATTGCGACGCCGTCCTTGACCACGTTGGCATTGCTGCGCCCGTTGCGCGACCAATTGCGCGCTGGGCGGTTTCAGATCCTGTTCGAATGCCAGACAGAAGCCTGCGGCGGGTTCGACTTTCGCTTTGCGATCGAGACCTTGCCGCCACCGGAAATGCAGGTGAATATTGGCGATTTCAGGTATCTTGCTGCGGAACGCACAACAGCGGACGGGCGGGAATATCTGACGCTGGTGGTCAGCCGGATGGCCGATTCCAGTTTTGTGCAGATCACGCGGATCACACCCACGGGCTTGGATATGCATCCTTTAGCCACGGCGACAGCTGCGCCGGTCGGGCAGGCCAATGGCAGCCTTGCGCAGCAATTGGATGATGTGGGGCACGCGATCCTGCACGATCTGGATTTCACGATAGGCTCTGCCGAATTAAGCGACGCCGCATTCGCATCCTTGGCCGAACTGGCTGCCTATCTTGCCGCCTATCCCGATAGGTCGGTTGCGCTGGTCGGCCATACCGATTCTGCCGGTGCGCTGGACATCAACATCGCGCTGTCACAGCGCCGTGCGCGGTCCGTTCTGGACCGGCTTGTCACCGGGCACGGCGTTAACAGGCGTCAGCTGGCGGCCGAAGGTATGGGTTATCTTGCGCCGATTGCGTCGAATCAGACGGAAACGGGACGCGATGCTAACCGGCGGGTCGAAGTCATCGTCACATCGACGGATTAGTGCGATCACTGAGCCAGCCGAATCTGGCTGCTGTCAAAAACAGGCTCTGCAAATACCACGCGCGCGCGGCCTTCTGATTTGGCTTGATACAAAGCCTTGTCCGCAAGGCTGAGCGAAACCTCCAATGGCGTCTGGGGCGAAGTAATGACCGCGCCGATTGATAGCGTGACAGTCAGATGCGCAGGTCCGACGCGAAACGGAATGGGTTTGGTCAGGCGTTCACCAATCACGCGGGCGTGGTCGGGCTTTGTATCAGCCAGAAGGATGGCAAATTCCTCGCCCCCAATACGACCGCTGACATCGCCCAAACGCAAGTTGCGCGAGAGCGTGTAAGAAATTGCTTTCAAACATATATCACCAGCCTGATGGCCATAAGTGTCGTTGATCTGCTTGAAGTGATCCGCATCAAGCATCAACAAAATGCCTGTTTTACATTGTCGGCTTCGCATGCTGGCCAGGTCAAAGAAGGTCCGCCTGTTGTTCATCCCGGTCAGCCAATCCTTGCGCGACATGAATGACAGCCGGCGTTGCAGCTTTGACTGATACAGCATCACCCCGAACAGCAACCATAGCAACGGCATAGCGACAAAGACCGCCCTCGCAATATTATAGACGAACGGAACATCCGGCAGAATCGGCGCGATAGTGACCGCAAACACCATATTGGCCAAGGACAGCGCGGCCGTAAACAACAGCACACGCATGACCACGCCCAGCCGGTTGCGGGGTGCGAGCAGCTTGATCAACTTTTCCATAAGCGCCCCTCGACCGACAGGCGTAGCTTATGGGACACGGATTAACAGATGGTTGATCGCATCAAGCTTGGCGCTGCTACCAGCGATCGGGGCCCTTCCCGGCGAATGTGCGTGACAGAAAATCGACGAAAGCACGGACTTTGGGCTGCGTGAAATGCCCTTGCGGGTACACGGCGTAAATCCCTTGGGTTTCAATTGGCAAGTCAGGGATCGCCTCTGCGACCAGACCTTTGCGCATGGCGTCGGCATATAAAAAACTGGGCAGATAGGCGATGCCAAGCCCGCCGATACAGGCGTTCAGCAGCGATTGCCCGTCATTCACCGTCAGCCAGCCGGCCGTGCGGACCTGCCGCCTTTCGCCCGATGGCGCGGTCAGTTTCCAGACCGCGGAATTGGCCTGGTTGGAATAATGCAGTAACTTGTGATTGTTCAGATCGTCGATTTTGTTGGGACGGCCGTATTGTGTGAAATAGTCGGGGCTTGCGATCATGCGCCGTGTGGTTTCGGTCAGTTTGTGCGCGCGCAAGGTGCTGTCTTCAAGCTCACCAATCCGCACCGCCATGTCGAACCCTTCCGAGATCAGTTCCACATAGCGGTTGTTCAGCACCATGTTCACGGTGATTTCGGGATAGGCGCCCAGAAATGCGCCCAGAACCTGCGACAGGTGATTCACCCCGAAATCGGTGGCCACGCTGATCCGCAACAACCCCGAAGGTGCTGTCTGCATGGATGTGACCAGCGCATCGGCTTCGCCCGCATCGTTCAGCACACGGCGCGCGCGGTCGTAATAGGCCAGCCCGATTTCCGTGGGGCTGACACGGCGGGTGGTCCGGTTCAAAAGCCGCGCGCCCAGTCGCGCCTCTAGCGCGGACACATGTTTGGACACGGCCGATTTGGAAATCCCCATCTTTTTCGCCGCATCGGTAAAGCCACCCTGGTCAACCACCGTTGCAAAGGCTTCCATTTCCGTAAGGCGATCCATTCCCGACTTCCAACTTACTTGTGCCATTCAGACAGTCCTGCCCCCCAATTCAGGCAGGAATGGGACAAATGCCTGACAATATGGGGGAAGAGATCGCCTTTGGTGACAATCTGGAAACAGAAAACCGCAAAGACCCCTGCGGATTTAAGGGTATGCACTACGGGCTTGGCTGTGGCTCTGTGGCGCTAAAGCATCGCCGCCAGCCGTGTGCCTTGGTCGATGGCGCGTTTCGCGTCAAGTTCAGCCGCGACATCCGCGCCGCCGATCACATGCACGTTTTGCCCTGCTGCGATCAGTTGGTCGGCAAGGCCGCGTTCGGGCACCTGCCCTGCGCAAAGTACGATTGTATCGGCAGGGATGAGTTTGGGGTCGCTGCGATCCGCGCCATGGCTGATATGCAATCCCGCCGCGTCGATCTTTTCGTAATTCACGCCGCCGATCATCTGCACATTCTTCATCTGCAGGCCCGCGCGGTGAATCCAGCCTGTTGTCTTGCCCAGCCGCTTGCCCAGCTTTTCGGCCTTGCGCTGCAACAGCGTCACTTGCCGCACCGGTGCATCGGGCTGTGGGCCTTCTGCGCGCAGACCGCCGCGCACCTCGGCGGGGTCGCCAACGCCCCATTCCTGCAACCAGTCGGGCAGATGGTCTGTCGGGCTGTGGTCGGTCACCAGAAATTCCGCCACATCGAACCCGATCCCGCCCGCCCCGACGATGGCGACCTTGTCGCCGACCGTGGCCGCGCCGCGCAGCACGTCGATATAGGACACCACATTGGGGCCATCCTGCCCCGGGATCGCCGGATCGCGCGGCAGCACGCCTGTTGCAATCACGATCTCGTCGAAACCGGCCAGATCATCCGGCGTCGCGACACGGCCCAGCGCCAGTGTAATATCTGCCTTGGCGACCATCGTGTCGTAGTAATCGACAAGGCCCCAGAATTCCTCTTTGCCGGGGACCTGTTTGGCAAGGTTCAGCTGCCCGCCGATCCGGTCTGATTTGTCAAACAGCGTGACACGATGCCCGCGCTCTGCGGCGGTCAGGGCGGCGGACAGGCCCGCAGGGCCAGCACCGATGACGGCGACCTTCTTTGGCATAGCGCTGGGCGCAATGGTCAGTTCGGTTTCATGGCAGGCGCGTGGATTGACCAGACAGGACGACAGTTTGCCGCTGAAGGTGTGATCAAGGCAGGCCTGATTGCAGGCAATGCAGGGCGTGATTTCGGCGGCCTTGCCCGCCGCGGCCTTGGCCACGAAGTCGGGATCGGCAAGGAAAGGCCGCGCCATGCTGACCATATCGGCGCAGCCTTCGGCCAGCACGGATTCCGCCACATCGGGCGTGTTGATCCGGTTTGACGTGATGATCGGGATCGATACTTCACCCATCAATTTGCGGGTGACCCATGCAAAGGCGCGGCGCGGCACGGATGTGGCGATGGTGGGTATCCGCGCCTCGTGCCAGCCGATGCCGGTGTTGAGGATGGTCGCCCCTGCATCCTCGATCGCGCGGGCAAGCTGGACGACCTCGGCCCAACTGGACCCGTTGGGGATCAGGTCGATCATCGACAACCGGTAGATCACGATGAAATCGGGGCCAACGGCGGCACGCACGCGGCGGACCACCTCGACCGGCAGGCGCATCCGGTTTTCATAGGACCCGCCCCAGCGGTCGGTGCGCTTGTTGGTATGGGTCACCAGAAACTGGTTGATGAAATAGCCTTCCGATCCCATCACCTCGACCCCGTCATAGCCTGCAGCGCGGGCGCGTGTGGCGGCGGTGACGATGTCGCTGATCTGCTTTTCGATCCCGTCCTCGTCCAACTCCTGCGGCGCGAAAGGCGAGATCGGGGATTTGATCGCAGAGGGCGCCACGCATTTGGGACCGTAAGCATAGCGGCCCGCATGCAATATCTGCATCGCGATCTTGCCGCCTGCATCATGGACGCGGGTCGTCACGATCCGGTGGTTGGCGATGTCGGCATCGGTATAAAGCCCCGCCGCACCCGGAAAAACCCCGCCTTCGGGGTTGGGGGCCATGCCGCCGGTGACCATCAGCGCGACACCGCCGCGGGCGCGGGTGGCATAGAATGCGGCAACGCGGTTCCAGTCGCCGGTTTCTTCCAGACCGGTATGCATCGACCCCATGAGCACGCGGTTCTTGAGCGTGGTAAAGCCCAGATCAAGCGGTGCAAGAAGATGTGGATACTGCGTCATGGCGGGCCTCTCTGGTTAGGCAAAGAATGGCCAAAGCTGCCCGCCGCGTCACGCCCAACGTGGCGTCACATCGCCAGATGGATCATCAGCGCGAAAACGTACGCAGCTTAATCCGTTTTGCGATGATGCTGCTGACGGAAGGCCGCTTTCAGCAGGTCGAGTTCGCAGCGCAAAAGGCCGATTTCCGCGCGGATGTCATCGGCCAGCGCCGCGCCCGACAGGATGGCCAGACTGCCGATGGTGATGCCGTCCGCGCTGCGGATCACGATGGTCTGCAACCCGTCGTTCAGGATCGCGGCGGGCACAGGCAGGCTGCATTGCCAGCGATCTGGCCCTGACCCTTTGGTGCAGCGCAGATCTGGCAAAACCTGTCCTTCATGGCTGGCGATCAGGTCGGGTGTCGCCGTGCAGGTAACGGCGAATTCCCAGATGCCTGCGCGTAATTGCGATCCTGTCAAAACCGGATGGGACATGAAACACCTTTCAAACTTGCGCGCGCGGATAGCGGCAGATGGTCAGATCGCGCAGGGTGACGCAGTTCATCGCCGGATTGTCGAACATCAGGTCGATCCAGATATGCTCTGCCCGCTGTTCGTTCAGCTGGGTATAGGCAAGATCGAAGGCGACCGTCGATGGCGCGCCGGTCTGCGGCAGTGGCAGCAGGATCTGTTCGGTATTGGGACCATTGCGCAGGTTCAGCCGCGCAAAGATGCCGATGGGCTGTTCCGCCTCGACCATGGCCGTGAGCGCGATGACATGCTGCTTGCGCAAGCCCGCGCAACTGGCCGCAGGCAGGTCAAGGACCAGCGACAGATAGCTTCCATCAAAATGGAACACGTCTATGCGTAATCCAAAAGGTGCCGTATCAATATCACGCATGTTCCGGATTTGCCGGACACTGATTTGTGATCGCGGGCAATCGTGAAAGATGCCGATTTCTTCCCCGATCCGCGTCGTGTCATGCACCGGTGCGCGTCCGGCTGTATCCAGCTGCCGCCGCCAGACCGCTGGCCGCCACGCCCAATCCGTCCCGACCGGCCGGGCAAAGCTGTCAGGTCCGATCAGCGGCAGGGCCAGCCTGTCGTCGGCTTGATGGCACAGGTCCAGCAACGCCGATTTCAACTGGCGCGCCTGATAGCGTTGCGCGCGCAGCGCGATCAGGTCTGTCTTGCCCGCGCGCCTTGCCGCTGTGCGCCACCGCGCCAGCGCGCCTTTGTGAAACAGCCGACCCAGCAAACCCTGTGGCGTGATTGGCATCGCTTGGTGATCCTTTCCGGCGGTCGGTCTATGGCGTGGCTTGCGGCGCTGACAGGCCGCGCAGGACCTGATCCAGCAAGGCATCACCACGCGCCGCCGACAATGGCGCGTCATCCAGCCCGCGCACCGACACCGTGACAAGCCGGCCGCCAATATCGGTAAAGGCGCGCCATTCGTCGGGGCCAAGCCCGTCCATCGGGGGGGCAGCCGTATCGCGGAAATGGACGATCACGCGCCCGCCTGACGTCTGCGATGAAATCACACTGATCGTTGCGCCGCTGCCCTTGCTTAGCAGCCCTGCGCCTTGCGGGCTGGTCAGAAAATCGCGCAGGCCGGTTTCGCCGCTGGTGACCATGGCCGACCCCGTATCCCCCGCCTGCACAATCGCCACGCCAATGATGGACGGCACCGGCGCATCGGTGCCCAGCGTGACACAGGGTGCAAAGACCGCGAAACCGGCGCGCAGGCGGCTGGACACCGGATCAGCGCAATAGCCCGCTGGCGGCGTGACCACCAGATCGCCGGTCAGTAGCGCCACAGGTTGCGCCACGCCGACAGGATCGCAGGCGGCAAGTGCCGCGATCCCGACCAAGGCGATGGCGCGTCTGAACATGCCTTACAGATCCATATAGATGTGTTTTTCGCCCTTGGCACCCGGATGGGTCAGCGCGCCCAGACGGGTGGACCCGACCAGCTGCGCATATTTCCACAAGGCACCCGAGGCATAGATGGTTTCGCGCGGGCCGGCCCAGTTTTTGCGCCGTTCGGCGAGTTCTTCATCGGTCAGCGCCACCGACAATTCGCCGGTGCGCGCGTTCAGCGTGATCATATCGCCGTCTTTCAACAGCGCGATGGGGCCGCCCTGCGCGGCCTCTGGGCCGACGTGACCCACGCAGAACCCGCGTGTCGCCCCTGAAAAGCGGCCGTCGGTGATCAGCGCGACCTTTTTGCCCATGCCTTGGCCCGACAGAGCGGCGGTGGTGGACAGCATTTCGCGCATACCGGGGCCGCCTCTGGGGCCTTCGTTGCGGATAACGATGACTTCGCCTTCTTCATATTGGCGGGCTTTCACGGCCTCGAACGCGTCTTCTTCGCATTCGAACACGCGGGCAGGGCCGGTGAACAGCTGTTCTTCCTCGGACATGCCCGCGACCTTCACAATCGCGCCTTCGGGGGCAAGGTTGCCTTTCAGCCCGACGACACCGCCGGTTTTCGTGATCGGATTGGCGACGGAATAGATGACGCGGTTGTCCGCCTCACCTTTGATCATGTCGAGCTCTTCACCGATCACGCGGCCTGTCGCTGTCATGCAATCTTCGTGGAGCAGACCGGCCTTGCGCAATTCCTTGAGAACGACAGGCACGCCGCCTGCTTCGTAAAGATCCTTGGCCACATATTTGCCGCCCGGTTTGAGATCGACGAAATAGGGCGTGTCGCGGAAAATCTCGCAGACATCGGACAGATCGAAATCGATCCCCGCCTCTGCCGCGATGGCAGGCAGGTGCAGACCGGCATTGGTGGACCCGCCTGTGCAGGCCACGATGCGCGCGGCATTTTCCAGCGATTTGCGGGTCACGATATCGCGGGCGCGGATGTTCTTGGCGATCAGGTGCATCACGGCCTCGCCCGAAGCGACACCATATTGATCGCGCGATTCGTAGGGCGCAGGCGCGCCAGAGGAATTGAGCAGCGCCAGACCAATCGCTTCGGACACGCAGGCCATGGTGTTGGCGGTGAATTGCCCGCCACAGGCCCCGGCAGAGGGACAGGCGACACGTTCAAGGATTTCAAGTTCCGCATCGGTCATATTGCCTGCCTGATGCTTGCCCACGGCTTCGAACACGTCCTGCACGGTCACGTCCTGCCCGTTCAACCGACCCGGCAGGATCGACCCGCCATAGATGAACACCGACGGCACGTTCAGCCGCACCATCGCCATCATCATGCCGGGCAGCGATTTGTCGCAGCCTGCAAGACCGACCAGCGCGTCATAGCAATGGCCGCGCATCGTCAGTTCGACCGTATCGGCGATGGCTTCGCGGGATGCCAGCGAAGACCGCATTCCTTCATGCCCCATGGCGATCCCGTCGGTGACGGTGATTGTGGTAAATTCGCGTGGCGTGCCTTTGGCGTTCTTGACGCCGACCTTGACGGCCTGTGCCTGTCGGTTCAGCGTGATATTGCAAGGGGCCGCCTCGTTCCAGCAGGTGGCGACGCCGACCCAAGGCTGGGCAATCTCATGTTCGTCCAGACCCATCGCGTAGAAATAGGACCGGTGCGGCGCGCGCGACGGGCCTTCGGTCACATGGCGGCTGGGCAATCTGGATTTGTCGACACGGCTGCTAGGCATGACATCTCTTTCCGAAAAACTGTAGGATTTGGTCTAAATAACAGACGTCAGTGACACAAGCGCGAAACCGCCATTGCGGGCGGTGTGGCTGGGCGTGTAATCAGAGGTATGAATGATCCCTACCGCGCCCATGCCGCGTTCATCCGCCCTGCATGGCTGATGCGGGATATCTGGCGCGTGATGACCATGATCGTGCTGGTCGAACTGATTTTCGTGCTGTCCCCTGTCGGTCTGGTCCTGCTTTTGCCTGATGCCGCGCGCGATGCCTATGTCGCAGGGACGGGCGCATTGGGTACGCTGCTGCAATTCTTCAGCTTTGGTGTCGCGGGCCTTGGCCTTGTGGGGTTGTTGCCTATTTTGCACGGGCGCGGGTTCTGGTCGCTGGTTGGTGGTCGCAGGGCTGCATGGGCGAAGCTGACACAGGTTTTCTGGGCTGTCGGGCTGGTTTTGCTACTGATCGAACTGGTCCCGCCCGCTGCGCTGGTCGATGACACGGTAGTCATGCGTGATCTCGGGGCATGGGTGCTGCTGCTGCCTGTCGGTCTGCTGGCGCTTTTGGTCCAAGTCGGCACCGAAGAGATGTTATTTCGCGGCTATCTGCAACAGCAATTGGCCTGCCTGTCGCAATCGCGCTGGGTGTGGATGGTGTTTCCCTCGGTCCTGTTCGGGGTGCTGCATTATGCGAATGGCTATGGTCCCGCCGACGGGCTGATCTGGGCAGCCTGGGCGGCCTTGCTGGGGCTAGCCTGTGCCGATCTGACCGCGCGCACCGGCAATCTGGGGGCCGCCATCGGGCTGCATCTGGCCAATAACGCCTTTGCGCTGCTGCTTTACGCGGTTGCGGATTGGCCGGCCTCGGGCCTTGCTTTGTTCGTTTATCCCTATGAAGACCCTGCAGCCCTTGATTACAGCCTTGCGACCTTGCTTGATCCGTCGATGATCGTTCAGGCTCTGACATTGGCCCTTTGGGTGGCCGTGATGTGGTTGGCCGCACGGATCGCGATCAAGCGCTGATTGCATTTTCACCCGCAGGGTCATATCTGTTTTTGGTCAAGCAGAAGGCCCGCCCATGAACTGGATCACCAATTACGTTCGCCCGACGATCAATTCGTTGTTTTCGCGCCGCGAAGTGCCCGAGAATCTGTGGACCAAATGTCCCGAATGCGGAACCATGCTGTTTCACCGCGAACTGGCCGACAACCTGAATGTCTGCACCAACTGCGATCACCATATGGCGATCGGCGCGCGCGACCGGCTGCGGGCCTTGTTCGATGGCGGCGTCTTTGTCGAGGTGGCTGTCCCTGAACCCGTCACCGACCCTCTGCATTTCCGCGATCAAAAGAAATACACCGACCGCATCAAGGAAGCCCGCAAGAAAACTGGCGAAAAAGACGCGATGCTGGTCGCCGAAGGTGACATGGGCCGCACCGGTGTTGTCGTCGCCGTGCAGGACTTTTCCTTCATGGGCGGGTCGATGTCGATGTTTGTGGGTAACGCCATCGTCGCCGCTGCCGAACGCGCGATCGCGCTCAAGCGCCCGCTGATCCTGTTTTCCGCCGCCGGTGGCGCGCGGATGCAAGAAGGCATCCTTGGCCTGATGCAGATGCCGCGCACCACCATCGCGGTGCAGATGCTCAAAGAGGCGGGCTTGCCCTATATCGTCGTGCTGACCCATCCGACCACGGGGGGGGTCACCGCGTCCTATGCCATGCTGGGCGATATCCAGATCGCGGAACCCAATGCGCTGATCGGCTTTGCCGGTGCGCGGGTCATTGAACAGACCATCGGGGAAAAACTGCCCGAAGGGTTCCAGCGCGCGGAATATCTGCTGGATCACGGGATGCTGGACCGGGTGACAAAACGCACCGATCTGAAAGATGAACTGGTCACCATCGTGCGCCTGCTGACCAGACAGGCCCCGGCGATCAAGGGCGATCTGCCAGCCCCCGACATCACCCCAACCCCCGCCATGGTGGACGCTGACAAGTGACACAAGGTTCTGACGTAATCCTGCAAAGGATGATGGCCTTGCACCCCAAGGTCATCGACCTGACGCTGGATCGCGTCTGGCGGTTGCTGTCTGCCGTGGGCGATCCGCAGGACCATCTGCCCCCCGTCATCCATGTCGCGGGCACCAATGGCAAAGGGTCGACGCAGGCGATGATCCGTGCGGGGCTGGAACAGGGCGGCAGCGTTGTGCATGCCTATACGTCACCGCATCTGGCCCGGTTTCACGAACGCATCAGGCTGGCGGGTGATCTGATCACAGAACCCGCGCTGACCGACGTGCTGGACCGCTGCTATCACGCCAATGGCACCGACCCGATCACCTATTTCGAGATCACGACTGTCGCGGCCTTGCTGGCCTTTGCCGAAACGCCGCGCCGATTACACGCTGCTCGAGGTCGGGCTGGGCGGGCGGCTGGATGCGACCAACGTGGTGGCAAGGCCCGCGATGACGATCATCACGCCGGTCGATCTGGACCACCAGCAATATCTGGGCAATACGCTGGCCGCCATCGCAGGCGAAAAGGCGGGGATCATCAAACGCGGTGTGCCATGTGTCGTCGGTCCGCAGCACCCCGAAAGCATGGATGTGATCGAGGCTGTCGCCGCGCGCAACGGCGCGCCGTTGCTGGCGTATGGCCAGCATTGGCATGTCAGCACCGAACACGACAGGCTGGTCTATCAGGACGAAAGCGGCCTGCTGGACCTGCCGCTGCCCAACCTGCCCGGCCCGCATCAGGTGATGAACGCCGGTGCCGCCATCGCAGCACTGCGCCATCTGGGCCGTGACGAGGCGGCTTGCGAGGCTGCGATCACCCGCGCCTATTGGCCCGCGCGGATGGAAAAACTGACCAAGGGCGCGCTGGTCGATCTGGCAGCCCCTGCCGAATTGTGGCTGGATGGCGGGCATAACCCTGCCGCTGGCGTCGCATTGGCCGCGACCTTGCGCGCGCAATCGCCGCGCCCCACGCATCTGATCTGCGGGATGCTGAACACCAAGGATATCGCTGGCTATCTGCGCCCCTTGGCCGGTATCGCCCAAAGCCTGACTGCCGTGTCCATCCCCGGCGAGGCGAACACGATCCCCGCCGAAGACACCGCCCGCTTTGCTGCGGATGTGGGCCTGCCCGCCAGCACCGCCGCCAGCGTGCAGGACGCGATCAGTGCGATCAGGGCCGCGCATCCGCAGGCGCGCATCCTGATCTGCGGGTCGCTGTATCTGGCGGGTCATGTCATGCGGGAAAACGGGGCATGATCGCCAGACTGGCCGCCGCCGCCGCATTGATCGGCACGCAGGCGCAGGCGGTTGATTTCTATTTCTGCTGGGAAGGTGCCAACGGCTATACCATGACCGGCCAGATGACGGTGAACCCCGTCGCCCTGTCGCAGCCGCTGTTGACCGAGGCTGACGTCACCCAGTTTCGCATCGCGGGCTATCTTGACGGTCTGCTGATTGGCAAATGGGACATGCAGACGCGCGATGCGGACGCCACATGGCAGCTGCATTTCGATCCGCTGCGCGGTGCCTTTCTGACGCCTGATGAACTGGGGCTGGGGGTCAGTCAGGCGTGGAACGCCAACGGCGATGCCAATGATTGTGGCAATCCGGGTTTCGGTTTCAACCTTGGCAATTATGCACAGGATTTCTGCCTGAACGGTGTCTGGCTTGAACAAAGCGGGATGCCACCCGAAACGCCGTTTCTGGTCAGCCCGACCCCCGTCAGCCCGATCTGCGAAATCTACGCGCCGACCAGTTAAGGCGAATCAGTCCCTTGACGGCGAATCACTTCATCGCTTAGGATTCGTATAACGCAAAGCGCCGCAAAAACGGGCGCTGCCGGGCAGTGGGGCGGGACGGGATGGCAGGCTTTCGGGCCTGCCTCTTTGTTTATGGGCCTATCGGTGCGCGATCCGCGACTTATTGCTGTTCGACAGGCCCGCAGATTTGCAAGACCTCCGATGAAAGGCTAGCGTCAAGCCATAAGCCCGAAAGGTAGGCGTGACTGTGCGAAGACAAACACTGATTGCTGGCGTGATCGCCGGTCTTTGCGCGCAGGCGGTGCCGGCAGTGGCGCAGGCCGAGCTTGGGGCCTATCTGGCCGGCCGGCAGGCGGCAGTGGCAAATGATTTTGCAGCGGGCGCGCGGTATTTCGGCACCGCGCTTCAGGCTGATCCGGGCGATCCGGTGCTGTTGGAAAGCACGCTGACATCTTTCGTGGCGCTGGGCGATTTCGACAAGGCCGAGGTGATGGCCCGCGACATGGTGCGCCGTCGCCTGCCCAGCCAGATTGCCGATCTTGTCATCAATGTCGCCGATGCCAAGACGGGCAATTGGTACGGCATCTTCGAGGCGCTGGAAAGCGGACGGTCCGTTGGCCCGCTTGTGGATGGGTTGACGCAGGGCTGGGCGCATATGGGCAGTGGCAATATCCGCCGTGCGCTGGCCCAGTTCGATCAGGTCATCGAAACCGACAACATGACGACGTACGGGATCACCCACAAGGCCTATGCCCTTGCATCGGTTGGTGATTTCGACGGGGCCGAGGCGCTGTTTTCCGCCCGGCCCGATATGCAATACAGCCGCAAAAGCGCCATTGCCCATATCGAGATCCTCAGCCAGCTTGGCCGCAATCCGCAGGCGCTGGCCTTGCTTGACGATATATTCGGCACGCAGCCCGATGCAGCGGTCGCCGCGCTCCGCGCCGCATTGGCATCAGGCGAAGCCGTGCCTTTTGCCGCCGTGCCGACCCCCCAGGCCGGGCTGGCAGAGGTTTATATCACCGTGGCGGGGTTGATGCAGACCGATACGCCCGACACCTTTACCCTGCTGTTCGCGCGTGCCGCGACAGCGCTTGCACCCGACGATACGCCAGCGGTGCTGATGACCGCTGGCTTGCTGGAAGATCTGGGGCAATATAATCTGGCCAATGCCGCCTATACGGGGGTCGCGCGCGACGATCCGGCGTTTGCATCGGCAGAGCTGGGGCGTGCCGATGTGCTGCGCGCCGCCGGCAAGCGAGACGCCGCGCTGGAGGTGCTAGAAGCTTTGGCGCGCGCATATCCCGACATGCCGCGCGTCTTTGCCGCCAAAGGCAATCTGCTGCGCGAGGCTGACCGTCCGGAAGACGCCAAAGCTGCCTATACCCGCGCGCTGGCGCTCTATGACGATAGCGCTCCCGCCAAATGGGTGGTCTTTTATGCCCGCGGCATTGCCAACCACCAGCTGGACCTCTGGCCCGAGGCCGAGGCGGATTTCCGTGCCGCGCTGGCCTTGCAGCCGGCCAATCCGCAAGTTCTCAATTATCTGGGCTATTCACTTGTCGAACGCGGCGAAAAACTTGACGAGGCGCTGGCGATGATCGAACGCGCTGTTGCGGCCTTGCCCGATAACGGCGCGATCGTCGATTCACTGGGCTGGGTGCTGTTCCGGCTGGGTCAATATGATGACGCTGTCGAAATCCTTGAACGTGCGGCGACGCTAGCGGCTGTCGATCCGGTCATCAACGACCATCTGGGGGATGCCTATTGGGCCGTGGGCCGCAGCATCGAGGCGCGGTTTCAATGGCAGCGCGCCTTGTCCTTCAACCCCACCGAGGCCGATGCGCAGCGCATCCGTGACAAGCTGGATCGCGGTCTTGATCTTGTGTTGATCGACGAAGGCAAAGATCCGATCAGGCTGGCCCGTGGCAACGATTAGGGCCAAAGCCCCGGCCAAGGTCAACCTGACCCTCCATGTCACCGGCCGCCGCGATGACGGCTATCACTTGCTGGATTCTCTGGTGGTGTTTGCCGATGTCTGCGATCAGCTCAGCGCGACGAGTTCCGCCGACCTGCGGATCAGCGTCAGCGGGCCGTTTTCGCCCGGCGTGCCGAATGATGACAGCAACCTGATGATGCGGGCGGCCATGGTGCTGCAACGGGTGCGCGGGGTCGAAATGGGCGCTGCACTGACGCTGGAAAAGCATCTGCCGCATGCGGCGGGCATTGGCAGCGGGTCGTCGGATGCGGCGCTGACCCTTGCGATGCTGGCGGAACTCTGGGGCGTGCCGCCCTTGCCCGCCAATGCGCCAGATGTGGTCGCCTTGGGGGCCGATGTCCCCGTCTGCCTGCAAGCCCCTGCACCCACGCGGATGACGGGCATAGGTGAAACCCTGTCGGATGTGCCGCGCCTGCCGGATTGCGCGCTGGTGCTGGTGCGCCCGCCTGTCGAGGTGCCGACGGCGGCGGTGTTTCAGGCGCTGACCAGCCGCGATGGCAGCGGCATGGATGATCTGCCTCTGGGCCTCGATTATGACGGTTTCGCGCAATGGCTGTCGGCACAGCGCAACGACCTGCAAGCCCCCGCCGAAACCATTGCGCCCGAAATCACCCATGCCATCGCCGCATTGCGCGCGCTGCCAGCCGTCAGTTTCGCGGGCATGTCGGGGTCGGGGGCTACGTGTTACGGGCTGGTTAAGGATATTGCCACCGCCCGTCAGGTCGCGCGCCGGATGCAGGTGGCGCATATGAACTGGTGGGTCGCCCCTGCGGCGGTGCTTCAGCCCGCCTGATCGCGGCGCATCAGCGTCACAAAAGTATCGCCATACCGGCGTTGGTCCTGCACCGTGAACCCTTGTGGGGCGACTTGTCCGCGCCCTTCTTCCCAGACGATCAGGGCGGCTGGCGCGATCCAGCCTTGGCGCAGCGCGGCATCGAGCGCGGCATGACCCAGTGCCATACCGTAAGGCGGGTCAAGAAACACCAGGTCGCAAGGCTGGCCCGCTGGGATCGCCACCGCGCTGGCCGGGATCAGCCGGGTGTCGCGTTCGCGCCGCAGCTTGGCGATATTGGCGCGGATCAGCGCCTGTGCCGCACCTCCGTTATCGACAAAGGTCGCATGGACCGCCCCGCGCGACAAAGCCTCCAGCCCAAGCGCACCGGTGCCTGCGAACAGGTCCAGCACCCGCGCCCCGCGCACGGCATCGCCGAAACGGCCACCTTGCAACACGTTGAACAGGCTTTCGCGCACGCGGTCGCTGGTCGGGCGCAGATGGGCGGCTTCGTCGCCCGCGCCGACATCGGCCAGACGGGTGCCGCGATGGGTGCCTGCGATGATCCTCATGCGGCCAGCAGCGCCTTCATGTCGGTGGCAGGGTCGATGATGAGCGCGGGATCAGGGCTGCGGCCCGCCTCGATCAGGCGCTTGCCGATCATGTAATTGCGCGGATCGTTCATCGCATCCACCGCCAGCAGGTCTGCGCCGCGATAATACCAGTGCGACTGCACGCCGGGCGCATCGCCCTTGCGCAGATAGACATGGGTATAGCCCGTATTCAGCCCCGCGATCTGCAATTTGCAATCATATTGATCCGACCAGAACCAGGGTTTGGGCAGGTAGGGCAGGTCGCGGCCCATGATGTTCAGTGCCACGGCCTCGGCCTGATCAATCGCGTTGCCAACGCTTTCGAGCCTGATGCGGAGCCCTTGAAACAGGCAGGACGCACAATCGCCCGCCGCCCAGATATGCGGATCGGACGTGCGGCCATGGCTGTCGGTGGTGATCCCGTTGTCCACATGCAGGCCCGCACTATCGGCTAGCACTGTCGCAGGCGTGATGCCCGCGCCGACAATGGCGAAATCAATGCTCAATTCCGTGCCGTCGGTCAGCCGCGCCCCTGTCACACGGGTATCGCCCAGCAGCCGGTCGAGCCCGACACCTTCGCGGATCGTCACGCCATGGGCGCGGTGCAAGGCGCGAAAGTAATCTGATGTCTGCGGTGCTGCCACGCGTTGCAGGATACGGTCTGCCATTTCCACCAGTGTCACGCGCAACCCGCGTTTGGCCGCGACCGCCGCCGCCTCGAGCCCGATATAGCCGCCACCGACGATCAGCACCTGACGCCCTGCCACCAGTTCGGGGGCCAAAGCATCGGCATCGGCCAGATCGCGCATCGCGTAAACACCGTCCAGCATCCCGCCAATCGCGGCGGGCAGGGTGCGTGGATGCGCGCCGGTGGCCAGCACCAGATGGTCATAGCCCAGCCTTTCATCGCCGGTCAGCGTGATGGTCTGTGCCGCCGGATCAATCGCCACGACCCGCGTGTCCAGCCGCAGGGCGATGTCCTGATCGGCGTAAAACCCCGCTGGCCGCAGATACAGCCGTTCCTGCGCCATATCGCCCAGCAGATAGGCCTTGGACAAAGGCGGGCGCTGATAGGGCGGTACCTTTTCCGCGCCGATCAGGGTGATCGCGCCTGCGAATCCTTCGGCGCGCAATTTTGCGACAACTGAGGCTCCGGCTTGTCCGGCACCGACGACGACAACATGCGTCATGAAACTGTTCCCTTGGTGACACCACTTGTTTTGCCGCACTCTATATGGGAAGCAATCGGTGATACAACGCGAACAGGGGGCGAAAGCCATGACAATCAAGACAGGCGATACACTGCCGGATGCGACTTTTCTGGTGATGGGCGACAACGGGCCGGAATCCGTGGCCTTGGCCGACAAGATCAAAGGCCGCAAGGTCGTGATCTTTGGCCTGCCCGGCGCCTATACCGGCACCTGCACCACGGCCCATGTGCCCAGCTTCATGGTCACTTATGATGCCTTCATGGCCAAAGGCGTCGATGAAATCATCTGCGTGTCGGTCAATGATCCTTTCGTGATGAAGGCCTGGGGCGAAAGCACCCGTGCGATCGAGACCGGCATCACCATGCTGGCCGATGCCGACAGCGCCTTTACCACAGCCATCGGCATGGATTTCAGCGCGGCGCCCGTGGGCTTTGTCAACCGGTCCAAGCGGTATGCGATGCTGGTCGAGGATGGCGTGGTCAAGATCCTCAACGAAGAAGCTGGCCCCGGCCAGTGCGAGATTTCGGCAGGCGAAACCCTGCTGGCGGAACTGGGCTAAGATAACGGGCGGTCCTTGGGGCCGCCCTTTTCATTCCGCCGTGTTCAGCACTTTGCGTGTGGGGAACGGGATTTCCACACCTGCCGCATCCAACGCCTCTTTCACCTGCCGTTTCATATCGGCCTGATACTGAAAGAAATCGGCGCTGGAACACCAGACGCGCACCAGAAAATCGACCGAAAAATCGCCAAGGTTGTTAACCTGAATGAATGGTTCTGGCTCGGTCCGTGACCGTGGGTCCGACAGGATCGTTCTGCGGATCGTTTCCTCGGCCAGTTTCAGGTCCGCGCCATAGCCGACCCCGAACACCCATTCCGCGCGGCGGCTGTCATAGGCGGAATAATTGACGATCGTGTTGCCCCATACCTGGCTGTTGGGAATGATGATCTGCACATTCGCCACCGACGCCAGTTCGATGAAGTTGAGGTTGATTTCCTTCACCGTGCCCATCTGGCCGTTCACCTCGACGAAATCGCCCAGTTTCACGGGGCGGAAGAACACGATCATCACACCCGCCGCGATATTGGACAGCGTGCCTTGCAGCGCGAGGCCAATGGCCAGACCGGCGGCACCGATGACGGCGACAAAGGATGTCGTCTGCACCCCGAAGGTGTTCAGCACGAACAGGAAGGCAAAGCCGATAACGACATAGCGGATGATATTGCCCAGAAAGCTGAACAGCGTCGCGTCCAGATGCCGGTTCATCTGGCCCACGCGCATCAGCCGCCCGCGCAGCCAGCCGCCGATGACGAAACCCGTGATCAGGATCAGGATCGCGGCCAGAACGCTGCCAAAGACAGAGATCACGAATTCCAGCGTCAAAAGATCGGCCAGCGTCCGCCCGTTGATAATCTCGGTCGTCAGCAAATCGTCCAAGTCAGCCCCCGGCAAGCGCGTCCATCTTGGCGCCCAGTTTGGTATCCAGCGCCGACAATCCGCCCGCGTCATGGGTCGTCAATGTCACCTCGACGGTTTTATAGACATTTGACCATTCGGGGTGATGGTTCCATTTTTCGGCCCAAAGGGCAACCTTTGTCATGAATCCAAAGGCTTCGATGAAGTTGCGGAACACGAATTGTTTATGGATCGCGTCGCGCCCGTCCACCATATGCCAGCCATTGGCCAAAAGAGGTGCAAGATCGCTGTCGCGTTCGGATTGTGTCAGTGCGTCGGTCATTGTTGTTCTTCCCTGTCGGTTTTGCGGAACGGACCATAGCTGGTCAGCACCTCGATTTCCTGATCCACCGCGTCGCGTTCGGCCACCAGATAGCGGGCAATCGCATCGCGGAATCCGGCATCCGCGAACCAGTGCAGCGAATGGACCGGCACCGGCAGATAGCCGCGCGCCAGCTTGTGTTCGCCCTGTGCCCCCGCCTCGACCCGTGCCAAACCCTGCGCGATGGCAAAGTCGATGGCCTGATAATAGCACAGTTCGAAATGCAGGCAGGCGTGGTGTTCGGTGCAGCCCCAGTACCGACCATATAACGTGTCGCGCCCGATAAAGTTCAGCGCCCCCGCGACAGGCACCCCGTCACGGATCGCCAGCACCATCATCATGTCATCGCGCAGGGTCTGATGCGCGAAGTGAAAGAAATTGCGCGTCAGATATGGCGTGCCCCATTTGCGGTTGCCGGTGTCCTGATAGAAGTGCCAGAACGCATCCCAATGCGCGGGCTGGATCTGGTCACCGGTCAGCGCCACAATCTGTCCGCCGAACCCGTGGGCTGTTTCACGTTCCTTGCGGATGTTCTTGCGCTTGCGGCTGGACAGGCTGCCCAGAAAATCGTCGAACCCGCCATAGCTGTCGTTGACCCAGTGAAACTGCTGCCCGATGCGGGGTTGCAGGCCCATTTCGGCCCCCGCCAGCGCCTCGGCTTCGGTGCAGAAGGTGGCGTGCAGTGACGACAGGTTGTTGTCGGCGGCGATCTGGACAGCACCCTGGATCAGGGCGGCCATGCCCACCGCTTCAAACCCCGGACGGGTCAGAAACCGCCGCCCGGTGGCTGGCGTGAACGGCACCGCAATCTGCAGTTTCGGGTAATATCGCCCGCCTGCGTTTTCATAGGCATGCGCCCAGTTGTGATCAAAGATATATTCGCCCTGACTATGCCCCTTGGCATAAAGCGGCGCTGCGGCGATGATCTGCCCGTCCTGTTGCGCGGTCAGATACCGTGGCTGCCAGCCGGTGCCAGCGCCAACGGAATAGCTGTCCTCCAGCGCCTTGAGAAACCGGTGCGTCGTGAACGGGTCGATGGGGCGGCCAGTGGTGGCCTCGGGACAGGCGCAAGCATCCCAGTCGGCGGGGGCGATACCGTTGATGCTGGCATGGGTGGTGATTTCGATTGCTGATCCGTCCATGGTCTTTAACTGGAGGGCGCGCGCCGCGCGTCAAGCAAGATAACCCTCGAACGTCACATTATCCGCAATTTCGCGTGCCTTTGCCTCTGCTTCGGGCGACCGGATGGTCCAGCACAGCACAGACGCGCCCGCAGCCTTGATCTGCGCCACGCGGGGGCGGGCCAGATCAAGCGCTTCGTGGCTGATGAAACAGGCACCAACGCGGTCATAATCGGGGATGCCGCGCAGATGGTCGCAGACCGCAGGGGTCAGTTCGGGCCAGAACACCGGATCATAGGCCGATGTCACCAGACCGCGCGCAATGGCGGGGGCGATGGTCTGGCAGGCGGCCATGCTATGCGGGTTGAACGACATCAGCGCGACATCGCCTGTGTAATCCGCCAATGCCGCGCAGGTCGCTGTTTCCAGCGGTCCGACATCCGGCCCCATATTGCCGTCCTGATCCTTGATCTCGATCAGCAGCGGCACTTGCCCCGCGACCAGCGCCAGCACATCCCCCAGCGCGGGGATCGTGCCGGTGTCATCCTTCAGCGGGATCTGTTCCAGTTCCGCACGGCTGCGCGCGCGCACCGGCCCGGTTTGGGCGGTCAGCCGGTCAAGATTGTCGTCGTGAAACACCATCGCATGGCCGTCGCTGGACAATTGCACGTCAATCTCGATCCCGTAACCGGCGGCAATTGCGGCCTTGATTGCGGCCAAGGAATTTTCCACGCGCCCCGCCTTGCGGTCATGGAAAGCGCGGTGCGCGATGGGGCGGGACAGCAAGGCGGCAGGTATCATCATGCGATCTCGAAAATGCCTTCGATTTCGACGGCGACGCCGAATGGCAGGCTGGCGGCACTGACGGCAGAGCGTGCATGGCGGCCCTTGTCGCCAAGGGCTGCAACCATGAAATCTGATGCGCCGTTGATCACCTTGGGTTGGTCACCGAAATCGGAGGTCGAATTGACGAAACCCACCAGTTTGACCACCCGCACCAGCCGGTCGATATCACCACCGCAAGCCGCCTTGAGCTGTGCCAGCAGGCTGACAGCACAGGCACGCGCGGCGGTGGCACCGGCCTCGATATCCATATCCGCGCCCAGCTTGCCCTTGATCATCCCATCCGCATTGGCCGAGATTTGCCCCGACACATGCACCAGATGGCCTGTCTGCACGAAAGGAACATAATTCGCCGCGGGGGCAGGGGCGTCGGGCAGGGTCACGCCCAGTTCGGCCAGACGGGTTTCGATCACGCTCATGTCACACTCCTTGGCTGTTTGGCCGGACGCTAGCGGGCAATGCCGTGGCGTGCAATCATGTGTCGCGAAACGCGCGGATGAAATAATCCGCCAATGGCTTGATCAGGTAATCCATCGGGCTGCGGTCGCCGGTGCGTATAAACGCCTCGACCGGCATGCCGGGCATCAGGGTCAGATCAGCGGGCAAACGCTGCATTTCACCTGCGTTGACCTGCACTTCGGCGCGGTAATACGACTGGCCCGTCACATCGTCCGCAAAGGCATCTGCCGACAAGAGCGTGACGCGCCCCGCCAGTTCCGGCGTGCGCCGCTGGTCAAAGGCCGAAAACCGCAAGGTCACGTCCTGCCCGACAAAAACCTGATCAATATCCGTGGTCTGCACCTGTGTCGCGATGATCAGGGGCCGGTCCTGCGGGATCAGGAACAGCAGCGGATCGGCAGGGCGGATCACCGACCGTGGCGCAAAGACCTGCATCGCATAGACAACCCCCGCCACCGGCGCGCGGATATCCAGCCTGTCCAGCTGGCGCAGCAGGGTCTGGCGGCGTTCGGCCAGTTCCAGCTGGTTGAATTGCAGGTCGCGCAGGCGGGTGATCGCCTCTTCGCGGCGGGCGGAGGCAAGGGCCAGCACCTGAATCTCGATCTCTGTCATGCGTTCGGCGGCCTGTGCGGCCTGCGCCGTCAATTCGCCGACGCGGCCCAAAAGGCTGGCCTGTTCGCGTTGCAGGGCCAGCACCCGACCGGCCTGCGCCAGCCCGCGGTCCAGCAGGCTTTG
The DNA here is from genome assembly GCF_018402175.1 of Yoonia sp. Lineage (GTDB taxonomy): Bacteria > Pseudomonadota > Alphaproteobacteria > Rhodobacterales > Rhodobacteraceae > Yoonia. The sequence goes on along the minus strand of NZ_JAGYJK010000017.1, from coordinate 339,630 downwards.
CTGGTCGGCCAACTCGCGCGCGATCAGGCCCTGCTGGGTCTCCAGCGCCGTTTGTTGCGCTGTGATCCCCGTGATCTGGCTGGCGATCTGCGCGCGTTGCTGGGTCAGTTGATGGATGGATTGCAGGCTGGTTTCCAGCCGTGCGGCGAACAGCCGTTCCTGCCCCTGCATCAGTTCTGCCGCTGCGGGTGTGCCGGCATTCAACAAAATAGGGTCAAAGACCAGCGCGACTGCATCGTCGCGTTCCGCCTCCAGCCGTGCGCGGCGCGCAAGGATGTCGAAATACTGTCCTTCGACGATGGCCAGTTCCGATTGCAGGTCGGTCGGGTCCAGCCGGATCAGCAGGTCACCAGTGGCGACAGTATCTCCTTCGACGACAAGGATCTCCGCCACCACCCCGCCGAACGGGTGCTGCACGACCTGCCGGTTGCGGTCCACCTCGATCTGGCCGCTGGTGATGACCGCGCCATTGATCTGCGCCAGCACCGACCATGTGCCAAAACCACCGACCAGCACGGCCAGCGTGGCGGCGCCAATGATCAGATAGCGCCGCACGGGCCATGGTGCGGTCATGACGCATCCCCCGACTGCGCGGCGGCGCGGATGATCTGCGCGTGGTTCTGGACCATGTCGGCCAGCACCTTATCCTTTGGCCCGAAGGCGCGGCGCATGCCCTTGTCGATGACCAGCAACAGGTCACATTCCTGTATCGCGGCAGGCCGGTGCGCCATGATGAACACGATGCCCCCCGCCGCCTTGAACGCGCGGATCGCGGCGTTCAGCGCCAGTGATCCGTCATTGTCGAGGTTGGAATTAGGCTCGTCCAGCACCAGCACGACAGGGTCGCCATAAAGCGCGCGGGCCAGCCCGATCCGCTGGATCTGCCCGCCCGACAACCGGCCCATGGTGGCGCTGACGTGTGTGTCATAGCCATCGGGCAGTGTCAGGATCATGTCATGCGCCGCCGCCTTTTGCGCGGCCAGCACCACCGCCGCATCATCGGGCACCATCGCCATGCGGGCGATGTTGTCCTTGATCGTGCCGTCGCACAATTGCACGCGCTGCGGCAGATAGCCGATATGCTGGCCCAGCACGTCGGCACCGTATTGATCCAGCGCCGCACCATCCAGCCTGATCTGCCCGCCCGCCGGTTGCCAGACGCCGGTCAGCGCCCGCGCCAGCGTGGATTTGCCCGCGCCCGAGGTGCCGATGACCCCCACGGCCTGCCCTGCGCCCACATCGAAACTGACCATGCGCAGGGCCGCCACACTCTCTCCCGGTGGAACGACGGTAATCTGTTCGGCGCGCAGCCGCGCCTTGGGCCGTGGCAGGCGGGTACGGGGCGCATCGGGCGTCACCTGCCCCAACAGCACCGCCAGATTGCCCCAGCCGTCGCGACCGCGCTGGAACACCGCCCATTGGCCGACGATCATCTCTATCGGGGCCAGCGCACGGCCCAGCAGGATCGACGCCGCGATCATCGCGCCGGGCGACAGCTGGCCTTGCAGGACCAGATAGGCCCCCAGCCCCAGCATCGCCGATTGTACGAACAGCCGGAACGCCTTGGTCAGTGCGGCATAGCTGCCTGCCGCATCCGAGGCACCGATACTGGCCCCCAGCGCCCCGTCGCGCGCCACCTGCCAGCGGTCAAAGGCCGCGCTGCGCATACCCAGCGCATGGATCATCTCGCTTTCCTGCCGGATCTGGCTGCCCAACTGGTCCGCGGCAAAGCTGGCCGCATTGGCCTGCGCCAAAGGTGCGCTGGTGGTGATCTGGTTCAGCACGGCGACAACAACCAGCACCAGCGCGCCGCAGATGGCCAGCAGCCCCATCAGCGGATGAAAGATAAAGATGCCAAGGAAAAACAACGGCGCCCAAGGCAGGTCAAACACCGCCATCAGCGCGGGCGCGGTGATCAGCCGCTGCACGGATTCCAGATCGCGCAGGCCGGTGGCGGCCTGCCGTGGCGCGCGTTGCAGGGTCGTGGCGCGCATGACGGCGGCGAAAACGCGCCGGTCCAGCCGGGTCTGAAACCGCGCACCGACCCGCGCCATCACGCGGCCGCGGATGTAATCCAGCACCGCCATCACCGCATACAGAAACGCCACCAGCACGGTGAGCGCGATCAGCGTTTCCACCGACCGCGCGTTCAGCACGCGGTCATAGACGTTCAGCATGTAAAGCGGGCCGGTCAGCATCAGCAGGTTGACGAAAAAGCTGAACGCGCCGACGATCCAGCACAGTGGCGCGCTTTCGCGGATTGCCGCGCGCAGTTCTGCCCGTCCCTGTGCCATTGCAGCCTGTGTCTCTTGCCCGTTTGTGCCGCTGATCCGGTCATGCCGCCCTCTGGCCGCCCTCTGGCCGCGATCAAAGCACGGATGGGTTAACAAGCTTGCCAATTAAGAGGCGTGAAATGACATGACATCCGCTTGCACAGCAGCCGGACGCTGTTGAACACGCGCCAGATTTGCAGCATGAATGGAACATGAACCGATTTTTGCGCCAATCCGCCGTTCTGATCGGCCTTGTGCCTGCCGTTGTCGCGGCGGCGCCTTATGATGGCATTTACCGGCAGACTGCCGATGCCGATTGCGCGCTGATCGGTGACGACGGCACCTCTGTGCGGATCGCCGAAGGGGTGTTTTACGGGGTCGAAACGCAGTGCCAGATGACCCGTCCGGTGGATGTCAACGGCATGAACGCCACGCTTTACACGATGGAATGTGCCGCGGACGGGCAACAATGGACCGAACGGGCGATGCTGATGCCCACCGCCGATGGTAAGGGGCTGTATATCCTCTGGGACGGTTATGTCTTTGTCTACGGCCTTTGCCCTGCGGTCGCGCCCTAGCGGGCTGTTTTCAGTTCGTCCCGCCGCCGACCAGCAGGTCCAGCAGGTTGACGATATCGTCGTCCACAACCTCACCACCCTGGCTTTCCAGAATACCCGCGGGGGCCGCCGTCTGTGGCATCATCATCGGCAGCGGCGTGGGCATCCGGCCTTCCAGCACACGCACCATGGTTTCGCGCCAGATTTCGGCGGGCAGGCCGCCGCCCGTCACGCCGCTTAACGGGGTGTTGTTGTCATAGCCCATCCAGACGCCGGTGACGTAATCGCCGGTAAAGCCGATGAACCAGGCATCGCGCGCCGAATTGGTCGTGCCGGTCTTGGCTGCGATTTCCCAGCCGTCGATCCGCGCGCGCCGTCCGGTGCCTTCCTCGACAACGCGTGTCATCATCCAGGTCAACTGGCGCGCGGCCTGTTCGCTGATGATCCGGTTTCCGATGCCTGCATCTTGCGAATCCATCAGCACCGCGGAATCGCCCTGAATGCGCAGATCCAGCAGACCATAAGGCGTCACCTGCGACCCGCCGTTCAGGATGCCGGCATAGGCACCCGTAAGATTGAGCAGCGTGCTTTCGGACACGCCCAGTGCGAGTGCCGGACCTTCGGCCAGTTCGCCTTGCAATCCGAACCCGTTGGCCACGTTGCGGACATATTCGCGCCCGACATCCTCGGACAGAAAAATGGCGGGGAGATTCCGGCTTTCGGCCAAGGCCTGGGTCATCGTGATAGGCCCCTTGAACTCGCGGTCATAATTCTCGGGGCACCATTCGCGTGATCCGGGGATAGACCAGCATTGCGGCGCATCGCTGATCAACGCATAGGGCGACACGCCCAGATCAAGGGCGGCTGCATAGATGAAAGGCTTGAAGGCCGATCCGGTCTGGCGCAGCGCCTGTGTCGCGCGGTTGAACGCGCCCGTGGCGCGCAGATTGCGCCCGCCGACCATCGCGCGCACAGCCCCGTCAGCGGACATGACCACGATGGCGGCCTGCGCCTCGGACCCGTCAGCGACCAGGTTTTCGAACACTGATACCAGCGCCTCTTCGGCGGCGCGCTGGATGCGTTGATCCAGCGTGGTGCGGATGATCACGTCTTCGGTGGTGTTGCGGGTAAAAAATTCCGGCCCGCTTTCCATCACCCAATCGGCAAAAAACCCGCCAGAGCGTGCCTCGGCGGCGCGCGACAGGGCGGCGGGGTTGGTGATAGCCTCTTGCGCTTGGGCGGCGGTCAGATAGCCCTGACCCTCCATCAAGCGCACGACCACGGCGGCGCGTTCGCGCGAGCGTTCGATATTGGCTGTCGGGGCAAGGGTGGACGGCGCCTTCAGCAATCCCGCCAGCATCGCCGCCTGTGCGGGGTTCACCTCGGCCGCCGAAATCCCGAAATAGCGTTGGGCCGCGGCCTCGAACCCGCGACTGCCCGCGCCCAGATAGGCGCGGTTCAGATAGAGCGTCAGGATTTCTTCCTTGGTATAGGCGATTTCCATGCCCATGGCGTAAAACGCCTCGCGGAGCTTGCGGGCCAGCGTTGTGCGGCGGCAATCGGCCTCATAGGCGGCTTCGGATTCCCACTGTGCGGCGTTATATGGCACGCCCAGACACAGGAGTTTGGCGGTTTGCTGGGTGATCGTGGACCCGCCGTTGCCGGACAAAGGGCCGCGCCCTTCGTTTAGGTTGATGCGGATGGCCGAGGCGATGCCGCGCGGCGACAGGCCGAAATGGCCATAGAACCGGCGGTCTTCGACCGCGATGACCGCATTATGCAGATGTGGTGATACGGTGCGCGCGGTCACCATGCCGCCGAACTGGTCGCCGCGCCAGGCAAAGACCTCGCCGGTCAGGTCGGCCATCGTGACAGAGCCGCGCGCGCGCTGGTCGATCAGCGTTTGGACAGGTGGCATTTGTTGGGCGAAATAAATCGAAACACCCGTGATGATCAGCGCCGCGACAAGCCCGGCACGCCAGCTGATTGCCCAGATAATCCGCAGCAGGATGCGGAACGGCCAGAGCAGCCACCCCAGCACTGTGGTCGGACGACCACGGCGCGCAGTTTTGCGGGTGCGGGGCTTGCGCGCGGGCGCCTGTTTCTTGGCGGCAGGCTTTTTCGGGGTCGCCTTGCCCTGATAGCGTTTGTCGGCCACCAGCGGTGTCCGTCTTTTGCCGTTGCTGCTCATGATCCGCCCGACTGTTTCTGTGTCTGTTTTGAGATATCGTAAACATATCGAAAGGAATTGTAGAGATGCGATGAGTCGCGCTCTTGGCTTTTTGATCTGCCTATTATTGAGGCAAAGCGATTAAATTGTGCAATAATTGTGCAAACTCACCCGATCTTAACCTATCCCAGCACAGGCAAATCCTTGCCGATGCTGCACTGCCGCGTTCTTTGTTGCGTGCAAGCGGACGCCGGGCTGGGTGTTGCCGCAATCCATTGCGAGGGGAAGAACGTGAAACTCATCATTGCAACAATCAAGCCGTTCAAGCTCGAGGAGGTCCGCGAAGCGCTGACCACCGTCGGCGTGCGCGGCATGATGGTGTCAGAAATCAAGGGGTTCGGATCGCAGTCGGGCCATACGGAAATCTATCGCGGCGCGGAATATGCCGTGAACTTCGTGCCCAAGGTGAAGCTCGAGATCGTCGTGCCTGACAGCATGGCCGATCAGGTCGTGTCTACCATCACCACCACCGCCAAGACCGACAAGATCGGCGACGGCAAGGTTTTCGTTCTCGACGTGCAAAGCGCTGTGCGCGTGCGCACCGGCGAGACCAATGATGACGCGCTGTGATCGCGGCGCAACGAGGAACAAATCCATGAATATGAACAAACTGATTACACTTGGGGCGGGACTTGCGCTGCTTCCGGTCATCGGCTTCGCGCAGGAAGCTGCCGAGGCTGTCGAAGAGATGGCCGAGGTCGCGCCCACATTCGACGAAATCGGCCCCTATCTTATGACCACCCTGCTGTTCCTTGTGGGCGGCTTTCTGGTGTTCTGGATGGCGGCAGGTTTCACCATGCTGGAGGCCGGTCTGGTCCGGTCCAAGAACGTCACCACCCAGCTGACCAAGAATATCGCGCTGTTTTCCATCGCGGGCATCATGTATTGGCTGGTCGGCTTTAACCTGATGTATCCGGGCGATTTCAACGGCTATGTGGGTGGTTTCTTCAACGTCACCGTGCTGGAACCTGTTGGTCTGGCTGCCGCCGATGCATCGCTGGATTACGCATCTGTCGCGTCCGACTTTTTCTTTCAGCTGATGTTCGTTGCGGCCACTGCATCCATCGTGTCGGGTGCGCTGGCTGAGCGGATCAAGCTCTGGCCGTTTCTTGCCTTTGTCGTCGTGCTGACCGGCTTCATGTATCCGATTTCGGGGTCGTGGCAGTGGGGTGGCGGCTGGCTGTCCGAACTGGGCTTTTCCGACTTTGCCGGATCGACCATCGTGCATTCGGTCGGTGGCTGGGCTGCTTTGGCTGGTGCCATCGTGCTGGGTCCACGTCTGGGCAAATATAAGGATGGCCGCGTCAACCCGATGCCCGGTTCCAACCTTGCGTTGGCAACACTGGGGACGTTCATCCTGTGGCTGGGCTGGTTCGGTTTCAACGGCGGGTCGCAGCTGGCGGCTGGTACCGTGGGTGACATCACCGATGTGGGCCGGATCTTTGCGAACACCAACATGGCAGCCTCTGCCGGTGCGGTGACCGCGCTGATCCTCACGCAGGTCCTGTACAAGAAGGTCGATCTGACCATGGTGCTGAACGGCGCGCTGGCCGGTCTGGTCGCGATCACTGCGGAACCTCTGTATCCGTCGCTGTTCGGCGCGCTGTGGATCGGTGCTGTTGGTGGTGCGATCGTGGTCTTCGCCGTGCCGCTGCTGGACAAGCTCAAGATCGACGACGTCGTCGGTGCAATTCCTGTCCACCTGTTCGCCGGTATCTGGGGCACCATCGCTGTTGTCTTCTACAACGATGGCACCAGCCTGATGACGCAGCTGACGGGTATCGCAGCCTATGGTGTGTTCACCTTCTTTGTCTCCTTGGTCGTGTGGTACATCTTCAAGATGACGATGGGCATCCGCGTCAGCCAGGAATCGGAGATCACCGGTCTCGACCTGAGCGAGCTGGGCATGGAAGCCTATCCTGAGTTCTCGAAAAGCTGATCCACGCTTTCGTAACGACACAAAGCCCGGGCGTTCGCGTCCGGGCTTTTGCGTTGCAGGATTGATTGAGGATTTGGCTTGTTTTCGTGGTCATTTCTGCGACATATCCTGTCAATGACGCACGAGTCTGCGAATAAATCGTCATTCAGCAATGTATTTGCAAAGATCGTTCCGTGTTTTCCGCGATATGCTGCCCAAGACCTTAACCGATTGACCGGAGCTTGCGATGATCCAGACCCCTTACCTTTTGTTTCTGGGCGATGCGCCTGACCAGCTGGCCGCAAAGGTGGCGCAGGGAATCAAGGACTGGCGCCCGCAGAATGCCGTGGGCCAGTACCGGATGCCCGGCTGTGGTGCCGATGTCGGCATTGCTGACATGACGCTGGACCAGGCCAAGGCCGCCGGTGCCCAGACGCTGGTCATCGGTGTGGCCAATCGTGGCGGCGTGATCTCTGCCGCGTGGAAACAGGTGCTGTTGCAAGCACTCGCGCTGGGGTTCGATTTGGCGTCCGGCCTGCACAACCTGCTGCGTGACGAGGCTGATCTGGTCGCTGCCGCCCGCGCGCATGGGCGGTCGTTGTTCGACGTGCGCGTGCCATCGGTCGCCTATCCGATCGCCAATGGCGTCAAACGCACCGGCAAACGCTGTCTGGCCGTCGGCACCGATTGTTCGGTGGGCAAGATGTATACCGGCCTTGCCATGGATATCGAGATGCGCAAGCGTGGCATGAAATCGACCTTTCGCCCCACCGGCCAGACCGGCATTCTGATCACCGGCGGCGGTGTGCCGCTGGATGCGGTGGTCGCGGATTTCATGGCGGGTGCGGTCGAATACCTGACCCCCGACAACGACCCCGACCATTGGGACCATATCGAAGGACAGGGCAGCCTGTTCCATGTGTCCTATTCCGGCGTGACAATGGCCCTGATCCATGGCGGCCAGCCCGACGCGCTGGTGCTGGCGCATGAACCGACGCGCAAGCATATGCGCGGATTGCCGGGCTATGCCCTGCCGAGCCTTGAGGCGTTGCGCGACATGGTTTTGCCGATTGCCCGCATTGCCAATCCGGCCTGTCAGATCGTGGGCGTTTCGGTCAACACGCAGCATCTGTCCGAGGAGGACGCTTTGGCCTATCTGGCCGAGGTCGAAGGCCGGATGGGCCTGCCGACTGTCGATACGTTCCGGCAGGGGGCGGCGCGGTTGGTTGACGCGCTGGAGGGGATTTGATGCCGGATTTCTGGCGAAATCCGACGCCTCCGGCGGGGATATTTGGGCTCGGAAGATGATGAAGGTCGATATAAAACGCGATGTGTTTCGTTTGGCGCAGGTCTTTACCATCAGTCGCGGGTCGCGGACCGCGGCGGAGGTTTTGACCGTGACCATGGCGTTGCAGGGGGTGGCGGGGCGCGGTGAATGTGTGCCTTATGCCCGCTACGGCGAGACATTGGACAATGTGACGGCGCAGATTGCCGGATTTACAGGGGGCTGGGCGGATTTGCAGGACACCCTGCCTGCAGGGGCCGCGCGCAATGCGCTGGATTGCGCGTTCTGGGATCATGCGGCGAAAAAGGCAGGTAAACGCGTCTGGGACTTGTTGGGTCTGCCCGCGCCGCGCCCTGCGATCACTGCCTATACCCTGTCGCTGGACACGCCCGCGGCGATGCAGGCGCAGGCGGCGCAAAACGCGCATCGCCCGCTGTTGAAGATCAAGCTGGGCACGCCCGATGACATGGCGCGGCTGGAGGCTGTGCGCCGTGGCGCGCCCGCTGCCCGCATCATCGTCGATGCCAATGAAGGCTGGACGGCCGAAGTTTACGCCGATCTGGCGCCCCATCTGATCCGGCTTGGCGTGCAGATGGTTGAACAGCCGCTGCCTGCGGGGGCGGATGACATGCTGGGCGAAATCGCGCGGCCCTTGCCCGTTTGCGCCGATGAAAGCTGCCATGACCGTGCCAGCCTGCCCGCCCTGCGCGGCAAATATGACATGGTAAATATCAAGCTGGACAAGACCGGCGGGCTGACCGAGGCGCTGGCGCTGAAGGCGCAGGCGCAGGCCGAAGGATATGCGATCATGGTCGGTTGCATGGTCGGATCATCGCTGGCGATGGCCCCTGCGACGATTCTGGCGCAGGGCGTGGCCTTCACGGACCTTGACGGGCCGCTGTTATTGGCCGAAGACCGTGCTGCACCTTTGCACTTTGACGACAACGGCGTGCATCCGCCCGCCGCCGACCTTTGGGGATGAATATGCGCACAGTCTATGTCAACGGCACCTATCTGCCCGAAAACGAAGCCACGATTTCGATCTTTGACCGCGGGTTCCTGATGGCCGATGGCGTGTATGAGGTCACATCGGTGCTGGATGGCAAGCTGATCGATTTCGCCGGTCACGCCAAGCGGCTGGAACGGTCCTTGAACGAACTCGACATGCCGCATCCCGCCTGCCTGCCCGATCTGCTGGAGATTCACCGCGAATTGGTGCGCCTGAACGGGATCGAGGAAGGCATGATCTATCTGCAGATCACCCGTGGCGCGCCCGGTGATCGTGATTTCGTGTTCCCTGACCCTGCAACCTGCACGCCGACGGTTGTGCTGTTCACCCAGAACAAGCCGGGCCTTGCCAATAGCCCCATGGCGCAAAAGGGGATCAAGGTCATCTCGATTGAAGATCAACGCTGGACGCGGCGGGATATCAAGACGGTGCAGCTGCTCTATCCGTCGATGGGCAAGATGATGGCCAAGGCGGCCGGTGTCGATGACGCATGGATGGTCGAGGACGGGATGGTGACCGAAGGCACGTCCAACAATGCCTATATCGTCAAGGGCAATACGATCATCACCCGCCATCTGGGCAATGAGATTCTGCATGGCATCACCCGCGCCGCCGTGCTGCGTTTTGCCCACGAGGCGCAGATGCAGGTCGAAGAACGCAGCTTTTCCATCGCCGAGGCGCAGGCCGCCGATGAGGCCTTTATCACCTCGGCCAGCATGTTTGTCATGCCGGTGGTGGAAATCGACGGGGCCGCTGTTGGGACTGGTGCGCCCGGACCTGTCGCCGCGCGCCTGCGCGAGATTTATCTGGATGAAAGCCGCAAAGTGGCGGTTTAAAGCGTTTCGGGATTATCAGACAACTTTGATTGCTTTTCGCGTTCGAGCGAAGCGAGAGGCAGCTAAAAGCAATCTGTGCTTTGCCCGAAATGCTAATCCGCCTTGTCGTAGAACGGCGTCATCTGGGCTACGATGACGCTGTTTTCATCCAGCGCGCGCTGCATCAGATCGCGTTCTTCGTCAGAAATATCATGTCCTTCGGCCAGCCGTTCATCCAGCGTGCCATAGCCCGAGACGTCCAGCGGTGCCAGATCGGCCTGTTTCAGGATCGCCACGGTTTCGCGCACGGCCTCGGCCTCGTCCACGCCGGAGGCATAGCACATCAGCGCGGCACCCGTCGCCCCGTCAGGCAACCCGTCACCGGCGTTGCGGCCCACCTCGACCAGCAGGGTGAACACCTTTTGGCGGCTTTCTTTTGCGGTCATTTGCTGTCTTCCTCGATCCAGCGGGATTTCACGGCCCAGAGCGTCGATATCACGACGACGATGTGAAAGGGCAGGTAGATGGTGATCAACAGCACGACTATCGTCCCGATCAGCGGCAGACCCGCAATATAGACCGCCGTCAGGATCGGCTGCCAAACCAGCGCCAGCACCAGCACGATCACCCCGATATCGGCGGCGACCGGACCCCAGGCCATGATGAACGTCGGCTGTTGGCCCGCCGCCATCCGCCCGCGCGCAAGGGTCCGGCTCAGGATCATGTCAGTCGCGCAGCAATTCGTTGATGCCGGTCTTTGACCGTGTCTTTTCATCGACGCGTTTGACGATCACGGCACAGTAAAGGTTGATCCCGTTGGTGGATGGCATCGAGCCTGCGACGACGACCGAATAGGGCGGCACTTCGCCATACATGACCTCGCCGGTGGCGCGGTCCACGATTTTCGTGGACTGGCCGATAAATACACCCATGCCCAGCACCGACCCTTCGCGGATGATGCAGCCTTCGACAACCTCTGACCGGGCACCGATAAAGCAGTTATCCTCGATGATCGTTGGCCCGGCCTGCATCGGTTCCAGCACGCCGCCGATGCCGACGCCGCCCGACAGATGCACGTTCTTGCCGATCTGCGCGCAGGACCCGACCGTGGCCCAACCGTCAACCATGCTGCCTTCATCGACATAGGCGCCAAGGTTCACGAAGGACGGCATCAGCACCACGCCTTTGCCGATGAATGCCGACCGGCGCACAATCGACCCCGGCACAGCGCGGAAACCGGCGGCGCGCCAGTCGGTCGCGGTCCAGCCGTCGAATTTCGATGGCACCTTGTCCCACCATGTGCTGCCGCCATTGCCGCCGGAAATCGGTTCCATATCGTTCAAGCGAAAGGACAGCAGCACCGCCTTTTTCGCCCACTGGTTCACATACCACGCCCCGTCCGCCTGCTTTTCCGCCACGCGCAAGCTGCCGCTGTCCAGCGCGTTCAGGGTGGTTTCAATCGCGTCGCGGACTTCGCCCTTTGTGGCGGGAGTGATCGTGTCGCGCGCATCCCATGCGGCTTCGATGGCGGTTTCCAGTGCGGCGTTTGACATGGGTTTCTCCGGTTTTGCTGTGGCTCGCGGTTGCAAGGGGCTATAGACCGGAACAGCCCGAGGGCGCAATCAAGGAAGATGCCATGAAAGACGACCGCCGCCATCCGTTTCGTGACAGCCAGCAGGACCGCGAGGCCGCGACCCATATCCCCGACACGCCGCAGACGCGCGCGCCATCCTATGCGTTGGCCTTTGCCGATCAGGATTTTCTGCTGCGCGAGGAATTGCGCCCCGTGCGCTTGCAGTTGGAACTGCTCAAACCCGAACTGATGATGAACGAGGCGGGGATCAATTCGACCGTGGTCCTGTTCGGCGGCGCGCGCATCCCCGAACCGGCGCAAAAGCACACAGCCAAGACCGCGACGCTGGCGGGCCTGTCGGCCTATTACGACGAAGCGCGCACATTCGCGCGGCTGGTCACCGAACGGTCGCTGAAGGACGGCGGGACCGACAACGTCATTGTCACGGGCGGCGGGCCGGGTGTGATGGAGGCAGGCAATCGCGGCGCGCTGGATGCGGGCGGGCGGTCAATCGGGCTGAACATCGTGCTGCCGCATGAACAGGCGCCCAACGCCTATGTCACGCCAGAGCTCTGTTTCAACTTTCACTACTTCGCCATTCGCAAGATGCATTTCCTAATGCGCGCGTCGGCGGTTTGCGTGTTTCCGGGGGGCTTTGGTACGCTGGACGAAACCTTCGAGGCGTTGACCCTGATCCAGACCGGCCGCATGGGGCGGGTGCCGTTCCTGCTGTTTGGCCGCGCGTTCTGGGAAAAGATCATCAACTGGGATGCTCTGGCCGAGGCGGGCACGATTTCCGCCGATGACCTTGACCTGTTCCGTTTTGTCGAAACCGCCGCAGAGGCGCTGGAGGCGATGGACAGCTGGGAAGGCACCGGAACCAAGCGCAGCGCGATCCCCAGCCGCTAAGATGCATCCCGCGATCATGGTCATGGGCGTGTCGGGCTGTGGCAAATCCACGGTCGGTGCCGGTCTGGCCACAGCCATCGGCGGCTGCTTTCTGGACGGCGACGATTTCCATCCGCCGCAGAACGTGGCCAGTATGGCCGCAGGCCAGCCTCTGACCGATGCGATGCGCTGGCCTTGGCTCGATGCGCTGGGGCAGGCGGTGCAGGCGGCACGACAGAACGGGCCGGTGGTCTTTGCCTGTTCGGCGCTGCGCAAACGCTATCGTGACCATCTGCGCGCGGCTGTTCCCGACCTGCGGATCGCCTATCTGGATGCGCCGCGCGACGTGGTGCTGGCCCGTCTGGCGCAGCGGCAAGGGCATTTCATGCCCGCCAGCCTGCTTGACAGCCAATTTGCGACGCTGGAGATTCCGCAAAACCCGACAATTGCCGTGCGGATCGACCAGCCGGTTGCCGCGATCATCGCGGCGATCCGGCGGATTGTCTGAAACGCCGCCTTGGCCGCATCAAGACATCCGCAGGCTGTTGTCTGTCCAAATAATCGCCTGCCGCCGCCGGTTTCAGGCGGCGACAGGTTTATGCCCGCGATCGCGCCATTCTGGCACGGCGATGAGAATCGTGGCGCGGGGCCTTGCAGATGATCTTTTGGATCTCTGCATCGTGCGGCCATCCGGATCGTGCAGGGCATCCATGATTTCGGGTGGCAAGCTTGGGGTGATATGCGTCATGCACCCTTTTCACCATGAATTGGTAAAAAATCCGTTAGCTATGACAGAAAATCACAGCCCCGCGTCTTGCGCGATCTGGGCCTTGGATTTGCGCGCGCGTTCGGTCGCGGATTTCAGCTGGCCACAGGCGGCCATGATATCCTCGCCGCGCGGGGTGCGGATCGGCGAGGCATAGCCCGCCTTGTAGATGATATCGGCAAAGGCGCGGATACGGTTGTTGGACGACCGTTTATAGGGCGCGCCGGGCCATTCGTTGAACGGGATCAGGTTGATCTTGGCGGGGATGCCGTCGATCAGCTTGATCAGGCGGTGGGCATCGGCGTCGCTGTCGTTGACGCCGTCCAGCATCACGTATTCAAAGGTAATCCGTTCTGAATTGCTGACCTTGGGATAGGTCCGCAGGGCGTCCAGCAGATCGGCCAAAGGCCAGCGTTTGTTGATCGGCACCAGCTTGTCGCGGACCTCATCGGTGGTGGCATGGAACGAAATCGCCAGTTGGCAGCCGATTTCCTGCGCCGTGCGGGCGATTTCCGGCACGACACCGGATGTGGACAGGGTAATCCGGCGGCGCGACAGTTGGATACCGTCAGGGTCCATCGCGATCTTCATCGCATCGCGCACGTTTTCGAAATTATACAACGGCTCGCCCATGCCCATCAGCACGATATTGGACAACAACCGAACTTCATCCTTGGGCGTGCCCTGCACCGGCCATTCGCCCAGATCGTCACGGGCAACCAACACCTGACCGATGATTTCCGCGGCAGTCAGATTGCGCACCAGTTTCTGTGTGCCGGTGTGGCAGAAAGAACAGGTTAGCGTGCAGCCCACTTGGCTGGAAATGCACAAGGTGCCACGGTCGGTTTCGGGGATATAGACCACCTCGACCTCATGCCCGCCCGCGATCCGCACCAGATATTTGCGTGTGCCATCACCGCTGACCTGTCGGGTCACCACCTCTGGCACGGCCACAACGAAATTATCGGCCAGCATGGCGCGGTAATCCTTGGCCAGATTGGTCATCTTGGCGAAATCGCGTATGCCCCAATGGTAGATCCATTGCCAGATCTGGCCGACGCGCATTTTCGCCTGCTTTTCCGGCGTGCCAGCGGCGATCAGCGCGTCGCGCATCGCATCGCGGGTCATGCCGACAAGGTTTGGCAACCCTTCGGCGGCCTTGCGCGGAATGGTCAGCACGTCTTGCGTGATCGGGGCTTGGGCGTCCATCATAGGTCTTTCTGGAGGGATATCCCCGCCATATAGGCGAAAGGGCCGGATTCCACAAGAAAACCGCCCCCATCTTCCGAGTATAAATATCCCCGCCGGAGGCAGAGAAGTTTTTCTACAAATCCATCAACCCGCGCAGCGGCTCGCTGCCTCGTCCACAGCGGCGGTGAAACCGATCAGGCTGAACTTGTCGCTGGTCTGTGTCCCTCGTGCTGACCGGCCAACGATTGTCGCATCGGCGCCCCGTTTCATTGCGGCCACCATGCGCGCATCGTCTTCAGGCGTGGGCAGCCAGGCGAAATTGCCTTGGGTGAAGAATTCATAGGTCGCATCCCCGACCCGCGCTGTCACGACAGAATCGGGTGCAAAAGGATAGCCGCCCGCGAACATGATCTGCCCCATGATCGTGTCACCGGGGCGGTAAAAGATAATCAGCTGGATATCACCACGGTTCACATCGACGGTGTTGCCGTCGCGGGTGTTGATTGTCTCGACGGGGGCGGAGACGGCCCAGCATTCACGCGGGCTTGCCTCGACATAGACGGACCAGTCTGATGTTGCCGTCACGCGGTTTTCGCTTTGCTCTTGGGCGCCCGCCATCCCTGACAAGCTCATCGCTGCCAAAAGCCCCGCAATTTTCATCGTCTTCAAGATCATCCTGTCGTCTCCAAACCGTCGTTGCCTCGGGGCGTCCGCACCAGCCTGAACGCGTCTTGCGGCATCCTTTGCACTGGCAGGCACGTCTGTAACCCGTTAACTTGCTTGGTATCAAGAAAAAGGGCATCGGGGAAACCCCCGAAAAACTCACTCGGCAGGTTACTGCAGTGACGGCAACAAACCAAGAAGGCATCACATGACACATCCCGTTGATCTGGTCGAAGTCTGGCGCGGCGATATGGTCGAAAGCCTGCATCAGGGCCATGCCGTGGTCTGCGATCACAATGGCGCGATCGTGCAGGCCTGGGGCAATCCCCAGGCGGTCATTTATCCGCGGTCATCGTGCAAGATGTTGCAGGCGCTGCCTCTGCTTGAAAGCGGCGCAGGCGCGCATCTGAAAGGCGAACAGCTGGCACTGGCCTGCGCCTCGCATGAAGGCGCGCCTTTGCATGTGGCGATGGTGGGCGATTGGCTGGCCGAAATGGGGCTGGGGGATGACGATTTCCGCTGCGGCCCGCAGGCGTCGCGCGACAAGGACCTGTATCTGTCGATGATCCGCGCGCAGGCCGAACCCTGCCGCATCCACAACAATTGTTCGGGCAAGCATGCCGGTTTCCTGACGCTGACCAAGCATCTGCAGGCAGGGCCGGAATATACCGAGATCGACCATCCCGTGCAGGTCGCCTGCAAACAAGCGTTCGAGGAGGTCACGGGCGAAACCAGCCCCGGTTTCGGCATCGACGGTTGCACCGCCCCCAACCATGCCTGCACGGTGCATGGTCTGGCCCGCGCGATGGCGTTTTTCGCCTCGGCGCAGGACCGGTCCGACACCCGCAGCACGGCGGCGCAGAAACTGACCTCGGCCATGATGGCCTTTCCCGAACTGGTCGCAGGGCAGGGCCGCGCCTGCACCGATCTGATGCGCGCGATGGGTGGCAAGGTCGCGGTGAAAACCGGGGCCGAAGGCGTGTTTATCGCGATTATCCCCGAAAAGCGGCTGGGTGTCGCGCTCAAGATCACCGATGGTGCGACGCGGGCCAGCGAATGCGCGATGGCCGCGATTCTGGTCAAGCTGGGTGTGTTGAACGCGGATCACCCCGCCGCCCGCGCACGGATGACGCCGCCGGTGCTGAACTGGGATGGCCGCGTGACCGGCCATATCACACCAACCGCCGCCCTTCTTTGATTTGCTGATAGAAAGCCCGCCATGCCCTTTACCCTTGCCACATGGAACATCAATTCGGTCCGCCTGCGCGAAGAACTGGTCTTGCAGATGCTGCGCGAGGAACAGCCCGATATCCTGTGTCTGCAGGAATGCAAAAGCCCCGTTGACCTGATCCCCGTCGCGCAGTTTCACGCCTTGGGGTACACCCACATGGTCGCGCGCGGGCAAAAAGGGTATAACGGAGTCGCCATCATTTCCAAGCTGCCATTGCAGGACGCCGGGGCCGAGGATTACGCCGCATTGGGCCATGCCCGCCATGTCGCAGCACGGCTGGAAAACGGCGTGACGATCCACAACCACTATGTCCCCGCTGGCGGCGATATCCCCGACCGCGCGGTGAATGACAAGTTCGGCAACAAGCTCGATTACCTGACCGATATGCGCGACGCCTATCACGCATCGCGGCCGGAAAAGTCGATCCTTGTCGGCGATCTGAACATCGCGCCGCGTGAGGACGACGTCTGGAACCACAAGGCACTGCTGAAAATCGTCAGCCATACGCCGGTCGAGGTCGATCATTTCGGGCAGGTGATGGACGCGGGCGGATGGGTCGATATCACCCGTCAGGACATCCCGCAGGGCAATCTTTACAGCTGGTGGTCCTACCGATCACCAGATTGGGATGCGGCTGATAAGGGCCGCAGGCTTGATCATGTCTGGGCGACACCCGACATCAGTGGGGCAGCACACGGGTCGCGTGTGTTGCGTCATGTGCGTGGCTGGGACAAACCCAGCGACCACGCCCCTGTATTTGCGAGCTTTGATTTATGACACTTCCCAAAACGATGCGCGCCCTTGTGCAATTGCACGATGGCTATGCCGGCACCCAGACCGGCCCCGATCTTGCCGATCCTGCGCCTTTCGTGGCCTTGCGCGACATTCCCGTGCCAACCCCGGGCAAAGGGCAGGCGGTGGTCAAGGTGCAACTGGCCGCCGTGAACCCCTCGGACATCCATTTCATCAAGGGCGAATATGGCCAGCCGCGCGTTGCAGGCCAGCCTGCGGGCTTTGAAGGCGTGGGCGAAGTTGTCGCCGGTGATACCCCGCTGCTGGGCCAGCGCGTCAGTTTCTTTGCTGGCGCATCCGGCACATGGGCCAAATATGCGATGACCGATATCAGCGGGCTGATTCCCTGCCGGCCCGATCTGTCGGATGTGGATGCCGCAGGGCAGCTGGTGAACCCGCTGACCGCGATTGCGATGTTCGATATCGTCAAGGAAAGCGGGGCTGACAGTTTCGTGCTGAACGCGGCAGGCTCGCAACTGGGCAAGCTGTTGATCGCGCTTGGCCGCGACGCGGGGATTGCCCCCATTGCCGTGGTGCGCCGTGCGGCACAGGCCGATGCCCTGCGCGCGCTGGGTGCTGCGGATGTGATCGTGACCGGCGAGGCTGATCCGCTGGCGCAAGCGCATGCCGCGTTCAAGACGCATAAACCCCGCATCCTGCTGGATGCTGTCGGTGACCAGTTCACCGCCGATCTGTTTTTCGCCATGCCGCATGGCGCGGGTTGGGTCAATTACGGCAAGTTATCCACCGATGCGCCGAAACTTGCCGAGCTTGGGCAGTTGATCTTTCAAAGCAAAAGGATCGAAGGTTTCTGGCTGACGCGCTGGATGAAAGAGGTGGATCCCGCCCGCATTCCGCAGGCCTTTGCCACCATTCAGGACCGTTTCGTTACAGCCGCTTGGGTGACTGACGTGGCGGACATTGTGCCGCTGTCAGAGGCAATGACACGCCTGCCGATTGGCCTGGCCAAGCCCGATGGGAAGGTCTTCATCGACCCCACGGCCTGATCGGGCATTGCCAAGGCGCGTGAATTGCGCCACAGGGGCGCTTTCGCCTCTCGGATTTGTTGAAAAACGGCTGGGCGATTGCTAGTTTATAGCTATGCCCTGCGCCGAGGCTTTGTCGGCGCCAACCCAGGAGGACAATGCACTGTCTCTTTCCCAATCGGCTGCACCGGCGGCCACCATCGGAGCCTATGCCATGCAGGCTCTGAATATCGTGAACAGCGAAACCATTCTGGCGGCTGTTCTGCAATCCCTTGATGATGACAAAGGCGAAGACATCGTGCAGATCAATCTGCGCGGCAAGTCGGAAATGGGTGACTATATGGTCATCGCATCCGGCCGGTCCACGCGTCAGGTCAGCGCCATGGCGGAAAAGCTGGCGGATAAGCTCAAGCAAGAGCTGGGCATCATTTCCAAGACCGAAGGCAAGGAAACCGGCGATTGGGTGCTGGTGGATACCGGCGATGTGATCGTCCATATCTTCCGCCCCGAAGTGCGCGAGTTCTACCAGCTTGAAAAGATGTGGCAGCCGGGCAAAGTCGCCGCTGGCTGATGCGCGTCCAGATTTGCGCCGTGGGCCGGCTGCGGCAGGGCCCGGAGCGTGATTTATACGATGATTACCTGACCCGGTTTGACCGCACGGGGCGCGCACTTGCGCTTGGCCCCGCGCAGATGATCGAGGT
This sequence comes from Yoonia sp., assembly GCF_018402175.1. Lineage (GTDB taxonomy): Bacteria > Pseudomonadota > Alphaproteobacteria > Rhodobacterales > Rhodobacteraceae > Yoonia. The sequence goes on along the minus strand of NZ_JAGYJK010000017.1, from coordinate 320,752 downwards.
CGAGGATAAAAAGGGCGGCGGCATGGCGGCCGAGGCTGCATTGCTGCGCCGTGCGGTGCCGGATGGCGCGCTGATCTGCAGCTTGGATGAACGCGGGCGCGTGATGAGTTCGCCGCAATTCGCCGATATGTTGGGTGGATGGCGCGATCAGGGGCGGCAGGACGTGGCCTTTGTCATTGGTGGCGCGGATGGGATTGACCCTGCCTTGCGCGCGGATGCGGATGCCAGCTTGAGTTTCGGTGCGATGGTCTGGCCGCATATGCTGGTGCGGGTGATGTTGGCCGAGCAGTTATACCGCGCGGCGTCGATCCTGTCGGCTGGGCCGTATCACAGGTTTTGATGCGCTCCGCGCGGGGAGTATTTGTGGAAAAAAGAAGTTGCCGGTCGGGTTGGCGCTGGGCTGATCCGGCGGTATGACACGCGGGCACCTGAAGGAGTTTCGCTATGTCCGCACCCAAACCTGTCGTGTTGTGCATCCTTGATGGCTGGGGCCTGCGGGAGGGTGCCGAAGGCAATGCGCCCAAGCTGGCCCATACCCCGCATTTTGACGCGATCATGCAAGGGCCGCATGCCAAACTGCTGACCCATGGCAATGATGCGGGCCTGCCGACCGGCCAGATGGGCAATTCCGAGGTCGGCCATACCAATATCGGCGCGGGGCGTGTCGTGGCGATGGATCTGGGCCAGATCGATCTGGCGATCGAGGACGGGTCGTTTTTCCGCAATGCCGCGCTCGCGGGTTTCATTGCAAAGCTGCGCGCCAGCGGCGGGGCGGCGCATCTGATGGGGCTGGTGTCGGATGGCGGCGTGCATGGCCATCTGGTGCATATCGCCGCCGCTGCGCGCGCGATCACGGATGCGGGTGTGTCGGTGGTTGTTCACGCCATCACAGACGGGCGCGATGTGGCCCCGTCCTCGGCCCGCCATTTCATGTGTGCGTTGATGGACATATTGCCGCCGCAGGCGCGCATTGCCACGGTGACCGGCCGCTATTTCGCGATGGACCGCGACAATCGCTGGGACCGGGTGGAAACCGCCTATCGCGCGATGGTGCTGGGGCAGGGGCGGCTGGCACCTGATCCGCTGGCGGCGGTGGCGGCGGCCCAAGAGGCGGGCCAGACCGATGAATTCATTCCCGCCCATGTGGTCGGTGATTATGCCGGTTTTGCAGAAGGTGACGGGCTTTTCTGCCTGAACTTCCGGTCCGACCGCGCGCGCGAGATTTTGGCCGCCATTGCCGATCCGGATTTCGACGGCTTTGTGCGGGACAAACCCGCGCTTGCAGCACTTTTGGGCATGGTGTCCTATTCGGACCGGCATGATGGTTGGTTCGAGACCGTCTTTCCCAAGCGCGATATCCGGAACACGCTGGGGGCTTGGGTTGCGCAGCATGGTCTGCGCCAGTTCCGGCTGGCCGAGACCGAGAAATATCCGCATGTGACGTTTTTCCTCAACGGCGGGGTCGAGGCCCCCTATCCGGGCGAGGACCGCCATATGCCGCAATCGCCCAAGGTCGCCACCTATGATCTGCAGCCTGAAATGTCCGCAGCCGCGGTCACACAGGCGTTTGTGGAGGCGATTGGCGCGGGCTATGATCTGATCGTCACGAATTACGCCAATCCCGATATGGTGGGCCATACCGGCGATATCGCGGCTGCTGTCAAAGCCTGCGAGGCTGTGGATGCAGGGCTGGGCGCGGTGCTGGCCGCCTTGCAGGCCGCGGGCGGTGCGATGATCGTTACGGCGGATCATGGCAATTGCGAAACCATGATCGATCCTGTCACCGGCGGGCCGCATACCGCGCATACGCTGAACCCCGTGCCTGTGGCATTGGTCGGCGGCCCTGCGGGGGTGCATCTGCGCGATGGGCGGTTGGCCGATCTGGCGCCCACAGTCCTGGACCTGATGGGGCTGGACCTGCCGCCGGAAATGACCGGCCGGACCCTGATCCAGCGATGAGATTTGCGGCCGTCCTGATCCTGCTGGCGTTGCCCCTTGCCGCCCAGCAAACGGCGGATGATGCAGCGCAACAACTGCTGGCCGCCAATGCCCAGCTTGGCGCGGCGGAAGGTGCTGATGATCAGGTCACCGCCCTGACCCAGACCGTGCAGGCCTATGAGACAGGGCTGATCGCGATGCGCCAGAGCCTGCGCGAGATCACCGCGCGCGAAACAGCGGTCGCCACCGATCTGGCCGCGCGCCGCGACGAGATTGCAGGGCTGTTGATGGTGCTGGCCAGTATCGGCCAAAGCCCGCAACCTGTGATGCTGGCCAATCCCGAAGGGCCGGTGGGGGCGCTACGCGCGGGCATGATGATTGCCGATCTGACGCCCGCCCTGCGCGATGATGTGGCACGGCTTCAGCGGGAACTTGACGCTTTGCGCGACCTGCGCGACCGGCGGATCGCGGCGGCGGATATGTTGCGCGACGGGCTGGATTTCGCCCAGACCGCACGGGCCGCCCTGGGCCGTGCGATTTCGGAACGTCAGGATGTGCCGCGCCTTTTTGTCGAAGATCCGGCGCAGACAGCCCAGCGTGTCGCCGCGGCGCAGACGCTGGCTGCGCTGGCATCCGACCTGGCGGGGTTGAGCGTGCCCGAGGGTGCAACGCTGGCACCCGCCGCCGATCTGCCGTTGCCGGTTGCCGGGATCATCCGCACCGGCACCCGTGACCGCCCCGGCATCACGATTGCCGCGGCCCCCCGTGCGCTGGTCACATCGCCGGTGCGCGCGACACTTTTGTTTCGGGGCCCCTTGCTTGACTATGGCAATGTGATCATTCTGGAACCGGCGCAGGATGTGCTGTTCGTGATCGCCGGCATGGCCGAAGCCTTTGGCCAACCCGGCGAGATCATCGAAGCCGGTGCGCCACTTGGTCTCATGGGGGGGGATGTCGGGATGGATGACGCTAGTTCTGGTCACAATCAGGCGATTGACGCGGGCCAGACCACGCAGCCCCTTTATCTTGAGGTCAGGGGCGGGCAAGGTCCGGTCAACCCGGATGCATGGTTCGCGCTGGAATAGAATGGGAAATGCGATGAAAAAGCTGATGATGGCCGCGACAGGCGGTGCTGTGCTGGGGCTTGTGGTGACAAGTCAGGTGGCGGGTCCGCTGCTGGCGCAGGAACAGGGCCAGCAGGCCAGCGTCTACGAACAGCTGGACCTGTTCGGTGATATCTTCGAACGGATCCGCGCGGGCTATGTCGAAGAGGTTGACGACCGCGAGCTGATCGAGGCCGCGATTAACGGCATGCTGACATCGCTTGACCCGCATTCCAGCTATCTGTCTGCCGAAGACGCCGCCGCGATGCGGGTGCAGACATCGGGCGAATTCGGTGGTCTGGGGATCGAGGTCACGCAGGAAGAAGGCTGGGTCAAGGTCGTGTCGCCGATGGATGGCACGCCTGCGGATGCAGCGGGCATCATGGCGGGCGATTTCATCACGGCAGTTGATGGCGAAAGCATGATGGGTCTGACGCTGGATGATGCCGTGAACCTGATGCGCGGCCCTGTCGGGTCGGAAATCGTGATCACCGTCGTGCGCGAAGGCGAGGTGGAACCTTTCGACGTGTCGATCATCCGCGACACGATCAAGCTGACCGCGGTGCGCACGCGGACCGAAGGCAATGCCGTCGTCCTGCGCGTGTCCACTTTTAACGAACAGACATTCCCCAACCTGCGCGACGGCATGGCCGAACAGGTCGCCGCCGCCGGAGGGTTGGACAATATCGACGGGATCGTGCTGGACCTGCGCAACAACCCCGGTGGTTTGCTCAATCAGGCGATCTTTGTGGCTGATGCGTTTCTTGACGCGGGCGAGATTACATCGACCCGTGGGCGCGACCCCGATGATGGCGAACGCTTTAACGCCACAGCCGGTGATCTGGCCGAAGGCAAGCCGATCGTGGTGCTGATCAACGGCGGGTCTGCCTCGGCGTCTGAAATTGTGGCGGGGGCCTTGCAGGACCATCGCCGCGCGATCATCGTGGGCACCAATTCCTTTGGCAAAGGGTCGGTGCAGACAGTTGTGCCATTGCAAGGCGAAGGCGCGATGCGCCTGACCACGTCGCGCTATTACACGCCGTCGGGCCGGTCTATTCAGGCTTTGGGCATTTCCCCCGATATCATCGTGGAACAGCCGCGCCCGCAACCCGCCACCGAAGAGGAAGAAGACGCGCCCGCGACGCGGTCAGAGGCTGACTTGCGCGGCGCCTTGAACAACGGCCTGTCCGAAGACCAGCTGCGTCAGGTCGAGCAAGAGCGCGACCGCGCCGAAGCTGCCGCGCAATTGCGCGAACAGGATTACCAGCTGGCCTATGCGATCGACATCCTCAAGGGGTTGAATGCGCTGGGGCCGCTGGCCAATGGCGCGAACTGATCCCGCCGTTTTGGCCTGAACCTACAGACCCTGCCGCATGCCGGTTGCGGCAGGGCACTATGCGATCACATATTAGGGTAATTCGGCCCGTCGCCGCCCTGCGGGACTGTCCAGACGATGTTCTGGCTGGGGTCCTTGATATCGCAGGTCTTGCAATGCACGCAGTTCTGGAAATTGATCTGGAACCGTGTGTCATCGCCGGTGCCGACAAATTCATAGACCCCTGCCGGACAATAGCGTGCTGATGGTCCTGCGAATTTCGGCAGGTTCACGGCCACCGGAATGGCGGGGTCTTTCAGTTGCAGATGCGCAGGCTGGCTTTCTGCGTGATTGGTAAAGCTGAAGGCGACATTGGTCAGCCGGTCGAACGACAGCTTGCCGTCGGGTTTGGGATAGTCGATCTGCTTGTGCTTGGCGGCGGGTTCGGTCGCCAAGGCATCGGATTTGCCGTGCTTGAGCGTGCCCAGCCGGATCCCGAGCGTATTCAGCCACATATCCGCCCCACCAAGGCTGAGCGACGCCGCCAGACCATAGCGTGACCACAGCGGTTTGACATTGCGCACCTTGCGCAGGTCGCGCCCGATCAGGCCGCTGCGCACCGCGGTGTCGTAATCCTCTAGCAGATCGGCGCTGCGGCCGGCCTTGATCGCGGCACAAGCGGCTTCGGCGGCGGCGATGCCCGACAGCATGGCGTTATGGTTGCCCTTGATACGCGGCACGTTGACCATGCCCGCGGCACAGCCGAGCAGCGCGCCGCCTGGAAAGGCCAGTTGCGGCAGCGACTGGTACCCGCCTTCGGAAATCGCGCGCGCGCCATAAGCCACGCGTTTGCCGCCTTTCAGCAATTCGGCGACCATCGGGTGATGCTTGAACCGCTGGAATTCCATGTAAGGAAAAACATAGGGGTTTTTGTAGTTCAGATGGACGACAAAACCGACATAAACCTGATTATTGTCAAGATGATAGATGAAAGACCCGCCGCCTGCATTGGCATCCAGCGGCCAGCCCATCGTATGGGTCACGGTGCCGGGACGGTGTTTTGCGGGGTCGATTTCCCAGATTTCCTTCATGCCAAGGCCGTATTTCTGCACGTCGGAATGCGCGTCCAGCGCATATTTCGCGATCACCTGCTTGGACAATGATCCGCGCACGCCTTCGCCAAGGAAAACATATTTGCCGTGCAATTCCATGCCGGGTTCATAGTTTGGCCCTTGGGTGCCATCGGGGTTCTTGCCGAATTCACCGGCGACGACACCTTTGACCGCGCCATCCGCGCCATAGACGACTTCGGAACAGGACATGCCGGGGAAAATCTCGACCCCCAGTTCTTCGGCCTGTTCAGCCAGCCAGCGGCAGACATTGCCCATCGACACGATGTAATTGCCGTGGTTGTTCATCAAAGGCGGCATAAGGGCATTGGGGATGCGGATTTGTCCGGCCTGCCCCAGCATATAGAAATTGTCCTGGGTCACAGGCACGTTCAGCGGCGCGCCTTTTGCCTTCCAGTCGGGGATCAGCTGGTTCAGCCCGACAGGGTCCAGCACGGCCCCCGACAGGATATGCGCGCCGACCTCTGACCCTTTTTCCAGAACGACAACGTTCAGATCGGCATCAAGCTGTTTCAGGCGGATTGCAGCGGACAGGCCTGCGGGGCCTGCACCGACGATCACGACATCATATTCCATCGCTTCGCGTTCGATCTGGGTCATTGTCTATCCTCTGGCAAACGGGCCTCTAAAGATTGGGGGCAGCCCCCTTTTATCCTGTCGCAGCAAGCGTTACCTGATGCTTTATCAGGGGGCAATCAGGACACGGCGTCAAAATGCGCCGGTGCGCCCACATATCGCGGCAGGCCTTGACTTTGCTCTGCCCTGATAGGCTATGAACGTCGGACTGACACTTTTCGCCCGGGAGGGCCTGCCGAATGGAAAAGATCCCACTAACCCGTGCGGGTTTCGACAAGATCGATGCAGAGCTGAAGCATCTGAAATCCGTGGAACGCCCTGCGATCATCCGCGCCATTTCCGAGGCGCGTGAACATGGTGACCTGTCGGAAAATGCCGAATACCATTCCGCCAAGGAAAAACAGTCCTTTATCGAAGGGCGGGTCAAGGAGTTGGAAGGCGTGATTTCGCTGGCCGATGTGATCGACCCGTCGAAATTTTCAGGTCCGGTGAAATTCGGCGCGACTGTCGTGCTGGTCGATGAAGATACCGACGAGGAAAAAACCTATCTGATCGTCGGCGAATACGAGGCCGATATCGAAAGCGGCAAGCTGAACATGAAATCACCGCTTGCGCGGGCCTTGATCGGCAAGGACGAAGGCGACAGTATCGAGGTCAGCACACCGGGCGGTGTGCGCAGCTACGAGATATTGAAAATCACCTACAAATAGAAAGTGCGCAGGCGATGCCGCAAAGGCCGCACACCGATGATCTGCAGGGCTTGACGCAGACCGAAACACTGGCCGCCGCGCTGTCCGTTTGCTGGATCGTGGGCATGGGCCTTTTCTTCTGGTTTCTGCCAGCTGAATCCGGTGGTTTGCGTCATGTCGTGATGCTGCTGGCGATGGGCGTGCCCGTCGGTATGGCATGGATTGCCTTGGTCTCGGCGCGTGCAGCGCGCCGGATGGTCGCGCAGACGCAAAGCATGCAAGGCGCGCTTGATGGCTTGCGGCAGGCCCTGATCGACAGCAGACCGGCGCCCGCAGTGCCGGTCGCAGAACCGGCACCGGATGCCGCCGCATCGCATTTTGCATCCCGCCGCGAGATGTCGCGCCAGATCGCGCCGCGCGCCCCCGCGCATCGGCAGGCTGACCAGCCGGCGCTGGCGCTGGAACCCGGGCCCGAGGATGACGATCCGCCGTTGCAACGCCCCGATCTGGTCCGCGCCTTGAACTTTCCCGAGAATCAGGACGATACCGATGGGTTCGCGGCACTGCGCCGGGCCTTGCGTGACCGGCAGGCGCGCCGTCTGGTGCAGGCCAGTCAGGATGTGCTGACGCTGCTGTCGCAGGATGGCATCTACATGGACGACCTGCGCCCCGACCCCGCCAGCGCCGATCTGTGGCGCCGTTTCGCCACGGGTGAACGCGGACGCGGCATCGACGGATTGGGAGCCGTGCGCGATGCTGCCACATTGGCGGTTGTGGCGGCGCGGATGCGCGAAGACACGATTTTTCGCGATGCCGTGCATCATTTCATGCGCCGTTTCGACGAAATCCTTGTGATATTCGCGCAAGACGCCACCGATACCGACCTGCTCGCGCTGGCGGAAACGCGGACGGCACGCGCCTTTATGTTGCTTGGACGCGCGACACGGACCTTTGATTAGGCGATGTGGGATATTTTTCTGAAGACTTTGCCGTTCTTCATGCTGATCGCGCTTGGCTATGGATCGGGCCGGACGAAATTCTTTTCCGCCGAAGCCACAGCCTATCTGACGAAGTTCGTCTTTTACTTTGCGCTTTCGGCCATGCTGTTCCGGTTTTCGGCCAATCTGTCGCTGGATGCGATCCTCGACTGGCACTTCGTCTTTGCCTATCTGGCAGGCACCAGCGTGGTCTATGTGCTGGCCACTTTGGTCGCCCTGCGCCGCAACCGCCCGATGACCGAAGCCGCGGTCGAGGCGCAATGCGCCGTGATCGGCAATGTCGGTTTCCTTGGCATCCCGATGCTGGTGCTGCTGCTGGGCGAACCCGCCATTGGCCCGATCATGCTGGTGCTGGCGGTTGACCTGATCGTCTTTGGCAGCCTGATCGTGATCCTGATCACCGGATCGCGCGACGGGCGTATGTCGCCTGTGATCCTTGTCACCGTGTTCACGGGGCTGATCAAGAACCCGATGATCGTGTCGATCACCTTGGGGCTGACGGTGTCGTCGCTTGGCTGGACCGTGCCGGTGCCGGTCAATGAATTCATGGTCCTGCTGGGTGCGGCCGCGACACCGGGGGCCTTGTTCGCCATCGGCGCATCGCTGGCCACCAAATCGGCCGAACGGGTCGCGGTCGCGGGCTGGTTGACGTTCTGCAAGCTGGTGCTGCACCCTGCGGCTGTGGCCATTGCCGCGCTTTTGGTGTTTACACTCGACCCCTATGCTGCCGGTGTGATGATCGCTGCGGCCGCCCTGCCGGTGGCGGGCAATGTGTTCATTCTGGCGCAGCATTACCGTGTTGCGCCCTCGCGCGTGTCGGCGTCGATCCTGCTGTCCACCGCGGCCAGCGTGGTGACGGTGTCATTGGTGATCGGTTGGGTCACGGGATTCATGGGATAGGACGAACAGATGAAGACTTTATCGCAAAACCGCTGCTTTGGCGGCACACAGGGCGTCTATAGCCACGCATCGGATGCCTGCGGTGTCGATATGACCTTTGGTCTGTTCCTGCCCGAAGAGGCCGCCATCGGCCCCGTGCCGGTCTTGTGGTTCCTGTCCGGCCTGACCTGCACCCACGAAAACGCGATGATCAAGGCCGGGATGCAGGGCTGGGCCGCCGAACAGGGGATCGCTGTCGTGTTCCCCGACACATCGCCGCGCGGTGACGGGGTTGCCAATGATGACGCCTTTGATCTGGGGCAGGGGGCGGGGTTCTATGTGGACGCGACCCAAGCCCCTTGGGCGCCGCATTTCCGGATGTGGGATTACATCAGCCGTGAATTGCCCGCCCTGATCGGGGCCAATTTCGCGCTCGATATGGACCGCCAAGCCATCACCGGCCATTCGATGGGCGGGCATGGCGCGCTGACGCTGGCGATGGGCCTGCCGGGGCGGTTCCGGTCGGTGTCGGCCTTTGCGCCGATCTGCCACCCGACGCAGAGCGACTGGGGCCGCAAGCAATTCACCGCCTATCTGGGCGCGGACGAGGGTGCATGGGCCGCGCATGACGCCACGCTGTTGATGAAGGATCGTGGTTTCGATGGCCCCGTGCTGATCGACACCGGCACGGCGGACCAGTTTGGCGATCTTCTGGGCACCGAACATCTGGCCGCCGCTATGGCCGCGCGCCGGCAGGACGGGGTATTGCGCCTGCAAAAAGGCTATGACCATTCCTATTTCTTCATCGCAACCTTTATGGAAGATCACGTCGATTTCCATGCGCAGGCGCTTTACGCATGATCTATATCGACGCCGATGCCTGCCCTGTGAAGGCAGAGGTCGAACGCGTCGGCACCCGCCATGGGTTGCGGATGTTCGTCGTCTCGAACGGTGGCATCCGGCCTTCGGCCAATCCTTTGGTGGACACCGTGGTGGTGCCGGATGGTCCTGATGTGGCCGACATCTGGATCGCGGATCGCGCAACCAAGGGCGATGTGGTGATCACGGGCGACATCCCGTTGGCCGCGCGCTGCATCGCCAATGGTGCCTTGGTGCTGAAACATAACGGAGAGCCGCTGACGCAGGCCAATATCGGCAATGTGCTGGCGACGCGTGACCTGATGGCCGATATGCGCGCCGCCGACCCGTTTCGGCAAGGTGGCGGTAAACCGTTCAGCAAGGCCGACCGCGCGCGGTTTCTGGATGCGTTGGAACGGATGGTGCGCGCGGCAGCGCGCCCGTAAGCAAAGGAACGAAGATGGCAGATGTCCAAGCCGTGGTGTTCGATATCGGCAATGTGCTGATCGAATGGCAGCCCGAACGGTTTTTCGACAGCGTGATCGGGCCGGACCGCCGCGCCGCGATGTTCGCCGCGATTGACCTGCACGGGATCAATGATGCCGTGGATCGCGGCAGCAATTTCCGCGACACGATCCATGCCGCCGCTGACGCCAACCCCGACTGGCGCGCCGAGGTGCTGATGTGGCACGACCGCTGGATCGACATGGCCGCCCCCGCCATCGACCATTCGGTGCGCCTGCTGCGCGCGCTGCGCGCCAACGGCGTGCCGGTCTTTGCGCTGACCAATTTCGGCATCCAGACGTTCCAGATCGCCGAACCCGTCTATCCGTTCCTGTCCGAATTCGACCGGCGCTATATTTCCGGCCATATGGCGGTGATCAAACCCGACCCCACGATCTACCAGATGGTCGAGGATGATTGCGGCCTCGATCCCGCGACGCTGTTGTTCGCGGATGACCGGATCGACAATATCACCGCCGCCGCTGCGCGCGGCTGGCAGACCCATCTTTTCACCCATCCCCAAGGCTGGGCCGACCGGTTGGTCGCCGCAGGTCTGTTGTCAGAAAGCCAAGCCCGATGACCGTGATGATCCCCTTTGCCGCGGCTGACGCCATGCTGGACTGGCTGGCCCTGACCGATGCTTTGGCCGCAGGCCATGGCGGGCCAAAGGCCGATGTCGCCGATGTGTTCTTGTACGAAGGCCAAAACACCCTGCTGAACCGGTCCGCCTGGATCGCGGGGCTGGGGCTGGCGGTGAAATGCGCCACGATCTTTCCCGCCAACAAGGCGCTGGGCAAACCCGCGATCGGCGGCGCGGTCAACCTGTTTTCCGCGCAGGATGGCGCGCTGGAGGCGATCCTTGATTTCCATCTGGTGACCAAGTGGAAAACCGCCGGTGACAGCCTGCTGGCCGCGCGGCGGCTGGCGCGGCCCGACAGCCGCAACATCCTGATCGTGGGGGCGGGCACCGTGGGCCAGTCGCTGCGGCAGGCCTATGCAGCGGCCTTTCCCGACGCGCGGTTCACCGTCTGGAACCGGTCGGCCGCAGGGGCAGAGGCGTTCCGCCAAGCCTTTCCCGACGTGACCATCGCGGGCGATCTGGAACAGGCGGTGCGCGGTGCGGATATCGTGACCTCTGCTACCATGTCCACCGATCCGCTGATCAGGGGCGATTGGCTGCAACCGGGCACCCATGTCGATCTGATCGGTGCCTACCGCCCCGACATGCGCGAGGTCGATGACGCGGCCCTGCAAAAGGCGCGGATCTTCGTGGACAGCCGCGACACCACGATCCACCATATCGGCGAGCTGAAGATCCCCATCGCAGCCGGGGCGATTGCGCCACAGGATATCATCGCCGATTTCTATGCGCTGGATCAGTTCAAGCGCCATAATCCCGACGAGATTACCCTGTTCAAGAATGGCGGTGGTGCGCATCTTGATCTGATGACCTGCCGTCATATTCTGGACGTCTGGCAAGCGCGCGGCTGATAGGATGCTGGCTGATGTGGTATCTGGCGATCTTTGTGCTGGCCCTTGCGGGCATCGCGGCGCTGCCGTGGTGGCTTGACTGGCGGTGCACCCGGATCGGGCCAAAGGAACGGCAAAAGGCCAAGGGTGATTTCGCGGTCCTGTCGCAGGGTGTGACCTGTTACCGTTGGCTGGGGCCCGCGCGCGGGCCGGTCGCGGTGCTGGTCCACGGGATCGCAACGCCGTCCATCTGCATGGTCGATCTGGCCAAAGGGCTGGGCCGGCTGGGATACCGCGTTTTGATCTATGATCTCTATGGGCGGGGCCTGTCCGATGCACCGCGCGGGCGACAGGATGGCGCGTTCTTTCTGCGGCAATTGTCGGACCTGCTGGACCATCAGAACGTCCCCGAGGATGTGACATTGGCAGGCTATGGCATGGGCGGTGCCATCGCCACGCTGTTCACCGCACGCAACCCGCACCGCGTGACGCGGCTGATGCTGTTTGCCAGCGCAGGGATCATAGGGTCCGAGGATCGTTTCACCCGTTTCTGCCGCCGGACCCCGGTGATCGGTGATTGGGTGCATGGCATATGGGCGCGCCGCCGCCTGCTTGCCGCGATCCCGACGGATGGGCCGGACCTGACGCTGAATATCCTGCAGGCGGCGCAGCGCGCCGATCTGAACCGCAGGGGCCATCTGCGCGCGATCCTGTCAAGCAGGCGGGGCATCCTGTCCGAACGGCTGGAACAAGAACATCGCAAGATCGCAGGTCTGGCATTGCCCGTCGTTGCGATCTGGGCCGAAAAGGACGAGGTGATTGCGCTGTCTGCCTTGGGCCAGCTGGCCCAATGGAACCGCGATGCCCGTCAGGAAGTCGTGCCGCGCGCGGGCCATGCCATGCCCTACAGCCACCCGACCGAAACGATCAAGGCATTGCGGATCGCCCTGCGTGGCTAAGGCTGACGGCGGTGCCTTTTCAAGGCCGGACGGTCACGCTATGCAACGCGCATGACATTGCATCAGGCATATGAAACCGCCGTCGCCGCGGGCAAGCTGACGCCCGATCCGGCGCAAATCGGTGCTTTGCCGGAACTGGAACGGATCAGGGCGGCGCTGGCCGCGCCGGTCAAATCGGGCTTTTTCCGCAAGGCCCCGCCGCCGGTGCAGGGGCTTTATCTGTGGGGCGGGGTCGGGCGTGGCAAATCCATGCTGATGGACATGCTTTTCGCTGCCGTGGACGCGCCCAAGGAACGCCGCCATTTCCATGCCTTCATGCAATGGGTCCATGCCGAAATCGCGCTGGCGCGCAAGGACGGCGTCGATGACGCGATCCGGCCGGTCGCGGTGAAACTGGCGGGACGCGTGCGGTTTCTGGCCTTTGACGAAATGCAGATCAGCGACATCACCGATGCGATGATCGTGGGGCGGCTGTTTACCGCGCTGATGGCGGCGGGTGTCGTGGTGGTGACGACATCGAACCGCCCGCCCGATGACCTGTATTTGCACGGGCTGAACCGGCAGCTTTTCCTGCCGTTCATCGCGCTTCTCAAGGACCGGATGGTCGTGCATGAACTGGCCAGTGCGACCGATTACCGGCAGGACCGGCTGGCCGGCAGCCCCAGCTATTTCACCCCGATTGATGCCGTGTCCCGTGCCGCGATCAACGCCATCTGGGATGATTTCAGCATGGGCCAGTCCGAGGCGCTGGTGCTGCATGTCAACGGACGGCAGGTCACGCTGCCGCGGTTTCACAACGGGGTCGCGCGGGCGACATTCTATGATCTGTGCGGCCGCCCGCTGGGCCCTGCGGATTACCTGACGCTGGCCGATGCCGTACGGGTGCTGATCCTCGAGGATATCCCCGCCCTGTCGCGCAGCAATTTCAACGAGGCGAAACGCTTTGTCACGCTGATCGACGCGCTTTACGAGGCGAAGGTGCGGTTGATCTGTTCGGCTGCCGCCAGCCCCGAGATGCTCTATCTCGAAGGTGAAGGCACGTTCGAATTCGCCCGCACCGCCAGCCGCTTGCGCGAAATGCAATCGGCGGGATGGGGTCAGGCGGCCGGATAGAAACTTTTGGGCCTCCGGCGGGGATATTTTTACTCGGAAGATGCAGAGCGACTTACCCCCATCTTCCGAGCCTAAATATCCCCGCCGGAGGCTTAAAAGTATCTTCGGCCTGTCCCCGCGCGGTTCAGAACCGTTCGGCGCGCAGCACATGGGCATCGGTGACGCTGACGACGCCGATATGTTTCTTGACCACGGCAAAGATCGCATCCAGCAGCCCGTCCAGCCGGTCTGGCTTGATCAGGCAGACCACAGTGACCATGCCCGCGCGGCCGATCTGTCCGTCGCGCGACCATTGGCCTGACCGTCCCGACCCGCCCAGAACCGGCAGCACGGTATAGCCGGTGACGCCCGCCGCCGTCAGCGCATCAGTCAGGCGGCGTTCCAGCGGGGCTTCGATCACGATCTCGACGCGTTTGGCGATATGGGTCTGCATGTCAGGCTCCGGTCACGGCTTGGGCGATGGCAAGATACAGCGGGATGCCCAGCGTCAGGTTGAAAGGGAAAGTCACGCCCAGCGAGAGCGTCAGGTAAACCGCCGGATTGGCCTCTGGCAAGGCGACGCGCATTGCGGCAGGCACGGCGATGTAGCTCGCCGAGGCACAGAGCACCATCATCAGCACGACACCGCCCAGCGACAGCCCGATCAGCGCGCCGACGCCAAGGCCGATCATCGCACTGACCAGTGGCATCGCAATGGCGAAACCGACAGCACCGAAGCCCAGCACCCCGCGCGACTGGCGCAAGCCGCGCCCCGCGATCAGCCCCATATCCAGCAGGAACAGACACAAAACGCCTTTGAACGGTGCGTCGATAAAGGCGCTGATTTCGGCAAAGCCCTTTTCACCGGTGATCGCACCGATAAAGAACGCCCCCACCAGCAGCACGATCGACCCGTTCAGCAGCAGTTCGCGGATCAGGCCGGGTTCCATCCGTGCGTCACCACCGCTGCGCGCGACCAGCCAGAGTGCGGATAGGATGGCGGGGGCTTCCATCACGGCGGCGACGGCGACCATATAACCTTCGGGGGAAATCATCCGCCCTTCCAGCACCGAGGTTGCGGCGACGAAGGTCACGATACTGATCGAGCCGTAATGGGCCGCGACCGCCGCCGCATCCACCGCCGACAGCCCCGTCATCACCCGCAGCAAGGCGAAGGCCAGCAGCGGCAGCGCAAAGGACAGCACCAGCCCGGCCAGCAGCGCCAGCACCAGTGTCTGGTCGATGCCATGCGCGCTGACCGCGACCCCGCCCTTGAACCCGATTGCGAACAGCAGATAGATCGACATGCCCTTGGCCACCGCTTCGGGGATGGTCAGGTCGGACCGTGCCAAGGCCGCCAAAAGCCCCAGCGCAAAGCTCAGGATGATCGGCGAAATCAGGTTCGCGCCGGCAAGGGACAGGATTTCAGTCATATCGGGCTTTCACACTGGGACAAAGCAATCGTCAATCGGGTCGTAGGTTTCCAGCAGGCCTTCGCCGATGTTTTTCCACAGCCCGTGCAGGCTGATGCTGCCATCAAGCACGGCGTTGCGGATAAAGGGAAAGGTCATCAGGTTCTGCAGGGAAACGAGGATGGATGCCTTTTCCAGCGCCTGTTTGCGGCTGGCATCATCGCCCGCCGGTAACCCGTCATAGGCCGGGCGCATGATGTCGAGCCAGCGGCCGACAAAGCTTGTCTTTTCGTTCAGGTCGGGGGCATGGCCCGCGCACATGTTATAGCAGCCTTCGACGCCGCCGCAGCCCGAATGGCCCAGCACGATCAGATGCTGCACCTTCAACGTGCATACCCCGTATTCCACCGCCGCCGATGTGCCGTGATGCAGCCCGTCGGGTTCATATTGCGGGATCAGGTTGGCGATATTGCGGTGAATGAACAATTCGCCCAGATCGGCCCCGAAGATCGATGTGACATGCAGGCGGCTGTCGCAGCAGGACACGATCATCACCTTCGGCTGCTGCCCCTGCGTGGCGAGTTCACCGTAAATGGTTTTGTTGCTTTCGAAAACGGTTGCTTTCCAGCCGTGATACCGATCGACCAGATAGGCCGGAAGCGGGCGGACATAGTGCATGCATCAATCCTTGCAATCTCTGGAGGGAATACGTCGCATTTTTCTGAATTTCGAGCGATTTTTATTTTGGCGTCAATCTTCTGGGAACTTCGGCATCGTATTGCTGGGATCATGGATAAAACAATGCATTTTCACCTGGCCAGACCCCGCCCCGCCGGCGAGGTTGTTTTCCTGCGACAGCATGGTGGCGCACGGCGTGATCCAGCCCTGCTGGCGCAGGTGCTGGCGGATCACCCCCGGCGCGCGGCCGAAGACATGCTGTGCGATATTCTGGAAGGGATGGCCAATTGGCTGGACCGGTTGCAGCAGGGGCTGGCGGCGGGCGCATATCCGGCCATGGGCAAACCCGCAGCCCGTGTCGCGCTGGTGGCGGGGCAGATCGGGTTGACCGATGTTGCTGTTGCCGCTGATCATCTGGCGCAGGCGGCGGTCGTGGGTGACCCTCACGCGCTTGCCGCGATTCTGGGGCGGTTGGAACGCGCCTTTGACGTTGCCGTGACAGATGTGTGGGATTTCCGCGATCTGTGACAGCCGATGGCCCTTGCGGCCTGCAGGGTGGCGGTTACTCTGGCAAGTAACTGACCTGACTGGATGTCCCATGCCCCTTGCCTTTGCCACCGACGACACTGCCGCGATTCCTGTTCATGTTCTGCAGGCAGACCAGGCACCCGGATTTATCGCAGCCTTGCCCGACCCCGCGCGGGCCTGGGCGGGGCATCAGGGCTTCACGGGCGCGCTGGGGCAGGCGCTGGTTCTGCCCGATGCGCTGGGTGGCATTGCGCAGGTGCTGGTCGGCTATGGCACGCCGCAGGCCCGCGCACGCGGGCGGTTCCACATCGGGACCGTCGCACGGCAATTGCCCAAGGGCGTCTATCGCATCGCATCCGGCCTGACCGGTCCTGATCTGGAAGAAGCAGCGCTTGCATGGTTGCTGGCGGGCTATCAGTTCGACCGCTACCGCAAACCGGCCGAGCCGATCGCGGGGCTGGTCGCCCCCGACGGGATCGACGCCGCACGGGTCCAGATCATCGCACAGGC
Source organism: Yoonia sp. (assembly GCF_018402175.1). Taxonomy (GTDB): domain Bacteria; phylum Pseudomonadota; class Alphaproteobacteria; order Rhodobacterales; family Rhodobacteraceae; genus Yoonia. The sequence continues at coordinate 304,113 of NZ_JAGYJK010000017.1, read as the reverse complement.
CGAGGCGCTGACCCGCGATCTGATCAACACGCCGGCATCGGACATGGGGCCGCAAGAGCTGGAAACGGCGGCCCATGCGCTGGCCAAGGCGCATGGTGCCGCGATCACCGTCACCACGGGGGATGACCTGATCGCGGGGTTTCCGCTGATCCATGCGGTCGGGCGCGCCAGCCCGCGCGCGCCGCGCCTGATCGACATGCGTTGGGGTGATGCCGGGCCAACCCTGACGCTGGTGGGCAAGGGCGTGTGTTTCGACACCGGCGGGCTGAATATCAAGCCCGGTGCCTCCATGGGATTGATGAAAAAGGATATGGGCGGTGCCGCCACCGTGCTGGGGCTGGCGCAGATGATCATGGCGCTGGGCATCAGGTTGCGCTTGCGGGTGCTTATTCCGGCGGTGGAAAACAGCATCGCGGGCAATGCGTTCCGCCCGCAGGATATTCTGACCTCGCGCAAGGGGCTGACAGTCGAGATCAACAACACCGATGCCGAAGGGCGGCTGGTGCTGGCCGACGCGCTGGCGCTGGCGGATGAGGAAACGCCTGATCTGGTCATTTCCATGGCGACGCTGACCGGCGCGGCGCGGGTCGCGGTGGGGCCGGACCTGTCGCCGTTTTTCACCGACAGCGACGATCATGCCACAGCCATCGCCAGTGCCGCGCGGCAGGTGGCGGACCCTGTCTGGCGGATGCCGTTTCATGACCCTTACGAGGCGCTGATCGAGCCCGGCATTGCCGATCTGGACAATGCACCGGGCGGTGGCATGGCGGGCAGCATCACTGCGGCGCTGTTCCTGCGCCGGTTTGTGCAAAGCCCCTATGTGCATTTCGACATCTATGGCTGGCAGCCATCCGCGGCCCCGTCGCGCCCCAAAGGCGGGGTCGGCATGGGCGCGCGGGCGGTGCTGGCGGCCTTGCCAAGCCTTCTGAAACTGTGACCGACCGCCGCCTGACACCTGCGAATGGCCGTGTTGCCGCCTTGCATCTGGCGGGGCAGGTCACGGCCGACCGTTATCTGGCAGGACAGCCGATGATGCTGATCCGTCCGGTCAGCGACTTGTGTGCAGCATCTGCGGGCGCGCGCGACCGCCAATTGCTGTTGGGGGCGGTCGTGACGGTGTTCGAGGATCGGGACGGCTGGTCCTTTGTGCAGGCGGTAGATGGCTATGTCGGCTATGTCGCCTCGGACCGGCTGGGCGCGGTGCAAGAGGCGACTCATATGGTCGGGACCATGGCGACCCATGCCTATCTGGCCGAGGATATGAAATCGCGTGATGTCATGGCGCTGCCCTTCGGGGCGCGGGTCACCGTGGTCGATGAACGGGCCAAGTTTTTTGAAACAACGCTGGGCTATATCCCGAAAAAGCATCTGCGCTCGCTGGACCGGCCTTTCACCGATCCGGCCACTGTCGCGCAGTTGCATTTCGGGGTGCCCTATCTGTGGGGCGGCAATTCCACGCGGGGGATTGATTGTTCGGGGCTGGTGGCCGCGGCATTCGGGGCCTGCGCCATCCCGTGCCCTGCGGACAGTGATCTGCAATGCGCGGGGCTGGGGGCTGATTTCACCGGGCCTGCACAGCGCGGCGATCTGATTTTCTGGCAGGGCCATGTGGCGATGATGGTGGATGATGCGACGCTGATCCATGCCAATGCGCATCATATGGCGACCGCCTATGAACCACTGGAGGCTGCGACCCTGCGCATCGCTGCACAGAGCGGCGGTCCGGTCACCGCGCGCCGTCGGATCTAGTGCAGACAGGTTGCCGTATCGGGCCGCTGCACCAGCATCTGCCGGATCCGCAGGCCGAAATCCGCCGCCACCGCTGTCAGTTGCGGGGCCAGATCGGCGCGTACCATCAGCATCGCCAGCCACAGCGCGTCTTCGCGGTCGCCGCTTGCCGCATTGGCCACGAAACGGGCGAAATTTGCCTCGTCCGGATGCAGGCAGGCGGAATTCAGCGCGTGATGGTGCAAGGGGCGGCGCCGGTGCAGGGCCAGCAGATCGACCATCGCGGCAAAAGCCTTGGTCGTCAGGGCGGCGCGGGACTTGCCCAGACCAATAGTCAGATCGCTGCGCATGGCGCAACGCCCCTGTGGCCCCGCGCACCACAGGCGCAGATAGATCACGACGCAGGCTTCCAGATCATCTAGCTGGGACAGACGGCTGACCGCCTGACTGCCGAGCGCCGGGTCATGGACGGTCATTTCGTCAGGATCAGCTTGCCCGCGCGGGTGATCCGCAAGGTATAGGTCTGATCGTTCAGGACGATATGGGCCTGATCGCCGCCTTCGGTCAGACGAGATGCTTCATGTGCCGGAAGCACGCGGGTCGCCGGTGCCGCCGACGTCGGGACTGTGTGAACTGTCATTTGCCACGAACCTTTCAAGGATTTGATCGGGCTTGCTTGCACGGGGAACAGGCTGGCTGGACACGGGTACATCATCCTGCTGGCGCAGCGAAATGTCAACCTGAGTTTTTTAGTCAGGAATAAATTATTTCTCGATCAGCCGGATCAGTTTGCGTTCGAGTACCTGCAATACGGATTTGAGATCGTTGCCACGCTTCAGCACCTGCCCGTCCATGCCGACCACGGCATATTGCCCCTGGCGCAGCCGCAGGCGGGGGTGTTTTTCGATCCGGTACAGCGGGTTTTCCGCCGTGCGCCGGAAGATCGAGAAAACCGCGATATCGCGCAGGTTGGAAATGCCATAGTCGCGCCATTCGCCCGCCGCGACCATTCGGCCGTAAAGCCCCAGGATCAGTGCCAGTTCGGTACGGTGAAAAGCGACCTGCGCGGGCGCCTCAAACGGGGAAGGGGTCTGGATGGTCATTATGAATGGTCGCGCCAGCTGCCCGTGAAATCAAGCCCTATTGAAAATCCATCTATCCATGGCGCGCGGCCATTGTTCCGCCGCAATATTAACGCTGCAATGCCCATCGCGCAGCCAAATTGGAACACACAGGTTGGCAATAATTAACACATAGCGAAATGCTACCTCGATGCTGCGGCCCAAAGCCCCCACCCAAACCGCGGCATCGAGGACTTTCGCTTTCCCTAGCCGCAGCTGACATCAGCGATCATGTCCTGATCGCTGATCTTAAAATTGATCCGGCCTGCGCGGTAATCCATCGTGACCATCGTCCAGGGCCGGATGATACGGACCTCTTGCATGATCAGGACCTGTTCCAGCGCGGTGGCGGGCTGGCCGATCAGATAGGTGTATGCCCCCACACCACAGGTATCGGGCAGCGACGGGGTGGCGGGCGGGGCCTGCGTGCTGGCGCAGGCGGCAAGGAACAGGACAAGGATCAGATGGCGCATAACCCCAGCTTTCCCGCGATCAGCGGCTTTGGCAAGTGCGTGGTTGAAATCCGGTCCGGTTTCGCAGATCAACGCAACAACACAGCAAGGAGAGTTCGACATGCGCACAAGAGCAGCAGTGGCAATGGCGGCAGGGCAGCCGTTGCAGGTGATGGAAGTCAACCTTGACGGCCCCCGCGCCGGTGAGGTGCTGGTCGAAATCAAGGCGACGGGTATCTGCCACACCGATGAATTCACGCGTTCCGGTGCCGATCCCGAAGGGATGTTTCCCGCGATCCTTGGCCATGAAGGCGCGGGCGTTGTGATCGAGGTCGGCGAAGGTGTCACATCCTTGCAGCCCGGTGATCATGTGATCCCGCTGTACACGCCCGAATGCCGCGAATGCGAATATTGCCTGAACCCCAAAACCAACCTGTGCCAGAAAATCCGCAGCACCCAAGGGGCGGGTGTCATGCCTGACGGGACCAGCCGGTTTTCCATGCTCGATGGTACGCCGATCCTGCATTACATGGGTTGTTCGACCTTTGCCAATCACACCGTCCTGCCGGAAATCGCGCTGGCGAAGGTGCGCAAGGACGCGCCGTTCGACAAGATCTGCTATATCGGTTGTGGCGTCACCACCGGCATCGGCGCTGTCATCAACACCGCCAAGGTGGAAATCGGCAGCCGCGCGATTGTCTTTGGTCTGGGCGGGATCGGGTTGAACGTGATCCAGGGCCTGCGGCTGGCCGGGGCTGACCAGATCGTCGGCGTGGACCTGAACGACAGCAAGTTTGATATGGCCACCCGTTTCGGCATGACCGATTTCGTGAACCCGGCTAAAGTATCGGGCGATCTGGTCGCGCATCTGGTCGCACTGACCAAGGGCGGGGCCGATTACACATTCGATGCCACCGGCAATGTCGGCGTGATGCGCACCGCACTGGAATCCGCGCATAAAGGCTGGGGCGAAAGCATCATCATCGGCGTGGCCCCTGCGGGTGCCGAAATCTCGACCCGGCCGTTCCAGCTGGTAACCGGCCGCAGCTGGCGTGGCACCGCATTCGGTGGCGCGCGTGGCCGTACGGACGTGCCAAAGATCGTCGATTGGTATATGCAGGGCAAGATCGAGATCGACCCGATGATCACCCACAAGCTGAAGCTTGAGGATATCAACAAAGGCTTTGATCTGATGCATGCTGGCGAAAGCATCCGCGCGGTCGTCGAATTTTAAGCCGCGGTAAAACCACAGAAAGGGCAGACATGGCCAAGGATCGTATGTTGCTGGCCGTGTTGATCGACGCGGACAATATCCCCGCCAAATACGCAGGCCCGATCCTGCGCGAGGTCACGACCTATGGCGAACCGGCCCTGCGCCGCGTCTATGGCGACTGGTCCAGCCCTGCCTTGGGCGGCTGGAAAAAGGAAGTCGTCGAACTGGGGCTGGTCGCCAATCAGGAAACCGCCAATACCCGTGGCAAGAACGCCAGCGATATCGGGCTGGTGATCGACGCGATGGATATCCTGCATTCGGGGCGGTTCGACGGGTTCGTTCTGGTCAGTTCGGACAGTGATTTCACAGCCCTTGCCAACCGGCTGCGCGAAAACGGCGTTGTCGTGATCGGCATCGGCGAAGGCAAGGCCCCCGTCAGCCTGCGCAATGTCTGCAACCGGTTCATCCTGATCGAAAACCTTGTGGATCAGGAAAAGGATCAGCCCGTTGCGGCAAAAGGCGATGTTGCCAAACCGGCACCCTCGGGCGCGCCGTTGCGTAATCCGCCGTCCGCTGCGATCCCGATGGTGATCAAGGCGATGGACAGCATCGACGCCGAAGGCGAATGGTATTCGCTGGGTCAGTTGGGCCAGTATATCACCCGCGCCGCCCCCGATTTCGACCCGCGCACCTATGGCAGCGCGAAACTGTCGGATCTTTTGGTCAAATCAGGCCGGTTCGAGGTCCGCAAAGGCCAGGGCAACCACCTAGAGGCCCGCAGGCTGGATTAGGGTTTCACCCCGTAGCGGGCCATGAACATTTCCACCGCGCCATTGATGACGCGGTCCTTTTCGGCGCGGGTAAAGCTGTCGGACATGCTGAACACCATGCGCGGGAACAGGTCCGCCTTGCACAGTTCATGGAACTGGTCAGCGGCCAGCAGCACGTCATCAATTCGCAATTCGCCACGCTCCATCGCAATGCGAAAGAAATCCACCATGCGCGCGCGGATCAGCATCGGGGCGCATTCATAGAATTCGCGCGCCAGTTCAGGGAACCGCCCGCTTTCGGCAACGCAGATCCGAAAGACGCGGGTGCCGAATTCAGAGGTGATGAAATCCACCATCTCGGTTGCGATCGTGCGCAACACCACTGTCGCGGGCGCGTTGAAATCAATGGTTTCGATCACATTCTTGGTCTGGCGGTGGCAGGCCATTTTCGCGACCTGCATGAACAGAAGCTTCTTGTCCGGAAAATAGCTGTACAGCGTCGCCTTGGACACACCTGCGGCACGCGCGATGTCGTCAACCGACGCACCCTCGTATCCGTCTGACATGAATACTTGGCGCGCACCGTCCAGAACCTGATCGAGTTTGCGGCCCTTCTTCGGCTCTGGCGCACCATCTGGCATTATAGTCTCCTCTTGGGTTTTACCTTAAACTGATCAGTTTACTTCGGGCAAGACGATAACGGTCGCTGCCTGTCCCTAAGGATGTCCCGACATATCCAGGGACACCGCGCAGATCTCAATCACTGCGTCTATGGCGCTGCAAGATGGCAGGTTTTCCTGAACGGGCGTCAGGGGGGAATTGGTCAGCGACGGCAGGTTGATGAACAATGACAAGACAGGTGCTGCGCAGGCGGCACAAAACACGGATGCAAGGATCAGGCGGGACATGGGGGTCTCCTGTACAGGCTGGAATTAAGACTAAACCGTTCAGTTTACTTATGCAATGCAAAAGTGAACTATTAGGTTCAGTTTCTATACTTGCCAGATCGCGCAGACTGCTTAAATTAGAATTATTCTAAAAAGAGGTTTTACAATGATTCCCGGTTTCGCGGATCGCCGCCGTTTCAACGACCTGTCAGAACAGGAAATTCTGGCGCTCGCCATTTCATCAGAAGAGGATGACGCGCGGATCTACCGCGCCTATGCGGATAAGCTGCGCCCTGAATATCCCGCATCTGCGGCGGTTTTCGATGGCATGGCGGTCGAGGAGAACGAACATCGCCGTCGCCTGATCGACCTGCATGTGGCGCGTTTCGGTGATGTCATCCCCCTGATCCGGCGCGAACATGTGGCGGGGTTCTATGCCCGCCGCCCGGTCTGGCTGGTGGAAAATCTGGGTCTTGAGCGTATCCGCGACGAGGCCACGCGCATGGAACGCGACGCGCAGCGGTTTTATGAACTGGCCGCAAGTCACGCGCGCGATGCCGCGACCCGCAAATTGCTGGGCGATCTGGCCGCAGCCGAGGCTGGCCATTCCGACAAGGCGGCATCTTTGGCCGCGACCCATCTGGACGGCGATGTCAAATCAGCCGAGGAATCCGCCGCCTATCGCCAATTTGTGCTGACATGGGTGCAGCCGGGGCTGGCGGGGTTGATGGACGGATCGGTGTCCACGCTCGCACCGATATTCGCGGTGGCCTTTGCCACGCAGGACACCTGGACGACGTTTCTGGTCGGGCTGGCGGCGTCTGTGGGGGCGGGGATTTCGATGGGGTTCACCGAGGCGGCATCGGATGACGGCAAGATTTCGGGCCGTGGTTCGCCCTATAAACGCGGGCTGGCGGCGGGGGTGATGACCACGATCGGCGGTCTGGGCCATGCGCTGCCCTATCTGATCACTGATTTCTGGACAGCGACAAGCGTTGCGCTGATCGTCGTTGTTGTCGAACTCTGGGCGATTGCGTGGATTCAGAACAAATATATGCAAACGCCTTGGGGGCGGGCGATCTTTCAGGTGGTGCTGGGCGGGGCCTTGGTGTTTGCGGCAGGCGCGCTGATCGGGTCGGGATAGATGTCGCGCACCATGGTCGTGACGGCGCGAAAGCCAAAGATATACCGCCAAAGCCCCATGCGATAGGTCTGCGTTGCGACAAAGCCCTGCTGCAGATACAGCGCCCGCGCCCGCGGGTTCGTGTCGATCACATCCAGCCGGACCTGCCGGTAACCGCGCGTCTTGGCCTCTGCGGTGATCGCATCCAGCAGGGCGGTGCCGATACCGCGCCCGCGATATGCGGGGGCGACGAAAATCCCGTCCATCAGAAAACGGTCATTGTCGATGTCGCGTTCCAGCGCCGCCAACAGGCTCGTCCGCATTGCTGCCCCGACCCAGCCATAAACCCGCCGCAGGTCTGTGAAATTGCCGCTGACCAGCGCGCCGCGATGTGTCTTGAACCCGACCACCCCCAGCAGGCGGCCATCCGCATCATGCGCGCAGATGCCGTGATCGGACCGCAGGACATTGCCGATAAACACCAGCGCGCGGTCTTTCGGCCCCATGACGAAACCCAGCTTTGCGCCAAAAGCCTCCCAATAAAGTGCTGCGGCCTCGGCACGGTTTGCATCGGGGATGCCGATGGTGATGTTCATCTGAAACTGTCAAAGGGGATATAGGTGACCGGATCGCCGGGGCTGATCGTCATGGCTGCGTCGGGCAGCATGACCAGCCCGTCGGCCCAAGCCAGCCCGCTGACCCGCCCCGATCCTTCCGAGGCGAAAACCTCGGCCCTGCCATCCCTGATCCGCGCGCGCAGATATTCGCGCCGCCCGGCCTTTTTGGTCTTGGCAAAGGCGGCGGGCAGGGTGAATCCCTGCGGTTCCGGCCAATTGCCGCCCGCCATCACGGCCAGTGCCGGATGCGCAAAGACCAGCGCGCAGACCATCGCCGCAACCGGATTGCCGGGCAGGCCCAGCACCGGCCTGCCGCCCCAGACGCCCATGGCCAAAGGCCGCCCCGGTTTCATCGCCACCCGCCAAAGCGCCAGCGACCCCGTGCCAGCCAGCAAGGCGGACATATGGTCTTCGTCCCCGGCCGAGGCCCCGCCAGAGGTCAGGATCACATCGCAGGTCGCAGCGCCCTGATCCAGTATCCCGCGCAGGATGTTGACGGTCATCGGGGGCACGCCCCAGATCGACAGCGTCATGCCCCCATTGACGCACGAGTGCGGCCAGCATCGGGCGGTTGGCGTCGAAAATCTGCCCTTCGGCAATCGCGCTGCCCGGGTCGCGCAATTCATCGCCGGTGGACAGGATGCCGACGCGCAACGGGCGATAGACGTGGACGTCCCCGATGCCAGCGGCGGCGCACATGCCCAGATCGGCAGGGGTCAGCCTGCGTCCTTGGCGCGCGATGATCTGGCCTGCGGTCATGTCTTCGCCCGCGGCACGCGCATTGGCCCCGCGTTTCAGCGGCCCTTGAAAGGTGATGGCCGTGTCGGTGGCTTGTACATCCTCTTGCATCACGACGGTATCGACCCCCTGCGGCAGGTTTGCACCGGTCAGGATGCGGATCGCATGGCCTGCGGGGACAACCCCTGCAAAAGGCTGGCCCGCCGCCGCGCGCCCCTGCACCAGCGTCAAGCTTTGCGCGCCGGTGACGGCGGGTCCGGCAAAACCATAGCCATCGACCGCTGCATTGGGGCTGGGCGGATGGGCGCGCAGGGCGCTGACATCCTGTGCCAGATACCGCCCCGCTGCCGCTGCAAGGGGCTGGGGTTGCACCCCAGCAACGGGTGGCAGGTGCTGACGCAGATGCGCCAAGGCCTGATCGACCGGTGTCCAATGCACGCCTTGGGGCAGGGCAAAGCAATCATTGCGCAGCACTGGCGCGCTGACCGCCTGTTCCAGCAATGGCACATGATCCAGCCCGAGGATCGTGCCTTCGGCCGTCGCAGGCAGGTCGAGCATGCGGGCCAGATCCGCAGGCGCCAGCGCCGAAAGCGCGCGCGCCAGAACGCGCACCTGATGCGCATCCTTGATCGCCCCTTGCGGGCAGCTGGCGGCGATTGTCTTGGCGATCAGCGAGGGCCAGACTTCGACCAGTGCAATCGGCGGCGTCAGCGGCTGGAACGGCCAGACCGCCAGATCCGCGCCAAAGCGGTGCCGTAGCCGCGCCAGCACCGGCAGCCCCATGATGACCTGACTGCCGACAGCCCCCGCGCCCGCCAGTTGCCAGACCGCAAAGGCCCCCTTGGCCTGCTGTTCGGCGGCGCGTTTTTCGGGCAAGCCATGTCCCTGTCGGGCCAGCCCCTTGCGTGGCAGATCGGGGATGTCGCGCGCCAGCCCGTTGCCCCAGAACGGCCCGATCCCGGGGAAACGCGCGTTGATCTGACCTGCCAGGTCGAACCGGTTGTTGGCCTGCGGGCTGTCTTGCACATGGGCGGCGAACCAGTCCCAGATTGCGAAAGGATCATCCGATCCGGTCAGCACCCGACCGAAGCCCGCAGGATAGCCAAAGGCAAAATCGAACCCTGCCAGCACGCGCCGCCCGGCCGCCATTTCGGCCGCCAGAAACTGGATGATCCAGTCTTCGGCCAGCTGGCGGTTGCGGTGGTAAACGGGGTCTTCGGCCAGACCTGCGCGGGCGATGCCGGTCCAGATCGCGTCTTTCTTGGGGCGGGTGCCGCGGTCGTTGCCACCTGACCAATCGACGATCAGCACCGTGTCGAACATTACAAACCGACCTCGGACAGGATGAAATCTGCGATGGTGGCAGTGTCGTCCAGATCGAAGACAGGCCGGTCCAGTGTCAGCGCCGTGTCGCTGGCCACCGCGCGCACGGTCGGATCATCGGGGGCGATCAGCGGGTTGCCGGTTACGGCGCGGAACGCCTCGACCTTGGGATGGGCGTCGCGTTTATAGCCTTCGACCAGCACCAGATCGACGGGTGACAACAGGCGCAACAGATCGGCCAGCGGTGGTTCCGCCGCGCCGCGCAATTCGCTCATCAGCGCCCAGCGCGTGCCAGAGGCAAGCAGCACCTGCTGCGCCCCCGCCTGCCGGTGGCGATAGGAATCCTTGCCGGGGTGATCCACGTCGAACGTATGATGCGCGTGTTTGAGGGTCGACACGCTGATCCCGCGGCCTGTGATCTCTGTCACCAGCCGTTCCATCAGCCCGGTCTTGCCCGCGTTCTTGTAGCCGACGATGCCGTAAATTTTCATAGCAGGGCCTGCGCGCGGGCCAGATCATCCGGCGTGTTGACGTTGAAAAAGGCGATATCATCGGGGAATTCCGCCGTGCCTGCGCCATGGTCATTGGTCCAGAGCACGACCTTGCGCAATCCGCCCAGCAACGCTGCGCGCAGATCATCGCGCAGGGCGACCGGCCAGAGGCCAAAGGTCGGCTGCCGCCCGCCCGGGCTTGCCGCCAGCGCCAGCCCCTGATTGCCCCCCGCCAGTTGCAGGCGCGGTACCAGATCGCAGGGCAGAAACGGCGTGTCGGCGGCGGCGGTGACGATATGGCTGGCCCCTTGGTCCGCCGCCCAGTCCAGCCCCGCCAGCACCCCCGACAAAGGCCCTGCGAAACCTGCGATACTGTCTGCGATCACCGGCAGGCCGAGCGCGGCAAAGCGCGCGGGATCGCCGTTGGCATTCAGCGCCAGCCCCGCCACCTGCGGCGCCAACCGGTCGATCACATGCCCCAGGATCGTGCTGTCGCCCAAGGGCAACAGCCCTTTGTCGCCGCCGCCCATCCGCGTCGCAAGCCCGCCTGCGAGGATCACCCCAAGCGGCGCGTTCACGCGGGCACCTGCATGTGTTGCCGGTTTGGGAGCCTCCGGCGGGAGTATTTTTGGAAAAGAGAAGCGGAAAGGATCATATGGCGGCCTTTCGCCCGGCGCGGGCCGGTTCGTCCGGGATCGATGTCGGGTCGGCGTCGCGGATCAGGCGCTGTTCGCCGGCCAGGCAGACGAACCGCTGCCCTTTCATCCGCCCGATCAGGGTCAGCCCGATGTCACGCGCGATTTCTACCCCCCAAGCGGTAAACCCCGACCGCGAGGCGAGGGCGGGTATGCCCATCAAGGCCGTCTTGATCACCATTTCCGAGGTCAGCCGGCCGGTCGTGTAAAGCAGTTTGTCGGCGGGGTCGATGTTGTGATGGTGCATCCAGCCTGCGATCTTGTCCACCGCGTTATGGCGCCCCACGTCTTCCATATAGACCAGCGGGCGCGCGCCCTGGCACAGCACCGTGCCATGGATCGCCCCTGCCGAAAGATAGAGCGAGGGGGTCCGGTTGATCGTTGCCGCCAGCGCGTAAAGATCGGAGGTCCGCAGCGGCATGTCGGGCAGGGTGACGCCTGCCAGCCCTTCCATCATGTCGCCAAAGACGGTGCCGACCGCGCAGCCGCTGGTGCGGGTTTTCTTGCGCAGCTTGTCCTCGAACGTGGTTTTTGAGGCCGTGCGCACGACCACGGTTTCCAGTTCTTCGTCGTAATCGATGCCGGTCACGGTATCATCCGCGCGCAGCATGCCTTGGTTGCGCAGAAAGCCCAGCGCCAGATACTGCGGATAATCCCCGATGGTCATCGCAGTGACGATTTCCTGACTGTTCAGATAGATCGTCAGGGGGCGTTCCTCGATCACGCGCAGGTCGATGGGCGCGCCGGTCTGGTCGGTGCCGGTGACCGCGCGCGTCAGCCTGTCCGCGGCCGGATCGGGGGCGATCAGATAGGACGAAAGATCATCAAGTCGTGCCAATTGTCATTTCCATTTCGCGGGTTTAAGCCTGCCGTACCGTAGCCAAGCTAGGCCATAGCCATGACAAGTTCCACCGTCAAATCCCCTGCGACTTCGGCCTATTGGGCGGGGCTGCGCGATGGCAGCCCTTTCGTGTTGATGGCTGTGCCTTTCGCCACATTGTTCGGCGTCGTGGCGACGGATGCGGGGCTGACGGTGGCGCAGGCAATGGGGTTCACCGTTCTGGTCATTGCGGGGGCTGCGCAATTCGCCGCCGTGCAGATGATGATGGAAGATGCCGGCATCGCCTTTGTTCTGCTGGCCGCATTGGCGGTCAATCTGCGCATGGCGATGTATTCGGCGTCCTTGGTGCCCTATCTGGGGGCGGCCCCGTTGTGGCAGCGCGCGCTGGTGGCCTATCTGAATTTCGACCAGACCTATATCACCTCGGTCGCGCGGTACGAGGCGCGCCCCGACATGCGCGTGCAGGACCGTGTCGCCTATTTTCTGGGGGTGGCCACGCCGATCACGCCTTTGTGGTTCATCATGACTTTGGTCGGGATCATGGTCGGGTCGGCCATCCCCGAGGCTTGGGCGCTGGATTTCATCGTGCCGATCATGTTTCTGGCCATGGTGTCGCCGATGCTGAAATCGCTGGCCCATGTGGCGGCGGCAGCGGTGTCGGTCAGTGTCGCGCTGGCGTTGGTCGACCTGCCGTCCGGCACCGGTTTGCTGGTCGCGGCAGCGGCGGCGATGGTCACCGGTGCAATCGTCGAGACATGGATCGAAAGGCGCAAGGCATGACCTATTCGACGGGTCAGATCTGGCTGATCATCGCGGTTCTTGGGGCGGGGACGTTCCTGATCCGGTTTTCGTTTCTGGGGTTGATTGGCGACAGGCCGATGCCGCCACTGGTTCTGAAACTGCTGCGCTTCACGCCTGTCGCGGTCCTGCCGGGGATGGTCGCGCCGCTGGTGTTGTGGCCTGCGGCGACGGGTGGCGTGCCCGACCCCGCGCGCATGATTGCGGCCATCGTGACGGTGGCCGTGGGTATCCGGACCCGCAGCGCGATCTGGGGGATCGCTGCGGGGATCGGGACGCTGTATCTGGCGTTGTGGGTCTTTGCTATTCGCTGAGGGCGGCGTTGATCCGGGCTGCGGCGATTCCTTTGTCGTCGGGGTCGTCTTCGCGGTATGTGCGGGTTTCAACGCCGGCCAAGGTGGCGAAATCATCCGACAGCCGGTTGGGTGACCAGGTTTGCCTGATCCCTGCAAACCCCGGCAATTGCCGCAACAGCCGTGAGGTCGCGCGCGCGCAATGCGCCTGTGGCACCGCCCCGTTCGCCAGCGCCAGTTGCAGCGCGCGTTCGGCAATGTCAGGCGCGACCGGCACGGTTTGTCCGACGACATGATATGTCACGCGGGCATGATAGCTGACGTAGAATGTTTCCAGTTCCGGTGTCACGCCGAACAGCACATCATTGCGTTCCGGCATCCGGTTTTGCACGAAAGACCCTGCCGGATCGAACAGCACCCGCTGGCTTGCATTGATCAGCAGCGCAGAATGGGCCCCGTTGCCAGAGCCGTTGTTTTTCATCGTGTACAGCGTCAGATAGCTGTTGTCGGGGTCACGAAAGATGGCTCGCGCGACGATGTCGTCGGGTGCCCACACCTGTTGTCCGGCGCAGGCCGCCAAGGCGAGCGGTGCGCCGATCAGGAAAAAGCGGCGCTGCATCTGTGATCAGGCGTTAAAGACCGCAAGCAGGATCAGCACGGCGATGCTGATTGCGGCACCTTTCACAGACAGGCTGACGAAACCGTCAAAGGTGCGTTCCTGTTCGCTGATGTCCATCTTTCCGGGCTCGTGGTCATGGTCGGCCATCGTCGGCTCCTTGCTTGGTGATTTGGTTCCGCTTATCCGATTTGCACAAGCCTGTCACGCGGTCAGGTGGTCACATTTTGTCACGGTGACAGCGGCACTGCCGTGGTTTCCTTGATTTCCTCCATTACGAAACTGGCCGAAATGTCAGAGACCGAAATCCGCGCGGTCAACCGTTTGTAAAATGCGTCATAGGCAGGCACATCCGCGACCCGCACGCGCAGGACATAATCCAGATCGCCGGTCATCCGGTAGGCCCCCACGACCTCGGGCAGGGCGCGCAGGGCGGTCTGGAATTGATCCATCCATTGCGCGTCATGCGCATTGGTACGTATCAGGACCATCGCCATCAGCGGTACGCCGACCTTGGCCGGATCGACCAGCGCCACGCGCGCGCGGATCACGCCTGCCTGTTCCAGCGCCTTGATCCGCCGCCAGCAGGCATTGCGCGACAGATGCACGGCGGCGCTGATGTCATCTACAGACAGGCTGGCGTCTGTTTGCAGCACTTGCAGGATACGGCGGTCTGTTTCGTCGATTATTTGGGACATGTGGTGGATAATATCCCATCATCTGCGTGAATGACAATGAAATTTGGGACCGGATTTGGCGGCTGATCAGTTAGGCTGGCCGAAATGCCACCAACAGAGGTTTTCATGTCAGACGCATCCCAAGACACCGCCCGCAGCAATTTGGTCGCCACGCTGTTCCTTGATCATCCGGCCAGCGTGAACGAGACTTATTTCGCCCATATGCGCTTTGCCTTGGGGTTTTCGTTCTGGCTGGGTGTGGCGTCAATGGCGGCGCTGGTCCATGCCGTGATCCCCGCGCTATGCGAGACGACGGCCAGCCGGATATTAAAGCGCCTGCATGCGCGGATTATGGCACGGCACTGAACATATAGGCCCCGTCACCGCGCAGATGGCGGCTGGCGCGGCCTGTCTGGTGCAGGTGGTTCAGATGGGCCACCGCCTCGACCAGTGCCAGCCCGTATTCGGCGGGGCCGATCTGGCGTTTGAACAGCGGCAGGAAACAGTCGCCCGCCGCGCGCGGCTGGTCCAGATAGGCGACCAGCCGGTCCAGCGCGCCATGATGATTGTCGATCATCTGCCGCAGCCGCAGCGGCAGGCCGGTAAAGGGCAGTTTATGCCCCCCAAGCACCAGATGGTCGGGGCGCGCCAGCGGTTGGAACCTTTCGCAAGACGCAATCCAGTCGCCCACGGGGTCGGCATCGGGCTCGGTCGGATAAACCCCCAGATTGGCGCTGATCGAGGGCAGCAGCTGGTCGCCGCCCAGCACCACCGCATCGTCGCGCGACCAGAAGGTCGCATGTTCCGGCGCGTGCCCGTCACCCATACGGATGTCCCAGTTCCGCCCGCCCATGCGGATCGTGCCGCCATCGCGCAACCGGATATATCCCAGCGGCAGAGAGGCCACGCAATCGGCAAAGTTGAACGGGCGTTCGGTCTTGCGCCGTGCCAGTTCATCCGCCGCCATGCCGGCGCGTTCGTAAAAGGCGATGGCTTCCGGCGCGGGCCGGTCCTGCACATCAAGCGTCAACATCCGCGCCATCAACCAGCCGGTGCGCGGCATATGCAGGTCTGCGCCCTGTTCCACGAACCAACCCGCCAGCCCCACATGATCGGGGTGGTGATGGGTCACGATCACACGGGTGACGGGCTTGCCTGCCAATGGGCCGTCCAACAATGTCTGCCAGATCGCCTTGGACTTTGTGCTGGCAAAGCCCGTATCCACAACCGTCCAGCCATCGCCGTCATCCAGCGCATAGACATTCACATGGTCCAGCGCCATCGGCAGCGGCAGCCGCATCCACAGGATGCCGTCGGCAACGGCAACAGCCTCGCCCGCAGCGGGTGGGGTGGGAAAGGGATACCGGATGCCAGCGCCGCCATCGGGCATCAGGCAGCGGCCAGATCGTCGGCTGTGATTGCGGCCAGACCGGCGGCCCCTTCGCGCACATGGATCAAAAGGCCCATATGTTCGGGCAACATCCGCTTGATATAGAATGTGGCAAGCCGCAGATGGCCCGCATCACCCGCCACGGCGCTGGCCAGATGCACATGCCCGCCCAGCACCCGCGCAAAGGCGCGCAGATAAGGCACGGCACCGGCGAAACGGTCGTTCAGGTCGGGGCGGCCAACCAGCCATTCGGTTGCTTCGCGCAGGGTTTCGGCGGCTTCCCAGACCGCATGGGCCAGATCGGGGTGGGTCGCCTTGGCGGCCTCTGCCCCGCGCACAACATCATCCAGCAGGCGGAATGCGGCATCGCCACCATCCATCAGCTTGCGCGCGACAAGGTCCATCGCCTGAATACCGTTGGTGCCTTCGTAGATTGTGCTGACGCGGACATCGCGGACGAACTGAGCGGCGCCAGTATCCTCGATAAAGCCCATGCCGCCATGGATTTGCACGCCGGTATTTGTGGCCTCGACCCCGACATCTGTGCCGAAGGCCTTGGTGATCGGCGTCAGGAATGCGGCGCGCGCGGACCATGCAGGATCATGCGTCGCTGTCGCCATGTCGATGGCCACGGCATTCATCAGCGATATGGCGCGCGCGGCATAGATATCGGCGCGCATCGTGGTCAGCATCCGGCGCACATCGGCATGTTCGATGATCGCACCGGTGCCTTCCGCGCGGCCCTGCTTGCGGTCCTGCGCATAGGCGAGCGCATGTTGCAGCGCGCGTTCGGCGGTCCCGATCCCTTGCGTGCCGACACCCAGACGGGCGTTGTTCATCATGGTGAACATCGCCGCCATCCCGCCATGCGCGGGCCCCACCAGCCAGCCGGTCGCGCCGGAATATTCCATCACCGCGGTGGGTGATCCGTGCAGGCCCATCTTGTGTTCCAGACTGACGACACGCAGGTCGTTTTTCCGGCCCGGATTGCCATCCGCATCGGGGATCAGTTTTGGCACCATGAACAGGCTGATCCCCTTCGTCCCCGGCTTGCCGTCGGGCAGACGGGCCAGCACCAGATGGCAGACATTGCCGGTGAAATCGTTGTCGGCCCAAGAGATGTAAATCTTCTGTCCGGTGATCGCATAGCTGCCGTCGCCATTGGGTTCGGCCTTGGTGCGCAGGGCGCCCACATCGGACCCCGCCTGCGGTTCGGTCAGGTTCATCGTGCCGCACCATTCGCCGGAAATCAGTTTCGGCAGATAGACCGCTTTGATCGCGTCCGAGGCATGGTGTTCCAGCGCCTCGATCTGCCCTTGGGTCATCAGCGGGTTCAGTTGCAGCGCAAGGCAGGCACCCGAGAGCATCTCGTTCACGGTGGTGGTCAGCGTCATCGGCAGGCCCATCCCGCCGTGTTCTGTTGCGGCCGACATGCCGATCCAGCCGCCGGTTGCGATGGCGCGATAGCCGTCGGCAAACCCCGGCGGGGTGCGCACGATGCCGTTGTCCAGATGCGCGGGGTGCTTGTCCCCGATCTGGTTCAACGGCGCGAGGATGTCTTCGCACATCTTGCCGGCTTCGGTCAGGATCGCGCTGGTCATATCGGGTGTGGCTTCGGCAAACCGGTCGGTGGCTGCAACCTCTGCAAACCCCACGACATGATCCAGAAGGAACCGGAAGTCACGGATCGGGGCGCGATAGGGCATTTGGACATCTCCGACTGAATGGTCTGCTTGGCAAGGGCGGATGCCGCGGCTATGCAGGGGATTAAATGTCAAAGTTATCCATCCCATGTCACCCTTCAACCTGAACGCTACGTCATGAGCACGCGAGGTGCGGCCCTTGTGCAGCCCGATGCCGCCGGTCTGGCGCGCGCGGCAGAGATCCTGACGCAGGGCGGGCTGGTGTCGTTTCCGACCGAAACCGTTTACGGTTTGGGGGCCGATGCACGCAATGACCGGGCGGTCGCCGCGATATTCGCGGCCAAAGGGCGGCCATCGTTCAATCCGCTGATCGTGCATGTGGGGGATATCGCTGCCGCCAAGGCGATCTGCGATTTCAACGATGATGCGCGACGTCTGGCGGCGGTGTTCTGGCCCGGCGCGCTGACGCTGGTGCTGCCGTTGCGACCGCAGGCGGGCATATCGCGGCTGGTGACGGCGGGGCTGGACAGTATCGCGGTGCAGGGTGCCGGACCATAAGGTGGCGCAGGGTTTGCTGGCTGCCTTCGGCGGGCCGGTGGCGGCACCTTCGGCCAATCCGTCAGGCCGGATCAGCCCCACGACAGCCGCCCATGTGCGCGACGGTCTGGGCGACCGGATCGACGCGCTGGTCGATGGCGGGCCCTGTGCCGTGGGTCTGGAATCCACCATCGTCGCCTGTCTTGGTGCGCCCACATTGCTGCGCGCCGGCGGCATCCCGGCCGAAGCGATTGCGGCCTGTCTGGGGCGGCCGCTGGCCACGTCGGAAAACCCCGATGCGCCTGTGTCACCCGGTCAGCTTTTGTCGCATTACGCGCCGGTTGGACGGGTCCGGCTGAATGCGACTGCGCGGCAGGATGGCGAGGTGATGCTAGGTTTTGGTGCGATGGAGGCCGATCTGAACCTGTCACCCGCAGGTGATCTGGCTGAGGCGGCAGCACGGCTGTTCGACTGTCTGCACCAGCTGGATGCGATGGGGGCTGCACGCATCGCGGTGGCCCCGATCCCCGATCACGGGCTGGGCCGCGCGATCAACGACCGGCTGAAACGGGCCGCAGCGCCAAGGTAAGGTGGGCTTAAGCCCACCCTACGGGTCATGCCGGATAAAGGGCGTCAC
Organism: Yoonia sp.; assembly: GCF_018402175.1. Lineage (GTDB taxonomy): Bacteria > Pseudomonadota > Alphaproteobacteria > Rhodobacterales > Rhodobacteraceae > Yoonia. The sequence continues at coordinate 285,523 of NZ_JAGYJK010000017.1, read as the reverse complement.
GCTTGGGGTGCCCGCGCGCAGCCGGCCCTTGGCGTCAAAATCAGCATCGGCGTTGAAGGCGATTTCCGGCAGGGCATCGAACCCCGCGATCAGCGCGGCCTGCCGTTCCAGCACCTGTCCCAGCCTGTCCGCCAGGGCCGTGGCACGTTCGCCCCGATGATAGCCATGCACGCCATGCACACAGACCGGCTGCACCACCGTCATCCCGACATAGCGCAATGTATAGGCCAGCGGCCATAGCAGCAGGGTCACATCGCCTTCCTTGCCGTTATGCGCGCTTTCATCGGTGCTTGATCCGGTGGTCACGCAGAAAAGCGCCTTTTTGCCCCGCAGCATGCCGGTGTCGAACCGTTCCGCCGTCGTATGCAGCGCGCCATGCGCCAGCGCGCGGTCGCACCAACCTTTGAGCATGGCGGGCGGCGAAAACCACCACAGCGGAAAGTGAAAGATGATCCGGTCCGCACGGCGCAGCTTGTCCACCTCGGCCGCGACATCCGCTGGCAGGGCGGTTGCGGCGGCATGGGCCTGTGCCTTGAGTGGATCGAAAGGGATCTCGGCAGGGTGGTCGTAATGCGCGGCCCGTTCGGCAGGATCAAACCCCAGCGCATAAAGATCGGACCAGATCACATCATGGCCAAGGGCGGCACTCGCATCCGCACTGGCCCGCGCCCATTGCGCGTTAAAAGACCGCTGGTCGGGGTGGGCCAGAACGATCAGGGTCGTGGGCATCCGGTCAGCCCGCGTGCTGGCGTTCGATATAGCTGCGCAGTTCCTCGGCCTCGCGGCGGGCTTCGCGCAGGCCATCCATGGCGGCGCGCAATTCGGCCTCTGTCTGGGACAGCTGGTTGGTCATCTCGGCTTCGCGCTGTTGCAGATAGGTGATCGCCTGTTCGCGGGTTTCCTCGGCTTCATGCAGGGCTTGGGCCATCTTGTCCAATTCGCCGATCTCGGATGTGGTCACGCGGGTGAACCGGTTGACCAGCCAGCTGGCGAACCACCCCAGCGTGAAAGCCACGAACAGGATGACTGCCGTCGCGATGATGAATTCGGTTCTGTTCACTGTGTCGCCCCTGCCGCGTCGTCCCCTGCACCGTCTTGGGCGGTTTCGGCGTCGGTTTCAAGCGCTTCGGGCAGGGTTTCATCGGTGACGGCGTCTGCGTCCTCGGGCAGGATCAGGCTGAATTCGATCCGGCGGTTCGCTTCGCGGCCTTCTTCGGTCGCATTGTCGGCAATCGGATCCGCGATGCCGTAGCCCACGGCCTCGAATGTGGACACCGGCACGCGGCGGGCGCGCAGGGCGGTCAGCACGGCATCGGCGCGGTCTTGCGACAGGCGCAGGTTCATTGCCTCGCGGCCCTGGCTGTCGGTGTAACCGGCCACCCGGATCGGCAGGTCACCGCAAAGGCGCAAGACCTCGGCGATATCGTCGATCACCGGCTGGGCGGCGGCTGTGATGCTGGCAGAGCCGGGATCAAAGGTGATCTTGCGCCCGTCGGTCATGGCAATGATCTGGGCGATGCATTGCTCGGGCGTCGGCAGGGCGGCGATCGGGTCCAGCGCCTCGACATAGGCGATGTCCAGGTCGAAATCGGCCGATCGCCCCAGTTTGTCGATCATCAGCCGCGATATTTCGGCGGTGGCGGTTTCGTTGCCTGTGTTGCCGCGAACTGTGATTGTCTGCGGCTCGACGACGACAATGCCATTGGACAGTTCCGACAGCGCCTCGATCCCGGCAAGGACGCGGACAGACCAACCGGCGGGCAGGTCGTCGACGACGCGGGTGCGCATGGTGATATTGCGCTGACCGAATTTGGCGGTGGCGAAATTTTCGGCCACCATATTGGTCAGGTCGTCGGGCATCCGGCCGCGCAGCTGGACATGGCCTTCGGGGCTGAGCGTGGCGGTGAATTGCGGTGGGCCAGCGGCTTGATCATCGGGCAGCGCGGGCAATTGGGCGGTCAGGGCAAAGACATCAGGCATGCTGTTTTCAAGCTCGCCTATGGCATTGTCAAATACGCCCTGTTCGGTCCCAGGCAGGGCGACCAGAATGACGTCGGTGTCGGTCAACGTCACGGTGCCGCCTCCCACTTTGTGCAGGGCGTCAATGGCCAGTGCGACCGCCTGGCCCCAATCCTGCGACGGCGCGCCAAGGGCCAGCGTGCAGGTCACGCGGCCTTCCAGCCCGGCGATGGTCGCCGCGTTCACGATCAGCGCGCGGGCTTCGACGGTATCGACGGCGCAAGCATCGAACCGCGCGCCGTCTGCGTCCAGAATGAACCGCGCCGTGAAGGGCGAGATCACGGGCCGCGGCGCGTTGATTTCCAGCGCCAGCCGCACGCCATCGGGCCTGCTGCGGGCAAGGGCGGCCTCGAGCCTGCGTTTATCGGTCAGATTATCGGCGATACCACTGATGGTGACCCGGTCCGCGGTGACCGAAATCTTGGAACGCGGCAGCATTTCCAGCGCGACAATCGCGAAATCAACGGCGGCACGCCATGTCGGGGGCGTTGGGTAATCGCCGGTTTCCAGCAGGTCTGCCACGCCTTGCCCGTCTGCTATTCGCGTGATGCGGCGCGCCAATGCGTCCCGGTTGGTGCTGGCAGGGATCAGGCCGATCAGCGACACACCGCTGTCATTGCGCAGGATCTCGATCTTGAATTCGGGTGGTGCAAAATCCGCAGCATCCGCGACCGACAAATTGTCGATCACGCGGCTGGCATCGACGACCCCGCCAGCCGCTGATATTGCGCGAAAGCGCCCAGCCTCGGTGGGCGCGGTGCCTTCGAGGATCACCTGCAACCCGTCGCCCAGGACATTGGCCCACTCATGCCCGTTTTCGGCCAGCGTCTGGCGCACGGCATCGACCGACCGGTCCTCGACCGTGGCGACCGTTAGCTGTGCGGCGGCGACCGATCCGGCAGCCGCGACACTGAAGGCGATGATCCGTATGAAAATGGCAGAAAGGCGCATTCAATCCCGTTTCTTTTGTCCCGGTCCTGCATAGGCCCTGTGGTCGGGGTGTTCAATCATACCAAAAAGGCCACGGCGAAAAACGGCAGAGGGATCAGGCCGGCATCGCGGTTTGACCGGAAAATGCGCAAAAGCCCTTCATTGTTATCTGCATCGAAGCGGTGCAACTGCCATGCCAGATGCCCGCCCATCGCCAAAGGCCCGCCCAAGGCCACAACCAGCGACAGGACCGACCGGTCCTGCGTGGCCAGCACCACCGCCGCCCCGAACAGAATCACCGTCAGCGCCAGAAACAGCCGCAACCACCAGCGCGCGTTATCGCCAAACAGCCGCGCGGTGGATTTCACGCCGATCAGCGCGTCATCCTCGGCGTCCTGATAGGCATAGATCGTGTCGTAAAACAGCGTCCAGCTGATCCCCGCCAGATACAGCACGACAGGCGCCGCCCCGATGCTGCCGGTATGCGCGCCCCAGCCCAGCAGCGCGCCCCAGTTGAACGCGAGCCCCAGAAACACCTGCGGCCACCATGTGAACCGTTTGGCGAAAGGATAGACCGCGACCGGCAACAGCGCGAGGATGCCCAGCACAATCGCTGCAGGCGGAAAGGTGATCAGGATGCCAAAGGCCACCAGCGCCTGCGCGATCATCCAGATCACCGCCGCCTTGACGCTGGTCTGGCCAGAAGGAATCGGCCGCGACCTTGTGCGCGCCACCGATCCGTCGATGTCGCGGTCGGTGATGTCGTTCCATGTACACCCCGCGCCACGCATCAGAAACGCCCCGATCCCGCAGCCTGCGATGATCCAGACGGCAAAGCTGTCGAAACGCCCTGTCACCAGCACCGCCAGCGCCAGCGCCCAGAGGCAGGGCAGATAAAGCAGCCAAGTGCCAATCGGCCGGTCCGCGCGCGACAGCCGCAGATAGGGCCGCGTGCGCGCAGGCGCCAACCGGTCCACCCAGTTTCCGCGTACGGCATCGGCGACACGGCCCGCAGGCTCTGGCATCCGGGGATTTTGGGTCATATGATCCGCTTCATGGCATCCAAGGTCCGGCTTTATGTAGATCACCCCTTGGGGGTAGGGCAATCGGTTCCGCTGAACCGTGATCAGGCGCATTACCTGTTCGGGGTGATGCGGCTGGCGGCGGGTGACGTGCTGTCATTGATCAACAGCCGTGATGGCGAATGGGATGCGGTCGTCGAAAAGGCGGGCAACAAGGGCGGCGTGCTGGCCTGTCAGGCGCAGACCCGCCCCTTGCAAACCCCGCCCGATCTGTGGCTGGTCTTTGCCCCGATCCGCAAGGAACGTACGGCCTTTATCGTGGAAAAAGCGGTGGAACTGGGGGCGGCGCGGATTATCCCCGTGCAGACCGCGTTTACCCAAGCCGCCAACCGCATCCGGCAGGATAAACTACAAGCCCATGCGGTAGAGGCGTCTGAACAATGCGGCGGCACCTTTGTGCCCCCCGTCGATGATCTGGTGAAAATTGACCGGCTGCTGGCGGATTGGCCCAAGGACCGGCAGCTGATGTTCTGCGATGAAACCGCCATCGGCGCGCCGGTGCGCCTGCCCGCGATCCGTGGCCCTTGGGCCATCCTGATCGGCCCCGAAGGCGGGTTTTCCCCCGCCGAACGCGACAAGCTGCGCGCCTTGCCCTTTGCCCATGCGGTCAGCCTTGGCCCCCGCATCCTGCGCGCTGATACGGCGGCGGTGGCGGCGCTGACACTGTGGCAGCAGGCCTTGGGCGACTGGGGATGATCCGCGCGACGCTGGCCGACAGAGCCGAGGTCGCAGGATTTCTGCACCATCATCTGCCGATTGCGATGTTTCCGCTGGCGAACCTGCACAGGCACGGCATGGCGGGTGGCCATCCGCGCGCGATGGCGTTCTGGCTGCGCAAGGCCGGTGGCGCGATCACCGATGTCGCGGCCATGACCGATGGCGGTTTTCTGTTTCCGGTCTGCCCCTCGCAACCTTGGGCCGACCTGCGCGCTGCCATGCAGGGCAGCCGGGTTGCCGCGATTCTGGGCGAGGCGGGACAGGTCACCGGCCTGCGCGCCGCATTGGGTCTGGAACAGGCAGCAGGCCATGCAACGACAGAGCCGCATTACGACCTTGCCCCTGACCGGTCTGGTCATGCCCGATACCGCCGGTTTTACCCTGCGCCCGCTGGCCGATGCGCCGCGCGATCTGGTGATCCGCTGGCGGCGTGCCTATCTGTTAGAGACGATGCTGGGCCAGGAGAGTGATGTGGACGCAACGGCGATCAAGGATATCGACAGCTATCTTGCGGCGGACAGCCACAGGGTGCTGTTTGATGGCGACACGCCCGTGGCGATGACAGGGTTTAACGCGGTCCTGCCCGATGCGGTGCAGATTGGCGGGGTTTATACGCCGCCGGACTTGCGGTCGCACGGTCTGGCGCGGCGGGCGGTGGCGCTGCATCTGGCGCAGGCGCGCGCGGCCGGTGTGACCCGTGCGATCCTGTTCGCGGCCTCTGCCGCAGCCAGCACAGCGTATCAAGCGATCGGGTTCCGCCGGATCGGGACATTTGCAATCGTGCTGCACGCAGAACCACAGGTGGTGCATGGCTGATTTTTTCCGCCCCGAGGCGCGCGCCTTTTTCTGGCGCTGGCGCGAGGTGCTGGCGGCCGCCGCACTGGCGTTGTTTGGCCTGTGGTGGGGGCTGAACGCGGCGGGTGTTACAGTCTGGCTGGGCTATCTGCTGGGGGTCATCGGGCTGGGTTGGGGCTTTGCCGCCGTGCAGCGCGCGCGCTTTGCGCAGGATGGCGAAGGGCCGGGGGTGGTGCAGCTGCGCGAACGCAGGCTTGCCTATTTCGGCCCGCTTGACGGGGGTATCCTTGATCTGGACGATCTGACCGAGGTCGCACTTGACCCTCGCAGCTATCCCGACCCCAGCTGGATATTGACCGGTATCGGCGGCCAGCGGATCGCCATTCCGATCAATGCCGCTGGCGCGGATGCGTTGTTCGATGTCTTTGCGGGCCTGCCCGGGATCAAGACCGGTAGCGGTGCTGGATGTGCTTTCGCGCACACCGGATGCGCTTGTTGTGATCTGGTCGCGTGCGCGTCCTCTCTTGCATTGACGGATGCGCTGGTGCAGGTCACGGATATGACCCTTGATCTTTGAACGGAGCCTTCCCGATGTCTATTCCCCAAACCGGCGGCGGCCCGATCGAACATCACGACCAATTGGCCGAATTGCTGGCCAAGGGCTGCAAACCCAAAGACGAATGGCGCATCGGCACCGAGCATGAAAAATTCGGCTATTGCGCCGATACACTGCAACCCTTGCCCTATGATGGCGCGCGGTCGATCAAGGCGGTGCTGGAGGCGTTGCACAGCCGGTTCGCCTGGGACCGCGTGGAAGAAGATGGCAAGATCATCGGCCTGACCAAGGACGGCGCCAATGTCAGCCTTGAACCGGGCGGCGCGCTGGAATTGTCGGGCGCCCCGCTTGAGACCATCCACCAGACCTGCGACGAGGTGAACAGCCATCTGGCCGAGGTCAAGGCCGTGTCCGATGAAATCGGCGTGAAATTCATCGGTCTGGGCGCCGCCCCCGTCTGGACCCATGAGGAAATGCCGCTGATGCCCAAGGGGCGCTATCAGCTGATGGACCGCTACATGCAATCGGTCGGCACGATGGGCACGGCGATGATGCGCCGGACCTGCACGGTGCAGGTCAACCTTGATTTCGGGTCGGAATCGGACATGGTGCAGAAAATGCGGGTCGGCGTGGCCCTGCAGCCCGTGGCAACCGCGCTTTTTGCCAATTCGCCGTTTTTCGAAGGCAAGCCCAACGGTCATAAATCATGGCGCGCCCGGATCTGGCGTGATCTGGATGCGGCACGCACCGGCATGGTGCCATTCATCTTTGAAGAAGGTTTCGGGTTCGAGGCCTGGGTGCAATGGGTTCTCGATGTGCCGATGTATTTTGTGTATCGCGACGGTAAATATATCGACGCTTTGGGCATGTCGTTCCGCGATTTCCTGCGCGGTGAATTGCCTGCATTGCCCGGTGAAAAGCCGCGCATGTCCGACTGGGCCGATCACCTGACCACCGTTTTCCCCGAAGCGCGCATGAAGCAATATATCGAAATGCGCGGTGCGGATGGCGGCCCGTGGCGCAGGTTGTGCGCGCTGCCTGCGTTCTGGACGGGGCTGATGTATGACCAGACCGCGCTGGATGCGGCATGGGATCTGTGCAAGCATTGGACCGCCGCACAGCGCGATGCCTTGCGCGTCGCCGCATCGGTGGACGGTTTGCAGGCGCAGGTCGAAGGGATCGACATGCATGCGCTGGCGCGCGAGGTCGTGGCGATTTCAGAGGCTGGCCTGAAAGCCCGCGCCCTGCCCGGTGCCGGTGGGCTGGTCCCTGACGAGACGCATTTCCTGAATGCGCTGAAAGAAACCGTCGAGACCGGCAAGACGCCTGCGGATGATTTGCTGGACCATTATCACGGCGATTGGGCCGGTGATCTGGACCGGATTTATACGGACTATAGCTATTAGGGCTGTGCGCTGCGCGCTTGCTGCCTCCGGCGGGGATATTTCGGCTCGGAAGATGGGGTTATTTCGCCCCGATCTTGCCTTCGGTCCCCGCGCGCAATCGCGCGATATTGCCCCAGTGGCGCGCATAGATCAGCAGGCCAAGGCAGGCGGCCAGACCGGTGGCCGCACCATAGCCTGCAAACGCCATCACCACCGGAATCCAGCCAGCCGCGACCAGTGCCGCCAGTGACGAATAGCGCGTGACCACCGCCACGGCGAGCCAGATGCCGCAGGCCGCAAGACCCATCGGCCAGGCCAAGGCCAGCAGGATGCCCAGATAGGTGGCCACCCCCTTGCCGCCCTTGAAACCGAGCCAGACCGGAAAGCAATGGCCGATAAAGGCCATGAGTGCCGCCATTTGCACCGCATCTTCGGGTGCTGCCGCGCGCGCGGCCAGCACGGCGATAGCGCCTTTGCCTGCATCGAAGATCAAGGTCAGTGCGGCGGCTTTCTTGTTGCCGGTGCGCAGCACGTTTGTCGCCCCGATATTGCCCGACCCGATATTGCGCAGATTGCCCAGACCCATCAGCCGCGCCATGATGACCCCGCCGGGAATTGACCCCAGCAGATAGCCGACAGCGCCCCAGAGTGCCAGCACGCCAAGGCTGCTTTCGATGATGGGCATTTATGCATTCTCCCAGATGCGGGTGCCGTCCACCCATGTGCCGATCACCCGGCCTTGCAGGCGCGCGCCGTCAAAGGGGGTGTTTTTGGATTTCGATTGCAATGTCGTCCGGTCCAGCTGGAACGGTGCATCCGGATCGAACAGTACCAGATCGGCAGGCGCACCGGCCAGCATCCGCCCCGCCGCCAGCCCAAGGATGCGCGCGGGGTTCAGCGCCAGCGCGCGGAACAGGCGTGGCAGGTCGATCTGGCCTGCATGATAAAGCCGCATCGCGGCGGGCAGCAGGGTTTCCAGACCGACGGCACCGCTGGCGGCCTCTTCGAACGGCAGGCGCTTGCTTTCCTCGTCCTGCGGCGTGTGCATCGAACAGATCACGTCGATCAGGCCTTCGGCCACGGCCTGCACCACGGCGGCGCGGTCGTCTTCGGACCGCAAGGGCGGCATCAGTTTGAAGAACGTCCGGTAATCCGCGATATCCATATCGTTCAGCGTCAGATGGTGGATGCTGACGCCCGCCGTGATCCGCAGCCCGTTGCGTTTGGCGCGTTCCAGCGCGGGCAGGGCGCGGGCGGTGGTGATCTGGTCGATGTGATAACGCGCGCCGGTCATTTCCAGCAGGCTGATATCACGGTCCAGCGCCATGCGTTCCGCCATCGCCGACACGCCCGGCAGGCCGCGCAAGGACGCGAATTTGCCGGTCGTGACCACGGCCCCTTCGGACAGGCCGGGGTCCTGGGTATGCCCGATCACCAAAGCATCCAGCGAACGCGCATAGCTGAGCGCGCGGGCCAGCACCTTGGTCTTGCTGACCACATGGTCGCAATCGGTAAAGGCTACGGCACCGGCATCGGACAACAGGCCGATTTCGGTCATTTCCTGACCGTCACGCCCCTTGGTCAGCGCGGCCATCGGCAATACATGCACGGGTGCGTCCAGCTGCGCGCGGCGCGCGACGAATTCCAGCTTTTCGGGGGTGTCGATGGCGGGGTCGGTGTCGGGGCGGGTCACGATCGTCGTGACCCCCCCCGCCGCTGCGGCACGGCCCGCAGAGCGAAAGGATTCCTTGTGCCGTTCACCCGGTTCAGAGACTTTGACGCCGATGTCGATGATCCCCGGCGCCAGACACATGCCGCCGCAATCCACGATCTTTGCGCCGACAGGTGGCGTTGCGTCGAGGCCCGTCACGGCATGGATCAGCCCGTCCACCACCAGCACGCAGCCCGGCGCATCGGTCAGCGCGACGGGGTCGATGATCCGGGCATTGGCGAAAAAGGTGGCGGTCATGGGTTGGTTTCCTTGCACTTGCTTATCCGCCGACCCAGACCACCAGCCCGACCAGCGCGAACATGATCAGCAGGGCGGCGGTGGCGACCATCCCGCTCATCCGCGCGTCGGATTTGCGGGGTTTGGCGGGCGGGCCGGTCAGTTCGCCTGCCCCGGAGGCCGAGGTCAGCTTTTCAACGGGTGTCATCGTCGGTGTTTCGCGCAAGATTGTGACCAGCGTGCTGCCCGCAGGCAGGGTGATCTGCTGCGCCTGCCCGCCAAAGGCGCGCGACATCACCAGCAGGACCGTGCCTTGCACATGGCGCAGCATGGCATCCTGTTCAGGCGTCAATGGCAAGTCATAGCCTTGGCGGATCAGGTCAGGCAGCGGCACTGCCGCGCGCTGGTCCGGTGTGATCAGGTCGGTGAAATCCGTGTTCAGCGCAACCGGCCCGATGATCGTTGCCACGGTCACGTCATCGCCTGCGGGGCCGGTATAGGCCAGCACGTAAAGTGCGGCATGGTCATTCGCGGGGATATCCAGCATCATCTAGACCATCACGCTGTTGTCTTGGCGCGCCGCGCGCAGATTGCGCGCCAGCAGGTCCATCGCGGCCATGCGCACCGCAACACCCATTTCCACCTGTTTCTGGATCACCGACCGGTTGATGTCATCGGCGATGGTCCCGTCGATTTCGACACCGCGGTTCATCGGGCCGGGGTGCATGACAATGGCGTCTGGTTTGGCATGCGCCAGTTTCGCGGCATCCAGCCCGTAGCGGTGGAAATATTCACGCTCGGACGGGATGAAACCGCCGTCCATCCGTTCTTTTTGCAGGCGCAGCATCATGACGACATCGACGTCCTGCAGGCCTTTGACCATGTCGTCGTAAACCTCGACCCCGAAATCAGTGATCCCCGCAGGCATCAGCGTCGGTGGCCCGATCAGGCGGATGCGGTTTTCCATCTTGCCCAAGAGCATGATATTGGACCGCGCCACACGGCTATGGGCGATGTCGCCGCAAATCGCGATATTCAGACGGTGCAACCGCCCCTTGGCGCGGCGAATGGTCAGCGCGTCCAGTAGCGCCTGCGTCGGGTGTTCGTGCCGCCCATCACCCGCGTTCAGTACCGCGCAATTGACCTTTTGCGCCAAAAGGTCCACCGCGCCGGATTGCGGATGGCGCACGACCAACAGATCAGGGCGCATCGCGTTCAGCGTCAGCGCGGTGTCGATCAGGGTTTCGCCCTTTTTGATCGACGAGGCCTGCATCCCCATGTTCATCACATCCGCCCCCAGCCTTTTGCCTGCCAGCTCGAAACTGGCCTGCGTGCGGGTGGAGTTTTCAAAGAACATGTTGATCTGCGTCAGCCCGGCCAGCACCTCGCGGTGGGCAAGGCCACGGGTATTGTGGTCGGCATAGGTGTCGGCAAGGTCCAGAAGTGTGGTGATTTCCAGCGGATGCAGCTGTTCGATCCCCAAAAGATGCCTTGCGCGAAATGTCATGCCCTGATCCTTTGCCGCCGTGTGCTGGGTTATAGGCTGCGCGCCCGCGGGCTTCAATGCCGCAGGCCCTGCACAAATGCTACGATTGCGCCTAATGTCGCGTCATGGATTCGCAAGACACATATTGGCAGGACCGCGCGGCGCTGGAATGGCAGGTCGAACTTGGCGTGACCGATGCGATTCTTGATGCGCCGGTGGACCGCTATGCGCTTGATCCGGTGCCGGTCAAGGCCGCACCGGTGGCCGATGTGCCGACGCCCGCGATGGCCCGCGAACTTGACCCTGTCGCGATTGCCCGCGCTGCTGCGACGGCTGCACCCGATCTGCCCGCCCTTGCCGCCGCGATGGCCGCGTTCGAGCATTGCGAGATCAAGCGCGGCGCGCGCAACGCTGTCTTTGCCGATGGCCAGCCCGGCGCGCGGGTGATGATCGTGGGCGAGGCCCCCGGGCGCGAGGAAGACCGCGCAGGCAAGCCCTTTGTCGGGCAGGCGGGCCAGATGCTGGACCGGATGCTGGCCGCGATCGACCTTGGTCGCGCGCATGAAAACACCGACCGTGCGGTCTACATTACCAATGTCATGCCATGGCGGCCGCCATCGAACCGCACGCCGGATGCCGATGAAATCGCGATGATGCTGCCGTTTCTGGAACGCCATATCGCGCTTGCCGATCCGCAGATCATCGTGCTGATGGGCAACACGCCCTGTCAGGCGCTCTTGGGGCAAAAAGGCATCACCGCCTTGCGCGGCACATGGGCAAAAGTGCTGGGTAAGCCCTGCCTGCCGATGTTTCACCCCGCCTATCTGCTGCGCAATCCCGCCGCCAAGCGCGAGGCTTGGGCAGACCTGTTGACCCTGAATGCAAGGTTAAAGACATGAGCCGTATCGACGACACCCGCGATTTTATCCCCGTGCGCATCGCCGTGCTGACGGTCAGCGACACCCGCGGGCTGGCGGATGACAAATCCGGCCAGACCCTTGTGGACCGGATCGCCGCAGCGGGCCATCACCTTGCCCATCGCATGATCCTGCCCGATGAACGCGACCAGATCGCGGATCAACTGCGGGTCTGGTGCGCCGATGCAAATGTCGATGTGATCATCACGACAGGCGGCACCGGCCTGACCGGGCGCGATGTCACGGTCGAGGCGCATCGCGATGTCTATGAAAAGGAAATCCACGCTTTCGGCACGATCTTTACCATCGTGTCGATGCAAAAGATCGGCACAAGCGCAGTGCAAAGCCGTGCAACCGCAGGTGTGGCGCAGGGGACCTACCTGTTTGCCTTGCCCGGCAGCCCCGGCGCCTGCCGCGACGCCTGGGATGAAATTCTGGGCAAACAGCTCGATTTCAGGCACCGCCCCTGTAACTTTGTCGAGATTTTGCCCCGTCTGGACGAACATTTGCGACGGAAATAGCGCGTTTGCGCGTATGACTGGACAGAACGCCGCGCAGCACCAGTTCTTGATGCGGCAAGATGGGATGAAGAATGCGATTTCTGCGACGAAGCCTGACGGGTGTTTTTCTGATGTCCATGACGCTGGTGCTTTTGGCATGGGCGGGAAATACCGTGCGCACTGCGGTCGAGGCGCGGCTGAGTCAGGAACCGCGCAGCTTTCCACAGCGGGAACGTGAATTCAGCGTCAATGTCCTGACGCTGGCACCGCAGACCATCGTGCCCGAACTGACGGTTTTTGGCGAATTGCGCAGCCAGCGGATGCTGGACCTGCGGTCGGCCACCGGCGGTATCGTCAGGGATGCCTCTGCTGCGCTGGTCGAAGGCGGCGCTGTGACCGCGGGCCAGTTTTTGCTGCTGATCGATCCGGTCGAGGCGCAAGAGGCGCTGGCGCGCACCCGTGCCGATGTGCAGGATGCGCAAGCCGAATTGCGCGATGCTGAACGGGCGCTGGTGCTGGGGCAGGATGAATTGGCCGCTGCGCGCGCACAGGCGGCCTTGCGCGATCAGGCATTGGCCCGCGCGGTTGATTTGCAGGCGCGCGGTGTCGGGACAACGGCAGCGGTCGAGGATGCCGAATTGGCCGCATCGAGTGCGGCGGCGTCCGTGTTGACGCGCCGCCAGTCCATTGCCAGTGCCGAGGCGCGGATTGATCAGGCAACAACCCGTCTTGCGCGGGTGCAGATCGATCTGGCCGAGGCCGAACGCAACCTTGCCGAAACCGAGATCAGCGCCGCCTTTGACGGCACCCTGTCTGACGTCACGATCAGTCCGGGGGGGCGGGTCACGGCCAATGAATTGTTCGCACGGCTGGTGGACCCGACCGCGCTCGAGGTCGCGTTTCGGGTTTCAACCTCGCAATATGCGCGGCTGCTGGATGCGGCAGGCAATCTGTCCGATGCGCCTGTCACCGTGGCGCTGGATGCATCAGGTGTGAACCTGACGGCCCTTGGCCGGATCACCCGCGAAGGTGCCAGCGTCGGCACCGGCCAGACCGGCCGACAGCTGTTCGCGCAGATCGACAGCGCACCGGGCTTTCGCCCCGGCGATTTCGTCACCGTGCGCATTGCCGAACCTGCGCTGGATAACGTCGCGCTGTTGCCTGCAACTGCGGTCGGATCGGATCAGATGATCCTGACCGTCGATGAGGATGACCGGCTGCAACCCGTGCCTGTCGACGTGCTGCGCCGGCAGGGGGATGATGTCATCATCGCCGCCGCGGGGCTTGCGGGGCTGACCGTGGTGATGGAACGTTCGCCCTTGCTGGGGGCGGGGATCAAGGTCCGCCCGATCCGCCCCGGCGTGGTGGCAGAGCAAACCGTGCCACAGATGATCAGTCTGGATGCGGACCGGCGCGCGCGGCTGATTGCCTATGTGTCCGAAGGGCCGATGCCCGATGACGTCAAGGCGCGGATCATCGCGCAGCTGGAACAGGACCAAGTATCGTCTGAAACCGTGGAACGGCTGGAAAGCCGGATGGGCAGCTGATGGCAACGGGTGGTGACAGGCTGACGGCGGGCGCTGGCGGTATCCTGTCCTATTTCACGCGGCACCGGACGGCGGCGAACCTGCTGTTGGTGCTGATGCTGGCGGCAGGTGTGCTGGCGGTCCCCAATATGCGCGCGCAGTTCTTTCCCGATGTGGTGGTGGACAATATCACCGTCAGTGTCGGCTGGTCCGGTGCCGGTGCCGAGGATGTGGACGCCGCCATCGTGCAGGTGCTTGAACCTGTGCTGCTGGCGGTCGACGGGGTGGCGTCATCATCGTCGCGGTCAACCGAAGGCAGCGCGCGGATCACGCTTGAATTTGAACCCGGCTATGACATCGACCGCGCGGCCGAGGATGTGCAGCTGGCCGTGGACAGCACAAGCAACCTGCCCGACGATGCCGATGATCCCAGCGTGCGGCGCGGCGGCTGGTCTGACCGTGTCACCGATGTGGTGATTTCCGGCCCGGTCGGTGTGGACCAGCTGGGGCGTTTCGCCGATGAATTTGCCACTCGGCTGTTTGCCGAAGGTGTCACCCGCGTATCGGTGCAGGGTGTCGCGGCCCCGTCGATCCTGGTCGAGGTGCCGTCGCTGTCGCTGATCGAACATGACATCGGCATGGCCGATATCGCCCAGCGTATCGCCGAGGAAACCGCCGCATCCCCCGCCGGTGATGTTTCTGCCAATGCACGCCTGCGCACCGGTGCAGAACGCCGCAGCGCCGAGGATATCGGCGCCATCGCGCTGCGTGCCAATCCTGACGGATCGTTCCTGACCATCGCCGATGTCGCCATCCTGCGCGTCGAAGGCATCGACCGCGACCGCGCCTATTTTGTTGGCAGCGATCCTGCGATCAATGTCGTTGTGCAAAGGTCCGCCAGCGGCGATGCCATCGGGTTGCAGCGCAGCGTCGAACAGGTCGCCGCCGAGATGGAGGCGTCATTGCCCGCAGGTGTGACGATGCGGCTGACCAATGCACGCGCCGAACAGATCACGGGTCGTCTGAATATCCTTTTGACCAACGGGGCGACCGGTCTGGCCTTGGTTGTGGCGCTGCTGTTCTTGTTCCTGAACGCGCGCACGGCGTTCTGGGTGGCGGCGGGTATTCCGGTGGCGATGTTTGCGGCAGTGGCGCTGATGTGGGCGGTGGGGATCACGTTCAACATGATTTCGCTCTTCGCGCTGATCATCACGCTGGGCATTGTGGTGGATGATGCGATTGTCGTGGGCGAACATGCGGATTTCCGCGTCAGGCAGTTAAAGGAATCCCCCGTCGTCGCCGCCGAAAATGCCGCGCGGCGCATGTTCAGCCCGGTCTTTTCCGCCAGCGTGACCACGATCATCGCGTTTTTCGGGCTGGTTGCCATCGGCGGGCGGTTCGGTGACCTGATCGCCGATATCCCCTTTACCGTGATCGTGGTGCTGATCGCGAGCCTGATCGAATGTTTCCTGATCCTGCCGAACCATTTGTCCCATGCCATCGCCCATTCGGCCAAGGATCATTGGTATGACAGGCCGTCGAAAGCCGTCAATCGCGGTTTCGACTGGTTCCGTTTCACGCTGTTCCGGCCCTTCATGGCGTGGGTCATCACGGCGCGCTATCCGGTTCTGGCACTGGCGCTGGTGGCGCTTGCGTCTTCGGCGGCACTGGTGATCCGCGGCGATGTGGCTTGGCGGTTCTTCAACGCGCCCGAACAAAGCCAGGTCACCGGCAATTTCGCCATGCTGCCCGGGGCCACCCGTGACGATACGCTGGCGATGATGCAAGAAATGCAGCGCGCGACCGAGGCGCTGGGTGCCGAATACGCGGCCGAACACGGCATCAACCCCGTGCTGATCGCTATCGCAGAAATCGGCGGCAATTCCGGCAGGCCGATTGCAGGGTCCGAAACCAAGGATGCCGACCAACTGGGCGCGATCACCATCGAACTGGTCGATGCCGACAGCCGCCCCTATGGCAGCAATGCCTTTGTTTCTGCCTTGCAAGAGGCGATCGTCCAGCACCCTATGGCCGAAACCGTCAGTTTCCGCAGCTGGGGGTCGGGGCCAAGTGCGGATGGTCTGGATATCCAGCTGTTCGGCGCGGATAGCGATACGCTCAAGGCGGCCGCCGAGGCGCTGAAGACCGAACTTTTGCAATTTGGCGAGATTTCGGCGCTCGAGGATTCGCTGGCCTATGACAAGGAAGAACTTTTGCTGCAACTGACCCCGCAGGGGCAGGCGCTGGGATTGAACATCGAGGCTTTGGGCCGCGTGCTGCGCAACACGCTGGGCGGGATCGAGGCTGCGACCTTCCCCGATGGCAACCGGTCCGCCGCGATCCGCGTGCAATTGCCCGATGCCGAACTGACCGCCGACTTTTTGGACCGCACGCAGGTGCGCACGGGCGACGGGGTCTATGTGGCGCTGGCCGATGTGGTCACCAGCCAAAGCCGTACCGGTTTTTCCACCGTGCGCCGTGAAAACGGCATCCAGCTGATTTCTGTCACAGGCGAGCTTGACGCGGATGACGCGGCCCGCGCGACCGAGATCGCGCAGATCATCACCGAAGATATCCTGCCCCGCCTGCAAAGCGATTTCGGCATCGAAACGCAATTATCCGGCCAAAACGAACAGGAAAACAGGTTCCTTGCGGATGCACAGGTCGGGTTGGTGCTGGTGCTGCTGGGCATCTACCTGACGCTGGCATGGATTTTCAGCAGCTGGACAAGGCCATTGGTGGTGATGTCGATCATCCCCTTCGCGCTGGTCGGCACGATTTACGGGCATTATTTCTGGGGCATCCCGATGAGCCTGTTCACCGTGGTGGGCCTGATCGGGATGGTGGGGATCATCATCAACGACAGTATCGTGCTGGTCACGACGGTGGATGAATACGCGCAGGACCGCGGGCTGGTGCCGGCCATCATCGACGGCACAGTGGACCGGTTGCGCGCGGTGCTGCTGACCACGCTGACCACGGTGCTGGGCCTTGCGCCGCTGCTGTACGAAGGATCGACGCAGGCTGAATTTCTTAAACCGACAGTGGTTACTTTGGTGTTCGGGCTGGCCTTCGGGATGCTGTTGGTGCTGTTGGTGGTGCCGTCGATCATGGCAATGCAGGCCGATATCGCGCGGCAGGTGCAATCGGCAAAGCGCGCGTTGCAGGGGCGGCGCTGGGCGATGACGCTGCCTGCGGCGGCGGGGGCTGTCACGGCGGCGCTGCTGTTTGCGGTGCTGGTGCTGCCTTTGCTGCTGACCGGCGCGCCCTGGGTGCCTGTGGTGGCGGCGCTGCCGTTTTTGGCGGGTGGATTTGCGCCCGCGCTGGGGCTGTTCTTGCTGGTTCTGGTCGCGGTGCTGCTGGCGATCTATGCCATCGCATCGGTGCGGGTCGCTGCGCGGCGGATGCGGGCCTAACCGGCAGCGCAGCCCCTGATATCGACGGCCTGACCATCGCCCAGCACGGTGATCCGCACGGCAGAGCGATCCAACGCAAATGGCTGGCCGGACAGATGGACCATATCGACGACCGCGCTCAACGTGGTGCCAGTGCGGCTGATGCTGGGCTCAGACACCCAGACCTGCGGATCGCCAACCTCGATCACCACGATCTCTTGCGCGGCCTTGGAGGCCATGGTGATCTGCGCGGTCATCTGCAGCCCGTCACTGATCGGGTCCAGCCTGCAGGTCACGGCACTGACCTGCGCTTCGGCCTCGGTCATCGGACGGTCGCGCAGCGCCGCCACAATCGCAGGATCAGAGGCGCCAACAGGCGGCAGCAGGGCCGCGAAATCAAGCGTGACGGGAATGCAGATGTCATCGCAGACCCCGATTTCGATCTGGCCTGCCAAGCTGACGGTGCTGCCGTCATCCGGCACCGTCAGGCGCAGCGGAAAAATCACGCTGTCTTCATAGCCGATCGACCGGATACCGAAATCTTCGTAAACGTCAGGCACCGGAAAATGCGGCTGCACGGCCGTGATATCCCCGCCCGAAAAGGCAAAGCTGGGCGGGATGCCGCTGTCGCCCGGCGCGCGCCAATAGGTTTTCCACCCTTCGGCCAGATCAATCCGCAAGGCCGTGACATGGGTGCCATCCGCATCGCGCCAGCCGGGCAGAACGGTGACAGAGGCAAGGTCTTCGACCGATTGGCCAAAGCCGGTTACAGGCAGGCCACACAGGGCGAGAGGGATCAGCAGGAACTTGCGCATGCCCTGTATCTGGGTGATTTCCACTGACATGAAAAGTCACGTTTGGGCGAGTGTCTGACATGATGTGGCTTGCACGAAACACCGCCCGCCCGCATTCTGGCTCTATGAAACAAAACATCACACAACTGGCCGGAAAGCTGCTGATCGCCATGCCCGATATGGCCGACCCGCGCTTTGCCAATAGTGTGATCTATCTGTGCGCCCATTCGGACGAAGGTGGTATGGGCCTGATCGTCAACAAGCCGCAGGCGCGGATTCGGTTCACCGAACTTCTGGACCAGATGCAAGTGCCGCATGGCGCCGATACGCCGGATATTCAGGTCCATACCGGTGGCCCGGTCGAAACGGGGCGCGGTTTCGTGCTGCATTCGACCGATTATACATCCGGTCTGGGCACGCTGGCGCCGGGTGGCGGGATCGGCATGACCGCAACGCTGGACGTGCTCGAAGACATCGCCGCCGGGCGCGGCCCGGCGCAGGCGCTGCTGGCGCTGGGCTATGCGGGCTGGGGGCCGGGGCAGCTGGAACAGGAAATCCGCCAGAACGGCTGGCTGACCTGCGATCCGCGCGATGATATCATCTTTGGCCGCGCCAATGACCATAAATGGTCAGCGGCGCTGAAGCTGCTGGGAATCGATCCGCTGCTGTTGTCCGCAACGGCGGGCCACGCCTAGCCCGCGTCATCCAGCAGCGCGTTGATGATCGCAACGGCGCTGTCGCTGGACCAATCCGCCTCGCCCTGCATGCGGGCGATTTCCATGCCTTCGGGATCAAGGATCAGGGTCACGGGCAGGCCCAGCACCCCCATGCTGCGCGCGAACCGCTGGCGGGCATCGGTATGCAGCGGCAGGTTATCGACGCCGATCTCATTGAAAAAGCGTTGCATCGCGGGCAGCGGGTTGGGGCCGACCGCCACGGTCACCACCTCGAAATCATCGCCACCAAGCGCGGTTTGCAGCGCCGACAGATGCGGCATTTCGATCCGGCAGGGCGCGCACCATGTCGCCCAGAAGTTCAACACGACATAACGCCTCCGCAGATCGGCCAGCACCATTTCGCTGCCGTCCTCATGGGTGAACGCCGTGTCCGTCGTCGCGACAGGCACGGCGTGAAACACCAGCTTGCGCATGTCACCGCTGCGCAGGTCGGCAATATCGGCAGGTTGGGCCGCGCCAAGGTTTGCAACACCCAGCAGGGCCGTATAAAGCAGGGCTGACATCAATTGACGCATGGGCGCATTCCTTCATGACCAAAAACGCAAACACGATGTGGGGCGGACGCTTTGCCGCCGGACCGGACGCGATCATGGAGGCGATCAACGCCTCGATCGGGTTCGACCGCCGTCTGGCACCGCAAGACATCGCCGGTTCGCGTGCCCATGCCGCCATGTTGGCCGCCTGTGGCATCATCTCAGATACAGATGCGGATGCGATCGGGAAAGGCCTTCTCACCGTATTGTCAGAGATTGAAACGGGAGATTTCCCGTTTTCGACCGCGCTCGAAGATATTCACATGAACGTGGAATCGCGTCTGCGCGAATTGATCGGCGCACCGGCGGGCCGGTTGCACACCGCAAGGTCGCGCAATGATCAGGTGGCGGTGGATTTCCGGCTTTGGGTGCGCGACCAATGCGATCAGGTCGATGCGGCGCTGATGGCTTTGCAACTGTCCTTGCTGGGTCAGGCAGAGGCGGGCGCTGATTGGGTCATGCCCGGTTTCACCCATCTGCAAACTGCGCAGCCCGTGACATGGGGCCATCATATGCTGGCCTATGTCGAAATGCTGGCGCGCGACCGCGGCCGTTTCGCCGATGCGCGCAAACGCATGAACCTGTCGCCTTTGGGCGCGGCGGCACTGGCGGGTACGTCTTTTCCCATCGACCGGCACATGACAGCCGAAGCCTTGGGGTTCGACGCCCCGATGGCCAATTCGCTCGACGCTGTCAGCGACCGCGATTTCGCGCTGGAATTTCTGGCAGCCGCCAGCATCTGCGCCATGCACCTGAGCCGTCTGGCCGAGGAATTGGTGATCTGGTCTTCTGCGCAATTCCGGTTCGTGAAAATGTCGGACAAATGGTCCACCGGATCATCCATCATGCCGCAAAAACGCAACCCCGATGCGGCAGAACTGATCCGCGCCAAGATTGGCCGGATTTTCGGGGCCAATGTCGCGCTGATGACAGTGATGAAAGGTCTGCCGCTGACCTATTCCAAGGACATGCAGGAAGACAAGGAACAGACCTTCGACGCCGCCGACAGCCTGATGCTGGCGCTGGCCGCGATGGCCGGCATGGTGGCCGATATGACCGCGAACCGCGATGTGCTGAAATCCGCGGCCAGCAGCGGCTTTTCTACGGCCACCGATCTGGCCGACTGGCTGGTGCGCGAACTGGGCCTGCCGTTCCGCGAGGCGCATCACGTCACCGGATCGCTGGTCGCATTGGCGGAATCCAAAGGCTGCGACCTGCCCGACCTGACGCTGGCGGATATGCAAGGTGTCCATGCGGCGATCCGCGCGGATGTGTTCGACGTCTTGGGGGTTGAAAATTCGGTCGCATCGCGCACAAGCTATGGTGGCACGGCCCCTGCACAGGTCCGCGCACGGATCGCTGGCTGGAAAGAGGTTCTGACATGACACGCCTTGCCCTGATCGCGGCCTTTGCCGCCTTGGCTGCTTGCGGTGCCGATGGCCCGCCGATGACCCCCAATGCCAATGTCGGCCTGAACCTTGGTGCCGGTGGCGTTTCCACCAATGCCAGCCTCGGCGCCAGCAACGGGATGTTTTCCGTCGGGTTGGGTCTGTAGAATGCGCTATCTCTGGCTGGCACTGGCGGTCTGGGGCGCGATCCACCCGATGTATTACTTTGTCGCGTGGTTCAACGCCAACACATGGGACATCATGGCGATGGTGGATGCATGGCATGCAAATGCCGCGACCAGCGGTCTGGTCTGGGATTTAACCATTGCCGCTGTCACCCTGACCATCTGGGCGATCTATGAGGCGTTTTCGCGCAAGAATTACCTGAGCCTGCTAGCGGTGCCTGCGACATTCATGATCGGTGTCAGTTGCGGCCTGCCGCTGTATCTATATCTGCGCAGCCGCCCCGGCTTTGCCCGTTAGGACCACGTTTTGGATCATTTTCTTTATCGCAACGGCGCGCTTTACGCCGAAGATGTGCCTGTCGCGGATATTGCCGCCGCTGTCGGCACGCCGTTTTATGTCTATTCCACCGCGACCCTGACGCGGCATTTCCAGCTATTCGACGAGGCGCTGGGCTTTGCCGATCATCTGGTCTGTTTCGCGATGAAATCCTTGTCCAACATCGCCGTGCTGCGGGTTCTGGCGCAGGCGGGGGCCGGGATGGATGTGGTGTCGGGTGGTGAATACCTGCGCGCCAAGGCCGCTGGCGTGCCGGGCGACAAGATCGTGTTTTCCGGCGTGGGCAAGACGGCGGATGAAATGCGCATGGCCCTGCAAGGCGGCATCCGCCAGTTCAACGTCGAAAGTGAACCCGAGATGGTGGCGCTGGATGCGGTGGCGCGGTCGCTGGGCAAGGTGGCCCCCATCACCCTACGCATCAACCCTGATGTCGATGCAAAGACCCATGCCAAAATCGCCACCGGCAAATCCGAAAACAAATTCGGCATCCCCATTTCGCGCGCGCGCGAGGTTTACGCGCTGGCCGCCACCCTGCAGGGGCTGAAGGTCGTGGGCATCGACGTGCATATCGGGTCGCAACTGACGGAACTGGCCCCGTTCGAGGCGGCCTATGCCAAGGTCGCCGAACTGACCGCGATGCTGCGCGCTGACGGGCATGACATCAAACGCCTTGATCTGGGCGGCGGTCTGGGCATTCCTTATGGACGCACCAACGCGGCACCACCGCTGCCGTCCGATTACGGCGCGATGATCCAGCGCACATTGGGCCATCTGGGCTGCGAGATCGAGATTGAACCCGGCCGGCTGATTTCGGGCAATGCGGGGCTGATGGTGTCGCAGGTCATCTATGTCAAATCCGGCGAAGACCGCGATTTTCTGATCCTTGACGGGGCGATGAACGACCTGATCCGCCCTGCGATGTATGACGCATGGCATGACATCATCCCCGTCGTCGAACCCGCCCCCGGCACCGAACCTGCACGCTATGACATCGTGGGGCCGGTTTGCGAAAGCGGCGACACCTTTGCCAAGGCGCGCGACATCCCGCCGATGCAGCCCGGCGATCTTGTCGCATTCCGGTCTGCGGGGGCTTATGGTGCTGTCATGGCATCGGAATACAATTCCCGCCCCCTGATCCCCGAAGTGCTGGTTCATGGCGATCAATTTGCAGTTATTCGCAAGCGTCCTAGCTATGAAGAGATGATCGCACGCGATAGCCTGCCAGAATGGCTGGACTGACCCACCAAAAGCGGAGAGTACGCTGACACAAATCCCTGACCAGATGCGCCACCTGCGCCTGCCTGTCCGCCTGACGCGGATCGGGATGGCGGCGGAAAACGCGGTGCGCTGTTTCTGGCCGGTCTGGACCATCGGGTTTCTCTGCCTCGCGCCACTGATGATGGGCTGGCAGGATTTGCTGCCGATCGGGGCTGTCTGGGCCTTTGCTGGTACCGGTGCCGTGGCGTTTCTGGCCGCGCTGCTGTGGGGCCTGCGCCGTTTCCAGATGCCCACCACTGCCGCAGCGCTGGCTCGTGTCGATGCCGCCATGCCGGGCCGTCCGATTGCCGCAGTGGCCGATGTACAGGCCATCGGGGCATCCGATCCGGCATCCATCGCGGTCTGGCAGGCGCATGTCGCGCGCATGGCCGAACGCACGAAATCCGCCCGTGCTGTCGAACCCGATCTGCGCATCGCGGACCGTGACCCTTACGGTCTGCGGTTCATCGCGGTTTTGTTCTTTGTCACGGCGCTGTTGTTCGGGTCGTTCCTGCGGGTCGCATCCGTGGGTGATATGGTCACGGGACCATCCGCCGCCATGGCGTCGGGCCCGATCTGGGAAGGCTGGGTCGAACCGCCCGCCTATACGGGCCGTCCGTCATTATACCTCAACGATATCCCCGCAGGGCCGCTGCGCGTGCCTGCGGGCAGCAAGGTCACGCTGCGGGTCTATGGTGATGATGGCGGATTGCGCCTGATCGAAGACGTCTCTGGCCGCGGGGAACAGGCGACAGCCCTTGCCGATGGCCAGCAGCAATTCGAGATTACCTATTCCGGCACCTTGGTGCTGGATGGTGAAAACGGGCGGCGCTGGCAGGTGACGGCGATGGCGGATGAGCCGCCTTTCGTGACGCTGACAGACCCGATCACCGCGGACGCGATGGGCGAGCTGTCGCAGCCGTTCCGCGCCACCGATGATTACGGCATCGAAAGCGGCACCGCGACGATCACGCTGGATCTGGCGGCGGTGGAACGGGTTTACGGTCTGGCCACCGACCCTGACCCGATCGACCCGCTTGTGCTGGACCTGCCGATGCCGTTCACGGGGGACCGGTCGGCATTCGATGCTTTCCTTGTCGAAAATCTCAGCGAGCATCCCTTGGCCAATCTGCCGGTCACGCTGCAACTGGCGGTCACTGATGCGGCCGGTCAAACCACAACGACCGCGCCGGAACCCCTGATCCTGCCGGGGCGGCGATTTTTTCAGCCTTTCGCGCGCGCCGTTATCGAACAGCGCCGTGACCTGATGTGGTCGCGGGGCAATGCGCGGCGCGTGGGGCAGATCCTGCGCGCGGTGTCACACCGGCCCGAGGATATCTTTACTTCTGAAACCATGTATCTGCGCCTGCGCACAATCATCCGGCGCATGGACAATATCGCGCTGGTCGGCATGGACGATGCCGCACAGGCCGAGATTGTCACAGCCCTGTGGGACCTTGCGATCCAGCTTGAGGATGGCCGCCTTGCCGATGCCCGCGAACGGTTGCGCCGCGCGCAGGAACGGCTGTCCGAGGCGATGCGCAACGGCGCGTCCGATGCCGAAATCGCGGAATTGATGCAGGAATTGCGCGAAGCGACCGATGATTACATGCGCATGCTGGCCGAACAGGCCGAACCCGGCGATGGCACCGATCAGGCCGACAACGGCGAAAACAGCATGGAACTGTCGATGAACGATCTGCAAGCCATGATGGACCGGATCGAAGAACTGATGCAGCAAGGCCGGATGGAAGAAGCACAGGCGCTGATGGAAGAGCTGAACCGCCTGATGGAAAACATGCGCGTCACGCAGGGCGAAGGGGGCGACGGCCCATCGACGCCCGGCCAGCAGTCGATGCAGGATCTGGCCGAAACCCTGCGCGACCAGCAGGACCTGTCCGACGATGCGTTCCGCGAGCTGCAGGAAGGTTTCAATCAGGGTCAGCAAGGCGAACAGCCCGGACAACAGCCCGGACAACAGCCTGGACAACAGCCGGGCGAGGGCGGCCAGCAGGATGGCCAGCAAGGCCAGGGTGACCAACAGGGCGAAGGCGGCCAAGGGTCCGGCGGTGACCAGCAAAGCCTTGACCAGCGCCAGCAGGCGCTGCGGCAGGAATTGCAGCGCCAGCGCGACGGCCTGCCTAACCTGTCCGGCGACGCAGGCGAGGCGGCGCGCGATTCGCTCGACCGTGCCGAAGACGCGATGGAAGGTGCCGAGGACGCGCTGCGCGGCGGCGATCTGTCCGGCGCAATCGACCGGCAGGCCGAGGCGCTGGACGCTTTGCGCAACGGGATGCGCGCATTGGGGCAGGCCATGGCCGAAGGCCAGTCCGGCGCACAGGGCGAACAGGGTCAGGCGGCGGGGCGTGCAGAGCCCGGTCAGCGTGACCCGCTGGGCCGTGACACCGGTGCGACCGGCCAGATGGGCACCGACCAGAACCTTTTGGGCGGGCTGGATATCAACCGCCGCGCGGCAGAGTTGCTGGACGAAATTCGCCGCCGGTCATCCGAACAGGACCGCCCCGAGGTGGAACGCGATTACCTGCGGCGTCTGCTGGGTCAGTTCTGATCCGGCTGGCTGTCGGGGCCTGCGGTGACATCCGCGATCATGTCACCCAACGCGCCCGCCGTCTGGTTCAGCGTCAGGCGCCATCCATCAACCATACTGACATAGCTTGCCATCGCACCTGTGGTCTGGGGGATGCGCGTCGTGATCTGATCGGCAAAGACATAAGGCCCAAAAAGCACGGCAAAGATCACCAGCACAAAGACAAAACCACGCCGGAAACCGCGCCGCGTGATGGCCTCGGCCTGTTCGGCGGGGGTCAGTTCAGGCTCTGGCGCTTGCGCGCGGGTGCGCAGGCTGGTGTTGATATCGTTCATGCTGGGCATGTCAGGCAGGGTGGTATCGGGGTCTTTGGATGGGTCCGGCGCGATAGCGCTTGGCTGTTCGGGTGCGGGACTGGCTGCTGTCACACGGCTGGCTTTGGCAGCTTTGGGTGCAGGTGCTGTGCCGCCATCACCCGCAGCTTCGGTCATCTCGGCGATCCGGCGGCGGGTTTCTGCGGCATCAGGGGCTGGTTTGGGCGTTTTATCTTCTTGAGTCTGGCGCGGCGTCTTGGTGCCTGATGTGCGCAGTTGCTTTTCGCGGGCCGCCTCCTGGCGCAGGATATCGCTGACCGCAGGATCAATCGGTTTGCGTGCCTGCTGTGCCGCAGGTGCGACCGTCGGCGCTGGCGCCGATGTCTTTTCAATATGGAACCAGCTGTGATTGCAGTTCGAACATTGCACGTCGCGCCCGCCTTCGGGGATTACGTCATCAGCAACATCATATTTCGCGCCGCAGCTAGGACAACTTAAACGCATTCTACTCTATCCTCTGAACCGGCCGCTTCGGTTTGGTCATGTGATCCGCGCCAATCTAGCGATGAGGCCACCAAACGCAAGGATTTGCGCAAGTCCGATCGTGGTGATCATTGAACCTTGGCATGGTTTTGGGCAATACAGCGACGGCAGGCAAAGGACAGATCGTGATAGAACTCGACAACGTATCGTATGGGTATGGCCGAACGGCGCTGTTTTCAGGGCTGTCGCTGAAACTTGTGCCGGGGTCGTTTCATTTTCTGACAGGCCCGTCGGGGGCGGGGAAAACCACGCTGTTGCGTCTGTGCTATGCCGACCTGCGCGCGAATAGCGGCAAGGTCCGGCTGTTCGGGCAGGATGCCGGCAATCTGACGCGCGACGAGGTGGCGATTGTCCGCCGCCGGATCGGGGTTGTGCATCAGGATTGCCAATTCCTTGATCACCTGTCGATTGCCGAAAATATCGCGCTGCCGCTGACCGTCGCTGACCGGATCGCAGACGCGCAGAACAATCTGGCCGAATTGCTGGCCTGGGTCAGCCTTGGGCCGCAGGCGGGCCAGCGCCCGCCGGAATTGTCGGGCGGCGAAAGGCAGCGCGCCGCACTGGCGCGTGCGGTCATTATGTCGCCTGACGTGGTGATTGCCGATGAACCCACCGGCAATGTCGATTGGGAGATGTCCCAGCGCCTGCTGTCCCTGCTGATCGAGCTGAACCGGATGGGCAAGACGATCCTGATCGCCACCCATGATCTGGCGATGATCCGGTCGGTCAAGGCCGATGTCAACGCACGCGTGCTGCGGCTGTCGCGCGGGCAGCTGGTGCAGGCGGGGGCAGATTTGTGAAAACGATCCTTGCTTTCATCATCGGTGATCCGCTGGCCGACGGGGCTGTGCCGTCAACGGGCGTTTCCGCGCGACTGACCGTCTTTGTTGCGGCGGCGATGGCGTTTCTGGCGGTCTTTGCGCTGGCCCTGTCGCTGACAGCCGGACGGCTGGCTGACAGCTGGGCTGACGATCTGGCGCAATCCGCGACCCTGCGTTTGCCCGCCGATCTGGACCAGACGAACGCGGCCCTGCGCGCTGCCGTCAACGTCTTGCAGACAACGACCGGCGTGGCCTCGGCCCGCGTGCTGGAGGCGGATGAACAGCGCGCCTTGCTGGCCCCGTGGTTCGGGCCGGATGTTCCGGTGGAATCCCTGCCGCTGCCACAATTGATCGAGATTCTGCCCGACGACACCGGCTATGACGTTGCCGGCCTGCGCGCGCGTCTGCAGGCCGAAGTGCCGGGTGCGGTGCTGGATGATCACGGCGCTTGGCGCGAACCCTTGCTTGCGGCCGCACAGCGGCTGCGCCTGCTGGGGTGGAGCGTGCTGGCGCTGATCGGGGCGGTGATGGCGGCGATGATCACGCTGGCCGCCCATGCCGCGCTGGCGGCCAATGCGCAGATCATCCGCGTGTTGCGGCTGGTCGGTGCGCGGGACGGCTATATCGCGCGGGCCTTTGTGCGCCGGTTCACGCTGCGGGCGGGGCTGGGGGCGGCTGTCGGGGCAGGGCTTGCGCTGTTGGTCTTGCAAGCCATGCCAGCGGCTGACGTGGTCAGTGGCACTGGCACGCATTTCGGTTTCGTCGGGCTGGACTGGATTTGGCTGCTGGCGATTCCGGTCTTGTCGGCTATCGTGGCCTTTTTGGCGACACGTGTGGCCGCATCACGCCGGTTGAAGGAACAGACATGAGTTACGCAATCCAATGGCTGCGGTCGTTGCTGTTCAATGCGCAGATGTATCTGGCCATGCTGGTCGTCGGCATCCTGTATCTGCCTGCCGCGATCTGGTCGCGCGAAGGTGCGATTGCGGCTTGCCACGCCTATTGCCGCTGGGTGCGCTGGACGGCGGGCTGGATGATTGGCCTGAAGGTTGAAATCCGTGGCACTCCCCCGCGGACGAGGTGATGGTCGCCCCTAAACACCAGTCGTTTTTGGATGTGCTGATGATCTATGGCGCGATGCCGCGCGGCAAGTTCATCTTTAAGGCAATCCTGAAATATGCCCCTGTCATCGGCCAGTTCGGCCTGCGGATCGGCTGTATCCCCGTTGATCGTGGCAAGCGCGGGCAGGCGATCAAGCAGATGGTGGCCGATGTGCAGGCAGGGCGTGCGCTGCCCGGACAGTTGATCATCTATCCGCAAGGCACCCGCATCGCACCCGGCGTCAAGGCACCTTACAAGATCGGGACAGGGGCGCTTTACCGTGAACTGGGCCAGCCCGTTGTGCCGGTTGCGACCAATGTCGGCGTGTTCTGGCCCAAGCGTGCCATCTATCGCCGCCAAGGCACGGCTGTGTTCGAGTTCCTGCCCCGGATCGCACCGGGGCTGGAGATTGCGGATTTCATGCACAGGCTGGAAACCGATATCGAAACCGCCTCTGACAGATTGGCTGCCGAGGCGGGTTTTCCGCTGCGCGGGCTTTAGGCCGCCAGCCCCTTGCTGCCAAGGGCCAGGTATTTGTCGCGGCGGTCCTTGCGCAGCTTGTCACCGGATTTGCCGGTCAATTCGGCCAGCATGGACTTCAGCGCCTCACCCACGGCCTTGACGGCCATGGCAGGATCACGATGCGCGCCGCCCTTGGGTTCGGCGATGATCTTGTCGCAGATGCCCAGCTCTTGCAGGTCTTTCGCGGTCAGGCGCAGGGCTTCGGCGGCTTCGCGCATCTTTTCGGAATCCTTCCACAGGATCGAGGCGCAGCCTTCGGGGCTGATTACCGAATAGACCGAATGTTCCAGCATGGCGACACGATTGGCCGAGGCAAAGGCGACAGCGCCGCCTGACCCGCCTTCGCCGATGATCACGCTGATCAGCGGCACCTTCAGCGCCAGACATTTTTCCGTGGATCGGGCAATCGCCTCGGACTGGCCGCGTTCTTCGGCACCTTTTCCGGGATAGGCGCCGGGGGTGTCCACCAGCGTGATGACCGGCAGGCCGAACCGGTCGGCCAGATCCATCAGGCGGATCGCCTTGCGGTAACCTTCGGGGCGGGCCATCCCGAAATTGCGCGCGATGCGCGATTTGGTGTCATTGCCCTTTTCATGGCCGATAACCATCACAGGCATGTCGTTGAACCGCGCCATGCCACCCATCACGGAATGGTCATCGGCAAAATTGCGGTCGCCGGCCAGCGGCGTGAATTCGGTGAACAAAGCCGCGATATAATCAATGCAATGCGGCCGTTCGGGGTGGCGCGCCACCTGGCATTTGCGCCAGGGCGCAAGGTTGGCGTAAAGCGAGGTCAGCAATTCGCCCGCTTTCTTGTCCAGCGCTGCCGCCTCTTTCGCGACATCCATTTCGGGATTGTCCCGCGCCATGGCGCGCAGTTCTTCGGCCTTGCCTTCAATCTCGGCGAGCGGTTTTTCAAAGTCGAGGTAAAGGGTCATCAGATCGCGCGCCTCATTGCTGAAAGTCACGGTGTTATGGCGCAACCCTGATGCCTTGGCAACGGCGCGGGCGCATTACGCGCTGCTGATCATCTGCGATTGGCGCACGATCACCTCGGCCTGCTTGATCGAGGCGATGTCCACAAGGCGACCCTTGTACACGGTCGCGCCTTCGCCACGCGCCTTGGCCTGTTCCATCGCGGCCAGAATCTCGCGCGCTTCGGACACGGCGGCCTCGGACGGGGTGAACACCTCGTTGGCAAGGGCGATCTGCTTGGGGTGGATCGCCCATTTGCCGACCATGCCCAATGTGGCCGACCGGCGGGCCTGCGCGCGATAGCCTTCGTCATCGCTGAAATCGCCGAACGGGCCATCGACGGGCAGCACGCCATGCGTCCGGCAGGCGGCGACAATCGCGGTCTGCGCCCAATGCCAGGGGTCGGAATAGTGCCGGGTGTCACCATGCAGCATGTAATAGTTTTCCTGCGTCCCGCCGATACCAGTGGTCTGCATCCCCATCGAGGCGGCGAAATCCGCAGCGCCCAGCGACATGGCCGCCATGCGCGGAGAGCTGGCGGCGATTTCCGCGACATGGGCGATACCGGCGGCCGATTCGATGATGACCTCGAAACTGATCGGCTTGGTGCGGCCCTTGGCGCGTTCAATCGCGGTGACCAGCGCATCCACGGCATAAACATCCGCCGCACAGCCGACCTTGGGAATCATGATCTGGTCCAGCCTGTCACCCGCCTGTTCCAGCACATCCACGACATCGCGGTACCAGTAAGGCGTGTCCAGCCCGTTGATCCGCACAGACAGCGTCTTGCTGCCCCAATCGACGGTGTTGATTGCCGCGGTCACATTGGCGCGCGCGCTGTCCTTGTCGGAAGGTGCCACACTATCTTCCAGATCAAGGTTGATCACATCCGCCGCAGAGGCCGCCATTTTTGCAAAAAGCTTGGTGTTCGAACCGGGACCGAACAACTGGCACCGGTTCGGACGGGCAGGGGGGGCAGGTTGCAGACGGAATGACATGGCGATCCTTTGGGTAGCAAAATTGCGCAACGGGTTTCCGCTTTGGTATTATATTGCGCAGCGGGTCACAAGGGGTGTTTGCAACCGCAGCATTGCGGTTGCACGCCTGTCATGGTGCAGGCTCAGACGCCTGCGGTCACAATCGCCTGTGCCAGCACTGGCACGCTGTGCGCATTCAGGCCCGCGACGTTGAACCGGCTGTCACCCACCATATAAATGCCGTTGTCCGCGCGCATTGCGGCGACCTGTTCCGGCGTCGCGCCAAGGCGGCTGAACATCCCGCGATGATGGGCAAGGAAATCGAAACGGTCGGTATTGGTCAGGCGCTTCAATTCATCGGCCAGTTGCTGGCGCAGCCCCAGCATGGACAGGCGGGTTTCTTCCAACTCCGCCTCCCACTCGGCACGCAGGGCGGGGTCGGTCAGGATCGTGGTGACGACCCGTGCGCCGTGATCGGGCGGAAAGGAATAGTTCTGCCGGTTCAGAAAATTCAGGTTCTGTTGTGCCAGCGCCTGCTGGTCGGCATCCTTGGCAATCGCCATCAGCGCGCCGGTGCGTTCGCGGTAGATGCCAAAGTTTTTTGAACAACTGGCGGCAATCAGGCAATTGTCGAAACTGGCTGCGATCTGGCGGGTGATCTGCGCATCCGCCTGCAGCCCGTCGCCAAAGCCCTGATAGGCGATATCGACGAATGGCACGGCACCACGGTCCTGCATCAAGGCAATGACCTGCGCCATCTGGTCCGTTGTCAGGTTCGCCCCCGTCGGATTGTGGCAGCAGCCGTGCAGCAGCACGACATCGCCTGCCTT
This sequence comes from Yoonia sp., assembly GCF_018402175.1. Taxonomy (GTDB): domain Bacteria; phylum Pseudomonadota; class Alphaproteobacteria; order Rhodobacterales; family Rhodobacteraceae; genus Yoonia. The sequence goes on along the minus strand of NZ_JAGYJK010000017.1, from coordinate 254,405 downwards.
GAGCGCGCCCAGATCGGCCATCAGCCCGTCGAAATCTACACCGCGCGTGGCATTGTCGAAATAGCGGTATTCGGCCATTTTCATGCCAAGATACTTGATGATCGACGGATGGTTCGGCCATGTCGGGTTCGACAGCCAGACGGTGGCATCGGGGGACGCCATGCGGATCAGCTCCAGCGCCTGCCGGATCGCACCTGTGCCGCCGGGGGTCGCCACACAGGCCACGCGGTCGGCAGCAATACTGTCGCCCAGCACCAGATCGCGGATCGCTGCGCCAAAGGCGGGATCACCGGCCAGCCCAGTATAGGCCTTGGTGGTCTGATCCGCCAAGATCCGGCGCTCGGCCTCTTTGACCGCGCGCATGACGGGGGTATTGCCGGTCGCGTCCTTGTAGACGCCGACGCCAAGGTCGATCTTGTCGGTGCGCGGATCGGCGCGATATTCGGCCATCAGCATCAGGATCTTGTCGGCGGGTTGCGGGTGCAGGTTGTGCAGCATCAGGCGGCTCCGGTTGCAAGTGGAAGGTCGGCATACATGCCCCATTCGGACCAAGAGCCATCGTAAAGTGCGTGATCGGTCTTGCCGATCCGGTCTAGGGCGAGCGACAGCACAGCCGCCGTGACCCCCGACCCGCAGGTCGTGATCGCAGGCTTGCCCAGATCGACGCCGGCATCGGTGAAAACGGCGCGCAGGGCGGCAGGCGGTTTCATCGTGCCATCGGCATCCAGCAAGTCCTGATAAAACACATTGCGCGATCCCGGAATATGGCCCGAGCGCAGCCCTGCGCGAGGTTCAGGCACTTCGCCACGAAACCGTGCCGGAGCGCGGGCATCGATGATCGCGTGATCACCCAGCTTGGCCGCGCGCGCCACATCGGTTACGTCGCGCACCAACTGCGCGCGGCGCTGCACGGTCATGTGGCGGTCGCGGATCACAGGCGGGGCGGTGGTGACGGTCCTGCCCTCGGCCAGCCATTTGGGCAGGCCACCATCCAGCACCGCGACAGCATCATGGCCCATCAGCCGGAACAGCCACCAGACACGCGCGGCCGAAAACAGCCCCGCCCCGTCATAGACCACGACCTGATGACCGTCTCCCACACCCATCGCACGCATCCGCGACATGAATTTCTCGACCGGCGGGGCCATATGCGGCAGTTCCGAGCGCAGATCGCTGATCTCGTCGATGTCAAAGAACCGCGCACCGGGGATATGGCCGGCCTGATATTCCGCCAGACCCGATCGGCCTGCGTCGGGCAGATACCAGCTGGCATCCAGAAGTCGCAGGTCGGGGTCTTTCAGATGCGCGGCCAGCCAGTCAGTGCTGACAAGCGTTCTGGGATCATCTGGCGCTGTTTTGGTCATCGCATTACCCTTTGGTCACTGCCTCGTCACTATCGCGCAGGGACTATGGAAACAAGGGACCACCGCCTGCCCCAGACCTGCCAACTTCTTTTTTCCAAAAATACTCCGGGGTGAGGGCCGCTCAGGCCCGAGGGGCAGCGCCCCTTACTCCCCCTGCCGCAAAAGCCGCTGTTTCTGACGGCCCCAGTCGCGGGCGGCTTCGGTCGCGCGTTTGTCGTGGTTCTTTTTGCCCTTGGCGGTGGCGATCTTCAGCTTCACCAACCCGCGGTCGTTGAAATATAACACCAGCGGCACCAGCGTCATGCCTTCGCGCTTGGTGGCGTTCCACAGGCGGGACAATTCCTTGCGGCTGACCAAAAGCTTGCGCTTGCGGCGTTCCTCGTGGCTGAACATCGCGCGTTCGTAAGGCGCGATATAGGCATTGGTCAGCCACAATTCACCATCATCGACAGAGGCATAGCTGTCGGCGATATTCGACTGGCCGACGCGCAAGGATTTCACCTCGGACCCGGTCAGGATGATCCCGACCTCGATATCGTCCTCGATGGCATAATCATAGCGCGCGCGCCGATTCTCGGCGACGACCTTGTAATTCGTCTTTTCGGTCTTTTTGGACATCTGCCCCAGATAGGCGCTTGGCCTCAGCTCAGCAAGCCCGCATGCACCATTGCGGCGCGCATCTTGGCCTTGGTGGCCTCTGTCAACGGGGTCAGCGGGCTGCGCACGGCCTCCGAACACAGTCCCAGCAGCGACATGCCGTATTTGGCCCCGGCCACACCCGGCTCGGTAAAGATCGCCTCGTGCAGCGGCATCAGGCGGTCCAGCTGCATCAGGGCCTTGGCATAATCGCCCGCCAATGTGCTTTCCTGAAACGCGGCGCAAAGTGCCGGGGCGACGTTGGCGGTCACCGAAATACAGCCCACCCCGCCATGCGCGTTGAAACCAAGGGCCGTGGCATCCTCGCCCGACAATTGCACGAAATCAGCCCCGCAGCGCAGCCGCTGCTTGGGCACGCGGGCCAGATCGCCGGTCGCATCTTTGACCCCGATGATCATCGGGTGGCGCGCCAGCTCGCCCATCGTGTCGGGCATCATATCGACGGCAGACCGGCCGGGGATATTGTAGATGATCACCGGCAGGCCACAATCGGCAGCAGCGGTGAAATGGGCGATCAGTCCGGCCTGTGTCGGCTTGTTGTAATAGGGGGTCACCACAAGCGCGGCATCGGCACCGGCCTTTTGGGCGGCCTGCACCAGACGCACGGTTTCGATCGTGTTGTTCGATCCGGCACCGGCGATCACGGGGATGCGGCCTGCGGCCTCTTGCACGACGATTTCGACAACCATGTCATGTTCTTCATGGGTCAGGGTCGGGCTTTCGCCGGTGGTGCCGACAGGGACCAACCCGTGGCTGCCCTGCTCTACATGCCAGTTCACCAGTTTTTTCAGTGTCGCGACATCCACCTGACCGTTTGCAAACGGTGTGACCAGCGCGGGAATGGAACCCTTGAACATGCGACGTTTCCTTGTGTGCGGGACGATTCCCGTCTTGGCGAAATCGCGCGGACCCTAGACGCCTTTGCGCCTGTTGCCAAGTTTGTCAGTTGCCTTGGCGCTTGGCTGCTTTACCCTGCCAGAAAACAAACAAGAGCGGTGATCCTGATGCGTCTTTTGGCAGTCTGCCTTCTGTCCCTTGTCGCGGCCACGCCGGTTGCGGCGCAGTCTGTGGACCAAAGCGCCGTTGCCGCCGTGGCGCTGGCGGGCGATGATTGGGACGCTGCCTATCTGCTGGCGGCAGAGACCGATCCGGTGGCGCGCGATGTGCTGACATGGCTGCGCTTGCGCGCGGGTGACGCCGATTTCGCCGATTACCTTGCCTTTGTCGCAGACCACCCCGACTGGCCCGGCCTGTCCCAATTGCGCCGCGCTGCCGAGGCGGTGATCCCCGCCGACACCGACCCGCAGAAAGTCATCGCGTGGTTCGATGCGGCACCCCCCGCGACAGGTGCCGGTGTCGTCCGGCTGGTCGCGGCCCTGACTGCCACAGGGCAGGCCGAGGCGGCCGAGACCGCCTTGCGCACCGCATGGCTGACGCTGGGACTGGACGAAGACGGCCATGCCGTGATGATGGCCAGTTTCGCGGACAGGCTTGCCCCCCATCACGCGGCCCGCGCGGATGCGCTGCTGTGGCGCGGGCGCACCAGCGATGCTGCGCGCCTTTTGCCGGTGCTGCCTGCGGATCAGCGCGCCCTGACCGCTGCGCGCACCGGCTATGCCACTGGCACCGAGAATATGCGGCCATTGTTCACTGCCGTGCCAGCGGCGCTGCGCGACACACCCGGCCTGCTTTATGCCCGCTACAGCTGGCTGGCGGCGCGCGGCGACTGGACCGACGCAACCGATATGCTGCGCGCGCAATCGACCAGCGCCGCAGCTTTGCAAGAGCCGTTCCGCTGGTCGGGCTACCGGCAGGTGCTGGCGCGCTGGCACATGCGCGAAGGCCGCGCCGATCTGGCTTACGAACTGGCGGCGAACCATTTCCTGACTGAGGGCGAGGCTTTTGCCGATCTGGAATGGCTGGCGGGCTATATCGCGCTGATCTATCAGGGCGATCCGCTGCTGGCGCTGATGCATTTCGACAGGGCGGCGGCCCGTGTCTCCGGCCCGATTTCGGTGGCGCGGATGCAGTATTGGATCGGGCGCGCGCAGGATGTGAAGGGCAATACAGACCTTGCCGCGGCTGCCTATGCGCGTGCTGCGGACCACCAGACGACGTTTTATGGCCTCTTGGCCTCGGAACGGACAGGCCGGCCGCTGGATGACGGCCCTGGTCGGGGCGGATGTTGCATGGCAGGGCCAGCCCGTGTTTGACGATGACCTGACCCGCGCCGCCCTGATCTTGCTGAAAGGGGGCGAGCGCGGGGCTGCCGTGACCTTCTTTGCTGCGCTTGGCGAACGGCTGGAGCCTGACGCCTTGCGCGCGCTGGGGGCTTATCTGTCGTCTATTGGCGAGGATTATTATACCCTTCTGCTGGGCAAGACCGCTGCGACGCGTGGCATTGTCTTACCTGAAATCTATTACCCCCTGCATGATCTGGCGCAGATGGATTTGCCTGTTGATCCCGCCCTTGCCCTGTCGATCGCGCGGCGCGAAAGCGAATTCAACACCGGGATCGCCAGCCCTGTGGGTGCGTTGGGCCTGATGCAGGTCATGCCCGCCACGGCAGAAGAGGTCGCAGGCTGGCTGAACCTGCCCTATTCGCGCGCGCGGCTGACCAGCGACTGGCAGTATAACGCGACCTTGGGCGCGGCCTATCTGGCCTATCTGCAGGATGAATTCGGCCCCAGCCCCGTGATGATCGCCGCAGGCTATAACGCAGGCCCCAGCCGCCCGCGCGCATGGATACGCGAACGCGGCGATCCGCGCCTGCGGCAGATGGATGTGGTGGACTGGATCGAACATATTCCCTTTGTCGAGACCCGCAATTACGTCCAGCGCGTCACCGAAAGCCTGCCGGTCTATCAGGCGCGGCTGAGCGGGCAAGCGGGGCCAGTGCAGTTTACGGCGCTGCTGATCGGGCAGAAACCGGTCTTGCGGCCGGTGGCGCGGCCGGTGAGGGATTAAGAACTTTTATGCCTCCGGCGGGGATATTTTTACTATGAAGATGTGATGGTCTGTTTCTGGCGTGCGCGCCAGAGCGTGAATAGCCCCGCACCCACGACGATGGCGGCACCGATGGCGACGTTGGGGCGGATCGTCTCGCCCATCAGGCCGACGCCGATGACGCTGGCGAAGACCAGTTGCAGATAGGCAAAGGGCTGGACCGCGCTTGCCTCGGCGACCTCGTAGGTCTTGATCAGCAGCCAATGGGCGGCGGCACCTGTAAAGCACAGCGTGATCATCCAGCGCCAGTCTGATGCCGACATCGGTTCCCAGAACCAGACGCCGACCACAGTCATCACCACCGCCCCCGATGTGCCGGTCCAGAAAAACGATGTCGTCGTATTGTCGCGCCGTGCCGCATAGCGCGTGAGCAGGCCGTAAAGCGCGAACATGAAGGCCGAGGCCAGCGGGATCGCGGCGGCAGGCGAAAACACCGCAAAGCCCGGTTGCAGGATCACCAGCACGCCCACAAAGCCGATCCCGATCGCGGCCCAGCGCCGCCAGCCCACAGCCTCGCCCAGCACGGGGCCGGACAGCGCCGCGATCAGCAGCGGATAGCAGGCAAAGATCGCATGGCTTTCGACCAGCCCCAGATAGACGAAGGCCGTGACCATGACGCAGATTTCCAGCGCCAGCAGCGTGCCGCGCGCGATCTGCAACAGGGGCTGTTTGGTGCGTGCCGCCGCCCGGATCGACCCCGATTGCCGCCGCGCGATGGCGATCACGAAAGCGGCGAAGAACCAGTAGCGGATCATCACGATCATCACGACGTTGTTGTTCACCGCAAGATGCTGTGAAATTCCGTCCTGGATCGCAAAGATGAAGGTGGTGAGGATCATCAGCATGATCCCGAGCCTTGTATTCGTCTGCATTTTACATCCTTGCGCGGGTCATGTGCCGCTTGCGTCCATATCCGGGGTGGCGGGTGACGGTGAACCCTGCCTCGGCCAGCGCGCGGCGGATATGCCCTGCCGCGCTATAGGTCGCTGCCGTCCCACCCGCGCTTGTATGCGCTGCCACCGCCTGCAGCAGCGCGGGTTCCCAAAGCTCGGGGTTCTTGGCGGGGGAAAACCCGTCCAGATACCATGCATCGGCCAGCCCAAGCCAATCAGGCAGGGTCCGGCGTGCATCGCCGATGATAACCTGCAGCGTCAGCCCCTCGTCCAGCGTGATCCGCCCCGTGCCTGCCGTCCACGTCTCCAGCAACCTTGCGGCATAGCCTGCCAGCGTCGGGAAATGCGCAAGCGCCGTCGCCATATCCGCCTGTGCCATCGGGAAGGCCTCGAATGATGTGAAATCCAGCCTGCCGCGCCTGCCCGCCTGCACCCAAGCGTCCCATGTGACCAGCAGGTTCAGTCCTGTGCCAAAGCCCAGTTCGCCGATCCGCAGATCACCACCGAACCGCGCGGGCAGGTCGTTGCCGTCCAGAAATACATGCCGCGTTTCGGCCAGACCATCATCGAACGAGAAGTAGGGGTCGTCGAAATCCCGCGCGATCGGCACGCCATCCCGCCAATCGAGTTTTGCTGTCTGGTCTGTCATGCCGGTCTGCCCTAGGTCTGGGGCATCTTTGGGCATTGGGGCGCGGAATGGCAATTGCTGATATCACGGTCATGGGGGCGGGGGTGTTCGGCCTGTCGGTGGCTTTTGCCTGCGCGCGGCGCGGCGCAAAGGTGCAGGTGATCGACCCTGCGGGTGTGGCGGCGGGGGCCAGCGGCGGGCTGGTCGGTGCGCTGGCCCCGCATGTGCCCGAACAGTGGAACGACAAGAAGGCGTTTCAATTCGACAGCTTGATCATGGCGGAACAGTTTTGGGCGGATGTCGCTGCCTTGACCGGGGCCGAAACCGGCTATGCCCGCAGCGGGCGATTGCAGCCTTTGGCGGATGAAAGTGCTGTGGCGCTGGCGCAGGCACGGGCGATATCCGCCGATGATTTGTGGCAGGGACTGGCGACATGGCAGGTCGAACCCGTCACCGATGCGCCGTGGATGCCGCCTTCGCCCAGCGGTTACGTGGTGCGCGACACGCTGTCTGCACTGGTCCATCCCCGCCGAGCGACGCAGGCCTTGGCCGATGCTGTCACAGCGTTGGGTGGCAGCATCCAGTCCCAAGGCGCGCCAGAGGGTAAAATCGTCTGGGCCACCGGCTGGGCTGGTATGGCCGAGATCGGCGGCAACGGCGTGAAAGGGCAGGCGGCGCTGCTGCGTCTTGACGCGGCAGGCAGCCCGCAACTTTTTGCTGACGCGCTGCATATCATCCCGCATCTGGACGGTACCGTCGCCATCGGGTCCACCTCCGAACGCAATTTCACCGATCCCGCCAGCACCAACACCGGCCTTGATGACGTGATCGCGCGGGCCGTCGCGGCCTTTCCGGTCCTACAAGGCGCCGAAATCATCGCCCGCTGGGCCGGGGTGCGCCCCCGCGCCCCCAGCCGCGCGCCGGTGTTGGGCCATCACCCGACGCGGGCGGGGGAGTATATCGCCAATGGCGGCTTCAAGATCGGCTTTGGCATGGCGCCCAAGGTCGGGCAGGTCATGGCTGACTTGCTGCTGGAAGATAAAGACGCGATCCCCGACGGATTTCGCGCCACTCCCCCCATCTTCCGAGCGCGGTGAATTGTTGCACAATTCACCGTGATCCCCGCCGGAGGCATAAAAGTTTTTCAAAGCGGCATATGCCGGTTTACGTCCTTATAAAGCAGATAGCGGAACGGCCCCGGCCCGCCCGCATAACAGGCCTGTGGGCAGAAGGCGCGCAGCCACATGAAATCGCCCGCCTCGACCTCGACCCAATCCTGATTGAGCCGATAAACCGCCTTGCCTTCCAGCACATAAAGCCCGTGTTCCATCACATGGGTTTCGGCAAAGGGGATCACCCCGCCCGGCTGGAAGGTCACGATATTGACATGCATGTCGTGGCGCATGTCGGCGGGGTCTATGAAACGGGTCGTGGCCCAAGCGCCGTTGGTGTCGGGCATGGCGATGGTGGTCGCTGCATCCTCGTCGGTGACGAAAGCCTCTGGTGCCGCAATGCCATCGACCGCGCGATAGGTTTTGCGGACCCAGTGGAACGTCGCTGGCGCATCGGTGCCGTTGCGGACCTGCCAGTCGCAGCCCGCAGGCAGATAGGCATAGCTGCCGGGGCGCATCGCGTGATCCTGCCCCGCGATGGTCAGGGTAAAGCCGCCTTTGACCACGAAGATCACGCCTTGCGCGGCTTTGTCGGTCTCTGGCCGCATACTGCCGCCGCCTGCCGCGACCTCCATGATGTACTGGCTAAAGGTTTCGGCAAAGCCCGACAAAGGCCGCGCCAGCACCCAGGCGCGGGTCTTGTCCCAGAACGGCAGGTTGCTGGTGACGATATCGGTCATCACCCCCTTGGGGATCACGGCATAGGCGGTGGTGAACACCGCGCGCCCTGTCAGCAGGTCGGTTTGCGGGGGCAGGCCGCCGGTGGGGGCATAATAGTTGGTCATGGCAGGCTCCGTTTCAAAAGGCGGCAAGCGTGATCCCCGCCTGTGTCAGGTGATCGCGCAAGCCGCGCGCGATGGCAACAGCGCCCGGCGTGTCGCCATGCAGGCAGATCGTGTCGATCCGGCAGGGCAGGTGTTTGCCGCTATCCGCGATGATCGCCCCCGCCTGCAACATGGCCAGAATGCGGGGGCCGACCACTGCCGGATCATGCAGCACCGCCCCGGGCAGACGGCGATCGACCAGCGTGGCATCGTCGTGATAGGCGCGGTCGGCGAAAATCTCGCCCGCCCAATGACAGCCCAGTTCCCGCGCGGCACTTTCCTGCGCGGTGGCAGCCAGCACCATGATCACCAGATCGGGATCAACGTCGAGCGCGGCCTGATAACAGGCCTTTGCCAGCCCAGCATCGACCGAGGCCATATTCGCCAGCGCCCCGTGCAGTTTGAGATGCCGGATACGCCCGCCCGCGCGCCGCGCCATCGCCTGTGCTGCACCCAGCTGATAGGCGACGGCATTGGCGATCTCCTCGGCGGGGATGGGCAGGTTGCGCCGCCCGAACCCTTTGAGATCGGCAAAACCCGGATGCGCGCCCAGTCCCACGCCGCGGGCCACGGCCTGCCGCATCGTGCGGTCCATCACATCGGGGTCGCCCGCGTGAAACCCGCAGGCCACATTGGCCGAGGTGACGATATCGAGCAATGCCGCGTCATCCCCCATCGTCCAGGGGCCGAAACTTTCGCCCATGTCGGCGTTCAGATCAACCTTGAGTGCCATCACCGTCCCGTTCCAGATCGTCGCCCGCGGTCACCCCGCTGACCAGTTGGTAGCCCAACAGATCGGCGATGTCATGCGGATCGCGGATCAGGGGTTGGCAGGCCTGCCGCAGGGTGCGCAGCAGGTCAGCATCCGATTGCGCGGTCGCATCGGCCTGCGCGATATCCAGCAGGGTGAATTGCAACGCCGTGCCGGGGGCTGTCTGTGCTACGCGCGCCAGATCGGCGGGGATGACGGTGCCGATGCGCGGATAACCCCCGATGGTCTGACATTCCGCCAGCAGCACATAGGGCACGCCATCGCCGGTCAGTTGCACATCGCCCGCCACGATCAGGTCCGGATGTGATGCTCAGCCCGCTGGCCACCCCGAAGGGCGCGCCGTCATGGTCCAGCCGCACACCCTGCCGGTTGCCGCGCGGATCGCGGCGAAAGGACGTGGACAGGAACCGCGCCAGCGTGGCGCCGTCGAACAGGTCTGTCTGCGGGCCGGGCATCAGGCGGATCAGCCCGCCACGGCACCTGTCGGCACCGTCCAGCCGTCGGGGCGGCGTATCCGGCGCAGGATCTGTGCCCAAGGGCAGGCTGTCGCCCGCCACCAGCACGCGGCCCAGCCCAGCGGTCAGATGCGCGGCACGGCTGCCCATGACAGGCGGGGTCACGATCCCGCCCGCAAAGGCCAGATAGCCGTAAACCCCCGCCCGCGCGCCGCCGATGGTCAGTTTCGCACCCGCCGCCAACAGCTGGCTGGTATTGGGTGGCACCGGCACGCCGTCGATGTCGGCCTGCATCAGCGCGCCAGTCAGGGCGATGCGCACCGGCCGGTCGGTGCTGAACACCCCGCCGAACCCCGCCATTTCCAGAACCGCCAGTCCGGTGTCCTGATCCAGCAATGCCGCCGCTTCCAGCAGGGCCAGCCTGTCAGCGGCACCGCCGCGCGACAGGCCCTGCGCGGTCCAGCCGGTGCGGCCAAGGTCTTGGACCGTGACACCGGGACCCGCGCTATGGACGGTCAGCACCGGCATCAGCGTAACACTTTGCAGGTTGCGCCGCCGTTGCTGTCGGGATTGGCTTGCAGGTCGCGCAGGGTATCGTCGGACACCGCCACGCACTGGACCGCATCGCCCGGGTCCAGCGCGAAGGGTCTGTCGCTGTCAGGCCGCCAGACCGCAAAGGCGCTTTGCCCGATCTGTCGCCAGCCGGTGGGCGTATCGGCGGCAAAGATGATCAACTGGCGCACTGCCGTCACCAGCGCGCCGCGCGGCACCTTTGGCGTCAGCTCGGACTGGCGCGGGATGTCCCAATGCGGCGGCATCATCCCCAGATAGGGCTGGCCGGGGGCAAAACCGATGGCCAGAACGCGCAATTGCTGTGCTGTGATCTGTGCCACGGCCTGATCGGGGGTTAGCCCTGCAAGCTCTGCCGCCTCGGCCAGTTGCGGGGCATGGGCGGGGCCAAAGGCCACCGGAATACGCCACAGGCGACGCGGAGAGGCATCGGCGTCGCGCAACTGTGCCAGCAGGTCGCGCAAGGCGCGGGTCAGGCTGTCGCGGTCGGTCTTGGCCGGATCGAAAGCGACCCGCACCGATGTCAGCGACGGGGCCACCTCGGTCACACCGGACAAACGGGCGTCTATGACCGCATCGCAAAAGGCATGGGCTGCATCATTGGCCTGCGGTGATAGCGCGCGCGAGAACCGCACCAGCACACCATCTATGCCCAAAGGGCAGATGGCCAGGTCGCCGGTGCTGTCGTTGGTGGCGATTTCAGGCAAAGGGCGGCTCCTGTGGTTGGTTGGCCGAATTAGCCATGTGGTCTGGGCAAATGTCCAGACGGCCGCTGCTGGTCTTAATGCGGCACAGTCGCAAGGGTAACTGGCTTGCTGCATCTGGTAACGCTGACGCAGGTATACTACCTAAAGACGACTTGGCCGATAATCTCTGCAGACCGGACGAAGAAGGACAACCAATGAATGGCGTGACCGCACCCGATCAGACGGGCAAACTGCAGTTTGATACCGACAGGGGCGCGTCGCGGTCCAAATGGATCGCGGGGTTGCTGGCGCTGGCGCTGATCGGCTGGATGGGCAGCGGTGTGATCCTGCCCTCTGCTGACCCCGATGCAGGTGTCGTCGCGGATGCGCCGGACCGCGCTGTCAGCGTTGCGGTGATGGATTCGGTCGCGCAGGATGTGCCGCTGGTCCTGACTGCCGAAGGCCAGTCTATCCCCGACCGCGCCGCCACAGTGCGGGCCAAGGCGGACGGACAGATCGCCAGCGTTGCTGTATCGCGCGGCGATCTGGTGACTGCGGGGCAGGAAATCGCCCGCATCGACGCAGGCATCGCCGAGGCGCAGCTGGTGCAGGCGCAGACCCAGCTGGCACAGGCCCAGCGCGATTACGACAACGCCTTGGCCTTGCAGGACCGTGGTGTCGCGACCGAAGACCGCGTGTCGCAAGCGCGCGCAGCCCGCGCCGCAGCCGAGGCTGCCGTGACATCGGCGCAGGACCGGCTGGACAATACAATCGTGACCGCCCCCTTTGCCGGTCGGCTGAACGATCTGACCGTGAACGTGGGCGAATCCGTCGAAAACGGTATGGTCGTGGCTGAAGTGCTGGACAATGATCCGCTGACCGTCGTCGTGCAGGTGCCGCAACAGGCGCTGTCACGTCTGCAAACCGGGCAGGACGCGCAGGTGTCCTTTATCACTGGCGAGCAAAAGGCGGGCACCATTGCCTTTATCGGGGCCAATGCCGACCAGCAGACCCGTACCTTTCGGGTCGAGATCATCGTCGATAACCCTGACAGCGTGATGCCTGCGGGGCTGAGCGCACGTGTGGCCATGCCGACAGGGCAGGCGCGCGGGCATTTTGTGTCGCCTGCGGTCCTGTCGCTGGGCACGAACGGCGAACTGGGGGTCAAGACCGTGGATGCCGACAACCGCGTCGTATTTTCGACCGTGCAGATCGTGCGCGCGCAGACCGATGGTATCTGGATCGCGGGCCTGCCCGAACAGGCGCGGATCATCACCGTAGGTCAGGGTTTCGTCAATCAGGGCGATCCGGTTGAACCGCGCGCGCCGACGCAGGACCAGACAGCCCTGGTGCAGCCATGAACGGACTGATCGACGCCGCCTTTGGGCGTGGCAAGGTTGTCACGCTGGTTTTTGCTTTCCTGTTGCTGGTGGGCAGCTTTGCCTATCTGGCGATCCCCAAGGAAAGCAATCCAGAGGTCACTATTCCGGTTGTCTATATATCCACATCGCTGGACGGGATTTCGCCACAGGATGCCGAAGATGTGCTGGTGCGCCCGATGGAAACCGAATTCGCGTCATTGACGGGCCTCAGCACGATGATCGCAAAAGCGGGCGAAGGGTTTGCAACGGTCCAGCTGGAATTCGAGCCGGGCTATGACGCGGGTCAGGCGCTGGATGATGTCCGTCAGGCCGCCGACCGTGCCGAAAACGACCTGCCCGACAGCGTCAATCTGACCGTGACCGAGATTAACACAGCCCTGTTCCCGATCCTGACGGTGATCCTGTCCGGCCCGGTGCCTGAACGGACGCTGAACGCCATCGCCGACAATCTGCAGGACGAGATCGAGGCTTTGGGCGGTGTCCTCGAGGTGGATGTGGCGGGCAAACGCGACGAATTGCTTGAGGTACTGATCGACCCTACCGTGTTCGAGACCTATAACCTGTCGTTTGACGAATTGATCGGATCGATCACGCGCAACAACCAGCTGATCGCCGCCGGTGCCATCGAAAGCGAGGCAGGGCGCATCGTTCTCAAGGTGCCGGGACTGATCGAGAATGCGCAGGATGTGATGGACCTGCCCATCATCACACGCGGCCAGACCGTCGTGACCTTTGCCGATGTCGCCACGATCCGCCGCACCTTCGAGGATCCTTTGGGCTATGCCCGCATCGACGGCCAGCCCGCGCTGGCGCTGGAAATCAAGAAACGCGCAGGCGCCAATATCATCGACACGGTGGACGACGTGCGCAGCGTCATCGACCGCCTGCGCGCCAGCTGGCCCCAGACGGTCGAGATCAGCTATACGCTGGACGAAAGCGAAACCGTCAAGACCATGCTGTCCGACCTTGAGGCCAACGTGATCGCGGCGATTATCCTTGTGATGATCGTTGTCGTCTATGCGCTGGGCCTGCGGTCGTCGGTGCTGGTCGGGCTGGCCATTCCGGGTGCATTCCTGACGGGTGTGGCGGTTTTGTATTTCATGGGGCTGACGATGAATATCGTCGTGCTGTTCTCATTGATCCTTGTCGTGGGGATGCTGGTGGACGGGGCCATTGTCACGGTCGAACTTGCCGACCGCTACCTGCACGAAGGCGACAGTCCGAACGCCTGGCCTATGCCCGCGCCGCCAAACGCATGGCCTGGCCGATCATCGCCTCGACCGCGACCACGCTGTGTGTGTTCTTTCCGCTGTTGTTCTGGTCGGGCGTGGTGGGCGAATTCATGAAATTCCTGCCCATCACGGTGATCGTCACGCTGTCAGCGTCGTTGTTCATGGCGCTGATCTTTATCCCCGTCGTCGGCGGCATGATCGGCAAGCGGCAGGGCCAGTCCGCCAAGGCCAAGGCGCAGCTTTACGCCGCCGAAAAAGGCGATCCGCGCCAGATGACCGGTTTCATGGGTGGCTATATCCGCGTGCTGGAATGGTCGATCCTGCGGCCCTGGACCACGCTGTCCTTTGCGATGATCGCGCTGGTCGGGTCTTTCGTGGCTTATGGTCATTTCGGCAATGGCCTGACCTTTTTTCCCGATGTCGAACCCGATTATGCGCAGGTCGAGGTTCTGGCCAAGGACAATTTTTCGGTCTTTGAACAAGATGCCTTGGTCCGCGCGGTTGAAACGCGCCTGTCCGCCTATGGCGAGATCGCCAGCATCTATGCGCGGTCCGGCGGATCGCGTGACAGCGGTGACGTGATCGGCGCGCTACAGCTGGAAATGACCGATTGGGACACCCGCCGCCCTGTCGCCCTGATCGCCGAGGATATCCGCGCAGAGATGGCCGAAATCCCCGGGATCGAAGTGCAGGTCCAGACCAGCGCTGCAGGTCCGGGCGGCGGCAAGCCGATCAATCTGGAAATTTTCAGCGCCAATGATGCCGACCAGAATATCGCGATTGCGGCGGTTATGGCCGAAATGGACCGGCTGGGCGGGTTTATCGACATCATCGATTCGCGCCCCAGCCCCGGCGTGGAATGGCAGATCAGCGTGGACCGGTCCGAGGCCGCGCGCAGCGGTGCCGATGTCGCCCTGCTGGGGCAGGCGGTGCAGTTGCTGACGCGCGGGATCAATGTCGCCACCTACCGGCCAGAGGATGGTGACGGCGAGGTTGATATCGCCGTGCGCTTTCCCGCCGACAGCCGCACGCTGGAGGAGCTGGAGGCGCTGCGCGTCCCCACCTCGGTCGGTCTGGTGCCGATTTCGAATTTCGTGTCGTTCAATCCGGCCCCGCGGTCCGGTGTCATCACGCGCATTGACCAAGCCCGCGTGCTGACGATTTCCGCCGATGTCGCCCCCGGCATGCTGCCCAATGACCAGACGCTGGCGCTGCAGGCGGCGATTGCCGACCTGGACCTGCCCGGCAGCGTCACCATCAAATTCGCGTGGCGAGGCGGAGGATCAGGAAGAATCCATGGTCTTTCTGATCGGGGCCTTCCTGTCGGCCATCGGGCTGATGTTTCTGATCCTGCTGACACAGTTCAACAGTTTCTGGCAAGCCTTCGTCGTGATGTCGGCGATCGTCTTTTCGGTCGCGGGGGTGCTGTTGGGCCTGATGATTACGGGCCGCCCCTTTGGCGTGGTGATGGGCGGGATCGGGGTGATCGCGCTGGCGGGGATCGTGGTGAACAACAACATCGTGCTGATCGACACCTACAACGAATTGCGCGCTGCAGGGCTATCCTCGCTCGAGGCGGCTTTGCGCACGGGGGCGCAGCGTCTGCGGCCCGTGGTGTTGACATCCGTCACGACGGCGCTGGGGCTGATGCCGATGGTGATCGGGCTGAACATCAACTTTTTCACGCGCGAGATCGTCTATGGCGCGCCGTCCACGCAATGGTGGACCGAATTGTCCAGCGCGATTGCAGGCGGGCTGATCTTTGCCACGGTGCTGACCCTGCTGGTCACGCCCGCGATGCTGATGCTGGGCGAAAAGCGCGCCAAACGTGATGTGCCGAACACGGCGCTGGCCCCTGCGGAATGATCAGCCGGGCAGGATGATCCGCGCCGCCCGTTCGGCGGCGGCCAGCGCGCCTTCGATCAGGCCGCCGTTGTCGGTGGTCAGTTCCGCGCAGGCAAAGATGATCCGGTCATCCGCGACCTGCCGCAAGGCTGCTGGCAGCAGATAGGCCGGATGCCCCGCGGGTGGCGTCGCATCGGCAGGGGTGGCGGTGAAGGTTTCGCGCGACCAATCCATGATCTGCAACCTGCGCGGCGACGCGGCCTGCGGCCCGAACAGGTTGACCAGTTGGGCGATCACCGGCGCGCGCAGATCGAGCTGCGCGCGTTGGTCTGCTGGCACACCGACAAACCCGAACAAGGCCCCAAGCGGGCCTTGCGCGGGGCTGGCATCATGGATTTCGGCCAAGGGGCCGCGTCTGCTGGCTGCATCGCCGGACAGCGCGTCACTGCGCCAGAATGGCGCTGTCGTAAACCGCGACGCATTTGGCATGCGCCCCCATCCAGACCGGAACCGCCGCCAGTGCCTGCTGCGCATCCACGGGCAGGGCGGGGTAAAGGCCAGCCCTGCGGCCAGCCGCGGCGGGATGGCGATCACCACCCTGTCGGCGGTGATGCTGCGCCCGTCCTGCAAGGTGGCGCCGCTGTCCGATACCCGTTGCACCGCCGCGCCCGTGATCAGCCGCGCGGGGTCCAGCCGCGCGACAAGGGCCGCCACCAGCGCACCGGTGCCGCCCGTGATCCGCAGCGATCCGGCCATCGACATGAAGCCTTGGTCGCGGATCACGCGCCCGTCGGGCTGTTCGTAAAGTTGCGCACCCTGCGCATGCTGGGCAAACAATGGCAGACCCAGCAGATTGCAAAGCGCCGCAATCCGGGCCTGCCCGGGCCAGACCCAGGACGGCCCCAGATCGAACCCTGCGCCGTCCAGATGCAAGGATGCGATCCGCCCACCGAAACGGTCGCGCGCCTCGACCAGCAGGAAATCCTGCCCCGCCAGTTGCAGGCGATGGGCAAGGGCAAGGCCGGTCAGGCCACCACCGATAATGAGGGTTGAGGTTTTCATCAGCGGCCCCCTTGCCGTGCAATGGCCGCGAAAAAGGGGCGCAGCCGATGAACCGGCTGCGCCCTGTCTGGCTTATTTCAGATCGAAACGGTCCAGTTCCATGACCTTGGTCCAGGCCTGTACGAAGCGTCCGACGAAACGGTCGGCGTGATCGTTCTGGGCATAGACCTCGGCGATGGCGCGCAGTTGCGAGTTGGAGCCGAACACCAGATCAACGCGCGTGCCGGTCCATTTCACCGCACCGGTGGCGCGATCACGGCCTTCGAACGCATTTTCGTCGCCGGCGACAGGGGTCCAGTCATAGGCCATATCGGTCAGGTTGACGAAAAAGTCGTTGCTCAGCGTGCCGGGTTTGTCGGTCAGCACACCATGGCTCGTGTTGCCGTAGTTTGCACCCAGAACCCGCAGACCGCCGACCAGCGCGGTCATTTCCGGTGCGGACAGACCCAGAAGTTGCGCACGATCCACCAGCAGCTTTTCGGCAGCAACCGACAGGCCAGGCTTGAGATAGTTGCGGAAACCATCGGCAATCGGTTCCATCACTTCAAAGCTTTCGGCATCGGTCTGTTCGGCTGTCGCATCGGTGCGGCCGGGGGTGAAAGGCACCGACAGGTCGTGACCGGCGGCCTTTGCTGCAGCTTCGATCGCGGCAGAGCCACCCAGCACGATCAGATCGGCCAGCGATACGCGCTTGTTGCCGGTCTGGGTCGCGTTGAACGCGCTTTGCACGCCTTCGAGCGCTGCCAACACCTTGGACAGTTCTGCAGGTTCGTTGACGGTCCAGTCCTTTTGCGGGGCCAGACGGATGCGCGCGCCATTGGCACCGCCCCGGTTGTCCGACCCGCGGAAGGTCGAGGCCGAGGCCCAAGCCGTGCGCACCAGTTCCTGCACCGACAGACCTGTCGCCATGATCTGCGCCTTGAGCGCGGTCACATCGGCGGAGGAGATCAGGTCATGATCTACGGCGGGGATCGGGTCCTGCCAGATCAGGTCGTCAGCGGGGACTTCGTTGCCCAGATACAGCGCCTTTGGCCCCATGTCGCGGTGGGTCAGTTTGAACCAGGCGCGGGCATAGGCATCGGCGAAAATCTCTGGGTTTTCGTGGTAATGCTTGGAAATCCGCGCATAGGCGGGGTCGAGTTTCAGTGCCAGATCGGCAGTGGTCATCATCGGCGCATGGCGGCGTGCGGGGTCATGGGCGTCGAGCACCGCATCCGACATGGCACCATTGGCAGGGCGCCATTGATGCGCGCCAGCGGGGCTTTTCGTCAGTTCCCAGTCATTGCCGAGCAGGGTGTCAAAATAGCTCATGTCCCAAGTTGTTGGCGTGGGGGTCCATGCACCTTCGATGCCGCTGGTTGTGGTATGCACGCCCTTGCCGCTGCCAAAGCCGTTTTTCCAGCCAAAGCCCATCTGATGGATCGGCGCGCCCTCGGGTTCGGGACCCATCAGGGCGGCGTCACCCGCGCCATGCGATTTGCCGAATGTGTGGCCACCGGCGACTAATGCAACGGTTTCTTCGTCGTTCATTGCCATCCGTGCGAATGTTTCGCGGATGTCATGCGCCGATGCCAGCGGGTCAGGGTTGGCGTTGGGGCCTTCGGGGTTGACGTAGATCAGACCCATCTGCACGGCGGCCAGCGGGTTTTCCAGCTCGCGCTCGCCCTTATAGCGGCTATCGCCCAGCCATGTATCTTCGGTGCCCCAATAGATGTCTTCTTCGGGTTCCCAAATGTCGGCGCGACCGCCGCCGAAACCGAAGGTTTTGAACCCCATCGATTCCATCGCCACGTTACCGGCAAGGATCATCAGGTCGGCCCAGGAAATCTGGTTGCCGTATTTCTGCTTGAGCGGCCAAAGCAGGCGGCGCGCCTTGTCCAGATTGCCATTGTCAGGCCAGCTGTTCAGCGGCGCGAAACGCTGCGTGCCGGACCGCGACCCGCCGCGCCCGTCAGCGGTGCGATAGGTGCCGGCGCTGTGCCATGCCATGCGCACGAAGAACGGGCCGTAATGGCCGTAATCGGCGGGCCACCAATCTTGGCTGTCGGTCATCAGCGCGGTCAGATCCTGTTTCAGCGCCTGCAGGTCCAGTGTCTTGAATGCCTCTGCATAGTTGAAATCCTCGCCCATCGGGTCGAGCGCGGGGGCGTTCTGGTGCAGGATGCGCAGATTTAGCTGGTTTGGCCACCAATCGCGGTTACCGCGTGTGCCAGTGGTGGTGTTCAGACCGACCCCGTGCATGACAGGGCATTTTCCAACATCATTTCCGTCCATGATTCTCTCTCCGATTGCTTGTGGCAAAGTGTGATGGCGGCGCTGCCGGGTGCCCGGCACGCGCGCTTAGAATCCTTCTAACATAGGTTCGTCATTTGTTTAAGTTGCAATTTGTAATAGTTTTGATAACTTAAAGTTATGAATATTACCTTCAAGCAGCTGCGGTACTTCGAAGCTTTGGCCCGCCACGGCCATTTCGGCCGTGCGGCGGATGCCTGCGCCATTTCGCAACCCGCCCTGTCGGTGCAGATCAAAGAGCTTGAAAGCACGCTTGGCACCGCCCTGTTTGAACGCGGTGCGCGGCAGGTGCGGTTGACCGCCTTTGGCGAAGACTGGGCGCAGCGGGTGCGCGACATCCTGCAAGCGGTGGATGAACTGGGCGATATGGCGCGCGCCGCGCAATCGGGGCTGGCGGGGCGGTTGCGGATCGGGGTGATCCCGACCATCGCCCCCTATCTTTTGCCGGGCCTGATCGGTGCGCTGGGGCGCAGCTTTCCCGATCTGGACGTGCATGTGCGCGAAACCGTGACCCAGCGCCTGATCGAGGAATTGCACGACGGCCAGATTGACACCGCGATTGTCGCACTTCCGGTTGCCGAACCGGGGTTGGCGGAATTGGCCCTGTTCGATGAAAAGCTGCTATTGGTCAGGTCCGAAAAGGACGGCGCCGCGCCAGTGCCGCAGGCGTCAGACTTGCGCCACTTGCGGCTGTTGCTGCTGGAAGAAGGCCATTGTTTCCGCGATCAGGCGCTGTCTTTCTGCAACCTGCAATCGGCGATGGCCCGCGACGGTCTGGATGGCAGTTCACTGTCCACGCTGGTGCAGATGGTGGGTGCGGGCATTGGTGTCACGTTAATCCCGCAGATGGCCGTCGCGGTCGAAACCCGGTCTGCGCCCGTCAGCATCAGCCGCTTTGCCGACCCGCAACCGGCACGCACGGTGGGGATGATCTGGCGCAAGACCAATCCGATGGCCGCGCAATTCCGGCAGGTCGGTGATGTGGTGCGCCAGACCGCGGATGCCCTGACGCCAGATCCCGCGGCTGTCGCGACGTAACGTCCGCTTGTAAACTCTGGCTTCACAAAGCCGTCAATCCGGCTACGGTCGTCCAAACGCTTTTGGGAGGAAGCACTTTGGCAAACGACCGTCCGTGGACGGCCTTTTACGGCCCGTCCGTTCCAAACAGTATTGACGACATGCCATATCGGAGCCTTGGCGATTTCATCACCTCGACCGCGGCTGTCTATGGCGACCTGCCAGCTTTTACCACGGTGTTGGCAAACGGGATGAACGGCACGCTGACATTCCGGCAGGCGGATGAAATGTCTGACGCTTTGGCCGTCTATCTGCGCGATATTGCGGGTTTGCAGGCGGGCGACCGGGTGGCGGTGCAGGTACCCAATTGCCTGTCTTATCCGGTGGCGGCGATGGCGGTGTTCAAGGCAGGCTGCGTGCTGGTCAACGTCAACCCGCTCTATACCGCGGATGAAATGGCCAAGCAGTTCACCGATGCCGAACCTGCCGCTGTCATCGTGGTGGATATGTTCGCGGACAAGCTGGCCGAGGCGGTGAAAACCTATCCGGTCCAGCATGTGATTGTGACGCGCGTGGCCGAATACCTGCCGCGCCTGCCCAAGATGATCGTCGGGCTGGTCCAGAAACATTGGGATAAATCGGTCCTGCCGATCACGATTCCGCATATCCGCCTGCCCGATGCCATTGAGGCGGGACGTGCCAAGCATGATAGCCTGCACAATGCGATCGAGGCTTACCGTAGCACGATCAATCCCGATGACGTGGCCTGCCTGCAATATACCGGCGGGACGACCGGCGTGTCCAAGGGCGCGATGCTGTCCCATGCCAATATCCTGATGAACATGGCGCAGACCATGTCGCTGATCACCAATCTGGAAAAAGGCAAGGAAGTCGCGCTGACGGCCCTGCCACTTTATCATATCTTTGCATTTACGGTGAATTTTCTGGGCTTTTATTCCATCGGTGCGCGCAACATCCTGATCCCGAACCCGCGCCCTTTGTCCAACCTCAAACGCGCCTTCGAGAATTACAAGATCACCTGGATGAGCGGGGTGAACACCCTGTTCAACGGGCTGAACAACGAAATCTGGTTTCTGGACACGCCGCCCAAGCATCTCAAATTCGCCTCGGCGGGGGGGATGGCCTTGCAGACATCGGTGGCCGAACGCTGGGAACAGGTGACGGGCAGGCCCGTGCTGGAAGGCTACGGGCTGACCGAATCCTCGCCCGTGCTGACATTCAACCCCTTCGGGCAGGTCCGGCATGGCAGCATCGGTGTGCCGATCCCGTCCACGGATGTCCGCTGCGTCGATGACGACGGGGTGGATGTGCCGCAGGGCCAGCCCGGCGAAGTCATCGCCAAGGGGCCGCAGATCATGCTGGGCTATTGGCGCAAACCCGACGAGACGGCCAAGACCATCCAGAATGGCTGGCTTTTGACTGGCGATATCGGGACAATGGATGCCGACGGCTATTTCCGCATCGTGGACCGCAAGAAGGATATGATCCTTGTGTCGGGCTTCAACGTCTATCCCAACGAGATCGAGGATATCATCGCCGCGCACCCCGATGTCATCGAGGTCGCCGTGATCGGTGTGCCGGACGGGGCGGCGGGTGAGGCGGTGAAAGCCTATGTCGTGGCCCGCAACGAGGGTCTGAGCAAAGACGATCTGCGCGCCTACTGCAAAGAGCATCTGACCGGCTATAAAGTGCCAAAATTCGTGGAATTCCGCGATGAATTGCCGAAATCCAACGTCGGAAAAATCCTGCGCAAGGATCTGCGCGCGCAGGAACAGGCGCAGGCCGCGTGATGCGGATGCCGTTGAAAGGGAAGATGTAAGATGGTCGGACCACTCGAACAGGCCATTTTGGCGCTGATGATTTTCGTGATCATGCTGGGGATGGGCGCGTCATTGACCCCGCGTGATTTTGCGCTGGCGCTCAAGCGGCCTTATGGGCTGGGGGTCGGCGTGGTGGCACAATTCGGTTTCATGCCGCTGATCGGTTTCGTGCTGGCCACCACCTTGCCGGTGTCGGACACGATCAAGATTGGTATCCTGATCATGGCCTGCATGCCGGGCGGGACCACGTCGAATATCTTTACCTATTTTTCCAAAGGCAATCTGGCGCTGTCGGTCCTGATGACGGTGACATCGACGGTGTTCGGGGTGGTTCTGATTCCCGTTGTGCTGCTGGTCTATGCCGGCGCGCTTGATCTAGATATCCCGCGCGAAAATATCGTCGTGACGCTGGTCCTGTTGCTGGTGCCGGTCGCCATCGGAATGGTCTTGCGCAAGGTCAGCGCCAATGTGGGTGCCGTGACCGAATTTTTCGGGTCGTTGCTGGCGCTGTTCTTTATCCTGTTCCTGATCGTGTCGTGGATTCCGCGCAATTGGGAATTTCTGCTGGCCACGACATGGGGCACCTATTTCGCGTCGATCATGCTGGGGCTGTTCGGCTTTGCCATCGGTTATGGCTTTGCCAAGCTGTTGCGGCTGCATCCGCGCAATGCCCGCACCGTGGCGCTGGAAACCGGTATCCAGAACGGCCCGCTGGCCATTGCGATCATCGCCTTCACCTTCAGCGGCAGCGAGGCACAGGCGGTCATGGCCGTTCCGGTGCTGTATTCATTGTTTATCGTGATGAGTTCGGCCGCGCTGACGCTGTGGTTCCGGCGGATCAACACGGCGGGTGAACAGCCGCTGCCGAACGGGTTGCTGTGACGCTGGTCCCAAAAAGGTTTAAAGCCTCCGGCGGGGATATTTAGGCTCGGAAGATGGGGGCGGGCGCAGGACGCTGTCTGCCCATGTTCAAAACTGTTCTGTTTTGGGAAGTGGTGGAGCCAAGGGGAATCGAACCCCTGACCTCTTGCATGCCATGCAAGCGCTCTCCCATCTGAGCTATGGCCCCAATTGCAACCTGCGTTGCGTGTTGCTGTCTATGCAGCAGACCGGGCGAGATCAAGTGCAAATCGCGCCCGGGGATCAGCTTTTAATCGTCGTCGGGCTTGGCCGCGACATCACCCAGATCGTCGAAGGACACGGTGTCTTCGTCGTCGTCGTCTTCCAGCACGTCATCGCCCAGATCGACATCGTCTTCTTCCTCGTCGTCGAGGATCAGATCGTCTTCGTCATCGACGTCGCGGGCCTTTTTGGACTGCAGGTCTTCGGCATCTGCGACCATGGTGCGGGTCTTGGATGTGTCGATTGTCACCTCTTTGCCCGTGTAGGGGCTGATGATCGGTGTCGCGTTCAGGTCGTAAAAGCGTTTGCCGGTTTCGGGGCAAAGGCGCTTTGTGCCCCATTCTTCCTTAGGCATAGGCTATCCCTTCAAAAACTTGGTCGCCCCTTGCGGGGGATCGCTGCCAACTGCCATAAGCATTGACAGGTGTCAAAGGCTTTGGCGCAGGCATTTACAGAAAGCTGGATATGGGCCGTCACACGTTGCATGGCAACCCCCCGATTGATGTGACATTGCGCAAATCGGCACAGGCGCGCCGGTTATCGTTGCGGGTGTCGCGTCTGGACGGTCGCGTGACGCTGACGATGCCGTCAGGGTTACCCGACCGCGAGGGACTTGCCTTTCTGCGCGACAAGGAAGATTGGCTGCGCGGCCATCTGGGCCGGCTTGGTCCGGCAGAGCCTGTGCGGATCGGATCATTGGTGCCGGTGCAGGGCAGGGCCTTGCCGGTGGTGGCGGGGCCGCGTTTGCGGGTGCTTGACGATCGGATCGAGGTACCGCCCAATCGGCCGGCCGCCGGACCGGTCCGCGCCCGTCTGCGGGCGATGGCGCGCGATGCGCTGGCCGCGGCGTCGGACCGGCATGCCGCCACGCTGGGGGTCAGTTACGACAGGCTGTCGATCCGGGACACGCGGTCGCGCTGGGGGTCTTGTTCCAGCAAGTCTGTGCTGATGTATTCCTGGCGGCTGATCATGGCCCCACCGGCGGTGCTGGATTATGTCGCCGCCCATGAAGTCGCGCATCTGCGCGAAATGAACCATGCGCCTGCGTTCTGGGCTGTCGTGGCGCGGCTTTGCCCCGATTACGCAACCCACCGGCACTGGCTGCGCGATCATGGCGAAAGCCTGCATCGCCTGCGGTTCGACGATTGACGGGGGTGCGTTTTGTGATCACATATCTGCCATGCTGATCCAGCCCCGCCCTGTCGATTCAACCACCTCTGCGCATGAACGGGTTTACCGCGCCTTGCGCACCCAGATCATGCATGGCGAACTGGCCCCCGGTGCGGCGCTGACGCTGCGCGGCATCGGCAAGACCTATGGCGTGTCGATGACCCCCGCGCGCGAGGCGGTGCGCAGGCTGGTCGCGGAAGGGGCCTTGTTTTTGTCGTCATCGGGCCGCGTGTCCACGCCTGCGCTCACCAACGAACGGATCGAGGAACTGGCGACCCTGCGGGCCATGCTGGAACCGGAACTGGCGTCGCGCGCCTTGCCGCGGGCGCATTTCGCGCTGATCGACCGGCTGGAGGCGATCAACCAGGGTGTCAGCCAGATGGTCGCGCGGCAGGATGCGACGGGCTATATCCGTATGAACCTTGAGTTTCACCGGATGTTGTATCTGCGCGCGCAGGCCCCCGCGATGCTGGCCATGACCGAAACGGTCTGGTTGCAGCTGGGGCCGACGATGCGCGCGCTTTACGGGCGGTTGAACCGCAAGGAGCCGCCCTATCATCACAAGCTGATCCTGAGCGCGCTGAAGGCCGGGGATGAACCCGGGCTGCGCCTGGCGATCCGCACTGATGTGACGCAGGGCCTGCGGATGCTGAAAGGCTAGGCACCGCGCGCGTTCATATCCGCGATAGCCAGTCCGAGCACGCGGCGGAAATCTGCGCCATGCATGCCAAGACCATGCGCGAGCGTCGTCACAAAAACGTATTCGGCCGGAAAGATCCGCCCGCTTGAAATCGCGATCGACAGCACGCCGTGGATCATCACAGCTTTTTCGCCGGCGCGCAGGCCCGTTCCGAAGGCGATGTAATCCTGCGGTTCCAAGTTTGGTCGGGTTTGATCGGCCACCTGCATGATTTCGGTTGGCGCAAAGCTGCGCCCCGTCAGCCGCTGGATCGTGTCACTGATCAGCGCGACCTCGGCTGCGGCAATAATCCCGTCGCATTTGCCGACATGACACATCGCCGATAGCACGCGGGCCGCTGCCTTTTTGCGCAACGGCTTTTCCGGGTCGAGCCCGAGGAAAGATGCGATGCGCCTGATCATGATCAGGCCAACAACGGTTCAAGGGAACAAAATACGCAAGACGTGTGGCGGATCGTGGTGGTCAACCGACGCGGTGATGTCAGGGCAGGCACAGCCCGTCCAATCCACACCACACGCCCAGGGACCACCCGTTTCATCTTTTATCGCAGACTGACACCACACACTGACATCATGGTTAATGAAAGATTGTGGCGCAGATATGGTCAAACAGTCCCAGCAACACGTTATTGCTGCCGCGCAGGGTGCGGCGATAATCCGATGGACCACCGCCGCATCGCGTAGATCAGGCGTGGATTGCGCCGTCACCACAAGCCAGCGCAGCTTCGCGCACAGCCTCAGAATAGGTTGGGTGGGCGTGGCAGGTGCGCGCAAGGTCTTCGGCTGCGGCGCCGAATTCCATTGCGACGCAGATTTCGTGGATCAGATCGCCCGCCATCGGGCCAATGATATGCGCACCCAGAATCCGGTCGGTTTCCTTGTCGGCAAGGATTTTCACGAAACCATCGGCGGCATGGTTTGCCTTGGCCCGCGCATTGCCCATGAAGGGGAATTTGCCGACCTTATAGGCGCGCCCTGCTGCTTTCAGCGATTCTTCGGTTTCGCCGACATTGGCAACCTCGGGATGGGTATAGATCACGCCGGGGATCACGCCGTAATTCACATGGCCATGCTGGCCTGCAAGAATTTCAGCCACGGCCATGCCTTCGTCTTCGGCCTTATGGGCCAGCATCGGGCCGGTGATCGTGTCACCGATGGCATAGATGCCTGCCACAGTGGTGGCAAAGCTGCCGTTTGTCTTGATCTGGCCACGTTCGGTCAGTTCCACGCCCAGATCGGCCAGCCCCAGCCCGTCGGTATAGGGTTTGCGGCCGGTTGCGACCAGCACGGTATCGGCAGTCATTTCATGGGTGCTGTCATCCTTGCGCAGCTTGTAGGTCACGGTCGCCTTGGCCCCCTTGACGGTGACACCCTGCACGGCCGCGCCAAGAGTGAATTTCAGCCCCTGTTTGGTCAGCACTTTCTGGAATTGGCGCGCAACCTCTGCATCCATGCCCGGCGTGATCGCGTCGAGATATTCGATCACGTTCACATCCGCGCCAAGCCGGGCAAAAACCGACCCCAGTTCCAGCCCGATGACACCGGCACCGATCACGACCATCGTCTTGGGGATCTTGCCCAGTTCCAGCGCGCCGGTCGACGTGACGACGATCTTTTCGTCAACCGCGACACCCGGCAGGCTGGCGGCCTGCGACCCGGTGGCGATGACGATATGCTTGGCGTCATGCGTATCGTCGCCGACCTTGACCTTGCCCGCTGCGGGGATGGTGGCCCAGCCCTTGATCCAGTCGACCTTGTTCTTTTTGAACAGGAATTCGATGCCGCCGGTGTTCTGGGCGATGGTTTCCGACTTGTAGGTCAGCATCTGTGTCCAGTCGACCGTCGGTGCCTTGCCCTTGAGCCCCATGCCAGCGAAATTATGTTCCGCCTCGTGCAGCATATGGGTCGCATGCAGCAGTGCCTTGGACGGGATGCAGCCGACGTTCAGGCAGGTGCCGCCCAATGTGGCGCGCCCTTCGACACAGGCGACCTTGAGGCCCAGTTGCGCCGCGCGGATCGCGCCGACATAGCCGCCGGGGCCGGACCCGATAAAGATGACATCATAGCTGGACATGGAAACTCCTTCAGATTCAGATCAGGGCCGAAACGATCATCAGCATGGTGGCCGCAAAGCCCACCATCCAGATCACCGAACGCCAGGGCGTCAGGCCGAAATAATAAGCGGGGATATAAAGCACCCGCGCGCCAAGATAGATCCAAGAGCAGACCGCCGACAGACCCGTCGCCTTGTCGCCCAGCGTAACAACGACCACGGCGAGTGTGAACAGGATCAAACCTTCAAAATGGTTATTCAGCGCCCGGAACAGGCGGCCTGTCGCGGGGCTGACCTGTTCGATCAGCGGCTTGCCAAGGCGGTCCGGATCACGCGGCCCCGCGGTTTTGCCCATGCCAAGTTCAAGGTTCGCAGGCACCGACATCAGCACGAATTGCAGCCCTTGCAACAGGCCCGCAAGGGCAAGGACGGTCAGTTCGGGGGTCATGGTGTTGGCCTTTTGTTGGGGGTGGTCGGGGTAAACCCCGACCTACGTAGGGCGGGGTTTACCCCGCCACACCGATTACAAATCCATCAACAAGCGGCGCGGATCTTCGAGTGCTTCTTTCACGCGCACAAGGAAGGTCACAGCGCCTTTGCCGTCCACGATCCGGTGGTCATAGGACAGCGCAAGATACATCATCGGCCGGATCACCACCTGCCCGTTGATCGCCATCGGGCGGTCCTGGATCTTGTGCATCCCCAAAATCCCCGACTGCGGGGGGTTCAGGATCGGCGAGGACATCAGCGAGCCATAGACGCCACCGTTGGAGATGGTGAACGTGCCGCCCTGCATTTCGGCCATCGACAATTTGCCGTCGCGGGCTTTGGCACCCATCGCGGCAATCGCCTTTTCGATATCGGCGAATGACATCTGGTCGGCGTCGCGGATCACCGGCACCACAAGACCCGTGGGCGTGCCAGCGGCGATCCCCATATGGACGTAGTTTTTATAGACCACGTCATTGCCGTCGATTTCGGCGTTCACTTCGGGGACTTCGTGCAGGGCGTGGATACAGGCCTTGGTAAAGAACGACATGAAGCCCAGTTTCACGCCGTGCTTCTTGAAGAACAGGTCCTTGTAGGCGTCGCGCAGCGCCATCACCTCGGTCATGTCGACCTCGTTATAGGTGGTCAGCATGGCGGCGGTGTTCTGGCTGTCCTTCAGACGCTTGGCGATGGTCTGGCGCAGGCGGGTCATCTTGACGCGCTCTTCGCGGGCCTCGTCGCTGGCCGCCACTGGCGCGCGGGGGGCGGCGGCGGGGGCAGGGGCGTCGGATTTCGCGGTCAGGGCCTTCAGCACATCCTCTTTCATCACGCGGCCATCCTTGCCGGTGCCGGTGACATCGGAAATGCCGCTGTCGGCCATCAGTTTCTTGGCCGATGGGGCATCTTCGGGATCACGCGGTTTCGTTTCTTCGGGGCCGGCATTGGTCTGGGTCGCGGCAGCATCGGGCGCTGGGGCGGCCTTTGGTGCCTCTTTCACGGGGGCAGAGGCGCCTTCGGCGATCTGCGCCAGCAGCGCATCGACGCCAACGGTTTCACCTTCGGCGGCGACGATTTCCGACAGGGTACCGGCGACGGGGCTAGGCACTTCGACCGTGACCTTGTCGGTTTCCAGTTCGCACAGCATTTCGTCGACGGCGACGGCATCGCCGGGTTTCTTGAACCATGTGGCGACGGTGGCCTCGGTCACGGATTCACCAAGCGTGGGGACGCGGACTTCGGTGCTCATTTCTTTGTTCCTTTGATGGTCAGCGCATCGTCAACCAGCGCTGCTTGTTCTGCTTTATGCTTGCTTGCGAGGCCCGTCGCAGGGCTCGCCGCGGCGGCGCGTCCGGCATAGGCGGGGCGTGCATGCTGCGCCTTGATCCGGGTCAGCACCCATTCAAGGTTGGGTTCCATAAAGGACCACGCGCCCTGATTTTTCGGTTCTTCCTGACACCAGACCATTTCCGCGTTCTGGAACCGTTCCAGTTCCTTCATCGCGGATTGCGCGGGGAAGGGATAGAATTGTTCGAACCGCAGGATATAGACATCGTCGATCCCGCGCGCATCGCGTTCTTCCAGCAGGTCGTAATAGACCTTGCCCGAACACATGACCACGCGCTTGATCTTGTCGTCTTCCACCAGCTTGGTTTCGGAATTGCCATATTGCGCATCATCCCACAGCACGCGGTGGAAACTTGATCCGGTGATGAATTCCTCTTTCTTGGACACGGCCAGTTTGTGGCGTAGCAAGGATTTCGGTGTCATCAGGATCAGCGGCTTGCGATAGGTGCGGTGCAGCTGGCGGCGCAGCAGGTGGAAATAATTGGCTGGCGTGGTGCAATTGGCCACGATCCAGTTATCACCGCCACACATGGTCAGGAACCGTTCCAGACGCGCGCTGGAATGTTCCGGCCCTTGGCCTTCGTAGCCATGCGGCAAAAGGCAGACGAGGCCGGACATGCGCAACCATTTGCTTTCGCCCGACGAAATGAACTGGTCAAACATGATCTGCGCACCATTGGCGAAATCGCCGAACTGGGCTTCCCACAGGGTCAGCGCATTGGGTTCGGCCAGCGAATAGCCGTATTCGAACCCCAGAACCGCATATTCCGACAGCATCGAATCGATGACCTCGTAACGGGCCTGACCTTCGCGGATATTGTTCAGCGGGTAATAGCGGTCTTCGTTTTCCTGATTGATAAAGGCCGAATGCCGCTGGCTGAACGTGCCGCGCGTGCTGTCCTGACCGGACAGGCGCACGGGGAACCCTTCAAGCACGAGAGAGCCGAAGGCCAGCGCCTCGCCCGTGGCCCAGTCGATGCCGGTGCCGGTTTCGAACATCTGCGATTTGGCTTCGCGCAAACGGTCGATGGTCTTATGCGTCGGGAAATTATCCGGCACGGTGATCAGCGCCTTGCCGATCGCCGCAAAGTCGCCATCGGAAATGGCGGTCTTGCCGCGCTGGTATTTCTTTTCCTTCATCCGGTCGAGATGCGACCAGCGCCCGTCCAGCCAGTCGGCCTTGTTGGGTTTATAGTTTTTGCCAGCCTCGAATTCCTCGTTCAGATGGGCCTGAAACGCGGCTTTCATATCCTCGATCTCGCCCTCGGGGATCAGGCCGTCCTTGACCAGCCGTTCGGTGTACAGCGTCAGCGTGGTCTTTTGTTTCTTGATCTTTGTGTACATCACCGGGTTGGTGAACATCGGCTCGTCGCCTTCGTTGTGACCAAAGCGGCGGTAGCAGATGATATCCAGCACCACATCCTTGTGGAACTTCTGGCGGAATTCGGTGGCCACACGGGCGGCGTGGACCACAGCCTCTGGATCATCGCCGTTGACGTGGAAAATCGGGGCTTCGACCATCAGCGCGATATCGGTGGGGTACGGGCTGGACCTGCTGAAATGCGGTGCGGTAGTGAAACCGATCTGGTTGTTCACCACGATATGCATGGTGCCGCCGGTGCGGTGGCCGCGCAGGCCGGACAGACCGAACCCTTCGGCGACAACGCCCTGACCCGCGAAGGCCGCATCACCATGCAGCAGAATCGCCATGACCTTGGTCTTGTCGGTATCGTTCTTTTGGTCCTGCTTGGCGCGCACCTTGCCCAGAACGACGGGGTTCACCGCCTCCAAATGGCTGGGGTTGGCGGTCAGCGACAAATGGACGGTGTTGTCGTCAAAGCTGCGGTCGTTGGAGGCACCAAGGTGGTATTTCACATCACCTGACCCATCGACATCCTCTGGCTTGAACGACCCGCCCTGAAATTCGTTGAAAATCGCGCGGTAGGGTTTCTGCATCACATTGGCCAGCACCGACAACCGGCCACGGTGCGGCATGCCGATCACGATATCCTCCAGCCCCAGCTGGCCGCCGCGCTTGATGATCTGTTCCATCGCGGGGATCAGGCTTTCGCCGCCATCAAGGCCGAACCTTTTGGTCCCCATGTATTTGACATGCAGGAATTTTTCAAAACCCTCGGCCTGCACAAGGCTGTTCAGGATCGCCTTGCGCCCGTTCTGGGTAAAGGTGATTTCCTTGCCATAGCCTTCGATGCGTTCTTTCAGCCAACCGGCTTCTTCGGGGTTGGAAATATGCATGTACTGCAGCGCGAATGTGCCGCAATAGGTGCGCTGCACGATGGCCATGATCTCGGCCATGGTGGCGACTTCGAGGCCCAGCACATTGTCGATGAAAATCGGACGGTCCATGTCCTTGGCGGTAAAGCCGTAATTCGCAGGGTCCAGTTCGGGGTGCGGCACGGTTTCGCGCATGCCCAGCGGGTCCAGATCGGCGATCAGGTGGCCGCGGATACGATAGGCGCGGATGATCATCAGCGCGCGCAAACTGTCCAGCACGGCATTGCGGACCTGCGCCTCGGACAGGCCCACGCCTTTTTCGGCGGCTTTCGCCTTGATCTTGTCGGCGGCGGCGGCGGGTTCGGCAGGCCATTGGCCATCCAGTGCGGCGGTCAGGTCGTCATTGGGCACCGGCGGCCAGTCGCGGCGCGCCCAGGATGGGCCTGCCGCCTCTGCCTGCGCATCGGCGGGAGTGTCGCCAAGGCTGCGGAAAAACGCCTGCCAGCTTTCATCGACCGCCCCCGGATTGTCGGCATAGCGCGCATAAAGCTGTTCGACATAACCCGCGTTATGGCCTTGCAAAAAGCTGGACGCGTGGAAGACATCGTTGGGGGAATGGTCGTTCATGACTGGGGACCTTTGTTGAATATCGTAGGGCGGGGCTAGCCCCGCCGCTGTTGTGGGGGTCGGGGTGAACCCCGACCTACCCGATGGCTTTCAGCACGGCCTCGCCCAATGTGGCGGGGCTGTCGGCCACGATGATCCCTGCGGATTTCATCGCTTCGATCTTGCTTTCGGCGTCGCCTTTGCCGCCTGCGACGATCGCACCGGCATGACCCATGCGACGGCCCGGAGGCGCTGTGCGGCCCGCGATGAAACCGGCGGTGGGTTTCCAGCGGCCTTTCTTGCGTTCGTCTGCAAGGAATTGCGCGGCTTCTTCTTCGGCGGACCCGCCGATTTCACCGATCATGATGATCGAATGTGTTTCGTCATCGGCCAGGAACATTTCCAGAATGTCGATATGTTCGGACCCTTTGATCGGATCGCCGCCGATACCCACGGCGGTGGACTGGCCAAGGCCGGAGTCAGATGTCTGCTTCACAGCCTCATAGGTCAGCGTGCCAGAGCGTGACACAACACCGACCGACCCGCGGCGGTGGATATGGCCGGGCATGATGCCGATCTTGCAGGCGTCGGGCGTGATGACACCAGGGCAGTTCGGCCCGATCAGGCGGGATTTGGACCCTTCCAGCGCGCGCTTGACCTTCATCATGTCCAGCACCGGAATGCCTTCGGTGATGCAGATGATCAGTTCCATTTCGGCGTCGATGGCTTCGAGGATCGAGTCAGCGGCGAATGGCGGCGGCACATAGATCACGGAAGCATTGGCTTGGGTGACGTGGCGCGCTTCGTGGACCGAGTTGAAGACGGGCAGGTCCAGATGGGTGCTGCCGCCTTTGCCGGGAGTGACACCGCCGACCATCTTGGTGCCATAGGCGATGGCCTGTTCGGAATGGAATGTGCCCTGCGAACCGGTCAGGCCCTGGCAGATCACGCGGGTATTTTCGTTGACGAGAATGGCCATATGGTGGCTCCTTGGGAAATCTGGGGGTAAGGTGGGTCTTGACCCACCCTACGGGTTAACCTTTGACGGCTTTCACGATCTTCTGCGCGCCGTCTTTCAGGTCGTCGGCGGCAATCACGTCAAGGCCGGAATTGCGGATGATTTCCTTGCCCTTCTCGACGTTGGTGCCTTCAAGCCGGACGACCAGCGGCACTTTCAGCCCGACTTCTTTCACCGCGGCGATGACACCTTCGGCAATGACGTCACAGCGCATGATGCCACCAAAGAT
This sequence comes from Yoonia sp., assembly GCF_018402175.1. Lineage (GTDB taxonomy): Bacteria > Pseudomonadota > Alphaproteobacteria > Rhodobacterales > Rhodobacteraceae > Yoonia. The sequence continues at coordinate 221,742 of NZ_JAGYJK010000017.1, read as the reverse complement.
GTTGACCAGGATGCCTTTGACATTGGGGTCAGAGGTGATGATCTTGAACGCCTCGGTCACCTTTTCCTTGGTCGCACCACCGCCCACGTCGAGGAAGTTGGCAGGTTCGGCCCCGTAAAGCTTGATGATGTCCATCGTCGCCATGGCCAGACCGGCACCGTTCACCATGCAGCCGATTTCACCATCCAGCGCGATATAGTTCAGGTCGTATTTGGAGGCGGCGAGTTCCTTGGGGTCTTCTTCGGTTTCGTCGCGCAATGACGCGATATCGCCGTGGCGGTACATCGCGTTGCCGTCGAACGACACCTTGGCATCCAGCACCTTCAGATCGCCCTTGTCGGTCACGATCAGCGGGTTGATTTCCAGCATCTCCATGTCTTTTTCGGTGAAGGCTTTGTAAAGCTGACCCATCAGCGTGACACACTGCTTGATCTGGTTGCCGGTCAGGCCCAGCGTGAACGCCACGCGGCGGCCGTGGAACGCCTGATATCCCGTGGCGGGATCAACGCTGAACGACAGGATCTTTTCGGGGGTCGCGGCGGCGACTTCTTCGATGTCCATGCCGCCTTCGGTGGAGACGACAAAACTGATCCGGCTGGTCTGGCGATCCACCAGCAGGGCCAGATACATCTCTGTTTCGATGCCGGAACCATCCTCGATATAGATGCGGTTGACCTGCTTGCCTGCGGGGCCGGTCTGATGCGTGACCAAAGTGCGGCCCAGCATCTTTTTCGCCTCTGCGGCGGCTTCTTCGACGGACCGGCACAGGCGCACGCCGCCTTTGTCACCGGCGTCGGATTCCTTGAACTTGCCTTTGCCACGGCCACCGGCGTGGATCTGGGCCTTGACCACCCACAACGGGCCGTCCAATTCACCAGCGGCGGTTTTTGCATCTTCGGCGCGGGTGACAGGGCGACCGTCGGAAACGGGCGCGCCGTAGCTGCGCAGCAAGGCTTTGGCCTGATATTCGTGGATATTCATAAGGCATGTCCAATTTGACTTCAGTTGGTACAGCCTAAATCACAACAAATCGTTCTTTTCTAACTGAAAAGCGCGTGGGACACGGATAATCCGACATTTGTGATCACTTGATTGAAAAGTGTGATCACAAAATTCATGCCCCCGCCATTCCTGATGATTTTGCGCAATTTGGAAAGATTCGCGGCCTTTCGCCAGCGTAACAAAAAGGGGCCGCCAATGGCGACCCCCTGTCATCAGCCCCGCCTGGCTTAGGCCAGCGTGCCGTCGATCGCCTTGCAAGCCTCGACCAGACCTTTGACGGCGTCGACGGATTTGTCGAACATCGCCTGCTCGTCTTTGTTCATCTTGATCTCGACCACGCGTTCGATGCCGCCGGCCCCGATCACAGTCGGCACACCCACGTAAAACCCGTTCAGGCCATAAGCGCCATCCACATGGGCGGCACAGGGCAGCACGCGTTTCTGGTCTTTCAGGAAAGCCTCGGCCATTTCGATCGCGGATGTGGCAGGCGCATAAAACGCCGATCCGGTTTTCAGCAGGCCGACGATTTCGGCGCCGCCGTCACGGGTGCGCTGCACGATCGCGTCCAGCTTGTCCTGCGAGGTCCAGCCCATTTCGACCAGATCAGGCAGCGGGATGCCCGCGACGGTGGAATAGCGTGTCAGCGGCACCATCGTGTCGCCATGTCCGCCCAGAACAAAGGCGGTTACATCGCGCATCGAGACGTTGAATTCCTCGGCCAGGAAATGGCGAAAGCGCGCCGAATCCAGTACGCCGGCCATACCGCAGACCATGTGATGCGGCAGGCCGGAAAATTCGCGCAGCGCCCAGACCATCGCATCCAGCGGGTTGGTGATGCAGATCACGAATGCATTCGGCGCGTGCGCGGCAATGCCTTCGCCCACGGATTTCATGACCTTGAGGTTGATCCCCAACAGATCGTCGCGCGACATGCCGGGCTTGCGCGGCACACCGGCGGTCACGATGCAGACATCGGCACCGGCGATATCGGCATAATCATTGGTGCCCTTGAAGCTGCCGTCGAATTTCGCGGCTGGGCCGGATTCGGCGATATCAAGCGCCTTGCCTTGCGGGATGCCTTCAGAAATGTCGAACAGCACGACATCGCCGAGTTCTTTGACAGCCGCGAGGTGTGCGAGCGTGCCGCCGATCTGTCCGGCGCCGATAAGGGCGATCTTGGGTCTGGCCATGGAAATGGATCCTTTGGTGGTTTGGATTTGGCGCATTGGGTAAGCCTTTGCAGCCGCTCTGGCAAGTGTGCTGCATCGCGGCATCGCGGGCGGGGTCATGGCCATCGTTCCGCAAAGCCGCTAATCAGTCCAAACAAAAGGCATTTGGGGCAGGCGCGTGATCGCATTCGATTGGGTTTTCTTTGCGGTCGGTATCCCCGCGATCATTTTTGGTGGCATCGCCAAGGGTGGTTTCGGCTCAGGCGCGGCCTTTGTCGCAGGGGCGATTCTGGCGCTGGTGGTCCCACCGGGGCTGGCGCTGGGGATCATCCTGCCCTTGTTCATGCTGGTCGATGCAGCGACTTTGCGCCCCTATTGGGGGCAATGGCACTGGCCGTCCGCCAAGGGGATCATGCAGGGGGCTGTGCCCGGCTGTATCATTGGTGCAATGCTTTATGCGCTGGTCGATGCGGATGTATTCCGCCTGCTGATCGGGGCGATTTGTCTAGCTTTCGCCGCGTTTCAACTTGCCCGCGCGCTTGGATGGCTGATGGTGCGCCAGATGCCGTTTTCGCGAAACTTTGCGTGGGTGGCGGGGCTGGTCGGCGGGTTCACCAGTTTCATCAGCCATGCAGGTGGCCCGCCCACGGCGATCTTTTTGTTGTCGCAAGGGCTGGGCAAGACTGCGTTTCAGGCGACGACAGTGCTGTCATTCTGGGCGATCAACTGGATGAAAGTCGTCCCCTACGCCTATCTGGGGATATTTTCGCTCGAGACGTTGAAGGCCAGCGCCGTGCTGGCGCCATTCGCGCTGATCGGTGCGTGGATCGGGGTCAGGGCGCACCGGCTGGTACCGGAACGGGCGTTCTTTGCCTTGACCTATGTGTTGCTGGTGGCCACGGGCCTGCGATTGATCTGGGTCGCGCTGGCCTGATCAGGCGTTGCGCCCAAGCCGGGAAAGTACATCTTGCCAGTCAAAGGCCGCACCAGAGGCGACAAGACAGGCCTGCCCGTCTGGTCGGGTGATCGTGATGGTCCAGCTGCCTGTGTCGGTGGCGGCATATACCGCGGTCACAGCACCGTCGGGGCCGGTTGCCACGAACTGCCGCCGTTCGCCGTAAACCTGCGCCAGCCGTTGCGCGACGACGGCAGTGTCGGCGCAGGCCAAAGCCTGCGCCTGCGTCGCCCCGAAAAACGCCGCAATGCAACCAAAACACAAATAATACAAATACCGCACGATATTGTCCGCCTTCTGCCGGATGACCTGTCCTTGCAGGTCTGACACTGGGGATAGGGCAAAGAGGTTAACATCCCGTCACCAGCTATTGCTGCGCCGCGGCAAGAACGGGGTTGAATCATTGGCACGACTCTGGCCATGTTTGCGCAATAATCTTGCGAGGAGGATTCGATGCACACCCGCCCAACACGGTCCGCGCTTTATATTCCGGGATCAAAGGATCGCGCCTTGGAAAAGGCGCGCGGACTGCCGGTTGACGTGATCCTGTTCGATCTGGAAGATGCTGTCGCCCCCGATGCCAAGATCGCCGCGCGCGATACCTTGTTCGCCGCATTGGCCGGTGGCGGCTATGGCCCGCGCCAGCGGATCGTGCGGATCAACGGGTTGGATACCCAATGGGGCCGTGCCGATGCTGCCGCTGTCGCCGCGATGGACTGCGACGCGATCCTGTTGCCCAAGGTGAACAGCACCGCGGATGTCGATGCGCTGGCTGCACTTGTCCCCGACCTGCCGATCTGGGCGATGATGGAAACGCCGCAATCTGTGCTGAACGCGGCCCAAATCGCTGCCCATCCGCGCATGGCGGGGTTTGTGATGGGGACCAATGATCTGGCCAAGGATATGGGGTCGCGCGGGCGGCCTGCCTTGATGATGGCCTTGCAGATGTGCCTGCTGGCGGCCAAGGCGGCGGGGATTGTGGCGCTGGACGGTGTCTATAACGCCTTTCAGGATGATGACGGGTTGCGTGCTGAATGTGCCGAAGGGCGGGATCTGGGTTTTGACGGCAAGACGCTGATCCATCCCGCGCAGATTGCCATCGCCAATGCCGCCTTTGGCCCGACGACGGATGAAATCGCGCTGGCGCATCGCCAGATCGCGGCCTTTGCCGAGGCCGCCGCACAAGGACAGGGTGTTGCCGTCGTCGATGGCAAGATCGTCGAGAACTTGCATATCGTCACCGCAAAGGCGACTTTGGCCAAAGCAGAGGCCATCGCCGCATTGGAGAGCGCATGACATTATTGATTCTGGGCCTGGCCCTGTGGGCGGGCGTCCATTTCTGGAAACGGCTTGCCCCCGCCAGCCGCGCGGGCATGGGCGACAAGGGCAAGATGGTCGTCGCTTTGGGCGCGGTGCTGGGCATCGTCTTGATGGTGATCGGTTATAAGATGGCTGATGGTGCGGTCTATTGGGGCCGGACCGCTGCCATGACGGGCATCAATAACCTACTGATGCTGTTCGCGTTCTATCTTTATGCGGCAAGCGGGGCGAAAACGCGGATCACGCGGACGATCCGGCATCCACAGCTGACGGCCGTCAAGGTCTGGGCCTTGGCGCATATTCTGGTGAATGGCGATGTGCCGTCGTTCGTGCTGTTCGGCGGTTTGCTGGCCTGGGCCGTGGGCGAGGTGATCTTGATCAACCGCGCCAACCGCGACTGGACGCCGCCACCCGTGGTGCCGGTGAAAAAGGAAATTACCGCCATCGTGGCGGCAGTGGCCGTTTATGCGATCACTGCGGCGATCCATATATGGCTTGGCTATAACCCGTTTGGATAATCCGATGAAAATCTATCGTTTGCTGACCGAAGACGACACATCCGCATTCTGCCACAAAGTGTCCGAGGCCCTGTCCAAGGGCTGGGAGCTTTATGGCAGCCCGACCTATGCGTTCGATCAGGCCAATGGCGTGATGCGCTGCGGACAGGCCGTCACGAAAGAGATCGACACGCCTTATGCGCCCGATATGAAACTGGGCCAGCAATGACCAAGACCAACGCGGGCCGGTTTTTCGAGGATTACGCCGTTGGTGACCTGATCACCCATGCGGTGCCGCGCACGATTTCGGGCGGGGAACGCGCGCTTTATCATGCGCTCTATCCCGCGCGGCATGCGCTGCATTCATCCGATCTGTTCGCGCAATCCTGTGGTCTGCCGTTCAGCCCGCTGGATGATCTGGTGACGTTCCACACCGTATTCGGCAAGACCGTGCCCGATGTATCGCTGAATGCTGTCGCCAATCTGGGCTATGCCGAAGGCCGCTGGATCGCCCCGCTATGGCCTGGTGATACGGTCACCGCGACATCCGAAGTGATCGGGATCAAGGAAAACTCGAACGGCACATCAGGGGTGGTCTGGGTCCGCACCACGGGGCGCAACCAGCTTGGCGCGGATGTGCTGAGCTATGTGCGCTGGGTCATGGTGCGCAAGCGCGGGTCGGGACCCGCGCCACGGGCGGTGGTGCCGGAACTCGCGCCTTTTGTCGCTGCCTCCGATCTGGTGATCCCTGCGGGGCTGGATTTCACCCGCTACGATTTCACATTGGCCGGAGAGCCGCACCGTTTGGCCGATTATGCCGTAGGCGAGGTGATCGACCATGTTGACGGGGTCACGATCGAAGAGGCCGAGCATATGCTGGCCACCCGCCTGTGGCAGAACACCGCCAAGGTGCATTTTGACGCGACCAACCGCGCGGATGGCAAAAGGCTGATTTATGGCGGGCATGTGATGTCGCTGGCGCGGGCCTTGTCGTTCAACGGGTTGGCCAATGCGCAGATGATCGTGGCGCTGAACGGCGGCGCGCATGCGAACCCCTGTTTTGCGGGCGATACGCTGCGGGCTTGGTCCGAAGTGCTGGATGTGGCCGAAACAGCCGCCCCCGGCGTGGGCGCGATCCGGCTGCGGCTGGTGGCAACCACAGGGGCGGCGGGCGTGTTGCGCGGGGCGGATGGCAAATATGACGCGCATGTGCTGCTGGACCTTGATTACTGGGCGCTTTTGCCGGTTTGACATCGCTGGCGCGATGCCAAGCCTCCGGCGGGGATATTTGGGCTCTGAAGATGGTAAAAGTGTGATCACACGCGAAAAATTCGTGATCACAAATTGAAAAAAGTGCTGAACCGCGGCAAATGGCCTGCAAAAACCCCTTGTGCTGCGCGTGACTCTGGCACTGGAATGGTGCAAGTAGGAAGCCAATGCGCTGTCGTGCCGGACAGTGCCCGCCACTGAAGGGAACGACCATGGCCGATGTGAACCGGGGCAATCGCCCGCTTTCACCGCATCTGACGATCTACCGCCCACAATGGACCTCGATCACCTCGATTCTGGTGCGGATCACGGGCAATGCCCTGCTTGTCGCGGGTTTGCTGATCGTGTGGTGGTTCGTGGCCGCCGCGACCGGACCTGCGGCGTTTGCGCTGGCGGACGGTGTGTTGACCAGCTGGTTTGGCAAATTGGTGATGCTGGGGTCGATCTGGGCCTTGTGGTACCACAGCCTGGGTGGGCTGCGGCATCTGGTCTGGGACTAGTGGCCGGATGCTGGATGTGGCCAGTTCCGAACGGGCAGGTCAGGCCATGGTCGCCCTGTCGGTCGTGCTGACGGTCGTGACCGTGATTATATTGTAAGGATCAACCGCTATGGCATTTTTGACAGATCGCAAACGCGCGGTGGGCATGGGGTCGGCCAAGTCGGGCACGCATCACCATTGGCAGATGATGGTGACGTCCGTCGCCCTTTTGGTGCTGGTTCCGTTGTTTGTTTTCACCTTCGGGATGATCCTTGGCGCGTCTTATGCCGACGTCATCGCCTATTACCAGCGCCCGTTTCCGGCGGTGGTGGCCATTCTGACCCTGCTGGTGGGCTTTTTCCATTTTCGTCTGGGTGTCCAAACCGTGATCGAGGATTATGTTCATGGTTTCGCACGCAAGGCGGCGATCATTTTCATGATCTGCCTTTCTTATGCCGCGGCGGGGTTTGCGGTTTTCGCGATCATCCGCATCGCATTGTAATTTTCGGAGCACGACCACATGGCCGCTTATGATTACGAGACACATACCTATGACGCCATCGTCGTAGGGGCCGGGGGCGCGGGCCTGCGCGCGACCTTGGGGCTGGCCGAACAGGGCCTGCGCACCGCCTGCATCACCAAGGTGTTCCCGACCCGGTCGCATACCGTTGCAGCGCAGGGCGGCATTGCTGCCAGCCTTGGCAATATGGGCCCTGACAGCTGGCAATGGCATATGTTCGATACTGTCAAAGGGTCGGATTATCTGGGCGATACCGATGCGATGGAATATCTGGCCCGCGAAGCGCCCAAGGCGGTGTACGAGCTGGAACATTACGGCGTGCCGTTTTCGCGCACCGAAGAAGGCAAGATTTACCAGCGCCCCTTTGGCGGCCATACCACCCAGTTCGGCGAAGGCCCCGCCGTGCAGCGCACCTGCGCCGCTGCCGACCGCACCGGCCATGCGATCCTGCACACGCTTTATGGTCAGTCGCTGAAACAGAAGGCCGAGTTCTATATCGAATATTTCGCGCTTGACCTGATCATGTCCGATGACGGTGTCTGTCAGGGTGTGATCGCATGGAAGCTCGATGATGGCACCATGCATGTGTTCAACGCCAAAATGGTTGTGCTGGCCACTGGCGGCTATGGCCGCGCCTATTTCAGCGCCACATCCGCCCATACCTGTACCGGTGACGGTGGCGGCATGGTCGCGCGGCAGGGGTTGCCGTTGCAGGATATGGAATTCGTGCAGTTCCACCCGACCGGCATTTACGGCGCCGGCTGCCTGATCACCGAAGGCGCGCGCGGCGAAGGCGGCTATCTGACCAATTCCGAAGGCGAGCGTTTCATGGAACGCTATGCCCCGAACTACAAAGACCTGGCGCCACGCGATTACGTCAGCCGCTGCATGACGATGGAAATCCGCGAAGGCCGCGGTGTGGGCGCGAATGGCGACCACATCCACCTCAACCTGAACCACCTGCCGAAAGAGGCTTTGGCCGAACGTCTGCCCGGTATTTCCGAAAGCGCCAAGATTTTTGCCGGCGTCGATGTGACCAAGGAACCGATCCCCGTTTTGCCGACCGTGCATTACAATATGGGCGGTATCCCGACGAATTATCATGGCGAGGTGCTGAACCCGACCGCCGCGAACCCCACCGCGATCGTGCCCGGCCTGATGGCCGTGGGCGAGGCGGGTTGCGCCTCTGTGCATGGGGCGAACCGGTTGGGGTCGAACAGCCTGATCGACCTTGTGGTTTTTGGCCGCGCTGCCGCGATCCGCGCGGGTCATGTCGTGGACCGCAAGGCTGCCAACCCGACCCTGAACAAGGCGTCTGTCGATGCCAGCTTTGGCCGGTTCGACCGGTTGCGCCATGCCAAGGGCAATGTCGGCACGGCCGAGCTGCGTCTGGAAATGCAGCGCGCGATGCAGGAAGACGCCGCCGTGTTCCGCACCGACAAGACGCTGGCCGAAGGTGTCGCCCAGATGACCGCGATTGCGGGCAAGATGGACGATTTGAAGGTCACCGACCGGTCCCTGGTCTGGAACAGCGATCTGATGGAAACGCTGGAACTGGACAACCTGATGCCCAACGCATTGGCAACCATCGTGGGCGCGGAGGCGCGCAAGGAAAGCCGCGGTGCGCATGCGCATGAGGATTACCCCGACCGCGACGATGCGAAATGGCGGGTTCATACGCTGGCCTATGTCGATGGCGCAAAAACGACGCTGGACTATCGCCCGGTCATCACCAAGCCGCTGACATCCGAGGCCGAAGGCGGGATTGCCGAAGACCGGATCAAGCCGAAAGTGCGCACTTTCTGATGCGCTGGGCTGCGGGCCTTTTGTTGGCGCTGGCGGCCTGCGGTCCGGTATCACCGGAAAGCGCCGCCGACCGCTGCGAAGAACGCGCCCGCGCCGCACAGGGGCCGACGGTTGGTCTGACGCTGGGGGCGAACAGCAACAGCGGGCCTTTTGCCAGCGGCAGTATCGGGATCACATCCGATGCGATCCGCGGGCGCGATCCGGTCGAGGTTTACGAAAGCTGCGTGTTTGGCCTGACAGGCGAATTGCCGATTAGGTCGGTGCGGTTACGTTAGAGCGTGTCCCGCAACGCAAGATAGGTATCAATCTGATCTTGTTGCAACAGACCGCGCGATTGCAAAACATCAAGGCAGCGCAACACAATATCGGCATAGTTGTAAACGCCATCGGCCAACAGTGCCATGCGCTTGATGTCATCGCTGTGCCAATCAGCGATGCCCGATAAATCGCGCAGATACAGTATATCACCATCCAGCATTTGCGTGGCATCTTCCTTTGTCAATTCGCCACTAAAGCGGGATTGGATGATGCGTTTTTCGATATGCATATAGCTATGCGGCACAAAGCCGTGTTGACGCAAAAACACATCAATATCGCCAAAACTTGGCGCGGCGTCGTAGAGGGGGTAAAAATTCACCTCGGTTTGTATTGCGATCACGCTTTCCAGTGACCGAAGCGCATTTTCAAACACCATCAATTCAGCGCCTTGAATATCGATTTTCAAGAAATCAATGCGCCCAAGCTGCGGCAGGTCATCTAATCGCTGTGTCTTGATGTCGATTGTGCCGGTGTTGCGTGCAGCGCGGCGCAAGCCACGCAAATGGCCCACGGTCTTGGCGCGAAGCTTGAACAAAGACACAAGGCCACTGCCGTGATACAAGTGCAGGCAATGCGACGTGCCATCACCGACAGCGGCGGCTATGTAGGTTTCATTGGGTCCCTTTTGCGCATTCAGGGTGACCAGCGTATCTTGCTGCGGTTCAAACCCTGTCAAACAGCACATTCCCCGATCAAGAAGATCACGATAGGGCGCAATCGAATTCATTGGGTTTGCGCCAATATCAACGACACGCAAAAGATCTATTGGCATCAGCATCGCATATAGATGATCAAGTCGCTGTAAAGTCATTTTGATTTACTCCCGCTGTGCAAAGGGATTAGCGCGGCGCATCATGCGGTTCCTGCTGGAAAAGGCTGGACAGAGTGGCGGCCAGCGATCGGGAAATAACTGCGGGTGCGGTGGCATGGGCATAAGCGAAACAGGCGGCGCGCCGCTGTGCCAATTCAGCATCCGGCATGTCGATCAGCCGCTTCATCATCTGCACCAATGGCTTCGGGCGCTGGCCTTCGTACAGCAGGTCGTGGTTTTCTGGAGGCGTGATGGCGCGCATTTCTGCGCGGTCAGGGCCGATCACCGGCAGGCCGAAGGTTTGCGCCAGCATGACGCTGCCCGATGTGAAGAAATCACCGAAAGGCGCAAGAAACACCTGCGCTGCGCCAAAGATATCGGGCACATCGGCATCGGGAATGAACCCGTCCCTGACGCTGACCTGCGGCAGATCAAGCATTGGCTGCATCCGCCGCATCGCACGGCGCATGGTCTTGCCCGCGATCAAGAGGTCGAAATTTGTCCGGTGGCGCGCCAGACGCGCAATGGCCTCGGGCAGCAGCGCGACCCCCTTGTTGCCGCGCATCGTGCCAAAGAACAAAAACTGGCGGTTGGGCGAAGATGGCAGCGGGCGACCCAAGGTGGCCTCGGCCGGTTCATAGGCACCCAGATAGCTGGGGTGCGGGATGATTCTGATCTTTTCGGGGTCACGCCCCAGTCCTCGATCATATGCCGCGCGGCATGTGGGGCATGGACATGCACCAGATCGGCCAGCGCGCAAAGCTGGCCACGCCCCCAAGCGAAACTTTCTGCGTCACGTTCGAAATGGGCGCGTTTGTTGTGGATCGTCCAAAAGATCTTGCCGCCTGCGTCCTTGAACGCCTGCAACCGATCAACCAGTGTTTGTGCGTTAATCCGGTTCGTATCCGGATCGTCATCGCGCCCGAACATCCGGTCATCCCAATGCAGATGCAGCACGGGGCTGACCTGCCCTGCGGCATATTGTGCAAGCTGGCGCAGATCCTTGGCACCCGCCAACGGGACATAAGGCCCCGCAGATCCATAAAGCAACCGGTGATACGGGTTCCCATGCGCATAGGGTATGTTCAAGATACTGATAATATTACAAAATTCCTAATAAACACACATGGTTGGACAGCTTTTGTCCCAATCACACCGCGCTGTCGCAACGCGCGACGTTGACGGCGGATACAATGCTTTGAATACAGTACTTTCGATCCTGCTGGAAAGGCTATATGTCTTGGGTAACACCAGCAATCGACGATAAAGACGCGGATAAAGGTCTGAAAAATGGTACAACTGACACTTCCAAAAAATTCCCGGATGACGACAGGCAAGACCTGGCCAAAGCCGGCGGGCGCGACCAATCTGCGCAAAGTGCAGGTCTATCGCTGGAACCCCGAGGACGGGAAGAACCCGCAACTGGATACCTATTTTCTGGATATGGACAGCTGCGGTCCGATGGTTCTGGATGCGCTGATCAAGATCAAGAATGAAATCGACCCGACCCTGACATTCCGCCGGTCCTGCCGTGAAGGCATCTGCGGGTCCTGCGCGATGAACATCGACGGGATCAACACGCTGGCCTGTATCTATGGCATGGACGAGATCAAGGGCGACATCAAGATCTACCCCCTGCCGCATATGCCGGTGATCAAGGATCTGATTCCCGATCTGACCCATTTCTATGCGCAGCATGCCAGCATCATGCCGTGGCTCGAGACCAAGTCGAACACGCCCGCCAAGGAATGGAAGCAATCGGTCGATGACCGCAAAAAGCTGGATGGCCTTTACGAATGCGTCATGTGCGCCTGCTGTTCGACATCCTGCCCGTCTTATTGGTGGAATGGCGACCGGTATCTGGGGCCAGCCGCGCTGTTGCATGCCTATCGCTGGATCGTGGACAGCCGCGACGAGGCCACGGGCGAGCGGTTGGACGAACTGGAAGATCCGTTCAAGCTTTATCGTTGCCACACGATCATGAACTGCGCCAAGACATGCCCCAAGGGGTTGAACCCGGCCAAGGCGATTGCCAGCATCAAGGGCATGATGGTGGAGCGGGTGGTCTAAAAACTTTGTTGCCTCCGGCGGGGATATTTAGGCTCGGAAGATGATGAATATTCCTGATGATGCCGATGCGCGGCGCGCCGTCACACCGGTGATCTGTTATCCCACCGATAGCTTGCCGCGCCCTGATATGGCCGTGTTGCAGGCGGCTGCGGCGGCGGCGCAGGGGGTGGAGCGTGTTGTGGTTGCCCCGCGCGATGCGGCGGCGATCCGTGTGCCTGCGGGGTCTGTGTTGCGGATTTCTGCGGTGGATGGGCCGCAGGTTGGCGATCTGAACCTGTTTGCCGCCGATAATCTGGATGAGCGTTTTTATTCCGGCAAGACACGCGCCTTGCATGGCACCCATGTCACAACCGGCGACCGGCTCTGGTCGTCGTTTCCCTATCTGCGGCCGATGGCGACCATCGTGGCCGATACGCTGGGCTGGTACGGGATCGACCAGTTTGGCGGGTCGGTGCATGATGTGATCGGCACGCGCTGCGATCCTTATACGGGGCGTTTGCTGGCGGGGGTGGATTACCACCAGTGCTGCCATTCCAACCTGACCCGCGCCTTGGCCGATGCAGTGCAATTGCCCTTGGCACAGGCGGAACGCCATGTGCATGACGTGCTGAATGTCTTTATGTGTACCGGTTTCACCCGTGACACCGGCCAGTATTTCATGAAGGCCAGCCCGGTGCGCCCGGGGGATTATATCGATCTGTTCGCGGAAATCGATCTGCTGGCGGTGCTGAGCGCCTGTCCGGGCGGCGATTGCAGTGCCGAACATTCATCCGATACCGCCGTCTGCTATCCTTTGGTCATGGAACGGCGGGTGCCGCGGGCGGGTGATCTGGACGGCTGGGTGCCGCCTGCGGTCAACGCCTATGACAGATCGCACGGTCGCTAGGCAAAGGCTGCTTGCAAGGCGATTTCCACCATGTCGCCGAAGCTGCGTTCACGGTCTTCGGCGGGCAGGGCGTCATGCGTGATCAGGTGGTCGCTGACTGTCAGAACCGCCAGCGCGCGCCGGTTGTAGCGTGCGGCAAGGATGTAAAGCTCGGCCGCTTCCATTTCCACGGCGAGGATGCCGTGGCGCATCATCTGGTCATTCAGGTCGGGCCGTTCGTCGTAGAAGACATCAGATGAATAGATCCCGCCGACATGGGTGGTCGTGCCCTTGGCCAGTGCGGCCCGATGCGCCGCCGCCAGCAGCCCGAAATCGGCGCAGGGTGCGAAATTCACATCCTTGAAGATCCCGCGCGACGGTGTTGACAGCGTTGTGGCTGTCATGGCGAGGATCACGTCGCGGATGCCGACATGGTCCTGCATACCCCCGCAGGACCCGATCCGGATCAGGGTCTGCGCATCATAGTCGCGGATCAGTTCATTGGCATAGATTGACAGCGAGGGCATGCCCATGCCTGACCCCTGGATCGTGACCGGATGACCGTGCCATGTGCCGGTAAACCCCAGCATGCCGCGCACCTGGTTGATGCAGCGCGCATCGTCCAGAAACGTTTCTGCCGCCCATTTCACACGGTACGGGTCGCCCGGCATCAGCACTGTCGGGGCGATGTCATCTTTTGCTGCACCAATATGTATTGTCATCTGTCTCTCCTGTCATTGCAGGAAAGCTAGCCTGCCGCGCAGGCGAGCGGGAGAGGGCAAAACCCTTTCCCGCGTTTTTGGTCAGATTTCCATCGCTTCAGGCGAGGTGCCGTTGGACAGCGCGTCCTTGAACCAGGCAGGCTGGCGGCCTTTGCCGGTCCAGGTCTGGGTGGTGTCGGCGGGGTTGCGGTATTTCGCAGGCGCCGAAGTTTTCGACCCGGTCTTGCCTTTGCGCGGGGCCATGCCGGTGATTTCTGCCAGTGAAAAGCCATGGTCCGCTGCGGCCTTTTCGGCGGCGGCGAGCGCGGCTTTCTTGTCTTTTTCTGCCACGTCAACCATGGCCTTTTCGACTTGCCGCTTCAACGTTTCGAGTTCGCTGCGCGTCATGGAGGAAAGGTCTTTGTTCATCGATGCAAATCCATTTGGGTGTCTGATCGGCATTGCATATCAGTATTGCTATCGAAAGAAAATAAAAACAACTTTTGTGTAGTCAAAAGGATATGGTCATTCCGCTGCGGTGGCGCGGGGGTCTGCCAATGCGATGATGTCTGCCATAATCTTGTTCAGTTGAAAATCTTTTGGCGTATAGACTTTTGCAACGCCCATTGCGCGCAATGCAATTGCATCTTCGTCGGGGATGATGCCACCTGCAACCACAGGTATAGTTCCCAACCCTGCGGCGTATAATTTCTCCATGACGTCGCGGACCAGCGGCACATGCGACCCCGACAGGATCGACAGCCCGATGACATCGGCCCCGTTGGCGCGGGCCGAGGCGATGATTTCATCAGGTGTCAGGCGGATACCTTCATAGGCGATGTCCATTCCGCAATCGCGCGCGCGCGCGGCGATCTGTTCGGCGCCGTTCGAATGACCGTCAAGTCCTGGTTTTCCCATCATAAATTTCAATCTACGCCCCAGCGCCGTGCTGACCTGATTGACCTGTTCGCGCAGGTCGTCCAGCCCTTCGGTCCGGTTGGATGGATTGGCGCTGACCCCCGTGGGCGCGCGGTACTGGCCGAACACGGCGCGGATCACGTCGGACCATTCGCCGGTCGTGACCCCCGCCCGCGCACAGGCGATCGACGGGATCATGATATTGGTGTCGCTGCTCGCTGCCGCACGCAGGGCTGTCAGGGCTGCGCGCACCTGCTGTGGGTCGCGGGCGGCCTTCCACGCGGCCAGACGGCGCAGCTGGTCGGCTTCGGCCTTGGGGTCGGCGACCATGATCGCGTCGTCGCCTGCCGTCAGTGGCGAAGGCTCGCCCGCCTGCCATTTGTTCACCCCGACGACGGTGGTGCTGCCGGTTTCGATGCCGGTGATTCGCGCAGCATTGCTTTCGACCAGACGCGATTTCATATAGCCGATGGCCTTGACCGCCCCGCCCATGCCGTCGATCTGGGCCAATTCGGCGCGCGCGCCATTTTTCAATTCCGCGACCTTGCGGTCAATGGCCGGATTGCCGTCGAACAGATCGTCGAATTCCAGCAGGTCGGTTTCATAGGCCAGAATTTGCTGCATCCGCAAAGACCATTGCTGGTCCCAAGGGCGGGGAAGGCCCAGGGCTTCGTTCCAGGCGGGCAATTGCACGGCGCGGGCGCGGGCGTTTTTCGACAGGGTCACCGCCAGCGTTTCCAGCAATATGCGATAGACGTTGTTTTCAGGTTGTTGTTCAGTCAACCCTAGGGAGTTTACTTGCACGCCATACCGAAACCGGCGGTATTTGGCATCCTCGACCCCGTAACGCGTGGCGCAGATTTCGTCCCATAATTCGACAAAGGCGCGCATCTTGCACAATTCGGTCACAAACCGGATGCCGGCATTCACGAAAAACGAAATCCGCCCGACCATTTCGGGGAAATGTTCCGCAGCCACCTTGCCGCGCAGGTCGTCCAGCACGGCGGTCGCGGTGGCCAGCGCGAAGGCCAGTTCTTCCTCGGGCGTCGCCCCCGCCTCTTGCAGGTGATAGGAACAGACGTTCATCGGGTTCCATTTTGGCAGATGTTCGCGGGTATAGGCCGCGATATCTGTGATCATCCGCAGGCTGGGTTCGGGCGGGCAGATATAGGTGCCGCGCGACAGATATTCCTTGATGATGTCGTTCTGCACGGTCCCTTGCAGCGCGCTAATATCGGCGCCTTGTTCCTCGGCCACGGCGATGTAAAGCGCCAGCAGCCACGGGGCGGTCGCGTTGATTGTCATTGATGTGTTCATCTGGTCCAGCGGGATATCGGCAAACAGCATCCGCATATCGCCCAGATGCGCCACCGGCACGCCGACCTTGCCGACCTCGCCCTTGGCCAGAATGTGGTCGCTGTCGTAACCGGTCTGGGTGGGCAGATCAAAGGCGACTGACAGGCCGGTCTGCCCCTTGGCCAGATTACCGCGATAGAGCGCGTTGGACGCCGCGGCGGTAGAATGGCCCGCATAGGTGCGGAACAGCCAGGGGCGGTCTTTTTGCATCTGCGACATCGGGCGTCTCCTGATTCATCTTGCGCAATTTAATTACGCTTTGGTACATTTATCGGACATTTTGTGGCGCTGTCAATTCGCTGCGTTGCGGCATGGCGGGATTTACCTTGGCGGGGAACCCTGTCATTTTCTGCGAATGACGCAAACCATCTCCATGCCGGTATGGGCCTTTGTTCTGATCATCTTGTTCGCAGGTGTCACCTTTGCGTCGCATTTTCTTTTTCCTTCGGTGCGCTGGTTCTTCCGCAAGCGCGCCGAACGGGTGATCGCGCGGGTCAACAAGAATCTGCAACGCCCAATCGAGCCGTTCAAGCTGGCGCTGCGCTATGACATGATCCAGCGCCTGATCTATGACCCAGAGGTGACGCAGGCCGTCGTGGACCATGCCCGCGCCAATAATGTCCCCGAAAACGTCGCCTTTGAAACAGCCCGCAGCTATGCCCGCGAAATCGTGCCGTCGTTTTCCGCGACCGCCTATTTCAGCATCGGGATCAGGCTGGCGCGTTGGCTGTCGAAATCGCTGTACCGGATTCAGCTGGGCCGCCTCGACCGCAAGCGCATGGCCGAGATCGACCCCGATGCGGCGGTGGTTTTCGTGATCAACCATCGCAGCAACATGGATTACATGCTGGTCACCTATCTGGCGGCCAATGCGGGCGCGCTGTCTTATGCGGTGGGCGAATGGGCGCGGGTCTGGCCGCTGTCGCCGGTGATCCGGTCGATGGGGGCTTATTTCATTCGGCGCAATTCGCGCGGTGCGCTGTATCGCAAGGTGCTGGCGCGCTATGTGCAGATGGCCACGCGCGCGGGCGTGACCCAGGCGGTATTCCCCGAAGGCGGCCTGTCGCTGGATGGCAGGCTGGCCGCGCCGCGCACCGGATTGTTGAATTACATTATCGAAGATTTCGACCCTGCAAGGCGCGAGGTGATCTTTATCCCCGTCGCGCTGAATTATGACCGGGTGCTGGAAGATACGATCCTGATCGCGGCGCATAAGGCCGGCACGCGCCGGTTCCGCCCGCCTTTGGTGCATGTCCTGCGGCGGGTGGGGCGGCATGTCTGGCAGCGGATCACAGGCCGGTTTCAGGGTTTCGGCACCGCCTCGGTCAGCTTTGGTGAACCGCTGGAACTGTCGTCTTTTGCGGTGACCGCGCAGGGGGACGTGACGCAGGCGCTGGCGCAAACCCTGATGCAGCGCATCGCGGATGTGACGCCGGTGCCCGGTGTGCCGCTGGTCGCGCGCCATCTGCTGGCCGATGCGCCGGTCACCACCGCGCAGATCATGCAGGATGTCGTCGGGTCGCTGGCGATGCTGGCCCAAAGGCAGGTTCCGCGCCCCCGCCGCGCGACCGCAGATGTTGTCACCGAGGCATTGGACCGGTTGCAGGCGCGCCACCTGATCGCGCGGGACGGCGATCTTTGGCGCGTGACCGAGCTAGGCAGGCCGGTCCTGACCTATTACGCCAATTCCATTGCACATCATTTCGACATACCTGCCGACGCCGCGTCTGTTTCTGCATCGCGGCAGACATAAAATTACAAAATGATGCGCTGTGGTGTTGCAATCTTGCGCGACGATTCGTATCAATTCCTCAAGGCCGCGTGATTCTGCACTGCGGCGCAACGGAATGATCGCGATGGAGAGTGACATGGCCCTTGATCTGACCACCGGCGAAGCGGCCTATGCCGCCGAACGCAAAGACCTTTATGCCATGGGCGAAATGCCCCCCTTGGGCCATCTGCCAGCGCAGATGCATGCTTGGGTGCTGCGCCGCGAACGGCATGGCGAACCCGAAACCGCCCTGCAATTAGAGGTCGTCGATTGCCCCAAGCCCGACAGTAACGAAGTGATCATTCTGGTGATGGCGGCGGGGGTGAATTACAACGGCGTCTGGGCCTGTCTGGGCCAGCCGGTATCGACCTTTGATGTGCATAAGGCCCCTTATGCGATCCTTGGGTCCGATGCGGCAGGCATCGTCTGGGCGGTGGGCGACAAGGTCAAGCGCTGGAAAGTTGGTGACGAAGTCGTGGTCCATTGCAATCAGGACGATGGCGATGACGAGGATTGCAACGGCGGCGATCCGATGTATTCGCCCAGCCAGCGGATCTGGGGCTATGAAACCGCCGACGGGTCATTCGCGCAATTCACTCGCGTGCAATCGCAGCAATTGATGGCGCGTCCGCAGCACCTGACGTGGGAAGAAAGCGCCTGTTACACGCTGACGCTGGCCACCGCTTACCGCATGTTGTTCGGCCATGAACCGCATGACCTGAAACCCGGGCAGAACGTGCTGGTCTGGGGGGCCTCGGGCGGGCTGGGGTCCTATGCGATCCAGCTGATCAACACGGCGGGGGCCAATGCGATCGGCGTGATCAGCGACGAAAGCAAGCGGGATTTCGTGATGTCGCTGGGTGCCAAAGGGGTCATCAATCGCAATGATTTTTCCTGCTGGGGCCAGTTGCCGACGGTCAATACCGCCGCATACGATATCTGGCTGAAAGAGGCGCGCCGGTTCGGCAAGGCAATCTGGGACATCACCGGCAAGGGCAAGAATGTCGATATGGTGTTCGAACATCCGGGCGAGGCCACGTTCCCCGTGTCGTCGCTGGTCTGCAAGAAAGGCGGCATGGTCGTGATCTGTGCAGGCACCACGGGGTTCAACTGTACTTTTGACGTCCGTTATATGTGGATGCACCAGAAACGGTTGCAGGGCAGCCATTTCGCCCATCTCAAACAGGCAAGTGCCGCCAACAACCTGATGGTCGAACGCCGTCTGGACCCCTGCATGTCGGAATGCTTTGCCTGGTCGGAAATTCCGCTGGCCCATACCAAGATGCGCCGCAACGAACACAAGCCTGGCAATATGGCCGTGCTGGTGCAAGCACCGGTGATGGGGCTGCGGACCTTTGCCGACACGATCGAAGCGTCACGGGAGGGACGCTGAGATCACCTTTTGCGCGCCATCGCCACCGGCTGGTGGCGCGCAAAGGGCAGGATGCGCTCCGCGCGGGAGTATTTGAAACAAAGCGATGGCAGGGTCTCTGCGCGGAATTTTTCTGTGCTGTGGATCAGATGGCGGTGGTGACGCGGGGCGGGCGCGGATAATGTCGCGCCATGAATGCCCCCGTGATCACCTTTTCCGACGACCAGGCCGAAGCCTGGGACAATGTTGCATCCGCCCTGCGCCAGGCGGGCGTTGATCTGGACGACAGCCTGCTGCAACCGCCGCAAAGCGATACATCATCCGTGCTGGCCGTGATCGGCAAGGCGGGGTCGGGCAAGACGATGCTGCTTGCGGCCTTGTACAAGGCCTTGGCCGAGGCGGGCGTCGATGTGATTTCCGGCGATTGGGAAGGCCGCAAGCGCAAGGACCGCCGCACGCTGGCTATTCTGGCGCCGACCAACAAGGCCGCGAGCGTGCTGCGCAACCGCGGTGTGCCGGCGACGACAATCCACCGTATTCTGTATACCCCCGTCTATGACCCCGAATATGAAAAGATCGCCGAATGGCTGGCAGGCCAAGGTGACCGCCCCGATATCGAAAGCCTGACCGATGTGGCGCTGGACCGCGCCTGGGCGTCTTACCAGATCAATACGTCGGTGCCTGCGGCCCTGGCGGCGGCGGGGCTGCGCGGCAGCGATTTCATCACCGGCTGGAAACGCCGCGAGGAGCCGCTGGATATCGGGTTTGTGGACGAAAGCTCGATGCTGGATGCCAAGCAGTTTGCCGATCTCAAAGAGATTTTCCCGACCCTGCTGTTGTTCGGGGATCCCGCACAATTGCCGCCCGTGCAATCCAGCGGTGGCATGGTGTTTGAAACCCTGCCCAAGGACCGTGTTCTGACGTTAAGCCGGATTCACCGGCAGGATGCCGATAACCCGATCCTTGATCTGGCCCATGCCTTGGCCGATCCGATGCTGGATTTCTACACGTTCGAGCGTATGGTGGCCGAGGCCGCCGCCCGCGACGACCGTGTCGTCATGGCCCAACGGGTCGAGGCCGATCTGATGGCCCGTTCCCCATGTCTGGTCTGGCGCAATGCCACCCGGATCAAGCTGATCCATGCGTTCCGCGCGGCGTTCAACGCGCCGCCCGATGCGCTGTTGCCGGGCGAGCCCCTGATCTGCGACGGGATCGAATTGCCGCTGAAGCACCGCAAGAAACGGCTGGATCTCGAGGCGCGCGGGTTGATCAAGGGCGCGCAGGTGATCTATCTGGGTGCGGGCAAGAAGCCCGGTTTTTCGCGCCTGCATGTGATTGGTGCCGAAGACCCGCGCATTTCTGCCGCCAGCATCGTCAAGATCGAGCTTGAGGGCGATGCAGAGCCGTTCATCCCCTTTGCCGCACGGATGGGGGCGACATTCCTGCATGGCGCGGCGGTCACCATCCACAAGGCGCAGGGGTCGCAATGGGATACCGTGCAGGTCTTTGCCCCCGATATCGAGGTGGCCAGCCGCATGGGCCGGATGGAGGCGGGCCAGCCTTTGTGGAAACGTCTGGCCTATGTCGCGATCACGCGGGCGGAAACGCAATTGCGCTGGGTCGTGCGCAACCGGCTGGCGCGGCCGGAACTGGCACTGGGGGTCGATGATCTGGATGTGCCGGTCTCGACCCTGGAGTTGAAAGCGGAGGAAACATGAAAACCATCATCATCACAGGGGCCAGTGCCGGGATCGGGCGCGCCACCGCGTTGCATTTTCTGGATCAAGGCTGGCGTGTCGGCCTGATCGCGCGCAGGCCAGAGGTGCTGGCCGAAATGGCGCATCCCAATGCGGTGCCTTTGCCGTGCGATGTGACGGACGAGACAGGCGTCGATGCGGCCTTTGCCGCCTTCGGTCATCTGGATGTGTTGTTCAACAATGCGGGCATGTTCGGCCCCCAGACCACGATTGACGAAATCGCGCTGGATGACTGGCGCGCGGTGCTGGATGTGAACCTGACAGGCATGTTTCTGTGCGCGCGCGCCGCGTTCCGCCAGATGCGCCACCAGACACCGCAAGGCGGGCGGATCATCAACAATGGATCGATTTCTGCGCACACCCCGCGCGAGGGGTCGATCTGTTACACGACCACCAAACACGGCGTGTCCGGCCTGACCAAGACGCTGACGCTGGATGGCCGCGCATTCGATATCGCCTGCGGGCAGATCGACATCGGCAATGCGCGCACCGAACTGGTGCAGGGGCTGGAGGTCAAGCGCGCCGCCGACGGCCTGCCACCCCTGCCGACGATGGCGGTGGAGGATGTGGCGCGCGCGGTGTTCCACATGGCGTCATTGCCGCCAGAGGCGAATGTGCAGACCATGATGGTGATGGCCTCCAAGATGCCGCATATCGGGCGGGGTTAACGCCGCAGCATTGTAAAGACCGCAGAGGCGAGCCAACCCGCGCCAATCGCGATGGCCAGTGACAACAGGCCATAGATGAACGCCTGTTCATGCGCGAGGTTGTAAAGCCAGCGTTCCAGCCCGACCTTGTTGACCGGAATCGTGGTCATGTAGGTGTCGATCACCGTGCCATTGCGGGTCAGGTAGATGCGCACGTCGTAATTGCCTTCGGTCAGGTTGGCAGGCATTGAAATCGCGCTGCGGAACAGCGTGTCCTGATCCAGCGTCACAGCGCCTTGGCGCATCTGGTACAGGTCCTGATCGGTTCTGATGCGGATCAGCGCCTCGGTAAAGGCAACGCTGTCGGCGACCACGGCCCCCGCCGACCGGATCGCGCGGGGGATGGTGATGCGGTGGCGCAGGTCTTCGACTTCGCGCAGGATATCGGTGATCGGGGCGCTGGTGGCGACCGCATAGAACGACGGCGCGGAATTGACGAACACCGCGTCGGTGTTGACCCAGATACCCATCTGCTGCGCCTTGCGCCGCACGGTGACAGGCTCGCTTGGGCCTGCGATGGTGATGATGACGCCAAGCGCGCTGTCCTGTGGCGGTGGTGCCGTGCGGCTGACCGCGCCAAAGACAATGATTTCGGACCCTTCAAAGGTGACGGTGATGGCGACTTCGTCCTGGCTCAGGCCCAGCACGATTTGCTCGGCCTGTGCTGGCAGGGCCAGCAGCATCAGAATGGCAAACAGGCGGATCATGACTGTCCCCCTGCGCCGAGCGAATAAAGTTCGGATGGCATGATCAGCAGGTCCAGCGCGATCTTGCCGCAGACCACCAGCACCATGATCGCCAGCAGGATGCGCAATTGTTCCGCCTTCATCTTGACCCCGATCCGGGTGCCGACCTGCGCGCCGATTACGCCGCCGATCAGCAGCAAAAGTGCCAGCAACACATCGACGGTCTGGTTGGTGGTTGCATGCAGCATCGTGGTAAAGCCCGCGACAAAGATGATCTGCAACAGCGAGGTGCCGATCACCACCTTGGTGGGCATGCCAAGGATATAGATCATCGCCGGCACCATGATAAAGCCGCCACCCACCCCCATGACGGCGGCCAGTATCCCCACCAATATCCCCACCATGATGGGCGGGATGACCGAGATATACAGCCCCGACACCCGGAATTTCATCTTGAAAGGCAGGTTATGGACCCAGTTATGCTTGCGCCGCTGCGGCACGGCGCTGGGTCCGCGGGACCGTCTGATCGCGCGCAGGCTTTCGACGAACATCAGCGCGCCGATGGCCCCCAGAAAGACGACATAGCACAGCTGTACCAGCAGATCGACCTGACCCAGCGCGCGCAGGGTGTTGAAGATCACGATCCCGATCGCGGACCCGATCACCCCGCCGATCAGCAACACCCCGCCCATGACAGGATCGACGGTCTTGCGTTTGAAATGCGCCAGCACGCCCGAAATCGACGAGGCGACGATCTGGTTAGTGCTGGTCGCCACGGCCACCGCAGGCGGGATGCCGATGAAAAACAGCAAAGGCGTGATCAGAAACCCGCCGCCGACGCCGAACATCCCCGATAACACGCCCACGATACCGCCCAACCCGAGTAACAGGACGGCGTTCACCGAAACTTCGGCGATAGGAAGATAGATGTACATGGGCTGTTCCGGGGGCTTGTGCCGCTGGCCGCACCAAAGACGTTTCGGCGCGCTGTGTCAAACGCTCTCGTGCAGGAAAGGTGGCATTCGCTGTATTTGCGCCACTTGGCATCAATACTGGTCGGGAACTGGACCTATGCCAGCCCGCGCAGATAGGCGCGCAGCACCTTTTCCAGCTTGGCCGCACCGATGGGGGCCATCGCCTTGGTATGTTCGTGGCTGATCGCCTCGTCGCTTAGCCCTGCCGCCATATTGGTGATGGTTGAAATGGCGGCGGCTTTCAGGCCAAGAAACCGTGCAAGGATCACCTCTGGCACGGTGGACATACCCACGGCATCTGCCCCCAGCATCGCAATCGCGCGGATTTCGGCGGGGGTTTCAAACGACGGGCCGGAATACCACGCATAAATCCCGTCCGCCATCTGGGTGCCGGTGCTGTCGGCGGCGGCGCGCAGCGCGCTGCGGATCGCGGGGTCATAGGCGTCTTTCATCGGAACGAACCGCGCATCGGTGGGTTCCCCGATCAGCGGGTTCAGACCGGAAAAATTGATGTGGTCGCTCAGGCACATGATCGATCCCGTGGGCATGTCCGCCCGCATTGACCCTGCCGCATTGGTGGCGATCACGGCTTGCCCGCCAAGGGCGCGCAACACCTCCAATGGCAGGCGCATCACGTCGGGCACCCCTTTTCATAGTAATGCGCACGTCCGCCGAACACCGCGACACGCACGCCTTCCAGATCGCCGATCACCAGCTTGGGATTATGCCCTGACACGCCCGCATGCGGAAAGCCCGGCAGATCATCGTAAGGGATCGCCACACCGTCCACCGCATCCGCGATATGACCAAGCCCGGACCCAAGGATCAGGCCCAACCGCACGGGGGCATCGCCCGCAACGGACTTGATCTGTTGGCTCAGGGTTTCAGCGTTCTTTGACATAGGGTTGTCCGCCTGCGCGTGGGGGGATCGCCTTGCCGACAAAACCGGCAAGGATGATCACGGTCAAAATGTAAGGAAGCACATCAAGGAACTGGCCGTTGACACGGAAACCGATCACACCGGTGATGATGTCAGGGCGCAGCGACAAGGCTTGCAGGAAGCCGAACAGCAGGCAGGCATAAAGCGCATACCATGGCCGCCATTTGGCAAAGATCAGCGCCGCCAGCGCGATATAGCCGCGCCCGGCGCTCATGTCCTTGACAAAACCGGCCTGCAACGCGGTCGCCAGATAGGCCCCCGCGATCCCGACCAGCACGCCGCAAATGCCGACCGCGGCAAAGCGCAGCCCGACGACGGACACACCGGCGGTATCGACTGCGGCGGGATTTTCACCCACCGCCCGCAGGCGTAGGCCAAACCTTGTGCGATACAAAATCCACCATGTCAGTGGCACCATCGCAAGTGCCACATAGACAAGGATCGTATGGCCGGAAATCAATTCGAAATAGATCGGCCCGATCACCGGCACATCGCGTAGCGTTTCCGCAAAGGGCAGGGTGATCGGGTTGAACCGCCCGTCACCCGACAATTGCGGGGTGCGCCCGCCTTGGCGGAACCAGCTTTGCGCGACGACGACGGTCAGCCCCGCGGCCAGAAAATTGATCGCCACTCCCGAAATCAGCTGATTGCCGCGAAAGGTGATCGACGCCACCCCGTGGATCGCCGACAGGACCAGCGACGCGCCGATCCCCGCCAGCAGCCCCAGCCAGACATCGCCGGTGACAGCCGCAATCGCCGCCGACATGAATGCGGCGGCCAGCATTTTGCCTTCCAGCCCGATATCAAAGATACCGGCCCGCTCTGAAAACAGGCCCGCCAGACAGGCCAGCAAAAGCGGTGTCGCCAGACGCAATGTCGCGTCCAGCATCTGCAGAAGGGTTGCGAAATCCATTTAGGCAACAGCCTCCGTCAGGAAGGGGAACAGCGCGAAAAAGCGGTCGGCAACCTCGGGGTTGCGGCGCAGGGCAGCCTCGGCCTGCGCTTGGGTGATGTCGTTCACCTGCGGTTTGTCGCGGCGCATGAAGAATTGCAGCCCCAGCATCGCGTCGAAACGGTCATCGGTGATGAACGGATCATGCGGGATGCGGGCCATCACGGCCTCGTTCGGGCGGAACACATTGGCGCGGTTCTTGACCGCCAGCAATGCCACCAGATGCGGCGGCACGTCGTCACCCGGGGTCTGGGCGATCACATGGTTTATCCAGCGGTGCAATTCATCCATCGTGATCATGCCAAGCGCCAGACAGCTGAGCACAAAGCCAAGGTCAGCGCCGGTGTCATCTTCGACACCGATCTTGAAAGGGCCTGCGATCATTGTTTTGCTCTCCTCATCGCCAGGAAAAGCCGCTCCAGCGGCATGCGCACCATATTGTCCAATGCGCCCGTGAACAGGATCACCAAAGCCTGTATGACGATGATCAGTTCACGCGGGATCGACGTCCAGAGCGCAAGCTCTGCGCCGCCCTGATACAGAAAGCCGAATAGCAGGGCCGCCAGCAATACCCCGAAAGGATGGCTGCGCCCCATCAGTGCTACGGCGATACCGATAAAGCCCGCACCTTCCACGGCGTTCAGGACCAGCCGTTCAGCCTCGCCCTGCACGTTGTTGATCGCCATCATGCCGGCCAGACCGCCGGACACCAGCATGGTGACCATGATGATCTTGGTCGGGCTGATGCCCGCATATTTCGCGGCTGATTCCGAATGGCCGAAAGACCGCAATTCATATCCCAGCCGGGTGCGCCAGATCAGCGCCCAGATCGCGACACAGGCCGCGACCGCCACGAAAAAGGTGACATTGGCCGGTGCGCCCCGGAAAAAGGTCGTGTCGCCGAAATTGAACATATCCTGAAACGACGGCAGATGCGTCGCGGGCGGAAAGGTCGCGGTCGCCGGTTCCATCGACCCTGGCACCTTGAGAGCGCCGATCAGCAGGTAATTCAACAAGGCAGCCGCGATAAAGTTGAACATGATCGTGGTGATCACGATATGGCTGCCGCGCTTGGCCTGCAGAAACGCGGGGATCGCGGCCCAAGCCGCACCAAAGGCCGCCGCCATCAGGCCAGCCCCGATCAGGGCCAGCGACCAATGCGGCCACGGGATATAGAGACAGGCCAGCGCCACCCCCAAACCGCCCAGCACGGCCTGACCTTCGCCGCCGATGTTGAACAGCCGCGCGTGAAAGGCGACGGACACCGCAAGACCGGTAAAGATGAAATTGGTGGCGTAATATAGCGTATAGCCCCAACCATAAGTGGACCCCAGCGCGCCAGCGACCATCAGCTTGAGCGCGGCCCACGGGCTTTCACCGATGGCAAGGATCACCAGCGCCGACAGCACCGCCGCCAGCAGGATCGAGATCAGCGGAATCAGGATCACATCGGCCCATTTTGGCATCACATCCATGCTCAGGCCCCTTTTCCGGCGTCGCCGCCTGCATAGGCAAGGTTTTCCGCGACCGCCTGAAACGGATCACCCGCAGGCGCGGTCGTCATGCCTGCCATCAGCAGACCCAGTTCTTTTTCATCTGTGTCCTGTGGCATCCGCTCGCCCATGATTTTGCCGTCGAACATAACGGCGATCCGGTCGGACAGCGATAAAATCTCCTCCAGCTCGACCGAAACCAGCAAGATGGCCTTGCCCTGATCGCGCAGCGCAACAATCTGCTGGTGGATAAATTCGATCGCGCCGATATCGACGCCGCGTGTCGGCTGGCCGATCAGCAACAGGTCAGGGTTACGTTCAATCTCGCGGGCCAGCACGATTTTTTGCTGGTTGCCGCCGGAAAAGCTTTTTGCGGCCAGTCTGGGGTCGGGCGGGCGCACGTCGAAACGGGCCATTTTCTCGGCGGTGTCGCGCAGGATCGCCTGATTGTCCATGAACAGCCGCGACCGCTGATAGCGCGCGTCATGGTGATAGCCAAAGGCGGTGTTTTCCCAAGCTTGAAAATCCATGATCAGACCTTCGCGCTGGCGGTCCTCGGGGACATGGGCGATGCCATGCGCGCGCCTGCTTTGCCCGTCGGAATGTGCGCCGGTCAGGTCGATATCCGCGCCGTTCATCCGCAGGCTGCCGGTGGCGCGTTCATAACCCCCAACACCTCGAGCAATTCGGACTGCCCGTTGCCCGCCACCCCCGCGATGCCCAATATCTCGCCTGCATGGACGTCGAAACTGACGCCTTTGACGCGGTGGACGCCCTTGTCGTCGGTGACGTTCAGATCGCGGACTTCCAGTATCTTGCGGCCGATCACGGGCGGTGTCTTGTCCACGCGCAACAGCACCTTGCGGCCAACCATCAGTTCGGCCAGCTGGGCGGGGCTGGTCTCGGCGGTCTTGACGGTCGCTGTCATCTCGCCCCGGCGCATGACGCTGACGGTATCGGTGATATCCATGATTTCGCGCAGCTTATGGGTGATCAGGATGATCGTCTTGCCTTCACGGCGCAGGTTTTCAAGGATGCGGAACAAATGATCCGCCTCGGCGGGGGTCAGCACGCCGGTCGGTTCGTCCAGTATCAGGATATCCGCCCGCCGGTAGAGCGCCTTGAGGATCTCGACACGCTGCTGCATGCCGACGCCCACATCCTCGATCACCGCATCGGGATCGACGTTGAGTTCGTATTCTTCCGCCAGTGCCTTCAACTCGCGACGCGCGCGCGCAAGGGACGGGCGCAAGAGGCCACTGTCCTCGGCCCCAAGAATGACATTTTCCAGCACGGTGAAATTTTCCACCAGTTTGAAATGCTGGAACACCATGCCGATCCCTGCGGCGATGGCGGCTTGGCTGTCGGTGATATTGGCCTTTTTGCCCGCGATGAAAATCTCGCCTTTGTCGGCCTTGTAGAACCCGTACAGGATCGACATCAGCGTTGATTTGCCAGCGCCGTTTTCACCGATGATCCCGTGGATCGTGCCGGGCATGACGCGGATGGAAATATCCTTGTTGGCCTGCACCGGGCCGAATGCCTTGGAAATACCTTTGAGTTCGATGGCGGGGGCTGGGGCGGTCATGCGGCACTTGTCCTTGTACAAAGGGCCGCGCGGATGGATATCAGCGCGGCCCCGCTTTTATGGCCTGTCGGACGTCTTAGAACGTCAGGGCAGGGCAGCTTTCGTCGGATGAATAATCATGCACAGCCAGCGTGCCTGCTGCGATATCGGCCGCGGCGGCATCGACGGCGGCTTGCATGTCGGCGGTCACCAGATCGGCGTTGAATTCATCCAGCGCGTAACCCACGCCTTCGTTCGCCACGCCCATGACGTTGAACCCTGTTTCCAGTGCCTCGCCTTGGGTGAATGCGTCATAAACTGCATTATCCACGCGCTTGAGCATCGAGGTCAGAACCTGACCGGGGTGCAGATAGTTCTGGTTGGCATCGACGCCGATCGACAGGATGTTGCTGTCGGCGGCGGTCTGCAACACACCGACACCGGTGCCACCGGCAGCGGCAAAGACCACGTCGGACCCCTGGCTGATCTGCGCCAGCGTCAGTTCGGACCCTTTCACCGGATCGTTCCATGCCGCAGGTGTGGTGCCAGTCATGTTGGCAATCACGGTTGCTTCGGGGTTCACGGCCAGCACGCCCTGGGCATAGCCGCAGGCAAATTTGCGGATCAGCGGGATGTCCATGCCACCGACAAAGGACACAGTGCCGGTTTCAGAGGCCATCGCAGCCATCATGCCGACCAGATAGGACCCTTCATGTTCGTTGAACACGACCGACCGCACGTTGGGCGCGTCAACGACCATGTCGATGATGGTAAAGCTGGTGTCGGGATAGTCGGCAGCCACTTTTTCCAGCGGCGTGGCCCATGAAAAGCCAGCCATCACAATCGGGTTGGCACCGGATTCAGCGAAACGGCGGATCGCCTGTTCACGCTGTGCATCGGACTGGATTTCGACCTCGGCATAGCTGCCGCCGGTTTCCGTCGCCCAACGCTCTGCCCCGTTATAGGCGCTTTCGTTAAAGGATTTGTCGAACTTGCCACCCAGATCGAACAGGATGGCTGGATCGGCGGCAGCGGCACCTGCGCTCAGAGCCAGTGCTGCGGATGCGCCAAGAAGTTTATGCATAACGGTCATCGTCGTCTCCCAAGTCGTTTTTCGAAGTCTTGCCGGCTGTTCGCCTGCGCCTTCGGTTGATTGCTTAGCCGACCATTGTCGGGCCATCGCAAGATAAGGCATCGGCGGCTGACGAAGATCAACAGGTTTTTGCGCCAAATCGGGCATCTGTCAGAGGATTGATCGCCGGTCATGCACCTGACGCCGCGTTACTGTGCGACAACTGCCTTGTGCAGCACCAGCGCCGCGACAGGTGCTGCATCTTTGGGCAGATAATAACCGGGCCGCCGCCCGATCTGGGCATAGCCCGCCTGCGCATAAAGCGCGCGGGCGGCGTCATTATCCTCGGCCACCTCAAGAAAGATCACGGCGGCACCCAGCGTCTGTACCGCCGTTTCCGCCTGCGCCAGCACCGCGCGCGCCAGCCCCTTGCGGCGATGTTCGGGGGCGGTGGCGACGGTCAGCACCTCAGCCTCGTCCAGCGTCACGCGCAGCAGGGCAAAGGCGCGGTCGTCGCCTGTCAATACCATGCCGGGCTGGTCCAGCAGGCCACGGAATTCTGCCGCCGACCATGCGCGCGTGCTGGAAAACGCCTGTGCGTGGATGCGGGCCAATACCTCTGGCGTCATGGCAGGATCACGGGGGCAGCGTCCCGCGCGGGTGCGGCATCGGCAGCGCGCACATAAAGCGGGGTAGGGCGCGGATGATCCCCGCCGATCCGGCCTGCCGCGATCTGCGCCATGCAGCCCACATGCGCCGCAGGGCTGTGGTCGGTCGAAAGCGCGGCAGCGCCCACAGCGCCGAACGGTACAATGACCGCCTTGGCCATCGTGTCGAAATCCATCAGATAGGCTTGGTCGCGCGGGGCAGGCACCGCAACCTGTGCGTGATTGGACAGCCGCCGTGTCGTTTCGAACACCGACACCCCGACCGCAGGCTTGCCCAGTCCCAAGGCCAGACCACGCGCGGCACTGACCGAAATACGGATGCCGGTGAAATTGCCCGGCCCCGTACCCACACCGATCCCGTCCAGATCGCGCCATGTCAGACCTTCGGCCGTCAGCATCTCTTGCAGCATCGGCATCAGATGTTCGGCCTGTCCTTTGGCCATGTCGTCGATGCGGGTGATGATCCGGTCGCCCAACAGCAAAGCGGCGGCGCAATGCGCCGCCGATGTGTCGAATGCGATCAGTCTGGTGTCAGGCGGCATGATTGATGCGCGTCCGCTTAGGCCGCGACAGGCCGGACTTCGATCACCTCGGGGATATAGTGGCGCAGCAGGTTTTCGATGCCCATTTTCAGCGTCAGTGTGGATGACGGGCAGCCGGCACAGGCACCCTGCATATGCAGATAAACAATCCCGCGGTCAAAGCCGTGGAATGTGATGTCGCCGCCGTCCTGCGCCACGGCAGGGCGCACGCGGGTGTCCAGCAATTCCTTGATCTGGGTGACGATATCGCCATCCTCGCCACTGTGGTCGGCATGTCCGCTGACGGGTTTGTGGTCGGCGGCCATGACCGACTGGCCCGACTGGTAATGTTCCATGATCGCGCCCAGAATGCCGGGCTTGATATGGTCCCATTCGGCGCCATCGGCCTTGGTCACGGTGACGAAATCAATACCAAAGAACACGCCCGCCACGCCACCAGCGGCAAAGATGCGCTGCGCCAGCGGCGAATGCTGCGCGGCCTCGGCATTGGGGAAATCGGCGGTGCCAACCTCCAGCACGTTTTGTCCGGGCAGGAATTTCAGCGTTGCGGGGTTCGGGGTCGATTCGGTCTGGATGAACATGATGCGGACCTTCTGTTTCAGGCTTTGAATATGCGCATGCGCGCGCGATCTGTCAAGGATTTGGAACGATTCTAAACTGCGCCGGTATCAGGTAATCGATTCGAGCCGTTCTTTTGACAGATCCCCCGGCACGATGGTGATCGGCACCGGCAGGCTGCCAGCCTGACGGCTGAGTTGTGTGACCAGCGGGCCGGGGCCTTTGGTATCGGTGCCAGCGCCCAGCACCAGAACGCCGATTTCGGGGTCTTCGGTGATCTGCGCGATGATTTCATCCAGCGGTTCGCCTTCGCGGATGATCAGTTCGGGATGGATATTCTGCTTGTCGCGCATCCATTTGGCGAAAACCTCGTAATGGACTTCGATCCGTTCGCGGGCCTCGGCACGCATGATTTCACCGACGCCGATCCAGTGGTTGAATTCGTCGGGCGGGATCACCGACAAGATCGTCACACCACCGCCAGACCGTGCCGCACGCATCGCAGCGAACCGCATCGCGTTCAGACATTCGCGGCTGTCGTCCAGCACCACCAGAAACTTGCGCATGTTCATACTCCTGTTCGGGGCATAGTGCAGCAGGAACATGGCGCTGGCAACGGGTGGGCCGCATTGGCACCCGGTGCCGGGGAACACCGGGTGCCTGCGAGACCATGGTGTCACTGGGGGAGGCGACACCTAGCCGGGGCGGAGCAGAGCGAATCCATGCAGCGCCGTTTCAGCCTCCCACCTGCCGGATTCAGTTTTGTGACATCTTATGCGCGAGATCGACCAGTGCCTGCACGTCGAGCCTGTTGTTGCTCATCCGCAATGCGCCGTTGGCGTCGCGGGGCCAGTCCGCCTGCGGCTTGTCGGAATAAAGCTCGACCCCGTTATTGTCGGGGTCACGCAGATAGACAGCCTCGCTGACGCCGTGGTCGGCCGCACCGTCCAGCGGAAGGCCCGCCGCCAGCACCCGTGCCACGACCGCCCCTAGCGCCGCGCGATCGGGAAACAGGAATGCGGTGTGGTAAAGGCCTGTATGTCCGGCAGGCGGTGGCGTCGCGCCAAGGCTGTCCCAGGTGTTCAGCCCGATATGGTGGTGATAATCGCCTGCGGCGAGAAAGGCTGCACCTGTCCCGAACCTCTGTGTGACGTGAAAGCCCAGAATATCGCCATAAAAGGCAATTGCGCGGTCAAGATTGGACACACGCAGATGGACATGGCCGATACGGGTGGTGGCAGTGGCAGACATGGGGGTGATCCTTTCAGCTATGCTGTCAGGATAGGCATGATCCGCCCCGCCGTCATCGGGCAGGAAAACAGAGAAACTGTGCGCCTCTGCAGATCAGCCGCGCAGCAGGCCCACGATATCATAGGTCCGCTGCAGCACGGGTTGCGCGATGGCGCGCGCCTTGTCGGCCCCTTGCGCCAGAATGCGGTCAATCTCGGCGGGATCGGCCATGAACCGTGCCATATCCTGCGAAATGGGGGCCAGCTTCGCCACCGCCAGATCGGCCAGCGCGGGCTTGAACGTGCCCCAGCCGGCACCGGGGTATTGCGCGATCACGGCCTCGGGGGTGGTGTCGTCAAGGGCGGCATAGATATCCACCAGATTGCGCGCCTCGGGGCGGGTTTTCAGCCCTTCAATCGTTTCGGGCAACGGTTCGGGGTCGGTCTTGGCCTTTTTGAACTTTTTGGCGATCGTGTCGGCATCATCGAGCATGTTGATCCGTTCCATATCGCTGTCGCCGGATTTGGACATTTTCTTGGTCCCGTCGCGCAGGTTCATCACGCGGGTGGCTGGCCCGTCGATCACCGGTTCGGTCAGCGGAAAGAAATCGACGCCGTAATCGTGGTTGAACTTGGCCGCGATATCGCGGGTCAGTTCGACATGCTGTTTCTGGTCCTCGCCCACTGGCACATGGGTCGCATGATAAAGCAGGATGTCCGCCGCCATCAGTGACGGATAGGCATAAAGCCCGAGCGACACCTTTTCCGCGTTCGACCCCGCCTTGTCCTTGAACTGGGTCATCCGGTTCATCCAGCCGACGCGTGCGACGCAATTGAAGATCCAGCCCAATTCGGCATGGGCCGCAACACGGCTTTGGTTGAACAGGATGGATTTCGCAGGGTCGAGGCCAGCCGCCAGATAGCCCGCCGCAACCTCGCGCGTGCCATTGGCCAGATCCTTGGGGTCCTGCCAGACGGTGATCGCATGCAGATCGACGACGCAATAGATGGTTTCCATCGTGCCCTGCATGCCGACGAACCGTTTGATCGCGCCCAGATAATTGCCCAGTTGCAGACCACCCGAAGGTTTGATCCCCGAAAAGACGCGCGGGGTAAAGGTTGGCTGGGTCATGGGGCAACGTCCGGGCTGGATTTCAGGGCAAGCGTCGCATACCCATGCCAGACAGGCCCGTCAACTTCAACCGCCCGAAGGTTCCCGATGTCCGACAACATGTCCGAGAAGCCGATCAATGACCTTTCACCTGTCGTGATCGGCCTTGCGCTGCTGATCATTGGCGCTGAGGCCGCGTTCCAGCTGGCCAATGCGGGGCTGATCGGCGGGCCGCGTGGCCTTGGCTGGCGGATGGAGGCGGTGGGCCGGTTCGGCTTTTCGCCCGCCGTGCTGGACCGCGTGCTGGTGCAGGGCGATTGGTCGGTCGATATGCTGATGCGCTTTGTGACCTATCCTTTCGTCAATGGCGAAATCGTGCAGACGGCGTTCTGCGCCGCGCTGACACTGGCCCTGGGCAAGTTCACGTCGGACTTTTTTGGCGGGTTGAAGGTGCTGGTGATCTATCTGGTCTGCGCGATCATCGGGGCTGTCGCTTATGGCCTGCTGGTTGATGGCAATGCGCCGCTGCTGGGTGGTTTTACCCCCGTTTACGGCCTGATCGGGGCCTATACCTATGTGCTTTGGCTGCGGCTGGGGCAGGCGGGGGAAAACCAGTTGCTGGCGTTCCGGCTGATCGGGTTTTTGCTGGCGCTGCAACTGGGGTTCGGGCTGATCTTTGGCGCGGGCCAGTCATGGATCGCGGA
The DNA here is from genome assembly GCF_018402175.1 of Yoonia sp. GTDB lineage: Bacteria > Pseudomonadota > Alphaproteobacteria > Rhodobacterales > Rhodobacteraceae > Yoonia. The sequence goes on along the minus strand of NZ_JAGYJK010000017.1, from coordinate 187,583 downwards.
ACTGTCGGGCTTTGTCGCGGGATTCGTGCTGGCGGTGCCATTGGCACCCGGTGGCTGGACCATGCTGCTGGCGCGGATGCGGCAGAGGTCGTAAAGGACTTTTATGCCTCCGGCGGGGATATTTGGGCTCGGAAGATGACTGCGATCAGCGTTTCATCGCGCGCCGGAATTCGGCGAGTTTGAATGCGCCGATGACCTGTCCCGTGCCGAAATAGGTGACGATGCCTGCCGCAATCAGGGCCAGCAGTGCCAGATAGCGCCATGTCGGGATGTCGAAGAACGGTGCCATCACGGCGGCGAGTGCGGCCAGCACCAGCCCCATCACAGCCGCAGCCGCGATGATCCGCGGCAGGCGCGATTTGAACCTTGCGTCGAAATCGGCCGCATCCCCCATGTCGCGGCTGCCGCGCCACAGAAGCCAGACCATCGCCCATGCTGTCAGGCTGGTGCCCCAAGCGGCGGCGATAAAGCCGATCAGCGGCGACAGACCCACGGCAAGGGCGGCATTCAGCACCAGCGCGACAAGGGCGTAATAGAATGGCCGTTTGGTGTCTTCGCGTGCGAAGAACAAAGGCTGCAGCGTCTTTTGCATCACGAAGGCGGGCAGCCCCAGCCCGTAGACCGCGACGGCTAGCGCCGTGGCATTGGTGTCGGCGGCGTCGAACGCACCCCGTTCGAACAACACGCCGACCAAAGGCAGGGCGATGACCATCAGCGCCACGGCGGCCGGGATCGTCAGGGCGAGCGAGACTTCGCAGGCGCGGTTGAACGCATCCTTGCCGCCGGCCATGTCATTGGCGCGCAGGCGGCGCGACAGGTCGGGCAGCAGCACCACGCCGATGGCGATGCCGACGACCCCCAAGGGCAGTTGATAGAGCCGGTCGGCATAGGACAGCCACGCGACAGCGCCGTCGAAATAGCTGGCCACCTGACGGCCCACCAGCAGGTTGATCTGCACAACGCCGCCAGCCAATGCTGCGGGGGCGGCGATAATCGCCAGCCGTTTGAGCGCCGGTGTCCAGCGGGGTTTGCCGATCTGCAGCGCAAAGCCCGCCCGTTTTGCCGCCCACCAGACCATCGCCAATTGCCCGATCCCCGCCAATGGCACCGCATAGGCGAGCCACAGGCCCATCCGTTCGGGGGTGTCGATCGCGGGGCCTGTGCTGGTGGCCGCCCCGATCAGCAAGGCCACGACAAAGCCTGCATTCAGGATCACCGGTGCGGCGGCGGCGGCGGTGAACCGGCCTGTCGCATTCAGCACGCCCGACAAAAGGGCTGTCAGCGAGATGAACAGGATATAGGGAAAGGCGATCCGTCCGTAATAGATGGCCAGATCAAAGCGTTCGTCGCCGATGAACCCGCTGGCCATCGCCGTGACCAGCGCGGGCATCGCCACGATCCCGATCACGGTGAAAACCGACAGGATCACCCACATCGCAAGGTAAGCATCCTGCGCGAATTGATGTGCGCCGTCGTCGGCCTCGAGCTTTTTGGCGAACATCGGCACGAAGGCCATGTTGAACGCCCCTTCGGCAAAGAACCGGCGGAACAGGTTGGGCAGAGAGAAAGCGACCAGAAACGCCTCGGCCACCGGCCCCGTGCCCAGATAGGCCGCGATGAAGATGTCGCGCACGAACCCCGCCACACGGCTGAGCAGCGTCCAGAGCCCCACCGTGAAAAAGCCCGCCATCAGGCGCACCTGTTTCATGGCCTTGCCCGCCGCGCAAAGCTCACGATATGGCCCGCTGCGCGCCTTGCGCGATGGCCTCGCGCAATTTGCGCTCAAGGCTGTGGCGCTTGGCCTCGGAATAATATTTCAGCCCGACCATATCCTTGACGTAGAACGTATCGACCACCTGTTCGCCATAGGTCGCGATGACGGCAGAGGCGATATAGACATGCGCATTGGCCAAGGTGCGCGTCAGATCATACAAAAGGCCAGGGCGGTCGCGGGTGTCCACCTCGATGATCGTATAGATTTCGGACCCGTCGTTATCAAAGGTGATCTTGGTATCGACGCGGAAGGCGCGTTCGCGTTTCTTGATCTTGTCCTTGTCTTTGAGCGCCTCGCGCGCCACCACTTCGCCGCGCAGGGTGCGCACGATCATCTGGCGCAGGCGTTGCAGGCGGCTTTCCTCGTAAGGATTGCCGTCGCCGTCCTGCACCCAGAACACGGCCGTGGCATAGCCGTCCTTGGACGTATAGGTGCGCGCATCCACGATATTGGCCCCCACCAGTGCCAGCGCGCCGGTCATCCGGCTGAACAGGCCCGGGTGGTCCACCATGGCAAAACAGGCGCGGGTTGCGTCGCGGTCGGCGTCCAGCATCAGGTCGATGCAGACCTGATCGTCGTCGATGTCGCGCAACAGATTGGCAAAGATCACCTGCGCGGCATTGGGCAGGCCCTGCCAATAGGGGCCGTAATGGCGGCCGACCTCGGTTTTCAGCGCCTTGGCGTCCCAATCCGACAGCGCGGCGCGCAGGGCGCGTTTGGCCTCGGCCTCGCGGCTTTCGCGGTTGAGATCCTCCAGCCCGGTTTCCAGCGCGGCGCGCGTGGCCTTGTAAAGGTTGCGGATCAGCACCGCTTTCCAGTTGTTCCAGGTGCCGGGGCCGACGCCGCGGATGTCGCAGACCGTCAGCACCGTCAGCAAATCCAGCCGTTCCACCGATTTGACCGCATTGGCAAAGCCGCGCACCGTGCGTGGTTCGGCGATATCGCGTTTTTGCGCCACATCCGACATCAGCAGATGATAGCGGATCAGCCATTCGACAGTGTCGCTTTCTTTCTTGTTCAGCCCCAGACGCGGGCAAAGTTTGCGCGCGATCTGGGCGCCAAGGATGGCGTGATCTTCGGGGCGGCCCTTGCCGATGTCATGCAGCAACAGCGCCACATAGAGCACCTTGCGGCTGATCCCGTGGTTGAGAATGCCGGACACCACCGGCAATTCCTCGATCAATTCGCCCCGTTCGATCTGGGCAAGGTTGCTGATGCATTGGATCGTGTGTTCATCGACGGTGTAATGGTGATACATGTTGAATTGCATCATCGCCACGATCGGCGCGAATTCGGGGATGAAGGCCCCCAGCATCCCCAGTTCGTTCATCCGCCGCAGGCCCCGTTCGGGGTTGCCGTGCTTGAGCAGGATATCAAGGAAAATCCGGCTTGCCTCGCGGTCTTGGCGCATGGCGTCATCGACCAGATGCAGATGTGATGCGATCAGGCGCATGGCGTCGGGATGCAGCAGGGTGCCGGTGCGCAGGGCTTCTTCGAAGATGCGCAGCATGTTCAGCTTGTCGGAAAAGAACGCAGGTTCGTCAGCGACGGTCAGCCGGTTCTGTTTGATCGCATAGGGGGGCTTTGCCGCCTTGCGACGGGTCAGAAACCGCACCAGCATCGGTTCGGGCTTGGTATGGGTCGCCTCGAGCGCGGTCAGGAAGATGCGGGTCAATTCGCCGACGCGGGTGGCCTCGCGGAAATAGGCCTGCATGAAATGTTCGACCGCCCGCCTGCCGCCGTGATCGGTATAGCCCATGGCGGATGCCACCTCGACCTGCATGTCAAAGGTCAGCTGGTCCACTGCGCGCCCCGCGATCAGGTGCAGATGGCAGCGCACGGCCCAAAGAAAATCCTCGGCCTTCACGAAAGCTTCGAATTCGTCTTGGGTAAAGACCCGCAGCCCCACAAGCTCGGCTGCATGTTTGACGCCATTGACGTATTTGCTCATCCAGAACATGGATTGCAGGTCGCGCAGCCCGCCCTTGCCCTCTTTCACATTGGGTTCGACCATATAGCGCTGGCCACCCTGTTTACGGTGCCGTTCGGCGCGTTCGGCCAGTTTCGCCTCGATGAAATCGCTGGCGGTATTGCGGAAAAGATCCTGCCACAGCCGCTGACCCAGCGATTGCGCCAGCGCCGCATCGCCCGCCAGATAGCGGTATTCGACCAAGGCGGTGCGGATCGTGTAATCCTCGCGCGCAAGGCGCAGGCAATCCTTGATGGTCCGGCTGGCGTGACCGATTTTCAGTTTCAGGTCCCACAGCATGTACAGCATGGATTCGATCACGCTTTCGGCCCAGGGGGTGATCTTGTAGGGCGTCAGGAACAGCAGATCGACATCGGAATGGGGGGCCATTTCGCCGCGCCCGTAGCCGCCGACCGCGATCAGCGCCAGCTTTTCCGCCTCGGTCGGGTTCGGGGCCGGATGCAGGCGTTGGGTCGCCACATCCAGCACGATGGTCACGATCTGGTCGGTCAGCCAGCAATAGGCGCGCGTCGTCGGGCGCGATGCAAAAGGCTGCATCGCAAAGGCCGTGCTGATTTCGGCAAGGCCCGCCTGACGGGCCTCGGTCAGGATGCGCACCGCGATGGCGCGCACCTCCTTTTCCGATGCGACACCGGCGGTTTCGGCGGCGATCCGTGCGGATACGGCGGCCGTGTCAAAAATGACAGCGGCCGGACAGATCAACCCGTCCGGTGCTTCGACATGGCGGGTGCGGACGGGTTCAGAACCCGGCTGTGCCAAAGTTTCTAGGGGCTTGTTCAAGGATCATGACCTGATTTTGTTGGATGGTGGCAACGGCCAGCCCGCGTTCGTTTTGCCCGTTGGGCAGCAGACGGAAAACCCCTGATGTGCCGCGAAAGCCCTCTGGCGTTGTCAGGGCACTGCGTGTCAGCGCGCCGTCGCCCGTGGCGATCAGTGCCCCCACAGCGGCGATCCCGTCATAGGCCAGCCCCGCCAGCGGATGTGGCTGCGATCCATAGGTTGCGGCATAGCGGTCCTGAAACAGGGTGGCAGGGCCTTGGTCGGGCATGGCGAACAGACCACCCTGCACACCGGGCAGCGCCATAAGCTGCGGCACGGCATCCCAGCGGGTCAGCCCGATCAGGCGGGTCTGGGTGGGGTCAAGCCCGGCCTCTGGCAGGCCGGTGGCAATGATCGGCAGATCGGCATTGGCCCCCGCGGTGGTAAAGATCGCCTGCGCGCCGGTCGCCTGCGCCGTATCGACCAGCTGGCGCGTCGCGGCAAAGATCGCGGCCTGCGACAGCGGATAGCCCTCGGCCGCCACGACTTGCGATCCGTTCTGGCGCACGGCAGTGGCGATGGCCTCGCGGCCCATCTCGCCGCCGATGTCCTGACCATGCGCGATCATGAACCGGTCCACGCCTTGCCCGCTTGTATATTGGACCAGCCTGCGCGCGGTATCGTCAAAAGTCTGCCCCAGAATAAAGACATTGCCGCCCGCGATGCTGGTGTTGTTGGAAAAGGCCAGGACGTTGACATTGCTGTTGGCCACGGCAACGCCCGCGGCGTTGGCGGCCTCGGCGAACAATGGCCCAAGGATGATCTGGGCGCCGTCATCCACCGCCATCCGCGCGACAATAGCCGCCTGCGCGGCATCGGACGCGGTGTTATAGACCCGCAGGTCGATCAGCGGCCCGTTCAGATCGGCAATCGCCATACGCGCCGCGTTTTCGAAATTCTGCGCAAGGAAAGCATCGCTGCCCTCGTCCGATCCGCCGGGCACCAGCAGCGCAACCTGCACGGCGCGCCCGGAACTGACCGTCGGGCCGAGATTGGCACCGGTCTGCAACGGCGCATCACAGGCCGCCAGCCATGCCAGCGACAAAAAGCCAAAAAGACGTGTGACCGGCTTGCAGCCCTGACGAAAAGCGGCGAACATGGTGTTATTCCTTCTGATTGTTGGACAAGCTGGCAGGTCCACTGACCGCGCGTTCCGTGCGGTGTTCGTAACGCATCATAAAGCAGGGGCGACAAGGGTCCAGCCATGAATCATCTGACCAAGCCACTCTCTGCCGGTCTTTATTTCGTCGCGACCCCGATCGGGTCGGCGCGCGATATCACGCTGCGCGCGCTGGATATCCTGGCCTCTGCCGATCTGATCGCCGCCGAGGATACCCGCACCGCACGCAAATTGATGGAAATCCACGGTGTGCCGCTGAACGGGCGCAAGGTTGTGGCCTTTCACGACCATAGCGGTGAAGGCGCGGTTGACCGGCTGGTCGCGGATATGGCTGCGGGCAAATCCGTGGCCTATGTCTCTGAAGCTGGCACGCCGCTGGTCGCCGATCCGGGATACGAGCTGGGGCGCGCCGCGATTGCGGCCGGGGTGCCGGTGACGACGGCACCGGGTGCTTCGGCGGTGCTGGCGGCGCTGACGGTGTCGGGGCTGCCCACCGACAGGTTCGCCTTTATCGGGTTCCTGCCCGCCGCGCGCCAGCAACGCGAAACCGATATCGCGGCACTGCGCGATGTGCCGTTTACGCTGGTATTTTATGAAAGCCCCAAACGCGTTGGGGAAATGTTAGCAAGTTTGCGCGATACATTGGGCGGTGAACGGCAGGCGGTGGTGTGCCGCGAACTGACCAAACGATTCGAGGAAACCACACGCGGTACGCTGGACAAGGTGGCAATGTACTATGCTGACCGCAACATTAAGGGCGAATTGGTCGTGCTGGTCGGGCGGGCAGGGGCCACGGATGTGGCTGATGGCGATGTGACAGAGGCATTGAAAGAAGCGATGAAAACCATGCGTGTGAAAGATGCAGCCACGGTCGTGGCGGGTGCGCTGGGCCTGCCACGGCGGCAGGTCTACCAGATTGCCTTGGGGCTGGGGGACGGGGCATGACAGGTCTGGTCAGCTATCACGCCGGTCTTGCTGCCGAAGATATCGTCGCGCGCAACTATGCTGCGCGCGCCCATCAAGTTGCGGCTCGGCGGTGGCGCGGCAAGTCCGGCGAAATCGATCTGGTGATGCGTGATGGGGACACGGTGGTTTTCGTCGAGGTCAAGAAAAGCGCCAGTTTTGCGCAGGCAGCATTACGCCTTGGCCGGCGACAGATGGACCGGCTGTGCGCAAGTGCGGCGGAGTTTCTGGCGGGTGAACCGCTGGGCCAATTGACCGATATGCGCTTTGATCTGGCGCTGGTTGACCGGCGCGGTGCCGTCAGCGTGATCGAAAACGCCTTTATGGAGGCGTGAACACGCCATTGCGCCGGACGGCGCGCTGCGGCATGTAGCGGTATCATTCGCTGACAAAGGTGGCACCATGGCGTTGAAAGTCGCGTTCCAGATGGACCCGATCGGGCCGATCAACATCGATGCCGACAGCACCTTCCGCCTTGCGGAAGAGGCGCAGGCGCGTGGACATGAGCTGTTCTATTACACGCCGGACATGCTGGCCTATGACCGCGGGCGCGTCACGGCCCGTGGCTGGCCGTTGCATGTGCAGCGCGTCAAGGGCGATCATTTCCGGCTTGGGGACCCTGCCGAATTGGACCTGCGCGCCATGGATGTCGTCTGGCTGCGGCAAGACCCGCCCTTTGACATGGGATATATCACGACGACCCATATTTTGGACATGATCCACCCTGCCACGCTGGTGGTGAATGATCCGTTCTGGGTGCGCAATTCCCCTGAAAAGTTGCTGGTGCTGAAATTTCCTGACCTGACACCGCCCACGATGATCGCGCGCGACCTGCAAACCCTGCGCGCGTTCCGCGAGGAATACGGCGACGTGATCCTGAAACCTCTCTATGGCAACGGCGGGGCGGGTGTGTTCAAGCTGGCGGGGGGTGACGCGAACCTTGCGTCGCTGCATGAATTGTTCGCGGGCATCAACCGCGAACCGCTGATCATGCAGCAATTCCTGCCTGCCGTGTCCAAAGGCGACAAGCGCATCATCCTTGTCGATGGCGACCCCGTCGGCGCGATCAACCGCGTGCCTGCCGCGGGCGAAACCCGGTCCAACATGCATGTCGGCGGGCGGCCTGAAAAGGTCGCGCTGACCGACCGTGACCGCGAAATCTGCGCCCGGATCGGGCCGGTTTTGCGCGAAAAGGGGCAGGTTTTCGTCGGCATCGACGTGATCGGCGACTGGCTGACAGAAATCAACGTGACATCACCCACCGGCATTCAGGAACTGGAACGGTTCGATGGCGTCAATATCGCCGAAAAGATCTGGCAGGCGATCGAGGCGCGCCGCGCCACTCCCCCATCTTCCGAGTAGAAATATCCCCGCCGGAGGCATCCCGTTCCGCAGGAACGGGACAGCGGGCTACACCTCTTTCGCCATCGCCAGCCGATAGCCCACAGCCTCGGCCACATGGTGGCGTGCGACGATGTCGGACCGGTCGAGATCGGCGATGGTGCGCGCCACCCGCAAAATCCGGTGATAGCCGCGCGCCGACAGGCCGAATTTTTCGGCCACCCGCAGCAAGAGCGCGCGTCCTTCGGCATCGGGTGTCGCGATCTGTTCGAGCAGATGGCCTTCGGCATCGGCATTCACCCGCGCCTGCGGATGACCTGCAAAGCGCGCGGTTTGCCGTGCGCGGGCCGCCGCGATGCGGGCCGCGATCACGGCCGAACTTTCGCCCGATTGGGGCAGATCAAGATCCTGAAACGCGACCGGCGGCACCTCGATGCGCAGATCGAAACGGTCCATCAGCGGGCCGGATATGCGGCCCATGTAATCCTCGCCACAGATCGGCGCGCGGGTGCAGGCGCGGGCGGGGTCCGTTAAGTACCCGCATTTGCAGGGGTTGGCGGCGGCGACCAGCATGAACCGGCAGGGATAGCGCACATGCGCATTGGCCCGCGCGACGACGACTTCGCCCGTCTCGATTGGTTGGCGCAGGGTTTCCAGCACGGTGCGCGGGAATTCGGGGAATTCGTCCATGAACAGCACACCGTTATGTGCGAGCGAAATCTCGCCCGGTTTCGCGCCGCGCCCGCCGCCGACAATCGCCGCCATCGAGGCCGTGTGATGCGGTTCGCGGAATGGCCGTTCGCGGTTGATCCCGCCATCATCCAGCAGCCCCGCCAGCGAATGGATCATCGAGGTTTCCAGCGCCTCGGCCGGCGAGAGGGGCGGCAGGATGCCCGCGATCCGCGCGGCCAGCATGGATTTGCCCGACCCCGGCGCGCCGACAAGCAGCAGGTGATGCCGCCCCGCAGCGGCGATTTCCAGCGCGCGTTTGGCGCGTTCCTGACCTTTGACTTCAGCAAAATCACGGCTGTGCTTGGCGGTCTGCGCCTCGCCCGGCACGGATGGCGCGATCACGGTTTGCCCGGTGAAATGCCGCACCATCGCGGCCAGACTGCGGGGCGCGATCACATTGGCCGCCCCGACCCACGCCGCCTCTGCCCCGCAGGCGGCCGGACAGACCAGCATCCGCCCTTCGCTGGCTGCGGTCATCGCGGCAGGCAGGGCACCCACGACAGGGACCAGCGTGCCATCCAGCGACAATTCCCCAAGCGCCACGACCTGCGCCGCGTCATCGCGCGGGATGATATCCAGCGCCGCCAGCAGCGCCAGCGCGATGGGCAGGTCGAAATGCGACCCTTCCTTGGGTAGATCGGCGGGCGACAGGTTGACCGTGATCCGTTTCGACGGCAGCGCGATGGCCATCGCCGTCAGCGCCGCGCGCACCCTTTCGCGGGCTTCGGATACGGCCTTGTCCGGCAGGCCGACAATCGAAAAGGCAGGCACGCCGGGGGTGACGGCGCATTGCACCTCGACCAGACGGGCCTCGATCCCTTCAAAGGCCACTGTATAGGCGATGGCGACCATGCGCTGCTCCCGCTTTTGGTTAACGGGTAGCTTGTGGCGGTTTACGAATGGTTAACGGGCCAGTCGCGGGAAGGTAGGTCCATTGGATACGGCCAGGGGTCGTGGATTTCTTCCAGCGCCGCGCGGCGCCAGTCCAGAAAGGCCGGATCGCGCAGATGGGCATCGACATAGGTCTGTGCGGCCGCACTGACCGGCAGGCCATAGGTGGTGATCCGCATCGCCACCGGGGCATAGAAGACGTCTGCCAGCGAATAATCCCCGAACAGCCATGGGCTGTCCGTGCCGTGCCGGGCGCGGGCCAGCGCCCACAGCTCCTCGATCCGCGCCAGATCGGCCCGCACGGCGTCGGACGGGGTGAACCCGTCCCAGACATGGGCAATCATGTTCGGGCATTGCCCGCGCAAGGCATTGAAACCGCTGTGCATTTCGGCGCAGATCGACCGCGCCAGCGCGCGTGCGGCCGGATCGTGCGGATAAAGCGCCACGTCAGGATGGCGTTCCACCAATGTTTCAGCCATGGCAAGGCTGTCGGTCAGCACGAACCCTTCGGGTGTCGTCATCGCAGGCACGGTGCGTGCAGGCGCGATATGGGCCAGTTCCGCCGCCATGGTCCCGGCATAAAGCCCGACCATGCGGGTCTGATAGGGCAGGCCGAATTTTTCCAGCATCAGCCAGCCGCGCAAGGACCAGCTGCTGAATGTCCGGTCACCGATGTATATTGTATATGTCATGCGCCGATCTTATCCGGCACCCGTGGCAGCGCAAAGCGACATTGCGTGATCCGTCCCATCACGGCAAATGATTGACCGCGCCCAAGGTCCAGCCTGCGCCGTCGCGCGCCATCTGTGTCACCGACAGATTGTCGATTTGATGCCCCAGCGCCTGATAGGCCGTGCTGCCGGAGGCGCGCTGGATCTGGGTCATGATCACCCCCATATGGGCGACCAGCACGATATCGCGGCCTGCAAAGCGCAGGGTCAGATCATCGACCACGCGGGCGACACGGGCGCTGACGTCATTCCAGCTTTCGCCATCCGGCGCGCGCAGATCGCCGGGTTCTTCCCAGAACCGGCGGCTGAGGTCAGGGTCGCGGGCGGCGACGTCGCGCCAATCCATCCCGTCCCAGATGCCGAAATCCATCTCGCGCAGGGCGGGCACATCGGGTAGGCGGTGGCGCGCCCCCCCGATGGCATCCGCCGTGGTTGATGCGCGCTGCAGGTCGGAAGCCACGATCACCGCACCCGCAGGCAGATGGTCCGCCACGCGCCCGATCAGCGCGGTATCGGACAGATCGGCCGGCACATCGCGCCAGCCGACAAAGGATTTTTCATGCGTCGGCGCATGCCGCACCCACCAGAACCGCGTCATTTCAAAACCAGCGGCAGGCCCGCCATCACGACGACCACCCGGTCGGCCTGACCCGCGATGGCCTGATTAAGCGCGCCCTGCGCGTTCCGGAACCGCCGCGCCAGCGCATTGTCGGGAACAATGCCCTGTCCAACTTCGTTTGACACGACAACGACAGGGGCCGCGCAATCCGCCATGGCCTGCACGAAAACGGCGCAGGCGGCAGGCACATCCTGTTCGGCCAGCATCACATTGGTCAGCCACAGCGTGGCGCAATCCACCAGTACCGCGCTGCCGGGTCCGTGCTGCGACAAGATGGCACCGGGGTCCAGCGGTTCCTCGACCGTGGTCCAGCCGGTGCCGCGCAAATCGCGGTGGCGCGCGACCTTGGCCGCCATTTCATCGTCAAACACCTGTGCTGTGGCGATATAGATCTTTTCCAGACCGCTGCTGGTGATCAACCCCTCGGCATAGCTGGATTTGCCAGAGGCCGCGCCGCCTAGGACAAGTGTGAGTTTTGGCAATGGTGACATGAATATTCAAGTGATCCGTTTTCAGAATGCTCTCGTAACAAGGACATAAGGAAAAGTTAATCCATAGCTCGACAATCTGGGGGAAGAATAATGGCCGTTAGTGGTTATTCCGATCAAACACTGTCACGGACCGCAATGCGCGCCGAATTGCTGGATGCTGAAACGGAACTGCGTCTGGCCTATGCCTGGCGCGATCAGCGCGACGAAGAGGCCCTGCACCGGCTGATCACCGCCTATATGCGGCTGGCGATCTCGATGGCGTCGAAATTCAAACGCTATGGCGCGCCGATGAACGATTTGATCCAAGAGGCGTCGGTCGGCCTGATGAAAGCCGCCGACAAATTCGACCCCGACCGTGGCGTGCGGTTTTCGACCTATGCGGTCTGGTGGATCAAGGCGTCCATTCAGGATTACGTCATGCGCAACTGGTCAATGGTGCGCACAGGGTCCACATCGTCGCAGAAATCGCTGTTTTTCAACATGCGCCGCGTGCAGGCCCGTCTCGAACGCGAGGCGGCGGCCGAAGGGGTGCATCTGGAAACCCACGAATTGCACGAAAAGATCGCGATCGAGGTGGGCGTGCCCCTGCATGACGTGCAAATGATGGATGGCCGCCTGTCAGGGTCCGATTTTTCGCTGAACGCAACCCAGTCGATGGAAGACGAAGGGCGCGAATGGATCGACGCGCTGGAAGACGACGCACCGCAGGCCGCCGAAAAGGTCGAAAACTCGCATGACACCGACACGTTGCGCCAGTGGCTGGTCACAGCCCTGACCGCGCTGAACGACCGCGAACAATTCATCGTGCGCGAACGCAAATTGCGTGACGATCCGCGCACGCTCGAAAGCCTTGGGTCGGAACTGGGTCTGTCCAAGGAACGCGTCCGCCAGCTCGAGGCTGCGGCCTTTGGCAAGATGCGCAAAAGCCTCGAGGCGCAAAGCACCGAAGTGCAATCCTTCTTCGCCTGATACGCCACATTGTCTTTCCGGTCGGTTCCGCCCTAAGGTCCGACTGGAATTGACCGGAGAAAGACAATGCTGGCGGGGCGACATATTCTGCTGATCCTGGGCGGTGGTATTGCCGCCTATAAATCTTTGGACCTGGTGCGCCGCCTGCGCGATCAGGGCGCACATGTGACGCCTGTGCTGACCCGCGCGGGCGCGGAATTTGTCACGCCTCTCAGCCTGTCGGCGCTGGCTGGGTCCAAGGTCTATCAAGACCTGTTCGACCTGACGGACGAGGCTGAAATGGGCCATATCGAATTGTCCCGCGCCGCCGATCTGGTTGTCGTGGCCCCCGCCACCGCCGATCTGATGGCGAAAATGGCGGCGGGATTGGCAAATGATCTGGCCTCGACCCTGCTTTTGGCGACGGACAAGCGCGTGTTGATCGTGCCTGCGATGAATGTGCGGATGTGGAACCACCCCGCGACCCAGCGCAATCTGGCGACCCTGCGCGGCGACGGCGTGCTGGTCACAGGCCCGGATGACGGCATGATGGCCTGCGGCGAATTCGGCCCCGGGCGCATGGCCGAAGTGCCCCAGATCATCGCCGCGATCAGCGCCGCGCTGGCCGATGGGCCGTTACAGGGCAAACATATCCTTGTCACATCCGGCCCGACCCATGAACCGATTGATCCCGTGCGCTATATCGCCAACCGGTCGTCCGGCGCGCAAGGCACCGCGATTGCCCGCGCGCTGGCGGGGCTTGGCGCGGATGTGACATTCGTCACCGGCCCCGCCGATGTGCCGCCCCCAGACGGCGTGCATGTGGTGCGTGTGCAAACCGCCGCCCAGATGCTGGCCGCGGTGCAGGCGGCCAGACCCGCCGATGCCGCCGTTTTTGCAGCCGCCGTCGCGGATTGGCGTGTCGCCAACGCAGGCCACAGCAAGATCAAGAAAGATGCAGCCGGCCTGCCGCATCTGGCATTCGCCGAAAACCCCGACATTCTGGCCACGATATCGCAGATGGGCGCAGGCCGCCCGCCCTTGGTCGTGGGCTTTGCCGCTGAAACCGACGATGTGATCGCCCATGCCACCGCCAAACGCCTGCGCAAAGGCTGCGACTGGATCGTCGCCAATGATGTCTCGCCCGCGACAGGCATCATGGGTGGCACCGAAAACGCCGTGACCCTGATCACCGATCAGGGTGCCGAAAGCTGGCCACGCATGACCAAAGACGCCGTCGCCGCCCAACTGGCCCAACGCATCGCGCAGGTGATCGCATGATCAATGTGATGTGGGACGCCGGTGCAGACCAATCGCTTGGCCTGCCCCGCTATGAAACGGCAGGGGCGGCGGGTGCCGATCTGCGCGCCAATCTGCCCGACAAGGGGGTGGTTGACCTGCCCCCCGGCGCGCGCGCCTTGATCCCCACGGGGCTGCGGATGCAGATCCCCCAAGGCTATGAGGTGCAGATCAGGCCACGCTCTGGTCTGGCGCTGAAACAGGGGCTGACCCTGCTGAATGCGCCCGGCACGATCGACAGCGATTATCGCGGGCCGGTGGGGGTGATCGTGGTGAACCACGGGACTGATCCGGTGCAGATCACCCATGGCATGCGGATCGCGCAGATGGTCGTGGCCCCCGTCGTGCAGGCGCAGTTCGTGCTGGTCGATACCCTGTCCGACAGCCCGCGTGGCGCGGGCGGTTTCGGGTCCACCGGCACATGATTATGGTCGGCGCAATGGCGGCCGCCCTTTGGGGGATCGGCACGGTGATGAAAGCGCCCTATCCCGCGCGCTGGACGATGCTGGGCATCTTGCTGGTGTGCGTGATGGTCTTGCATGTGGTCCTGCCTGCGGGCCATCCGTTGCGCATGGCGACGGGGGGCGATGCACGGCTGTGGGGTTTGCTGATCGCGTTCGGGTTCATCGTCGCGGCCTATCGGCGGGGCCTTGCGCGGCTGCGCGCGCGGGTCACACCCGTCGCAGCCCCTGTGGTGCGCGCAGGCAGCTTTTCTGACACAGAGCTGAATCGCTATGCCCGCCATATCGTGCTGCGCGAAATCGGCGGGCCGGGGCAAAAGGCGTTGCGCGACGCGCGCGTGCTGGTCGTGGGGGCAGGCGGGCTTGGTGCGCCAGCCTTGCAATATCTGGCCGCCGCCGGTGTCGGCACCATCGGGGTGATCGACGATGATACGGTCGAGAATGCGAACCTGCAGCGGCAGGTGATCCATCCCGACAAGAATATCGGCATGCCCAAGGTCCATTCCGCCGCCGCCGCGATGGTGGCGCAGAACCCGTTTGTGACCGTGCGGCCCTATCACCGGCGGCTGACGGCCGAGATCGCGACCGACATGTTTGCCGAATACGATCTGGTGCTCGATGGCAGCGACAATTTCGCCACCCGCTATCTGGTCAACGCAACCGCCGTGGCCCAAGGCATCCCGCTGATCGCTGCAGCCCTGACGCAATGGGAAGGGCAGATCAGCCTTTATGACCCCGCCCATGGTACCCCCTGCTATGCCTGTGTCTTCCCCCAAGCCCCCGATCCCGCGCTGGTCCCTTCCTGCGCCGAGGCGGGCGTGCTGGGTCCGCTGCCCGGCGTGATCGGTGCGATGATGGCGGTCGAGGCGATCAAACAGATCACGCAGGCAGGTGACGGGCTGGCCGGGCGGCTGCTGATCTATGACGCGCTATATGCCCAGACCCGGACCATCGCGATCAAGCCGCAGGCCGATTGTCCGGTCTGCGCCGGCAAGGGTCTGACACTCATCGACAGGAGTTTCGCCATGACCAACCCGCTGCTGACCGACTGGAACACGCCCTTTGGCCTGCCGCCTTTTGGCGCGATCTCGGATGATGATTTCGCACCCGCAGTCGATGCCGCACTGGCCCTGTCCCGCGCCAATATCGCGGCGATTGCGGATGACCCCGACGCGCCCGATTTCGCCAATACCATCGCGGCGCTGGAACAGGCCGATGCCACGCTGAACCGCGTGCTGGGTGCGTTCTACAGCCTTGCAGGCGCCGACAGCACCCCTGCGCGCGACGCCTTGCAGCGCGATTTCGCGCCCTTGCTCAGCGCCTATTCCTCCGAGATTTCGGAAAACAAGGCGCTGTTCGCGCGGATCGAGGCGCTCTGGACCGCCCGCGACACCCTCGATCTGACCGCCGAACAACAGCGCGTGCTGATGCTGACGCGGCGTGGCTTTGTGCGGTCCGGTGCCTTGCTGGATGGAGACGCCGCCGCCCGCCTGCGTGCGGTCAAATCGCGCCTGTCGGTGCTGGGCACGCAATTCACACAAAACCTGCTGGCTGACGAACGCGACTGGGTGATGCCGCTGGGGCCGGATGATCTGGGCGGGCTGCCCGATTTCGTTCTGGCGACAGCCCGCGCCGCAGGGGCCGAAAAAGGCGCGGACGGTCCGGTCGTGACCCTGTCGCGGTCCCTGATCGTGCCATTCCTGCAATTTTCCGACCGGCGCGATTTGCGGCAAAAGGCATACCTTGCCTGGGGCGCGCGCGGGGCCAATGGCGGGGCCACCGACAACCGTGCGATTGCTGCCGAAACGCTGGCCTTGCGGCAGGAACGCGCGGCGCTGTTGGGCTATGCCAGCTTTGCCGATTTCAAACTGGAAACCGAAATGGCGGGCAATCCTGCCGCGGTGCGCGATCTGCTGATGCAGGTCTGGCACCCCGCCAAGGCCGCCGCCGAGGCGGATGCCGCCGTGCTGGCCGATATGCTGCAGGGTGATGGGCATACAGGCCCGCTAGAGCCATGGGACTGGCGCTACTATTCCGAAAAACGCCGCCGCGCGCTGCATGATCTGGATGAGGCGGAACTCAAACCCTACCTGCAACTCGACCGGATGATCGCCGCGGCCTTTGCCTGTGCCAACCGGCTGTTCGGGCTGGATTTCACCCCCATCGACGGCCCCGTCTACCATCCGGATGTGCGGATCTGGGAGGTGACACGCAATGGTGCGCATGTCGCGGTGTTCATCGGCGATTACTTCGCGCGGGGATCAAAACGGTCCGGCGCGTGGTGTTCGGCGATGCGGTCACAAAAACGGCTGGGTGGTGATACCCGCCCGCATGTGATCAACGTGTGCAACTTCGCCAAACCCGAGGCGGGCAGGCCCGCGCTTTTGTCCTATGACGACGCGCGGACTTTGTTTCACGAATTCGGCCACGCTTTGCACCAGATGCTGTCGGATGTGACCTATGAAAGCATCAGCGGCACCTCCGTCGCGCGCGATTTCGTGGAACTGCCCAGCCAGCTTTATGAACATTGGCTCAGTGTGCCTGCCGTCCTGTCCGAATTCGCGACCCATGCTGATACCGGGGCTGCGATGCCAGCTGACCTGCTGCAACGGATGCTGGGGGCCGCAAACTATGACATGGGCTTCCAGACCGTGGAATATGTGGCCTCGGCGCTGGTCGATCTGGGGTTTCACGACGGGCCTGCCCCTGCCGATCCGATGCAACGGCAGGCGGAAATCCTTACCGAAATCGGCATGCCGCGCGCCATCGGCATGCGCCACGCGACCCCGCATTTCGCGCATGTCTTTGCCGGTGACGGCTATTCCAGCGGCTATTACAGCTACATGTGGTCCGAGGTGATGGACGCCGACGCCTTCGCCGCATTCGAGGAAGCAGGCGATCCCTTCGATCCTGCCACCGCCGCCAAGCTGGAAAAAACCGTGCTGTCGTCCGGCGGATCGGTCGATGCCGCCGCTCTTTATACCGCCTTTCGTGGCCGGATGCCAGGGGTGGATGCCTTGCTCAAAGGGCGCGGTCTGGCTGCCTGACCATCTTCCGAGCCCAAATATCCCTGGGGGGCCCCGGACCAGGTCCGGGGCGGGGGCAGCGCCCCCTGCACCCTCAGCTGCGGGGATCTTCGGGGTGCCGTTCCACGCCGACCGGGTCTTTGTGGATCAGCACATCGGCACGCGGATAGGCTGCAATAATCTCGCGGCGCAGGCGCGCGCCGATGGCATGGGCCTGATCCAGCGATTGTGCCCCGTCCAGTTCGATATGCAGGTTCACGAAAACACGGCTGCCTGCGACGCGGGTTTTCAGGTCATGATGCCCGCGCACACCGTCGCAACCTTCGACAATCTGGCGGATGCCCGCGATCATCGCGGGATCAGCCTGCCGGTCCATCAACGCGTCCCACGCCCCTTTGCCGATGCGCAGCGCACCCACCGCCAGAAGGGCCGCCGCCCCCAGCGCCACGACGCTGTCGATCTGGTACAGCCCGAACCGCGCCGCGGCCCAAAGCGCCACAATCGCCCCGATATTGGGGATCAGATCGCCCATGTAATGCAGGCTGTCGGCCAGCACGACCTTGTTGCCGGTGCGGCGCGCGACATGGCGCTGCCATGTGACCAGCCCCAGCGTGACGATGATCGAAAATACCATGACCGCCATCCCGAACCCTTCGGCCTGCGGCATGGCGGTGGTGTCGTCCAGCAGGCGCAGCACGGCGGCCACCGCGATCACCCCGGCCGAGACAAGGATGAACAGGGACTGGCCCAGTGCGGCCAGATCCTCGGCCGATGTATGGCCGAAATTATGGTCGTCATCGGCCGGTTTCGCGGCATAGGCGATGGCGGCCAGACCGCCCAGCGACATCATAAGGTCAAGCGCGCTATCCGCCAAGGTCGCGGCCACCGCCAGCGATCCGGTTTCCGCCAGCGCCCACAGCTTGGCCGCGACCAGCACAGCCGCGACCGTCACGGACAAAAGCCCGGCAGACAGGTTCAGGCGGGTGTCATGTGGCGCGTTCATGCGCGGTGCTTAGGCAATCATGGCGCCGCTGGCAATGCGCAGCGCTCAGTCGCGCAATTCTTCCAGCGTGACGCCCCAGATGTCGGATTTCGGCACCCAGCCGCGATAGCCGCCCGCGTTCAGCTGGCACCAGTCGGGGTCACACTGGCCCAGCCGCGCGATCACGCCCTGTTCCAGAATGGCGTTTTCGGGTGCCGCAGGGTCGGGCCGCACGCGCAGCGGGGTGGGGGTTTCATTGATCAGCACCGTGCGTGCGCCCGACAGCAAGGTATAGTGAATCCACCCGCCCTGCCCGTCGCGGTCGATCACCCGCCGCCATTGGCCATATTCCGCGACCAGTTGCAGCGGCATGTTGCGGCGTTTGAACACCCAGTCGATCCGGTGCGACAGCGACGGGCCGCGGCGCACATTCGCCTCGCCCGCGTTCAGCGACACGAAACGCGGCACCGGCAGGTTGGTTTCCGGCCCGATTGCGGGGCCGTCGCTGGCCTCTTGCGCGACAGCGGCGGCACCGGCCAGCAACATGGCGCAAAGGGCCATGCGCATCACGCGGGACCACCGGACGAAACTGTTCATTTTCTGCCTTTTATGCCCGTTTCGGGCGCGCCGTTCTTGTGCTGCGCGTCCCTTTCGCGCAACCTGCCACGCAGGACCGGATTTGAAAAGCCAAGAGGGACACCCCATGCCAGGAAAGCATCTTACTGTTGTCGTCACGCGACAATTGCCGCAGCAGGTTGAAACCCGGCTGAAGGAATTGTTCGACGTGCAATTGCGCGACAGTGACGCGCCGATGACGCCGGACGAACTGGTCGATGCGATGCAATCCGCCGATGTGCTGGTGCCGACGATCACCGACCAGATCGACGCGAAAATCCTTGCGCGGGCGGGCGACAGGATCAAGCTGATCGCCAATTACGGCGCAGGCGTGGACCATATCGATGTGGCCACCGCGCGCCAGCGTGGCATCCATGTGTCTAACACACCCGGCGTGATGACCGATGACACCGCCGATATGGTGATGGCGCTGATCCTTGGCGTCACCCGCCGGATGGGCGAGGGGATCAAGCTGGCCGAATCCGATGGCTGGCAAGGCTGGTCACCCACCGCCATGCTGGGTGGCCGGATCAAGGGGCGGCGTCTGGGCATCCTTGGCATGGGCCGGATCGGGCAGGCGGTCGCGCGCCGTGCCACCGCCTTTGGCCTGCAGGTCCATTACCACAACCGCCGCCGCCTGCGCCCCGAGGTGGAACAGGCGCTGGATGCGACCTATTGGGAAAGCCTTGACCAGATGGTCGCGCGGATGGATATCCTTTCGATCAACTGCCCGCATACACCGTCTACCTTTCATCTGATGAACGCGCGGCGGTTG
Organism: Yoonia sp.; assembly: GCF_018402175.1. Classification (GTDB taxonomy): domain Bacteria; phylum Pseudomonadota; class Alphaproteobacteria; order Rhodobacterales; family Rhodobacteraceae; genus Yoonia. The sequence continues at coordinate 168,006 of NZ_JAGYJK010000017.1, read as the reverse complement.
AAGCTGATGAAACCCTCTGCCGTGATCGTGAACACGTCGCGCGGCGAGGTGATCGACGAAAACGCCCTGACGCGGATGCTGCGCGCGGGCGAAATCGCGGGGGCGGGGCTGGATGTGTTCGAACGCGGCCATCTGATCAATCCGCGTCTGAAAGAACTGCCCAACGCGATCCTTCTGCCGCATATGGGGTCGGCCACGCTCGAAGGCCGGGTCGAGATGGGCGAGAAAGTCATCCTCAACATCAAGACCTTTGCCGATGGGCATCGCCCGCCGGATCTGGTGGTTCCGTCGATGCTCTGACCCCTTTGTCGTATTTGTGCGTAAAGCGGTCGGCTGTTTCTGTCAGGTCAGGCGCATTTCGCGCAACTTAGCGCAAAAGCGGCAATGGGGAATCGCAGCATGAAAACGCAAGTCAAAGCATTGGTCGTCGGTGGCGGTGCTGTGGGAACCTCGATCGCCTATCATCTGGCCAAGGCGGGCTGGGATGATGTGATGCTGCTGGAACGCGATGAATTGACATCGGGGTCCACTTGGCATGCGGCGGGCCTGTTGCCCTTGTTCAACATGTCCTTTGCCACGACCCATATCCACAAATATTCGGTCGATTTCTATAAGTCATTGGAGGCCGAAACCGGCCTGAACGCGGGTTTCGCCGTCGTCGGCAATTTGCGCATGGCCCAGACGCAGGAGCGCATGGATGAATTCATGCTTTATGCATCAACAGCCGAAACCTGCGACGTGCCCTATGTCTGGATGACTCCCGACCAGATCAAGGCGAAATGGCCGCTGATCCGCACGGATGATTTGAAAGGCGCGCTTTATCACCACACCGACGGCTATATTAACCCCGCCGATGTCACCCAAGCCATGGCCAAGGGCGCGCGCCAGCGCGGGGTTGCGATTGAACGCAAATGGCAGGCTGATGCGTTCCACTGGAACGGCACGCATTGGGAAGTGACCTGCACCAAGATGGTGGAAAAGGGCGGCAACCTTGTGCCGTCCGACGAACAGATCGTCGTGACCGCCGAACATGTCGTCACCGCCAGCGGCAACCATGCCCAAACCACCGCGAAAAAGCTGGGGATCAAGATCCCCGCGATCCCCGTTGAACACCAGTTCATCGTGATGGACCAAGACCCCGCGCTGGTGCAATTCCGTGCCGAAGGCAATGTCGAACATCCCGTGGTCCGCGACGCCGATGCGCAATCCTATGTGCGCGAGGAACGCGGCGGCTGGATCTTGGGCGTCTATGAAAAGAACGCGCCTGCCTGTGTTCGAATATGGCGTGCCCGACAGTTTCCGCGCCGATCTGTTCCCGCTCGATCTGGAACGGATCGAAGACCAGTATATGGCGATGATCCACCGGATTCCGTCTTGCGAAAATTCGGGGCTGAAGGACGATTTCAACGGCCCGATCTGTTACACCCCTGACGGCAATCCGCTGGTCGGCCCGGCACCCGGATTGCGCAACATGTGGCTGGCGGAAGGGTTTTCCTTCGGCATCACCGCTGCCGGTGGCACCGGCTATTACCTTGCCCAGATGATGGTGCATGGCGAGGCTGAGATTGACATGGCAAGCCTCGACCCCAAGCGGTACGGCAACTGGATGACCACCGAATTCGCGGCGCGCAAGAACGAAGAATGTTACGACCACGTCTATATCCTGCACCATCCGGATGAAGAACGCCCCGCTTGTCGTCCGCTGCGCACATCGCCTGCCTATGACCGCCAATCCGCACGCGGCGCGCAATTCGGCTTTGTGAATGGCTGGGAACGGCCCAATTACTATGCCCCCGCAGGGTTCAACGACCATGACGCACGGTCCTTCCGGCGCGGCGGCTGGTGGCAATATGCGGTGGAAGAAGCCAAAGCGATCCGCGAAGGTGTGGGCCTGATCGACGCCACCGCCTTTACCAAGCACCGGATCACGGGTGCCGGTGCCACGGCGTTTCTGGACTGGTTCACGACAAACAAATTGCCGCGCATTGGCCGGATCAACCTGACCTATGCGCTGACCGCGCATGGCACGACGCGCACCGAATATACCATCGTGCGTAACGCCGAGAATGATTATTACCTCGTCTCTGCTGGTGCATGGACGGCCTATGATCAGGATTACCTGCTCAAGGCGATTGAAGACAAAGAAGCCGAATTTGGCCGCATCAACGCCCAAGATGTGACCACGCAATGGGGCGTTTTCGCCATTGCTGGCCCGAAATCCCGCGACGTGCTGGCCGCCGTGATCAAGGATGCCGACCCCGCCACCGCCTTGTCGAACAAGCGTTTCCCATGGCTGTCCGCGCAAAGGATCGAACTGGGCATGTGTCCGGTGAACGCGATCCGCGTCGCCTATACCGGCGAGCTTGGCTGGGAATTGCACCATCCCGTAGAGATGCAGAATTACCTGTTCGATCTGCTGGAAAAGGCAGGCGCGCCACATGGTATGAAACTGGTCGGCGCGCGGGCGCAAAACTGGCTGCGGCAGGAAAAATCATACCGCGCCTTTGGCAATGAACTGGGCCGCGACGCCACACCGTTAGAGGCTGATTTGCCGCGTTTCGTGGACCTGACCAAGGATTTCCACGGCAAGGATGCGATGCTGGAAAAGGGGATCCGCAGCAAATGCGTCACCCTGCTGATCGACGGGCCGGATGATGCCGACCCGTGGGGCCGCGAGGCATTGTATCACGGCGACACCCGCGTCGGGCGTCTGACATCGGGTGGCTATTCGGTGGCTTTCGGCAAATCCATCGGCATGGGCTATGTCAAACCCGAAATGGCGGTTGTCGGCACAAAGTTACAGGTCAAGATGCTGGACCAGCTCTGGCCTGCCGAGATTGTCGAAGACAGCCCCTATGATCCCCAGAACGCCACGATCCGTATCGACGGCTAGCGCCTGCGCCGCAGCGCGATCCACCTGCGGCCCCGTATCATCAGACGCGAGACGGGGCCTTGCAGGACCGGCAGGTCGATCGCCAGCAACAGTAGGCCGACAGGGATCATCCACAGGCCAAAAATTGGCAGGATCGCCAGAAACCCGCCGAGGATGAAGATGATGGCAAGCGTGATCCGTGCGACCATCCAGCGCGGTTTACGCAGGCTGGCCATGCCCGGTACCAACGGCTGAATCTTGCGATACTGTCGGTCAAATCGGGCACGGATATGGTCGCGTTCGCGTTTCATCGGGTGCAGATATGCCAATGGCCTGCGGTTTGTAAGGGTCGCTCTGGCCGCTGTGCGCGATTTTTCAGCGGAACCTGTTTGGGGTCAGCGCCGCCACCATATCGGGGCTGATCTCAGGCGTTTTTCCGCCGACCAGATCGGCCAAAAGCTGGCTGGCCCCGGGTGCGGATTGCATCCCATAGCCACCTTGGCCTGCGCACCAGATGAAACCAGCATGCGCGGGGTCCGGCCCCAGCACAAGGTTGCGGTCCGGCGAAAACGTGCGCAGCCCCGCCCATGACGCCAGCAGGCGGGTGACGGGCGTGGTGACATTTGCCTCGTACCGCGCCAGCCCCTCGGCCAGCACCATGTCATCGGCATAGGCGTCATGGGGGGCGACAGGGTCTTCTTCGGCGGGGGACACGATCAGCGCGCCGGCATCGGGTTTGGCATACCAGCCTTCGCCCGCGCCAAAGACCATCGGCCAAGCGCGGATATCATGCCCGTCAGGCGCAGGAATCCGCGCCATCGACCGGCGCAGGGGCTGGAACCCCAAAGGAGCCACCCCCGCCATTTGCGCGATCACATCGACCCATGCGCCAGCGGCATTGACCAGCTGGCGCGCCGCATAGTCGCCAGCCTTGGTGCTGACAGCCCAGCCTGTCGCGGTGCGGCTGATCGCCGTCACCTCGGCCTTGGTGACGATCTGCGCGCCATTGCCGCGCGCGGTTTTTGCGAAGGTCTGGATCAGCCTGTCGGTGTCTATATCCCATGCCCCCGGATCATAGGCGGCACGGTCCACATGGGCGGGGTTCAGCACGGGAATCAGGGCCAAGGCCGCGTCCATCGTGATCTCGGCCATCTGCATCGCGGCGACGTCGGCGGCGAACAGATCAGCCTCGCCCTTGCTGCCGACCAGCATCAACCCGCGCGGTGACAGCACATCGGCGCTGCGATGAAAATCAAGGCTGGCGCGGTTCAGCGCGACTGTCGATGCTTTGCCGTAATGTTGCTCGAACAAGGCGGCAGAGCGGCCAGAGGCGTGATAGGCCAGCGCGTCTTCGCGTTCCAGTACGGTGACGCTGCCCAGCGCCGACAGGCGGGCTGCGGCGGAAATGCCCGCGATCCCGCCGCCGATGATCAGGAAATCATTCATGCCTCTTCCAGCCGGTCGGTGGCCGGTGGCGGCGCAGGGCTAAGCGCTGTGATCTGTGCATAGAGGTCCGCCGACATTGCAAACTCCGCCGCCGCCAGCGACGGGCGCAATTGCGCCAATGACCGGGCCGAGATGATGGGCGATGGCCGCGCCCCATGCGTCATGACCCATGCCACGGCGAGCGTGGCGGGGTCGGCGCTTGCATCGCGGGCCAAGGCGGTCAGGCGGGCGGCCACATCATGCATCCAGCCCTGCCCATAGCGCAAAGCATAGCGCGGATCATCGGTCAGCCGCCCGGTGCCGCCGTTGGCATATTTGCCGGTCAGCAACCCGCCACCCAAGGGCGAATAGGGCACCAGCGCGATGCCCTGATCCTGCGCCATCGGGAAAATCTCTACCTCGGCCTGCCGTTTGACCAAGGAATACATCGGCTGCATCACGTCGATCCGGGTGCCAAGGTCGCGCGCCACGGCTTGCGCCTTCATCACTTGCCACGCGGCGTAGTTGGACACGCCGATCTGCCGGATCGCCCCGCGCGCCTGCAGCTCTGCCATGGTGGCAAAGGTTTCGTGCAGCGGCGTGGCATCGTCAAACCGGTGCAGATACAGCAGATCGACCTGATCCAGCTGCAACTGGCTGCGGCAGATGTCGAATTGCGCAAGGATATTGGTGCGCCCCGCCCCGCCGGTATAGCCGACCTTGGTCGCCAGATAGATCGCGTCGCGCTCGTGCTTGATCAGCTGGCCAAGGATCTTTTCGGCCGCCCCGTCGGTATAGCGCACGGCGGTGTCGAAATGGGTGATGCCAGCCGCACGCGCGGCGTCATACATGGCGGCACTTTCGGCCGCATCGGCCTTGCCGCCGAATTGCATCGTGCCAAAGGTCAGGCGGGAAACGGGCGTGCCGTCTTGTGTGGTCAGCTGTGTCATGCGGGCAATCTGGCACGGCGCCGGGCCGATGAAAAGCGGTGGCGCAGGGAATTTTCGACCGCGGCACCGGCTGCAAAGCCGCTTTGCCAGTATGGCTATGGGCCTGACAGGTTTGTATGACGGGGTTTGCGTCGGGGGGTTTACATTTTGCCGCCCAGCCTGCTTGTTGCGGCAAGGTAATGGGGCCGATGAGGGGCGCAAACTTGCACGGCTTTCCGGTGGCAAAGGCAGGACAGGTGATCGGGCTGCTCGGCGGGTCGTTTGATCCGGCGCACCACGGGCATGTGCATATCACCAAAGCGGCGCTGACGCGGTTCGGCCTGGACAAGGTCTGGTGGCTGGTCAGCCCCGGCAATCCGCTGAAACGCAACGGGCCTGCGCCGCTGTCCCAGCGGATGCAGGCGGCGCAAGCCCTGATGCGCCACCCCCGCGTGACGGTCACCGACATTGAGGCCCGGCTGGGCACCCGCCATACGGCGCAAACGCTGGTGGCCTTGCGCAGGCATTACCCGGGCGTGCGGTTCGTCTGGCTGATGGGGGCCGACAATCTGGCGCAATTGCACCGCTGGCAAGATTGGCGCTGGATCATGGACACCGTGCCGGTCGGCGTGATCGCGCGGCCCGATGACCGGATATCGGCGCGCCTGTCAAAAGCCGCGCGCATCTATGGTGCCGCCCAATTGCCCGACAGGGCCAGCCATATTCTGGGGCGGGCGCAGGCCCCGGCCTGGTCCTTCATCAACCTGCCGATGTCGCATCAATCGTCCTCGGCGATCCGCGCGCGGGGCGACTGGTGATGTGGCTGACACGGCGGCAGGTGCTGGCAGGGATTGGCGCGACCCTTGGAACCGCCGCCCATGCCGAAGCGCCGCTGCGATCCTACAGGCCGATCGCGCGGGTGTCGCCGCGCGCGGCGCTGGACGGCATTGTCGCCCGTGCGGGGATCAGCGGGCAGGTCGGCGTGGCGCTGGGTGATCCGGCCACGGGCGAGGTGCTGGAAACCTATAACGCCGCTGCGCTGCTGCCACCGGCCAGCGTGACCAAGGCAGTCACAGCGCTGTACGCGCTGGAAACGCTGGGGGCGGACCACCGGTTCACAACACGTGTTCTTGCGCAGGGTACGCTCAGGGACGGTATTTTAGATGGTCATTTGATCATTGCCGGTGGCGGCGATCCCGATCTGGGCACGGACGAGATGGCCCGACTGGTCGATGCCACCCATGCGTCCGGCCTGCGCGAGGTCAGGGGCGATTTTCTGGTATGGGACGGTGCGTTGCCCGCTCTTGACCAGATCGACCCCGCGCAACTGCCGCATGTCGGGTATAATCCCGCACTTGGCGGGCTGAACCTGAATTATAACCGCGTGCATTTCGAATGGCGGCGGCAAGGGCAAAACTTTGTCACGACGATGGACGCGCGCAGCGAAACCCACCGCCCGCCTGTGACCATTGCGCGGATGCGGGTCGTGGACCGCGATCAGCCGGTATTCACCCATGCGCGTGACGGCGATGTCGATGACTGGACCGTGGCACGCTCTGCGCTGAACGCCGAAGGATCGCGCTGGTTGCCGGTGCGCGCGCCCGCGCTTTACGCAGCCGAGGTCTTTGCGGTTTTCGCGCGCAGCAAGGGGATCGTGCTGGGCAACCCCCGCGTCATCCCCGCCCTGCCGCAGGCGGTGGAACTGGCGCGCCACGACGGCCAGCCGCTGGCGGGCGTTCTGGCGCAGATGATGCGCTATTCGACCAATATCACCGCCGAGGCGCTGGGGCTGACCGCCACCGCGCGGATCGCAGGGCAGGTGCGCGGGCTGCGTGCATCGGCGCAGGATATGGCGCGCTGGGCAGGCCTGCGCGCGCCGGGTATTGCGGCACAATTCGCGGATCATTCCGGCCTTGGCGATGCGTCACAGATCAGCGCGGCCGATATGGTCGCTTTCCTGCAAGCCCGCGACGCGCAGCCGCGCCTGCGCCCGCTGATGCGCGACATCAGGCTGGTGGACCAGAACAAGACGGCGATCAGCGCGGGGCAGGCGGGGGTGCAGGCCAAAACCGGCACGCTGAATTTTGTCAGCGCCTTGGCGGGATATCTGCGTACGGCAGGGGGGCGTGACCTCAGCTTTGCGATCTTCGCCGCCGATCTGGAGGCGCGCGACCGCGGCAAGGCGCTGGGCGAGGAAATACCGCCTGGCGCGCGCCGCTGGAACGCGCAGGCGCGCCGCCTGCAACAGGATATCCTGCAGCAATGGGCATTGCGGGCCTATTAGGTTTTTGGCATCTTCCGAGCCCAAATATCCCCGCCGGAGGCCCGAATCTTTTCTTTAATCCGATTCTCTTCTTTACACGGTCATGTGCCGTGCGCGCGCACCGCGCTCGATCGCGGCCGCATAAAGCCGGTCAATATCCAGCTCTTCGCGGATTTCTTCAAGCATCCGCGCCTCTTCCCCGTCGATAAGGCCATCGGCGGCGGCGACATCGCAAGACAGCGCATAGGCCGTCTCGAACAGGCGGGTGGGCAGGGCATCGCGGATCAGACCGAACAGGGCTTCCAGCCCGTCTTCGGGTTCCAGCAGATCGAACACCAGCTGCGACATCTGCGGCACGCGTTCCACGTCATAGCCCGCGAAGACCGGCAGGTTGTTGATCGCATTGCTGATCTTGACCAGCTCGGATGTGCGGATATTGCCATCCGCGGCGGAAACGCTGATCATCAGAACGACCAGCGCGTCCTGGGCAGTCAATGGGCCGGCGTCTGACATGGTCTATCCTTTGTGATACCTGTCCCGTTTATTGACGCCCTGTGCGTCTCGCAATAGGGAGTATGCGTGCAGGCGCCATTTGGGGCGCCGCCTTTGACTGCGAGCTAGATGATGACCAACCTGCGTGACGCTGCGATGACCTCCAAGGCCTGGCCCTTTGAAGAAGCGCGCGCCTTGCTCAAACGCTACGAGATCCGGCCCGCCCGAAAAGGGCTATGTCCTGTTCGAAACCGGCTATGGCCCGTCCGGCCTGCCGCATATCGGCACCTTTGGCGAAGTGTTGCGCACCACGATGATCCGCCGCGCCTTTGCGGTGATTTCCGACATTCCCACCCGCTTGATCTGTTTTTCCGACGATCTGGACGGGATGCGCAAGGTGCCGGGCAATGTACCCCAGCAGGACATGCTGAAGGAACATATGCACAAGCCGCTGACATCGGTGCCGGACCCGTTTGGCGCCTATGAAAGTTTCGGTCATTACAACAATGCGATGCTGCGCCGTTTCCTTGATACCTTCGGGTTCGAGTATGAATTCTATTCGGCGCGCGAATTCTATCGCACCGGCCAGTTCGATGAAATCCTGCTGCGTGCTGCCGAACGCTATGATGCGCTGATGGAGGTCATGCTGAAATCCCTGCGCGAAGAACGGCAGGAAACCTATTCGATCTTTCTGCCGATCCACCCTGAAACCGGTCGCGTGCTCTATGTCCCGATGAAGAATGTCGATGCCCTGCGCGGCGAGGTGACGTTCGACGACGAAGATGGCCGCGAATGGACCCTGCCGGTCACGGGCGGCAATGTGAAACTGCAATGGAAGCCCGATTTCGGCGCGCGCTGGGCCGCGCTCGATGTTGATTTCGAGATGTATGGCAAGGAACATGCCACCAATACAGCGATCTATGACCGGATTTGCGAGATATTGGGCGGGCGCAAGCCCAACCATTTTTCCTATGAACTGTTTCTGGACGAAAACGGCCAGAAGATTTCCAAATCCTCGGGCAACGGCATTTCGATCGACGAATGGCTGACCTATGCGGCGACGGAATCTTTGAGCTATTTCATGTATCAAAAGCCCAAAACGGCCAAACGGATGCATTTCGACGTGATCCCCAAGGCGGTGGACGAATATCATCAGCAGTTGCGCGCCTATGCCGATCAGGACGATGCGGGCCGCGTGAACAATCCGGTGTTCCATATCCACGGCGGCGACGTGCCGGTGTCCGACATGGTGGTGCCGTTTGCGATGCTGCTGAACCTTGCATCCGTATCAGGGGCCGAGGACAAGGATACGCTGTGGGGGTTCATCCGCCGGTATGCCCCTGATGCATCAGCCGAAAAGAACCCCCAGATGGATCAGGCGGCGGGGTTTGCCGTGCGCTATTACAATGATTTTGTGAAGCCCGCCAAAACCTATCGCGCGCCCACAGATCAGGAACGCGCCGCGTTGCAGGATCTAGCGGCGCGGCTGCGGGTCTGGGATGGCGGGCTTGATGCCGAAGCGCTGCAGACCATGGTGTTCGCTGTCGGCAACGACCACGGGTTCGATCCGTTGCGCAACTGGTTCACCGCCCTTTACGAGGTGCTGCTGGGCGCATCCCAAGGTCCGCGGTTTGGCGGGTTCATCGCGCTTTACGGTGTGGCTGAAACCATCGCCCTGATCGAGGCCCAGCTGTCCGCCGAGGTCTGAGGGTCCGCTGGCGCGGAGCCTCCGGCGGGGATATTTGGGCTCGGAAGATGGGGGGCGCGAAAATGAACTGATTGGCCTTTGGCTGCGTATCAAAGACGAGGATTGCGCGCGGAGAGGCTGATGAAGGGCATTTTTGTATTCATTCTGGGTTTTTGGCTGTCGGCCACGGCCCTTGCCGCACAGGACAATGCGGCCATCACCGGCGTCATTGGTGACCAGTTGCAGGCCTTCAACGACCGCGATGTTGCGGCGGCCTGGTCCTATGCCAGCCCCAATATCAAGCGCCTGTTCGGCAATGAGGGCAATTTCGCGGCGATGGTCCAGCAAGGCTATCCGATGGTCTGGGACAATGCCGATGTGCGGTTTCTGGACCTGCGCGATGTGGCGGGCTTTGTCTGGCAGAAGGTCATGATCCGCGATGCCCAGGGCGCGCTGCATCTGCTGGATTACCAGATGATTGAAACCGCGAATGGCTGGCAGATCAATGGTGTGACGCTGTTGCCCGCACCCGATGTCGGGGCCTGAGGCGCCCGTTGCGCGGCTGACCGTCACGGTGGTGTCAGCCGGTCTTTAGCCCTTTGATCTATCCTGTTGGCAGTTGCGCAGCACAGCCTTTGGGGATCATCCATGAACAAAGCCATCACCGACGCCATCGTTTTCAACCCTTTGCCATTCGCGGCGGGCCTTGGGGTCTGGTCCAGCGGCGACGGCACGCCGGGGTCCGATACCTATGCTGTCAGCGGGTCGGGGGTGTTTGTCGCCGCCGATCAGGATTTCGCGGGCTGTCTGGAAGTGTTGAAAGTCGGGCCCATCGCCCGCGTCCGTTACATGGGGCAAACGCCGGTTCTGCCCGGCTGCTATCTGCGTGTCACCGTGCGGGTCAAGGCGGTGGCGGGCCCTTTGCCTGCCGTGCGCATCGCGGGCTGGCCGGGGCGCGCCAATGGCACCTTGTTGACTGGCCTGCCCACGACCGGCCCTGCCACCCAGCTGACCGCCTATGGCGCGGTTGTCACGATCAGCGCCATCATCGCCACGGCCGCGCGCACCGGCGTTGATCTGGTTTGGACCGGCGCGGATTACGGCCACCTGGGGCTGGACCTGACCGGCCCTGCGGGCGGGCTGGTGCGTATCGACGATATCACCATCGAGGATGTCAGCAGCGTCTTTACCCGTGATCTGGTCAGTCTTGTCGATGTGCGTGATTTCGGCGCCAAGGGGGACGGCGTGACGGACGATTCCGCCGCTTTCATCGCCGCCGATGCGGCGGCGAACGGGCGGACGGTGATGGTGCCTGCGGGCGATTACCTGCTGGCGGGCCATGTCACCATGCAGAACAACACCCGTTTCGAAGGCCGGATTGTGCAAGCCGCCGCACATCGGTTCATTTTGCAGAAAGGGTACAACTTCGACGCCTATCTTGATGCGTTCAAGGACGAGGAGATGGCGTTCAAGAAAGCCTATCAGGCGTTGATCAATTTTGCCGATCACGATTCGCTGGACCTGTGCGGGCGGCGCATCCTGCTGACCGCGCCTGTCGATATGCAGGCCTGCGACCCCGCGCGGCTGCGGTTCGAGACCCGCCGCGTGATCCGCAACGGTCAGTTCCAGCCCGATGACAGCGCCGCATGGGACACAGCCGTGGTCACATCGCAGGCCAGCTATGCGGCAGCTAATGACAGGCAACTGACCAATGTGACCGGGATCGCCAATATCGCGGTGGGGTCACTGGTCACTGGGGCCGGTGTCGGGCGCGAGATCTATGTGATGGCGGTGGATGTCGCGCAAGCGCGCCTGACGCTGAGCAATCCGCTTTATGATGCCGAAGGCACGCAGGTTTTCACCTTTACCCGGTTCAGATACATGCTGGATTTTTCCGGCTATGAAAAACTGAGCCAGCTCATCCTGTCCGATATCGAATTTCAGGGGCGCGGTGTCGCCAGCGGGATCATGATGGCGCCCGATGGCGTGACCTTTCACATCCGCGATAGTTTCATCAACCGGCCCCGCGACCGGGGCGTGACATCGCCCGGCTATGGCTGTCAGGGGCTGATGATCGACCGCTGCCAGTTCATTTCGGATGAACAATCCGTGCCGGTCGCCGCCCGCGTCAGCATCGGGTTCAATGCCAATGCCAATGACGTCAAGATCCGCGATAACCGCACCAGCCGGTTTTTGCATTTCTGCGTGCTGGCGGGGTCGGGCAACCTGATCACGGCAAACCACTGGTTTCATGGCGATGACGAGCCGGGCAGCGTGCGCAAGGGCGGCATCGTGCTGACCCTGCCCAATCCGAAAAGCATTTTCACCGGCAATTACTGTGACAACAATTTCATCGAATGGACCAATGAACATACCAGCAGCCCTGCGCTGGGCGCGCAGTTTTCTTTTGGCGGGCTGACGATCACGGGCAATATGTTCACCACCAATGATGTGGCCCCCTGGTTCAATTTCATCGTGATCAAACCCTATGGGCCGGGACATTTCATCAACGGGTTCGCCGTCGTGGGCAATGTGTTTCGGTCGATCAATGGCCGCATCGACCGGGTCGAGATGGTGGATACCACCTTTGCCGATCTGGATTTCAGCCGCACCCGCAGTTTTGAATTCAGCGCCAACACCTTTCACAATGTCGATTTTCCGGTCGCGAACCCCGCCGTGCTGACCCATAGCCAGACGACCGCCGCCAGCACTTGGGTGATGGACACGGGGCAGGCGCTGCCTTTTGGAGGGCGCGCGCGCCATGTCGATTTCGTGATGCCCAGCGGCGCGATTACCACTGCGGCCAATGCCACGATCCGCGATCTGCCCTGGGCCGAGGGCGAGCGCGGCACCAACCAGCGTTCCGTTCATCTGAACTGGAGCGTGCCGGTGCGTGGGGCCGTCCGCTATCAGGTGCGGATGGACAGGACGGGTTGATTTCTGACCGCAGCGCCTAAATTTTAGGCAAGTGACTGCGAAATCGCGTTTTTGCTTGCCTTGGTGGCGCGCCAAAGCTGGTCCTGCGCCGCCGATCCTTGGCACAAGGGGCCAAGGAAAGGCGGCAGATGACCTATAGCGCACAGATCGATACGAACCGCGCCGTGCCGTTGCAGCCCCGTGCGCAAGGTGCTTTGCGTCTTGTGGCCAAGCGCCGTGGCGCGCAAAGCGTGATTGCGGACCTGCGTCAGCAAGGTGCGCTGAAGGCGTTGTTTCCGCGCAGCTATGGCCGCACGCTTGATGCGGTTTTCCTGAACACGGCGGGCGGTTTGACCGGTGGCGACCGCATGGCGCTGGATGTCGTGGCGCAGGCGGGCGCGCATGTCGTGCTGTCGTCGCAGGCGGCGGAACGCGGCTATGCAGCCCTTGACGGTCATGTGGCGCGTGTTGATGTCACCTTGCAGGTGGCGCAGGGTGCGCGCATCGACTGGTTGCCGCATGAGACCATCCTGTTTGATGCCGCAGCCCTTGACCGGCGGATGAGCGTCGATCTGGCGGGGTCTGCGCAATGCCTGATCGTGGAACCGGTGATCTTTGGCCGTGTCGCGATGGGCGAGGTTATCCATACCCTGCATCTGCGCGACCAATGGCGTATCCGGCGCGACGGTGTGCTGGTCTTTGCCGATGCGATCCGCCTGATCGGCGATGCCGCTGCCCTGCTGGCACGTCCTGCGATCGCAGGCGGCGCAGGCGCGATGGCGACGCTGTTGCTGGCAGCACCGCAGGCGGCGGCGCTGGCCGGCACGCTTGACCTGCCCGATACCGCCGGTGCCAGCCTTTTGGCGGATGACCTGCTGCTGGTCCGGCTTTTGGCGGCGGATGGTTTCACCCTGCGCCGCGACCTTATCCCTTTGATCGAGGCGCTGTCGTCGGCGCCGATCCCCCGTGTCTGGAGATTGTGACCCATGCAACTGACCCCGCGTGAAAAAGACAAATTGCTGATCGCGATGGCCGCCGAGGTGGCGCGCAAGCGGCTCGCCCGTGGTGTGAGGCTGAATTATCCCGAGGCGATTGCCCTGATCACCGATGCCGTGGTCGAGGGCGCGCGCGATGGCCGGTCGGTCGCAGATATGATGCAGGCGGGTGCCCATATCATCACCCGCGATCAGGTGATGGAGGGCATCGCCGAGATGATCCCCGAGGTGCAGGTCGAGGCGACCTTTCCAGATGGCACCAAGCTGGTGACGGTGCATGATCCGATCCGTTGAAAAGAAGATGAGTATTTTTGGAAATAAGAAGATGGGGGTCATGCGATGAGACCGGGTGAAGTGATTGTGGGGCCAGGCGATCTGACGCTGAATGCCGGGGCAAAGGTGCTGGTGTTGCAGGTGGCCAATACAGGCGACAGGCCGGTGCAGGTGGGGTCGCATTTCCATTTCGCCGAGGCCAATCCGGCGCTGGATTTTGACCGCGTGGCCGCGCGCGGCATGCGGCTCGATATCGCGGCCGGTACCGCGGTGCGGTTTGAGCCAGGGCAAAGGCGCGATGTATCGCTGATCCCCTTGTCGGGCGCTCGGCGTGTGTTCGGGTTCAATCAAGCTGTGATGGGGGATTTGTGAAAAGGGGTTCACATCCAGCCTTTATATTTACCTACGAGCACAAGTGCCATGATCGCCAAGATTAGCACGTTCAAAGTAAATTCGGTGTTGGTCATCCTAACACAATCCTTTTGTGGACCCTAACGTCTTGAAAGGAAAATAGTGGAAAGCTTGGTTACACAGAACCCCAGCTTCGGAGCAACTGACTAAGAAATATCACGCTACGACAGCTATGTGTTTGACTCGACTGTGAAGAAAAATTGAAATTTTTTGTGGTGACACGGTCCATGTTACAACAAATCAACGGGAGCAAATGATGCCAGCAACGATCAACCGCCGCGATTATGCCGCGATGTTCGGCCCCACGGTGGGCGACAAGGTGCGGCTTGCCGATACCGAACTGTTCATCGAGGTAGAGCAGGATTTCACCATCTACGGCGAAGAGGTGAAATTCGGCGGCGGCAAGGTGATCCGCGACGGGATGGGGCAATCTCAGGTCACACGCGCGGCGGGGGCGGTTGATACTGTCATCACCAATGCGCTGATCGTGGACTGGACCGGTATCATCAAGGCCGATGTCGGGCTGAAGGACGGGCGCATCGTGGCCATCGGCAAGGCCGGTAACCCCGATACGCAGCCGGGTGTGAATATCATCATCGGGCCGGGGACCGAGGCGATTGCCGGTGAAGGCCGGATTTTGACTGCAGGCGGGATCGACAGCCATATCCATTTCATCTGCCCGCAGCAAATTGACGATGCGCTGTATTCCGGCCTGACCACGATGATCGGCGGCGGCACCGGCCCTGCGCATGGCACGCTGGCCACCACCTGCACGCCTGGCCCTTGGCATATCGGGCGGATGTTGCAGGCGGCGGATGCGTTTCCGATGAACCTGGCCTTTGCGGGCAAGGGCAATGCCAGCCTGCCTGCCGCGCTGGAGGAACAGGTGCTGGCGGGGGCGTCCTGTCTGAAACTGCACGAGGATTGGGGCACCACGCCGGCGGCGATTGATTGCTGTTTGTCGGTGGCCGATGCATGGGACGTGCAGGTGATGATCCATACCGACACGCTGAACGAGGCGGGATTTGTCGAAAATACTGTGGCCGCGCTCAAAGGGCGCACGATCCACGCATTCCATACCGAAGGGGCGGGGGGCGGCCATGCGCCCGACATTATCAAGATCTGCGGCCAACCCAATGTGCTGCCCTCATCTACCAACCCGACACGGCCCTTTACCGTCAATACCATCGATGAACATCTGGATATGCTGATGGTGTGCCACCATCTCGATAAATCCATCCCCGAGGATGTCGCATTCGCCGAAAGCCGTATCCGGCGCGAGACGATTGCTGCCGAGGATATCCTGCATGATATGGGCGCCTTTTCGATCATCGCATCGGACAGTCAGGCGATGGGCCGCGTGGGCGAGGTGATCATCCGCACATGGCAGACCGCCCATAAGATGAAGGTCCAGCGCGGGCAACTGGCCGAAGAAACCGGTGATAACGACAATCTGCGCGTGCGCCGTTACATCGCCAAATACACGATCAATCCCGCGATTGCGCATGGCATTTCCGCCCATGTCGGGTCAATCGAGGTGGGCAAGCGCGCCGATCTGGTTTTGTGGAACCCTGCGTTTTTCGGGGTCAAGCCCGAGATGATCGTGATGGGCGGCACGATTGTGGCGGCCCAGATGGGTGATCCCAATGCGTCGATCCCCACGCCGCAGCCGGTCTATACACGCCCCATGTTCGGCGCTTACGGGCGGTCGGTGGAACATTCCGCTGTCACTTTTGTCAGTGCGGCGGCGCAGGATGCGGGGATCAGGGGCAGCTTGGGGCTGGCGAAACAGACCTTGCCGGTCGTCAACACCCGCAACATCGGCAAAAAGGATCTGAAACTGAACACCGCCATGCCGCATGTCGAGGTGAACCCCGAAACCTATGAGGTGCGCGCCGATGGGGTCTTGTTGACCTGCGCACCGGCAGAGGTGTTGCCGATGGCGCAACGCTATTTCCTGTTTTGATCATGATGCTGCATTGCAGAAAACGCATAGTGGCTTTGCGCAATGCGCGGTTGTTGGCACCGCGCACAGGCCCTAACTTGGGTGCAGGGGGGAAAGATAACCGCATTATAGAGGTGCAACATGGCTTTCCACACAGATACGATCCTGATCTCCAACCACGACATGCTGACCCGCTTTGTGATGACGCCGCTGCGCGCGCTGGGGCGGTTCATCATCAAGGTGTCCGAGGCGACGGCACAAGCGCGTCTTTTGCACGAGCTGAACAACATGTCCGATGCCCAGCTGGAGGCTTGGGGCATGACCCGCGCCGAAGCGACGGCAAAGTTTCTCAGCATCCGCAGCTAACTGCGGCCCCGGGGTGTGCGCCATGACGGCCCGCGCCCTGCAGACACATGCCCATGCGCATGGGCCGGTGGCGGATCATGTCAGCCTGACCTATGACGCGCGGATCTTGCGCCGCAAACGGTTGGTCACGGATCATGGTGAACCGTTTGTCGTTGATCTGCCGCAGACGACATCGGTTGATGCAGGCCA
Organism: Yoonia sp.; assembly: GCF_018402175.1. Lineage (GTDB taxonomy): Bacteria > Pseudomonadota > Alphaproteobacteria > Rhodobacterales > Rhodobacteraceae > Yoonia. The sequence goes on along the minus strand of NZ_JAGYJK010000017.1, from coordinate 151,243 downwards.
TGTCTTCGTGCTGGACGATGGTCGCCAGATCGCCGTTGTCGCCGCGGAGGAGGCGCTGATGCGCGTCACCGGCGACCTGGTCCGTCTGGCCTGGCATATCGGCAACCGCCATGCGCCCTGCGCGATCCTGCCTGACGCGCTGGTGGTGCAGCGCGAAAAGGTGATGCGCGTGATGCTGGAACAGCTGGGCGCGACAGTCACCGATGTCGATGGACCCTTCACACCCGAAGGCGGGGCTTATGGCCACGGGCGCACCATGGGCCATGATCACGGCCATTCCCATGCATGACGCGCAGCTTTTGACGTTGGCGCAATGGTTGTCGCCGGCCTATCCGGTGGGGGCCTTTGCATGGTCGCACGGGTTGGAACGGACCATCGGGCGCGGCGACCTGCGCGATGGGCAGGATCTGGCGGAGTGGCTGTCCGATGTGCTGGACCACGGGGCAGGGCGCAGCGATGCGATCCTGCTCTGCGCGGCCTATGCGGCCGATGATGTGGCCGCCGTGGCAGACCTTGCCGCCGTGCTGGCCCCCAGCCGCGAACGCCGGATGGAAACGTTGCAACAAGGGGCGGCTTTTGCCGCGACAACGCGGGCTGTCTGGGGGCTTGATCTGCCCGATATGGCCTATCCTGTGGCGGTGGGGCGCGCGGCGCGGCTGATGGACCTGCCCGTGCAGCCGGTCGCACAGCTTTGGCTGCAAAGCTTTGCCAGCAATCTGGTACAGGCCGCACAGCGCCTGATGCCGCTGGGCCAGACGCAGGCACAGCTGATATTGGCGGGTCTGGCCCCCCTGTGCATCCGCATCGGGGCCGAGGCCACCCGCGCCAGCCTTGACGATATCGGCAGCGCGACCTTTGCTGTCGATACGGCGGCGATGCAGCATCACAGGCAATACAGCCGGATTTTCCGGTCATGACGAAAGGTCACCCCATGTCCCCCCACGGCCCTTTGCGTATCGGGATCGGCGGCCCTGTCGGTGCAGGCAAAACCACGCTGACCGCGGCCCTTGCGCGCGCGCTGAAAGATGATCTGAGCCTCTGTGTGATCACCAACGACATCTACACCCAGGAAGATGCCGAAGCCCTGATGCGGATGCAGATCCTGCCCGCCGACCGGGTGATGGGGGTCGAAACCGGCGGCTGCCCGCATACTGCGATCCGCGAGGATGCCTCGATAAATCTGGCCGCCGTGGCTGAAATGCGCGCGCGGCACCCCGATCTGGACCTGATCCTGATCGAAAGCGGCGGCGACAACCTGTCGGCCACCTATAGCCCCGAACTGGCCGACCTGACGATCTATGTGATCGACACGGCGGCAGGCGAAGACATCCCGCGCAAGGGCGGCCCTGCCATCACGCGGTCCGATATTCTGGTCGTCAACAAAACCGATCTCGCGCCCTATGTCGGCGCATCGCTTGACGTGATGGCAGCAGATGCCGCACGGATGCGCGGCGGCCTGCCGGTGGTTTTCGCCAGCCTCAAACAGGGCAAGGGCGTCGATGATGTGGTGGCCCTGATCCGCATTCTCGGCGGGCTATAGCGCCAGCCTTGCCCATCTTCCGAGCCTAAATATCCCCCGCGGAGCGTTCCCCTGCGCAGCAGGGGAAAATCAACGCTGCCCCAGTTTGCCGAACGCGCTGTCCAGCAAGGCGCGCAGTTTCTTGGCCCCGCCGCGCAAGGCGGCTTCGACATTGGCGTCGCTATGGGTGACGGTCTGGGGCTGCATCCCTTCGGGGCGGCCTTCGATGGTGCAGCGGATATCGTCCGATCCGCCTTTGGCGGCATTCACATCGACGATATGCACCTCGACCCGGGTCAGGCGGCCGGTCAGATGGCCCAATGCGCCGGTGACGATGGTTTGCGCCACTTCGGCCAGACGTTCGTCACCCTGGATGGTGGAATCAGTGTTCAGTTGGAATTGCATGTCAGTCCTTTCAATGTGTCTTTTGATCTAAGCAGTGACCGCGGCATTACAATCCCGGTGCGGGCGGGGCGGATCGCGCCATCGCGCGCGGCACTTGCGGGATGGCGGGCCAAGGTGTATCTGAAACGCCATGAAACCGGTATTTGACATGGATGATCGCGCACGCCTGCCTTGGCGGTTCTTTGGCGCGACTTGCACGATCCTCGCACGGGGCTGACGCCCCCCGTTTCCGCTCGCCTGCCAACATCTGAATTTTGATACGGGAGAGGACAATGTCCCCCAAAACGCTTTATGATAAAATATGGGATGCGCATGTCGCGCATGAGGCCGAGGACGGCACCTGCCTGCTGTATATCGACCGCCATCTGGTCCACGAAGTCACCAGCCCGCAAGCCTTTGAAGGGCTGCGTCTGGCCGGTCGCAAGGTTCATGCCCCCGACAAGACCATCGCCGTGCCGGACCATAACGTCCCCACCACGCTGGACCGCGCCAATGGCGGCATGAACGAGGAATCGCGCATCCAGGTCGCGGCGCTGGATACTAATGCCAAGGATTTCGGGATCCATTATTACCCCGTGTCCGATGTGCGCCAGGGCATCGTGCATATCGTCGGTCCCGAACAGGGCTGGACCCTGCCGGGCATGACCGTGGTGTGCGGCGACAGCCACACCGCAACGCATGGCGCATTCGGCGCGCTGGCGCATGGGATCGGCACGTCAGAGGTGGAACATGTGCTGGCCACCCAGACCTTGATCCAGAAGAAATCCAAGAACATGAAGGTGGAAATCACCGGCAAACTGCGCCCCGGTGTCACCGCCAAGGACATCACCCTGTCGGTGATCGGCGCGACCGGCACCGCCGGCGGCAACGGCCATGTCATCGAATATTGCGGCGAAGCGATCCGTGATCTGTCGATGGAAGGGCGGATGACCGTCTGCAACATGGCCATCGAAGGCGGCGCGCGCGCGGGCATCATCGCGCCCGATGACAAGACCTTTGAATATTGCAAAGGCCGCCCGCATGCCCCCAAAGGCGCGCAATGGGAAGCGGCTGTCGCCTATTGGAAAACCCTGTTCACCGATGACGGCGCGCATTTCGACAAGATCGTCACCCTGCGCGGCGAAGACATCGCGCCTGTCGTGACATGGGGCACCTCGCCCGAAGATGTGCTGCCGATCACCGCAACCGTACCTGCGGCCGACAGCTTCACCGGTGGCAAGGTCGGGGCGGCGCAACGCTCGCTGGATTACATGGCGCTGACGCCGGGGACCAAGCTGACCGATATCACGATTGATACCGTGTTCATCGGGTCCTGCACCAATGGCCGGATCGAGGATCTGCGCGCTGCGGCCGCGATCCTGAAAGGCAAAAAGAAAAAAGACGGGCTGCGCGCCATGGTCGTCCCCGGGTCCGGTCTGGTCCGCGCACAGGCCGAAGAAGAAGGGCTGGCGCAGATTTTCATCGACGCCGGTTTTGAATGGCGCCTTGCGGGCTGTTCCATGTGCCTTGCGATGAACCCTGACCAGCTTGCCCCCGGCGAACGTTGCGCCGCCACATCGAACCGCAACTTCGAAGGCCGCCAAGGCCGCGGCGGGCGCACGCATCTGATGTCGCCCGCGATGGCAGCGGCAGCGGCGATCACCGGCAAACTGACCGATGTGCGGGAGATGATGTAATGCAAAAGTTTACCAAGCTTTCGGGCATCGCCGCCCCCATGCCTTTGGTCAATATCGACACCGATATGATTATCCCGAAACAGTTTCTGAAAACCATCAAACGGTCCGGCCTTGGCGTGAACCTGTTTGACGAAATGCGCTATGACGATGATCGCAACGAAATTCCCGATTTCGTGCTGAACCAGCCGCAATACCGCGATGCCCAGATCCTTGTCGCAGGCGAGAACTTTGGCTGCGGGTCCAGCCGCGAACATGCGCCTTGGGCGATTGCCGATTTTGGCATCACCTGCGTGATCGCGCCCAGCTATGCCGACATCTTTTACAACAACTGTTTCAAGAACGGCATTCTGCCGATCACGCTGCCGCAGGAACAGGTCGATGTGCTGATGAAGGATGCCGAAAAAGGGTCGAACGCGCGGATCGAGGTTGATCTCGAGGCGCAGACGATCACATCCTCGGATGGCGACGTGTTCCATTTTGAGGTCGATTCCTTCAAGAAGCATTGCCTGATGAACGGGCTGGACGATATCGGCCTGACGCTGGAAAAGGCCGATGCCATCGCTGGTTTCGAGACACGGGCAAGCGCCGCGCGCCCCTGGGTCTGACCGCGCCGCCATTGCAGGAAAGCCGCATCTTCGGGTGCGGCTTTTGTGTTTTGGGGCACAAGCAAAGGTTGCAATCACGCACCACTTTGCGGCCAAAACATGACATAAGATCCATGAAAGCGTGCGATTCGCTTGCAGATCAGCAGCCATTCATGCGAAATTCACGTTAGCGGGCTGGTTGTGGGGCGCTGCGCATTACAACCGGCAAAGACAATGGTCGCGGGCGCAGCCCTTGTGATCCGGGGAGTGGATGCCGTGTTCTTACGCCTGCCAGCCGCAATCGTGCGGGCAATCCTTGTGGTGATGCTGGTCGTCATGCCCTCGGCGCTGCTGGTCGGCAGCGGGAATGACGCAACACAGGTCGTTGTGCTTGTGGCGATTTTCGCTGCGCTGTTCACTTTGGTCGAATACTGCGCGGCCAGCCCCAGTCTTGTGGAATTCCGCGATGCGCCGCCGTTCAACCGGATGCGGTTTTCGGCGCTGTTCGCCATGGTTTTTTGCCTCTCGATGATCTTTCGTGGCTATGACAACCCGTCCCATCTGACCGTATTGTTCGAAACCACGGGTGCGGCCATCGGCAAGGCGATTGATTTCCCCTATTCACCGGTCCGGCTGATGGTGCAGATGATGCCTGCGGGCAGCGATCCCGCGCTTTTGGACCGGATGCGCGATGCGGCGGGGCTCAGCTATCTGATCGGGCTGTTCTCGATCGTGTGGTTCATCATGTTGTTGCGGCTGCACCGCTGGCCACGGCGGGGCGGGGCGTTCAATGTCTGGATCAACCTGCCGACCTTTGACCCCACGGCGGGCGGCGATGTGGTGATGCGCCTGCAACGGGACGGGCGCATTAATATCTTGTTAGGGGTTCTGCTGCCATTCTTTGCGCCGGCGGTGGTCAAGCTGGTTGCGGTCTTTGCCGCGCCGATCAATCTGGACAATCCGCATACCTTGATCTGGACGGTGGCGGCATGGGCGTTTCTGCCTGCAAGTATCCTGATGCGGGGTGTCGCGCTGACACGGGTCGCCGACATGATCCAGATGCAGCGCGACAAACTGCGCGACCGCGCCACCGCCGCGGCGCTGGCTGGGTATTGATCCTGTGGCTTTGGCCCGTCACCACCGCCGCCGATGTCCTGCGGATTTCCACCTATGCAGCACCGCTGACCCGTGACGGGCCGGGGCTGTTGCTGCGCGATATAATGCGCGGCGATGATCCGCAGATCACGGCCCATGCCGCCATCATCGCGCAGGCCGATCCTGATCTGCTGGTGCTGACGGATTTCGACTATGATCTGGATTCCATCGCGCTGCGGGCTTTTGCGGCGCTGTTCGATCCGCCCTATCCCTATCTGTTTGCCGCGCGGCCCAATACCGGCATGCCGACGGGGCAGGATATCGACCGCAATGGCCGTCTGGGCGAACCGCGGGACGCCCAAGGTTACGGGCTGTTCAACGGGCAGGGGGGCATGGCGATCCTGTCACGCCTGCCGATCGACGCCGGCGGTGTGACCGATCTGTCCGCGCTGTTGTGGCGCGACCTGCCTAGGGCAGATCTGCCGGTGCTGGATGGCGCACCGTTCTTTGCGCCCGCGGTGCTGGATGTGCTGCGGCTGTCCACCACGGGCCACTGGATCGTGCCTGTGCTGCCACCGGATGCCCCGCCTGTCGCGGTCATGGCCTATGCGGCCAGCCCGCCCGCCTTTGACGGGCCGGAACGGCGCAACATCCGGCGCAACCGCGATGAACTGCGCCTTTGGGAACAGGTGCTGGCGGGGGATTTTGGACCGGTGCCGGATGATTTCGTGATCACCGGTAATACCAATCTGGACCCGCAACGTGGCAACGGCGACAGGGCGGCGATGGCCGCGTTTCTGGCGCATCCGCTGGTGCAGGACCCTTTGGCGGGACAGCCCACCGCCGATTGGCGGGATATCGGGCTGGGCAAGCTGCGCGTCAGCTATGTGCTGCCGTCGCGGGGCTGGCGGGTTGTCGATGCGGGGGTGGTCTGGCCTGTGCCTGATGGCGATCCTGCCTTTGGCGCGCATCATCTTGTCTGGGTCGATCTGGCCCGTTAGGCCCTCTGGTATCTTGAACCTTGGCGCGTGGCGCGTTACGCCAAGGCAACATTTTTTTGCAAGGATAAACCCATGGCCAACCCTTCCCTTCTGATCCTCGCCGGTGACGGCATCGGCCCCGAGGTCATGGACGAGGTCAAGCGCATCATCGACTGGTTCGGTGCGAAACGCGATCTGGCCTTTGACGTGTCCGAGGATCTGGTCGGCGGTGCCGCCTATGACAAACACGGTGTGCCGCTGCACGATGACACGATGGCCAAGGCGCAGTCGGTTGATGCGGTGCTGCTGGGGGCCGTGGGTGGCCCGAAACTACGACAACCTTGATTTCAGCGTCAAACCCGAACGCGGCCTGTTGCGCCTGCGCAAGGAAATGGACCTGTTCGCCAACCTGCGCCCCGCGCAATGTTTCGACGCGCTGGCGGATTTTTCATCGCTGAAAAAGGACATCGTCGCGGGTCTCGATATCATGATCGTGCGCGAATTGACATCGGGTGTCTATTTCGGTGAACCGCGCGGCATCCATATGGAAGACAACATGCGCGTGGGCATCAACACCCAGCGTTATACCGAAGCAGAAATCGAACGCGGCGCGCGCGCGGCGTTCGAACTGGCGATGAAGCGCAACAAAAAGCTGTGTTCGATGGAAAAGGCGAACGTCATGGAAAGCGGCATCCTGTGGCGCGATGTCGTGACCGAAGTCCACCGCGATTATCCCGAAGTGGCGCTGTCGCATATGTATGCCGACAATGGCGCGATGCAGCTGGTGCGCGCACCAAAACAATTCGATGTGATTTATACCGACAACCTGTTCGGTGACATCCTGTCCGATTGCGCTGCGATGCTGACCGGCAGTCTGGGCATGTTGCCGTCCGCCTCGTTGGGTTTGCCGATGGCCAATGGCCGGCCAAAGGCGATGTATGAACCGGTCCACGGGTCGGCCCCCGACATCGCGGGTCAGGGCAAGGCGAACCCGATTGCCTGTATCCTGTCGTTCGCGATGGCGCTGCGCTATTCGTTCGACCAAGGGACCGAGGCTGACCGGCTGGAAGCCGCCATTGAAACTGTGCTGGCGGATGGCGCACGCACAGCCGATCTGATGGGCCCCGAAGGCGGCGTGCCTTTGTCCACCACGCAAATGGGTGACGCGATTCTGACCGCGCTCGACGCGAGCCTGTGATGACGCCGAACGCCAAAGGCGCGCTGATCGCGCTTGCCGCCTTTGGCGTTTTTGCCACGCATGACGTGGTGGTGAAAATCCTTGGCGGGATCTATTCGCCGGTGCAGATCGTGTTCTTTTCGGTGCTGCTCAGCTTTCCGCTGGCGACCATGATGCTGATGCGCGACAGCAAGCCCGGCACGCTGGTCCCCGCCCATCCGTGGTGGATGCTGACGCGCGCGGTGGCGACGGTGATCACCGGTTTCACGGCGTTTTATGCCTTTTCGGTGCTGCCCTTGGCGCAGGTCTATACGATCCTGTTTGCCGCGCCCTTGTTGATCACGGTGCTGGCGATTCCGGTCTTGGGTGAAACGGTCCGCATCCGGCGCTGGGCTGCGGTGATAGTGGGGCTGATCGGCGTGCTGGTCGTGTTGCGGCCGGGATCGACAGAATTGTCGCTGGGCCATCTGGCGGCCTTGATGGCAGCGGTTGGCGGGTCGATTGCATCGATCATCGTGCGCAAGATCGGGTCCGAGGAACGGCCCGTGGTCATGCTGCTGTATCCGATGGCGCTGAACTTTGTGGTGATGGCGGCGGCCTTGCCATTCGTTTATGAACCGATGCCGATCGACCATCTGGGCCTGTTGGGTGTCATTGCGGTTTTTGGATGGATCGCCAGCCGGATGATCATTTCGGCCTATCAGGCGGGCGAGGCGGCGATCATCGCGCCGATGCAATACAGCCAGATCATCTGGGCCAGTTTTTTCGGGTTTGTTTTCTTTGGCGAAATGATCGATCTGAACACCGCCGTGGGTGCCAGCATCATTATCGCCAGCGGCCTTTACATCGTTCTGCGCGAAAGCCGCAGTGGCGCGTCTGAGAATACACCAGTGCTGCGCACGCGGTCACGGTCGGAAACCGGCATCATTCCGCGGATCAGCATGCTGGTGCGCATGTCGGGCAAGACCTTGCCAGGGCAGCAAAAAGCCCCCGATTAAGAGTCAGAAATTCACCTTGACGCCCGGCAAGTCCAGCGCCTTGATCAGATCGCGCAATTCCTGCCGTGCGGCCACGTTGGATATGTTCAGCCCCTTGACCCCGATGTCGCGCAGGTCCAGCAGGGTCAGCCCGCGCGGAAACAACTCACGGAAAATCACCCGTTCGTTGAAACCGGGAGCCGTGCGAAACCCGATGCGGCGGGCCAGCTTGTTGATCACGCGCTGCATCTTTTCCTTGTTGACCATCGCCTGCGCGCCCATCCGGTTGCGCACGACCACCCAGTCGATCGGTTTCAGCCCGGCCTGCGCGCGTAACTGCCGCGCGCTCCAGACCATTTCGGAATAGATCGACGGGCTGGTGATTTCCTCGCCCTCGCTGTCAACATGGGCCAGCAGGTCGAAATCGACGAAACTGTCGTTCAGCGGCGTGATCAGCGTATCGGCAAGGCTATGCGCGACCTGGCTGAGCCGCGTATGTGATCCGGGGCAGTCGATCAGGATGAAATCGCAGTCCTTTTCAAGGCTGGCCACGGCCATCGACAGGCGATGGTCGAATGCGTTTTCGCCCGGGTTCAGGCCGTTCTCGTCTATCTCGGGCAGATCGTGATAGACCGGTGTCGGCAGATCAAGGCCGGATTTGGCCAAAAATTCGGTCCGGTTGCTCAGATACCGCGCCAAGGTGCGCTGGCGCAGGTCAAGATCCAGCACGCCGACCCGATGACCCTGCCGCGCAAGGGCTGTCGCCACATGCATGGATACCGTGGACTTGCCTGCGCCGCCTTTTTCGTTGCCGATCACGATAATATGCGCCACGCGGGACTCCTGTACTGGCTACTGTCGGGCGACTATATGATGTGGCAAGGCCCAAGGAAAAGCGCAGCATCGCGTATTTGCATGGTTTTTGTCATCTGTGGTTTTGCGCCCATGGCCATGGCACCTGACGCCCCGCTTGACAACGGGTGCGCAACAGATCATGAGCTGCTCAACCGATGCAAGCTGCCGCGTGAGCAGAGCGGGATCAAACCCGCAAGGCATCCGTTGATTTTCAGGTTCCCAGATCACGCAGGGGTCCCGCGCCACATCGGCGCCCGGACAATGCGGTTCAGGCAGTCAGCATATGGCGCAACGTCTGCTTTTGACCTCTGGGGCTCGCCCATGGGTCACACCCATATGCGCGGGCCGCAGGTCCGCTGAAAACACAGGATATCCATGATGGATTTTGACATGCTGGGCCTTGCGCCCCGATTGATTGCCGTTCTCAAAGAACAGGGCATCACCGATCCCACCCCGATCCAGACGCAGGCGATCCCGCATGCGATGAACGGCCGCGACGTGATGGGCCTTGCCCAGACCGGAACCGGGAAAACCGCGGCCTTTGGCCTGCCGATGATCCACGCGCTGATGAAGGCGGGTGTGAAACCCAACCCCAAGGCCGTGCGCGGGCTGGTGCTGGCCCCGACACGCGAATTGGCCAAACAGATCGCCGACAACCTGACCGCCTATACCAAGGGCAGCCATCTCAAGGTCGCTTTGGTCGTTGGCGGCGCAGGTATCACCGCCCAGACGAAACGTCTGGCGGGTGGTGTGGACCTGTTGGTCGCAACCCCGGGCCGGTTGATCGACCTGCTCGACCGCCGCGCCGTGCGGCTTGATGAAACCGTGTATCTGGTGCTGGACGAGGCCGACCAGATGCTGGACATGGGGTTCATCCACGCCCTGCGCCGGATCGCGCCGCTGTTGGCCAAGGACCGCCAGACGATGATGTTCTCGGCCACCATGCCGAAACTGATGTCCGAACTGGCCGATGCGTTTTTGACCGATGCCGTGCGCGTGCAGGTCAACCCCCCCGGTCAGGCGGTCAAGAAGATCGCGCAATCGGTGCATTTTGTGGCGCAGGCCGCGAAAACCGATCTGCTGGTCGATCTGTTGGACAAGCACCGCGACGAATTGGCGCTGGTCTTTGGCCGGACCAAGCATGGCTGTGAAAAGCTTTATAAAACGCTGGAGGCCAAGGGTTTTGCTGCGGCGTCCATCCATGGCAACAAATCCCAAGGTCAGCGCGAACGCGCGATCGAGGCGTTCAAGGCCGGCAAGGTCCGCGTATTGGTGGCAACTGACGTCGCTGCGCGCGGCATCGACATTCCGGGCGTGCGGCATGTCTACAACTATGACCTGCCCAATGTGGCAGAAAACTATGTCCACCGGATCGGCCGCACCGCGCGGGCTGGTGCTGACGGGTCGGCCATCGCGCTGGTTGCCCCGGACGAGATGATCGAACTGCAGGACATCGAAAAAGCGATGAAGGAAACCATTCCCGTCGCATCGGGCCGTCCATGGGAAATCATGCCGGGCCAGAAAAAGCGCCCCAATGGTGGTGGTGCCGGTGGCGGGCGCCGTGGCGGCGGTGGTGGCGGTGGCGGTGCTGGTGGCGGTGGCGGGAACCGCTCTGCCGCGCCGCGTGCGGGTGGTAAGCCCGGTGGCTTTGCCGGCAAGCCCCAGGGTGGCCGCAAGCCGGGTGCCGGTGGTGGCGCTGGCCGGTCGCGCGGGCGGTCTGCCGCGTAAGGTGTCAGCTGGCCTGCGTCCTGCCGCGATTGCGCGGGGCGCAGGCCAACATGCTTACCGTCCCGCCTGATCATTGGCCGTGGGGCGGGCGATCTGATCCTGCCTTGGTGCATTGGCACGACCACTGCGGTCTTTGGCAGGTCCGGCAGGCCAGCCAGCGATACTGGTTCTGCCGCCTGATCAGATGATGCCTGATCGGGCTATGGCGCAGAAGCGGTTTCCGCCCAAGCACTGCTGATATGGAAGGTTTGGGACCGCCCGCGATCACAGGCGATATACCAACCGGCCCGTCAGGCCGCACGCGCCGCGCCTGACTGCGGCCGCGGTGTGTGGAACTGGCGCAAAGTGGCCGACAGGCGTTGTGCCTCGTCGCTAAGAGTGCTGCTGGCAGCGTTTGCTTCTTCGCCCAAGGCCGCGTTTTCTTGCGTCATGTGATCCAGCTGCTGGACACCAATGCTGACTTCGGATTGACCAAGCGCCTGATCCTTGACCGATGCGGCAATGGCCTGGATCGTCACGCCCATCTGTTCGACCTGCGCCAGCACCTGGCTCAGGGCGGTGCCGGTGTTCTGGACCAGCACCGTGCCTTCGCTGATCTTGGTCCGGCTGGCGGTGATCAGGGTCCGGATTTCGCGGGCCGATTGCGTGGCGCGCATCGACAAGGCCCGCACTTCTGACGCGACAACCGCAAAGCCCCGGCCCGCATCACCCGCGCGGGCAGCCTCGACCCCTGCGTTCAGGGCCAGAAGGTTGGTTTGAAAGGCGATGTCTTCAATGACGGAAATGATCTGGTTGATCTGGCCGGACGATTCCTCGATTTCCTGAATGGCTTGTGTTGCTTCATCCAGAACCTGACGGCTTTGGTTGGACAGGCTCAGGCTGCGCTGGGCCATCTCGTCCGCTTCGGCTGCTTTGGCTGCGATGGCCTTTCCACTCTCGCTCAGGTTTTGCAGTGTCGCCGATGATTCCGCCAACGTTGCCGCCTGTGTTTCGACCCGTCGTGCCAGCGAATCTGACATCGACGCAATCCCCGTGCTGGCGGTCGTCACTTCTTGTGCGATCTCGGTCATGTCGGACACGCTTTTGCCAAGGCTTGCGACCACTGCGTTGAAATCCTCGCGCAGCGCCTCATAGGCGGCAGGAAATGGATCGGACCTGGTCGATTCGATCCTATGTGTCAGGTCCAGTCGCGCGAGATGGGCCAGACCCGTGCGCAGCAGGCCCATGACCTTTGTCTGTTCATCATGTGCTTGGCGGCTTGCGTCTTCCAGCTGGTGGTTGCGTTGCAGGCCGGCCTTGAAATCGGTCACACGGCGGGCGATTTCGCCGATTTCATCCTTCATTCCGGCATGAGGGACGATCGTGTCAAGATTGCCACCCGCGATATCGGCGATGGCATTCGAGATCTGGGTAATCGGGCGCGTCAGTTGCATTGCCATCAGCACAACCATACCCAGACCCAAGACGATCACGACCGCCGACGCCGCGAGCATCGTCATCAACCGGTCGAATATCGCCGCATCGATATCGGTCCGTTCGACACCGACATAAAGAATACCGACGACATCATCGCCTGCGCCGAAAACCGGCAGATAGGCGGTGAGGTAAGGCTTGCCCAAAATCACCGCCTCGCCCCGGTATGTCTGGCCTTTGATCACTGCAGCATAGACCTGGTTGTCGCGGCCCAGATAGGTGCCGACCGCGCGTTGACCGTCCGGTTTGATGATATTGGTGGTCATGCGGCGAAAGTCGTTTTCCGTCGGGTCCCAAAGAAAGAATGTCGCCGTTTCACGCGACACGCGCCCGACCTGATCGATCAGGTCATGTGTGTCGAAGGCGGGAATGTCGGTCCAGCTGGCACGGGTGATCTGCCCGTCGGGGCCATAGGTCATCGTCAACCCGTCAAAGGCAGATTGAAACACCGATGCGATGATCCGCAGCGACAGGTCTTGCCGGGCCTGCACATCTGTCAGCATGGCATTCTGCGTCTGGCGCGCAGAGATCGACACAAGAACGGCGCAGACCACCAACATGATCATCGTCATCATGATGGCAAGGCGCAGTTTCAACGACAGAGTGACAGAGCGTTTCATGGTAATCCCCAGACTGATACGACATCCGAGGTCTACATCCGAAAAACCAAGAAACACTTAAGACGCGAGCCCCAAATGACAAAGGGCCATATGCGGTTGCATATGGCCCCTGAAACAATCGCGCAGGAAAGGTGTTTAGAACCCCAGACCGGCGTATTTGTTCTTGAACTTCGACACGCGGCCGCCGGCATCCATCAGGCGGGTGCCGCCACCGGTCCATGCAGGATGCACGGATGGGTCGATTTCCAGTGACATCTGGTCACCTTCTTTGCCCCAGGTGGATTTCATCTGCACGATCGTACCGTCAGTGAACTTGACGTTGATGACGTGGTAATCGGGGTGAATTTCTTTTTTCATGGAACCCGTCCTATGCCTGAGCGCCGGTAGGCGCCTTGTAGTTGGTAACTTCGGCGATGCGTGCGGATTTACCGCGACGTGCGCGCAGGTAATACAGCTTGGCGCGACGGACCTTGCCGCGACGGACAACTTCGATGCTGTCGATATTGGTCGAATGCAGCGGGAACACGCGTTCCACGCCTTCGCCAAAGGAAATCTTGCGCACGGTGAACGACCCGGCGATGCCTTTGCCGTTCTTGCGGGCGATGCAGACGCCTTCATAGGCCTGCACACGGGTGCGTGTGCCTTCGGTCACTTTGTAACCGACGCGGATGGTGTCACCCGCCTTGAAATCGGGGATGGTTTTCCCCAGCGCAGCGATTTGCTCCGCTTCGATCTGTGCGATCAGGTTCATCTGAAACGCTCCTTATAATGCTTGCGGTGGTCCGCAATGTTGTTGCCATGACGAATAGCTCTGATCGTTTGTCGGGTCCGGTCGTACCGCCCGTCAGAGATTGCGTCATCGTCTTTATTCTATCCGTCTGGTCCACCCGCAGGTTCTGCCCCAACGCAAGGGCCGCCCGTGATCCGATGATCCATAAACGCATGGCCCGGAATCGGAACCGACCCAAGCCTGCGTCGTATAGGCCCAAGGCGGGCTGCGATCAAGTGGCGTCTTTGGCCTTGTAAGCGGCCCACAAATCGGGCCGGCGCTGTGCGGTGATCTGTTCGGACATCGCCCGCCGCCAAGCCGCGATTTTCGCGTGATTGCCCGACATCAGCACCTCGGGGATCGGGCGGCCCTGCCATAGGGCGGGTTTGGTATATTGGGGATGTTCCAGCAGGCCGCCCGAATGGCTTTCCTCGACAGCACTTTCGGCATTGCCCAAAACGCCGGGCAACAGCCGCACGGTGGCGTCGATCATCGCCTGCGCCGCAATCTCGCCCCCTGTCAGGACGAAATCACCCAGCGAGACCTCGGTGATGCCGAAATGGTCGATCACGCGTTCATCGACGCCTTCGAACCGGCCACACAGCAGGGTGACCCCATCCATCCGCGCCCAGTTGCGTGCCATGGTCTGGTCGAACCTACGCCCCCGCGGGGACAGATAGACCAGCGGCATGATGCCCTTGGCGGCGCTGCGGGCCTCCAGAATGGCTGCTTCCAGCACATCAGGGCGCAGCACCATGCCCGCGCCGCCGCCCGCAGGCGTGTCATCGACATTGCGGTGTTTGCCGATGCCATGTGCGCGCAGGTCGTAGGTCTGCAGCTGCCACAGCCCGTCCTGGAGCGCACGCCCTGTCAGGCTTTCGCCCAGCACGCCCGGAAAGGCCTGCGGGAACAGGGTGATGATCTGTGCAGTCCATGCCCCCGCGAGCAGGGGGGTATCCGTCATCAATTCGCGCGGTTTCAGTGTCGCGCTGATCGACTTGCGCCCGATGGCGCGGGACGGCGTGTCAGTCATCGGATGCAAAAAGCCCGGCAGGCGGGTCCGCGATGATGCGCCCTGCGGCCAGATCGACGGTCGGCACGGCGGCTTGGGTAAAGGGCAACAGCACGGGGTCGGACTGGCCGGGCACATGCAGTTCCAAAAGCGCGCCTGCGCCGTGATCCACGACAGATTTGACCTGCCCCAGTTTGCTGCCGCCAGTGTCCAGCACGGCAAGCCCGATCAGGTCGGCATAGTAATATTCGTCATCGGGCAGTGATGGCATCGCCGCGCGGTCGGCGTAAAGGGCGATATTGCGCAGGGCGTCGGCGTCTTCTTTGGTCACCACACCGGACAGCCGCGCGGTGAACCCGCCCTTGAGCTGGCCTGTCAGCACCACCTGCGCGATGCTGTCGCCGTGTTCGGTATAAAGCGGCGTGTAATCAGCGATTGCCATCGGATCGGCGCAGAAGGATTTCAGCCGCACCTCGCCCTTGACCCCGAAAGAGCCGCCGATCATGCCTACGATAACGCGGTCAGTCATTGATCATCTCCGCTGCAAGACAGATATTGGCAACCCATAAGCCACCACCGTTTTCGCAGATGTCTTGCTGGCCTTGCCGTTCATACATCATGCCCGCCACGAAGGCGACCATCACAAGGATGAAGGTGCGGAGCAAGCGGAACATCTGCTGTTTGGGTGTAGCCCGGGTCAAGACCCGGGCCACGATCCGCCGCTTATTCGGCGGCGGCGTCTTCGGCAGGTGCGTTTGCCGCTTCGTCAGCTTTGGCGGCTTTCGCGGCCTTTTCTTCGGCGCGCTTGGTTGCGGCCTTGCCCGGCGTGCCTTTTTTCAGGTTGGCACGGTCTTTTTTCGGCATCACGCCAGCGGCTTCGAGCATGCGCGCGACGCGGTCGGTCGGCTGTGCGCCCTGACCCAGCCAATGCTGGATGCGGTCCATATCCATGCGCACGCGGTCTTCGCTGTCTTTGGGCAGCATTGGCGCATAGGTGCCCAGTTTCTCGATGAAGCGGCCATCGCGTGGCATGCGGCTGTCGGCGGCGACGATGGCGTAATGTGGGCGCTTCTTGGAACCGCCGCGGGCGAGCCGGATTTTCATAGACATAGGTATCTCCTTTAAGATGTCTTTGGGGGTGGCGGGGTGAACCCCGCCCTACGATTGGTGTTGTTTGTGATGCTGGATCACTTCCTGAATGATGAAGTTCAGGAATTTCTTGGCGAATTCAGGGTCCAGATCGGCCTGTTGCGCAAGATCGGTCAGCCGTGCGATCTGCGCGGCTTCGCGCGCCGGATCGGACGGGGGCAGGGCGTGTTCGGCTTTGAGCCGGCCCACGGCCTGTGTGTGTTTGAAACGTTCGCCCAAAGTATAGACAAGGATCGCATCCAGCCGGTCGATGCTGGCGCGATGGTCTTTCAGGATTTGTGCGGCGCGGGTGATGGCGTCAGACATGGGCCTGTCCTTTCGGATTTGGATGGCGGTAAACCAGCGTGTCGGGTTTCGGACCAACAGCCTGTGGGTCATGTGCCGCACCAAGCTTTTCCGCCAACCGGATCGAGCGCGTATTGTCCGGCGCGATATAGCTGACGGCACTGTCCCAGCCGAGGCTGTCATAGGCATGGGCAATCGCGGCGCGCGCGGCCTCAGAGGCGATGCCGGTGCCTTCGGCGGCATCCGACAGGATCATCCAGCCGATCTCGGTTTCCGGCCAATCGGGCGGGGTCCATGGCCCGACCAGCCCGAGGGCGGTATCGTCGCCCGCGCGCGTGACCGCCCACATGCCATAGCCAAAGATGTCCCAATGACCCAGTTCGGACGCAAAGCTGCGCCACGCCTTGCCCAGATCCTTGTGCCCGCCAAAAGCGGTGGACCGGTCCGACATCATGAAATCATGAAAGGCGGGCCAGTCATCCGCGACAGGGCGGCGCAGGATCAGCCGGTCGGTTTTCAGGTTTTGGCAAACCTGAAGCCTCCGGCGGGGATATTTGGGCTCGGAAGATGTCATTTCTTTTTGCCGAACCCCGACAGGCCCGCGGGCAGTTGCATGCCCCCGCCCAAGCCGGGCAGGCCGCCGCGCCCTTGCAGGGCCTTGGCGGCGTCGGCCATCGCTTTGGGGTCGTTCATGTCGGGCATGCCTTCGGGGGTGCCGCCTTTGCCGAACATGCCTTTCATGGCCTGTTTCAGCATCCCGCCCTTGCCCATCTTTTTCATCATATCGGCCATCTGCCGGTGTTGTTTGATCAGCTTGTTGAGTTCGGAGACTTCCAGACCGGCACCCGCCGCGATCCGTTTCTTGCGGCTGGCGGCCAGCAGGTCGGGGTTGGCGCGTTCTTTTTTGGTCATCGAATTGATCAGCGCGATCTGGCGTTTGAGGATACCGTCATCCATGCCTGCCGCCGCCATCTGTTTGCCCATCTTGGCGGCACCGGGCATCATCCCCATCATGCCTTCCATGCCACCCATTTTCAGCATCTGGTCGAGCTGCATCTTGAGGTCGTTCATGTTGAACCGGCCCTGCTGGAACCGTTTCATCATCCGTGCGGCCTGTTCGGCCTCAATCGTTTCCTGCGCCTTTTCGACAAGGGCCACGATATCGCCCATGCCCAGAATACGGCCTGCGATCCGTGCCGGCTCAAACGTTTCGATGGCGTCCATCTTTTCGCCAAGGCCGACGAATCGGATCGGCTTGCCGGTGATCGCGCGCATCGACAGGGCGGCACCGCCGCGCCCGTCGCCATCCATCCGCGTCAGGACCACGCCGGTCACGCCGATCTTGTCGTCGAATTCCTGCGCGACATTGACCGCGTCCTGACCTGTCAGGCCGTCGACGACCAGCAGTGTTTCGCGCGGATTGGCGATATCGCGCACCGCGGCGGCCTGTGCGATGAGTTCGGCGTCGATATGCAGCCGCCCCGCGGTGTCGAGCATATAGACGTCATAGCCGCCCAAGGATGCCTGCACCTTGGCG
This sequence comes from Yoonia sp., assembly GCF_018402175.1. Classification (GTDB taxonomy): domain Bacteria; phylum Pseudomonadota; class Alphaproteobacteria; order Rhodobacterales; family Rhodobacteraceae; genus Yoonia. The sequence continues at coordinate 133,402 of NZ_JAGYJK010000017.1, read as the reverse complement.
CGTTTGGCAATCTGGACAGGCGTTTCGCCCTTGACGATAGGCAGGGTATCGACCCCGATCTGCAAACCGAGGATCGCCAGCTGTTCCATCGCCGCAGGGCGGTTGGTGTCAAGCGAGGCCATCAGCACCTTTTTGCCTTCGCGTTCCTTCAAACGTTTGGCAAGTTTGGCGGTGGTGGTGGTTTTCCCCGACCCCTGCAGACCGACCATCAGAATGGGCGCAGGCGGGTTGTCGATTTTCAAAGCGCCGGGGTCTTCGTCGCCGGTCAGGACGCGCTGCAGTTCATCATGCACGATCTTGACGACCTGCTGGCCCGGCGTGATCGATTTGGTGACGGCCTGACCTGTCGCCTTGGCCTGCACGGCGGCGACGAAATCGCGCGCGACGGGCAGCGATACGTCTGCCTCGAGCAAGGCAGTGCGCACTTCGCGCAGGGCGGTTTTGACATCATCTTCGGACAGCGCACCTTGCTTGGTCAGCTTGTCGAAAACGCCGGACAGGCGTTCGGAGAGATTTTCAAACATAGGCCACGGCCCTTTTGTCGTTTCGGTTGCGGCCCATCCTATACCGGACAGGCCAAAGCAGGAACGCCCCCGTGGGCGCAACGCGCTGACGGAGGGCGATCCCCTGAATGCGGGGACCGGAAAGCACAGGCGTTCCGGAATGGTTGGCGTTTATGCCGACAGGCGGCGCGAGTCAACTGCCCCGCAGTTGCGCGATCTTGTGCAGCGTATCGGCGCGATAGGCATAGGCCACGGTGCCGGTACCCGCCATCAGCGCCAGCATATGCAGATAGGGTGGGCCGACCCAGATCAGCAGGGCCGACAGGCCGGTGATCATCGTGGCCAGCAACAACAGCCCAGCAATCCCTTCCCAGCCGCGCCACCACAGCAGGGCGGCGCCAAACACCTCGACCGAGCCTGTGACATAGCGGGGAAACTGGCCAAAGCCGATGGCCTCGTAGATGGCGACATCGGTACTGTGGCCGGTCAGCTTGCGCAGGCCGAAATAGACGAAGGCAATGGTCAGGGCGGCGCGCAGGGCGGCCAGAAAGGCGGGCTGTGTCATGATCCCCAGATAGGCCGCGCCAGAGATTATCAAGGGCCGCCTTTGCCCTTGCGCAGGCGAACGATTTGCGGGATTTTCAGCTTAGAGTGTTTGTCAGCGCACGGAACCAAGATGGATAACTGGGACGAAATCCGCACGGCCTTTCAGGTTGCGCGCAAAGGCACGGTCAGCGGCGCGGCCGAGGAACTGGGCGTGCATCATGCCACTGTCATCCGCCATATCGACGCGCTGGAACAGCGGCTGGGGGTGAAATTGTTCCAGCGCCACGCGCGCGGCTATACCGCGACCGAGGCCGGGCAGGACCTGTTGCAGGTCGCGCAAGCGACCGATGACCAGTTCACCCAGCTGGCCGGCCGGATCAAGGGGCAGGGCGAAGGTGTGTCCGGCGATCTGGTGATCACCTCGCTGGATATGCTGTCGCACCGGCTGACGCCGGTGATGGTGGCGTTTCAGGCGCAATATCCCGACTTGCGCATCCGTTACCGGACCGGTGACCGGGTGTTCCGGCTGGAATATGGCGAGGCGCATGTCGCGATCCGCGCCGGCACGATGCCCGAAGAGCCCGACAACGTGGTGCAGCCGTTCATGGTGCAGCGGATGGCGCTGGTGGCATCGGCGGCCTATGCTGACCGTTATGGCCTGCCGGACGGGGCAGACGACCTGCCGCGCCACCGGTTCGTGATCAGCGATGATGAAAAATCCCGCGCCCCGTTTGAACGCTGGCTGCGCCATAGGGTGCCGGATGCGGCGTTGATGTATCGCGCCTCTGACCCGCGCAACATGCTGGATGCGATCCTTGCGGGGGCGGGGATCGGGTTCGTCATGCAACAGGAATGCGCAGCGCATGGCTTGACCGAGGTGATCCCCAGCCTTGACGAATGGTCGGCGCCGCTGTGGTTGGTCACCCATGTCGATCTGCACCGCACGACCAAGGTGCAGGCCTTCTTGCGGTTCATCAAGGACCAGATGAAGACGCTGGAATGACCCAGCCGCGCGCCGGGCATCTGGCGATGCTGCTGTTCTCGACGCTGGTGGCGGGGTCTTTCGCGCTGGGGTCGCTCGCGGCCAATGACATCGCCCCCGTCGCGCTGAACGCGGTGCGGTTCTGGATCGCGGTGCTTATATTGGGGGCGGCGGTGGTGGCCACCGGCGGCATGACGCGCGGGGCGGTCGCGGCGCTGTGGCGCTATCCGCTGCTGGCGGGGTTCCTGACCACCTATTTCGTCGCCATGTTTGAAGGGTTGAAAACCGCGCCACCGGTCAGCGCCGCCGCCGTGTTCACCCTGACACCGCTGATGGCGGGGGTCTTTGGCTGGCTTTTGCTGGGCCAGCGGTTCACGCCGCGCATCCTTATGGCCTTGGCGATCGGCGGGGTGGGTGCGCTTTGGGTGATCTTTCGCGCCGATGTCGCGGCAGTGCTGCGGTTCGAAATCGGGCGCGGCGAATTGATTTATCTGGGCGGTTGTCTGGCCCATGCGGTCTATACCCCGCTGGTGCGGCGGCTGAACCGGGGGGAACCGGCACTGGTGTTCAGCTTTGGCGTGCTGCTGGCGGGGGCGATACTGTTGACGGCCTTTGGCTGGGGCGATCTGCGCGCGACCGACTGGACAGCATTGCCCGCGATTGTCTGGATCACGATCCTGTACACCGCCCTGTTCGCCAGCGCCGCCACCTTTACCCTGCTGCAATTCGCCACGATGCGGCTGCCCAGCAGCAAGGTGATGGCCTATACCTATCTGGTGCCAAGCTGGGTGATCGTCTGGGGTGTGGCGCTGGGGGGCGTGATGCCGCCCGCCATCGTGATGGCCGGGCTGGGGATCACGATTGTGGCGCTGGGTCTGTTGCTGCGGCAAGACTAGCGAATTCAAGATCCAGAAACGCCTCGAACGCATCCAGATCGACAGGTTCCATCTGCCCGAACCCCGCCATCCAGACCGAGGCCGCGCGCAAGGCATCGGGTTCAAGCTTGCACCATTTCACACGGCCGCGCTTTTCCTGGCTGATCAGGCCCGCAGCGGTCAGCACGCCCAGATGCTTGGAAATCGCCGCCAGCGACATGGCGAAAGGCGCGGCCACATCGGTGACGGCCATGTCGTCCTCCAGCAGCATCGACAGGATCGCGCGGCGCGTCGGGTCCGCAAGCGCGGCAAAGGTGGTATCCAGCACGGTATTCATGCCTGCGGTTATGGCACCGCACGCCAAAACGTCAACCATCCGGTTGAATATGGATCTTGGGCAAAACCGGCGCGCCAGCCGCCTCTTTCAACTTCTTATTTCCAAAAATACTCAATAAAAACATATCGTTGACTCACAACTGTCGCGGCTTGACTCTGTGCCTGCGCCACCCTAAACGATGTCCAACCTTCCGAAGGGGGCCAACCGATGCCGGAACCGCAGGACGCAGACCGCCTCAAGGCGCTCGAAGCGAAAATTGCGGCGCTCAAGACACCGGTCGAGGTCAAGGACCATTCGGAAGAACATTATTCGCAAGCGCAGCTTGCCTGGCGGATGGTGATCGAACTCGTGGCCGGTCTGGGGATCGGTTTCGGCATCGGATACGGTCTGGATACCCTGTTCGGGACCATGCCGGTCTTTCTGGTGCTGTTCATATTTTTAGGCCTCGCCGCCGGGGTGCAGACGATGATGCGCTCGGCAGCCGAGGTCCAGTTGAAGCAGCAGCGCGCTGCACAGGAAAAGGGTGACGCAAGTGGCGATTGAACCAGAAACCAAAGGTGGTCTTGTCTTCCATCCGCTGGACCAGTTCATCGTCAAGCCCGCTTTCGGGGATGGCGCGGTCAACTGGTATACGGTGACCAATCTGACCGTCTGGATGGGGATCATCCTGCTTGCGATCTTTGCGGTGTTCGTGCTGGGCAGCCGTGGCCGCGCGATTATTCCGTCACGGGTCCAGTCGATTGGCGAATTGATGTACGGGTTCATCTACAAGATGATCGAAGACATCACCGGCAAGGACGGGGTCAAGTATTTCCCTTATATCATGACGCTGTTCGTGTTCATCCTGTTTGCCAATTTCATCGCCCTGATCCCGATGTCCTATAGCCCGACATCGATGATCGCGGTGACGGCGACGCTGGGCTTCGGGTCTTTCGTCGCCATCACGATCCTGGGGTTCGTCAAACATGGGGCGTCTTTCCTGAAATTGTTCTGGATGTCCGACGCGCCCCTGTTCCTGCGTCCCATCATCGCCGTGATCGAAGTAATTTCCTACCTCGTGCGTCCGGTCAGCCTGTCCATTCGTCTGGGCGGCAATATCGCAGCGGGCCACGTCGTTTTGAAAGTGTTTGCCGGTTTCGCGGCGCTGGCTGTCGCCAGCCCTGCGGCGATCCTTGGCATTATCGCCATCTATGGGCTGGAAGTGCTGGTTGCCGGCATTCAGGCCTATGTCTTCACGATCCTGATCTGTGTCTATCTCAAGGACGCACTTCACCCGCATCACTAACACCGGATGGGTGAAATCACCCATCCTACCTCTCAACTTCCAATCGTAAGGAGAATTCTCATGGAAGGCGAACTCGCACATATCGGCGCTGGTCTGGCTGCAATCGGTTCCGGCTTTGCCGCAATCGGCGTCGGCAACGTTGCCGGCAACTACCTGGCAGGCGCGCTGCGCAACCCATCTGCCGCTGCGGGCCAGACAGCCACGCTGTTCATCGGTCTTGCATTCGCCGAAGCGCTGGGGATCTTCGCATTCCTCGTGTCGCTTCTGCTGATGTTCGCAGTCTAACAGGCAACCCATATCCTTACGGCTGACCGGCGCGTTTGATGCGTGTCGGTCGGTAAACCTGCAAGGTATTCGGGGACCATCATGGCAACACAGACAAATACGATCGCAGGAGCTTGCGTCGACGCCGGCGGATCCGCTCTTGGCATGCCGCAGCTTTGCGCTGAATGGATGCCGAACCAGATTTTCTGGCTCATCGTCACATTGATTGCGATTTTCTTCGTGATGTCGCGCATTGCGCTGCCACGGATTGGCGCGGTCTTGGCCGAACGCTCTGGCACAATCACGAACGATATTGCCGCAGCCGAAGATTTCAAGAACAAGGCAGCCGAAGCCGAAACCGCCTATGAACAGGCATTGACCGATGCCCGCGCCAAGGCGCAGGAGATCATCGCCAAGGCCAAGGCAGAAATTCAGGCCGATCTCGACGTCGCCTTGCAAAAGGCCGATGCCGCCATCGCCGCCAAGGCCGCCGAAAGCGAAGCAGCCATCGGCGAAATCCGCGACAGCGCCATCAAGAACATCACCGAGGTCGCCACCGACACCGCCAAGGAATTGGTGCTGGCGCTGGGTGGCACTGCTGACGCCACGACAATCTCCGCCGCGGTCAACGCGCGGATGAAAGGATAAGTCATGCGTTTTATGGTCACTGCCCTTTTCGTTGCTGCGGCGTCGCCCGCACTGGCGGCGGATTATCCGTTCGTGTCGCTGCGCAACACCGATTTCGTGGTTCTGGTCGCTTTCCTGATCTTCATCGGCATCCTGTTGTATTACAAGGTGCCGGCGCTGGTCGCAGGCATGTTGGACAAGCGTGCAGTTAATATTCGCGCCGAACTCGACGAAGCCAAGGCTTTGCGCGAAGAGGCGATGGCGCTGCTGGCCTCTTACGAGCGCAAGCAAAAAGACGTGCAAGTCCAGGCTGACCGGATTGTCGCCTCTGCCAAGCAAGAAGCCAATGATGCGGCGGTCGCTGCAAAAGAAGAGATCGCCAAGTCCATCAGCCGCCGCTTGCAGGCCGCCGAGGAACAGATCGCATCCGCACAGGCCGCTGCGATCAAGGACGTGCGCGATCAGGCCGTCATTGTTGCTGTCGCTGCCGCCAAGGACGTGCTGGCTGGACAGATGAACGCGAAATCGGCCGGTGCGTTGATCGACGAATCCATCGCCGTGGTTGCCGACAAACTGCATTGAACCCACCCATCTGGTGGTGCTGAAAGCCCGGATGCCGCGATGCATCCGGGCTTTTGCGTTCAAAGGCCATGGCGTGCGGGCAGATTAGCGGCGCAACTCGTGCTGGAACCGCTTTTGTGCGAAGGTTTCGTTGCGGTCCGCCTTTTGCTGGCGTGTCAGCGCCTGTTCGACATAATCAAGATGCGCCTCGACCGCCGAACGTGCGGCGACAGGATCGCGCGCCTGCAGCCCCATGTTGATCTGGCGGTGCTGGTCAAGCAAGGCATCGCGCGTCGTGCGCTGTTTGAACATGACGCTGCGGTTATAGAACACGCCTTCGCGCAGCAGGTCATACATCGACCGCATCATATGCAGCATGATGATATTGTGGCTCGCCTCGATGATCGCCAGATGGAATCCGGCGTCAAGATGGGCTTCTTCTGCCGGATTGCGTTTCAAATGCGCGGTTTCCATCTTCTGAAAGATGGTGTCGATCACCTTGAGGTCGGTATCGGTCCCAAGACGGGCCGCGCGGCTGGCGGCCAGCCCCTCCATATCGCGGCGGAAGCTGATGTAGTCGAACACCGCCTCGTCATGGGATGCGAAAAGCGTGACCAGCGCCGGCGCAAAGGCTGACCCCAGTACATCGGCCACGAACACGCCCGCCCCCGCGCGTGACATCAGCAGGCCGCGTTCCTGCAGATCGGCCAAAGCCTCGCGCAGGGACGGGCGCGACACGTTCATGGTCTCGCTCAGCTCGCGTTCGGATGGCAGACGCTCGCCGGGGCGCAGGATGCCGCGCAGAATCAGACCTTCGATCTGGCGTACAACGCCTTGGGACAGCTTTTCCTGAAGAACCGGCTCGAACGGCATGATGTCTCTTTCGCGTTTTGGTCTGTTCATATGACCACGTTCTGTATGATGTGTTCAAATGAAAAGGGGCCGCAAAGTGCAGCCCCTTCGCCAATCACATGTCGAAAGATCAGTTTGGCGTGATGATGATTTCCACGCGACGGTTCAACTGGCGGCCTGCGGCTGTGGCGTTTGATGCAATCGGCTGGTTCAGACCCGCCCCGATCGACCGGATGCGCGCAGACGATACCCCGCCGCTGCGCAGCACGCTGGCCACCGATTGCGCCCGGCGTTCCGAAAGGTCCTGATTGAACGCTGGCAGAGCCGACATTGTCAGTATGGCCAATGACGTTGACGGTCGAATCAGGATAATTGGTCAGCGACCGTGCTACGATCATAAGATCGTTCTGCGACTGCGCGCCGACCTGCGTACTGTTGGTGGCGAACAACAGGTCTTGGGACAACACGACCACAAGGTTGTTGCCGTTGTTGGACACGCCCACATCGCTGCGCAGGGCGCGGCGCAATTCTTCGGCCTGACGGTCAAGGTTGTTGCCGATCCCGCCGCCGACGCCTGCGCCCAGTGCCGCGCCGATCAATGCGGCGCGGTTGCGGTCGCGCACGGTGCCGTCGTTGCCGATTAAGGCGCCGGCAGCGGCCCCCCCCAGCGCCCCGATCATGGCACCCTGACGCGTGTTCTGGCTTTGGTTCGGCGCACCGGGGTCACAGGCGGCAACCAGCAGCAGGGCAGAGGCGGCAATCGCGAGGGGGAATTTGGATAGGATCATGACAAGGTTTCCACTACATGAGGATGCGCAAAACAGCGCGGATGACACGCAGTCTTATGACGACAAACACGTTGCTATCCAATAACGGTTTCACGCCCCTTCTGGTTCCAGTGCTTTTCCGCCCATCGCATCACCTGCGTCAATGCGCGCCGATTCCCATGCCAGCATGGCCCGTTTGACCGGCATCCCCCAGTGATAACCGCCCAACCCCCCCGATTTGCGCAAGGCGCGGTGACAGGGGATCAACCAGCTGACCGGATTGCGCCCAACCGCCGTGCCGACGGCGCGCACGGCCTTTGGATTGCCGATGGCGCAGGCGATCTCGGCATAGGTGGTCACATGGCCTGAGGGAATGGCCAGCAGCGCCTCCCAGACCTTGAGCTGGAATGGCGCGCCGATCATGTGCAGGCGGGTTTCGCCGGTCATGCCCAGCGCCGCCTTGGCCCAGCCGCGCAGGGCATCGGGGTTTTCGATGAACGTCGCGGCAGGCCAGCGCTGGCACAGATCGGCCATCGCGGCGTCAGCACCGGTTTCCGCCGCAAAGGCCAGCCCGCAAATCCCGCGATCCGTCCCCATCACCAGCGCGGGGCCAAAGGCACTGTCGAACCAGCCCCAGACAATCGTCAGCCCCGCCGCGTCGCGGGCGTAATCGCCGGGGCTCATCGCTTCCCAGCGCAGGAACAGGTCGTGCAGACGGCCCGAACCGGACAACCCGACCGCATGGGCCGTGTCCAGGGTGGTGAACCGGTCGCGCAGCAGGGTCTTGGCATGCGACAGGTTCAGATATTGCTGATAGCGTTTGGGCGACACGCCCACCCATGACGAAAACAGGCGCTGGAAATGCGCAGGGCTCATCTGCATCTGCGCCGCCAGATCGGCCAGCGACAGCGGGGCGTCGCCCGCAGCGTCGATCAGGTCGATGGCGCGGCGCATGACGTGGTAATGATATCTGTCTGACTGGTCCATGGGTCTGATCCTAGTGATATCGCGCGCCCCCCGCGACCCGATTATTGCGCATCCGGCGCTTGCCCAGCCGCAACGGGCGTTGCATACCGATGCCATGGCAAAGCAGCTTGATTATCATTCCATCCGCGCGATCTTTGCGCGTTTTCAGGCCGAAGCGCCCGAGCCAAAAGGCGAGCTTGAGCATGTCAACGCCTATACGCTGGTCGTAGCGGTCGCGCTGTCCGCGCAGGCCACCGACAAAGGCGTGAACAAGGCCACGCGCGCGCTGTTCGCCGTCGCCGATACGCCGCAAAAGATGCTGGACCTCGGGCTGGACGGCGTGACCGACCATATCAAGACGATTGGCCTGTTCCGCCAGAAGGCCAAGAACATCATCAAGATGAGCCAGATCCTTGTCGATGATTTTGGCGGTGAAGTGCCCAATTCCCGCGCCGCGTTGCAATTGCTGCCCGGCGTCGGGCGCAAGACCGCCAATGTCGTCCTGAACATGTGGTGGGGCCAGCCAGCACAGGCGGTTGACACGCATATCTATCGCTTTGGCAACCGCAGCGGCGTGGCGCCGGGGCGCGATGTCGATACGGTCGAACGCGCGATCGAGGATCACATCCCTGCCGATTATCAATTGCATGCGCATCACTGGATGATCCTGCACGGGCGCTATGTCTGTGTCGCACGCAACCCCAAATGCGGTATCTGTCTGATCCGCGATCTGTGTCTGTATGAGGAAAAGAATTTATGAAAAAGTATCAGGTTGTCGGCATCGGCAATGCCATGGTCGATGTGCTGGCGCGGGCCGACGACGGATTTCTGGATACCGCTGGCGTGCAAAAAGGCATCATGCAGCTGATCGACATGGACCGTGCAGTCGACCTGTATGACCGGATCGGCCCGGCCAAGGAAATCAGCGGCGGATCGGCTGCCAATACCATTGCCGGTATCGCGCAGCTGGGCGGACGGACCGCCTATGTGGGCAAGGTCAAGGATGACCAGCTGGGCGCGATCTTTGCGCATGACCTGCGCGCGCAAGGCGCCGATTACGCCACCCGCATGGCGCCCCGGACCGAGACCGCCGAAACCGGGCGCTGCATCGTCATCGTCACGCCGGATGGCGAGCGGTCGATGAACACCTATCTTGGCGTCACCGAATTCCTGTCGCCCGACGATATTGATGACGCGCAGATGGCCGATGCCGACTGGATCTATCTGGAAGGGTACCGTTTCGACGGCCCCGACAGCCACGCCGCCTTTGCCAAGGCGATCGCCGCCTGCAAAGGGGCGGGCGGGCGCGTGTCGATCACCCTGTCCGATCCGTTCTGCATCGCACGGCACCGCGACGCCTTTGCCGCGATGATCCGCGACCATGTGGATCTTTTGTTCTGCAACCGCGCGGAAATGCTGGCGATGTATCAGACGACGGATTTCGAGGCGGCGCTGGCCCGTGCGGCAGCGGATGTGGATATGGTGGCCTGCACCGACAGCGGCAATGGCGTGCATATCCTGTCAAATGGCGCGCGCTGGCACGTCCCCGCCGTGCCGACCGATATTGTCGATGCGACAGGTGCGGGCGATCTGTTCGCGGCAGGGTTTCTGTGGGGGCTGACCGAAGGCTATGATCTGGAAAGCTGCGGCAAGATGGGCAATCTGGCGGCGTCCGAGGTGATCAGCCATATCGGCGCGCGGCCGGAAACCGATCTCAGGACGCTGTTTGCAAAACACCAGCTGCTTTGAGCCAGCGCCGGTCCAGCGCGTCGATCGCGGCAGGGTCAAAGCGCCCTTCCTCTTTCCAGTATTTGCCGGATGGGACGCAATATCCAAGCCGGGCCTCTTCGGCCAATGCGGCCTCTGCCCCGGCGAGGTCATAAGGCAGCGGCTGCGCAATGGCTGTCGCCTGTGGTGTGCAGCGCGGAAAGACCAGCCGGCTTGCATCCTGCGACAGGTTCACGACAGCACAGCCGCGCGCGGCAGCCACCAGCATGAACCGCGCCGATTTCGCTTCGAGCGAGCGCAAAGTGACATCGGCGCGCAACGGGTCAGCCGTGCCGGTGCCATAGAAATGCGTCTGGCTTTGCGCGGGATAGACCATATCGCAGCCCATCATCGCAATCACGCGCGGCCTGAGCGCCGCCAGCGCCCAATAGCCTGCGGTAAAGGCCATCGTCCCGCCTGCATAGACAAAGCCGCCAAATTCGTTCTGCAAGGGGACATAATCGGCGGCTCTGATAATCCGCTGCTCTGGGGCCAGCGCGCGCGGCATGCGCGCTGCCGGAAAATCATCAGGATGGATCAGATCATCCCAATCGGGACGCACTGCCCAGGCGTTGTTGATCGCCACGATGCGGTCGAATGGATGGCGCGGCCAGTCACGGGTTTCGACAACATTCGGGCCACTGCCCAGCACCAGAACAACCGACATCATCATTTTCCCTGCATCACCCGATCCTTGGCAGATAACCCAGCATCAAGCGATGTCGAGAAAAACTTTTATGCCTCCGGCGGGGATATTTGGGCTCGGAAGATGGCGGAATAACCGCCACCCGATGCGTCAGTCGCCCGGCGCTGCGCAAAAGGTGGCGGCATCTTCGTCGGCGGTCATCGGCATCCCTGCCTGTACCGCAAAGGCAGGATGGCTGATTAACCTTAAAATCGTATTAAGCCGCATCTTCCGAGCAAAAATATCCTCGGGGGTGAGGCGCGTCAGCGCCGAGGGGGCAGACAGCCCCCTTACTGCCCCAGCTTGGCATGCACTTCGTCCAGGTCGATTTCGCCCACAGGCATCTTGTTGGCCGGATTTTCAAAATCGTATCTGAACAGCCGGAAATCGCGTTTGTAGATTTCATAGACCAGATGCATCGACAGATCGTCAAAATAATCCTCGACCGGATGCAGCCGCTTGGGGCCGTGGCCTTCGCTTTCGTTGAAGCGCGGGATCGTGGCCAGATCGATCGCATGGGGCCGGTCGGTCCGGTCCAGCACGACCTGCATGCCGTCGTCAAATTTTTCGGTCCAGAAAATGTGGTCATAACGCCCGCCATTCGCGATGAATGTCCCGATATGGCCTGACATGGCGGACCAGTGGATGTCGGGTTCCATCGGTTTGCGCCAGCGGATCGTGTCGCGTGCAAACAGCAAGAATCGCCGGAAGCTTTTGATCTGGTCAAAGGCAAATCCATCCGCCGGATTGCCCACGTCGATCCCGTATTTCTGGATCAGCTGCGGGACCAGATTGCCACGGTAATAATTCCCGCTGCGCTGCACGCCGCAGATCTTGTCGAAGAAGGACGACAGGATGCGGGTATAGGGGTTGCGCACGCAGGTGAAGGCAAAGCTTTTATGCGCCCGCACATTGTCGCGGATCGGTTGCTGGCTGTTTTCCAGCGCCCATTTGTGCAGGCCGGTCTTCGCGTCATGGATGTCGCCGTCGAAGAACCTGCCGTGATCGGAATAATACATGATCTGCCCGATGGTCGAACAGGCGCATTTCGGCACCACGCGGTAGACCATGCTTTCGCTGGGCGTCATCCAGGTTCCGGGAAAATTGGCCAATGCGATGCTCCTTTGTGCCAAGCTGCGCCCACCCGACGACATAAAGGCAAAGAAACCCTGTCACTTCAATGTGTCTTTGCGCTAAAACGCGCCAAAGCCCGTCGCGGAACGAACGAACATCATGGCACATATCGCCTTTATCTTGCTTTGCCACAAAGACCCCGATGCCATTCTGGATCAGGTGGCGCGGCTGACCGCCGCTGGCGATTATGTGGCGATCCATTTCGATGCCTCTGCCGCCCCTGCCGATTACCGCAAGATCACCGGCGCGCTGGCAGACAACCTTAACGTGACCTTTGTGACCCGCCGCGTCAGATGCGGCTGGGGTGAATGGAGCCTGGTAGAGGCCACCGCTGCGCACGCTGCAGGCCGCGTTTGACGCCTTTGCGCAGGCGACCCATTTCTACATGCTGTCGGGCGATTGCATGCCGATCAAATCGGCAGATTATGCGCATCGGTTTCTGGATGCGCATGACAAGGATTTCATCGAAAGTTTTGATTTCTTCGATACCGACTGGATCAAGACAGGGTTCCGCGAAGAACGGCTGATCTATCGCCATTATTTCAACGAACGCAGCCAGAAGCGCCGGTTTTATGCGGCCTTTGCCGTGCAAAAGCGGTTCAATATTACCCGTGCCTTGCCAGCGGGGATAAAGGTCATGATCGGCAGCCAATGGTGGTGCCTGCGCCGCCGCAGCGTCGCTGCGGTGCTGGCCTTCTCCCGCCAGCGCCCGGATGTGATCCGGTTTTTCCGCACGACCTGGATTCCCGACGAGACTTTCTTCCAGACCCTTGTCCGCCATCTGGTCCCCGGCCGCGAGATCGAGAGCCGCACGCTGACATTCCTGATGTTCAGCGATTACGGGATGCCGGTGTCGTTCTATAACGACCATGCCGATCTTTTGCTGGGGCAGGATGCCTTGTTCGCGCGCAAGATCAGCGCCGAGGCGCATCGCCTCAAACAGATGCTGGGTGCGTTATATGCCTCGGGCCGGACGGATTTTACCATTTCCAACGAAGGCCGGACCCTGTTCAGCTTTCTGACCGCGCGCGGGCGCAGCGGCCGGCGGTTTGCCCCGCGGTTCTGGGAGGCAGAGACGTCAATCGGGGCGGGGCGCAGCCTGCTGATCATCCTGTGCAAGAAATGGCATATCGCCAAGCGGCTGACGGCGGCGATCCGCCAAAGCACTGATATTCCGGCCTTTGATTACCTGTTCAACGAAGATGACACGCCATTGCCCGATATGGGCGGGATCGAAAGGTCGCTGGCCAAACGTGGCCGCCACCACCGTGCTTTCGTCCGGATGCTGTGCGATCATGCAGGGACGGATCGGGCGGTGATCTGTCTGGACACATCCAACCTTGACCTGATCGCGGATTTCCATGCCGACCGCGCCGATGTGCGGATACTGGAAATCGATTGCGATCTGGGCGACGATTACCTGATCGGTCATGCGATCCGCGTCGGGCTGGCCGGGCCGCAAACATCGCCCGCCACCTTCGCGCGCTTGCTGCCCACGATCCGGCGTGACATGATTCATGAACGCGACGCGATCCGCGATGCCCGTTTCAAGAATGCCGCCCGCCTGCGTGAAACCGCCACTGATGCCGAAAATGCGGCGGCGCTTGCGGCGTTTCTGGGGGTGGACGACACCACAGCGCTGGCATTGGCGCAGACGCCGCATCTGTTTGTTGATTAAGGAAGACCGATGACTTTTGACTATGACGACCAGAATATCTTTGCGAAAATCCTGCGCGGGGACATCCCCAACCAGACGGTTTATGAGAACGACCATGCGCTGGCGTTCAACGATATCAACCCGCAGGCCCCGGTGCATGTGCTGGTGATCCCAAAGGGGGCCTATGTCAGCCTTGACCATTTCGCGCGCGATGCGTCACCGGCCGAACAGGCCGGTTTCATGCAGGCCGTGGCCGAGGTTTGCCGCCTGACCGATGTGGCCCAAGGGTTCCGCGCCATCGCCAATACCCGCAGCCACGGCGTGCAGGACGTGCCGCATTATCATCTGCATATCATCGGCGGGCGGCAATTGGGGCGGATGCTGCAAGGCTGACAGCCCGTCTGCGACGGGCTGGCCTCTGGCAGGGATATTTGGGCTCGGAAGATGTCAGGAGGTCAGTGACAGGAACACGTCTTCCAGATCGGCCTCGCGGCTTTGCACGTCCTTGATGGTGATGCCCGCCTCGCGCACCAGCGACAGGATCGCATCGGCAGGTGTCGCGCCCGCATTATAGGTGAAGCTCAGCCGTCCGTCGTCATGCGCCTGTCCGGTGATCCCTGCGGGCAGGGCGGGCAGGGTGGCGGCGCTGGCAGGCGTGATGACCAGCGTCTTGCTGTCAAGCCGCCCCAGAAGGTTGGCGGTACTGTCGCGGATCACCACGGCCCCATGGTTAATGATGGCAATCTCGTCGCACATTTCCTGCGCTTCTTGCAGGTAATGCGTGGTCAGGATGATCGTCATGCCTTGCTGGTTCAGCTTGCGCACATTGTCCCACAGCATGTTGCGCAGCGCGATATCGACGCCTGCGGTCGGTTCATCCAGCACAAGGATCTGCGGTGAATGCACCAGCGCCTTGCCCAGCAAGAGCCTGCGCCGCATCCCCCCCGACAAGGACCGTGCATAGGCATTGGCCTTGTCGGTCAGCCCGATCAGGTCAAGGATTTCCGCCGTCCGTCGCTGCGATTTCGGCACGCCGTAAAGCCCGGCCTGCACGTCGAGCGATCCTGCGGGCGTGAAAAACGGATCAAGATTCGGTTCCTGCGGCATGATCCCGATGGCCGCGCGCGACTGGCGCGGGTTCTTGTCCTGATCAAAGCCCCAGATTTTCACTGATCCGGCCGATTTCACCACCAGCCCCGCCAGAATGTTGATCAGCGTCGATTTGCCCGCCCCGTTCGGCCCCAGACAGGCCAAAGACCATCCCGCGCGGGATATTCAGGTCGATGCCTTTCAACGCCTCATGCGCGGGCGCGCGGCTGGTGGCGGCATAGGTCTTGTGCAGGCCGGTGATTTCGATGGCATTGTCGGTCATGCTGGTCTTTCCCCTGTGCCGCAGCTGCGGTATAGAGTGACACATAAGGCGGGCAGCGCCCCGCGGCAATCAGACAGGCCAGATCAATGACCACACCCGCACCGGAAACCCGCATTGTGAACGACTGGCGCGTCGCCTGCGACGGTGGTGAAGCCGGGCTGGGCCATCCGCGCGTCTGGCTGCAGATCCCCGACCAGCGCGGTTGGGTCGAATGCCCCTATTGCGACGCCAAGCTGATCCACAAGGATTTCGAAGGCAAGGTCTGACCTTGTCCAAGCCATATTGTCGCCGGAACGGAGGGACGTCATGACAACCCAATTCGGCAAAGGCTGTCACCTGCATCTGATCGACGGATCGGCCTTCATCTTTCGCGCCTATCATGCGCTGCCGCCGCTCACGCGCAAGTCCGATGGCCTGCCTGTGGGGGCTGTCAGCGGTTTTGTGAACATGCTGCAACGCTATGTCGAAAACAATTCCGGCGCGGATGCGGCGACCCATGTCGCGGTGATCTTTGACAAGGGCAGCCACACCTTTCGCAACGACATGTATGACCAGTACAAGGCCAACCGCGACGCCATGCCCGAGGAATTGCGCCCGCAAATCCCGCTGACCCGCGACGCGACCCGCGCCTTCAACATCGCCTGCGAAGAGGTCGAAGGCTTCGAGGCCGACGATATCATCGCCACCCTTGCCCATCAGCGCGCGCCGTGCGGGGGCCGTGTCACCATCGTCAGTTCCGACAAGGACCTGATGCAGCTGGTCGGCGACGGTGTCGAAATGCTCGACCCGATGAAGAACAAGCGCATCGACCGCGATGGCGTGTTCGAAAAATTCGGCGTCTTTCCCGACCGCGTGGTCGATGTGCAGGCGCTGGCGGGCGATTCGGTCGATAACGTGCCGGGCGCGCCGGGCATCGGGATCAAGACCGCGGCCCTGCTGATCAATGAATTCGGTGATCTGGAAAGCCTGCTTGACCGCGCGGGCGAGATTACGCAACCCAAACGCCGCGAAACGCTGGTCAACCATCGCGCGCAGATCGAATTGTCCAAACGGCTGGTGCAGCTTGATTGCGATATGGTGCTGGATTTCGGGCTGGACGATCTGGAAATCCGCCTGCCCGATCCCGACACCTTGCTGGCCTTTCTGGCCCAGATGGAATTTCGCACCGTCTCCAAACGGATCGCGGACAAGCTGGGTGTCGCGGCCCCCGTGATCGAAGCACCTGCCCCCGCGACGGACGCTGCCCCGATTGAGGTCGTGCCTTTCGATGCCGACAGTTATGAATGCGTGCGCGATGCCGCCGCGCTACAGGTCTGGATCGACCGAATTTACGAGGCCGGCCATGTCGCCGTCGATACCGAAACCACCAGCCTTGATGAAATGCGCGCCGATCTGGTCGGAATATCGCTTTGCGTGGCGGCGGGGCAGGCCTGCTATATCCCGCTGGCGCATAAGGCGGGGGCGGATGATCTGTTCGGCTCGGACGCAAAGGCCGAGGGGCAGATGGATATGGCGCAATGCCTCGCCATGCTCAAACCCGTGCTGGAGGATGCAAGCATCCTCAAGATCGGGCAGAATATGAAATATGACGCCAAGATCTTTGCGCTGCTGGGGATCGCGGTGGCGCCCATCGACGACACGATGCTGATGTCCTATGCGATGCATGCGGGGCTGCATAATCACGGCATGGACACCTTGTCCGAACGCTATCTGGGGCATATCCCGATCCCGATCAAACCGCTGTTGGGGTCGGGAAAATCTGCGATCACCTTTGACCGTGTGCCGGTGGACGATGCGGTGAAATATGCCGCCGAAGATGCCGATGTCACCCTGCGCCTGTGGCAGATGTTCAAACCGCAGCTGCACCAGTCGCGCGTGACAACGGTCTATGAAACCCTTGAACGCCCGCTGGTGCCGGTGCTGGCACAGATGGAAATGCATGGGATCAAGGTTGACCGCGATACCCTGTCGCGGATGTCCAACGCATTCGCGCAAAAGATGGCTGGGCTGGAAGACGAGATCCAGAAAATGGCCGGCCGGCCGTTCAATGTCGGCTCGCCCAAACAGCTGGGCGAAATCCTGTTCGATGAACTGGGCCTTGCGATGCCTGATGGCAAACTGCCCGCCAAGGGCAAGACCGGTGCCTATTCCACCGGTGCGGATGTTCTCGAAGACCTCGCCACGATCCACGACCTGCCACGGCGGATTCTGGACTGGCGGCAATTGGCAAAACTCAAATCAACCTATACCGACGCGCTGCAAGACCACATCAACCCCGACACGGGCCGCGTGCATACGTCCTATTCCATTGCGGGCGCGATCACCGGACGGCTGGCCTCGACCGACCCGAACCTGCAAAACATCCCCGTCCGGTCGGACGAAGGGCGGCGCATCCGCGAAGCTTTCGTCGCCGCCCCCGGCAATGTGATCGTCAGCCTTGACTACAGCCAGATCGAATTGCGCATCCTGGCGCATATCGCGGGGATCGACGCGCTGAAACAGGCCTTCCTTGACGGGATCGACATCCATGCGATGACCGCGTCGGAAATGTTCGACGTGCCGCTGGACCAGATGACGTCCGATATCCGCCGTCAGGCCAAGGCGATCAATTTCGGGGTGATCTACGGGATTTCGGGCTTTGGCCTTGCGCGCAACCTGCGGATTCCGCGCAGCGATGCCCAAGGGTTCATCGACCGCTATTTTGAACGTTTCCCGGGCATCCGGCAATATATGGATGACACCGTCGCCTTTGCCCGCGATCATGGCTATGTCCAAACGCTCTTTGGTCGCCGGATCAACACGCCCGAAATCAATACCAAAGGCCCGCAGGCCGGTTTTGCCAAACGCGCCGCGATCAACGCGCCGATCCAGGGCACCGCCGCCGATGTGATCCGCCGTGCGATGATCCGGATGCCACAGGCCATCGCCGGTCTGCCCGCCAAGATGCTGCTGCAGGTCCATGACGAACTCTTGTTCGAAGTCGATGCAACCGCCGCCGACGACCTGATCGGCATCGCGCGGCAGGTGATGGAAACCGCCAGCGACCCGGCGGTGAAACTCGACGTCAAACTGTCCGTGGATGCGGGGCAGGGGCCGAACTGGGCCACCGCCCATTGAAAACGGGGCGCAGGGTCCAAACCCCGCGCCCCCCCTTCTTATTTCCAAAAATACTCCCGCGCGGCGCGCTCCGCCGCGGCAGCGGCGGATCAGTTCACCGATTTGGCCTCGACCAGATTGGCCTGTGATTTGCGCGCAGGCGCAATGGCGATCCGGCGGGGTTTCAGCGCCTCTGGCACTTCGCGCACCAGATCGATATGCAACATGCCGTTTTCATGTAAGGCACCTGTCACCTCGACATGATCGGCCAGCTGGAACCGGCGTTCAAACGCGCGGGTGGCGATCCCGCGGTGCAGGAACTTGCGCGCGCTGTCGTCCTCGTCCTTGCGGGCGGTGACATGCAGGGCGCGGTCCTTGACCTCGATCGCCAGCTCGTGATCGGCAAAACCGGCCACGGCAATCGAAATGCGCCAGCCGTCATCGGCGGTTTTTTCGATATTATAGGGGGGATAGCTGGTCTGGCCGACATCACTGGCCAGCGCCCGATCCAAAAGCTCGGCGATCTGGTCAAAACCGACAGTGGCACGGTACAGCGGGGTCAAATCAAAACTACGCATAGGGTCATCCTTTACATCAAGCGATAACAATGTCCGGCCTTCCATTCATGGACAGGCCATTTGCAAGGCCCGTCATTGGCACCTTGCTGGAACAGATTTGGGAAAGGCATCCGCGCCTTTCAAGACCCTAATCGACGGTGACGAATTTGGCGCCGGTGTCGTTACGCGTGCCCGATGTCATCACGCGCTGGCTGCCGCCGGGGCGCGCCGGTGCTTGGGACGCGAAATGCGCCATCAGCCTAGTCAACGGGCCTTCGAGCGAGGTGCCAAGCGCCACTTTCTCGCCGCCCACCGCGCCCATCGCGGACACGACCGAGGCGATCCGCGTCTCGCCCTGATGCATGATAAAGACCGGCGATCCGCTGGATCCGTAATCGACATCGCAGGTCATGATGATCACGCCGGTCTGGCGGCCCAGCACGTTGCAGACCTCTTGCAGGCTGGGGGCGTCTTCGCGCCCGCGGCCATAGGACACGACGCCGACCTCGTCACCGGTCAGCGGGCGTTGCGCGATCAGATAGGGGCGCAGGCGGGTTTCACGGATCGGACGGTCCAGTTCCAGCACCGCGATATCCATCGCCACCGCCGCAGGGCGGGTCACACCACCTGTGTGGATGTAATCAGGATGCGCCACCGCCCGTGTCACCCCGCGCGTCGCCGCCGCCCGCCCGTCGCGCAATCCCGCGCGAAACGAAAACCTGTCCGCCGCCACCAGCGACCCGTCGGTGTCATACAGGCAATGCGCCGCCGTCAGGATCAGTTTTTCGCGGATCAATGCCGCCGTGCAGAACCCTTTGCCCGCGATATCAAGCCGCCCGACAGCCTCCCAGCCGGCGCTCTCCTGACGCGTCTGCAAGGTGACAAGCCCGGTTTCCTGCGCCGCCGCAACACCGGCCATCAGAACCGTGCAAACCGTCGCAATGAAATGGCGCATCCCGTGTTCCGTCCAGCTGCCGCAATTCTGCATGATAGACCACGCAGCACCAGGGCGCTAGCGCAGGATCGGCACCGCCGGTACCGTCTTGCCGGGGGCGGTCAGCGCCGGCGGCTGCGGCCCGCCCGTCGCCCAATCCAGCAATTCAACAGTATGCACGATGGGAACGCCGGTGCCGCTGCCGATCTGCATCATGCAGCCGATATTGCCTGCGGCGATGATATCGGGCACCAGCGCCTCCAGCGTGGCGACCTTGCGGGCCTTCAACTGCTTGGAAATCTCGGGTTGCATCAGGTTGTACGTTCCCGCAGACCCGCAGCACAGGTGGCTATCGGCAGGTTCCAGCACGGTGAAACCGGCCTTTTTCAGCAAATCCTTGGGATAGGTCTTGATCTTCTGGCCATGTTGCAGCGAACAGGCGGCGTGATAGGCGACCTTGGTGCCTTTGGCGGCACCCGCAGGCAGGTCAAGCTTTATCAGCACTTCGGACACATCCATCGCGATGGCCGCAACCCGCGCGGCATCGGCGGCCAAGGGGTCATCGCGGAACATATGGCCGTAATCCTTGACCGTGGTGCCGCAGCCAGAGGTGTTGATGACGATAGCATCCAGCCCGCCCTCATCCATCTCGCGCACCCAGGCGCGGATATTGGCGGCGGCAGCAGCGTGGCTTTCCTTTTCCTTGCCCATGTGATGGGTCAAGGCCCCGCAACAGCCTGCCCCTTTGGCCACCACAACTTCTGCGCCGAAACGGGTCAGCAGGCGGATCGTGGCATCATTGATATCGGTGTTCAGCGCCTTTTGTGCGCAGCCTGTCATCAGCGCGACGCGCATCTTTTTATTGGCGACCGCAAAGGTCTGCGGATCATCATTGCGGCTGACCGGTGGAATGGTGCGCGGCGCCATTTCCAGCATCGCGCGCAGGCGCGGATCAGGCATGAACCGCGCAAAGGGTCGCCCGATCTTGGCCCCCAGCAATGCCAGCCGGAACCGCATCGGATAGGGCAGGACCTGCGCCAGGATCCAGCGCAAGGCGCGGTCCGACCAAGGGCGGTTATAGTTCTTTTCGATATAGGCGCGGGCATGATCGACCAGATGCATGTAATGCACGCCGGACGGACAGGTGGTCATACAGGCCAGACACGACAGACAGCGGTCGATATGTTTGACAGTCTTGGCATCGGGCACACGCTCGTTTTCCAGCATGTCCTTGATCAGGTAGATCCGGCCGCGCGGGCTGTCCAATTCATCGCCCAATATCTGATAGGTCGGGCAGGTTGCCGTGCAGAACCCGCAATGCACACAGGTGCGCAAAATCTGGTTGGCCCGCGCCGTGCCAGAGTCCTGCAATTGCTCTGGTGTGAATGTCGTCTGCATCAGCCCATCATCCCCGGATTGAATATGCCGCGCGGATCGAATTTCGCGCGCAGCCCTGCGGTCAGGGCCGCGACAGGGGCCGGTTCCGGTTGGAACACCGGCACATCGGCCTGCCCACGGACCAGTGTCGCATGGCCTTTGAAATCACCCAGCCTTGCGCGCAGATCACCATCGGCCAGCAACCACACAAGCCCGCCCGCCCAATCATAGATCACCGCCCGCGCGCCCGCCTTGGCGACCAGCGCGGGGGCATCCGACGCCTTGACCGACAACCGCCAGACACAACCCTGTTGTCCGGCAAAGGCGGTCACATCGCGGATCGCAGCCCAGAGCGCGGCCGATGCGGCCTGATCATCCATCAGGGTGACAGACCCGAACGGGGCAAGAACCCCCGCCAGCGCTTGTGCGCGATAGGCGACCGAGGCGGCAAATCCTTCCAGCCGCAACAGCGTGCGCCCGGCCGCCGGATCATGCGCCGCCCCCGTCACCTCGAAAGGCGAGGACATGGCGGCGGCCATCGCGGCCACGGCCCTAGCATCATCCAGACCGTCCAGCACCAGCGTCGCTTGGGTTTCCACATCCGGCAGCACTTTCAATGACACTTCGGTCAGCACACCCAAGGTGCCGTAAGACCCCGTCAGCAGCTTGACCAGATCATAGCCGGTGACGTTCTTCATCACGCGGCCGCCATTCTTGACGATATGGCCCGCGCCATCGACAAACCGCACGCCCAGCATGAAATCGCGGCAGGCCCCCACGGTGATCCGGCGTGGCCCTGACACATTGGCCGCAACCATGCCACCGATGGTCGGCTCTCCACTGGTGCCAAGCAGCGCGCGATGATCCATCGGTTCAAACGCAAGGCGCTGGTTTTCCGCCGCCAGCCGCGCCTGCACCTCGGCCAGCGGGCGTGCCCGCCTTGGCGACCAGCGTCAGCGCGCCGGGTTCATACAGCGTGATCCCCGCCATCCCCGCCAGCGACAATGCCGCCCCCGTTGCGCGCCCGATGGGCCGCGTTCCGCCGCCGACGATCCGCAGCGGGCCGTCGGCTGCCACGATCATCTGCGCCAGCGCCTCTTCCGTCTCTGGTGTCATATCATCTTCCGAGTAGAAATATCCTGGGGGAGTCCCGGACAGGGTCCGGGGCGGGGGCAAAGCCCCCTCAAGCCGCGCGCCTTGGCGCGGAACTATCCAGCGGAAACACCTTGGCCGCATTCAGCAACCAGCCCGGATCGAAGACATCCTTGACCGCCATCTGCGCCTCAAGATCGGCGGTGGCGAATTGCACATGCATCAGGTCGCGCTTTTCGATCCCCACGCCATGTTCGCCGGTCAGACAGCCACCCACCTCGACACAAAGCCGCAGGATATCCGCGCCGAACGCCTCGCATAGCTCCAGATCGCCCGGTTTATTGGCATCAAACAGGATCAGCGGGTGCATATTGCCGTCACCGGCGTGGAACACATTGCCGACGCCAAGCCCGTATTCCTTGGACATCTCGCCGATCCGGCGCAGCACATAAGGCAGCGCCGACACCGGGATCGTGCCATCCAGACACATGTAATCATTGATCTGCCCCATGGCGCCAAAGGCCGATTTGCGGCCCAGCCAGATGCGGCCTGCCTCGTCGGCATCCTTGGCCTCGCGCAATTCCACGGGGTTGTGGCTGCGGGCGATCTGCATGATCAGCGCCAGCTGCGCGTCAATCTCGGCGGGCGATCCTTCGACCTCGACGATCAACAGCGCCTCGCAGATCGGATAGCCGGCCTTGGCAAAGGCTTCTGTCGCCTCGATACAGGGGCGGTCCATGAATTCGATGGCAACGGGCAGAATGCCCGCCTTGATGATATCGGTGACGACCTGACCCGCAACTTCGGAACTGTCATAGCCCATCAGCACGGGGCGCGCGCCTTCGGGTTTGGGCAGAATGCGCAGGGTTGCCTCGGTCACCACGCCCAGCTGACCCTCGGACCCGCAGATCACCCCCAGCAGATCAAGCCCGCCCGCATCCATATGCGCGCCGCCGATTTCCATCACCGTGCCATCCATCGTGACCAGCGTCACACCCAGCAGGTTATTGGTGGTGACACCATATTTCAGACAATGCGCGCCGCCCGAATTCATTGCGATATTGCCCGCGATGGCACAGGCCAGCTGGCTGGACGGGTCGGGGGCATAGAAAAATCCATCCGCCTCGACCGCGCCGGTGACCGACAGGTTGGTGCGGCCGGTCTGCACACGGATGTAACGGTCGGGGTAATTCGTCTCGATCACCTGCGTCATGCGGGCAACGCCAAGGATCACGCAATCCGCTGTCGGCAGTGCACCACCGGCCAGCGATGTGCCCGATCCGCGCGGCACGACCGGCACGCCCATATCATGGCAAATCTTCAGCACGGCCGAGACTTGCTCGGTCGTCGATGGCAAAACCACGGCAAGCGGCGGGCAGCGGTAGGCGGTCAGCGCGTCACATTCATAAGCGCGGGTTTCCGCGATATCGGACATCAACGCGTCCGGCGGCAGCACAGCGGCCAATCGGGCGACAATCTGGTCCTTGCGGGACAAGACACCGGCATTCGGCTGTGGCATTTGCATGGAACGACCTCCGATCGTGTTGACTGGTAATATTATATGACCAATTTTGCCATCTGGCAAGTCGGAACCGGACCCGCTACAGATTTGACATGACATTTCTTGACCATCTTGCCCTGCTTACCCTGTTTGACGCGATTGCGGCGGCGCTGATCATGCTGGTCTGGTGCGGGATCGGCTGGCGGATCGAACATCCGGGGGCCAAGAAGCCTTCGGTCACCATGCTGATGTCCGAACGGCGACGCGACTGGATGAAGGTGCTAGTCACCCGCGATTCGCGCATTTTTGACAGCCAGATTCTTGGCGGTCTGCGCGAAGCCACCGCGTTTTTTGCCTCGACCAGCCTGTTTGCCATTGGTGGCGTGCTGGCGCTGCTTGGCAATACCGAAAGCCTGCGTGGCGTTGCGGCTGAGGTAAGCGATACACAGGTCCCCGTTCTGATCTGGCAGCTGAAACTGGCGCTGGTGGCGCTGTTCCTGACCAATGGGTTTCTGAAATTCGTCTGGTCCAACCGTGTGTTCGGCTATTGCGCGGTGGTCATGGCCTCGGTGCCGAACGATCCTGCCGATCCGCTGGCCTATCCGCGGGCGGCGCAGGCGGCGGAACTGAACATCCGTGCCGCGCTGAATTTCAACCGCGGCCTGCGGTCGATGTATTTCGCGCTGGCGGCGCTGGGCTGGCTGGCAGGCCCCGGTGCATTGGTCGCAGCAACGCTGATCGTGGCATGGATCATCTGGTCGCGCGAATTCGCGTCATTGCCGCGCAATGTGCTGATGAACGATTAGCGCCTGCCTTCGCGCAGCCATGCCCCCACGCTCAACAAGGCCGCAAGCAGCAGGAACAGCCATGCCGGCACCAGCGGCGTGATCTGGATATCCGCCGTCTGGAACGCGCCGCGCGGGGTGATCCCGATCCAGCCGCGCCCCGTGGCAGGACGGCCCGCCCGCACGGCGCGGATGTCCACGGCCCCCGCCGATACCGGCATGATCCCGCCGCGCTGCGCGTCGACCAGCGGTGCCAGCACGTCACCCGTTGCAATCGTCTGTTCGAATTCGCGCGGTGCCGCAGTGCCAAGGGCGATCACCGCCTGCTGGTCCCCGTCATCCAGCCGGTACAGCCCGATCTCGGGCGCATCCCACAGCGTCTCGAACCGGCCGGGCGAGGTTTCGGTTAATGGCACGATTGTCTCGGTCCCGTCCGGATGGGTGATGGTCACGTCGCCCGTGGTTTCCGACAGGGTGCGGCGGATGATCCGCATCTGCTGGCCCACCGGTTCGACAAACAGCGCCTCTTCTTCCAGCTCGGGTTCGCGCATCATCCAATGCGCCAGACGGCGCAGCAATTCCAATTGCGGCCCGCCACCTTCGTAGCCGCGATCCCAAAGCCATGAATGATCCGACGCCATCAACGCGACACGGCCTGTGCCAACACGGTTCAGCACCAGCAGGGGGCGATCATCGAGGCCCGACATCACGACAGATGCCTCTTGCGGCACCAGCACATCGACCAGCCGGAACCAGCGGCCCCAGCCCGGACCATCGCCCTCCGCGGCAGGTGGCGACAGATCATCCAGCCCCGCCGTCACCGGATGGCGCGCGCCCAGATCGGTGATCTGCGGCACGAACCCTTCGTCGAACACACGCGCGGTCGGCGCACCGGGCAGCACGTCGCCCAGAGGCGAGCGATAGATGCTTTCGGCCCCGCCATATTCCGGCCCCGAAGAAATCAGCACAGCCCCGCCCTGTTCGACATAATTGCGGATATTGTCGAAATAGGCATTGGG
This sequence comes from Yoonia sp., assembly GCF_018402175.1. GTDB lineage: Bacteria > Pseudomonadota > Alphaproteobacteria > Rhodobacterales > Rhodobacteraceae > Yoonia. The sequence goes on along the minus strand of NZ_JAGYJK010000017.1, from coordinate 107,861 downwards.
CAAAATCCCCCGCCGGCGATAGCGGTCAAAGATGATCAGGTCGAAATCATCAATCTTTTCCAAGAACAGCTCGCGCGTGGGAAAGGCGATCAGCGACAATTCAGTGACCGGCACGCCGTCCTGCTTTTCGGGCGGGCGCAGGATGGTGAAATGCACAAGGTCCACGGCGGCATCGGATTTGAGCAGGTTGCGCCATGTCCTCTCGCCCGGATGCGGCTCGCCCGATACCAAAAGCACGCGCAGCCGGTCACGCACGCCGTTGATCTGGATCACGGCAGTATTGTTGCGGTCGGTCAATTCGCCCGCCGCTTCGGGAATGGTGAATTGCAGCACGTTCATCCCCGCATGGGACAATTGCACCGGCAGTTCGATATCGCGGCCCACCGGCACAGGCAGGGTCAGCGGCGGGTCGCCATCAATGGAAATTGACAGATCGACCATCTGCGTGGCGGGTGCGGCGCCCTGATCCTCGATCCGCAGGGTCAGGTTGACTGTCTCGCCCAGAATGGCAAAGGCGGGGGCGTTGGACACCACCAGCCTGCGGTCCCAGTCATCGGGTTTGCCCGTCAGCAGCAGATGCAGCGGCGCAGGCAGGGCGGGGGCATTGTCCATGTCATGCACACGCCCGTCCGAGATCACGACAATTCCCGCGATCCGGCCCTGCGGTTCCTCGGCCAATGCCTGCGACAATGCGGTCATCAATGCCGTGCCCTGATCGCCCTCGGCATCCCCCAGCGTGACAAGGCGCATTTCAGTATCGGGCTGGCGGGCCAGTGCGGCGGTGATATTGGCCAAGGCCTGCGCATTCTGGTCTGGCCTGCCCCCGATGCGCTGGCTCGCACTTTCATCGACGACGACCATGACGATATCGCTCAGTGGCGCACGGTCCTCGCGCTGCAAGGACGGGTTGGCCATGGCTGCCAGCAACGCGATCCCCGCCAGCCCGCGCAGCCACCAGCCCGCCAACCGCCGCCAGATGGCAAGCGCGACCGCCAGAACAACCAGCCCCGCCAGACCATAAACCGCCACCAGCGGGATCAGCGGATCAAAGATCACCGTGCCGGTCATTCACAAACGCCTTTACATCTTCCGAGCCCAAATATCCCCGCCGGAGGCGTCAGATGTCGTGACATCTGACAGGTCAAGATCAGCCGCATTCTCATTGGCCCAACCGATCCAGCAAATCAGGCACATGGACCTGATCGGATTTATAATTGCCCGTCAGCACATGCATGATCAGGTTGACGCCAAACCGCAGCGCGATTTCACGCTGGCGTTCGCCTGCCGCGCCGCGCCCGACAGGAAACATCGGCGCGCCAGTCGCGGTCACAGCCCAAGCGCGCGCCCAGTCATTGCCGCCGATCACCACGGGTGTCACCCCGTCATTGAGATTGCGAAACGGCATCCCGTCGATCTGCACGGCATCTACGGGGGCAGCCTCGACCCAGACATCGCGGCTGGCGTGGCGGCCCGGAAAATCCTGCAACAGATAAAACGTGCGCGTCAGCACATGGTCGGGCGGGATCGGGGCAAGGGGCGGAATATCCAGCGACCGCGCAATCGCCTGCAATCGCGCGCCTTCGGGCGAGCCCGAGCCGAACCGCGCGGTATCGGCGTCGCGGGTGTCGAACAGGATCATCCCGCCACTGCGCAGATAGCGGTTCAGCTTGCCATAGGCCTCGCGGCTGGGCAGCGGCTGATCTGCCGTGACCGGCCAGTACAGAAACGGAAAGAACGCCAATTCGTCGGTTTCGATATTCACGCCCATCGGGGCGGCGGGTTCGATCGATGTGCGCCGGAACAAGGTCTGCGACAGGCCCGACAGGCCCGCGGCCGTCACCTCGTCAACCTGCGGATCGCCGGTCAGCACATGGGCCAGCACCACCTCGGACGTGGCCTGAATGGCGAAATCCTCGGGGCTTTGGGCCTGTGCCTTTGGGGCAAGGGCCAGCGCCAGCATCAGGGCCAGCGCAACATCCGCGCGCGGCCCGCGCAAACGGCCCCCCACGGCCAGCGAGGCGATGATATCGACCATCAGCAGCGCCAGCGCCGCGCCCAAAAGCCAGCCTTTGAGCGCCGTGGCGCGCAGGACCTCCATCCCTTCGACAGCGATCCGCGCAGGCCAGGCCGCAGGGGTCAGCACCGTATCCGGCCCGATCACATTGACCGCAATCTGGCGGTCGCGGGTGGCGTAAAGCCCGGGGCGCAATTGCGGTCCGGTGACGCCAGCGGCCAGCGCCTCGCCCGCGACGCCGGCCAGATCGCGCCCGTCCTGCAAACGCCCGTAGGCATCAAGCAAGTCCTGCGGTTGCCATACCGTGCCTGCCAGTTCGGCGGCCTCTGGTGTGGCGGGGCGGGTGGACACGGCCAGCCGTTCCAGCATCTGCACGAAAAGGCCCGACAATGGCAGGCTCGACCATTCGGCATTGGCCGTGACATGGACCAGCACGATTTGCCCGTCACCGCTGAATTTGCGCGTGACCAGTGGCGTGCCATCGGCCAGCTGCGCGATCACGCGGTCAGCCAGCGTCGGGTCGGGCTGCGCCATGACCTGACTGGTGACGGTCACATCTGCAGGGATGCTCAGCCCAAAGAATGGTGTGTCGGGGGCAAAGGGGGCCAGCGCCTTGGGTTCACCCCAGCTCATCGCGCCACCGACGCTGCGCCCGCCGTCGCGCAGGCGCACGGGCAACAATGGATCCTCGGCGCTGCGGCCCACGTCAGAGGCGGCCAGACGCGGCCCCGCGAACCGCAACAGCAGGCCACCCTGATTGACCCAATCGACAATGCCCTGCGCCTCGATATCGGTCAGGATCGCCACGTCGGCCAACACGATCACATCGGGATTGGCCAGCAGGACATCGGCCAGATCACCGTCGATCAGATCGGCGGTCGGTTCCAACGCCTCGCGCAGATAGAAAAGCTGTGACAGCAGGTCCAGCCCTTCGCGGACGTCGCGGCCTGCGATCAGCGCGACCTCGCGCCGGCGCAGGGCATCGTCGCCAAGGCTGACGGCACCGGCGGACCGTGTGCCGGTCAGTTCGAACCGCGTGATCCGGTTGCGCAATTCAGGCGGCAGGTCGAGCGTGGTTTCCGCCACCTCTTGCCCCGCCTCGAATGTCAGCGGCACATTGGCCAGCGCCCGTTCCACGCCTGCGGGATCAAGGCCGATGGCGGTGACAGTGGTATCACTTGGCGCGCCGATGGGGGTGCGCGTCGCACTCACACGGACTTCGCCGTCCTCATACCGCGCGGGGCGCAGGCCGGTCACCTGACGCGGGGTCTGGAACACGGTCACAGTGCCTGCCGCCTCGAAGGCGGACAGCAGATCGTCGCGGCCCGGATAATCCAACCCGTCGCTGATCCAATAGGTCTCAAACCCGCCCTGATCCGCAAAATAGGCGGCGGCATCGACAGGTTGCCACGGCTGGGGTTGCAGGTTCGCCAACCGGTCCTGCCATGCGCTGGGTGGCGCAAAGGGCAAAGGCTCGGCCAGTGGCAGGCCGGTCAGCATCACCACCGCAACGCGGCGGTCGTTGACCGCAGCCTCGGACAACAGCGCCGCCACGCGGTCGATTTTCGCCTGCCAGTCTGGCGCACCGGCCCATGTGCCATCAAGGGCGATCACCAGATCGCCGCGCCCCTCGCGGGCCTGTTGCGGGTTCAGCACGGGGCCGGCAAAGCCGATGATCACAGCCGCGATGGCCAGCAGGCGCAACAACAGCAGCCACCACGGGGTGCGGTCGGACTGGCTTTCGTCATCTGTCAGCCCCAGCAGCAGCGCCACACCGGGGAACCGGCGCCGCACCGGGGCAGGCGGCACGGCGCGCAGCAATATCCACAGGATCGGCAGGGCGATCAGCCCCAGCAGCAGCATCGGGGCTGCAAATCCGATGGGTCCGAGCATCCACATCAGCGCCGCCTTTCCAGCGCGCCATATAGCCACAGCAGCGCCTGTGTTGCCGACTGGCCGGTATGATGGGTGTGAAACTGCCAGCCGGTCATGCGGGCCAGCTGCGCCAGTGCGTCCTTGCGTGCGGCCAACCTGTCCAGATAGCGCGATTTAAGATCGCGGGCGCGCAGCGTTTCATGGCTGACACTGCCGGTCATTGATTGAAAGATCGTGCGCCCGTCGAACGGAAACGCCTCTTCCTGCGGGTCAAGCACCTGCAACAGCGCCCCTTTTACACCGCGATCCGCGGCACGGGCCAGCGTGTCGCGCACACCGTCGATATTGCCCAGAAAATCGCTGACGAACAGCGCGCGCGCATGCGGCAGCATGCCGGTCGCATCGGGCGATCCGTGATCGGTCGTGGCCTGTTCTGACAGAATCTGCGCCATCTGTTGCAACTGCGCGCCCCCGCGTCGTGGCGGCAGGCGCAGACCGGTCAGCCCGACGCGTTCCCCGCCGCGGATCAGCAGCACCGCCAGCGCCATCGCCAGAATGCGCGCGCGGTCGCCCTTGGTCGCGTGCTCGTCGGACGCGAAACCCATCGACGCGCCCTGATCGACCCAAAGGATCACTGATTGCGCGATCTGCCATTCCTTGTCCTGCACAAAGCGCGCATCCGACCGCGCGGACCGCCGCCAGTCGATGCTGCGTGCGGCATCATGGGTCTGCGCGGGGCGGTATTGCCAGAACGTATCGCCGGTGCCCGCCCGCCTGCGCCCGTGGTCGCCCAAAAGGACGGTCGCGGCCAGATGCTCTGCCTCGGCCAGCAGGGGCGGCAGATGGGCGGCAAGCGTTTCCGCCTGCGAACGAAGCGTCAGCGGTGCCGTCATGCCGCCGCTGTGATCTGTGTGATCCGGCCTGCGACGTCGTTGATGATGGATTGCACATTCTCGCCGCGCGCGCGGGCGGCAAAGGACAGCGCCATGCGATGTTCCAGCACCGGCACTGCCATGTTGCGCACATCCTCTGCCGATGGGACCAAGCGGCCATCCAGCAAGGCCGCGGCGCGCACCGTCAGCATCAACGCCTGTGCGGCACGCGGGCCGGGGCCCCAGCTGACATTCTGGCGGATCACATCGGGGGCGGTCGCGTCATCGGGGCGGCAGGCGCGCACCAGATCAAGGATCATCTCGAGGATATGCTCCCCCACCGGCATCCGGCGCAGCAATTCTTGCGCGGCCAGCAATTCGCCCGCGCTGAACACAGGCTTGACCTGCGCATCTTCGGTGCCTGTGGTGGCGATCAGGATGTCCTTTTCGGTCTGCCGGTCGGGGTAGGGCACGTCGATCTGGACAAGGAAACGGTCAAGCTGCGCCTCTGGCAGCGGATAGGTGCCTTCCTGTTCCAGCGGGTTTTGCGTGGCCAGCACATGAAACGGCACGCCAAGCGGGCGGTGCTGGCCTGCGATTGTCACCTCTTTTTCCTGCATCGCCTGCAGCAGCGCCGATTGCGTGCGTGGGCTGGCGCGGTTGATCTCGTCGGCCATCAGCAACTGGCAGAACACCGGCCCTTCGATGAACCGGAACGCACGGCTGCCGTCGGCGGCGGTTTCCAGTACTTCGGAGCCCAGAATGTCGGCTGGCATCAGGTCAGGGGTGAACTGGATACGGTTGCCCTGCAGCCCCATGACGGTGGACAAAGCATCCACCAGCCGCGTCTTGCCAAGGCCGGGAAGTCCGATCAGCACCGCATGGCCACCGCAGACCAGTGCCGACAATGTCAGGTCCACGACGCGGCGCTGGCCGATGAAACGGGCGGCGATACTGTCGCGCGCGGCACCCAGTTTTGCACCCAGTGCGTCTATCTGTGCGACAAGATCGGCGTCGTCGGCCATGACTTTCCCCTTGGATTACCTATATGCCTTAAAAGAACAGATAATCCTGATGATCCCAATGGCAAAAGAATGACCACACAAAAGATTGTTGCCCCCACCGCTGACGGACTGGCCCAAAGCGTGCTTGCCGCGCAAAAAGCCAGCGCCAAAGGCGGATTGCCGCCGGTCCATCTGTGGAACCCGCCGCATTGCGGGGATATCGACATGCGCATCGCGCGGGACGGGACGTGGTTTTACATGGGCACACCCATCGGGCGGCCCGCGCTGGTGCGGCTGTTTTCGACCATCCTGCGGCGCGACGGGGATGCGTATGTGCTGGTCACGCCGGTCGAAAAGGTGGGCATCACCGTGGATGACGCGCCTTTCGTCGCGGTGGATGTGGACCGCGACGGCGACGGGCTGATTTTTACCACCAATGTGGGCGATACCGTGACCGCTGGCCCCGACACCCCGATCCGCGTGGTGCGCGACCCGCAAACGGGAGAGCCGTCACCCTATGTGCTGGTCCGCGCGAACCTAGAGGCGCTGATCGACCGCAAGTCGTTTTACCGGCTGGTCGATCTGGGCGAACATGCCGCGCATGAGGGCGCAGGGTGGTTCGGTGTGCGGTCGCAGGGCGTGTTCTTTGCGATCATTCCGTCGGCGGAGTTGGGCTGACATACACGCAAATGTAACTGGCACCTCCCGCGCCCTGACCTATCCATCTCTCACGCAACAAGAGGATTTGTCATGCCGATGCTGGGACGCCGCGCTGTCGTGTTGGGGGCTGCGGCCATGGTGGGAACGCCGCTGACAGCACAGTCGGACCCTTGGGCCGGTGTGGCGGAGCGTGCGCGTGCCTTGGACCAGTGCCGCGCCATCGTGATCCGGCAATCTGGGGCCGAGGTTTTGTCGCAGGCGTTTCGCGGCCCGTCGCTGGGCGCTGCGGTGCCGGTGAAATCGGTGTCCAAAACCATCGTCGCGGCCTTGACGGGGGCGGCGCAGGATCGCGGCGAACTGCCGTCATTGCGGGCGACATTGGGCGAGGTGGCGCCCAACCTGATCCCTGCGGGGGCTGATCCGCGTGTGGCCGACATCACCGTGGAAAACCTTGTCACCATGCAGGCGGGGTTGGAACGCACGTCAGGGGCCAATTACGGGTCATGGGTGAACAGCCGCAACTGGGTTGCCAATGCGCTATCGCGGCCTTTCGTGGCGGAACCGGGGGCGCAGATGCTTTATTCCACGGGGTCGTTCCATGTGCTGGGTGCGGTGCTGTCCGAAGTGTCGGGGCGGTCCTTGCTGGATCTTGCGCGCGCGCGTCTTGGCGCACCTTTGGGCATCGAGATCCCCGCATGGACCCGCGATCCGCAGGGGTTGTATCTGGGCGGCAATGAAATGGCGCTGACGCTGGATGGCATGGTACGGTTCGGCGAGATGTACCGCATGGGCGGCCAGTATGGCGGCGCGCAGGTGCTGTCTGCCGATTGGGTCGCGCGGTCGCTGGAGCCGCGGACAAGGTCACAGTTTTCGGGCCTCAACTATGGCTATGGCTGGTATCTGGGGCAGGCGGCGGGTGTCGATTATGCGCTGGCGCGCGGCTATGGCGGGCAGGTCATTTGCACCGTGCCCGTGCTGCAAATGACCTTGGCGCTGACATCGGACCCGACGCAGCCCGCGCGGTCGGGCGGACATTTCGGCGATATCATGCGGTTGATCGAGGATGATGTGATCCCCGTCGCGCGCCGGCAGTTGGGGTAAGGCGGGGCAAGCCCCGCCCTACGTCAGATACCCGTGCAGATGTATTTCATCTCCATGTAATCATCCATGCCATGCGATGACCCTTCGCGCCCCAGACCCGATTGCTTGACGCCACCAAACGGCGCCACCTCGGTCGAGATGAGGCCGGTGTTCACGCCAACGATGCCGTATTCCAGCGCCTCGGCCACGCGTGTCACGCGCGACAGGTCCTTGGCATAGAAATAGGACGCAAGGCCAAAGATCGTGTCATTGGCCTGAAAGATCACGTCGTCTTCATCCTCGAACATGAACAAGGGGGCAAAGGGGCCGAATGTTTCATCCGTGCTGACCAGCATGTCCTTGGTCGCATGGGTCACGATGGTCGGTTCAAAGAACTGCCCGCCCAGATCATGCACCTTGCCGCCTGTCAGAACCTTGCCGCCTTTGGACAAAGCGTCGTCCAGATGTTCCTGCACCTTCTTGACCGCCGCCGGTTCGATCAGCGGGCCAAGCGTGGTGCCATCGGCCAACCCGTCACCGACGCGCAGTTTTTCCACCGCGACCTTCAGCTTGGCGGCAAAGGCGTCATAGACCCCTTTTTGCACATAGATCCGGTTGGCGCAGACGCAGGTCTGCCCGTTGTTGCGGAATTTGCAGGCGATGGCCCCTTCGACGGCGGCATCCAGATCCGCATCGTCGAACACGATGAACGGCGCGTTGCCGCCCAGTTCCATGCTGCATTTCATCACCTGATCGGCGGCCTGTTTCAAAAGGATGCGCCCGACTTCGGTCGATCCGGTGAAGGTCAGTTTGCGCACGATCGGGTTTTCGCAGAATTCCTTGCCGATCTCGGATGCGGAGGTCGAGGTCACGACCGAAAACAGCCCCTTTGGCACGCCCGCTTCTTCGGCCAGTTTCGCCATGGCAAGCGCCGACAAAGGGGTCAGCGAGGCAGGGCGCACGACAAAGGCACAGCCTGCCGCCAGCGCGGGGGCGACTTTGCGCGCAATCATCGCATTTGGAAAATTCCACGGCGTGATCCCGGCTGCCACCCCGATGGGCTGCTTGATCACGGCGATGCGTTTGTCGGCCATATGGCCGGGGATGGTCTGGCCATAGACGCGTTTGGCCTCTTCGCCGAACCATTCCACGAAAGACGCGCCATAGGCGACTTCGCCGCGCGCTTCGGCCAAGGGTTTGCCTTGTTCCGAGGTCATGATGATCGCCAGATCCTCCTGGTTTTCGATCATCAGGTCGTACCATTTGCGCAGCACCTTGGCGCGGTCCTTGGCGGCAAGGGCGGCCCATGGCTTTTGTGCTTTTTGCGCGGCGTCAATCGCTTGGGCGACTTCGGCGCGGCTGAGGTCCGGGATATGCGCGATCACGTCACCGCGCGCGGGGTTCATCACGGCAAAGGTCGCCCCACTGGCGGCCTGTTTCCATTCGCCACCGACAAATGCCGCGTCACAGACCAGATCGGGACGGCGCAGCATGGATTTCAGGTTGGTCGTTTCATCAAGCATGGTAGTCTCCTTTGACTTTCGCCCAATGTGGCCCCTGTATGGGGCAAAGGTAAAGGGGGGACCGGCAGATGGAACTCGATGACGCTTATGCGAATGCGGCCCATATTCCGGGCGGTGCCGATTATCCCGACCGCTGGGCGGCGCAGGCCGCGGCGTTTCGCGGCGTTGCGCGGTGCGAGCTGGATCTGGATTACGGCGAAACCGACCGGCTGCGGTTCGATCTGTTCCATCCGGGCAGGCTGGCGCGCGGGGTCGTGATTTTCGTGCATGGCGGCTATTGGCTGCGGTTCGACAAATCCTTCTGGTCGCATCTGGCGGCGGGGCCGCTGGCGCAGGGCTGGGCGGTGGCGATGCCGTCCTATGATCTTTGCCCCAAGGCGGGTATCGCGCAGATCGGCGACCAGATCGCGCGCGCCATTGATGTGATCGCGCGGCGCGTGCCGGGGCCGGTCCGGCTGGTCGGGCATTCGGCGGGCGGGCAATTGGTGGCCCGCGTGATGGCGCCACGCGATGGCGCGGACTGGCAGCAGCGCGTGGCCCGTGTTGTGCCGGTCTCGCCGGTTGCGGATCTGGCCCCGTTGATGCGGACCTCGATGAACAAGGATCTGGGCATCACCCCCGCCATCGCGCAGGCCGAAAGCCCCGTGCATCTGCCCGCGCCCCCCTGTCCGGTGACCGTCTGGGTCGGCGGTGCGGAACGCCCTGTTTTTCTGGAACAGGCAGATTTGCTGGCGCAGGCATGGGCCGCGCCGTTGGTCACGGTGCCGGAGCGCCATCATTTTGATGTGATTGAGGACCTTGGCCTGCCCGAGAGCGACCTGACCCGCGCTGTGCTGGCGTGACGGTTTCACATTCCGCTGGAATGTGAATGCCTCCGGCGGGAGTATTTTTGGAAAAGAGAAGGTGCAAGATGCAAACCCGCAGCGGCCGCGCGTCGCAGGCTGCGTCGCAGCGCGGATTTTTGATCTTTCCTCTTGCGCTTGCCGCGCCTATAAGACTGCCAAGTTCCCCGACAATGTGAACCCGGCCCACGCGGTCTGCCCCTGCAAGGGCTTGGGTAAGGCTTGTCCGTCAGATCAGGAGACCAAAGATGTCTGATAAACCAATCATGGCCAAGGCGACTGCCGTCTGGCTTTGCGACAACACCACGCTGACCTTTCAACAGATCGCGGAATTCTGCGGGTTTCACGAATTGGAAGTGCAGGGCATTGCCGATGGCGACGTGGCTGTCGGCGTCAAGGGGTTTGACCCCGTGGCCAATAACCAGCTGACCCAAGACGAAATCACCAAGGGCGAGGCTGATCCCGCCTACAAGCTGAAGCTGAAGTTCTACGCCGCCGCCGCGGGCGAGGAAAAGCGCCGTGGCCCGCGGTATACGCCTTTGTCCAAGCGGCAGGACCGTCCGGCGTCGATCTATTGGCTGGTGAAGTTCCACCCCGAATTGTCCGATGCGCAGATCGCGAAACTGGTCGGCACCACCAAGCCCACGATCCTTGCGATCCGTGAACGCACGCATTGGAACATCAACAACCTTGATCCGATTGATCCGGTCGCACTTGGCCTGTGCAAGCAATCCGAGCTGGACGCTGCCGTGCAAAAGGCCAATGCCAAGAAAGCCCGCGAAGGCGGTGCGATGACCGACGACGAACGCCGCAAGCTGGTCAGCACCGAAACATCGCTGGGCATGGCCCCCGAGCCCAAGATGCCGACTGCGATGGCGGGGCTTGAGACCTTCAGCTTTAGCGATCAGCGCGATGATGCCGAAGACGAAGAAGACACACGCGACGTCAAGAATGCGGACAGCTTTTTCAACCTGCCCGATGATGACGACGAGGATGACGACGACCACCGGTGATCCGGCCTTGGTCCGACTGAAAAACGCGCGTCCCTTGGGGCGCGCGTTTTGCGTTTGTCACGCTTTGCCAGCCGGAAAGGCCACGGCGTCAGAGCGCCTTGCGCGCGTTCAGCGCGGCAGTGATCGTGCCATCGTCAAGGTAATCCAGCTCTCCGCCCACAGGCACCCCCTGCGCCAGCGATGTGACGCTGACACCGGGCAGTTGGTCGGCGATGTAATGCGCGGTGGTCAGCCCGTCGATGGTGGCCCCCAGCGCGATGATCACCTCGGTCACGTTTTCGGCGGCGATCCGGTCGATCAGCTTGGGGATGCGCAATTCGTCCGGCCCGACCGCATCGAGTGCTGACAGCGTGCCGCCCAGCACATGATAGCGCCCTTTGAACACGCCCGAGCGTTCCATGGCCCATAGGTCGGCCACGTCTTCGACCACAGCGATCTGGCCTGTGGCGCGTTTGTCCGACAGGCAGATGTCGCAAAGGTCACTGGTGCAGATATTCGCGCAATTCAGGCATTCACGCACCGTCGATCCGACCTTTTGCAAGGCATCGGCCAAGGGCAGCAGCACCAGATTGCGTTTCTTGATCATATGCAGCACGGCGCGCCGTGCCGAGCGTGGCCCAAGCCCCGGCAGTTTCGCCATCATCGCGATCAGGTGGTCGAGGTCTTCGGTGCCGTGTGCCATGGGGGCCTTTGCGTGCTGGGCCAAAAACTTTACGGCCTCCGGCGGGGATACTTGGGCTCGGAAGATGGGGTCAGAAGGGCAGTTTCATGCCCGCAGGCAGGCCCATCGCCTCGGCCATCTTGCCCATTTCCTGCTGGCTGCGTTCGGCTGCCTTGGATTGCGCATCCTTGATCGCGGCAAGGATCAGGTCCTCGACCACTTCCTTGTCCTCGCCGTTAAAGATCGACGGGTCGATGTCGAGGCTTTTCAATTCGCCTTTGGCGGTCGCCGTCGCCTTGACCAGACCCGCGCCGCTGACGCCTTCGACCATGATATGGTCAAGGTCTTCTTGCATCTGGGCTATCTTGCCCTGCATGTCCTGCGCCTGTTTCATCATCTTGGCCATATCGCCAAGGCCGCCTAATCCTTTGAGCATCGGATCTCTCCTTATTGGTTTATTCTCAGATAGGTCTTTGGGTGTGCGCGGGCAAGCCGGTCAATCCTGCTCGAACGGGTCCCATTCATCTTCGACCTCGGGCAGTGCCTCGGCCTCGGCCGCCTGCGCCTTGGTCGCGGCAGTGCGGATATCGGTGATGCGCGCCTTGGGGAAGGCTGCGATCACGGCCTGCACCAGCGGATGGGCGCTGGCCTGATCGCGCAGGCTGGTTTCAGCGGCGTCGCGGGTCTGGGCGATGGTGGGCGCGCCGCCGTCGTTGACCACCGTGATGGTCCAGCGATTGCCGGTCCATAGCTGGAGCCGCGCACCCAGCCGGCCCACCAGATCGGGGGCGGCATCCGCGGTCGGTTGCACGGTGATCCGCCCGGGTTGATAGGCCACCAGTTGCAGGCCGGTTTCGACCTCGACCAGCAGTTTGACGTCGCGGTGGTGGCGGATCAGCGCGACCACATCGTCGAAGCGGGCGTAATGCTGCAGGGCGTCGGGGGCGAGCGCGGTGGCGGTTTGTGCGCCGCCGGTTGAGACCACGCTGCGCGCGGTGGGGCCGCCCGTTGGCGGGGTGGGCGCGCTGCGCGGCGCAGGCCCTGCGGGCGGTGGCGTCGCATCCTTGAGCTTGCGCACCAGATCGTCGGGGCTGGGCAGGTCGGCCACATGCGTGAGCCGGATCACCGCCATTTCGGCCGCCATCATCGCATTGGGGGCCATTGCGACCTCTTCCAAGGCTTTGAGCAGCATCTGCCACATCCGCGACAGCACGCGCATCGGCAGACCCTCGGCCATGGCCTGACCGCGGGCGCGTTCATCGGGGCCGATGGTGGGGTCGTTGGCGGCATCGGGCGTGATCTTGACCACGCTGACCCAATGACACACCTCGGCCAGATCGCGCAGCACGGCCATCGGATCGGCGCCATCGGCATATTGGCCCGAAAGTTCGGTCAGCGCATCGGCGGCACGCCCGCGCAGGATCATGTCGAACAGGTCCAGCACACGGCCACGGTCGGCCAGCCCCAGCATGGCGCGCACCTGCGCGGCGCTGGTTTCGCCCGCGCCATGGCTGATTGCCTGATCCAGCAGCGATTGCGCATCGCGCGCCGAGCCTTCGGCGGCGCGGGTGATCAGCGCCAGCGCGTCATCGCTGATCTCGGCGCCTTCGGCAATGGCGATCTTGCGCAGCAGGGCGATCTGGGTTTCAGGTTCGATCCGGCGCAGATCGAACCGCTGGCAGCGCGACAGGACAGTGACCGGCACCTGCCGGATCTCGGTCGTGGCAAAGATGAATTTCACATGTTCGGGCGGTTCTTCCAGCGTCTTGAGCAGCGCGTTGAACGCGTTTTTCGACAGCATATGCACTTCGTCGATGATATAGATCTTATAGCGGGCCGATGCGGCACGGTAATGCACAGAATCGATGATCTCGCGGATATCATTCACGCCGGTGCGCGATGCGGCATCCATTTCCATCACATCGACATGCCGGCCTTCCATGATCGCCACGCAATGTTCGCAGGTACCGCAGGGGTCGGTCGTGGGCCCGCCTGTGCCGTCAGGGCCGATGCAGTTCATCCCCTTGGCGATGATCCGGGCGGTTGTCGTTTTGCCGGTGCCGCGGATGCCGGTCATCATGAAGGCCTGCGCGATCCGGTCGGCGGCAAAGGCATTGCGCAGGGTGCGCACCATCGCATCCTGCCCGACCAGATCGGCAAAGGTCTCGGGCCGGTATTTGCGGGCCAGCACTTGATAGCGGGGTTGATCGGTCATGGCGGCCTTCGGCAGGATTCGGATGATGCCACAGCCTAGGGCCAGGCGCGCCAGAGGTCCACCAAGCTGTTGCCGCAGCGCGCGCCTTCGGGCAGGGTGCTGGCAAACAAGGATGCGCCGATGCCGGAATTCGAGATTTACGCACTGCCTGTCGCGCATGGCACGCTGGCCCTGTCGCCCTTGCCGCTGGGGCAGGGCCTGCAGGCGCTGCTGGACTGGCACCCCGATCTGGTCGTGTCGATGACCGGACAGGACGAGATGGACAGGCTCGGCGCGGGTGATCTGGGCAGGGTGCTGCGCGCGGCGGGGGTTGACTGGCACCACCTGCCGGTCGTGGATTACGGCACGCCCGCAGCGCCCGATATCACCGAAATCGAAACCGCTGCACTGAACGTGCTGCGCGCGGGCGGCAAGGTGCTGACGCATTGTCGGGGTGGTTGCGGGCGGTCGGGGATGATGGCGCTGCGCCTGATGATCGCAGCAGGCGAAGATGCGGACACCGCCCTGACCCGCCTGCGCGCGCGGCGTCCCTGTGCGGTGGAAACCGATGCACAACAGGCTTGGGCCAAAGGTTAGCCGCGACGCTTATCATCTTCCGAGCCCAAATATCCCCGCCGGAGGCTTAAAAGTTTTGACCTGCCCTGCGTCAGGATTTCTGACGTGGCTTCTTGCTGCCTTTGGCGGTGCGCCCCTGTTTGCGGACCTTGTCGCGCGCCAGCGCGATGGCCTCTGTGGCTTGGGTGTTTTCGGATTTCAGTTTCTTGAACCGCGCCAGCCTGTCAGGGTCGATTGCGCCAGCCGCAACGGCGGCCTGCACGGCACAGCCCGGTTCGCGTTCATGCGCGCAGTCGCGGAACTTGCAGTGCGCGGCAAGGTCCGAGATTTCGGGAAAGGTCGCGTCGATGCCGAAGCCGACCTCGGCCAGCCCCAGCCCGCGCATGCCGGGCGTGTCGATCAGCCAGCCCCCCGCCAGCATCCGGTGCAGCGACCGGCCCGTCGTCGTATGCCGCCCGCGCGCATCATCATCGCGGATATCGCGGGTCGCGGCATTGCCGCCGGTCAGCGCATTGGCGATGGTCGTCTTGCCCACACCGGACGTGCCGGCAAAGGCAATGGTCTGCCCCGGTCCGCACCATGGCGCGAAATGCACAGGCAGATCGGGGGCCTTTGCATTGACCGCCAGCACCGCCAGATCGCGGCCCAAGGCGCGCGCCTGATCTGCAAAACCGGCTGGATCATCGGTCTGGTCGGCCTTGGTCAGCACGATCACAGGGCGTACGCCCGCATCATGCGCCAGCGCCAGATAGCGTTCCAGCCGCGCGGGGTTGAAATCGGCGTTGCAGGATGTGGTGATGAACAACGTGTCCAGATTGGCCGCGATCAGCTGCTTGTCGCCCGTGTGGTATTCGGTGCCGCGCGACAGTTCTGTCTGCCGGTCCAGCACGCGGATCAGCCGGTATTGCGCCGGTGCGCAAAGCACGAAATCCCCCACCGCGACCACCGCTGTCGTCAGCCCGGGATCAAGTGTCAGGTCGATTGATCCATCGGCCGTCAAGCCCACCACGCGGTCACGATGCACATTGGCAATGCGGGCAGGTGTCAGGTCGGCATCATCTGGACCCAGCTGGCTTTGCTGGAACGCATGCCAGCCAAGCGCATCCAGCCCGGTAAGGGCCGTCACCATAGCGGCCTGATTGGGCGAATTTCGGTAATCGGAGTAACCTCTTGTTGTGCCGACGGCACCCGACGGAACCGTTCAGCTGTATCGTAAGCAGCGCAGGCAGGTGCTGCAACCCCGTTGCACGTCGCGCCACGACGCCGCTTTCCACAAACCGTTCTTTGCGTCGTCACCGCCGTCCTACCGCCGCGCGCGCGTGTTGTTCGGCCCGACAGACTGGGCATGCTTTTCTGGATCAACATCCTTGTTCCGCCGATCGCTCGGCCTGCGTGCATCTGGCCTGTGTCATCACCCCCAACAAACGTAGGGCCAAAGCAACGGGCGCAGGCCGGATGTCGCGCCGACACCGCCATGGTCAGACCGCCACCGGCGGAATTAAGCCTATTTTTTAAAGTGTTGCATGGTCCGACCTTGTGCTTTGCTGCACTGCCGCAATATGAGCGTCAATCGCCCCCGCACCACCGAAGCGCGCGCGGCGACAACCTCTTTTGCAATCACATGATCTGGGACCCTAATGGCCTTTGCGACACTTATGAATAGACGTCAGTTGTTGAAATCCGGCGCAGCGACGGCTGCGGCGTTGGTGGCCAGTGGCGTAATGGCGCAGGATGTGGTCGATCCCGCGCCGTTTTCCTTTGATATCCTGTCAGACATGGCACAGGCGCAGGCCGCCGCCCCCTTTGTCGCAGGCTCCCGCCCCGAAGGTTTCCTTGGCGCGCTGGATTACGACGATTACCGGCTGATCCGGTTCCGTGCCGACCGCGCGCGCTGGGCTGACAGCGATGCGCGGTTCCATGTCCATGCATTTCACACCGGCTGGCTGTTCGGTGAACCGGTCAAGCTGTTCGAGCTGACCCGCGATGCGGATAGCCTGATCGCGGCACCGATGGTCTTTTCGACAGCGGATTTCGAATATCTGAACGATCTGGCCGACCGCGTGCCTGCGGATGCACAATTGCCGGGCGTTGCCGGTTTCCGGCTGAACACGCCGTTGAACCATCCCGACCGTTTCGACGAATTGGTGTCGTTTCTGGGGGCCAGCTATTTCCGCGCCCTTGGCCGCGACAGCCGCTATGGGTTAAGCGCGCGGGGGCTGGCCTTGAACACCGCAGGCCCCCAGCCCGAGGAATTTCCCCGTTTCACGCGGTTCTATCTGGAACGCCCGACGCAAGGTCTGGGCGAAACGGTGGTCTATGCCCTGCTTGACAGCCCCAGCGTCAGCGGTGCCTACCGCTTTGTCATCCGCCCCGGTGACACGACCGAGATGGACGTGACCGCGCGCCTATTCTTTCGCGCCGATGTGGCCGAACTGGGGATCGCGCCGCTGACCTCGATGTTTTTGTTCAACGGCGTCAACCGTGCGGGGTTCGATGACTACCGCCCCCGCGTGCATGACAGCGACGGGCTGCGGATCGTGCAGCAGGGCGGCGATGTGATCTGGCGGCCGCTGAACAACCCGTCCCGCCTTGCGGGGTCGTATTTCGTGGAAAACAACCCTGTCAGCTTTGCCCTGCACCAGCGCGAACGCGATTTCACCAAATACCTTGATGCCGGCGCGCATTACGAGATGCGCCCCTCTCTCGAGGTGGTGCCGCTGGGCGATTGGGGCGCAGGCCATGTCCGGCTGGTCGAGATCCCGACCGCGCTGGAGGTCGAGGACAATATCGTCGCCTATTTCATCCCCGCAGGCAAAGTTGCGGCAGGGGATATGCGTGAATTCGCCTACCGGCTGCGCTGGGGAGATCTGCCCGAAAACGACACTGCCGATCTTGCGCATGTGGTGGAAACCCGCGCGGGTGCGGGTGGCGTGTCGGGTATCGTCAATCCCGAAAACAAGCGTAAATTCGTAATTGATTTCAAGGGTGGTTTGCTGTCCCGCCTAGGGTCTGACGCCGAAGTGACGCCTGTGGTGGCCGTGTCGGGTGGCGATCTGGTCGCGGTCACGCTGGCCCGTGTGGACGGCAGCGATCTGTGGCGCGTGGTGCTGGATGTGCAGTCCGACAGCCCGCTTGTTGAACTTTCTGCGCATGTTGCGGGTGATGACCGCAAGTTGACGGAAACTTGGCTTTACCAGTGGATCAGACCGAATGCGTGATATGTCTCCCATGTGACGACGCTGATATCGAACGGATGATCTGCCGTGATCGGCGCGCCGCCTGATGCGCCTATGGTCATGCTGCGTCAGGAACTCGAATGGGCAGATGCGCGCGCGCTGCATGGGCTGTTGCCGCGCCTGTTGGGCCTGTTCATGTCAAGGGCTGGCCAGTAGATCATGCATGATCCCACTGCGGGACGACCGTGATGTGACGGCTGTCCGCAGGCTGGCGCTGGTTGTCAGCGTGACAGCCGGTCTTGTCGCTTTTGTCTTTTTCCTGCGCTTTGGCGCGGCAGACGGGCTTGATCTGATCGACGTGCTGCGCAGCTTGCTGTTGCTGGTTTCGACCTTCTGGCTGTCATGGGGGGCGATGCTGGCCTTTCTGGGGCTGACCACGCGGGCGCGCGCCCCCGACATCGACCGCAGCACCCCATTGCAAGGCCGCATCGCCGTGCTGGTCCCCATATACGAAGAAGACCCCGTCACCACCTTTGCACGGATCGCCGCGATGGATATGTCGCTGGCCGCCACCGGCCATGGCGCGGCGTTCGATTTCGCGATCCTGTCGGATACCCGCACCGATCTGGTCGCCGCGCGTGAACGGCTTTGGTATCTGCGCCTGCTGCGTGACAGCAACGGGCAGGGGCGGATTTTCTATCGCCGCCGCGCCAGCAACACAGGCAAGAAAGCGGGCAATGTCGAGGATTTCATCCGCACGTCCGGGGCGGCCTATGAATTTGCGATCATCCTTGATGCCGACAGCCTGATCGAGGGCGCAACCATGGTCGAGATGACCCGCAGGATGCAGGCCGACCCCGATCTGGGGCTGTTGCAGACCTTGCCACGGATCATCGGGGCGCGGTCGCGCTTTGGCCGTGCGATGCAGTTTTCGGCGGCGTTCAACTCGCCCGTCTTTGCGCGCGGGCTTGCGATGATGCAGGGGCGTACCGGCCCGTTCTGGGGCCATAACGCGATCATCCGCACCCGCGCCTTTGCACAAAGCTGCGGTTTGCCGCAACTGGCGGGCAAGCCCCCGTTCGGCGGCCATATCCTGAGCCATGATTACGTCGAGGCGGCGCTGCTGGCGCGCGCAGGCTGGAATGTCCGGTTGGATGACGATCTGGACGGCAGCTACGAGGAAGGGCCGGAAAATATCGTCGATCATGCCAAACGCGACCGGCGCTGGTGCCAGGGCAACCTGCAACATGCGCGGCTGGTCTTTGCCCCCGGTCTGCGCGGCTGGAGCAGGTTTGTCTTTGTGCAAGGTATCCTTGCCTATCTGGCCTCTGTGGTCTGGCTGGCGTTCCTGCTGGCAAGCGTGGCGGCCCCCGTCTTTGGCCCGCCGGTCGTGTATTTTCCGACCCAATACTGGCCCTTGCCGGTGACACCGCCCGATCAGACGACGCTGGCCGTCGCCTTGGTCATCGGCATTTTCGGTCTGCTGATCCTGCCCAAGCTGTTGATCGGTGCCGATGCGGTGCTGCGTGGGCGCGCGCGCGATTTCGGCGGCTGGTGGGCTGCGACGCAGGCGACGATGTCCGAATTGCTGTTGTCCTCGGTCACGGCACCGATTTTTATGCTGTACCAGACGCGGTCGGTGTTTCAGGTGCTGCTGGGGCGCGACGGCGGCTGGCCTGCGCATGACCGTGGCGACGGGCGGTTGCGGCTGGCTGATGCCTTTGCCGCCAGTCACTGGATCGTGGCCTGCGGCGTGATCGGTCTGGGGCTGGCCGCCGTGTTGTCGGCGGACCTGCTGTTGTGGTTCCTGCCGGTCACGCTGCCGATGGTGTTTGCACCTTTCGTCATATCATGGACATCGCGCCCTAGTGCGCCGGGGCTGTTTGCGACACCCCAAGAACTGACACCTGCGCCGGTGATGCGCTTGCGCGCGGCGGTGCTGGAAGGCTGGCAGGCAGGCGATGTGCATGATGAACCAGAGCTTTGGTCAGGGAATTTGCACTATGTCTGATATGTCTGGCAGCCGCGCCACAGTGGACCGCGACCCAAGGCTGGACGTGTTTCGCGGATTGGCGCTGGTGATGATCTTCATCAACCATGCGCCGCGCAACTGGCTGGAAAATCTGACCACCCGCAATTTCGGCTTTTCGGATGCGGCCGAAGGGTTTGTCTTGATGTCGGGGATCGCTGCTGGCATCGCTTATTCCGGCTATTTCCGGCGGGGTGATCCGGTGACGGGGATCGCCCGCGTGATGCGCCGTGTCTGGACCATATATCAGGTGCATATCCTGATCACCTTGGTTGCCATCGCCATCGCCGCTGCGGCGGCGCTGTGGTTCGGCGCGCCCGATATGATGCGCAAACACGGGATCTGGGTGCTGGTCAAAGACCCTTTGGGCTTTCTGATCGGGGTGCCGTTGCTCGGTCATCAGCTGGGCTATGTGAATATCCTGCCGCTGTATCTGGTGCTGTTGCTGCTGGTGCCGCCGGTGATCTGGGGTGCGCTGCGCTGGCCGCTGGCGGTGCTGGGCCTGTCCATCACTGTCTGGCTGGCGGCGGGTCTGCTGCGGGTCAATTTCCCGAACTATCCTCAGCAGGGCGGCTGGTTTCTGAACCCGTTGTCATGGCAATTGCTGTTCGTGATCGGCCTGCTGACCGGCATCGCGCATAAGGCAGGGGGGCGGTTCGTGCCGGTCCTGCCGTGGCTGCAATGGCTGACGGGGGGCTTTTTGTTGCTGTCGCTGGTCTGGATGCAATGGCCCGATTTCGCGGCTTTTATGCGCGGCGGGCTGAAGGCGGCGCAGGATGCGGGCGCCCCTTGGGTGCTGACCAGTTTCAGCAAGACCTATCTGTCTGCACCGCGCCTGTTGCATATCCTTGCGCTGGCCTATTTTCTGTCCAGCTTTGCCGTGGTCAGGCGGGCCTGCCATCTGGGGGTGGTTGCCCCTATGGGCTTGCTGGGGCGGCAGGCACTGCCGGTCTTTGCGCTGGGCACGGTGCTGGCCTTTGCCATTCAGGCGGTCAAGACAGTGACAGGGCAGGATGCCGTGCTGGACACGCTGATGATCGCGGGCGGGGTGCTGGCGCAGCTGGGGCTGGCGGCGGCCAAGCAATACTGGCCCAAGCCGCGCGCGGTTCTGGCCTAGCCCATCCGTTCGGATGCATAGGACCCCGGCGAGGCCGGGAACACCACCGTCTTGTTGCCGTTCAGCATGACGCGGCGGTGAATATGGGCGTGGATCGCGCGGGCCAGCACCTGGCTTTCGACATCGCGGCCAAGGCTGACGTAATCGGCCGGCGATTGCGCATGGGTGACGCGCGCGATGTCCTGTTCGATGATCGGGCCTTCATCCAGATCGGCGGTGACATAATGCGATGTCGCCCCGATCAGTTTCACGCCGCGTTCATAAGCCTGTTTATAAGGGTTCGCTCCCTTGAAACTGGGCAGGAACGAATGATGGATATTGATGATCTTTCCCGACATCTGCTGGCACATCCGGTCTGACAGCACCTGCATGTACCGCGCCAGCACGACCAGATCGGCGCCAGTCGCATCGACGACATCCATGATGCGGGCCTCGGCCTCGGGCTTGTTTTGCTTGGTGACGGGGATGCAATGGAACGGGATGTCATGGTTCACCACGACTTTTTGGTAATCCATGTGATTCGAGATCACCGCAACGATGTCGATCGGCAGCGCCCTGATCCGCCAGCGGTACAGCAGGTCGTTCAGGCAATGGCCGAACCGCGACACCATGATGATGACCTTCATGCGCACCGCTTCGTCGTGAAAGGCGAAGGCCATGCCGAATCTCGTGCCGATGTCGCCAAAGTCATCCGATATCGCATCCAGCGTCGCGCCTGTTTCGCTGGTAAAGCTGATGCGCATGAAAAACTTGCCGGTCTCGGTGTCGTCGAACTGTGAACTGTCGGTGATGTTGCAGCCATGATCGGCCAAAAAGCCGGCTATGGCGGCAACAATGCCACGGGCGCTGTCGCAGGTGACGGTCAGGGCGAATTTGGTCATGGGATACTTTCGGCTATGAAACAATACGTCTGCGGTGGTCGGGTCTTTTCGTGTCATGCCTGCCGCGGTCAGCACAAGGCGTAGGCTATCCGGCAGGGCGCGTTTTTTTCTCAAGATCACCCTTTTGTTAACCCCGCCATAGCGATCACGACGATACATATGGCATTGACGACCACGGGCGGCGCGGCGGGTGCAAAACTGCGATCAACCGTTGCCGCACGACGTTGAATATGGCATGAAACGACAAAGCAACTAAACGAAAGAGTTTAGATTTTGACCGACTATACCACACGCCGCACCATGATGGTCGATACACAGGTTCGCCCGTCCGATGTCACCCGGTTTCCGATCATCGACGCGATGCTGACCATCCCGCGCGAAGATTTCGTGCCCGACAATCTGCGCGAGGCGGCCTATGTCGGTGAAAACCTTGATATCGGCAAGGGCCGGATCATGCTCGAACCCCGCACGCTGGCCAAAATGCTGGAACTGGCAGATGTGCAGCCGGGGCATGTGACGCTCGATATCGGGTGCGGGCTTGGCTATTCCACCGCTGTTCTGGCCAGCCTGTGTGATTTCGTCGTCGCGATCGAGGATGACACGGCCCGCGCCGAAGAAGCGCAAAGCTTGCTGTCAGGACATGGAATCGACAATGCCGCCGTCATGGCAGGCCCGCTGGTGGCGGGATCGGCGAAATCGG
Organism: Yoonia sp.; assembly: GCF_018402175.1. GTDB lineage: Bacteria > Pseudomonadota > Alphaproteobacteria > Rhodobacterales > Rhodobacteraceae > Yoonia. Next base: position 85,644 of record NZ_JAGYJK010000017.1, on the reverse strand, counting down.
GGCCGTTTGATCTGATCATGGTGCAGGGGGCGGTCGAACATCTGCCCGATGATCTGCTGGCGCAATTGCGCGAAGGTGGGCGGGTTGTCTGTCTGTTTGCCGAAGGTGCGCTGGGCGTTGTGCGCGTTGGCCACAAGATGGATGGCGTCGTCAATTGGCGATTCGGCTTTAACGCCGGTGCGCCGGTGCTGGACGGGTTCCGGCGGCCTGTGGCTTTTGCGCTTTGATGGAAACGACTGGCCCTGATTTGGGCTGCAACTGGTGACACGATAGGGACCAAGATGATCAAACGCAGTGCAATTGCCGGTCTGGCCATGATGTTGACCCTGATCGCGGGACCAGGCGTGCGCGCAGAAACATTGGCCGATACACTGGCTGCCGCCTATACCAACTCGGGGCTGCTGGATCAAAACCGCGCCTTGTTGCGCGCGGCGGATGAAAATGTCGCGCAATCCGTGGCGGCGACCTTGCCGGTGATCAACTGGGCGATGGCCACCAACCGGACGTATAATGCGGCAGCGCCAACATCTGCGTTGCAAGACACGACATCGACGACGGCGCGCATTTCGGGGTCGCTGACGCTTTATGATGGCGGGGCGAACCGGCTGGCGATCGACAGCCAGAAAGAAATTGTGCTCAGTACCCGCCAATCCTTGCGCGGTATTGAACAAGATGTGCTTTTGCGCGCGGTGCAGGCTTATATGAACGTGCGCCGTGAACGTGAATTTGTTGAATTGCGCCAGAACAACCAACGGCTGATCACACAAGAATTGCAGGCCGCGCGCGACCGTTTCGACGTGGGCGAGGTGACGCGCACCGATGTGTCGCTGGCCCAGGCCCGGCTTGCCGGATCGCAAAGCCTGCTTGCGGCAGCACAGGGCAACCTTGCGCAGTCGATCGCAGAATACACCGCCGCTGTGGGCCGTGTCCCCAGTGGGTCTGGTGCAGCAGCGCCCGCGCCTGTGCTGCAATCGGTGCAAGACGCCAAGGCGTTCGCCCTGCGCAACCACCCCGCCGTGCTGCAAGTGCAGCATTCCGTCGCCGCGGCAGAATTGGCCGTCCAGCGTGGCGAGGCGGCCTTGCGCCCGAACCTGTCGCTGAACAGTTTTGTTGCCGTTGACGACGAATGGAACGAAAGCGCGCAGATCGGCCTGTCCTTGGGTGGCCCGATCTACAACGGCGGCGCAATTGCCAGCCAGATCCGCCAATTGCAGGCGAACCGGGACGCAAGCCGTGCAGGTCTGCATCTTGCGCTCATCGGGGTCGAACAACGTGTCGCCAATGCCTATGCCGCGTTGCAGGTCGCGCGTGCGTCGGCGCAGGCCTCTGACCAGCAGGTCAGCGCTGCGCGGATCGCCTTTGAAGGCGTGCGCGAAGAAGCCTCGCTTGGGTCGCGGACCACGCTGGATGTGCTGAATGCGGAACAGGAATTGCTGGACGCACAAGCAAACCGGATCGCCGCCGATGTTGACGAGGTGATCGCGTCTTACAGCGTCTTGGCCGCGATGGGCCTCCTGACCGCCGAGCATCTGCAACTGCCGGTCCAGCAATATGATGTCAGCGCCTATTACAACCTGGTCAACAACTCCCCCGTGGCCGCTTCGCCGCAGGGCGAGGCGCTGGACCGCGTGCTTGAAGCATTAAGCCGGGATTAACGCGTAGTTGTTTTGCGACGCCCTTTCCGCTAGACTTGGCTGAATTTGCGCGAAATGGGGAATAGCGATGTCGAACATGGCACGGTCGAACGAGATTGACGAACTTGTCTTGTCGGTGCGGAATCTGGTGTCTTACAAGGACGCCGATCTGACGCGCAAAATGCCGCCGCAGGACCGCCTGATGCTGGTGCCTGCCTGGCGGATCGACGTACCGCAGGACAAGATATCCGATCACACAGCCCCGACCGCAGCCGCCGAATTGCTGGTGCTTGAAAATGCGGTGATGCCGGACGCACCGCGTCTGGGCGGCACTGTCGCCGAGATCGAGGTTGCCGTGACGGCCCGCGCCGAAGATTGGGAGCCCGATGGTGGCGAGCCCTTCGATCAGGCGGCTTGGGCTGCCAGCGCTTTTGATGTCCCGCAAGACGACCCTGCCTCTGCCATCCCGGGGGCTGCGATTGCCGAGGCGTTGTCACCGATCGCGCAATCGGGGCTTGATGCCCGGATCGCTGCTGATATCGCGGCACAGGACGCCGGTTTGCCGACAGATGAACCCGCCCTGCGCGCCGCAGTCGTGCGCATCCTGCGCGAAGAATTGGCAGGCGAGCTGGGTGAAAAGATCACGCGCAATGTGCGCAAACTGGTCCGTCGCGAAATCAACCGGGCGCTTGCGTCGCACGATCTGGACTGATCACAGATCCGGCCAACGTCAAGAGCGCGTCGATATCCAGATGCTGTTCCAGATGGTCGGCCAGCGCATCGAGCGTTGTTTCCACCTGTGCATCATAGCCATAGGCGGCAACAGGCTTGCCCAGCTGCGCAAAGAACGCCGACCGGAAGGCATCGGCGCTGAACAGCCCGTGCAGGTAACAGCCCGTGATCCGCCCGTTGGGTGACGCCGCCCCTTCGCCGCGCCCGTCCAGCGACAGCCATGCGCGCGCGCAATCGGGGCCGGTGGTGTCGCCCATGTGGATTTCATAGCCGCTGACCTTGTCACCCGTCGCGCGATAGACCGCCTGCGACAGCGCCAGCCGCTTGTGTGGTTGCATCACCGTCGCCACATCCAGATGTCCCAGCCCCGCCACGCTGCGCGCCGGCCCTTCGATGCCGTCGGGGTCGGCGATGGTCTGCCCCAGCATCTGATAGCCGCCGCAGATGCCCAGCACATGCCCGCCGCGCCGGATATGCGCGGCAAGGTCGATGTCCCAGCCTTGGGAGCGGAAATGCGCCAGATCCGCGATGGTCGATTTCGACCCCGGCAGGATCACCAGATCGGCATCGGCGGGCAGGGGGCGGCCTGCCTCGATGATCTCGACGCTGACGCCGGGGGTGCCGGACAACGGGTCCAGATCGTCGAAATTGGCAATCCGGTTCAGGCGCGGCACGGCGATGCGGATCGCGCCGCCCTTGCGGCTGCGAATATCCATCACATCCTCGGCGGGCAGTTTCCAGGCATCCGCGAACCACGGGATGATCCCCAGCGGGGTCCAGCCGGTGCGGGCGGTGATGATGTCCATGCCATCGGCGAATAGGGTCGGATCGCCGCGGAACTTGTTGATCGCATAACCCCGGATGAAGGCCAGATCGTCATCCGGCAGCACCGCATGGGTGCCGACCATCTGCGCGATGACACCGCCGCGGTCGATATCGCCGATCAGCACGACAGGCACGCCCGCCGCCGCGGCAAAGCCCATATTGGCAATGTCACCGGCGCGCAGATTGACCTCTGCCGGGCTGCCGGCACCTTCGACGATGATCAGGTCGCGGCCCTGCGCCAGCCGGTGGAAACTATCCAGCACCGCGGGCAGCAGCGTTGCCTTGTGCTTGCCATAGTCGCGCGCCTTGAGCGTGGCGACCCGCTGCCCCTGCACGATGACCTGCGCGCCGATATCGGTTTCGGGTTTCAGCAGGACGGGGTTCATGTCGATCACCGGTGCCAGCCCGCAGGCCAGCGCCTGCAACGCCTGTGCGCGCCCGATCTCGCCGCCATCGGCGGTGACGGCGGCATTGTTGGACATGTTCTGCGGCTTGAACGGGGCGACCGACAGACCCCGTCGTACGCAGGCCCGCGCGATGCCCGCTACCAACATGGATTTGCCCACGTTGGACCCCGCGCCCTGAATCATGATCGCCTTAGTCATTTTGCGCCCCCTGTCGGTGCTTGATACGCATCGGGCGGGCCGCCGCAAACGAAAAACGCGACCCCGGGGGATCGCGCTTTTCAATGCGTCTTGGGATAGCGCGGCTTTCAGGCGGCGCGCGATTCCTGTTCGGCTGCGTTGCGACGTTCGCTTTCTTCGCGCGACAGGGCGACAGAGGTCCGAATCCCCTTGCCCACAAATTCCATCAGGCCGTTGACCACACGTTCATTCGGGTCGATGCCCGCACAGGACAAAACTTCACGGCCATCACGCGACCGGGCCCAGCGGGCGATCTGTTCGGGGCCATTGCCATATTTCTTGTCATCAGCGATCGCGTCATCAAGCGCAGCAAGAACGACGGCAGCAAAGAGTTTGCGGGCACGGTTGCCCTGTTCATTATTAAATGCTGTTCCGTCGACGAAATCTCTCATTTGGCTTCCTTTTTTGCTCTTGCGGTTCCGCGTGCTCGCCCTTATGCACACTCAGCTCCGATTCGGGGGGCTTGTTTTTGCATAACAGCCATGCGTTCATGGCATGGCTTGTGCTTGGTGGTTCGGCGCCTGAGTGACCTTGCACGCCTGCCTTTGCGCCTATATAGGCGTGAACGAACGCCAAACAAGTCTTGGCCCCCATTCTGTCATGAAGTGACCCATGCCCAAAATCAACGGTAACGAAATCCGCCCCGGCAACGTGCTGGAACACGAAGGTTCCTTGTGGGGCGCTGTGAAAGTCGATCACGTCAAGCCCGGCAAGGGCGGCGCATTCGCACAGGTCGAGCTAAAGAATCTGCGCGACGGGCGCAAGCTGAACGAACGTTTCCGGTCGGCCGACAAGGTCGAACGCGTGCGTCTGGATCAAAAGGACCAGCAGTTCCTGTTTGAAACCGACGGGATGCTGACCTTCATGGACAGCGAAACCTATGAACAGATCGCCTTGCCCGTCGATATTCTGGGCGACCGCCGCCCGTTTTTGCAAGACGGGATGGTCGTGCATATCGAATATTACGGCGAAGAGGCGTTGAACGTCACCCTGCCGCAAAAGGTGGTCTGCAAGGTTGCCGAAACCGAACCTGTCGTCAAAGGCCAGACCGCGGCCAACAGTTTCAAGCCTGCCATCCTTGATAACGGTGTGCGCGTGATGATCCCGCCTTTCGTGGGGCCGGACGAGGATATCGTCGTCAATACCGAATTGTTCGAATACGTCGAACGCGCCTGAGATCTGCCTGCGGCGCTGCGCGCCTTGGGCCTCTGGCAGGGATATTTAGGCTCGGAAGATGCTGGCTGTTGCTATGCGAGGGTGATCGTTGCGCGGCCCGCCTGCATCGGGCCGGTGGCGCGGTCGAACCGCAGATAGGCGATGGCGTGATCGCCGCTGATCGTGTGTAACACGCCGGTATCCTTGCCATCTGCCGTGATCGGATCGCCGGGCCGGGCTACCCCGTCGATGCGCACCCGCGCCAGACCTTTGCGCAAGTCGGTCTTGTGTTTCATCCGCGCGACGATTTCCTGCCCGACATAGCAGCCTTTGCGGAAATCGACGCCGTGCAGCGCCTCGAACCCGGCTTCCAGCACATAGGTGTCGGGCGTCAGTTCGATCCCCGTTTCGGGGATCAGATGGGCGACGCGCAAGGCATCCCAATCGGTCTGGTCGCTGATGTCGCTCTCGCCATAGAACCGCCAGCCCATGCCCGCGTGCCGCGGGTCGGGCAAAGCGCCCAGTGGCGTGGAACCTGTTCCACGCGACACCACCAGATCGGTCTGCGCGATCTGCACCGCCGCGCGCAGCCGGTACATGGTCAGGCGTTGCAGCAAGCTGGCCCCATGGCTTTGTGCCACGTCCACCAGCAGCCGGTCGTCCTGCCCCAGCACGAAGAAATCGGCGATGAACTTGCCTTGCGGCGTCAGCAAGGCGGCATAGATGATGCTGCCTGCGGCGCGGGTCACGTCATTGGTCACCAGCCCTTGCAGGAAGGCCACCCGTTCCGCGCCGGTGATCGACAGGACCATGCGGTCAGACATTGGTTTTTCCTTTGTTGCGAAAATTGCGGATGGTGATGTTTATCTCCTTTGGTCTAGTCGCAAAAGGGGGCGCAGGGCAAGGCGGGGCTGGTTGACGCCGCCAGAGCGCGGCGTTACTGTCCGCCCGACACCCTTTCAGAAAGCGTATTCATGTCACTCTCCAATGGTCGGGCCTATCTGGCTATCCCCGGTCCCTCTGTCATGCCCGATGCGGTTTTGCGCGCGATGCATCGTGCGTCACCCAATATCTATGAAGGCGAATTGCATGATCTGACCCGCAGCCTGATCCCTGATTTGCAGGCTGTCGCCATGACCAAATCCAAGGTGGCGATCTATATCGGCAACGGCCATGCCGCCTGGGAGGCCGCATTGGCCAATACCTTGTCGCGCGGTGACACCGTGCTGGTGCTGGCCACAGGCCCGTTCTGCATCGGCTGGGGCGAGATGGCCGCCCAGATGGGTGTGCATGTCGAAACGCTGGATTTCGGCGTCAACGCGCCTGTCGATCCTGCCCGTGTGTGCGCGTATCTGGCTGCCGATACCGCGCACCGGATCAAGGCGGTGCTGGCCGTGCATGTCGATACATCGACCAGCGTCAAGAATGACATCGCCGCCTTGCGTGCGGCCATTGATGCCGCGCGCCATCCGGCGATGCTGTTTGCCGATTGCATCGCCTCGCTGGGCTGTGACCGGTTCGAGATGGACGCCTGGGGCGTCGATGTCATGGTGGCGGGCTGCCAGAAAGGGTTGATGACGCCTGCAGGGATCAGTTTCGTCTGGTTCAACGCCAAGGCCGATGCCGCGCGCGGCGATTGCGTGACGCGGTATTGGGATTGGCGCCCGCGGGCTGCGCCAGAGCTGTTTCACCAGTATTTCAACGGCACCGCGCCGACCCATCATCTGTATGGCCTGCGTGCGGCGCTTGACATCATGCTGGCCGAAGGGCTGGATAATGTCTTTGCCCGCCATGCCACGCTGGCCCGCACGATCTGGGCTGCGTTTGACTGCTGGTCGGCGGATGGCCCGCTGCATCTGAATGTCGCGGACCCTGCGCATCGGTCACATGCGGTGACATCGGCCGGCATCGGCGCGCCCTTGGGCGACAAGCTGCGCCATTGGTGCGAACATACCTGCGGGCTGACGCTGGGGATCGGGCTTGGGCGTGTGCCTGCAGATGGCTATTTCCGCATCGGGCATATGGGGCATGTGAATGCCCATATGATCATGGGCGCGCTGGGCACGATTGATGCGGGGCTGAAGGCGCTGGAAATTCCGCATGGCCGCGGTGCGTTGGAGGCGGCGTCCAGCGTGATTGCCACCGCCTGAGCGTGCAACAAAGCAACGATACTGCGTCTTTAGCCGCCTTTCGCCCGGTCCAGCGCCTGTGGCAGGCTCTGGCCGAAAGCGGCGATCTGGTCCGGCGTGCCGGAGCTGACGCGGATGCACCGGTCCTGCGGTGCAACAAAGGGCATGCGCACGAAAATGCCGTCTGCGACCAGTGCTGTCAGCACCGCGCGTGCGAAGGCCCCATCGCGCCCGCAGTCGATGGTCACGAAATTCGTGGCTGATGGCAGCGCGGTCAGCCCATGGGCGGCCGCGATGCGCCCGATTGCGGCGCGCGACGTGCCGATGGCTGTGCGGACATGGTCGATCCATGCGCTGTCTTGCAAGGCGGCCAACGCGCCTGCCTGCGACACCCGACACATGCCGAAATGGTTGCGCACCTTGTGAAAGCCCGCGATCACATCTGCCGCCCCGATGGCATAACCCACCCGCGCCCCTGCCATGCCATGTCCTTTGGAAAAGGTGCGCAGGCGGATGACATTGGGCGTATCCACCGCGATATCGGGGGCGGTGCCGTCGGGGGCAAGGTCGATATAGGCCTCGTCCAGCAGCAGCAGGCAATCGGCGGGAAGGTTTGTCGCCATATCTGCGATGACATGGCCCGGGGTGCCAGCTGCCCATCGGGTTATCGGGATTGGCGATATAGACCAGTTTCGCGCCGGTTTCATGCGCCTTTGCGACCAAGGCTGCGGGGTCTTCGTGATTGCCCGCGTAAGGCACTTTGTGCAGCATCCCGCCGAAACCCGCGACATGGTAGTTGAAGGTCGGATAGGCCCCGTCCGATGTGACCGCGCCGTCACCCGCGCCGATGTAGAGCCGCACCAGCAGGCCCAGAAGCCCGTCGATCCCTTCGCCCACCATGATATTGTCGATACTCACGCCGTGATGGGCGGCAAGGGCTGTGCGCAAATCATGGCTTTCAGGGTCGCCGTACATCCAGACCTCGCCTGCTGCCTGTTGCATGGCGGCAATCGCGCGGGGAGAGGGGCCAAAGGCGCTTTCGTTGGCCCCAAGCCGCGCGGTGAATGACCTGCCCGCGGGCGCGCTCCTGCGCCTCTGGCCCGACGAAAGGGACCGTGGCGGGAAGAGAGGCAGCAAGCGGGGTCAGGCGGGGATGGGTCATGCTCAAACTCTTATGCGCTCCGCGCGGGGAGTATTTTTGGAAATAAGAAGTTGGGGGCCACGCGGATGGCCCCCGCCCTGTTTAGCCCAGTTCCTGCAGCCGCGCGATGGCCGCCTTGATCTGGGTGTCTTCGTTTTCGCGCAAGGCGAGGTTGGCGCGGGCCTCTTCCACCACCTCATCGGGGGCTGAGGCCACGAAGGCCGGGTTGTTCAGCCGTCCGCGCAAGCCACCCAGTTCCTTGGCGAGTTTCTGGGATGTCTTTTCCAGACGTGCGATTTCGGCGGCGACGTCGATCAGCCCTGCGAGTGGCAGACCGAAAGTGCCGCCTTCCATCGGGATTGTGACGCAGCCTTTGGGGAAAGCATCCACATGGGTCAGGCTGTCGATCCGCGCCAGCCGCTGGATCAGGGCGGCGTTGTTGTCCCATGCCGATTGGCCTTTGGCATCGAGCCCTGTCACCAAGAGCGGCACCTGTGCGCCTGCCGGCACATGCACCTGCGCGCGCGCCGAACGGGTGTTGTCGATCAGCCCGATCACCCAGTTCATTTCGCGGTCGGCGTCCGCATCGACCAGTTCGTTGCCGTAGCTTGGCCAATCGGCGTGGCAGAGCATTTTGGCGCGGCTGTCGGCCTGACCCCAGAGTTCCTCGGTGATGAAGGGCATGATCGGGTGCAGCAGGATCAGGCATTGATCCAGCACCCAGCGCAGGGTCTGTTCGGTTTCCAGTTTTGCAGCGGCATCCTCGCCTTGCAGGATCGGTTTGGAGAATTCCAGATACCAGTCGCAGACCTTGCCCCAGGTGAAGGCATAAAGCGCGTCCGCCGCATCGTTGAACCGGTAGGCGTGCAGGGCGGCATCCACGGTTTCGCGCAGCTTGCCTGTTTCGCCGATGATCCATTTGTTCAGGGTCAGGGTCGCTGCGGGCCGTGCGGGATCGCCTGGATAGAGGATGGCGTAATGCTCTGCAAAGCTGAAGGCGTTCCAGAGTTTGGTGCCAAAATTGCGGTAGCCCTTGATCCGGTCTTCGGAGATTTTCAGTACGCCGCCGATCGCCGCCATCTGTGCGTTGGAGAACCGCAAGGCATCGGCGCCATATTGGTCAATCATGTCCAGAGGGTCGATGACATTGCCCTTGGTTTTCGACATCTTCTCGCCCTTGGCGTCGCGGACCAGCTGGTGCAGGTAGATCGTGTGGAACGGGTCTTGTTCCAGCACGGCCTGAGACATCATCATCATCCGCGCGACCCAGAAGAACAGGATGTCCTGGCCGGTGATCAGGACGTCACCGGGGAAATATTTCATCGCGGGGTCGTCAGCGGGCCAGCCGAGCGTGCCGAAAGGCCAGAGACCCGAGGAGAACCATGTGTCCAGCACGTCAGGGTCGCGATCTAAACAAACAGAACCCAGTGTTCCATCTGCCCCGACAGTCATTACTGATGGTGGAACGAACTCTCGAAGCGCGCCTTCTTCGTCGGAGAACCAAATCTTGACGTGATTTCCATAGTAGGATTGTGCCAAGTCGCGTGCTTGTGTTTCGCTGGCTGCACAGAATGCTCTAACGCCGCCGTCCATATACTTGCCGTTCTCATCGACAGCCGGCCCATACCACACCGGTATCTGGTGCCCCCACCAGAGCTGGCGGGAGATGCACCAAGGCTCGATATTCTCCAGCCAGTGGTAGTAGACCTTTTCGCCGCTCTCGGGGATGATCTTGGTGCGGCCCTGTTTCACCGCGTCCAGCGCGGGGCCGACGATTTTGGCGGTGTCCACGAACCATTGATCGGTCAGCATCGGTTCGATCACCACGCGCGAGCGGTCGCCGAAAGGCTGCATGATCTTTTTGGCTTCGACCAAGGGGATGAACTCTGGCGCGTCCCGGACTTGATCCGGGACCTCGGTTTCTGCCGCGGGTTGAGGCCCCGGCTCGGAGGCCGGGGTGTGCTCGGAGGCCGGGGCGGATACCATCACCGCCAATCCCTCTGCCGTTACATCGGCCACCACGCGCGCGCGCTTCGAACCGGTCCAGCCCGCGGTATTCATCGGGCACAAGGTTCATTGCGGCGATCATCGCCTCGTCGAAGTCCTGCGTCCCATTGGCGATGGCCTGCGCCACTGCCGCTTCTTGCGCATAGGGCCGCCCGTCGGCGCGCATCTGGCCGCGTGTGTCCATCAGCGCATACATCGGGATGTTGCCCCGCTTGGCGACTTCGTAGTCGTTGAAATCATGCGCGCCGGTGATCTTGACCGCACCTGACCCGAAGGTCGGATCGGGGTAGGGATCGGTGATGATCGGGATCAACCGGCGGTGTTCCTTCGGCCCCACGGGGATTTCGCACAGCTTGCCCACGATCGGCGCATAGCGCGGGTCGTCCTTGTGGACGGCGACCGCGCCATCGCCCAACATGGTTTCGGGGCGTGTCGTGGCGATGGAAATGTAGTCGCGCGTCTCGCGCAGCGTTACATTTCCGTCCTCGTCTTTTTCGACATATTCATAGGTTTCGCCACCCGCCAGCGGGTACTTGAAATGCCACATATGGCCGTCGACCTCGATATTCTCGACCTCGAGGTCGGAAATCGCGGTCTCGAAATGCGGGTCCCAGTTGACCAGACGCTTGCCGCGATAGATCAGGCCCTTGTTGTACATATCCACAAACACCCGGATCACGGCGTCGTGGAAATTGCCGGCAGGTTCGCTGGCGGGCGCTGACTCGGCCCCTGACATGGTGAAGGCAGAACGTGACCAATCCATGCTGTCGCCCAGACGCCGCGCCTGTTGTTCGATCACGCCGCCCTTGTCGCCTTTCCAGTCCCAGACCTTTTTCAAAAACGCCTCGCGCCCCATTTCGACCCGTTTGGGCTGGCCTGTGGCGGCAAGATCCTTTTCCACCATCAGCTGCGTGGCGATCCCTGCATGGTCAAGCCCCGGCTGCCACAGCGTGTCAAACCCCTGCATCCGTTTCCAGCGCGTCAGGATATCCATCAGCGTGTGGTTAAAGGCGTGGCCGACATGCAGATGCCCCGTCACATTGGGCGGCGGCAGCATGATGCAGAACGTCTCATCCCGGCTGGCGTTGGCCCCGGCTTTGAAGGCGCCGGCCTCTTCCCACATTTTATAAAGGCGGGCTTCGGCCTCGGCGGCGTTGAAAGTCTTTTCCATCGGCATCAGTGCTGTCCTTTTTCGGCTTGTCGCCAGATACCAAGCGCGCACAACAAGGGAAAGGGTTTGTTCGGGCTGGACTTGGGGGTTTCGCCCGCTAGGGTCTGGACAAGCCAGTCAAGGGGATCAGCATGGAAAAATTCGGCAAAAGCCAGTCGGTGACGCGGGTCGAGGATCTGCGGTTTCTGACGGGCGCGGGGCGCTATGTCGATGACGTCGCCCCGGCGGGTGCGCTGCATGCGTTTTTCCTGCGCGCGCCTGTGGCGCATGGCAGGGTCACGGCGCTGGATGTGGCGGATGCGCGCGCGATGCCGGGGGTGGCCTTGGTCGTCACGGCGGATGATCTGGTGGCGGCGGGTGTGCGGATGGGGCTGGCGGGCAAGGTCTTGCGCAACAGTGATGGCACGCGGGCTGCAGCCCCTGTTCGCCCCATTCTGGCGCAGGGTTGCGTGCGTCATGTGGGCGAGCCGGTGGCGATGATTGTCGCTGAAACGATGCAGGCCGCGCGCGATGCAGCCGAGGCGATTTTACTGGAAATTGATGATCTGCCTGTCCATGTGGCACTGGAAATCGGCGGCGTGGCGATCCACGCCGAAGCGCCTGACAACCTTGCCTTTGACTGGGCGCTGGGCGATGCGGATGCGACGCGCGCGGCCATCGCCGCTGCCGCCCATGTCGTCACCGCGCAGGTGTTTGACAACCGCGTGATCGTGAACGCGATGGAACCGCGCGGGTGCTTTGCACAAGTCGAGGATGGCCGGTTGCATGTCGCTGTCAACGGGCAGGGCGTCTGGGCCACGAAACGCGACCTGATCCATCATTTTGGCCTGAACGAGGCCGATGTGCGCGTGACCACCCCCGATGTCGGTGGCGGTTTCGGGATGAAAGGCATGCGCTATCCCGAACCTTTCTGCGTCGCCCATGCGGCGCGCATGCTGGGCCGCCCCGTGCGCTGGATGTCCGAACGCACCGAGGCGATGCTGACCGACAACGCAGGACGCGACCTGACGACGACCGCGACACTTGCCTTTGATGCTCAGTATCGGATCACGGCGTATCAGCTTGATACGATCGCCAACATGGGTGCCTATAATTCGCAATTCGCCCAGGCGATCCAGACAGAGCTGTTCGCCAAGGTGCTGATGGGTACCTATGATGTCCAGACCGCCCATATGCGCACGCGCGGCATTTATACCAATACCACCCCCGTGGATGCCTATCGCGGCGCAGGCCGGCCAGAGGCGATTTTCGTGCTGGAACGCAGCATGGATGCCGCAGCGCGCCAATTGGGTGTTGATCCTTGGGACTTGCGGGCGCGCAACTTCATCAAACCTGAACAATTTCCCTATACCACCGTCACGGGGATGACCTATGACGTGGGGGATTTCATGCAGGTTTTGAACACCGCCGGGCGCAACGCCGACCGCGACGGTTTTGCCGCGCGCAAGGCCGCGTCAGCCGCGCAGGGCAAATTGCGCGGGCAGGGGCTGTGCTATTACATCGAAAGCATCCTTGGCGATCCCGATGAAACCACCGCCGTGGAATTCACGCCGGATGGCGCGCTGATCTATGTCGGCACGCAATCCAACGGGCAGGGGCATGAAACCGTCTATGCGCAGTTTCTGGCCGATCAGACCGGTATCCCCGCCGACCGCATCACCGTGGTGCAAGGCGACAGTGACCGCATCCCCACGGGCGGCGGTACGGGCGGGTCGCGGTCGGTGACGGTGCAGAACACCGCGACACTGGCGGCGGTGGCGGTGATCCGCGACGCCTTTACCGCCTTTCTGGCCGAGGCCGAGGGGGTGGATGCCGCCGCGATCCGCTTTGACGATGAACGTTTCCGCATCAACGGGTCCAACCTGACCCCCACCATGCTGGAGGTGGCCGATCTGGCCCGCGCGGCGGGGCGCCATGATCTGTTGCGCCATACCGCCACCATCACGCTCGACAACCGCAGTTTTCCCAATGGCGCGCATGTGGCCGAGGTGGAAATCGACCCCGCCACCGGTGTCGTCAGTGTCGACCGCTATACCGTGGTTGATGATTTCGGCAATCTGATCAACCCGATGCTGGCCGAGGGGCAGGTGCATGGCGGCGTCGCCCAAGGGATCGGGCAGGCCCTGACCGAACGGGCGGTATTCGATGCGGATGGGCAGCTTTTGTCGGCCAGTTTCATGGATTACGCCATGCCCCGCGCCGACGATCTGCCGATGATCGGCTTTGCCACCGAATGCACGCCGTCGCTGTACAATCCGATGGGCATGAAAGGCTGTGGCGAGGCGGGGACGGTCGGCGCGCTCGCCGCGATCAGCAACGCGGTGATGGATGCCTTGCAGGACGTCGGCGTGACGCAGATCGACATGCCCTTTACCCCGCATCGCGTCTGGCAGGCGATCAGCGCAGCACAGGGTGCCGATGCGGCTGCGTGATTGGGTTTTCGGTCTTTTCGGGCGCAAACCGCGCACCGAAGAGGCCGCAATCCGCCAGCGGGGTCCGGCGATCCATGTCATCATCATGGACGGGACGATGTCCTCGCTGGAGCCGGGGGCGGAAACCAACGCGGGCCTGACCTTTAAACTGCTGCGCGAGGGCAGTCAGGGCGCCAACATGACCGTCTATTACGAGGCGGGGATTCAATGGCGTGACTGGGCAACGACGCTGGATGTAATCACCGGACGCGGGATCAACCGCACGATCAGGCGCGCTTACGGCGTGATCGCGTCACGTTACAGGCCCGGCGACCGGATCGTGCTGATTGGCTATTCACGCGGCGCTTTTGCCGTGCGGTCATTGGCGGGGGTGATCGGCATGGTCGGGCTGGTGCGCGCGGATGCGGCCACCGAACGCAACGTGACGCAGGCCTACCGGCATTACCGCACCGGCGGGCGCAGCCAATATGCTGCTGCCTTCCGCCGCCTGCATTGCCATCCTCAGGTCGAGATCGAGGCCGTTGCCGTCTGGGACACGGTCAAGGCGCTGGGCCTGCGGTTGCCGCTGGTCTGGCGCTGGGGGCAGGAACAGCACAATTTCCATTCCGCGGAACTGGCCCCGCATGTGCGGCACGGCTTTCACGCGCTGGCCCGCGATGAACGGCGCAAGGCCTATACGCCTGTCCTGTGGTCCTGCCCGCCCGGATGGCAGGGGCATGTCGAACAGGTCTGGTTCAAAGGCAATCACGCCGATGTCGGCGGGCAGGTGCGCGCCTATCCGCCAGCGCGCCCGCTGGCCAATATCCCGCTGGTCTGGATGCTTGACCGGCTCGAGGCGTGCGACGTGCCTTTGCCCGCAGGCTGGCGCGACAGGTTTGCGCAGGATGTGAATGCGCCGTCCATCGGCAATTGGCGCGGCTGGGCGCGGCTGTTCATCGCGCGGCGCAGGCGGGTGATCGGGCGTGACCCGTCCGAACGGCTGCATGACAGCATCGCGCAGCGTGTGCAGCGGCGGTCATTCTTGCGACGGGCGCATGATCAGGCAAGTGGTTGATCCGGTGGCATAAAGCTTGCCATCGGCGGCCCCCCTGATTTCCCCATGCGCAACCCCCGTGCTGCGGCCGGCGTGATCGCTTGATGCCGGTGGCAAGGATGTCCATCCCTATCGGGATCGCGCGGGTCAGGTTCACCTTGTATTCGAGCGTGGTATAAACCGATCCCTTGGGCACCAGCGTCATCACCGCACAAGCCATGCAACTGTCCAGCAAGGTGCCATACCAGCCGCCATGCACCCCGCCCATCGGGTTGGCATGCGCGAATGCGGGCGTGCCGCGAAAGGTGACGCGACCTGCAGCGACCGCGTGCAGGTGGTAATGCATCAGGCCCGAAATCGGCGGGCGGCTGATCTCTCCGCGCTGCATGGCAAGCATGAAATCAAGGCCCGACATGGACAGGATGGTGTCCAGATCGGGCAAATCGGCTGGGGTTTTCGCAATGAACATCGGCGCGCCTTTGGGTTTCGGCGCAGGCTGCCGTGTCAGGCGACGTTTTGCAACCGTGCTTTGGGCGTGATGCCCAGCGCATGGCACACGTCGCGCGTCAGTTCGGGCCGGTTCAGCGTGTAGAAATGCAGATGATCCACCCCGCCGCGCACCAGATCGTCGCACAGCTCGGTCGCCAGCGCCGTGGCCAGCAGGTCGGTCGTGCCGTCGCGGGTGGCATTGGTAAACGCGTCGCGGATCACCTGCGGGATATGCGTGCCGCATTGGTCCGCAAACCGCTGTGCGCCGGACCAGTTTTCAATCGGCAGAATGCCCGGAATGATCGGCGCGGTAATGCCCGCCTTGGCACAGGCATCGCGGAACCGGAAAAAGGTATCGGCCTCGAAAAAGAACTGGGTGATCGCGGCTGTCGCACCGGCATCTATCTTGCGCTTGAGAAAGGCGATATCGGCGGCCTGATCGACAGCTTCGGGGTGCTTTTCAGGATAAGCCCCGACGCGGATGGTGAACTGGCCGGTGTCAGCCAAGGCTTCGATCAATTCGACCGAGCTTGCGAACCCGTCCGCATGGGGGGTGAATGTCGCCTGTCCTTTGGGCGCATCGCCGCGCAGGGCCACGATTTCGCGCACACCAGCGGCGGCGTAATTCTGTGCGATGTCCAGCGTTTCGGCGCGGGTCGCGTCAACGCAGGTCAAATGCGCCGCCACATTCAGCCCGCTGGTGCGGTGGATGGTGCTGACCGCCTCATGCGTCAGCTGGCGTGTCGTGCCGCCCGCGCCATAGGTTACCGAGACGAATGTCGGGTCCAGCGGGGCCAGCGTATTGACGCAATCCCACAGCCGGAACGACCCTTCGAGCGATTTTGGCGGGAAGAATTCGAAAGAAACGGTGGGCGTGGACATGACAATACCTCTTGCTTGCCATGTCGTTCTGTCATG
The DNA here is from genome assembly GCF_018402175.1 of Yoonia sp. GTDB lineage: Bacteria > Pseudomonadota > Alphaproteobacteria > Rhodobacterales > Rhodobacteraceae > Yoonia. The sequence continues at coordinate 69,334 of NZ_JAGYJK010000017.1, read as the reverse complement.
AATATGGAGTTGAGACAAATTCATAACCTTCACTAACTTCATGAAGGACATTCATATGCACATCGAATTCCGCCATCTGCGCACGATCAAGGCGATCCATGACACCGGCGGGCTGGCGCGGGCGGCGGACATGATGAACATGACGCAATCGGCCCTGTCCCACCAGATCAAGGGGATCGAGGATCAGGCCGGCGTCGAATTATTCGTGCGCCGGTCCAAACCCCTGCGGCTGTCGGCGGCGGGGATGAAGATGCTGGCCGCGGCCGAGGCGATCCTGCCGCAGGTCGCCGCCTTGGAGGCCGAATTTTCGGGTCTGGTGTCGGGCAAGGCCGGACGCCTGCATATCGCGATCGAATGTCACGCCTGTTTCGAATGGCTGTTTCCGGTGCTGGAACAATTCCGCAAGGCCTGGCCCGAGGTCGATGTCGATATCCGCCCCGGTCTGGCGTTCGATGCTTTGCCCGCGCTGCGGCGCGAAGATGTGGATCTGGTCGTCTCCTCCGACCCCGAGGATTTGCCCGAGACCGATTTTACCCCGCTGTTCGATTATGAACCGGTGTTCGTAGCCGCCGCCCAGCATCCCTTGGCCGCCAAGGACGTGATCGAGGCCGAGGATTTCCGCGGCCAGACGCTGATCACCTATCCGGTGGACCGTGCGCGGCTCGATATCTTTTCGCAGCTGCTGACACCGGCCAAGGTGGAACCGGCGGCGGTGCGGCAGGTGGAACTGACCGCTGTGATCCTGCTGCTGGTAGCGTCCAATCGCGGCGTCGCGGTGCTGCCTGACTGGGTGGTGCGGCAGGTGCGGTATCATTCCGATTACATCACCCGTCCGCTGACGCGTGCAGGCATCACCCGCAGGCTGTATGCCGCGACCCGCAGCGATGACACCAGCCGCCCCTATATGGCGCATCTGATCCGGCTGGCGCGGCAGGAAGCGGTGAAACTGCAACGCGGCTGATGCCTTGCCCTCATGCGCATTGCCGCCTATAGGCAGCCCTTGATCCCGAACCAAAGGCAAGACAGATGGCTGGCAGCGCAAATCTCAACGTGATGATGAAAACCGCCCGCAAGGCGGGGCGCGCCTTGCTCAAGGACTTTGGCGAGGTCGAACAATTGCAGGTCAGCACCAAGGGCCCCGGCGATTTCGTCACCCGCGCCGACCGCGCCGCCGAACAGATGATCCGCGAGGACCTGCTGCACGCGCGCCCGTCCTACGGATTTCTGGGCGAGGAAGGCCGCGAGATCGAGGGCGAAGACCCGACCCGCCGCTGGATCGTTGACCCGCTGGACGGCACCACGAATTTCCTGCATGGCCTGCCGCATTGGGCGGTCAGCATCGCGCTGGAACACAAGGGCCAGATCGTCGCGGGCGTGATCTATGATCCGGTGAAGGACGAGATGTTCTATGCCGAAAAAGGCGGCGGTGCCTGGCTGAACGAAAGCCGGCTACGCGTGTCTGGCCGCCATAAACTAATTGAAAGCATCTTTGCCACCGGCCTGCCGTTCGCGGGCCGCGCCGATCTGCCTGAAACCCTGCAGGATCTGGCGCGCCTGTTGCCCGCCTGTGCGGGTGTGCGCCGGTTCGGGGCGGCGGCGCTTGATCTCGCCTATGTGGCGGCGGGGCGGTATGACGGGTTCTGGGAACGCGGGCTGAAATCCTGGGATATGGCCGCCGGTCTGGTGATCGTGCGCGAAGCGGGCGGGATCGTGGAACCCCTGCAGGCCGAGGCCGATATCATCGGCAGCGGGCAGGTGATTTGCGCCAACGAGGCGATCTTTGAGACTTTCGCCAAGGTGATCCGCAAGGCGTAAGCCCCCTCATCTTCCGAGCCCAAATATCCTGGGGGAGCCCCGGACTGGTCCGGGGCGCGGGGGCAAAGCCCCCAATCCCGGATTTCATCCGGGATGGAAGATGAGTATTTATAGAAATAAGAAGATGTCAGCGGCGCACGATTGGCACGCTGCTGCGTCGGTATTGCGCCTCTGGATGGGGCGGGTGCCCTTCGGTGCGCCGCCAGTAATCGCGCGCGCCGCGCCGCAGCCAGACAGGCACCGTCAAGGCAAGCCCCAGCACGAAACCGCCCGCATGCGCCCAATAGGCCACGCCGCCTGCGGATGTATCGACCGATAACCCGCCGAGGATCTGCAACCCGAACCACAGTCCCAGCATGATCCATGCGGGGATCGGCAGGATGCGGAAAAAGATGACCAAGAAGATGAAGATATCCACGCGCGCCTTGGGGAATAGCAGCAGATAACCGCCCATCACGCCCGCGATGGCGCCCGAGGCCCCCACCATCGGCACTTGTGACGTTGGATCGCCCAAAACTTGCGCAAGGCTCGCGCCGATGCCGCAGGCAAGGTAGAAGGCGAGAAAGCGTAGGGGTCCCATTTCTTCTTCCAGATTATCGCCGAAAATCCAGAGAAACAGCATGTTGCCAGCCAAATGCATGAAGCCCCCATGCAGGAAGATCGAGGTGACCAGCGCCGCGGCATTCTGCCCTTCGGACAACAGCACCGGGATCAGTGCATAGTTGAAATAGAACCGGTTGATCTGCAGATCGGTCTGCAGCGTCGCGAGCCCCCAGACATAGACCAATACGTTGACCCCGATCAGGGTCAGCGTGACATAAGGCCTGGCCTCGGACGGGTTGTGGTCGCGGATGGGCAACATCATGCCGCGACCCTTTCTGCCTTTGCGCCTGCGGTCAAGTCCGGGCGGGGCCGCCCACCTCTGCCAGCAATGCGGCATTACCGCCCGCTGCGGTCGTATCGATACAGACATGCCGTTCGTGGCAGGCATGCGCGCGGTCGGGCTGGCCGGTGATGAGGGCAATGATCTTGCCATCGCGTGCCGACAGGGCGGATTCCAGCGCGCGGGCTGTGGCGGCATCGCCCCACCAGATGACACCGGCCAAGGGGGTGAGCGTTGTCAACGCCTCTGGCGGCAGATCGCCGTCCGCGTTGATCCCGACCCCGCCCAAGGCGGCGATGGCTGCGACCTGAGCCGCTGCTGCCTTTTGCCCCGGACCCATGCACAGGATCGCACCGCGCGGGTGCAGCCCGTGGCGGTTGGATTCTCCAGTCGGGCCGGGCAGGTCGGTCGGTGCGGGGCTGGCGGGCATCGGGGCCGCGGCCAGCTGCTTTTGCAGGGCAGCAGGATCGGCGGCGTGGTCCCATATGCCGGTTGCTTGCGCCGGTTCTGGTGCCGCGAAACGGGGCAGGTAATGCGGCCCGCCTGCCTTTGGCCCGGTGCCGGAGAGACCTTCGCCGCCGAAAGGCTGGCTGCCCACGACCGCGCCGATCTGGTCGCGGTTGACATAGATATTGCCCGCCTCGATCCGTTCGACCACGGTCTGCACCCGGTCGTCGATGCGTGTGTGCAACCCGAAGGTCAGCCCGTATCCCATGGCGTTGATGTCGTCGATGACACGGTCGAGGTCGCGCGCCTCAAAGGTCGCGACATGCAGGACAGGGCCGAAGATTTCGCGTGTCATCTGGGCGATGCCGGTCACGCGGATTACCGTGGGGGCGATGAAATGGCCTGTCGCGGGGGCGCTGATCTGGTGCAGGATGCGCCCGTCGGTCTGGGCCTGCGCGATATGGTCGGCGATGGTTTTATGCGCGGCGGCGTCGATCACCGGTCCCAGATCGGTGGACAGGTGCCACGGATCGCCGACGGTCAGTTCGTCCATCGCACCTTTGAGCATCGTCATCAGTTTGTCGGCGATATCGCTTTGCACATAAAGGCAGCGCAGCGCCGAACAGCGTTGGCCGGCAGACCGGAACGCGCCGTTGACGATATCGCGTACGGCATGTTCGGGCAGCGCGGTGCTGTCCACGATCATTGCGTTCAGCCCGCCGGTTTCGGCGATCAGCGGGGTGCCGGGTGCGCAATGGGCGGCCATGCTGGCGCGGATTTTGAGCGCTGTTGCGGTCGAGCCGGTGAAGGCCACGCCATTGATGCGCGGGTCGGCGGTCAGGGCCGCGCCCACATCGCCGCCGCCGGGCAGAAATTGTAGCGCTGCGACAGGCACGCCAGCATCATGCAGGATTTGTACCGCGCGGAAGGCCACAAGCGGGGTCTGTTCGGCGGGTTTGGCGATGACCGCATTGCCCGCGGCCAAGGCGGCCGAGACCTGCCCCAGAAAGATCGCCAGTGGAAAGTTCCACGGGCTGATGCAGGTCCAGATCCCGCGCGCCTGCATGTCGGGGCTTGCTTGGGTGGCGTAATAGCGCAGGAAATCCACCGCCTCGCGCAGTTCGGCCACGGCATCGGGCAGGGTCTTGCCCGCCTCGCGCGCCAGCAGCGCGAAGAGCGTGTCGGCGTCTGTTTCCAGCGCATCGGCGGCCTTGCACAGCACCGCCGCGCGGGTGGTGTGGTCGGCGGTCCAGATCTCGGCACCGGCCAGCGCATCGGCCACGTCGGCGGGGGAGGCGGGTGTCACTTGCCCCACAATGTCGTCGGGCTGTGCGGGGTTGATGACGGGGGAAGAACTTTCTTGCCTCCGGCGGGGATATTTGGGCTCGGAAGATGTCAAGGGCCCTGCGATGAAACTGGCGTCATGCAAGGGCGTGCGGGCCTTTCGATAGCATCCAGCGTGGGTTGATGCGTCAGGTCCCAGCCTTTGGAATTGATCCGTGCGGGCGCGAAAAGTGCGGGTCCGGTCGGCAGGTCGGGGCGCGGGCCTGCTGCGTCGAACGGGCAGGCGGCGACGACGCTGGCGGGGACGGACTCGTCTACGATCTGGTTGACGAAGCTGGAATTGGCCCCGTTTTCCAGCAGGCGGCGGACAAGATAGGCCAGCAAATCTTCGTGCGCGCCGACGGGGGCATAGATCCGGCAGCGGGTGTTTTCGGCACCCAGCACGATCGTATGCAGTGTTTCGCCCATGCCGTGCAGGCGCTGGAATTCGAATGTGTCCTTGCCGCGCCGCATCTGGGCCGCCATGTCCAGCACGGCGGCCACGGTATGCGCGTTATGGGTGGCGAACTGCGGATAGATCCGGTCGGTCAGGCCCAGAAGCTTGCGTGCATTGGCAATATAGCTGATGTCGGTATGCTGTTTGGCGGTGAAGACGGGGAAGCCGTCGATCCCCTGCACCTGCGCGCGTTTGATTTCGGCGTCCCAATAGGCGCCTTTGACCAGCCGGACCATGATCTTGCGGTCCAGATCATGTGCCATCTGGTAAAGCTGGTCGATCACCAAGGGCGCGCGCTGCCCATAGGCCTGCACGACCACCCCGAACCCGTCCCATTTCGCCAATGCGGGATCGGCCAGCACGGCGCCGATGACGTCAAGCGACAGGGCTAGCCTGTCGGCCTCTTCCGCGTCGATGTTGAACCCCATGCCGGCGGATTTCGCCAAGAGCGCCAGCGCGCGCACGCGCGGCACCAGTTCTTCCATCACCCGCGCCTGTTGCGCCACCTCGTAGCGCGGATGCAGCGCCGAGAGTTTGACCGAAATGCCGGGGTTTTCCGCGACCGAGCCATGCACGCAATGATCGGCAATGGCGGATATCGCGCGGGAATAGGCCAGGTGGTAGTATTTGGCGTCGGCTTCGGTGCGGGCCGCTTCGCCCAGCATGTCATAGCTATAGGTAAACCCTTTGGCCTGCATGCCGTCGGCGCGTTTCATCGCCTTTTGAATCGTTTCGCCCAGCACGAATTGCCGCCCCATTTCGCGCATTGCGCGGCCGACAGCGGTACGGATCACAGGCTCGCCCAGCCGTTTGACAGCGGACCGCAGGTGCCGCGTGATCCCCGGTTTTTCATCATCCAGCACACGGCCCGTCAGCATCAGCGCCCATGTGGAGGCATTCACCAGCGAGGACGCGGAATGCCCCAGATGTTTGCCCCAGTCCGATGGCGCGATCTTGTCCTCGATCAGATCATCCATCGTGTCGGCGTCTGGCACGCGCAACAAAGCTTCGGCCAGACACATCAGCGCGATGCCTTCGTCGGTCGAGAGGCCGTATTCGGCGAGGAAGACCTCCATCAACCCCGGATCGGCGCTGGTGCGGATCTGGGTGACAAGCGCCGCCGCGCGGTCGCAGATCCGGGCGCGGTCGGCGTCGGACAAGGCGGCGGTTTTCACCAAGCTTGCCACGGCAACGGTTTCGTCGCTGTAGATCGCGGCGTCGATGGCATCACGCAAAGTCAGGGCAGTATCACGGGGCATGGCGGAATCCTTATCCAGATGTCCCATGATAGCCGATTGTGAAAAGGCGATTGGCCTGCTAATGCGCAAGACGCAGGACGGAGTAGTGAAAAAACGGGGAAAACATGATCGAAAAGAACAGCGAACTGGATAAATTCGACCGAAAGATCCTTGACGTCCTTGCCGTGGAAGGGCGCATCAGCATCACCGATCTTGCCCGCCGGATCGGATTGTCGAAATCGCCCACGCAGGCGCGCTTGCGCAGGCTGGAGGAAACCGGCGTAATCCGGGGGTATCGCGCGCTTTATGATCCGATCCGGCTGGACCGCGACCATGTCGCCTTTGTCGAAGTCCGGCTGTCCGACACCCGCGAAAAGGCGCTGGCCGCCTTCAATGCCGCCGTGCTGCGTATTCCGGAGGTCGAACAATGCCACCTGATCGCGGGGGCGTTCGATTACCTGCTCAAGGTGCGCACCGCAGGGATGACCGGCTATCGCATCGTTCTGGCCGAGAAGATTTCGACATTGCCATATGTGTCCAATACATCGACCTATGTGGCGATGCAGGCGGTCAAGGAAGAGGGTGTCTCCCCTGTTGCTCCCGGCCCGGATGTCTGAGCCAAGGCACTGCCGATGCCGCAGTGCAAGCGGAACCCGTTGTTTGCTGATCGCACGCTTTTGGTGACATGGCGGTCGGTCGCGTTGTGATCTGACTTGCCGCCGCCGGCTGTCACGCTTAGGAAAGCGATATGCACCCTGCATGCCTGCGTGGTGGAATGGTAGACATCGGAGACTTAAAATCTCTTGGCCGCAAGGCCGTGCCGGTTCGAGTCCGGCCGCGGGCACCAACAAATCCTTTAAGTATCTGCTTTTGTTGATTTATTTTCAGGGGTGGTTGGTGCATCCCCCACTTTATCCCCCACCCCCTCAATGATGTCTCTCACGTCAGAGATTTTGAAGAAAACCATGTTGCTGACTCTGTGAGACTTAATCAGGCCTGCTTTTTTCCAACGATAGAGAGTTGTGCGTGAAATCCCAACAGCTTTGGTTGACTGTGAGGTACGGAAGTATCCGGTTTGCGTGACTACGTCGTTCATTTTGGTTGTCCTTTATTTTCAAAGAGAGCCCAGGCAGCATTTTTGTCGGTTACAGGGTCTGACAAGTTAAGTTTTACTGGGGGTGTGTTCTTGTTACGGTGCTTGTCCCGAATCTTTGAGACAAACTTTGAGTGTTTGGTTGCGATGGTATGGACTTGGGGAATTTCGTTTCTTTTGACCCACAGACGAGGCAGGGGAACATACCCTGCCTCTCGAAGTTCAGCAGCAACAGCAGATTGTGCGTGTGTTGTAGACATTTTATCTCCTAAGCTACTTTCTTCTGACGAAGTGGAACTGCTTTTGGCAGGATAGACATTCGACCATGCGTTGCTACAAAAAGAGCAGGGGCTTTCTTGGACATTGATAGGTTGTCCCAGAAAATACCTGGTTTGGTTGTAGCTTGATGATCCATCAGGCGGATGTAGCCATTGCCTTTGCGGGCGTAGACCAAATCCTCTTTATCAACAAAGAGCTGATGCTCTGAGTAAACACCACCTGTTCGAAGAACAACGTGGGCGTCGATTGGAGAGAAGTGGTTCATGTCGTTTTCCTTATATTTAAGGGTTAGTAAGCTTCGTTAGGGACAAGCTTTCGAGCTTGAATCCAGCCGGTAAAGTTGCCGTGCATATCTGGATTTTCCCACGTGTTGGTGTTGGGGTAATCTGGATCAAAGCGATCAGGAGTAGCTTGATGCTCAAGAGGTGATGCATGAACACGATCGGCGCTGACCAGCATGTTGTAACGCTCGATCTCACGATCATAGCTGGCGTCACCATCGAAAGGTTTGTAGCTGATACGAGCACAGCGGGCGGCCGAGATTTGACAGAGAAAGTGGAAAGCACCAGCCTCGTCGCCTTTGCTTTTGAAGCGAGTAATGGCTTCCAGAAGATCAGGCTTTTTGATGTAGGGTAACCCATCACGTCCATATCCTTGAGATGAACGGCGAAAGCTTCCGGCTGCGCGAAAGCCGTAAAGCCCAAACCTGAACCCCATATACCCGAGATCAAAAGTGCTGACCTGCGGCCAGCCCACCTTGGCACACGTCAGCTATCTGGAGAGCACGCGCGCCAAGGCGCAGCTAAACCACCACCAAACTGACCAATTTTACAACGGGAACTTGGCCAATTTTGCTCCGGGATTGACATTAACGCGCCCCTGCCCACCTTTGCTTCTTAAATGCTCCCGCCGGAGGCCACCGTCGCACGCAACATGTGGGGGCGGCCCGAACAGCGCGGGTGAGAGCGTGTCTCGTTCTATCACAATCACCGCAACAGGCGAACGCGACACGCTAGATCCCATCGATACAGACATATTTCGTATCGAGGTAATCCTCGAGGCCTTGGCTCCCACCTTCTTTGCCAAGCCCGCTTTCCTTGACCCCGCCAAAGGGCGCCTCGACCGTGGCGATCAGGTCGGAATTGATGCCGATCATGCCGTAAGCCAGTCGCGCATTCAGCCGAAAGGCACGGCCCAGATCGCGGGTATAGACATAGGGGCACCTCTATTAATGGTATAAATAGTTGATCACCGCACCGTAAGTTGTTGTTTTCATTTCGGTCCCCTTTAGCGTTTTTGAATTAATAGAGGTGCCCATAGGACGCCAGCCCGAACTCGGTGGCATTGGCCATGGCGATGACCCCCTCTTCGGTCTCGAAGCGGAAGACCGGGGCAAGAGGGCCGAAAATCTCTTCGCGGGCAAAGGCCATCTCTTGCGTCGCACCGGTCAGGATCGTCGGCTGGAAAAACGTGCCGCCCAGCTGGTGGCGCGATCCGCCCAGAACGACCTCAGCTCCCTTGGCCCTGGCGTCGTCAAGCAGTTCCTCAACCTTGGCCACCGCGCTTGCATCGATGAGCGGGCCTTGGGCCACGCCCGCCTCGCGCCCATCGCCGACCTTCAGAGCGCGGGTTTTCTCGATCAGCTTGGCGACAAAGGCGTCATGCACGCCCGCCTGCACATAGATAGGGTTGGCGCAGACACAGGTTTGGCCACGACGGTGCAACCCACGGCCAGCGCTGGCGCGATCTTGCGCGCCAACATGGACGAGGGGAAATTCCACGGCGTGATCATGCCGACCACGCCCACCGGGTGCTTGGTCACAAGGATGCGGCGGCCATTAACACCCGCAGGTACGATCTCGCCCTTAGCGCGGCGGGCTTCTTCGGCGAACCAGCGCACATATTGCGCGCCGATGGCGATCTCTCCCTTCGCTTCGGCCAAGGGTTTGCCCATCTCGATGGTCAAAAACTCTGCCAAACCCGCCTGATTGTCCATCAGCGCATCATGCATCTTCCACAAAAGCCCCATGCGGCTCATCAGATCCATCGCGGCAAAGGCGGGAAGAGCAGCAGCGGCGGCATCGATGGCGCGATGCGTCTCGGCCGCACCACAGGCGGGGACGGTGCCGATCACCTCGCCTGTCGCGGGGTTTGTCACATCGATGGACGTGTCGCTATCGGCCCCCATCCATGCGCCGCCGACAAAATTGCCCTGACGCATCCATTTTTGCCAATCGCTCATCGGATCGCTCCCATCTTACGGGCCAGATCCAGCATTCGGCAGGAAAAGCCCCATTCCTTGTCGTACCCGCCAAAGACGCGCAGCATGCCGCCCTTGGCGCGTTTGATCCGACGGAATGATCTAAGTTGCGCATAGCTCCAGCTCGGTTCCAAGTTTATTGAGGGAAGGTTCTTTGTAGATTACGGTTTCGGCTCGGCCCAGCTGACTAACCAGTCGACAGCAAGAACAGTATCGCCGCGGACAATGATCGGGTTAAGGTCAATCTCAGCAATGCTTCCAGAGTTCTCGGCGACAAATTCCGAGAACCGGGCAAACAGGTTCGCGAGGGCGGTTCGGTCTACGGGCGGGGTTCCGCGGGCACCGTCCAGCAATGACTGGGCTGGCAGCGCATCGATCATTCTACGCGCCTGTCCAACGCTGATCGGTGCAAGCGCAAATTCCGCGCTGCCGAGGAGCTCGACGAACACCCCGCCATAGCCGAGCATCACCACCAGCCCAAACGCCGCATCGTAGCGGGCCCCGAATACCAGTTCCAGACCCTCAGGCACCATTTTCTGGACGGTAACGCCATCTATGGAGGCATTCGGGCAATGCACCTTGGCTACTTCGATGAGCTTGTCAAAAGCCATGCGCCCGGCCGCGCCTCCTTCTACATCGAGGATAACGCCGCCAATGTCTGTTTTGTGTCCGATGTCCGCCGAGGCAATCTTGAACGCATAAAAGCCTCCCGACCTCACCAACGCTTCAGCCTGATCGGCGTCCGTAGCAAGTTCGGCGATTGCAAGCGGAACACCCGAGTCTTTCAGGCGCACGGCGCCCTCTTCTACACTCAGTATTCTGGGCATACGGGGTTCTGGAGTATGTAGGGCTGGCGCAGGGGCATCGAGAAATGACTCAATGGCATCGAGGCGGTCCGCTATAGTTACTGCCGCGCGCACGGCATCCGAGCCATTGTCGAATGTCGCGATCCTCTCGGCCTGCAGCGCCGCAAGTGTCGGCGGTGAAGCCGCTATCCAGGAAATGAGCAACGGCTTCTTCGACGCATCGCGGCACCGCGCGAGGCTGGCGGCGAGCCTTACGCCATGTCCGTCCATCATCTGGAGCCAGACAATCACACAATCCACTTCGGGATCATCTTGAAGAGCTAGGATCGCCTGCTCGAGTATCTCCGGCTGGGCTAGGAACTGAGCCGTTATGTCGACTGGGTTTGAAAGGCTGCCAAACCGCGGAACGAATTCCTGCAATCGTTTCACCGTCGCAGAGGATAGATCGGCCAAACACGCGTTCAGTTGCTCCACCAGATCCGCCATCAATACGCCAGCACCGCCGGACATTGTGACGATGCCCAGCCTTTTACCCGCGGGTTCGCCTGCCCGGACCAAGGCTTCGATCGCGTTGAGCATGTCACGCTCATCCGCCGCAGAAATAATGGCCGAACGTGTGGCAACCCCCGAGAAAAGTCTTGCCGGGGTCGCGAGTGCTCCTGTATGTGCTGCTGCTGCAGCTGCACCGCGAGAACTATTACCTACCTTCGTGATCACGAGGGGCTTGCCCATTTCCGCTGCACGGCGCGCCACACGGACCATTTTGCGGCCATCACCTAGGTTTTCCACATAGGCGGCGAGGACCTTTATCTGGTCATCGTCGATTGCAGCGTCCAACAGGTCCCAGACGTCCAGCGCCGCCTCGTTACCTGTATTGATGAACCACCCCAATCCCAATCCCCGTGCCCGGGCGAGACTGGCAATCGCGGTTCCGAAGGCGCCGGACTGGCTGACGAATGCAACTGAACTAGGCTTGATTTCGCGCTCGGCATACTGGCTGAATGTTGCCACAGTGCCGTTGAAAGCATTAACAAATCCCAACCCGTTCGGTCCTAGCAGAACGATATTGTACTGTTGTGAAATTTTGACCAATTCGCGTTCCAGAGCAGCACCTGATGGCCCGGTCTCAGCAAAACCGGAACTCAGTACAGCGCAGGCACTTGCTCCACGCTTGGCAAGTGCCTTCAGCGCGGCGACCGAGGCGTCGGGCGCAAGCGCAACGATTGCGAGATCCGGCGCCTCGGGAAGTGAGGCAATGTCGGGATAGCAAGTCAGCCCAGCAATTTTGTCGCGTTTCGGGTTCACCGGCCAAAGTGCTCCTTTAAAGCCGTGCTTCTGGAGATGATAGAGAACTCGGCCGCTTAGTTTCTGGACGTCTTCGGAAGCGCCGACAATAGCTATTGATCGCGGCGCAAGAAGGCGATCCAGCGCTTTCTTGTCGGTTGACGAAGCGCGACGTTCCATCTTATCCGCTGTTTTGTATGCAACTATTTCATCCATGAAACTACCTGTCATGACGAAGGATGAGAAACAGCCCAAGGATGTTTTCCCAAACCGCTTTGTATTTAAGTCTAGACTTTTAGAGGGCTTGATGTTTAGAGTCAAGCTTATGATTGTCGGATAGGAGCTCCTGATGAAACAGACTTGGCCGGTGGACTACACCGAGCAGGACGGCATAGCTCGAATTACGTTGACCGCGCCCGAGCGGCGCAACTCGTTGAGGGCGGACGGTATCGCAGCACTTTGCGCCGCTTGGCAAAGGTTCGAAATGGGTCCGGCTCGAGTGGCTATATTGAGCGGGTCAGGTGGAAGTTTTTGCTCGGGTATTGACCTAGATGATTTGCCGGATCCCTCATCGGCGGTTCCAGGCGTCGGCGTTATCTTGACTAAGCCCGTGATAGCCTCTGTGTCTGGTCCGGCAATGGGCCTCGGGCTGACACTGACGATGCAGGCAGATCTGGCGATTGCTGATAGCACCGCCGTTTTCGGGTATCCCGAGGGTCAAGTAGGATTCACCGGCGGGTTGATTGCTGGCCTCGTGGCGCGGGTTCCTGCCAAGTTTGCAAAAGAGGTCATGTTGCTGGGTGCGCGTTTCGATGCGAACCGAGCGGCTGAGGTTGGGCTTATCAACGAAGTCACGGCAGCGGACCGGCTGGTTGAGCGGGTCGACGCGATGGCAAGAACAATCGCGGGGGCGGCGCCATTGGTCATCCAGGCGCTCATGGCTGAGGCAAATGCCGTTCTGCCGGCGAGTGCAGCGGAAATTTCTGGCCGCTTCCGAAGTCGTATGTCACTTATCGCTGCCAGCGCTGATCGGCATGAAGGATTGGCGGCGTTCAAAGAAAAGCGAAGCCCGGTGTTCAAGGGCGAGTGACTGATCAGCCGTTAATTATCCCGCCATCAACATTGATGATCTGACCAGTGATGTAGCTCGCGTCACTCGACAGCAAAAAGGCGATGAGGCTTGCCACCTCCTTTGCCTGACCAAAGCGTTTCATCGGAATCTCGTCCAGCAGGGATTGTTGTCCGCGGCGGTCGATCAGGGTCGGAGTCATCGGAGTCAAAATTATACCGGGAGCAACTGAATTTACCAGAATTTCACGCGCAGCCAGACGGCGTGATAGCGCCCGAGTCAGTCCGACAAGCGCGCCCTTGGCCATCGAGTATCCGGTGAAATCCGGTGCGCCACGGTTGAAGGCGAGCGATGACGTGTAGACAATTCGTCCTCCGTCGCGCATTCGTGGCAGAACAGCGCAGGTAATGTCGTAAGCGTTAATCGCATTGTTTTGAAGGTTGCGGTCAAAGTCGCTGCGGCCGTCCGGGCTGAGGGTATTGGGTTCAAAAATTCCTGCTAAATGAACGAGTGCCGTCAGTTCTTCGGCTCCGTTCGGTAATGCTTCTTCACAGTCGTTCGGATCAGCGAGTCGGCTTTCGCTGAACGTAGTGTCTTCCGGCAGATCCTTGCAAATGTCCTCGAGCTTCGAGGCGTCTATGTCGATCAGGTGAAGGCGCCAGCCTTCACTATCCAAGCGTTCGACAAGGGCGCGCCCTATGCCGCCTGATGCTCCGGTGATCACTGCATAGTTCTTTTTGTCGGACATGTCGTTTCTCCTGCAGTTCTCTTGATTGTGGTCGAGCGCGCACCGTTCGCGGGACATGTACGGGGTCCCAGGCTGGACGAACATCGGCAAACTGCTCAATACTAAGAATGCTGATCTGTCTTCGACGGCGCGGAAGAAAATTTAAGTGGATTACATCGTCATTTGCTGACCAAGAAATCGATCTCGAACCCGAGTGAATTGCCAGGGTAGGTCAGGTTCGCTGAATAAGCGCAGTTGCCGGCTGAGTCGTGAAACTCTCGCCTGACGCGCAGGACCGGCGAATTGAGGTGGACGTTTAATGTCTTTGCGGCCTCCAAATCCGCATAAGAAATGGTGACCCTCTGTTTTGCGGAAGCGATATCAACGCCTATGCTCTGCATCACCACAACGATGATTTCTGTCAGGAACCGACCGGGAGCGCGGTCGAATATCTCTTTCGAAAGCTCAAGCTCAACCATGCAGAATGGCACTCCTTCGCGCATGTGGACGCGACGAAGCGACAACCGGCCATTCTCGGACAACTCTTTGCCATCCGGGTCAGAGTCTAATGTCGAAACGGTCGCTTCAAGTCCCTGCATGAGGCTCAGGAGTTCGGACATTTCCGCTTTCATCTTGAGCATCTTGGGTGGTTGCAGCTTGATCTCGCGTGCAAAGGTACCGCGTCCGGAACGCCGTTCGAGCAGGTTCTCGGCCTCCAGCGTGTCCATTGCTTGACGAACAGTCATCTTCGCGAGCCCTAACTCGTCGCTGATCTGATCGACGGAAGGCAGCTTGGTTCCGGTTGGGATGTCGCCGGACAGGATACGGTTTCTGTATAGATCGGCGACTTCGGCATGGAGCGGCACGGAAGGCCGACGGATTTTTTGCAGTTGAATCATTGCTGGTCCTCTTTAACGGCGTGTCATTAAATAAATCTAGACATATAGACGTATAGATCGTAGCTTCATTGTATGGAACCCCTTTCTTGCGTCATGTTAATCCGAGTAGAGTACCACATGAGCGTTGGAAACCTAGGGGGTGGTGTGTCAACAGCAACAGCAACAGCAACAGCAATGGAGGAAGAGAACATGCTTGGTTCCAAATTGACGGGGTTCGTCGCTGCCCTGTCCAGTACCCTGCTAATGGCAGGTCCGATCGCAGCTCAAGATATCGTTCGCACGTTCAACATGCATTTCTTTACCGGGTTTCCGATCTACGTTGCCAACGAACTGGGTTTTTTCGAAGAGAACGGTATCGACACTGAGCCGCGCTATTTTCCATCCGGCGCGCCAATCATTCAGGCGGCCGCAGCGAATGAATGGGATATCACATTTCTGGGCGCGCCGCCGTTTGTTCTGGCCGGACCGCGCCTGGACCTGAAAACCATTGGCGTGGTTACCGATGGATCGACATTTCACCAACTCATAGGGCGCGCGGATTTTGTCGAGAAGGTCAAGGCCGATCCTTCGCTATTGAGGGGTGCCAAGATTTTCGTAACGACCAATTCGACGGGTCATTATGTACTTGACGGCTGCCTCGAGCAGTTTGGTCTGACTCAGGAGGATGTCACGATCCTGCCAAGCGAACAGACAGCGATTGGCGCCGCCTTCTTGGCTGGCGAAGGTGATTTGGCCCAGGTTTGGCCTCCGCTTGGGGATGCGCTGCAGCAGAAGGGCGACAACGCGGTGCTCTGTGATGGTGTCGCAGCCGGACGCTCGGTGCCTGATATCTGGGTCGTCCATCCGGAGTTTGCCGCAGAACATCCAGAAGTGGTTGAACGTTGGATGGTGGCCGTGCTGCAGGCTGTCGACTGGATCCACGAAGACCCTGAGCGGACCTACGAGATGTTCAAGAAGTTCGATGATTTCCGTGGCTACGAAAGCTCCGACGATGTGCTGCGGGCCGAGGTCCAAACCCTGCTTACATCGTTATTGTCCGGCCCGCAGGCTCTGGAAATGTTGTCATCGCAAGGCGACGAACAATCCCCTGTCGCTGCTTCCTATCAGGGAATAGCCAATTTCTTCAAACGTGTGGGTGTCATGACTGATGTGCCTGAATACGGAGATCTGGTGGATCCTACGTTCGTTGAAAAAGCACTCGCCAACTGATTATCGCTGTCCGCGTATTGTCATTTTGTCTGAGCGCGGACGGCTCCCCCCCAAATAAATCTCAAGAAACTGGGAGTCGTCTTGTGGACGTCAAATCTGGAAGATTTCCGGTCGTTGTGACTGGTGCAGCATCTGGCATTGGTTTCGCAACAGTCCGCGCTCTGTGCTGTGCAGGATATCCGGTCGCCATAGTTGACTTGAATGGAGACCAGGCAGTTGCCGCAACAAGGCAGCTGGCCAATGAATTCAGTACGCCAATTGCGGGATTTCAATGTGATATCACCGATGAGGTGGCCAGCGAAAGGACCCACGAAGAAATTGTGTCTGCCTTCGGGCCAATAGGAGGGTTGGTCAACAACGCAGGTATTCTGCCGCCGCAAAAAGGCTGGATCGAACAGCTTCCGTCTGGAGAGTTTGATCAGATGATGAAAGTCCATGTTGGCGGTACGCTGAACTGGTGCCGGCTGGTTATACCGAACATGCGAAATGAAGGTTTCGGCAGGATCGTCAACATGTCCTCGATAACAGCGGTACTCGCCGTGCCACACAGGTTGGCCTATGTCACGGCCAAAAGAGCCATCTTAGGCTTGACCGAGGCACTAGCGCTCGATTGTGCACGCGCCGGGATCACCGTCAACGCAATTGCTCCGGGATGGGTATTGACCGAAAACCTTGCCGAGCGTGCCAAGAGGGGCGTCGTGAGCTTCGATGCCCTTGCAAATCGTATCCCTGTTGGTCGATGGGCAAAGCCCGAGGAGATCGCGCGTATGGCGCTTTTCCTAATCGATCCTGCCTCCTCCTATATCACCGGAACAACGATGCGCGTTGATGGCGGACTGAGTATCCGCGGCGATGCCGACGAAGATTTAGCAAATTCGCCGTTCATGGCGGCACAACTCAAACAAGAAGCGAGTGTGAAAAAATGACTGTTTTGTGCGAAGATACAAATTTTTCCAGCGAGCGTTTGCTTGGCCTTTACCGTGATATGTTGCGTATCCGCCGTGTTGAGGAAAGGCTGGCGAAGGACAGCCGTGCAGGTAACCTTCCCGGTCCGGTGCATCTCTATATCGGCCAAGAGGCCGTAGCCGTCGGCGTATGCGCAAACCTGACAGACGATGACTGGATTACATCAACGCATCGCGGCCACGGGCATTTCCTAGCCAAAGGAGGCGCTGCAGATCTGCTGATGGCAGAGGTGTATGGTCGAGAAACGGGGATCTGCAGAGGTCATGGCGGCTCCATGCATGTGGCTGATTTCTCAAAGGGGATCATCGGAGCAAACGGCATCGTCGGTGCGGGTATCTCAATCGCTACCGGTGCGGCCTGGGCAGCTCAGCTAGAGAAGAAAGGAGCTGTCAGCATTGCTTTCTTTGGTGATGGCGCTGCGAATCAGGGCGTGCTGGCGGAGGCACTGAATGTTGCTACCCTGTGGAAGCTTCCGGTGATTTTCGTTTGCGAGAACAACGGCTTTTCCGAATTCTCTCCTTCGAATACGGTGACTGCCGGCAACATTGTGGATCGAGCAAAGCCGTATGGCACTGCCCATGAAAGCGTAGACGGGAACGATATCGTCGCCGTCGCGCAAACTGCATCGCGGGCCATTCGTCGGGCGCGCAACGGTGATGGGCCGACGCTTATCGAAGCGAGGACATATCGGTTGCATGGCCACGTGGAAGGAGAGCAGACCTTTCTTGGTGCCGAGTACCGTCTGGAACAGGAAGTGTCGGATTGGCGCGACCGCGACCCGATTCCAGCACTTGCAAGCCGGATGATCGACGCCGGCCAGGCCGCCCGAGAGGATTTCGAGCACATCGAAGCCGAGATAACCGAGGAAGTGGCTCGGGCAGTGAAATTTGCCGAGGATTCCCCTTTTCCAGACCCCGATGCTCAAACCGCAAACTTCATGTTCGCTTAGATTCAGGAACCGACAATGTCCAAAAAACGCATGATTCACGCGATCAATGACACTCTCGACAGTGAGATGGCCAAGGACCCGAGTATCGTCCTTTTCGGAGAGGATGTGGAAATCAGCCTGTTCGGCGACACTAGAGGTCTAAAGGAAAAGTACGGAGGCGAACGCGTTCGCAACATGCCAATCTCAGAAACCGTGATGACTGGCATGGCTGTGGGTGCCGCCGCTGTTGGCCAGAAAGTTATCTGCCACATGATGTTTGGAAACTTCATGTACACAGGGTTCGATAGTATCGCCAATCAGGCGTCAAAGCTTCGCTACATGACAGCGGGCCAGATCTCGTTGCCAATCGTCTACATGGGTGTATTCGGCGGTGGTAGGTCCTCTGCAGCTCAGCATTCGGACGCAATGCATCCGATTTTCATGAATCTCGGCGGGCTCAAGGTGGTGCTTCCGGCAACCCCTGCCGACGCGGCCGGTCTGTTGAGAACCGCGATCCATGATCCCAATCCTGTGATCTTTCTTCAAGCTGCGGGGCGAGGCGGCGAAATGGGTGAGGTTCCCGACGGCGACTTTGCTATCGAACTTGGCAAGGCGACCAAGGTCCACGAAGGCGACGATGTCACATTGGTCGCAATTGGCGCTATGGTCCGTCCGGCACTGAAGGCTGCTCAGTTACTCGCGGCAGAAGGCATCGGGGTAGACCTTATTGATCCTCGCTCGCTGGTGCCGCTGGATACAGATGCGATCTTTCGTTCCGTTCGCAAGACCGGCCGCTTGATCGTTGTCGATGAGGCTCGGGATATGTGCTCTGCGGCATCACACATTTCAGCATTGTGTGCCGATCAATGTTTCGAAGCTCTGAAAGCGCCCATTCGTAGACTTACGGTACCGGATGTCGCAATCCCCTATTCGCCGACATTGGAGAAGGCGATACTGCCTAACGAAGGCAGCATCACGAATGCTGTGCGAACCTTGCTTAGAAAGAAATCCCTGGCGGTAGAGGTTTGAACCATGAAAGTAGTCCTGAAAATGCCGAGGATCTCCATGACAATGGAGGAGGGTACGCTGGTAGCATGGCACGTTCAACCCGGAGAAACATTCAGGGAAGGCGATATACTTTACGAAGTCGAGACAGAGAAGGTGACAAGCGAATTCAATGCAACAGGCAATGGCGTGATGATCGAGCATTGTGTCTCCGATGGGGACGAAGTTCCCGTTGGAGCGATTGTCTGCCGAGTCGAGACTGCGGATTGATGATCAGGCAAAGCTAGAGGGTAGGTGATGTCGCGGGACTTTGAAAACAAAAACGATCTTTCGTTTCAAAACCTCGGAATGGTCTATGAAGGCCGGTCTGGCTCGGTGGTTGCACTAGAGAATTTTTCTTTCGACGCCAAAAGCAACGAATTCATAATGATCGTTGGGCCCTCGGGCTGTGGGAAATCAACGCTGCTGACCGTCACCAGTGGATTGCAGTCTCCGACAACTGGTTCTGCTCTTCTAGGTGGTCAAGAAATTAGCGGTCCAACGCCAGACAAGGCAATGGTATTTCAAAGTTTTTCATTGTTTCCATGGAAGTCTGTGTGGCAGAATATTGAGTTCGGATTGCGCATCAATGGCATTGCCCGGGCCGAACGCGACGAGCTGATCGCATATTACCTAGGTGTCACCGGGTTGGAAGGCTTTGAGAATCACTATCCGCGGCAGTTATCGGGTGGCATGCAGCAACGCGTCGCTATTGCGCGCGCGCTGGTCATGCGGCCC
Source organism: Yoonia sp. (assembly GCF_018402175.1). Taxonomy (GTDB): domain Bacteria; phylum Pseudomonadota; class Alphaproteobacteria; order Rhodobacterales; family Rhodobacteraceae; genus Yoonia. Next base: position 49,869 of record NZ_JAGYJK010000017.1, on the reverse strand, counting down.
CGCGTCCTGTTGATGGACGAACCATTCGCGGCCCTAGACGCAATGAACCGAGCCCTGATGCAGGAAGAGCTTGTACGCATTTGGTCATTGCACAAGCCGACAGTGCTGTTCATTACTCACAGTGTAGACGAGGCCGTCTACATGGCTGACAAAGTGGTGGTGATGACCCGCCGGCCTGGCAAACTCAAGACCGTTATCGACGTCACTGCGGCCATTGATGGCGTTCATTGGCGCACACAGCCAATTGATCAGGTGCTGACCAACCCTTCCTTTCAGAAACTTCGGCATCAGGTCTGGGAGGAGGTAAGCTCCGAGATTGAGGTTAGGGCATGAGCAGACGTCCAACCAGAATGCACAAAGCGAGAGTTGAAAACATCCTCTATGTGTTTGCAGCATTCTCGATAGTTCTGGTGGCTTGGTATTTTTTTTCTGTCTACGTTATCAAGAATCCATACATCATGCCCGCTCCAGGAGAGGTGCTTTCCGGTATCTTCAGAGTTGGCAAAGGTTATCTTGGCGGGAACCTGATCAGTCACGCCGGGGCAAGCTTGTCCGTGGTGCTCATCGGTTTCACGATCGGGGCATGCATCGGCGTGCCGCTGGGCGTGGTGATGGCATGGTACGAGCCGATGAATCGCATCCTGAGTCCGGTCATTGCAGTCATTCGCCCGATTCCGCCGCCAGCATGGATACCTCTTGCGATCTTGTGGTTCGGGATTGGAATGGGCGGCAAGGTGTTTGTGATTATCATTGCGGCCATTGTTCCTTGTATATTGAACACGTTCAGCGCGGTGCGCGAAACGCCCGAGGACCTGCTTAATGCAGCCAGAACTATGGGCGCATCCGACAGGACACTTTTGTTCGAAGTCGCACTTCCCTCCGGGCTGCCGACGATCCTTGCCGGGCTCCGTATCGCGCTTGGGGGCGCGTGGGCCACGGTCGTTGCTGCAGAACTGGTGGCTGCTCCCGCCGGTCTCGGTTTCCTGATTTTGGCGGGCTATCGAAATTTTGATGCGCCTGTCATGGCAGCCGGAATGATCTCAATTGCTGTCGTCGGATATCTCATGAACCTTGGCTTCCTTCAATTAGAGAGCCGGCTCGCCCCTTGGAATCATCAAGGAGGCCAGTGAAATGACCGATTTCTTTCGCTCCGGCGCGAGGTTCATTCTAATCCTAGCTGGCTGGATCTTCCTTTGGTGGCTGATTTCCTGGGGACTGAATATCTCGTCCGACTTTTTGCCGACCCCCGGTGAGGTAGTTAAGCGCCTGGTAAGGATCTTCGTTGTTCCGATCGGTGAGGGCACGGCATTAGTCCATGTGCTGGCAAGCCTTCAACGTTTCCTTTTGGGGTTTGCCCTTGCGGCTGCTATCGGTATCCCGTTTGGCTTCGTGATGGGTTACTTTCGCCCTGTAGACAAGTTGGTGTCGCCGATTTTTGAGGCTATTCGTCCTATTCCGCCGATTGCGTGGGCTCCGTTTGCGATCCTGTGGTTTGGGGTCAATGTTGGCGCTCAGGCATTTGTCATCCTGTTGTCCGCATTCCCTCCGATCGTCATAAATTCCTACCTCGCAATCAAACAAGTCGACAGCAGGTTGATCGACGCCGCGCGTGTGTTGGGGGCACAGCCGCTGCGAGTACTGATTGAGGTCGCATTGCCCAGTTCGTTGCCGACAGTCTTCACGGGCCTGCGCATAGGAATGGCAACAGGATGGATGGCGCTTATCGCAGCGGAACTGATTGCCGGGGACGGGTCCAACAAAGGGCTTGGCTATCTCATCCTTCTTGGTCAACGGACATTGAACGCTGACCTGTCGATCGCCGCAATGATCCTCATTGGTGTGATCGGTGCCCTGCTTGACCTTATCCTAACACGGCTTAATCGGCGTCTGCAGAACTGGTCATCGAACTAAGTTATGGTCTTCGGGGTCGTTGAGCCCGTAGCGCAATGCGAAAAGCGGTGCATGGCCCGATCTGGAAATATCAAATAGGGGATGGGTAGGGGTGTGAGACAGCAAATGACAAAAATCCTGCATCGTCTGGTGGTCCATTTTCAGCTTAGTTTTTTTATAATCCTGGTTTTGCTGCTCTCGGTGATCTGGTCGGTGCCGCTTAGAGCTCAAACGCTAACTGACATAACCCCTGATCCCGCAAAGGGATGCTTTCTAAAAATCGATGGCATTATCTACGACACCGGCTCTTGTGCGATGAATGATGAAGATGAAGGCGTCATTCGGTTTGGGCAGCTCGATGAATCCTCTCAGTCGGGCTATTGGGTTCATATCCTGAAAAATGACGATGACAGTTTTGATGCCTCATGGAACGCTGAATATGGCGCAAAGCATGCCCACGCATCGTTGGGTGCTGTTACATACTCAAAGCAGGGAACAGCTGACTGCTGGTCAAATGCGGACGCCATGTTGTGCAGGAATGTTTTGGCACACGAACCCCTTTACGACATCGGTTATTACCCAGAGCGTGAGCCAAGCCGTGTTCTGTTGGCTTATGTGGACGGTGTTGAGCATGAAATCACTCATCCCGCTTGGGATATTCTCTATCCGACACAACTGGCAGAAAGACTTCAGCTAGATGGGCAAGACGATATGGAACAGATCGTGCTTCTGACGCAGGGCGGTAATTGTTGTCCACTATCGCTGTCGGTAGTCTCGTATCGTGGAGACGGGTTTTTTAGCTTTCTTGATCCCGAACCGATAATAGGGGGCTGGGGTGGTTATGACATCCTTTCGGAGGGCGGTCGGACCGTCATCAGGGTCAAATATTTACCCTATGGATATGGCAATGATCAAACACAGCGCAGCCAGTATGATTATGCTGTTGTAGATGGTGAATTGAGATTAGTCGCCGAGCGGACAGAGACTTCTCGAGTAGTTTCTGTGGCGCGCCTGAACTTAGTCGATGTAATACTGGCCGAAGGTAATAGTGAGACTTTTTCGTTTGATATCGACAACGATGGTAGCATGGATACCGTCGCCTGCACTTACTGGGAGCGATGGGGAGTGCTGAACTGTGAAGCACAGATCTCAAGCGTTGCCGAACCTATTAGCATGCAGTGCAAGAGCGTAGCAATCAGCCGTGTTGTTTCGGGTTTGAACCAGAAACATCAGCTTCTTTGCGACCGAGACGTTATCGAGTATTAATAAAGCCAAGGGCTTGGGATCTGACAGCACAGCAACAAGACGAATGATCCCAAAGTTGATACTTCTTTAAAATGACCACCAAATTACTTTGGTGTTGGATTAAGGGCTTATGTTTAGACGTACTTAAAAAAAGGTTCTTCAAAGCGGGAAATCAGAGTGACGAAAGTGACGAAAGTGACGTTGTTTACCTACTATCAATTTATACAAAACCTCATCTCAATATACCTTAGAGGTAATGATATAGGTGTGTAGGTTTGTTGGTGTTTATATTTATAGCGTCACTTTCGTCACTTTCGTCACCTTGTTGATTTTGATTGAACTCTTGAGGACAAAAGCGTCCAGCCAAGCGATGTGCTCAGCTGGACAATTTGACTACTCAGTGAGGATTGCAGATATACGTAACCCCAAGAATACTTTGCCGGTACTCCTTTTGGTTTCTTGATAGCCACGAGCCATCATATCCTTTGCGAAGTTTATCCTTTTTTCGGCTTGTATGCCCTGGCGCTGACACCAGTTACGATATTGGTCATACAAGTCTTGGGTCTTCACATTTTCACCTGGGTTGCTGGTCGTTTCTTCATCGAGAAATGTTTTCAGCACATCCTCATCATCAAGATACGCCAGAGAAGCCTTTTGAATGCTTTTTGGAACATCGAGCCCTTGAGCTTGCCATTGCATTGCGCCGTCGATTGCCCACCGAAGAATCGCTGGCCCCTCTTCCTTCAGTTTGGCTGCAAGGTTTGGGTCCCTGTCCTCAGGCCGAATGGTGACATCGAAGGGAACCAGAACCATACGGGCTCTCATCGCATTATCTACTCCCGTTAACCTTGGCTTATCGTTGCCTGCGATCATCAAAGTCATCTGCGGTTTGAAGTCGAAGTAGTCACCGCGCATATAGCGTGTGGTCATGGTTTCGCCGCCGGTCAGGTCTTTGATGATCGCTTCGTTCCATGTCGCGTTCTTGGGGATTTCGGACGCAATCACCAAGCGCGCCCCCTGGAGTCCAGCCAGAGCTGTGGGGTGACTGTTTAGCCCCGACGATAGCAAGAGCGATGAACTAGCAGGACGTGCATAGTCGCCCAATAACCACTTCAACGTGTCAAGAAAAACGCTCTTGCCGTTGCGACCACTACCATGAAGGAACAGTAGCTTGTGCTCATTGGTCCGCCCAGTCAGTGCATAGCCTGCAGCCCGCTGCATGAAGTCAATGACATCTTGGTCGCCACCGAGCACCTGATGTAGAAACGAAAGCCAGCGGTGAGGTTCAGTTCCGCGATCAGCGGGCCCACAAGCTGTCAGCTTCGTGATCAGGTCCTCGCGCCGAGCCGGCATGAGGGTCCCGGTGCTTAAGTCGACTGTGCCATCGGGCGTTCCAAGAAGAAGTTCGTTTCTATCGAAGTCCTCTTGTTTAATGGCTGTTCCCTCATTTGCTTGCGCCAAGGCCTCTACAGCTGAGATAGTTGCACGATGCTTTAGTGTAGCAGCTTCTTTTTTGGCCCATCTGCGAAGAATATCCGCCTCCGTTTTCTGCAGCCCTTTCGCTTCTACGAAGGCGTTTGTTACTAACTTTTTTGCCTCAGACCGTAGAAAATCGCGCATGTGAAATATGATCTCCTGAGTAATATCTGGGTCCCAATGTATCTTGTCCCAGAAATACCATTTTCTTGATGACGCCACATAACGAGCATCGCGATTGAAAGCAGCGGCTCCCAAGCGCAGAGCCAAAGCATCGTGACTCAGATCGGTGTTGCGTACAGGAGGCTCGCCAGTCCCGTGCAAACCTTGAAGTTGGGCAGAAGGAGTCGGTTGCGGCATAGCATCTTGACCACTTGTTACGTCCACGTCCACGTCCACGTCCACACCGACTTCCGCGCTTTCGCTGTCAGGTACGTTGTCAGAGCCACCCTCAACTGCATCCCAGAGGCTTTCACCTTCGTGATTTACCTGTTCATGCTCATCGTAGCCCGAGAGGTCGTTAAGTTTGCTTGTGTGCGATCCAGTTACATCAGGCATCTTTACTTGCCTCCATATTAGAGGTGGGGCTCGATGCAGTAGCTTCAACAGACCCAGATATATCCCCGAGACCAGCACGTTCTTGGAACTGCCGGTTGGTAACGTCATGCAAAGTTGACCCCTGGGCGACTGGCAGAGACTCGATCCAGTGAGTGACCTCGCATTTGTCCCAAGCAACATGCCGATAGGAAATTTTCAGGGGTCGTGGAAACTCGCCATGCTTAATCTTGGCGTAGATTGTCGATTTCGTCATGCCAGTCATGATAATGACGTCAGGCAGACGGATCAGTTGTTTTGATTTTTGGTTACCGTGCATTTGACTCTCCGTGATAAAGGAGTCCGAGATTTCACTCTGCGTATACCGTTACGAGATTATCGTTTCCAAAAGCCAAGTTTGGACGATGTCATCGCGCATTTGAAAAGATAATACTGGAGTGAACGCCCATAGCTAAGGTCATTGACCATTCAGCAGGGTTGGTTCCCGAACAATTGATATGTCGTAGCAAATTAGACTCGGACATAAGCCCGTTGGTCATTCACTCCTCGCGACACTAAATATAGCGTCTGCGTGAGTCCCTATTCGCCGATTCTTTCAGGCAATGCAATAGGAAAGTTAAAAAGAGATAAATCGGACTATCAAATCAATGGTGTTAGGCGGTGCTGGATCAGATTTCTCTGATCTATTACTGTGTTATCAGTGTTGCAGCAAAGAGGGGGTGGGTACTCGATGGTTATTCGGTACCAGCCGGGGGGGGTGCCTTCGCTGTGTTGCAAACTACACTCAAACCTTGAGCCAGAATTCTGGATGAGTATTTTGGAATAAGGGCGCACTCAGACAATGAATGCGTCGAACGATGCGGTAATAGCCACTTGCTACATTCCCGATATTTCCATGATATACCCAATTTGTAATTCGGCCCCATCGCCGGCTACGCTACGCTGCGCTGCGCTGCGCTCTGCCGGCTCAGGGCCTCATCCCTCAAATGAAAAGTAGACAGAGTTTAAGCATAAGATTTACCCCGCTCAGATCTGAGTGGTCTGCTGAATGGACCGCGGGATTCCCAGGTAAGAGGGTTGACAGGAGAGCGGCGCACAAGACAATTGACGGCCCCCAGCACCCGGGTACCGGGGGCGGGTTGGCGTCGATAGACGCCGAGCGGTGATCGCCTGTCAAGGAGGCTGACAGGCTCCCAACCGCTTGGACGGGCGCGGCCCGAAGGGCGAGCGCGAGACCCGTGGCTCGCGCAAGAGCGACCGGACAAGGGACAGATTTTGTCCTTACAAAATCTGCGGGTGGGACAGTCTCCGACCCCTTGCCGGCCCAAAACCTAAGGGTCCAACACGGTCCGCGCCCATCCAGTCGGACAGACACGGACTTCCCCCTAAAGGGGTGTCCAGTTGTCTGGTGGAGATTGGGAACAACAGCCCACCCTGAACTAGTATCTAGTTCATCCTGAACAACGACCTCAGGCGGCGAACTGCATTGCCTGATGGCGACCGGCGTCCTGCGTGAACCCTCGGAGCAGTGTGATCAGCCGGATGATCCAGTACAAAAAGACCCTCAGGTGGCGCAGGATCATGCGGATGTTGTGACCGCAGCCGCACAGGACCGCGAAGAGGGCATCGCCGGTGGTTCCCTTCAGCGGGCATCGGGTCAGGCGGCCGTCGGTCTTCATGTGGCCGATCATCGGCTCGATGGCGCTTCGTCGTCGCAGCAGTTTCGCGATGGTCCTGGTGATGCCGCGCCGCGCACCGCTGATGAAGACCTTCACGGTTTCAACGCCGTGGCCACGGTAGCCACGATCGACGAAAGCCATGTCCGGGCGCCGGTCGGTCAGGATTTCCACCTGCTCCAGCGCCTCGTGCAGGGTGTGACCGTCGTAAGGGTTGCCCGGCAGCGACCGCATGCCGACGACGAAGCCGCCCTCGGTGGTGGTGGCGACGCTGACCTTCGTGCCGAACTCGTAGCGCTTATGCGCTTTCCCTTCGAGATGCAGTCCACCGCCGGCTCATGCAGGCTGTAAAGCTTCTTGCGGTCCTTCGGCTTCTGCGCCAGCAGCCGGTTCACAAGCGCCGTGACCTCCGTGATCCGCGCCTTGAGCGGCCCTTCCATAACCTTGTCCATCTGCCGTTCGATGTCGCGCAGCACGCGCCCGGTATAGCCCTTAAGCCGACGCAGCGTCTTGCTCATCCGCTTGAACTGACGGGCATGGGCATAGCGGCCGACCTGGCCGGATAGCCGGGGGCCGAGGCGGTTGTAGTTCTGGCGCAGGTCGATGCCCGCCTCACGTGCCAGCCCGACGAGCTTGCGCCGTGCCCTTTCGTAGAGCCGGGCATCGGTGGGGTGCGCGATGTTCTTTTCCATCACGGTCGTATCGACGGTGACCTTCCTCAGGTGGTCATCCTGCACCGCCCCGGCGCGCTGTCCGGCCTTGATCGTCTCGGTCAGCAGCCACTCGACACCCTCCTCGCCGATCCGGTTGCGCCAGCGCGTCATCGATGACGGGTCGATCGGCAGGCGATGCAGAAAGAACGTCTCGCCGCAGAAATGCTGCCAGTAAGGGTTCTCCGCCCACCGCGCCACCACCGCTTCATCGGACAGCCGAAAGGCGTGCTGAAGATAGAGAAGCCCCGCGATCACGCGCGTCGGCGTGGCCGGGCGACCGGTCTGCGACGGGAAGAACCCGGCCCATTCCCGCTCGAACACCTCCCAGTCGATCAGGTCGGCGAGCTTCACCAGTTCGTGGCGCATGTCGATCATTTCGACCAACCGTGCGCGCAGCAGGTCATCTTGTTCCGGAGGCGGCTTTCTGGGCTTCATATCGCAGCTCGAAATTGCAGGGTTCTGACTATAATTATACCAATAGCTGCAACTAAAACCTAGCAAAAACCGAGTTTTATGAATGAAAAACAGTAGGATGAGAGTTCTTCAGGGCGAACTATCTAGGCGCTTAGCAGTACCCGAAGAGATCAAACCTATAGCGTCACAGCCAATCGAATGATCTCCCGGCTCGTTTGAAAATAGCGGAACGGGGAGCGTTTTGTCATACGGCAACGCGATGAGATCGCTCTGCTGGCCTCAGGCTCGTTTTATCCGACTATGCCCCCCCCAGCATTGTGTCTCCAATTCGCAATGGTTTGCAGTCTGTCTTCAGACCGAATTTTGGCAAAATTTCATATACCTGTGATGTTCATGCGGCAGCCATAGTGTTGGATTGAAGCTCTATGCCTTACCCCTCCGAAACCTACACTCCCAGAGAAAGGATCATCACTATGCGTAAATTACTCTCAGCAATATTAGCCATTGCTCTGACCGCAGGCGTATCCAATGACGCTCTTGCCAAAGATTACAGAATTGCTGTTACCGATATTCAGGGGATGGATGCGCTGGTCTCCGAGTGGGGTCCTTTCAAGGATGCCCTTGAGAAGGCGACCGGGCACAGCTTCGAGTTTTTCCCGGTCACCAGCCAAACTGCGACTGCCGAAGCCCTACGCTCCCAGAAACTGGACTTTGCCATTACCGGTCCAGCTGAATATGTCGCTATCAACAAATTGACCGATGCTGAAGCCATGATCGGACTAGCACGGCCGGACTACTATTGCGGCATCGTAGTGAAGAACTCTGACGGTATCAATCGAGTATCCGATCTCAAAGGTAAAGCCGTGTCTTTCGCTAATCCGGGATCAACATCCGGCCATTTTTGCCCAATGCAGGTCCTGATGGATCACGGCATTGACCCGATGAAGGACATCAAAGTTATTCACACGAAGAAAAACCTTCAGCACACCGGCCTTGTGCGCGGCGATACGGCTGCGATTGGCGTTAAAATTTCCTCCTGGATCAAGTATGACCGTGCAAAAGAGGCTAACGGTAACGGCGACTACAAGGTGCTCGCACGTTCCGGTGATTTGCCCTACGATTTGATCATGGGTGCCGGGCATCTTACCGAAGCAGAGCGCGCGGAAATTAAGAACGCGATCGTTGCGAATGAAGCCACTATGGTTGCTGGGATCCTTGCTGGTCTGGACGACAAGGGCGAGATGGCCAACGACAAATACGAAGGTACTCGCCTTCTTCCGGTTGACGACTCTGATTACGATATGGTCCGCGACATGTACGTTACTGCTGGCCTACCTGAATTCGGCATTCAGGAATAAACTGTTTCCAAAAATAAAGCGCGGGCACAGAGATAGCTGTGCCCGTAGCTAATAAGGAGAACTGAATGGTAACCATAGTCAGAGCTGATAACGTATCCATGAGTTATGGCGGCACCCCTATTTTGAAAGGTGTATCTTTTGCCTTGGAAGCCGGAGAGGCACTGTCTTTGATTGGTTCAAACGGGGCTGGTAAGTCGTCATTAATTCGCTGCCTCTTGCGTCTAGAACCAGTTACGTCCGGACGGATATCGTTGTTTGGCCGCGAAATACAAAACTTGAAGCCATCTGAATTGCGGTCGTCCCGTTGCCGTGTAGGAGTGGTCTTCCAGCGGCACAATCTGGTGCCGCGCCTTTCGGTATTATCCAACGTTGTTCATGGCGCGCTTGGCCCAAACACCCAGACATTTAGCAATATGATTACCGGTATCAGTCTCTGGTCTCATGTCACGGCCGGTAGCGCCTATCGCGAGCGCGCCATGGAATGTCTCGACCGGGTCAATCTCGCAGACCTGGCGCATCGCCGTGCTGACTCTCTTTCTGGCGGCCAGTCACAGCGCGTTGCCATCGCCCGTGCCTTAATGCAAGAACCTGATTTGATTATTGCCGACGAGCCTGCAGCCAGTCTTGATCCAGTAGCTGGGGAAGAGGTTATGAAATTATTTTCTGATTTATGTCGGGAAGCTAAAGTCGGCCTTTTATTTTCAACGCATAACATATCGCATGCAGTGGACTTCGCTGACAGAATAATGGCGATGAACTCTGGTAAAATCAGTCTTGACGGCCCCACCGGGAATGTCGACCTGAACGGCCTGGAAGCAGAATATGCGTAAAATCTCAGTACCTCCACGCCTCGGAAACAAACCGATCGCGGGTTTTTTGGCAGTAGTGCTATTTATTCTTGTGTCCGCTTGGTGTTTCGATGGGTCCGGTTTCTCGATTGTACAGCTTCTTGGATCATCGGAATATTTGCTTCGTTTCTTGGGGGAGGCATTTCCGCCAATTGACGAGCACCGTCTGACTTTTGAGCAATTTTATCGTTTCTGGCTTTCGCTTATTGAAACTTTTCAGATGGCTTTTGCTGGTACACTGCTAGGTCTCGCCATTGGCTTTTTTCTGGCGTTATTTGCGTCACGGGGCCTGATGTTCGAAACACGTCGGTGGAATGCGCTGCAATGGTCCGTAAAAATGCTGATTTCGCTCTTCCGCACAGTTCCTGATCTGGTTTGGGCCATTATTTTTGTGATGGTTGTCGGGCTTGGCCCTTTCGCCGGCACGCTGACAATCATGGTTGATACCATTGGTTTCTGTGGGCGTTTTTTTGCTGAGGAGATGGAAGACGTCGACCGCAATCCCGCTGAAGCGCTGTCAGCGAGTGGTGCACGTCGATTTGATACCGTTTTTGCGGCTGTAGTGCCGGCGGCGATGCCTGGTTTGATCACTACTTCCTTGTTTGCCTTCGAAAAGGCGGTCAGGTCCTCAGTCGTTTTAGGGCTCGTCGGAGCTGGGGGAATTGGCCTCGAACTCCAAAGCTTAATGAACTGGATGGCTTATGACCGCGCTATGGTGATCATTGGGATGATCTTCGTGCTCGTGCTCGTGGTCGAGCAATTAAGTTCTTTCTTCCGAAAATTAGTAATGAAAAATGGACATTAGTGTTTTATGGAAAGCAGGTAATTTTTTCTCACACTACTTATCAACTGGTTGGCAGGTAAGTCATCTATCATGGCGGGGAACATTCACGACATAGCATGGATTTGCGCCCTTCGACTACCCAACTACCATGATCGCCATCTTGATGGTCACTGTTGTGGTCGTCTTAATCGAATACCTTTCGGGCTGGGCCCAGAACAAGATCATCGGAGAACGAATGTGAACATCTTTACCAAGACTGACACGGCGGATCAGCATTGGAGCAAGATCTGGGACGAAATCGAAGAGGGCTCCAAATGGTTGACGCCGGAGCCGGATGTCAAACGCTGGGCCGAGGGATTAGAGGCAGGTGCCAACATCCTTGATTTGGGCGCTGGCGTTGGGCGCCACTCCATATCATTGCAAGCCGCAGGTTTCAAAGTCACGGCTCTGGATGCCTCCCCCGAGGGCCTTGCTGAAATTGAAAGGGCGGACGCCGGCGTGACCACACATTTAGGACGCATGGATATGCTACCATTTGAGGATCATTCCTTTGACCATATCCTCAGCTGGAACGTCATTTATCATGGCAATGAAACAGTCCTCCTGAGCACGATTAGTGAAGTCCGCCGTGTGTTGAAGCCCGGCGGCACCTTCATGGTGACGATGCTGTCCAAGCGTCGCTTGTGGAGCGACCGCGAAAAATTGAACGGGCCGCGCGAAATCTCGCGCAATACGTGGGTCTTCGACGATGATAAATCTGACAAGCGTCACCCCCATTTCTATTGCAGCGCTGTCGAAATGCTGGCCTTGTTTCAAGGCTTTGAGGTCACCTGGATGGAAGATCGGGAGCATGACAAACCCGGCTCTTGGCACTGGCACCTGATCCTAGAGCGGCAAGCATGATCCGGACATTTGTAGGAGCCGAAGTATATCTGCCCAACGAGATCATTGAAACGACCGTCACGATTGACGGCGATACCATCGTTGAGATTGGCGGACCTATTCAAGGTCTTGAGATTGACGGGCGCGGCAAAATCCTTGCACCCGCCTTGATCGACGTCCACGGCGATGCCTTTGAGCGTCAGATGATGCCGCGCCCCGGCGTCTTCTTCCCGATGGAAACGGCTGTTCTCGAAACCGACAGGCAGCTTGCGGCAAACGGGATTGCTACAACATATCATTCGATTACGCTCAGCTTTGAGCCGGGCCTGCGCTCAGTTGAGCGCGGGTGCGCTATGATGCAAGCCATCCTTGACCTAGCGCCACGTTTAATTGTGGAAAACCGGTTTCAGCTGCGTTGGGAAACCTTTGCCTTTGAGGCGATCACCACTTTGAAGTGGGCGATGGACATGCCCCTGAAGCCCTCACTGGCGTTCAATGACCATCTCTCAATGGCAATGCGCAGTGCTAACACCCCAATCCAAGAAAGGCAGTTTGAACATAGCGCTGCATTCGACGTTATGGATTTGGACGACGAAGCCCTCTTTGCCAAACGTTATCGCAAGCATACAGAACGCTCCGGACTCGACTTTCAGGCGCACAAAGAGCTTGTACAGAACGTCTGGAGCCGCCGCGACCAAGTCGTCGAAACGATCGAAACGATTGCGGCTTATGCCAGTGATAAAGGCGTGGCGATGCTCAGTCACGATGACACGCAACCCGAAACACGCAATTTCTATCACGCCCTTGGAGCAACAACCTCGGAATTTCCTATGACCATGGAGACTGTCGAACAGGCACGCGCCAATGGTGACCTCATCATCTTTGGCGCCCCTAATGCGGTTCGCGGTGGTAGCCATATTGGGTCGCTTGGTGCTGGCGACATGGTCGAGGCCGGAAATTGTGACGTGCTGGCCTCTGATTATTTTTACCCGGCAATGTTAGCGGCCGTTGATCGCCTTGATCGGGAAAAACGCGCGGATCGGCTGGCTTTGTGGTCTTTGATTTCCACAGGTCCAGCCCGTACGATGGGGCTTGATGATCGGGGCGAGATTGCGGTTGGCAAACGTTCTGATCTGGTGCTGGTAGACTGGCCCAAGGGGCAAAGCCCAGCCGTCCAAGGCACGTGGGTTGCAGGTCGCTGCGGTTATCGTGGAATACCACTGGCCACATGAGATTTAACTGTGACTACCTCCCGGCCATCGGGCTAGGCGTTACGCAGATCATGGGCTACGGCACGCTTATGTATTCCTATGCGATCTTGCTCCCACAGATGGCACCAGATCTTGGTGTAAGTCTAACCCAAATCTTCGGCGTCCTATCTGCCGGATTGCTTTTCGGCGGGCTTGTTTCCCCCCTGTCAGGGCACCTAACGGACCGGTACGGCGGGCGATGGGTCATGGTTGGGGGCTCGGTCGTTGCGGGCTTCGCGCTTATGGCAATGTCATTGGTCACAACGTGGCATCAGCTACTGGTGACGATCCTGATCGCTGAGGGTGCAGGGATGTTTGTGCTTTATAACGTCGCCTTTGCCGCCGTGGCGCGTCTTGATCTGAGCGTTCCCGCACAAAGATCCATCTCAATCATCACGCTGTTTGGCGGTGTGGCCTCAACTATTTTTTGGCCCCTGACACTGGCACTGTTTAACGCGCATGGATGGCAGACAACTTGGGTCATACTTGGATTTGCCCATCTTAGCGTTTGCTTGGGTTGTGTCTCGAATGTGGTGGAAATTCTCTGGCGGCGATCCCCGAGCATTGTGATTTGGACCTGATCAGGCGGCGAGGTCAAGGTTGATCGGTTCGATGGGCTGAGAGAGGGTTTCCCAGCCATCAACTTTTCGCATCTGGATCTGGCCGGAGGCCATCAGGGCCCAGAGCAGCATTGGCACGGTTTCTGCGCAGGGTAGTACGGTCTGGGTTTTGATCCGGCGGCGGAACTCCTCGTTCAGCCGCTCGATCGCATTCGTTGTCCTCGCCGATTTCCATTGTGACGGGTCGAGCCGGGTAAAGGAGAAGAGCTGGTCGCCTGCCTCCTCGAGACTGTCGGCGACGGCCTTGCATTTCAGTCGCCATTTACGCACGAATGCCTTGCGGCGTTTCTCGACCTCGACTGCGGTGTCGGCGTAGATCATGTCGCGGTAATCCTCAGTCAGCTCGTCGTGCATCGTTTTTGGCGCATGGCCGAGCAGGTTGCGATGCTTGTGGACCGTACAGCGCTGGATGGCCAAGTCCTCGCCCCATAGCGCGACAAGTGCGGCCTCAAGACCAGGGGCGCCGTCGATGATGACGAACGCGGGTTGCTTCAGCCCACGCGCATCAAGATCGGCGAGAAACTGGCCCCAGGCCGCCTTGCTCTCTCCACCCATATTCATGATGGATAACAGCACCTTTTGCCCATCGCGCCGCACACCAATGGCCGCCAGCACCGAGATGTTCGTGGCCTTGCGGTCGAGCCGCGTCTTGATGACGGTGCCGTCCAGAATGAGACGAACAATGTCTTCATCGGCCAGGCTGCGGGCGCACCACGCGTCCCAGTCCACTTTCACCTTGCGCCATGCGGATTTCGGAAATACCGGACAGTGATTTCACTAAGTCCCGGACAGTTTTTTGGTTAGTCTTTGCATCGCTATCAGGATATTCGTTGCTACTTCCAGCGGGGTCCGGTGACCTGATCAGAGACGGCAGACACAATTTACCACAAATGTGCTTGTTCAAATGGGCAGTTTCAAGCAACTTTAGCTGCATACCGCTTGCAGCTTGAGGAGCTTCGAGTATGACACGTTGGCGCAATCAGCTAGGGCTAATTTGTGCATCACTCATGTTAAGTGCTTCTGGGACTTGGGCTTTACCGAATTGCCCAGACGATCCAAGCGCATTTTGGTCAAATTGTGTTGGCACCTACACTACCTCCAATGGCGCCACATACGTGGGTGAGTGGCTAGACGATAAACGCAATGGCCAAGGCACTTTCACGTGGCCTGATGGCGCCACATACGTTGGTCAGCACAAAGACGACAAAGCTAACGGCCAAGGCACCGCCACTTATGCCAATGGCGCCACATACGTGGGTGAGTGGCTAGACGGTACAGCTAACGGCCAAGGCACCTACACTTCTGCCAATGGCGACATTTACGTTGGTGAGCACAAAGACGGAAAAGCTCACGGCCAAGGCACCGCTACTTATGCCAATGGCGCCACATACGTTGGTGGGCACAAAGACGATAAACGCAACGGTCAAGGAACCTACACCTTTGCCAATGGCAACATATACGTTGGTAGGTGGCTAGACGATGAATTTAACGGCCAAGGCGTTCTTACCCTCGCCGATGGAACAGTTCAGGAAGGGATTTTTAAAAATGGTGTTTTACAAGGTTCACAAAAAGCCCCGTACTCTTCAAATCTATCATTCTTGCAGGTAGCCTTTGCTGAGCTGCCCCAATATCAACGGGAAAAAGTGCAGTCAATTTTATCAGACTTGGGTTTATACACCGCTTCAATTGATGGCCTCTATGGACGGAGAACTTCAGCCGCACTTACTGAATATAACAATCAATATCTAAACGGCTTCGACCTCACGAACTCAGACAACGTGAGAAGACTGATAGATGCCATTCTATCACCTTAAATTGAAGAGGCTGTGCCACCCCTAGTTAGGGAGGCAAAACCCCAAGGCGACGAAGTCCTTGAAGCAGCTTCTGGAAGTGGCTTTGCGGTCTCGTGCGATGGCTATGTCATTACCAACAATCACATCATAGAAGGCTACCAAGAAGTTGCCGTTTATGACGGTGGTCGAGCAGTCCCAGTGACAGTCATCACATATGACCTACAGAACGATCTCGCCCTTATGGAAGGTGATTTTACCCCACAGACTGTGTTTGCGTTGAGTGGAGACCAACCAGAACTTCTGCAAGACATCTATCTGGCGGGTTATCCTTTTGGCAATGAAGTCAGTTCTTCCATCAAGGTTACAAAGGGTAGGGCAGGTGGGCAGCAGCCTCAGATGGGACTCACAGTGGCAGATAGTAGGGGTGGGGAGGCATGGGGTGGCCCCTGTGCGGAGGTTTACGTTGAAAACTGCAGGCACCCCACAGGGGGATATGGGAGGAAGGTTCACGTAATATGGACCCAACAGATATTTCTCCCAAATTGAGGGACGCCTCAAGCACACCCGAAGTTCACCTTGAGTGGACATCAGGTTGCCGATGTTCGTTGCCATTGGTTACCGATAGGGAAACCACTTTACAGCGCCCAGCCTGCATCAAGTGTTTGCGAAGATGTAATGAGGCTGAAAACAACAAGCGTCCTTGGGATGACTCAGGACGCTTGATAGGCAACACAATTTGGGCAATGATAGATGCACGAGGCAACACAATTTGGGCAATGATAGATGCACGAGGCAACCCACTTGGGGAATGTCGGCTGAGATGCTTTTTTTGCGTGCCGGATTAAGGTTAAGATATGAATGCTGAACTTCAAGCAGTAATCAAAGACATTAATGCATCGCTTCCTGAACGGAAGCTAATTGCTTTGATTGAGAGAACGAACTTGTCTGCCGATGCGAAAGCGCTGATGACAGATATGGCACGCATTACGGTAAAGGTTGGCGGAAAGATTTTGGCCATTGGTCGTAAATTGCTTTCATTTGTTTTTGATCTAATAAAGGCATTTCCAACCATCACTATCGGCATCATAACCGCATTGGTCCTTACCTCAATGATAGCAGGAATTCCCCTTTTAGGCGGTGCTCTTGCTGCTGCACTTGGATCGTTGTTGCTAATATTGGGTATCGGTGCCGGTGTTTTAAACGATTTTACTAACTCCAAATTAGGTGAACGTGTAGACGTATTAGTTAATTCGTTTTCGGCGCTTGTGGAGGCATGAGATGAATGAAGCCCAGCAAATAGAAGACCTCAACGCAGTTGACCTAGTGGTAGAGGATTCGAACCGCTTTAAAATAAAGTTAGGCATTGGAGAAGAAGCCTACACAAGTTTGAAAATGGCAAAATCTTTGCAATCACTGTGGGAAGTCAAAGGTGCTGCAAGTGCTGGCGCGGCAGCTGCGGCATCTCCTGCGGTTGCTACAGCGTTTTTCGGTGGCGGAGGTGGTTTCCTGTCTGCTTTAGGTTTTGGTGCTGCTGCGGCTACTCCTGTTGGATGGATAATGGCTGCTGCCGTTGTGTCGGGGGGAGCGTACTACGGCGCAATGCGTCTTGCCTCTTCTTATTCATCCAGCCGCGTTGAGACCATTCCAAAATTCATTAACACGCCAATCGATTTTCTTGGTGCTACACTCTTTGACATGCTGTCAGGCTTGGCCCTCAAGGTTGCTGATTTTGCGGGTGAAATTGATGATAATGAACGTAGTGCGATTGTAGATTATTTTTCAGAAGAGTGGGGCTTGTCAAAGGATTACACCACTAAGGCACTCCCACTGATAGAAAGCCAGATAAAATCACAGTCTTTGAAGGTAATTGTAAAGGCTTTCGCTGAATTCCAAATGGACAACTCAGATTGCAACCCAACCGCACTAAGCAAAGACGTTAGAAAATTTTTAGAAGAAATTGCCCATGCCGATGGTGATTTTGATGAACGGGAAGAACTAGCTATTGATACAATTGAGCGAGAGTTGTCGGTTCATTTATCTACGCAAAATCAAACACTAAGAGCCGCAAAGAAATATGCCGGTTCTGCTACTGCTGTAGCAAGCGAAATATTTACAACCTTGCAAGAGCAAGCAGGCAGCATTTTCGGCGGGCTGATGAGAAAGATGAAGAAATAGCAGGATGAACGAGTTCAGATGAGTAAACGGTGTTCTCCCCTCCCTTAAGTAAGGGGCAGCAAGCCGCCCTTGCAAGCGATGAAGGAATGTCACAAGCTCAATCCAAAGCTGTTCAAGAAACAGCCATACTACATGCTGGGATGTGACAGCTAGCATAGGAGTCACTGTTGAAAAACAGACAGATTAATTACCTCGGAGTTCATCATGGGTCCAAGATCCTTAGCCCTCTTTTATATCTCTTCCATCGGCTTACTCGCTTGCACACCAGCAACAGAAAATATCTCGAAAACGTCCGAGCAAGCGCCCGCTGTAAAGACTCTTCCGACCTTTAGTTTTGTGACCAAAGAAGGCGGAACTCACAACCTTAGGCTCGTGCCTTTTCAAAACTCTAAAGTTCAGAACGATTTCTGGTGGAACCTTGCTCCCTTCCAGGGCGACTTTAACGGCGATGGTTTCTTGGACGCCTTATACGTTGGCACAATGAAGGCAGAGGATACGGTTGTCGCTGAAAACACCGGTGGCATCTGTGGCGGTGGTCCATGCGAGGGGGAACTGGCTCAGCCAATTCTCTTCTTGGGCCGATCAGATGGAACCTTGCGAGATGCCAGCAACCTACTCGTAGATAATAGACCTACCTCAGGACACTCATCCGCACGGCAAGTCCTTGTTGCTGACTTTAATGGAGACGGCCGAGACGACTTTTTTATAGCTGACCATGGTGTCGGAACCCATAACGGTTTCAGAGATAGCTATTTTCTGAGCCAACCCAACGGTAGCTGGGTCGAGAGTTCCAACACTCACCTCAGCCACGAAAATTACGTCATCTTTGACCACGGAAGCACGGCAGGCGATATCGATAATGATGGTGATATTGACATCGTTAATACCAACCTCGACGGATCTCTTACATGCTGGATGAACCAAGGTTCAGGGCACATGACGAAGCGCAGCTGCGGGAATATCTTTGCTTTCGCTATTGAGCTTGCGGATATGAATGGAGATGGGGCGCTCGACATCGTGCACGCCGCACATGAATTCGAGGGAGGGCCGTCTTCAGCAACTGGTATAAGTTATAATAACGGCCGAGGTAGCTTTGGACGCACGAAACGTCTCACAGAAATCCCAGAATGGGGAACAGTTCCTGAGCTTTCGGTCGCAGACCTTGATGGAGATGGAGACCAAGACATTGTCCTCTCAAGGTCACGAGAGCTCTACGTTGGTACAGCTATCGAGATCAAAGAAAACCTCGGCAATGGGCAATTTGGGTCTAAGCTTTTTGTTCTGTTTGATGGCCCCGAAGGTTATCGTCCAGTTTCAGAAGGCAATGAATGGAATAACTTCGTTCAAGCAATCCGTTTTCTGGATCAAGATAACGACGGAGACTTAGACATCCTGCTTATTGCCAATGAAACAGGGAACTCTGGGAACAAGGTCGCCGGAGCTATCTTAAGGAACGAAGGAGGCTTTGCCTTCTCACACCTGCCCTACGGAGCACCCGGCAACCAAATTAAGCGGATTTCATCTGGTGCGTTCATTCGCTGACATGTCTTAAGAATCTGCAGCAAGTTCGGTTCCGTCTTTTTGGATTAATGGAGACGGAGCCGATAAATTAGACCTTGCTGTATGCGAATATATTGAAGGTCTGCATTCAAATCCCGACGAGCCAATTCCATCCCTGATCGATTATTCCGAAGATCCCTTACTCGACGAATATGATGCGACACAACTGGCCCCAACATTGCGGGCAGGCGATGTCGTCATTCTTGACAATTTCCGGACACCGTAAAGCATCAAGCGCATCAATTGCTGGATTTGGTCTTCTGGGATGCCTTGGTTTCGGAGTTGTTGAGGCGTAAGTCCCAATATACCTTCTGCACCTCTTCGTGCCCTGTCGGAGAGACGAAATTCGTCACTAGGTCCAGCCTGCCCCGCAACTCCGCGTCCGTCACTGGGCGGTTGAGGTTGAACAGCTTCGTCAGAGATGCGTCCAGCAGGTCCGCTTGCCGTTGCGACAATTCCTCTAGTTTCGGCCCGATGGCTCGGCGCACCTGCTCCACAAATTCCTGCAACCGTTGCTCTTCTGTCTGCATCATTTCCACTCCATTAATCTGTACAGTCACGTGTGACATCGCGCTGGTGCTATCGAACAGTCGTGCGGTACACGTTTATCCCCGCAAACGTATCAATGACTTGAATGGCACATTCATAGTCACCTCTTACAAGCCCAATATCATCATTTACGGCAGCGATCATTCGGACCCAAACGCGGCAGTCATCAACCGAGCTAAGCCCGGAAATACTCTCAAACACCGACAGATCGCTTCGATTAGGATAATAATAAGCATCGACCGTTTCCCACGGTGCCGCCGCACTTTCCCAAAATGCGTTAGCTATAGATTTAGGCGGATCGCCCATAAGAAACCAAAGCCCTACGGCAAAGATGATCAGGTATGGCATTTTATCCTCCTATGCTTTCAACGTTGCCCCTACCACGGCCACCAGCTACGGCGCGGCTTGGTATCGGGCTGCCTAATCGCAATCCCGATAGTTAGATTCCATACACACACGCGCTCGACGCTGTGCTTCTGATATGTCGGTTGAAGTCATGAGGTCCGCCAATGTTTTGCGATTTTCAGGTGCAGCGTTATGACCATTTGCAGCAGCGATATTAACCCACATATGCGCCGTGACATAATCCTGCGCCACGCCCTGACCATTGGCATACGCCGCGCCCAGATTATGTTGCGCGAAGGCGTTTCCTTGGTCGGCGGCAGCGCGATAAAAGAGCACAGCCAATGCGTGGTCCTGCGCCACGCCACGACCGTTGGCATACATTAACCCAAGATTATATTGCGAAACGGCGTCTCCTTGTGCAGCTGCAGCACTAAACCAGCGTACAGCCTCTGGATAGTCCTGCAACACGCCCTGACCTTTTTCATACATGAAGCCAAGATAGGATTGCGCTGTGGCGTCTCCTTGCTCAGCGGCTGCAAGCCACCAGCGCGCAGCCATTGCGTAGTCCTGCGCCACGCCACGACCGTTGTCATACATCACGCCAAGATTGTATTGCGCGCGGTCTAAGCCTTGCTCAGCAGCCAATCGATACCAGCGCACAGCCTCTGCGTAGTCCTGCAAGACGCCCTGACCATTGTTATACTTGAAGCCAAGGTTGAGTTGCGCGTCTGCGTCACCTTGCTCAGCAGCCAATCGATACCAGCGCACAGCCTCTGCGTAGTCCTGCAGGACGCCCCGACCTTTGTCATACATCACGCCAAGATTGTATTGCGCGACTGCGGATCCCTGCTCAGCCAGCGGCTTCCACTCTCGCAGCGCGGTATCATAGTCGCTCCTTCCATACGCAGCCAAGCCCGCGTTAAAATCCTGCGCAACACTTGGAAGAGGTACTAAAGCCAACACTATTGCGGCTAATATTGCTTTGGTTCTCATGGCGCATCTCTCTCATCGCTTACGTTCTCAGCTTAACATTCACGCCTGCATCCGCATAGGCTGTCGCCTTGTCCCAATGAACCTCGCCATGATCGGGCTGTCGATGCCTGTGGCGTGAACCAACTTGCGCAACGCCAGCGGACCGTAACGTTCCAGACTGTTAGCAACACGCCCGGAAGCCGCCCTTGCAAGCCATGAAGGATTGGCACAAACTCAAACCCGAGCTGTTTAAGAAAAATCCATACCAACTTCCGGGACGTGACACCTAGTGTTCCACACCTGACATAGGATTCCCAATCCTGCTCTGCCGTGGCATGATCGGCAGATGAGACGTTCCGACATCTGCCTTTACCTTGGCCCCGCCGACCGCGCTGAGCTTCACGCTTTGCTGAGTAATCGCAACACGCCGCGCAAGCTTGCCTGGCGGGCGGGCATCGTACTTGCGACCGCGGACGGTCAGGGCACGACCGAGATCATGCGGCGGACGGGCATGTCGAAGCCGACAGTCTGGCGCTGGCAGCAGCGGTATCTCGATGAAGGCGTGGCCGGTCTCAAGCGCGACAAAACGCGGCCCTCGCGGGTGCCGCCGCTGCCCATGGAAACAAGGCTGAAGGTGATCGCGAGGACGGTGCAGGAAACCCCGCCCAATGCCACGCAGTGGAGCCGCGCGCTGATGGCCGAAGCCATGGGCATCTCGCCTTCGAGCGTGGGGCGCATCTGGGCCGACGCGGGTCTCAAGCCGCATGTCGTGAAGGGGTTCAAGGTCTCGAACGACCCGATGTTCGAGGAGAAGGTCACCGAGATCGTGGGGCTCTACCTCGATCCGCCGGACCGTGCGGTCGTGCTGTGCGTCGACGAGAAGTCCCAGATTCAGGCGCTTGATCGAACCCAGCCTGGCTTGCCGCTCAAGAAAGGCCGCGCCGCCACCATGACCCACGACTACAAGCGCCACGGCACGACCACGCTGTTCGCCGCGCTTGATGTGAAGTCGGGCATGGTCATCGGCGACTGTATGCCCCGGCACCGGGCCAAGGAGTTCCTGACATTCCTTCGCCGCATCGACCGCGCTGTCCTCAAACCACGCGACATCCACCTGGTCCTTGACAACTACGCCACCCACAAAACGCCCGAGGTCAAGGCTTGGCTGGAGAAACATCCGCGCTTCAAGCTGCACTTCACGCCCACCAGCGCGTCCTGGATGAACCTGGTCGAGCGCTTCTTTGCCGAGATCACCGCGAAGCGCATCCGACGTGGCAGCTACTCCAGCGTCGAAGATCTTGAGGGCGCGATCTACGACTACCTCCTGCAGCACAACGCCAAGCCGAAGCCCTTCGTCTGGAGCAAGACCGCCGATGACATCATTACCCGCGA
Organism: Yoonia sp.; assembly: GCF_018402175.1. Classification (GTDB taxonomy): domain Bacteria; phylum Pseudomonadota; class Alphaproteobacteria; order Rhodobacterales; family Rhodobacteraceae; genus Yoonia. The sequence continues at coordinate 27,372 of NZ_JAGYJK010000017.1, read as the reverse complement.
ACGCCGCGCGCTCGACGCGCTCGACGAAATCAGGGGAAACCGGTAACAAATGTTAGACTCGGAACACTAGCGTGTATATCTGCAAGGATTTAAAAAGTTTTAGGCCTTACATATTTGATTACTACAATTACTGCCTACGCCGGACGCGAATTTCGATACGCCGAAGCTGCGTAGGATCATATGTCTCGGGAGATAAATTTATCTCATCTGCAGGGCTAATCATCTGCGCAGCAGAATAAGGTAAGATAGAATATCCTTGCAGATTGGGAACCTTCATCAATTCCCTTGTAACACTCAATGCACGTGCATATCCTAAACCCGCATTGTCATTTGCTCTGAAAACAATATCGTTTTCATCTTGCAAATCTGAAACCGACACATCGTCTAGGTTTGTTGTTCGAGTGCTCCTCATTCTTTGAGGATCGGTGTGACCGATAACTTCTATCACATCAGCATCATATTCCTCCAAAATACCTAAAATTTGTTCTGATATTTCATTTGAGAGCGCGGCTTGAAACTCCTCAGTTAGCTTTGCACTGCCAACCGTGAATGAATAGTCTTTCGCTTCACTCAAAGAAATAATTGGAGGCCAGTTGTTTCCAGCTGGAGTTAGCGTTGTTGGGGTGGCCAGTTGAAGAGTAACCTCTCTGAATTTACGTATCTCCTCGGCAGAAAACTGGGAAGCGATGTCAGCATTCATAAAAAACGTTTCTCGCTGATCAGGATTCAATTTGGACAATACCGCTGCTTCGTGTTTGCTCACTGAATATTGTGCCACTGTCGTAAGCTCTTCCCACTCGTCAACGGTCGAAAGCTGGAGTTCGTTTATCAAATCTGGATTTTCGTCAAGAGCCGAAAGAAATTCTTCAGCTTTTTGGGGATAAGTAGCCTGTAGTCTTACAAACTCTTCAAAAACTGTCTCTAGAAACTCATTGTTTACTTTACCATCAGCTGATAATATTACCTGAACAGCTAGAGATTGGTTTTCGTCGGAAAGAGCCTTGTTTAATTGTTCCTGGACGAACAGTTCTTCTTCGGCTTGTACCAAGTTTCGGTTGGCTGTCTTCAACTCGTCGTTAGTGATCTTTAAGAAAAGTAATATACAAAAAATCAACAGTAAGAGAACTTCAGCCATTGTGAGGCCAAAAATGACTCCCCTTCTGTAGCTTTCAGCCTCTTCCGATATTGTGGCGCTCGGTTTCATACTTTTAAGTCCTGCCTGCGCCAAAATTTAGTTTCCGCTCAATTTCGCTCTTGGCCTCTGCGAGTGTCATGTATTGCTCATCGTTCACAAAGTATCCCAAACCTTGGCCGTGATAAACTATAGCACTTCCCATGTGCACAAAAGTTTGTTCATAAGGTCGTCTGAATAAGCTTTGTGTCGAAGATAAGGCAGCGTTGTCTTTGTTATCCTTCTCTTCAGTGGCATCGCCTGCAATACTTTCAGCATTTTCTACAGGACTTTTGATATCATACTTGGTAGTTGTTTCCCGATCAGCATTCGCTCGATCATTGAATTGAACCAATGCTGCCTTTAGTTCATCGATGCCTTCTCTTCTGCCTTCTGCAAGCTCAGCTTGAACAGTGACGAGCTGCTCGCGTACAGACGCTACAATTTTGTCGTCGATAATGCCTGTATCTGCATAATGCTTAGTCAGTTTGACCAAAGCAGATGAAACTTCCCCAATCTTTTCAATCGCATTTTGATTACTCTTAGTGAGCTCGCGATTGCTTTCGGTGAGGCTGGCAACTGAGTTTGCAGCTTCAATATGGGTCGCTTTAGTTTTTTCAGCCAGCTCCAATAATGGCCAAGCACTCTGCTCTGCCAATTCTTCCACGGACTGTAAAACTTTCCCAGATATTTCTTCGACATTCTTTTGAACATCGGCATAACCTTCAGCCAAGACTTGAAGCGAAAGTCGTCTAAAATCGGAGAACTGTAAGACAGTTTCTGTCATTTCTAACTTTACTCTGCGGGCAGCTTCGGCGAGTTCAAGCCTCGATGCCTCTTCAATATCAGTTGGATCCACACGCAATTGATTCAAACCTACTCGTGCCGCAATCCCAATCAGCGTTGAAACGATTGCTACTCCGAAGTTCGCTAAAATAGCATCTGGACTGTCTACCGACAAAGCAACCGCAAGAGAGGTCAAGGTGTATAAAAAACCAAGATAATATACATTATCCGCAGCTACATCAGTTCTCAGTTTCGTAGCAGGGACTAACGTGACAAAAATTACATATCCTCCCATTAGAATAAGAGCGGTTAGAATTACTATTGCTTTAGGCACTGGCGAACTTGGTTCGAAAAAAGCGTAAACAATAGTCTTTTCAAAAGTTAGAATGAGGGCTCCTACAACGTAAACTGCAAAGAAAAATATTGCATGACGCCTTGAGTCAATATTTCTAGTGCTGCGCGTTCTCTTCACCATCAAATTTCACCACTTAGAATTTTAATTGATTTTATCTCTGACGAAAATTCTTCCCGAAAAATCTTAGCCCAAAATCGGACAACATCCATCGTAGAATAGTTAGCTTGACCTCTCCGTACTACGAGCATCTCAACATCTACCGCGCTGTATGATTTTCCGAATTTTTCTGTTGCTCTGCTTGCTCTAAACGCATCAAAATCTAATCCGCTCTGGTACACAGAGAAGATGTCTGTGTGTTCTAGCAAGTCTGTTACTAAAACGATTTTATTCCGGCCCGCTTGATATGAATCCACATCTACATTCACAGGCTCGGGTATGATCACACTTAGTTCCTGCAAGGATGAGAGTATTGGAGACCTTTTGGCTTCAAACTTCTCTTCAAAGATTGTCTCCATCGCTTCTGAGATGGTTACTTCAAACTCAGAATACTTTTTAGAAATGAGAGCTGGATTGGCCGTAAGCCCTTGTTGAGCAAGATTGTCCATCTGATCCAGGCGCCCTGGGTTGCATACGCTTGCTACCGGTTCATGCTTAAGGCCATCCTCATCCAGCGTGAAGACAGATACACGGTAGTAGCGAGGAAGAGTGCGCTGAACCTCTAAGATGTTTTGCCTTACTTCTTCTTTTGTGATCTGCGAAAAACCATCGGTTGTGTCCAGCAAAATGGCTACGGTTCCTCGTGACCCGATACCGGGGCAAAGGTTAGCTTGATCTAATAAGACAGACTTTTCGGTATTCAACGCAAGGAATGCACCGGCGGCGACTAAAGCTGTAAGAATAACAATTGCAGAAATTACTGCGAGTTTAGTGCCCGAGTTATTCTTAGATTGATTCCGCTTGTTGCGCGTTTTGCGTTTCTTGACCATGAGAATACTCTTCGTTCAGGATGTCGAGATTGCGATATTGACGAATGCCGTTAGAATACTCGTCGAGAACGACCTTGATTTGATCATCAAGGATTTGCTTTGCTTGACTTATTCGTGATTTAATTTTTTGTGCTTCCCTGGGTTCAAACGCGGCGCCTGTTGAGAGTGCCATCTCTGGAACGAGATAGCGTTGGTTAAACCGATCAGGCGCTTGCTCTGTCCGACATTTTTTATTGCTCTCGTAATAAAAGGAGAAAAGTGCATTAGCTGCCCTTTGAAGTTGCTCATGGTGCGCTGCGTAGAGGCTACTCAGACGATTACGATTGGAAAGAATATTGTCTAATTCGCGCTGGCGTGCTGAAAGTGCAGCACCAATCTTCGATAGCTGCTCTTGATAATCCTCTTTGATTTCATTCAAATCTTCAATCAGATCATCAAACTGTTCCTTGTATTCAGACTGTTCTTCGTCCCAGCGTGCTTGCCTCTTGGTGTATCCAGGGTAGATGTCAGAAAAGGTTATGACGTCTACTAAGGTGATTACCGCAAAAAGTACGCCAATGGCGAACAGCATCCAGCTTTCAAATTCGTTCAAACCAAGAGGGTTTTGCAGTATATTTTGAAGTATATCAGCACCTGCTCCGTCAGCGAAGGTTGATGCAACCTCGCGATAATGCGCGAGCGCCAAGTTGACTACTAAAACTACAGCTATCCAAGCCCCGATACCGATAAGTCCCAGTAATTTCCAAATCAGGCCTTGCCTGACTATTTGTTTTATAACGTATAGTGTGAGAACTATCGAAAAGCCAATGTTGAGGGCCGCAAATGTGAGGGCCTCAAAAACTCCACCAATAAGGCCTTGAGTGCTACCTTTCGCAAGGTAAGTGCCGTTAAAATAGGTTTCAAAAACGAGCATTGTTAATATTACGAGAACGCGTAAAAAAAGCTCCAATGATGTAACAGTTTTAGCGGTTCTGTATTGCAGGCCATTAGATGTTCTGAAGTAACTGTACTCATTCTCGACATCTAGGAGCTTCCGCCTACGAGTATTCATATCATTCAACCCGCTTTGGATTTGTGCTTGAATGTCACTTACGGCCAGTGGACCAGCTTGCCTAAGCTCCGAAAAGTGGCCCTCAAAGTCTAAATTTGAGATTCGCTCATTATAGGTATGGATATGGTTCTCAGCGGCTTCATTAGCTGATGATTTTGCGGCAGAAATACGCTCTTGTATTTGAGACTCGATCTCATCGGGTATTTGAGAGTCTGACGAAGGTTGATTATTCGCTCCCTTCGCAGCGCCTTTTCCTTCTAAATCCAGCTCTTTAGCCACCTTATCTACATCGAACTGACCGAAGATTTCAATGCTTAAACGGGTATCGTGCTGTGGCGTTTTGAAAGTATCGATTAGCTTTGAAAGTGTCGAGCTGGCCATGTTAACTCTTATTCATTTTAGACACGTTGCTTGATAACTTAGCCGACGTTGCCCAAGTGGCTTGCCGTCGAACGTCAACGTCGCCTGATTTTGCCCGCTGGACAAGTCTTTTTCGCCCTGAGCGCCGTGTGCAGTCGCGCAAACAGCTGGAACAGGGCGGATCAGACGGGGAAGCCGCTGAGTCCTTCCTGGGCCGGGGGCGGTGTTTTGCAGCGCAGCGGACAAACCTGTTCTGCCGAGCAAGAAAATGGCGGTTTCGCGATCTGATCCGCCCTATTCCAGTAGCCCGGCCGACTGCAGGTGCCGCTCAGGGCAGAAAATCCTTGTCCAGCGGTCGTACTCAGGCGATTTTGGCGTTAGATGGCAGGGCACTTTCGGAATGTCAGGTCAGGCGATCTTCACGTCAGAGGACACTTTACTTGGCGAATGTCGGTTCATCATGCAACCATTGTACAGCTGAGCATGAGGTGAACGAGCTAGTGGCTGGATTTGTCTACGTAATGACCAATGATGCGTTTCCGCATTTTCTCAAAATTGCAAAATCATCGAAAGACCCAAGACAAGATCGCGTAAATGAGTTGAACTACACAGGAGTTACTCATCCATTACGTGTGTAATACTTGCGTTTGTTGAAGACGAAAGCAGTATCGAAAGATGGCTGCATGGCTATTTTGAAAAACACAGGCCAAACAAGGCACGAGAGTTTTTCCAGATAGGCGTTGCTGAGGCAATCGTTGCGGTGCGTGATGCTGCGTATTTACGGGGCGATATCAAGTATGAAGAGGTTTTCTATGTGTCGCCAAGGGAATTGGAGGAGCGGAAGCGGAAGCAGGAACAGGCGAAATTGAGGGAAGAATAGCAAAGAGCTGAACAGCGTGCGGCTGAGGAAGGACGCCGACAGGAACTGGAACGAGTTGCGGCTGAAGAGCTACGCAGGCATGCGGCAGCGGCGGAGCAAGCTCAACATGAGCGAGCTACAAAAACAAGACCAATTATTTTTCCAATTTTGCTTCTATTTTTGCTCCCTATACCTACTTAGCTTTTGCTTGTCGGGATGAAACTTGGATCGATTATTATATCAATAATCGGTTTGGCGTGTATCGTGGCGGTACTTTATCCAGTGCTTTGAACAAAGAAGTAAGTAGTCCGCCCTAAACATCATGCAGCGAGCGCCTCCAGGCCGCAATCAGATCGTTCAAGGCTGCTTTTGGCCCCGAATGCGCCGCAAGATGTCAGTTTCGACGATTACAGAAATGATCTGGTTCTGTTCGTGGGTAGTAAATAAGGGCAAAACGATCTTTGCAAATGTGGATCAGGACGTAAGTATAAACATTGATGTGGCTCAAATTGAAAAATCTTAATACGGCACTTCTGGTTATAACATTTCTCTTATTGGGCGTTGGGACTGCCAGCGCCACACCGAAATATGATCGTGATGCTTTTGGCGGTTGGTCAGACATTGACAATGATTGCCTAAACACACGACATGAACTCCTTGCAGAACTGTCCACTGGTCCAGTTCGATTCAGTTCCAATGGATGCCGTGTTGCCCGTGGGCGATGGTTGGACCCATACACCGATCAAATCTTTACTGAGAGCAGTGATTTGGATGTCGATCATCTGGTTCCTCTTTATTGGGCATGGCAAAGAGGTGCGTGGGCGTGGTCGGATTCTAAACGTAGGAATTTTGGCAACGATCCTCGAAATCTGTTTGCGGTTGATAACGGGACAAATCGTTCGAAAAGCGCAAAGGGACCATTAGAATGGTTGCCGCCTAATCAATCATTTCATTGCCAATATGTATCCCGCTTCTACAGGATCGTGCTGATATACGACCTTGATATTTCATCAGATGAGGCATCCGCACTGAATCAGCAGAGAGAGCAAATTTGTGGTGAGTAATAGATGACCCTGTTAGCAAGCATTTCAAACAATCATCTGTCGCTGAAATGTCAGTTGTGCGTGCATCAATCCATGATTGCTGTTCAGCACCTGATTGCTAAGTTAGGGCGTGAGATTGGCGTCCATCATGTTGTTCCAAAACTACGCTGTGCAGAGTGCGGAACGAAGAGCAAAGCAACCTTTGTGATCACCTATGTAGGAGCGTCAGGAACAGCAACGCTGGGCGCAAGGCTAATGGCATCGATGCTAATTATGGGCGTTGTGGTGATGGTTTCGGAGTTTTGGGCTTGGGTCAATCCTTGGGCTTGGCTTTTTCGGCGCATGCTGTCGCCTTTGAGTTCGACGCGATGGGCATTGTGTATGATGCGGTCAAGGATCGCGTCAGCGATGGTGGGTTCGCCGATCATCTGGTGCCAGCCTGAGACGGGCAGCTGCGCGGTGATGATGGTTGATCGGCGTTGATATCGTTCCTCGAACAGCTCCAGCAGATCGAGGCGCTGCTGATCTGTCAGGCTGTGGGTGCCCCAGTCATCCAAAACGAGGAGCTGGACGCGCGCAAGCTTGTCGATCAGTTTTGGAAAGCGTCCATCGAGGCGGGCTGTGGCCAGATCTTCAAAGAGGCGCGGCATGCGGGCATAGGCCACGGAATAATCCATGCGGGCCGCTTGATGGGCGAATGCGCAGGCGAGCCAGGTTTTGCCGGTGCCTGTTTGGCCGGTAAAAATGATCTGTTCATGGGCCTTGAGCCACCCACCCTGACCCAATGACAGGATCTGTCGGCGATCAAGGCCACGGGTGGCGGTAAATCTGATGTCTTCAATGCAGGCATTGGGAAAGCGCATCTTTGCATTCCTGAGCCTGTTGGCAAATCGCTTGTCAGCACGATGGGCAACCTCGCGATCAAGCATCATGCCCAGCCATTCATTGCGGTTCAGCGCCTCGCCGGGGTCCTGCTCGGCCAAGGCGCGCCAGGCGGCGGCCATGCCGTTCAGGCCAAGACTGGCCATTTGATCAAGGGTGGGATGTGTCAGCATCGTTTTGTCCTTTCTGCTGTTACTGGTAATAGGCGGCGCCACGAATGTTGTCGTGACGCGGGGTGGGCGTGATCGTAGCCGGATCGATGGCGGCTTTGTCCAAGCCAGTGACCAGGATCGACTTGACCGAGACATAGCTGACAGTGTTGTGGGTCAGCGCCCGGTCGCAGGCGGCCTCCAACCTGTCTTTGCCAAATCTGCGCTCAAGGCTCAGAACCCCGAGGGATGAGCGATAACCTTGTTCCGGATGAGGTCGGTCGCGCATCAGACGCTCGACAAGGACAGCAACGTGGTAGCCTACGCGGCCCGCGCGGATGATCAGATATTCCGGGGTCATGCCACCATGCCGCTGATGCGCCTTGGGCATGTGTTCCTTCACGGTGGAGTGGCCGCCGCGTGTGCCACGGCGCGTGTGAACAGCAACGCGAGCGTGATTGTGGAAGACCTCGACCATGCGATGCGTCAGCCGGATATCTACCTTCTTGCCAATCAGGCGATGAGGCACGGAATAAAAGCTGTGAAGCACATCGACATGGTAATCGGCATGCACCTTGGCCTGTTTCCATTCGGCATATTCAAACGGTTCAGGGGGCAGATCGCGCAGCGCGGGGCGTTCGATATCCTCGAACAGCTCCCGCCGTGACCGGCCAATCCGCCGCATCGGGCGGTCGTTCATCTCGGCCAGCAATTCCGCAAGGGTGATGTTGAGCGCTGCGACCGAGAAGAACTGCATGTTGCGCAGCCGGGCCAATATCCAGCGCTCGACAATCAGCACAGCGCCTTCGACCTTGCCTTTATCTCTGGGCTTGCGCGGCCGCGTGGGCAGCACTGTCGTGTCGTAATGCGTCGCCATATCGGCGAAGGTCTGGTTGATCGCAGGCTCGAACCAGAGCGGCTTCACAACAGCAGCCTTCAGATTGTCGCAGACAATTGCCTTGGGCACGCCGCGGAAGAACTTCAGCGCGCGGACCTGTGCCTCGATCCAGTCTGGCAGCGTCTGGGTCAGGCTGGCCCAGGCAAAGGTGTAGTTTGATGCACCCAACACAGCGACAAAGATCTGCGCCTGATGCACCGCTCCCGTGGCCGGGTCCGTGACCGGGATCGTATGTCCGGCGTAATCGGTCTGCATGACCGCGCCTGCTTCGTGCCGGTTGCGGAAGCTCGGGCTAGTGCGGTTCTCGAAGGCCCGGAACTGTTCGCAAAACCACGTGTAGCCGTAGCCATCAGGATGCGCCGCCCGATATTCCTGCCACAACAGGACCAGCGTCACGCCCTTGCGCTTCAGTTCGGTGGAAACCTTGGCCCAGTCGGGTTCATGGAGATCGCGGGCTGGACGGCCCATTCGCTGGAAAAGTGCGGCTTCTAGCGTGGTGTCATTATCGCGTTCGGATGGCAGCGGCCAGCAGTTCAGCCCGGCCTCTCGCGCACGAAGCAGATATGTCGCCACCGTCGTCTTACTGAGCTTGAGCCGAAGTCCGATCTCTCGCACCGAAAGACCCTGTTCATGCGTCAGCCTTAAAATCGTTCGTATGTCTTGCACGGTCATGAACCAGAAAAGGGAATGGATAGGGATTTACGGTTATCAATGGATTGTTGAAGATGAAGCTCTATGACTGCTTGTGCGTTATCGGCAATATCCAAGAGATTTCCCATCTTGATAATGTGTTATGATCTAGTTGATCTGCTACACATATCAACTGGTTCATGTCGTCATTACAAGGGGGTAATCTGCCTTAAACAAATAAAAACCCCAGAGACGAAACTCTGAGGTTTTGGTGGACTATCTAGATAATAGAAGTGTTCCGTGATCAGTCTTCGGGAATCAGCAAGACCGACTTGTCTGGTGCTGTGCTGTACCACTCAGGGGCTTCACCTTTGCCGGACCAGGTCTGCCGAGGCTTCTCAGGGTTCCGATACAGGGCAGGGGCTTTGCCTCTTTTAGCTGATGTGCGGATCACACGAACGACTTCCTCAAAGGTTAGTTCATATTCTTGAACCATGTCTTTGATGGTATTAAGTGCGTCTTTTTTACGGGTGTCCATTCGCTTTTCTACGAATGATTTCAACTTGTTCTGGATTTCTTGGAGGTCTTCGAGAGGAAGATCTTTGAACTCGTCGAGTGAAGGTTTGTTCTTTGTCACGGAAAACTCCTTTTATGTGTATCCGATGAGGTTTGGGTAGGTAAAGTTTTGGCTTCTAGCTAACTTTTTCTGCTCATTGAATATCGGATTTCCGTCATCATCGAGCACTGTATCGTCAGAGTCTGCAACCTCTTGCAAGGCGCTGGATATGTTCATGTTGAGCATATGAGCCAGGCCAACCGCTGTAATGATCTGTCTGCATAGGGCATCCAAGAGCTCAACACGGTTTACATCTGAAAGCACAATTTCAGATCCATTGGTGTAAGAAGCGATTTGTTTTTGGGCATGGGAAATTACGTCGATCGCAAGACCAAGCTCATCTCTGCCTCGTTGAGTAGAGCCGGCATCTTTCAAAGAACTGAGAAGTGTTGAAAACTTTTCAAGATGAACAGCGATTTGGCTGTGGATGTTATAATTGCTTGGATCAGGAACAACCTTATCTACAAGGTTTGTTATCTGTTTGATCACATTATTATGTTGGGTCGCAAGCAAGGTCGTAGGCGTGGTTTGCATAACAATCTTCCTCAATGACAAACTGACTCAGGAGCAGGTCAGTAAGATTGATGCAAATCATTAAAATAAAGCTGGATGACTGCAAGAAGATTATTGAGAAATTCAAATTTTATTGATTACAAAATCAGACCAAATATTTAACACTTTTCTCCTTGATTCTAGCAGATCCGACCTAGCATAGGTGCGTTCAACCAAGCCACCAACCTTGTGTCCTAGGACCATCTCAGCAACTTCATAGCCACAAGCTTCTGTCTCTTGGACCCATGTACGAAATGACGTGCGGAACCCATGTGGCGTTCCATTTGGATTGGTTTTTTTGAGAGCGGTTTCAACAGCGTTACTTGAAAGATGTTTGGTACGTTGGACACCTGGAAATATGAAATCTAAGCCAGCTGCTTTACGCTCTAATGCCATATCAATCAATACTTTAGGTAAGGGGACTCGGAAGTCTTCTACCTTATTATGCTGACCTTTGATGCGATCCAGAGGGACTGTCCAGGTTGATGTTTCGAAGTCAATCTCTGAGACTCTGGCACCTACACATCCATGAAGCCGAACCAGTGTCAGGATGACCCAGCGATTACAATCACCACCAAGAGTGTTGGGGAGCTTGTGGTATAATGCTGGGATATCCTGCCAATGTATCGATCGCATGTGGACAGGTTGGTGATGAACATGCCCCAAGACTTCCCTTGCCGTATCAACATTATCTGGATCAGTAGGGAAGCCCATGCGCTTTGCAGACTGGAGAACGATCTTGGTTCGACGGATTGCTTTGGTAGCAGTGGGTGGCATTTTTTTCCAAATTGGTCGCAGAGCATTAAGGATATCTTTCTGAGATATCTGTGATCCTGGTTTATCTCCAAAAGCAGGGATCATGTATAAATCAAGAGGACTGCGCCATCTGCCTCTGGTTCCTTCACCACGCAAGGTGGCTTTTTTAGCCTCAAAAACAAGATCGACCAGTTCAGCAAATGTGGGATCTTTGGTGAGGTCTTCTGGTTCAGCAGCTTTCCACTCTGCATCTCTGACATCGATAGGGTCTAGGCCTGATGCAAGGATGATAGCCCAGCGGTCACGTTTCTTGCGTGCTTCCGCCAGTGTGACGACAGGCCATGAGCCTAGGCCCATCTCACGTCGTCTGGTTCGGAATGAGTAGCGGTAAACCCAGCGGCCAGTGGCGCCTGCCTTAACGAGGACAAGGCCTCTGCCGTCTTGGTGCTTGCCATCAAGCGCCTTGATTATGGTGGCGTTGAAGAGTTTTGACATAAGTTCTATCCCCAAGTTTATCCCCCAGGAGGGTGGGGGATAGACCGATACCGAGTGAAACGGCTAGGGACCAGCAATTAACATAAATACCTGTAAATGATAGCAAATACGTAACGTGGTGGCACAATTAAATTGTTATGAAACAGTAAACTGAGTCCGGCCGCGGGCACCACAATCTTGATGCAGATCACAAACGGACCATTGCAAAGCCCGCGCAGCAGCTGGTCCGCTTTGGTTGGCAGAGACGGTTGTGTTTATCGTGTGAAAGCCTGCGACAAGGGACCGCCCCTTGCCGCGATCAGGTTCCGGCGCGGCGCGAAATCGTCAGCTTGCCCCGAAGATCAGCAGCACCAGCGGGATGGTCAGTACCGATGCCAGCGTCTGTGCTGTCACCAGTCCGGCCATAAAGGTGGCATCGCCGCCGAATTGCCGTGTCAGCACATAGGATGTGGGCGCCGTCGGGATGGCAAAGAAGATCACTAGCACCAGCGCCTCGATCCCGTCCAGATCGAATATCCACGCCATGCCCATTGCCAACAGGGGCATGGCGAACAGGCGCAGCGCGCTGTTGACGCCGATCGCGCCCATGTCGGATCGCAGTGCTCCGGGGCGCAGCGCCGCCCCGACGCACAGCAGGCCCAAGGGCAGGCTGCCCTGTCCGACCAGCGCGAAAAACGCACCCGTCCCGAATGGCAGCCCGATCCCGCTCAGCGCCAGCGTGATCCCCAGCACGCAGGCCAGGATCAGCGGGTTGCGCCCCATCATGCGCAGGATCGCCAGTGGATGGCGGGCCTCGGTCCGGTCGGCCAGCGCCATGATCGACAGCACATTGACCAACGGCACGACGACCGCCAGCACGATGGCCGCGCGTTCGATCCCGGGCGCGCCAACCAGGGCTGCCGTGATCGCAAGGCCAAGATAGGTGTTGATCCGCACCACCCCTTGCAAACTCGGCCCGAACCGCGCGGCTGGCGACGGCGTCCACCACCGCCACCCGTAAAGGCCACATGCGGCCAGCGCGATGGCAGCGCCAGCCGCCCCGCCCAACCGCCAGATCGCGGGATCACCCAACGGTGCCGCGGCAAGGCTGCCGACCAGCAGGGCGGGAAACAGGATATAATAGTTCACGCGTTCCGCCGCAGGCCAGAACCCCGGTTCAGGAAACCCCGTGCGTGCCATCACAAAGCCAAGGCAGATCAAGGCGAACAGTGGCCAGATTGTCAGGATGATCATGCTGTCTGTTCCAGTGTCTGTCTTGGCCCCTGCTTTAACATCGCGTCGCATCCCTGCGCCAGATCAAAGCCGTCACATCGGGTGGCTGTCGTGTAGTTGAGTGATGCAATTTGGTGGATATCAGAAGTGTTTTTGCCGACTACGCCAATTTCTCGTTTTGCGGTTAATTTTTTCTTATTATACAATTTCAGGTAGTCTTTCGCGCGGGTCATTGTGGCGTCAAATATCAACAGACAGGTGGGTGGCGGGTTTGGCCATGCGCAGACCAAGGTTTCTTTCGGGCGGGCAAATCTGTTTTATGCCCTGATCGCGGCACCGGCCTTGGGGCTTTTCGCTTGGCTGTCGGCGCGGGGCATGTTGGTGGAACATCCCGGCAGTGACATCTGGCAGCATGCTGCCGCCTTGCAGGCCTTGATCGAAAACCCCGATGCTCCCGCCAATCCGTTCATCGTCTCGGATGCGGGATCGCGCCATTTCCAGCCGCTTTGGCTGGGATGGGCCGCTGTGGCGCGGGTCGCGGGGCTGGATGTCTGGCAGGTGTTGGCTTTGGCGGGATATGCCGCGATGGCGGTGTTCGGCATTGGCGTCTATGTCTTTGCGCGTGCCTTGCATCCTGCGCCCTGGGCGCCGCTGGTGCTGTTTTTATGTCTGATGCTGGGGTGGGCGTTGCCGCTGCAGCATACGGGGTTTCATTCGCCGTTGACCCTGTATTACGCCGCTGCCTATCCGGCGACCTATATGATTGGCTTGAGTTTTATCCTATGGGCGCTGGTGCTGCGCAGTCTCGTGCGGCCTGTCTTTGTGATCCCGCTGTGCGCACTGGCGGCGTTCATGTTCACGACCCATCAGGTTGGGGCGGTGATCGGTTTTATCGGCGCAGGCAGCTTTGCACTGTGCTGGCCGCATGGCCCCATCGCTGTGCGGATGCGGGTGGTGTCGGCGCTGGTGCTGGCGGTCTGCCTGTCCACACTCTGGCCCTATTTCAATGCCGTTGAAATTGTCCTGCGCCCCGGCAATGCGACATGGGAAGGCGGGCCTGCGTTTTATTCACCGGTTTATCTGACCGCCGCATTGATCCCGTCGATATTCGGGCTGGCCGGACTGCGCGCGCCTGAAAGCCGCGCCTTGCTGCTGATGGCTGGTGTGTTCTTGTGCATCTACCTTGTCGGGTTGACCGGATTTCAGCTTGCGGGCCGGTTCCTGATGCCCTTGGTGTTGGTGCTGCAGGTCGGTCTGGCGTTTTACTTTTTGACCGGCATGGGGTCTGATCGCAGGCGTCCGGTTGTGATCGGGCTGATTGCGGCTGCCAATTTGGCGACGCTCGCGGTGGTCGCCAACCTGCTTGATATCACCGCACCAGCAACAATGCCGGGTGAGGTGACGTTTTACGAGGCGGCAGGCGTACTGACCGCCGATATCGCCGATGATCAGCCGGTGGCGGCCTTTCTGACCAGCGCCTGGCCTGTTGTCGCAACAGGGCAAAAGGTTCTGTCGGTGCCATGGCCTGAACCCATGATTGTCGATCTGGCCGCGCGGCAGGCCGTGGCAAAGGCGCTGTTCGCGGCCGATCTGGCGGCCGGTGACCGGATCGCCTTGGCGCGCCGCCATGATGTGCGCAGCCTGATCGCATGGCAAGACCGCCTGTCCGACGCCGCGCTTGCGGTCTTGCAGGCGCAGGCCGTCGCGACCACCAATGTGGGGCCTTTGATCCGCTTTGATCTATACGATGCGCGGGGATGGGCGTGATCCACCCGCGCGTGGTGGATCAGTGAATGGGGCACCTCTTGACCGTGGCGCGCCATCAGCGCGGCATCGCCAAGCACGCTGCGTGCCGCGCCGTCGGCGACGATCCGTCCTGCGTCGATCAGGATCACCCGCGGGCAAAGCTCCAGCACCAGTTCCAGATCATGGCTGGCGATCAGCATCGCCTGATCCATGCCGCGCAGCAGGTCGATCAGCCGCCTGCGGTTGCGCAGGTCAAGTGCTGCTGACGGTTCATCCAGCAACAACAGGCGCGGGTCCATCACCAGCACCCCCGCCAGACAGGCCAGCCGTTTTTCGCCCCCCGACAAATGATGCACCGGCCGGTTGGCCAAGCCCGTGATCCCCACACGGTCAAGGGCTGTCGCCACGGCCCTGTCCAGCACGGCGCCGGACAGCCCCAGATTGCGTGCGCCAAAGGCCACATCCTCGGCCACGGTCGGGCTGAACAGTTGATCCTCGGCCTGCTGGAACACGAACCCCATATCGGGGTGGAACCCGCCGGGGGTGACGGGTTTGCCGTCCATCTGCACAGCACCTGCGCTAGCGCGGATCACGCCGGTCAGGCACAGCATCAGCGTCGTTTTGCCCGCCCCGTTCGGGCCGATCAGCCCGACCCTTTCGCCCTGTGCGATGCGCAGCGATATGTCGTGCAAGACCCTCTCACCAGTGGCGCGGGTCAGGGTCAGGTCGGTTGTATGCAGCAGGGACAGGGTCATGCCAGATGGTCCACCACCAGCAGGCTGGCTGCAAGGGCGATCAGGCCCGCCAGCGCCCATTTGTCGGCGCGCGGCACGCTGGCTGCATCGGGCAGGGCCGCCCCTGTGGCCCCGTGTCCGCGCAGGATCATCGCGTGATAGACCCGTTCGGACCGCGCATGGCTGCGCAGCAGCAGGCTTGCCAGCAGCCAGCCGGTCGCGCGGAACCGCCCCAGCCAGCCATACCCGCCGCGCAGGCGCATCGCGGTCTGCATGCGGGCCAGATCGTGGCGCAGATCCTCGATATGGCGCAGGGTCAGCAGCGCCATATCCACCAAAAGCGCGGGCAGCCCAAGCCCGCGCAGCGCGCCGATCAGATGCGATAGCGGCAGCGCGCCCACAAACACCACGATCAGCGTAAAGATCGCGACGAACCGCAGGGCGATGCCTGTGGCCGCTGCCAGCCCTTCGGCGCGCAGGGTCAGGGGGCCAACTGCGGCGATCACATGATCCCCGCTGGTAAAGGGTAAAACCACGACCAGCCCCGCCACCACAACGCCCGGCAGGCGCAAGGCCCGCAGCAACCGGCGGGCGGGCGTGCCGGACCACCAGACAAGGCCCAAGGTTGCCACAACCATCAGCGCCAAGGCGGCTGGCGCATGCAGCGCGGAAAACCCGAAGGCAAGCGTCAGCAGGGCGGCAACCCGCAGGCGTGGATCGGTGATCGGATCAGCGCGCAACGATCATCTCGGGGCTGGTGCGGCGCAGAAAACCCAGCACGGCGACGACGACCATCCCCTCGGCCAGTGCCAGTGGCAGATGCGCCAGCGCCAGTGCCGTGATCGCCGCGCGTTCGGCACCCGCATCCAGATGCGCGGGCAATCCCGCCAGCAGGATCGCGGCGAACAGCGCAACCGCCAGCAGAACCGCCCCCGCGCCGGTGGCAAAGCCGACAATCGCCGCCGCTGCGCGCTGGTTCAGATGCCCCAGAGTGCGCGTCAGCCCAAAGGCGGCCAGCGCGGGCAGCCCGAGGATCACCGCATTGACCCCCAAGGTGGTCAGCCCGCCATGCCCGAACATCACTGCCTGAAACGCCAGCCCGATCAGGATCGCGGGCAGCGCATACCAGCCCAGCATCGCCCCCATCAGCCCCGGCAGCACCAGATGCACGCTGCTGGGCGGCACGGGAATATGGATCAGCGCGGCCGCGAAAAAGGCTGCCGTCATCATCGCGGCACGCGGCAGCCCTGCACGCGGGTCAGGCTGGGCCGCGATCCGGTTCAGCGACAGGGCGGTCAGCCCCGCCGCGATGGCCCAGCCGCCCAAGCTCAGCCCAAGGGGCAGAATACCATCGGGGATATGCATCAGGCCGGTTCCGCAGGGCGCAAGCGCCGGAAATACAGCGCCGTGCCAATGCAACCCCACACAACGCTGGCCGCCATCAGCAGGCGCTGCGCCCATGACAGGCCGGTGCGGCTGGCCGTGACGGTGATGGCTGCGCCATCCGCGCCGACCGTGACATAGCCCATCGCACCGTGACCGGCCTGCCGCACCTGCACCGCCCATTGTCCCGCCCTGTCGTCCGGCACAAAGACGAACCGGCCATCGGCATCCGTCATCCCCGTCAGCCACGGCTGCGCAGGATTGTCGGGCGCAAAGACCGATACCTGTGCGCCCGCCATCAGCGCGCCGGTGTCATAGCGGGCTTGGATCGCCACGGCCTCGGTCGTGCCCATATCGACAAAAGCGCCATGTGCCGCCGCCGGTCCCGCCAGCAACAGCGCCGCGATCAGGGGTTTAACGATGGCTGACAGCACAATGGCCCTCTCCGACATGGCCGATATGCAGTCCCGTCAGGGTGATCTGATGGGTGCCGCCCGCAGCGAAGGCGTCGAACCCCAGCGCATGGATATTCATCGGATCGGCGTCTTCCTTGTCAAGGCGACCGAACAGATGATCCAGATGAAAGGTCAGTTCAAGCGCGGCATCGCTGCCAGCGGCCACAAACCCCTTGCGCGCATCGCCGACATATTCGCCGCAGGTGTAATCATGCGTGGCATCGCTGGTCAGGGTGAAATCCACGCTTGCGCCGTCGCGCGTCGCCGTGCCGACCAGCACCATCGACTGGCCTGCCCAGTCACCCGATTGCGCCGGCACCACCGACCAGACCACCGCGTTGTAATGGCCCGCGGGGGCGGGGGCCGTCGCCAGCATCACGCGGCCCTGCGCATCGGTGTCGGTCAGGTCGATTGTCATCTGGTCGATGGCATCGAAAACCACTGTGTCGGTGGCGCGGGGTTTGCCACCGGCATGGGCATCATAGGGCGGGTCGGTCTGCAGTGCAGACACGCCTGCCAGCGTGACGAACACATGATCGAAACGCAATTCCCAGCCGTCGCGGGTCAGTTCGGGGGCAACAAACCCCTCGCGCGCCAAAGCTTCGCCATTGGCGAAAAGGTGCAGGCTGCCTTCGGCAGCGGCGGCGGTGCCGATGGTCAGGGCGGCGGCAAGGGTGTACAAACAGGCGCTGGGCAGAGACATGGGGGGTCCTTGAGAGTATGAAAAACGTTCGTGTTTTTCATACGAACCGCCCGACAGGGTGTCAATGGCGCAGCTGTGCGGGGGTTTCAGACCAATCCTAGACCGGTGAAAATGCGGCAGTTTGCGCATAATCCGGGGCGTGGCGGCGCAGATAGGTTTCGGCCACCGCCAACAGATGGCTGTCGGGTGTGCCATCGCAAAGCAACTGCGCCAATGTCCGCGCGCGCCCTTGCTGATTGTGGCGCAGGGCGTCGATCATCTGCATGATCTGGCGTTCCGCAGGCGTCAGCCAGTCGCGGCAGCAGGGGCAGCCTTCGGCATTGAACGCGATCGGGGTGGTCCGGCTGGCCCGCAGGGTCTGCACCACGCCCAGCAGGTCATAGCACAACGCACCTGCGGCATCGGGGCCGACATGGGCGGTGGCGCAACGCAGCGCGACCAGCCAGCCCTGGCTTTCGGGGCTGGCGAAGGTCTGGAAATGCCAGCGGCACAAGTCCAAGGTCAGCCGCGCAAAAGGATCAAGGTTCATGTCCTGCAACGCAACCTCGCCGGGACGCGGATCCCGTGTGGGGCCATGGCCCGTTTGCGGGTCATAGACCGGGCGGAATGGACGGCGCGGATCAGCGCCGTGCATTAGCGGCGCTTTCCTTTGCGGATCGCTGGACCTGCCGGTCAAGGATCAGTTCGACCAGATGTGGTTCCAGCGTGGACCCGTCGGTGACGCAATCGTCTTGGGCCGCGATCAGATCGATCAGAAAATCATAGGTGGCATCGGGCATCGGCAATTCCTGTGCAAAGGGGGCATGCCTTGCCGGACCATCGCGCAACCGCCGTCCCGACTGGGTGATTTATACCTGACAGAAATAATCAGATTAGTAAAGCGATTTTGCGGGACTGGCCTGCCGCTTTGGGCTGCACATGAATGAAATTCATAATCGTCTTGCCCAACATGAATTTGTTTTCACAAGTGCATGCGCCTATCTGAAAGACAGGCACGTCAGGTGCCTTTTGTCGTTTGATCGGACTGTCATGACCACTATCCTGCCGAAATCCCCCGCCTTCGACCGGATCGCCGCTGCGGCGGCTGATCGCATATTGATCCTTGACGGGGCGATGGGTACGCAGATTCAGGCTTTGGGCTTTGCCGAGGGTGATTTCACCGCGCATGGGGCCGGTTGTGCCTGCCATCCGCGCATTTTCAGTGATGATCCCTTGCCGCAACAGGGCAACAACGACCTGTTGATCCTGACCCAGCCGCAGGCGATCGAGGATATCCATTATGCCTATGCCATGGCGGGGGCGGATATTGTTGAAACCAACACGTTTTCATCCACCAGCATCGCGCAGGCCGATTATGGTTTGGAACATCTGGTCTATGACCTGAACTTTCACGGCGCGCGGTTGGTGCGGCAGGCGCTGGACCGCGCCACGGCGCAGGACGGGCGGATGCGCTTTGTCGCGGGCGCGCTGGGGCCGACCAATCGCACGGCGTCGATGTCGCCCGATGTGAACAATCCGGGCTACCGCGCGGTGACCTTTGACCAGCTGCGCGCGTCCTATGTGGAACAATTGCGCGGGTTGATCGACGGCGGCGCCGATCTGATCCTGATCGAGACGATCTTTGACACGCTCAACGCCAAGGCCGCGATTTTCGCCTGCGAGGAAATCTTTGCCGCCAATGGCCTGCGCCTGCCGGTGATGATTTCCGGCACGATCACCGATAGGTCGGGGCGCACCCTGTCGGGCCAGACGCCGACCGCGTTCTGGCATGCCGTGCGCCATGCGGACCCTTTGACCATCGGGCTGAACTGTGCGCTGGGGGCCGCGGAAATGCGCGCGCATCTGGCGGAATTGTCCGGCGTGGCCGATACGCTGATCTGCGCCTATCCCAATGCGGGCCTGCCGAATGAATTCGGCGAATATGATGAAAGCCCCGCTTTCATGGCCGAACAGATCGCCGTGTTCGCCAAGCACGGTCTGGTCAATATCGTGGGTGGCTGCTGTGGATCGACGCCGGATCATATCCGCGCCATTGCCGATGCCGTTGCAGATTACAAACCCCGCGCGATCCCTGCGCAGAAGCCCTTGATGCGCCTGTCGGGGCTGGAACCCTTCGCCCTGACCCGCGACATCGCTTTCGTGAATGTGGGGGAGCGTACCAACGTCACCGGTTCGGCCAAGTTCCGCAAGCTGATCACCGCCCGTGATTATGCCGCCGCCGTCGATGTCGCCCGCGAACAGGTCGAAAACGGCGCGCAGATCATCGACGTGAACATGGACGAGGGCCTGATCGACAGCAAACAGGCGATGATCGACTATCTGAACCTGATCGCGGCCGAACCCGATATCGCCCGCGTGCCGGTGATGATCGACAGCTCCAAATGGGAGGTGATCGCGGCGGGCCTGCAATGCGTGCAAGGCAAGCCCATCGTCAATTCGATCAGCATGAAAGAAGGCGAAGAGGCGTTTTTGCATCAGGCGCGGCTCTGCCGTGCTTATGGCGCGGCGGTGGTTGTCATGGCCTTTGACGAGGCGGGCCAAGCCGATACCGAGGATCGCAAGGTCGAAATCTGCACCCGCGCCTATCACCTGCTGACCGAAAAGGTGGGTTTCCCGCCCGAGGATATCATCTTTGACCCCAATGTGTTCGCCGTGGCGACAGGGATCGAGGAGCATGACAATTACGGCGTCGATTTCATCAATGCCACCCGCCGGATCAAGGCCGATCTGCCGCATGTCCATGTGTCGGGCGGCGTGTCGAACCTGTCGTTCAGCTTCCGTGGCAATGACCCCGTGCGCGAGGCGATGCATGCCGTGTTCCTTTATCATGCCATTCAGGCCGGCATGGATATGGGCATCGTCAATGCAGGCCAGTTGGCGGTTTACGACAGTATCGACCCCGATCTGCGCGCGGCCTGCGAAGATGTGGTGCTGAACCGCACGCCGGATGCGACCGAAAACATGCTGGTGATCGCCGAGAGGTTCAAATCCACCGGCGCGCGCGAGGCCAAGGAACGTGATCTGGCGTGGCGCGACTGGAGTGTCGAAAAGCGGCTGGAACATGCGCTGGTCAACGGGATCACCGAATTCATCGATGCTGATACCGAAGAGGCGCGTCTGCGCGCCGCCCGTCCGCTGCATGTGATCGAAGGCCCATTGATGGCGGGGATGAATGTAGTGGGCGATCTGTTCGGCGCGGGCAAGATGTTCTTGCCGCAGGTCGTGAAATCCGCCCGCGTGATGAAACAGGCGGTCGCGGTGCTGCTGCCCTATATGGAAGAGGAAAAGCGCCTGAATGGCGGGACGGGGCGCGAATCTGCGGGCAAGGTGCTGATGGCCACCGTCAAAGGCGATGTGCATGACATCGGCAAGAATATCGTGGGCGTCGTGCTGGCCTGCAACAATTACGACATCATTGATCTGGGCGTGATGGTGCCTGCTGCGAAAATCCTTGAGGTCGCCAAGGCTGAGAATGTGGATATCATCGGCCTGTCCGGCCTGATCACCCCGTCGCTGGATGAAATGGTCCATGTCGCGGCGGAAATGGAACGCGCGGGGATGGATATTCCGCTGCTGATCGGCGGTGCGACGACCAGCCGTGTGCATACGGCGGTGAAAATCCACCCCAATTATGCGGCAGGCCAGACGGTCTATGTGACGGATGCCAGCCGCGCGGTGGGGGTTGTGTCCGCGCTTTTGTCGCCGGATCAGAAGGCGGGCTATGTCACAACAATCCGCGCCGAATATGAAAAGGTCGCGGAACAACATGCGCGGTCCGAACTCGCCAAGAAACGCTTGGCCCTGGCCGCTGCCCGCGCCAATGCGCTGCAACTCGACTGGCAGGATTACAAGGTGCCTGCGCCGTCATTCCTCGGGACCAAGGTCTATGAAGATTGGGATCTGGCCGAACTCGCCCGCTATATCGACTGGACACCGTTTTTCCAGACATGGGAATTGAAAGGCGTCTATCCCAAGATCCTGCAGGATGAAAAACAGGGGCAGGCCGCGCGTGCATTGTTTGCCGATGCGCAAGAGATGCTGGCCCAGATCATCGCGGAAAAATGGTTCCGCCCGCGTGCCGTAGTGGGCTTCTGGCCTGCCAATGCGGTGGGCGATGATATCCGGCTGTTCAGTGATGACAGCCGCCAGAGCGAACTGGCGATGCTACATACCCTGCGCCAGCAGGTCAGCAAGCGCGACGGGCGGCCCAATGTGGCGCTGTCCGATTTCGTGGCCCCTGTCGGCATCCCCGATTATGTGGGCGGCTTTGTTGTGACCGCCGGGATCGAGGAAGTGGCGATCTCGCAGCGCTTCGCGGCGGCGGGGGATGATTTCAACGCGATTCTGGTCAAGGCCCTGGCTGACCGTTTCGCCGAAGCCTTTGCCGAACGGATGCATGAAAAGGTGCGCCGCGAATTGTGGGGCTATGCGCCGGACGAAACCTTGGCCCCCGCCGATCTGACTGGTGAACCCTATCGCGGCATCCGGCCTGCGCCGGGCTATCCCGCCCAGCCCGACCATACCGAGAAAACCACTCTGTTCCGCCTTTTGGACGCCGAGACCACGACGGGCGTGAAACTGACCGAAAGCATGGCGATGTGGCCGGGGTCATCGGTGTCGGGGCTTTATGTCGGGCATCCTGATGCCTATTATTTCGGGGTGGCCAAGGTCGAACAGGATCAGGTGCTGGATTATGCCGCGCGCAAAGGCATGGATCTGGCCGAGGTCGAACGCTGGCTGGGGCCGGTTCTGAATTACGTACCGCAGGCCAATGCAGCCCTGGCGGCGGAATGACCGGCGCCCCCATCTTCCGAGCCTAAATATCCCCGCGCGGAGCGCTTTGCGGCTTTGCCGCAAAAAGGGGCGCTGCCCCTCGGCCCGGATAAATCCGGGCCTCACCCCGAAGTATTTGTGGAAATAAGAAGTCAGACAGCGACTTCGATCCGGCCGAGCGGGTTGGAGCAGCAGGCAAGGATATAGCCGTCCGCGATATCTTCGTCCGAGATACCGCCGTTATGGACCATATGGACCTCGCCCGCGGTCTTGCGGATCTTGCAGGTGCCGCAGAGGCCAAAGGTGCAGCCCGACGGAATGTTCAGCCCGTTGGCGCGCGCCACGGCCAGCACCGTGTCGGTCTCGGTACAGGCGGCGACCACGCCCGAGGTGGTGAAGCTGATCTGCGCGCCGGTGGCGGCATCAGGGGTGATATCATTGATCTGGGGCGCGTCGGCGGGTTTTTCGACGGGGGCCTGAAAGTTTTCCTGATGATAGCGGTCCATGTCATAGCCAAGCGCGTTCAGCATGTCGCGCACCGCCTGCATGAAAGGTTCGGGGCCACAGCAGAACACTTCACGCTCCAGATAATCCGGCGCCATCAGCCCCAGCATGATCTGGTTCAGCCGTCCGTGATACCCGTGCCAGACGCGGAACGGGTCGGGTTCCTTGACCGTATAGCGCAGTTGCAGCCCCGGCACGCGGTTGGCGAACTGGTCCAGCCTTTCGCGAAAGATGATGTCGGAGGGCCGCCGCGCGGCATGGACAAAGACGATATCGGGCATGTCGCCGCTGTCCCAGGCCCAGGTCGTCATCGACATCATCGGTGTGATGCCCGACCCTGCCGAGATGAACAGGTACTTCTCCGCCGGATGCCGGTGAAAGCTGAAGATCCCCGCGGGACCGTAGGCCTTGATCTTCATCCCCGGGCGCAGATGGTCCAGCATCCAGCGCGTGCCGATGCTGTCCTGTTGCGCCTTGACCGTGAGCGAGATCGACAAGGGCCGCGAGGGGCTGGACGAGATCGTATAGGTCCGCTGCACCGCGCCACCCGGCACCGGCAGATCAAGCGTCAGGAACTGCCCCGGTTCATAGTCGAACCATGCCCCCGAGGGTGCCCGAAAGGCAAAGGTCGCCACATCGGGTGTTTCGGGGATGACCATGACGCATTCGAGCCATTCATCGTCCCGCCATGCGGCGGTGGTGCTGATCCGCGTTGGCGCGGGCATCTATTCGGCCGCCAGTGCAGGCTGCGGGGTCAACCGTTCGGTCATCATGCCGGTATACCAGTCCACGAACTGGATCACGCCCTCTTCCTGGATGGGGGAATAGGGGCCGGGTTCATAGGCGGGCGACAGGATGCCTTTCTGGTTTTCCTCGACCACCTGGCGGTCTTCGTCATTGGTGTTCAACCAGACCTCGGTCAGGGTTTTCAGATCATAATCCACGCCTTCGACCGCGTCCTTGTGCACGAGCCATGTCGTTGTCACCTCGGTCTGTGTGGCCGAGATCGGCAGGACGCGGAAGGTGATCGCATGATCGCCCAGAAAGTGGTTCCATGTGTTGGGATAGTGATAGAACAGCAGCGTGCCCGCATCGTTGAACGGCATCGTGCCCATCCGTTTGGCCACGGCGGCCTTGGTGGACATTGTATAGCTTTCGGCATTGTTCAGCAAAGGCACCCGTGCCAGCCGCCAGCTCATGTCATCCGCATGGGTGAACCGTGACGGCAGGCCCGCGGCCTCGCACCGTTTCCAATGGGTCAGGATTTCGGGGCTGGCCTCGTCAGGGCCGGACATGGCGGCGAATTTGGGATTGTCCGAGAAGGTCCGGCACAAAGACGGATGCGAGCCTGAACAATGGTAACATTCGCGGTTGTTTTCCAGCACCAGTTTCCAGTTGCCGTTTTCGACAATGGTCGAGCTATGCGCGACCTTGGCATCCTTGAGACCGGAGGGCGCAAGGAAGGCGGTCAGATGCTTGGCCAGATCCGCGATCGGCGGCGGCACCTGGGCCAGGCAGACAAAGACCATCCCGCCCAGATCGACGCAATGGACCTTTTTCAACCCATGCGCGGCCGGATCGAATCCGTCACCCATATCGCGGGCATAGAGCAGCTTGCCGTCCAGCCCATAAGTCCACTGATGATAAGGACAGACCAGATTAGGCGTTGATCCGGTTGTGGTCGCACATAGCCGCTGACCGCGATGCCGGCAGACATTATGAAAGGCGCGGATCATGCCATCTGTGCTGCGCACGATCACGACCGGATAGGCCCCGATCTGCAGCGTCGCAAAGGCACCCGGTTTCGGCAGCACTGGCGCAGGCAGGGCGAACAGCCAGTCGCGATAGAAAATGTGGTCGAGATCGAGGTTATAGACACCATCATCGCAGTAAAGATCACGTTCCAGCGCATGCGCGGGGCGGCGCGCCGTCAGGCGGTCCAGCATCAGGGCTTGATCAAGCATCGTACCTCGCTTTGTGCCGTTCAACAGCACGTCAACAGAATGCGCAGCGCGGCAGAGCACTGCGCAAAGTAAGCTTAGCCGCACTGCGGCACGACAACCGCCGAAATACGACCTGCGGCCTGCAAACTGCGCCGCAGGGTGGGGCGGTGCCGCAGGATTCCGCCGTGTTGTTGCGATTCTGGATGGGGTGGGCGACGACTCGGGCTGCTTAGGCTAAATATCTCTTGAAATGCGCTCGGCTGTGTCTTCGATTCGACCACATCCGCTGTGGTTTGTGCCATCAGCACCTCTGCGAAGACCTTGTTTTGTGGGGCAAGGCGCTTGTTTTATTGGCGGTTGTCATAAATGTTCCAAGAAAATGCGCATTGCTGTCATTTTCCTGAAAAAACCCCTTGCGGGCTGCGTGTAGTAACCGTAGAACCCCCCTCACCGGCGGCGCAGAGATGCAGTGTCGGGGCGCTAGACGGGTTGGACGGGCTGGAGACGGTCGGAAAGATCGGGAAGCGGTAAGAAGAAATTATTGAGGATTAAGGGCGGGCGCGCCGGATTTTAGGGCGCATCTGGTTTCTTTTTGTCTCTACGCTGTTTGAAATTGATATATCTGAAGAGATATGTGGGCGGTTTGGTTCAGTTCGATGGATCAGACGTCTGTATATCAACGCTCTTAGGGTTTTGGCCCGATGATAGAGTGTCAGCTTCACTGTTTGGACGGTTTCTTGTTTTCTTATGAAAACCTGAAGCACGATAAACAGAGAAACGCCATATGGTTTCAGTAAGGCCATATGGTGATGTGCAGAGGTTCGAACGTCAAGGATAGCGCAGCGATGTGCTTTCAACTTGAGAGTTTGATCCTGGCTCAGAACGAACGCTGGCGGCAGGCCTAACACATGCAAGTCGAGCGAGACCTTCGGGTCTAGCGGCGGACGGGTTAGTAACGCGTGGGAATATACCCTTCACTACGGAATAGCCTCGGGAAACTGGGAGTAATACCGTATACGCCCTTTGGGGGAAAGATTTATCGGTGAAGGATTAGCCCGCGTCTGATTAGATAGTTGGTGGGGTAATGGCCTACCAAGTCTACGATCAGTAGCTGGTTTGAGAGGATGATCAGCAACACTGGGACTGAGACACGGCCCAGACTCCTACGGGAGGCAGCAGTGGGGAATCTTAGACAATGGGCGCAAGCCTGATCTAGCCATGCCGCGTGAGTGACGAAGGCCTTAGGGTCGTAAAGCTCTTTCGCCAGAGATGATAATGACAGTATCTGGTAAAGAAACCCCGGCTAACTCCGTGCCAGCAGCCGCGGTAATACGGAGGGGGTTAGCGTTGTTCGGAATTACTGGGCGTAAAGCGCACGTAGGCGGATTGGAAAGTATGGGGTGAAATCCCAGGGCTCAACCCTGGAACGGCCTTGTAAACTCCCAGTCTAGAGTTCGAGAGAGGTGAGTGGAATTCCAAGTGTAGAGGTGAAATTCGTAGATATTTGGAGGAACACCAGTGGCGAAGGCGGCTCACTGGCTCGATACTGACGCTGAGGTGCGAAAGTGTGGGGAGCAAACAGGATTAGATACCCTGGTAGTCCACACCGTAAACGATGAATGCCAGACGTCAGGGGGCTTGCCCTTTGGTGTCACACCTAACGGATTAAGCATTCCGCCTGGGGAGTACGGTCGCAAGATTAAAACTCAAAGGAATTGACGGGGGCCCGCACAAGCGGTGGAGCATGTGGTTTAATTCGAAGCAACGCGCAGAACCTTACCAACCCTTGACATCCTCTGACCGGCTAGGAGACTAGCTTTTCTCGTAAGAGACAGAGTGACAGGTGCTGCATGGCTGTCGTCAGCTCGTGTCGTGAGATGTTCGGTTAAGTCCGGCAACGAGCGCAACCCACATCTTTAGTTGCCAGCATTCAGTTGGGCACTCTAGAGAAACTGCCCGTGATAAGCGGGAGGAAGGTGTGGATGACGTCAAGTCCTCATGGCCCTTACGGGTTGGGCTACACACGTGCTACAATGGCATCTACAATGGGTTAATCTCCAAAAGATGTCTCAGTTCGGATTGGGGTCTGCAACTCGACCCCATGAAGTCGGAATCGCTAGTAATCGCGTAACAGCATGACGCGGTGAATACGTTCCCGGGCCTTGTACACACCGCCCGTCACACCATGGGAGTTGGGTTTACCCGAAGGCCGTGCGCCAACCAGCAATGGGGGCAGCGGACCACGGTGAGCTCAGCGACTGGGGTGAAGTCGTAACAAGGTAGCCGTAGGGGAACCTGCGGCTGGATCACCTCCTTTCTAAGGATGTTTC
>NZ_JAGYJK010000016.1 GCF_018402175.1 Yoonia sp. | reverse complement strand
TTATATACTCACAGATGCACATAAGCACTCATTTCCTATTGTTTTTTCGTGGTTTTTCCTTAAACTTTGCGCATAGGGTTTCACCAGAGACCATAGCTCACCATGTTTTTGTAACCCACTTGTAACCCAGCGCAAAGGGCAAACCATGCCGAAGACGGTCGAACGGAACCTAACTGACAACATACTCCGCGCCGCGCAGGCCAATGACGCGCGCTATGATTTGTACGATGCGCAGGTGCGCGGTCTTGGGGTACGAGTCGGTACTTCCGGATCGAAAAGCTGGTTTGTGATGACCCGCGTTGAGGGGCGTATGACGCGCCGGACAATTGGCCACTACCCGCAAACAGTGCTTAAGGAGGCGCGTATCCGTGGTGCCGAGGAGCTCGCCAAAATGGCTCGCGGCGAGACGGAGGCACCAGTTAAAAGACAAAGCTTCCATGAAACCTACGTGGAGTGGATGCAGCGTGATCAGGGTAAGAACCGCACAGCGTCACAGGTCAGCAGCGCGATGGAGCTTCACGTCCTGCCAAAACTTGGCCAGCGCCGCCTCGACAGCATCAAAAAATCGGACGTATTAAAATCATCGACAGCATCCACGATGGTGGAGCCGAGGTACAAGCCAACCGTGTACTGGCGTTCCTGCGGCGCCTCTTCAACTGGTGTCTTGAACGAGATTACCTAAGCCAGAACCCAACTGCTGGAATTGCAAAGCCAACCAAAGAGGTTGCACGCGACCGCGTCTTGTCGCCTGAGGAACTCGGCAAGATTATGAGAGCAGCGGAAACGATGGGATACCCATTCCGCCCGTTTGTGATTTTACTGATCCTCACGGGCCAACGCCGCGACGAGGTTGCGGGAATGCGTTGGAACGAGATAAACAACGCCGAAAGCGTTTGGGTGCTTCCATCCTCTCGATCAAAGAACGGAAACGCGCATACCGTTC
The DNA here is from genome assembly GCF_018402175.1 of Yoonia sp. Taxonomy (GTDB): domain Bacteria; phylum Pseudomonadota; class Alphaproteobacteria; order Rhodobacterales; family Rhodobacteraceae; genus Yoonia. Next base: position 181,379 of record NZ_JAGYJK010000016.1, on the reverse strand, counting down.
ACCTATCAGAAGCAGCCGTGGCTTTGCTCACGTCTGTGCCACGCCTCGATGCGTGCGATCTTGTATTCCCGGCCACCCGTGTACGCAGAAAGACCGAAGACGGGACAAGAGCCCCTACCCTACCGATAAGTGGCTTTTCAACCGCCAAGCGACGGCTAGACGAGATGAGCGGCGTGATCGGCTGGACACTACATGATCTACGGCGTTCGTTTGCGACACACTGTACGGAGCGCCTTGGCCTAAGCCCGGTCGTAATCGACAAGATCCTGAATCACCAATCAGGCTCAGTGCGGGGCATCGCAGCGGTTTACCAGCGCGGCCAGTATCTTGAACAACGGCGCAAGGCGATGGAAGTGTGGGGGAATTGGCTAGGAGAATTTGGGCATGCCGACGGATAAGGGAAAGGAGCCACCACAAGCCGGCCCTACCTGCCCGGTCGCTGAAGCAGGGTGCATTTTAATGAGGCTCGCCGATAGAGAACTCAGTGCGTCCAACAGCAATCCAGCCAAATTAGTGGTAAGAATAGACCATGAATTGAAGCGTGTCCGGCACCTGCTGTCTCAGGCGAAACCGAACAGCGATGCGGACAGGCATCGTTTCTTAGCTGCAAAAACGGCACTCGAAACGCTTGAGGCGCGTGAACGAAGCGAGCCGCTTCTCCCTTATCATGATCAGTTTTATGGGCATGTTGAAGCTGTACGGGGCGGCGAAGGCGCTGAGCTGTTCGGCGGCGTGCGCATAAGCAACAAACGGAATGCAACAACTACATTTCTTCGCGCCGCGTTATTCGTCTTGTGGGAACACTATAAAGGCGACGTTACTGCCCGTAGCGCCCTTGTTAGAGAGGCCGTGTTGCTCGGCATCACCGGGAACAGCAGCGACAGTCAGGCCAAGAACGAAGCTGCCGTTAGAACGCGTGTCAATAACATCCAGAAAAGGCCCCTGACGGTCAGGGTCCAGTTGCACCAGAGTGGGGGGATGTCAAATTTGTTAAACGCCTCGTGAATATCGAAGGCTTTAGGAAGCTCGCAGACTTTCAGTAGCCCCATAAAAGTACACGCCCCCTATGCCGTGTACCGGCAAATCCATGCTTCAGGTGATGCAATGATCACCTATGCAAGGAGATAGCCATGCAGACTGCACCAAGATCGATGGTTCGGATACTTACGGAACCGCAAGTAGAGGCACTAGTGCCCTTCTCATCGTCGCACAGGCGACGGATGGAACATGCAGGTCAGTTCCCAAAACGTGTACGCCTTGGCCCCTGTCGAATTGGCTGGGTGGAAAGTGAAGTTCATGACTGGCTCGCCGAACGGCTCGCCGAACGGGAGGGGAAAGCATGAGCCGACTTCAGATGCGCAATATGGCCATGCCAATAAACTTCATCGCTACGTTCTTAGTCAGCTGGCACGAAAACGACGTTCAAGCTTCGATTGCTCCCCAGCCTGAGGGCGGTAGCTGGTATCCGTCCAACTGAAAACCGCGCGCCCGAAGGCACGCGGCAGAACAGTTCTCACAATGTTCTTATAGCATGCCCGCAGCGCGCTGCCTAGTGAAAGGTAGCAAAAATGGCACTGATGACGGTCATAAAGGCCAGAAAACCCAAGCAAATTGCTAAAGTTTTCAGCGCAGACGATGTGGGCAACCTTATAAAGCAGGTTGCTGCGCAATTGGTTGAAGGCGAGGCCAGAGTAGTCGAGGTCAACGCAGCTCCTGATATGAAGGATTTGCTACAGCTGGTGACCGCGCGCAGTGACTTGGTTCTTATGCCGGGTACGATCTGTGGCGCTGTACAGGGTGATACCATCAAGGTGATCACAGAACGCCTATTGGCTCACAAACTGGGCGTCAGCGTAGACAACGTTCCAGGCGGGATGGTTGAGATCGATGGCGTGAAATACGCTGCGCGCGTGAAGCGTGGTGTCACACCACCAAAATGGGTATTGCTTGACGCCGACAACCCAGAAGGAATGCCCCCGAGCAGATGGGATGGGACATCCAGACACGCTTGGAGTACCTCGAGCCGCTTATCCTGGGTCTCAGTACCTGCGAGCGCGTTGAGTTGCTTTCGTCATCATCCCGTGTACACAAAACCAGCGCACAGCCGGGTCAAGCCAGTCACGCTTTCATCCGTGTGTCTGACCCAGAAAAGGTTGAGTTGCTTCGTGAGTTCCTTCAGGTCGAAATGCAGCTGCACAATTTATGCTTCGCATCACCGCGCTACAGCCGGATGGACGGTACTGTCATCGGTAATGAACCACGAACTGTGATCGATCTTGCAGTTTTCATACCAGGGCGGTTGGTGTTCACTGCCCACCCTATCTTGAACGCTGAAGGCTATGAAGTTGCTGATGCCGGCGTACGTATCGTTAACACGGGCAGAGGCAGCCTCGACCTTCGTGGCTCAGATTGCCTGATAAAAGCCGCTTGGCCGCGTTTCAACAAAAACCGGTCGAGATGTGAGATACACAGCCACACGGGGGCTCAGCGTCACTGACGTTGGCACACTGACCTTAGAGACATCTATCGAAATCAAGGGTACAGAACGTCCGCTAGGCGCAGTGGTTGAAGGAATGAAGCCCGGGCAGAAAATACGCTGTGAGACACCATTTAGGGCAAGCAGCAGTGAGGCTGCGTTCATAAAGTTGGGCGAGGATGGCGTTCCATTTTTACATGATGTTGGGACAAGTACGACCTATTGCTTGAGTTTTGGCGAGCGCCTGAAGGTAACTCGCATACAAGATAGTGCACTGCCTGTCTTGTTTCCTAGCACAAATTCACTTCTGTCAATCGCTGGCCCGGGGGCAATAAATGCCATAAAAATGTCTTACTGTGATCTGATCAACGACCGTTCTGCAGTTGTTTATGGCAAAGACAGGCCACTCGGAAATCTGGCAAATATAGCTACTATTTTCCAGCAGTCAGCCGAATGGGACGGCTGTTTTGCCTACGATGAACTTAATGACGAAGTCAGCGTAATAGCGCCATATCCGGGTTCTCGTTCGCCAAAAACTCGCTTTAGGCCACGTCCACTGAAAGACACAGATTTTGTGGCTGTGCAGGTGTGGCTTCAGAAGAATGGATTTCCACTCATCGCCAAGCAAGTCGTGTTCGATGCGATCATGCTAGCTGCAGAGGATTGTGTGATTTCACCTGTTCGGCATTACCTTGAGGAGCTTGAGCGGAGGATCAGTTGGTCCCCAGATACACATACTTCAAAGCTGGACGGCCTACTGATAAACTATTTTGGTGCAACAGCTGACCCAATGGTACCCGGTGCGCATCCAAAGTACCTGTACGAAATCGGTATCAAGTTTATGATCTCTGCTGTTGCACGCGCCATGTTACCGGGGTGCAAAGTCGACACAATGCTGGTGCTTGAAGGCCTTCAAGGCGGGAAAAAGTCAACTGCAATACAAACTCTATGTGGTGACCAGTTCTTCAGCGACAGCCTTCCCCACGTTGGCACCAAGGACGCCTCCGATCACCTTCGCGGTAAATGGTTGGTCGAAATCGGTGAACTCGCTGCGATGGGAAAATCTGAGGTAGAAGCTGTAAAGGTCTTCATATCACGGCGAGAAGAACGCTATCGGCGGCCATATGATCGTGCAGAAACTCGCTACAAGCGTCGCTGTGTTTTTGTTGGTACCACCAATCAGGATACCTACTTGCGCGACGAAACAGGCAACAGGCGCTTTTGGCCAGTGCGAGTCGGGAAAGCCGACCTCGACGCATTGGAACGTGATCGTGATCTGCTATGGGCGGAGGCGGTGTATTGGTTTCGGCAGGGTAAGCCTTGGTATCTCACGGGTGAGGCACTGCACATTTCAGAGGCAGCGCAAGAGAGCCGTGTCTCTGAGGATATTTGGCAGGCAGATATAGCCAAACACCTTGAGGGGACCGAAGAAGCTTCGCTGCAAGAAGCCGCGCGCGCTGTTGGGCTGGATCGCGCCAAGATATCGCGGACCGAGCAAAATCGGCTTTCGGCTTGCCTGAAAGCGTTGCGCTTTGTTCCAAACGGAAAATTTACCAGTGGTCAGGATCGCAACGCAGTGCGTTACGTTCGGCAAAAGACGGAGATTGCATGATGCACCGTCACTTCATACGCGATGGGTTTGCGCCAAAGGTGCCTGCGCCAGCCCAGTGTCGGGAGACATATGCCAGTGCGTCGTGCGCCAGCTTTTTCAACATCTCTCAGGCTATACTTATCTTATTGTTTTTATTGTTTAATTACAGATGATGTCTCAATGCGCCAAGCCGTGCGGCGCACAAATGGCATCGCCATGAGAAAGTTGCAAAGTGTTTGGCGCACGGCGCAACCTCCTTAGCGCATCATGATTTACCCTCGATCCAAGAAGTGCTGCGCAAACCGAAAAGGATACCCCACAGTTCAATTTCACAAACAGAGAAATTTATTCTGCCGAGCAAGAAAAATTGCGCTGAGCGCATTACGTGCCGTACATCCTAATCTACATCCACGAATCCGAACCGTACCAGCCTATCTCTGATTTCTTGCTCGATCATCGCCACCGAGCGTTCCTGCGTCGTGATTTCAACCTTGTCAGTGAACATGCCGAGGTGACGCCCTATAAGCTCCAACGCCCGCACACGGGTGCTATCGGTCTTCGCCTCCAGTGCCTCATGCTCAAGCCGCTCTAGGACGGCCTCTGCGTGACTGAGCCGCAACATGCGCCGTTCCTCCTCTTGCTCGGCCCTTAACTCCGAGACCCTTAGAGCCACCTTGGGGTTTGTCGCGAGGCGGCATGATTCCACCCATACGCTCTCGGGCTTCATGCCATCGGCATCATAGGCCTGTCGGTAGGCAGTGGTCGCGGGAATGCCGTCGACAATGCCGAGGGCGAACGCGTTCTGTTTTGCAGTGAGCTGGGCTGACATAAATCTTGCTCATAACTAGTTTCAATAATGTAATATTATTACATTATTGTTCTTTTACTCAAGCCTATTATTCGGATCGTAAAGTTGGCGTTCCTCACGAGCAAGCCGAACGCCAGTAGCCGATGTTCGGGAAGCAGCTCAGGCAAGAAAAAGCTTGCTCAGCGGGCAGTCTCTGGTGAATTTAATGCCAGACGGAAGCAAACTTGGAGAACTTCGATGAACAGGCTTCGAGCGCTCGCACTTCTCTTCGTTGCCGCTGTCGTCACTCCAAGCGCCGCTAGACCTGCCGAAATCACATACAGATGTTCCACAGATCGATGTGCAATTCAGCTCAAAGGAGACATCGAAGAACGTGATTTCGAGAAGTTTAGGAATGTTGTTGAGGAGATTAACAGCACTGGCCTACCGGTTTCTTCTCTAAACCTGTTATCTCGGGGAGGAAACGTTTCTGAGGCAATGAGAATAGGTAGGTTAGTTAGGTCATCGTTGATTTTCGCCCGAACTCCCGAAAATGCTATTACTCAAGCTATTTATGATGCAGGTATCAACCGACAACCAAGTGAGGAAGTTCATAATAAAATAGTTATGCGCTTATATAAAGATGGATTGATTTCGCGAGAAGGTTGGGAACTTGCCGGATTACTTTGTTGGTACCATGACAGATCGCAGGCAGATCAGCAATTCAAGACAGTTGGTTGATATAGCAACCGATCACGGGTGGGATGTATCATTTGATACTGATGCAATGTGCGCGTCAGCATGCGCTCTTATTGCTGTATCTGCTGTGCGAAGGTCTGGCGGGCCAGTTGGCTTACATCACATATACGTTGAGAACAAAGATATTGATTTTAGCGATCTAAACAGCGTTTTGAGTTCTGGCACTAGTAAGGTTTCAAGCTTTCTGACAGAGATGCGCGCGCCCTCCAGTTTTCTGGACATTATGGTCTCCACACCCTCGCAAGAAATGGAGTGGTTTGATTTGCCGCCCTATGATCCAATATATCAAGAATTTAAAGAAGCGCGATGCCCGGGACTAACTAGTATGGAAGCTGAAGTTTTTTGGAAACTAAAAGTGCTGAGAGATAATTCACGGTATACAGACACAAACGGAAATACAATAAGGCGTAATTTATCAAACGCCGAGTTGCGCTACTTGACCCAATTAGAGGCGCGCTTTGAAAATTCTCATGATTGCAAATCTGACCTTGACGTCAGCACTTGGCGGAAAGCTCAAGGACTAGATTAGAGTGCCGGAGCTGAAGATAATACCGAGCGTGTCCTGCCGTTGGTTTGAGCGGTGATGAGGCCGCCCTTCGTCCCGCACGTTTACATCTCTGAATTTCCCAGAATATTTAGCGCTTCTTCATACCGCCTTAAACGGATCATGTCTTCATTGGACAGAGTTTTAATCCGCGAAATATCCAAATTATCTTTGATATCAGCCGCCTTCACCTTTCGGCCAATCTCATCGGCGCCGGCACGTCTGACGAAGGCAAAGTAGTGCTGTCTTACTGCATCCTCTGAGCCAGTCTCCTTCAAGCGGCTAAATTCCACCTCTTCGTCGGGCGTCTTACTCACGCTCTGCAACGCATCGATGATTTTCTCAGAGAACCCCTCAGATCGCAGTCGATCCCAAGTCCAACCCTCACAGTCCTCGACAACGTCATGCAGAACACCAACGATTTTTTCATCCTCGGCATCCAAGCTCATCATGACACGGAGAGGGTGCAGGACGTAAAGGTTGCCTGCCTTATCCACCTGCCCCTTATGCGCCTCAACGGCGATCTCAATGGCCCTTTGCAAGTTCAAAACGTTTCCCTTCCTATCGTAACGTGAGGATTAGCGGCGCTTTGGTTCCCGCACTCTGCACAGCGTCGTTTAGGCATCGTGTTTCAGCAAGCTGCCTTTTCGAGCAGGGGTTACTGTGATGCCTTGCTTCCTCAGGATTTCAACCAACCGAAATAGGAGTTCCCGCGTGTCACTCTCAGGCGTAACTGCCAAGAGTTCGACCTTTGGCTTTGCGTCGTCATCAAACAGTTGACGGTGGTTTTCTGGTTTCGATTTGTCCATCTGGCATTATCCAAAAAATTCCTATGGCTCATGGTGGAACCGGCACTCCATTAAGGGGGTGACTAGGGCTCTCGATTTACCGCGACATCGCGGGTTCACGGCGAACCTGTATGAAACGGCTGTTGGTCTCTGCGGGGTTCAGGTTACCCCACTTACCACTATTACGCAGAATGAGGCGACTTTTTCATCATTAAAGCGGAGGTTTGGGGGCCAATCCGCCCAACTCCAACCACCTGCGCGACTTCTGATGCCACTTGGGGCGACAAACGCGACTGTGTAAAGCGAACGCCATTTGCTCTATGTTACATGCACAAGGGCACATGACCGTTTGTTGATCTGTGGCGTTAAACGAACTGGCTTTGTAATTTAGCACGAATGATTTATGCGCAATCCATGGCTCAATATAACAAATTATCTACGTACATGTTGTCGTTAGTGCATAGCTACACCCCGAGGTAAAACATGACTGAGGAAAACTTCTATGAGACACTCGAAGTAGCGACAGATGCAACTGGGGACCAGATCAAACGTGCCTATCGAAAGATGGCGAAAAAATACCATCCCGATGTTAACTCAGCGCCTGACGCGGAAATCAGCTTTAAGGCTGCTGGTGCAGCGTACAAAGTACTGGGTGATCCGGTGAAGCGTTTAGCCTACGACCGCTTTGTGGCAGAAAAAAGTCATGCAACACACGGCGCAGAGCAGAAAGCGCAGAAGGCCAAGGAGCAACAGCGGCGGGACGCAGAGCAGAAGGGACCGTGGCAACAGCGGCGGGATGCAGAGCAGAAGGCAAAGGAGCAGCAGCGGCGGGACTTAGAGCAGAAGGTCAAGGAGCAACAGCGGCGGGACGCAGAGCGGAAGGCCAAGGAGCAACAGCGGCGGGATGCAGAGCAGAAGGCCAAGGAGCAGCAGCGGCGGGACGTAGAGCAGGAAGCTAATATGGAGTACCTAAATAAGCAGGCATTTATGATTCTTAACTTCGGAATAATTGATATTTTTGTAATTAGGCGAAAACAGAGATACCATAGCACACAACTGAACCAAGATGACAACGCTAATATTGACACACCAAGACCGAAATCAAAAATTTTACAGCTGGTTCAACTTGAAAAAATTATACAACGCCTAAGCTTCTATCTAGCTATTGCTTTCCTTATCTGCACAGTAATTATTGCACAAATTTATGGATCAATATGGAATTTAGTCGCTATATTAGGAACCCCTATCGTATGGAGACTATCATATCTTATTTTAAACTTACTAAAAAAAATATGAACTTCCCAAACTTTGCGGCCTCAAAATATCCAAGCACGCGCTGGCTTGATCGGGTTATTTTGCCGTATTCAGTTTCAATTTGTCAATTCTGACAACATTGCCACGGCCTGTGCCAGAACGCCCCGTACCGCAGCTTCTTCAAGATCGGGCGGGTAGCTGTTTCATCCCGGATGATTACATAGACCCTCGCCGTTCTGCGTTTTTCATGGCACGTTGGGTTAGGGGCCAAGCACATCAAGCAGGACACATATTAAGCGCAACTACGCGCGGCAAAGCAATACTTCTCGCAAATTGGCAACATCTCTACATTCATGGCTGATCGAGCGGCAAGAAGCCTCAAGTCAGATGTTGGAAGCTCAGGTCAGAAGACGATAATGAACCTCGGTCGGTGTGCAGTCGGCGCCGTTGATCGGGATCATATCCTGCGGGCATGCGGACATGACCACTATGCAATCGAGAACTGCGCGCAAAGTCACATAATCGCCGGGCTTGCTGAGCGGCTCACCCCACGTGATCTTACCATCGAGGCTGACCGGGATATTCATCCAGAAGTTCAGGGGGGCCGGGCATTCCGGCGCGCGCAAATCGAGCTGCCCGAGGGCCGCCCGCAGGTTGTCGGTGCAGTTGTCATGGTAATGCGTGCAGCCAAGCGAAGCATAGCGGTGCACATCACATGCCGCGATAACTGTGTCGTGGCGGCCCGGCGAGGTGTCTTCCTCAAGCATCAAAATGGGCCGACGCCTGTTTGTCGTCAATCCATCACCCGTGGCAGGAAATATCCCCTGCAGTGTTGCATGCAGGTGTTCCATAGACATAAACTCGGACAGGTCATCTGCATTGAAGCACCAAGTATCAACAACCTGCTTACCATGCGTGTTGATGATTCGGATGGCTTGTCCCTTTGCCAACCGCACCGCACGCCCGCGCCTCGCCGGGACAACGTGAAGGTCTGTCGTCATGTCGAGTTCCTCTACTGCCAGAGCAATGGTGTGTCCGTCCTGCATATGAACGATATCATTGGCGGAAGTAGCGGGGTCAAGACAATGCTGATGCCCATTCAAACCTTTGTGGCATAAATCCGTTTTGTTGAAGGCGTGCCGGAAGACTTTGTGGCCGCATGTATGCGATCAAACACCGCGTAAGCGCTGGGGCTCAAGTTCGGCTACATTTTCATTAGAAGCGTTCAGCCAAAAACAGGCGAAACCGAGGTGATCGCTGGACTGGGACATCATGCATAGCGATCTCGCACTCTCATGCTGAAATAGGGGGGGTACCTCCCGGGTGGGGCCTTTGCATAATACCAAAATAATGCAGAGGGTAGCTTAACACCTCAGTGACCAAATCCCCGCAAGACTTAAAAACCCTAGCTAGTAGACCGGCAACTCGCCAGCACCAGCGCTGACGCCTGATAGCAGCAGGTTGTTCAGGCTGTCATTGACCAGAAGCGATCTGACTTCATCTGGCGTCAAGCCATAGGGATTGTCATCGAGCTTGATGCGCAAGGTGGTATCGCCCCAGACCGCTATGATGATGTTGCGTTCTTCATTTGTCATACCAACCTCAACGACGCAAAACCCAACAGTGTTAGACGAAGCATGGTCAAAGGTTGGGTAAAGCGACTGCTGTTGCGCCCAAGACAGTCCACGTATCTGAGACCTTACACAGGTACTGGCACCATGGTGCCGATAAGGGTGGCGATCAGGATTTCTTCACCCTTCCGCCTGACGAAGACATCAGCTCCAGCGACCACCAACCGGCGCCCCGCACGGATCACACGACCACGCGCGATCAGTTCCTCACCCGCCCCGGGAGCAAGGAGGTGTATCGACATCTGCGAGGTCAGAACCTCTGTTTCTGCCGGCATCATGCTCAGCGCTGAATACCCAGCCGCACTGTCACCAATCGCGAATGTTAGCCCGGCATGTGCGAAGCCCTGTTGCTGCTGCGTCGCAGGCGTCAGAGGGGCAGTGATTTCAACACAGCCCGGCTCGATCCGCGTGATGCGCGCGCCAAGAGTGGTCATAAGGCCCTGCTTGCGAAAGCTTGCCTCGATCCGAGATGCAATTGATGATGTCATGGCGTCCTCTACGATTTGAACCCAGACATAGCACGATCTGTGTTGGACAGCAGACCATTGCAAAGTGAGCATGCAATTACCGCACGCACAGCACCAACTCCGCGGCGAAAGTTGTGGTGGTCACACATGATGAAAAGCTTGCCCTATGTGGAAGCCGCTTATCGCGTCACCATTCTGATCGCGCCATCACCTTCCAGCTGGCCGAGGTGGCCGTCACCGGCCCGATGGTGCGCGCCATCCTCGCCGCGATCCATCGGTTGCGACCGCTACAACTATACGGATGACAGCGATCCACGCCCATATTGAACGAAAGCGGCAGGACAAGCCTGTCCACTGCGCTGAGAAACATTGTAGCCGAGCTAGCACACGGCGGCTTCGCGGTCTAATCCGCCCAGTTCAAGCAGGTTACGCTACCGAAGACGCCGTTTGGGGCGAAAAGTGCTTGTCCAGCGGGCAAAATCAGGAGATCTTCACGTTAGCCAGCCTGCCAATTGGGGAATGTCGGATACTGTATGATACAACGTATCTTGGACTCAGTTTTACATTGGAAGGTCAAATGAAGCTGACATGGAGCTAGTCATGGCAAGTACACTAAGAAATTTGTTCTACAAATTTATCGGACTGCATATCACCGGCGGGCGTTACTACGGTCAAGTACACGGTCATCTTCCACATGGCGAAGGCGTTTTACGTTATTCTAGCGGCTCTGTGTACAAAGGACAGTTTCATAATGGATTGAAAAGTGGCTTTGGAAAGTTGAATCACAAGAGTGGTTTTTCATATAGCGGCTCATGGAAGAATGGAAAAACAACTGGTAACGGAGAGTTGAGGTATAAAAACGGAGATTTTTATATAGGCGAAACAAACTCAATGCTACGGGATGGGGTTGGATCCCTTTACATAAAACATCTTGACATCAAAATATCTAGCCAATGGAAAAATAACGGGGCTGTAGGAAAACTTGATGTGATAAATCGTAATTTTTCGTTTTTAGGAACTTTAAAACCAGACTCAAAATTTCGAGTACATTCATCAGCTGAACAGTTTTTAGGTTTTTTAAAGAAAAACGCTTATGGTACTATTCGATTTCCCGATGGTAGAACCATTGAGGGCGAATGGATAGACCATGAAAATGCCGATAGCGTAAAACTGACTGATCCAAGCGGTATAGTTTGGATTGGGAACATTAGAAATAAAAAACTTGAAGGCCTCGCCCAAGCAACGCTACCAAGCGGGGAGGTGTACGATTGCTTATGGCGCGATGGAATTCAGGTTCGCGCAATTGGTGGAAAATTAAATGGCGGCCGGCCAAAATATCTTTTTAACTAATATTTTATTTTACAAAATTCCTAAAAATAAATCACAGAACCAAGAAAAAAATGTCAGCTTATAAAGATATTTCAGAACAACAGGCAAGAATTGCAAATGAGATTTCAAATGAGCTGGACTCATTAATCGCGGGCTCGCTATTTGGTTTTTCCAAGCATGAAGAAAGCCTTGGCGATTTTTGGTTTCTGGTAATTTCAGCGATGCAAAAAAGTGAACTGTGCCATGGATATTGGCTTCAAAAGGCAGAAAGTCAGTTTTGGCTAGATCATAAAGACAAACCAACTGTATTTTGGGGTCGAGAGTACACCGAAGAGTTTCTATCATCTGATATACCAAAAATCACCGCCTCTGCCGAAAAAATTGAAGCTCTTTCGATTTTGGCTTTAGATTTTTTGCTTGCGCAAGGAGCCGATATTGAAGGCCCAATTAGTAATTTGGGAAATACGCCACTTAGCGCCTCCCTAAGGTGCTTGAAAACTGACGCTTTGTCTATAAAGCTCCTACAGCTTGGGGCTAATCCAAACAGTATTATTACTTGGTCATCACCAGCGCTCCGTGGTTCGAAGGTTGAGTCGCAAGTTCAAAGTCCGTTAACCATAGCATCTTCAGATCACTTAAAAAGGTACCGTTCTGTGGAGGCCTTATTAAATTATGGTGCCGACGTTAATTTTCGTGAATATAGTTTATTAAAAAATGGAAAAAAGCAATATACAAACAAAGCAATAAATTTTATGTTGCGTCAAGATGTGGCCAGCTTTGATTTTTTTTCCTCGCATCAGGAATTATTGCATCATAGGAAGGTGGTTCAGCGGGTTGTCGATCTTACAAGATTTAAGCATCTCGAACTTGTCCGCATTTTCTTTTTGGGCGCGCTTGTCACGGGACCTTAGGTGTTCCATCCCGGATGATCACATAGACCCTCGCCGATCTGCGCTTTTCATGGCACGCTCGGTTAGGGGCCAAGCACATCAAGCAGGACACATATTAAGCGCAACTACGCGCGGCAAAGCAATACTTCTCGCAAATTGGCAACATCTCTACATTCATGGCTGATCGAGCGGGAAGAAGCCTCAAGTCAGATGTTGGAAGCTCAGGTCAGAAGATGATAATGAACCTCGGTCGGTGTGCAGTCGGCGCCGTTGATCGGGATCATGTCCTGCGGGCATGTGGACATGACCACTATGCAATCGAGAACTGCGCGCAAGTTCGGCTGCACTTTCATTAGAAGCGTTCAGCCAAAAACAGGTGAAACCGAGGTGATCGCCTGAGCGGAATATCATGTATGGCGATCCCGGAGTCCCCTGCTGAAATAGGGGGGTACCCCCCGGGTGGGGTCGGCAAAGTGCGGGTTTTTTCATGGGGGGGGTGCTGCGGCAAGCGCCCAAGCCATTGGGGAGCTGTTATAGTAACAAGAGTGCTACATCAAAAAAAATAAAGCGATTTCAACAGATGATGGCGGATATGTGATCCGCCGCCCTGCCGATGACAATCGACAAAGCCTTTCGCAGGGTGTGGCGGTGACAATTTGCAGATGTCGCGCTTCATTTTTGGGCAATCGTCTTGGATTCTTTTTCGCTGGCCGTTTTTGGCTTCTCATGGCGAAAGCGACGCGCTAAACTATCTCCATGACGATCAGCTTTCATCAGAGCCTTCGACGCCGACGCGATTTCGCGCGCGCCTGAATTACGTCTGCCAGCCACCCCCAATTAAATTGACTCTGCTGCATTGGTCCTGCACCAATCTGGCGTATTGAAAAGGATGACCCCATGATCGCCTCTGTTATGCCGACCTATTCGCGCGCGCCGCTGACGTTTACGTCAGGGTCTGGCGCTTGGTTGACCGAGGCAGACGGGCGCCGATTTCTGGACCTTGGGGCGGGGATTGCCGTAAACGCGCTGGGCCATGCGCATCCTGCACTGGTTGCGGCGCTGACGGCGCAGGCGCAATCCTTGTGGCATGTGTCCAACCTTTATCACATTCCCGCCCAGCAAAAATTGGCGGACCTGCTGGTGGAACATACCTTTGCGGACACGGTGTTTTTCACCAATTCCGGCACCGAGGCCTGCGAACTCGCGGTCAAGATGGCCCGCAAATACTGGTATGATAAAGGCCAGCCCGACCGGACCGAGATTATCACCTTTACCGGGTCGTTCCATGGCCGGTCCAGCGCGGGGATCGCCGCGGCAGGGTCCGAAAAGATGACCAAAGGCTTTGGCCCGCTGCTGCCCGGTTTCACCCATCTGGATTTTGGCGATCATGACGCGCTGACCCTTGCTGCGGCGGGCGACAACATTGCCGCGATCATGGTTGAACCCGTGCAGGGCGAAGGCGGCATCCGCCCCTTGCCCGATGTCTGCCTGAAAGGGCTGCGCGATCTGTGCGACCAGCACGGCATCCTGATGATCCTCGACGAGGTGCAATGCGGCATGGGCCGGACCGGCAAGCTGTTCGCGCATGAATGGGCGGGTGTCACGCCTGATATCATGATGGTTGCCAAGGGGATCGGCGGCGGCTTTCCCTTGGGTGCCGTGCTGGCCAGCGAGAATGCGGCTAGCGGGATGACGGCGGGCACGCATGGGTCCACCTATGGCGGCAACCCCCTGGCCTGCGCCGTGGGCTGCGCCGTGACGGAGATTGTCGCCAATCCGGCCTTCCTGGCCGAGGTCAACCGCAAGGCGGGCCTGCTGCGTCAAAAGCTGGAAGGGCTGGTCGCAGCACATCCCGATGTCTTTGTGGCGGTGCGCGGGTCGGGCCTGATGCTGGGCCTGAAATGCAAGGCCACCAACACCGATATCGTCAAGGCGGGATATGACCACGGCGTGCTGACCGTGCCCGCCGCAGATAATGTGATCCGCCTGCTGCCGCCCCTGACCATCACGGACGAAGAGATCGGGCAGGCCGTGGCCCGGCTTGATGCGGCGGCATTGCAGATGCAAAGCGAAGCTGCGTGATGCGCATGTCCCGAACTGACTGCGCTGGATCAGCCGTTGCGCCAATCTGGGCCTTTGCCATGGTGCATCATGGCAACCCGCCCCGGCGTGATTTTTGCGAAAGTGGGGCATGCAATCCGACGGTTGGCCCCGCCCCGGAACCGCAACTTGGTGCAGGTCAGACCCATCTGTGAACATCGGCCATTTGGACCGGCCCAATTAAAGCGAATAATATGAATCATTTTCTCGATATCCATGTCACCCCTGCGGACGATCTGTCCGCGATTATCGCCAATGCGCGCCGGATGAAGGATGCGCGCGCGGGGCTGCCCAAGGGCACGCTCGATGCCGAACAACCGCTGGCCGGCCAGATGGTCGCGCTGATCTTTGAAAAACCGTCGACGCGGACCCGCGTGTCCTTTGACGTGGGCGTGCGCCAGATGGGCGGGCAGACCATGGTGCTGTCCGGCACCGACATGCAGCTGGGCCATGGCGAAACCATCGCCGATACCGCGCGCGTGCTGTCGCGCTATGTCGATCTGATCATGATCCGCACCTTCGAGGAACAGACCCTGCTGGATATGGCTGAATATGCATCGGTGCCGGTGATCAACGGGCTGACCAACCGCACGCATCCTTGCCAGATCATGGCCGATATCATGACATTCGAGGAACATAACGGCCCGATCAAAGGCAAAAAGGTGGTCTGGTCCGGCGATGGCAATAATGTGTTCGCCAGCTTCGCCCATGCGGCCAAGCAGTTCGATTTCGATCTGGTGTTCACGGGTCCGCCGCCGCTTGACCCTGATCCGGCGCTGGACGGGTTATACACCATCATGCGCAATCCGAACGAGGCGGTGCAGGGTGCCGATCTGGTGGTGACGGATACATGGGTCAGCATGCACGACCCGCAATCCGCCCGCGAACGCCGCCACAACCAGCTGCGTGGCTATCAGGTCAATGACGCGCTGATGGCACGCGCGAAACCGGATGCATTGTTCATGCATTGCCTGCCCGCCCACCGCGAGGATGAAGCGACCAGCAGCGTCATGGACGGCCCACATTCGGTGATCTTCGATGAGGCGGAAAACCGGCTGCATGCGCAAAAGGCGATCATGCGCTATTGTCTGGGCCGGTAGTGTCAGCCGCCCCGGCAGGAGCGCTCCGCGCGGGAGTATTTTGAACAAAGCGAGGGCAAAGGTGGTGCAGCCTATCGCGCAACCTTGACCGGTCAGGTGCCGCGCGGTTTGGCGCGCAGGGTCGGGTCTGCCTCGGTCGGGTCTTCGGGCCAGGGGTGGCGCGGATAACGGCCGCGCATGTCGCGCCGCACATCTGCGTATGATGTGGCCCAAAAGCCCACGATATCCTGCGTGACCTGTACGGGTTTCTGCCCCGGCGACAAAAGCGTGATCCGCAGCGGTGTGCGCCCCACCATCGGGTGCCGTGTTGTGCCGAACATTTCCTGCAGGCGCAGCGTGATCGCTGGCGTTGCATCATCATAGTCGATCGGGATCTTGCGCCCCAAGGGGGTCTCGAAACTGGCGGGGGCTGCGGTATCGAGCCGTTGCATCTGGTCCCAGTCCAGCATGGCGCGCAGCGCAGGCAGCGGGTCGAACCGTTTCCAGTCTTCGGCACTGCGCACGCCCGCCAGATGCGGCAGTAGCCAGTCGTTGAGCGTGTCCATCAGCGTTGCGTCATCCATGGCGGGCAGACCATCGACCAAGGCAACCCGCGCCTGAAACCGCCGTGCGGCGGGCGAGAATTGCAGCCCGAGCTGGCGCACACCGTCGAGCATAGCACGCGCCACCGCGTCATCGGGCGCATCCGACCAGACCCGGTCATCCAGCACCAGCGCGCCGAACATTTCCTGTCTGCGCGCCAGCACCTTGCTGTCGCGTCGTGACCAGTGGCACAGGTCGTACCAGCGGATGCGGTCGGCAAAGAGCCCGCGCAATGCGCCATCCGTGATCGCTGTTGCCTGCCGCACGCGCGCTTCGAGTTTATCACCGTCCAGATCGGTCGCCACGATCAACCGCTGCCCCGCCAACGGATCAGCGCTGTCGATGACCGCGCCATTGCCGCCCGACAAAAGATAGCGCGGCGCGTCGCCTTTGCGCCGCAGCCCGATCCGGTCGGGATAGGCGAGTGCGGCCTGTTCAGCGAGCGTCATCGGTGCGGATTTTGGCAGGCCTCTGGCAAGGCGCGGGATTTCGGCCTTGATCTGGGCAAGCGCCGCTGGATTGACCTGTCCCGGTCCGTCGTAACGCCCCGCCAGCGCCTGTATCCGCCCCGCCAGATCGATAGGCGCGCCGCGCAGGGGATCGCGCGCGGCAAGCAGCGCGGCAAGGGGGGCGGCCTGTGCGCCTGCCACCTGCAGCATATGTCCAAGCCGTGGATGCAACGGCAGCGCCGCCAGCGCGCGCCCATGCGCCGTGATCCGCAGATTGCCATCCAGCGCGCCAAGGCTTTGCAGCAACGCGCGCGCCTCGGCCAAGGCGGCGGGGGGTGGCGGGGTCAGGAAGGCCAGGTCATCGCTGCCCCAAAGGGCCAGTTCCAGCGCAAGGCCTGCCAGATCGGCGGCCTCGATTTCCGCGGGGGCGAAGGCGGGCAGGGCGCCATCCTCGCCTTTGGTCCAGAGCTTGTAGGCATCACCGGGGGCGACACGGCCCGCGCGACCGGCACGTTGGGTGGCCTCGGCGCGGCTGACCCGTTCGGTCACAAGGCGCGACATGCCGGAGCCGGGGTCAAACCGTGCCCGCCGCGCGCGGCCTGCATCCACGACGACGCGGATATCGGGGATCGTCAGCGATGTTTCGGCGATGGATGTGGACAGCACGATTTTGCGCCCTGACGCAACAGGCGCAAGGGCTGACCGCTGGTCCTTGAACGGCAACGCGCCGTAGAGCGGACGGATCACGCAGTCATGGGGCAGGCGGCCTGACAAGGCGGCCATGGTTGCCCTGATCTCGCCCTCGCCGGGCAAAAAAACCAGCAGGCCGCCTGTGGTTTCCTGCACTGCGCGGACCACCAGATCGGCGGCGGCTTGCGGCAGGCGGGTGGTTTTGGGCAATACCGTGTCCAGAAAATGCGTGGTGACGGGATAGGATTGCCCGCGCGAGGTGATGACCGGCGCATCATCCAGCATGGCAGCGACGGGGGCGGCGTCCAGTGTGGCCGACATCACCAGCAAGATCAGGTCGGGGCGCAGCACGCTGCGGGCTTCCCAGGCCAGCGCCAGCCCCAGATCGGCGTTCAGGGACCTTTCGTGGAATTCGTCAAAGATCACCGCGCCGATGCCGGTCAGCGCGGGGTCGGATTGGATCATACGGGTCAGGATGCCTTCGGTCACCACCTCGATACGGCTGCCGGGCTGGCTTTCGCCGCGCATCCGGTAGCCCACCGTCTGGCCGGGCACCTCGCCCAGCGATTCTGCCAGCCGTTCGGCGGCAGCACGCGCGGCAAGGCGGCGGGGTTCCAGCAGAATGATCTTGCCCGTGGTCAGCCCGACCTTCAGCATGGCCAGCGGCACGCGCGTGGTCTTGCCCGCACCGGGCGGCGCTTGGAGAACGGCACGGCCATGGCGGCCAAGGGCTGCGACCAAGTCGGGCAGGATGATGTCAATCGGCAGGTCGGTCATGGGGACGGTCTGACGCGGGGGACAGGCGCGGTCAAGCGCGGCTGCACAACGAAAAACGCGGCCGTTTGCACGACCGCGTTCAAAGCATCCGCCTTGGGCTGCCGGCTTATGCCGCTGCAGTCGCTTTGGCGATTTCTTTTTTGATTTTCAGCGCGTCGGGCGACAATTCCGCCTCTTTCGCTTTGGCCATGAAGGCATCCAGACCACCGCGGTGATCGACGGTGCGCAGGGCTGCGTTCGAGATTTTCAGCTTGAACGACCGGCCCAGCACGTCGGACTGCAAGGTCACGTCCTGCAGGTTCGGCAGGAACCGGCGGCGGGTGTGGTTCTTGGCGTGGCTGACGTTGTTGCCAGACATCGGGCCTTTTCCAGTCAATTCGCAACGGCGCGACATGGGCGTTTTCCTTGTTCTGAGGGATATCGCCAGCCAAATGGCGGGACATCCTGCATACGGGTTGGAACCCCGCAATGCAGGGTCGGCATAAGATCAGCGCGAAATAGGCGGATTCCCGGACAGCGTCAACCCGCTTTGCCATCGCGCCTGCATCAATTCAGCCTTTGCGCAGCGGGTCCAGCACCTGGGCTGCGGCGGCGGTCGGTGACAGGGTGCCAGCGGCCACCGCATCTTGCGCGGCCTTGATCCGTGCGCGGGTCGCGGGATCGTCCAGTTGTAATTGCAACAGACCCTGCCGGACATCCTCGGTGAACCAGAAACCGGCCTGATCCTTGCGCAACCGGTCCCAGAGCCCCTGCGCGCGGCGCCAATCTGCCAGATGCTGCATGTCGTCCCATGCGGCGGCAAGCCCGTGCTGTTCCAGCGCCGACACGGTCATCGCCTTGGGGAAGCCTTCGGGGTCTTGCGGGCGCTTGCGCAGCAGGCGCAAGGCACCGGCATAATCGGCGCAGGTGCGCATTGCCTGGCTTTTCAGATCGCCATCCGCCTTGTTCACCAGAATCAGATCGGCCATTTCCATGATGCCGCGCTTGACGCCCTGCAATTCATCGCCGCCCGCAGGGGCAAGCAGCAGGATAAACAGATCGGCCATCTGCGCCACCATGGTTTCGGACTGGCCAACGCCCACGGTTTCGATCAGCACGATGTCGAACCCTGCTGCCTCGCACAGGGCCACTGCTTCGCGGGTGCGGCGGGCGACGCCGCCAAGCTGGGTTTGGCTGGGGGAGGGGCGGATGAACGCCAGCGGGTCGCGCGCCAGATCATCCATGCGGGTCTTGTCGCCCAGGATCGACCCGCCTGACCGGGCCGAGGAAGGGTCGACCGCCAGCACCGCGACACGTTTGCCCTGACCGGTCAGCATCAGGCCAAAGCTTTCGATAAAGGTCGATTTGCCGACACCCGGCGTGCCGGACAGCCCGATGCGCAGCGCCTGCCGGTCGGTGCCAAGGGCTGATAACAGGGCAATGGCGGCAGCGCGGTCATCAGCGCGCCCGCTTTCGACCAAAGTGATCCCCTTGGCCAGCGCGCGCCTGTCGCCCGCACGGATGCGCTGGGCCAGATCATCGGGGGCAGGGTGGCGGGTCATGCTGCCTTCATATCGGGCAGGGCGGCGCTGTCCAGTGTGTTGGGCCTAGACCGCGACAGGACGGCAGACTTGTGTCGCAAGATCGGCAAAGGCGCGGTAGCGCAGCCAGAACGCCTCGTCACTGCGGTTGTCGGACTGGCGGGTGTCCTGCGCGCGCTGCGGATCGGCAAAGAACGCAGCCGCGCGCGCCTGATCGCGGTCCGACAGTGACTGGTTGGCGACCTGCTGGACACAGGAACACAGCTGCGGCGATGCCGCCACACGGCCCGCGTTCATACAGGCGGCGCTGATATCGCCGGACACACGCCCGCCGCCGCAAGCGGCCAGTGTCGCAACCGCCCCCATCACCAGAAAAATCCGCATCCTGCCCTCTGTCTTTTTGGCGTGTTGCAGGGTCGCCCTGCAAGTTCGGGCGCAATATGCAGGGTCAGGCGCGGCAATGCAATTCACGAAGGCGAAGCGGCCTTTAAGACAGTCAGCGCGCGACGGCGGACAAACCGACCGCGGCCTTTTGGCACAGCCCCGTCCCGGTCTTGATCCGGGACCTCGGAGAATGACGGTAAGAGGTCCCGGATCACGTCCGAGACGGGGCAACATCGCGATTGACGGGAACCGGAATCCGCATCATATCCCAGCCATGACAGACCTTTCGCATATCCGCAATTTCTCGATCGTGGCGCATATTGACCACGGTAAATCCACCTTGGCCGACCGGTTGATCCAGTCGACCAATACTGTGGCCGCGCGCGATATGAAGGAACAGATGCTTGACAGCATGGATATCGAGCGCGAACGCGGCATCACGATCAAGGCCAACACCGTGCGGATCGATTACACCGCCGACAATGGCCGCGCCTATGTTCTGAACCTGATCGACACTCCCGGCCACGTCGATTTCGCCTATGAAGTGTCGCGGTCCATGCGCGCCGTCGAAGGATCGCTGTTGGTCGTGGACAGCACCCAAGGGGTCGAGGCGCAGACGCTGGCCAATGTCTATCACGCGCTGGATGCGGGCCATGAAATCGTGCCGGTGCTGAACAAGATCGACCTGCCGGCATCCGAATGCGATCAGGTCGCAGCCCAGATCGAGGATGTGATCGGGCTTGACGCATCCGGTGCGATCCGCGTGTCGGCGAAAACAGGTATCGGCATCCACGAAACGCTGGAAGCCATCGTCAACCTGCTGCCCGCCCCGCAGGGCGATCGCGACGCCCCATTAAAGGCGATGCTGGTGGACAGCTGGTACGACAGTTACCTTGGCGTCATCGTGCTGGTGCGGATCATCGACGGGACGATGAAGAAAAACGACCGCGTGCGGTTCATGTCCAACGGCACCGTCCACCAGATCGACAAGATCGGGGTGTTCCGGCCCAAGATGCAGGATGTCGACATCCTTGGCCCCGGTGAAATCGGGTTCATCACGGCGTCTATCAAACAGGTCCGCGACACCCGCGTCGGTGACACGATCACATCCGAGAAAAAGGGTTGCGATATAGCTTTGCCCGGCTTCAAACCCGCGCAGCCGGTGGTGTTCTGTGGCCTGTTCCCCGTCGATTCGTCGCTATTCGAAGACCTGCGTGACGCGATCGAGAAACTGGCGCTGAATGACGCAAGCTTCAGCTTTGAGATGGAAACCTCCGCCGCGCTCGGCTTTGGCTTTCGCTGCGGGTTTTTGGGCCTGCTGCATCTGGAGGTCATCCGCGACCGGATCGAGCGTGAATATGACATCGACCTGATCACCACCGCCCCTTCGGTGGTCTATCATCTGCATATGCGCGACGGCGAGATGCGCGAATTGCACAACCCCGCCGATATGCCCGACCTGACGCTGATCGACCATCTGGAAGAACCGCGCATCAAGGCGACGATCCTTGTCCCTGACGAATATCTGGGCGATGTGCTGAAACTCTGTCAGGACCGCCGCGGCGTGCAGCTGGACCTGACCTATGCGGGCAGCCGCGCGATGGTGGTGTACGATCTGCCGCTGAACGAGGTGGTGTTCGACTTCTACGACCGCCTGAAATCCGTGACCAAGGGCTATGCGTCTTTTGATTATGTCCTGACGGGGTACCAAGAGGATTATCTGGTCAAGATGAGCGTGCTGGTCAACGACGAACCCGTCGACGCGCTGTCGATGATGGTGCACCGCGACCGCGCTGAAACACGCGGCCGCGCGATGGTGGAAAAGCTCAAGGACCTGATCCCCCGCCACATGTTCAAGATCCCGATCCAGGCGGCCATCGGCGGCAAGGTCATCGCCCGCGAAACGCTGTCGGCGCTGCGCAAGGACGTGACCGCGAAATGCTATGGCGGCGACGCGACGCGCAAGCGCAAGCTGCTGGACAAGCAGAAGGCCGGCAAAAAGAAGATGCGGCAGTTCGGGAAAGTAGACATCCCGCAGGAGGCGTTTATCTCGGCGCTGAAAATGGATAGTTGATTCGGCTTGTGAGCGACAAAACCATCCATCTTCTGGTCGAGCCAGTTAGCAGGGACTACTCGTCATTTTCTGGAGAAAACTGAATCCAACAGTGTGCTCAGCTCGTGCTGAGTTCATCCCCTCAGACTTTAGTCTCATGACTGCAAAAGATATCCGAACGTTCATCACTACATTCTGATGAGAGATATACTGCAGCCAGCCTGTAACTGCGGCCGAGAGAAGGTCTTGAAGTTCTTGCCGCATCGCCGCGATGTCCGACGCTTTATCAGCAACACCCGAATCGATCGAAGCCCCATTCAACGGCTGATCACCACGGAGCGCTACCAGTAAGGCGCTGCTGACGTGCTTCGATTTTGCTAGACGATCCATCTGTGCGATGATCTCCAACACACTATCTGGGAGCTCATCAGCAGTTTGTAGCAGACTAGCAGCAGCATCATGAAATTGCTTCGAAGATACAGCCATAATCTGGTTTGATAGTGTTCTGGCCTTCAAATATACTAGCAAGGCGACCACTACAGTAGCAGTGATCGCGAGTGCAGCGGCCCAACTCATCACATCATACATCATTTTGCCCTACCTTTTGAAGCCTTCAACGCACGTTTGGTGCGCGTATCTTCTATCTTCGCCTGTAGGCTAGCGCTTTTAACAGCAAAATCCGCCTTAATTTTGGCCATCTCACGACGATGTGTCAGTATTGTCGGAAGCCTCCACAATACGGCTAAAAGTATTAAGAGAGCAACAAGTTCCCACTTTGATAGTCCATAGTCTGCGAGAAGCCGCCGAACTTCGGCGATCATTTCTGATGACGGCATCAACTGTAACTTACTACCATAAAATCCATTAAGGATGAGTTAAGCACAGGTTGTACTGCTCGCGCCATATAAATCTTAGGTTGATTTCCAAGGCAATCTTCATTGAGGGTTCTGACCGATTCGTTAGTGGATACGCACTTGCTGCGCACCGCACGCTGCCGTTGCGTCCTCGTTCCGCCAAAGGGCACACCCACCCCCCACTTGACCCACATCAAGGCACGCCCCTGCCGCCTCCGCTACGCCTTGCGCGACAGTGCATACCAGAGGGGTCATTCATGTTTCGTCTTGCATCCATGCTCTACAGCATCATCGGGACCAGTGTTGCGGGCAGTTTTGTGATCGCGGCGCTGGCGACCGGATATGACACGCTGGGGCCGATCATCATCGCGGCGGCGGCGGGGGCGATACTGGGGATTCCCGCCAGTTGGTACGTCGCCCGCGCTATCACGCAAAATATGCGCTGATCGCCGCGATCAAAATGTCATCTTCGCGCGTTAAGGATGCATCAACCTGATGGAGGTGCCGATGCATTACCTGCCCCACGGCTTTGCCATGTTTCTTGGCGGCGCCTGTCTGGCCGTGATCTGGACCTCGGCCCAGCTCTGGTAGATCAGAAAGCGTTCTCGACCGTTTGCGCCGCGCTTGTGATATCGCGCCCCACGCCTTGGACGGTGTTGCAGGCAGACAGGCCAAGGATGACGACAAGGGCAAGCAGACGGATCATCGGCATTACTTTCGTTGTTGATACTGCGATCCTAGTGGACCGGCAGACAGGGCGCAAGATTTGCTCTAGCCCAGAAACGCCGCGACCGACCCGATAAAGGCACGCGGTTGTTCGGCATGCAGCCAGTGCCCTGCATCGGGGATCTTGGCAAAGACCGCGTTGGGAAAAAGTGCCTTGATCGGCGCGCGGTAGGCGGTGGTGACGTAATCGGACTTGGCTCCCGACAAAAACAGGGCCGGCCCGTCGAACTGCCCGTCCAGCTGTGGAAAGCCGATGATCCTGTCCATCTCGGCCTGCAGCACATCAAGGTTTAGCCGCCAGCATTTGTCTTTCATATCCAGACTTTGCAGCAGGAAATCCGCAACTCCTGGCTCCAGATCGCCCAGTTGTGCCTTGGCCTCGGCCCTGTTGGTCACCGCGCTTAATCGCACGCGCCGCATCGCGGCAATCGGCCCGTGCTGGTCATGGGTATAGGTGACAGGTGCGATGTCGGCCACGATCAGCTTGCGCACCAGATCGGGGCGCTGCACCGCGAGCACCATCGCGGCCTTGCCCCCCATCGAATGGCCCAACACATCCATCGGCCGGTCCATCACCTGCGCCAGATCTGCGGCCATGTCTGGATAGGAATGGCTGTCAAACCATGGACTGTCCGCATGGTTGCGCATGTCGACCGTGATGACAGGCCGCGTTTCAGACAGCTTTTTCGCGACGACCCCCCAGTTGCGGGCAGACCCGAACAGCCCGTGGGCAATCAAAAGGGGGACGGCACCAGGGCCGTCATGCAGGACCGTGTTCAACATGCATCTGTTGCTAACCTTCCTAACCTGCGCTGGCCAGAGGGATTGAGGCTGCCACGCGAACGATTTACCGCGGCGTTCATGGCATCCGACATACACAAGCAGGTAGAAGACATCAGCGCGCTTTTGACAAAAAAGCTCGGACTGCGCGCCCGTACGTTTCAAGCACAGGTCCACAAGGCCCGCCGTTTCTTGCCGCGCGCCCTGCGCCGCGACCTGATTTATCTGGCGCAGGCCGAATCGCTGGCCGACAATCCCAAGCTGCACCGGATGATCGATATGCCTCGGTTAGACGCCGCGCATCGCAACGCGCTGGCGTATCTGGACCGCATCGATATCAAGCAACGGCGGTGGAGCGCGGCGCTGGGCGTTGCGGCCTCTATTGCCTTTGGGCTGCTGATCACTGCGGTCCTGGTGATCGTTATGCTGGTGCAGCGCGGGCTGGTCTGAGGGCGGTAGGGTGGGCCTTGACCCACCCTACCAGCAAGATCACAGGTTGGTATAGATAGGGAACCGATCGCACAGCGCCTCTACCTCGGCACGGACCTTCGCCTCGACCTCGCCATTGCCGTCCTCGCCATTGGCGGCCAGACCTTCGGTGACTTCGACGATCCAGTCGCCGATCTGGCGGAACTCGGGTTCTCCGAAACCGCGTGTTGTGCCTGCGGGTGTGCCGAGGCGGATGCCGGATGTGACCATCGGCTTTTCGGGGTCAAACGGGATGCCGTTCTTGTTGCAGGTGATATGGGCGCGGCCCAGTGCCTTTTCGGTCGCGTTGCCTTTGACGCCTTTGGGGCGCAGGTCGACCAGCATCACATGCGTATCGGTGCCGCCAGTGACGATATCCAGACCGCCCTTCATCAGCTGATCGGCCAGCGCCTGCGCGTTCTTGATCACCTGTGCCTGATAGGTCTTGAACTCGGGCCGCAGCGCCTCGCCAAAGGCCACGGCCTTGCCCGCGATCACGTGCATCAGCGGGCCGCCCTGAATACCGGGGAAGATGGCGGAATTGAATTTCTTCGCCAGATCCTCGTCATTGGTCAGGATCATGCCACCGCGCGGACCGCGCAGGGTTTTGTGGGTGGTCGTCGTGGCGACATGGGCATGTGGGAAGGGCGAGGGGTAGAGGCCCGCCGCCACCAGACCCGCGAAATGCGCCATATCGACCAACAGATAGGCACCGACGCTATCGGCAATCTCGCGCATTTTCGCGAAATCGATGATGCGAGGGATGGCGGACCCACCGGCGATGATCATCTTGGGCTGGTGTTCGGTCGCCAGGCGCGCGACCTCGTCATAGTCCAGCAGGTTGTCCTGACGGCGCACGCCATACTGGATCGCGTTAAACCATTTGCCGGACTGGTTGGGCTTGGCCCCGTGAGTCAGGTGGCCGCCCGCATCCAGCGACATGCCAAGGATCGTATCGCCTGGCTGCAGCAGCGCCTGGAACACGCCCTGATTGGCCTGAGAACCAGAATTCGGCTGCACGTTGACATAGGCACAATCGAACAGCTGGCAGGCGCGTTCGATGGCAAGGTTTTCGGCCACGTCCACATGTTCGCAGCCACCGTAATAGCGGCGGCCGGGATAGCCTTCGGCGTATTTGTTGGTCATCACGCCGCCTTGCGCTTCCATCACGGCGGCAGAGACGATGTTTTCCGACGCGATCAGCTCGATCTCCTTGCGCTGGCGCTTGAGTTCGGCCTGCATCGCGGCATGCAGCACAGGGTCGCGCGTGGCGAGTGTTTCGGTGAAAAAGCCTTGGTCGCGGATCGTGATATTCATGGGGTGCATCCTCTTTGCAGGCGCGGATCAGGGTGATTGCGCCCCGTTTACCCTAGAAACCCCAGCATCTGAAGCATCAAAACGACCATGATCTTTATGAGCGCGTCATGCATGTTTCGTATCGGCGGCTTGCGTTTCGGGTGTGATCGCCCCACAAGTTAACGCAAACGCAGGGGAAAATGCCAATGTCGCCCGTCAAGATCGCCTTTGTCGCCAGTGCCATGCCCACGGCGCAATCTGCCTTGCGCGCGTTGGCGCAGGCTTACGGCGATGTGCCGCAGGCCAAGGCCGATGTGATCGTGGCCCTGGGCGGTGACGGGTTCATGTTGCAGGCCTTGCACGCGACCCAAGGGCTGGACGTGCCGGTCTACGGTATGAACCGTGGCACGGTGGGGTTCCTGATGAACGAATACCACGACGCCGACCTGCTGGCGCGTCTGGCCGTGGCCGAGGAAGAGGTCATCAACCCGCTGCACATGACCGCCCTGTGCGTGGACGGCGCCATGCACGAGGCTTTGGCGATCAACGAGGTCAGCCTGCTGCGCGCCGGACCCCAAGCCGCCAAGCTGCGCATCACGGTGGATGGCAAGCTGCGGATGCCGGAACTGGTCTGCGACGGCGCGCTGCTGGCAACACCGGCGGGGTCTACTGCGTACAACTATTCCGCCCACGGCCCGATCCTGCCCATCGGGTCCGACGTCCTGACCCTGACCGCCATGGCCGCCTTCCGCCCGCGCCGCTGGCGGGGGCCTTGCTGCCGAAAAAGGCGGTGGTGCGGTTCGACGTGATCGACCCCGCCAAACGGCCCGTGATGGCGGATGCCGACGGCAAGTCCGTGCGCGACGTGGTGAGTGTGGAGATCCGGTCGGAACCGGGGATCCGGCACCGGATCCTGTTCGATCCGGGGCATGGGTTGGAGGAGCGGTTGATTAGGGAGCAGTTTGCTTGATCCCCCACCGACCCAGTGCGGCGATGCGCGGCGGCCTAGGTTCTGCGCGGGTGATGGGTCCCTAAACCCCCAACCGATCCCGCAACGCGTAATACCACGACCCCATCATTGAGTACGGCACGCGGAACATCCGGCCACCGGGGAACGGATACCACGGCACTTTGGCGAAGACGTCGAAACGGGCGCGGTCGCCGGCGACGGCTTCGGACAGGATGCGGCCAAAGGTGTGCGACCCCGTCACCCCATGCCCGCTATAGCCATGCGCGAAATAGGTGTTGTTCCCCAGCCGCCCCATCTGCGGGACGCGGCTGAAGGACAGGGCGAAATTCCCGCTCCATGCGTGGTCGATTTTCACGCCTTTGAGCTGCGGATAGACCTTTTCCATCGCAGGCCGCAGTTTGGCCACCACATCCGCCGGATCAGTGCCGCCATAGACGGTGCCGCCGCCAAAGATCAGCCGTTTGTCGGCGGACAGGCGGAAATAGTCGAGGATATAGCGGACATCCTCGACGCATTTGTCGGTCGGCAGCAATTCATGCGCTTTGTCGCCCAAGGGCACGGTCGCCATCATCTGCGTCGATACCGGCATCACCCGCGCGGTCAGGGCAGGGACCACATGGCCGAGGTAGGCGTTGCCGCACAGCAGCAGCGTGTTGCAGGTCATCGTGCCGTCGCGGGTGCGCACGACGGGTTTGTCTGCCTCGGTATCGCAGCTGATGACGGGGGATTGTTCATAGATCACGCCGCCCAGTTTTTCGAACGCCGCAGCCTCGCCCAGGCACAGGTTCAACGGGTGCATATGCCCGCCGGTGTGGTCGATCATGCCGCCTGCGTACACGTCCGACCCGATATGGTCGCGCAGTTCGGACTTGGACAGCATGTCCTGATTGTGCAAGCCATAGCTGGCCCAGAGCGCGCGGCGTTCATCCAGCTCGCGCATATGCGCGGCGGTCAGGCCGGTGAAAATATTGCCATGTTTCAAATCGCATCGGATGTCATAGGTGGCGACCCGTTCGCGGATGATCTCGCCGCCTTCCTGCACCAGACCGGCCACGAAATTCGCCGTGTCCTGCCCGTAGCGGCGTTTGATCGTCTGCAGGCTGGCGTTCAACCCGTTCACGATCTGCCCGCCATTGCGCCCCGAGGCACCCCAGCCGACGCGCGCGCCTTCGATGATCGCGACCTTGAAGCCTTTTTCCGCCAGATGCAGCGCCGCCGACAGCCCGCTATAGCCCGCACCGACCACGCAGATGTCGATCAGCTGGTCGCCTTTCAGCTTGGGCCGCTCAGGTGACGGATTGGCGCTGGCGGCGTAATAGCTGGTCGTGTGTTTCGTCTCGCCCGCAGGGGCGAAGGTTTCGATAGGCATCACAGGCTCCGGTTTCACGCCGTTGGGCGGCGCGCCTTGTTATGGGCTGCGCCGCGCCGGATTGGCAAGAGGCCGCGCCGTCACGGCCCTGTCAGGTCTTGGCGTAGCCCAAAGGTTGCAGCGCCGCGCGGATCTCGTCCAGAATCGCGGGGTCGTCGATGGTGGCGGGCATTTTGAAATCCTGCCCATCCGCGATCTTGACCATTGTCGCGCGCAATATCTTGCCCGACCGCGTTTTTGGCAGGCGGTCCACTACGGCCACCAGCTTGAACGCGGCGACAGGCCCGATCGTGTCCCGCACGGCGCTGATCACTTCTTTGGCGATCTCGGCATGAGGTTTGTTGCAGCCCTTGTTCAGACAGACAAACCCCAGCGGCAATTGCCCTTTCAACTCGTCCGCCACGCCGATCACCGCGCATTCGCCGACATCAGGATGGTTGGCGAGAACTTCTTCCATCGCGCCAGTGGACAACCGATGCCCTGCCACGTTGATCACATCATCGGTGCGCGCCATGATATAAAGATAGCCATCCGCATCGATCATCCCAGCATCGCCAGTTTCATAATAGCCGGGAAAGGTGGTCAGATAGGATTTGAGAAAGCGGTCTTCGGCATTCCACAGTGTCGGCAGCGTGCCGGGCGGCAAAGGCAGTTTGATCGCGATGGCGCCCAGCGTGCCGGGCGCGACAGGATGGCCCGCTTCGTCCAATATGCGCACGTCATAGCCGGGCATCGGCACGGTGGGCGACCCGATCTTGACCGGCAACGCTTCGATCCCCGCAGGATTGCCCGCGATGGTCCAGCCGGTTTCGGTCTGCCACCAATGGTCATAGACTGGTACCTTCATGACATTCTGCGCCCAGACGATGGTGTCGGGATCGGCACGTTCGCCCGCCAGATACAGCGCGCGCAGGCAAGAGATGTCATAATGCTTGATCATCTCGCCCTTGGGGTCTTCGCGTTTGATCGCGCGGAACGCCGTGGGCGCGGTAAAGAACGACCGGACGTTATGTTCCGCGATCACCCGCCAGAATGTGCCGGCATCAGGTGTGCCAATGGGCTTGCCTTCAAAGACGACAGTGGTGTTGCCATGGATCAGCGGCGCGTAGCAGATGTAGGAATGCCCGACGACCCAGCCGACATCGGACGCGGCCCAGAATACATCGCCCGGATCGACGTTATAGATCGCCTTCATCGTCCAGTTCAGCGCGACCAGATGGCCTGCCGTGGGGCGCACGACGCCCTTGGGCGCGCCGGTGGTGCCAGAGGTGTACAGGATATAGGCCGGATGATCGCCTGCAACGGGGACACATTCCGTGGGCGTCACGCCCTGCTGGACCGCGTGCCAGTCATGGTCGCGGCCGGGGATCAGGTCAGCTGGGCCCTGTTCGCGCTGCAGGATCACGCAGAAATCGGGTTTGTGCGTGGCTTCTGCGATGGCGGCATCCAGCAGGGGTTTGTATTTCACCACCCGCCCCGGTTCGATCCCGCAGGACCCTGCGATGATCGCCTTGGGGGTGGCGTCATTGATCCGCACCGCCAGTTCATGCGCGGCGAACCCGCCAAAGACGACAGAATGCACCGCACCCAGCCGCGCGCAGGCCAGCATCGCCTCTAACGCTTCGGGCACCATCGGCATGTAGATGAGTACGCGGTCGCCCTTGGCGATACCCTTGGCGCGCAAGGCCCCCGCCAGCGATGATACGTTGTTCAGCAACTGTGCATAGGTGATGGTGCGCTTGGTGTCGGTGACAGGGCTATCATAAATGATCGCCGCCTGATCGCCACGGCCCGCGGCCACATGGCGGTCCACGGCATTGTAACAGGTGTTTACCTCTGAATCGGCAAACCAGCTATAAATAGGGGCTGTGCTGTCATCGAGCGCCTTGCTGGGCGGCGTGACCCAGTCAATTGCCTTCGCCTGCTCCATCCAGAACCCTTCGGGGTCCTTTTGCCAATTTGAATAAACCTCTGCATAACCCATCCCGCGCCCCTCCCAAAACCGCTGTTGTGGTCTTGTTACGCGCAGCCAGCCTGTCAGGCAATATTACAGGGCAAAACAGGTGCTATGGTGTAAAGGAATTTACATTTCATCGTTCGCGCTGCGTGACTTGCCTGTGGCAATTCACGTTGATCCCCGCCTGAGGCCGCAATCTTTTTTGCCGCCAGATTTTCAATGATCCGTCGGGCGGGAATAGCGGGTCCAGTAATCCTTGATCCAGCGGACAGGGAAATAGCCGAATTTCTCAGGCGAGCCCCAGCGTTTGAAAGGGCCTTGGACCATATCCTCGGGGTTCGGGATGCCGTGAAAGATCACCACAAAGGCATCGGGCCGCCTGATTGGCCGGACAAGATTGATCGGAAAATGAAAGGCGCAATCTTTCTTGAAACTGATCATCCAGCCAATTGGCCAATGCTGCCGGTCTTGGGCGTGATGGTGAATGAAATCCTGATCATTGCGCAAATGCTGGACCTGCGCATAGCTTTTATCGCGGAACATTTCGAACAGATGATCTTGCGTGCCGGCAATGAACCCCACCACGGACGAGTTTGACCGCAAGGGTTTTCCAAAGACCGATGGAAACCAGCGGGGCAAGGTATCGGGGATTTCACGAATGATATGCAGCCCGCCCTTGGCGCGCAGCTGATCGAACAGCGGTGTCAGGTCCCGCAGCACGACAACATCCACATCCATCATGATGACGGGCGTGCCGGGGGCGAAGCAGGCCGGGGGCAAAGGCGGACAATTTCGGCCACATCCCATTTTGCCAATCTTTACGATCCATTGCAAAGGCAGGCAGCGGCATCGTCTCGATCCCCTCGGCCAACCCTTCGGGATCATCCGTCAAGCAGACCAAGCGGAACGGTGTCTGCATCTGATCGCACAGCGCACGGAACAGGATATTGGTATAGCGGCACGGATATCCCTTGCCCCATTTGAAACACAGGAAAACCGGTATCATATCAGCCATAATGCGCCACCGGTGTGCCTGCGATTGCGGACATGTTCAGCAGACCGCGCGCGGTGATCGACGGGGTGACGATATGACAGCGGTTGCCCATACCCATCAGGATCGGCCCAACCTCGAGCCCGCCGCCTTTCATCTTCAGGATGTTGCGTACGCCCGATGCGGCATCGGTATTGGCAAAGATCAGCGTATTGGCCGGGCCGGGCAAATGCGCGCCTGGGAAAATCCGGCTGCGCAGGTCTACGTCGAGCGCGCTGTCGATATGCATCTCGCCTTCATAGGCGAAATCGCGGGGTGCGCTGTCAAGGATCGCCATGGCCGCGCGCATCCGGCGGCCCGTGTCGCAATCCAGATTGCCGAACTGGCTGTGCGAACACAGCGCGATCTTTGGTTCCAATCCAAAGCGGCGGACATGGCGCGCTGCCCCTATCACTGTTTCGGCAATCTGTTCGGGCGTGGGTTCGGGATGGACCTGCGTATCGGCGATGAACAAGGGCCCGTCTTCAAGGATCATCAGTGACAAGGCCCCAACGGGGTGCAGCGCAGGCGTGCCAAGGATCTCGGTGATATATTTCAGATGCCACAGGAACTGGCCAAAGGTGCCACAGATCAGGCTGTCGGCCTCGCCGCGCTGGACCATGACTGCGCCGATGGCGGTTGTGTTGGTGCGCATGATCGCCTTGGCAAGGTCGGGGGTCACGCCGCGGCGCGCCATCAGGGTATGATAGGTTTCCCAATAATCGCGATAGCGCGGGTCGTTTTCAGGGTTCACGACGTTGAAATCCACACCGGGGCGGATTTTCAGGCCTGCGCGTTCACAGCGGCTTTCGATGACATCGGGACGGCCGATCAGGATCGGGGTTTCGGTCGTGTCCTCCATCACGGCCTGTGCCGCGCGCAGAACCCGTTCATCCTCGCCCTCGGCAAAGACGATGCGGCGTGATGCGGTGCGCGCGGCCTCGAACACGGGGCGCATGATCATTGCGGATTTGAACACCGACCCGTCCAGTTTGTCCTTATAGGCTTTCAGATCAGCAATCGGGCGCTTGGCCACGCCAGTTTCCATGGCCGCCTTGGCCACGGCGCAGGCGACGACACCCATCAGGCGCGGATCAAACGGTTTTGGGATCAGGTAATCCGCACCAAAGGTCAGTTTTTCGCCGCTATAGGCGGCGGCCGCTTCGGCGCTGGTCGTCGCGCGGGCAAGGGCGGCGATGCCTTCGATACAGGCGATCTTCATCTCGTCGTTGATCTCTGTCGCGCCAGCATCGAGCGCACCGCGAAAGATGAACGGAAAGCACAGAACGTTATTGACCTGATTGGGATAATCGCTGCGCCCCGTCGCGATAATCGCATCCGGCGTCACGGCGCGGGCGGCATCGGGGTCGATTTCGGGGTTGGGGTTGGCCAAGGCAAAGATGATCGGGCGCGGGGCCATGCGGGCCACCATTTCGGGTTTCAGAACGCCGGGGCCGGACAGGCCCAGAAACAGATCCGCGCCACCGATCACATCTGCCAGCGTCGCAGGCACGGTGCCTTGGGCATATTCCGCCTTTTGCGGGCTCATGTCCTTTTCGCGGCCTTGATAGACCAGTCCTTCGATATCGCAAAGCCAGACGTTTTCGCGTTTCACGCCTAGTTTCAGCAACATGTTCAGACAGGCGATCCCCGCCGCCCCGCCGCCTGTGCTGACGATCTTGATATCCTCGAACTTTTTGCCCGCGACATGCAACGCATTGACCGCGGCCGCGCCCACAACAATCGCCGTGCCGTGCTGGTCGTCGTGAAACACGGGGATGTTCATCCGTTCGCGGCACAGCTTTTCGACAATGAAACAATCAGGGGCCTTGATATCCTCGAGGTTGATGGCACCAAAGGTCGGTTCCAGCGCGCAGACGATATCGGCCAGCTTGTAAGGATCGGATTCGTTCAATTCGATGTCGAAACAGTCGATATTGGCGAATTTCTTGAACAGGACAGCCTTGCCTTCCATCACTGGTTTTGACGCGAGCGCGCCGATATTGCCCAGCCCCAGCACTGCCGTGCCATTGGTGACCACGGCCACCAGATTGCCGCGCGCGGTGTAATCGCGGGCGGTGTCTGGGTCTGCCTTGATTTCAAGACAGGCTTCGGCGACGCCCGGCGAATAGGCGCGGGCCAGATCGCGGCCGTTCGCCAGCGGTTTGGTGGCGCGGATTTCCAGTTTTCCGGGCTTTGGATACTTGTGATAATCAAGGGCAGCCTGCCGCTGGCTGTTTGCTGTTTCATCGACCATCATCATCTCCATTCAATATGGTTTAACGTTAAACCAATTTGCTGCCGCTAGGGAAAGCCTGCCGCGCGGTTAATCACGCATTGCGCAATCTTGCAAATCTTTCGCGCGCGGGACAATGTAACCTGCATGACACAGCCCTATGAAATCCGCGCCGAAATTTGCCTGCCGACAACGGACCTGCGTGCCGATCTGGCATTTTTTGGCAAGGTGCTGGGGCTGCGGCTGGATATGATCTATCCCGCCGATGACCCCAGTGTTGCGGTTTATTCGGGCCACGGCTTGCGGGTGCGGTTGGAACAGGGTGCCGGGGTGAACCCCGGCCTACGGATCTTGACCGATGATCCGGCGTTTGCGGATGGGCAGACCGACCTGACATCCCCCGGTGGAACGCCGGTCAGCGTGCATCCGCTGAGCCCGCCTTTGGTGCTGCCGCAGACCGATCACGCCTTTGTCGTGCGTCGTTTGGCGGATCAGGCACCTTGGGTGATCGGGCGCGCGGGGATGCAGTACCGTGACCTGATCCCCACACGGCTGGGCGGGTCGATCATCGCCAGCCACATCCGTATCCCCGATGGCGGGCCGGTTCCCGATATGGTGCATTTCCACAAGGTCGGGTTCCAGCTGATTTTCTGCATCAAGGGCTGGGTCGATGTCGTGTACGAAGACCAAGGCGGGCCGATCCGCCTGACCGCGGGGGATTGTTTCATCCAGCCGCCTGAAATCCGCCACCGCGTGCTGGAAGCCTCTGACGGGATCGAGGTGATCGAGATCGGCGTGCCCGCCGAACATGTGACCGAGATCGACCACGACATGACCTTGCCCACGCCGCATCTGCGCCCTGATCGGGAATGGCAGGGGCAGCGTTTCGTCTATAACAAGGCGGTAGATGCCGATTGGCAGCCTGCGCACCTGCCCGGATTTATAGCGCGCGACACCACCATCGCCGCCAATACCAAGGGCGTCGCCGGTGTGCAGGTGATCAGGCGTGGCAACGGTGATCCGCAATGGGCCACACATGACGTGGATATCCATTTCACCTTTGTCATGGCGGGCGCGATGCTGCTCGAAGGCGAGGGCAAAGAGCCGTTCATCCTGACCGCAGGCGATGCCTTTGTGATCCCGCCGGGCATGCGGACGCGCTATGCCAAGCCAAGCGATGATCTGGAATTGCTCGAGGTCAGGTTGCCGGGCTGAAGCCCGGCCTACGGGTCTTGCATTGCGCCGCGGGCCGCACCAATCTGATCTCACCCAACCGGAGGTTACCATGTCGCTGATCGACAACGCCCGCGCCGTGCGCGAAAACGCCTATGCCCCCTATTCCAAATTCAAGGTGGGTGCTGCGATCCGGTCGGTATCCGGCACCGTCTACACCGGCTGCAACGTCGAAAACGTGGCCTATCCCGAAGGCACCTGCGCCGAGGCGGGTGCCATCGCCGCGATGATCGCAGGTGGTGACACCCGCATCGCCGAAGTCGCGGTAATCGCAGACAGCCCCAAGCCGGTCAGCCCCTGTGGTGGCTGCCGCCAGAAGATTGCGGAATTCGCGGATGGCGATGTGGCCGTGACGCTGGCCACGATGGACGGGATCGTTCAGCAGACAACCGTGGCCGACCTGTTGCCCGGCAGTTTCGACGCCGACTACATGAGCCGTGTCTGACCCTTGGACGCCCGCGCGATCATAGCCGCGATCCGCAACCGCCAGACGCCTGATCCGGCGGCGCTTGCATGGTTCGCGCAAGGCTTGGCCAGCGGTGCGGTCAGCGACGCGCAGGCGGGGGCCTTTGCAATGGCGGTCTGCCTGAACGGTCTGTCCGATCAAGGCCGCGTCGCGCTGACACAGGCGATGCGCGACAGCGGCGACGTTTTGGCATGGGACCTGCCGGGGCCGGTCTTGGACAAACATTCCACCGGCGGCGTGGGAGATTGCGTGTCGCTGATCGCGGCCCCTGTGCTGGCGGCCTGCGGGGCCTATGTGCCGATGATCTCGGGGCGGGGGCTGGGCCATACCGGCGGCACGCTGGACAAGCTGGAATCGATCCCCGGCCTGTCCACGCAAGTCACGGAACAGCACCTGCGCCAGATCACGCGCGAGGTCGGCTGCGCCATCGTCAGCGCGACAGGCCAGATCGCACCCGCCGACCGCAGGCTTTATGCGATCCGCGATGTGACGGCGACGGTGGAGTCCATCGACCTGATCACGGCGTCGATCCTGTCCAAGAAGCTGGCGGCGGGGCTGGATGGTCTGATACTGGATGTCAAATGCGGGTCGGGTGCTTTCATGAAAACGCCGGGTGACGCGCGTGCCTTGGCGCAGGCGCTGGTTGATGCGGCCAATGGCGCAGGGTGCCGGACAGCCGCGCTGATCACCGATATGAACGCGCCGCTGGCCCCCGCGCTGGGCAATGCGGTCGAAGTTGCGGTCTGTATGGACGTGCTGGAAGGCAACAGCGCCGCCGCCCCCCGCCTTGTGGATTTGTCCAAGGCGATCTGCGTGCATCTGCTGACCTTGCAAGGCCGCAGCGCGCCCGAGGCCAGCGCGCAGGTGGCACTTGCCCTGTCGTCGGGCGAGGCGATGGAACGATTTGCCCGCATGATCGCCGCGATGGGCGGGCCACCCGACATGGCCGAGGACTGGCGCACGCATCTGCCCGCAGCCCCCGTCGTGGGCGAGGTCATGGCACCGGACAGCGGCCATATCACCGCCATCGATGGCGAGGCGCTGGGGCTGGTTGTGGTGGGCTTGGGCGGCGGGCGGCGGGTGGAAACCGACCGGATCGACCCATCTGTCGGGCTGACCGACATGATCGGGCTGGGTGCGCCGGTGACGCGGGGCCAGCCGCTGTGTACGCTGCATGCCGCGACCGAAGAAGCCGCGGGCGAGGCCGCGCGCGCCGTGCGGGCGGCGATCACCATAGGCGACGCGGCTGTGCCCGGCCCGCTTGTTCTGGAAAGGATCGGCTGATGGCGCGCGCAATCCTGATCGTGATCGACAGTGTCGGCATCGGCGGCGCACCTGATGCTGTGCAATATTTCAACGGCGATCTGCCTGATACCGGCGCGAATACCGTGGGCCATATCGCGCAGGCCATGCCGCTGCATCTGCCGTATCTGGATGCGCTGGGCCTGGGGGCGGCGGTGCAACTGGCCTCTGGGCTGGAGGCGCCTGGACTGGGCGCTGTGCCGACCGGCGCATGGGGGGCCGCGACCGAAGTCTCGCGCGGCAAGGACACGCCGTCGGGGCATTGGGAACTGGCCGGTGTGCCGGTGCCGTGGGACTGGCATCATTTTCCCGACACGGTGCCTGCCTTTCCGCCTGACCTGACCGCCGCCATCTGCAAGGCGGCAGGCACGGACGGCATCTTGGGCAATTGCCATGCCTCTGGCACGGCGATCATTGCCCGCGACGGGGCGGCGCATCTGCGCAACGGCTGGCCCATCTGTTATACATCCGCCGACAGCGTCTTGCAGATCGCGGCACACGAGGATCATTTCGGGTTGGACCGGCTGTACACGCTCTGCGCCGATCTTGCGCCCATGCTGCATGCGATGAAGGTCGGGCGCGTCATCGCGCGGCCTTTCGTGGGTGACGTCGGCGCCTTTACCCGCACTGCCAACCGCAAGGATTACGCGATCCCGCTGCCCGGCCCGTCGATCTGTGACGATGTGCAGGTGGCGGGCGGCAGGGTGCATGCCGTGGGCAAGATCGGTGATATCTTTTCGATGCAGGGTATCGATACATTGCACAAGGGCAAGGATGCCGTGCTGATGGATCATCTGCGCGACCTGCTGGATGAAGCGAGCAGATGGCGATTTCATTTTCGTCAATCTGGTCGAATTCGACAGCGACTATGGCCACAGGCGTGATGTTGCAGGCTATGCCGCGCATCTGGCGTGGTTCGATGCGGCTTTGGGCGCACTTTTGCCGCGTCTGGCCAAGGATGATCTGTTGATCGTCACCGCCGACCATGGCAATGACCCGACATGGCCCGGCACCGACCATACCCGCGAAAGGGTGCCGGTGCTGGTACATGGAATGGGGGACGCACCTTTGGGGCATCTCGGGTTTTCGGATGTCGCGGCCAGCATCGCGGATCATTTGTCAGTGCCCTATCGCGGCGCAGGAAAGAGTTTTCTATGAGTTTTCAAACGCTTCCCAAGATCGAACTGCACACCCATCTGGAAGGCTGCGCGCCGCCTGATTTCATCCGCATGCTGGCGGCGGAAAAGAAGATCGACATCAGCGGCATCTTCACACCCGCAGGCGGCTATGATTTCCGCGATTTCGATCATTTCCTGAAGGTCTACGAGGCCGCCTGCACGACCCTGCAAACGCCCGACGATTTCCGCCGCCTGACGCTGGCGGTGCTGCAAGAAACGGCAGCGCACGGCGTGGTCTATTTGGAAACTTTCGTCTCTCCCGATTTTTGCGGTGGCGGTGATCTGGTGGCGTGGAAGGATTACCTTGCCGCGATGTCCGACGCCGCCGCCGAAGGCGAGGCACGTTTCGGCATCACGCTGCGCGGGATCGTGACCGGCATCCGCCATTTCGGCCCCGAGGCCTGCAAACCTGCGGCGCGCTGTGCGGCGGAAACCTTTGGCGGCTTTGTTGTGGGCTATGGCATGGCGGGGGGTGAATTGGCGGGGCGGCCTGCCGATTACGCCTATTCTTTCGACATCGCGCGCGAAGCGGGCATTGCCCCTGACCTGTCATGCCGGCGAATGGGGCGGGGCGGCGATGGTGGCCGAAACTATCCGCGATCTGAAGGTCGCCCGCATCGGCCACGGCATCGGGGCGATCAGACGATCCCGCATTGCTGCGCGAGATCGTGGAAAAAGATATCGTGCTGGAGGTTTGCCCGGGGTCAAATGTTGTGCTGAAGGCTGTCACCGACTGGGCCAGCCACCCTATCGCCCGCCTGCGCGATGCGGGCGTCAAGGTCACTGTCTCGACCGATGATCCGCCGTTCTTTCACACCACGATGAGTGCTGAATGCGACATGCTGCACAAGACATTCGGCTGGGACGCGGCCGATTTCGCCGCGTTGAACCAGACCGCCCTTGCCGCCGCTTTCTGCGACGACGCCACCCGCGCCCGTGTGGCCAAACGACTGGAGCCTGCCCAATGAACGACCATGTCACCCATGTCACCCATCCTTTGGTGCAGCATAAACTGACGTTGATGCGGCAAAAGGAAACGTCCACCGCGCTGTTCCGCCAATTGCTGCGCGAGATCAGCCAGCTGCTGGCCTATGAGGTCACACGCGGGTTGCCAATGACCACCCGCCGGATCGACACGCCGCTGGAACCGATGGATGCGCCGGTGATCGACGGCAAGAAACTGGCGCTGGTGTCGATCCTGCGCGCGGGCAATGGTTTGCTGGATGGCGTGCTGGAACTGATCCCGTCGGCGCGCGTGGGGTTCGTGGGGCTTTACCGCGACGAAGAAACCCTGCAACCGGTGCAATATTATTTCAAGGTCCCGACAGAGCTGGAGGACCGGCTGGTCATCGCCGTCGATCCGATGCTGGCCACGGGCAATTCGTCGGTCGCGGCGATTGATCTGCTGAAACAGGCCGGGGCCACGAATATCCGTTTCCTGTGCCTGCTCGCCGCCCCCGAAGGTATCGCGCGGATGCGCGCCGCGCATCCCGATGTGCC
Source organism: Yoonia sp. (assembly GCF_018402175.1). GTDB lineage: Bacteria > Pseudomonadota > Alphaproteobacteria > Rhodobacterales > Rhodobacteraceae > Yoonia. Next base: position 141,843 of record NZ_JAGYJK010000016.1, on the reverse strand, counting down.
GATTGTCACCGCCGCCATCGACAGCCACCTGAATGATCGCGGCTATATCGTGCCGGGTCTGGGGGATGCAGGCGACCGGATGTTCGGCACCAAATAGCCGTCAGCGGTTGCAGATGTTCTGCAAACTGATCCATGCGCTATCGGTCATCACCGGCGGCGACGGCTGGCCATCCAGCGGATCACGGCCCAGATCAGGCATGGTGCCGGTGCGCGCATCCGCCAGCATCTGATAGGGCCTTTGCGGCAGGTTGGACGCTGCAAAGGCACGGCGCAGCTCGGCGGGATTGGCCTGCGGTGCGGGCTGGTCCAGACGGTCGTCGGCATGGCGCTGCAACACGTCGCGCGGGATGTCACCTGTCGTCAGCAAGCCAAAGGTCGCAGCGAGCCCCGCCTCGCGCAGCACGGGTTCAAGAGGGTCCTGCCCCGCGATGGCCACACGGCTGGCCAGCACGAACCCCGCCACGGCCACCGGATCATCCGCCGCCTGCAACAGCCCCGCATCCAGGATGATCAGCCCGCCCGGCATCGCCAGCGCGCCTTGGTCCAGCTTCGGCACGACAACGATATTCAGCGGCGTGCCCGCCCCGAAAACCCGTGTTGCCAATGTGCCTGCTGCGGCCTGTGCGGCTGCGTCACGACAGACCGCGCCGGTCTTGGTCTGCACATGGGCAAGGATGATCGCGCCGATCTCGATCCGTTTGGCATTTGGCACCACGGCCAGTGTCTGCCGCATCAGCGCGCCGGGCAGCCAGAACACGGCCAGCGCCAGCGTCGCGGCCACGATCCCCGCCGTGACCCAGTGGCGCAGCTTGCCGGGCTGCGGGCGGGCCTTGGCCAGCGATTTGCGGACCTCTTCGATGGCGTCAATCATGATCTCGTCGGCGATCTCCAGTGCTTCGCTTGCCTCTTGATCGGGGGCATAGATCGCGGGGGTTTCGTTGGGGTTCAGGCGGATCACCGCAGGCAGCGACCAATGCGCAAGCGGGCGCGCGGCCCCGTCGGCGATCACCAGCGTCGCATTGCCAAAAGAAATCGTGACCTGACGCCGCTGCTGGTCCGGACCGGGCCGCCAAAGCCCATCGCTTTCCAAGCGCACATATCGATCAAGCGCTGTCATCTGCCCTACATTGCCTTTTTGCGTCTACCTTACGCGGGCAGGCAGATCTTGTCATGCGCGAAAGGGCAGCTTGCGATCAACCGGCCCTTGCGATCAGGCGCAGTTCGAATTTCTGGATCTTGCCGGTCGATGTCTTGGGCAGGTCCTGAAACACCACGCGTTTGGGGCATTTGAACCCTGCCAGCCTTTCGCGGGCAAACGCGATGATCTCGGCCTCGGTCGCGGTGGCGCCGTCTTTCAATTCGACAAAGGCGCAGGGGGTTTCGCCCCATTTTTCATCCGGCTGGGCCACAACCGCGCAGAGGTTCACGGCCGCATGGTTCATCAGCGCTGCCTCTACCTCGACCGAGCTGATGTTTTCGCCGCCTGAAATGATGATGTCCTTGGCGCGGTCGGATATCTGGATCATGCCGTCCGGATGCTGGATTGCCAGATCCTCGGAATGGAAATAGCCGCCTGCAAACGCCTTTTCGGTGGCGTTGGGGTTTTTCAGATAGCCTTTCATCACCGCATTGCCGCGCATGACAATCTCGCCCTGCGTGGTGCCGTCCCAGGGCACGGGGTCCATGTGGTCGTTCACGACCGTGACGTCCTCCATCATCGGCATGCCGACGCCTTGGCGCGCCTTGATCGCGGCCTGTTCGGCCTCTGGCAGGGTGTCCCATGCGGGGTCCCAGATACATTCGGTGACATGGCCAAAGGTTTCGGTCAGCCCGTAGACCTGTTTGACGTGAAACCCCAGCCTGCCGATGGCGGCCAAGGTCGCGGGGGCAGGGGGCGCGCCTGCGGTAAAGACCTGCACCACATGGTTAAACTGGCGGCGATGGTCCGGCTTGGCGTTGACTAGCAGGTTCAACACGATTGGTGCGCCGCCGAAATGCGTGGCCCCGTGATCGGCGATGGCGTCATAGATCGCCTGCGCTGTGATATCGCGGCAGCAGATCGCGGTGCCACCCAGCGCGGGCAGCATCCATGTGTGGTTCCAGCCGTTGCAATGGAACAGCGGCACGATCTGCAAATAGCGCACGAAGGTCGGCATTTCCCACGACATCGCCGTGCCCAGCGTCATCAGATAGGCCCCGCGATGGTGATAGACCACGCCCTTGGGCCGGCCGGTGGTGCCAGAGGTGTAATTCAGCGCAAGGCTTTCCCATTCATCCAGCGGCAAAATCCATGCGAAATCGGGATCGCCCGTTGTCAGAAAATCCTCGTAATTCTGCTGGGTGCCGATGGCATGCACGCCCGCCTGATCGTCCGGCACTTCGATGACCAGTGGCGCAGGCCCCTGCATCTGGCCGATGGCCGCCATCGCCTGCGGCAGGAACTGGCTGTCCACCAGCATAACCTTGGCCTCGCCATGGTCGAGGATATAGGCGATCGTGTCCACATCCAGCCGGATGTTGATCGTGTTCAGCACCGCGCCGCAGGCGGGGACTCCGAACGCCGCCTCGGATTGGGCGGGGATGTTGGGCAGGATCGTGGCGACCACATCGCCGGGCTGCACGCCCGCCTTGACCAAGGCCGCGGCCAACTGTGTGACACGGCGGTAATATTGCGCATAGGTCAGCCGTGCCGTGCCATAGACCAGCGCGTCACGATTGGCGAACACCAGTGCCGCACGTTGCAGGTGGGACAGGGGCGTCAGCGGCACATGATTGGCCGCCCGTTTGCCAAGGCCCGTCTCGTCGCGCATCCAGCCCATGTCGCCCTCCCGCCATCTTGGTCGCTATCCGGACAGAGTATTGCGGTGCATCAGCGACTTTGGAAGCGGAATCCTGTTAAGAAAGCTGCCTGATGACACCCCAGATCGCCTTGCCTGACCAGATCGTGTCGCCGCGTGCAGCGATCTACATCATCGTGGGGATGGCAACCTTGGGGCTGAGCGATAATTTCGTCCCCTATGTCGCGGCGGATGGATCGCTGTGGCAGTTCCATCTGCTGCGCGGCACGTTGGCGCTGGGCGCTTTGGGCCTAATCGCGCTGCTGGGCTGGGGGACGTTGCGGCCGAAACGCCCGTGGGCGGTGTTCGGGCGCAGCTTTTTTCAGGCGGGGTCCATGCTGATCTATTTCGGCTGTCTGGCCATTTTGCCTATCGGGATCGTTGTGGCGGGGCTGTTCACATCCCCGATTTTCGTGCTGCTGATCGCGGTGATTTTCCAAGGCAAGCGTGTCGGCTGGCTCCGCAGCCTTGCGATTGTCACGGGGTTCGCGGGCGCGCTCTTGGTCATCCGGCCTGATCCGGCAGCACTTGATTTGGTCGTATTCCTGCCGATCCTTGCGGGGCTTTTATATGCCGTCGGGGCCATCGCCACCCGCGCATGGTGCGAAGGCGAAACCACCCTGACGCTCAGCGCGGGGTTTTTTGCGATGCTGGCCGTTTTTGGGGCCGTCGGCTGCCTGATGCTGCCGTCTACCGGAACCGGCGCTGAGGGTTTCGCGCAGCGCGGCTGGATGCCGGTGACCGACGATCTTGTGTTCTGGATCGCAGTTCAGGCCGCCTTGGCGCTTGTCGGCATTTTCTGTCTGTTCCGCGGCTATCAACTGGGCGAGGCAAGTCAGGTCGCCGTCTATGAATATGCGTTGCTGATCTTCGCCAGCGGCTGGGCGTGGTATTTGTGGGGGGATCTTGTCAGCCCTGTGGCGATGGCGGGCATGGCGCTGATCGCACTTGCGGGCATCATCATCGTATCACGCCGCAGCGTGTAGGGGTGGCGCACCCTTTGCAGGGATGCGCCGGATGGGTCAGGCCGCTTTGGCGCCGGTGCCAAAGCGTTTGTAGAACTCGTGGCCCTTGTCGGCCATGTCGCGCAGCAGGTCGGGTGTGGTGAAACGGTCCCCGAACTGTGCGGTCAGCTGGTCGCAGCGTTCGGCGGCATAGGGCGCGCCGATGATGTCAAGCCAGCTGAACGGCCCGCCCGACCAAGGCGCAAAGCCCCAGCCGAGGATGGCCCCCACGTCACCTTCGCGGATATCGGTCAGCACGCCGCCTTCCAGCGCGCGCACGGCCTCCAGCACTTGGGCGAACAGCAGCCGGTGCTGGACGGTGACCAGATCGGGCTGGTCATCCGCGACAGGGTATTGCGCGGCCAGACCGTCCCACAGACCAAGGCGCTTGCCCTTATCGTCATAAGCATAGAAACCGGCATTGGATTTGCGCCCCAGACGCATCTGATCGGCCATCCAGAACAGCACCTCGTCCACTTCGCCATCGGGATAGGCATCGCCCATCGCGGCGCGTGTGGCCTTGGCGATTTTTACGCCCAGATCGATGCTGGTCTCGTCCACCAGTTGCAGCGGACCCAGCGGCATGCCGACCAGCTTGGCCGCATTTTCGATCAGGGCGGGTTCGACCCCTTCGCGGACCATGCGGATGCCTTCGTTGATGTAGGGGATGATGCAGCGGTTGGCGTAAAAGAACCGCGCGTCATTGACCACGATCGGCGTCTTGCGGATCTGGCGCACGAAATCAAGCGCTTTGGCCACGGCGACATCGCTGGATTGCTGACCCTTGATAATTTCCACCAGCATCATCTTGTCCACGGGGGAAAAGAAATGGATGCCGATGAATTTCGCCGGATCATTGCTGGCTTTCGCCAGTTCCGTGATCGGCAGGGTCGATGTGTTGGTGGCAAAGATGCAGTCGGGGCCCGTGACAGCCTGCACCATTTTGGTGACTTCGGCCTTGACGCCCACATCCTCGAACACCGCCTCGACGATCAGATCGCAGTCTTTCAGCGCGGCATAATCGGTCGTGGCGTTGATCAGGCCAAGCACGGCGGTTTTCTTGTCGTCGGTCACCTTTTTGCGGGCAATGCCTTTGTCCATGTAGTCAGCGGTATAGGATTTGCCCTTGTCGGCGGCATCCTGTTTGGCGTCGATCAGTACGACCTTGATGCCTGCAAGTGCCGAGACCAGCGCGATGCCGGCCCCCATCATGCCAGCGCCAATGACGCCAACCTGCTTGACCTTTTGATCGGGTGCGTCGGGGCGGTTGGCGCCTTTTTCCAAGGCTTCCTTGTTGATGAACAGGCTGCGGATCATTGCGCTAGATGACGGGTTCATCAGGACATTGGTGAACCAGCGCGCCTCGATCTTCAGCGCGGTATCAAAGGGGACCAATGCGCCTTCGTAAACGGCGCTAAGCAGGGCCTTGGCGGCAGGATAGACGCCCATCGTCTTGCCGTTGACCATGGCGGACGCGCCAACAAAGGTCATGAAACCGGCAGGATGATAGGGCGCGCCGCCGGGCATTTTATAGCCCTTTTCATCCCAAGGTTTCACGATTGTGGGGCTAGACAGCACCCACGCCTTGGCGGCAGAGATCAAGTCTTCGGCTGGCACAACCTCGTCGATCACGCCCGCGCGTTTGGCGCCGTGCGGATCGTTCAACTTGCCTTCCAACAGCAGGGGTGATGCGCCCATCGCTCCCAGTTTGCGCGCCAGACGGGTGGTGCCACCGGCACCGGGAAAGATGCCAACCATGATTTCGGGCAGGCCGATTTTCGCCTTGGGGTTATCGGCGGCAAAGATGCGGTGACAGGCCAGCGGGATTTCCAGCCCGATGCCAAGCGCCGTGCCGGGCAGGGCGGCGGCGATGGGCTTACCGCCCTTGTTGGTCTTGGGGTCCATGCCCGCGCGTTCGATCCGGCGCAGCACGCCATGCATCGCCATCACGCCGTCAAACAACCCACGCGCGGGGTCGTCGCCGGCGCTGTCTTTCATCCGCGCGATGATGTTCAGGTCCATGCCGCCTGCGAAACTGTCAGGCTTGCCCGAGGTGATGATGATGCCTTTGACCGCATCATCGGCCAAGGCTTGGCCCACCAGCGCATCCAGATCGGTGAACCCTTGCTGGTTCATCACGTTCATGGATTTGCCGACCGTGTCCCATGTGATGACGGCCACGCCATCGGCATCGGTTTTGAGTGTGAAATCGGTCATATCTTCCCCCTTACACGCGTTCGATAATCGTTGCGGCACCCATGCCAGATGCGATGCAGAGCGTCGCCAGACCGGTGGATTTGCCCGACCGTTCCAACTCGTCCAGCAAGGTACCGATGATGATCGCGCCAGTCGCCCCAAGCGGGTGACCCATCGCGATGGACCCGCCGTTCACGTTGACGCGGTCGTGATCGACGTTGAACGCCTGCATGAAACGCAGCACGACGGATGCGAAGGCTTCGTTCACCTCGAACAGGTCGATATCGCTGATCGCCATGCCAGCATCGCGCAGGATTTTCTCGGTCACGGGCACCGGGCCGGTCAGCATGATCGTCGGATCAGTGCCGATTTTCGCGGTGGCACGGATCACGGCGCGGGGTTTGAGGCCCATCGCCTCGCCCCATTCCTTGGACGCAACCAGCACGCCGGCAGCACCATCGACGATACCCGATGAATTGCCCGCATGGTGGATGTGGTTGATCCGTTCCAGATGGGGGTATTTCATCAAGGCGATCTTGTCGAAACCGGGCATGACCTCGCCCATGGCCTGAAACGCGGGGTTCAGTGACCCCAGCGTCTGCATATTCGTCTCTGGGCGCATGTATTCGTCATGGTCCAGAATGGCCAAACCGTTGATGTCGCGCACGGTGACCACGGATTTGGCGAAACGGCCATCATCCCAAGCTGCCTTGGCGCGCTGCTGGCTGGCCACGGCCAGCTGGTCCGCCTCATCGCGGGTAAAGCCGTATTCGGTGGCGATGATATCGGCGGAAATCCCTTGCGGGACGAAATAGCTGTCCATTGCGATCGAAGGATCAACGGCAATCGCCGCACCGTCGCTGCCCATCGGCACACGGCCCATCATCTCGACGCCACCCGCGATATAGGCCTGCCCCGCCCCGCCGCGCACTTGGTTCGCGGCAAGGTTCACGGCTTCCATGCCCGATGCACAAAAACGGTTGATCGCAAGGCCCGGGATCGACTGGTCAAGATCGGATGCCAGCACCGCGGTGCGGGCAAGACATCCGCCCTGTTCGCCGACCTGGGTGACGTTGCCCCAGATCACATCCTCGACTGCATGGCCATGCAGGTTGTTGCGCTCTTTCAGTGCATTCAACACACCGGCGGACAGGCGGGCGGATGTCACCTCGTGCAGGCTGCCATCGGCACGGCCTTTGCCGCGGGGCGTGCGGATCGCGTCATAGATATAGGCGTCGGTCATTGTGTCCTCCGTTCAGGTCGCGCTGGTCAGGCCACGCGGCATCAAGTCATAGGGGTGTTTCCAACTGGGTCGGGCAGAGATCCTGTCCAGCCAGCGGTCGATCTGGGGGTAATCAGTGCGCGCAAAGGTAAAGGGTTCGGAATAGAACAGGTAACCGGCACAGGCGATATCGGCGATGGTCATATCTTCACCTGCCAGCCAGTCGCGCCCTGTCAGGTGGGTTTCCATTACCTTGAGCGCCGAGGCCAGACGCATCGCCAGAAAGGCGTTCACATCGGCGTTGCGCTTAGCCTCTGGCAGGAAATTCATGTTGAACCGCAAAGGGCCTGCGACACCACTGACCTTGTGGTTGTCAAAGAACAACCAGCGCAGCACGTCACGGCGTTCGGCGGCAGACCGCCCCCCCAGCTTGCCGGATTTGGAGCTGATGTAATCCTGAATCACCGCCGATTGGGTCAGCACCAGATCGCCATCCTCGAACACCGGCACTTCGCCCATGACGTTCAATGCGCGAAATTCGGGGCTGCGGGTCGCGCCGTTGAAAAAATCGACAAAGACCGGCTCCCAGTCCTGATCGGTCAGGGTCAACGTGAGGGCCGCCTTATAGGCATTTCCGCTTTCGGCAAAACAATGGAGTTTCATGGGCATGTGATCGCTTTTCTGCTTTTGGCCCTGCGGGGCCAGATGAGTATTTCCAACAAAGCGAGAGGAAACTTGCTCCGTTGACCTCGTCTTAACCTAAACTTGGCAGGAATACTGCACGGTACAGGCTGGAGAGCCGATGACCGTACAAAGCGAAAGGACCCTGGCCTGTGTTGCTGCGCCCCGGACGCGGGGAACTCTCTCAGGTTCGGGGGACTTTTCGTCTCGCTTTGTCTCAAATACTCCCGCCGGAGGCTCTTTGCCCGCCGCTGGCGTCGGGGCCGGTTTTGCCGCGATACCTGACGGTGTACGGGTAAGGTGGGTTTCAACCCACCCTGCCCATCAGAAATGCGCGGCCTTCAGCGCCATGACCGTATCGGCCCCCGTGTTGATGCGTGCCAGATGCATGGCGGTCGCGGGCAGTTGACGTGCCATGTAATAGCGCCCGGTTGCAATTTTTGTTTCATAGAATTCGGTGTCCGATGCACCGGCTTCCAAAGCCTCCATCGCGGCCTTGGCCATGCGCGCCCACATCAGGCCCAGACAGACATGACCCATCATATGCATAAAGTCATAGGAGCCGGACAAAGCGTTGTTGGGGTTCTTCATGCCATTCTGCATGAAATACATCCCCGCCGCCTGCAGGTCCTTGCTGGCGGCTTTCAGCGGGACAAGAAAATCCTTGTGCAGTGCCGCGTTGGCCTCGTTCTCCTTGATGAAGGTCTTGATCATCTCGAAAAACGCCATGACATGCTTGCCGCCATCCAGCGCAAGCTTGCGACCCACAAGGTCCAGCGCCTGAATGCCGTTGGCCCCTTCGTAGATCATCGCGATCCGGGCGTCGCGGGCATATTGGGACATGCCCCATTCTTCGATATAGCCATGGCCGCCGTAAACCTGCTGCGCGGCGGTGGCATATTCAAAGCCCTTGTCGGTCAAGAACCCCTTGATCACCGGCGTCATCAGCGAGATCAGGCCATCGGCGTCCTTGTCGCTGTTGCGATGCGCGCGGTCGATCAGATAGGCGCCCCAATAGGTAAAGGCGCGCGCCCCTTCGACAAAGCTTTTCTGGTCCATCAGGTTGCGGCGGATGTCGGGATGCACGATCAGCGGATCAGCGGGACCATCGGGGTTTTCCGCACCTGTCACGGCGCGCCCTTGCAGGCGGTCGTTGGCATAGGCAACTGCGTTCTGATAGGCGCTTTCGGCTTGGGCATAGCCTTGCAGGCCGACACCCAGACGGGCCTCGTTCATCATGGTGAACATGGCGCGCATGCCCTTGTGTTCTTCACCGAGCAGGAAACCTGTCGCCTCGTCATAGTTCATCACGCAGGTCGCATTGCCATGGATGCCCATTTTTTCTTCGATCTTGCCGACGCTGACGCCGTTGCGTGCGCCAAGGCTGCCGTCGTCATTTACCATGATCTTGGGCACGATGAACAAGGACACGCCCTTGATCCCGTCAGGCCCGCCCTGAATTTTCGCCAGCACCAGATGGATGATGTTGGAGGCCAGATCGTGATCGCCTGCCGAAATGAAAATCTTCTGGCCGGTGATCTTATAGCTGCCATCGTCCTGCGGGACGGCCTTGGTGCGCATCAACCCCAGATCGGTGCCGCAATGCGGTTCCGTCAGATTCATCGTGCCGGTCCATTCGCAGGTCGTCAGCTTTGGCAGGTATGTCTGTTTCTGGTCGTCCGAGCCATGCGCATAGATCGCGGAATAGGCACCATGGGTCAGACCCTGATACATGTTGAACGCCATATTGGCGGACACGAATGGTTCCTGTGCCGCGGTGTGCATCACATAGGGCAGGCCCTGACCACCGTATGCGGGGTCGCAATCCATCGCTGTCCAGCCGCCGTCTTTCATCTGCGCAAACGCGTCTTTGAAACCGGTCGGCGTGCGCACGACACCGTTTTCCAGAACGCAGCCTTCGCGGTCGCCCACGGCGTTCAGCGGGTGCAGCACGGCTGTCGCGACCTTGCCGGCCTCCTCCACGACAGCGCCGGTGAAATCACGGTCGAGGTCTTCGAACCCCGCAATATCCTGTTCGCTGATTTTCAGCAGATCATGCAGCACGAATTGGATGTCTTTGACGGGTGCGGTGTAGATCGGCATCTGGTCTCTCTCCCTGGGGTCGTGTCGTGGATGTGCCGCCTCAGGCGGCGGCGGATTTCTTTTTGGCGAGGCCGGACAGCTTGTCGGCACCCCAGGCCATTTGGGCCTTCAATTCGCCGATGGCTTCATCAAGCTCGGCTTTCTGGGCCTGCATGTCGGCCAGATGGCGTTCGGCCAGTTCATAGGTCTTGGACAATTGGGTCTCTTGCCCGTCGTCCATGTGGTAAAGGTCCAGCAACTGCCGGATTTCCTCGAGCGAGAAGCCAAAGCGCTTGCCGCGCAGGATCAGCTTGAGCCGGGCGCGGTCGCGCTTGGTGAACAGGCGCTTTTGGCCCTGGCGGATCGGGAACAGCAGTTCCTTGGCCTCGTAGAAACGCAAGGTGCGGGGCGTGACATCGAAGGTCTCGCACATCTCGCGGATGTTCATTGTATCTGTCGTCATGGCTTTTCCTCATGCGGATGGCTGTTGCCACGCAATTGCGGATCACGTGACAGTCTTACAAGCAAAGGTGACGTTTACGTAAACAGAACGTGGCGTCACAAAAAGGGTGACGGAAGGTCAGCAAAGATCTGGCGAATTTGGTGTAATTGTCTGACGCAGGGGCAGGCCACGCTCAGGCCAGCGTTCTCGCCGTATCGTCGCGCAGCCGTTGCAGTTCGGCCATCGTTTCATCCAGCTGCGCGCGTTGCTGGCGCAATTCTTCCATCTGCCGATCGGCCAGCGCGACCCATTCGCGCATCTGCGCATGGGTGCCTTCCTTTTCATAGATCAGCAGCCATTGCCGGATATCTTCGAGCGCAAAGCCAAACCGCCGGCCCCGCAGGATCAGCGTCATCCGCGCCAGTTCGCGCGGGCCATAGAAACGTGCGCGCCCTTCCTTTTCGGGGGTCAGCAGTTCGATATATTCGTAATAGCGCAGGGTCCGAGGCGTGACGTCGAATTTCGCACACATCTCTTTGAACGACAGGCGCTTTTCGGTCATTGGTTTCTCCTCGCCGTCAACCTATCGCCATCGCCGCGGCGGGGCAACAGATGGATCAATCATGTTTGCAATGACAACCCGGTGACGCTACTCCGGTTAGGAAGGCCCAACTGTGAAAGAGAAGCCATGTCAGACGATCAGGCCAGCCGCCGCGACAAGATCGCCGCGCAGTTCATCGCATCGATCCCGCATGCGCAGGCACTGGGCATGACTTTGACCGAGGTGGGCGACGGGCGGGCGACTATCGCGATGGATTATGACGCGCGTTTCATCGGCGATCCCGATACCGGCGTCATCCATGGTGGTGCGGTGTCCGCCTTGATGGATACCTGCGCCGGTGCCGCGGTGATGGCGCATCCGGCGGCGGCCTTGGCCACGGCGACGCTTGATCTGCGGATCGACTATATGCGCCCGGCTACCCCGGGCGACCGGATCACGGCAACTGCGGAATGTTATCACGTCACGCGGTCGGTCGCCTTTGTGCGGGCGACGGCGGTGGACAGTGACGCTAGTCGGCCCGTCGCCTCGGCGACTGGGGCCTTTACGATCAGTAGGGGGAAGGCATGAATACCCGTCCGGAAGCGGTTCAAGTGATCAAGCAACGCCGCGACGCGATGTTGCAAAAACTGGTGGCGCGCGTCCCTTACATGCAGTTCCTCGGTATCCAGATTGACCGGCGCGGGGATGAACTGACCGCGATCCTGCCTTATGCAGACCGGTTGATCGGCAATCCGATGCTGCCTGCGCTGCATGGCGGAGCAACGGCGGCCTTTCTCGAAGTCACAGCCATAATGGAACTGACTTGGGCGATGATCTGGGAGGATATGGAGGCAGGGCGCATCACCGATGACACCCCCGCCATCACTCTGCCCAAGACCATCGATTTTACCGTCGATTACCTGCGCAGCGGGTTGCCGCGCGATGCTTATGCGCGGGCGCGCGTGAACCGGTCTGGCCGGCGTTATGCGTCCGTGCATGTGGAAACATGGCAGGACAACCGCGCGCGGCTGTTTGCACAGGCGACGGGGCATTTCCTGATGCCCCCGCGGGATGGCTGACATCCTGACGCACCGGCGGGTGCTGCGGATAGCACTTCCGATCGTGCTGGCCAATGCAACGGTGCCGCTGCTGGGCTTGGTCGATACCGGCGTCGTGGGGCAACTGGGCGAGGCGGCACCGATTGGTGCTGTCGGCCTTGGCGCGGTGATCCTGACCGCTGTCTACTGGATTTTCGGCTTTCTGCGGATGGGGACCACGGGCCTTGCCGCCCAAGCCAGCGGTGCCGGCGATAGCGACGAGGTCGCGGCGCTGTTGTCGCGCGCGCTGCTGATCGGTTTTGGCGCGGGGGCGGTGATGATCGCTGCGCAATGGCTGATCTTTGAAGGTGCTTTCCGCCTTGCCCCCGCCAGCGCCGAGGTCGAATCCCTCGCCCGCGATTACATGGCGATCCGCATCTGGTCTGCGCCCGCCACCATCGCGCTATACGGGATCACTGGCTGGCTGATCGCGCAGGAACGCACGGGCGGGGTGCTGATGATCCAGCTGTTGATGAACGGGCTGAACATCGGGTTGGACCTTGTGTTCGTGCTGGGATTTGACTGGGGCGTGGCGGGGGTGGCATGGGCCACGGTCATCGCGGTCTGGGCGGGGCTGGTGCTGGGGCTGTGGTATTGCCGCGATGCTTTTGCCGGGGTCGCATGGCGGACAGCGGCGCGGGTGTTTGACCTGATCCGACTGCGGCGCATGGCGGTGGTAAACAGCGATATCATGATCCGGTCGGTATTGGTGCAGGCGATTTTTGTCAGTTTCCTGTTCTATGGCGCGGGCTTTGGCGATGTGCCTTTGGCCGCGAACCAGATCCTGATCCAGTTCCTGCATGTCACGGCCTATGCGCTTGACGGTTTCGCCTTTGCCGCCGAGGCCTTGGTGGGCAAGGCTGCGGGCGCGCGTGCGCGTGGCGTGCTGCGCCGTGCGGCGATCATCACCAGCCTTTGGGGGCTGGGGGCCTGTGCCATCATGGCGGTCTGTTTCGCGCTGTTCGGCGGCACCATCATCGACATCATGACCACCGCGCCTGCGGTGCGCGCCGCGGCGCATATCTATCTGCCCTATGTGGTCGCAGCGCCTTTGGTCGGGGTCGCTGCATGGATGCTGGACGGTATTTTCATCGGCGCGACCCGCACAGCAGATATGCGCAACATGATGATCGTGTCGGCGGCGGTCTATTTCGCCAGCGTGATCCCCTTGATGGCGCTGTTTGGCAATCATGGCCTGTGGATCGGGATGCTGATCAGCTTTGTCGTGCGTGGCGTGACATTGGGGCTGAAATATCCCGCATTGGAGGCTGCAGCCTCAGGTCCAGTCCGCGCGGCCTGATCCGACCGCATCGGCGAGGCTGGCAAACCCGTCGCGCAGCAACAGCGCATCTAATCCACGGGCGATATCATCAACCAAGGACAAACCACCATAGACCAGCGCGGTATAAAGCTGCACGGCGCAGGCCCCGGCGCGGATTTTCTGATAGGCTTGGTCCGCCGTGGCGACCCCGCCAACCCCGATGATCGGCAGATCGGTCAGGGCCGACAGCTGTGCCAGCACCCGCGTCGATTTTTCGAACAAAGGCTGGCCGGACAGCCCGCCTTTTTCCTGCGCATGGGGGCCATGCAGCCCTGTGCGGTCCAGCGTGGTGTTGGTGGCGATGATGCCTGCGATACCTGCCGTCTGTGCGACTTCAGCAATCTCGGCGATCTCCTCGCCGGTCAAATCCGGCGCGATCTTGAGAAAGACAGGGATTGCCCGCGCCATGCCTGCCCGTGTCTCCATGACACCGGCGAGCAAGGCGGCCAATGCTGCCTTGCCTTGCAAGTCGCGCAGTTTTTCGGTGTTGGGCGAGGACACATTGACCGTCGCGAAATCCACATGCGGGCCGCAATGGGCCAGCACTGTGGCAAAATCGGCGGCTTTGTCGGTGCTGTCCTTGTTCGCGCCAAGGTTCAGGCCGATCACGGCATCAGCAGGGCGCTGCGCCAGCCTGTCCGCGATCACCTGCATCCCGTCATTGTTGAACCCGAACCGGTTGATCACGGCGCGATCACCTGTCAGCCGGAACAGGCGCGGCTTGGGGTTGCCGGGCTGCGGGCGCGGGGTGGCGGCACCAACCTCGACAAAGCCGAAACCAGCGCGCGCCAGCGGCGCAAGGGCGGTCGCGTTCTTGTCAAAACCGGCGGCAAGACCGATGGGGTTGGGCAGGGACAGCCCCGCCAGATCACTGCGCAAACGCGGCGATGTGAAGGGCGCGATTTTCGGGCCTAGCCCCGCGCGCAAGGCCGTGATCGCCAGACCATGCGCCGTTTCCGGATCAATCCGGCGCAGCGCCGCAAGCCCGATCTGTTCAATCGCTTTCATGCAAGATCCGGCAAGACATGCGCGCCATCCGACAGCGGCAGGTCACGGACCCAGACAACATCGGCAAGCGTCAGGTCACGGTACAGATGGGGAAACAGCACGCCACCGCGCGCGGGTTCCCATTTCAGCGGGTTCAGACCATCCGTCGCGACCGCCAGTAGAACCAGACCGGTTTCGCCGGTGAAATACTTGGTCAATGTCTCGGCCACGGTCGCGGCGGTGGAAAAATGGATATAGCCATCGGCCAGATCGACGGGCGCACCCGATGATGAGCCATCGCGTTGCAAGGCGGCCCATTCATCAGCGCGGAAAATCTTGTAAATCAACATGGCAGCGTCATGGGGCCTGCGCAAAAAATGGTCAAGTGTCTTGGCAATGTCGGTTGACGGTGCGGTAAGGTGCCGAAGTCAGGTCGTAGTGTTTGACTCCTGTTACATCGCGCGGACAAACTTTCGCAGTGAAACCTGAAAGGACATGTTCATGACACTGCGACTATTGACCACAAGCTGCGCTTTGGCGCTCATCGCGGGCGCGGCTGCGGCCGATTACACGCTGCATATCATCCATACCAATGACCTGCACAGCCGGATCGAGCCGATCAGCGCGTTTGATTCCACCTGCAACGCCGAGGCGAATGCCGCCGGTGAATGCTTTGGCGGCGTCGCACGCGTCATCACCCAGATCAACGCCCTGCGCGAGGAACTGGCAGGTCAAAACGTGATCGTTGTCGATGCGGGCGACCAATATCAGGGCAGCCTGATGTACACGACCTATAAGGGCGATGTCGAAGCCGAGTTCATGAATGTCATCGGCTATGATGTCATGGCCGTCGGTAACCATGAATTCGACGATGGCGACGCAGGCCTGCGCAAGCTGACCGATCTGGTGTCTTTCCCCGTCATTTCCGGCAATATCGACGTGTCCGGTTCCAACATCTTGGCCGGTCAGGTCGACAATCACATCGTGCTTGAAGTCGGCGGGCAGCGGATCGGCATCATCTCGGCTTTGGCCGGGGACACGGTCGAAACATCCAGCCCGTCGGATGCTGTCATCTTCACCCCCGAGGTCGCCAGCCTGAGTACGGATGTCGCAGCCTTGCAAGGCGAGGGTGTCACCAAGATCATCGCGCTGACCCATGTCGGCCTGCCCAAGGACATGGAAATCGCCGCCGCGGTTGACGGGATCGACGCCATTGTCGGCGGGCATTCGCATACGCTGATGTCCAACACCGAAGACGGCGCGCTGGCCTATCCCACGATGGTCGGCACTGTGCCTGTGGTGCAGGCCTATGCCTATTCCAAATATGTCGGCCATCTGACGCTGGTCTTTGATGACGCGGGCAATGTGATTTCGGCCACCGGCGATACGATCCTGCTGGATGCCAGCGTGGCCGAGGATGAAGCGGCAGTCGCGCGGATCGCCGAACTCGCCGGGCCGATCGAAGAGATGAAGACGCGCATCGTCGCTGAAACTGCCGCGGCGATTGATGGTGACCGCACTGTCTGCCGTGCGATGGAATGCCCGATGGGATCGCTGATCGCCGATGCGATGCTGGACCGCGTGCGTGATCAGGGCGTCCAGATCGCGATCCAGAACGGGGGCGGCATCCGCGCCTCGATTGACGCGGGCGAGGTGACGATGGGCGAAGTGCTGGGCGTGCTGCCATTCCAGAACACGCTGTCCACCTTCGAGGTGACGGGTGAAACCCTGCTGGCCGCACTTGAAAACGGTGTCGGCCAGATCGAGGAAGGCGCCGGTCGTTTCCCGCAGGTCGCCGGCATGACCTTTACCGTCAACAGCACGGCACCTGCTGGCGAACGCGTGTCTGACGTGATGGTGGCCGATGCGCCGCTTGATCCGGCCATGGTCTATGCGGTGGTGTCCAACAATTATGTCCGCAATGGCGGTGACGGCTATGCCATGTTCGAGGATGCGGCCAATGCCTATGATTTCGGCCCCGATCTGGCGGATGTGCTGGCTGAATATATGGCGGCGCAGGGTGTCTTCACGCCCTATACCGACGGTCGGATCACCGTGAACTGATGCAAACACATTGCGCGCCGCTGCAAGTGGTGGCGCGCAATGCGATGTCAGCTGCGCTCCGCGCGGGGGATATTTATGCTCGGAAGATGCGGGCTGTTCCTTGACGGCGCGGGCTGCGTGACTTAATCCAAACACTGCGCGGGCGTTGTGTAATGGTAAGACCCTTGCCTTCCAAGCAAGAGACGCGGGTTCGATTCCCGCCGCCCGCTCCAACCCTGCGACAATTGCGGACCAAAGATGGGTCCCAACTTGTGCATATGGCGGCCCAGCTTTACATCAGGCCCTGATAGACAAAGGACGCCCGATGGCCGAAACTGTGCAGACCAAAGCAGAAGACCGGCCAGCCAGCAAAAAGATAAGTGCGCTGCGCGCGCTGTGGCCGTTCATCAAACCTTATAAATGGAACCTGATCGGGGCGGGATTCGCACTTGTCTTTACCGCGATGGTCGCGCTTAGCCTGCCACTGGTTGCGCGTCTGGTGGTCGATAATTTCGGGATCGACAGTGTCGAAATCGGCCGCCATTTCATGGCGCTGCTGGCTTTTGCCGTGCTTCTCGCCTTTGGGACTGCGCTGCGATATTATCTGGTCACGCGTCTGGGCGAACGGGTTGTGGCCGATATCCGCAAGGCCGTGTTCAACCGCATGATCAGCATGAGCCCCGCCTTTTACGAACGGATCATGACCGGCGAAGTGCTGAGCCGGATCACCACCGACACCACGCTGATCCTGTCGGTGATCGGCAGTTCCGCCTCGATCGCGCTGCGCAATATCCTGATCTTTATTGGCGGTGTCATCCTGATGCTGCTGACCTCGGTC
The DNA here is from genome assembly GCF_018402175.1 of Yoonia sp. Classification (GTDB taxonomy): domain Bacteria; phylum Pseudomonadota; class Alphaproteobacteria; order Rhodobacterales; family Rhodobacteraceae; genus Yoonia. The sequence continues at coordinate 124,552 of NZ_JAGYJK010000016.1, read as the reverse complement.
AAGATGAGCATCATGGTGCTGTGGCCGATCCCCGTGGTGTTGTTCCCGATCCTGTTTCTTGGCCGCCGCGTGCGCAGCCTGTCGCGCGAAAATCAGGATCTGATCGCGGAATCCAGCGGTGATGCTTCTGAACTTTTGACATCGGCCCAGACGGTGCAGGCCTTTACCCACGAGGGTCTGAGCCAGGCCAAATTCGACGCGGTGACCGAACAAAGCTATCGGTCCGCACGACGGCGCATCCTGACGCGCGCGTTTTTGACGGCGGTTGTGATTTTCATGGTCTTTGCGGCGATTGTCCTGTTCCTGCAAATGGGGTCGCAGGACGTGGTCGCCGGCGAAATCACCGAAGGCGGGCTGGTGCAATTCATGATCTATACGATTATGGTCGGCGGGGCCGTTGCCGCCCTGTCCGAGGTTTGGGGCGAACTGCAGCGCGCGGCAGGCGCGACCGAACGGCTGGTCGAATTGCTGACCATCGAGGATAGCGTGACCGACCCCGCGCAACCGCGCCGCTTGCCCACGCCTGTCAGGGGCGAACTGCGCTTTGAAAACCTGCGGTTCAGCTATCCGTCGCGGATGTCGATTTCCGCGCTGGATGGGATCGACCTGCATATCGCAGCCGGTGAAACTGTTGCCCTTGTTGGCCCGTCGGGTGCGGGCAAAAGCACGATCATCCAGCTGGTCCAGCGGTTCTATGATCCGCAGGAAGGCGCCGTGACATTGGACGGGATCGACCTGCGTGACCTGAACCGCGCCGAATTTCGCAGGCATATCGCATTGGTGCCGCAGGACCCGGTGATCTTTGCCGATACTGCGCGTGAAAATATCCGCTTTGGCCGCCCCGATGCCAGCGATGCCGAGGTCGAAGCCGCTGCCAAAGCCGCCGCCGCGCATGATTTCCTGATCGCCTTGCCCGGTGGCTATGACAGCTATGTCGGCGAACGCGGTGTCATGCTGTCTGGCGGACAAAAGCAGCGGATCGCCATCGCGCGTGCCATCCTGCGCGATGCGCCGGTCTTGTTGCTGGACGAAGCGACAAGCGCGCTTGACGCCGAAAGCGAACATGCCGTGCAGCGCGCGGTCGAGGATTTGGCCAAGTCACGCACGACGCTGATCGTGGCGCACCGGCTGGCCACGGTGAAAAAGGCGGACCGGATTATCGTCTTTGACGCGGGTCGGATCGTGGCGCAGGGCACGCATGACGCGCTGGTCGCGCAAGGCGGCCTTTACGCGCGGCTGGCACGGCTGCAGTTCACCGAAGGTGTCGCCGCCGAGTAGCGCGACTTTCGCAGCGTCAGGCTTGCACCATTTGGTAGGATTGGCCAACCTTTCACCCTGAGGGGCCGTGGTGCAAAACCGCGCAATAGACAATCGGGAGGATGGGATATGGCTTTTTCGACCATCGCGGATCGCGATGCGATTCATAATGAAATGCCTTGGGCTGAACGCAGCCTGCCGGTGACGACCTTTGCATTGTTGTCGCAAACGGCGGCCGCGCATGGCGGGCGCAAGGCAGTCAGCTTTAGCCTGCTGTCCGATCCGGATGCGTTTTGCGAAACGCTGACATGGTCCGAATTGCAGGCCAAAACGGCGCAAGCGGCCAACCTTTTCCGCGATCTGGGGATCGGCGAAACGGATGTGGTGGCCTTCGTGCTGCCCAACGCGACCGAAACGATCCTGACCTATCTGGGCGGTCAGGTCGCGGGAATCGTGAACCCGATCAACCCGCTGCTGGATGCCGAACAGATCGCTGCGATCCTGCGCGAAACCAAGGCCAAGGTCGTCGTCACGCTGCGTGCCTTTCCCAAGACTGACGTCGCCCAAAAAACCGCCGAGGCCGTGCGCCTTGCGCCCGATGTCAGCACGGTTTTGGAGGTCGATCTGCACCGCTACCTGACCGGGGTGAAGCGGTTGATCGTGCCGTTGATCCGGCCCAAAAACCTTGTCGCCCACAAGGCCAAGGTGCTGGATTTCAATGCCGAACTGGCCAAGCATCCCACCAGCCTGGCCTTTGCCGATGCCGAAAAGGACAGGGTGGCGGCCTATTTTCATACCGGCGGCACCACCGGCATGCCCAAGGTCGTGCAACACCTGTATTCTGGAATCGTTTATAACGCATGGCTGGGTGCGCGGCTGTTGTTCACCGAAAAGGACGTGCAGATCTGCCCGCTGCCCCTGTTCCATGTCTTTGCGACGATCGTGTCGCTTGGCGCCTCTCTTGGGTCGGGGGCGCAGGTCGTGTTTCCGACGCCGCAGGGGTATCGCGGGACAGGCGTGTTCGACAATTTCTGGAAACTGATCGCCAAGCACAAGGTCACCTTTATGATCACGGTGCCGACAGCGATGTCGGCGCTGATGCAGCGCAAGGTCGATGCTGATATTTCGTCGCTGCGCTTGGCGTTTTGCGGGTCCGCGCCATTGCCTCTTGAACTTTATAAGAAATTCGAGGCGGCGGCCGGTGTCACCATCTGCGAAGGCTATGGCCTGACCGAGGCGACCTGCCTTGTCTCGATCAACCCGCCGGATGGCGAAAAACGGGTGGGCTCGATTGGTCTTCCTTTCCCCTATACGGATGTGAAAATCGTCTCCTCGGCGACCGGCATGGCATGCGGTGTCGACGAGATCGGTGAAATCTGCGTGACAAGCCCGGGCGTGTTCAGCGGTCAGACTTATACCGAGGCCGACAAGAACCGTGACATGTTCTACGCCGATCACCTGCGGACCGGCGATCTGGGGCGGATCGATGCGGACGGATATTTGTGGATCACGGGCCGCGCCAAGGACCTGATCATCCGCGGCGGCCACAACATCGACCCCGCCGAAATCGAAGAAGCTTTGGCCGGGCACCCTGCTGTCGCATTTGCGGGGGCGGTTGGGCAGCCAGACGCGCATGCCGGTGAAGTGCCTTGTGTTTACCTCGAACTGGTGGCTGGTGCGGATGTGACCGAAGAGGCGCTGCTGGATTACGCAAAACAGCATATTCACGAACGCGCAGCCCATCCAAAACATCTGGAGGTGTTGGCGGAATTGCCGAAAACTGCCGTTGGCAAGATTTTCAAGCCCGACCTGCGAAAGAGGGCGATCACGCGCATCTACGCCGCTGCCCTTGCCGATCTTGCGGCGAAAGTCGATTGCGTGGTCGAGGATAACAAACGCGGGCTTGTCGCTCGGATCAGTGCCGACCCCGCGCTTGCGGGCAAGATCGACAGCGCGCTTGGTCCTTACACGATCCCGTGGGATATCGTGCAAAAATAGCGTATCGGCGGCTTGCTGATCGCAGCCCTGCATCAGAACAGCGTGATCTCGGGCGCGGCGCGCGGCCGCACCACTGGTGTTTCTGTTGGTGGCGATTCGGAGATCTGCATCTGCCGCGCTGCCCCTGTTGTCGGCGTGAACTGGACGCGACGTGCCATTGTTCCCCCAAGGCTTTGCGACAGGCAGGGGATGCCTTCGCGTTCCAGAAATGCGAGCGCGAATTCACCATTTGACTGGCCGATGTCGCGGGCATGGACGGTCATGCGCGCGCCGCCGAAAATCTTGGCCTGAAGCCTGCGCCTGTCGCCGCCCGCGCGCAAAATGCGGTTGATCAGCAATTCCATCGCGTTGACGCCATATTTCAGGTCGTTTGAATTTGTATCACCGCCGCTCGCCAGTAGAAAATGGTTCATCCCGCCAACTTTGGCTTGAAGGTCAAAAATACAAACTGCGACACATGACCCTAGGACGGTGGACATAACCACCTGAGCATCGTTCGATACGGCAAAGTCGCCCTGCACGATGGTCATGATTTTTGGCGATGTGGTGTTTGGTTCACTCATGCGCGCTGCCTTTGCTGTGCTGCACGCAGCAAGCTGGGACCGATCTGCTGGATCGGTAGTTCGGTTTCGATGCCGCCTAAGGATTTTGCGACACGCGGCATGCCGTATACGATGCAGGTCGCTTCGTCCTGGCCAAAGGTGCGGGCGCCCGCGGCGCGCAGTGCCGTGATGCCTTCGGCACCATCGCGACCCATCCCTGTGAGGATCGCGGCGGTCACGTGCGATGCAAACGGGACGGCTGAATGAAACAGGGCATCCACTGAAGGCCGGTGGCCGGATTGGCGGGGCGCTGCGTCCAGTTTGATACGGGCCGGAGACCCCTGGACGAGGCGGACATGATGCGTGTCACCGGATGCCAGATAAACATGGCCACGTTGCAATGTTGTATCTTGCGTCGCAGCAACAACTTTTGCAGCAGTACCTCCGTCAAGCAGCCTGATCAGGCTCGACGCAAAATTGCCACCGGTGTGCTGGACGATGACTGTCGGGGGGGCACCCGGGTGCAGATGCGGCAGGATTTGCATCAAGGCATCGATACCTCCCGTCGAAGAGCCAATCAAAATCGTGCTGCGCGGGTCGACACGCCCTGCCGGTACGGGTGTTGCCGCCGGTGCTCTGGGATGCTGACGGCGGCCGCCGGGCACCAGGGCTGCGGTCAGGTCGCGGTCCGAGACATTGCTGGGCAGAACGCGGATCGCAGAACTGGCCCTGAGCGCGGCATTGGTCAGATGCGCCTGCTTCGGCGTCCCCAATACAACACAGCCGATGCCCATGATGCCGAAAAGCGTCGCAAGGAGTTCGAACTCTGGACAATCCGCGATATCGGTGGTCAGCAAGACGCAATCGGGTTCGTGATGTTCTGCAAAATCATATACTTCCGTGAGCTCGGTGGCGGCGCACACCACATCGATCTTGAGCCGCTCAAGGCGGCGTTGTAGCTGGCCCAACAAGATCACGGATCGATGGGCGATCACGATGCGCATGAATTAATGCCTCTTGCATCGGCGGCATGACCAACGCGGTCATGCTTGTCGTCGCAATCCGTGACAAGGCCGGCCGCACGGGCAAGAAATTCTTTGGCTACGACATAGGTGTGTAAGCTGTGTTGCATCAGAAGATCGCTATCTGTGTCCGGTCGCGATCAACGGACTCTGGGGCATCGCCAACCAGGTCGCGTAGCCAAGCCAGCCGCATCTGTGCGATCCACTTACCGCAGTCGGAAGTCGCTTGGTTGGCGCCATGTTCGCCCATCGCTTCTATCAATGTCGTAAGATCGGCAAGTGACTGCAGAACGAGGTCAAAATCCTGCAGTGACCGTGTGTCTTTTGCGGCAAGTCGGCCGCACAAGCGCAGGTCCGCAACGCTGCGTCTTCAAGGCGGGTAACGATCATCGCGACCTCGCGTAGGGCGGTGCCGACATTCGTGAGCGTCCGTGCAGCCGCTGGTCGGTGAGTAACGGATTGTGTTGTCATAGCTTGCCCACCACGGTTTCGATGCATTGTTTCATGCTTGCAGTTGAAAACGGCTTCTTGATGATATTGTTCAGGCCAAGCGCCTTGCCTTTGGCGACCAGATCGGGGGTTGGGTTCCCGGTCACAAGGATGAACCCGATCCGCGCGGTGGCCTTGTGCTGCCGCAACGCGCGGAGCAGCTCGAGCCCGTCCATGCCCGGCATGTTGTAATCGGAAAGCACCAGGTGAACAGGGTCGGCAATCAGCTTGTTCAGCGCGGCACGCCCATCATTTTCCGCTTGGTTTTTCCATATTCCCATCTCTTCGATGGCTTGCACAAGCAGTCCTCGGCTGACGCCCATATCGTCCACGATCATAACGCGCAATGTGTCTTTCAAGCTCATGGGTCAGTCTTTCGTTTGAGGTCGGGCCAGGGCCGTGTTGCGAGCCAGCCGCTGGTAGGTTGTAATCGCGACGCTGCGGAATTCACTTTGCGCAGGACCCGTCAGACGTTCCGAATGTCCGATCATCAGATGGCCGTCGTCTTGCAAAACGTCTGCAAACCGTTGCCAGAGGCGAACTTGCGTGTCCTTGTCAAAGTAGATCGCCGCATTGCGACAGAAAATGACATCGAACCGTCGGCGCATCGGCCAGTCCCCGATCAGGTTCAATTCGCCGAATGATACAAGTGATGTCAGGTCCTGCCGGATTTTAAACTGCTGGCCACCATCGTCTTCGATCATCAATCGTTTGTATTCGTCGGGGATGGCATCTGCCTGATCCCGATCATAGCGCGCTTGCCGTGCCTTTTGGATCATTTGGGGATCGACATCCGTGGCGAGCAACTTGATGTCCAGACGCGACGCTTCGGGACATGCATCGCGGATCATCGCGGCAATCGAATAGGCCTCTTGGCCCGCCGAGCATGCGGAGGACCAGATTCTGACAGAAGAGCCTTTTTTCGCCTTTTCAACGAGATCGGGTAGGATTTTTTCGCGCAGATAGGTGAAATGGTGCCGTTCACGAAAGAAATGCGTGACATTGGTGGTAAGCGCGGACAGCAGGTGCGATTGCTCCGCATGACCGCGTGGGTCCGACAGGAGCGCGCAATAGCTTTCAAAGTCGGGAAGGTTCAGCGCGCGCAATCTTTTTGTCAGCCGTGAATAGACAAGCGGTTTTTTGGATGGCTGCAGATGCAGGCCGTAGCGTTGGTGCGCCAGGGCGGCGATTGTCTGGAAATCGTGGTCGGTGAATTGATATTCGCGCAGGGTCTGATCGGATCGCGCGATGTGATCGGGCGCTGTCATGCTGCCACCTGACTTGCCGGTGCCAGCAAGGCCGACAGGCTGATAATCTTTGTCATGTCATCGCCGAGCGGAATGATCCCGAGAATGGCGCGGGTGGTTGTATCCTCTGGCCCTCTTGGTGTCTCGCGGACGGTGTGTGAATCGACGCCGAGTATTTCCGAGACGGATTCAACAAGAAGCCCGATGATCCGGTCCTCGACAGCAATGATAATGATGACATGCCGTTCAGTAGGCATGATCTTTGCGAAACCGAGTTTCGCGGCAAGATCGATAATCGGAATGACAGCACCCCGCAGGTTGATCACGCCAAGAACGTGATCAGGCGAATGCGGTAGCACCGTTACGGGCGTCCAGCGACGAATTTCCCTGATCTGAGTGATTTCAATGCAGAAATTCTGACCACCGGCCACCAGTGTGACGAATTCCAGCCGTTCGGATTTTTGCAGTTCAGCAAGCTGCGACATAAGAAACATCCCTTCCATTTTGGCTGTTGGTGACGGCGTAGACCGAGTTGCCTTGTGCGACGGCCTCGGGATCGATGATCAGGGCTATTTTGCCGTCGCCGAGGATCGTCGCGCCCGAGATTCCAGATATTTCGCCGTAATTGCCCTGCATGCTTTTGACGACGACCTGGCGCTGGTCGAAGATATCGTCGACTGCGAGGGCGCATTGCGGCACGCTGTCAGTCTGGATCAGCAAAAGCACCCTGTCGGTCATGTCGCGCAGCGTTGCGACTTGCCCCATACGTTCTGCCAGATCGATAATTGGAACGTATTCGCCGCGGATGCGTAGCAATGTGTTGTTCAGCCCGATCTGCGATAGGTCAGCGTCCTTGGGCCTGATCGTTTCCACGATGCTGGAGATGGGTACGACCATCGTCTGTCCACCAAGGTTGATGATCATGCCATCCATAACCGCCAGTGTCAGCGGCAGGGTGATCGAAAACGTCGTGCCCTGACCAAACTGACTGCTGATCGCCACTCGCCCGCCAAGAGCGGTGATGGCTGTCTTCACGACGTCCATTCCGACGCCGCGCCCCGACAGATTGGTCACTTCCTTGGCCGTGGAAAACCCGGGAGCGAACAGCAAGTGGTCAATTTCGGTTTCGGACAGTTGCGCATCCTCGGCGACGAGCCCTTTGGATACGGCAATTTCCCGAATTCTTGGGCGGTTAAGGCCGGCACCGTCATCTGCAATTTCGATGACGATGCTTCCGGATCTTTGGCGCGCGGCAAGCCGCAGCCTGCCTTGCCGGTTCTTGCCGGCTGCCGTGCGAAGGTCAGGTGCTTCGATTCCGTGGTCGATGGCGTTGCGGATCATATGGGTCAGCGGATCGGCAAGCCGTTCAATGACGGTCTTGTCGACTTCGGTCGCCTCGCCCTCGGTGATCAGTTCAACCACTTTGCCGGTTGCATCCGCAGCCTCACGTGCGATGCGCAACATGCGCTGGAAGAGGGGTTTGACTGGCTGTGCGCGGATGGCCATGACGCCTTCTTGGATTTCGCGGGCCAGCAATTTGTAATCATCAAGATCAGCAAACAGTTCGGCAGTATTCGGCAGATTGGCATGTTGCAGCCTTTGCGAGATCACGGATTGGTTGATGATCAATTCGCCCACCGCGTTAATCAGGCGATCAATGCGTTCGGGATCAACGCGGAGCGAACTTGCCGCACGGGTGCTGCCCTTATCGGCAGCGTTGCGTGCTTTTTGATCGGACATGTCGCCCGCCATGCCTGCCGCGGCATCCATGCCGTCTTGCTCGACCGGACTGTCTGGCGCAGTAGCTGTGGCAATGTCTGGCACGGCAGTATCTTCATCAAGCAGTTTGACCTGCAAGGCGCATAGGTCGTCGACGAATTCAAATACTTCGAGGATCGGCAGATCCGACCCGAGACCTTCGATTTCCAATTGCCACGACAACAGCCCATCCTGCCAGTGCAGAGCGTCCAATCCCGTCGGCAACCGAGACAGATCTACCGTTACCCGGGTTGTGCCAAGCGACTGCAATGCAGCGATGATTAAAACGGGGTCGTTGCCGCTGGTGTAAAAAGCTGCGTTGGGCGTAAAATCGACGACATAGGTCGATCCCGCATCTGCGGGCCCGTCGAAGGCGAGGGTGAGTGCCTCGAAGGTGAAGTCTTCTGCCTCTGCGGGCGCGTCACCCAGAAAGGATTGCAGGTCTGCCAGGACAGGATCCACCTGGGCGGAGTTCGTCGGCAATTCCTCTCTTGCGGTTTCGATAAGATCGGCAAGGATATCGCCGGACCGCTGCAGGACATGCAGAATGCGGTCATCAAGGGCCAGCCGCTGTGACCGGACGTGATCCAGAACCGTCTCGAACGTGTGGGCAAACCCCACGAGGTCGTCGAGCGCAAAGGCGCCGGCCGCACCTTTCACGGAATGGACAGCCCGAAAGACGGCATTGACCGTTTCGCTATCGGTGCTGCCATCACGCATGGCTGTGAGCCCTTCGGTCAGGGCGGCGATCAGGTCTTCACATTCTTCGAAAAATACGTCGCGCATTGTCATATCGGCGGTCATCACGCTGCTCCTGTCAGGCGGCGGATGACAGCGACGAGGGCTTCATCATCAAAGGGTTTGACGATCCAGCCGGTGGCACCTGCCTGCCGTGCGCGTTCTTTCAACGCGGCCCCGCTTTCCGTTGTCAGCACCAGAACCGGCACCGTGCGGTTGCGGGTGCCCCCGCGGATATCAGCGATCACGCCGAAACCGTCCTTATTGGGCATGTTGACGTCCGTGATCACCAGATCGGCGTCTTCATGCTGGAACTTTTCAATGCCATCGACGCCGTCAACAGCTGTTGATACTTCGAACCCGGCTTTTTGTAGGGTCTGGGTCAGCAGGCTTCGGATGGTCCGCGAATCGTCGATCGCCAGAATGCGTTTCGTCATCACAGCGCCCTTTCCTGTTGCGGCAGTGGCCAAAGCGCGAGCAGTTCCAGACCCTGGCGCAGGGCATCCGTTTCATTGACAAGGGTCAGGCTGCGCCCGCTTGCGGCCCATGCCACGCTGGCCGTGGCCAGGATTTGGGCCGCAAGCCCCCCAAGGCGGCTGACATTACTGCCGTCGATGATGAGGTCGTTTCCCTGCGCCTGCTTCAGCGCTGCAAAGAGATCTTCGCAGGCTTCGAATGTCAGCGCGGGAGGAAGGGCGATTGTGGCTGTGTCGGCCGGCATATGAAGCGATCCTTCGTTACATGTCGAAAGGTCTTATGTGCAGGTACGGCTTAAGATCATGTAAACGGCGCCACCGATTCATCGCCGCCGCGCGTATGTTCAAATCTGCGTGTAGCCTGCGTCGCTGTGGCCAAGTCATGCTAAAGCAGGCGCAACAAGATTATCGTGAGGCTTGACCGTGCAGACCGCGTCATGTCAGTGACGGTTGAGATAGATGAGGCCAGAATGAACAACAGAAATAACAAAATTCCGTCACGCCGGGCTTTGCTGCTTGGGGCGACCGCCGCGACGCTTTTTGCGCCATCGATCCTGCGCGCACAGACCGAGCAGTCGCCGGTTGACCGCAATATTGCGGCTTTTCGCGTGCATGAATGGCGCGATCATTTCGATTCTCTGGGCGTGGGTGCGATTCTGGCCGATACCAAATCGATGTTTCTGCAGCATTGGACGCCCGATGGTGACATGCGGATTTATCCGACCTCAGTCCCGCTGTCCGACGACCTGACGCGCACCGGATTTACCGAGGTGATCGACAAGCGCGTCGCCCCCAGCTGGGCACCGACGCCTGCGATGCGCGAGCGTAACCCTGAATGGCCGGCCTTTATTCCCGGCGGAGACCCGCTGAACCCGATGGGATCGCACGCGCTGTATCTCTCGTGGCAGTTCTACCGGATTCATGGCACGCAGGACACTCGCAAGATCGGACGAAAATCATCCAACGGCTGCATTGGCCTGTATAACGAACAGATTGCCGAAGTGTATGAACGCGCCCCAATTGGTACCAAGGTTCGTCTGATTTGACCTTTTTACGCCGCTTGCCTTGAAAGGGACAGCATGACCATAACACGACTTTTCAGCATTGCTGCGATCTGCGCCTTTCCATTGTCAATCGGGGCACAGACCATCACCGAAGATCAGGTCCGCGATCTGGTTCTTGACACGATCCGTGCCAATCCGCAGATCGTGGTAGAAGCATTGCAGATACTCGAGCTTGAACAGCAAAAAGCCGAGGCCGCTGCCGCGAAGGTCGCGCTGGCCGATCAGCGCGCATTGCTGGAAAATGACCCCAATGCACCCGTCATCGGCAACCCCCAAGGCGATGTGACAGTAGTCGAATTCTTTGATTACAATTGCCCCTATTGCCGGAACGCCAAGCTGGAACTTGACGGCTTGTTGTCTGTCGATTCCAACGTCCGCGTGGTCCTGCGCGAATGGCCGGTGCTTGGCGAAGGATCGGTATTCGCCGCGCGAGCTGCACTGGCTTCGCGGGTGCAGGGCAAATATGGTGAATTTCATGAGGCTCTGATGATGATGCAGGGGCGCGCCGAGGAACAAAGCGTCATTCGCGTGGCGCAAAGCGTGGGACTGGACGTCGATCAGCTGCGCCGCGACATGGAGGCCCCAGCAGTCACAGAACATCTTCAGATGTCTGACGGGCTGGGCCGGGCACTTGGCTTTAGCGGGACACCGTCATTCGTAATTGGTGAAAATCTGGCCCCCGGCATGATCAGCGCCGACCAGATGCAAATGCTGGTATCCGCCGCCCGCGCTGCCGACTAGACATTCGGCGCGGTGCTGCGCGATCGCCCGCGGCTGTCAGGACAGGAACGATCGCGGCGCCTGTTCGGGACGTCCAATCCATACTGTTTTCGTCATGTTTTGCGGGTTATAGTTTAAGTGCCACAGCCGAAAAACGGGGTTTTTGGATTTTCGTCGCGAGGGGGTTGAGCTTCCAGTGACTGGAATGCCTATGTTAGGATCAATCAAGAAAGGTCCTTTCCCATGGCAGAGCCTGTAACAATCCGACTGGCGATCGACGGTATGACCTGCGCGTCCTGCGTGGGGCGCGTGGATCGCGCGCTGGCGGCGGTGCCGGGTGTGCAATCCGTCGCCGTTAACCTTGCAACAGAAACCGTAACGATCACGCTGGATGATCGCCGCATCACGGCGGCGCAGCTTGCCGAGGTCAGCACAAAAGCGGGTTATCCCGCGGCAGCCGCCGAACCGGACCAGACCAGCGTCAACGCCGCCCGCAAGGCGGATGAAGCCGTTGTGCTGGCGCGCGGCACCCTGTTTGCTGCCGCGCTTGCCCTGCCTGTCTTCATTCTGGAAATGGGCGCGCATCTGGTGCCGGCCTTTCACCATGTCATTGCCGATACCATCGGGATGCAGACGTCATGGATCATCCAGTTCATTCTGACGACGCTGGTGCTGTTCGGTCCGGGGCGCGTGTTTTTCGCCAAGGGCTTGCCTGCGTTGTTCAAGGGTGCGCCTGACATGAACAGCCTTGTGGCGCTGGGCACGGGGGCGGCCTGGACCTATTCGGTCGTCGCAACCTTTTTGCCCACGCTGATCCGTGCCGATATGCGCGCTGTCTATTTCGAAGCGGCGGCGGTGATCGTCGTGCTGATCCTGCTGGGTCGCTTGCTTGAAGCGCGGGCCAAGGGGCGCACGGGTGCGGCCATTCAGGCGCTGATGGGCCTGCAGGCACGACAGGCCCGCGTGCTGCGCGCTGGCAAGCTGGTGGCGGTGGATGTGGATGCGCTGGTCGTGGGCGATGTCATCACCCTGCGCCCCGGCGAAAGGGTGCCGGTGGATGGCACCGTCACCGAGGGCAGCAGCCCGGTTGATGAAAGCATGATGACCGGCGAACCCGTGCCTGTGGTCAAGACCACAGGTGACGCGCTGACCGGCGGCACGGTGAACGGGCAGGGTGGGCTGACCTTTGCGGCAACGCGGGTCGGCAAGGATACGACGCTGGCGCAGATCATCCGCATGGTGACCGAGGCGCAGGGCGCCAAGCTGCCCATTCAGGATGTCGTGGACCGTGTGACGCTGTGGTTCGTCCCTGCGGTGCTGGCGCTGGCCATGCTGACGGTTGCGGTCTGGCTCGCCGTTGGCCCCGATCCGACGCTGGCGCTGGTTGCGGGGGTGTCGGTGCTGATCATCGCCTGTCCTTGCGCGATGGGGTTGGCCGTGCCGACCTCGATCATGGTGGGCAGCGGGCGGGCCGCCGAAATGGGCGTGCTGTTTCGCAAGGGGGCGGCGTTGCAGCAACTGGCTGATGTCAGCGTGATTGCCTTTGACAAGACCGGCACCTTGACCGAAGGCAAGCCGCATCTGACCGATCTGGTGCTGGCCGACGGGTTCGACCGAGCCGATGTGCTGCGCCTTGCGGCGGCGGTCGAGGCAAAATCCGAACATCCCATCGGGGCGGCCATCGTCAACGCTGCCCGTGCCGAGGGTCTGGGGGCGGCGGAGGTCAGCGATTTCCGCGCTATTGCCGGTTTCGGGGTGTCTGCCACAGTTGACGGGCGGCGCGTGCTGATCGGGGCTGACAGGTTATTGGCGCGGGACGGGATCGTCACCGATGCGCTTGCTGCGACCGAGACGGCACTGGCAGAACGCGGGCGCACGGCGCTGTTTGTCGCTATCGACGGGCAGGCTGCCGCTGTCATTGCGGTGGCTGATCCGGTCAAGCCGGGGTCGGCAGTGGCGATTGCCGCGCTGAAGGCCAAAGGGTTGAAAATCGCGATGATCACCGGCGACAAACGCGAAACAGCCGAGGCTATTGCCCGCGAAATCGGGATCGACCATGTCGTCGCGGGTGTCTTGCCGGACGGCAAGGTCGCGGCGCTTGACCAGCTGCGAGTGCAGGGCAAGATCGCCTTTGTCGGGGACGGGATCAATGATGCCCCCGCGCTGGCCCATGCCGATATCGGCATCGCCATCGGCACCGGCACCGATGTCGCGATCGAGACGGCGGATCTGGTGTTGATGTCGGGTGACCTGCGCGGTGTCGTCAACGCTGTTGCCGTGTCGCAGGCGACAATGCGCAATATCCGCCAGAACCTTGGCTGGGCGTTCGGGTATAATGTCGCGCTGGTGCCGGTGGCGGCGGGTGTTCTATACCCCGTCTTTGGCCTGCTTTTGTCGCCGGTCTTTGCCGCTGCAGCGATGGCGTTGTCGTCGGTGTCGGTCGTGTCCAACGCGCTGCGGCTGCGCCGTTTGCGCCCGGTCATGGACGAAAAGCCGCCACAGCCGCCGGTCAACCACGGCACAGCACAGCAACCCGCCGCATAGGAGGACCGTGATGAATATCGGGGAAGTCGCCACCAAATCCGGTCTGCCCGCCAAGACCATCCGCTATTACGAAGACATCGGCCTGATCCGGCCGGACCGGCATGACAATGGCTATCGCCTGTTTCGGCAACCGCATCTGCACAAGCTGATGTTTGTCGCACGGGCGCGGTCCTTGGGCTTTTCCATCGACGATTGCCGTGTGCTTTTGGCGCTTTACGATGATGACAGCCGCGCCTCGGCGCAGGTCAAGGCGCTGGCGCAGGACCATCTGGCGCAGATCGACGCCAAGATCGCAGGGTTGCGCGCGATGCGCGACACGCTGGCGGATCTGGTCGATGCCTGCCACGGCGACAGCCGCCCGGATTGCCCTATTCTCAAGGATCTGGCGGCAAAGCATCACGGATAGGTCGCATCCGCCCCGGTGTCCCGGGTCGGGCGCTCCGCGCGGGGATATTGAGGCTCGGAAGATGGCAGGATGTCGCGCAAGCTTGCTTTGACGCGCTGGGGCACCTCTGTCATGTAGGCCGAAAGCGGCGCTGCCTTTTCAAGGAGAATATAATGAAGTTTCGATTCCCCATCTTTATCATTGATGAGGATTTCCGGTCGGAGAATTCATCCGGTCTTGGTATCCGCGCCATGGCCGAAGCGATCGAGAATGAAGGGTTCGAAGTCGTGGGCGTCACCAGTTACGGTGATCTGTCCCAGTTCGCGCAGCAGCAGTCCCGCGCCAGCGCATTCGTGCTGTCGATTGACGACGAAGAATTCAGCCCCGGCCCTGATCTGGACCCTGCCGTACTGAATTTGCGCCAGTTTATTCAGGAAGTCCGTCGCAAGAACGAAGATGTGCCGATCTATCTGCACGGCGAAACCAAGACCAGCCGCCATCTGCCCAATGACATCCTGCGCGAACTGCACGGCTTCATCCATATGTTCGAGGATACGCCGGAATTCGTGGCGCGTCATATCGTGCATGAGGCCAAGAAATATCTGGAAGGCATCCAGCCGCCGTTTTTCAAGGCGCTTTTGGATTATGCCGAGGACGGGTCCTATTCCTGGCATTGCCCCGGCCATTCGGGCGGTGTTGCGTTCCTCAAAAGCCCGATTGGCCAGATGTATCACCAGTTCTATGGTGAAAACATGCTGCGCGCCGACGTCTGCAATTCGGTCGAGGAATTGGGCCAGCTTTTGGACCATAACGGCGCGATTGGCGCGTCGGAGCGTAATGCGGCGCGCATCTTCAACGCCGATCATTGTTTTTTCGTGACCAACGGCACATCGACCAGCAACAAGATGGTCTGGCACCACACCGTCGCCCCCGGCGATGTCGTGGTCGTGGACCGCAATTGCCACAAATCCATTCTTCACAGCATCATCATGACGGGCGCGATTCCGGTATTCCTCAAACCGACGCGCAACCATTACGGCATCATCGGCCCGATCCCGCAAAGCGAGTTCGAAATCGACACGATAAAGGAGAAAATCCGCGCCAACCCGCTTTTGTCCCATATCGATGCCGATACAGTGAAGCCGCGCATCATGACGCTGACGCAATCGACCTATGACGGGGTGCTGTATAACACCGAAACCATCAAGGGCTTGCTGGACGGCTATGTCGAAAACTTCCATTTCGACGAGGCCTGGTTGCCCCATGCCGCCTTCCACACGTTTTACAGCGATTTTCATTCGATGGGCCGCAAGCGTGAGCGCCCGCGCCATGCGGTGACCTATGCCACCCAGTCCATCCACAAGCTGCTGGCCGGGATCTCGCAGGCCAGCCATGTGCTGGTGCAGGACAGTCAGGACACCAAGCTGGACCGGCACCTGTTCAACGAAGCCTATCTCATGCACACCAGCACCAGCCCGCAATACAGCATCATCGCCAGCTGCGATGTTGCGGCGGCGATGATGGAACCTCCGGGTGGCGTGGCGCTGGTCGAGGAAAGCATCATGGAGGCGCTGGATTTCCGCCGTGCGATGCGCAAGGTCGATGCCGAATTCGGTGATGATGAATGGTGGTTTCAGGTTTGGGGGCCGGATGCGCTGGTCGAGGAAGGGATCGGTGATCCCAAGGATTGGGTTCTCAAGAAAACCGATGCCGATGGTGTGCAGGCGTCCGATGGCGCGGATTCGTGGCACGGGTTTGGCGATATGGCGCGCGGGTTCAACATGCTGGACCCGATCAAGACCACGATTGTCACGCCCGGCCTGAACCTTGATGGCCGGTTCGAAGAAATGGGGATTCCCGCGTCGATCGTGACTAAATACCTGGTGGAAAACGGGGTCGTGGTGGAAAAGACCGGTCTTTACAGTTTCTTCATCATGTTCACCATCGGGATCACCAAGGGGCGCTGGAATTCACTGCTGGCCGCACTGCAGCAGTTCAAGGACGATTACGGGCGCAACCAGCCTTTGTGGCGTGTGATGCCTGATTTTATTGCCAAGCATCCGCATTACGAACAGATGGGGCTGCGCGATCTGTGCCAGCATGTTCACCAGCTTTATGCCCGTTATGATATCGCGATCCTGTCGACGGAAATGTACCTGAGCGATCTGCAACCTGCGATGGCCCCGAACGACGCCTATGCCCATATCGCGCGGCGCACGACGGAACGCGTGGCTATCGACGATCTGGTTGGGCGGATCACCACATCGCTGGTGACACCCTATCCGCCCGGCATCCCGCTTTTGATCCCGGGCGAGGTGTTCAACACCAAGATCGTGGAATACCTCAAGTTCAACCGCGAGTTTGAACGGCTGTGTCCGGGGTTCGAGAACGACATCCACGGGCTGGTGGTTGAAACCGGCGCGGATGGCGTGAAGCGCTATTACGCGGATTGCGTCGCGGTCTGAATGGGGCAGGTAAGGTGGATATTTATCCACCTTACGCGTTCTTTGTCACACGGCCGCCGCAGGGTTGATCCTGATCCGATCCGGCGCCTGTCAGTCTATCCCAAGACCTGCGCCACCGCGTCTTTGGTCACAGTGACGATTTCATCCGCCTGCGCGCGGGTCAGCGGGAAGGGCGGGGCAAAACCCAGAATGTCACCCTGCGGCATGGCGCGGGCGATCACGCCACGCTCCAGCATCGCCGCGACGACACGCGGGGCGACTTTGTCGGCAGGATCAAAGAAGACGCGATCATCGCGGTCTTTGACCAGTTCGACCGCGCATAACATGCCTGTTCCGCGCACTTCGCCGACATGTGTGTGCCCGCCCAGTGCCGCGGCCATCGTCTCGTTCAGATAGGCGCCGACATTGCCTGCATTGGCGACAAGGTTCTGGTCGTCCAGCAGTTTGAGGTTCGCCACCCCCGCCGCTGCACAGATCGGATGCGCCGAATAGGTCCAGCCGTGGCCGAAGGGGCCGAATTCATCGGTACCGCGCTCCAGCACTTCCCACATGCGGTCCGACACGATGGATCCCGACAAAGGCGCATAGGCAGATGTCAGCCCTTTGGCGATGGTGATGAGGTCCGGTTTCAGCCCGTAATGATCCGACCCCATCATCGTCCCCAGACGGCCAAAGCCGGTCACGACCTCGTCCGCGATCAGCAGGATGTCGTATTTGCGCAGGACCGTCTGGATCGCGTCCCAATAGCCCGCAGGCGGCGGGACGATCCCGCCAGTGCCGAGCATCGGTTCGCCGATAAACGCCGCGATGGTGTCAGGGCCTTCGCGCAGGATCATCTCTTCGAGCTTGGCTGCGCAATGGGCGGTAAATGCTGCCTCGTCCATGTCGCGATCCGCGCGGCGGTAGAAATAGGGCGATTCGGTATGCAATATTTGCGGCAGCGGCAGATCGAATTTTTGTGAAACAGATCCAGCCCCGTCAGCGACCCGGTGACCAGACCCGACCCGTGATAGCCGCGCCAGCGCGAGATGATCTTTTTCTTTTCGGGCCGGCCCAGCACGTTGTTGTAATACCAGACCAGTTTGACGTTGGTTTCGTTGGCATCCGACCCGCTGAGCCCGTAATAGACGTGGTTCATCCCCTCGGGCGCGCGTTCGGCAATCATCCGCGACAGGGTGATTGATGCCTCGGTGCCGTGGCCGACATAGGCGTGGTAATAGGCCAGCTCATGCGCCTGCTTGGCGATGGCTTCGGCGATTTCGGGGTGGCCGTAACCGATATTGACGCAATAAAGCCCTGCAAAGGCATCCAGCGACCGCCGCCCTTCGCGGTCGGTGATATGTACGCCTTTGGCCGACTGGATGATCCGGTTTCCCATGTCGCGTCGCGCGAACTGGCCCAGATGGGTCGAGGGATGAAAGAAATGGTCGTGATCCCATTGGGTCAGCTGGTCATTGGCAAATTGGTCGGTCATCACATTCTCCATCATATTTACAGGCAGTCTAGGCGGGATGGCCGGTGGCCTCCAGCCCATGACGGACGCTCTTTGTCGGAAAGCGACATGGTTTGCCGGTGTTGGGGTATAGCGTGAGGGCGCGAAACAGCCCAGCTTTGGCCTCAAGGCTCTAACCGAAGGCCAACCAATGACTACTTTCGAGGCGAATTTCCCGACCAACGAATATCTGCGCCGCATCACCAAGACCCGTGCCGAGATGCAGGTACGCGGGCTGGATGCGATCTTTGTCACTGACCCGTCGAATATGTCGTGGCTGACGGGCTATGACGGCTGGTCCTTTTACGTCTTTCAAGGCGTGATCCTGACCCATGACGGCGATCCGGTCTGGTGGGGCCGGGCGATGGACACATTAGGTGCGCGGCGCACCGTGTTCATGGAAAGTGACGACAATATTCGCGGCTATGACGATACTTTCGTGCAGAACCCCGACAAGCATCCGATGCAGGAACTGGCGAAATTGCTGGCAGAACTGGGGCTTGCCACCGCGCGGATCGGTGTCGAGATGGATAATTACTATTATTCCGCCGCTGCCCATGCCGCCTTGCTGGCGGGCATGCCGCAGGCGCGGATCAGCGATTGTACCGGCCTTGTGAACTGGCAGCGTGCCGTCAAATCCGACCGCGAGATTGACTATATGCGCCGCGCCGCCCGCATTGTTGAAACCATGCATGCCCGCATCGTCGAACTGGCGGAACCGGGCCTGCGCAAGAATGATCTGATCGCCGACATCTATGCCACGGGGATCAGGGGCGCGGATGGCCATTGGGGTGATTATCCGGCGATTGTCCCGATGGCACCATCGGGCATGGATGCCACCGCGCCCCATCTGACATGGGACGACCGCCCGATGAAAACCGGCGAGGCCACGTTTTTCGAGATCGCGGGCGCGCACCGCCGCTATCAATGCCCGCAATCGCGTACGTTGTTTCTGGGCAAGGTGCCTGACAAATACCGCGACGCCGAAGCCGCCGTGCTGGACGCGGTCGAGGCGGGGTTGGAACAGGCCCGCCCCGGCAATCAGGCGCAGGATATCGCCAATGCCTTCAACGCCGCGCTGAACAAGGCGGGCTATGTCAAGGACAGCCGCTGCGGTTATGCCATCGGGATCAGCTATCCGCCCGACTGGGGCGAACGCACGATATCGTTTCGCAAGGGCGACACGACCATTCTGGAACCGGGGATGACGTTCCATTTCATGCCCGCACTCTGGCTGGATGACGGCGGGTTGGAGATTACCGAGCCGATCCTGATCACCGACACGGGCTATGAATGTTTCTGCACAACGCCCCGCGCGCTGGTGGTCAAGGCATGATTACCCCGACCATCCCGCTTGATGCACAAGGTGTCCACCACGGTTTCCTGAAACTGCCCTATAGCCGCGATGACAGCGCATGGGGGTCGGTCATGACCCCGATCACTGTCATCGCCAATGGTGACGGGCCGACGGCCTTGCTGACCGGTGCCAATCACGGCGATGAATACGAAGGGCCAGTGGCCTTGCAGGAACTGGCGGCGACCTTGCAGCCGGATCAGATCACGGGGCGTGTGATCATCCTGCCGATGATGAACATGCCTGCCTTTGCCAAAGGTGCGCGCTGTTCGCCCATCGACGGCGCGAACATGAACCGCAGCTTTCCGGGGCGTGCGGATGGCAGCATGACGCAGAAAATCTGCCATTATATCGCGACCGAACTGGTGCCTTTGGCCGATATCGTGCTGGATTTCCATTCCGGCGGGCGCACGCTGGATTTCCTGCCATTCGCCGCCGCCCATATCCTGCCCGACAAAGCGCAAGAGGCCGCCTGCATGGCCGCGATGCAGGCCTTCAACGCGCCCTATTCGGTGCGGATGCTGGAAATCGACGCCGTCGGCATGTTCGACACCGAAGTTGAAAATCAGGGCAAGACCTTTGTCACCACCGAACTGGGCGGGGCTGGCATGGCGACGGCGCGCAGTGTCGCGATTGCGCGCAAGGGCATCCGCAATCTGCTGATCCATGCGGGCATCATGGCGGGCGCATTGCAGGTGGGTCCGACGGTGCAACTGGATATGCCCGATGACCGCTGTTTTGTCTTTTCGCATCACGCCGGGCTGATCGATTATCTGGTCGATCTGGGCGACCCCGTGGCAAAGGACCAGCCTATCGCGCGGATCTGGCCTGCCGACCGGACCGGCGTGCCACCCGTGACCTGCCACGCCGCCTGCACCGGTATCCTGACCGCGCGGCACGTGCCGGGGTTGGTTAAGGTCGGGGATTTCGTCGCACTGGTCGCCGTGGTCACCTGACCGCGGCCAGCGGGGTGATCACATGGCCCGTGCGACCTGCACCGCAGTGGGTCGTTGGTCAGCCTGTCCGCGTGATAGTTTGCGCGCGGCGGGATTTCAGCCAGTTCCAGGCCAGAAGCGCCAAGACCACCAACGCACCTGCCGCCTCGATCAGTTCGTCGGGGTTGAAGATCGCGATCACACCCGGCACCACCAGCAGACGTGACAGATTGTCCATCCAAGTGAACAGATAGCCTTCGATCGCGGCGGCAAAGCCCACCAGCCCGATCACGATGATGATGCCGGTCCAGATCACATACCACGTCTCGCCGCCCATGATGATCTCGGGGTTGAAAACCATGAAGGCGGGGATAAGGTACAGGCCCTTGGCGTATTTCCACGCCTGCATGCTGGTTTCCAGCGGCTTGGACCCCGCAATTGCCGCGCCTGCAAACCCCGCCAGGGCAATGGGCGGGGTCACGTTGCTGTCTTGGGAATACCAGAACACCACCAGATGCGCGATCAACAGCGGCACGCCGAACTCGTTGTGCAGCGCAGGCCCGACCAGCACGATCAGCACGATATAGGCGGCCGTGACCGGCAGGCCCATGCCAAGGATCAGGCTGGCCAGCAGCACGAAGATCAGCGCCAGCGGCAGGCTGCCCCCCGAAAGAGAGATCATCATCGACGAAAATTTCAGCCCCAGACCCGTCAGGCCCACGACACCCACGATAATACCTGCGACAGCGCAGGCGACGCTGACGGCGACAGCATTGCGCGCACCCAGTTCCAGCGCCTTGGCGATCAGCGCCAGACCGCTCAGGATCGACGCCTTCAGCCGGTCAAGGGTCAGTGGCGTGCCATTCTTGGGGTCCAGCACGATCAGCGTGAACCCCGCGCGCAAGGCCGTCACCGCGATGACCGACAGGATCGCCCAGAACCCCACGCGGGTGGGCGAGATGTTGTTGACCAGCAGATAGATCAGCACGACCAGCGGCACGATGAATTGCCAGCCCGCCGCCAGCACATGGCGCACGATGGGCAGGTCGGCGGCGGACAGGCCGGTCATGCCCGCCTTCATCGCGACCAGATGGACGAACAGATAGACCGTGCCCAAATACAGGATCGCCGGAAAGATCGAGACCATGACGATGTCGATATAAGGCACGTTGGTATATTCCGAGATCAGGAAAGCCCCTGCACCCATCAAGGGCGGCGTGATCTGCCCGCCAGTCGATGCTGCGGCCTCGATCCCGCCGGCCTCTTTGGGTTTATAGCCCAGCTTTTTCATCAGCGGGATCGTAAAGGCCCCGGTCGTCACGACATTCGCAATGGCCGAACCCGAAATCGACCCCATGCCGGCCGATGCGATCACCGCCGCCTTGGCGGGGCCACCCGCCTTGCGCCCTGTCGCGGCAAAGGCCAAATCGATGAAAAACTTGCCTGCGCCGGTCACTTCCAGAAAGGCGCCGAACAGGACGAACATGAAAACATAGGTCGCAGCCACCCCCAAAGGCAGGCCGAAAATCCCCTCTTGTCCCAGATACAGCTGGCCGATCAGGCGGTCCACGCTGGCCCCGCGATGCGACAGGATGCCGGGCATCCATTCGCCCAGCCCGGGCAACGCGCCGCGCGGTCCGGCCAGCGCATAGGCGATGGCGATCAGGCCGATGATCGTCATGCCAAGACCCACGACACGGCGGCTGGCCTCCAGCACGGCCAGCGTGGCGATGATGCCCATCACGATATCGGTGCGCGACCACCAGCCCGCACGGTTGATGATGTCGTCAAGGAAATAGAAAATATAGAACCCGCTCAGGAAGGCAGCGGTCAGACAAATGGCGTCGATGATCCAGCCGACGCTGCCGCGCGGTCGCGCGGTGCCGGTGACCGGAAAGATCAGGAAGGCCAGAAACAGGATAAACCCCAGATGCGCCGAGCGTTGATAGAACAGCCCCAGCGGTTCGATCCCCGCGGTATACATCTGGAACAGCGACATGGTGATCGCGACGATGGTGATCGTCCACAGGATCGGGCGCGGCTGGACCCCATCGGCCGAGCGCAGGGCGGGCGGCAGGTCGGTCAGGTCTTGATCCTCGCGGGATGTGTCGGATGTCTGGCGGCTCATGTCTTGTTCCTGTCGGTGCAGATGGCGGCGGTCAGTCGGGGCGCAGGGTCAGCCGCACGGCGGTATCGGGGGCAATCTGGCTGAGCGCGATTGCCTGACCCGCGCTGGTCAAGCGGTGGTTCACCGCAGCAGGGCCGACCCGCAGGGCCAGTGAATTGTCGGGGACGCTTTCGGCGATCTCGGTGATCCAGTACCCGCCCGTTGCGGCTGGCGCGATCTGGCCGCGGCCTGCAACCTCGCCCAAGCCTGCGGCGAAATCATGCAGATAGGACCGCGTGAGGGTCAGTTGGCCTGCCACATTCTCGAAACAATCTGCCACGGCACCACCGGTGACGGAATGGTTCCAGCGCAGGCAGATTTCGGCGCCAGGCTGAAACGGCAGTTCACCCAACGGCGCGTCAGTGGTTTCCACCACCAGCACAGGCTGCGCCATGGCAGGTGCGCCCGCGAAAAGCGCGGCACAAAGAAGGGCGGCACATCCGTGCCGCCCTGCATTGGTCGTGATCATGGGCGCTGGTGATCCTGTACCGCGGCACCCACCTCTTCGAGATAGCGCAGCGCGCCGGGGTGGAACGGGATCGGCGTCGAGGCGACCGAGAAGTCGATCGTCGTGTCGTTTGCTGCCGGATGGATCGCGATCAGATCGGCCACGTTTTCATACATCGCCTTGGTGATGTTATAGGCCAGTTCCTCGTCCATATCGGCATGCACGATCAGCACGTTGGGTGTCGAGATCGTCTGCACGGCCTCGGCCATCCCGTCGTAAAGGCCTGCACGCAGCGCAAAGGGCGCAAAGGTCGGTTCGGCTGCGCGGGCGTTTGCGATTTCGTCTGCAGACAGGCCGATGATGGAAATCGCGCGTGTCGCGGCAAGGTTCATGATCGACGATGTGGGTGGCCCCACGCTCCAGAAACCGGCGACGATGTCACCGTCACGGATCGCATCGGCGGTTTCGTTGAAGTTCAGGCGCTGCGGGTCGAAATCGTCATAGGTGATGCCATTCGCCGCCAAAATCACCTGTGCGCTCAGTTCGGTGCCAGATCCGGGCGCGCCGACCGACACGCGCTTTCCGCGCAGGTCTTGCATGCTGGTGATCCCGCTATCGGCCAGCGTGACCAGTTGCACGGCGTTTGGATAGATCGACGCCAAGGCGCGTGCTTCACCAATCTGGCGGCCTTCAAAGGCACCGGTGCCGGTATAGGCCTGATAGACCGTATCGGCCAAGGCGATGGCGATGTCGCTGTCGCCGCGCTGGACCAAAGCCATGTTCTCGACCGAGGCGCCGGTGACTTCGACGCTGGCGCTATAGCCGTCTACATGGTTGTTGATCACTTCGGCCAGGCCGCCGCCATAGGGGTAATAAACGCCGCCTGTGCCGCCCGTGGCGATCGACAGTTCTTGCGCTTGTGCGGCGGAACCGATCCCGAATGCTACGATGGCGATGGGTGCGATAAGGGCTTTCAGCCCCCGACCGGTAGATGTCGTCATGATGTCTCCTCCATTTGTGGGCCTTGCGCCCTCCCTTGCCCGGTTTATGGCCGGGATGGTGACTGTGTAGCGTAAGCGGCCGGATGAGGACAGTTTTTTGGGCTGCCGATGGTATTTTTCGTCCAAGGCGACAAAGACGGGGCCGCAGCGCATTGGTCGGTGCGCCTGCTTTCCAAAGCGCCCTAAACAGAGTAGGCAACACGATCGTTCAAGATGAGGGGCTGATCATGGCGCAAAACGCCACTATTTACAAAGTCGAGCTGTCGGTCTCGGACATGGACCGTCACTATTACGAGACCCATAAACTGACGCTGGCCAAGCACCCGTCAGAGACTGACGAACGGCTGATGGTCCGTATCGTTGCCTTTGCGTTGAATGCCCATGAGCATCTGGAAATGACCAAGGGGCTTTCGACCGACGACGAACCCGACATCTGGCAGAAAAGCCTGAGTGGTGAACTTGACGTTTGGGTGGCCTTGGGTTTGCCTAGCGAAAAGGTGCTGCGCCAGTCCTGCGGCAAAGCCGGCAAGGTGGTGGTCTATCCCTATGGTGGCCGCACTGCTGAAATCTGGTGGGACAAGATCAAGAATAGCACCACCCGTTTTGACAATCTTCAAGTCGTCAATTTTCCTCAGGCCGACACGGATACGCTTGCGGCACTTGCTGGCCGCGCCATGAAGTTGCAGGTCAATATTCAGGACGGCGAAGTGATGATCAGTCTGGAGGATCAGATCGTCTATGTTTCACCTCAGCACTGGAAAAGTGCAGCACCTGCCGCCTAGACAAAAAGGCGTGGGCCGGTGCGGCGATGTCACCTCTGCCCTGTCAGTATCCCGCAGCTGAGGGGCTTGTTGTCACAAGCTTATTGCTGATACTGCACGCCAGCGGTGCAACGAGGCGGCGTTGCATGGCGGGCTTCAGGCGTGACACCGGCAATGGATAGGTAATGAGCGATATTGCAGACGGCTTTGCCACGGCTGCCCGGTTGGTTGTGTCGCTGGACGCAGAACTGATCGAGATTACGCTGCGGTCGCTTTACGTGACCCTGAGCGCGACAGCCGTTGCCTCTGTGATCGGCTTGCCACTAGGGGCGTGGCTCGCTATCACGCGGTTTCCCGGACGGCGTTATGTGATTGCGATGCTGAATGCGCTGATGGGGCTGCCGCCCGTCGTCGTGGGGCTGATTGTTTATATCATGCTGTCGCGGTCTGGCCCCTTTGGGGTGCTGGGCCTATTGTTCACGCCAACGGCGATGATCATTGCGCAGGTCATCATCATCACGCCATTGGTTGCGTCGATCGCGCATCAGGCGATGCGGGAATTATGGGCGGATTATCATGATCTGCTGATCTCGCTGCATGCGTCGCGTCGGCAGCGTATCGCCACGCTGGTCTGGGATGGGCGACGCACCTTGTTGACGGCGCAGCTGGCCGGTTTCGGGCGCGGCATCGGTGAAGTGGGGGCGATCATGATCGTCGGCGGCAATATCGATAATGCAACGCGCGTGCTGACCACCGCAATCTCGCTCGAGACGGGGCGCGGCGAATTCGCGCTGGCGCTGGCCTTGGGGTTCATCCTGATCGGGCTGGCGGTGGTGGTTAATCTTTGCATTCATGTCCTGTCTCGGACGGAACAGGGCAGCAGATGGTAAACGATCACACCATCCTCCCGCTGACCTTGCAAGAGATCATGGTCAAGCGGCGTGGCAAGCATATTCTTGGCCCGGTGTCCCTAACTTTGCAGGGCACAGGGATCAGCGTGGTCGTCGGGCCGAATGGTGGCGGCAAGACCACATTGCTGCGCGCGATGCACGGGCTTGATCGTATATCGGCCGGTCACAAGGCTTGGGCCGTCAGCGATGCGCAGGCACATGTGGCGCAATCTTTCGTCTTTCAGGCGCCGATCATGATGCGCCGCAATGTGCGCGACAATATCGCCTATCCGCTGGTCCTGCGCGGCGTGAACCGCCGTGACGCCCGCGCTGCGGCGGATGTTTGGGCCGCACGTGTCGGGCTGGGGTCTGCGGTTTTGCGTGCAGCGACGGTACTATCAGGCGGGGAAAAACAGAAACTTGCCTTGGCGCGCGCCCTGGTCACAGCCCCGCAGGTGCTGTTTCTGGACGAACCTTGCGCCAATCTGGACGGTCACGCCACGCAGGAAATCGAGGCGATCCTGCATGCCGCCTGTGCGGACGGCACAAGGATCGTGATGTCGACCCATGACCTGGGTCAGGCCCGCCGTCTTGCCGACGAGGTGCTGTTCGTCCACGCTGGACAGGTCGTCGAAATATTGCCCGCTGCGGCGTTCTTTGCTGGACCTGCATCGGCGCAGGCGGCGGCGTTTCTGAACGGTGATCTGGTATTGTGAAGCGGCTCATCTGCCGCTTGGGTGTCGGGGTGCAGCCTTGGCCGCACCCGCTGGAACCCTGCGGTCCGCGCTGATCAGCTGTCGGCCTTTTCATGCGGATCAAAGCCCGCCATCACGACCTCGCGGGTGCGGCAATCGTCGCACATTGTCAGCAGGCGGCGGCGCTCTGCCCCCGTCTCACCGGCGAACATCCAGTGATCTTCCAGCTTTTGCATCACACGTTCGATGCTTGACTTGGTGCCGAACGGCTTGGCGCAGGATGTGCAGGCAAAAGGGTCTTCCTGTTTCAGCACGCGGCGCGGTGCGGCCCAGGCGGCAAGGTCGATTTGCGGGGTCAGCGACAAAGCATCTTCGGGGCAAGTCGCCACGCAGATGGAACATTGCACACAGGCGCTTTCGGTGAACCGCAGCATCGGCAGGTCGGGATTATCCGACAAGGCCCCAGCAGGGCAGGCGCCAACACAGGCCAGGCATAGCGTGCAGGCATCGTGATCCAGCGTGACGGCGCCAAAAGGCGCGCCTTGCGGCAGCGCAATGAAATCGGTTGGCGTGGGGGCCGTGCGGTTCATTTCCTCGACCGCGAGCAGCAGCAAACCGCGTTTGTCGTCTTGTGGCAAAAAGCCGGACCGCGTGGCGCGGGCGGCGGTGGCAGGCTGCCAAAGCGCGCGGTCCAGCGCGTCGGGATCGTCGATAGACAGCAGGCCGCAGGCCGCCGGATCATGGCCGGTTTGTGTACAGATCACTGCCATCAGGTCCAGGCTGTCCTGCAACCCTTCCAGCGGATGGGCAGGGCGTTCCTTTGCCAGCACCCGCAGGCCGCCGGCCCCATAGGCCAGCGCCGCCGCCATGATTTCTGGCCCGATCTGCGATGGTTCGTTGACCTGCACAGGGATCACATGTGCGGGCAGACCCTTGCCGAAGCGCGCGGTCGCGTCGATCAGGGCGGAACCATGATCTGCATCGTGAAACAGCACGACAGGGGCATGTTTGCCGCCTGCCGCGAAATAGGCCTCAAGCCCCGCGCGCAGGCGGGCGGCGATGTTTTCTGTCACAGGCAGGGCATAGGCGGCAGCCCCGGTCGGGCAGGCCGCAGCGCATTGGCCGCAGCCCGCGCAGATATTGGGATCAATCGCCACGGTATCGCCGTTGGACGTGATCGCCCCCGTAGGGCACAGGTTCAGACAGCGGGTGCAACCTGTCAGGGTATTGCGCGAATGGGCGCAAAGGTCGGGGGTGAAATTGATGTACTTGGGCTTGTCAAAGGTGCCGACCATCTGGCTAGCCTCGGTCACCAGCTTGGCCAAGGCGATCGGGTCACGCGGATCGGCCCGCAGATAGCCAGGGCGGGTTTCGTGAAACAGGGGCTGCCCGCCGGTCACGTCGATCACCAGATCACAGGCCGAAATCGCACCGTTGCGCGCTGTGTCAAACGCCAGCCGACCGCGCGATGACACAAGGGGGGCGGCATAATCATCCACCGTCAGCTCGAACGCACCCAGATGCCCGGTTGCCTGCCGGACGCGCCCTTGCAGCACGGGCCAGGTCGTCTGCGGACGTGGCACGACATCTGCGCCGGGCAGCAACAAAACGGTGATATCCAGCGTTTCGGATAAACTTTGCGCCAGATCCACTGCCGCCTGATCGCGCCCGAGAATCAATGTGATCCCGTTGCTTTCCAGGCTGATGACATCAAAGGGCGTCGCTGCAATTTCTGCCATCGCAAGCAGGGCGGCCATTTTCGGTGTGGCGTCGTGACCCGCCTCTGACCAGCCTGCGGTTTCGCGGATATTGGCGAAATGCAGCGTGCCTTCATAGCCCATATCCTCGGCCACTTCGGCGAAAAGCGGGGCCTCTTGCGTGCAGGCCACTGTCACTTCGGCGAAATCGCCCAATGCCTTGCGAAAATGGTCAAGCTGGCTGCGGCACAAATGATGCGCCCCCTTGCCCGGTCCGCCTAATGCGTCGACGGCGACTTTCATGCTACCTTCGCAGCTGCAAATCAGACGGGTTTTGTCGTTCTGGGGCATTGGTGTCTCGCATCTGGCTAGATATGGCTGGAAGTTGACCGGTCTAGGCCGATATACGCTTGAATGATTGCAAAGCCTAGAGTTCGGCGCGCGATATTCGGGGAGGCGACATGGACGACAGATCACAAACCCACGGCCTGGGGCATATTGCGCTGCCACCGCCCTATACGCTGCATGCGGGGACGGGGCCCGATGTGCTGGAACAGGCGGTCGAGCTTGCGCCCGAACACGGGGCCGGCACATTGGTGTGTCACGCGTCATCGGGGCTGCTGGCATTTGCCGTCGTGCTGGAACCCACGCAAAAACTGCATGAGGCGCAGATGGCATTCCCCTTGGGCATGGTCGCGGTGGCCGATGCGCTTGCGGCACATTGTCCACCCGAACGCGCGGTGCGGCTGAACTGGCCCGACGAAATCCGCTATGACAAGGCCCGGATCGGTGGTGGGCGCTTTGCTGTCGCCCCCGGCACCGGACCGCAGGACGTGCCGGACTGGATGGTTTTCGCGGCCGAGCTGATCTCTGAGCGAGACCATTTGCTGGAACCGGGCCGTTTTCCTGACTCGACTTCTTTGAAAGAAGAAGACTTTGATCCGCACGAAGATATCATCGCGACCTTCGCCAGCTACATGATGTTGTATTTCGACCGCTGGCTGCATGATGGTCTGGATGCGGTGACCAACCGCTATCTGATGCGCATCGACCCGCCGCTGTTGCGGGGGGTGCGGCGGATTGACGGTGACCGTCTGGTCGAGATCACGCCAGCGGGCGGCGGCAAAAGATCGGAGCCTTTGTTGCAATCCTTCAACGCGACTGGCTGGCGCGATGCCAAGGGGCCGAAATTGTGATCCGCCTGCCTAGGACCATCCAGCTTGACGCCTCTGACAAGGTTGTGTTCAGCCTTGCCGCGAGCCCGGGTGAATGGGCCGTGCCGGGCACGTTTTTGTTCTGGGGGCGTGCCCCCGATGATCTGACCCGCAAAGAGGCGATTGCCTTTCGGTCCGGGTTTCTGGGGGTGGACAGTTTTGGCCATTCGACCTTGGTGACCGTGCAAGAGGCGCGGCCAGACGAACGCGACGCCATGGTTCTGACATTGGCCCGTCAAC
Source organism: Yoonia sp. (assembly GCF_018402175.1). GTDB lineage: Bacteria > Pseudomonadota > Alphaproteobacteria > Rhodobacterales > Rhodobacteraceae > Yoonia. The sequence goes on along the minus strand of NZ_JAGYJK010000016.1, from coordinate 94,953 downwards.
TGGTGACCCATCTGGGCGCACCATCATTGGAGGCTGCCCGCCCCGCCGCCGAAGAAGAAGTGGCGCTGGCCGAAAGCCTGTGCCGCGCGCATCCGCTGAACACGCTGATCGCGCTGCACCGCAAACATGACGCAGGCGATATACGCGAACAGTTTCGCACGCTGAAACCGCGCGACGAAACGGCCTTTTCAGGGTCCCACCTGCAAGGCCATGACCGCGCCTTTCAATTCTTCGAGGAAACCGAGGATACCGGCCCCGAAGATCACGTCGATATCTTTGCATTAAGAGGAAAAGCCTGATGCCAGAATTCTGGGTCGCTTCGGGTCATCACCTGACCCGTCTGGACAATGCCGGGCGCATGACCGTCACCGACGAGCTGATCCTTGCCTGGCTTGCGCGCCCAGAGGTGCTGCCCCCGCCCGAGGCATGCGCAGCCGAACGCACCTTGCACAAGCGCCTGATGGATCAGCCGCGCGCCAAAGTGTCCGACATGGAACTGATCGCGCTGCAAGACCCCGATGCGCGGGAAAACTGGCGCTTTCTTTTGACATTGCGCGACCGGTTGATCGCCGCTGGTACGGTTGAAAACGGTTATACGCAGATCGTGCAGGACGGAATCACCCTGCCTGTCGTGTTCATGTCGCAGCTCGTGCAGCTGATCCTGCGCAATGCGCTGGATGGCTGCGACAATCCGCAGGTCCTGCGCGCGGCGGAATGTTTCTTTCGCCCGCAGCGCAGTCATATCCAGAACGACACCCTGTTTCTGGCGGATGAAGAATTGGTGCAATTGCTGGAACAAGAGATGCACAGCTCGCCGCTGACGGCGATGCTGTCGGGCGGCATCGACGGGTTGGATGTGCTGGGCGCGGATAACGACTGGACCTATTGGTCGCGGTCTGATGCCCATACGATGGTGCTGAATTTCGGCGGAGACGCGGCGGCGCGTGCGGGTATGGCCACAGCGATTGCCGCCTATCTGCGCCATATGCTGGGGCTGGATTGCACCGTCACGGCGCAGGCTTCTGCTGACAACATCGACTTGCGGTGGTTTGTGGGGCTGGACCAGGCAGGCACCGCCATCGGCAACGCGCTGTGGAACAAGCAGCCTATGCCTGCTACACTTGTCGGGCTGTTCCGGCTTGATATCGCGGATCATGCCCGCGTGATGCCGGATCTGCGGGGGCAGCCGGTCTGGCTGTTTCTGGGGCTGGGTGCCGATGGCGCGGTGCGAATCAAGCCGCAGAACCTGCTGACAGGGTTGCCGCTGACCGCGCCCGTGCTGAACTGAAAGGATCACCATGCCGATCAAGACGCTGCGCATTTCGGTTCTTGCCATCAGGCGGCCTGCGGTGACGAAATGGGGTGCGGGCGAATTGCGTCCTTGTTCGGTGCTGCCACAGGAACCTGACGCTGCCCCGCATACACTGCTTTACGCCGAAAACGGGGTCGAGACCTGGTATCTGGGCGGGCGCGACCTGTCGCTCTACTCGGGTGATACGCTGCACCATCAAGACAATCTGGTCTCTGGGCGTCCGGCGCTCTGGGTTGCTTTGCGCGGACAAGACCCCAGAACCGCCGAGATCGTGAATGTAACAGCTGACCCTTACGAAGGCGAAGGCTATGCATCCGACCTGGACCTTTTCGTCGAGGCGGTGCCGATGCCTGCTGTGATCGAAGCGCAGATTGCGGAATTCGTGGCGCAACACCATGTCGATATCCCCTTCAAGAAACGCAAACGCGATGTGATCGACCCCAATGCCCCGCCTGCGCGCGCCCCGCGTGTTTTGCACGACGCAGACAAATGGGCGCATAACCCCCGCAAGAGGTGAGCCATGCCAAAACCGACCGATGAGACAGATACCTTTCTGGGCCGCTGGTCGCGCAACAAGCGCGCGCAACCCGTCACGCCAGAGGCTGTGGCAGAACCTGAACCGGTTGCGAATCAAGAGCCAGAGCCGCTGACCGAAGAACAGATCGCAGCACTGCCCGATATCGATGATCTGACCCCGCAGACCGACATTCGCGTATTCCTGCAAAAGGGCGTGCCACAGGCCCTGCGGAATGCAGCGTTGCGCCGTAAATGGATGCTTGTCCCCGGGATCAGAGATTATAGCGACCCCGCAGTGGATTACGCTTGGGACTGGAATACGCCAGGCGGTGTGCCAGGTGATGGCGCGGCGCCGTCACCCGAACGCGCGGCACAAATGCTGCGCGAGCTTTTTGCGCCACGCCACGATCCCGCAGCGACGCAGGTCGCCGATCCGGTGGGTGATTCTGATCATCCTGCGGCGATTGCTCCCCAAGAGAGCGCTGTGCGGCAAACGACGCCGGCGCTGAACCGGCCGGACATCGCAGCCAACGATCCCACTTCTGAACCCGATGCAGCGCTGCAAACGGCACAGCAGCAAGACATCGGCCTACAAACAGACATGACGCCGGCACGCCGTCGCCATGGCGGCGCTTTGCCCGCTTAGGCGCTTGCGGCGATTTATGATGAAATGTGTGCAGCGATATGCAAACATTCTAGACAGACGTCGGTTGGCTGCGTAAAGATGGTGGAAGTGGTATCTTTTTATTACCACTAGGGAGTGAGACTAGGTAACATGACGGATAGCCAGCCCATCAACGGGCGAGCCAGCGATCCCCTTGAAGCGTTAAGAAGCGATCAGTATCGTTTTCTAGCGCGCATGTTGTCGTCTGCACCCGACCAAGCACTGCTTGATCACGTGTCCCAGTTGCAGGGCGATAAGACGCCGCTGGGATGCGCCTTTACCGCATTGGCGCTGGGTGCCAAGGCCGCTGATGCTGCGCGCGTAGAGCGTGAGTTTTTCGAATTGTTCATCGGCGTCGGGCGTGGCGAATTGCTGCCCTATGCGAGCTTTTACCAGACCGGATTTTTGAACGAACGGCCATTGGCGGTATTGCGTGATGATCTGTCCCGTCTGGGTGTCGCGCGTGCCAATGGGCGGCACGAACCCGAAGATCACATTGCCCTGTTGATGGATGTGATGGCCGACATGATTTCTGGCGACGTTGTGGCAAGTGCTGACATCCAGCGCGCGTTCTTCAACCGTCATATCGCGCCTTGGGCTGCGCAATTCTTTGATGATCTTGCGATTGCCCCAAGTGCAGATTTCTACCGACCGCTGGCCGAAATTGGCCGGTTACTGACTGATATCGAGGCGCGTGCCTTCGCGCTCGCCGCCTAACAGACCCATTTTTACCTCGGCACGCTAGCCCGCTTGCCGCAGCCGCCACCAGGGAGATCTCGATGACGAAAGACAAACATGATCCGATGAGCCGCCGTGCGTTTTTCGGCGTCGCGGCGACGGGAGCTTCGGCCGCAGCACTGACAATGGGCGGCGCGCGCCCTGTCATGGCACAGCAAACTGGGGATGAACGCACAAAGGCGCGGTACCAGGAAACCGAGCATGTCGCAGCTTTTTACCGCACCAATCGCTATTATGATCAGGGAGAAAACTGATGCTGGTCAAACGCAGATCACGTGAGGCTACAGCGACAGGCCGTTTGTCGCAATTGGCCGCAGGCGTCGCCGCCAAACCAATCGACCGCCGCAGTTTCTTGCGCGCCTCAGGGCTCAGCATTGGCGGCCTCGCTGTTATCGCGACTGTCGGGTCCGGGTTGACGCGGCGGGTCGAAGCTGCCGGTTTTACCGATCCCGCACAGCCGATCGAAATCAAAAAGAACATGTGTACCCATTGTTCGGTCGGGTGTTCGGTCATCGCCGAAGTGCAGAACGGTGTCTGGGTCGGGCAAGAGCCTGCCTATAACAGCCCGATCAACCGCGGCACGCATTGCGCCAAAGGTGCATCGGTGCGCGAAGTCGTTCATGGTGACCGCCGCCTGAAATATCCGATGAAAAAAGTCGGTGGCGAATGGCAGCGGATCAGCTGGGATCAGGCGCTGGATGAAATCGCCGCCAAGATGGGCGAGATCCGCGAAAATTCCGGTGCTGATTCTGTCTATCTGTTGGGCTCGGCCAAGTTCAGCAATGAAGGGTCTTACCTGTTCCGCAAATTTGCGGCTTTCTGGGGGACCAACAACGTCGACCACCAAGCGCGGATTTGCCATTCGACCACAGTGGCGGGTGTTGCGAACACCTGGGGCTATGGTGCGATGACCAATAGCTATAACGACATCCGCAATTCGAAAACCGTGATCTTCATGGGGTCGAACGCGGCAGAAGCGCATCCTGTTTCGATGCAACATATCCTGACCGGCAAGGAAACCCAGCGCGCCAATGTCATCGTGCTTGACCCGCGCTTTACCCGCACGGCGGCTCATGCCACCGAATACATCCGTTTCCGCCCCGGCACCGATATCGCCGTGATCAACGGGATGTTGTACCACATCTTCGAAAACGGCTGGGAAGATACCGAATATCTGGCGCAGCGCGTTTATGGCATGGACCAGGTGCGTGAAGTGGTGAAAGCCTACACGCCCGAAGTCGTCGAAAAGATCGCTGGCGTCGATGGTGACACGCTGAAACGTGCCGCCGAGAAATTCGCCAAGGAACGCCCATCGACCTTTATCTGGTGCATGGGCGGCACGCAGCATACTGTCGGCACGGCCAATGTGCGCGCCTACAACATTCTGCTGCTGGCGACCGGCAATGTCGGCGGCCAGGGCAATGGCGCCAATATTTTCCGTGGTCACTGCAACGTGCAGGGTGCAACGGACTTTGGCCTCGATGTCGGCAACCTGCCTTGCTACTATGGCTTGGGCGCTGGTGCATGGCAGCATTGGTCGCGTGTTTGGGACGTGCCCTACAACTATTTTGTCGGCCGTTTTGACGAAGTGCCGTCCAAAGGTGGACGCGACGCGCGGACCGCTGAGGAAAACATGGCCATTCCGGGCATCACCTCGACCCGCTGGTTCGATGCGGTCACGATGGACAGCGAAGAAGTTGACCAGAAAGACAACATCAAGGCGATGCTGGTCTTTGGCCACGGCGGTAACACCGTCCCGCGGATGCAGGATGCCCGTCGCGGCATGGATGCGCTGGATTTGCTGGTCGTTGCCGACCCGCACCCAACGACTTTTGCCGCGTTGCATTCGCGCACGGATAACACCTATCTGCTGCCAGTCTGCACGCAGTTTGAATGTTCCGGTTCGCGCACCGCATCCAACCGGTCCGTGCAATGGGGCGAAAAAGTTGTCGAGCCGATTTTCGAATCCGACAATGATTATGCAGTCATGTATGGCCTGTCACAGCGGCTTGGCTTTGCCGATGAGATGTTCAAGAACTTTGAACTGGTCCAGGGCAAGTTCCGCATGGAACCGACACCCGAATCCATCCTGCGCGAAATCAACCGTGGTGGCTGGTCTGTTGGTTACACCGGCCAAAGCCCAGAGCGGCTGAAGGCCCATATGGCCAACCAGCAGCATTTCGATCTGGTCACGCTGAAGGCACTGCCTGATGCACCCGCCGAGATCGCAGGCGATTTCTACGGTCTGCCTTGGCCTTGCTGGGGGACGCCCGAATTCCGGCATCCCGGCAGCCACATCCTTTATAACACCAATATTCCGGTGAAAGAGGGTGGCGGCGCGTTCCGCCCACGTTTCGGGCTCGAGCGTGACGGCGAGACGCTTCTTGCCGAAGGCAGCTGGAACCCCGGTTCCGAGATCCAGGACGGCTATCCCCAATTCACCATGGGCGTGCTGAAAGAACTGGGCTGGGATACCGATTTGACGGCGCGCGAACGGGCTGTGATCGAAGGTATCGGCGGCGGCGACGAAGAAAAGATCAATGGCGTCAGCTGGTCTCTCGATTTGTCGGGCGGCATCCAGCGGGTGGCGATCGAACATGGTTGCGTCCCTTACGGCAACGGCAAGGCCCGCGCCGTGGCATGGAACCTGCCCGATCCGATCCCTGTCCACCGCGAACCAATCTATTCGGCACGCCCTGAGCTGGTGGCGGAATACCCGACCAATGACGACCGTCGTCAGCAGCGGATGCCAAACATCGGTAAAGTGGTGCAGCAAAGCGCTGTGGACCGTAATCTTGCCGCGGACTTCCCGATCATCCTGACCTCTGGTCGTTTGGTTGAATACGAAGGCGGCGGCGAGGAAACCCGGTCGAACCCATGGCTGGCCGAACTGCAGCAGGACATGTTCGTCGAGATCAACCCCGCAGATGCCACCGCTCGCGGTATCGTCGATGGCGATTGGGTCTGGGTTTACGGCCCCGAGAACGAGTCCAAGGCACGGGTCAAGGCGCTGGTAACCGAGCGTGTGAATTCCGGTCTGGCCTTCATGCCGTTCCACTTCGCAGGCTGGTTCCAGGGTGAAGATCAGCGCGGCAATTATCCTGCCGGCACTGACCCGATCGTTCTAGGCGAATCCGTCAACGTTATCACCAGCTACGGCTATGACCCGGTGACCGGCATGCATGAAGGCAAAGTCACACTTTGCCAAATCGCAGCGGCATAAGGGAGGATCAAAAAAATGGCACGCATGAAATTCCTTTGTGACGCGGACCGCTGCATCGAATGCAACGCCTGTGTTACCGCCTGCAAAAACGAACACGAGGTGCCGTGGGGCATCAACCGTCGTCGGGTCGTCACGCTGAACGATGGTCTGCCCGGTGAACGGTCGGTGTCGATGGCCTGTATGCATTGTACCGATGCGCCTTGCGCGTCGGTCTGTCCGGTGGATTGCTTTTACACCACCGACGATGCTGTCGTGTTGCACAACAAGGACACCTGCATCGGCTGCGGTTACTGCAGCTATGCATGTCCCTTCGGCGCACCACAATATCCGCAAACTGCCAACTTCGGTACGCGTGGAAAGATGGACAAATGCACTTATTGTTCGGGTGGTCCGGAACCGGACATGTCACAGGCCGAATATGTGAAATATGGTTCGAACCGTCTTGCCGAAGGCAAGCTGCCGCTTTGCGCGGAAATGTGTTCGACAAAGGCGCTGCTGGCGGGTGATGGCGACATCATCGCCGACATTTACCGCGAGCGGGTTGTCACACGCGGTTATGGGTCAGGCGCCTGGGGTTGGCGCACGGCTTACGGCGAAACGGTAGCGGTTTAAGGAGGATATCACGATGCGATACTTATCTCAGTTTATGATCGCTCTCGCGGTTCTTGTCTTTGTCGGACAGGCTTCCGCGCAGGTGAATCCAACAGAACGTGCCGTGACCGAGGAATCGATGTTCGAGGCGTTGGGCACCGACACCAATGCGGTAGCAGGGCGCGTGTCCATTCCGGACAGCAGTGCAGGAAACCTGATCAAGCCAGAAAACAAATCTTGGGCTTCGTTTCAGGTCGGCACATTGCAGACGCTTTCTGTTGTTGCCGTCGTCGGCATGGTCGGCCTGCTGACGCTGTTCTACATTGTCCGTGGGCGGATTCAGGTGGATTCAGGCATGTCGGGCCTGAAGATACTGCGCTTTGGTGCGATCGACCGTTTCGCGCATTGGACACTGGCCTCGACCTTTATCATTCTGGCGCTGACCGGGCTGAACCTGATCATTGGTACGTCCGTGATCCTGCCGCTTTTGGGGGAAAATGCGTTTGGGGCGCTGACATCGCTTGGCAAGATTGCGCATAACTATCTCGCGTGGCCTTTCATGGTGGCTTTGGCGTTGATCTTTGTGTTGTGGGTGATCGACAATATTCCAGACAAGGTTGACGTTGAATGGCTCAAGCAGGGTGGCGGCATCTTCAAAAAAGGTGTGCATCCACCAGCGAAAAAGTTCAACGCCGGTCAGAAAGTCATCTTTTGGGCGGTGATCCTTGGCGGCGCTGGACTGTCTTTCACAGGTGTGATGTTGCTGTTCCCCGGTGTTGCGGGTGCTGCGGCTGATTGGCAATTGTACCAAACGATCCATGCTCTGATCGCAGCGGGCCTGTCGGCCATTATCATCGCTCATATCTATATCGGCTCGGTCGGTATGGAAGGTGCGTTTGACGCGATGGGATCTGGCGAAGTTGACGTCAACTGGGCGAAAGAACATCACGGTCTTTGGGTCGAGCAAGAGAAAGCAAAATCCGCCAAGGATAGCGCGTTGTCTACACCCGCCGAGTAATCGGACGTTTGAAACAAACAGATGCGACCCAGCCTCGACCAAGAGGCTGGGTCGTTTGCCCTGAAATATGTTGTGAGAAATATGTCCCAAGGCAACCGCGATCTCGATGATGACATATCCGGGGTTCTGGGGGCGATGCTTTTGCCTGACGGCCAACCCTTGGGTGCATCGGGGCGCATCGCAGGTTTGAACCAGTCTGGTGGACGGGTTAGCCTGTCGATCCAGATCAACCCCGAAGAAGCAAGCGGCTTTGCCCCGCTGCGCGACGCTCTCGAGGCGCGTCTGCGGGCATTGGCGGGGGTCACTTCTGCGTTTGTCGTGCTTACGGCTGAACGTGCGGCGCCGCCCAAACTGGTGGTGCAGACGCCTGCAAAGATCGACCCTCTGGACAGCGTCCGCCATGTGATTGCCGTGGCCTCTGGCAAGGGCGGCGTCGGCAAATCGACCACGACGGTCAATCTGGGGCTGGCGCTGGTTGCGATGGGGCTGCGCGTTGGCATTCTGGATGCCGATATCTATGGCCCCTCATTGCCGACCTTGCTGGGCTTGCATGGCAAACCGGGGATGGGCGAGGGGCGCAAATTGCGTCCAATGCGGGCTTATGGGCTGCAGGCGATGTCGATGGGCCTGCTGGTCGAACCTGAAACGGCGATGGTCTGGCGTGGGCCGATGGTGATGTCCGCGATCACGCAGATGATGGCCGATGTGGAATGGGGCGCGCTGGATGTGCTGCTGGTGGATATGCCACCCGGAACCGGCGATGCGCAATTGGCGCTGGCCCAAGGCACGCGGCTGGCAGGTGCGGTGATCGTGTCCACCCCGCAGGACCTGTCGCTGATCGACGTGCGGCGCGGGATCGCGATGTTCCGCAAGGTGAATGTGCCGATCCTTGGCGTCATCGAAAACATGTCGCAATTCATCTGCCCCGATTGCGGCAGCAGCCATGCGATCTTTGGCGATGGTGGCGCCAGAACCGAAGCTGCGCGTCTGGCTGTGCCGTTTCTGGGGGCGGTGCCGCTGACCATGGCGCTGCGGGCGGCGTCGGATGCGGGGCAGCCGATTGTTGCGCGCGATCCAGATGGTCCGTTGGGGCGCATCTACAAGGACATTGCCCAGACCATGCTTGATGGCTTGGACGACGAAAAGGCGGGGCTTGCCCCGCGTAAGATTTGATAGACTGAAACACACAGGAGAACCGATATGAAAGCCTTTATCTTTGCCGTGATTTTTGCCGGTGTCGTCGCCGTTGGTGCGGCGTCTGTTTTGCAAGACTCGTTCCAGCAGCCCAGCTATTCGGCCTACGCGACCGAAGGTGCGCGGGTCGGTGAACCGGGAGCCAACCTGTACGCTTATTGATCCTGCGCGGAATATGCGCCCGGGTCTGATAAATCTGATCGTGGCTCTGGGCCTGATCGGGCCTGCGGCTGCGCAGGATCTGGTTGGGCATGGCGGGCCGGTGGGGGCGTTGGATGCAGGGCAAGGGCTGTTGGTGTCCGGCGGCTTTGATACGCGCGCGATCCTGTGGGATCTGGATGCGGCAACCGCGCGCAACGTGACGCGGTTTCACAGCGGCAACGTGACGGCCGTCCGGCTTTTGCCAATGGGCGGTTTCATCACTGCGGGACAGGATGGGCGTCTGGCCGTCTGGCAATCAGATGGACGGGTGCCGGAATTTGCCACGCCTGCAGGTCAATCTGCCGTGGCATCGCTGGACGTCAGCGATGACGGGGCGCAAGTCGCCGCGGGCTATTGGGACGGGCGTGTTTTGCGCCTTGATCTTGCCACCCGCGAAACGCAGACTTTTGCGGCCCACAGTGACCGCGTGACCGGCCTTGGCTTTCTGCCGGGCGGGGATCTGGTCACCGTCGGTGGCGACCTTCTGCTGGCCCGCTGGACCGCGCTAGCAGAGCTGACATTCAGGGTCGGACTGCCCGCGCTGCCCAATGGTCTGGTGCGCGCCGACGATGGCCTTGCCGTGATATTCGCCGATGGGGCGCTGCGCCTATATGATGACGCCGGTGTTCTGCGCTCTGACCGGTTTCTGACCGACCGCCCCTTGGTATCGGTCGCGTCGGGGCCTGGTCATATCGCGGCAGGAACGCTCGATGGGACGGTCTGGCTGGTACACAGCGATGACCTTGTGCCGCGCCAGTCGTTCATGGCGGCCAACGGTCCTGTCTGGGGTTTGGCGATCGCGCAGGGGCAGCTGTTCACCTCTGGTGCCGACGGCACGATCCGCCGCTGGTCGCTTGACGGTGCGGCCTTGGGTGGCGGTGTGGCAGCGGCCATGCCTGCCGTGCATGACAGCAGCCGTGGTGCCGAGATCTGGAAGAATTGCGCCGTCTGCCATTCACTGGACCCTGACGACCACACCAGGGCCGGCCCTAGCCTGTATGGTATTTTTGGCCGCAAGATCGGGTCTCAGCCGGGGTATGATTATTCCGAAGCCTTGCAAGCGATGGCGATCATCTGGACGCCGCAAACCCTGTCTGACTTATTCACCTATGGCCCAGAGGCCTACACACCCGGTTCGCGCATGCCCGAACAAAAGATCGCCGCGCCCGAGGATCGTGATGCCTTGGCCAGCTATCTTGAACGCATTGTCGCGGATGCGGAATAGCGGGCAAGCCCCGCGCGCCGCTGCACCCATGGCCATCTGATGAAATAATGTTCATCCACAATCAGCGGTGATTTTGTACCCATGATCGACGAATGCGCCGCAGCGTTGCCCCCCGCGTTGCGCCATGTCAAGTCCACCGATCCGAGCGTCATCTTTGACACAGATCGTAAACGGCACTGCCTGACGGCACACCTATTCTAGAACATGCGTAAAGCTGGCTGGGATGGTAGGATTCGAACCTACGATACACGGTATCAAAAACCGATGCCTTACCACTTGGCTACATCCCAACAGCGTGGCGCTGGATACTGCGAAGAGCGGAGCGGTTCAAGCCCCGTTTTGCCAAAAAGCCGACTATTCCTTTTGGCGGTCCGGGTGCAAAACCAGTTCGGTCCGATTGCGGTTGAATCCTGCATCAGTCATGCGCGCGCGTACGGCGGTTTTTGATGCCAAACTGCGTGGTATTCATGTTCTTTTGGCGTTTTGCCGGAGGCAGCTTGCCAGGCCCGCCGTCGAGTGCCGTGGTCTGGAACAGGGCAGTGGTCTGAATGACCCGCGCTAAACCCGGATCGGGTCTGCCTTTGCCAGCGCGTCAAAACTCATCAGGCTTTTGACCAGCGCGTCCATCTGCGACAGCGGGATCATGTTTGGCCCGTCGGATGGTGCTGTGTCGGGGTCCTCGTGGGTTTCGATAAACACCGCCGCAATCCCCAGCGATACGGCCGCCCGCGCCATCACGGGAGCGAATTCGCGTTGCCCGCCGGATGATCCGCCTTGCCCGCCCGGTTGCTGCACCGAATGGGTCGCATCCATCACGACAGGATAGCCCATGCGCGCCATCGTCGGCAGCGACCGCATGTCAGCCACCAGCGTGTTATAGCCAAAAGACGTGCCGCGATCCGTGACCAGAATCCGCCGGTTGCCGGTGCTTTCGATCTTGGCCACGACATTGGGCATGTCCCAAGGCGCAAGGAACTGCCCTTTCTTGACGTTGATGACAGCGCCGGTTTCACCCGCGGCGATCAGCAGGTCGGTCTGCCGGCACAGGAACGCGGGGATTTGCAGCACGTCGCAGACCGCGGCGACCGGCGCACATTGGTCGGCGGTGTGGATATCGGTCAGCACCGGACAGCCGATGCTGTCCTTGACCGATTGCATCACCTTGAGCCCGCCGTCGATGCCAAGCCCGCGCTTGCCGCCCAGCGATGTGCGGTTGGCCTTGTCGAAACTGCCCTTGAAGATGAATTGCGCGCCATGCGCCGCACAGATTTCGGCCATCCGCCCCGCAATCATCTGGGCGTGATCCGCGCTTTGTAACTGGCAGGGGCCAGCGATCAACAGCAGCGGCAGATCGTTGCCGACCTTCAGTTGTCCGATTTCAACGATATGCATCAAGAGCTGACCTGTTCGCGAAGGATAGAGGCTGTCAGCGAAATCATCAGATAAATCCCCGAGAAAATCAAAAACGCCAGTATCGTGTTTTCAAAGGCACGCGGATATGTTGCCTGATCAGGCAAGACAGGCCGCACGCTTTCCGACAGGTAGCGCACCTGACGGTTCGCTTCAATGCGGGCTGTTTCCATCTGGGTCAGGGCCTGTTGCACCATCAGCGTCTGGAACGTGTAATTTTCTTCGGCGGTCAGCAACTCGGTGTTGCGTGCGGCCAATGACCCCTGATCGTTGGTTTTGCCGATCAGGTCGCTGCGCAGTTGCGCGATTAGCCCGTTGATGTTGGCAATCTGGTCGCGCAGCGACTGGACTTGCACTTGGCTGGGCCGGTCCACGTTCAGCCGCGATTGCAGCACCAGCTCCAACCGTTGCTTTTCGCCTTCAAGTGCCGAAATCTGGCCAAGGCGGCTGGCGGATTCGCTGACGGGGTCGATCTGTTGGACCTCTTGCTGAATTGCAAGCCATGCAGCAAGCGCCTCTGCGCGGCGTCGCTCGGCTGCCTCATAGCTTTCCCGCGCACCTTGCATCTGGTCGCCACGCAGGCGACGGGTCAGTTGGTCAACCTGTTCTTCTGCATAGCCGATCAGCGCCTGTGAGAATTCATAGGCCTTTTCTGGCGAGGCGGCGATCACTTCCATCCGGATCAGGCCTTCGGTCGGGTCATAGCTGATGATGACATGGCTCTTGTACAGCTTGAACGCTTCTTCGTTGGTGGCATCCGGGGCAAGGCGCTGAATCGGGTCGATGGCGGGATTGCTGAAATGCGCCTTGAATCCGTGGTCGGCATCCAGCCGCAGCATCGCCTCGCGCGAGGCAAGGTAGGATTGCACCGCGATACTGTCCTGTTGGGTCGCTATCGACGTGCCTTGGAACAGGTTGGATAATCCGCTTGCGCTGGCTTGGGCGGGCTGCGCCTGCTGGATCACGATTTCGGAATTTGTGGCGTACATCGGTGTCGCGATATTGTAATAGTACCAGCCCAACAGAATGGTCGGCAAACAGATGAAGATGGCAAGGCGCACCGTCAGCAGCGCGAGCTTGAGCCGGCGGCGGCGGGCGATGTCGTGCTGGATCTTGATGATCTCGGACGCGTTCTTGTTGGCGCGCTGGATTGCCTTTGATTCAGGCAGGGTGCTGCCCTTGGCGATTGTGTCGGGCAGTTGGACGCGCTCTGCAGCAGCGGGTTTAGGATGGACCAGTTCTAAAACAGATTGGCGCTGGAATGGATCGATCCCCGCTTGGCGCAATTGCCGTACGGCGTCATAGTCCGAGCCTACGATCAATCCGCGTTTTTGCGCGACACGGCGGGCCATACGCAATTGACGGGCTGTCAGCCCTTCTTGCGCGATTGCGTCAAGCTGGTCCTGCATGGTCGGGGCCGGTTCGGCCGTGGCGGCGGGTTGCACGGCCTCTGCCTGCGGAGCTGCCGGTGCGTCGCGCCGGATGCGGAACTTTTGGACCCTAGGTTTGATAGTCATAAAGCGCCCTTGCCTCTTCGAGGGTGTCGAACATGTAAAGCTGCCCGTTGCGCAGCACGGCGGCAGACCGCGCGAACCGTTCGAGTGTCGCAGCCTGATGCGATACGATGATGATCGTCGTGCTTTCCAGTCGTTCGCGCAGGACATCGCCCGCCTTGCGATTGAACTCCACGTCAGTGGCGCTCGGCATGCCTTCGTCGATCAGGTAGATGTCGAATTCCAGCGCCAGCATTAGCGCGAATGTGAATCGTTGTTTCATCCCGCTGGAATACGTCCCGACAGGCATGTCGAAATATTCTTCGATGCCGCAAAGCCACCGACAGAAAGCCTCGACATAATCGGGATCAAGCCCGTAGATCCGCGCGATATAGCGGCTATTTTCCATCGCGCTCAGCTTGTTGATCACCCCGCCCATGAACCCCAGCGGAAAGGAAATCCGGCACTTGCGGGTGATCGTGCCTTCATCGGGTTTTTCTAGCCCCGCCATCATGTTGATCAGGGTTGTCTTGCCGGTCCCGTTGGGCGCAAGAATGCCCAGCGAATTGCCCAGTTCCACGCGAAACGACACGCGGTCAAGGATCACCTTGCGCTGTGTGCCGGTCCAGAATGATTTGCTGACATTCGCAAATTCCAGCATATGGGCCCTGTAAGTACCTGTCAGAACGGTCTGCGACAGGTTTCCCGCTAAGAGGTTAACAGGCCCTGATGATGCGCGTATCCGGCGCATATATTCTTGAATTGCGGCTTGATTACGACGCCAAGGCCGTGATCTGGCCAAAACATGCACCCTTTGGCGGGCTTGCCCTTCCTGCATGGTCTGACATGATGCATAGGCTGCTTTGACCGGCGATGGGCTTGACCCTGTGCGCCATGCTCTATTTTTGCGACAAATGAACAGGATTTCGGATTATGACAAAACTCGCTTTTCTTGGCCTTGGGGTAATGGGTTTCCCGATGGCAGGTCATCTTGCCGCCGCAGGGCATGAGGTGACCGTCTACAACCGGACCCGCGCCAAGGCCGATGCCTGGGTCGCCAAACACGGTGGCCGTGCCGCCGACACGCCTGCCGCCGCCGCCCAAGGTGCCGATATCGTGCTGGCCTGTGTGGGCAATGACGATGATCTGCGCGCGGTCTGCACCGGGCCTGACGGCGCATTTGCCACGATGGGCAAGGGCGCGATCTTTGTCGATCACACCACCGTATCGGCCAAGGTGACGCGCGAGCTTTACGCTGCCGCGAAGGATAAGGGTCTCGGCTTTGTCGATGCGCCGATTTCGGGCGGACAGGCCGGTGCGGAAAACGCGCAACTGTCGATCATGTGTGGCGGCGATCAGGCCGATTACGACACCATCGCACCCGTGATCGCGGTCTATGCCAAACTCGCGCGCCGGATTGGTGATAGCGGCGCGGGCCAGATGACCAAGATGTGTAACCAGATCGCCATCGCGGGGCTGGTGCAGGGCCTGTCCGAGGCGATGCATTTCGCCGACAAGGCAGGGCTTGACGGCCATGCCGTGATCGAGGTGATCAGTCAGGGGGCCGCGGGCAGCTGGCAGATGAACAACCGCTACAAGACCATGCTGGATGATCATTTTACGCATGGCTTTGCCGTGGACTGGATGCGCAAGGATCTGGGCATCTGCCTTGATACCGCCGATGAAAACGGCGCCAGCCTGCCGGTGACCGCCCTTGTGGACCAGTTCTACAAGGACGTGCAGAAAATGGGCGGCGGGCGCTGGGACACATCTGCCTTGTTCAAACGGTTGCAGGCACTCTGACGCAATGACCGATCTCGACACCGCCCATGCGGCAATGGAGGCCGCGCCCGACGACGATGGCGCGCGGCTGAGGTTCTATGAACGGCTGGCCGATAGCGAAATCTATCTGCTTCTGGGTGCCGAGACCGAAGGCGACCAGATCACGCCGGCGCTGTTCGATGTTGAGGACGGGCAATATGCGCTGATCTTCGACCGCGAAGAACGGCTGTCCGATTTCGTGGGCCGGATCGCCCCCTATGCCGCCCTGCCGGGGCGGGCGCTGGTGCAGATGCTTGCAGGGCAGGGGGTCGGGCTGGGCCTCAACCTCGAAGTGGCACCATCGGCCATGCTGATCCCTGCGGATGCGGTGGATTGGTTGGCGCAGACCCTGTTGAATGCCCCATTGGAAACCGAGGCGCGGCTGACCGCCATCGCCGCCCCCCGCCACCTGCCGCAAAGCGTGGTGGCGGGGCTTGACCGCAAACTGGCCATCGCCGCAGGTCTTGCACGCTTGGCCTATCTGGCCGAGGTGACCTATGACACCGGCGCGACAGGCCATGTGCTGGCCTTCGTCGATGCGCTGGAGGGTGCCGAAAAGGCGCTGGCCTCCGCCGCGGGCGAGGCGCTAACGTTTTCGGGCATCGAGGCGGGGATGATGGATGTGCTGTTCCTGCGCTCCGCTGATCCGATGACAGCACGCTTGGCAAAGGTCGGCCTGCGCTTTGACCTGCCCGAACCCGCCGTCGCGGCTAGCGGACCATCCGCCCCGGGCATGGACCCGACAAGGCCGCCGAAACTGCGCTGATCCTTGGCCATCTTCCGAGCGCGTCAATTCGCGCAGAGCGCGATTTGACGTAATCCCCGCCGGAGGCGTCGTATTCCGCAGGAATGCGACCCTAATACCCCAACTGCCGGTCGACGACGTTTAGAAATGGCAGCCCCGCCTCGCCCCGCCTGACGTTCTCGGCGATGATCTTGGCCGCGGTGTCGGGACGCGTGGTGGCGGCGATATGGGGGGTGACGGTGACATGCGGATGCGCCCAGAACGCGTGATCTGCTGGCAGCGGTTCGCGGCGGAACACGTCCAGCGTGGCATGGGCGATCTGGCCTGTGTCCAGTGCGGCCAACAGGGCCGCGTCGTCGATCAGCGGGCCGCGACCGGGGTTGATCACGCAGGCGCCTTTTGCCAGCAGCGCCAAACGGGGTCCATTCAGGATGTTCTGCGTCTGCGCTGTCTGCGGCAACAGCAACACGACAATCTGCGCCGCCGTCAGGGCCTGTTGCAGCCCGTCTTCGCCATGCAGACACTGCAGATGTGGCACGTCCTTGGGCGATCTGCTCCAGCCTGTTACCGGAAATCCCAGACCCGCCAGCGCCTGCCCGCAGGCAGCCCCCAGCGCGCCGATGCCAAGGATCGTTACGGGGCGTTCTGCGGCCAAGGGCGGGCTGATGCCGTCACGCCAGATGCCGTCCTGCCCGCGAATATGCGCATCCATCCCCAGATGATGGCGCAGCACATGGCCAGTCACCCATTCCACCATGCCGCGCGTCAGGCCGGGATCGACCAGACGGCACAATGGCTGGGTCAGGGTGGGGTTATCCACGACCGTCTCGACCCCGGCCCAAAGGCTCAGCACGGCCTTTGTGTTCACATAGGGTGCAAAGTCGCGGACCGGACCATTGGGCGCAAAGACGATATAATCGGTCTGGGCCGGGGGGTGATCGCGCGACAGGTCAACGGCCAGCCTAGCCTTGGCAAAAGCATCCGACAGGGGGGCTTGGTATTCGTCCCATGCTTGCGGCTTGGCGGAGAACAGAACCTTCAGCATCAGCGCGGCCTGTGGACATGGGCGCTTTGCACCAGCCCAAAAGCGCCCATCAGCACCAGCATCGCCGAGCCGCCATAGCTGACCAGCGGCAAGGGTACGCCGACCACGGGGGTTAATCCTGTGACCATCGCCATGTTCACCGCGAAAAACAAAAAGAATGTCAGTGCAATCCCCAATGTCAGCAAAGCCCCAAAACGATCCTTGTTCGACAGCGCAGAGGCGACGCAAAACAGGACGATCAATGCATATAGCACCACAAGAGTCATTGCACCGACAAAGCCGAATTCCTCGGCCAGCGTGGTAAAAATGAAATCAGTGTGCTTTTCAGGCAGAAAGTTCAGCTGTGACTGGGTGCCTTGCATGAACCCGCGCCCGGTCCAGCCGCCAGAGCCAAGCGCGATCTTGGCCTGCGTGATGTTGTAGCCTGCTCCCAGCGGATCATTGGCCGGGTCGAGAAAAGTGTCGATGCGGCTATACTGATAATCTTGCAGGATCTGCCAGCCCGTACCGCGGCTTTGGAAGACGGCAATGATCATGCTTATCCCAGCGGCCACCACGGTGGCGAAATAGGCCCAATGCACGCCTGCAAGGAACATGATCGCCCCACCGCCCATCAAAAGCAGTAAGGCCGTGCCGAGGTCTGGCTGTTGCAGCACCAGCGCCACTGGCACCAGAATCACGAGCACTGGCACAATCACCCAAACCGGGTGCGATTTGCGCTCAAACGGCAGCCAGTCGTAATAGGCCGCCAGAAACATGACCAGCGTGATCTTGGTCAATTCAGAGGGTTGCAGCCGCATGAACCCCAAGTCGATCCAGCGTTGGGCACCCATCCGCACATCCCCGAACAATTCCACCCCAATCAACAACAGCACGGACCCGCCGAAAGCCACGAATGACATGTTCCGCCAAAACCAGATTGGGACCATCGCGACTGCGATCATAACCGCCAGCCCAAGGGCGAACCGTTTCATCTGCGGTTCTACCCACGGGGTGAACGACCCGCCACCGACAGAATACAGCATCAAGAAACCGGCACAGGCGACCGCGATCAAAAGCAGGATCAGGGGCCAGTGAAGATACAGCAACTTGCGCAGCCCGACAGGCACCGACTTGGTGTTATACTCCAGATAGCTCATGCGCGGCCCTGGCTGCGGGTGCCTGCTGGGATTCGGTCTGCGATGCGGCGTTGTTGTGCGGCGATCTGCTCGCGCAGGTTGGCGGGATAGGCGTCCAGTGGTGGTGGGCCGCCATATTGAGCCTGCAACAGGATATCGCGCGCCACGGGGGCTGCCGCCGCCGATCCGCCGCCGCCATGTTCGACGACGACCGAGACCGCATAGCGCGGATTGTCCAGCGGGGCATAGCCTACGAACAAGGCGTGGTCGCGGCGTTCCCAAGGCAAATCCTCGTTGCTGATCACGCCTGCTGCGCGTTCGTCGGGCGTGATACGGCGGACTTGACTGGTGCCGGTTTTGCCCGCCATCATGCGCCCCTCGGTCAGAATGCGTGATCCATAAGCGGTGCCGCGGTTGTGATTGCAAACCGCGTCCAGCGATGCGCGCAGGCGGCGCAACGTGTTTTCGTTCAACCCAAGGCTTGGCCCGATCCCGCTGGGCTGTTCGACCCCGTCAATCAGCCGGAGCAGGCGCGGCGTGATCTCATTGCCGGTGGCAAGCCGAGCGGTCATCACGGCCAGTTGTATGGGCGATGTCAGCACATAGCCCTGCCCGATGGACGCGTTGACCGTATCCCCGATCCGCCATGTTTCGCCGCGCACCGATGATTTCCAGTCGCGGTCGGGCGCAATGCCCGTCGCCACCGCCGACAAGGGCAGGTCGTGGCGCAGGCCAAGGCCCAGCTTGCGCGCCATTTCCGCCATCTTGTCGATGCCCACGCGCTGCGCGATGTCATAGTAATAGACGTCGCAGCTTTGCTTCATGGATTCATGCAGGTTCATGTTGCCATGACCACCGCGTTTCCAGCAGTGAAAACGGGTGCCGCCCACATCGGCATGGCCTGGACAATAGACCGTATCCTCTGCGGTGATGACGCCCGCCTCCATCGCGGCCAGCAGCGTGACCATCTTGAACGTCGATCCGGGTGGATAGGTGCCTTGCACCGCCTTGGCTGCCAGTGGGCGGTATTTGTTTTCCATCAGCGCCTGCCAGTCCGCCACCGAAATGCCACGCACGAACATGTTGGGGTCGAACGAAGGCGACGACACAACCGCGCGCAGATCGCCGTTTTCAAGGTCGATCACCACGGCGCTGGCGGATTCGCCGTCCAGCCGCGCCTGCACATAAGATTGCAGCCGCGCGTCGATGGTCAGCTGCAGATCCTTGCCCGCGATGCCGTCCTGCCGGTCGAGTTCGCGGATGATCCGGCCTGCGGCGCTGATCTCGATGCGGCGGGTGCCGGCCTTGCCGCGCAGGTCGGTCTCGAGCCTGTTTTCGGCACCCGTCTTGCCGTATTCGAAACGCGGGATCTGCAACAGGGGATCGGGATTTTCGATCTGGCCAAGGTCGTAATCGCTGACTGGACCGACATAGCCTACGACATGGGCCATATCCTCGCCCATCGGGTAATAGCGGCTGAGGCCAACCTCGGCCTGCACACCGGGCAGGACGGGCGTGTTCAGATTGATCTGCGCCACGTCGTCCCATGACACACGTTCAAGGATCGTTACTGGCACAAAAGGCGCGCGGCGGCGCATTTCCTCGATCGCGCGGGTCAGGGTGTCGGGGGGGATGTCGATAATCTCGGTCAGGCGGGCCAGCACCTGTTCGATATCGCCTGCATCCTCGCGGACCATAACGACGCGGTAATTCTGTTCATTGGCGGCGATGGCGATTCCGTTGCGGTCAAAGATCATGCCGCGTGCAGGTGGCAGCAGGCGCATGCTGATGCGGTTTTCCTCGGCCAGCATCCGGTATTGATCGGCCTGTTTGACCTGCATGTCGCGCAGCCGGAACCCGATCGCGCCCAGAACGCCCAGTTGTAGCCCACCCATGATCAGCGTGCGCCTTCCGATGCTGCGCGTACTTTGGATCACGTCCTTTGGCGGGCGTCTCATGTCCGTTGTCCAATCTTTCGCATGTCGCCGGGGGCGACATAGGCCACGGCAAACAGGTAGCGGGCAACAAAGACCACCAGCGGATAGATCAGCACAGTGCCAGCCAGTTGCATCATCGTCAGCCCCAAGGGTGCCAAAGGTGTTATCACAATAGCAAGCACGATCCGGTTCGCCAATGTGATCGCGACCAGCCCAAGTGCCACAAAGGCCCATTCCGCCGCGAATGACATACTGCGCAATTCGCGGTGTCGGGTGCGGATTGCCTCGGTCAGCAGCACAACCAACGCCGCCCAGAGGCCAGGTGGCTGTTGGAACAGCAGATCGGTGGCGAAAAACACGGCCGCGACGATATAGACAGGGACATAGTCCGGCTTGCGCGCGACCCAGACGCAGGTCACCGCCAGCAGCAAGTCAGGCGCCGCCCATACCACCGGTTCAAGGTTCAGCGGCACGAGCTGCGTGATCGTGATGATGCAGGCCAGCAGCACAAACACCGCCCGGCGTGCCCAGGTTGCCGGTTCGGCGATGTCAGCCATCTGCGGCCTCGGGTGTTGCCGGTGCTGCGGGGCTGAGCGCGGAGGGACCATAAATCTCAGGCATTGGCGTCAAAAGCCGGCCCGGATCGTTGATCACCTCATGCGGATGCGCGCGCAGGACACGCAGAAATTCCAGCCGCTGGTAATCGACCGCCAGCCGGACCCGCAGCCGGTTGTCGGTGCCTAGCGCCACTTGCCCGACCAAAAGATCGGCCGGAAAGACACCGCCATCACCTGATGAAACGACCCTGTCGCCCGGACGCACGACAGCGCGGTCCTCCAGAAACTCGATCATCGGGTTGGACGTGCTGTCGCCGGCAAGGATCGCGCGCTGGCCGGAGGGCAGGATCGTGATCGGGATCCGGCTGGATGTATCGGTCAGCAACAGCACGCGGCTTGTCTGGCGGCCCACACCCGCGATCCGGCCCGCCAACCCGATCCCGTCCATCGTGGGCCAGCCATCAATGATCCCGTCGCGCGCACCGACATTCAGCAGGACAGATTGCCGGAAAGGCGACCCGCTGTCGGTCATGACGACCCCTGTGACAAAGGTCAGCTTTGGGTCGATCCGCACGTTGTTCAGGTCAAGAAGCTTTGCGTTCTCTTGTTCCAGTTGAAGCGCGGCCTCGCGCCAGGCCTTCATCTGTTGCAATTCGCGGCGCAGATCCTGGTTCTGGGCCGCGAGCCGCTGATAGCTTTGGAAATCGGCCAGCAGATGCGCGGTGCCGTGGATCGGGGCCATCGCCCAGTCGAACGATGGCACCACACGGTCGATCACTGCCATGCGCAACCGTTCCACACGCGGGCTGTCGATCCGCCAGACCGCAAAGATTGCCAGTAGCGCCAAGACCAACACCCCCACCAGCAGGTTGCGGACGGGGGCGATATAGGTCTCGCTGGAATTGTCGCGTGCCAAGGGGTGGTTGTCCTTAGGCCGGAGTTAGCTGTCGTAGTCGATCACATGTCGCAGTTGTTTTTCATATTCGAGCGCACGGCCTGTCCCAAGCGCCACGCAATTCAACGATTCGTCGGCGACCGAAATCGCTAGACCAGTCTGTTCGCGCAGTGCCAGGTCCAGTTGACCCAGCAGCGCGCCACCCCCCGTCAGCATCACGCCGCGATCAACAATATCGGCGGCCAGATCGGGTGGCGTCGCTTCCAGTGCGGTCATCACGGCTTCGCAAATCTGCTGGACAGGTTCGGCCAAAGCCTCGGCCACCTGCGCCTGATTGATCTCGGTTTCCTTTGGCACGCCGTTCAGCAGGTCACGTCCGCGGATCATCATCGACTGGCCACGGCCATCGTCGGGCATCCGCGCTGTGCCGATGCTGGTCTTGATCCGTTCGGCGGTGGATTCCCCGATCAGCAGGTTATGCTGGCGGCGCAGATAGTTGATGATCGCCTCGTCCATCCGGTCGCCACCGACGCGCACCGAGCGTGCATAGACGATGTCACCCAAGGACAGCACAGCCACTTCGGTGGTGCCGCCGCCGATATCGACGACCATGTTGCCGGTTGGGTCGGTGATCGGCATGCCCGCGCCGATGGCTGCCGCGATGGGTTCGGCGATCAGCCCTGCACGCCGCGCCCCTGCCGACAGAACCGACTGCCGGATCGCGCGCTTTTCGACGGGTGTCGCCCCATGTGGGACGCAGACGATGACCTTGGGTTTGCGAAAGGTAGACCGTTTGTGGACCTTGCGGATGAAATGCTTGATCATTTCCTCGGCTGTGTCGAAATCGGCGATCACACCGTCGCGCATCGGGCGGATCGCCTCTATGCTGCCGGGGGTGCGGCCCAGCATCAGTTTCGCGTCCTCGCCCACGGCGAGTACTTTGCGCACGCCGTTCTTGACCTGATAGGCCACGACCGAGGGTTCCGACAGAACGATCCCCTTGCCCCTGACATAGACCAGCGTGTTTGCTGTGCCCAAGTCGATTGCCATGTCCGAGGAAAAAATCCCACCGAAGCCAAACATGTTGTGGCCTTCCTATTAAAATCACTCTCCCGCGCCGTCCCGCTGCGCCCGGTTGGAAAGGTTATAATGACTGCCGCGCAGGGATAGAAGCCCTCGTTTCCGTGGTGGCGGCGGCAAAGTGCTGATTACACTAATGCAATCTTTTTATGTTTATGCATTAATGAATCGTGCTCATAATATAACTATTGCAATATGTCTGCTGGCCATGCTCGATGTTTGCTGCGTCAAACACAACAGGCGGCCCCTTCGCGGGGGCCGCCTGTGCCTGTCATCCGAGTCGTCCGGCTTAGCTGTCTTTGTAGCTGACACCCTTTGTGTCATAGCCCGGTTGCGAATGCGCGCGCCGCACCAGCAGCCGGTTCAGCGCATTGATATAGGCTTTGGCGCTGGCCACGACGGTATCGGTATCGGCGGATTGGCCGGTGGCGATGCGCCCGTCCTCGTCCAACCGCACCATCACGGTCGCCTGCGCATCGGTGCCTTCGGTGACGGCCTGCACCTGATACAATTGCAACCGCGCGCCATGCGGAAACAGCGCCTTGACCGCGTTGAACGTCGCATCGACAGGACCGTCGCCCGTTGCACTTGTCTGATGATCGGCGCCGTCGATATCCAGCACCATATCCGCCTGCTGCGGCCCTTCGGTGCCACAGATAACGCGCAGGGATTTCAGCTTGATCCGGTCCTCGCCGCTGTCGTTTTGATAGACCAGCGCCATCAGGTCGTCGTCAAAGACTTCTTTCTTGCGGTCGGCCAGATCTTTGAACCGCACGAACACATCGTTCAGCTGGTTATCCGCCAGATCGAAGCCTAGTTCCGCCAGCTTGGCGCGCAGGGCGGCACGGCCCGAATGTTTGCCCAAAGGCAGGCTGGTGCCGGACAGGCCCACATCCTCTGGGCGCATGATCTCGAATGTCTCGGCGTTTTTCAGCATCCCGTCCTGATGGATACCGCTTTCATGGGCAAAGGCGTTCTTGCCGACGATGGCTTTGTTGAACTGCACCGCGAAACCGGACACGGTCGCCACGCGGCGCGAGATGTTCATGATCTTGCGTGTGTCGATGCCGGTTTCAAACGGCATGATATCGCCTCGGATTTTCAAGGCCATCACGACCTCTTCCAATGCGGTATTGCCCGCGCGTTCGCCCAGACCGTTGATCGTGCATTCGATCTGGCGCGCGCCGCCGATGACAGCGGCCAGCGAATTGGCCGTCGCCATGCCAAGGTCGTTGTGGCAATGGGTGGCAAAGATGACGCTGTCCGCACCGGGAACGGTGGCGATCAGCCGCTTGATCAGATCCGCACTTTCCGCAGGGGCGGTATAGCCCACGGTGTCGGGGATGTTGATCGTCGTTGCCCCCGCCTTGATCGCGATCTCGACGACAAGGCAAAGGTAATCCCATTCGGTGCGCGTCGCATCCATCGGCGACCATTGCACGTTGTCGCACAGGTTGCGCGCATGGGTCACGGTGTCGTGGATGCGTTCGGCCATCTGGTCCATGTCGAGGTTTGGGATCGCGCGGTGCAGCGGCGAGGTGCCGATGAATGTATGGATGCGCGGGGATGAGGCGTGTTTCACAGCCTCCCAGCAGCGGTCGATATCCTTGTAATTCGCCCGCGCCAGCCCGCAGATCGTGGCGCGTTTGGCGCGTTTGGCGATCTCGCTGACCGCATTGAAATCACCCTCAGACGCGATGGGGAAACCGGCCTCGATGATATCGACGCCCATATCGTCCAGCAATTCCGCGATTTCCAGCTTTTCGGCATGGGTCATCGTTGCACCCGGGCTTTGTTCGCCGTCGCGCAGGGTCGTGTCGAAAATCAACACTTTGTCTTTGGTCATGTCACTATTCCTTTGATCTTTGGCAGTATCGGCGCTGTCCCATCCGAGCGGTCGCGCCGACAGGCACGCTCAGGCGCTGCTAAGAAGTAGCAGGGCGGGGGCAGTGCCGGATATCTGTGCCGTGGTGATCATGGGGGGACTATACAAATCCTGTGCCTGTTGAAAAGCCGATAAAGTGAGTATTTGGAACAAAGCGAGGATGGGGGCTGGTCGCGGATGGCGGGCGTCCTATCCTGCTCACCATGAATAATGCATTAATCATCGGCGCCTCTGGCGGCATCGGCGCGGCCGTGGCGCTTGAACTGGAAAGCCGCGGGGCTGCGGTGACGCGCCTGTCGCGCAGTGCTGACGGGTTTGACGTGACCGATCCTTCATCCGTGGACAGGCATCTGGATGCGCTGGACGGCCCGTTTGATCTGATCTTTGTGGCGGTCGGTATTCTGGCGCCGCAGGGCAGCGGGCCGGAAAAGGCGCTGTCGGCGATCGACGCGCAGAGCATGGCGCAGGTTCTGGCGGTCAATACGATTGGTCCTGCGCTGATCCTGCGGCATGTGCCGCGATTGTTGGCCAAGGACGGCCCTGCAGTCGCAGCCATCCTGTCCGCGCGCGTGGGGTCCATCGGTGACAACCAGATCGGCGGCTGGCATGCCTATCGCGCGTCCAAGGCGGCGCTAAACCAGATCATCCGCGGTGCCGCGATTGAATTGGGGCGCTCGCATAAACAGGCTGCTTGCGTGGCGCTGCACCCCGGCACGGTGGAGACGCCCTTTACCGCCAATTATGCAGGCCGTCATAGAACCATGCCCGCATCCGATGCAGCGGCGCATCTGCTGGCGGTCATTGACGGGCTGACACCGGCGCGGACGGGCCGGTTTTTTGACTATGCCGGTACCGAGGTGCCGTGGTGAGGCTGGTTCTAGTCCTTGGCGACCAGCTGTCGCCCAATCTGTCGGCCCTGCGCAAATGCGATAAGGCCAACGATGTCGTGGTCATGGCCGAGGTTGCGGATGAGGCATCATATGTCCCGCATCACCCCAAGAAGATCGCGTTTCTTTTCGCCGCGATGCGCAAATTCGCGGACCAGTTGCGCGCGGATGGCTGGCAGGTCGCCTATACGCGGCTGGATGATCCCGACAACACCGGATCAATCACCGGCGAGTTGATCCGCCGTGCCAGCGAGCATAAGGCCGCTGGTGTCGTCTATACCGAACCCGGCGAATGGCGGTTGATCGCTGCGCTGGGGGATATGCCGCTGCAATCCCATTCATTGCCCGATGACCGGTTTATCGCGTCTCATGCGGATTTCGCGGCTTGGGCCGAAGGGCGCAAACAGTTGCGGATGGAATATTTCTACCGCGATATGCGCCGCAAGACGGGCCTTTTGATGGATGGCGACCAGCCCGAGGGCGGCAAGTGGAATTACGACCACGACAACCGCAAACCGGCCCCTGATAGCGTGGATTACGCAGGGCCGCTGCAATTCAGCCCCGACGCGGTGGTGGAAGATGTGCTTGATCTGGTCGCGCGCCGTTTCGGCAACAACTTCGGCGATCTGCGCCCGTTCTGGTTTGCCACCGACACAGGGCAGGCGCGCCAACATCTGGCGCATTGGATCAAGGGTGGCTTGCCCAAGTTCGGCGATTATCAGGATGCGATGCTGAACGACCACAAATTTCTTTATCACGGGATTGTCGGGCTTTATCTTAACGCAGGGCTCTTGGACCCGCTGGAGGTCTGTCAAGCTGCCGAGGCTGCCTATCGCGACGGCCACGCGCCGCTGAACGCGGTCGAAGGCTTCATCCGCCAGATCATCGGCTGGCGCGAATATGTGCGCGGCATCTATTTCCGCGAAGGGCCGGATTACGTCAGCCGCAACGCGCTGGGCCATACCGCCAAACTGCCCGCGATGTATTGGGGGGCGCCCACCAAGATGAACTGCATTGCCAAGGCCGTGGACCAGACCAAGACCGAGGCCTACGCCCACCATATCCAGCGCCTGATGGTTACCGGCAATTTTGCGCTGCTGGCTGGGATCGCCCCGGCAGCGGTGCATGAATGGTATCTGGCGGTTTATGCCGATGCCTATGAATGGGTCGAGGCACCCAATGTCATCGGGATGAGCCTGTTCGCCGATGGCGGGATCATCGCGTCGAAACCCTATATCTCGTCGGGCAATTACATTCACAAGATGTCGGATTATTGCGGCAGCTGCGCCTACCGCGTGCAGGACAAGACCGGCGTGGATGCCTGTCCGTTCAACCTGCTGTACTGGCATTTCCTCGACCGGCACCGCGACCGGTTCAAAGGCAATCCGCGGATGGGCCAGATGTACGCCGTATGGGACAAGATGGACCCCGCCCGCCGTCATCAAGTGCTGTCAGAGGCGGCGGATTTCTTGTCGCGGATGGATGCGGGCGCGCCTGTATAAATGCGTTTGGGTCACTCGCCCGCTGTTTGCGACACAAACGCCCCGTCCGACCACAAACCAGTGCTTTCCTGCCCTGTCGCATAACGCATCGTGCCTTCGCCTTCGCGACGACCGCGCAGGAAATTGCCTTCATAGACATCGCCATTGGCATAGGTCGCGATGCCATAGCCGCTGATCTCGCCGTCCTGCCATGCGCCGGCATAAGTAAACCCGTCGGGCAGGGTGATTTCGCCTTGACCACTGCGCTGGCCATCGACGAATTCACCGACATAGACCGTGCCGTCAGCATAGGTCGCGCGGCCAATGCCGTTGCGCTGGCCTTCGGCCCATGCGCCTTCGTAGACATAACCGTCGGCATAGGTCATCTTGCCTTGGCCATGGTTCTGGGCGTTCAGGAATTCGCCGTCGTAGACCAGACCGTTGGCATAGGTCGCAATGCCCTTGCCACTGATCACGCCGGCAACCCATGCACCTTCATAGGTTGACCCGTCAGGATAGGTGATTTTGCCGGTGCCATCGGCCAGGTCATTTGCAAAACTGCCGACATAGACCGACCCGTCGGGATAGGTGACTTCGCCCATGCCCGACATCTGACCGCCCGCCCATGCGCCGGTATACACGTAACCATCTGCGCCCCGGAACGTGCCGGTGCCTTCGCGGCGGTCGCTTATGAAGCTGCCCTCATAGGTGTCGCCATTGGCATAGGTGATGCGGCCCTGACCTTCGCGGCGGCCAGCGACCAAAGCGCCTTCGTAGATATCGCCATTGGGTTGGGTCAGCGTGCCGGTCCCCTCGATCTGGCCTGCGACCCAGTCGCCGGAATAGACCAGACCGTCGGCCATGGTCAGCGTACCAGTGCCATCGCGTTCACCAGCGCGCAGGCTGCCTTGGTAAAGTGCACCATCGGGATAGGTGATGCGGCCTTCACCTTCTTTGATGCCGTTGATCCATTCGCCTTCGTAGGCGTAGCCACCGGGGCCGGTCATGATGCCGATCCCGTGGTGCATCGCATTGCGGAATTCGCCTTGATAGACGACACCGTTGGCATATTCGGCCACGCCGTTGCCGGTGATAGTGCCATCGACCCAGTCACCCTCAAAAGTACCGCCGTCGGCAAAGGTGATCTTGCCCTGGCCCTCGGGCTTACCCGCAGCAAAGCTCCCTTCATAGACGGATCCGTTGGGAAAGCGCGCGATGCCCTGGCCACGAATTTCGCCCGCGACCCAATCGCCGGAATATTCGTATCCATTGGGCAACCGATAGGTGCCGGTACCGTCCTGCAGGCCATCGACAAAGGTGCCTTCGTAAACGCCACCGTCGTCATACTGCTTGGTCTGGATGTCCTGCGCCTGCGCGCTTGCAGCGAACCCTGCAATCAAAAGGGCCGTGGCAATCCCCTGAGGTAAACCAAACATCTTCATCCTCGTCTCCGATCCCTAAGGTTGGCACAGCTTAAAAGAGCTACTGCCACCTGACAACGTACAAGACGGCAGCAGCGCCGAATGTTGCCATTGGTCTTTCCCCCGCGCTCGGTTCTGCTACATCAGTTTCAGCATATTGGGACAAAACTATGACACGCAACTTTCGCCTGACCATGGCACAGCTTAATCCCACATTGGGCGATCTGGCGGGCAATGCGGCGCTGGCGGCGCAGGCATGGGCGGAAGGCAAAGCGGCGGGCGCCGATCTGGTGGTGCTGCCCGAAATGTTCCTGACCGGCTATCAGACGCAGGATCTGGTGCGCAAACCGGCTTTTGTCGCCGATGCTGCGACCCGGCTTGATGCCTTGGCGCGGGCCTGCGCGGATGGGCCTGTGCTGGGGATCGGCCTGCCGATGGTCGAGGGTGACAAGCTATACAATTGTTACGTCTATCTGGCCGGGGGCAAGATCACGGCGCGGTTCCGTAAACATTTTCTGCCTAATTTCAACGTCTTCGACGAAGTGCGTCTGTTCAAGAGCGCCGATATCTCTGGCCCTGTCACGCTGGCGGGTGGTCCGCGCATCGGCACGCCGATCTGCGAGGATGCTTGGTCCCCCGATGTCTGCGAAACCATGGTCGAAAGCGGGGCGCAGATACTCGTGGTGCCGAACGGATCGCCCTATTTCCGTGACAAGTTCCCGATCCGGTTGCAGACGATGATTGCGCGTGTCGTGGAAAACGATGTGCCGCTGGTCTATCTGAACATGATTGGCGGGCAGGATGATCAGATGTTCGACGGTGGGTCTTTTGTGCTGAACCGTGGTGGCAAGCTGGCCGTGCAACTGCCCGTCTTTGACGCGGCGATCACGCATGTGGATTTTCAGGAAACCGATCAAGGTTGGGTCGCGCTTGATGGTTCCAAGGCGCTGTTGCCTGACGATCTGGAACAGGATTACCGCGCCATGGTCGAGGCGTTGCGCGATTACCTGCGCAAGACCGGTTTCGGCAAGGTCCTGCTCGGCCTGTCAGGCGGGATTGATTCCGCCATCGTTGCCGCCATCGCCGTTGATGCACTGGGGGCCGATCAGGTGCGCTGCGTCATGCTGCCGTCGGAATATACGTCGCAGGCGTCGCTGGATGATGCCGCCGCTGCCGCGCGCGCGCTGGGCTGTCGCTATGACACCGTCAGCATCGCAGGCCCGCGCGCTGCGGTGACCGAGGCGCTGGCGCCCTTGTTCGGCGACATGCCCGCCGATCTGACCGAGGAGAATATCCAGTCCCGCATCCGTGGTCTGCTCTTGATGGCGCAATCCAACAAGTTCGGCGAAATGCTGCTGACCACCGGCAACAAATCCGAAGTCGCTGTTGGCTATGCCACGATCTATGGCGATATGGCGGGCGGCTATAACCCGATCAAGGACATGTACAAAACCCGCGTCTTTGAAATCTGTCGCTGGCGCAACGCCAATCACCGCGACTGGATGCAGGGGCCAGCGGGGCAGGTGATCCCGCCCGCGATCATCGACAAGCCGCCATCAGCCGAACTGCGCCCCGACCAGCGCGACGACGACAGCCTGCCGCCCTATGACGTGCTGGATGGTATTTTGGCCATGCTGGTGGACGGTGACGCCTCGGTCGCGGATTGCGTCGCGGCGGGTTATGACCGCGCCACCGTCAAAAAGATCGAACATCTGGTCTATATCAGCGAATACAAACGCTTTCAGGCGGCCCCCGGCGTGCGGTTGTCGGATCGCGCCTTCTGGCTGGACCGGCGTTACCCGATCGTCAACCGCTGGCGCGATCCAAGCTGATCAGATCAGCTGATAGGAATGCGGCACGAAATGGAACGTGTCGTCCGCGCGCGTGTCGATGAACCCGAGACCCGGGAACGGCATGTGATAGCCGATCAGCGGGATCCGGTCGGCGGCGGCCATGCCCATCACGCGGCGGCGGGTTGCCGCGGCGGCGGCTTTGTCCATATCGAACCGGACTTCCCAATCGGGATAGGCCACGGACCAGACATAATGATTGGCGGTGTCGGCCATCAGGAACAGCTGCGATCCGCCGCTTTCCAGCATGTACCCCATATGGCCGGGCGTATGGCCAAAGGCGGCCGTTGCGGTCACACCGCCGCGCACGGCGTCACCATCCCCAAGAAACGACATCTTTTCGGCCAGTGGACGGACCTTGGCGTTGAACCCTTCGTTTTCGGCAGCGGCCCAATGGTCGTATTCCACCTGACCCGTGACGTAGGCGGCATTGGCAAATGTTTCCGCGCCGCTTTCATCGGTCAGACCGCCGATATGGTCGCCGTGCATATGGGTCAGGACAACATGGGTGATCTGGTCAGGGATGTAACCCGCGCCTGCCAGTGCGGCGGTGATCCCTGCGGCGTCGTTGC
This sequence comes from Yoonia sp., assembly GCF_018402175.1. Classification (GTDB taxonomy): domain Bacteria; phylum Pseudomonadota; class Alphaproteobacteria; order Rhodobacterales; family Rhodobacteraceae; genus Yoonia. Next base: position 64,074 of record NZ_JAGYJK010000016.1, on the reverse strand, counting down.
CGGTGTCGAACAGGATGACCTCTGATCCGGTGTTCAGCACGGTTGGCGTGAAAAAGAACTGTGCGGCATCGGTCGGGATGAAGTTTTCGGCGCTGACGGCGGCAAAGGTCTCGGCATCGACGTTCATGCCAAAAATGCCTTGCGGGTTTTCGACACGGCGGCTGCCGGACAAAAGCGTCGTCACCCGGAAATCGCCCAGCGTAAAATCGCGGTGCGTGGGCTGGGTGGCGGTGGCGGCCTGTGCCTGCACCAGCGACGGGGCAGCGGCGGCCAACGGCAGGGCTGCCCCTGACAGGAGGGTCTGACGACGGGAAATCAGCATGACAAAATCCTTCCATAATTTAATACGAAATTTAATACGAAAAGTCTTAGTTCTCGTTGTCTGTCTGGCAACCAACGCTTTTGTGATCGCTGTGCCTTGCATGGACAAAACGCCCCCGACATGACAAAGCGTGCCGCAACAGGAGTATATCGCATGACCACGACAAGATTCGCCCCATCCCCCACCGGATACCTGCATATCGGCAACCTGCGCGCGGCTTTGTTCAACTATGCGATTGCACGACAGAACGGCGGCACCTTCGTGTTGCGGATCGACGATACCGACCCTGAACGGTCCAAGGACGAATATGTCGAAGGCATCAAGGCCGATCTGACATGGCTGGGCCTGACATGGGACCGGATGGAATACCAGTCGCGCCGCCTTGAGCGCTATGCCGAAGCCAAGCAGCAGCTGATCGACATGGGCCGGCTGTACGAATGTTTTGAAACACCCGTCGAACTGGACCTCAAGCGCAAGAAGCAGCTCAACATGGGCAAGCCGCCGGTCTACGACCGTGCGGCGCTGGACCTGACCGAAGCCCAGAAAGACGCCTATCGCGCCGAAGGGCGGCGGGGGCACTGGCGCTTCAAGCTGGATCTGGAACGGATCGAATGGCCCGACGGGATTATCGGGGATATCTCGATCGATGCCGCTTCGGTCAGTGATCCGATCCTGATCAAAGAAGACGGGCAGATCCTGTACACATTTGCATCGCCTGTGGACGATGTGGATATGGGGATCACCGATATCGTGCGCGGGTCGGACCATGTGACCAATACCGCGACGCAGATCCAGATCATTCAGGCGCTGGGCGGCACTGTTCCACGTTTCGCGCACCATTCGCTGCTCACCGGCCTGCAGGGCGAGGCGCTGTCCAAGCGCCTTGGCACCCTGTCGCTGCGTGATCTGCGCGCCAAAGGCATCGCACCGCAGGCGATCCTGTCGCTGATGGCGCGGCTTGGCTCTGCCGATCCCGTCGAATTGCGCGCGAACGTGGCCGAGGTTGTGGCCGGTTTCGATCTGTCGAAATTCGGATCGGCCCCGACGAAATTCGACGCCGAGGATCTTGGCCCGCTGACCGCGCGCTATCTGTCCACGCTGTCGGCGGATGATGTGGCCGATGTGCTGACATCGGCGGGCGTGCCGTCCGACCTGCGTGTGCCGTTCTGGACGCTCGTGCGCGACAATATCGCGACGCTCGACGATGTGGCAGGCTGGTGGGCGATGTTGCGCGACGGAGCGACCCCGCTGGTCGAGGACGAAGACCGCGAATTTATCGCCAAGGCATTGTTCCTGCTTGATAACCCGCCCTATACGGCGGATACTTGGGCAAACTGGACGGCAGTGGTCAAGGACGAGACTGGCCGCAAAGGCAAGGGCCTGTTCATGCCGCTACGCAAGGCGGTCACCGGGCTGGAACGCGGGCCGGAAATGGCCGATGTGATGCCCCTGTTGCAGGTCAAGCCCAAGCTTTGACGTCATTCCCGCGCGCGTAGCACGCGTGCGGGTTTCGCCGCCAAGGGGCGCAAGGCGAACGCCAGCCCCGCCAGCAGCGAGGCCATGATGCCGCCCCCGATGATCAGCAAGGCATTGCCCCAGATCACGGTATAGCCGGTGTCCATGATAAAGGTTGCGACAGCCCAGCCCCCCAATATCCCCGCGCCCAGCGCGACCACCCCCGCCGCCAACCCCAGCAAGGCCGACCGCAGCGCGAAACTGGCCAGAATACTGCGCCGCGACGCGCCCAGCGTTTTCAGCACGGCGGCTTCATAGGTGCGCGTGCGTTCGCCTGCCGCCGCTGCCCCGATCAGCACCAGAAACCCCGTCACAAGCGTGATCAGCGCGCCATAGCGTGTGGCCGCCGACAGCCCGCCGACAAGCGCGATCACCTGGTCGATTGCATCGCGCACGCGGATCGCGGTGATATTGGGATAAGCGGTGGCAAGGTCGCGCAGGATCGCGGCGTCGGCTTCCGGCGTGGCATAGACGGTGGAAATCCAGCTATGCGGTGCGCCTTGCAGCGCGCTTTGGTTCATTGCCAGCACGAAACCGATGCCCGCATCTTCCCAGCTGACATTGCGGAAACTGGTGACCTCGCCGGTGATGTCGCGCCCAAGGATGTTGACGGTCATCGTATCGCCCAGTTGCAGGCCGATTTCGGCGGCTTCCTCGGCGGCGAAACTGATCTGGGGCGGGCCGTCATAGCCTGCGGGCCACCATGCGCCTGCGGTAATCTCGGTCCCCGCAGGCTGCGCATCGGCATAGGTCACGCCGCGGTCACCCCGCACGACCCAATGGCCCTCGGCAACTTCGGTCGCGGGGCGGCCATTGATCTGGGTGATGATGCCGCGCAGCATCGGCGCGGTGTCATAGCGGCTGACGGCCTCGTCCTGATCCAGCCTGTCGCGGAATCCGCCGATCTGGTCGGGCTGGATATCGACAAAGAAATAGCTCGGCGCCACCGCAGGCAGGTCATCGGCAAAGGCTGTGCGCAGGTTGCCGTCGATCTGGCCTACGGCGGCCAAAACGGTCAGCCCCAACCCCAGAGACAGCACCACGGATGTGGATTCCCCCCCCCGCGCGCCAATCGACCCCAGCGCCATGCGCAGCGCCGTGTTGCCCCGTGCCGCCAGCCGCGATTTGCGCGCGATCCAGCGGATCAGCGCGGCGGCAAGGATCAGGATCAGCAGCGACCCGGTGATTCCGCCTGCGGTCCATAAGGTCAGGAAAACCGTGCCTGAAAACCAAACAGCCGCCCCCACCAGCAGCGCCACCAGCCCTGCAATGACCACCAGATAGGTCGCACGCGGCAGCGCGCGTGACGCGGCGAACGCATCGCGGAACAGGGTCGCGGCGCGGATATCCTCGGTCTTGGCCAAGGGCCAGAGGGTGAAGATCAGCGCGGCCAGCACGCCGTAAACCGCCGCCTCGGCCAAGGGTGCGGTGTAGATGGTAAAGACTGCCGGCACCGGCAAGCGGGCCTCAATCAAAGGGGCCAACAGCACCGGCAGCCCCGCGCCAAGGATCAGCCCCAGCGTCACACCCGCCAGCGTCAGAACGCCAATCTGGATGAAATAGGTCAAAAAAATCGTCGACCGCGTCGCCCCCAGCGTTTTCAGCGTGGCAATCACGCTGGTCTTGCCTGCCAGATAGGCGCGCACGGCTGCCGAGACACCGACCCCGCCCACCGCCAGCCCCGAGAGGCCGACAAGGATCAGGAAGGCGCCGATCCGGTCCACGAACTGTTCGGCCCCACCCGCGCCACGACGGCTGTCGCGCCAGCGCAAGCCCGCGTCGCGGAATTGATCCTCGGCCTGTTGTTCCAGTGCTGCCAGATCGGCCCCTTCGGGCAGGTCCAGCCGGTATTGCGTGGAAAACAGCGTGCCTTCGACGATCAGGCCGGACCCCGCCAGAGCGTCGGTCAGCACGATGGTGCGCGGCCCAAGGCCGAAACCGGCGGATGCATTGTCAGGATAACGTTCCAGAATCGCGCGCAGGGTAAACGTGGCCTCGCCCAATCGGAACCTGTCGCCCGGTACCAGCCCCAGCCTGTCGGCCAGCACCCGTTCCATTACCCCGCCCTGATCGGCCAACGCATCGGCCAGCGGCATCACAGGGTCCAGCTGCACCGCACCAACCAGCGGATAGGTATCATCCACCGCGCGGATCTGCGTCAGGCCGCGTTCCGTGGTGCCGTCACGGTCCACGACCGCCATCGACCGGAAATCGACGGTTTCGGAAATCCGGTCCGCGATGCTGTTCAGAAAGGCCAGTTCTTCGTCGCGCGCGAACCGATAGGTGAATTCCACCTCGGCATCGCCACCCAGCAGGGCGGCACCATCGCGGGTCAGCCCCGCCTCGATCCCGGCGCGCACGGTGCCGACGGCGGCAATCGCGGCGACACCCAAGGCAAGGCAGGCCAGAAACACGCGAAACCCGCGCAGACCGCCGCGCAATTCGCGCAGCGCAAACCGTGACGCGATGCGCAGAGTCATTCGGCGGCCTTTGCCAGCGTGTCGATCCGCCCGTCGCGCAGATGCACAACGCGGTCGCAACGCGCGGCCAGCTCACTGGCATGCGTCACCATGATCAGCGTCGCCCCATGCCGGTCGCGCAGGTCGAACAGCAGGTCGATGATCGCGGCCCCGTTGGTGGCATCCAGATTGCCGGTCGGTTCATCCGCCAGCAAGATCCTGGGCCGTGGCGCAGAGGCGCGGGCAAGTGCCACGCGCTGCTGTTCGCCGCCCGACATCTGGCTGGGGTAATGGTTGATCCGGTCGCCAAGGCCCACAGCGCGCAATTCCGCCTCGGCCCGGGCAAAGGCATCGCGCACCCCCGCCAGTTCCAGCGGCGTTGCGACGTTTTCCAGCGCGGTCATTGTCGGGATCAGGTGGAAAGACTGGAACACCACCCCCATATGATCCCTACGAAAGCGGGCCAGCTGGTCTTCGTTCATCGCTGTCAGGTCCTGGCCAAGCGCCATGATCCGCCCCGATGTCGCCTGTTCCAGCCCGCCCATCAACATGAGGAGCGATGACTTGCCCGACCCACTAGGCCCGACCAGACCCAAAGTTTCCCCCTGCCTGACCGTCAGCGATATGTCGTGCAGAATATCGACCCGCCCCGCGTTGCCGTCGAGCGACAGGTTGGCGTCGGTGATCGTCAGAACGGGGTCGGTCATGCGCAAAGCCTCTGGTTGCGGGGTCACTTTTGCATATGGGGCGATCCGTGGGCTGCGCAACATCGGTGGGGCGGTTTTGCTGACGATGACAGCGGCGCAGGCGCAAACGGTGACAATCGCGGCACTTGGTGACAGTTTGACCGCCGGATACGGGCTGGACCAAGGGCAGGGGCTCGTGCCGCAGCTGGAACAATGGCTGCGCGATCAGGGGGCGGATGTGACGATCATCAATGCGGGCGTGTCAGGTGACACGACAGCGGGCGGTCTGGCGCGGGTGGGCTGGACCCTGACGCCGCAGGTGGATGCGATGATCGTGGCTTTGGGCGGCAATGATTTCTTGCGCGGGCTAGATCCTGCCGTCAGTCGCGCCAATCTGGACGGCATTCTTGCCGCGGGGCAGCAGGCCGGTGTGCCGATGCTGCTGGTCGGGCTGGAGGTCGGGGCGAATTACGGCCCCGCCTATAAACGCGATTTCGAGGCGAATTATACAGACCTTGCCGCCAATTATGACGTGCCGCTTTACCGCGATATGTTCGCGGGGATGCGCGCGATGGACAGCGATTTTCGGGCTTTCATGCAAGCGGACGGCATACATCCCAGCGCCGAAGGTGTGGCGCTGATCGTGGCCGACATTGGGCCAGCCATTCTGGACCTGATCGCGGATGTCCCGCGATAGGGGCCACCGGATGTCACCAGCCGGAGGCCTGATCGTGTGACGTCTGACGTCTGGGTTTAATCGGCCAGTGTCAGGTTGACGGCGCTTTCACGCCCATCACGGCTGGCTTCGATGTCGAAATTCACCTTTTGGTTGTCTTTCAGACCGGTCAGGCCCGACCGTTCGACAGCAGAGATATGTACGAAAACATCCTTGGACCCGCCATCGGGTGCGATGAAACCATAGCCTTTGGTGGTGTTGAACCATTTGACAGTGCCTGAAGCCATGTCCTTGTCTTTCCTCTTTTTTTCCGCTCGCATTGTGCAGCGGACCGGCTCGGTCAACGTAAGATCGAATGACTGGGCCGAAAGGAGACAGTGGTCGATTTATCAACGTCGCAAGGTCATGTTGCCACGATCTGCCGTAAAATCAACAAAATTTGGAAGATTGGCCAATCACGGCAGGCCCATGCCGAAAAAATGGCGCACGGAACCCGTGCGCCATTTCAAGTTCGAAAACTTATGCGAGCGCGAGGTTGATCGCGGATTCGCGGCCATCACGGCCGGATTCGATGTCGAAAGTGACCTTCTGGTCATCTTTCAAGCCAGTCAGGCCGGAACGCTCGACAGCGGAGATGTGGACGAAAACGTCCTTGGATCCACCTTCAGGAGCGATAAAGCCGAAGCCTTTAGTTGCGTTGAACCACTTTACGGTGCCATTGGCCATCGTATTATTCCTTTTTGATGCTGCCCGCGAGATTGCGGCAGCGCGGCTTAGTCAGAACTTGATCGAGTGACTGTGGCCGAAAGGAGAACAGTGGGTCGAGAAGAATAACGTTTGCAGGCTCTACATGAGGCTTGCACCGCAATAAAGCAAGGGAAACTTTGTCAGCATGCGGTTTGCGCGGCAGGGGGCTTGGCCCGTGGCGCGCAAACCGGCAGGCTTAGCGGACGAATTTCTTGTGCTTCATTCGCTTGGGTTCCAGCGCATCGGCCCCAAGACGCGATTTCTTATCTTCCTCATAATCGGTGAACCCGCCCTGGAACCACTCGACATGGGCATCGCCTTCGAAGGCCAGAATATGCGTGCAGATCCGGTCTAGGAAGAAGCGGTCGTGCGAAATGACCACGGCGCAGCCGGCGAAATCGACCAGCGCATCTTCGAGTGCGCGCAGGGTTTCGACGTCCAAGTCGTTGGTCGGCTCATCCAGCAGCAGCACGTTGCCGCCGGATTTCAACAGTTTCGCCATATGCACGCGGTTACGTTCACCGCCCGACAAAAGCCCGACCTTTTTCTGCTGGTCGCCGCCTTTGAAATTGAAGGCCGAACAATAGGCGCGGCTGTTCATCTGCGCGTCGCCCAGCATGATGATTTCGGCACCGCCGGTGATTTCCTCCCAGACGGTGGCGTCGGGGGCAAGTGCGTCGCGCGACTGGTCCACATAGGACAGTTTCACCGTGTCACCATAGCTGACAGAGCCTTCGTCGGGTTGCGTCTGGCCGGTCAGCATCGAAAACAGCGTGGATTTACCTGCACCGTTCGGCCCGATCACGCCGACGATCCCGCCGGGGGGCAGATCGAATGTCAGATCTTCGATCAACAGCTTGTCGCCCATCGCCTTTTTCAAGCCTTCGACCTCGATCACCTTGTTGCCCAGACGCGGGCCGTTGGGGATGATGATCTGCGCGCGGCCCATCTTTTCGCGTTCGGACTGATTGGCCAGATCGTTATAGGCGCTGATCCGTGCTTTGGATTTGGCCTGCCGTGCCTTGGCCCCTTGGCGCATCCATTCCAATTCGCGTTCCAGCGTGCGCTGTTTGGATTTGTCATCCTTGGCTTCGCGTTCCAGCCGCTTGGCCTTGGCTTCGAGCCAGCTGGAATAATTGCCCTCATGCGGGATGCCCGACCCACGGTCGAGTTCCAGAATCCAGCCGGTGATCGCATCAAGGAAATAACGGTCGTGTGTCACGATCAGGATCGTGCCTTTGTAGTCGATTAGGTGCTGTTGCAACCATGCGATGGTTTCGGCGTCCAGATGGTTTGTCGGTTCGTCGAGCAGCAGCATGTCGGGCGCTTCCAACAGCAGTTTGCAGAGCGCGACACGCCGCTTTTCGCCGCCCGACAGAGTGGTCACATCGGCCTCATCGGGGGGGCAGCGCAACGCTTCCATGCTGATGTCGATCTGCGCGTCCAGATCCCACAGGTTCTGCGCGTCGATTTCATCCTGAAGGCTGGCCATCTCGTCGGCGGTTTCTTCAGAATAATTCATCGCCACTTCGTTGTAGCGGTCGAGAATCGCCTTTTTGTCAGCCACACCCAGCATGACGTTTTCGCGCACCGTCAGGTTTGGGTCCAATTCGGGTTCCTGCGGCAGGTAACCAACACGCGCGCCCTCAGCCGACCAAGCCTCGCCTGCGAAATCCTTGTCCTGTCCGGCCATGATCCGCATCAGCGTGGATTTACCCGTGCCGTTGACACCGACAACACCGATTTTCACGCCGGGCAGAAAGTTAAGGCGGATGTTCTCGAACACCTTTTTGCCGCCGGGATAGGTCTTGGACACGCCGTCCATGAAGTAGACGTATTGATAGGCTGCCATTGGCGCTGCTCCGCTGTTCTGATCAGGATCAGCATGTCGATAACGCAAGCCCGCGCGGGGGGCAATCGGTCTTGCAGCAGCGATCAGCGGGCCAAATCACAGCGGATCACCGATAGGATTTATCGTTTACCGGAACCGGGCCAGAAACGGGGGCGTGCGCCTGGTTAATCGCGCGATCGCCAAACAGTGCAGCAAAACGCAAAAGGCCCCGCCAGTTGCGGGGCCTTTCATCCGGTTTGATCCGCTTACTGCGGAATATCGCCGGTCAGACCTTCGACATAGAAATTCATGCCCAGCAGGTCGCCGTCGCTGGCGACCTCCCCATCGGCCAACCAGACCGACCCGTCCTGACGGGTCAGCGGTCCGGTGAACGGGTGGTATTCGCCCGCGCGGATCGCTGCGATCATCGCCTCGGCCGATGCTTTTACCTCGGCAGGGACGGCTTCGGTGATTTCACCGATGCTGACCATACCTTCGGGGATACCGTCCCATGTGTCGGTGCTTTCCCATGTGCCGTCGATCACGGCCTGCGTGCGGGCGATGTAATAAGGCGCCCAATCGTCGATGATCGACGACACGCGCGGGAAGGGCGCGAATTCGGACATGTCGGATGCCTGACCAAAGGTCACGACATTGCCGGCAGCCTGTGCTGCGGCCTGTGGTGCTGTCGAATCAGTATGTTGCAGGATCACATCGGCACCCTGTTCGATCAGCACGGTGGCGGCTTCTGCCTCTTTCGCTGGGTCGAACCAAGTATAGGCCCAGACGACGCGGAATTCGACATCGGGGTTCACTTCACGCGCATGGATGAAGGCAGAGTTGATGCCCTGGATCACTTCGGGGATCGGATAGGACCCGATATAACCGACGATATTGCTTTCGGTCATTTGACCCGCGATATGGCCCTGAATGGCACGGCCTTCATAGAAACGGGCATTATAGATCGCCACGTTATCGGCGGTCTTGTAACCTGTCGCATGTTCGAACTTTACGTCCGGAAAACGTTCGGCCACGTTGATTGTCGCGTCCATATAGCCGAATGACGTGGTAAAGATCAGGTCGGCACCCTGCAGCACCATCTGCGTGATGACGCGCTCGGCATCGGGGCCTTCCGGCACGCTTTCGACAAAGACGGTTTCGACAGCGTCGCCGAAATGGGCTTCGACGGCCTGACGGCCCTTGTCATGCTCATAGGTCCAGCCGCCGTCGCCGACGGGGCCAACATAGACGAAACCGACGGTGGTTTTGTCTTGCGCGAAAGCGCCTGTCGCCAAGGCAAGGGCAATGCCCGTCCCGGCCAGTAATTTCTTGAATTTCATCTTCATCCCCTTGGTGGTCAAAGCCTCAACGCGAGGCATGGAAAGACTGGGCCAGCGACCCCGGTGCTCGTCCCGCCCGCATCATAACCAGAACTAGAATAGTTGCCAGATATGGTGCCATGGAAAGATACGCCACCGGGATCGCCATCCCCGCCGCCTGTAGATTAAGCTGCAACACAGTTACACCGCCAAATAAATAAGCACCTAGCAAAAGCCGCCATGGCCGCCAGCTGGCGAAAACGACGATGGCCAGCGCGATCCAGCCCGCGCCGGCGGTCAGCCCTTCGGTCCATTGCGGCACCCGCACGAGGCTCAGATAGGCCCCGCCCAGCCCCGCGCAGGCCCCGCCGAACATGATCGCCAGCAGCCGTACGCGAATCACATGATAGCCCAGCGCATGGGCTGCATCGTGGTTTTCACCCACTGCGCGCAGGATCAGTCCGGCGCGGCTATAGCCCAGGAAAGCCCACACGCTGGCGATGATGGCGATGCCCAGATAAACGACAGGGTCATGGTTGAACAGGATCGGCCCGATCACCGGAATATCGCTCAGCACTGGCACCGGCCATTTGGGAATGACAGGCGCCTTGATCCCGATATAGCCCTGCCCGAGCAATGCAGCGAAGCCCAAACCAAACAGCGTCAACGCAAGGCCGGTTGCGACCTGATTGGACAGCAGAACCTGCGTCAGCACGCCGAACACCAGCGCCAGCAACGCGCCTCCTAGCGCGGCCCCCGCAAAGCCCAGCAGCGGCGATCCTGCGTTGATCGTCACGATGAACCCGCAGACAGCGCCGGTGATCATCATCCCCTCGACGCCAAGGTTCAGCACGCCTGCGCGTTCGACCACCAATTCGCCGATGGCTGCCAGCAGGATCGGGGTCGCCGCCACCATCAGCGAGGCCAGCAAAAGGATCGGGTTGATTGCGGATAGATCCATCATGCCACCCCCCGCGCCGTCAGCCGGATGCGGTAATGCGTCAGCACATCCACTGCCAACAGAAAGAACAACAGCATCCCCTGCAACACCTGAATGGCCGCGGCTGGCAGGCGCAGGTTCGATTGCGCGATCTCGCCACCGATATAGGTCAGCGCCATCAATCCGGCTGCCAGCAGGATGCCGACGGGATGCAAGCGCCCCAGAAAGGCCACAATGATCGCGGTGAATCCATACCCTGCGTTGAAATCAATGCTGATCAGCCCCGATGGTCCTGCCACCTCGAACAACCCGGCCAGCCCCGCCAGCGTGCCCGAAATCCCCATGCAGATCAACACCAACAGGCCTGGGTTCACCCCGGCAAACCGTGCCGCCCGCGGGCTTTGCCCCGACAGGCGCACATGGAACCCGAAAATATGCCGCGACAGGGTAATATAGGCAAAAATCACCGCAATCAGAGCAAAGACAACCCCCCAATGAAGCCCGGCACCTTCATTGATCCAGCTTGTGGCGGAGGGATAGCGCGCAAGGTTCCGGCTCCCTGGAAACCCGCTGGCATCGGGGTTGCGCAAGGCCCCCAGCGCCATCGAGGCCAGCAGGTTCTGCGCCACATAAACCAGCATCAAGGACACAAGGATTTCATTGGTCCCGAACCTGACCCGCAAAACCCCCGGGATCATCGCCCAGGCCCAGCCGCCCAAAGCACCCGCCATCACCATCAGCGGAAAGATAAATGGACTTTCCGTTGGATAGAACGCAAGGCCCACCGCCGCGCCGCAGATTGCGCCTAGAATATACTGGCCTTCCGCCCCGATATTCCACACGCCCGCGCGAAACCCAAACGACAGCCCGATGGCGATCAGCACCAATGGGGCTGCCTTGATCAACAGCTGCGGACGGTAATACCACGAAAATTCCGAAAACAGCGGGTCCCAGAAAATCGTGCGGATCGTCACGAAAGGATCATTGCCCAAGGCGGCAAACACCAGCGCGCCGCAGACCATGGTCAGCACCACTGCAAGCAGTGGGGCGGCATAGGTCCAGAACCGCGACGGTGCCGTGCGTTTCTCAAGCCGGATCATGCGACCCCTCCATCTTCCAAGCACGTTGAATGGCGATATGCCATTCAACGGACTTATCCCCGCCGGAGGCATCAAAGTCAGGCATCCACATGCGCCACCTCCATGTCATGCGCCCCGCCCAGCATCAGCCCGATCTGTTCCACGCTCAGCCCCTGCGCGGGGCGGGGTGCGGACAACCGCCCTGCGTTCAGCGCGGCAAACCTGTCTGAAATCTCCATCAGCTCGTCAAGGTCCTGACTGATGCAGATCACCGCCGCCCCCTTGTCCGCAAGATCCAGCAGCGCCTGCCGGATCGCCGCCGCAGCGGATGCATCAACCCCCCAGGTCGGCTGGTTGACGACCAACAGGGCCGGGTCTTGCATGATTTCGCGGCCGATCACGAATTTCTGCAGGTTGCCCCCCGACAGCGACCGCGCGGTATTGCCCGCCCCCGGCGTGCGCACATCAAAAGCCGCGATGACACGGCCCGCGAATTCGCGCGCCTTACCCCAACGCACAAAGCCGCGCGCGGTCAGGTTCTGGCGCGCAGCGGCGGTCAGCAGCGCGTTTTCGGTCAGGCTCATGTCGGGGGCGGCGGCATGGCCCATCCGTTCCTCGGGCGCGGCCAGCAACCCCAGATGGCGGCGCGCGTTCGGTGCCAGATGCCCGATGCTTTTGCCATCGAACAGCACCATGTCGCGCCGCGTGCGGATTTCACCAGACAAGGCCGCGACCAGCTCGTCCTGCCCGTTGCCCGCCACACCGCCGATGCCCAGAATCTCGCCGCGCCTGACCGTCAGGTCGATATCGCGCAGCGCGGTGCCAAAGCGGTGCGGGGCCTTCGCGCTCAGCCCTTGCAAGGTCAGGATCACCGCGCCTTCGGGGCGCGCAGCCTTGTGCGGGACATGCAGGCTGCTGCCCACCATCAATTCGGCCATCTCGCGCGCGGATGTGGCGCGTGGATCGCAGGTGCCGACCACACGGCCCAGCCGCAGCACGGTGGCCGCATCGCAGAGCGCGCGGATTTCTTCCAGCTTGTGCGAGATATACAGGATCGCCGTGCCTGCCGCACGCAACCGGCGCAGGGTATCGAACAGGATCGCCACCTCTTGCGGGGTCAGCACCGAAGTCGGTTCGTCCATGATCAACAGCTTGGGGTCCTGCAACAGGCAGCGTACGATCTCGACCCGCTGGCGTTCGCCCGCCGACAGCTCTCCCACGATCCGGGTCGGGTCCAAAGGCAGGCCATATTGGTCCGACACAAGCCGCACGCGCGCCGCGATCTCGCGCTGGGGCGGCGGGTTTTCCATCCCTAGCGCGATGTTTTCGGCCACGTTCATCGCGTCGAACAGAGAAAAATGCTGGAACACCATCGCCACACCCGCCACGCGCGCCGCACGTGGTTCTGCCGGCGCGAAACCGGCACCTTGCAGTTCCATCTGCCCGGCATCGGGTTTGACCAGACCATAGATGGTCTTGACCAATGTCGATTTGCCCGCGCCGTTTTCACCCAACAGCGCATGAATCTCGCCGGGCTGGATGTCAAAAGACACGTCCTGATTGGCCACGACACCCGGATAGGCTTTGGTCAGGCCGCGCAGGCGCAGCAAAGGTGTGGTCATGCCCGGCGTTCCTTGCAGTGGCGCGTCTCGGCCCCGATCATGGCGGTTGCGACGCCAAGCGCAAGGGCTGCCGGATGTTTGCCCAGCGCCGGATCCCCAATCGGGCAGGCGATGCGGTCGATTTGTGCAGCAGTGTGACCCAGATCCGCCAACCGCCTGCGAAACCGCGCCCATTTCGTGGCCGACCCGATCAGCCCCGCATTGGCGAAAGGGCGCGACAGGATCGCATGGCACAAAGCCAGGTCAAGCGCATGGCTATAGGTCAGGATCAGATGTGCGGCATCATCGGGTGCATGGCGCACGACCTGCGCGGGATCGACCGCGACCAAGGTGGTGACATCCGTTTGCGGAAAACGGTCAGCGGCCACATCGACCCAGGTGATCGCGAAATCGGGCAAAGGCTGCATCACATGCACGATGGCGCGACCGACATGGCCCGCGCCGTAAATCCACAACGGGCGGCACGGCTGCTCGTTCAGCGCCTCCGCCACGTCCCACAGCAGCGTCACCGACCCGCCGCAGCATTGCCCCAAGGCAGGCCCCAGCGGGATCGTCGCGCGGTGTTGGGTCCGGCCGTCGGCCAGCATCCGGTGCGCTTCGGCCATGGCATCCCATTCCAGCGCGCCTCCCCCGATCGTCCCTTCGATGCGATCCGGCCAGACCATCATCTGCGCCCCCGCCTCGCGCGGGGCCGACCCCGCCGTGCCTGCGACCGTGATGCGGATGCCGGTCATCCGCGCGCCCTGTGGACAGCGCGCAGCACTTCCTCGGCCGTGGCAGGCGCGTGCAAATCGGGATAATGCGGCCCGCAGGCCTGCACCGCCGCCGACAGTGCGAGAAAGGCCGAAATCCCCAGCATCAAGGGCGGCTCGCCTACCGCCTTGGACCGATAGATCGTCTGCGCGGGATTGGGCTGGTCCCACAGGGCCACGTTGAACACATCCGGCCGGTCCGAACAGGCGGGGATTTTATAGGTCGCAGGCGCATGGGTGCGCAGCCGGCCCTTGGCGTCCCAGACCAGTTCCTCGGTCGTCAGCCAGCCCGCGCCTTGGACAAAGGCCCCCTCGACCTGCCCGATATCCAGCGCTGGGTTCATTGATGCGCCAGCATCATGCAACAGGTCCGTACGTAAAATCCGGTTCTCGCCGGTCAGCGTGTCGATCACCACCTCGGTCACGGCAGCGCCTTGGGCGAAATAGAAAAACGGCGTGCCTTCGCCCTTGATCCGGTCCCAGCTCAGACCCGGCGTCTTGTAGAACCCCGTGGCCGACAGGCTGACACGCTGGAAATAGGCGGTCTGCGCGGCCTTGGCAAAGGTCATCACATCACCGCCGACATGCACATGGCCACCCGCAAAATGCACATCCTCGATGCGGGCCTGATGCAGTTGCGCCAGACAGGCCGCAATCCGGTCGCGGATCGTGTCACAGGCATTGGCCACCGCCATCCCGTTCAGATCCGACCCCGACGATGCCGCCGTCGCCGATGTATTGGGCACCTTGCCGGTATCGGTCGCGGTAATCTTGACCGCCGCAACGTCGATCCCGAACCGGCTGGCCGCCACCTGCGCCACCTTCTGGAACAAGCCTTGGCCCATCTCGGTCCCGCCGTGGTTCATATGGACCGAGCCATCCTGATACACATGCACCAGCGCCCCCGCCTGGTTGAGATGCGACAGGGTGAAGGAAATCCCGAACTTCACCGGACTAAACGCAATCCCGCGCCTCAACACCGGCTGGCGCGCGTTCCAGCGCATAATCGCGGCGCGCCGCGCGTGATAGGCGGAGGTCTCCAACAACCGCTCTGCCAACTCGTGCAGGATGAAATCCGTGACCGGCATATGATAAGGCGTGGTCTGCACTGCCATCTTCCGAGGTGAAATATCCTCGGGGGGCAGGTGCGCAGCACCCTGGGGGGCAGACAGCCCCCCATCCGCCATCGGCGCATAGAAATTGCGTTGCCGCACCAGCGCCGGATCAAGCCCCAGTTCGGCCGCGACATGATCCATCACCCGCTCGATGCCCAACACCCCCTGCGGCCCGCCGAAACCACGAAAGGCGGTAGCGGATTGGGTATTCGTTTTCAGCCTGTGCGATGTGATCCGCGCGGCGGGCAGATGATAGGCATTGTCCGCATGCAGCATCGCGCGATCCGCCACCGGCAGCGACAGGTCCAGCGCCCAGCCACAGCGCGTCATCTGCACGAAATCCACGCCCAGTAATCGGCCATCCGCATCCACACCCACGTCATAGGTGATGCGGAAATCATGCCGCTTGCCGGTGATGATCATGTCATCGTCGCGGTCGTACCGCATCTTGCAGGGCCGCCCTGTCAGCCGTGCCGCCACGGCACAGGCCACTGCCAACGCATTGCCCTGACTTTCCTTGCCGCCGAACCCGCCGCCCATCCGGCGGACCTCGCAACGCACGGCATGCATCGGCAGACCCAACGCATCCGCCACCTTGTGCTGGATTTCCGTAGGGTGCTGGGTGGAACTTTGCACCACCATATCTCCGCCTTCCTGCGGCAGGGCGAGGGCGGCTTGGCCTTCGAGATAGAAATGCTCCTGCCCGCCCATGTCGATCCGGCCCGTGATGCGGCGCGGGGCTGCCGCCAAAGCTGCATCAACATCGCCCTTGGTCCAGATGCGCGGGCCATCCTCGAACCGGCTGTTGGCGGCCAAAGCCTCCTCAATCGTCAGGATCGGCGTCTCGGACTTGATGCTGATCTTGCCCAGCCGTGCCGCCTTGCGCGCGGCAAGGTGGCTGTCGGCTATGACCACAAACAGTGGCTGGCCCAGATAATGCACCTCGCCTATGGCGAGCAGCGGTTCGTCGTGGACCGAAGGCGAGACATCATTGGCAAAAGGCAGATCCTCCGCCACCAGCACCGCCACCACACCGGGGGCGGCGCGCACAGCGGCAAGGTCCATCGCGGTGATGGCACCCTTGGCCACATCAGACAGGCCAAAGGCCAGATGCAGCGTGCCTGCGGGCGTGGGGATATCGTCGATATACCGCGCCTGACCCGTCACATGCAGATGGGCGGCATCATGTGGCAGGGGTTTTGCGACGCTCATGCTGACACCTCCAGCACAGTGGCGGTTTGGCCTGTGCTTTGTGCGAAATAGCGGTGCAGCAGGTTTTGCGCGACCTGCAGCCGGTAATCCGCGCTGGCGCGCATATCAGACAGTGGTGTGAAATCATCGCCAAAGGCGCGGGCGGCCACCGTGACCGTCTCCTGCGTCCACGGCTGGCCGATCAAGGCCGCCTCGACCGCTGCCGCGCGTTTCGGCACACCCGCCATCCCGCCAAAGGCAATCCGCGCGGATGTGACCACGCCATCCGCGACGCTGATGTTGAAACAGCCGCAGACAGCGGAAATATCCTGATCAAAGCGTTTGGATATCTTGTAGCAGCGCAGGTCAGGGGCATGGCGCGGCAGGGTGACGCCCGTCACCAATTCGCCGGGCTTGCGATCTTGCTTGCCGTAATCGAGGAAAAAATCCGCAATCGGCATCTGGCGCAGGGTATCCCCCTGCCGCAGATGCAGTGTCGCGCCCAGTGCGATCAGCGCAGGCGGATTATCCCCGATGGGCGAGCCATTGGCGATATTGCCGCCGATGGTTGCCGCATTGCGGACTTGATCGGACCCATACCGCCGGATCAATTCCGCGTAGGATGGGTGATATTCACCCATCTTACCCAAGACCGCGGCCATGGTCACACCTGCGCCGATCTGGATCATGTCATCCGTCACCGAGATTTGCTGCAAATCAAGGCAGCGATGCAGGAACACCGGTTTTGTCAGATCGCGCAATTGTTTGGTGACCCAAAGGCCGACATCGGTCGCCCCCGCGACAATCGTCGCATCGGGGTTGGCGGCATAATATGCGGCCAGTTCATCCAAAGTTTCGGGCGCATAGGGGGCAGCGTCCACCACAGGCGGGATATCCTTGACCCAATCGGGGCTGGGCAGGGCCTCTGCCGCCCTGGCCGCGCGGATGATCGGGGCGTAGCCCGTACAGCGGCACAGATTGCCCGCCAGCACATCGTCATGGTCGGTCCGGCCCGCCAGATGCGCGGTCGCCATCGCGGCGATGAAACCGGGGGTGCAAAACCCGCATTGCGACCCGTGGTGGTCGATCATGGCTTGCTGGACAGGGTGTAGCGCACCATCCGGTGCAGCGATCCCTTCGACGGTGCGCACGGCCTTGCCATGCAGTTGCGGCAGAAACAGGATACAGGCGTTCAGCGATTTGGCACCACTGTCATCCGTCACCATTACGGTGCAGGCCCCGCAATCGCCTTCGTTGCAGCCTTCCTTGGTGCCGCAAAGCCCGCGGTCGTTGCGCAGCCAGTCCAGCAACGTCACTGTGGGCTGCGCCGTGACGCGCATGGTTTCCCCGTTGAGAAGAAACGTGATTTCCATTGGTGTAGACCTGCCGCCTTACCAGATCAAAAGGATGCAGATGTCGATGCGGCGTAGACATCTGCCCGTCGTTACACCTTATCAAACCGGCCCGACCGCCCGTTTGCAAGGGTTTTCGCCACCAATTGCCCTGCTAGGCTGCTTTCGCTGAAAAAACGGGCGGCTCTCAGGGTTGGCCCGCGTCGCGGTTTTCCCAGATCGTGCGTTGCCATGCGAGCCAGCCCTGCACCTCGATCAAGGGCGCTGTTTCCAGCTGGCATATCCGCACGCGGCCTTTCTTGACCGAGCGCAGTACGCCGCTGTCTTCCAGAACCTTCAGATGCCGCATGAAGGTCGGCAAGGCCATCTTGTGCGGGCGGTGCAATTCGCCCACGCTGGCGGGGCCAGAGGCCAGCCGTTCCAGCACCGCGCGCCGTGTCGGGTCGGACATCGCCCCAAAGAATTTATCAAGTTTGGCCGTCATCGGGTCTAGTGGCAGTCTAAAGCCGTCCAAGTCAAGGCAGCGGCCGCGCGCCACCTTGTGCCTGCGCGCCCATCCGCTAGTTTCGCCAAATGACAGACAGCCCCCGATTCATCCAGCTGCGCACCCATACCGAATATTCCTTGCTGGAAGGGGCGGTGCCGGTCAAATCGCTGGCCCCACTGGCGGCGGGCATGGGGATGCCTGCGGTCGCCGTGACCGATACCAACAACATGTTCTGCGCACTGGAATTTTCCGAATACGCCGTCAAGGCAGGCGTACAGCCGATCATCGGTTGCCAGCTTGATCTGGCCTATGCCACCCCCGAACCCGGCAAACGGCCCGAACCACCCGCCCCAATCGTGCTGCTGGCGCAGAACGAGGCGGGCTATCTGAACCTGATGAAGCTGAATTCCTGCGCCTATCTGGATGCCGCAGGCGAATTGCCGCAGGTCACGGTGGACGAACTCGCGCAATATGGTGCGGGGCTGATCTGCCTGACGGGTGGCCCCGACGGCCCCATCGGGCGGTTGTTGCGCCACGGCCAGCAGGCCAAGGCCGTTGTGTTGCTGGATCAGTTGGCCGCGATCTATCCGCAGCGGTTGTATGTCGAATTGCAGCGCCACCCTGTCGATGGTGGCTTGCCCGAGGCGGAACGGCTGTCCGAGCGTGGCCATATCGAAATGGCCTATGCCAAGGGTCTGCCGTTGGTGGCGACCAATGACGTCTATTTCCCCAAATCGGCCTTTTACGAAGCCCATGACGCGCTGATCTGCATCGCGGAAGGTGCTTATGTCGATCAACAAGAACCGCGCCGCCGCCTGACGCCGCAGCATTATTTCAAGACGCCGCGCGAAATGGCGACGCTGTTTGCGGATCTGCCCGAAGCCTTGGAAAACACGATCGAGATCGCACAACGCTGCGCCTTCAAAGCCTATAAACGCGCGCCGATCCTGCCAAAATTCGCCGATGACGAAGTCGCCGAACTGCGCAGGCAAGCGCAAGAAGGGCTGCGTGCGCGCCTTGCCGTGATCCCGCATGCGGCAACGGTCGAAGAATATGAAAAACGGCTCGATTTCGAACTGGGGATCATCGAAGGCATGGGCTTTCCCGGCTATTTTCTGATCGTGGCCGATTTCATCAAATGGGCCAAGGATCACGCAATTCCCGTGGGTCCGGGGCGGGGGTCTGGTGCAGGGTCGCTGGTGGCCTATGCGCTGTTGATCACCGATCTGGACCCCTTGCGCTATAGCCTGCTGTTCGAACGATTCCTGAACCCCGAACGTGTGTCGATGCCCGATTTCGACATCGACTTTTGCATGGACCGGCGTGAAGAAGTCATCCGCTATGTGCAGGACAAATACGGCCGCGACCGTGTCGGCCAGATCATCACCTTTGGTGCGTTGTTGTCCAAGGCCGCCGTGCGCGACGTGGGGCGCGTGTTGCAGATGCCTTATGGTCAGGTGGACCGCCTGTCCAAAATGATCCCCGTCGAAGGCGTCAAACCCGTCAGCATCGAAAAGGCGCTCGCGGACGAACCGCGCCTGCGCGAAGAGGCCAAGAACGAAGAGGTCGTGCAGCGCCTGCTGACCTATGCCCAACAGGTCGAAGGATTGTTGCGCAATGCATCGACCCATGCCGCCGGTGTGGTGATCGGGGACCGCCCGCTGGATGAATTGGTGCCATTGTATCAAGACCCGCGATCCGACATGCCCGCGACCCAGTTCAACATGAAATGGGTCGAACAGGCGGGGCTGGTGAAATTCGACTTTCTGGGGCTGAAAACCCTGACCGTGATCCAGAACGCGGTGGAACTGATCCGCAAGGCGGGGCGCAGTCTGAACATCACGGCGGATGGCGATGTGCTGTACCAGCCGCCGATCGGTTTTGAATATGACATCGGGGCGATCCCGCTGGATGATGAAAAATCCTATGCGCTTTATGCATCCGCGAAAACCATCGCAGTGTTTCAGGTGGAAAGCTCTGGCATGATGGATGCGCTCAAGCGCATGAAGCCGACCTGTATCGAGGATATCGTGGCGCTGGTGGCACTTTACCGGCCCGGCCCGATGGAGAATATCCCCACCTATTGCGAGGTGAAGAACGGGATCAAGGAGTTGGAATCGATCCATCCGTCGATTGACCACATCCTGAAAGAAACCCAAGGCATCATCGTTTATCAGGAACAGGTGATGGAAATCGCGCAGGTCATGGCGGGCTACAGCCTTGGCGGTGCGGACCTGTTGCGCCGCGCGATGGGTAAGAAAATCGCCGAGGAAATGGCGAAAGAACGACCCAAATTCGAGGCGGGCGCCAAGGCCAACGGGGTCGAGCCGAAAAAGGCGCGCGAGGTGTTCGACCTTCTGGAAAAATTCGCCAATTACGGGTTCAACAAATCGCATGCGGCCGCCTATGCGGTGGTCAGCTATCAGACGGCATGGCTGAAGGCCAATCACCCTGTCGAATTCATGGCCGGTGTAATGAATTGCGATATCCATCTGACCGACAAGCTGGGTGTCTATTTCCAAGAGGTCAAAAAGGGCCTTGGGATTGACTACATCCCGCCCTGCGTGAACCGGTCAGGTGCGACATTCGAAGTGCAGGACGGCAAGCTGGTCTATGCGCTGGGCGCGCTCAAGAATGTAGGCGTCGAGGCGATGAAGCTGATCGTCGCGGGCCGCGAGGGTCACCCCGGGCTTGACACGGGGCCTCACTCCGCTGGAGGCCCCGGATCTGCGTCCGGGGCAGCAACGTCGAAACCATTCGTGAACCTGTTCGATTTCGCGCGGCGCTGCGATCTCAAACGCATTGGCAAACGGTCGCTGGAGATGCTGGCACGGGCGGGGGCGTTTGATGTGCTTGACCGGAACCGGCGGCGCGTGATGGCGTCGCTGGATGCACTTACTGCCTATTCTGCGGCGATCCATGACCAGAAATCATCCAACCAGGTGTCGTTGTTCGGGGATGCGGGCGAGGATTTGCCCGAACCGCGTCTTGCCTTTGGCGATGACTGGCTGCCTGCCGAACGGCTGGCCGAGGAATTCAAGGCGATCGGGTTCTATCTGTCGGGCCATCCGCTTGACGATTACATGGGGGCGCTGAAACGCAAGCAGGTGCTGACGCTGGACGAGGTGATCGCACGCGCCGAAAAGGGTGCGGCGCTGGTCAAGATGGCAGGCACCGTGTCGGGGCGGCAAGAACGCAAATCGGCGCGCGGCAACCGTTTTGCCTTTGTGCAATTGTCCGATCCGACGGGGCAATACGAGGTTACGATGTTTTCCGACACGCTGGAGGTCGCGCGCGCCTATCTGGAGACCGGATCGCAGATCGTTCTGCAGTGCGAGGCGACGATGGAGGGAGACCAGCTCAAGCTGTTGGGCCGGTCGGTGTCGCCGATTGACAGCGTCGTGGCGGATGCGGGGTCTGCCGGATTGCGCGTGTTCATCGACAGCCCCAGCGCGATTGACACGATCGCCAGCATTCTGGCCAATGCCGCCCGCGACGGGGTGCGCGCGGCGCGTGGGCCGGTCTATATCTGCCTGACCAATGCCGATCTGCCCGGTGAGGTCGAGCTGGACCTTGGCGAGCCGTTCCCGGTCAATCCGCAGATCAAGGGTGCCTTGCGCAGCCTTAGCGGGGTGATCGAGGTCGAGGACGCGTAAGGTGGATCGTGATCCACCCTACCAATGCGGCGGGCGCTGGTCTGTCAAGGTGACGTTGTTGCCGGCGTCTTGATCGCGCGACATTTCCCGTTCGATCAGCAAGGCAACACGGCGCGTCAACAAGGCCAGTTCTTTGTCCTGACGCGCGACAATATCAGACAGATCATCGACGCTGCGCGTCAGATGGGCGATTTTTTCTTCGAGCTGGTCCATGGTGTTCATAGTGCCTGATACACCGCCCTTGCGCGGGCGCAAAGCCTGTGGCGCGGTTGCGCTTTGAGTATTTTTGGAAAAAAGAAGTGAAAGGGCCTTTGGTGCAGCCTTGCATTGCATTGCCCCTGTCATGCTTGCGGGGTAAACCGCGCCAAAGCAAAAGGACATCGCGATGGCCAGTGACAAAAAGCAACCGCGCCCCAAGGCAGTGACGCCCAAGGGGTTTCAGGATTATTTCGGCGCGGATGTGACCGAACGGGCCGCGATGCTGGCCAAGATCGCGGCTGTCTACCATCGCTATGGATTTGATGCTTTGGAGACATCCGCTGTCGAGACGGTCGAGGCTTTGGGCAAGTTCCTGCCTGATGTGGATCGTCCCAACGAGGGTGTTTTCGCATGGCAAGAGGATGCCGACTGGCTGGCTTTGCGCTATGATCTGACCGCCCCCTTGGCGCGGGTGGCGGCGCAATATCGCAACGATCTGCCCAGCCCTTATCGCCGCTATGCCATGGGGCCGGTCTGGCGCAATGAAAAACCCGGACCCGGCCGGTTCCGGCAGTTTTACCAATGCGATGCCGATACGGTGGGGGCGGCCAGTGTCGCCGCCGATGCCGAGATTTGCGCGATGCTGGCGGATTGTCTAGAAGAGGTGGGGATTGCGCGCGGCGATTACGTCATTCGTGTCAACAATCGCAAGGTTCTGAACGGTGTGCTGGAGGTAGCGGGCCTGTCGGGGGATGACAAGGACGCCGAACGCGGGATCGTGCTGCGTGCGATTGATAAACTGGACCGGCTCGGCGTGGCGGGTGTGCGCGCGCTGCTGGGCGAGGGTCGCAAGGACGAGAGCGGCGATTTCACCAAGGGTGCGGGGTTGTCGCAGGCGCAGGCGGATGTCGTCATCGGGTTCATGGAGGCCAAGCGCGACACCGGTGCCGCCACCGTTGCGCGGCTGGCCGAACTGGTGGCTGGTTCGCCCATCGGGGTGGCCGGTGTTGCAGAGCTTGACGAGATCGCGGGGCTGCTGTCCGCCCAGGGTTATGGTCCCGACCGCATCGTCATCGACCCCTCCGTCGTGCGTGGCCTTGGCTATTACACCGGCCCTGTCTTTGAGGCCGAACTGACGTTTGAAGTCACTGACGAAAAAGGCCGTCTGCGCAATTTCGGGTCGGTCGCGGGGGGAGGGCGCTATGACGATCTGGTCAAGCGCTTTACCGGACAGGAAGTGCCGGCGACGGGTGTGTCCATCGGGGTGGACCGGTTGCTGGCTGCGTTGCGGGCCACGGGGCGCATCACGTCTGCATCTGCCGGTCCCGTCATCGTCACCGTCATGGACCGCGCGCATATGGCCGATTACCAGACGATGGTGGCCGAACTGCG
Organism: Yoonia sp.; assembly: GCF_018402175.1. Classification (GTDB taxonomy): domain Bacteria; phylum Pseudomonadota; class Alphaproteobacteria; order Rhodobacterales; family Rhodobacteraceae; genus Yoonia. The sequence continues at coordinate 40,735 of NZ_JAGYJK010000016.1, read as the reverse complement.
CAAGGCGGGGATCAGGTCCGAGGTCTATCTGGGCAATCCCAAGAATTTTGGCAACCAGTTGAAATATGCCGACAAGCGCGCCTCACCCGTGGCGATCATCGCGGGGGGCGACGAATTTGCCAAAGGTGTCGTGCAGATCAAGGATCTGATCCTTGGGGCGCAGATTGCCAAGAATGCCACGCTGGAAGAATGGAAAGACCGCCCCAGCCAATACGAAGTGTCACGTGACCAGATGGTCGCAAAGGTGCGCGCCATTCTGGACGGGCAGGGCTGATGCCGACCTCGCCCGCGACCCTGACCGAGGCCCGCCGGTTGCGTGACCATTTCGCAGCGCAGGGGGCTGTTGTGGTCAAGGCGGATGTGCTGCAACCGGCCGATCTGCTGCTGGACCTTTACGGCGAGGATATCCGCGCGCGCGCCTATCTGACCGCCGATCCGTTGCGCGGCGAGATGGTGCTGCGCCCCGATTTCACCGTGCCGGTCGTGCAGATGCATATGGAAACCTATGCCGATCCTGCGCGCTATACCTATGCGGGCAAGGTATTCCGCAAGCAGGAAACCGACGAGACCCGCGCCAACGAATATGTGCAGGTCGGATACGAGGTGTTTGATGGCCAGAACCCCGCCGCCGCCGATGCCGAAGTCTTTGCCGTGATCGCCGCAGGGTTGGCGGGCCTGCCTTTGCGCGCGGCAACAGGCGATATCGGCGTGCTGATGGCGGCGGTGCGCGGCTTGCGCACGACCGAGGACCGCAAGGCAGCTTTGCTGCGCCATATCTGGCGGCCGGTCCGGTTTCGCGCGCTGCTGCGCCGGTACGGGTCGGGCGATGTGCCGCCCCTGCGTGCGGCCTTGCTGGCGGCGGATGATCCTTTTGCCAACGCTTGTCCTGAGATCGGGCTGCGCAGCCGGGCGGAGGTTGCGGCCCGTATCGCGGCCTTGCGCGCCGATGCCGCTGCTGCGCCTTTGTCGTCCGATGAAACCGCGCTGATCGATGCGATCCTTGGCCTGCGTGCGACCAGCACCGATGCGCTGAGCGTGCTGCGCGATATCGCGGTGGACATGCCGAGTATCGGCAGCGCCGTGCGCCGGATGGAGGCGCGGCTGAATGCTATGGCTGCCCGTGGGATCGACGTGGATACACTTGATTTCGAAGGCAGCTATGGGCGTACTTCGCTGGAATATTACGACGGTTTCGTCTTTGGCTTTTATGCGAGCGAGCGCCCCGAACTGCCGCCCATTGCCACGGGGGGCCGTTACGACGCGCTGACCGCGCGGTTGGGGCAGGGGCGTGCGGTGCCTGCGGTGGGTGGCGTGATCCGCCCCGATCTGGCGCTGGAGGTGGGCAGATGCTGAAGCTTGGCGTGCCGTCCAAGGGGCGGTTGATGGAAAAGACCTTTGACTGGTTTGGCGCGCGCGGCGTCACCCTGCGCAAAGCGGGGTCGGAGCGTGAATATGCCGGTGCCGTGGACGGTATCGCGGGTCTGGAACTGGTGCTGTTGTCAGCGGGGGAGATCCCGCGCGAACTGGCGCTGGGCAATATTCATCTGGGGGTGACCGGGTCCGATCTGGTGCGCGAAAAGTTGGTGAACTGGGACAGGCGCGTGCGGGAAATGGCGCTGATGGGCTTTGGCGGGGCTGATCTGGTGATCGCCGTGCCGCAGGCTTGGGTCGATGTCGACACACTTGATGATCTGGATGCAGCCGCAGCCGCGTTTCGCGCGCGGCACGGGTTCCGCCTGCGGATTGCCACCAAATACCACCGGCTGGTGCGCGAATTCCTGCGCGACAATGGCGTGGCAGATTACCAGTTGATCGACAGCCAAGGGGCCACCGAAGGCACGGTCAAGAACGAAACCGCCGAGGCGATTGCCGATATTACCTCGACCGGGGAAACGCTGCGCGCCAACGGGTTGAAAATCCTGTCCGATGGGTTGATCCATGCCAGTCAGGCGACGTTGTTTCGTGGCAGTCGCGCCAACTGGACGACCGAGCAGCGCAAGATACTCAAGTCACTGGAACGGGTGCTGCAACTGTGATTATTCCGCAGGCGCGATCCTGATCCGCGCCCGGCCAAGGCGCGGATGCAGCTTGGACGACAGCGCCCACGCGGCCAGCAGGCTTGCCCCCGAGGCCACGAAAACACCTGACACCGGTGCGAACAACAAGACCAGCCATGCCGTGCCGGGGGTCAGGATACCCGAGACGTCACGAAAGCTGGCATAGACGGCGGCCATTTCCGTGCGCTCGGATGGTTTGACGGCCAAGAGGAACGGCAAGCCGCCTGACACATCAAGCAGGATCAGGAAGAATGATCCGCCAACCAGCGCCAGCACGGTGACCCAAGGCCAGCCCGCGGCCAGCCCTGCGATGCTGAACAGACAGCCCGCCGTGACAAAGCCGGTGCGCACCGCATAGCGGATCGAATGTTTCTGCATCCAGCGCAGCATCAGCGGCGTGATGAACAGCGCCGCATTCGACATCGACAGCACGATCCCGGCGATCCTGTCGCCCAGCCCGTTTTCAATCGCATAGATCGGCAGATAGACGATATAGACCCACCAGCCCGCTGACCGGATCACCGCGAAAATCCACCCTGCGATCAGCCGTGGCTGCCCTGCAAAACGTGGCAGATAGGCGAGCGGGTTGGCCGGCGGTCGTGTCGCCTTGGTGATCAGCTTGCCATTGCCAAGGCGCATCCACAAAAACAGGCTCAGCATGGAAAAAGCAGCACAGGCCGCGATGAAAAACGGCGCGGGGGACCACCAGCTGTAAAGAAAAACCCCCAGCGCCGGCCCGATGGTCCAGCCCGCTGCACTGTAGAACAGCCGCGACGTTTCCAGCCGCCCCAGCTGCACCTTGGCGATGTAATCCATCACATAGGCGTTGAAACAGACGAAGGTGATGACCGTGGACATCGTGTTGAGCCCGAGCCCGAACACAACGGCCAGCGGGTCGCCTGTCGCCGCGAGCAGCGATCCTGTCACGAAAAAGCTTGCCCCGATCACATAGACCCAGCGGCGCGGCAGGTACCGTGTCGTGAACGGCACCATCAGCCCGACCGCCAGCGACAGGATGCCGACCAGAAAATACGCCTCTGATATCAGCTGCGCGTCCTGCAGGGCGTTGTACATCGCCAGCGGAAAGACAGAAATCAGGATGCCGCGCGCAACGGCCTCGGTGCCTGCAAGGGTGGCGAACCCCCGCACGCCGGGCGCCGGAGCATGGCGCAACCATTCGGGTATTCGGCGTTCGTGCATAGGACGGCTTTCTTCAATTGCCGCCAGCCTAGGCGCATCGCGCGCCCAGACTTGTCACAATACGACGCCGTGTGGCGTTTTTGTCCCGACGCTGGATGGCGTCATTATCCCTGCGCTGCGATCCTGTCGCGCAGGACCCGCCGAAGGATCTTGCCCGAGGCGGATTTGGGGATTTCCGGCACAATATGGATCTGGTGCAATTGCTTGTAATGCGCCAGCGTCCGGCCCAGACGCGCCATGATCGCATCGGTGTCGGGTGCGCCATCCCCTGCCACGATAAAGGCAATCGGCAATTCGCCCGCCTCGGCGTCGGGCAGGCCGATCACGGCGGCATCGGTGATCCCGTCAAGCGCGACCAATGCTGCCTCCAGCTCGGCGGGGGCTACCTGAAAGCCCTTGTATTTAATCAGTTCCTTCAGCCGGTCCACGATGAACATATAGCCGTTTTCGTCAATCCGCGCGATGTCACCCGTGCGCAGCCAGCCGTCCTCGGTGATCGTCGCGGCAGTGGCCGTTGGGTTGTTCAGATAGCCCAGCATGACCTGCGGTCCTTTGATCCACAATTCGCCATCCTGTCCCGCAGGCAGATCCGCCCCCGTGTCGATATCGACGATCCGGCAGGATGTATTCGGCAGCGCCTGACCAGAGGCCCCCGCGACCGCCGATTTGGCCGGGGTGACATGCGACACCGGGCTCAACTCGGTCATTCCGTAGCCTTGCAGGCTGATGCACTCCAGCCGCTTGCCCACGGCATTGGACAATTCAGCCCCCATCGGTGCGGCACCCGAAAACACCTGTTCGATGCTGGACAGATCATATTGGTCCACCAGCGGATGCTTGGCCAGCGCCAGCGCCACAGGCGGGACGATCCACATGCGCCGCGCCTTATGGTCCTGACTGATCTGTAAAAACAGCGGCAGATCGAAACGCGGCATCGTCACCACAGCGCCGCCACCTGCCAGATGGACGTTCATCAGGACCGTCATGCCGTAGATGTGAAAGAACGGCAGAAACCCCGCCGCAACCTCGCCCGCGCGGAAATCGGCGGCGGCGATGATTTGATCCACGTTCACGACAAGGTTGCGATGCGACAGCATCACGCCTTTGGGCAGGCCTGTGGTGCCTGATGAATAGGGCAGCACGACCGTCTGCGCCACGATATCGACCGGCACCTGCGCGGGCAGAGGATCACCCAGCAGCGCCGTGTAAGCATCTGTCCCGATGGCGATCACGTCCAGATCGCCCGCACCCTCCCGCGCGGTGGCCAGAAAATCAGGGATGGTGATCAGCACATCAGCACGCGAATCCGCCAGCTGGTGGCGGATTTCGGTCGCGGTATAGGTCGGGTTCAGCGTCGTGATCGCGCCACCGGCCCAGGCGACGGCATGAAAGATCACGCAATAGTCGGGCATATTGGGGGCCATCAAGGCCACGACCTTGCCTTGCCCCAGCCCCGCTGCCGTCAAGCCGCCCGCCAGCCGCTTGACCCGGTCCATGAAATCCGCTGCCGTCAGGCTGCGCCCCGTCGGCCCGTCGATCAGGACCACGTCATCGGGGCGACCCTCCAGCCCTTCGAACACACGTTCGGTGATGGATTGATCGCGCAACGGTACATCGGCAAAAGGCGTGTGGTAGATTGACATACGTTCCTCCCCAGAAATGCTGGGGTCAGGATGCGTCAGCCCGGATGCGAAAGCCAGTCACAAGTCGTGGCGAGTTAGCGCACCCCGATGGCGGCCAGCGCCTTGGACAATTCGGGCGGCAGCGCCTCTTCATGCTGGCGACCTGCGGGCAGATCGGCGGGGGCATCCGTCACGGGCAGATAGCGCCAGCCCTGAAAGGCGCGCTTGGGCGTCGCCGCGACACGGATCAGGCCGGGTTTGCAGGTGATGGCACAGCGGCGGATGGCATCGCCGCCGATATATTCATCAAGCCGCAGGATAGGCTGGCGGCACAGGATCACGCCCTTGATCACCCAATAGATCGACCCGCCGTTCAGGATTTCATCTTCGCGCTTGGGCCACATGCGGGTGATGTGGCGCGGCAGCCCGTCCTCGGTCTGCGCGCGCCTGTCCGCCTGCCACGCGGCAAGATCGGCCACGTCATCCGTGCCGACCGAAAGCTTGAGCAAGTGAACTGTTTTAGTCATCACTCCCCCCCGGGATGATCGAGAAATAAGGCTGGCCTGCGCAAAGACAAGCCTGCGACAAAATATACCCTGCAAATAGGTTGCGACCACAACATGCAGCGGTCTAGAAGACCATTCCCGAATCCGGTCGCAGACCGTAGCATGGCGCAACCGCGCCCCGCCTGCCAGTCAGAAAGCAAAACCCATGTCCCATTTCGCAGCCCCTATCGCCGAACAAATCTGGGACATGAAATACCGTTTCAAACAGGCCGACGGCACGCCCATCGACATCAGCGTCGAAGATACATGGCACCGGATCGCCAAGTCGCTTGCCGCGGTCGAGACCGACCCGCAGGCGTGGGAAGGCAAATTCTACGACGCGCTGGCCGATTTCAAATACCTGCCCGCCGGCCGGATCACGGCGGGGGCAGGCACTGCGCGGTCGGTGACATTGTTCAACTGCTTCGTCATGGGCACCGTACCGGACAGCATGGGCGGCATCTTCGACATGCTCAAAGAGGCGGCATTGACCATGCAGCAGGGCGGCGGCATCGGCTATGATTTCAGCACAATCAGGCCAAAGGGCGCCTCGGTGCTGGGTGTGGCCGCCGATGCCTCTGGCCCCTTGTCCTTTATGGATGTCTGGGATGCGATGTGCCGGACGATCATGTCGGCAGGGTCGCGGCGTGGCGCGATGATGGCCGTCATGCGCTGCGACCACCCCGATATCGAAGCCTTCATCACCGCCAAATCCGATGCCGCGCGCCTGCGGATGTTCAACATGTCGGTGCTGATCACCGATCCGTTCATGGCGGCGGTCAAGGCGGGCGACGACTGGGACCTGTTGTTCGACGGGCAGGTCTACAAGACCCTCAAGGCGCGCGACCTGTGGGATACGATCATGCAATCGACCTATGATTACGCCGAACCGGGTGTGATCTTCATCGACCGCATTAACCAGATGAACAACCTCAATTATTGCGAAACCATCGCGGCGACCAACCCTTGCGGCGAACAGCCTCTGCCGCCTTATGGCGCCTGCCTGCTGGGGTCGATCAACATGGCGCGGCTGGTCAGTGACCCGTTCAGCGACAGCGCGAAACTGGACGCGAACGCCCTGACCGATCTGGTCGCCACCGCCGTGCGGATGATGGACAATGTCGTCGATGCCTCGCGCTTCCCGCTGCCGGCCCAACAGGTTGAGGCGATGAACAAGCGCCGCATCGGGCTGGGCGTCACGGGCCTTGCCGATGCCTTGCTGATGGTCGGGCTGCGCTATGGGTCCGAAGAAGCAGCAGCACAGACCGACGCATGGATGCATGCTATCGCGCGGGCGGCCTATCTGGCCTCGGTCGATCTGGCGAAAGAAAAAGGCGCCTTTCCGCTGTTTGACGCCGACAAGTATCTCGCCAGCGGTGCGATGCAGCAGATGGACGATGACGTGCGCGCGGCGATCCGCAGCCACGGCATCCGCAACGCATTGCTGACATCCATCGCGCCAACCGGCACGATCAGCCTTTATGCGGGCAACGTGTCATCGGGGATCGAACCGGTCTTTGCCTATGCCTATACCCGCAAGGTCCTGCAAAAAGACGGCACCAAAACCGAGGAAGAAGTGGTCGATTACGCCGTGCAGATGTGGCGCGACCTGAAAGGCGACGCGCCCTTGCCTGATTATTTCGTCAACGCGCAAACGCTGGCCCCGCTCGATCACGTCCGCATGCAGGCAGCCGCCCAGAAATGGATCGACAGCAGCATTTCCAAAACCATCAACTGCCCCGAAGACATCAGCTTTGATGCTTTCAAAGAGGTCTATATGGCCGCTTGGGACCAGGGCTGCAAAGGCTGCACCACCTACCGGCCCAATGACGTGACCGGCTCGGTGCTGTCCGTCTCGGAAGAAAAACCGCAACTTCTTATTTCCGAAAATACTCCCGCCGGAGGCGACCCGTCAGGGTCTGATGGCACCACGCCCGGCGGCGAAGTGATCTATATGTCTGAACCGCTGGACCGGCCGCAGGAACTGGAAGGTGCGACCTACAAGCTCAAATGGCCCGATAGCGAACACGCCATCTATATCACGATCAACGATCTGGTCGTGGCAGGCCACCGCCGCCCGTTCGAGATCTTCATCAATTCCAAGAACATGGAACATTTCGCTTGGACCGTGGCGCTGACGCGGATGATCTCGGCGGTGTTCCGGCGCGGCGGTGATGTCACCTTTGTGGTCGAAGAACTCAAAGCCGTGTTCGACCCGCGCGGCGGTGCCTGGATGCAGGGCAAATACGTCCCGTCGATCCTGGCCGCCATCGGCGGGGTGATCGAAAAGCACATGGTCGCGATCGGGTTTCTGGCGGGCGAAGGTCTGGGCCTCAAGGCGGACCCCACCGCCGATGTCGTCACGCTGCAGGGTGGCAAGCGGGGCAAGGCCTGTTCGTCCTGCGGGTCCTATGACCTGCGCATGATCGAAGGCTGCATGACCTGCGCGTCTTGCGGCTATTCGAAATGCGGCTGAGGCGTGCCATGACCCGGATCACATCAACCAGGCGTGGTCCGGGTCGGCTACGAAACGCCACTTGCGCAACGGCCCGGCCATGACGTTGAGATAATACATCTCATAGCCATGCGGGGCCGCGCAGGGGTGATGGCCGCGCGGCACCAGAACGACATCGTGGTTCTTGACAGTCATCGTTTCATCCAGCGTGCCGTCATCGGTATAGACACGCTGGATGCCAAAACCCTGCGGCGGATTCAGCCGGTGGTAATAGCTTTCTTCCAGATAGGTGATACGGGGATAATCATCCTCGTCATGCCGGTGGCTTGGATAGCTGGACCAATGGCCCGCAGGCGTGAACACTTCGGTGACCAGCAGGCTTTCCGCCACATCCGCATCTTCCATCGCGATATTGTTGATCCAGCGTGTATTCGATCCTGCGCCGCGCTGCGTGAGGGTGATGCCATCAGGCCCCAGACGCCGCGCTGGATAGCCGCCCTTGGCCGGTGCAAGGCAGATCGCCACTGTGCAATCTGTCGTTGCCGTGACCTCCCAGTCTTGTCGGGGTGGGATGTACAGGCAATGGGGGGCTGTCCTTTCGAACACATCCATCCGGTCGCCCAGAACGCCCCAGTCCTGTCCGGCCGCCTGCACCTGCGCGCGCCCTTCAACCATGACAAGGATCGCCTCGCGGTCCTGTGTCAGGCCAGAGGCCGCAGCCCCTGATGCCAATCGGTGCAGTTCAAATCCGACATAACGCCAGCCCGCATTTTCAGGTGTCACCGCATGGACCAGCCCGTCGCGGCCCAAAGGTTTGCGCAGCAAATCCGCCATCAGACGGTCCCGCCCAATGATCCTTCGAGCGCGGCCATTTCCTGCCCGCCGGCCATCAGATCCTGCAACGCCTCTGGCGTGATCTCGCCGCGCGCGGCTGTCCCCAGCGTCTTGCCGCGGTTCAGCACAGTAAACCGGTCGCCCACGGCCATGGCATGGCGCACGTTATGGGTGATGAAAACGATCCCGATCCCTGTCTTGCGGACGCGGTCGATGGTGGACAGCACATTGGCGGTCTGGCGCACGCCCAGCGCAGAGGTCGGTTCATCCAGGATCAGCACCTTGGCGCCGAAATGCACGGCGCGCGCGATGGCGACCGTTTGCCGTTCACCACCCGACAGGGTGCCAACGGCCTGCTGGGGTGACCGCAGATTGATGCCCATCTTGCGCATCTCGGACATCGTCACGTCATTGGCGGTCTTGAAGTCCAGAAACTTGAACGGGCCAACCTTGCGGACCGGTTCGCGCCCCATCCAGAAATTGCGCGTCACGCTCATCAGCGGGATCATCGCCAGATCCTGATAGACGGTGGCGATCCCGGCCTCCATCGCGTCGCGCGGGCTGTCAAAATGCATCGCTTGACCGCCGAACAGGATTTCACCGCCCGTGGGTTTATGCACCCCTGCCATCGTCTTGATAAAGGTCGATTTGCCTGCGCCGTTGTCGCCCAGCAGACAGTGACATTCACCCGCACGGATGTCGAAACTGACGCCGTTCAGCGCGATGACTGGGCCGAAATGCTTTTCGATGTTGCGCATTTCGATGATGGGTTCGGTCGTCATATCAACGCTCTCCCGTAATAATGCGCCGGATATAGGTGTTCAGGATCACCGCAAACAGAAGGATCACCCCAAGGAACACGCGAAACAAGCTCGATTCGACACCGGCAAAGAACAGCCCCTGTTGGACCACGCCAAAAATCAGCGCACCAAGGGCAGCCCCGATGACCGACCCATAGCCGCCAGTCAATAAGGCGCCGCCGATGACCACGGCGATGATCGCCTCGAATTCTTTCAGCAGGCCACGGTCTGCCCCCGCAGACCCGAACTCGATCACCTGACAGGTCGCAAAGACGCAGGCGCAAAAGGCGGTGAACATGAACATCTGGATTTTCACACGATTGACGGGGACGCCGACATAGCGTGCGGCCTGCGCATCGCCGCCCGCGGCAAAGACCCAGTTGCCGAACTGGGTGCGCGTCAGGATGATATGGGCAATGGCCACAAGCCCCAATGCCCAGATGATCAGCATGGGGATGCCGTCGACGACCGGCTGTCCGGCGCGGGTGCCACGGGAAAACACCTCGATCACGCCCAGATCGCCAAGCCAGATGAAAAATCCGTCGCCCACCTTGCCACCGAACAGCGGGGCAAGCCAATCGCCCTCTGCGGCTTCGGATATACCGCCGATGATGGTGCGGCGTTCGATCAACTGCGGGAAAAATATGGTAAAGCCGCGCAGGATGAACAAGAACGCCAGCGTGACGATAAAGCTGGGCAAGCCGGTGCGCACGACGATGATGCCATTCAGCGCGCCGATGGCGATGCACAGCGCAAAGGTCAGCAGGATCGCGACCCAGATCGGCCAGCCCAGTGTGACAGATATGATCGCAATCGACATACCGGCAAAGCCGATCATAGACCCCACGCTCAGGTCGAATTCGCCCGCGATCATCAACATGCAGGCCCCGACGGCGATGATCATGAATTGCGCAGAAACGGTGGACCAGTTCAGCACGCCTTGGGCGTTGAACATGCCGCTGTCACCGGCAAAGATGATGAAAAAGGCAAAGACAGCGACGGTGCCAACAATCGCGCCCAACTCTGGCCGGATCAGCGCTTTTCGCAGCTTTGATGTTTCCTTGATGCGTTCGTCAACGGTCGCGTCCGTATTGGACATCGCAAGACCCTTCCCTGTTGCGCAATTGAAAAAGGCGGGCGCTGATGTCAGCACCCGCCTTGATGCTTTGATTTAGCGGTATTCGCCAGCAAGATCCGCCACCAGGCCCAGCGCATCGGCTGTCACGAAGCCGGGTCCAGAGTTGATGTTGTTGCCGGGCAGCACGCCAAACCGGTGATAGTTCGTCAGCACGACGACCGGCAGATAGGCCTGCAGGAATGGTTGCTGGTCGATGCCCCATTCGATCACGCCATCACTGATTGCCTGCACGATATCGCCACCCAGATCAAAGGTGCCAAAGTAGATGTCACCGGCAAGGCCCATCTGGTCCAGCGCCAGAATGGTCGGATCAGCCGAGGTCGGCCCGAGTGTCAGAACTGCATCCGTGTCGGGATTTGCGTTCAAATAGGCCATCACGCGGTTTTGGACCTCGGAAGGATCCTGCCCGCTGTCGATCATCTGGTTGCCCAGATCAATCCCCAGACCATCGGCAAAGCCCTGACAACGTTCGGTCGATGCAGGCTGTGCGATGTAATGGTTCACGCACAGAAACGACGCGACCCCATCGCCCGCCGCGCGCTGACCGGCGGCAAAGCCTGCATCATATTCAGGCTGGCCGACATACATCAGCGCGCCGACTTCGCGGGCCTGTTCGGGTGTGCCCGAATTGATGATGATAACCTCGATCCCAGCATCAACCGCATTGCGGATCGGGCCGGAAAGCACGTCGAAATCGGCCAATGTTGTGATGATCCCGTCAGGCGCGCTGGCGGCGGCCTGTTCGATGATCCGCGCCATATCGGCAAGGTCACCGGTGGGCGGGTTGCGGTATTCGACCGTCACGCCCATCTGTTCGCCACCAAGCGCAAGCCCGTTCTTGATCGTGTTCCACCAGCTGTCGCTGTCAGGCGCATGGCTGACCAGCACATAACGCTCGCCCTCGGCCATCGCGGCATTGGCGCTGATCATCGCGGTGGCAGCGACTGCAGCGATCGTCACTGTCTTCATGACTGCTTTCATAATGTCCTCCCAAACATGTTGCGAGCGAATCTGGTTCCTCCCATCACGCCCATCCAAGACGTTAAGGGGTTTCTGAGAAAATTGCAACCGGTTGCAAAAATCTGTTGATAAATGTTTATTCTTGAGATGGCCGAGATGTACTAGAACCATTCTGAGCCAGATGGATACCGGGATATGACAGTGACTTTGAAAGACGTGGCGCTGCGCGCCGGTGTATCGCGCTCTGCTGTGTCGCGCACATTCACCGAAGGGGCGTCGGTCTCCGCCAAAACCCGTGCAAAGGTTGAAAAAGCGGCTATTGAACTGAAATATAGTCCGAATGCGCTCGCATCGTCGCTGACCACTGGCCGAACCAAGCTGATCGGGCTCGTTTCCAATAACTTTCACAACCCGCTTTTTCTGGAAGTTTTCGACCTGTTCACGCGCGGTTTGCAGGAACGGGGCCTGCGCCCCTTGCTGGTCAATTTGAGCGCTGAAACCGATCCCGCAAATTCGGTGCGGATGCTGCGGCAATATTCGGTGGACGGGGTGATCGTCGCCTCATCCACCCTGCCACCCAGCTTTGCCGAGGCGTTCCGCGATGTGGGCATCCCTGTCGTCCATTCCTTTGGCCGCTACACATCCAGCCCGCATGTGCATGTCGTGGGCATCGACAACATCGCCTGCGGGCGTATGGCGGCTGCGGCGCTGGTCGCGCGCGGGCATAAACGCGTGGCGTTTCTGGGTGGTCCGAAGGGCGCCACATCGACCGAGGATCGCGCCCGCGGCTTTCTGGACGCGCTATCCGCGCATCCCGATATCGCGGTCAGCGTCAGCTATGCCAGCGCCTATTCGTTCGACGCTGGCCGTGCCGAGATGATCCGGCTGCTGCAAGACACCCCTGCCGAGGCCTATTTCGGCGGCGATGACGTGCTGTCCATCGGTGCGTTGTCGGCCATCCACGATGCAGGTTTGCGGGTGCCGGATGACATCGGGTTTATCGGGCTGAACGATATGGCGATGGCGCGCTGGCAGAACATCAACCTGACCACGATCCGCCAGCCGATTGCGGAAATCATCGCCTCGTCCATCGACCTTGTGGTCGGGACCATCGCAGACCCCGACCGTCACCCTGAAACGCGGCTGTTTCCCTGCAGCATCGTCGAACGCGGCACCCTGCGGCCTTTGCCCTAGCGGAACATTGGCGGGCGGGCATCTGTCCATGCGCCATCCGCCTTGGCAGATGCAACGCTTGCATAAACCGCCGCCATCGACCGCAGGCCGTCTTCGGCCAAGGGCAGGCCATCACTGGTGCCACCCCTGATCGCTGCGGCCAGATCGACATAGATATTGGCGACCGCCAGCGGGAACCCTTCGGGATGAGCAATCGCCACACGGCTCAGGCGTGCTGCATCGGAACAAAGCCCCGATTCACCTTTTTCCATGATCTGGGTGCGTCCGCCGACGGGGGTGTAATAGACCTGATTGGGCTGTTCGGACGCCCAGCGCATCCCGCCGGTTTCACCAAAGATCTGGATATCGAACCCGTGCTGCCGCCCGATGGCGACAGAGCTGGTCCATAACCGCCCGACCGTGCCGCCCGCCATGCGGAAATTGACCATAGCGTCATCTTCCAACACGCGGCTGGCAATGGTCGATGCGAAATCGGCAGAGACCTTTTCAACCTCGTCGCCCACAATAAAACTGGCCATATGCAGCGCATGGATGCCGCAATCGGCGAATTGCCCCGACACGCCTGCCATCGCCGGATCATAGCGCCAGCGCACGCGGGGGTTATCGGCATCGGTCGCATCGCCGTGGTGACCGTGGCTAAAGTTGGTGACGACCAGCCTGACCTTGCCGATCTCGCCGGCGCGGACCATCGCGCGCATCTGGCGCACCATCGGATAGGCGGAATAACAGTAATTCACCGCGCAAATCCTGCCTGCGGCTTGGGCGGTGCGGACGATATCCTCACCCTGTTCCACCGTCATTGTCATCGGCTTTTCGCACAAGACGTGAAAGCCGGCCTCTAGAAACGCCTTGGTGATTTCGTAATGCGTGGCATTGGGGGTGGCGACGGTGACCAGATCAATCCGGTCCTCGCGCGCCACCTCACCCGCCAGCATCTCGCGCCAGTCGCCATAGGCGCGGTCGGCAGGAACACCCAAGGATTGCGCATAAGCGCGGCCCTTTGCGGGGTCAGCATCCAATGCCGCTGCGGCAAGATTGAAATTCCCGTCCGCCTGCGCGCCAAGCCGGTGCGCCGGTCCGATCTGGCTGCCTTCGCCGCCGCCGATCATGCCCCAGTTCAGTTTCATCATTGCCCCCTAGAACCCGATGCTTTGCAGATATTCCCGATTGGCCCGGGCATCCGTGACGGGCGACACATCCAGCGTCGGGTCGCAATCCTGTTCGACCGTGCACCAGCCGCTGAACCCGTGATCCAGCAGGATCTGCCGCACGGCAGGGAAATCCACATCGCCTTGGCCCAGATTGCAGAAAATGCCTTGCCCGCAAGCCTCGTAGAAACCGGTGCTGTTGGCGATGGCTGTGGCTTTGATTGCAGGGTTGATATCCTTGAAATGCATATAGGAAATCCGGTCGATATGGCGGCGCATAAAGGCCACCGGATCAAAACCGGCATAGGAATGATGGCCCGTGTCGAAGCAGATTTTCAAAATGTCGTCTGGCACCTCGTCCAGCAGGCGTTCCAGCTCGGGTTCGAAATCGATGAACCCCGCCGCATGGGCATGGATGCCCACGGTCAGGCCATATTCTTCGGCCCCCATGCGCGCGACAGTCGCGATCCTGTCGCGGAATGCGGTCCATTCGGCGGTGTCCATCTGTTCGGCATCCGCGGCACGCCCAGCCGTTGGCGCGCGGCGGGGCGAGATGCTGTCAATCAGCACCAGATGCTGCGCGCCATGCGCGACCAGCGCCTTGCAGGTGCGCACGGCGCCGTCCAGCACATTGTCCCATTGCGCAGGGTCATGGAAGGCGCGGAAGACCACGCCGCCGATCAGTTCCAGCTCGTTTTCGGCCAATGCATCGGCCAGCACGGCAGGGTCTTCGGGCATGAAACCGACAGGGCCGAGTTCGATGCCCTTGTAGCCCGCCTGCGCACATTCGCGCAGCACGTTGCGCCATGGCGGATTGCGCGGATCATCGGGAAACTCGACGCCCCAGGAACAGGGGGCATTGCCAATGCGGATCGTCATGAACGGGACCTTTTCAGTTGGATGGGACAGAATGCCAGCGGCCATCAGCGGCCGAGGCAAAAGCGGTTTCGATCACCTGCGCCACGGCCAGACCGTCACGAAAGGTGGGCCAGACCGGCTGGCCGCTATGGATCGCCTGCAGGAAATCGCGGGCTTCGATGATGATCTGGTCCTGATAGCCGGTGCCATGCCCCGGCCCCTGACAGAAGGGCAGGTAATCGGGATGCGCGGGGCCAGTCAGGATCTTGATAAACCCGCGCGTGGCCTCTGGCCCTGTCGCGCGGTACAGCCAGACCGCGTTCTGGTCTTCCTGATCGAACCGGATCGCGCCTTTGGTGCCGTGGATTTCGTAAACATAGCCCATCTTGCGCCCTGTCGCGGCCCGGCTGAAATACAGATGCCCCATCACGCCGGATGCAAAGCGCACCATCATCTGGCCGTGATCATCATTATCGACGCTGACCGGCCCATCCGGTCCGGGGCGTGTGGGGTGGATCGTCTCGACCTTGGCCGACAATTCCGCGATATCGCCCAGCAGCGCCAGTGCGCAGTTGATCATATGGGGTGCCAGATCACCCATGCAGCCGTTGGGCCTGCCAAAACAGCGCCAGTTGGCCTGCATGGCGGGATCAGCCAGAAAATCCTCTGTATGTTCGCCGCGAAACCATGTCACGTCGCCGATCGCGCCGTCCGCCAGCAATTGCCGTACGAATTGCGTGGCCGGCGTGCGGACATAGTTGAAACCGACCATATTGGGCAGGCCGGATGCCGCGGCCGCTGCGACCATCGCCTGCGCATCCGCCAGCGACGCGCCCAGCGGTTTTTCGCAGAACACCGGTTTGCCAGCGGCAAAGGCGGCTTCGGCGATTGCGCGGTGGGTGGTTTGGGGGGATGCGATGATGACCGCCTCGACCTCGGGGTGGGCGACAAGGGCGTGCCAATCGTCAGCGGCATGGGCAAAGCCAAAAGCAGCGCGATACCGTTCGGACGATTCGGGCGTCGATCCCGTCACAACGGCAAGTCTGGGGCGCAGTGCTGTGTTGAACACCGCGCCGACGGCGGACATTGCGACGGCGTGGGCTTTGCCCATGTAACCGCCGCCGACAAGGCCGATCCCGATCTGTGTCATGATTCGTGCTCCCCCCGACATGATCCGGTTGCAACCGGTTGCAAAATTGTTATCTTGAGTCGCAGGGCCGCGCAACCAACAATCCGTGCAGCACCTTGAGGGAGGATCATATGACCACAACCGGCGCAACCATCCGCCTGACCACCGCGCAGGCCATTGTGCGGTATCTTGTGAACCAGTTCATCGAGATCGACGGCGTTGAAACCCGCATTTGTGGCGGCGGCTTTGGCATTTTCGGCCATGGCAATGTCCCCTGTCTGGGCGAGGCGCTTTATCCGGTGCGCGATGTCCTGCCGCTGTATCGCGGGCAGAATGAACAAAGCATGGGCTTTGCTGCGGCCGGTTATGCCAAGTACCACCTGCGGCGGCGGTTCATGTTCTGCACCGCCTCTGCCGGACCGGGGACGGCGAACCTGTTGACGGCGGCGGCACTGGCCCATGCAAACCGGCTGCCGATGCTGATGCTATGTGGCGATACGTTTCTGACACGCCTGCCGGACCCTGTGCTGCAACAGCTCGAACATTTCGGCAACCCGACCATCGGCGTGAATGACGCCTTCAAGGCGGTCAGCCGCTATTGGGACCGGATCACCCACCCCGCGCAGATCATCCAGTCGCTGCCTGCGGCGCTGGCCACGATGCTGGACCCGGCCGATTGCGGGCCTGCGTTTCTGGCCTTGCCGCAGGATGTGCAGGGCTGGACCTATGATTATCCCGTCAGCTTTTTCGCGCGCCGTGTGCATCGCATCCGCAGCCAGATGCCCGACGCGCGTGAACTGGCCGATGCCGCCACCTTGTTGGCGGGTGCCAAGCGCCCGATAATCATTGCCGGCGGTGGCGTGCAATATGGCGGGGCGGTGGCGGAATTGACCGCTTTTGCGGAAAGCCACGGTATCCCCGTTGTCGAAACCATCGCAGGGCGCGCCAATCTGCTGTCGGATCATCCGCTGAATATCGGGCCGATTGGTGTGACCGGATCGGACAGCGCCAATACGATTGCGCAGCAGGCGGATGTGATCTTGGCCGTCGGCACACGCCTACAGGATTTCACCACCGGATCATGGACCGCCTTTGCCAAGGATGCGCAGATCATCGGGCTGAATGTGGGCCGCCATGATGCGATGAAACATCTGTCATTGCCTGTGGTTGGTGATGCGAAGGTCGCCTTGCCTGCGCTGGGTGCAGCCTTGGGTGGGTATGTCACGCCGAAGGGGTGGACGGCAAAGGCACAGGACCACCGCAAGACATGGGATGCTTACGTCGCAGGCAACGTCGCCCATGGCAACCGGCCCAATTCCTATGCGCAGGCCATCGGTGTTGTGAACGCGCTATGCGATCCGCGTGATCGCGTGGTCACTGCCGCTGGCGGCTTGCCAGCCGAGGTGACGGCGAACTGGCGCACGCTGGATATCGGCACCGTGGATGTCGAGTTCGGCTTTTCCTGCATGGGCTATGAAATCGCGGGCGGCTGGGGCGCGCGTATCGCGCAGGCCGAGGCCGAGCCGGATAAGGATACCATCGTGCTGGTGGGTGATGGCAGCTATCTGCTGATGAACTCGGATATCTATTCATCCGTCTTGACGCAGAAGAAACTGATCGTGCTGGTGTTGGACAACGGCGGTTTCGCCGTCATCAACAAGTTGCAAAACAACACCGGTCAGGACAGTTTCAACAACCTGATCGCAGATTGCCCCACGATACCCGAACCCTTTGCCGTGGATTTTGAGGCCCATGCCCGCGCCATGGGCGCCGATGCCGTGACTGTCGCCAATCCCGCCGAACTGGGCGAGGCGTTCTTGCGCGCGAAAGCATCCGACAAGACCTGCGTGATCGTGATGCAGGTGGACCCTTACGAAGGCTGGACCACCCAAGGCCACGCATGGTGGGAGGTCGGCACGCCACAGGTGTCCGACAACCGCATCTGTCCGCGCCAAACATGCCGAGACCGAGGCCGGCCGCGACCGCCAGCGGCAGGGGGTGTGACATGAAACTGAGCGGCAATCGTTTCGTCATCATCGGGCGGGCAGGGATGGATTTCTACCCCGACCCCCCCGGCACCAAGACCGAAGAGGCCACGCAATTCTTTGCCTGCCTTGGCGGATCATCCGCCAATATCGGCGTGGCGATCCGCAAACTGGGCGGGCAAGTCGATCTTGTGACCTGCGTGTCCGACGATGCCATCGGCCGCTTTGCGCTGAACCAGCTGGACCATTACGGCATTGGACGGGCGCATGTGCGGTCCGTCGGGGGCGAGGCGCGCAATTCGCTGGCCGTGGTCGAAACGCGCATCGAGGATCATCAATCGGTGATCTATCGCAACGGCGCGGCCGATTTTGAAATGACCGAGGGCGATGTTATCGCCGTGAATTATGCGGCCTATGACGCGCTGATTACCACAGGCACGGTGTTTGCCGCACAGCCTTCGCGCAGCGCGGCGTTCAAGGCATTTGATCTGGCCAAGGCGGCGGGCTTGCCCTTGATCCTTGATATCGACTACCGCCCCTATTCATGGGCGTCGGCGGACGAGGCGGCACAGGTCTATTCCCGCGCAGGGGCCATGTGTGACGTGATCATCGGCAATGACGTGGAATTTGGGTTTATGGCGGGGGATTATGACCGCGGCCTTGATAAAGCCCGCGAACTCGTCGCCAACGGGGCCAGCCTTGCGGTCTACAAGATGGGCGAAAAGGGCGCGATTACGATCACCCCACAGGGCGAGGTCACAACCGGCATCTACCGCACCGATGCGCTGAAACCTACCGGCGCGGGCGACAGTTTTCTGGGCGGCTTTGTCGCGGGGCTGGCGGATGGATTACCGGTGCGCGACGCGGTGCTGCAAGGCTCTGCCGCGGCGGCCATCGTGGTGTCGCGTGTCGGCTGTGCGCCAGCCATGCCGACCCGCGCAGAGCTGGACAGCTTTCTGCGCGCCAATGCGGCCCCGACCGCCGCCTGAAAGGAAAAGACCATGCATATCGCCCCCTTCGACAATGCCAACCGGCCCATCGTCGATATCAACGACCCGCATGTGCCGCTGGTCTATTTCAACATCGTCAGGCTGGCGGCTGGTGCCAGCTTTCCCTATCGCGTGGCGGGGTATGAAACCTGTATCGTGCCAGCGACCGGCACCGGTCACGGTCGAGACCGCAGGCCAGACTTTCGCCGAGATCGGCCATCGCGGTGCCGATGTCTGGGATGGTGATCCCGAAGGCGTCTATATCCCCACCGACACCGCCGCACAGATCACGGCGCTGACCGATTGCGAAGTGTTCATCGCAGGCGCGCAGTTTAGCGAAACGCTGAAGCCATTCGCCGTGCGCGCCGCTGAGATCGACCTTGTCCAATATGGCAGCGACGACACCAAGACCCATCGCAAGATCAAGCATATCCTAGGTGCCGCATACCACGACCGCGTGGGCCGGTTGCTGGTGTCTGAACTCTATACCGTTGGCGCAGGCGGCTGGTCGGGCTTTCCCAGCCACAAACACGACACCGACCGTCTGTCCGATGAAACCCGGCATGACGAATGTTACAATTTCCGCTTTAAACCCGATTACGGATCGGGCCTGCAAATGCTGCAACGCATCGATAATGAACCGGGGGATGCCTATCACATCATGAACCGGTCCACCGTGCTGATTGACAAGGGCTATCACCCCTGCTGCGTGCTTCCGGGCTACGAGATGTATTATTTCACCATCCTTGGCGGGCAATCCCAGCGCAGCCTAAAGCAATATTTTCAACCCACACATGCCGCGCAATTGCACACGATCCCCGGCATCATGGATATGGTGGCAAAGTTCAAATGACACTCAAAACACTGGCCGAGGTTCTGCAACCGGCCCTGCGCGACAATTACGCCGTTCCCGGTCTGGTCTGTCTGGGCTGGGAAGATATGCGCGCCTATGTCATGGCCGCCCAAGAAGAACGCGCGCCCGTGATCTTGCAGGCAGGGCCATCGTGCCGCGCGCATACACCGCTGCCGGTTTTGGGCGCGATGATGCGCCATCTGGCCGCCAGCGTCGATGTGCCGGTGGTCGTGCATCTGGACCATGGCTATACATTCGACGAATGCCGCGCCGCGCTTGATGCCGGTTTCACGTCGTTGATGTATGATGGATCGCGCAAGCCCTTGGCGCAGAACATCGACGAAACCGCCCGCATCGCGGAACTGGCCCATGCGGCTGGTATATCCTGCGAAGGTGAAATTGGTTTTGTCGGCTATGCTGGGGGCGAAAATTCCGCCGGCACCGATCCGGCCGAGGCTGCGATCTTTGCCCGCGACAGTGGCGTCGATGCAATGGCGATATCCGTCGGCAATGTGCATCTGCAAACCGACCATGAAGGCGGGCTGGACGAGGACCGCATCCGCGCGATCGAGGCTTTGACCGACGTCGCCTTGGTCATTCACGGCGGATCGGGTGTGCCCTATGCGCAAAGGCTGGCGCTGGCCACCGGATCGCAGATTGCCAAATTTAACATCGGCACCGAATTGCGTATGGCCTTTGGCGCGGCGCTGCGCGATGCCGTGAACGCGGACCCCGCGCGCTTTGACCGGGTGAGCATATTGAAAGAAACACATGATCCCGTGATGGCCGCTGCGCGCGCCGTTATTCGCGGGCTTGGCGCATCGGGGAGAGCGTGAAATGCTGAAAATCGGAATACTCGGCTGTGGTCGCATCGGACAGGTCCATGCCCGCAGCATCAAGGCGCTGGATGGCGCAGAGGTGGTGGCCGTCGCCGATGCCCTGCCTGCGGCGGCCGAGGCGCTGGCGCAAACCACCGGCGGGCAGGTGCGAGATGTCGCCGCGATCCTGACTGCCGATGATATCGACGCTGTCGTGATCGGCACCCCGACCGATACGCATTTCGACCTGATTCAGCGCGCAGCCAAGGCCGGTAAGGCGATTTTCTGCGAAAAGCCCGTCGATATGTCCGTCGATAACATCCGTACCTGTATCGATATCGTGGGGCAGGCGGGTGTGACCTTCCTGACGGGGTTCAACCGCCGTTTTGATCCCAACTTTGCCGCCCTGCGTGCGCGGATCAAGGCCGGTGATATCGGCGCGGTCGAACTGGTCTGTATCACATCGCGCGATCCGGCCCCGCCGCCTGTGTCCTATATCGCGCGCTCTGGCGGGTTGTTCCGCGATATGATGATCCATGATTTCGATATGGCGCGGTTCCTGATGGGCGAAGACTTCGTGCGCCTGCATGCGATGGGCAGCGCGTTGGTCGATCCTGCCATCGGCGAAGCAGGCGATGTCGATACCGCCGCCGTGATCCTGACCACCGCCAGCGGGCGCATCTGCCAGATATCCAATTCGCGCCGCGCCAGTTACGGCTATGATCAGCGGATCGAGGTGCATGGCGCGCTGGGCATGTTGCGCGCGGAAAACCAGCTCGAATCCACCGTGGAAATCGCGACCAAGGCCGGTTTCCGCCGTGACCCTGCACAGCATTTCTTTCTGGAACGCTACGACGGCGGCCTATCTTGCCGAAATGCGTGCCTTCATCGCCGCGGCGACGGGTGGCACACCTGCCGATCCTGGCATTGTGGACGGGTTGCAGGCGCAGATACTGGCGGATGCGGCGACGCTGTCGCGCGAAACCGGCCAGCCCGTGGATTTGCCTGCCGCCTAATCCTTGCTGTCTGGCCGCCAGTTCAGCACCAGATGCCAGGCCAGATAGCCGCCGATGGCCGCGAACAGATAGGCCCAGGTCGTGTTGCCACTGTTCCATTCCACCCCCGCCCAGATAAACGGCGCCGCCACGATCAGATAGCGGCGCCACGCGGGGCGATAAAACGGATGGTGCGGGTCAATCAGGCGCATATCACCTTGTCACATGACAGGGCCGCAGTGGCAAGCTGCGGCCCTGTTGCATCACGGGATCTGCCGTGCGGCCAAGGCATTCAGCGCCTCATCCAGCGCCTGTGGCGTCCAGCCTTGTAGGACGGCATCGCGCAGGATGTCCTTTTGCGTACGCGGGGCCAGCCCGCCAACAGGCGGGTCGCGGTCAAGGTTGGTCGGGAAGGCATAGCCTTCTGCCGTGGCGTTCAATACGGCGTCGCGGGCGGCGGGTGGCAGGTCGGTCGCGCAGAGTGCTGGAAACACTGCGCGGCACATGGCGCTGCGATCCACGCTTTCCATCGCCCGCCCAAAGGCCGATGACACCTGCAACAGGTTGACCATGCGGTGAATGTCGGTGCTGGAATTGCTGCCCGCGGCATGAAACAGCGCGGGGTTGAAAAACACCGCATCGCCCTTGTCCAAGGGCAGCTGGACGCAATGCGTCTCGAAATGTGCGCGGAAATCATCGCGGCGCCACGCGGCATAGCCGGGACGGTAAAGCTGGGAAAACGGCAGTAATTTGGTTGGGCCGGACTCAATCGACATATCGCAATGCGCGATCCCGCCTTGCAGCGTCATCAAGGGCGACAGGTCATGCACATGGGCGGGATAGGTGGCGCAGATATCTGCGGTCTGAAAGCCAAGGTGGTAATCGCGATGCGCCTGCTGCGCCTGTCCGCCCGGATGCACCAGATTGATCTGCGCTGTCATCTGATATTGCGGGCCAAGCCATGCCGCGCAGATCGCGTCAATCGCGGGACTAGCGAAATAGCGGGTAAACACGTCGGGCGCAGTGATGGCCAGCTTTTGCAGGGAATTCCAGATGCGGTCATTGCTGCCAGCGGCGGCAAAATGGTCGGCGGCACCGGCCCCCGCGGCGCGTTCATCCGCGATAATATCCAGATAGGTTTTCGTGGCGGCGTCGATTGCGCCATGATCACGGCACGCTTGGCGCAAGACCAGCACGCCGGCGCCGGATTGCAAAATCTCTGCCCATTCCGCCATCAGCACGTTGCGCGCTCTGCGGGTTGTCCAGATGGCCTGCCAAAGCGGTCATGTCATAGACGGGAATATTCTTGGGCGCGGCAATCGCGTTGGGAATGGTGGACAGATCGACTGTCCGCGCGGTCAATGCAGCGAGATCCGCCAGATCGCAGGTGGCTTGGTCATAAAAACCGGTTGCTTGTGGTGTGGTGTCCAAGGTCATCGCGCGCTCCTGTGCTGGGTTTAGGGGCAGGATACCGGATGCAGGCTTGTACCGATGCCGAAAACACATCACAAACACATCAATGACACATCGTTTCCCGATCAAGGAAATCGCCAGACAGGCGGGGCTGGGACCGGCGACCATTGACCGCGTGTTGAACAACCGCGCCAATGTCAGCCCGCAGACCCGCAACCGCGTTGCCGCCGCCTTGCGCGAATTAAAGGCGCAGGAGGCGCAGCTTGCCACGCAGGGCCGCAGCGTCATTCTGGACGTGATCGCAGAAGCGCCGCTGCGGTTTTGTCGTGAAATCCGGATCGCGGCCCAATCCGCCGCCAGCGCCATGCCCGGGGTCGCAGTGCGGCTGCGGTTCCAGTTGCAAGAGACCATGACCGAGGCCGAGATATTGGCAGCCCTTGCGCGCATCGCAAAGCGGGGCAGCAACGGCATCTGCCTCAAGGCGCGCGACACACCGCTGTTGCGCGCGGCCATCGCAGATCTGGCCAGCGCGCGGATTCCGGTCTTTACGCTGGTCACCGATCTGCCCGGCAGCGCGCGGCACGGCTATTTCGGTCTGGACAATGCCGAGGCCGGGCGCACCGCCGCCTATCTGCTGGCGCAAAGCCTGCCCGATGACAGGCCCACGATCCTGACATCGCGCAGTCAGGATGCCTTTCGCGGAGAAACGGACCGCTTTACCGCGTTTCGTGATCTGATCACGGCGCTCAAACCCGCGGTGCAGATCATTGATGCGTCCGGCGGGGCAGGCATGACGGCATCGACGAGCGCGCAGCTGGACAAGATCCTGACCAGCCAAGTCCGCATTGATGGCGTCTATTCCATGGGTGGCGGCAATGCGGCGATCCTGCGGACCATGGCGGCGCATGGCCAACGGCCCCGGGTCTTTGTCGCGCATGATCTTGATCGTGAAAATACGCAGTTGTTGCGCCATGGCGCGATTGGTTTCGTGCTGTACCACGACCTTGGGCGCGACATGGCGACCTTGTTCGCAGCCGCTGTCAGCGGCAACAAGACCGCCAATCAGACAGCCAGCGCGTCCAGCGATGTGCAGATCATTACGCCCTATAATTTACCGCGCTTTGCGTAACAGGGTCACGGTATTGGTCCGCGCGGAAATGGCGCAGTGTCGCGAAATAGCGCGCGACGCTGCGCCTGTCGCAGTTTGCCACTTGGCAATGGCGCGCTCAGCGGTCAAACGACAGGCATGATGCGCCGCTCCCTCAGATATGCCTGGAACCAGTTTCGCTATGTGCCGTTGCTGTCCGTGCTGACGTGGTCGCGCGCGCGGCGGTTCGATAAACGGTCCCGTGCGCTGGGCTCTGCCATCGGTTTCGTGATGCGCTGGTTCCCGCCCGCCCGCTGGCGGTTCGACCGTCAGGTGCTGCGCGTCTTTCCCGATATGGATCGCAAGGGCCGGGCAAAACTGGGGCAGGCGATG
Source organism: Yoonia sp. (assembly GCF_018402175.1). Lineage (GTDB taxonomy): Bacteria > Pseudomonadota > Alphaproteobacteria > Rhodobacterales > Rhodobacteraceae > Yoonia. Next base: position 16,262 of record NZ_JAGYJK010000016.1, on the reverse strand, counting down.
GGCCGCGCCATGGGCCAGACCCTGTTCGAAATCTATCATTGTGCCGAATTCCAGTCGCGTCAGGACAAGTTTCACGCCGAAGGGCCGGGCCTTGCGGCCTTGGTTGCCGCGCGGGATGCGGGCAAGGGCGCGCTCATCGTCTCGGGCCATTTCGGCCAGTGGGAGGCTGTTCGCGCCGTGCTAAAGACGCGCGGCATGGAAACCGGCGCGATCTATCGCCGCCAGCCCAACCCGCATTACCAGCGCCGCCTGCGCGCAGGGATCGAGGCGGGGGGTATGCCGATCCTTGAAACCGGGCGCACGGGAACAAAATCACTGATCCGGCATCTGCGGACAGGTGGTTTCATGGCCATCCTGCTGGATGAAAAACATGCCGATGGCGCGGCGCTGCCGTTTCTGGGCCATCCGGCGCTGACCTCGCTTGCGGCGGCGGAACTGGCGCTGAAATACGATCTGCCGATGGTGCCGGCCTATGGATTGCGCCGCGCGGATGGCGAAAGTTTCGACGTGATCTTCGAGGCACCTATCCCGCACAGCGATCCGGTGACGATGACACAAGCCTTCAACGACAGCTTGTCGGCCCGCATTCGCGCCCATCCAGACCAGTGGTACTGGATGCTGCGACGCTGGGACAAACCGCGCGGATAGCCTGTGCTGCGCCGCGTGCCGCGACGGCGGGCGCAGCTTTTTCAGTTTCTCATGGATAAAGCGGTCATTTTCCTGCATCATCGCCACAGCCAGACCGACCAGGAACGAAATCAATGACACTCTCTGTCCCGAACATGAAATCATGTGCGGATTGCCCGATCCGTTATAATGCGGTCTGTTCCAAATGCGAACCCGATGAAATCGAACGATTGGAACAGATCAAGTATTACCGGTCCTTTGCGGCGGGGCAGACCGTGTTTTTCGCGGGCGATCCGCTGGAATTCGTCGGATCAATCGTGTCGGGTGTCGCCAGCCTGACGCGCACAATGCCCGACGGGCGGGTCCAGATGGTGGGTCTTTTGTTGCCCGCCGATTTCATGGGTCGCCCGAACCGCGAAACCATCGACACCGATATCGTCGCCGAAACCGACCTAATGCTGTGCTGTTTCAGGCGCAAACCGTTCGAGAAACTGATCGAACAGACCCCGCATGTCGGCCAGCGCCTGTTGGAAATGACGCTGGATGAATTGGACGCCGCGCGCGAATGGATGCTGGTCTTGGGCCGCAAGACAGCGCGGGAAAAGATCGCATCGCTGCTTTACATGATCGCCACGCGGATGGTGAAGCTGAAACCCGGCGCGTCCGAGAAGATATCGTTCATTCTGCCCATCACCCGCGAGACGATGGCGAATTACCTCGGTCTGACGATTGAAACTGTCAGCCGCCAGATGACCGCGCTTAAGAAGGACGGCATCATCGCCTTTGACGACCGCCGCGATATCAAGGTGCCCGACCTTGCCGCGCTCAAGGCCGAAACCGGCGAGGATGTTTTTTCCTGACCGTCTTTGGGCCGGGGCGGCGGGGTGAACCCCGCCTTACCGTGACATCAGGATAGGACGGTCGGCCCGTTCCAGCAGGCTGCGGGTGGCCCCGCCGAACACGGCTTCGCGCAGGCGCGAATGGCCATAGGCGCCGCTGACGATCAGATGTGCGCCAACCTCGCGCGCGCGGCGCAGCAGAATTTCACCGACATGCGGTTCGGTCTTGGCTAGCACCGCGACCTCTGATCTTGTGCCGTGGCGCATCAGGTATTGCGCCATCGCACCACCCGGATCGGACCGGTCGGCACCATGCATCGGCGGGTCGATGATGCAGATATCGGCGACATCGGCCTGTTGCAGCAAGGGCAGGGCGGCGCGCGCGGCGGCCAAAGCCTCGGCCCCACCGTTCCAGCCCATCAGGATATGCCCGCCTGTATCGGGGGCCTTACAGCCTTTGGGGATCATCAGCACGGGGCGTTCGGCGGCGAAAAGGCAGGCCTCGACCAAGGCTTCGGCATCGGGATTGTCTTGATAGGGGCGGGGCAGCACCACCAGATCGCAAAACCGCAGCTTGCGCGCCAGATAGGGTGTCAGCGCAGGCCCCTGCACGGTCGCCGATTGCAGCGCCCAGCGGACAGGTTCGCCCGGCATCCGGTCATTCACCCAAGCGTCGAGTTTTTCGCGTTCGGCCATCGCATCGCGGGTCTGGCGTTCAATCGTCATCGCCTCGGCGCCCATGAAGTAATTGTTCGTCTCGCTGTGGCAGATGGTGACCACGAAAATTTCAAGATGTGCATCCATCCGCGCGGCCAGCGTGATCGCGGCGTCAAGCCCTTCGGTCGATGCGTCGCTATCCGTCAAGACGGTCGAAATGATCTTATATGCCATCTGTCTGGCCCTTCCCCGTCACAAGCCTTGTCAGGGGGCGATCGTTCGCGCAAACCGGCCCTTGCCCAGTCTATGCCGCGCCGGGCGGCGTGATGCATTGATCCATATCAAGCGACGGGTTGATCCACATCAACGACCGCATCGGCGGACACCCGCATAACCCCATCATCGACAAAAGATCGGGCTGTGTTGTGGCGCGATGGATAAGGGGAATTCCATGGGGAATTATTTCAAGCTTGCGGCATTGGGGATCATCGCCCTTTTTGCGGCCATGGCGGCAAATTGGGGGCGTGACGCGGCCTATATCGTGCATGCCATCATCATTCTGGGCGTGTCCGGGTTCATGTTCATCCGCGTCTTGCGCCAGATGGAACAACCGGCCATGGCCACGCCGACCGGTTACATGGACGATGTGGTTCGTGCCGGCGTTGTGGCGACGACGCTGTGGGGTGTTGTCGGTTTTCTGGTCGGTGTGATCATCGCGTTCCAGCTGGCCTTTCCGCAGCTCAATTTCGAAATGCTGCAACCCTATGGCAATTTTGGACGCCTGCGCCCGCTGCATACCTCGGCGGTGATTTTCGCCTTTGGCGGCAATGCGCTGATCATGTCCTCATTCTATATCGTGCAACGGACCTGCGGCGCGCGGCTTTGGGGCGGGAACCTCGCGTGGTTTGTGTTCTGGGGGTATAACCTGTTCATCGTGCTGGCCGCGACCGGCTATCTGCTCGGCGCGACGCAGTCCAAGGAATATGCCGAGCCTGAATGGTATACCGACCTGTGGCTAACCATCGTCTGGCTTGCGTTTCTTGCTGTTTTCCTTGGCACTTTGTTCAAGCGGCAGGAACGGCACATCTATGTCGCCAACTGGTTCCTGCTGGCCTTTATCGTCACGGTGGCGATGCTGCATGTGGTCAACAACCTGAGCATCCCCGTCAGCATCTGGGGCAGCAAATCCGTGCAGATCTTTTCGGGTGTGCAGGATGCCATGGTGCAATGGTGGTACGGCCATAACGCGGTGGGCTTTTTCCTGACCGCCGGTTTCCTTGGGATGATGTATTACTTTGTCCCCAAACAGGCCGGCCGTCCGGTGTTCAGCTACAAACTGTCGATTATTCATTTCTGGGCGCTGATCTTTCTGTATATCTGGGCTGGTCCGCACCATTTGCATTACACGGCTTTGCCTGACTGGGCCGCGACCTTGGGCATGGTGTTTTCGATCATCCTGTGGATGCCAAGCTGGGGCGGCATGATCAACGGTCTGATGACCCTGCAAGGGGCCTGGGACAAGCTGCGCACCGATCCGATCATCCGCATGATGGTGATCTCATTGGCCTTCTACGGCATGTCCACATTCGAGGGACCGATGATGTCGATCCGTGCGGTCAACAGCCTGTCGCATTACACGGACTGGACCATCGGGCATGTACATTCCGGCGCTTTGGGCTGGAACGGCATGATCACCTTTGCGGCGCTGTATTTCCTGACACCGAAATTGTGGGGGCGCGCGCAGATGTATTCGATGTCCGCGATCAACTGGCACTTCTGGTTGGCCACGATTGGCATCATCCTTTACGCCGCATCGATGTGGGTCACCGGCATCATGGAAGGCCTGATGTGGCGCGAAGTCGATGCCAACGGATTCCTTGTGAACAGCTTTGCCGACACCGTTTCCGCCAAGTTCCCGATGTATGTGGTCCGCGGTCTGGGTGGGGTGCTGTACCTCGCAGGTGGGATCATCATGGCCTGGAACATCTACATGACGATCCGGGGTGGCGTGAAGGTCACCGCCCCGGTCGGCGTGCCAGCAGAATAAAGGGGCAGAGCAATGTCTGAAACACCGACAACACCGACCAAAGGCTTCCTTGCCAAACATGCGATCCTTGAACGTTCGCCCACATTGCTGCTGGTCTCGTCGCTGGTCGTTGTGGCCATCGGCGGGCTGGTGGAAATCGTGCCGCTGTTTTATCTGGAAAACACCATCGAAAAGGTCGAAGGGGTGCGCCCCTATTCGCCGCTGGAACTGGCGGGGCGTGATGTCTACATCCGCGAAGGCTGTTATCTGTGCCACAGCCAGATGATCCGCCCGATGCGCGATGAGGTCGAACGCTATGGCCACTATTCGCTGGCGGCGGAATCGATGTATGACCATCCGTTCCAATGGGGGTCCAAACGGACTGGCCCCGATCTGGCGCGCGTGGGCGGCAAATATTCGGATGCCTGGCATCTGGACCACCTGATCGCGCCGCGCAGCGTGGTGCCGGAATCGATCATGCCGGGCTATGCCTATCTGCTCGATACCTATGTCAACGCGGACTACACCGCTGATCTGGTGCGCACGCACAGCATCGTGGGCGTGCCCTATACCGAGGACATGATCGCGGTCGCGGCTGCCGATGTGCTGGCACAGGCAGACCCTGAGACGGACGCCTATGACGATCTGCTGGCACGCTATCCTGGCGCGCAAATCCGCAATTTCGACGGCCGCCCCGGCGTGTCGGAAATGGATGCGCTGATCGCCTATCTGCAAATGCTGGGCACGACGGTCGATTTCTCGACCTTTACCCCAGACGCCAGCCGGTAAGGAGACAGCGCATGGAAACCCCAACACTCTTGCAACAGATCGCCGACAACTGGCTGCTGATCTGGATGGGCACGTTCTTTATCGGCGTGATCCTCTGGGTGCTGCGACCGGGCAGCCGCAAGCAATATGCCGATACCGCCAACATCCCCTTCCGTAACGAGGACCGGCCCGCCCCGCGCAAAGATGCCGATGGCGTGGCCCGCGACACAAAGGAGCTGCAATCATGAGCAGCCATGACCACAAGGACATTGACGACGTCACCGGCACGGATACCACCGGCCATAGCTGGGACGGGATCAAGGAATTGAACAATCCGCTGCCGCGCTGGTGGCTGTGGACCTTCTATATCACCATCGTCTGGGGCGTGGGCTATACCATCGCCTTCCCCGCCTGGCCGCTGATCAGTTCTGCCACATCGGGTATGCTCGGCTATTCGACACGCGGTGAAGTCGCCCAAGACATCGCCCGTTTTGAACAAGCTAACAGCGCCATCATGGCGCAACTGGCCAGTGCCGATCTGGACACGCTGGACCAGAACCCCGACCTGATGCGCTTTGCCACTTCGGCGGGTGCTGCGGTGTTCCGCAACAATTGTTCGCAATGCCACGGATCCGGTGCGGCAGGGGCTGTGGGCTATCCCAACCTGTTGGATGACGATTGGCTGTGGGGCGGTGATTTCGAAAACATCGCCTATACAATCCGCCACGGTATCCGCAACGAAGAAGACTGGGATGCCCGCTATTCCGTCATGACCGCCTATGACGACATCCTGTCTAACGGTGAAATTGACGCCGTCGTGAACCATGTGCTGGCGATTTCGGGGCAGACCCATGACGCGACGCTGGCCGCTGCGGGCAGCGAATTGTTTCTGGACAATTGCGCCGCCTGTCATGGCGACGAAGGCAAGGGCGACCGTAACCAGGGCGCGCCCAATCTGACGGATGCGATCTGGCTATATGGCGGCGATCCTGAAACGCTGGAAGAAACGATCCGCTATGCGCGGTTCGGCGTCATGCCGCCCTGGAGCACCCGTTTGTCAGAGGCGGAAATCCGGGCTGTCACGGCTTACGTCCACCAGCTGGGCGGCGGCGAATAGGCTTCACCCGGGTTTCGCCACCTGTTCGCGCATCGGCGAAACCCAAAGTGAAGAGAAGGGCGTCCGGATTTCCGGGCGCCTTTCTTTTGTTCAGGCCTGCTGGGCCAGCCGCGCTTCCAGCACGTCGAACGGCACGCCCGGTTCGTCCTTGGCACCGCGGATCACCAGCGATGTCTTGACGGAGGCCACATTGTCGGCGCTGGTCAGTTCTTCGGTCAAAAACCGCTGAAACGTGCGCAGGTCGGGTGCCACGCATTTGAGGATGAAATCCACCTCGCCGTTCAGCATGTGGCATTCGCGGACAAGCGGCCAGCTGATGCATTTACGCTCGAACGCGGACAGGTCCGCCTCGGCCTGGCTGACCAGCCCTACCATGGCGAAAACCTGCACTTCGAACCCCAGTTCGCGCGCGTTGACATCGGCATGGTAGCCTGTGATGAACCCTTGTTCTTCCAGCGTGCGCACGCGGCGCAGGCAGGGCGGCGCGGAAATGCCGACGCGGCTGGCCAGTTCGACATTGGTCATGCGGCCATCGGCTTGCAATTGCGCCAGAATCATCCGGTCAATTTCGTCGAGTTTCGTGCCTGGCATCGGGTTCCCCATCAATTTTGCCGAATACTACGTTTTCTGTCGCGGATGCGCAATAATATTTCACACTTCGGCAACAATAGAACGCGCCGTCTGGCCCTTCCAACCGGCGGGTCGGAGGGCTATATCGTGGATATATTCAGCAAGAGGTCTGCCATGCCCGATACCCGCCACACCCGCGTTCTGATCATCGGCTCCGGTCCTGCGGGTTACACCGCGGGTGTCTATGCGGCGCGTGCTATGCTTGAACCCTTGCTGGTGCAGGGGATGGAACCGGGCGGGCAGCTGACCACCACGACCGAAGTGGAAAACTGGCCCGGCGACACCGAAGTCCAAGGCCCCGACCTGATGCTGCGGATGGAAGCCCATGCCCGCGCCATGGGCTGCGAGATCGTGCAGGACATCATCACATCGCTTGACCTGCAAAACCGCCCCTTTACCGCGCAATCCGACAGCGGCACGATTTATACCGCCGATGCGGTGATCCTGTCCACCGGCGCGCGCGCCAAATGGCTGGGCCTGCCGACCGAGGACAAGTTCAAGGGTTTTGGCGTCAGCGCCTGTGCCACCTGTGACGGGTTTTTCTATCGCGGGCAGGAAATCGTCGTCGTTGGCGGCGGCAATACCGCCGTGGAAGAGGCGCTTTTCCTGACCAATTTCGCCTCCAAGGTGACGCTGATCCACCGCCGCGATGAATTGCGCGCAGAAAAGATCCTGCAACAGCGGCTGGAAAACAACCCCAAGATCGAAACGCTCTGGTTTCACGAGGTCGAAGAAGTGTTCGGCACCGACAGCCCCTTGGGCGTCGAAGGCATCCGCGTGCGCGATGTGCGCACGGGTGCCATCAGTGAAATCGCGGCCAAGGGCGTGTTTATCGCCATCGGCCATGCGCCTGCGTCCGAACTGGTGCAGGGGCAGCTTGAGACGCATAATGGCGGTTATGTCGTGGTCGAACCCGGCACCACACGCACCGCGATCCCCGGTGTGTTTGCGGCGGGCGACCTGACCGATCACGTCTACCGGCAGGCTGTGACCAGCTCTGGCATGGGTTGCATGGCAGCGCTGGATGCCGAAAGGTTTCTGGCCGCCCAGCACGATATGCAGGACATCAAAGCGGCGGAATAACCGGCCAGACATGCTGGTGGGCTGCACCACAGGGCTGATCTGTTCGCGCATCGCGCTGCAGATCGCTCCAGCGTCCCGTTCCTGCCGCATGGAGCGGAAAAGCAGTCTTTTCAGCGCAGATTACTAGACAATGACGCATCACGGGGTCTATGCCACGGCAACGGTAACCAGCGATGTCAGTGAAAATTATGCCGCAAGATTTGGCCCCAATCCCCGAACTTTATGTCTCTTACGAGAGCGCCCAGAAACTCAAGGCAGAGGCGGGCGATCTTGTCAGCCACGACCTGACGCCACGCCAGATCTGCGATCTGGAATTGTTGATGAACGGCGGGTTCAACCCGTTGAAAGGGTTCCTGTCCGAGGCGGATTACACCAGCGTCGTGGACACGATGCGCCTTGCCGATGGCGCGCTGTGGCCCATGCCGGTCACGCTGGACGTGAGCGAAGGCTTTGCTGACAAGGTGACGATCGGGCAGGACATCGCGCTGCGCGATCAGGAAGGCGTGATCCTTGCCACCATGACCGTCACCGACAAATGGGTGCCGAACAAAGCGCATGAAGCGCAAAAGGTCTATGGCGCGGACGATAGCGCACATCCGGCGGTGAACTATCTGCACAACACGGCAGGCAGCGTTTACTTGGGTGGCCCTGTCACCGGCATTCAGCAGCCGGTACATTATGATTTCCGCGGTCGCCGCGACACGCCCAACGAACTCCGCGCGCTGTTTCGCAAACTGGGCTGGCGCAAGGTCGTGGCCTTCCAGACCCGCAATCCTTTGCACCGCGCGCACCAGGAACTGACTTTCCGCGCCGCACGCGAAGCGCAGGCCAACCTGTTGATCCATCCGGTTGTCGGCATGACCAAACCGGGCGATATCGACCATTTCACCCGCGTACGCTGTTACGAGGCGGTGCTGGACCAGTATCCATCCGCCACCACCACGATGAGCCTTTTGAACCTTGCCATGCGCATGGCTGGCCCGCGCGAGGCGGTCTGGCACGGGCTGATCCGCAAGAACCACGGCTGCACGCATTTCATCGTCGGCCGCGACCATGCCGGCCCCGGCAAGAATTCCGCCGGTCAGGATTTCTATGGCCCCTATGACGCGCAGGACCTGTTCCGCGAACATCAGGACGAAATGGGCATCGAAATGGTCGATTTCAAACAGATGGTCTATGTGCAGGACCGCGCCCAATACGAACCCGCCGACGAGATTGCAGACAAGGACAAGGTGACGATCCTCGACATCTCCGGCACCGAACTGCGCCGCCGTCTGGCCGAAGGTCTGGAAATTCCCGAATGGTTCAGCTTTCCGCAGGTCGTCGAAGAACTGCGCAAAAGCCGCCCCGCGCGCGCGAAACAGGGCTTTACCGTATTCTTCACCGGCTTTTCGGGGTCGGGCAAATCCACAATCGCCAATGCGCTGATGGTCAAGCTGATGGAAATGGGCGGGCGGCCTGTGACCCTGCTTGACGGTGATATCGTGCGCAAGAACCTATCGTCGGAACTGGGGTTCAGCAAGGAACACCGCGACCTGAATATCCGGCGCATCGGCTATGTCGCGTCAGAGATCACCAAGAACGGTGGCATCGCAATCTGCGCGCCCATCGCCCCCTATGCCACGACCCGCCGCGCCGTGCGCGAGGATGTCGAGCAATTCGGCGCCTTCGTCGAAGTCCATGTCGCCACATCCATCGAAGAATGCGAACGGCGCGACCGCAAGGGGCTGTATAAACTGGCGCGCGCAGGCAAGATCGCGGAATTCACCGGTATTTCCGACCCCTATGATGTGCCTGACCATCCAGAACTACGGCTGGACACCGAAAACCAAAGCGTCGACGGTTGCGCGCATCAGGTGCTGCTCAAGCTCGAAAGCCTCGGGCTGATCAAGGGCTGAAGCGTGGCGTGGCCTGCATCATGATGCAGGTCACGGGCGGCGGCGCTGGTATCCGCGCCTTAATGCACCGTCACCGGATGCATGTGGTTTTCGCGCGCCAGATGGAACGCCAGCTTGCGGTCCGCCACCAGCGCCAGTTGCTCGCCCTTGGTGTTGTGGACGGCGAAGACCTCGCGCAGGTCGCCGATCTCGGCGCGTACCTCGTCGGGCAGATCGGCTGTCAGCACGGGTTTGACATAGACGATATCCTGCCCCAGCGTTTTCAAATCGTATTTCATGTTCATGGCCTACCCTTTCCTGATCTTGATCGTCTGCACCACGCGGTCGGGCACCGACCGTGTCAGATCGACATGCAGCAGACCGTTTTCCATCACCGCCTCTCCGACATCGACGCCGTCGGCCAGCACGAATGACCGCTGGAACTGCCGCGCGGCGATCCCGCGGTGCAGATAGATGCGCCCTTCGCTATCGTCGCGCTGGCGGCCGCGGATCACCAGTGAATTATCCTCGACCGTGATGGCCAGATCGCTTTCGGCAAATCCGGCCACGGCCAGCGTGATCCGGTAGGACGTGGCAGAGGTTTGTTCGATGTTATAGGGCGGATACCCGTCATTGCCGGTTTTCGCGGTGCGTTCAACCAGCCGTTCCAGCTGTTCGAACCCCAAAAGGAACGGATGGGTTCCCAAAGCCATTTTCGTCATAAGACATGCCCTTCGTTCAAGCGACTGTCGGTGTGGCCCCGTGCGCGGCGGCCTGATTGAAATATGGGTGCCGATCACGGCCTGATCAAGAGGAAGTATTAGTATGTTGGCCCGACTTTGGTTATCTAGGGCGCATCAGCTGCGGGATGATGCGGACCAATGACCACCTTTGCCAAGATGGATGAAATCGACGTTTTGCGCGTCAAGCTGGAAATGCTCAAGCGCCAGCACCGCGATCTCGATTCCGCGATCGAGGCGCTGCATGACCGTGCCTCGACCGATATGTTGACGATCAAGCGGCTGAAAAAGCAAAAACTCGCGATCAAGGACCAGATCGTCGTGCTGGAAGACCGCATTCTCCCCGATATCATTGCCTGATCGCCCGTTGCGGTGGCCCCGCGCATGGCTATAGTGCCGCTTCAAGTTTTGGTATGGGATCATCGCAATGACGCACCCTTTGGTCGGGATCATCATGGGCAGCCAGTCGGATTGGCCCACCATGCGCGAGGCGGCAGAGATGCTCGACCAGCTTGGCGTGGTTTATGAAAAACGCATCGTTTCCGCCCACCGGACACCGGATCGGTTGTGGGATTATGGCAAAACCGCCGCCGAGCGCGGTTTGCAGGTCATCATCGCAGGGGCAGGCGGCGCGGCACATCTGCCGGGCATGATGGCGTCAAAAACCCGTGTGCCGGTGATCGGCGTGCCGGTCCAGACCAAGGCGCTTGGCGGTGTGGACAGCCTCTATTCCATCGTGCAAATGCCGCGCGGTTTTCCCGTGGCGACGATGGCCATTGGTGCGGCAGGGGCGGCGAATGCGGGGCTGCTGGCTGCGGGTATCCTCGCCTTGCACGATCCCGCCCTTGCAGCGCGGCTGGATGCATGGCGCGCCGCCCTGTCTGCCGCGATCCCGGAAGAACCTGTCGATGAATAATGCTTTGCCAATCGGGGCCACAATCGGAATTCTGGGTGGCGGGCAATTGGGGCGGATGCTTGCGGTGGCTGCGGCGCGGCTGGGGTTGAAGGTGCATATCTTCGAGCCTGGCGCAAACCCGCCCGCAGGCGACGTGGCGCACCGCGTGACGACAGCCAGCTATGACGACCATGCCGCACTGACCGCGTTCGGCCAATCGGTCGATGTTATCACCTATGAATTCGAAAACATCCCCACCTCGGCGCTCGACCTTCTGGAAACGCTCGCCCCGATCCATCCGGGGCGGCAGGCGCTGGCGACCAGCCAGGACCGGCTGACCGAAAAGACCTTTCTGCAAGGGCTGGGTCTGCAAACTGCGCCCTTTGCCGATGTGCCTGATATGGCGGCGTTAGATGTGGCCCTTGCGACGATCGGCGCGCCTGCGATCCTCAAGACGCGGCGCATGGGCTATGACGGCAAGGGGCAGGCGCGGATCAAGGTGGCCGACGATGCACCGCGCGCTTTTGCCGATATGGCGGGGGCGCCTGCGATCCTCGAAGGTTTTGTCAACTTCACCCACGAGGTGTCGGTGATCGGCGCGCGCGGGCAGGACGGGTCGGTCGCCTGCTATGATCCGGGCGAGAATGTGCATGAGGATGGCATCCTGCGCACCACCACCGTCCCCGCCAACCTGACCGCAAGCCAGCGCACCGATGCGGTGCTGATCGCGGCGCGCATCCTGAACGCGCTGGATTATGTGGGTGTCATGGGGGTAGAGCTGTTCGTCACGCCGCAGGGACTGATCGTCAATGAAATCGCGCCGCGTGTGCATAATTCCGGCCATTGGACCCAGAATGGCTGCACTATCTGCCAGTTCGAACAGCATATCCGCGCCGTGGCGGGCTGGCCGTTGGGCGATGGCGCGCGCCATGCCGATGTGATCATGGAAAACCTGATCGGGGATGACATGGACAGGCTGGGCGATTACGCGAAAACCGATGCGGCGATCCATCTTTACGGCAAGGCCGAGGTAAAACCCGGCCGCAAGATGGGTCATGTCAACCGCATCTTCCGAGCCTAAATATCCCCGCCGGAGGCTTGTCGCCCCGCAGGGGCGGCAAAACCTTATTCAGTTCCGAGGATCACATCCGTCATTGTCAGGTCCGGGTCAAAGCGGCCATTGCGCAAAAATTCCAGCACCTGCGTGATCACAACCGGATTGTTCATCATGAAGGTATGCGTCACCGGCAACACGATATGGTCGGCCATGCCGTCAAGACGTGTCGAATTGACCGATACCTTGCCGTCATCTGGCCCTTCGATCAGGGCCGAATAGACAGGGTTCAGGCTGCGGTTGCCCGCGATGATACCGATCTCGAAGGGCAGATAATCCAGCGAGTTGGGAAAGCTGTCCTCCTGCGTGCCAAGCTGTAGCCCTGCCGGGCCGTTGACCCATTGGAACGGCTCGAATTCGCCAAAGATATCCACCAGTTCCGACCCGCCATTGGGTGGCCCCAGCATCACGACGCGGCCCATCTTATCTGGGCGGTTACTGGTCAGCCAGGCGCGCGCAAGGATGCCACCCATCGAATGGGTCACGAAATTCACGCGCCTGCCGCCGCAGGCGGCCACATCCTCGGTCACATGATCGGCGACAAGGTTCGGGATCGTGCTTTCGGTGGATGGATAGCCGCGATTGACGACGCGGTAGCCTTCACCCTCAAGCACCAGCGCCATTGCGGTCATCGAAATTTCGGTCCGCGCAAGGCCGTGCAACATGACGACGCAGTCCTGCGCGACCACAGGCGCGGCCACGAAGGCCAGCATGACAGAGGCGACAAATGTCTTCATGATCTGATAAGTAGGGATCGCTGTACCGATGCGGAACCCCCGAACAGCCCAGAACCTAACGTCGCGCGGGCAGGGCGATGGCGATCCCGCCCAGAACCAGCATCCCCGCCACGATCAGCCGCGCTGTTACCGGTTCTGCCAGCAGCAGCGCACCGGCGGCGACGGTCAGGACCGGTACGCTCAGCTGTGCAATACCGGCCAGCGTGGCGGCGATCTGTGGCAGGATATGATACCACAAAGCATAGCCAAGCCCCGATGTGACCGCACCTGCGATGGCGGCGGTGGCGACACCGGCGATGGACAGCTGGCCCGCATCTGACAAAGGCAGGACCAACAGCACCAAGGGAAGGCATAGCAGGAAATTCGCAGCACTGGCCCCCAGCGCATCAGGCTCGCCGCGGCCCAGCAGCGTATAGCCCGCCCATGCAATCCCCGCGATGATCATCGCGGTGGCACCACCCCAAGGCAGGGCCTGCGCCCCCGATGGCCATAGCAGAACGCAAAGTCCACCAAAGGCCACCAGCGCCCCCAGCCAGCGCCGGGACGGGACCGCTTGCCCCGCGGCGACGGACCAGCCAAAAATCACGACCTGAATGACACCGAACAGAATCAACGCACCGATGCCCGCGTCAAGGCTCAGGTAAGCCCATGAAAACCCGACCATATAACCGGCAAGACAGACAGCGCCCCCGATCCTGCGACCAGACCACAGCGGCGGGCGCGCCATGCCGCGCACACTGACCAAGACCCAAAGCATCAGGCCACCTGCCACCACGCGGATCGCTGCAAAATCCATCGGGTCCATGCCATAGCGCGCGACACCCAGCCGATTCAGCACCGAATTGGCGGCAAAGGCGGACATTGTCACGGCCAGCAAGACGAAAATTCTGATCACATCGCTGTCCAATATGCCGCGCGGGATTGACCGCTTAGGCACTAGGTCAATCCATGGGACACGACAATGGGCAGGATGCCTGTCTGACCCTTTATCCGGCGGCGCGGACACCCTTGGGGCTGGCCAAAGCCGTTGTGACCAATGGCTTGTCATTGTGGACATGACGTTCCACCATTTTTGCAGCCTGTTTGCGGGTCATGCTGGGACGGGCAGGTTGCGGGTTGTCCAGCAGGGCCTTGAGATTGGGAAACAGCTGGAAAATCCGTGTGACAGAGGACCAGGGCAGGCTTTGATACATTTCCGGCGCGATCAATAAACTTTCTGCCCAGGCACCATTGGCCAAGACAATTTCATGCGAGTCGCACAGGAAATGGTAATAGGTCACGCCATCTGGCGCTGCGGCGGTTTCAACGCCCGGATGGCCCAGAAGATGTTTCGCCGCCACACAGACCTCTGGCGCATTGCACATCCGTTCGATGATCGCAGAGGCGACCATGATGCGGTGCTGCGGTGACACGGTCAGATCAGCCGATGGCATATTCGCTCCCAGCGCATTCTGGCGGATCACGATTGGCTGCGCCTGTGGTTTTGCCGCCAGCTTGGCCGCATCGGCATGCCAGCAGCCGGTCCAGCGGATCGGCTGCAAGCCGTGATCGCGGGTCAGGACCAGATCGCCGGGCTGCAGGTCTTCGACCGCTTTGGGGCCGGTTGCGGTTGTGATCATTGTGCCTTTTGCAAAGCATACCATTGTGCCGCTCAGCCTGATGTCGTCGATCCAGACTTCACCCGCATTTTGCGCTGTCCGTCCCGCAAACGAAAAGCCCCAGTCTGCCTGATCGGCAAAGGTCAGTCCGGACTTTCCATCCACAGGCGGGATCTGGGCCGTAAATTCCAACCGGGTCCCCGGACTGAGTTCTTCGTTCAAGATTACCCTGACAAAGCCCGCATCGTTGACTGTGACGCTCATGTTCAGAACTCTGAGATTCTCTAAACGGGCTGCAAAATCATTGGGGTTCTGCGAAACGGCCTCGCTCAGAACAACACCGTTCCACACGATCTGGACCCGGTCACTCGAGGGCAGAACCCTGATCGACAAACCCTCGGATACACCGTTTTCAAGCGCCCCCCCCGTGCCGCCCGGCAGGGTCGATGTTTCGCCAAAGTTGAACGAGAAACCATTGATCTTGCCATTGCCTGTCGTCGCGCCACCGTTGTCAATCAGGTCCAGCCGCGCGTTCATCGAGAATTCTGATATGACTGGCTTTTCCGGTTCTCCTGGACCTGCACGAAACGGTTCGCTGAAAAATTCGGCAAAGCCGCCGACGTTGCGGCCGTCATACAGCACCAATTCCCGATCAGCGTCAGCATCCTGACGGCTAGGTAGGATCGTCGTGTTCAAGGCAGGGGCGGTCCCCGTGTTCCCCGGGGCGGTTCCCGACTGCATGGTCGTCGTCAGGTTGCCCGATGCTGGTGACTGCGGGTTATCAAAATTATTCGTATATACTCCGGATTCAAAACTCAGCGAGCGTTTTCAGTTCCTTGCAAGGTGGCGGGTCACGCGGCGAATATGGGCGATGAGCACCCAAGCCTCTGCGCTGGCGATGGATTTCTCCCAATCCTTTGACAGGCGGCGGCATCGCCCGAGCCAGGCAAGGGTGCGCTCCACGACCCATCGGCGGGGTAAGACTTCAAACCCTTGTGCCGCGTCCGAGCGTTTGACGATCTGGACGCTCCAGCGTCCGATGGCTTTCAGCGCCTCCCGCAGTTTGGGGCCTGCGTAGCCACCATCGGCAAAGATATGACGCAGCATGGGATAGCGCGCGGCGACGGCTTTCAGCACATCCGGCGCGCCGTCACGGTCCTGAATTTCGGCGCTGTGGACCTCGAGACCGACGAGCAATCCGGTCGTGTCAGTGACGATATGGCGCTTGCGGCCCTTGACCCTTTTTCCGGCATCATATCCGCTAACCCCTCCACTTTCCGTGGTTTTTACACTTTGGCTGTCGATGATGCCCGCTGTCGGCTGGGCTTTGCGGCCCTCCGCCAGCCGCGCGGCTTCAACCAGCTTGCGGTTCATCTCATCGAGAAAACCGTCGTTGCGCCAAGCATAGAAATAGCCCCGCACAGTCGATACCGCCGGAAAGTCGTTTGGCAGCATCCGCCACTGGCACCCGGTCGTAGCCATGTGAGGATCGCGTCGAACACGTCGCGCAAGCTTATGGTGCGGGGTCTGCCCGTGGTCTTGGGTGCTGGCATG
>NZ_JAGYJK010000015.1 GCF_018402175.1 Yoonia sp. | reverse complement strand
GCTCAAACCAACGGCAGGACACGCTCGGTATTATCTTCAGCTCCGGCACTCTAATCTAGTCCTTGAGCTTTCCGCCAAGTGCTGACGTCAAGGTCAGATTTGCAATCATGAGAATTTTCAAAGCGCGCCTCTAATTGGGTCAAGTAGCGCAACTCGGCGTTTGATAAATTACGCCTTATTGTATTTCCGTTTGTGTCTGTATACCGTGAATTATCTCTCAGCACTTTTAGTTTCCAAAAAACTTCAGCTTCCATACTAGTTAGTCCCGGGCATCGCGCTTCTTTAAATTCTTGATATATTGGATCATAGGGCGGCAAATCAAACCACTCCATTTCTTGCGAGGGTGTGGAGACCATAATGTCCAGAAAACTGGAGGGCGCGCGCATCTCTGTCAGAAAGCTTGAAACCTTACTAGTGCCAGAACTCAAAACGCTGTTTAGATCGCTAAAATCAATATCTTTGTTCTCAACGTATATGTGATGTAAGCCAACTGGCCCGCCAGACCTTCGCACAGCAGATACAGCAATAAGAGCGCATGCTGACGCGCACATTGCATCAGTATCAAATGATACATCCCACCCGTGATCGGTTGCTATATCAACCAACTGTCTTGAATTGCTGATCTGCCTGCGATCTGTCATGGTACCAACAAAGTATCCGGCAAGTTCCCAACCTTCTCGCGAAATCAATCCATCTTTATATAAGCGCATAACTATTTTATTATGAACTTCCTCACTTGGTTGTCGGTTGATACCTGCATCATAAATAGCTTGAGTAATAGCATTTTCGGGAGTTCGGGCGAAAATCAACGATGACCTAACTAACCTACCTATTCTCATTGCCTCAGAAACGTTTCCTCCCCGAGATAACAGGTTTAGAGAAGAAACCGGTAGGCCAGTGCTGTTAATCTCCTCAACAACATTCCTAAACTTCTCGAAATCACGTTCTTCGATGTCTCCTTTGAGCTGAATTGCACATCGATCTGTGGAACATCTGTATGTGATTTCGGCAGGTCTAGCGGCGCTTGGAGTGACGACAGCGGCAACGAAGAGAAGTGCGAGCGCTCGAAGCCTGTTCATCGAAGTTCTCCAAGTTTGCTTCCGTCTGGCATTAAATTCACCAGAGACTGCCCGCTGAGCAAGCTTTTTCTTGCCTGAGCTGCTTCCCGAACATCGGCTACTGGCGTTCGGCTTGCTCGTGAGGAACGCCAACTTTTACGATCCGAATAATAGGCTTGAGTAAAAGAACAATAATGTAATAATATTACATTATTGAAACTAGTTATGAGCAAGATTTATGTCAGCCCAGCTCACTGCAAAACAGAACGCGTTCGCCCTCGGCATTGTCGACGGCATTCCCGCGACCACTGCCTACCGACAGGCCTATGATGCCGATGGCATGAAGCCCGAGAGCGTATGGGTGGAATCATGCCGCCTCGCGACAAACCCCAAGGTGGCTCTAAGGGTCTCGGAGTTAAGGGCCGAGCAAGAGGAGGAACGGCGCATGTTGCGGCTCAGTCACGCAGAGGCCGTCCTAGAGCGGCTTGAGCATGAGGCACTGGAGGCGAAGACCGATAGCACCCGTGTGCGGGCGTTGGAGCTTATAGGGCGTCACCTCGGCATGTTCACTGACAAGGTTGAAATCACGACGCAGGAACGCTCGGTGGCGATGATCGAGCAAGAAATCAGAGATAGGCTGGTACGGTTCGGATTCGTGGATGTAGATTAGGATGTACGGCAAGTAATGCGCTCAGCGGAATTTTTCTTGCTCGGCAGAATAAATTTCTCTGTTTGTGAAATTGAACTGTGGGGTATCCCGCAGGCGGTGTAAAAGCTTCACCTCGAACAGGGCACGCTTGGAGTGGTTGCGGGCGGGCGGGCGTTGCGACAGTCGCGACACTTGCGACAGCATCGACAGCGCGACCATGGCCGCGTTCTTTGAGACAAGGCGACAGCCTAAGAGGATGCAGGCTTGAATGTTAGGTTGAGAACGAAAGCAAAGAGAAAGATCTGCCATGAGAACCAAAGCAATATTTGTCGCCATGTTGCTGCCGTTGGCACCGCTTCCAAGTGTGGCGCAGGATGTTGATGCTGGATTAGCTGCGTATTTAAGCGGCGACAATGCCTCCGCGATGCGAGTGTGGAAACCGCTGGCCGAGCAAAGTAATGCCTATGCGCAATACTATCTTGGCTTAATGTATCTCAACGGTCATGGCGTGCCGCAGGACTATGTCATGGCGCACATGTGGGCAAATATCGCTGCTGCAAATGGACATGAGAACGCAGTTGAGGCTCGAGCATTTTTAGAAAAGAGGATGACCGTAGCCGATATATCCGAGGCACAGCGCCGAGCGCGTGTTTGTATGGAGTCTAACTATCAGGACTGCGAGTAGGCATCATGGGCTAATCGACTGTGGCAGAACTGGTCTGGCTAGCCCCAGAGCCGCCCCGTGACAGCAAAGCTGCCTTTTTCACCTGCGGCGCAAGATTGGGCCTGTGACCACCGATGAGGGGTCGGGTGGGCAGGCCGCCAGCGCCATTGTGATGAGCCCCTCGGCGTTATCAAGCAACTTTTACGCGAGGCACGCAGTTGGGGTTTGTGTCGCAGTTGTCGCGGAAGTCGCAGGGGGTTGCCCCGCGATTCCGGCCAGCTTAGCGCGTGCATCAAACCACATGGTCCGCCGCCTTCACGATTAACCAAGCTTCGGTCCGGGCTGCACCACGCACCACCGTTCCGGCTTCGAGCGGCACAAGCCATCCGTGCTTTTCGAGAATGCTTAGCGCGGCCCGCGCCTTCGGGCTCTCGCGTAAAGAGTTGGGGCCATGCCGCACCACCTCGCGCAACATGATTTCACTCTCCGGCCACCTTTTCATCAGCCACCGCCGCAAGGTTTCGGCCCGGTCGATTTCAGCCGATACCACAGCAGCGCTTGCAAGCCGTGAAGCTTCGGCCAGATAGAATTGCGCAAGGTCAATTCCGTTTGCCATTTCGCCCGGCTGCACTTGCGGGGCGTGAAGGTCGCGCCATAGGGTCAGCACGCCCGCGATGCGCGCCGCTTGCTCCGCCGCCTTTGAAGCCGTGCCCGTGATATGGGCCAGATCCCCACCGGGGGCTTGTGCCCGCTCAATAGCGTCAGAAAATGCCACCAGCAGCGTGCGGGCGTCGGGGGCCAGTTCCAGCATTCGCGGTTTGAGTTCGCGGGTTTCGGCGTCCATTGGCATGGGCGTGTCGAGGATGTCTCGCAAGCGAGCGCCAAAGCTTTCCAGCGCCATGTCATCGCGCGTGGAGTTCGCTTGCATGCGGGTTCCGATAGCGCTGGGCGGTTCGCAGATAAGAAAGCGGCCCACAAAGCCCGTGTCAGCCGCCAGCGGATCGGCCAGAAAGCCGCGCGCCACGCCGGGTTGCACCATCAGATGCACCGCCAGCCGTCGCCCGTATAGCGTCGCGTGCCCATCCCCCGAGCGCGTGCGCCTTATCGCATTGCCTTGCCAAAGGTCATTGAATGCGGCCAGCGTTTTCTGGCGGTTTTCGCTATTCATTGCGTGCCCGCCCAAGAATTGCCCGCCTTCATCCGAGAAAAGCCCGAGGCTGGGTTGTCCGTGCGCGAAAAGCTTTGTCAGCCCTTCAAAGGTTGGTTCGGTCACGGTTCGGTCAGCGGAAGGCGGGGCTTCCGGTTCTGCCCCGAGCGCTTCCAGATCGGCTTGTGCCGCCGTGCGCTTTTCGCCTTTGCCTTTGCGGGCTTCCGAAAGAATGCGGTCACGTTCGCCTTTCCAAAGCGCGTGCTTGTTCCGCCAGCTTTCCATTTCGTCGCGCTGGGCCTTGGCTTGTTCACGTTCATGGTCGCGCAGCCCGGCCATAAGGGGCGCGTCGCAGGCGCTTTTGCGTTCGCCGCTTCGGGCTATGGTTAGGGCGTAAAGCGACACTGGGTGCGTGCCGCCCAGTGTTTCCACATTAGCAAAGCCTTGCACGGCCAGCGATGCAACAGCCAGCGCAGATTGCGCAGGGATTGCCACCGGGGCTTGCGTCATGCCTTGCACCGCTTGCACAGCCGCGCGCAGCGGCCCGAGCGCTTCCACCGGATACGGGGCACCAAGGGCGATTTCGCGCAGCAAAGGTTGCGGCCCTTCAGGCGTGAATGGTTGTTCTTGGGGTTTGTCTTGCGCGTTCATGCCGCCGCCTTTCGTGTCAAAATATCGTTAAAGTCGGCCCCATTGCCGGGGTCGATAATGCCCACTTGCCAGCCCAAGCCGTGCGCCCGTTCGGCCAGTGCATGCGCAGCTTCACGCCCCGCAGCATCGCCATCGCAAGCGATTGTCAGCCGCGAAGGTTGCCGGGGCAGTCGCAGCCCGCGCAGGCCACTTGTGGAAAGCGCAGCCCAGAGCGTCACAGGGTCATCCAGCAGCCCGCACAGCAGCGACAAGCCGCTTTCAATGCCTTCCGCCACCACCAGCCGCGAAGGCCCGCCAATAAGCCGCACAGCGCCGCCAGCGGTTGCGCCCAACATCAGCTTATCGCCACCATCCAGCCCCGCCTTGCCCGTGCCATCCGCGCGCAGAAAGGTCCGATGCACCGCAGGCAAGCCCGCGCCCTGCACCGCCGCCATGTGGCGTGTCCACGTCTGAGACAGCCATATCCCCGATCGTAGGGTAAACGTAGGTTGCTAGTGTATTTGCCCATTGCTGGCGGTGCTTGGCGTTGCGCCAGCTACCTTCATTGGCCTCAATATACGACTCTGCGGTGGCCCTGAACGTGACACTGGCTACTTGCTGTGCTTGCTTGGCTGCAGCGGCCTGCGCCGCGGCCTCATCGCGCTCCATGAGCGGGTCAATCCCGGCCTTGACCTTCATGCGATATATCGCAGCTACGTCGCGCGCCTGCGCTAGCGTCAGTTCCTCGCCGCCAGACCTGCGCAGCAGCTCTATCGCCTCAGGGCAGCGCGACAAGCCGACATCCCGGGCTCTGCCATCTAGCATGAACCTGTATACCCAAGAGCTCGCCCCAGTTTGCTTGACCAGCAGGTGCAGGCCATCGCCATCAGCATGGCGTCCCGGCTTGGCGTTCTTTACCTGCAGTGGTGTCAGCGCTTTGCTCAGCTTCTTGGGCATTGGGGCGGTCCTTCAATGACACCACGACAAGGCGGCAATCGTTCCCATAAACGTTCCCCTAAAATAGCGCGGTTTTATGGGAACGCAAGCGGACAGGTACGGAAATCTAATCTGGTATTTTTAATCAAATATATGAAAATAAATGCTTTATATACACTTCATGAAGGTGCGCGATCTAATGTTAGGCGGATCACATATCCCCGCATGACCCTGCGCGCGCCGAATCCTCCGCTTGCCATCGCCTTGATACTGACTGCGACCGCATTCATCGCGGGCACGATGATATTGGCAAAATTGCTGGGAACAGGCGTGTTAGGCCCACCGTTCCATCCGTTGCAGGTCAGCCATGGACGGTTCCTGTTCGCCTTTCTGGCGCTTGGCGCAATGGCCGCGGTTCTGCGGCCGCAAATCCGCAAACCAGACCTGAGGTTGCATATCGGGCGCACCGCTTTTGGCTGGGGCGGTGTGACGTTGATGTTCGCGGCGGTGGCGTTCATCCCGCTGTCGGACGCAACCGCGATCAGCTTTCTGAATCCGGTCTTTGGCATGTTGCTGGCGATCCCGCTTTTGGGCGAAAAGGTCGGGCCATGGCGCTGGGTCGCGGCGGCGACAGCGTTGATCGGGGCGCTGGTCCTGTTGCGGCCAGGGCCAGAGACGTTTCAGATCGCGGGATTGCTGGCGCTGGGGGCAGCGGTTCTGATGGGGATCGAGCTGATCTTTATCAAAAAGCTAGCCAACCGCGAACCGCCGTTCCAGATCCTGCTGGTCAACAATGCCGTCGGGCTTTGCATCGCGACACTGGCCGTTGTGCCGGTCTGGACGATGCCGACAGCGGGGCAATGGGCGGCCCTTGCGGGGATCGGTGTGCTGATGGCCGCGGCGCAAACCTGTTTTGTCAATGCGATGGCGCGGGCGGATGCAAGCTTTGTGACGCCCTTCAGCTATCTGACGCTGGTCTTTGCTGCAGTTTATGACGGCGTGATCTTTGGCGTGGTCCCCGACCGGATCAGCGTGCTGGGTGCTTTCATTATCCTCAGCGGCGCAACATTGCTGGCCCTGCGCGAAAGAAAACGTAAAAATTCGCCCTAATCAGCACGACTACAGACAAAATGCAGCCATGATGCGATGTTACGCGGTGTTCAATGAACGAGGTTTACGAGTATCGCCGCGCCCGCGGTAAAGGTTTGATCTGGCTCAGCGGCATGGGCGTCGTCCTTTTGCTGGCGGCGATGTCCGTTGCCGATGCGCCAGATCTCATTTGGTTGGTCTGGGCCTTGGGCATGCTGACTTTTGCGCTGATGCTGGTGCCGCGTCCGGTGACGGGCATCCGTGTCGATGACGTCTATCTGGTGTTGTCCGCCTGGCATCGACCGCGCGCTCTCGCATTGGACAAGATCGCCTATCTGCGCGCGACGCAGACCGATCCTGAAACTGCCGCCATCATCATCTGCAAGGACGGGACCGAAGAAAGGATTCTCAGCCGTGACATGCCTGATCTTGCAACGCTGGTCGCGGTCATGGCGGCGCGCGGCATTCCGGTGCGCGACATCTATTAGCGCGTCAGGCTTTGAGCCGGTAACCAGACCGCATCCAGCGGTGACAGATCGCGAGCACGACAATGCAACTGCCAGTCACGACCCAAAGGCCGGTCCAGGGGCTGCTGTCGCTGACCCCGATCATGCCGAAACGCACCCCGTCGATGATATAGAAGAACGGGTTGGCATGGCTTAACGTCTGCATGAATGGCGGCAAGGCGTCGATGGAATAGAATGTGCCCGACAGAAAGGCGAGAGGGGTCACCAGAAAGTTGGTGATCGCGGATAATTGGTCGAACTTGTTGGCATAGATGCCCGCAATGATCCCCAAGCCGCCCATCAGGACCGAGCCGAGCAGGATAAAGGTCACTGCCCAACCGGCATGCACCAAGCCCACATCCAGAAACACGAAAGACCCCGCTGCGATCACGACGCCCACCAATAAGCCGCGCGCAACCGCACCGCCAATATAGCCCGCGACCAGCTCTGCCGCGGACAGGGGCGGCATCAACGTGTCCACGATGTTGCCCTGCACCTTGGCCGAGGCCAGACTGGATGACGAATTCGCAAAGGCATTCTGGATCACTGTCATCGTCAGGATACCCGGCGCAAGAAAGGTCATGAAATCGACCCCCATCACATCACCACGCTGCGATCCGATAGCGATGGTAAAGATCATCAAAAGCAGGCCCGCGTTGATCAGCGGCGCCATCACTGTCTGCAACCAGACATTCACAAAGCGCCGGATTTCGCGGATCATCAGGGTCCATGCCCCCAGCCAGTTCACGCGGCCAAAGCGGCGCACACCCATCTCGGTCTTGCTTTTCATTCTATTGGTCCTTTGTCTTGGCCTCAGACATACTCTTTCTTGAGCGGGTGGCCAGCCCGATCCGGCAGCAAGTAACGGGACTATCATGTGGTGTCGCGCTTGGGCGTGTTCGCCATGCTGGTCAGCGCGCCACGTTTTTGATCACAGATGCGGTGGGCTATCGCCGCTGTCGCAGCACCGGCTGAGGCCACAGCGCGCCGGAACTTGTGCAAAAGGTGCTTGAGCGCCTTCACATCACCCGTAGCAGTGACTAGTATGGGAGGCTAGACATGGCGTGGCGCGACCCCAAGGGGGTATCTGGCCCGCGAAACCGAAGGAAGTCATATGTCCTGGACAGACGAGCGCGTTGAGACGCTCAAAAAGATGTGGGGCGATGGCCAGTCGGCCAGCCAGATCGCCAAGGAATTGGGCGGTGTCACCCGCAATGCCGTGATCGGCAAGGTCCACAGGCTGGGCCTGTCCAATCGTGCGGGCACCGGAGCTGCGGCCCCCGCCGCGAAACCCGCGCCCAAGGAAAAGCCGTCTGAAACCGTCGAGGCCCCCAGCGCCAAGCCTGCCAGCAAGCCCGCGCCCAAGGCAAAGCCAAGCATGGCTGTTGCGATCACAGAAGAGCTGGATCTGGACGAGAACGGCATCCCGATTTCCGCCGCCCGCCGCGCGATCATTCCCGCAGGCCAGCCATTGCCACCGCAACCGTCGGCCAATGAAATCAGCCCCGAGGCGCTGGCCAAGGTGAACGAGGTCGAAAAGACCGCCAAGCGGCTGACCTTGATGGAACTGACCGAGAAAACCTGCAAATGGCCTGTGGGCGATCCTGCGACCGAAGATTTCTGGTTTTGCGGCCTGCCCGTCCAGCAAGGCAAGCCCTATTGCGAGGCGCATGTCGGCGTGGCGTTCCAGCCGATGTCGGCACGGCGCGACCGTCGGCGTTAAAATCCGCGTAGGGTGGGTCAAGACCCACCTTACCAGCGCCCTTTGGACCGTCTATAGGGGGCTATGACACAGAATCCGCCCTCACTCCGCCCCGATCTTGCCCGCGCGCAGGTGACCGACACCCGCCGCGACGGCCAGCCCACGATTGGCATGGTCAGCCTTGGCTGCCCCAAGGCGCTGGTCGACAGCGAACGCATCCTGACCCGCCTGCGCGCCGAAGGCTATGCAATCAGCGCCGATTATGCGGGCGCCGAGGCGGTCATCGTCAACACCTGCGGTTTTCTGGACAGCGCCAAGGCCGAAAGCCTTGATGCCATCGGTGAAGCCCTGCGCGAAAACGGCAAGGTCATCGTCACCGGCTGTCTGGGGGCCGAACCCGATTACATCCGCGAACATCATCCGCGCATTCTGGCCGTCACCGGCCCGCATCAATATGAACAGGTGCTGGATGCCGTGCATCTGGCGGTGCCGCCCAACCCCGATCCGTTCATCGACCTGTTGCCTGCAACAGGCGTCAGCCTGACGCCGCGCCATTACAGCTATCTAAAAATTTCCGAGGGCTGCAATCACAAGTGCAAATTCTGCATCATCCCAGACATGCGCGGGCTGTTGACCAGCCGTCCCGCCCATGCCGTCCTGCGCGAGGCGGAAAAGCTGGTGCAGGCAGGCGTGCGCGAACTCTTGGTCATTTCGCAGGACACCTCAGCCTACGGCCTTGACCGCAAATACGACCTGAACCCGTGGAAAGACGGAGAGGTGCGCAGCCATATCACCGACCTGACACGCGAGCTGGGGCAGTTGGGAGCTTGGGTGCGGCTGCACTATGTCTATCCTTACCCGCATGTGCGCGACCTGATCCCGCTGATGGCGGACCCGGCCAACGGCGTGCTGCCCTACCTCGACATCCCGTTCCAGCACAGCCATCCCGATGTGCTGCGGCGCATGGCGCGGCCTGCGGCGGGGGCGAAAACGCTGGATGAAATCGCTGCATGGCGCGCCATCTGCCCCGATATCACCCTGCGCAGCACCTTTATCGTCGGCTATCCGGGCGAGACAGAGGCGGAATTCCAGCACCTGCTCGACTGGCTGGACGCAGCCCAGCTCGACCGTGTGGGCTGTTTTCAGTATGAAAACGTCGCGGGCGCGCGGTCAAACGCCCTGCCCGACCATGTGGCACCCGAAGTCAAACAGGACCGCTGGGACCGTTTCATGGCAAAGGCGCAGGCCATTTCCGCCGCCAAACTGGCCGCCAAGGTCGGCAAGCGGCTGGAGGTGATCGTGGACGACATCGACGCCGACGGCATCGCGACCTGCCGCACATGGGCCGACGCACCCGAGATCGACGGCAACCTGTTCATCGACGAAGGAACAGACGCGCTGTCCGTGGGAGATATCGTGCAGGTTGTGGTGGATGAGGCGGGGGAGTATGATTTGTGGGGTGGGTTAAGCGGGTAGTTTTCTGTCCCGTTTCAACATCCCCGAAGGCTCGGTATTTCGGGCAGGTCGCCAGTAGACTTGCCCCGCCCGGCATCGCCGGGCAGCGCCCAGACCTCCCCCATGGGGAGGGCGCTTCGCACCCACCCCGAGGTCCGGACGCTGCCCTATGTCCCGTGTCCCGGCACCCCAACAAAAAACGCACCGCTCTCGCGATGCGTTCTCTGGTTCCCTTCCGGCTGGCTTGGCTTACGACGTCACTTCCCTTGCAGCAGAGTAGCTGCAGCCAGACCCGTCGCTGGCGGCTGGCATGGGGGTCGCCACGGGTGTGATGCCGCAGCTTTGCGTGGCGGCGTTGAAGGTCATGCCCGCGGGGCAGCTTTGGGCCACGGGTTCTGTCGGGGTCGGCAGGGTCGTTTCCTGCGCATGCACCGCAACGGGCAGCATGGCCAAGGCAAAGAGGATAGCGCGCATGTCAGTCTCCCTTGATTGACGATGGGTCAAGCTTAGGACGCTTTGTGCGAATCACAAAGCTTTCACAACGTCGCACCCTTGGCAGATACCTCAGACCGTCTGCACGCTGCGCAATTGGGCGAATTCATCGCGGTTTTCGCAATAGGCGGGGGCTTGTGGCAGGACAGGCATCGTGGCCAGCAGCTTGTCGCATTTGCCGACCTGCGCGCAGCCACGGCAGCGCGTGACCATATCGGCGTATTCCGGCGCGTCGATCTGGCCTTCGTCCAGCGCGGCCGACAGGTTGACCCCGCAGGCCCCCGACATTTTCACCACCCGCAGGAAATGTTCACGCATGTCACCCAATGTTTGCATCATGGTCCTCCATCTTATGGGGTCAGGATGACAGGTTGGGAAAACGCGGTCCTTGCGCTGGATCAAATCAGTATGTTGTGCCAACCCCTGTTGTGATCGCCTGCGCCAGCGCCAGTTCCGGCCATGTGTCCCGCCCGCCGCGCATCCGGATTTCTGTCAGTTGCACCTGCGCCTGCACCATATCGCCAGAGGCCACGAAACCCTGCCCCATGTAGGACCGCGCGAGCAGGTTGTCCGGGTCCGCCGCAAGTGCTGCATCGTAATAGGCCATGCCCAGATCAATTTCTCCGGCCTTGCGATGGGCAAAACCGTAATAGGTCAGCGCAAGAGGCGCGGCCGGGTTATCCAACGTGTCCAGCACATCCAACGCAGCTTGGTAATACCCGGCATAGGCCAGTTCCCGCACGTCGTTCAGCCGCGCGTTGTCGTCATTGGTGCTGTCTGCGGGGGACAGGCAGCTTTTCGTGGCAAGGTCCCAGACAAGCCCGTCACCACAGACAGTCGTTGTTTCCGTTGGCTTGGGTGGTTCAGGATCATCACTGCCCGCGGAAAACGCAACAGCAGGCAGGATGGCAAAGGCGAAAGCAAGATGTGACAGGCGCATGATATCTCCGATCAGGCAGGTTTTGAATAGTTAGCGGGCAAAGCCATTTCATCAAGTCACCCCGAGCCTCAGCGCCCCAAGCAAGGCGCCGCGCATGACCCAACGGAACATTTGACCCAGGCAAAGACTCGTCCAGTTCTAAAGCCAATCAGGAAATTGCCCCATGTACCCCACCCCCGCCAGATCCGAACGCATCGCCGATGGCACGGTCCACGCCATCGGCGTGATCGGTGCTGTGGCAGGTGCGGTCGCGCTGCTGGTCTGGGCGGCAGGCAGGGCCGACGCAACCCAAATCGCCGCCATTGCGATTTACGCTGCGACGCTGATTGCGACCTTTGTCGCCTCGGCCGCCTATCACCTGACGCCTTGGCACGGCATCCGGCCCCTGTTGCGCCGCGTCGATCACGCCGCGATCTATCTCAAGATCGCGGGGACCTATACGCCCTTGGTCGTGATGATCGGCAGCGGTTTTGCCTATCTGGTGCTGGCAGTGGTCTGGGCGCTGGCGCTGATCGGCGTGCTGCTGAAACTGTTTTTCTGGCGCGTGCCGGGGCGGTTCGGGCCAGCCCTATATCTGGTCATGGGCTGGCTGAGCCTTGCGCTGGTCTGGTCGCTCTGGCCGGTCGTGCCAGTGTCAACGATGATCCTGATCGCCCTGGGCGGGTTGATCTATACCGCGGGGGTGCCGTTCTACGCCGCGCAGCGCCTGCGCTATGCGACAGCGATCTGGCACGGGTGCGTGGTCATCGCCTCGGCGTGCTTTTTCATCGCCATCGCCTCAGGCATGGCCGCACAGGGCTAAAGCGTGGCCGCAACATCGCGCACCACGCGCAGCCGGTCAGCATTGGCCGGATGCGTGCCAAGGAACCGGTTGCCCGGATCAGGAATGCGGAAAAAGAATTCCGATCCCCGCAACGGGTTGAACCCCGCCGCATGGGCGATGCGGGTGCCGGTGGCATCGGCCTCGAGTTCAAAGTTGCGCGAATAGGCGCGCGCGCCGACACTCGCCCCCAATTGCTGGGCGGTCTGGACCGCATCGGGCGAATTGCCGCCCAAGGCCCCCGCCAGACTGCCGATCAGCGTCGCCCCCAGAACCGCGTTTTGTTGCTGGCGCGCGAGATGGCCTTCGATGTGATGCGCGGCCTCATGCGCCAGAACAAAGGCGATTTCATCGACGTTGCGGGCATCCGCAATCAGCCGTTCGGTAAAGACGATGACAGGACGTCCGTTGCGGTCCAGCGTCTGATAGGCATTCATCGGCGCGCCGGGCCGGTCGTCCACAAGGATCAGGAAATCGCAATTGCTGTTATTGCCGCGCTGCCGGCAGATCTGCTCGGCCACGGGCTCGATCCGTGTCACGGCAATGCGGAAATTGACCATCGCCTGACTCGCAGGCAACAGCGCGCCGCTGTCAACCGGTGGCGGGACGGACGGTGTCGCGCCCGTTGGTCGCGGTGCTGTGTCCATCGGCGCGCAGGCAGAAAGGATAAGGGCAAAAAGAACAGCGACAAGACGCATGCAGCACTCCGGATCAGAACAGGACCAATTTAGACAATAGCATGTTGCCCCGACCCTGCCAGTGACGATTGCTTGGCCTGCGATGTCCCGCTAGGCTGATCCCATGTTTAGCATAGAACACGATTATGACGCGACGGTGGTCACCCTTGTCGACGAAGGCAAGGCACCGTTGCGCGAGGATGTGATCATCAACGCCTTTGATGATTGCGTGACCCTGACCCAATATGATCCGCGCAGCGACAGCGACGTGCAGATCACCATGTCGATGACGCAGCTGCGCGATCTGCAGGCAGCACTTGATTTGCCCGAAGGCATTTACCGGCTGCGCAAGACATGACGACCGGGTTTTTCTGGGATGAACGCTGTTTCTGGCATGGCGGCGGCAATTACGCGGGCATGTTGCCGGTGGGCGGGCTGGTGCAGCCCACGAACGGTGGCTTGCCCGAAAGCCCTGAAACCAAGCGCCGGTTGAAAAACCTGATCGAGGTGACGGGGCTGGCCCGTGATCTGGTGATGCGCGGCGCCGCACCCGCCGACACCGCCGATCTGTTGCGCGTGCATCCGGCGCAGTATCTGGACCGGTTCAAGGCGCTGTCGGACGCTGGTGGCGGCGAGTTGGGCCGCCGCACGCCTTTTGGTCCCGGCGGATACGAGATTGCGGCTCTGTCCGCAGGGCTGGCCAAGGCCGCGCTTTTTACCGTCCTTCAGGGCGAGATGGACAATGCCTATGCCCTGTCTCGCCCACCCGGCCATCATTGCCTGCCGGACTTTCCCAACGGGTTTTGCCTGCTCAACAATATCGGCATCGCGATCGAAGCGGCGCGCGCGGCCGGGCTGGCGCAGCGTTTCGCGGTGCTGGATTGGGACGTGCATCATGGCAACGGGACCGAGGCCGTGTTTTACGACCGCGCCGATGTGCTGACCGTTTCCATCCATCAGGACCGCAATTATCCGATGGATACCGGCGCTTTTGCCGACCGCGGCACAGGGGCGGGGGCGGGTTGCAACCTCAATATCCCCTTACCGCCCGGCACGGGCCACAAGGGCTATCTGGCCGCGATGGACCGCCTTGCGCTGCCCGCGATCCGCGCTTTTGTGCCTGATGTGCTGATCATCGCCTGCGGCTATGACGCGGCGGCGAACGATCCTTTGGGCCGGATGCTGGCCACGGCAGATACATTCGCACAGATGACCGCACGGGTGATGGAGCTTGCGCGCGATATCTGCCGCGGGCGGTTGGTCATGGTGCACGAAGGCGGCTATTCAGAAACCTATGTGCCATTCTGCGGCCATGCCGTGCTGCAAAAGATGGCGGGCAGCGCGGTTCACGCCCCCGACCCCTTTGTCGAGGTATTCCCGCTGCGCCAGCCAGATGCCGGGTTCGATGCCTATCTTGATTTGGTGATCGCCGGTATGGCCGCGCATCTGGGGGCATGACGATTTCGTGCAGCGTCGTACCCTGCGCAAAATACGGCCTCAATCAAGTCTGAATTGTCCGCAAGGGTCACACCCAAAGGAAATACAGCCCGCAGATCGCCAGCTGGATCCCGCCCGTCCCGTTGCCACCCGACCACCGACGCCCTATCACTTTCGCACCCATCCGCAGGAGCCACCATGCCCACACCAAACCCCGAAGCGCTTGCCTTTCTGTTGTCCCGCCGGTCGCGTCCGGCCAAGACCTTGACGACGCCGGTCCCCGATGCCGCTGCGCTGGACATCCTGCTGACCGCCGCCGCGCGGACACCCGATCACGGCAAGCTGGAACCATGGCGGTTCATCGTGCTGACCAAGCCCGCCTTGATGCGTCTTGCAGGGCTGGTGGCCGCGCGCGGTGCGGCGCTTGGCATCGATCCTGACCGCAGCGCCAAGGCGCAGGACCAGTATGCACAAGCTGATCTGGCGATTGCCGTGGTCAGCAGCCCCAAACCATCCGACAAGATCCCCCAAATCGAACAGGTCTATTCGGCGGGCGCGGTTTGTCTGGCCTTGGTGAATGCCGCGCTGGCAGCGGGCTGGGGCGCGAACTGGCTGTCGGGCTGGCCAAGCCATGACCGCGACTTTATCCGCGACGGGCTGGGGTTGGCCGACCATGAAAACATCGCCGGACTGATCCATCTTGGCACTGAAACCAGCGCGCCGCCCGACCGCCCGCGACCCGATATTGCCGCGATCACCAGCTGGATGACCGCATGATCCTGTCATCCTTCCTGCTGGCACTGGCGCAATTGTCGGACCCCCGTTTTCGCAGCGTGCTGTGGCGCGGGATCGGGCTGACGATCGCGCTGCTGGCGGGGATCTATGCAGGTCTGCTGTGGCTGATCGCGGCGCTGACCGCCGAACCGATCACCTTGCCCGGCGTCGGGCAAATCACCTGGCTGGGTGATTTGCTCAGTTGGGGGTCGCTGGGAATGATGATCCTGTTGTCGGTATTCCTGATGGTGCCTGTCGCATCCGCCATCACATCGCTGTTTCTGGACGAGGTGGCACAAGCCGTCGAAGACACCCATTTCCCCGACCTGCCACCGATGCCACCCATCGGCTTTTTCGAGGGGCTGCGCGATACCATCAGCTTTCTTGGCCTGCTGATCGCAGCCAATCTGCTGGCATTCGGGGTCTATGCGATGTTGCCTTTCGCGGCGTTCTTTATCTTCTACGCGCTGAACGGGTTCCTGCTGGGGCGGGAATATTTCCAGCTGGCGGCCATGCGCCGGATCGGGCGGGTCGATGCCAGGGCCATGGCCAAACGCCACCAAGGCACGATCTGGATCGCCGGTTGCCTGATGGCAGTGCCACTGTCAGTCCCGTTTATCAACCTGCTGATCCCGGTGCTGGGGGCTGCAACATTCACCCACCTGTTCCACAAGCTCAATCGCTGGTGACGGCTGGCCCCATCCGGTCGAACATGTCGATGTCACGCACGGAAATTACGCCCGACAGGATGATCGCCGTGATGATGCACCACAAAGGCACCGCCCAATAGGTGGTGATCTTCGCCTTGCGACCGATCTGGGCATCTGCCGGGGCCGATGCATGGGTGCCCGGCACGATCTCGCCCGCGTCACCTTGGCTGACCATGCGCAGCGGCAGGACGATGAAAAACACCATCGACCAGATGACCATGAACAGAACGATACCAGATGTGATGGCCAAGACGTTTCCTTTCGTTGTTATGGTTCAGATACGCCGATTTCAGACCTGTTCAAGCTCGATCAGACATCCGTTGAAATCCTTGGGGTGCAAAAACAGCACCGGCTTGCCATGCGCGCCGATCTTGGGGGCACCCCCGCCCAGCACGCGCGCACCCTGGTCAAGCAAGTGGTCGCGGGCGACAAGGATATCATCAACCTCGTAACAGATGTGGTGAATGCCGCCTGAGGGATTTTTATCCAGAAACCCCTGAATCGGCGATTGATCGCCCAAGGGATAAAGCAATTCGATCTTGGTGTTCGGCAGGGTGATGAAAACCACGGTGACGCCGTGATCCGGCTCATCCTGCGGCGCGCCGACATCGGCCCCCAGCATCTGGCGGTATTGGTCGCTGGCCGCTGCCAGATCAGGCACGGCGATGGCAACATGGTTCAGGCGTCCGATCATGGTGATCCTCCTTTGTGTGACTTTCTTATGCCGCAGCGCGGCGCAGCACGCAACGCGCGTCGGCCTTAAGGCTACGTTCACCCTATCCTGCCCAAACTACAGCACCGGCAGTGAAAGGACGAATCGCCATGGACACAACCGACAGCATCTTGCTTGCCCGTACACCCACCGCGCAACGCCCCCTGTTGGGGCTGACAGTGCTGCTTGTCGAAGACAGCCGTTTTGCCAGCGAAGCGGTGCGCCTGCTATGCCTGCGGTCAGGCGCGCGTATCCGGCGTGCCGACAG
Organism: Yoonia sp.; assembly: GCF_018402175.1. GTDB lineage: Bacteria > Pseudomonadota > Alphaproteobacteria > Rhodobacterales > Rhodobacteraceae > Yoonia. Next base: position 41,346 of record NZ_JAGYJK010000015.1, on the reverse strand, counting down.
CCTGCAAACGGCGCAGCGGCATCTGGCGGTCTATCGACCCTCGGTCTGCCTTGTCGATCTAGGGCTGCCAGACGGGTCGGGGCTTGACCTGATCGGCAATCTGGCGCGCGCCACGCCGCGGATTCCGGTGATCATTGGCACCAGCGGGGATGAAACGGCGCATGATGCGGTGATCCGCGCAGGTGCTGACGGGTTTCTGGCGAAACCGATCGATAATCTGGCAGCCTTTCAGACAGCGATTCTGCAACATCTGCCTGCGGACAGACAACCACCCGGGCCGCGCGCCTTGCCCGACGAACGGGTGGAACCGGACCGGATCGCCTTGCGTGATGACCTGTCACAGGTCGCGCATCTGCTTGGCCAGCCCGAACCAAACCGGTCGCTGCCCTATGTCATGCAATTTCTGGGCGACGTCGCGCGCAACGGCAAGGACAGCGATCTGTCGCGCGCGGTGCGCGCCGTGGAAATCACGCGCAACCGGTCACAAAACCCGCATGCCGATATCGCAGCGCTGTCGCAACTGATGCAACAGCGCCTTGCGGCAGGTGGGCCGATTTAGCTTTCGGGCGGCACAACGCGCAGGCGCAATTCGCGCAATTGTTCGTTCATCGGCTCGCTTGGCGCGCCCATCATCAGGTCTTCGGCACGCTGGTTCATCGGGAACATGATGACCTCACGGATGTTGGACGCGTTCGCCAGCAGCATGACGATCCGGTCGATCCCCGCCGCACAGCCGCCGTGTGGTGGCGCGCCGTATTGGAACGCGTTGACCATGCCGCCGAACCGCTTGCGCACCTCGTCCTCGCCGTAGCCTGCGATCTCGAAGGCTTTGAACATGATCTCGGGTTTGTGGTTGCGGATCGCGCCCGACACCAGTTCATAGCCATTGCAGGCCAGATCATATTGATAGCCGCGCACCGCCAACGGATCGCCCGACAACGCGTCCATCCCGCCTTGGGGCATGGAAAACGGGTTGTGTTCGAAATCGATCTTGCCGGTCTCGGCGTCCTGTTCGTAGATCGGGAAATCCACGATCCAGGCAAAAGCAAACCGGTCCTTGTCGGTCAGGCCCAATTCGTCGCCGATAACAGTGCGGGCGCGACCCGCCACCGCCTCGAACGCCTTGGGCTTGCCGCCCAGGAAAAACGCGGCATCGCCAAGGCCAAGCCCCAGCTGCTGGCGGATCGCCTCGGTCCGTTCAGGCCCGATGTTCTTGGCCAAGGGGCCTGCGGCCTCCATGCCTTCGCCCTGATCGCGCCAGAAAATATAGCCCATCCCGGGCAGCCCTTCCTTCTGGGCAAAGGCGTTCATGCGGTCACAAAACTTGCGCGACCCGCCGGTGGGCGCGGGAATAGCGCGGATTTCGGTACCGTCCTGTTCCAACAGCTTGGCAAAAATCGCGAAACCGCTGTCGCGGAAATGATCGCTGACGACCTGCATCTTGATCGGGTTGCGCAGGTCTGGCTTGTCGGTGCCATACCATAGGGCCGCATCCTTGTAGGAAATCTGCTCCCATGTCTGGTCGACTTTGCGCCCGCCGCCGAATTCCTCGAAAACTCTGCCGATCACCGGCTGGATCGTATCGAATACGTCCTGCTGGGTGACAAAGGACATTTCCAAGTCCAACTGGTAGAAATCCGTAGGTGAGCGGTCAGCACGCGGGTCTTCGTCGCGGAAACAGGGCGCGATCTGGAAATATTTGTCATAGCCCGACACCATGATCAGCTGCTTGAACTGCTGCGGCGCCTGCGGCAGCGCATAAAACTTGCCCGGATGCAGGCGGCTTGGCACCAGAAAATCGCGCGCACCTTCGGGGCTGGATGCGGTGATGATCGGCGTCTGGTATTCGCGGAACCCCTTGTCCCACATCCGCCGCCGCATGGATGCGACGACGTCAGACCGCAGTTTCATATTGCTCTGCATCGCCTCGCGGCGGAGGTCCAGATAGCGGTATTTCAGCCGCGTTTCCTCGGGATATTCCTGATCGCCGAACACCATCAGCGGCAATTCCTTTGCCGCACCCAGTACTTCGACCTCTCGGATAAACACCTCGATCTCGCCGGTGGGCAGCTTGGGGTTCACCAGCGACGCATCACGCGCCTTCACTTCGCCATCAATCCGGATGCAGTATTCCGACCGCAGCTTTTCGACATCAGCAAAGGCCGCGGAATCAGGGTCGCACAACACCTGCGTGATCCCGTAATGGTCGCGCAGGTCGATGAACAGGATGCCGCCGTGATCACGCACACGATTGACCCAGCCGGACAGACGCACGGTTTTGCCAACATCGGCGGCGGTCAGATCGGCACAGGTATGGCTGCGATAGGCGTGCATGGCTTGGTCCTTTAGCGAAAATACAGGCCCGCCCGATACACCCCTTTGGCCCGCCCGTGTCAACCACTGCTTCGCTTTGGTCAAAATACTCCCGCCGGAGGCGTCAAAATCAGCAGATTTTGACTTTGCACCCATTCGCCCACGCAAAGCCTTGCACCTGCGCGCGTCATCCCTATAACCCACGACAATTTGCACATCAGGGGGCAGTACGATGCCAAAGCGGACCGACATCAAATCGATCATGATCATTGGCGCGGGTCCCATTATTATCGGGCAGGCCTGCGAATTTGACTATTCCGGCGCACAGGCCTGCAAGGCGCTGCGCGAAGAAGGGTATCGTGTCATCCTCGTCAACTCGAACCCGGCCACGATCATGACCGATCCGGGGCTGGCGGACGCCACCTATATCGAACCGATCACGCCGGAAATCGTCGCCAAGATCATCGAAAAAGAACGCCCCGATGCCTTGTTGCCCACGATGGGCGGGCAGACCGGCCTGAACACGTCGCTGGCGCTGGCCGATATGGGCGTGCTGGAAAAATTCGGGGTCGAGATGATCGGCGCGAAACGCGAAGCGATCGAAATGGCCGAAGACCGCAAACTGTTCCGCGAGGCGATGGACCGTCTGGGGATCGAAAACCCCAAGGCCACGATCATCACCGCCCCCAAGGGCGAAAACGGCAAGCGTGACATCAAGGCCGGTCTGCAACTGGCCATCGACGCGATCGAATATGTCGGCCTTCCCGCGATCATCCGCCCCGCCTTTACCCTTGGCGGCACCGGCGGCGGTGTCGCCTATAACCGCGAACAATATGAACATTTCTGCCGCACCGGCATGGAGGCATCCCCCGTCGGGCAGATTCTGGTCGATGAATCCCTGCTCGGCTGGAAAGAATTCGAGATGGAGGTCGTCCGCGACAAGGCCGACAACGCCATCATCGTCTGTGCCATCGAAAACGTCGATCCGATGGGCGTGCATACCGGCGACAGCATCACCGTCGCCCCTGCCCTGACCCTGACCGACAAGGAATACCAGATCATGCGCAACGGCAGCATCGCCGTTTTGCGCGAAATCGGTGTCGAAACCGGCGGGTCCAACGTGCAATGGGCGATCAACCCCGCCGATGGCCGCATGGTGGTGATCGAAATGAACCCGCGGGTGTCGCGGTCCTCCGCGCTCGCGTCCAAAGCCACCGGTTTTCCTATTGCGAAAATTGCCGCAAAACTGGCGGTGGGCTACACGCTGGACGAGTTGGACAATGACATCACAGGCGTCACGCCCGCATCGTTCGAGCCGACCATCGACTATGTCGTGACGAAAATCCCCCGCTTTGCATTTGAAAAATTCGCAGGCTCCGAACCGCATCTGACCACCGCGATGAAATCCGTGGGCGAGGCGATGGCGATTGGCCGCACCTTCCACGAATCGATGCAAAAGGCGCTGGCATCGCTGGAAACCGGCCTGACCGGTTTTGACGAAATCACCATCCCCGGCGCGCCTGATGCCGCCGCCATCACCAAGGCGCTGGCGCAACAGACCCCCGACCGCATCCGCGTGATCGCGCAGGCGATGCGCCACGGCATGTCCGATGATGACATCCACGCGGTCACCAAATTCGACCCGTGGTTCCTGGCCCGCATCCGCGAGATCATCGACGCAGAGGCCGAGATCCGCAAATCCGGCCTGCCCGTGACGGAAACCGGCCTGCGCAAGATCAAGATGATGGGCTTTACCGATGCCCGCCTTGCCACGCTGACCGGCCGGACCGAGGATAACGTGCGCCGCGCGCGCCACAATCTGGGCGTCACCGCCGTGTTCAAACGCATCGACACCTGCGGCGCCGAATTCGAAGCGCAGACGCCCTATATGTATTCGACCTATGAAACCCCCGTCATGGGCGATGTGGAATGCGAAGCGCGCCCATCGGATCGTAAAAAAGTGGTCATTCTGGGTGGTGGCCCCAACCGGATCGGGCAGGGGATCGAATTTGATTATTGCTGTTGTCACGCCTGCTATGCTCTGACTGATCAGGGCTATGAAACCATTATGATCAACTGCAACCCCGAAACCGTGTCCACCGATTACGACACATCGGACCGGCTGTATTTCGAACCGCTGACATTCGAACATGTGATGGAAATTCTGCGGGTCGAACAGGAAAACGGCGTGTTGCACGGCGTGATCGTGCAATTCGGCGGCCAGACGCCGCTGAAGCTTGCCAATGCCTTGCACGAGGCGGGCATCCCGATCCTTGGCACCACGCCTGATGCCATCGATCTGGCCGAAGACCGGGAACGGTTCCAGCAACTGGTGCAGAAACTGGGGCTGAAACAGCCCGTCAACGGCATTGCCCATTCGGATGCCGAAGCGTTCGAGATCGCCAAAACCATCGGTTTCCCGTTGGTGATCCGCCCGTCCTATGTACTGGGGGGCCGCGCGATGGAAATCGTGCGCGATCAGGCGCAATTGGAACGCTATATTTCCGAAGCGGTGGTGGTGTCGGGCGACAGCCCCGTGTTGCTTGACAGCTATTTGTCGGGCGCGGTCGAGGTGGACGTGGATTGCCTGTCTGATGGTGAAAACACCCATGTCGCGGGCATCATGCAACATATCGAAGAGGCGGGCGTGCATTCCGGTGACAGCGCCTGTTCCTTGCCGCCCTATTCGCTGTCGGCGGCGATGATCGCCGAAATCCGCGTACAGACCGAAAAACTGGCCAAGGCGCTGCATGTTGTCGGCCTGATGAACATCCAGTTCGCCGTCAAGAATGAAGAAGTTTACCTGATCGAGGTGAACCCCCGCGCATCGCGCACCGTGCCATTCGTCGCCAAGGCGACCGACAGCGCCATCGCATCCATTGCGGCGCGGTTGATGGCGGGTGAACCTTTGTCCAACTTCCCGCTGCGCGCGCCCTATCCTGCATCGGAAAACCCGATGGATGTGCTGCCCTTGGGCGATGCATTCACGCTGGCCGACCCCAACACCCCGTGGTTTTCGGTGAAAGAGGCGGTGCTGCCCTTTGCCCGTTTCCCCGGTGTTGACACGATCCTTGGCCCTGAAATGCGCTCGACCGGTGAAGTCATGGGCTGGGATCGGTCATTCCCGCGCGCATTCCTTAAGGCGCAGATGGGTGCTGGCACCAATCTGCCCGAAACCGGCACGGTGTTCATCTCGATCCGCGATGCAGACAAAACCGCAGATATGGTGCAAGCGGCGCAAATCCTGCGCGCCATGGGCTTTGATATTGTGGCCACACGCGGCACAGCGGCTTGGCTGACCGAACACGCGATCACCTGCGAAGTGGTCAGCAAAGTCTATGAAGGCGGGCTGACCATCGTTGACCGCCTGAAAGACGGGCATATCGCGCTGGTGTTTAACACAACCGAAGGCGCGCAAGCGGTCGAGGACAGCCGCGATATCCGCGCCGTCGCGCTTTATGACAAGATCCCCTATTTCACCACCGCTGCCGCCAGCCATGCCGCTGTGCTGGCCATGCAGGCGCGCGAAGAAGGGGATATTGACGTGCGGTCCTTGCAGGGCTGACCGGACGCTGCGTTCCGGTGGACAATCCGGCCACCCCGGCCCTAGGGTCGCGCAGGTTTCACGGGGACGGATATGCACAAGGCAGCTATCACCGGGACGGGGGTTTTCACCCCGTCCCAAGTCATCACCAATGACGAACTGGTCGCAGCCTTTAACGCGCATGCCGACCTGTGGAACGCGCAGCACGCAGATGCCATCGCCACGGGTGCTGTCGCGGCGAAACCGCAGTCTTCGGCCGATTTCATCCTGGCCGCCTCTGGCATCGAACAGCGCTATGTGCTGGACAAATCCGGTGTGATGGACCCCGCGCGCATGTTTCCTCGGCTGCCGCAGCGCCCCGATGACGCGCCCGGCTACATGGCGGAAATCGGCGTCGATGCCGCGCAAAAGGCGCTGGCGGCGGCGGGTGTGGATGCTACCGACGTCGATCTGGTGATCTGTGCCGCATCCAACATGGAACGCGCCTATCCGGCGATTGCCGTGGAAATCCAACAGCTTTTGGGCACGGGCGGGTTTGCCTTTGATATGAACGTCGCCTGTTCCAGCGCCACCTTCGGTATCCAGACCGCCGCCGACATGATCCGCGCAGGCTCGATCCGCCGTGCGCTGGTCGTCAACCCCGAGATTTGCAGCGCCCATCTGGAATGGCGCGACCGCGATTGCCATTTCATTTTCGGCGATGTGGCGACAGCGACCCTGCTGGAACGCGACGAAGACTTGGACAAGCCGCACTTCAAGGTCCTGTCCACCCGTTGCGCGACACAGTTCAGCAACAACATCCGCAACAACAACGGCTTTCTGCGCCGCACCCATGACACGATGGAGGACCGCCGCGACATGCAGTTCATGCAGAACGGGCGTAAAGTATTCAAAGAGGTGCTGCCGCTGGTCAGCGACCACATCGCCGCCCATCTGGCCGATACCGGCGTGGCCGCGGATGAACTGCGCCGGCTCTGGCTCCATCAGGCCAACAAGACGATGAACGATTACATTGGTCGCAAGGTGCTGGGCCGCGTGCCGGACCCAGCCGAACAGCCCAATATCCTGCAAGATTATGCCAATACGTCCTCTGCCGGGTCGATCATCGCCTTTGCCAAACATTCCGCCGATCTGGCGACGGGCGACAAAGGGCTGATCTGTTCCTTCGGCGCAGGCTATTCGGTGGGATCGGTGATTCTGGAACGGGCCTGAGCCGGATCAGGCCTTGGTCCAAACCGCCATCGCCGCCCCGCCCGGTTCGCGGAATTCGAAACGCCGCCCGCCGGGAAAGTCGAAAATCTCTTGCGTGATCTCGGCCCCGGCTGCGCTGATCTGGTCATAGGCGGCCTGCAGATCATCGGCGTGCAGCACGACAAGCGGTGCTTTCGCGGGGGCGCGTTCGATGCCGCCACCGATGCCCGCACCCTGAATGTCGCGGTAATCCGGGCCGTAAACAACGAAATCCCAGCCAAAAGCCTTAGCGAAGAAATCCTGAGTCTCCTCCAGCCGCGGGCTGTAGAATTCTACGTAATCGATCCGCAAATTTTCGGTCATGGGGCTGTCCGCTGCTTTGGTGGTATGAATGTTCCCTATATGTTCATGGCTGTCAACCACTGACCCGTTGATGCACATCCTGCAAGGATTCAACCCGTTCGGAATAGCGGTCCGTCAGCAACTTGTCGCGACTGCGGGTCATCAGGGTGAAGCGGGCCAGTTCCTCCATCACATCGACGATCCGGTTGTAAAGCGGGGATGGTTTCATCCGCCCGTCTTCGAATTCCTTCCATGCCATCGGGACGGATGACTGGTTCGGGATCGTGATCAGCCGCATCCAGCGCCCCAGTATCCGCATCTGGTTGACCGTGTTAAATGATTGCGACCCGCCCGAGACCTGCATCAGCGCCAGCACCTTGCCCTGCGTCGGGCGGATGCCGCCGATGGGCGCCAGCGGCAGCCAGTCGATTTGGGTTTTCATGATGCCCGTCATCGCGCCGTGCCGTTCGGGGCTGGACCAGACCATGCCTTCGGACCAAAGCGCAAGATCGCGCAGTTCGGCGACCTTGGGGTGGTCGGCATCAACCCCGTCATCGGGCAGCGGCAGGCCGGAGGGGTCGAAAAACCGCGTCTCGCAGCCCAGCGCACGCAGCACCCGCGCGCCTTCCTCAGCGCAGAGGCGCGAATAGCTGACGGGGCGCAACGATCCGTAAAGCAAAAGGATACGCGGCGGATGGCCTGCATCATCCGGCGCGGCAAGGGTGGCATGGTTTAATGGCTGCAAGGCACCGGGGGTGATATTTGGCAGATCGGACAGGTCCATAGGCGTCTCTTTCGCATGTGATCGGTGACGGACCTATCACAGATGGCGCGGGTGAACAGGCCTGCGGGACTTGCCAAGGGGGCTGACAGCGGGCAAATCAGCGGGATGGCAAAGCTCTATTTCAACTATTCCACCATGAACGCGGGCAAATCGACTGTTTTGTTGCAGGCGTCGCATAATTACATCGAACGCGGCATGCAGACCTATCTGATGATCGCGCAGCTGGATAACCGCGCGGGGCATGGAAGGATCGGCAGCCGGATCGGGATTGGTGCCGATGCCGACACCTTCGCCCCCGGAGAGGACCTGTTCGCCAAGATCAAGGCGCGGCTGGACGCAGGCCCCTGCGCCTGTGTGTTCATCGACGAGGCGCAATTTCTGGACCCCGCACAGGTCTGGCAACTGGCGCGCGCAGTCGATGATCTGGGCGTGCCGATCATGACCTTCGGGCTGCGGGTGGATTTTCTGGGCGCGCTGTTTCCCGGCTCTGCCGCGCTCTTGGCGCTGGCCGATGAAATGCGCGAGGTCCGCACGATCTGCCATTGCGGCAAGAAGGCGACGATGGTCGTACGCAAGGATGCCGACGGCCGCGTGATGACGGCGGGCGACCAGATCGTGATCGGCGGGAATGACCGCTATGTGTCGCTGTGTCGTCGTCACTGGCGGCAGGAAATGGGCGAGGACGTGCCGGAGAAGAGAAACTTTTAAGCCTCCGGTGGGGATTAACGTGAATTGCCATAGGCAATTCACGGGCTCGGAAGATGGGGTCAGTAAAAGCTTTGCGGGTCGATGTCGATCGCAAGGCGCAGGTTCGCGGGCAGCCGGAATTGCGCGACCCATTGCGCGAGTGCGGCCTGCAAAGGCGCGGATTTGTCGGCCTTGACCAGCAGGCGCACGCGGTGTTTGCCGCGCACGCGAGCGATGGGGGCAGGGGCGGGGCCGAACACCTGCGCCCCGATCCGGGCCAAGGGTCCATCGCGCCGCGCCATGTCGTTGCCCAGATCGAAAACTGCCTTCAGGTCCGGCCCGCTGAGAATGATCCCTGCCATCCGCCCGTAAGGCGGCACGCCTGCGCCGCGGCGTTCGGCGGCCTCGGCCGACCAGAAACTTTCCTCGTCCCCGTTCAGGATCGCGTGGATCACGGGGTGATCGGGCTGGTAGGTCTGCAACAGCGCCGCACCGGGGGTCGCAGCCCGCCCGGCGCGGCCTGCCACCTGCCGCATCAGTTGGAACGTGCGTTCGGCGGCGCGCAGATCGGACCCTTGCAGCCCCAAATCGGCGTCGATCACGCCGACCAGTGTCAGCAGCGGAAAGTTATGCCCTTTCGCGACCAGCTGCGTACCGATGATGATATCGGTGCCGCCCTGCGCGATATCGGCGATATGCGCCTTCATCGCGCGGGCCGATCCGTAAAGGTCCGAGGACAGTACGGCGATGCGGGCGGCGGGGAACAGAGCTGCGACTTCCTCGCCCATCCGTTCCACGCCGGGGCCGACAGCGGCGAGCTTATCCGCCGCCCCGCAGGACGGGCAGATCACGGGAATCGGTTTGGTTTCGCCGCATTGGTGGCACATCAGCCGTTTCTGGAACCGGTGTTCGACCATCCGCGCATCGCAATGGTCGCAGCCGATCTGATGCCCGCAGGCCCGACACAGCGTGACCGGCGCATAGCCGCGCCGGTTCAGAAAGATCAGCGATTGTTCGCCCTTTTCCAGCCTGTCGGCGATGGCATCCCGTAAGGTGGGTGAAACCCACCGCCCGTGCGGCAATTCCTCGACCCGCATGTCAATCGCGGCCATGTCCGGCATCACAGCCGCCCCGAACCGCGCGGTCAGGTCCAGCCGCGCATATTTGCCCGTTTGCGCATTGGCCCAGCTTTCCAGACTAGGTGTGGCCGAGGCCAGCACGACCTGCGCCCCGCACAGCGCCGCGCGCAGCACCGCCATGTCGCGGGCGTTATACAGCACGCCGTCTTCTTGTTTATAGGACGTGTCATGTTCCTCATCGACGACGATCAACCCAAGGTTCCGGAACGGCAAAAACAGCGCCGAACGTGCGCCCACAACCAGTTGCGCATCCCCCTGCCCGACCATCCGAAAGCAGCGCCGCCGTTCGGTCATGGTGACACCCGAATGCCATTCGGCGGGCCGCATGCCGAAACGCGCCTCGACCCGTTCGATGAATTCGCCTGACAGGGCAATCTCGGGCAGCAGCACCAGCGCCTGTTTGCCCATGCGCAGGGCTTCGGCGACGGCTTCAAGATACACTTCGGTCTTGCCCGATCCTGTCACGCCTTTCAGCAGGGTGGTGCCATAGCCGTCCTTGCGCAAGGCTGTGCGCAGGGCCTCGGCCCCTGCCGCCTGATCGGGGTTCAGCGTCTTTCCGCCGTGGTCAGGGTCAAGCGGCGGATAAGGGACATCACGCGGGGCGTCCTCTTCCAGAACCGCCCCTTGCGCGACCAGCCCCTTGACCACCGATGTGCCGACATCTGCCGCCTCGGCCAGTTCGCCAAGGGTAAAGGCCAGCCCGCCATAGTCACGCAGCACAGCCAGCACCTTGTCGCGGGCGGCGGTCTTGCGATCGGGGTCGCGGGGACCAAGGCGGTAGACCTTGCGCATGGATGGCGCATCACCCAGCCCCGGCGCGCGGGTGCCAAGCCGCAGCATCGCGGGCATGGGTGTCAGCGTGTAATCGGCGGCGCGGGTCAGGAAATCGCGCATCTCGTCGCGCATCGGTGCAAGGTCGAGCACGCGGATCACCGACCGGATTTTGGCAATGTCATAATCCCCCTGCCCCGGCCCCCAGACTACCCCCAGCACCTTGCGCGGACCCAGCGGCACCTCGACAAAGGCACCCAGATGACAGCCGCCTTCAGGCGCCTTGTAATCCAAGAGCCGGTCAAGCGGTTGGGTCGTCAGAACGCCGACCAGATCGCCTTGATGAAAGTAGCTCTGGGTCATAACCGCCTTTTGAGGGTTCACGCTGCCTGCGTCCTCAGGTAAACGCTGGACCAACAAACACCAACCCATCCCCGGAGGGAAGTTATGAAGTTTTTTGTCGACACGGCCGAACTTGACCAGATCAAGGAACTGCACGATCTGGGCATGGTGGACGGGGTCACGACGAACCCGTCGCTGATCGCGAAGTCGGGGCGCGACATCCTCGAAGTCACCAAAGAAATCTGTGATCTGGTCAAAGGCCCTGTCTCTGCCGAAGTTGTGGCGCTGGACGCGGACACGATGCTGGCTGAAGGCCGCAAGCTGGCCAAGATCGCCGACAACATCGCGGTCAAAGTGCCGCTGACATGGGCAGGCCTGCAGACCTGCAAAACGCTGTCGGACGAAGGCATCATGGTCAACGTGACCCTGTGCTTTTCGGCCAATCAGGCACTGCTGGCGGCCAAGGCAGGTGCGACCTTCATCAGCCCGTTCATCGGGCGGCTGGATGACATCAACCTTGATGGTCTGGAACTGATCGAGGATATCCGCACGATCTATGACAACTACGGGTTCAAGACGCAGATCCTTGCCGCCTCAATCCGAACCGCCAACCACATGTCCGATTGCGCCAAGATCGGGGCCGATGTGGCCACGGCACCGCCGGCGGTGATCAAGGCGATGGCGAACCATATCCTCACGGACAAGGGTCTGGCAGGATTTATGGCAGATGTGGAAAAGGCCGGCATCAAGATCCTGTAATGCAACCTGGGTAAGGTGGGTCTGGACCCACCTTACCCGCTATGCTTGATAAATGCGCCTCGCTGTGGCGTTACAGCGAAAAAAGTTGCGGCATCCCGCCCGCGGACCTGCTAGCTTGTCACAAAACAAAAGCAGAGCAGGCATATGACAGAGTCTTCACTGGTGGATGATCTTCGTGCAAGGATCATTGCGAACCCCGATTTCCTTTTGGATGATCACGACGTGATGCGTGCCCTTGTCGGCGCGAATGACGATGCGCGCGGTGGCAATATCGTCGATCTGCGCGCCATCGCGATGGAAAGGCTGGAGGCCCGTTTCGACCGGCTGGAAGACACCCATCGCAATGTCATCGCCGCCGCCTATGACAATCTGGCAGGCACCAATCAGGTGCATCGTGCGATCCTGCGGATGATGGATGCCCAGACCTTTGCCAGCTTTTTGCGCGACCTGACCGGCGATGTCGCCGATACATTGCGCGTCGATGCGATCCGGCTGGCGCTGGAAACGGATACACCGGCGGATCATCCTTCCATGGACCCGGCCATCGTCGTGGTCGCAGCGGGGTTCGTGGATCAATATATCACGCTTGGCCGGAACATGCCTGCCCGGCAGGTGACATTGCGCAAGTTCCAGAATGTCGGTGCCAGCCTTTATGGCGACCGCGCGCCGTTCATCCAGTCTGAAGCCTGCCTGAAGCTTGACCTTGGCGAAGGCCGCCGCCCCGCGATGCTGGTCATGGGCAGCGAAAACGCTGCGCAATTCAGTCAGTCGCAAGGCACCGACCTGTTGGTGTTTTTCACCGGCGTTCTGGAACGGGTGCTGCGCCGCTGGCTGGCCTGATGGCGTTTATCTCCCCCGCGCTGACCGCAACGCTGGATCACTGGCTGAACCACGAACGCGCGCTGACCGGCGTCGCGGAAAACACGATTGTCGCCTATCGCGCCGATGTGCTGGGTTTCATGGCCTTTCTGACGCAGCACAACGGGGATGCGCAGGGGCTTGGTCCACTGGCGCGCGTGACCTTGTCGGATATGCGCGCATGGATGGCGCATGAACGCGGGCGTGGTGTCGCCGCGCGCTCGCTCGCGCGGTCGCTGTCGGCGGTCAAATCGTTCTATCGCTGGCTGGCCGCGCGCGAAGGGTTCCAGCCTACCGCCGTTCTGTCCACCCGTGCGCCCAAGTTCCAGCCCAAACTGCCGCGTCCGCTGAGCGCCCCTGCCGCCAGCGACATGATCGACCAGATCGGTCTGCAGGCGCGTGACCCTTGGGTCGCGGCGCGCGATACCGCCGTTGTCACCCTGCTTTATGGTTGCGGTCTGCGGATATCAGAGGCGCTGTCACTGCAAGGCCGCGATGCGCCGCTACCGCCCGTGCTGCGGATCACGGGCAAGGGCGGCAAGGAACGGATCGTGCCGGTGCTCGAGATCGCGCGTGATGCTGTCGCGGCCTATCTGCGGCTGTGCCCCTACGAGAAAACCGCTGATGCACCCTTGTTCCGTGCTGTCCGCGGCGGCCCGCTGGCCCCGCGCGCGATCCAGAAGGTTGTCGAACAAACCCGCCTACAACTGGGTCTGCCCGCAACGGCCACACCCCATGCCCTGCGCCATTCCTTTGCCACGCATCTGATGGCGGCGGGCGGTGATCTGCGCTGTATTCAGGAACTGCTGGGTCATGCATCATTGTCCACGACCCAAGCCTATACGGCAGTCGATGCCGCCCAACTGATGGCCGTCTATGACCGCGCCCATCCCAAAGCCTGAGTTTGCCGTTGCTCTAAGATGAAAATTGGCTATGACAATTTGATGAGTTTACGCACCAAGGCCCTTTTCGTCCACTTGCTGACTGCCTCGGGTGCCGTTTTCGCGATGCTCGCGATGCTGGCGGCGGTGGACCAGAAATGGGACTTGATGTTCCTGTGGCTGGTCGTGGCGTTCTTTGTTGATGGGATCGACGGGCCATTGGCGCGCCGTTACGAGGTCACGCGCAACGCGCCCGTGTTCGACGGCGTGCTGCTGGACCTGATCATCGATTATCTGACCTATGTCTTTGTGCCGGCCTATGCATTGTTCAAGTCAGGCCTGCTGCCCGGCTGGACAGGCTGGACCGCGATCATCGTGATCACCTTTGCCTCGGCGCTTTATTTCGCGGATACGCGGATGAAGACCAAGGATTATTCCTTTTCGGGTTTTCCGGGCTGCTGGAACATGCTGGTCCTTGTGATTTTTGCATTAGAGCCGAATTTCTGGGTCTCGCTGGTGCTGGTGTCGTCACTGGCGATCGCCATGTTCTCCCCGCTGAAATTCGTCCACCCCGTCCGCACAAAACGGTGGCGGAACGTGACCTTGCCGATGGCGCTGGGCTGGACTTTCTTTGCCGGCTGGGCGGCCTGGGTGGATTTCCACCCCGAGACGCTAGCCCATTGGGGGCTGGTTGTCACATCGGTCTACCTGCTGTTCGCAGGCATCGGGCAACAGATCATCTATGGCAAGGACGGCTGAAGAAAGAACTTTTGGCCTCCGGCGGGGATATTTGGGCTCGGAAGATGATGAAGGGCGGCAGTTGGGGCCGCCCTTTTTGTGTTTCATCCCAAAGCGGTATCGCAGCGCCCGCAGACCCCCGCATGCGCATGGGTGCCGACATCGGGCAGGATTTTCCAGCAGCGTTCGCATTTGTCACCCGCCGCATGCGCAAAGACCACGGCGATATCGGCTACGTCATCTAGCCGGAATGCGCCTTCGGGGGCGGCTTCTGTGCTGATCGTGATGGCGGATGTGATGCACAGATCATCAAAGGCGGTCGTTTCTAGCACCTTTGCCACATCTGCGGTGACATGGACGGTTGGTGCCGCCTCGAGCGAGGCACCAATCACCTTGCCGGTGCGTTCCACCTCCAAAGCCCCCGTCACGACACGGCGGGCGCGGCGGACGGTGGCCCATTTCGCAGCCAGCGCATCATCGCGCCAGTCGTCCGGGGTTTCGGCGAAATCCTCCAGATGGACCGAGCTGTCGTCGCCGGGAAAACGTTCCAGCCAGACCTCTTCCATCGTGAAGCACAGCATCGGCGCCAGCCAGCGTGTGATGCGGTGGAACAGGATGTCCAGAACGGTGCGCGCGGCACGGCGGCGCGCAGTGTCCCCGTCGCAATAAAGCGCGTCCTTGCGCACGTCGAAATAAAAGGCCGAGAGATCAACCGTGGCGAAGGTAAAGATCGCCTGGAACACGCCTTGGAAATCATATCGCGCATAGCCTTCGCGCACAGTGACATCGAGTTCAGCGATACGGTGCAGCACCCAGCGTTCCAGTTCAGGCATATCGGCGGGGGCCATGCGGTCACTTTCCGAGAAATCGGCCAATGATCCCAACATATAGCGCATCGTGTTGCGTAAGCGCCGATAGCTGTCGGCGACACCTTTGAGGATTTCATCCCCGATCCGCAGGTCGGCGGTATAATCCGACTGCGCCACCCAGAGCCGCAGGATATCGGCCCCGTACTGCTGGACCACCTTCTCAGGCGCGATGGTGTTGCCGATGGATTTGGACATTTTCATGCCCTTCTGATCCAGCGTGAACCCATGCGTCAGCACCCCGCGATAGGGGGCATGACCCTTGGTGCCGCAGGCCTGCAGCATCGAGGAATGGAACCAGCCGCGATGCTGGTCGGTGCCTTCGAGGTAAAGATCGGCCATCCCGTCGGTCGAGCCATCCGCGCGGTCGCGCAGCACAAAAGCATGGGTCGAGCCAGAGTCGAACCATACGTCCAGAATGTCGAAAACTTGATCATAGGCGTCAGGGTCCACGATACCGGACAGGAACCGCTCTTTCGCACCATCCTTGTACCACGCATCCGCCCCTTCAGCCTCGAAGGCCTCCAGCACGCGGGCGTTCACCTGCGGATCGCGCAGCAGGAAATCGGGATCGCTATGCGCAGCCCCTTTCTTGGTGAAACAGGTCAGCGGCACGCCCCAGGCGCGCTGGCGGGACAGAACCCAGTCAGGCCGCGCCTCGATCATGGAAAAGAGCCGGTTGCGACCCGTCTTGGGCGTCCAAGTCACCAATTCGTCGATGGACCGCAAAGCGCGTTCGCGGATCGTGGTGCCATACTGGTCCTGCCCGTCACCCACCGGTTTGTCGATCGCGGCAAACCATTGCGGGCGGTTCAGGCGGATCACCGGCGCTTTCGACCGCCAGCTATGGGCGTCGGAAATGGTGATGCGCTTGGTCGCGATCAGGGCTGCGACCTCTTTCAGCTTGTCGATGACGGCCTTGTTGGCCCCGCCCGGTTTGCCATTGGGCTTAAGAATACACTCGCCACCAAAAAATGGCAGGTCCGCACGGTAGGAGCTGTCATCGAGGATGTTATAGGTCATCGGCAAGCCATGTTTGACCCCGATGGCATAGTCATCATCCCCGTGGCTGGGCGCTGTGTGGACAAAGCCGGTACCGGTGTCGTCGGTGACATGATCACCGGGTAACAATGGTACGGGGAAATCCCATTCGGGATCGGCACTGGCCAAGGGGTGCGCGCAGACCAAACTGGCAAGCTCATCGGCCGTCACATCCGCCAGGCGGGTGAACATTCCGACTTCAAGCCGGGCTTTTTCCATCACATCAGCCGCCAGCGCATCAGCGATGAGATAAGTATCGCCAACCGATGCCCAGCATTCGTCAGGCGTGCCGGTCACCTCATAAACGCCGTAAGCGATGTTTGGTCCAAAACAGATCGCGCGGTTTTGCGGGATGGTCCAGGGTGTTGTCGTGAAAATCAGCACTTTCGCTTTGTTCAAAGTACTCCCGCCGGAGGCTTCCCGCACGGGAAACTTGACCCAGATCGCATCGGTCTGGCGGTCATGATATTCCACCTCGGCTTCGGCCAATGCGGTCTTTTCCACCGGCGACCACATCACAGGTTTGGACCCTTGATAAAGCGTGCCATTCATCAGGAATGTCTGGAATTCCTCTGCGATCACGCGTTCGGCGTGAAAGGCCATCGTCAGATAGGGATCGTCCCAGTTGCCGGTGATGCCGAGGCGCTTGAATTCCTCGCGCTGGATATCGACCCAGCCTTCGGCGAACTTGCGACATTCCTGCCGGAAATCGACGACGTTGATGGCGTCCTTGTCCTGGCCTTTGGCGCGGTATTTTTCCTCGATCTTCCATTCGATGGGCAGGCCGTGGCAATCCCAGCCCGGCACATAACGCGCGTCGCGGCCCATCATCTGCTGGCTGCGCACGACCATATCTTTCAGGATCTTGTTCAGCGCGTGGCCGATATGCAGGTTGCCGTTCGCATAGGGCGGGCCGTCATGCAGGGTGAAAGGTCTGCGCCCTGCGGCCTTGGCGCGCAGCTTGTCGTAAACGCCGATCTGCGCCCAGCGGGCCAGCCAGTCGGGTTCGCGTTTGGGCAAACCCGCGCGCATCGGAAATTCGGTCTGCGGCAGGTTCAGCGTGTCTTTGTAATCGGTGGTCTCGGCGCACATATCGCGTGTCCTTTGGTCAGAATGCGGATGAAAAGCGGTGCGCGGGCGCAGACACCTTTTCCCGGCCAGCCTGATGTCAGGCCGCCGGGCAAGTAATGACGATGATTTTCAGGCGCTGCATGCGCGCCTTATAGAACTGCCGATTGGGCGGGTAAAGGCGCATGGCTCAGGTCTTTTTCGCCTTGGTGCGACCAAAATCGGGGGCATCGGTGTCCTGCCCTGCCTCGATGATCGACCGGCGGATCGACCGCGTGCGGGTGAAATAGGCGTGCAGATGATCGCCATCCCCCAGCCTGATCGCGCGCTGCAGGGCGAACAATTCCTCGGTAAAACGACCAAGGATATCCAGCGTCGCCTCTTTGTTATGCAAGAAGACATCGCGCCACATAGTCGGGTCGGATGCCGCGATGCGGGTGAAATCGCGAAAACCGGCGGCGGAATATTTGATGACCTCGCTATCGGTAACGCGGCGCAATTCATCGGCGACACCGACCATCGTATAGGCGATCAGATGCGGCGTGTGGCTGGTGACGGCCAGCACCAGATCATGGTGATCGGCGTCCATTTCATCGACATTGCTGCCCATGCCGCGCCACAGATCGGCCAGACGGGCCACAGCTGCCGGGTCCGACCCTTCGACTGGCACCAGAATACAAAACCGGTTATCGAACAATTCGGCAAAGCCTGATCGTGGCCCGGAATGTTCTGTCCCTGCCAGCGGGTGGGCGGGGATGAAATGCACGCCTTCAGGCACGAACGGCGCCACGGCGTCGATCACAGCGCGTTTGACCGAGCCCACATCGCTCAGCGTCGCACCCGGTTTCAGATGCGGGCCAATCGCGCGGGCGACATCCTCCATCGCGCCCACGGGAACGCAGAGAACGACAAGATCGGCATCTGCGACAGCCTCGACCGCGGTGTCAGTCACCAGATCGCACAGGGCAATCTCGCGCGCGGTGGCGCGTGTTTCGGCAGACCTTGCATAGCCCACGATCTGCCGCGCCAGCCCGGCCCGCCTGATCGCATGGCACATGGATGACGCGATCAGGCCCAGACCGATCAGCGCGACCTTGTCATAGATCACCGCCATCAGCGCGACCCCTTGAACTGACCCACGGCATGCACGACCCGCCGACAGGCCGATTCGTCACCAACCGTGATCCGCAAACACTGTGGCAAACCGTAGCCGGCGACCTGCCGCACAATAATCCCCTGCGAGCGCAGATAGGCGTCGCAGTCCTGCGCCTCGTCCGCCGAGGCGAAACGGGCAAGGATGAAATTGGCGCCGGATCGGTCGGATGGCACGCCAAGATCAGCCAGTCCCGCCGCCAGCCAGTCACGCCAGCGGGCATTCTCGGTACGGCAGCGGTCGGTATGGGCGGTATCGCGCATCGCGGCTTCGGCAGCGGCAAGTGCTGCAGCGGACAGGTTGAACGGCCCCCGCAGCCGGTTTAACACATCGATCACCGCCTGCGGGCCATAAGCCCAGCCTACACGCAGACCGCCCAAGCCATAGATTTTGGAAAAGGTGCGGGTCATGATGACATTTTCCCGCGCCTCGATCAGCGCGCGTCCGGCATCGAAATCTTCGACATATTCCGCATAGGCCCCGTCCAGCACCAGCAAAGCCTGTGGCGGCAGACCGGCGGCAAGGCGCGCGACCTCGGCCTCGGGGATCATCGTGCCGGTGGGGTTGGCGGGGTTCGCCAGATAGATCAGGCGGGTGCGGTCGGTGCAGGCCGCAAGGATCGCATCGACATCGACCAGACGGTCACGTT
Organism: Yoonia sp.; assembly: GCF_018402175.1. Classification (GTDB taxonomy): domain Bacteria; phylum Pseudomonadota; class Alphaproteobacteria; order Rhodobacterales; family Rhodobacteraceae; genus Yoonia. The sequence goes on along the minus strand of NZ_JAGYJK010000015.1, from coordinate 22,220 downwards.
CCGGCACGATCACCGGCGTTGCACCGCAAGCATTGGCATAGATCGGATACATCGAAAAACCGTGTTCGGTGAACACGACCTCATCACCCGGCCCGGCATAGCCTTCGGCCAGCAGTTTCAGGATCTCGCCAGACCCGACGCCGCAAACCACACGCGCGGGATCGACGCCCCAGACATCGGCAATCGCAGCCCGCAGATCGGCATGATCGGTTGACGGATAACGGTGCAAATCATGGCCCGCACGCGCAAACGCCTGTATCGCCGCAGTGCTTGGCCCCAGCGGGTTCTCGTTCGAGGATAGTTTAAGCACATTGCTCTGCCCGTCCAGCCGCGATGCCCCGCCCACATAAAGTGCGATATCCAGAATGCCGGGTTGGGGTTGAATGCCAGTCGCCATGTCAATGTCTTCCGCGTAAAGTTTTGCACGTTCTACCCGCGCGACCAAGCCGTGACCAGAGACAAGCTGCCGCTATCATCTTCAGAGCATAAATATCCCCGCGCGGAGCGCCTCCGGGTTTGCCAAAACCCGGATCAGCGCGCCAGCAGATGCGCAAAACCAATCCTTGGCAGACCCGCGCCAAAAACGAAAAAGCCGCCCCGAAGGGCGGCTTTGCAATCGCGACACTGTGTCGGATCAGTTCTTGGCGTAGAATTCGACAACAAGGTTCGGTTCCATCGTCACCGGATAAGGCACATCGCCCAACGTGGGGGTGCGCACGAAAGTCGCGATCATCTTGTTGTGATCAACTTCCATGTAATCGGGCACGTCACGCTCGGCCAGTTGGGCGGCAACCAGCACGATTTCCAATTGCTTGGATTTCTGGCGAACTTCGATCACATCGCCTTCTTTGACGCGGTAGGACGGAATGTTCACGCGCTGGCCGTTCACGGTCACATGGCCGTGGTTCACGAACTGGCGGGCTGCGAAAACAGTCGGCACGAATTTGGCGCGGTAGACGACAGCGTCCAGACGACGCTCCAGCAGACCAATCAAGTTCTCGCCGGTATCACCCTTGACGCGTTCGGCTTCGGCATAGATGCGACGGAACTGCTTTTCGGTCAGATCGCCGTAATAGCCTTTCAGCTTTTGCTTGGCGCGCAGCTGAGTGCCGAAGTCCGACAATTTTCCCTTACGGCGCTGACCGTGCTGGCCGGGGCCGTATTCACGACGGTTGACGGGGGATTTTGGACGACCCCAGATGTTTTCACCCATCCGGCGGTCAATTTTATACTTGGCAGCGGTACGTTTGGTCATGCGCTGATCTCCTTCTGTAAGTTACGAAGGGCGTTGTCCTTTGCGTGGATTTTGCCACGCCGACAGGGTTCCGCTTGCGCGGTCCACCAACACCAATGAAGTCGCGGCTTATAAACAGGAATCGGGGGGTGTCAACGGCCCGTCTTTTCTGGGGTCTTTTCCCGCGTCTTTTTATGTCGAACGCAGGAAAGTAAAAGTTTCGCCAAATTGTCACCACATCTGCCTGTCATGCAGACCATGGGACGGCAACGTTGACACAGGCGCCTTTTGTAACTTGGTTTTTGTTTAATGAGTTGGCAGGCCTTTGGCTCGTGTTGCGGTGCAGAACTTTGGTTCTGAACGTAGCACACTGGATTGCACGCCGCTTGCCAGTCTTTGATTGCTGTCCCACCTGACCCACCGCATCCGCAGCAGAGATTGCCTTTGCGCTTTTCTCGGTGAATAGATCACGGCATGTCCAATCCCGTCCCTGCCCCACGTCTTTTGTATTTCACAGCTGCTTTTGGGGCGGGCAGTCTGTTGTCGTTGATGGTTTTGTTCAACGGGACGCTGGCCGCCTATGGATCGCTGTTGTTCGCATCATGGGTGCCGCATCTGACAGGCACGGTGCTGGCCATCGTGATCCTGCTGACGCTGCGCCCGCGCCGCGTGGGTGGTATATCGCGCCCGCCAGTTTGGGCCTATCTGGGGGGCGTTGTGGGCGGTGTCACCGTGATGCTGACATCGGCCACGATGAACACTGCACTGGCGCTGTCAGGTACGATCGCGCTGGGGTTGGCGGGGCAGATGCTGTTCAGCCTGTTCGCCGATATACGCGGGCTGTTCGGCCTGCCGCAACGGATGCCAAAGGCGCGCGATTATCTGGCGCTGGCGCTGATCATCGCGGGCAGTCTGGTGCTGATCTTTCTGGGCGGTGCGGCATGATCGGCTTTGCTGCCCTTGCACTGCTCGCGGGCGTGCTTGTGTCACTGTCACGCCAGATCAACGGGCGCTTGGCGCTGTCCACATCGGCATGGGAATCGTCGTTCTGGAATCACATCGTGGGGCTGGGGTTCATCACGTTGATCGCAATTGTCTTCGGCGGATTGTTCGCAGGCGCGCCGCAAGACGCCCCGTGGTGGGCCTATCTTGGCGGGCCGATCGGCGTGGTGTTCATCGCCGCAGGGTCTTGGTTGATCGCGCGGATCGGGGCGGCGCAGACGGCATTGCTGATCATCGCGGGGCAGATGATATCAGGCGTTGTGATCGACATCGTCATGGGCATGGCGGGCAATGCCTTTGCGCGCATCGCAGGCGTCGCCCTGATCCTTGCAGGCATGTGGGTCGCGCGGTCCGCCAAGGACTGACCGCGCGCAGGCTCAGGTGGTTTTCTTGTCGTTGACCACGCCCAACGCCGCGACGCCCGAATTGCCCAGCTCTACCGTGGCGAAGGGACCGCCGATGCACAGGTTGGCCAAATCCTTGTTGTCCAAGTGCGGTGTTGTGGCGAACACATCCCGCGCGAATTGTTCGGCATTGTCCTTGGGCCGATAACCCAGATGCCCAGCTTTGCTGTTATCCACCACCGCGCGGTCATTGTTGGAAATCCCCCAGACCTTGGTGAAACCAACAACAGGGCTGTCGATGGACCGTTCAACCAAATGGATCAGGTCGCCATAGGACAGCCAAGTGCCGATGCTGCGGGCATTGGTCGCCTGCGCGCAGGAGAAAATGCGCATGCAGACGGATTCAATGCCGCGCTTGTCCCAGTACAAACTCGCCAGATCCTCGGCAAAGCATTTGGCCAGACCATAGTAAGTGTCGGGCTTATGCGGTGCATCCAACCCGATGGTGTCGGTCTTCAGATGCATGCCCACGGCATGAACGGAACTGGCATAAACCACCCGCTTGACGCCTTGCCGATAGGCCGCTTCCCAGACGTTATAGGCCCCGATGATGTTGGATTGCAGGATATCGTCCCATGGTGCCTCGTCCCCGATGGCGCCAAAATGCACGACCATCGTGGCATCTTTGACAATAGCTTCCATCGCGGCCAGATCGGTCAGATCAGCCTGCACATAAGATTCGCCTTCATAAAGCTTGCCGATCTGCGCCACGATATCGGTCGAGACCAGTTCGTCACACATCCGCGTCAGCGGTTCGCGCAGATAAGACCCAAGCCGGCCCGCAGCCCCTGTCAGGACAAGTTTCTTCATGGCATTTCCTTTCGTCGCGGTTCAGATCACCGCTTTTTCGATAAACTTTTCACCCTTTGCGATGCGGGTATAGCCGAACGGGGTCAAGTCCAGCGTGCGGTAGGCCCCATAGGTGATCCATTCTGCAATGCCCCGCCCCATCGCGGGCGATTGCTGGAACCCATGCCCAGAAAAGCCGTTCACAAAGATGAAATTGCCCACCTGCGGATGCGGCCCCGCAATCGCATTCTGGTCGAGCGTGTTGTAATCATAATGCCCCGCCCATGAATTGCGCAGCTTCACCGCCTCGAATTGCGGGATGCGGGTGGCAATGGTGGGCCAGACATGGTCTTCCCAGATGCTGTGATCTTCGGTGAAATCTGTGGGATCGACGGGCTGGTCATCCTGCGGCGAACAACCTGCCATGTAATACTGCCCGTCGGTGCGCACATGCACGCCTGATGGGTCAATCGTCAGCGGCAGATCACGGTCGAGCCTTTGGGCAGCCTCGAAGATAAAAGTATAACGTTTGCGAGGCTCTACCGGAATGCTGATCCCCGCCATCGCCGCCACCTGCGCGCCGCGCGTGCCTGCGGCGTTGACGACATGGCCGCAGGCGATGACATTACCAGTGGCCAGCGTGACGCTTTGCACGCGGGCGCCGCTGGCGTCACGGGTGATCGCGGTGACCTCGTTGGTGACATAGTCCACGCCGCGTTCTTTGGCGCTGCGTTTCCACCAATCGAACAGGGTGTTGCCGTCGAAATAGCCCTCATCCACCAGATTGTGGTTGCCCGCGATAATATCGTCGAGCTGGTAGAACGGATAGGCGGCGGCAATTTCGTCGCGGGTCATATGGCGGGTGCCAGCCCCGCAAGCGGCCTGCACCGCCTGCGCATCGCGCAAGGCTGCGGCGAATGCAGGCGTATCGGCCAGATAAAGATAGCCGAAACTGTGCAACCGCGGCTGCGGCACGCGGGGGTCATTGCCCATATAGCGGGGGAAATTCTTGACGAAATCCGCGCCGAATTGCGAAATCTGCACATTGATCGCGGCGCTGAATTGCTGGCGGATGCAGGAATTGGTCAGCGATGTGGCGGCCTGCGCGTAAGTCGGGTCGCGTTCCACCACCAGCACAGACCCGTCGAAATCGGGGTTATCCGTCAGAAACCACGCGACCGCCGACCCCAGCATCGCGCCGCCGATGATGACCACGTCGTAACTGGATTTGGCGGGGGTCTGCATCAGGCGGTTTCTCCCTTGGTGACTTGGGCCTCTACGGCAGCGACATCGGCGGCGGTCAGCCCGTAATCGCGCATCGCAGCTTTCGCAGAAATATAGCCGCGCGCAAGATCACGCTTGATCAGCGCAGGATCGCGGTCAGCGGCAGGGCCGTAACCCGCACCCCCCGGCAGCCCCAGCATGACCCGTCGCCCTGCGGGCACGAATTGCTTGCCTTTGCCCTGCATCGCACCGCCATCGTCCAGCGCAATGGTGGTCGCCGCACCATCAGCCCCCCCCTGCCGCCCGCGTGCGGGGTGATGCACGCGGTCGAACATGGCGGAAAAATCAGCCTCGAACCCCGCGGCAGGGCCAACCTCCATATATTGACCCAACCCGCCGCGATATTGGCCGGCCCCACCGCTGTCGGGGCGCAATTCCTTGCGCCAAATGATGACGGGGCCAGTGTGTTCGGTCGCCTCCACCGGCATGGTCATCACGCCGGACGGAAAGGCGGTGGCATTCAGCCCGTCCACGGCAGGCCGCGCGCCCGCACCGCCAGAATTGAAAGTCAGCACCTCGGCCCTGCGCCCTTGGCCGCTGGCAGGGCGCAGACTGACCTGAAAATTGCACAGACACCCCGCCCCTTCGGCGGGGACGGTGGCAGGCAATATCTTGTCCAGCGCGCTGAACACCACATCGGGGATCATATGCCCGATGATATGGCGCAGCGCGACAGGCGCGGGATGCACCGCGTTGACGATGCTGCCTGCGGGCGCTGTCACCTGAAACGGGGCAAGCGATGCGGCATTGTTGGGGATTTCGGGTGCGATTGCGCATTTGAGCGCATAGCAGGCATAGGCCTTGGTATAGACCAGCGGCACGTTGATGCCTTTCTTGTCCACGCCCGATGTGCCGGTGAAATCGCAGATGATGCGGTCAGCCTCGATCTGCAGACTGACGCAAAGGTCGATGGGCACATCAAACCCGTCGATCCGCATCGCACCCGTGGCGCTGTCGCGCGGCAAGGCGGCGATCCGTTCCAGCGTCGCGCGGCGCGAATTGGTCAGGATGAAATCACTGATCCCGTCCAGATCATCCAAGCCGAATTCCGCCAGCATATCCGCCAGCCGCCGCTGGCCAATCTCGTTGCAGGTCGCCAGCGCATAAAGATCGCCGACCACCTGATCGGGTTCACGCACATTGCCACGGATGATCTCGATCAGGGTCTCGTCCACGCGGCCCGCATGGGCGAAACGCATAATGGGGATGTGGATGCCTTCCTCATAGATACTGGCTGCATCCGCGCCAAACCCGCGTCCGCCGACATCGACGACATGGGCGGTGCAGGCGAAAAACCCGACATGGCGGCCTTGATAGAAGGATGGCGTCACAACGGTGAAATCATGCAGATGGCCGGTGCCTTCCCACGGATCGTTGGTGATATAGACATCGCCTTCGCGCATCGTGGCGCGGCCGATCCGGCGGATGAAATGCGGCACGGCATCGGCCATCGCGTTGACATGGCCCGGTGTACCGGTCACCGCCTGCGCCAGCATCAGGCCCGCGGCGTCATACACACCTGCGGATAGATCGCCTGCCTCGCGCACGGATGTCGAAAAGGCGGTACGGACCAGCGCCTGCGCTTGTTCCTCGACGATGGAAATCAGACGGTTCCACATGACCTGGCTGGCAACATTGCTCATGCGCTGATCTCCGTGATGTCGATACTGCCGTCGGGGCGGGCAATAGCCCTACGGCTGGCGGGAATAACGGTGGTGGTTTCATCCTCGGTGATCAGCGCGGGACCGGTGACGGTATCGCCCGGCGCCAGCCCGGCGCGCGGGACGATTTGCGCCTGCACGATCTGCGCCAAAGCCGGGTCGAACAGCGCGCGGGTGGCGTGGCCCGTGACCATACGGCCTGTGGGGGTGGCGGGCAGCGGCGTGGCTGTGGCGCTGGCCGTGGTCGCATTGACCGCCCAGACGGTGATTTCGATATCCATGCCAGTGACGGTACGGCCGAACAGGGCAGTATAATCCGCCTCGAACAGCGCCTGAAAGGTTGCGGCGTCGGGGTTCGCGGCCTGATCCGCCGACAGGCTGACAGGGATTTCCCAGCCTTGGCCGGTGTAGCGCATATAGACTTTGGATTGCGCTGCGATCGAGGCGCTGGCATCGCAATTTCGCACGAAACCTGTCGCTTCCTCCGCCAAGGCGACGAGCAGGTCGCGCACCGTTGCTGCGTCAAAGGCCGACAGTTTCATATAGACGCTGCGCGTCGCCTCGAAACTGAACGGCGCGCGCAGAAAACCGATGGCAGAGCCGACACCTGCCCCTGTCGGCACCAGCAGGCGCGTCACCCCCAGTTTTTCACACAAACGCCCCGCATGCAGCGGCGCGGCACCGCCAAAGGCGATCATCGTGTAGCCCGCCAAATCCTCGCCATTTTCCACGGCATGGACGCGCGCGGCATTGGCCATGTTTTCATCGACGACCTCTGCCAGACCATAAGCGGCGGTCAAGGCATCCATCTGCAATGATGCGCCAAGCTCTGTCAGCGCGGCCTCTGACGCACCGGCATGCAACCGGATCGACCCGCCCGCAAAATTCTCGGGGTCAAGCCGGCCCAGCACCAGATCGGCATCCGTGACGGCGGGTCTTGACCCGCCGCGCCCGTAGCAGGCAGGCCCCGGTTCGGACCCCGCACTTTCCGGCCCGACGCGGATTTGCCGCAGGCTGTCGACATGGGCCAGACTGCCGCCGCCCGCGCCGATTTCCACCATGTCGATCACGGGAATCGAGATCGGCATGCCCGATCCTTTCTTGAAACGGTAACTGCGCGCCACCTCGAACACGCGGGCGGTTTTCGGGGTCTGGTTCTTGATCAGGCAGATCTTGGCCGTGGTGCCGCCCATGTCAAAGGACAGGATTTTATCCAAACCATACCGCGCGGCGATATGGGCGGCAAAAACAGCCCCGCCGGCAGGCCCAGATTCCACCAGCCGGACCGGAAATTCCGCCGCGCTTTCAAGGCTGATGATCCCGCCGCCCGAATGCATCAGGAAGACCGGACAATCCGCGCCTTCATCTGCCAGCCGCGATTTCAAGCGGCCCAGATAGGATTTCATCAAAGGCTTGATATAGGCATTGGCGACGGTCGTGTTGAACCGTTCATATTCGCGCATCTGCGGCGAAACCTCGGACGACAGCGACACCATCACCCCCGGCAGCCGTTCGGCCAGCACGTCGCGGATCATGCGTTCATGGGCAGGGTTCAGATAGGAATGGAGCAACCCCACGGCGATGCTTTCGAAATTGTAGCTGGCCATATCCTCGGCCAGTGCAACAACTTCTTCGCGGTCCAGCGGAATCAGGACGGCACCCTGCGCATCGACACGCTCCAGCAGGGTGAACCGGTGCTGGCGCGGCAGCAGGGGGTCGGGCAGTTGCAGGTTCAGGTCGTATTGCTCAAACCGGCTTTCGGTGCGCATCTCGATCACGTCGCGGAAGCCTTGCGTCGTGATCAGCGCCGTGCGTGCGCCGCGCCGTTCGATCAGCGCATTGGTCGCCAGCGTCGTGCCGTGGATGATCTGGTCAATCTGCGCAGGGCTGATCCCCGCCTTGGCGCAGACCTGATGCATCCCGTCGATGATCGCATCCTCGGGGGCGGCATAGGTGGTCAGCACTTTGATCGAATGGCTGGCCCCGGCAAGTTCAAGCACCACATCGGTGAAAGTGCCGCCGATATCGACGCCAAGTCGGATTGCGTGCTGCATGATCTGTCCTTTTGCTGCCACGGGCAGGTTAGGCTGTGGATTGCATCACATCCAATTATTTTATGAAATTGATTAGATCACGATTCCTGATCAAAGGCCTGCGCTGCCCGCGCCGCCACAAAGGCTGCATCGGCCACGACGCGCGGCGTGCGTCCGACGTCGTAGCGGGCAAAGAAATGCAAAGGCGTTGGCGTCCAGCCATAGCCGACCCGCACCAGATCACCGCGCGACAGCGCATCGGCAGCCATCGCTTCGGGCAGGGTCGCCACGCCCATGCCGTCGATGGTCATATGCAGACAGGCGGCGAGGTTGCTGGACGGGACCAGACGGACAGGGACTTTTGCCGCCGCAAAATGGTCGGCGACCTGCGCGAACAGATGCGTGTCACGCGCATGGGTCAGGATCGGATGGGCGGCCAGATCGTTCGGTGACGCAATCGGCGGCAGGCCAAGGCTGGCGCTGGCGACCCAGATCAGCCCGTAAGCGCCCAGATCGATTTCGCCGGTCACCAGCTGCGTGAACGGGCCATTCTGGATCGCCAGATCAAGGCGATGGTCGGCCAGCATCCGTTCCAGATTGACCGACAGATCGACGGTCAATTCGACGCTGAGCTTTGGATAGGTCTCCTTCAGCCGCCGCAGATAATCGCGCAGCCATGTGTGGACGATCATCTCGGTCACGCCCAGCCGCAGGGTGCCGTCGATCAGCGCCTTTTGATCCGCCGCCGCGATCAGCGCATCGGTGGCATCCAGCACGCGGCGGGCATGGGCCAGCAGGTCACGCCCCTTGGCCGTCAGCACCACCGACCCTGCATCGCGCGTCATCAGCACCGTGCCCAGCGCCTGTTCCAGCCCCGCGATCCGCGCCGAGATATTGGGCTGCGTCGTGCCCAGCCTGTCGGCGGCACCGCGAAAGCTTTGCAGATCAGCGACCCAGACGAAGGCTTCAAGCTGTTTGAGATTAAGCCGCATGGCGGACCTTTCGCACCGGATGTCCGGCAGGGATACAGCCGATAACCGGCACAGGGCAAGCTGCGTGCTTGCATTTAGTTCGATATCGCATTACTTAGTACGACATCGTATCATTTAACAGAATCACAGGAGACCAGACATGAACCGTCGCAAATTCCTTGCCCTGTCCGGTGGTGGCATCATCCTTGCCGCGACCGCAACACTCAGCACCATCGCCAGCCGCACCCCCGCCGCCGCATTGGCCCCGTGGGACCGTGCGGGCAGCATGTATGACGAACCGCGCATGCGGGCGCTGTCCTATGCGATCCTTGCGCCCAATCCGCACAACCGCCAGCCTTGGCTGGTCGATCTGTCCGAACCCGACCGCGTGGTGCTGCGGGTTGATACCAACCGGCTTTTGCCCGACACCGACCCGTTCAACCGCCAGATCACCGTCGGGCTGGGGTGTTTTCTGGAATTGCTGGTCATGGCGGCGGCACAAGACGGGTTCGCTGTGGATCTTGACGTCTTTCCACAAGGCTCAGACGAGATGGCGCTGGACGGCCGCCCTGTCGCCATCGCCACATTCCGCGCCGGTGCAGGCAGGCCGGACCCGTTGTTTGCCCACGTCATGGCGCGCCGGTCCAACAAGGAACCGTTCGACACGACACGCCCCATAGCGCCCGACACGATCGCTCGGATCGCCGGTGCCGCGATCCATGGCAGCCGAGTGACAGGCGATGCATCCGAAAGCAGCATCGCCACCCTGCGCCAATTGACCACCGACGCGATGATCGTGGAAATCGAAACACCGCATACCTTCAAGGAAAGCGTGGACCTGTTCCGCATCGGCAAGGCCGAGGTCGAAGCGAACCCCGACGGCATCGACTTTTCCGGTCCCCTGTTCGAGACCTTAGGCGCCTTTGGCCTGATGACCCGCGAGGCGATGGCAGACCCAACGACCAGCATGTTCGCCCAAGGCAAGGCCGTTGTGCTGGCCAATACCGAAACCGCGATGGGCCATCTGTGGCAGGCGACAAGTGGCAATACACGCGCCGACCAGATCATCGCAGGGCGCGACTGGTTGCGGCTGAACCTTGCGGCGACGGCGCTGGGTGTGGGCATGCAACCGCTGAGCCAGGCACTGCAAGAATTCCCCGAAATGGCCCTGCATTACGAGGCCGCGCATGCAATGCTCGCGCAGGACGGAGAGACCCTTCAGATGCTGTGCCGTCTGGGCTATGGTCCGACCATCGCCCCAAGCCCGCGTTGGCCGCTGGAGGCCAAGCTGATCTGAGGGCAGAATGGACGAAAATGGCAGACGCGTGTTCCAGTTCTTCAATGAAATCGGGATCATCAACCAGTTGGCCGGGGCGATATTCGCGGCCCGGCTGCCCGACGGGTTGCATGTGTCGCATTTCGCCCTGCTGAACCATCTGGTCCGGCTGGGCGATGAAAAGACGCCACTGGCGCTGGCATCCGCGTTTCAGGTGCCAAAGACGACAATGACCCACACGCTGGCCGTGCTGGAAAAACGTGCCGCAATCCAGCTGACCCCGCATCCCAGCGACGGGCGCAGCAAGATCGTGTTCCTGACGGATGCAGGGCGCAAATTGCACAACGACGCGATTGCCAGCATGGCGGACCCGATCCGTCAGATCACCGCTGATCTGGGGGATGGCACGATCAGCGACCTGATCCCGCAACTGGAAAAGATCAGGGCCTATCTGGACCAGAACCGTAGCATCTGACCCTAGTGGAAATCCCGCGATTTGGGGATCACGCGCACATCGCGCGGATGATGCACGCGCGGATCACCCCCGATGGGGCGGCGCACCTCGTCGGCATGGGCAAGCGGCGGGGTCATGCGATCCTCGGACAGACGTGCCAGCGCATCGCTGCGGTCGGTCAGCACATGGGCCACCACATGGATCACATCGCCGTCGCGCTGCACCACGCCATGCACGTCGATCAGGCGGGCCTGCATCACGGTCTTGCGGTTGGCTTCCATCACCTTGGGCCAGACGACCAGATTGGCGACACCCGTTTCATCCTCGAGCGTGATGAAACACACGCCCTTGGCGCTGCCGGGGCGCTGGCGGATCAGCACGACACCTGCCAGCTTCACCGGCTGGCCGCTGCGCATCTGGGCAAGCTCTGCCGCCGCGCGATAGCCCTGCCGCGTCATGCTGCGGCGCAGGAAGGATAGGGGATGCGCCTTCAGCGACAGGCGCAGGGTCTGGTAATCGGCGACCACCTGTTCGCAGACCGGCATCTGCGGCAGATCGAACCGGACCTCGGCCCCTTCGTCGCGGGTATCCGCAAAAAGCGGCAGGTCGGGTGCGTCGCGCAGCGCCCGCGCCTCCCACAAAGCCTGACGACGGTCGAGCATCATCGACCGCAGCGCATCCGCCGCCGCCAGCCTTTGCACCGTGCCTGCATCAAGTTTGGCGCGGGTTTTCATATCCTTGAGATCATCAAAAGGCCGCCCGCGTGCATCCATGATCCGCCCCGCCATATCGCGGCGCATCCCGTCGATCTGGCGTAACCCCAGCCTGACGGCAAACACACCGGGGGCCAACGGTTCAAGGCTGTTGTCCCAATCGGAATAATTCACATCCGCCGCGCGCACGATTACCTCGTGTTCGCGGGCATCGCGCACGATCTGGGCGGGGGCGTAAAAGCCCATCGGCTGGGAATTGAGCAAGGCAGCGCAAAACACGTCCGGGTAATGGCACTTGATCCAAGAGGAGATGTAGACCAGCAGCGCGAAACTGGCGGCATGGCTTTCGGGGAAACCGTAATCGCCAAAGCCTTTGATCTGGTTGAAACAGCGCGCTGCGAATGCGGGATCATAGCCGCGCCTGATCATCCGGCCAACCATCTTTTCCTCGAGCGCGCCAATGGTGCCATGCGACCGGAAGGTCGCCATAGCCTTGCGCAATTCATTGGCCTCCTTGGTAGAAAATTCGGCGGCGACCATCGCAATCTTCATCGCCTGTTCTTGAAATATAGGCACACCGAGCGTGCGGCCCAGCACCTTTTTCAGCTCGTCAGGGTCATGCTGCGGGCCGGGGCTAGGGTATTCAACAACCTCGGCCCCGCTGCGACGGCGCAGGTAAGGATGCACCATATCGCCCTGAATAGGGCCGGGGCGGACGATAGCGACCTGAATGACCAGATCGTAAAACGCACGCGGTTTCAGCCGTGGCAGCATGTTCATCTGCGCGCGGCTTTCGACCTGAAACGTACCCAAGGAATCACCCTTGCACAGCATGTCATAGACGGCGGGATCCTCCTGCGGGACGGTTGCCAGATCGAAACGCTTGCCGTGATGGGCGGCGATCAGATCAAACGCCTTGCGGATGCAGGTCAGCATGCCCAGCGCCAGCACATCGACCTTCAAGATGCGCAATTCGTCGATATCATCCTTGTCCCATTCGATGAAACTGCGCTCGGGCATGGCGCCATTGCCGATGGGCACGGTTTCGGTCAGCGCCTTTTCGGTCAGGATGAACCCGCCGACATGCTGGCCCAGATGGCGCGGCATGCCGATCATCTGGTCGGCCAGCCGGATCGTGCGCGCCATCAGCGGATCACGCAGGTCGATCCCGGCCTCGGCGGCCTGTGCCGCCCCGATCTCGCGGCCCCAAGAGCCCCAGATCGTCTTGGCCAGTGCAGTCGTCACATCCTCCGATAGCCCCATGACGCGCCCCACCTCGCGCACGGCCATGCGCGGGCGATAATGGATCACGGTGGCGCAAAGTGCGGCACGGTTGCGGCCATATTTGTCATAGATATGCTGGATCACCTCCTCGCGGCGTTCATGTTCGAAATCCACGTCGATATCGGGGGGTTCCTTGCGTTCCTCGCTGATGAAGCGCTCGAACAACAAATCGTTCTTGGCCGGGTCGACGGCGGTGATCCCCAGCATATAGCAGACGGCGGAATTGGCGGCAGACCCGCGCCCCTGACACAGGATCGGCGGCTTGCACTGGTTGCGGGCGAAATCGATGATCTCGTGGATCGTCAGAAAATATTGCGGGATATCCAGCTTGGCGATCAGCGCCAGTTCCTTGCGCAGCGTTGCCTGCAAGGCCGCAGGCACCCCATCAGGATAGTGCGCCGCCGCCCCCCGCCATGTCAGCTCTTCCAGATAATCCTGCGGGCTGCGTCCTTCGGGGACGGTTTCATGCGGATATTCATAGGCCAAATCGCGCAGATCAAAGGTGCAGGCATCGGCAACATCGCGGGTCGCACGGATCGCATGGGGCCAGTCGGCGAAAAGCCGGACCATCTGCGCGGGCGATTTCAGGTGCCGTTCGGCATTGGCATCCAGCAGAAACCCCGCCTTGGCAATCGTGGTCTTGTGCCGGATGCAGGTCATCACATCCTGCAGGGGGCGGCGGTCTGGCGCATGGTAATGCACATCGTTCGTGGCCAGAATAGACATCCCCAGCCTGCGCGCCAAAGCATCAAGACGATTGATCCGCGCGCGGTCATCGCCACGGTAAAGACAGCTCGCCGCAATATGGCGCAGACCCGGCAAAGCGCGCGCCAGACGTGGGAGGCCCGCCGCAAAATGCCCCAGATCCACCCCCGGCACGGCAATCAACTGCACGCCTTCGCCATGGGCAGCAAGATCATCAAGGCTGATGTCGCAGGCCCCCTTGGCCTGCCAGCCCCCTCCCGCATCCTGCATCTTGCCCTTGGACAACAGCGCACAAAGCCGCCCGTAAGCCGCGCGATCCCGTGGATAGGCAAGAAAAGCCTCACCCGAAACCAGCTGCAACCGGCAGCCAATAACAGGGGTAACCCCCGCCTTCAGCGCCGCCGCATGCAGCCGCACAACCCCAGCCATGGTATTGAGATCGGCACAGCCGAGCTTGTCATAGCCCAAACTATGCGCCGTCACGGCTAGATCCACCGCATCAGAGGCGCCGCGCAAAAACGAAAAACAGGTCGCGACCCCCAATTCCACGAAATCGGCGCGCGGATTGGGGACAAAACCGTCCCCTTCCAATGCGCGTCTGGGATGCTGGTGGTCATTCTGCGGCATGACACCCCACCTTCTTATTTCCCAAAATACTCCTGCCAGAGGCAGCGCAACCCATCCCCGTCACGCGAACATCCCGTGGACAAACCAGCGCGGGTCCCCGCCGCGCCCATCGCTATGCAAACCTTCACGGTATAACCACAACCGCCGGCCCATCTGATCCTCGACCTTAAAATAATCGCGCAGGCGGGTGCCGGGGCGGTCGCGCCACCATTCGGGCGCAATGCGTTCGGGCCCTGCATAACGGGTCACACGGTGGGTCTGGCGGCGCCAGACGAATTGCGCGGGCGGGCCTTCGGGAACAGCGTAAAGCACGCGCACCTCCTCGGGCTGGTCCAGCAGGCGGATCGGGCGTTCGCTGGCGGGCACAGGCATCAGCGCAGGCGCATCGGCCAAGACCGGCAAACGCATCTCGGCCCGTTCAGGGATATGGCTGGCACGCAGCACCGGACGGGTCACGGCACGATCACCAAAACGGGCGGCCAGCCGGTCCAGCAGATGCGCAAGCTCCAGATCATCATCTGACCCGCCGTCAAGATTGCTCTGGACAGTCTTGACGCCCCCCAGATCAGCCGCCTCCAACGCGATCAGATCAAAGCCATAGCCCGGGTTGATCCGGTCCAGCTTGTCGCGGAACAAACCGTTAAGGTGGACAGGATCACGCGACAGGGCGGACATCGCCACCGACAGATGGCTGATATCGCCATCGGTGCGATAGATCGTCAGATGCAGCCGCCTGCAGCCCTGCCCTGCCTGTTGCAACTGGTCGCACAGATCTGCGCACAGCGCTGGCAAATAGGGGGTGGGGTCAAAGATCGGCTCTGCCAGACGGGTTTGCACGACGAGCCGCGGCGCGGGATCGATGCTCGACACCGGTTCCGCAAGCTTGCCCAGCACCTGATCCAACCGCAGCAGCGGATTGGCGGGCAAGGCGGTCTTGGCGAAACGGCGGGTCAGCGAAAGACGCGGCACATCCATCACCGCGCCAATAGTTTTCAGCCCCAGACGGCGCAACAGTAGCACCGTCGCCGGATCAAGGCGCAGGCCGGTCACAGGCAGCGCGCCCAGTTTCATCGCCAGATCCTCCGCACCACAGATCGCGCGCACAGGGCCATGGCGCGCCAGCGCCCAGGCCGCCCCCCATGTGGGCGCGACGGCAAGCCGCGACGTCAGGCCCAGCAGCGACAATTGGGTTTCCATCTCGACCAACATCGCGGCCTCGCCACCCAACAGATGGTCCGACCCGGTGGTATCAAGGATCAAGCCATCATCGCCGTCGCGCACATTCCACGGACACCAACGCCGCGCCCAAAGCACCAAGCGGTCCAATGCGGCACGATCCCCCGCCTGATCGGCATAGGCGACCTGCAAATCGGGACAAAGCGCGCGCATGTCCACCACGCGCGACCCCGCCATGATCCCTGCCAGCCGTGCAGCCCGGTTGGCGGCATGTACAACAGGGCCGTGCTGCCCGTCGCGTGCCAACACAAGGGGGATGTCATCCGGCGGCGCGTTGCCCTGCCGGTCCATCACCCGCATCCAGCGTTCGATCGGAAACTGCGGCAACCAGATCGACACGATCCGCCGTCCGGTCATAGCTGGCCACCCATTGCCCAGGCTTTGCATGGCGCGACCGGAACAATTCGACCGCCCAGCGCGGCGCCCCCGGCGATTGTGAATCGTGCGGATGCGGGGCAGAGGGACGCGCCCCGATCCGCCAACGGTCGCGCGCGGCACTCAGATTGGGATGCGCCAAGCGACGGATCAGCCAGCATGGCACCCCTGCCGCCTCGGACCGCAGAGCCAGCCTCTTGGTCGCGGTGAAATCCAGAACTGCCGGATCTCCCCAGATCTCGCCAATCACGCCACCAAGGCTGCGGCAGCGCAACCCGTCCTCCATCGTCCAGAGCACATCGGCGGCGCGCGTGACATTGACCATGATGATCGGACGCAGCGGGCCTATCCCCGCAATGCAGGGATATCCGCTTTCCTTGCGCGATACGCGATCCTGCACCCACAAGACTGGCCGCTGACCACGCGGCAACCGCGCCAGCGCAAAGCCGAGGGCAGCAGCATCCGCGACGGTTTCGACAAATACCTCGGACAAGGTAAAGCAGGACAACCCCGGCTGAGGCGGATAGCCTTGCAGCGTTTTCTGCATATGAAGCAAAGCCATACACGACACACCTAATTTCGGGTTATAATGTTCATGCTTTGTTCTATTTCATCATATTGATTCTGACAATCCGCCAACCGCCAGTGCCACGCAATGCCACAGGGCAAAGGCCTCTCGCGCCAGATCGAAACAAACGCGCATAGCGACAATTTCCGCTTGTTCTTGGCGCTTCATTGCTGCTAGACCCCGCGGCGGAGATGTGGCCGAGTGGTCGAAGGCGCTCCCCTGCTAAGGGAGTAGGCGGGAAACCGTCTCGAGGGTTCGAATCCCTTCGTCTCCGCCACTTGCCCCCGCGAAAGCGTTCTCCCGATCCGGCCGCGGCCGGATTTTCTCGTTGTTTTCGAGGGTTATGCGGGTGGGGCTGAGCACTGGCCTAAGCGCCAGGAGGCCCAGAAGCGGTCTCTCAGGGCCGATATTCTCCGGACCTGATGACTGCGTCGATTTGGTGCAGAGCTTGTAACATGTTGATCTTGTTTGGTTTTTCGCATCTCGAAATTGCACTTCGACGCTAGTTTCGCTCAGTCAGATGGACCTGAAATCGGAACCCGTCGCGGCGATAGCAAAGGTGAGTCTTACGCGCCAAGATGGGATGGGGGCCACCTGGATCGGGGTGATCGCTCGAGCGCAGCCACAGCACATGCAGCGGTTCGCGCACCGCCCGGTCGGGATGCGTGGATTGTGGCTTGATCCCGGCGCCGACGACATTGCCGACCGAGGCTGTCCACCGCCGCCGCAGACCCACGGGTTGTTGCGCGCATACCACCCAGCGCCCTGGGCGGCAGGTGTTGCTCCTGCAACCCGAGAGCATGCTGGGACTTGAGGGGCTATGGCAGCGACGACTGGAGAACTCGCGAAGGCGTCCAGACGCGTGCTGTCAATGCGATGATCAAGCAACTTCTTGACCGCTAGCAAGCTTTGCCATCAGCCCGAGGTAGTGGCGCGTTGGCCCTTCCAACAAGCAGGAAACGGCTCCAGCACCCGCCCCAGCGTCACCTCCGGACCCTGCTTCCCGTCCAGGATTGCCTCGACGATGTCGGGCGCTAGCAGGGTCATCCGCAGGACCCGGGTCATGTATGAGGGCGCGATTCCCTCGCGCTCAGCCAGTTCGGCAATTGTGGCGAACTCACTCGACCCGAGCATCCGCTTCCAACGGAACGCGCGGGCCAGCGCCTTGACCAACGTGCTGTTCGGCTTGCGTGCTGCAATGGCCCCGTAGGGAAGGCGTATTTCTTTGCGCCCACCGCGCTTGACGACACGAAACGGCACCTGGATCGTGATGACATCGGGCATAGGTGTGGCGCGGGTCATGCTGCCACCCCCACATCACCCGCCAGCATCTCGCGGGCCAAGCCTGACAAACCGTCCATCCGAAGTCGAACATTGACGCTGTCGAGGGCGATATCCACGCGTTCGATGGCCAGCCCGACAATCCGCGCCTGCTCGGCTGGAAACAATTCGTCCCAGAGAGGATCGAGCTGCTGAAGCGCCGCGTGGGCGTCGGCCTCGGTGATCTCGCGATCTTGCGCGCGTGCCGCCTTCCATGTGCCCGCTACGATCTCCGGCTGGCGGAACACGGCGCGGAGCTGGTCGATGACGGCGGTTTCGATCTCGCCCGCTGGCACCCGGCCCACCGGGCATGACCCAGCACCATGCTTCAGCACCGACTGGCTGACATAGTATCGGTAGAGTTTGCCGCCCTTGCGCGTGTGAGTCGGCGAGAAGGCCGCGCCATCCGGTCCATAAAGCAGCCCCTTCAACAGTGCGGGCGTGTCGGCGCGTGTGCGTGCGGCGCGCTTGCGGGGGCTTTCGGTCAGGATGGAGTGGACCTTGTCCCACACTGCGCGGTCGATGATCGCGTCGTGCTCGCCGGGATAGCTGTCGCCCTTGTGCACGGCCTCCCCTATGTAGGCGCGGTTGTTTAGCAGGCGATACAGGTACTTCTTGTCGATCCGATTGCCTCGGCTGGTCTGAATGCCGCGCCTGCCCACTTCCCGCGCCAGTTCCGTGCAGGACCCGATTTCGAGGAACCGGGAGAAGATCCAGCGCACATGCGCAGCATTGTCGTCATCGACCAGCAACTTCCGGTTCTCGACGCGGTAGCCAAAGGGCGGCACACCGCCCATCCACATACCCTTCATGCGAGAAGCTTTGACCTTGTCCCGGATCCGTTCCGCCGTCACCTCGCGTTCGAATTGGGCGAAGCTGAGCAGGATATTCAGCGTCAGCCGCCCCATGGAGGTGGTCGTGTTGAACGACTGCGTCACCGAGACAAATGTCACGCCGTTCCGGTCAAACACCTCGACCAGTTTGGAAAAATCCATCAGTGACCGCGACAGGCGGTCGATCTTGTACACGACGACCACGTCGACCAAGCCGTCGTCGACGTCCGCGAGCAGCCTTTTCAGGCCGGGTCGCTCCAGCGTGCCGCCGGAAATACCGCCATCATCATATTGATCGCGGACCAGCACCCAGCCCTCGGACCGCTGGCTGGCGATATAGGCCTCGCAGGATTCCCGCTGGGCGTGCAGGCTGTTGAACTCCTGTTCAAGCCCTTCCTCGGAGGATTTCCGGGTGTAAACGGCGCAGCGCAGCTTTCTGACGATTGGTTTGGTCATGCGCCCCTCCGGTGATTTTTCAGGCCAAAGAACACCCAGCCGTTCCAGCGCGTTCCGGTGATGGCGCGGGCGATGGCCGAAAGCGATTTGTAGGGGCGCCCCTGCCAGTCGAAGCCGTTGGCTGTGACGGTGACGATTTGTTCAACGCCCTGCCACTCGCGCAGCAACCGTGTGCCCGTGATGGGACGATCGAGGTTGGCGCGGATGCTGCGCTTTTTTTTGTCGCCACCGTCCAGTTCCTCGCCCAGCCGTTCCAGTCGCTTGATCGTCTCTGGTTTCAGGCCGCCATAAGCCAGTTCCTGGATGCGGTACGCGAGACGGCTCTCCAGGTAACGACGATTGAACGGTGGCGGCTCACTGTCGAACAGGTCGCGCCATTGTTGTTTCAGGTCTGGGGTTGGCGCGGTCTTGAGCGCGGCCAGGCGGGCGGGAATGGGATCTTGTTTGGTCATAAGTTTCTCCGGTGAGTTGGAGTTGCATGACGCCATTCGTCGGCCGGATTGTGTAGGCAACTTTCTCCATTTTTGTCAGATACTTGCGCTCGATCACGCATTCGCAGGCGAACCAGCCCGAGAGCCAGCAGCCCGCACAATTCAGAACGGCGTTCCGTAGGCGTCATCTGGTCGGCCGGGAATGGGTTGGGTCGTTTCATGTCATGGTCGCCTTGATCAGTGGTCGTTACTGATCAAAAGCCACCTGACGTACCGGATCGGGACATTGTAAAGTATTGAGACTGAGAGACGAAAACAAAGTGAGAACATTTTTGCTTGCCGAATGCTGGTTTGTCTATGATTATAAAAGACTGGATCAGTCAAAAGCGAGGTGAGTACATGGCGCGAAAAGCGAGCCGAGTCGGTCCCCATGTGTTAGCGTTGGTCCCGCTTTCGCGCGTGTTCCGCTGCCCCTCGGGCTTGTCTGCCCTAACGGCAAAATCTTCCCTGCATCCCCATCCGGGTTCATGAAGACATGCCTCAGGCTTGGCACAATTATCACGATCTAGAGTCCAATCAGCATTTCCGGAGATTTATATGGTACGTGCCCCGGCCAAAACTTGCCCTAATCTTTCTCGGCTATTTGACGATGCGGAGCCGGAACTGCTGTCCGGATTTCTTGAGAGCAAGGCGTTCGAGAGGCTGACCTGGCTCGTCCCCTACAAGTTCGACCCTAACAATCCAGACGGTCCGACAGCAGCTAGGAATATGTTGCCGCAGGAAAAGAAGGACCGGCTCGGCCCGCTTGAAGCAGAAGCAGCGCGTATCGTCACAATCGCGAGTGACCGCGGCGAATACGTTCTCCAAGGTCTCGCCACTACCACACTCGAACCCGACCGTGCCAACGAACTTCTGAACCGGCGGGACAAGCTCGCACGAAGCCTGTGGGCTTTCACTAACGAACATGCCTTGTTTGAAGCTGCGGAGAACAGCCTGCACCTGCGTCTCTACCGGCGCTATGACAAGCATTACCAGACATTCATAGCCGAGCCTTCGGCCGACGGGGGCCCGGATGCCGGCAGCGAATTGCTCAAAGAGCTTCTGGTTGATCTCAACAAGCGTCTCGATCGCGGCGACGGCTACAGCATCGACAAGTTCGAAATCCCCGAGGACGGCGATGAACCGGCGGCGGAGATGTACCTGCTGTTCCATCCAGATCCCCCCACGAGCGTTCGGGAGATCGATGACGATGGCAATCGGTCGAGCATCTATTTTCGGCCACCCGGAGAGGCGATGATCGTCTACACGCCGTCGACCGGGCGGGTGCATGTGCGTGCGGGCAACCGCAAGCTAAGGCACACCGTCGCCGAACGATTCATCGAGACAGCTCTCGATCAGACCTATTCCAACCAGCCTGCCGACTTTCAGGCATACGACATTTCGCAGTTTCTAAAGGGGTTCGAGCTCGAGCCTCCGGAACTCGACGACGTTGTGATCGACCGCACGCAGGTGATCCGGGCTGACATCAGCATTGGCAACCTCGCCAATCGCCTCTCGCTTTCCACCACGATCGACCGGGACATCTCCGAGATTATCGACAGCCAGCCGGGCCTCCCCAAGATTTTCGAGCGAGCAGTCGCGATCCGCTTCGTCGAGATCGCGGTTCGGTATCGACGCGCAGGTCGGGATGAGGCACAAACCCTCGACTTTACGCTTACCGACCGCAACACAAGCAGCCTTCTCAGCGTCGATGACCCCTTCGAACGGGTGATGGGGCATCGCCTGCTTCGACACTGGAAGATCCTCCGCGACGGTCGCGCGCCAGGCGACGCAGAGAGCATGGCGGTCATGCCTGCCTTGCTGGCCATCTGGGACATCGGCGTAGACAAGGTGTCTGGAGCATGGCTTCTGAACCGTGGTGTTGATCCGGGCCTTATGACCGAGCTGGGCTTTCTAGTACCGGCTGGCTGGGAAGGCGATGACCTGATTGATGATGAGGACGAAGTGGGCCCGGTTGCTGCCGAGGTGATTGTCCGGGTCGAAAAGGGAGATGCGGAGGCAGGCGACCGTAAGGTGGCCGACATCAAGGTCACCGAGGGGCAGGTATCGCCGGGTGGCAACCCGGATAGCTACAGGATCTATCGCGTGCGCGACGGCTGGGTGGCACAACACCTTAAGGCGCGTCTAGAACAAGCGCTTGACGCGCCCGCCATCGAGAAACTGACCGACCACCTTCTCTACCTTGGGACACTTTCGGTCGATGGCGGCGACGTCCCGATCTACCTCGCGCGTGGTCTCGACCGAGAGAAGGTCCGGTCGGCGGTCGATACGGAGCTGAGGGCGCGCCACAACCTCGGCATCGGATTGGTCTTGCAGGCTGGCAATGCTCCCGGCCCATGCCTCGCGGCCAACGTTTTGACACCGCTGGCCGATCAGATCGCCAGCGACCAGACCGAAATCGCGTTGGTCGCAGACAAGCTCCGGTCTGTTTTTCGGCGGCACCGGATATTGGCCCGTGGTGGCCAAGCTGTCGAACTCGCCAGCAGCGGGGAGAACATGGCGAC
>NZ_JAGYJK010000014.1 GCF_018402175.1 Yoonia sp. | reverse complement strand
GTTGAGGTGACGCGGACCGTGACTTCCTGATAGTCTGTTGTGCGCCTTGTCGGCAAAGGCTTGAGGCATGCGCGTTCAAGATCGATCCGCTTGGCATTGCGTGCATTGATCCGGCCTACAATGGTGTCAATGAAGCTTCGATAGCTCGCCAGGTCTGCGAAATCACGCGAGCCGCGCATGATCAGGGCATCGTTGATCGCCTGCTTCAGATGGCCATTGGGACTTTCAATTGATCCGTTCTCATGGGCCACGCCTTTGTTATTGCGTGACTGTGTCATGCCGTAATGGGAGCACAGCCCATCCATGCTGTCCGTCAGATCCTTCTCGGCCGATGGCTCCAGATTTTTGAATGCCGCCGAGAGGCTATCAGTGCGATGCTCTGCGGGTACGCCACCGAGCGACCACAATGCATTTTGCAAACCTTCCGCCAGCGCAACAAAGCTCTCACCACCCAAGACAACATGGGCGTGCTGGAACCCCGAATAGGCCAGCCGGAAATGATACAACCGGTGCACCAGTGGCTCGCCAGCAATGCTCACGCCAAGCTTGCCCATGTCGGTGAAATCCGACAGGCCCATCTTGCCCGGCTCATGCACCTGTCTGAACATGACTTCCTGCTCGGGTCCATGTTCGGCGCGCCACGCCCGGATGCGGCGCTCCAGTGTGCGGCGAATACCGGGGCTCAGATCCGCATGGCGGCGCTGTAGTTCCTCGAAAATCGCGACTGGTCGCAACCCAGGGGCCGACTTCAGAAGTGGCAGCACTTCCGTCTCGAAAATTGTCCCGAGCGGATCTGAACGGCGCCTGCTGCGCGGCGTCTTCTTCTGCGAAGGTAACGTGGGATCGGCCTGCAGCCGGTAGCCCGTCGCTTGGCTGAAGCCGGCCTTGGTCGCAGCGACCGGGATAGAATTAGTCAATTTGAGCGTCATATAGCGCCTCATCTGTTGATCGGTGACATGGCAGCCCGGCATGAGCGATCCCTTCCAACACGGAAAAATCGCCTTGTATCCAAACCGGTCACGACCGTCAGACCCACCCATGAAGGGCGAAACGCAGTTTTGGCCCCCCTCCGGTCGGGCTACGCCCTCCCTACGGGCGCCCAAAACTGCGTTCTCATCCTGATTGACGCTGGATTCTCGTACTTGGCAGTCGCGCAGCACAAGATAGCCTGAAAGCCGCTCATTTCGTCCGGTCGGCTAACCGGAGTTGATATTCGGGGGCATTTGTGGACCAGATCATCGATATCACCCAAGATGGACGGCATCTTTCGCGCGAGCATGGGTTTCTCAAGGTCGAACATGACGGCCGATTAATCGGCCGTGTGCCGCTGGACCAAGTAGCTTCCGTCATCGTTCATGGCTACGGGACAACCTGGACAAATTCCCTGCTAGTCGAACTGGCTGAGCGAGGAGCACCAGTCGTCCTGTGCGCCACCAACCACCACCCCGTGCTGTGCTGCTTGCCCCTAGAGGGGCATCACGCCCAAGGCGGCCGCATGAAGGCACAATGGGCCGCGCCCGAAGCGTTGCGCAAGCAGGCCTGGAAACGGGTCGTCATTGCCAAGATCAAGATGCAGGCAGCAGCGCTTTTTGCTATAGGCCAGCCCGGTGCACCGCTCGACTTCATGACCCGACGCGTGCACTCCGGCGACAGCACAAATGTCGAGGCGCAAGCCGCCCGCACCTATTGGCCGCTCCTGCTCGGCCCTGAGTTTCGACGCGACCCTGATAGGCGCGACATCAATGGTCTCTTGAACTACGGATATACCGTCCTTCGCGCCACCAGCGCACGCGCGGTCGTGGCCGCTGGCCTGCATCCGACCATCGGGATTTTCCACAGCAACCGCAGCAATGCCTTTGCCCTGGCCGACGACCTGATGGAGCCATTCCGACCGTTCGTCGACTTGACTGCGCGGGCCATTTTCGAGGAAAGCGGCCCTGAGGTAACACCAGCTGCCAAGCAGGCTCTTGCCAAGCTCATCGCTCTCGATCTGCCCCTTTTGGGCGAGAAGAGCCCAATTTCTGTGGCATTGTCGCGGCTCGCCGTATCGCTGGCGCAAAGTTTCGAAACACGATCAATTGCGCTCGCCCTTCCTGAACCACCAGACTACTCCGTCCTATCCGGACTTGGCCGATGATTGACCAAGCGACCCACCTCAGTGGATACCGTCTCATGTGGATACTTGTCATGTTCGATCTACCGACCGACACCAAGCCGCAGCGCAAGGCAGCAGGCGACTTTCGTAACTTCCTTTTGGACGCAGGCTATGAACGCTGCCAATTCTCGATTTATGCCCGTTACGTCAACGGAAAGAAGGCGGTCGAGACACGAATCGGCCAGATTGAACGTGCACTCCCTCCTGCAGGCGACATCCAAATCCTGAGCTTCACGGATCGCCAATTTCGCGACATCGTTCACTTCTCGGACCAAGGCCGCCGAAGCCCGCGGAAAAATCCCGAACAACTGGTCCTTTTTGAGAAAGATTCTGCATGAATTATAATGCCCATTACCGATAAAACCCTGTTTTATCAAAGCGACACCGAGCAATCATTATAGCTGTTCAGACGTAGCGCAAGCGGTATCAGCTCGCATCATTATAGCTGTTCAGAAACCGGGGTCCAGCCGCAACTGTATCGTCAGCGAGCATGGCTGCGATCTGATCATAGCTGTTCAGAAACCGGGGTCCAGCCGCAACTGACACGTCTTGCCAGCTGTTCAGCGAGCAATTATAGCTGTTCAGAAACCGGGGTCCAGCCGCAACAATCGTCACGGCGCATGGCTGTCCGATCGCACAGTCATAGCTGTTCAGAAACCGGGGTCCAGCCGCAACATGCGTGTCACGTGCAGGACTGCCGGTGCATAGTCATAGCTGTTCAGAAACCGGGGTCCAGCCGCAACAAGAGGCCTGATACATGACCGCACCCGATCACACGCTCAAGCCGTTCAAAAACCACTTGCACCAACGGGGGCATCCATACATGCACAAATCGTTTGGGGGATTCATCTCATGAATCGAGCGTGGTGGGGAGTATCTGAAACTCTGTGTATGAGTGTCAGCCTATGCGATTTTGACGGGTCATTTGTTGAACCGCTCGGGGTGTAGGATAGCGAACTGGTTTTGTGCGACAACCCGTTCTCTGACGGCTCTGCCTGTCTTCTCAAAACAGCAGATCGCGAGATAAATCAGCTTTGTCGCGTCGTCATCTGTTTGAAAGCTCCCGCGTGTTTTGGTGGTTGAGCGGATGACACGTTAAGCTATACTCAAATGTGACAGTTCCAACAGATACTGGTACATGTACTAACTAACCACCGCCAGTTCTGATAGTTGCTGCTCATGCACTCACGTGCCAATTCGTTGCCTTTGATGATGTCAGTAGAGGTCATCTGACTCGCTAGCTCAACTCTCAATTCGTCTGATTTGAGGCTGCCATTAGCTGAAGCGATATAGAACCACATGTAAGTCAAGACATCGCTCTGGAGAACGCCTAGGCCATTTCTGTACATAAGTGCCAGGTTGCGTTGCGCATCAGCAAACCCTTGGTAAGCGGCTAACTGGTACCACCTGACAGCTTCAGCGTAGTCTTGAGGCACACTTTTGCCATAGGCGTACATGTTTCAAGATTGCTTTGAGCCATAGCAAACCCTTGGTCAGCAGCTAATCGGTACCACACTGACAGCTTCAGCGTAGTCTTGGGGCACGCCTCTGCCATGGTTGTACATTTGCCCAAGATCGCTTTGCGCCGAAAGATGCCTTTTTGTCTGCTGCGGCTAGGCGCAACCATCTGACAGCTTCAGCATAGTCTTGGGGTACGCCTTGGCCATTGTGGTACATCCATCCAAGATTGTATTGCGCATGAGAAAAACCTTGGTCAGCAGCTAATCGGTACCACCTGACAGCTTCAGCGTAGTCTCGGGGTACACCTATGCCAATGGAGTACATGTCCCCGAGACTGCTTTGCACAAGGCTATTGCCTTGCTCAGCTAAGGGACGCCATTCCTGCAATGCTGTTTGATAATCACCCGCCCTGTATGCCTCCACGCCCTTATCGAGGTCCTGTGCTGTAGCGATAGACAGGCCTCAGCCTAACAGAGTAATGGCGAGTAAGAGGGATGCCACTTGTTCATGTCTTGGTCCTCATGATGACTGTCGGGAATCTCAACAGCCTAACGCCCAGTTGTTAAGGGTAGCCTACGGAGGAGCGTCTACAGGGCCGAGAAAGCGGCGAGGCAGGGCGAGGTGCGCTGAGGGGGCAGTCCATGGCTGGGAAGGAAGAAAGACGCGTGAGGTCGCTTTGAGAGGCTCCGGGAACTGCGAGAACTCGAGCACTAGATCAAGGGCATAGGCACCGCCCCGTGAACCAGTTCCAGAACGCAGCAAATGCGGATCGCTCGTCTGGAATAGTATTCCCTAGGTGAGGGGTTACCTTAAGCGATTTGGGATACCCCGGGTGGGGTCTGGCCAGAGCCGATATCTTTTGTGATGGGGTGGGGTAGGGTCCGCGGAGCATCTGACTGCACAGGCGGTTCTATTGGGGGAACTGTTTCTAAAAGCAGTTCAACTCAGTTCATTTAGGTCCAAGTTTTCGTTGTGGACTTAAATGTGGACCAGAGTCGTTTTTGACAAATAATATGTAATAAATACAATCGCTTAATCCACTATAGTGGCGGAGAGACAGGGATTCGAACCCTGGGTGGGCTTGCACCCACAACGGTTTTCGAGACCGCCCCGTTCGACCACTCCGGCACCTCTCCGCGGTGCGGGCGGGATAATGTGCCGTGCGGCGCAGCGCAAGGGGCAAAACGCTCTCACCAAGAATTGCGTGGGCTTTGCGGCAAAAATCGTGTTTGTCGGTGCAGAAACCGTCCACGACCTGAAAGGATCCGCCATGTTCCGCCGCCTGATATTGTCGCTTGTTGCCGCGCTCGGTTTCACGGGGGGGGCCGGCCTGGCCCAGACCAGCGATGCCGATGCCCTGTTCGAACTGGTCGGCCTGCCGCAGATCGTGGCGGTGATGCGCGACGAGGGGCTGGATTACGGCGAAACCATCGCGCGCGACATGTTTCCCGCAGGCATGACCCCCCGCTGGGCGGCGCAACTGGACCGGATCTATGATACCGACACCATGGTCGCGCAGATGCGCGCGGCTTTTGTTGCGGCGTTGGACGGGCAGGATCTGACGCAGGCGCTGGATTTCTATGGCTCTGATCTGGGGCGGCGGATCGTCACGCTGGAAATCGCCGCGCGCGCGTCGATGCTGGACCCGACCATGGATGCCGCCAGCAAGGAATTTGCCGCCGAACAGGCGCAGGCCGACACGCCACGCTATCGGCTGATCAGCGATTTCATCACCGCCAATGACCTGATCGAGGCCAATGTCGTGGGCGGGCTGAATTCCAATTTCGCCTTCATCGATGCGCTGGTGTCAGGTGGCGCCACGCTGCCGGGGGTGAGCGCCGACAGCCTGCTGGCCGATGTCTGGGCGCAAGAGGACGCAATCCGCGCCAGCACAACGGAATGGATCACTGCGTTTTTACTGCTGGCCTATGCGCCGCTGGAAGATGCCGAGATCGCCGAATTGACCGCCTTTAGCCAGACGCCCGAAGGTCGGATCATGACCCAGGCATTATTCGGGGCCTTTGACGAGATCTTCGTGCGGATGTCGCGCGATCTGGGATCGGCGGCTTCTGGCTTTATCATCAGTCAGGACCTGTGACCGGTCTTGGCACAGCTGTGCAACGCGGTATGGTGCGGGTCCAAGACATAGAAGGATCAAGACCTTGCAAATCAAACTCATCGCAGCCTGCCTGCTCGGGCTTTTGGCGGGCTGTGTCGGGCAGGGGGCTCTGGTGTCGGGCGTTCCAACCTTGCCAACCGGTGATCCGCGTCAGGAACGGCTGGTGTTCAACGAATGCGCAATCTATTTCGCCGCCGTCCAGAAATTGCGCGCCGATGGCCGCAAGCCCACTGGCAACCCGACCCGTGGCTGTCCGGCCGAAGCCGCAGCGCGCCCCACCGATATCAACCCGATGGTCAGCGTGCCAGCCGTATCGCCCGGTTTTCCGCAGGAATTATACGGCCGCATGATCGCGCGTGGCGTGCCGTCCGATCTGGCCGATGATATCGCGCGGTCCAAGGCGTTCTGGGATCTAGTGGCGTTCCGCGACAGCCTGATCGCCGATTTCTAGCCGCCATAGACCAGCAGCGCCGTGACCAGCGCACTGGGGTTGGCCGCATAAAGCCCGCTATTAGCTTGCAGCTGGATCACGCGGGTAGGCCGGTCTTGGTACGGCACCCCCGCCGCATCCATCGCCGCCGTCAGCACCGGCCCGCCGCCTGCGCCGATATCGCGGCGGATCGCGTCGTAATCGGATTTGACGATGATTTCGACTTGCCCGCGTTTTTGTGCAAGGGCAGGGTCGGTCAGCACAGCCAGCGGTGCAAAGACCGGCACGCCCGGATTGGTCGGATCAGTGGTGCAGGCGGCCAGTATCAAGGGCAGGATCAGGGCAGGGCGCATGGGTTTTTTCACCTTCTTTTGGCTTGACTTACAGGGGCATTGGATTGATAAGCCGCCATCCTGACAAGGGTCTTGTCGGGCTATTTGCGAAATTGCGCCTAAGGGCGCGCTGTCCACAGGTACCAAACGCCGGATCGATCCGGGGCCTCAGCGACGCGGAAAATGAAGGAATAACATATGTTTGCGGTTCTCAAAACCGGCGGCAAGCAGTACAAGGTCGCCTCTGGCGATGTGCTGCGCGTCGAAAAGCTGGCGGCAAAAGCCGGCGACAAGATCCAGTTCAACGAGATTCTGATGGTCGGTTCGACCGTTGGCGCGCCTTTGGTGGCCGGTGCCGGCGTTCAGGCCGATGTGATCGACCAGATCAAGGGCGAAAAGACCATCAACTACGTCAAGCGCCGTCGTAAGCACGGCAGCCAGCGCAAGAAAGGCCACCGTCAGCAACTGACGCTGGTGCGGATTGCCGACATTCTGGAAACAGGTGCCGACACATCCGGCGTCATGGCCGCAGTTTCGGGTGCTGGCATCAAGATGGTCATCACGCCCCGCGTGAACCCCAAAGGTATCGCCAAGCCAAAAGCAGGCGCAGCACCAAAAGCTGCCGCCGCCGCAACCGGTGGTGATGACCTGAAAAAGCTGTCGGGCGTCGGCCCCGCGCTGGAAAAGAAATTGCATGCCGCTGGCGTGACATCTTACGCGCAGATCGCAGCATGGTCCGAAGACGACGTGGCTGCTTTCGACGAAAAGCTGTCGTTCAAGGGCCGCATCGCACGTGAAGGCTGGGTCGCACAAGCGGCCGAGCTGTCCAAAGCTTAAGGAGAGACGAGATGGCACATAAAAAAGCAGGCGGTTCATCCCGTAACGGACGCGACTCTGCGGGTCGTCGTCTTGGTGTAAAGAAATTTGGCGGCGAAGCCGTCATTCCCGGCAACATCATCATGCGCCAGCGTGGCACTAAGATGTGGCCAGGCATGGGCGTCGGCATGGGCAAGGATCACACGATCTTTGCAACTGCCGAAGGTGCCGTGAAGTTTCACAAGGGCCTGAAAGGCCGCACCTTTATTTCGGTTCTCCCCGTGGCGGAGGCCGCAGAGTAAACCGAATTTCCCAACCAGATGATTTGAGGGGATCGGTTTTCGCCGGTCCCCTTTTTTATTCATAAATTCGCTACCATATCAGGGTACGAAGCGCCAAACTGGCTTGTTTTTCGAGGAGGGAAAGCATGATCCACGAGGAAATCACCGTGCAGCAGACGATCCCATCGGATCGGTTCATGCTGCGTCCTTGCCGCAAATCGGATGCAGGGCTGATCGCCATGTATGCCAGCGACGACCGCGTCGCGCGCGGCACACGGTCTGTCCCGCATCCTTTGCCCCCCGGCACGGTCGAGGCGATGATCGAACGCGCCCTGCGGTCGGACCGGACCGAAGATGTCTGGATTATCGACGGGTCCGCCCTCGGCCATGCCGAAGCCTTGGGGCTGATCAGCCTTGAACGGATGGACCGCGCGCAATCGGAGATTTTCTACTGGATCGCGCCTGCCTTTTGGAACACGGGCTACGCCTCAGAGGCCGTGCGCGCCCTGATCGCCGCGAACCCGCATCAATCCGAACGCATCTTTGCCGAGGTGTTTCAGGACAACCCTGGGTCCGCCCGCGTGCTGACCAATTGCGGTTTCGACTATCTGGGCGATGCAGAGGCGTTTTCCGTCTCGCGCGGGGCGACGGTGCCGACATGGACCTATACGCTGAAAACCGGCGCATGACCCGGCCCATGGCTTGAGAAGCGCAGCACAATAGACTATCGCCTGCGCTGAACAGCCCAGAAAGCCCGAACCTATGAAGTTTCTCGATCTTGCCAAGGTCTATATCCGGTCCGGTGCCGGTGGCGCGGGCTGCATTTCTTTTCGCCGTGAAAAGTTCATCGAATATGGCGGCCCCGATGGCGGCGACGGCGGCGATGGCGGCGATGTGATTGTCGAGGCTGTGGACGGTCTGAACACGCTGATCGATTTCCGCTATCAGCAGCATTTCTTTGCGGGCAGCGGCCAGCACGGCATGGGCAGCCAGCGCACCGGCAAGGATGGCGAGGATAAAATCCTGCGCGTCCCCGTCGGCACCGAGATCATCGACGAAGACGAAGAAACCGTCATCGCCGACCTGACCGAGATCGGCCAGCGCGTCATCATCGCCAAGGGCGGCAATGGCGGCTGGGGCAATCTGCATTTCAAGACCGCCACCAATCAGGCCCCACGCCGCGCCAATCCGGGGCAAGAGGCGATTGAACGCACGATCTGGCTGCGGCTGAAACTGATCGCCGATGTGGGCCTGTTGGGGATGCCGAACGCAGGCAAATCCACCTTTCTGGCCGCCACATCCAATGCGCGGCCCAAGGTGGCGGATTATCCGTTCACGACGCTCGTGCCCAACCTCGGCGTCGTCGGTGTGGATGACGTCGAATTCGTGGTCGCCGACATCCCCGGCCTGATCGCGGGCGCCAGCGAAGGGCGCGGCCTTGGCGATATGTTCCTTGGCCATGTCGAACGCTGTGCGGTGCTGTTGCACCTGATCGATGGCACATCGGGTGATCCGGCGGGCGATCTGGTGACGATCATCCATGAATTGGAACAATATGGCGGCGAGCTTGCCGATAAACCCCGCATCACCGTGCTGAACAAGATCGACGCGCTGGACGTCGAAGAACGCGCCTTTTTGCGCGACGAACTGGCCGAGGTCGCAACTGGCCCCGTGATGCTGATGTCCGGCGTCAGCCGCGAAGGCATTACCGAGGTGCTGCGCGCCCTGCGCGGCGAAATCGACGATAACCGCCTGCGCCACCGCGTGGCAGAGGCCGCCACGGATGACCCCGAATGGCGGCCCTGAACGATGCCAAACGGCTGGTGGTCAAGATCGGCTCGGCCTTGCTGGTCGATGCTGCGACGGGGGCTTTGCGGCAGGATTGGCTGACATCGTTGGCCGCC
Source organism: Yoonia sp. (assembly GCF_018402175.1). Taxonomy (GTDB): domain Bacteria; phylum Pseudomonadota; class Alphaproteobacteria; order Rhodobacterales; family Rhodobacteraceae; genus Yoonia. The sequence continues at coordinate 170,209 of NZ_JAGYJK010000014.1, read as the reverse complement.
GATGTGGCCCAGATCAAGGCGCGCGGTGCGGATGTTATTCTTGTGTCATCCGGGTCCATCGCGCTGGGGCGCGGTGTGCTGGGTCTGCCGCAGGCCGCACTGGCGCTGGAACAATCACAGGCCGCCGCTGCCGTGGGCCAGATCCGGCTGGCGCGGGCCTATGAACTCGCACTCGCCCCGCATGGCATTATCGCGGGCCAAGTCCTTGTTACGTTGGAAGATTCCCAAGACAGGCGGCGGTATCTGAACAGCCGTGCGACGATGGAAACCATGCTGGGCTTCGGGGTGGTCCCGATCGTCAACGAAAACGACACGATCGCCACAGATGAAATCCGTTATGGCGACAATGACCGGCTTGCCGCACAGGTCGCGGTGACCATCGGGGCGGATCAGCTGGTGCTTTTGTCGGATGTCGACGGGCTTTATACTGGCAACCCAAAGATTGACAGCACCGCACAACACCTCGCCATCGTTGATAAAATCACGCCAGAGGTTGAAGGCATGGCCGGCGATGTCGGATCAACCCTGTCCAAAGGCGGGATGATCACGAAAATCATGGCCGCGAAAATCGCCACCGAAGGCGGCTGTGCCATGGCCATCGCCCTTGGCACCGGGCTGCACCCGCTGGCGGCCTTGGCACAGGGCGCGCGCAGCACATGGTTCACCGCGCAGGTCGATCCGCAGGCCGCGCGCAAACGCTGGATCGCCGCGATGAAACCACGCGGCACGGTCACGGTGGATGCGGGGGCGGGCAAGGCGCTGTTGTCCGGCAAAAGCCTGCTGCCCGCCGGTGTGACCGGCATCATCGGCAGTTTTGGCCGGGGCGAGGTGATTACCATCGCCGATGCCGCAGGCGCGCCATTGGGGCAAGGGCCTGACACGCTACACAAGTGCCGAGGCGCGCCAGATCATGGGCCGCCGGTCAACCGAAATCGCGGCGATCCTGGGCTATGAAGGCCGCGCCGCTTTGGTGCATCGCGACGATATGGTGCTGTAAGGACAGATCATGACTGATATCCAAACCCTGATGGCAAAAATCGGCGCCAATGCGCGGGCCGCCGCCACCGTGCTGGCCACCACCGGATCTGAGCGCAAACATGCCGCCCTGATCGGGGCGGCCGAGGCGATCTGCGACAATATCATGGAAATCCTCGACGCCAATGCCGAAGATCAGGTTTACGGCGCGCAAAAGGGTCTTAGCCCCGCGATGATGGACCGGTTGATCCTGACCGAACCGCGCATCCGCGCCATGGCCGACGGGCTGCGCAATGTTGCGGCCCAGCCTGACCCCGTGGGGGCGGTGATTGCGCAATGGGATATGCCCAGTGGCCTGCATATCCGCCGCGTGCGCACACCTTTGGGCGTGGTCGGCGTGATCTATGAAAGCCGCCCCAACGTCACGGCAGACGCAGGCGCATTATGCCTGCAATCGGGCAATGCGGTGATCCTGCGGGGCGGGTCGGAAAGTTTCCATTCCGCCACCGCGATCCACAAATGCCTGCAAACGGGGCTGCAACAGGCGGGTCTGCCCGACACCGCGATCCAGCTTGTGCCAACCCGCGACCGTGCCGCAGTCTCTGCCATGCTGACCGCCACCGCCCATATCGACGTGATCGTACCGCGCGGCGGCAAGGGGCTAGTCGGGCTTGTCCAGCGCGAGGCGCGGGTGCCGGTTTTCGCCCATCTCGAAGGGATCTGCCACATCTATGTCGGCGCCACCGCCGATCCGGCCATGGCGCTGGACATCGTGCTGAACGCCAAAACCCGCCGCACCGGTATCTGTGGTGCGATGGAATGCCTGTTGATCGATTGGCGGTTCTACACGCAGCACGGATCGCTGTTGATCGACGCGCTGGTCAAAGCCGGGGTCGAGGTGCGCGCCGATGGCGATCTGGCAAAGATCAAGGGAACAACCAAGGCGCAACCCGATGATTTCGGGCACGAATTTCTTGACATGATCTGTGCGGCCAAACTGGTCGACGGCGTGGATGCCGCCATCGCCCATATCCGCCAATTCGGGTCAAACCACACCGATGCGATCATCACCGAAGACGCGCAGGCCGCCGCCCATTTCTTTGCCCAGCTCGACAGCGCGATCCTGATGCACAATGCCTCGACCCAGTTTGCCGACGGGGGTGAATTCGGCATGGGCGCGGAAATCGGCATCGCCACCGGCAAGATGCATGCGCGCGGCCCGGTCGGTGCCGAACAACTGACCAGTTTCAAATACCTTGTCAGCGGCAATGGCGCGGTGCGCGCCTGACGCCCCCAACTTCTTATTTCCAAAAATACTCATCTTTCTTGAGGTCGGACCCGGCGGGGTCCCGGATCAAGTCCGGGACAGGTCCCGGATCAGGTCCGGGACGCGTCGGTCTTGTGCGTTTTAGAAACTCACGACAATCCGGTCGCTGCTCATCTTGATCTTCAACGCGCGCCCCGCCTCTTGCAACATGCAGGGCAACAGCGCGAATTGCACCTGTGCCGCGGAATAGGCAAACGTGCTATCGCCGGTGGCCAGCCTGTCCCACAGACAAGGGTCGATGTTGAACCGAAGACATTCGGCGCTCAGCACCCAACGGCCGTCGATGACGCTGACATGGATGTCGCCACCCACGGGCATTGCCGCCTCGAAACATTGCAGCAGCAACAGCGCGCACCGCACTTCGCGGCGGGGGCGATCCTCGGCCACTTGCCAGAAATAGGTAAACCGCCCCCCGCGCGCCAGCACCGATATGAACGACAGCACATCGGCACTGCCGAGCATCTGTTCCGTACCGGCCGCGCCATAGGCGATGCGGTAAAATCTGATCCGTGCATTGGCGTTCTGGACAGAATCAGCAATCAACGCCATCTCTGCGCCCGGGCTGCCATCAGTCAGCGCCAAAAGTTCCAGACCATTGCCGATCGCCCCAATTGGGCTGATAAGGTCATGACAAATCCGCGATCCGACAAGCGTGGCAAGATCATGCCGCATGACAAAAACTCCAGTAAAGGGACATAGAGATGATAGGCATCAATGCAATTCTGGAACCAGGAATGCTTGTTCGCCATCCGGCGCAGCCCGATTGGGGGATTGGCCAGGTGCAATCCAATATCGCAGGCCGGATCACCGTAAATTTCCGAGAGGCAGGCAAGATTGTCATCGAAGGGAACCACATTTCTCTAGAGATTGTAACGGACAAGTAGATACATCTTAAGGTTGAACATTTTCCCTCAGATACGTCAACTGCGTGAAACAACTGGCTTAATTTGAACGCGAACAGGTTAACGATTTATTAATGAACGAAATGCAGAACCCTCCGCCTGATCTGGAAACAGGCCATCGCAATACACCGCGTTTTGCTGTGTCAATTGCGCAAAATATTTGTGACGTACAGGCGGCGCAGCGGTTGCGTTATTTGGTTTTCGTTTCCGAATTGGGGGGTGACGGCCCGTTGGTTGACCACGATGCGCAGTTGGAACAGGATCGATTCGATGCGCATGCCGTTCATTTATTGCTGCGCGATACGACCCGTGCAGAAAATGATCAGGTGGTAGGTGTTTATCGTCTGTTAACCGAAAAGGCCGCGGTGGCTGCGGGCCGGTTCTATTGCGAGTCCGAATATGACCTGTCGCGGCTGAAAGCATCGCGATTGCGATTGTTAGAGCTCGGCCGGTCCTGCCTGCACCCCGATTATCGCGGCGGCACGGCGATGATGCATCTGTGGCAGGCGCTGGCCGATTATGTGCAGGCGCAAGAGATCGACGTTTTATTCGGCGTTGCATCATTTCACGGCACTGACCTTGACCGGCTTGCCGCCCCGCTCAGCCTATTGTTCCATCGCCACCTGGCACCAGAACCCTTGCTTGTGCAGGCCAAAGGTGCCGGCGCCGTGGACTTTGCGCCACTGCCGGCCGGCCAGATTGACCGCGTGGCCGCGATGCGCGACACCCCCCTGATCAAGGCCTATCTGCGGATCGGCGGTGTTGTTGGGCAGGGCGTTTTTGTGGATCATGCGTTCAACACCACGGATGTCTGCCTGATCCTGCCCACATCCCGCATCAGCACGCGACAAAAACAGATCTATAGCCGGCCCCTTGCCGATGGTTGAGGCATGGCAAGGCACCCCGCCGCCGGACCAACCACCGCTGGCCTTGCGCGACTGGTTGCGCGTGCTGCGCCGCGGTTTGCCTTTGGCGCTGCTGGTCTTTGGCGGGCTCATGCTGCTGCTGGTGATCCGCCTGATCGAAAGGCCGCTGTTCGGGCTGCGCCGTCCTGTGACGCCTTATCTGACCCAAGGCGTGTGCCGCGCGGCATTCCTGCTGTTGGGCATCGGCTATGCCACGCAGGGCGATCCGATGCGCAGTGCCGGTGCTGTCGTCGCCAATCACGCCAGCTGGCTGGATATTTTTGCGCTGAACGCGCGCAAGCGCATCTATTTCGTCTCCAAATCCGAGGTGGCGGGCTGGCCCGGCATCGGCTGGCTGGCGCGCGCGACCGGCACCGTGTTCATCCGTCGCGACCGGCGTGATGCGCGGAGCCAGATCGCGCTGTTTCGCGACAGGTTGCAGGCTGGGCACAAACTGTTGTTCTTCCCCGAAGGCACATCGACGGACGGATTGCAGGTACTGCCGTTCAAACCGACGCTGTTTGCGGCTTTTCTTGACCCCGCCCTGCGCGCTGATCTGCAGGTGCAGCCGGTGACATTGCGCTATTGCGCGCCCGCAGGGGCAGATGCGCGGTTTTACGGCTGGTGGGGCGATATGGAGTTTGGGGCGCATCTGTTGGCGACTTTGGCTGCAAGGTGCCAAGGTGGTGTGACCGTGATCTATCACCCGCCCGTGCAGGTGCGTGACTATACCGATCGCAAGGCGCTCGCGCGTGCGTTGGAGGATCGGGTGCGCGCGGGGTTGGCAGGCTAGGGGCGCTGCCCCCGTGCGCCTCACCCCCCGGATCAAGTCCGGGACAGGCTGAGTATTTTTGGAAAAGAGAAGTCTTAAGAGGTCATCGCCTTGAGGAGCGCGCCGAGTGCTGCCGCGGCGTCATCGGCGCGCCAGATTTCCTCGCCGATACCGAAGAAATCGGTATGCGGCGTGAGTTGCCGGATCAGATCGGCCCTGAGCGCGCCTTCGGCGACGACCGGCACTTCGATCATGTCCGACCACCAGGTGAAAAGCTCCAGATCGGCGGTGCGCCCGTCGCCCAGTGCTGAGGACCCGACCGGGCCAAAGCTGACGTAATCTGCGCCAAGTTCACCCGCCGTCATGCCGTCATGGCGCGAATTGCCACAAAAGGCGCCGATGATGGCGTCATCGCCCAGGTCTTTGCGGATTTTATTGACTGATCGGGCGGCGTCGAGCAGATGCACCCCGTCAAGCCCCAGCCTGTCCACCATCAGCACATGGCTTTCGATCACCAAGGCCACGTCGCGCGCATGTGTCACGGCGCGCAGGGCATCGGCTGCGCGCGCGATCTTGCTGTCGTCCTTGGTGGCCAGCGCCAGCCGGACGCAGCCGATTTCGGTGCTGTCCAGACAGGCGGCGAGCCGGTCAGGGAAGATCGCCAGATCGAAATCGGTTGGCGTGATCAGGTAGATTTGCGGTGTGTCTGCGGCGTCCGACATCTGGGTTGGTCCGGTCTGGGAAAGGTTCGCCCGTGTCTAGCGGGGATCGCGCGCTTTGGCCATGCCTTGCTTGCCTTGGGGCGGGGTGCGGCGTAACAGGGCGCAGTTTCATGCAAGGATAAGCCGATGCCCGTGACGACCCCGCAACCTGCTTTTGTCCTGATCCGCCCGCAGATGGGCGAAAACATCGGGGCTGCCGCGCGCGGCATGTGGAATTTCGGGCTGGACCGGATGCGCGTGATCGCGCCCCGCGACGGCTGGCCCAACCAGCGTGCCGTTGCCATGGCCAGCGGGGCGGGCCGGTTGCTCGACGAGGCGCAATTGTTCGAGGATACGGCCGCAGCGATCGCCGATTGCGATTTCGTCTATGCCACCACGGCGCGCCCGCGCGGATTGACCAAGCCGGTCCTGTCACCCGAGGCCGCGATGCAGGATGCCCATGCGCGCATCGCCGCAGGGGGCAAGGTGGCCGTCATGTTCGGCCCCGAACGCGCGGGCATGGAAAACGACGATATCGCGCGCGCCAATGCCATCATCTCGGTGCCGGTGAACCCCGACTTTCCGTCGCTGAACCTTGCGCAATGCGTGTTGTTGCTGGGCTATGAATGGCGGCGGGTTGCAACCGAGGTCGTGCCGCTGCGGCATGATGCGCCGGGCGACTGGGCGACCCAGATCGAGGTTGAAAAACTGGCCGATCATTATCAGGACCGGCTGGACGCGGCGGGGTTCTTTTTCCCCGATCACAAGGCCGCCAATATGCAGATGAACCTGCGCAATCTGTGGTCGCGGATGCCGCTGACCCGTGCCGATGTGCAGATGCTGCATGGTATCCTGCGCCAGATGGTGCGCTGGAAAGACCGCGGTTAAGTACCCCCTGTGGCACCCTGACGCTTGCGCTTGCGGCCTGCCGGACCTAGGTTCCGCCGCAGCAAGACGGAGAGCCAAATGTCCACCAAGCGCAGCATTTTCCAAGAGGTCGGCGACAGCCCCAAACAGGCCGTGACACCGGGTGGCATCGCCCGCGCGGGCCAAGGTGCGCGGCTGGCAATCAGGGCCTGGTTGATGGCGCTGTTCGCGCTGGTCGTCATCATGATCGCTGTGGGCGGCTTGACGCGGCTGACAGACAGCGGGCTGTCGATCACCGAATGGGCGCCAGTGACGGGGGCCTTGCCGCCGTTGTCGGCCGAAGCCTGGGAGGCCGAATTCGACAAATACCGCCAGATCCCGCAATACCAGTTGATGAACCGCGGGATGAGCATGGATGAGTTCAAGGTCATCTATTACTGGGAATGGGGCCATCGCCAACTGGGCCGGTTCATTGGCCTCGTCTGGGCCTTGGGCTTTGTCTATTTCCTGCTGCGCCGCCAGATCCCCGCAGGCTGGACCGGGCGGCTGTTGTTGCTGGGGGCTTTGGGCGGTTTGCAGGGGGCCATCGGCTGGTGGATGGTCGCATCGGGCCTGCAGGAAGGCATGCTAAGCGTGGCCTCTTACCGGCTGGCCACGCATCTGGGGCTGGCTTTCGTGATTTTCGGCTTCATTTCCTGGTATGTCTATTTGCTGGGCCGTCCGGCGGCGGATTTGTTGCAGGCCCGCCGGTCGGGGGATGCGCGGCTGGTCAAATGGGGCGCTGTGCTGGTCGGGCTGGCCTTTGTGCAGATCCTGCTGGGTGCGCTGGTGGCGGGGATCGACGCGGGCCGTGCCTTTCCCGACTGGCCGTTGATGGCGGGCGGGTTTTTTCCGCCGGAGCCTTTTGGCCTAGATCCGGTCTGGCGCAATTTCTTTGAAGACGCGGGGCTCGTCCAGTTCATGCACCGGATGGCGGGCTATGTGTTGTTTGCCGGCGCGCTGGTGATCTGGTGGATCGCGCGTGCATCGGCCAACCGCGCGATCCGAGCAGCGTTCAACATGATGATGGCGGTGATGGCCTTGCAGGTCGTGCTGGGGATCACCACGGTGATCTATTCCGCGCCCGTGCATCTGGCGATCACGCATCAGTTTCTGGCCGTGATCCTCTGGGCCGCGATCCTGCGCGCGCGGTTCATGGCGCGCTATCCCAAAGCCCAATCGGTCAGGGCCGCGTGATGACCGCCTATGCCGATCTGATGGCGTTCCAGCGCGAGACCGAGGCTTTGGCGCAGGTGGCGGGCCGTCTGGGCTGGGATCAGGAAACCATGATGCCAGATGGCGCAGGCCCGCAGCGGGCCGAGGAACATGGCGCGATGGCCAGCATCCTGCATGCCCGCCGCACCGACCCGCGTGTGGGTGACTGGTTGCAGGCGGCCGAGGCTGGTGATGACGTCGCTGCCGCCAATCTGCGCCATATCCGCCGCAGTTTCGACCGCGCGACCAAGGTGCCGGCACGGCTGGCCACAGAACTGGCACAGACCACATCGCGGGCGCATCGCATCTGGGCCAAGGCCCGCGCGGAGGAGGATGTCGCGGCCTTTCTGCCCATATTGCAACAGGTGCTGGACCTGCGCCGCGAAGAGGCCGCCGCCATCGCGGGAAATGCCGATCCTTATGACGCGCTGCTTGATGATTACGAACCGGGCGCGACGGGGGCCAGCCTGAGTGCCATGTTCGCGGCCCTGCGCCCGCGTCTGGTGGCGTTGCGCGCCGCCGTGCTGGACCGGCCGAAGCCACCCGCGCTGACAGGTCTGTTCGATGAGGCGGGGCAGCTTGCGCTGTCAACCAAGCTTGCGCTGGCCTTTGGTTATGATCTGGATACAGGCCGGATCGACAAGGCGGTGCATCCGTTTTCGTCGGGTTCCGGCCTTGATGTGCGGATCACGACGCGCACCAACCCGGCCGATCCGTTCAACTGTTTTTATTCTACGGTCCACGAGGTCGGCCATGCCGCCTATGAACAGGGGATCGACCGCGCCCATCTGCTGACCCCGCTGGGGGCTGGGGTGTCGATGGGCGTGCATGAAAGCCAGAGCCGGATTTACGAAAACCAGCTGGGGCGCAGCCGCGCCTTTACCGGCTGGCTTTACGGGCAGATGCGCGACAGTTTCGGGGATTTCGGCATTGCCGATGAAGATGCGTTTTACGCCTGCGTCAACCGTGTCAGCGACGGGTTTATCCGCACCGAGGCGGATGAGCTGCAATATAACCTGCATGTGCTGCTGCGCTTCGATCTGGAACGCGCGTTGGTATCGGGTGACCTGGCGGTGAATGATCTGGAAGGCGCGTGGAACGACCGCTTTGCCGCCGATTTCGGCTTTGCCGTGGATCGTCCGTCCAACGGCGTCTTGCAGGATGTGCATTGGTCCGAAGGGTTGTTCGGCTATTTCCCGACCTACAGCTTGGGCAATGTCTATGCAGGTTGCCTGCATCAGGCATTGCGGGCGGCGATGCCTGATCTGGATGATGATCTGGCGCGGGGCGATACGTCACGCGCGACAGGCTGGCTGCGCGCCAATCTGCAACAATTCGGGGTTTGCGCACACCCGTTGCGACGATCACCCATGCGGCAGGATTTGCGCCGCATGAGGGGCCGTTGCTGGAGTATCTGGAGACGAAGTTTTCGGGGATATACGGGCTCTAGAACTTTTATGCCTCCGGCGGGGATATTTTTACTCGGAAGATGATGACCAATCGGGGCTTCGTTTTTCCAGAAAGGCGCTGATCCCTTCGTCGGTGTCGCGCACCATCATGTTTTCCACCATCACGGCGCTTGTATAGGCGTAAGCCTCGGCGGTCGAGAGTTGCGCCTGATCGTAAAAGGCGGATTTGCCGATCTTGACCGCGACGGGCAGTTTGGCGGCGATGGATTGCGCAAGGGCGCGGGTTTCATCGGCGAGCGCTGCCAGCGGCACGGCGCGGTTGATCAGGCCAAGGCGCGTCGCCTCGTCAGCATGGATAAAGCGGCCTGTTGTCAGCATCTCGAACGCGGCCTTGCGCGGAATGTTACGGGTCAGGGCCACCATCGGGGTGGAACAGAACAGCCCGATATTGACCCCATTGACGCCAAAGCGTGTATCATCCGCTGCAATCGCCAGATCGCAAGTTGCAACCAACTGGCAGCCCGCGGCGGTGGCGATGCCATGGACCTGCGCGATCACCGGCTGCGGCATCGACTGGATACGCTGCATCAGCGCGGCACAGCGCCCGAACAGATCCGCGAAATAGGCGGCCCCGCCATCGGCGGCCTGTCGTCCCGCTTGCATTTCGCGCAGATCGTGCCCCGCGCAGAAGGCCTTGCCATGGCCCGCGATGATCACCGCGCGGATCGCAGTGTCATCGGCGATATCGTCCAGCGTGCCGTGTAGCGCGCCCAGCATCGCGTCAGACAGCGCATTGAGCCGGTCCGGCGCGTTCAGCGTCAGATGGGCGATATGGTCACGGTCTTGGCGCAGCAGGATATCCATCGGCTTGTCCTTTGTCATATGTCACCGCATGCTAGGCCAGCACGGGGGCGAGGGAAAGTGATGATGCTAAAAATGGATGCTGCCGGTCTGCACGGGTTTCTGGAAACTGCCTTTCCGCAGGTAAAGGGTGATTTTGTCATTGCCGACCTTTTGGCGGACCGGATCAGCGTGCAGATGCCTGTGGCTGACCGCCACCTGCGCCCGGGGGGCACGGTGTCTGGGCCTGCGATGTTCGCGCTGGCCGATGTGACCGCCTATCTGATCGTGCTGGCCAATATCGGGCCCAAGGCGCTGGCCGTCACCACCAATTGCAGCATTGATTTCATGCGCAAGCCCGCCGCAGGCCAGATGCTGGTCTGCGAGGCGCGGCTGTTAAAACTGGGCCGTGCGCTGGCCGTGGTCGATGCGTTGATTTACAGCGCGGGGCAGGCGGCACCGGTGGCGCGCGCCAGCCTGACCTATGCGATCCCGCCTGCCTGAAAAATGGGCCGGGAAACCCCGGCCCAGTCAGGAAGAGGCGGGGCTGTCAGGCCCGCCAGAAAGGCTTGGACGCTTCGGCACGTGCTGTCGGGTAGTCCAAGCCAATATCAGGCAAAAGATAGGGCGGCAGGTCGCGCAGATGCGCGCGGGTGCGCCGGCGTAGGTCCCATGTGGTCACCATCACCGCGAAACGCAGGGCTAGTCCGGCCAGAACCGGCACATGGGACTGGTTGGTCAGAACCGCGATTTGCATTGGCTGGATCGTATATGACATGGGACAATCCTTTCACATTGTATTGACACAAAATAGCGAAATGCTATGATGAAACGATACAATACGCGCTGATGAAAGGTCTATGAAATGATTGTACCGGATACAATTTTCAAATCACCTCTTGGCCTCGCGGGGAAATCGAAATTCAAGGCGCTGGCGCAGGCGATCCGCGAGGCGATCGTATCAGGGCAATTGGCGCCAGAGGCAAAATTGCCCCCCGTGCGTGATCTGGCCTATCAGATCGGGGTGACGCCGGGGACTGTCGCGCGGGCCTATCAGCTTTTGACCGAAGAAGGCCGCCTGATTGCGGTGGTCGGGCGCGGCACTTTTGTGGCTGGCGCACAGCGCAGCCTGCGCCCGGTCAGCCCTGCGTTGCTTGCGGCCGATGACCGGATGTCGCAGGCCGCCGAGGTGGCGCATCTGCTGAGCCCGAAGATGCCGGATTTGGGGCAGGGGCAGATGATCCGCGACGCGATGCACCATCTGGCCGATACGATGCCGACCGAACACTTGCTGCGCTATCCCGACAGGCGGACCGATCTGGCCGCGCGCAGGGCCGTTGCTGCCTATCTGGATGCGGAACGGGTTGGTGCGTTTTCGGTTGATGATATCGTCACCGCCCATGGCGGGCAAAGTGCTGTCGTGATGATCCTGCAAACCATCCTGCATGGCGCGCGCCCTGTCGTGGCCGTCGATGTGCTGAGTTATGGCGGATTTCGGTCTGCCGCCGCGATGTGCCGCGCCGATGTGGTGGGCGTGCCGTGGGATACGGAAGGCCCGGACCCGGTGGCCTTTGAGGCGCTGATCAAGGCACAAAGCGTGCAAGTGTTTTGCACCTCGTCCGAGGTCTGCAACCCGACGGTGCGCCAGACCACCCCCGCCCGCCGGATCCAGATCGCGCAGATCGCGCAACGCTATGGCGTGCATGTGCTGGATGACGATTGTTACCGGCTGATGCGGACCGCCCATAGTGGGCCAAGCTATCGCGCCTTGCTGCCCGATCTGGGCTGGCATGTGGTGTCGCCGGCAAAATCCATCTCGGCGGCACTGCGGATCGGGTTCGCGCTGGCCCCGCAAGGATGGACCTCGGCGCTGGTGCGCACCGCGACATTCAGCTCCTTTGGCGTGACGCGGCTGATGACAGACCTTTATGCCCATATCCTTGCGCAACCCGATATTGATACTGTGCTGGATGCGGTCCGCGACCGGATCGCCCAAGATATCCGTGCTGCCGTCAATGTGCTGGGGATGTATAAACTCAACTGGTCCGAAGACGTGCCGTTTGTGTGGCTGGAGCTGCCTTTGGGCTGGCGCAGCGGGGAATTTCTGCAAGCGGCCGATGCGGCGGGCGTGCTGATCAAATCCGCCGATGATTTTGCGCTGCGCGACGGGCGCAGTGTACATGCGGTGCGCATTGCGGTGAACGGGCTGGTGCCGCACCAGACCTTTGTGGACGCCTTATATGTGCTGCGCGACCTGTTGGCCCATCCGCCACAGCGGATTTCGGTGTGATTTGATGGGGTATAATGATACCTAATTTGCAAGGCACTGTTTTTGAATGATTATTTCGGAAAAACGCCGCTTGACGCGCATTTTAGGGTGCTTATAAGCCACCTATCCGAATGACCGTGGCGTTGCGCCACCACAAACCTTCTGGTGAGATATGAAAACCTTTACCGCTACCCCGGCGGATATCGACAAGAAATGGATCCTGATCGACGCTGAAGGCGTTGTTCTGGGCCGTCTTGCATCGATCATCGCCATGCGCTTGCGCGGCAAGCACAAGCCATCTTTCACACCGCACATGGATATGGGCGACAATGTGATCGTGATCAACGCCGAGAAAATCCAGATGACCGGTAACAAGCGCGACGAGCGTTATTACTGGCACACTGGCCACCCCGGCGGGATCAAGTCCAAGACCAAGGCAGAAATCCTTGAAGGCAAGCACCCCGAGCGCGTGATCGAAAAAGCCGTTCAGCGTATGCTGCCCGGTGGCAAGCTGTCGCGCCAGCAAATGACCCACCTGCGTATTTTCGCAGGCGCGGCACATGGCATGGAAGCCCAAAAGCCCGAAGTTCTGGATGTCAAATCCATGAACCCGAAGAATACGAGGACCGCATAATGGCCGATCAAGTCAATTCGCTCGAAGAGCTGGGGCAGGTCGCAGAAGGTGTAGAGGCTGTTGCAGTCCCCGTCGCCGCCCCCCGTGAACCCGTCCGCGATGCGCTGGGTCGGTCCTATGCCACCGGCAAGCGTAAAGATGCGGTCGCCCGCGTCTGGATCCGCCCCGGTTCCGGCAAGGTCACTGTCAACGGCAAGGAAATGAAGACTTATTTCGCACGCCCAGTGTTGCAGATGATCCTGGCACAGCCATTCTCGATCGCCGGTGTTGCCGGTCAGTTCGACGTGGTTGCCACCGTCAAGGGCGGCGGTCTGTCCGGTCAGGCCGGTGCGGTCAAGCATGGCGTGTCCAAGGCGCTGCAGCTTTATGATCCCAGCCTGCGCCCCGCGCTGAAAGCTGCCGGTTTCCTGACCCGCGACAGCCGCGTCGTGGAACGTAAGAAATATGGCAAGGCCAAAGCGCGCAAGAGCTTCCAGTTCTCCAAGCGCTAACAGCGAACGACATATTTTATCATATAAAACAAAGGGTTGCATATTTTGCAGCCCTTTTTTTGTGCGTAGCAGAATTGTAGCAGACGCAGTGTATGTTGACGTTATGGTTTAGTGATTTTAGCATATCTGTAGCGTTTCAGGTTGCTATTGGAGTGTGCTGTTGGCGTTTTATGAAGATAAAAGAGAGCATTACGGTGGTGCGCTTGTGCTGTTTAGGCGCAATCTTGCTGTCGCTGTGCCCAACGCTAAAACGCACAGACAAGCAAATTGGTATATGCGTTTGAAGATTGGCGGACGCAAAGGCTATGTGACACGAAGCACGAAACTGACAATTTACGAAGATGCTTATGAATATGCGAAGAGTGAGTTGTTGCGCTTACAGCAAGCAGCGAAGTTGGGGCATAGTTTAGATGAATACACGTTTGAACAGCATTGGCAGAACTGGTTTGAACGAAACGTAAAGAATGGCACGTGGACAGCGAGTAGACAGTATTGGCACGACAAATACGCTGCACGTTATTTTAAGCAGTATTTTAAGAACAAAGACGGCACGAGTATGCTGTTGAACGACATTACGCCAAGTGTTGCGAGTGGATATTGGGATTGGCGTATTGGGTTTTGGGACAGTGCTGAAGGCAAAGCACTGCAGAAATATAATCCTAAACGGCGTGATGCTAAAACACGTGGCACAAACAATGTACGCAAAGCACCAGCAACTAAAACGCTGATGATGGAACAAAGCGCACTTAATCAAATATTTTATGATGCGTTTGAGCGTGGACGTTTGCAGCAAGTGTTTAAGATGCGAGCGCCAGCGAAAAATAGAACACCAGCAAGACGTGCAGGATTTGACGCTGAAGAATATGACACGCTCACACGCTATCTGCGCAGTTATAGGGATTGTGTGGGTGTGTTTGCAGACAAGCGTCTGAACGCTTGGCATAAGACTGCAACGACAGCAGATGTACTATTTTGTGCTGTTTTTGGCGAACAGTGGGCTGCGTGTTGGCGAAGCACGTGAAATGATTTGGAGTGATGTTAAGTCTGATGTGGCTGTGGATGGCAAGCGACACTGTGATTGCAGAAGTGCGTGTGAGTAAGGAAACGAAGAAGGGCGAAGCACGTTTTGTACAAACACAGCCAAATGCAAACGAGTCTATTAAAGCGTTGGCGTGAAACGTCGCCATATAACAAAACGAACGACTTGGTGTGGTTTGGGCAAGTGGATGCAGCAACACGCACAGTGCAGAAGTTTGTGGATTTAAACAGAGGCTTTCAGCAGTTTCTTGCAGCGTGTGCCATACAATGAACGCAAGGATGGCTTGTTGTACGATAGGGATGGCGACAAGCGCAGTTTGTACAGTTTGCGACACACATATGCGACGCTGCGCTTGGAGAAGGGCGATGTGAGTGTGTATGACTTGGCGATGAATATGGGCTGTAAGGTTGCGCAGATTGAAAATCACTACAGCCATCTTGTTTCGAAAAAGCGCAGACACGAGATTACGAAGACGAAACGTACAACAAAGGCTGTGGTGCAAGCAGCAGACGATGCAGAAGACAGTTTTGTTGTTGAAGCACTGAAACGCTTTAAGCGTGGCGAGTTGAGTGAGACTGCGCTGTTGGAGATAATGAAAACGCAGCAGTAAGCGTTAAACCAACTCTACTGCGTTTGCCAACTGTTCAGCATTCACGTCAATGTAGCGTTGCGTTGTGGCTATGCTGCTGTGTCCAGCAAGTTCTGCAAGCACACGCACGCCAACACCTTTGCTTGCCAAGCGTGTAATAAACGTGCGTCTGCCACTGTGCGAACTTGCATCTTTCAAACTGCACGTTTTGTAGATGTTGAGCAGCAGTTGGCACATTGTGTTGGCGCTGAAGAAGTTGCCTTTTTGGCTGCAGAACAGTGCTGCTGATGGCGCTGTGTTGCGTAGGGCAGTGCGATACTGTGCAAGTTGTCGTTGCAGCGTCTTGTTCAAATATACAGTGCGTGTGCGTCTGCCCTTTGTCTGTTCAGCAGCAAGCACGAAACTGCTGCGTACAGCGCCAAGTTCGTCATACACGTCGCCAACACGCAGTGCAGCAAGTTCCTTTGCACGAAGTCCAGCGTTTATGCTGAACACGACGATGGTTGTATCACGTGCGCTGTGCTGACGTGTAGCGCAGTAAGCCAACACACGTTTGATCTCTGCGTCTTTCAGCGTCTGTGCTTGTCGCATTGTTTGCTCCAAAATCTGCTGTTTTCTGTGTGTTTATTGTATTTTCTGACATTGTGTTTGGACAACGATTGATTTGGCAAAATTGAATTGTTCGATTTCAATTGGTTAAAGCAGAATGTCATACAATGCATATAGTATGACATTTTCGTTTGTGTTCAGTGTGTTGTGTTCAAAGAGTAGTGTTTGAACCTACTGTTTTGTTTGAGTGTGTTTGAAACACTGTGTTGCAAGCAATACGAAACACTACGCTGTCCCCAAGCAAACGGCGTGTGCTGTCGTATAAACTGTCTATGCTAACTTCAGTCTGCATAAACAGCAGCATTAGGAATAAATGTGTTGTCTATGTCCCAAGTGCTTATGTCGCCTACAATCTTCTGCTTGTCAAAATGTGCCTCTTTAAGGACGTAAAAGTTTAAACCTGCGCTACTGTCAGTAATCTGTTGCATGTACACGTCTTCGCTTTGCCTACAGTTTGTCCAAGTGTGCCTAAATATGCTGTCAATTGTTTCTGCTTGCCTAAAGTGCTTTGGGATGTTGCCTAATATTATGTTAAAATGCGTTGTGAGTGACTTTTACTTGCGCCGTGTTGATGGCTTCGATTGTTGTAAGTGCGAGTGGGCGATAGAGATGTGGCTTACGACGCACACAGTTTGGTTGGTTTGGATGCAGCGTTGTAGCAAGCACATTGAGTGTGTGCCGTAAGTCTTGCTGTGCCTTGCTCGTGTAACACTGTGCCGTCAACGTATTTTGTCTGATCAAACATGCTGGGCAAATGTTTGTATGCGCAACGACATAAATTGCGCCATGTGCGCTTGTGCATCGAAAAGTTCTGTATGTCGTTCGCGTTGTAATTTCTCATTCATCAATTCCACTAAATACTCTGTGTAAACACCAACACAGTGTTGCTGTGTATTTATGCGCGAGGAGAATTTGATGACGAAAATGGTTTTGGATGAGATTAAACAAGCACTTGATGGCTGCAAATGCAGTGCAAGGCGAACAAGAGTTTTGTGTTGGCTTGGCTTGGAAAGAACGCAAGTTATATGCGCACGTTAAGGTTTCAGAATTTGCAGCCAAGTGCAGATGCGTTGGCAGTCTGTGCAAGTAAATTGAATTATTATCGTGCAAAACTTGAGCGCAGCAGTGAAGCACGACATAGGGCTTGGGCAGAGCGTTTTGCTACGTTGCACGAAAAATGTACAGTTGCACTGAATGAACAAGCAGAAGCAAAGTGGCGTGTTGCAGAACGAATGGGCGCTGCTTGAAATGGGTTTTATACGTAGAAAAATGTGCGTGCAGTTTTTGGTAGGGAAGTACTTACAGTTTTGGGGTGGTGATTTTGCACATATAGGGGTGGCACTGTGAGTGCTTTGGCTGATGTGCAACGTGCGCTGAATTTGATTAGGCAGATTACAAGTGAGGAACGTGCAGCAGTGCGCTTGGAGGTGTTGCGTTTGATGGCAAGTGCGATTGCTGACGAGGCACGAGACATTGAGCAAAGCGCAGCACCAAAGCCAAAGCAGCGTCGTGCAGTGCGTTCTGTGCCTATGCCCAAGTCGCCAAACGCACCCAAGTTGCAGCAAGCAGCACCAAAGCAGTCCTCGCAGCAGCAACAGCAACAGCCCAACACGCAGCCAATCCAACCCATCAAGCCCATAGCGCCCAAGTAGTGCTTACATCGGAAAACGATGTAAGGGATGGTGCGTGAAGGTGCTTACATCGGAAAACGATGTAAGGATGAGGGTGCAGTGGTGGCGTACAGCGTGTGTAGCAAGCGTACAGTGGGGGTGAGGGCAGTGTGGCTGCTGTTGGCTGCTACACGCTGCGAGGGCGCTGTGTGTGCGTTTTTGGCGTGAAATGTGGCGATTTGTGTGGTAGCGAAGGTGCAGTTGCACAAGGGGCAGACTGGCATAGTGATGCTGGTTGAAAATGAAGAGGCTGATAAAATGATTAAAGATATGTTTCTGGCTTCGCTTCGGTTTTGGCGTTTTCATTTGCGTCTGCAGTAAGTGCGCAATCGTCTAGTGGCGGTTTATTAGAGTTGATCCCAATATTATGCACGACAACCGACAATTCAATACTTTGCGAACAAGCAAATGCAATAAGTGCGATAGCGTTATACTATAACGAGTTAATGAGCGAGTTAAACAGTAGAAGTGAAGACTGTGCTGAGTATTTTGCGCGGAACCAGACAATTTCTATTTGGCAGTAGCAGATTGATAGCATATGTGCCGCTTATACAGCAAGTCATTGATAATGCAGGAAAATAGAAAGTGCCAAATAGCCAAGCGTTAAGCTGTTCACATTTCGAAAAAGGCCTGCATCCTGCGGGCCTTTTTTGGTTTCAAACCCTTGGTGCATGATTGGCTGAAAATGCGGCAAATGGTAAAATTTCCAACGCTGATCCTGCGCTTGACGCGAGTTTGATGTTGATCTTTCCGGCATGACAATGAAGATCGGCCCATGTTCAACAAACTGACATCATCCGAGGGCGGGCGTGGGCTGTTACTGATCAGCCCGCCGTTTTTCTATGCGTTGTTGTTGATGGCCTTCCCCTTGGGGGCGATCATCCTGTTCAGTTTCTGGACCCAGAATTTCATGGATGTCGATACGACATTCACGCTGAACAATTATCGCCAGATCATCGACCAGCCGATCTATGGCGCGCTGCTGCAACGCTCGCTGTTCGTGTCGGCGGTGGTGACTGTGGTGACGGTGCTTTTGGCTTTTCCGATTGCCTATTTCGTGTCGTTCCATGTGCGCCCCGACCGCAAATCTTTGTGGCTGTTCCTGATCACGATCCCGTTCTGGACGTCCTATCTGATCCGGGTTTTTCTGTGGAAAGTGATCCTTGGCTATAATGGCGTCATCAATACCGGATTGTTGAATATCGGCCTGATTGACGAGCCGCTGACCTTTATCCTTTATAACATCAACGCGGTGATCATCACGCTGGCCCATGCCTTTGCGCCCTTTGCGATCCTGCCGATTTTCGTGGCATTGGAAAAGATCGACCGGTCCCTTCTCGAAGCATCGCGCGATCTGGGGGAAAACAAGGTGATGACGTTTTTCCGCGTGACCTTGCCCTTGGCGATGCCGGGCGTGGTGGCGGCGGTGCTGATCGTGTTCATCCCGACCATCGGCGATTATGTCACCCCGGAATTGATGGGCGGGGCCGGTGGCAAGCTTATCGCGAATATGATCCAGACGCAGTTTCTGGCGCTGAATAATGCGCCTTTGGGCGCGGCACTGGCGGTGGTGGCGATGCTGTCGGTCACGGCGATCAGCCTTGTGTTTATCCTGCTGAACCGGCGCTGGCTGCGGGGCCGGTCATGAGCCTGCGGATTTATGCCATCGCCTATCTGGTCTTTTTATATGCGCCGATCGTGCTGTTGCCGATCTTTGCCTTTAACGATGCGACGATCATCGCCTTTCCGCTGGCGGGTTTCACCACCGATTGGTTCGGTGAATTGATGACCAACCGGTCGCTGCACACGTCGGTCAAGAATTCGCTGTTCATCGCGGTGATGACGGCGATCCTGTCCACCTTGCTGGGAATCTGTGCCGCAAGGGCTGGTGCGATGTACCGCTTTCCGGTCAAGGCGGGGATCATGGGGTTCATCATGCTGCCCTTGGTTCTGCCCGAAATCATCGTGGCTGTGTCCTTGCTGGTCGTGGTGGTGCAGATTTTCGATATGGGCCTGTCGAACTGGACGATCATCGCGGCCCATGTGCTGATCTGCACGCCATTCTGCATCGCCATCCTGAACGGCGCATTCCAGAACCTTGATCCCAGCATAGAAGAGGCGGCGATGGATCTGGGCGAAAGCCGGTTTTCGGCGCTTCCGGCTGGTCACTTTGCCCTTGGTCATGCCGGGGATCATTTCCAGCATGCTGATCGCCTTTACCATCAGCGCTTGATGAATTCATCATCGCGTTCTTTCTGTCCGGCACCAGCCAGACGATGCCGGTCTATATCTGGGGGCTGATGCGGTTTCCGGCGTCATTGCCCGTTGTCATGGCGCTTGGCACCATTCTGGTCGCGCTGTCGATCATCCTGTTGACCATTGCAGAGCTTTTGCGCCGCCGCGGCATGGCCCGCGCCGGTGTAAAAGACAAAGGGGGCTTTCTTTGACAGCTTTGATCACGCTCAAGGGCGTCAATAAATATTACGGCGATTATCATGCATTGCGTGATATCGACCTGACGATCAACACGGGCGAGTTTTTCTCGCTTCTCGGGCCGTCGGGCTGTGGCAAGACCACCTTGCTGCGCACCATCGCGGGGCTGGAGGATGTGTCCGACGGTGTCGTGATGATCGGCGGCAAGGATATGCGCGGCGTGTCCGCCAACCTGCGCCCGACCAATATGGTGTTCCAGTCCTATGCGATCTTTCCACATCTGAGTGTCGCGGAAAACGTGGCCTTTGGTCTGCGCAAACGGGCGGATCTGACCAAGGACGACAAGGCCCGCATGGTCGACGATGCCTTGGCCATGGTTGGCCTGTCAGGCTATGGCAAGCGCGCGTCGCATGCCCTGTCAGGGGGCCAAAGGCAGCGGGTCGCCCTGGCGCGCGCGCTGATCCTGAAACCCAAGGTTTTGTTGCTGGATGAGCCGCTGTCGGCGCTGGATAAAAAGATGCGCGAACAGATGCAGGTCGAACTGATCCGCCTGCAACGCCATGTCGGCATTACCTTTATTCTGGTCACCCATGATCAGGAAGAAGCCTTGGTCATGTCCGACCGGATCGCGGTGATGTTCGAAGGCGAGATCGGGCAATTGGCGGATCCCGAAACGCTGTATCGTCGCCCCAATTCGCGGCGGGTTGCGGAATTCATCGGCAAGATGAATTTCCTGCGCGCCGATGTGCTGCAGGTCGGTGACACGATCGATGTCGATGTTGCCGGTCTTGGGCGTGTGTCGGTCAATGCCGAACAGGCGCCCATGGCCCTGCACAAGGGTGCCGCCGTGGCCGGTGTGCGCCCCGAGACGCTGGCGATCCTGTTCGAGGGTGAGACCACCCAGCGCAGGCTGATCGACGGGGTGGTGGACGAGGTCGTCTATTACGGCGACATGACCTATTACGATGTGCGCATTGCAGGCGTGGACCAGCCGTTGAATATCGCGATGAAAAACCTGATCGGCCGGCCGGTGCTGGATGTCGGCACCACGACCAAGGTGGTCTGGGACGAACGGTCGCTGGTTATTCTGGCGTAGGGTGGACTGACGTCCACCTTACCTGTCCGGCTGCGCCGGCGCTCCGCGGGGGATATTTAGGCTCGGAAGATGGGGTCAGTCGAGCACCATGGCAAAGCGCAGCCCCAGCGTTTCCAGCCCCGGGTTGAGATCCTTCAGATCGCCGTTGGACCGGTGATCCGCCAGCACGCTCAGCGTCGCGCCATTGTCAAAGGCATAGCCGACACCCAGCGCGCTGCGGAATTCCAAGGGTAGCCCCAGATCCGGCCCGTCGCCTTGGGCGTAAAGCCCCGGCATGAAAGATGCCTCGACAAAGAACGGCCCGTCGATCACCCGTTGTGTCGTCCATTTCGCACCGGCCCCGACCCACAGGCTGCCGTCACTGGTCGCACTGGCCCCGATCACCGGCTGGAACACGCCGTAGCGGCGCGCCAGATCATAGGTGACATAGATTTCTTCGCTGATGCTGTCGTCCTGAAAGACCACGTCGCTGATCTGCAAAGCCGCACGCGCGGGCGCATCCTGCCGCTGATAGCAGCCGGTGGGGCATGCATTCAGATAGGTATCGGTCAGACCGGTGATGAAAAAGATGATCGCGAAAGTGCCGTCCATGATGTGATCCTATCTATCGGGGTCAAGCAGGCCAAGCCCGCGCAGGTAAATCCCGATGCCGGTTTCCAGCAGGTCATCGGGGGGAAAGGGGCTTGTCCGGCCCGGATTGCCGCGCGCGAACAATTCCACCACGCCATGCGACATCGCCCAGATATGCGCGCTGAACATCTGCGCAGGCGGGCGTTTGTCGGGGGGGATATGCTGGCTGAGCGCGGCTGCCGCCTTTTCGAGAACGCCCATCGCGCGGGTCGCCACGGCATGCAATTCCGGCGAATGGTTGATCGACACGCCCGATTCGAACATCGCGATGTAATGCCCGGGATAGCGCCGCGCAAAGGCCAGATAGGCCCGCCCCGTCGCTCCGAAAGCCGCCAGCGCCGAGGGTTGCCCATCGGCAAAGGCATGATCCATCAGGTCCGCGAAAATGGCGTAGCCTTCCTGCGCGGCAGCGGCGATCAGGTCTTCGCGGCCCGGCGAAATGGCGATAGACGGCAGCGGGGGTGACGCCCGCCTCGCGCGCGGCCTCGGACAGGGTGAACCCCGTCGGCCCGCGCATTTCGATCAGCCGCAGACAGCCGTCGATCAATGCGGCGCGCAGGTTGCCGTGATGATAGCCCCGTTTAGTCATGCCACAGATCGGGGCCACCGGCGATTTTGGGATCAACAGCGCCCAAGGCATCGACATCTTTGCGTTTGTAATCAAGCCGGTGCAGGATCGACCGGATCACATTCACCCGCGCGCGCCGCTTGTCATCGCCGCGCACCACGGTCCATTGTGCATATGGCAGGTGCGTCCGGTCCAGCGTTTCACGGATCGCGTCAGAATTGGCATCCCAGAGCGCCAGCCCGTCAACATCGATCCGGCTGAGTTTCCATTGCTTGAGAGGGTTCTGTTCACGGTCCAGAAACCGCTGCAATTGCGTCGCCCGCCCGATATTGAGCCAGATCTTCACCAAGATGATGCCTTCATTGGTCAGCATATCCTCGAATTCCGGCACCTGCGAAAACCAGCAGGCGCGCTGTTCCGGCGTGCAGAACCCGAACACATGTTCGACAACGCCGCGATTGTACCAGCTGCGGTCGAACAGGGTGATTTCGCCCTTGGCGGGCAGATGTGCGATATAGCGTTGGAAATACCATTGCGCGGCCTCGCGGTCGCTGGGCTTGGGCAGGGCGACAAGGCGCGCGCTGCGCGGGTTCAGATTGGCGCGGACCCGTTTGATCGTGCCGCCTTTGCCCGATGCGTCGCGCCCTTCAAAGACCACGACGATGCGTTGGCCGGTGTCGCGCACCCAGGCCTGCATCCGGACCAGTTCGACCTGAAGCTGGCCGATCGCATCTTTGTATTCATGCTTTTTCCACCGGCTGTCATAGGGATAGCCGGGGTTGAGGATGTCATCCTTGGCGCTGCCCGTGATCAGGTCGCGGATGTCCTGCGGCGCGTCTTGGGTAAAATAGCGGCTGATCGCGCCGTCGAATGGCCGTTGCATGAAATTCTTTCGCGGTTTGTCGCACCAGTATGGGGGTGCGCGCCGCCTAGCGCAATCCGGCGCGGGCGGCGGCGCGGTCGATGGCGGCAATCGCCTCGGGGGCGGGAATGATGCGGCTGGTGGCCGATGCCATCCAGCCGGACAAGGTTGGCGGTGGGCGCGATCTTGACCAGCTCTGCGGCATGCACATGGATCGGCACGACCGTATCGGCGGTGCCATGGATGATTTCAATCGGGATCGTCAGCTGCGGGTAAAGCTGTGCCATATCAACGACAAAGGGGCGCAGGGTATTGACCTGCCGCACATTGGCGCGAAACGCACCGGGCCGCAGGGCAAGTTCGCCCCCCAGATGGGCGATATAGCCCGCGGGCGGGTCTTGTGGCGCAAAGGTGGTGGTGACGACATGATCCACCTTGCTTTTGGGGACAAAGGCGCTGATCAGCGGGATCACCACACCACCCAAAGTGCTGCCGTTGACCATGTAATAGGATCCCAGACTGCCCGGCCATGGCATGGCGACACCGGCATAGGACACAACCGCGCTGGCATTGGTTGGATCATCGCGGGCCAGACCGGTCGTGGCCCAGGCCAGGGCGACGATGCCACCGAAACTATGCCCGACGACGATGGGTGCGGTGATGCCCAAAGCGCCCGCCGCCTCGCGCAGCATGGCAACCTGTGCTGCGGGGCTGTCGCCTTCGGTGGCAAAAGCGCCCGTCGCGATCCCCGGCACCCGGTCGGTATAGCCCATGCCGGGGCGGTCAAAGGCGGTCACGCGGTAGCGGTCGGTCAGTTGATCCATCAGCGAAAAGGTGAAATCGCGCAGATTGCCGCCCGCGCCATGCAACAAGATCACATCCGGCCCTTGCCCTGCCTGCACATAATGCACGCGCCCGCCTGTCACAGAGACGAATTCGCCCACCGGCGGAAAGGCTGCCGTGATCCTGTCAGCGCGCAGCGCGGCCATGCCATTGGTCAGCACCGCCCCAAGGCCCAGCGCGATGGCGCCAAGGGTGATCGCCTTAAGTGCCAATTTTATCCAGATCGAAATAGGTGGTCTGATAGATCTCGTTGATCCAGTTGCCGTAAAGCAGATGCGCATGGCTGCGCCAGCGGTTCTGCGGCGCCTGCGACGGGTCGTCACCCGGATAGTAATTGACCGGCACATTGATCGGCGTGCCATTGGCGATATCGCGGTCATATTCCTGTTTCAGTGTGCCGGTGTCATATTCGAAATGGTTGAAGATATAAAGCGCGCGATGTGCTGCATCTTCGACCAGGGCCGGTCCGGCCTCGGTGCTGGTGATCAGGGTTTTCAGCCCCGCCACGGCGTCGATCTCGGCCTGGCGCATTTCGGTCCAGCGACTGACGGGGATCACGCAATCATCCGAAAAGCCGCGCAGATAGGGCGAACCGGCAGCGGTGGTGTGATGGCGCAGGCAGCCGAACAGTTTTTGGTCCAGCAGGTGTTTTTCGACTCCGTGGAAATAGTTGATCATCGCCATCCCGCCCCAGCAGACGCCAAAGGTGGAATGCACATGGGTCTGGGTCCAGTCAAAGACCTGCGTCAGCTCGTCCCAATAGGTGACATCGTGAAACGGCAGATGTTCGATCGGCGCGCCGGTGATGATCAGCCCGTCGAATTTTTCGTCGCGTACATCGGAAAAGGGTTTGTAAAACTCTTCCATATGTTCGGCGGCGGTGTTGCGGGTCTGGTGTTCGCTCATCCGGATCAGTGAAAACTCGATCTGCAGGGGCGTCGCCCCGATCAGCCGGGCGAACTGGTTTTCGGTCTGGATTTTCTTGGGCATCAGGTTCAGCAGGGCGATCCGCAACGGGCGGATGTCCTGCCGTGCGGCAGTCACCTCGTCCAGCACCATGACGCCTTCTTTGGACAGGACATCATAGGCGGGCAGGGCGGATGGCAATTTGATCGGCATGACTGGTATCCTTGCAGAACAATGCAGATAGGCCTGTCAGACCCGCTTCTCAAGGGCCTGGGCGATCATGTCGATGAAACCCGCGGCATCCTTGACCTGTGCCACATCATCCTGCGCAACGGTGATCCCCCAGCGATCCGCCATCGCCTTGTAGCGCGGCTGGCGATGCGCCAAAGCCTTGGCAAAGGCCCAGCGGATGAAATCATCGGGGTCCACATCATCGGGGGCTGCGTTGAATTCCGCCAGATAGGCCTGCCATGTCGCCAGCAGGAACACCGGATCATAGGACATCGGTTTGGGTTCGCGGTCAAACCGGCGGATCAGTTCGGCGGTATGGGCGTCGGTGCCTTCGATCCAGACCATTAGCGTCTTGGACGCCAGATCCGTCATGATCGGATCATCCGGATCGGTGACATCGACCCATTCGCAGATCGACCCGCCGGTATCGCAGACGAAATGCGGATATTGGTAAAGATCATGCGAGCGTGTGATGAAATGGCCGGTGTCATGCAGCGCCGCCACCTCGGCGCGCTGGAACTGGTCCTGCCTGCGGGTATATTCATCCCAAGGCAGCCCGCCCTTGGTCGGATCACCCGGTTTGCCCAGATAGGACGACATCGGCCGCAGGTCGTTGAACGAAATATTGGACCCGATGTAGATGCTGTCGCTGCGCAAAAGGTCGCGCAAGAACGGCACTTTCATCGCCTCACGCTTGGCATTGTCGGCGATATATTCGCCCATATACCGCGTGCCGATCCGGTAATCGATGGAATAATGGAACCAGTCGCCTGTCTGGCGCAGCATGCTGGACAGATAGGTCTTGCCCAGCCCCGACATGGCGAAGAACAGGACCCGTTTTTGCGGCGCGGCGCGCCAGTCAGAGGCGGATGTATAGATCATGGCCCTTGGGTAATGCCGGCGGCGCTGATCTGCCAGCGATTTTTGCGGGTTTGGTGATAATGTCACTGATCTGCACAGCTGCGCGCGCTATGCCAGCCGTAGCAATATAAAGGACGACAGCAGATGCAATATACCAGCAAATTCCAGGCGATGGCCGATGCCGCGCGCGCGCAGACCGATGAAGTCCCCGCCAGCGACGTGGACAGCCTGATCGCAGCGGGGGCGGTCGCGCTGGATATCCGCGACAAGGAAGAACATGACGCGGATCACATCGCAGGGTCGCTGCATGTCAGCCGTGGCAAGCTGGAGATGAATATCGAAACCGTGCTGCCCGATCTGGAAACAACGATCCTGTGCTATTGCAACGCCAACAACCGTGGCGCGCTGTCGGCGGCCAGCCTAAAAGCGATGGGGTATAAAAACGCGAGGTTCATCGCGGGCGGGTTGAAAGCCTATCGCGGGGCACGCTAGTCCGCGCTGCCCTTTTTCCCGGACGACGTCCGGGACAAGATGAGTATTTTTGGAAATAAGAAGTCAGGGCCGGGGCCAGCGGGCGCGGGGTTTATTGTCCGCGCCAGATCCAGCCGCCGCCCAGCACGCGGGTGCTGTCGGTGTCGTAAAACACGCAGGCCTGCCCGGGCGAGACGCCTTGTTCGGCGACCAGCAATTCGACCTCTGCCTCGGTGTCAGAGATCGGGCGCAGGATCGCGTCGGTCGGCGGGCGGGTGGAGCGCACGCGCACCGCGATCTGGCGTTCTGCGATATCGGTCAGCTTGCCCCCGCCGATCCAGTTGATTTCGCGCAACGGCACGCGGCGGGTGGCCAGCAAGTCCTTTGGCCCGACGATGACCTGTTTTTTGTCCACATCGAGCCGCACCACATAAAGCGGATCGGCCAGACCGCCGATCCCCAGCCCGCGCCGCTGGCCTACGGTGTAATGGATCACGCCGTCATGCTGGCCCAGCACCTGCCCGTTGATATCCACGATCGCGCCGGGGCTGGCGGCACCGGGGCGCAGTTTTTCGATCACCGCAGCATAATCGCCGTTGGGGACAAAGCAGATATCCTGACTGTCGGGTTTATCCGCCACGCTGAGCCCGTATTTGGCGGCCAAAGCGCGGGTTTCATCCTTGCTTTTGTGATGGCCGAGCGGAAAGCGCAGGTAATCGAGCTGGTCTTGGGTGGTCGAGAACAAAAAATAGCTTTGATCCTTGGCCGCATCGGCAGCGCTGTGCAATTCGGCACCCTGCGCGCCCATCTTGCGCTGGATGTAATGGCCGGTCGCCATGCAATCGGCGTCCAGATCGCGGGCGGTTTGCAAAAGATCCTTGAATTTTACCCGTTCATTGCAGCGGATGCAGGGCACAGGGGTTGCCCCGCCCAGATAGCTGTCGGCGAATTCATCCATCACCGCTTCGCGGAATGTGTTTTCGTAATCCAGCACATAATGCGGAAAACCCATTTCCTCGGCCACGCGGCGTGCATCGTGGATGTCACGACCCGCGCAGCAGGCACCTTTTTTCGCCAGCGCCGCCCCGTGATCGTAAAGTTGCAGGGTGACGCCCACGACATCATAGCCTTCTTCAGCCAGTTTGGCGGCGACGACGGATGAATCCACGCCGCCCGACATCGCCACGACCACGCGGGTATCGGCGGGCGCCTTGGCAAAGCCAAGCGAGTTGATCGGGGTCTCAAGGGGCATGGCAGGTCCGTCGGTTCAAGAACAGGTCGAAATATAGGAAAATGCTAGGCATTCTCAAGGTGCGGCTACACCTCTCGTTAAGTCGCGGTCGGCATATCATCTGCGGGAGTTGCCTGAAAGGGGTGCCAGATGTATTTGCGAAAGATCGAAGGGCGGCGTGCCGTCACGCTGCCAGACGGGTCAACGATGACGCGTGCCGACCTGCCCGACAAGACGACCAGCCGCTGGGTCGCATCGCGCAAGGCCGCTGTTGTACGCGCGGTGACGCATGGGCTGATCACGCGCGCCGAAGCCCTTGAAACCTATGACCTGTCCGAAGAAGAAATGGCCGCCTGGGAGGCCGCTGTCACGGCCCATGGCGAGGTTGCCTTAAAAGCAACAGCATTGCAGCGGTATAGACAGCAATAGGATGCGTCCGTAGACTCCGATGCTGGTAACGCGTGGTTAACCTTTTTCGACAAAGGTGAGACGTAATTGTAAGAGTGGAGAATCCCTATGCGCGTGCTGCTGGTTGAAGATGACCCGACAACGGCGAAAAGCATCGAATTGATGCTGACCCATGCCAATTTAAACGTTTATACCACAGACCTTGGCGAAGAAGGCATCGATCTGGCCAAGCTGTACGATTACGATCTAATCCTGCTGGACCTGAACCTGCCGGATATGAACGGGCACGAGGTGTTGCGCCAGCTAAGGCTGAGCCGGATTGACACGCCAATCCTGATCCTGACCGGCGATGACGGCACTGAAAGCAAGCTGAAAAGTTTCGGGTTCGGCGCGGATGATTACCTGACAAAACCGTTCCACCGCGAAGAACTGGTGGCGCGCATCCATGCGATCATCCGCCGGTCCAAAGGGCATGTGCAATCCATTATCCGCACCGGGCAGATCGCCGTGAACCTGGATGCAAAGACGGTCGAAGTGGCTGGAAATACCGTGCATCTGACCGGCAAGGAATACCAGATGCTGGAATTGTTATCACTGCGCAAGGGCACGACGCTGACCAAGGAAATGTTCCTGAACCATCTTTATGGCGGTATGGATGAACCTGAATTGAAGATCATCGATGTTTTCATCTGCAAGCTGCGCAAGAAATTATCCGAAGCCGCTGATGGGGAAAACAATATCGAAACCGTCTGGGGGCGTGGCTATGTCCTGCGCGATCCCGATACGGTGAAACCTGCCGCCAAACTGGCCATCGGCGCATAGACCCAGCATCTGTCGTTGGCACGGGGTCCGGTTTGCCGGCTGGACCTTGGCGGCGGGCCTGCGTAACACTATCTGGCGCGCAAGATGACGCGCGTGACGTGGGGGGCAGGCGGTGAACGTGGCAAGACAGGATCAAGACACCGCAACCATCGCCGTTGCGGATTTGACGCAGGCCGATGCCATGGTTGAACTGGCACGTCTGGCCGAAGCCTTGGGTCAGGCCAATGCCGCCTATCACCGCGATGATGCGCCGCTGATCAGCGATGCCGCCTATGATGCCCTGAAACAGCGCAACGCCGCGATCGAGGCGCGCTTTCCCGATCTCAAACGCGCCGACAGCCCCAGCGATCAGGTCGGTGCCGTGGTGGCCGACGGATTTGGCAAGGTGCCGCATGCGGTGCGGATGTTGTCACTGGGCAATGCGTTCAGCGACGAGGATGTGACCGACTTTGACGAACGGCTGCGCAAATATCTGGGGCTGAGTGCCGACCAGCCGTTGCGCTATACCGCCGAGCCCAAGATCGACGGGCTGTCGCTGTCGCT
The DNA here is from genome assembly GCF_018402175.1 of Yoonia sp. GTDB lineage: Bacteria > Pseudomonadota > Alphaproteobacteria > Rhodobacterales > Rhodobacteraceae > Yoonia. The sequence goes on along the minus strand of NZ_JAGYJK010000014.1, from coordinate 141,051 downwards.
GCGCTATGAGGATGGCGTGCTGGTGCAGGCCGCCACGCGCGGCGATGGGGCGGTGGGCGAAAACGTGACCGCCAATGCCCGCACCATCACCGATATTCCCCAGCGCCTGACCGGCGCGCCCGCCGTGCTGGAAGTGCGCGGCGAAGTTTACATGCGCCATGATGATTTCGCGGCCCTGAACGCGCGGCAGGCCGAAAAGGGCGCCAAGACCTTTGCCAATCCGCGCAACGCCGCCGCAGGGTCATTGCGCCAGCTGGATGCGGGTATCACCGCCGCGCGCCCGTTGCGGTTTTTTGCCTATGCCTGGGGGGCGCTGTCTGCGCCACTGGCGACCACCCAATCGGGGGCCATCGCGCGGTTGGCCGAACTGGGCTTTGCCACCAACCCGTTGACCGCGACCTGCGACAGCCCCGCCGATCTGATCGCAATCTATCAGGGGATCGAGGCGCAGCGGGCCAGCCTTGGCTATGACATCGACGGCGTTGTCTACAAGGTCGATGATCTGGCGCTGCAACACAGGCTGGGGTTCCGGTCCACGACGCCACGTTGGGCGATTGCGCATAAATTCCCTGCCGAACTGGCCTGGACCGTGCTGGAGGCCATCGACATTCAAGTCGGCCGCACCGGCGCGCTGTCCCCCGTTGCACGGCTGGCGCCGGTCACGGTTGGCGGGGTCGTCGTGTCCAATGCGACCCTGCATAACGAGGATTACATCGCCGGGCGCGGTGGCGATGGCCAGCCTATCCGGCAGGGCCGCGATATCCGCATAGGTGATTGGGTGCAGGTTTACCGCGCCGGTGACGTGATCCCCAAGATCAAGGATGTCGATAGCGCGCGCAGGCCCGCAGGGGCCACGCCCTATATCTTTCCAGACACCTGCCCCGAATGCGGATCACCCGCGATCCGCGATGCGGGCGATGCGGTTCGCCGCTGCACCGGCGGGATGATCTGCCCCGCGCAAGCTGTTGAAAGGTTGAAACATTTTGTATCGCGTGCGGCATTCGATATCGAAGGGCTGGGTGCCAAACAGGTCGAACAATTCCATGCCGATGGCTGGATCACGACGCCCGCCGATATCTTTACCCTGCGCGCGCGCTACGGGCAGGGGTTGCAGCAGCTGAAAAACCGCGAAGGCTGGGGCGCGAAAAGCGCCGACAACCTGTTTGCCGCCATCGACGACAAGCGCGCGATCGCGCTGAACCGGCTGATTTATGCCCTGGGGATACGGCATGTCGGCGAAAGCTCGGCCGCACTTTTGGCCAATCATTACGGGTCGTGGGCGGGTTTTGCGACCGCGATGCAAGCGGCCGAGATCGGGCAAGGCCCCGCATGGGACGCATTGACCAGCATTGATGGCGTGGGGGCCGTGATGGCCACATCACTGATCACAACGCTGCAAAACCCGTCAGAGGCCGCATCCATCGCCGCCCTGATCGCCCAGCTAGACGTGCAGGACGCGCCCAAGATCGCCAGCGACAGCCCGGTGTCGGACCTGACCGTGGTGTTCACCGGCACGCTGGAAAAGATGACCCGCGCAGAGGCCAAGGCGCGCGCGGAATCCCTTGGCGCCAAGGTCGCAGGATCGGTCAGCGCCAAGACTGATATCCTTGTGGCAGGCCCGGGGGCCGGGTCAAAGGCCGCCAAGGCCGAGGCCCTTGGCATCCGCACCATGGACGAGGACGGCTGGCTTGCGCTGATCGGCAGCGCATGACGGGCCGGCCAGAGGCTCTTTTCCCGCTGTTTGGTACGCTGACGCGGCTGGACGGGGTGGGGGCCAAGACCGCGCAGGTGATGACGGATGCGGGCATCGCCAAACCTGCCGATCTGTTGTTGACCCTGCCGGTATCGGGCGTGGACCGCCGCCGCCGTGCATCCATCCGCGAGGTGATCGCGCCCTGCATCGTCACGGTCGAGGTGACGGTGGGCCTGCATCTGCCACCCAAGACCAAGGGCAAACCCTACCGGATCACGGTGCAGGATGCGGAAACATCGTTCCAGCTAGTGTTTTTCCATCTGCGCGGCGATTACCTGCAAAAGCTGCTGCCGACGGGCCAGCGGCGGGTGGTGTCGGGCAAGCTGGAATTGTTCGACGGGATCGCGCAGATCGTGCATCCCGATCACGTGCTGCCCCCGCTGGATGCCGACACGATCCCCGCCTTTGAACCGGTCTATCCGCTGCATGCCGGCCTGACGCAAAAGGTGATGTGGAAAGCGACACGGTCCGCACTGGCGCTGCTGCCCGATCTGGCCGACTGGATCGACCCTGCGCAAAAGGCGCGCGAAGGCTGGCCCGATTGGGCGCAGGCGCTGCATCTCGCGCATAATCCGCAATCGCCTGTTGATCTGTCGCCGCATCATCCGGCGCGCGCACGGCTGGCCTATGACGAATTGATGGCGCATCAGATCACGCTGGCCTTGGCGCGGGCCACTGCGCGCCGCGCCAAGGGCGTGGCATCGGCAGGCGATGGGCGGTTACAAAAACGCGTCCTTGGCGCCTTGCCTTACAGCCCGACAGGCGCGCAGACCCGTGCCATTGCCGAAATCGGAGCCGATCTGGCCGCAGCTTTGCGGATGAACCGGCTGTTGCAGGGCGATGTCGGGTCGGGCAAGACGCTGGTCGCGATGATGGCGCTGTTGCAGGTGGTGGAATCGGACGGGCAGGGCGTGATGATGGCCCCCACAGAAATTCTTGCGCGACAGCATTACGCCGGACTGGAACCACTGGCCGCCGCCGCCGGTGTCCGGCTTGATGTGTTGACCGGCCGCGATAAGGGCCGCGATCGCGCCGCGAAACTGGCCGCCCTGGCGCAGGGCGATATCCAGATCCTTGTCGGCACCCATGCGGTGTTCCAGAAAGACGTGCATTTCCATGACCTGCGGCTGGCAGTGATTGACGAACAGCACCGTTTCGGCGTGGCGCAACGGATGGAACTGGGGGCCAAGGGGCGCGCGGTCGATGTGCTGGTGATGACGGCGACGCCGATCCCGCGCTCGCTCGCGCTGGCGCAATATGGCGACATGGATGTGTCGGTGCTGGATGAAAAACCGCCCGGGCGCAAACCGGTGCAGACGGCACTCGTCTCTGCCGCGCGGATGGATGAAATCGTGGCCAAACTGCGCGCGGCTGTGGCGGACGGGCGACAGGCCTATTGGGTCTGCCCACTGGTCGAGGAAAGCGAGGTCATCGAGATGACCGCCGCCGAAGACCGGTTCAAACGCCTGCGCGCGGCTTTGGGTGACGGGGTCGTCGGGCTGGTGCATGGCCAGATGCCTGTCGCCGAAAAAGACGCCGCCATGGCGCGGTTCGTCAGCGGCGACACCCGCGTGCTAGTGGCCACGACCGTGATCGAGGTCGGCGTGAACGTGCCAAACGCGTCGATCATGATGATCGAAGGCGCCGAAAGTTTCGGTCTGGCGCAATTGCACCAGCTGCGCGGGCGCGTCGGGCGCGGGGCTGCCGCCTCGACCTGCCTGCTGATCTATCAGCCGCCCCTGTCCGAAAACGGCCGCAAGCGGCTGGAAATCCTGCGCGAGACCGAGGATGGTTTCCGCATCTCCGAAGAAGACTTGGCCATGCGCGGCGCAGGCGATGTCATCGGCACCGCGCAATCGGGCCTGCCACGGTTCCGCATCGCCGACCTAGAACGGCAGGCGGGGCTGATGGCCGTGGCGCAATCGGACGCGCGCAAGCTGCTGCATGACGACCCCGATCTGCAAACACCGCGCGGACAGGCCGCCCGCGCCCTGCTGTGGCTGTTGGAACAGGACCGCGCGATCCGTTTGATTTCAATCGGTTAACGCCACAAAGGTCGATCTAGCGCCGAATGTTCTTAAAATGTTCTTAAAAACCTCTTTACAGATGCGAATCGATATGAGAACAAAGCAGCAACAGAACATTAAGGGAACACTGACATGGCGAAAGAAATCACAACCATTCTGATCCGTTCGCGTCACACGCTGATCGGGGATGCCTTGGGCATTGTCGCCTTGATGGTGCTGTTGTTTGTCGGATTGGCCTTGCCCGGGCCGATCTGACCTGCTGCGCGGCTTTCTGGCCCTGACCATTGCCTGTCCCACCTAGCAATGACACCACCCCGCCTGACATCCGGATTTGCCTTTGCCTGATGCCTTTGGTCCAGATACCGCAAAACTCGCCGCCGCCATCCTGCCCCGGATGCGCGGCGGTTTTTTATGTGCGGGCTTTGGCGGTTTGCAGCGCGTCCAGCGTGGCGTCAAACGCCAGCATGATGGATGCATGACGGTTCTTGTAATCGCGCGCGGGTTCCAGCACCTCCAGCCCGTCGAACGGGGCAGGCGGCACCGGCCCGCCAGATGTCAGCATCGCCTGCAACGCATCGCGCCCGGCCTGCACCTGCTGTTCGGTCAGCCCGACGATGGCACCGCCCACGACAGCCGCCGCCGCCTGCCCAAGCGCGCAGGCTTTGACATCCTGCCCGTAATCAATGATCACGCCGTCCTGCAGCACGATATCCACCGTCACATTCGATCCGCACAGGGGCGCGCGCTTTTTCGCGCTGGCGGTGGGGGCAGACAGGCGCGCATTGCGCGGCATATCGGCGGCCAACGCAAGGATACGCGCGGAATATAGCTTGATCATGTCGGTTTCGGCTGACATCGCATTTGCCCTTTTGTGCTGTCATCTCTAGTTAGGGCGCTGGACGCTGCTTGCAAAGGGAAACCCGATGCCATTCGACCCGACCACGCTGAAATATAACGATGCCGGCCTGATCCCCGCAATCGCCCAAGATGCCGCATCGGGCGCGGTGCTGATGATGGCATGGATGAACGCTGAATCCGTGGCCCGCACGCTGGACACAGGCCGCGTCACCTATTGGTCGCGCTCGCGTCAGGCCTTCTGGGTCAAGGGCGACACCAGCGGCCATGTGCAGGAATTGGTCGATTTCCGCGTCGATTGCGACCGTGATTGCGTGTTGGTGACGGTCAACCAGACCGGTCCTGCCTGCCACACCGGGCGGCGCAGCTGTTTTTACACCGCTGTGCGCGCGGGCGACGAGGTGGAATTGACGCAGCCTATGGGATCAACCCCACCATCCGCCTGATATCCGCAGGGCTGGCCCCTTCGGCGCGGAATGTCGCAACGGCCTTGGCATCATCCCGCTTGGCCAGCCGCTTGCCCGCCGCGTCGCGGATCAGATCATGGTGGTGATAGCGCGGCGTCGGCAGGCCCAAAAGCACCTGCAAGGCGGCATGGATCTGTGTCGCCTCGGCCAGATCCGCGCCGCGCACCACGTCCGTGACACCTTGTGCGGCATCGTCGATCACCACGCTCAGGTGATAGGACGTGCCGCTGTCCTTGCGCCCGATCACGAAATCACCAACATCACGTTGCAGGTCTTGGCGCGTCACTTCAACCCTGATCCCGTTGTTTTCAAATGCAATGATGTCATTGCTTAACGTATCAAAATCAAACCGCAGCACCGCATCGCGCGCGGGCATCCTGCTTTCGCTTTGGTGTAAATACTCCCGCCGGAGGCGGCGCAGCACCTTGCATGTGCCGGGATAGATCAGCCCGTCAGGGCCGACATTGCTGCCTTCCTGCGGGGCGCTCAGCGCCGCTTGGATATCGCGCCGCGTACAGGTGCAGATATACACGTGCCCGCGCTGCCACAGATCAGCAATCACGCTGTCATAAACCGGCATCCGGTCCGACTGGCGCAAAACCGGCCCGTCCCATGTCAGCCCCAACCAAGCCAGATCGTCGTAGATCTGCGCCTCCCATGCGGGCCTTGCGCGGGTTGGGTCGATATCCTCGATCCGCAGCAGAAACCGGCCACCCACAGCGCGCGCCATGTCATGCGCAAGGATTGCGGAATAGGCATGGCCCAGATGCAACGGCCCCGTCGGGGACGGCGCAAAGCGCGTGATCATTCCGCGGCAAGCGCCTGCGGGACCAGCCAGTCTTGCCAATCTGCCTTGGCGCGGTCGGTATAGGCTTTGTACCGGTCCTTGCGCCCGCGCCGCCCGCCTTTGACACCGTCCAGCGGCGGGAACAGCCCGAAATTCACATTCATCGGCTGGAATGTCTTGGCCTCGGCCCCGCCGGTGATATGGCTGACCAGCGCGCCCATCGCGGTGGTGACAGGCACTGGCGACAGGCTGCGCCCCTGCAATTCCGCCGCCGCCATCCGGCCGGCCAGCAATCCCATCGCGGCACTTTCGACGTAGCCTTCGACACCGGTGATCTGGCCTGCAAAGCGGATATTGGGGCGCGAACGCAGGCGCATCTGGTCATCCAGCAGCGTGGGCGAATTGATGAACGTGTTGCGGTGGATGCCACCAAGACGGGCGAATTCAGCAGTCTCTAGCCCCGGAATCATTGCAAAAACAGTCTTTTGCGCGCCGTATTTCATCTTTGTCTGGAAACCGACGATATTATACAATGTCCCCAAAGCATTATCGCGGCGCAGCTGCACCACGGCATAGGGTTTATTCTGCGGATCATGCGCATTGGTCAGGCCGACGGGCTTCATCGGTCCAAAACGCAGGGTTTCGCGCCCGCGTTCTGCCATCACCTCGATCGGCAGGCAGCCGTCGAAATAGCCTGCGGTTTCGCCTTCCTTGAATTCGGTTTTCTCGGCGGCCAGCAGCGCGTCGATGAAATCCTCGTATTGCACCTTGCTCATCGGGCAGTTGAGATAGGCGGTCTGTTCTTCCACCGTCTCGCCTTTGTCATAGCGGGATTGCATCCAGGCCACATCCATATTGACCGTCTCGTGGTAAACGATAGGGGCGATGGCGTCGAAAAACGCCAGCGCCTCGGTCCCCGTTTCTTGCGCAATCGCCTCGGCCAGCGCGCCGGATGTCAGCGGGCCGGTCGCGATGATCCAATGACCATCCTTTGGCAGGTTGGTGATTTCATCATAACTGACGCGGATATTGGGATGCGCGGTCAGCGCAGCTGTCACGCTTTCGGCAAAAGGGTCGCGGTCCACGGCCAGCGCACCACCGGCAGGCAAGCGGTGCTTTTCCGCCATATCCATGATCAGCCCGCCCGCGGCGCGCATTTCCCAATGCAACAGGCCCACGGCATTCTGTTCATGATCATCCGACCGGAAAGAATTGGAACAGACCATTTCCCCCAGATGGCCGGTGCGATGGGCAAAGGTGCCGACCTTGGGGCGCATTTCGTGGATAACCACCTTGATGCCCGCATTGGCCGCCTGCCATGCCGCCTCGGACCCGGCCATCCCGCCGCCGATAATATGCAAATGCTGTTCCATCGCCATCCCCTTGTCGCGGCTTCTTATTTCCCCAAATACTCCGGGGCGAGGGGCAGCGCCCCTTCTTAAGCGTCGTCCTCGTCCTCGCCCTGATCGGCGATCCAGGCCACACTGACCACGGTTTCACCCTTGCCGGTGTCGAACACCTTGACCCCGCCCGCGCTGCGCGACCGGAAGGAAATCCCTTCGACCGGCACGCGGATCGACTGGCCGGTCGATGTCACCAACATGATCTGATCCGACATTTCGACAGGGAAAGACGTGACAAGAGGACCGCCGCGCATCGCCTTGTCCATCGCGGCGACACCCATGCCGCCGCGCCCGCGCACGGGGTAATCATGGCTGGACGACAATTTGCCAGACCCTTTGGCGCTGATCGTCAGGATCAGGTTTTCCGCCGCCGACATCGCGGCATAGCGTTCAGGGCTGATCTGGCCGGGCGCGGCTTCTTCGTCTTCCACTTCCGCATCGTCGGCCAGGCCCGCCATCGCGCGGCGCATTTTCAAATAGGCGGCGCGTTCCTCGGCCTCGGCCTCGAAATGACGGATGATGCTCATCGACACGACCTTGTCATCGCCCTGCAACCTGATCCCGCGCACACCGGTACTGTCGCGCCCTTTGAAGACGCGCACATCAGTGGTGGGGAACCGGATCGCGCGGCCGGAATTGGTGATCAGCATCACGTCATCATCGGGCGAACAGATCCGCGCATTGACCAAAAGCGTATGTTCATCAGGCAGTTTCATGGCGATCTTGCCATTCGACTTGACGTTGGTGAAATCCGACAAGGCATTGCGGCGCACATCGCCCGCCGATGTCGCAAAGACGATCTGCAGGTCGTCCCATTCCGTCTCTGGCCGGTCCACGGGCATGATCGCGGCAACCGATACGCCTTGCGGGATCGGCAGGATGTTCACAATCGCCTTGCCCTTGGCGGTGCGACTGCCCAGCGGCAGACGCCATGTTTTCAACTTATAGGCCATGCCGTCGGTGGTGAAGAACAACAGCTGCGTATGGGTATTGGCCACAAACAGGGTGGTCACGACATCTTCTTCTTTCGTCGCCATCGAGGACAGACCCTTGCCACCACGCCGCTGCGCGCGGAAATCGGCCAAGGCGGTGCGCTTGATATAGCCGCCGGATGTGACGGTCACGACCATGTCTTCTTGTTCGATCAGGTCCTCGTCATCCATATCGCCGGACCAATCGACAATCTGGGTGCGGCGCGGCACGGCGAACTGGTCGCGCACCTCGGTCAGCTCGTCACGGATGATTTGCAGAATACGGTCGCGGCTGCCCAGAATGTCCAGATATTCGCGGATCTTGCCTGCCAATTCCTGCAATTCATCCGTCACTTCCTTGACGCCGATCTGGGTCAGGCGTTGCAGGCGCAATTCAAGGATCGCGCGGGCCTGTGCCTCTGACAGATTATAGGTGCCATCGTCATTGGCGGTATGGGTCGGATCGTCGATCAGCTTGATATATTCAAGGATCGCCGCCGCAGGCCAGCGCCGCGTCATCAGCGTATGGCGCGCATCGGCGGCATCGGCGGACCCACGGATGGTGGCCACGACTTCGTCGATATTGGTGACCGCAACTGCCAGACCGCACAGGATATGCGCCCGTTCACGCGCTTTGCGCAGCTCGTACGCGGTGCGCCGCGCGATCACCTCTTCGCGGAAATCGACAAAGGCGACAAGGAAGGCCCGCAGCGTCAGCTGTTCGGGCTTGCCGCCGTTCAGCGCCAACATGTTGCAGCCAAAATAGGTCTGCATCGGGGTAAACCGGAACAGCTGGTTCAGCACCACCTCGGCCGTGGCGTCGCGTTTGAGTTCGACGACCACGCGCACACCGTTACGGTCGGATTCGTCCTGCACATGCGCGATGCCTTCGATGCGCTTGTCGCGCGCGGCCTCGGCGATGCGGTCGATCATCACCGATTTGTTCACCTGATAGGGAATCTCATTGATCACAATGGCATAGCGGTCTTTCCTGATCTCTTCGACCACGGTTTTTGCCCGCACGATCACCGATCCGCGCCCTTCAAGATACGCCTTGCGCGCACCGGACCGGCCAAGGATCAACCCGCCTGTGGGGAAATCGGGGGCGGGGATAAACTCGATCATTTCATCAGAGGTCAGGTCGGGATTGTCGATCAGCGCCAGCGTCGCGTCGATCACCTCGCCCAGATTATGCGGCGGGATATTCGTGGCCATGCCAACAGCAATGCCGCCGGCGCCATTGACCAGCATATTGGGAAAACGCGCGGGCAGGACGGTGGGTTCGCGGTCCTTGCCGTCATAGTTATCCTGAAAATCGACCGTGTCCTTGTCGATATCCATCAGCATATAGGCAGCAGGCTTGTCCATCCGCACTTCGGTATAGCGCATGGCGGCGGCACGGTCGCCGTCCATCGACCCGAAATTGCCCTGACCATCCAGCAAGGGCAGCGACATGGAAAAATCCTGCGCCATCCGTACCAGCGCGTCATAGATCGCGCTATCGCCGTGCGGGTGGTATTTACCCATCACATCCCCGACGGACCGCGCGGATTTGCGATAGCTTTTGTCGTGGGTGTTTCCGGCCTCGTACATGCCGTATAAAATCCGGCGATGCACCGGTTTCAGACCGTCGCGCAGGTCGGGGATCGCGCGCGAAACGATCACGCTCATCGCGTAATCCAGATAGCTGGTTTTCAATTCATGTTCGATGGTGACGGTCGGTCCCGCATGGGCCATCCGCGTCACTGGCAAATCATCATCGTTTTCAGGGGTTTCTGGGGTATCGTTCACAAAGTCCGCCTGTCTGCTATCTGCTATATTTGGGTCTAGTGACTATAGCAGACACCCGATCTTGGGTGCAATGGCGCAATCCAAAACAGCCCAGAAACTGGCCTAACGCGCGCGTTTCAGCATCCCGAACAGATCACGTGGATCATCGGGGTCGGCGATCAGGTCCAGATCGACGTAATAGGGCGTATCCTTGATCCGGTCACGGACATAGCGCAGCGCGCTGAAATCTTCGATGGCAAAGCCGACACCATCGAACAGGGTCACGTCACCCGCGGATTTGCGCCCTTGGCGTTGGCCGGTGATGACCTGCCACAGCTCTGTCACCGGATGGTCGGCGGGCATCTGCTGGATTTCGCCTTCGATACGGGTCTGGGGCGGGTATTCGACAAAGATATGCGCGCGCGCCACGATATCGCGGTGCAATTCGGTCTTGCCGGGGCAGTCGCCGCCGATGGCGTTAATATGCACGCCTGCGCCCACCATGTTGTCGGTCAGGATCGTCTGCATATCCTTGTCCGCCGTCGCCGTGGTGATGACCTGCGCGCCTTCAATGGCCTCTTCGGGCGAGGCGCATTGAGTTACATGCAGGCCCAAGTCATCCAGATTGCGCGCGCATTTGGCGGTGGCGGCTGGGTCCAGATCATACAGCCGGACATGGCTGATCCCGCAGACGGCCTTGACCGCCAGACATTGAAATTCCGATTGCGCGCCATTGCCGATCATCGCCATCGTGGTCGCACCCGGCGCGGCCAGATGTTTGGTCGCCACCGCCGTCATTGCTGCTGTGCGCAGCGCCGTCAGCAGGGTCATTTCGGTCAATAGCAGCGGATAGCCGGAATAGACATCCGACAAGACGCCAAAGGCCGTGACCGTTTGCAAGCCTTCGCCCATGTTCTTGGGGTGGCCGTTGACGTATTTGAAGCCGTAAAGCACCCCGTCCGAGGTCGGCATCAATTCGATCACGCCGACATCCGAATGCGACCCCACGCGCGGGGTTTTGTCGAACTGGTCCCATTTGGCGAAATCTTCGGTGATATTGCGGGCAAGGTCCGCAATGAAGGTCTCGACCCCGATGTGATGGACCAGCCGCATCATGTTGTCGACGCTGACGAAAGGCACCAAGGCGCGCGAGCGATGCTTTGAGCATTACTTGTAACTCCGCGTGGGGCGGTCGAACACGCGACGGCCCAGCAAGGATGCGGTCAGATCGACCATCAGATTGGCGGTCTTGCCGCGATCATCCAGAAACGGGTTCAGCTCGACCAGATCCAGCGATGTGACCAGACCGGAATCGGACAGCATTTCCATCACCAGATGGCCTTCGCGCACGGTGGCCCCGCCCGGCACGGTGGTGCCGACGGCAGGGGCGACCGAAGGGTCAAGGAAATCGACATCAAGCGACACATGCAGCATCCCGTCCACCGCCGCCACGCGGTCAAGGAACGCCTGCAACGGTGCGCTGATCCCTTCCTCGTCAATCCGGCGCATATCGACGAGTTCGACATCACCGCGCGCAAGGATTTCATGTTCTGCCGTATCGACCGACCGCAGGCCAATCATGCAGATATTGGCAGGTTCCACGCGCACGGGCAGGGGTGGAAAGGCATCAAACCCGCGCCGCCCCGTCACATACCCCACGGGCGTGCCATGCAGATTGCCGCTGTCACTGGTATCAGGCGTGTGGATGTCGCTATGCGCATCCAGCCACAGCGCGAAAAACGGCCGCCCCGCGGCCTGCGCATGGGCGGCCATGCCCGCCACCGTGCCCGCGGCCAGCGCATGATCGCCGCCCATGAAGATGGGAAACCCTTGGGGGGCGGCCTTTTGCGCGGCATCCATCAGGGTCTGGGTCCAGCCCACGTTTTCAGCCAGTTTATAGACCAGCGGATTGCGGGGTTCGGCCACCGTCACCTGCGCGGGGGTCAGGTTGCCCCAATCCTCCACGCTGTGACCCAAGGCGGTGACCGCCTCGGCCAGCCCTGCGGTGCGATAGGCATCCGGCCCCATCAAACAGCCCCGGCGGCGTTTGCCGCAATCCACCGGCGCGCCGATCAAAATACAATGTTTCTGTGTCATGGTGGCAGATTAGCCAAAATGCCGTTTGGCGGAACCGTGCAAATTGTGCAAAACGGGCAGGAATTAATCAGATTGGACAGTCATCATGGACGAAACGGACAGCGCCATCATCCGCGCCCTGCGCCAGAACGGGCGGGCGTCGCTGTCAGAGCTTGCGTCCATCGTCGGCGTGACGCGCACGACCCTGCGCACAAGGCTCGACCGGCTGATCGCGGGGGGCGAAATCGCAGGGTTTACCGTGCTGACACGGTCCGACGTGCGCCCCGATGCGGTGCGCGGGCTGATGATGCTGGAAATCGCAGGCCGCGCCGCCGAAAAGGTGATGAAACGCCTGACCGCCATGTCCGAGGTGATCGTGGTCCATTCCACCAATGGCACATGGGATCTGATCGCCGAAATCGGCACCAAAAGCCTTGAGGATTTCGATCAGGCTTTGTTTGCCATCCGCCGGATGGACGGCGTCACGCGGTCCGAGACGAGCCTTTTGCTCTCATCACGGCGCTGATCCAGACCGCCATCAGGCCAAAGGACGCCAGCGCATTCCAGCTGGCCATCGACAGCGACAGCAATTCCCATGTCACCTGATCGCACATGACCACGCGCGGCCCGTCAATCGTCAAAAGGTCAGCGCCTGACAGACCTTCTAGGCTGCTCACGCCGGTACAGGATGTCGGCCCTTCCCACCAGCCGCGTTCAACGCCGGTGTGAAACACGCCAATCGCGCCGGTCGTGCCTGCGGCCAAAGCCCCCAATACCGGCAAGCTGCGCCCGCCGAACCGCAGCGCCAGTGCCGCAATCGCAATCGCCGCGAAATGCGGCCAGCGTTGCCACAGGCACATCGCACAGGGCGGATAGCCAAGGGCCTGAAACAGATAGGCCCCCGCCAGCAGGGCGAAAGATCCCGATCCGGCGAGAAAAACCAACAAATTGCGTGTCACATGACCCCCAAAACGGCGAAACCGCCAATCAACAGAATACAGAACAAGACGAACATCAACCCCAGCCGCCGTTCGATGAAATCACGGATCGGTGCGCCGTATTTCCACAACAGCGCCGCCACCAGAAAAAACCGCAACGCGCGCGCCGTGATCGAGGCGGCAATAAACACCGGCAACGACAATTGCGTGACACCCGATGCGATCGTGATCACCTTATAGGGAAACGGCGTTACCCCCGCGACCAGCACGGCCCAGGCGCCATAGCTGTTATAGGTGACGGCGAATTCGGTGAAATAGGCCTCTTTGCCATAGAACTGCAGGATCTGGACCCCGACCGTTTCATACAAAGCAAAGCCGATGTAATAGCCGAACATCCCACCCAAGACCGAGGCCGCCGTGGCCACGCCCGCGATCACAAACGCCCGCGACGGGCGCGCGATGATCATCGGGATCATCAGCACATCGGGCGGGATCGGAAAGAACGACGATTCGATAAAGGCCACCAGCGCCAGCGCCCAAAGCGCGTACCGCGTCCGCGCCAGCGAAATCGTCCAATCGTAAAGAGCGCGCAGCATCGCTTAGCCTTTGTTTGATGGGCCGCTTAGGCCATGCGCGCGCTGTCCCGTCAAGACTGTGCAAATCCGATTGACGCCGCCCGACCGCCGGATTAGGAACCGTTTTGTGCCGATGTGGCGGAATGGTAGACGCAGGGGATTCAAAATCCCCCGGTGGTAACATCGTGTGGGTTCGAGTCCCTCCATCGGCACCAATCGCGTCTTTGACGCGGCCTTTCCCAAGGACCTAAGCAAAGTCCAGATTGCCCGCTGCGGGCCATTTTGATGCCATGTTTGACCATCTAGGACAACAGGCAGTCCGGCGAAGGGTCCAGATAAGTTAACCACCGGTTAGCCCCTGTGTGGTGTTGTGTAATCGGGCGCATGTCGCGCCATATGGTAAAGAACGTGAAATTGTGGCTGGGTTTTTGACTGTACCTTCCAACCAGCGCCTGCGCTATGGCCGGTGCGATCTGTTGAACCTGACAGGGCCGCAGGTCAAAAAGATCGCCTTTAAACCCAACAATCCCGATGCCAGCCGCGTGACCTATGGTTGCGGCACCACCCTGACCTATGCCCAGATTGCGCAGGTCATTCCCTGTTTCACCCCCGGCACCAGAATCGCCACACCCAAAGGTGAAAAACCGGTCGAAAATTTGAAAATCGGCGACAGGGTCGTGACCCGCGATAATGGCATCCGCCATATCACCTGGGCCGGTCAAAAGACGATGCAGATGCAGGATCTGCAGATCAGCGCCACTATGCGACCCGTGCTGATCCGTGCGGGCGCGCTGGGGCAGGGCCTGCCGGAACGCGATATGATCGTGTCGCCCAATCACCGCGTGCTGGTGGTGTCGGATAAGGCCAAGCGTCATTTTAACGAATCAGAGGTGCTGATCGCGGCCAAGCATCTGACCCGGATGAAAGGCGTCACACCGATCGATCTGCCAACGGCGACCTATATCCATTTCATGTGCGAAACCCATGAAATCGTTTTGTCGGACGGGGCCTGGACCGAAACATTCCAGCCCGGCGATGACACGCTGCAAGGCATCGACGCCGACCAGCGCGAAGAATTGTTCCTGCTGTTCCCCGAATTGGCCACCAAAGAAGGTCTGCGCCGCTACCGTGCCGCGCGCAAGACGCTGCAACAGACCGATGACGCGGTGATGATCACCATGGGCTAAAGCGCGGTGCGCCGCCACGCATCCCATTGTTCGGGTGTGTCCAGATCCAGCCTTGCGCGCTGGTCGGGCAGGGGCACCATGCAGGTCTGACCCTGATGGTCCTGCACGATAGTTTCGGCACCCCCGTCCCCCGTCAAATCCGCGAATTGCCGGCGCAACTGCGCATCAAAAATCACCGGATGACCGGGCTTGCCGTCCGCGGTCGCACCCCGCCAGATCAGATTGTCAGGATGCAGCTGCCGCGCGGTCAAAACCTGCTGCAAATCAGCGGTGGTCAAGGCCACCAGATCGCCCAGCAGGATCATGAAAGCCGCGCAATCGGGCAATTGCGCGACCGCGTCCCGCATACTGGCGGACATGCCCTGTGCGGCGTTTTGCGCGACCAGTAGGGTGGCATCCAGATCGCGGATCGTGGCGGCGCGCGGATGATCCGCCGCAGGCAGCGCCACGCAGACCGGATGGCCGGTCGCCTGCGCCATCAGCACCTGCCGGCGCAACAGCGGCATGCCGTCCACGACCTGCAACAGCTTGTCCTGCCCGCGCATCCGGCGCGACGCGCCTGCCGCAAGGATCAGGATCGGGATCATCCGCGCATGACCTGACCGTCCGGGTCGAACAGGGGTGTCGTGATCCGGCGGGCAGGGCGGCGCTGGCCCATGATCTCGATCTCGACCACCATGTCGTCGGTCGCCACGGCGCGCGGGACCAGCGCAAAGGCGATGGATGTGCCCGCATGGTGGGAATACCCGCCCGAGGTGCAGAACCCCTGCACCTGCCCTGCGATAAACACCGGCTCATAGGCGACGACATCGGCATCATCCGCATCGACGACAAAGGTCACCAACATCCGGTCAGGCGGCGTGGCGCGTTCCGCCTCGGCCAGCGCACGGCCGATGAAATCATTGGTCTTGTTGAAACTGATAAAGCGGTCCATCCCTGTTTCGGCAGCGGTGTAATCGGGCGAAAACTCGCGCCCCCATGACCCGAAAAACCGGTCCAGCCGCAGCGACATCATCGCGCGCATCCCGAACGGCGCGATGCCGAAAGGCTGGCCCGCCTGCCACAGCGTCCACCACAATTGCCGCTGGTCCATGGGGTCGCAGTAAATCTCAAACCCCAGATCGCCGGTATAGCTGACACGCTGGACGATACAGGCGACCTGACCCACCGTCATGCGGCGCACATCCATGAACCTGATCCCCGCCACATCATCACGGGTGCAGGCGGCCAGCAGATCGCGCGCCTTGGGTCCGGCGATCTGGAACCCCGTGCGTGTGTCAGAGATATTCTCGACCCGCGCATCGGGCTGCGCATTCTGCAAGAACCAGCGGTGGTGGATATTCTGCGCGCCATAGCTGGCGGTCAGTTGAAATTCATCCTCGGCCAGACAGGAGACGGTGAAATCGCCCCACAGCCGCCCCTTGGGTGACAGCATCGGCGTCAATGACATGCGCCCGGGCTGCGGGATGCGTCCCGCCATGATCCGGTCGAGCCAGGCGCGCGCGCCGGTGCCCGTGACGCTGAACTTGCCGAAATTCTGCAATTCATTGATGCCAACACCGCCGCGCACCGCCGCCACCTCGCGCGCAGTGGCGGCAAAGGCGTCGGACCGGCGGAAGGTCGGGGTTTCATAGGTCGGGTCACCTGCGCGGGCAAAGTAATTGGCGACCTCCAGCCCGAATTGATGACCCCAGACCGCGCCCAGATCGGTGAAAATGTCATACATCGGCGTGGTGCGATGGGGCCGCGCGGCGGGCAATTCCTGATTGGGATAGCTGACGGAAAACCGGTTCTGGTAATTTTCCACCACCTTGGGGCGGGTGTAGCCGGGGGTGATCCAGCGGCCATAGCGCGCGATATCCAAGGCACTGACATCGCGTTCGCATTCGCCCGTGGTCATCCATTGCGCCAGCATCAGGCCCACGCCGCCACCCTGGCTGAACCCCGCCATGACACCGCAGGCCGACCAGTAATTGCGCAGGCCGGGCACCGGGCCGACCAGCGGATTGCCATCAGGGGCAAAGGTAAACGGACCATGGATCACCGATTTGACGCCCGCGCGCCCCAATACCGGAAAGCGTTTGTAGGCAAAGGCGATAGAATCTTCGATCTTGTCGAGGTTGTCGGGCAAGAGTTCATGCCCGAAATCCCACGGCGTGCCATCCACCGCCCATGGTTTGCAGGGCTGTTCATAGAACCCGATGCACAGACCCCGACCTTCCTGGCGCAGATAGCTTTCGCCGGCGGGGTCCATGACATGGGGATGTTCGCTGTCACGCTCGTAAATCTCGGGCAGGTCGTCGGTGACGATATACTGGTGTTCCATCGGGTGCAGCGGGACATAGGACCCCGCCATCGCCGCCACTTCGCGCGCCCAGAGGCCCGCAGCATTGACCACATGCTCGGCATGGATCGTGCCTTTGTCGGTCACCACATCCCATGTGCCATCCGCGCGGGGGGTGGTTGCGATCACCTTGCAATGCAATTCGATCGTGGCGCCGCCCATTTTCGCGGCGCGGGCATAGGCATGGGTGGTGCCCGACGGGTCCAGATGCCCGTCCAGCGGGTCGTAAAGCCCGCCGATGATCCCATCAAGATTGGTGATCGGGGCGATTTTCGCAATCTCGGCGGGGCCGATGATTTCCGTGTCCAGCCCCATATAGCGGTGCTTGGCCCGTTCGGCGACCAGCATGTCAAACCGGTCCTGATTATCCGCCAGCGTCACACCACCCACATGGTGAAGCCCGCAGGACATGCCGGTGATCGCCTCCAGCTCGCGGTAGAGGCGGATCGTATAGCCTTGCAACGCGGCCATATTGGTGTCGCCGTTCAGGGTGTGAAACCCGCCCGCCGCATGCCAAGTGGACCCCGATGTCAGCTCTGACCGTTCCAGCAGCATGACATCCGACCAGCCCAGCTTGGTCAGGTGGTACAGCACCGAACAGCCAACAACGCCGCCTCCGATGATCACGGCACGGGTGGTGGTTTTCATGGCGCTGCTCCTGCTGTTTGCCGCAGTATGGCAGCGGCGGTCAGGTCCGGCGTTCCGTTTGCGACATCCGGTGTCGCGGTGGGGTTACGGGATGATCCGCGTGTATTTGCTGCCTTCGAGCGTCGCACCGACCCGTAGGCCGGTCTGGCCGAACACGACGGCGATCACCGGCGACAGCGATGTCGTGGTTTCGGCGCGCAACATATCGCTTTGGTTGCTGAAAGCATAATCAATACTGGCCCCTGCGGCCCAACCGGGCGCTTGGCGGAATTCCAACAGCGCATCTGGCGTCATGAAGAACAGCACAGAGCTGAACTGCTGCGCCCCGATCTGCAGACCGGCACTGCCCGTGGTGGCGGAATAATAATCCACCGTCGATTGCCCGACGCGCAAGGCGCCACGCCCGAACGACCCGCCAAAACCGAACCCTGCATTGGTGATCAAAGGCATCACCAACAGGCCCGAGGCGCGCGATGCAAGATCGCGGGTGCCGGGAAATTCGGTATACATCTGTTCCAAAGTCGCATCGACGCGCGCATCGATGGTCGCGCCCGCACTACTGCCGATGCCGTTGTTACAGGCGGCGAGGCTGCCCGCCGCCATCAGGCCAAGCGCGAACCCGCGCCGAGAAAATCTGCTCATATCAATCTGCCCTTTGCCAATCCGAGACGTTAGCCGTCCTTCGCCGAACAATGATAGGCCATTGTGACGAAAGTGTCACGCGTTTGGTGTGGCTGCGCTGATCTTTCCCATAAGAACGCGCGCTTGCGACCTGCGCCTGCCTGTCACCCCGCGCGCCGCATCGGCGTCATGTTGCTTTCGCTGGCATTCAGACGCGACATCTGGTCGATCAGCGCACCCACATTGCCCACCAGCGACGTGTTGGATTGCGCAAGCTGGTCCACCATTCCGGCGTTTTGCTGGGTGACAACATCAAGATGGCCAACACCAACGTTCAATTCATCCAGCGCATTGGATTGCTGGCGCGCGCTTTCGCTGATCGCGCCCATCGTTTCGCTGATGGTGCCAATACTTTTGACGATGTTCTTCAGCTCGTCACCGGTATTGTTGACCAGATCGACCCCATTGGTCACCTGCGTCGCGCTGCGGCTGATCAGTGATTTGATTTCGCCTGCCGCATCCTGCGCACGATGCGCAAGGCCGCGCACCTCTGATGCGACAACGGCAAAGCCGCGGCCTGCATCGCCCGCGCGCGCGGCCTCGACACCGGCGTTCAGGGCCAAAAGGTTGGTCTGAAAGGCGATATCGTCGATCACGGCGATGATCTTTGAAATCTCGCTGGACGAATTGGCGATCTGCGACATCGCGTCGATCGCGCGTTGGACGACAGCATCGCTTTTGCGCGCACCGGCCGCGGTCTGCGTGGCCAGGTCTTCGGCGTCCGTCAGCCGTTTGGTGGATGACCGCACGGTCGTGGTCAATTCTTCCAGCGCTGCGGCCGTCTGTTCCAGCGTCGCCGCCTGCGCGGTGGTGCGCGACGACAATTCCGAGGATGCATGTTCCAGATCGCCGGTGATTGTGCGGACCTGTTGCGCGATCTGTGACACATTGCGCAGGATATCGGCCAGACGGACGCTGGCCTTGTTAAATGCGGTGCCGATATCATCAACATCGGACAGCCCGAAATGCGGCAACCGGTAGGTCAGATCGCCACCGCTTAGTGCATCAAGGCCCTTGGCGATTTCGACAAAGGCGTCATTGCGCAGGGTCACATCGGTGGCCACTTTGATCACGGTTGCAACCGCGCCGGTCGCATCGCGGACACCGGCATAGGTCGCCTGAATCCAGATCATCCGCCCGCTTTTGCAGCGGCGCTGGAACCGGTCGGTGAATGGTTCGCCCCGCCCCAGCCGGTCCCAGAAATCGTGGTATTCTTTGGATGCGGCATAGCCGGGGTCAACGAACATCCGGTGGTGCTTGCCCTGAATTTCAGCAAGATCATATTCCAACGTCTTGCAGAAATTTTCATTCGCCGTGATGATGGTCCCATCGACACCAAAGCGGATCACAGCCTGCGTCTGGTCGATCATCGTCAAAAGAGGATCGGGCGGCGGCAGGTCTTTTTTGAAAAATGATAATGGCACTTGCAAATCTTTCTAGCGTTAACATTACGCCGAAAGACTTGCATGGACAGATTACCAAATGATTTACTTAGCCCTGCAGCACCTTGGCCGCATCCATTGCGAAATAGGTCAGAACACCGTCACAACCTGAACGTTTAAAGGCCAAAAGGCTTTCCATCATGACGCGCTCCCCGTCCAGCCAGCCGTTCTGGATCGCGGCCTGCATCATCGCATATTCGCCGCTGACCTGATAGGCATAGGTCGGCACGCCGAAGGTGTCTTTGACCCGCCGACAGATATCCAGATAGGGCATGCCGGGCTTGACCATGACCATATCGGCCCCTTCGGCCAGATCACGCGCGACCAACCGGATCGCCTCGTCACTGTTGCCGGGGTCCATCTGATAGGTCTTTTTGTCGCCGGTCAGTGCCGAGGACGCGCCCACCGCATCGCGGAACGGGCCATAAAACGCCGAGGCATATTTGGCCGCATAGCTCAGGATCGTGACATTGTGATGGCCTTCGGATTCCAGCGCGGCACGGATCGCGCCGATGCGCCCATCCATCATATCGGACGGGCCGAGGATATCGGCACCGGCATCCGCCTGCGCCAGTGCCATTTTCACCAAGGCATCGACCGTGCGGTCATTCACGATCTCGCCATTCTCGACAAAACCGTCATGGCCATTGATGTTATAGGGGTCCAGCGCGATATCGGTCATCACGGCGATATCGGGGGCCGCGTCCTTGATCGCGCGGATCGCCTGATTGGTCAGGTTGTCGGGGTCCCACGCCATCGCGCAATCGGTCGTCCGCGCCGCCATCCCCGTATAGGGAAAGATGCAGATCGCTGGGATGCCAAGGTTTTGCGCCTCTACCGCGGCCTTTGCGATCCGGTCCACGGTGCGGCGCATCACGCCGGGCATCGAGGTGACCGGCGTTTCATCATCGCGCCCTTCCATCACAAAGACCGGCCAGATCAAATCATCCACCGTCAGCGTGTGCTGGCGCGCAAGCGCGCGCAGGGCAGGGGTCCGGCGCATCCGGCGCAGGCGGGTGACGGGAAAGGCGGGGGTGATCGGGGTCATGGGACAGCCTTTGCGATGAATATGTCCGTTGGTCGCATGGATTTTGCGGCATCACAAGTCTGGGCAATCGCACGACGGCCCGCTATCGTCGGCCCTGACACAGATTACCGGACCATAGCTTGACCCTGATCGACATCATCACAGGCCTGATTGATTTCAGGACCTTTTCCAACATCTGGTACTGGCTGGCGGTCATGGTGACATGGGCCGTTGCCACCCATTGGGTGATCGGCGTGCCGTTTGACATAGTCATGCGCGCGCGCAGGCAGGGCGGGCAGGCGGCGCAGGATCTGGAAATGCTGGTGGCGATCAACCTGCGCCGGTTGCTGACGCTCTCCGGCACACCCGCTGTCATTCTGGTCGGGATCGGCGCGTTTGTCGTTACGGCGGCGGCAATGCTGGGCTTTGTTTACGGGCTGGAACTGGCGCAGGGGCTGTTCTGTCTGGTCTTTCCGCTGGTCTTTGTCGCATTGCTGACATGGCGCAGCTGCCAGCGGCTGGCACTGGACCAACAGACCGGCCCCGCCTTGATCCGGGCCTTGGTGCGGCTGCGGTTCTGGATCCAGCTGATCGCGATCACGGCGCTGTTCTGCACGGCGCTTTTGGGGATCTATGTCATGCTGAGCCAACGCTTCGGATGATGAGCAGTTGACACGGCCCCGGCGCAGGATATCTCGGCGCAATGTCTGAACGCACCCATATCACCGTCGCTGGCGCGCCCGAAGGGTTTGACGCCAAACTGATCCTTGCCGAACTGGCCAAGGGCCAGCCCGTTTGCCATATCGCGCGCGATGACAAAAGGCTGGCGGCGGTGCAATCGGCGCTGGCGTTCTTTGCGCCCGGCGTGCCGGTGTTCGTTTTCCCCGCCTGGGATTGCCTGCCCTATGACCGCGTGTCGCCGAATACCGATATTTCCGCCGCGCGCATGGCCACATTGGCCGCATTGGTCCATGCGATGCCCGCCCAGTTCATCCTGCTGACCACCCTGTCGGCGGCGACCCAGCGCGTGCCCGCCCGCAGCACCCTGCGCGAGGCCGCGTTCACCGCGACCGTGGGCAAACGGCTGGACGAAGGGGCCTTGCGCGCCTTTCTGGTGCGGATGGGCTTTACGCAAAGCCCCAATGTGATGGAACCGGGCGATTACGCCGTGCGCGGCGGGATCATCGACATCTTTCCACCCGGCCAATCCGGCCCTGTGCGGCTGGACCTGTTCGGCGATGTGCTGGATGCCGCGCGCCGGTTTGACCCTGCCACCCAGCGCACCGTCGAAAAACTGACCGAGGTGGAACTGGCGCCGGTGTCCGAAGTCATCCTCGACGAGGCCGCAATCACCCGGTTCCGGCAGAATTACCGGATCGAGTTTGGCGCCGCCGGCACCGATGACCCGCTTTACGAAGCCGTCAGTGCGGGGCGCAAACA
This sequence comes from Yoonia sp., assembly GCF_018402175.1. GTDB lineage: Bacteria > Pseudomonadota > Alphaproteobacteria > Rhodobacterales > Rhodobacteraceae > Yoonia. The sequence goes on along the minus strand of NZ_JAGYJK010000014.1, from coordinate 118,660 downwards.
TGCCGGTGTCGAACATTGGCTGGGGTTCTTTCAGGACGATCTGGAAACCCTGTTCGATTACCTGCCCAAGGCGACGATCACGCTTGACGACCAGATCGGCCCGCAGCGCGTGGCGCGGTGGGACAGTATCGCCGACCAATACGGCACGCGCATGCATGCGCTGACGCAAAAAGGGCGGATGGATTCGGTCTATAAACCGGCCCCGCCGCAATTGTTGTATCTGGACGATGCCGCTTGGGCGCGCGCCGTGGCCGACCGCCGCGTGATGCAGTTTTCACCCTATAAGCAGGCGACCGGCCCCGGCGTGATCGACGCGGGCGGGCGCATGGGGCGCAGTTTCGCCCCTGAACGGCAACAAGAGAACCTGAGCCTGTTCGGGGCTTTGGCCGCGCATATCAAGGCGCGCAGCGCCACAGGTCCGGTCATTGTCGCCTCCTATTCCGATGGCGCGCGCGAACGGCTCGAAGGCTTGATCGAGGATGAGGGCGTTGGCGAGACGATTGCCATCAGTGATTTTTCCCGCATCGGCAAAACCGGCGTCTATCTGGCGGTCTGGCCTTTGGATCAGGGCTTTGAATCCCCCGGCCTGACGGTGATTTCCGAACAGGACGTGCTGGGCGACCGGCTGATCCGCCAGACCAAGCGCAAACGGCGCGCTGAAAATTTCCTGTCCGAGGCCAACAGCCTTGCCCCCGGCGATCTGGTGGTCCACGTCGATCACGGTGTCGGCCGGTTCGAGGGGATGGAAGTCGTCACCGCCCTTGGTGCCGCGCATGAATGCCTGCTGATCGCCTATGCCGAGGAAACCAAGCTTTACCTGCCGGTCGAGAATATCGAGCTTTTGTCGAAATACGGCCATGAGGCCGGATTGCTGGACAAATTGGGCGGTGGCGCATGGCAGGCGAAAAAAGCACGGCTCAAGGAACGCATCCGCCAGATTGCCGAACGGCTGATCCGTGTCGCCGCCGAACGCGCCCTGCGCAAGGCGCCCGTGCTGGAACCGGAATCAGGGCTGTGGGACCAGTTTCTGGCACGCTTTCCCTATGCCGAAACCGATGACCAGCTGTCAGCCATCGACGATGTGCTGGCTGATCTGGGATCAGGCCAGCCGATGGACCGGCTGATCTGCGGCGATGTGGGTTTCGGCAAGACCGAGGTCGCGATCCGTGCGGCCTTTGTCGCGGCGATGGCGGGGGTGCAGGTGGCGATTGTGGCCCCGACAACCCTGCTCGCGCGCCAGCATTACCAAAGCTTTGCCGAAAGGTTCCGGGGTTTCCCCGTGAACGTCCGGCCCTTGTCGCGGTTCGTGTCACCGCGCGATGCGGCATTGACCCGTGACGGGATCGCCAAAGGCAGTGTGGATATCGTGATCGGCACCCATGCGCTGCTGGCCAAGGCGGTGAATTTCAAGAACCTTGGCTTGCTGATCATCGACGAGGAACAGAAATTCGGCGTCCAGCACAAGGAACGGCTGAAACAATTGCGCACCGATGTGCATGTGCTGACCCTGACCGCCACGCCGATCCCGCGCACCTTGCAATTGTCGCTGTCGGGCGTGCGTGACCTGTCCGTCATCGGCACACCGCCCATCGACCGTCTGGCGATCCGCACCTATGTGTCCGAATTCGACACGATCACCGTGCGCGAGGCGCTCCTGCGCGAACATTACCGCGGCGGGCAGAGTTTCATCGTCGTCCCGCGCATCACCGATATGGACGAGATGGAAGCGTTTTTGCGCGAAGAAGTCCCCGAAGTGTCATTCATCAGCGCCACGGGCCAGATGGCAGCGGGCGAGTTGGACGACCGGATGAACGCCTTTTACGACGGCAAATATGATGTGTTGCTGGCGACAACCATCGTGGAATCGGGCCTCGATATCCCGACTGCCAATACGATGATTGTCTGGCGCGCGGATATGTTCGGGCTGTCGCAATTGTATCAGATCAGGGGCAGGGTGGGCCGGTCCAAGACCCGCGCCTATGCCTATCTGACGACAAAACCGCGCCAGAAACTGACCACTACCGCGCAGAAACGCCTGCGCGTGCTGGGGTCCATCGACAGTCTGGGGGCAGGGTTTACGCTGGCGTCCCAAGACCTCGACATCCGTGGTGCGGGGAATTTGCTGGGCGAGGAACAATCCGGCCAGATGCGCGAAGTGGGCTATGAGCTGTACCAGCAGATGCTGGAAGACCAGATCAATGCGATCCGGTCAGGTGCTGCCGAAGGCATCATTGACGACGGTCAATGGGCGCCGCAGATCAATCTGGGTGTGCCGGTGCTGATCCCCGAGGATTACGTCCCCGATCTGGACGTACGTCTGGGGCTGTATCGCCGCCTGTCGAACCTGACCACCAAGGTCGAGTTGGAAGGTTTCGCCGCCGAATTGATCGACCGTTTCGGCCCGCTGCCGCGCGAGGTGAACACGCTTCTGCTGGTCGTGCGGATCAAGGCGATGTGCAAAAAAGCGGGCATCAGCCAGCTGGATGCAGGGCCGAAAGGGGCCACGATCCGGTTTCATAATGACAAATTCGCGTCGCCTGCGGGGCTGGTGGATTTCATCAACGACCAGCGCGGACAGGCCAAGGTCAAGGACAACAAGATCGTCGTGCTGCGCGACTGGGACAAGGAACGCGACAAGATACAAGGTGCCTTCAACATCGCGCGGGATCTGGCTGGAAAACTTGCGGAAGAAACGAAAAAAGCAGGGTAAAGAACCCTGCTTTCTTCGGTCTCCGACGGGGATATTTAGGCTCTAAAGATGGGGTTAAGCTTCGCCCAGCCGCTTGATCTTGGTTGTCAGCCACAGCGCGATGCTGGCCGCCACCAGCGCCCCCACGGCCATCGGCATCGGTGTGCCGTCGAACATCAGCGCGATGGGGGCGGCGATCAGGACCGCGCCAATTGTTGAAATCGCCGCAATGATCGAGGCGGCCAGACCCGCGATATGGCCCATGTCTTCCATTGCCAGCGCGTTCAGATTGCCGATGGTCAGCCCCGCCTGAAAGAAATTGCCGGTGACCCAGATCACATAGGTGCCAAAGGCCAGCCAATAGGGCCCATCAATCGCCGTGATCGCGATCATCGCCAGCGTGATGCCGATCTGGATGGTCAGCATCGCCTTGATGATCGCGCGCATCCCCAGCCGCATTACCAGCCGCGCGTTCAGCAGGCTGGCGCTAGCGGCCAGAATGGCGATGCCGCCGAACCAGTAATGGAAATGTGCGCCTTGGCCAAAGGTCACATCGAACACCTGCTGGGTCGAGGACAGCACGATGAACAGGATGCCAAAGACCAGCGTCTGCACCGCAATCGACAGCCGCGCCGTGCGATGCGCAAACATCTGGGCCGTGGCGGTGTAAAGTGCCGCAATGCTGAGCGGGCGGCGGTTTCCGGGCATCAGCGTTTCGGGCTGCCGGATCAGCAGCCACAGCAGCGTGATAACCGAGAACAGCATGAAAGCGGCAAAGATCGCCCGCCAGCCAAAGCCCATGATGATGAAATAGCCCAAGGTCGGGGCCAAGGCAGGCACCAGCGCGAAAACCGCCATCACGAAGGACATGATCCGCGCCATATCGCGCCCCTGATAGATGTCGCGCACCAGCGCCATCGCCACGACCCGCGGCCCGGAGGCCCCCAGCCCCATGAGCACCCTTGCGGCCAGCATCAGTTCCAGCGATTGCGCGGCCCAGGCCAGCCCGCAACCGACAACATAAACCACGGCCCCCGCGATCATCACCGGCTTGCGCCCGTAAGCATCCGACAAAGGCCCGGTGAACATGGTGCCGATCCCCATGCCCAGCACGAAACTGGTGATGATCAGCTGCGCATTGTTCAGATTGTCGGGGCTGAGCGCGGCCCCGATTTGCGGCAAGGCGGGCAGCATCGCGTCGATCGAAAACGCGACCGTCGCCACCACCATCGCCATCAGCGCGATGAATTCGGTCTGGCCCAGCCGTTGGGTCGGGGCGATCATGATTTGTCGCCGATCTGGGCGATGATATCGCCGATCACCTTGACCCAGAGATCGGTCGGCTGCGCGCCCGGCACCGCATGCTGGTTGGCCACGACAAAGGTCGGCACGGCGCTGATCCCCATGTCGCGGCTATGCGCGTCACGCGCACGGACATCGGCAATATCGGCGTCAGAGGCCAGCAGCCGGGTGATCAGGGCGGCATCCATTTCCGCCATATCGGCAATATCGGCCAGCACTTCGTGGCTGCCGATGTCGCGGCCTTCGACGAAATAAGCCTTGAAGAGCAGATCCACGACCAGCAGCTGGCGCGCCTCGATTCCGGCCCAATGGATCAGGCGATGCGCGTCGATGGTATTGGGGGTGACCTGCATCGCCTCGAAATTGATGGTCAGACCTGCCTTTTCGGCATGTGCGACGACAGGCGCATAGGCTTTGGCCGCGGCTGCCTTGCCGCCAAATTTGGTTTCCAGATAGGTTTTGCGATCCATCCCGCCTGCAGGCATTTCGGGGTTCAGCTGGAACGGATGCCATTCGATGGTGAACGGATGGTCGGGAAATTGCGCCAGTGCCGCGTCCAGATTGGCCTTGCCGATATAGCACCAGGGGCAGATCGGGTCGGAAATGATATCGAGTTTGACCATGCTGGCCCCCTGAGACTGTGGGATGAAAATATGTCACAGGGGTATCGGCAGCTTGGGTCAGTTGCAAGATCAGTGGCACCTGCGTAAAGACAAGCCATGGCCGATATCGACCCCAGAAACCTGATCCGCATCGCGCATGAAAACGGGTCCGCCAGCGTGGCGCAGCCGCTGGATCTGGGCGCGCGGGTGCGTGAATTGCGCAAGGCGCGCGACTGGACGCTGGAACAGGCTGCACGGCAGGCGGGGCTGGCGCGCTCCACCCTGTCCAAGATCGAGAATGGCCAGATGTCGCCGACCTATGATGCGCTGAAAAAGCTGGCGGTAGGGCTCGATATTTCGGTGCCGCAATTGTTCACGCCGCCCGCCAAAGGGCAGGTCAACGGCCGCATGGCGGTGACCCGCGGCGGCGAGGAAGCAGTGCAGATCACCACGACCTATGAACATGCCTTACTGGCCGAGAGCCTGAGTGCCAAAAAGATGCTGCCCTACCGCGCCCGCGTACGCGCCCGCAGGATGGAGGAATTCGACGGCTGGGTGCGCCATGACGGCGAGGAATTTCTCTATGTTCTGACCGGACAGGTGCGGCTTTATACCGAATTTTACGAGCCAATCGCGCTGAAACGCGGCGACAGCGCCTATTACGATGCCGCGATGGGCCATAATGTCGTGTCGATCAGCCCCGAGGATGCGACGATCCTGTGGGTGACATCGCTGTCCTAGACTTTGATGCGCTCCGCGCGGGGAGTATTTGGGGAAAAAAGAAGTTGAAAAAGGCCCGGGAGTGTGACCCGGGCCTTTTTGCTTTAGTCCTCGTACCACCAGACATCGGGCTGCCAGCCTGGCCAGTCGCCGAAGATCGGCATTTCCTCGGGAAAGCGCAGGTTGCTGGCGTGCGCGATGCGGCTGATGTTCCACTGGTAGATGGGTATCACATAGCGCCCTGCCATCAGGATCCGGTCGAGCGCGTGGACGGCGGCGACGAAATCATCCTGGCTTTCCGAGGTCAGCAGGCGGTTGATCATCGCATCGACTGCGGGCGATTGCACGCCCATCACGTTGCGCCCGCCGGGCTGGTCGGCTGCAGCTGCGCCGAAATAGTTGAATTGTTCGTTGCCGGGCGACAGCGACAGGCCGACGCGGTAATAGGTCATGTCGAAATCATAGGCGTCGACGCGTTCCTTGTATTGCGCGCCGTCGGCCAGTGACACGCGCGGGGTGATCCCGATCCGCCCCAGTGACTGGACATACATGTCGACGATCGACTGGTTTTCCGACCCGCCCTGTTGGAGCAGGATTTCGAAGGTGAAAGGGGTTCCGGCTGTGTCGCGCAGCACGCCGTCCTGCACGGTCCAGCCCGCCTGTTCCATCAGGTCGAGGGCAGCGGCGGTGCCCGCGCGGTTGCGTTCGGTGCCGTCGCCTATGGGCAGGCTGTAACCGTCCAGCGTGCCTGGGATCAGATCGGCGGCGAAGGGCGCGAGGAATTCTGCCACGCGCCCGGTGGCGGGGCCATGGTTCATGCCCAAAGGCGAGTTCGACCAATAGGAGGTGATGCGTGGCTGCGCGCCGCCGGTCATCGCGTCATTGATGAATTCGAAATTGAACGCATGGATCAGCGCGTCCCGCACCCGCCAGTCAGCGAATTGCGCGCGCCGTGTGTTCATCACGAACCCCGTCATGCCAGAGGGCCGTTCATGGCCCAGCACCGACAGGGTGACATCGCCATTCTGCACGGCAGGAAAATCATACTGCCCTTCCCAGCGCGCGACATTGAATTCGCGGTTGGTGGTCACTTCAAGCGTCTTGAACGCCTCGAAAGCGGCGGTTTCATCGCCGAAGAATTCGATCCGCACCTCGTCGAAATTGTGCAGGCCGCGCTGGAACGGTACATTGGCGCCCCAATAATCGGGGTTGCGCCGTAGCGAGATGAACCGCCCGGCCTCGAAATCGTCGATCACATAGGGGGCAGAGGTGATCGGCACCACGTCAAGCGTGCTTTGCGCGAAATCCACGCCGTCCCATTGCGCCTTTTTCAGGATCGGGCGCAGGCCTGCCAGCAATGCCAGTTCACGATCCGCCACGTTGAAGGTCAGCCGGACCGACCGGTCGCCGGTCTGTGCGATGCTGGCCACACGGGACCAGAACCCCAGATAGCGCGGATGGCCAATCGTGCCCAAGGTTTCAAACGACCAGATCACGTCTGCGACCGTGACGGGGCTGCCGTCAGAGAATCGCGCCTCGGGCCGCAGGGTGAATTCGACCCAATCGCGGTCGGGGCTGGTTTCCACCGATTCGGCCAGCAGGCCATAAAGCGTGAACGGTTCGTCCAGCGACCGCGCCATCAGGCTTTCGCCGACGAAATAGCGCAATTGCCAAGACACCGACCCTTTGAGGATAAACGGGTTGAGGCTGTCAAAGCCGCCGACTTCTGATGTGACGATGCGCCCGCCCTTGGGGGCATCGGGGTTCGCATAGGGCAGGGACACAAAATCAGGTGGCAGCGCGGGGTCGCCATACATAGCTATGCCATGTTGCGGTTCGGCCAAGGCCATGCCTGCCATCGCGATCATCGCCGCGCCCATGCGCCATGCCGCGATAAAGCGGCCAAAATGAAATGCCATTTTCGTGATGTTCCCCATGCGTGTGACGTTGCTGAGTGACACCGTAATGACGGTTCCAAGCATTTTCAAACTTTTAGCTTGGAGCCGCGCAGGGAATTGCTTATAAAGAGGCTACTGCTCGATAGGTTTCTTGCCTGTATGAAACCTGCCTCAATAACTTAGCGCCCGCCTTGTGCGGGCGTTTTTTTTGGGCTTTGCCCGACTGCGGGTGACCTTTGCAGATGCAGCATGTACAGTGAGTCGCAATCGCAACATCCGGAGACGACGCCATGAATCTGCAAGGGAAAACCGCCATCATCACCGGGTCCACATCGGGGATCGGCTTGGGCATCGCGCGCGCATTGGCACAGGCGGGGGTACATGTGGTGCTGAATTCCTTCACCGACACCGAGGATGACCATGCCTGTGCCGCTGACATCGCGTCCAGCACCGGCGTCACGGCACGCTATATCCAGGCTGACATGTCCAAGGGTGCCGATTGTCGCCGCCTGATCACAGATGCGGGCGGATGCGATATTCTGGTCAACAATGCCGGCATCCAGCATGTCGCCCCGATCCAGGATTTCGACCCTGCCAAATGGGATGCGATCATCGCGATCAACCTGTCATCGGCGTTCCATACCACGGCTGCTGCCGTGACAGGGATGCGGACACGCGGCTGGGGCCGGATCATCAACGTGGCTTCGGCGCATGGATTGACGGCCTCGCCCTATAAATCCGCCTATGTTGCGGCCAAGCACGGCATCATCGGCCTGACCAAGACCGTGGGGCTGGAAACCGCGCGCGACCCGATCACCTGCAATGCGATCTGTCCCGGCTATGTCCTGACACCGCTGGTCGAGGCGCAGATCCCCGCCACGATGAAAGAATACGGCATGTCGCGCGAGGATGTGATCGACAAGGTCATGCTTGCACGTCAGCCGTCCAAGCAATTCGCCACGGTCGAGGAATTGGGCGGCACGGCGGTATTCCTGTGTTCGGATGCTGCCGCCCAGATCACCGGCACGGCGATCAGCGTCGATGGGGGCTGGACCGCGCAATGAAGCGGATCAACCTTGCCCTGCAGGGTGGCGGCGCGCATGGCGCCTTTACCTGGGGTGTGCTGGACCGGCTGTTGCAGGACGACGGGATCGAGATTGCCGCGATTTCCGCCACATCGGCGGGCGCGCTCAATGCCGCGGCGCTGAAATCGGGCTGGGTGCGCGATGGCCGCGCAGGCGCGCGCGAAAACCTTGACTGGCTTTGGGGGCAGGTGGGGGCGGTCACCGATGATCGGTTGACCGATTGGATGTCGTCCATGGCCCCCGCCGCGCATGTGCTGGCGCAGGCGATGAAATATTCGCCGGCCTATGCCGCGCTGGATATGACATCGCGGTTGATGTCGCCCTATGTCACCGGCCCCTTGATGCGCAACCCGCTGGAAAAGATCGTCAAGCAATTCCAGTATGATGCAGTCTGTGGACAGGTTGGCCCGGCGCTGCATATCTGCACGACCAATGTCCGCAGCGGCAAGATCCGCGTGTTCAGCGGCGACGAGATTTCAAGCGATGTCATCATGGCCTCGGCCTGTTTGCCGACAATGTTTCAAGCGGTGGAATTCACCGATCCGCGCACCGGCAGGTCAGAGGCGTTCTGGGATGGCGGCTATAGCGGAAATCCTGCGCTATTCCCCTTGTTTGCCAAGGACTTGCCGGACGATATTCTGGTAGTCAACATCAACCCGCTTTACCGTGCGGAATTGCCGACCGATGTGCAGGCGATCCAGAACCGGATCAACGAGATCAGTTTCAATTCGTCGCTGTTGCGTGAATTGCGCGCCATTGCCTTTGTCAAACGCCTGTTGGCCGATGGGTCCATGACCCGCGGCACGATGAAGGATGTGATCGTGCATATGATCGCCGATGACGTGCTGATGAATGAATTGAACGTGGCGACCAAGACGATCCCGCAGCCTGTCATCCTTGCGCGGCTGAAAGAGGCGGGGCAGGCCGCCGCGGATGCGTTCTTGAAAAACCACAAAGCCGATCTGAACGTCAAAAGCACCGTCGATCTGGACCTGATGTTCAACTGACCAGCTTGACCGCTAGCGCCCACATGACCAGCCCGATCAGCAGGTCAAGCCGCCGCCAGGCCCGCGCCGATTGCATGACAGGGGCCAGCAGCCGCGCGCCATAGCCCAGAGTGAAAAAGAACGTATAGGACGCCAGCACAGCGCCTGCGCCAAAGGCGGTTTTCAGCGCGGTATCGGTGAATTGTGTCGATACCGCGCCCACCAGCCCCAGCGTGTCCAGATAGACATGAGGGTTCAGCCATGTGAACGCCGCCCCCGTCGCCAGCACCCGCCACAGGCTGGCCGATCCACCCGCAACCTGCAGCGCGTAATCGCCCTGATAGGCCGCAAGGAACCGCAACGCGCCATAAACGGCAAGAAAGGCCGCACCGCCCCAGGCCATGATCTGCGGAAACGCCGGATACAGCGTGACCAGATAGCCGAACCCCAGCACGCCCGCCGTGATCAGCACAGCATCCGATGTGGCACACAGCAGGCACAGCCAGAACACATGCTGCCGCGCCAGACCCTGCCGCAGCACAAAGGCATTTTGCGCCCCGATCGCAAGGATCAGCGCGAAACCGGTCGCAAAGCCGGTGACGGCCGCAGCTAGCACGCTGTCATTCCGCAGCGTCGGGCAAATCGGCCACGGCTTTGTTGTTGGGATAGACAAGCCCTGCCGAAATCACCAGCTTGGCCGCATCTTCGACGCTCATCTCCAGTTCGATGATGTCGCGCCGTGGCAGGAACAACAAAAACCCCGATGTCGGGTTCGGCGTTGTCGGCAGGAACACGGTGACGATCACCTCGCCATGCACCAGCTTGGCGTTGATTTCACCCTTTGCATCGGTCGAGATAAAGGCGATGGCCCAGATCCCCTTGCGCGGGTATTCGACCAGACAGGCCTTGTCGAAAGACGTCTCGCGCTGGGAAAACACGGTTTCGGCGATTTGTTTGGCGGCATTGTAGATCGACCGCACCACGGGCATCCGGTCCACGAACCGTTCGCCGATCCCGATGAATGACCGCCCGATCAGCCCCTTGCCCAGCCAGCCTACGATGATGGTGAAAATCAGGAAGATCACGACACCGACGCCGCGCACATTCACCATAATTTGGTTCTCTACCCCGCGCCCCAGCAGGCGGTTGATCATCGGTTCGGGGTGATAATAGTTTGGCACAAACGGCCAGACCCAACTGTCAATCCAGCCAACAACCGTCCAGATCAGCCAGAGCGTCAGCCCGATTGGAGCGATGATGATCAGCCCCGCCAAAAAGTTCCCACGCAACCGCGCGATCACCCCGCGCGAGGCGCGGCGTTTAGGGTCGAGGTTCAAAGGATCGGCCATGGCATTATCCGGCGCAAGTTATGGCGACATACCTAAGGACAGCAGCGCCAAGCGGCAAGCCACCGCACTGGCCTGCCACGTTTTATTTCAGCAGTGCCTGTGCGATTTCGGCGGCCAGTCGCGCATTATTGCGCACCAGCGCGATATTGGCGGACAGCGACCGGCCATCGGTCAGATCTAAAATCCGGTCCAGCAGGAAAGGTGTCACTGCCTTGGCGCTGATCTTTTGCGCATCCGCCTGCGCCAATGCCTGCGCGATGATCGGGGCCAATGTGGCAGCGGGGATTTCATCGCCCGCAGGGATCGGGTTGGTCACCAATTGCCCGCCGGCAAGCCCCATCGCGGCGCGCATCTTGTGGCTGGCAGCAATCTGGACGGCATCATCCATCCGCAATGGTGCGGCCATATCGGATGTGGCCGACCAGAAAGCGGGGATGCTGTCTTGGCCATAGACAATCACCGGCACGCCCAAAGTTTCCAGCACTTCGAATGTCTTGGGCAGATCAAGGATCGCCTTGGCCCCTGCGGCCACCACCGTCACCGGCGTCAGCGCCAGTTCCTGCAGATCGGCGGAAATGTCGAAACTGGTTTCCGCCCCGCGATGCACGCCCCCGATACCGCCCGTAGCGAACACATGGATGCCCGCCAGATGCGCCGCGATCATGGTCGCGGCGACCGTCGTGGCCCCGGTCCCACCCGTGGCGATACAGGCCGCGAGGTCCGCGCGCGACAGTTTGGCGACATGTTGTGCCTGACCGAGCGCGTCCAGCTCTGCCGCTTCCAGCCCGATATGCAGCCGCCCACCCATCACCGCGATGGTCGCAGGCACAGCACCTGAGTCGCGCACATCCTGTTCGACCAGCCGTGCCGTGTCCACATTCTGCGGAAAGGGCATGCCATGGGTGATGATCGTGCTTTCCAGCGCGACAATGGCACGGCCATCGGCCAATGCGGCGGCCGCTTCGGCGGAATAGGTCATCGGGATGGTCATGCAATCTCTCCTGAAACATAGATGGCGGCGGCCTGACAGGCGCGGTCAAGGGCTGCGTCGCGTGCCATGCCCTGCGCCTCTGACGCGATATGCGCGGCCATGAACGTGTCGCCCGCGCCGGTCACGCGCGTGACCATGACGGCGGGCGGCGTCTGGGTGATGATGTCGCTGCCTGTCGCCTCGGACGCGGAATTGCCGCCATCGGTGACCAGCACGCGCCGCGCGCCACGCGCGATCAGCCCTGCAGCGGCATCAGCCGAGGATGCGAATGTGGTCTGGCACAGCAAACCCGCCTCTTCGAGATTGACGTATAATGTGGCCGACGGATGGCCCAGCAGCGCCAGCAGCCGTTCCGCCTTGCCCGGCGAGGCGGGCGCGACCCGCAGATCGGCGTTGCGAAACAGCTGTGACGTGGCGATGTCGCGCAGCAAATCAACCGTCAAATTGCCATCCAGCGCCACGGGCCCCGCCCAAGGGGCCGCCACCGACCCCAGCGCGCCATTGGCAAGCGGGCGCAGGATCTTGTCGCCAGCCGCCTCCAGCGAATGGGCATCGGCGATGGCGGCGATCAGGCCGTTCGCGCCTTCGATGGCCATATAGATATCGGTGGGTAGGTCATCGGACCGGTAGATATGGTCACAGACCAACCCCATGCGCTGTGCGGCACCGATCAGGTCGTCGCCTTCGGTATCGCGGCCCAGATTGCTCAGCAATGCAGGCACCATTCCGAACCGGCGCAGGGTCATCGCGATGTTCATCGCCACGCCCCCCGGCAGGCGGGTGATCCGCCCCGGCACGTCGGACCCCATGCGCATAGGGTTCGGCGCGCGCCCGATCACGTCCCATAGGACCGATCCGATGCAAAGAATATCAGGTTGCTGCGTCATGCGCGGCTTGTGCCGCGACAGCGCGTAAAGGGCAAGCGTTACTGCGGCACCGCAAAGGTCAGATTGGCCCAAAGCGTTTGCCAGACTGCCCCTGTCGCTTCTTGCAAGACAGCACTTGGTTCGCGGATCAGCACGGCATCCAGCATGTATTCATGCGCGGGCAGGACCGCGACACGGCCGATTCCATCGGCATCGGTGCGGATATAGCTGGTTGTGACCTCGCCTTCGGGAGATCTGACAAAAACCTCGATTTGGGCATCGGCGCGCGGGTCGTTGCGATAGAATAGCTGGACAGCAAAGCCATCGGCAGGGTCGGCGGTATAGGGGTTGGTCAGGGCGACAAGCTCGGTTTCCAGCCCGACACGCCGGTCCGCACCCGCGCCAGACCCTACACTGACCAAGGATTTGGAAAACCGCATATAGGTTTCGGTAAATCCCGCATCTGGCAGGCCGCGCGCATCATGCATTGCGCGCAGATCGCCAAGATCCTTGTGATCCACGAAAGCCTGAAACTTGTCCCACTCTTCATAATCCAGCGTGGCGGGGGCCGATTGATAGGCCAGTATCGCCAGACCATCGCCAATCGGGTCCATCTGCAGGGCAGGCGTATCGCCCGGCCTGCCGGTGATGCCTGCCGTCTGGTCGCCCGAAAACTGTAGCGCATTCAAGATGCCACGCGGCAGGAAAGGGATGGTCACGCCAGCAAAGCCTTCGCCATTGACAAGGTTGGCTTTCAACTTACTGTCCGGCGACACCTGATAGTCCAGTGGTGCTATCCAGAATTCATGGGCGGTCGCAGGCACCGCCAACAGACAGAAAATGACAGAAAGTGCGCGCATGATTGGTTCCTTATTCGTTTCCTCTAGGGTGTCGCGCCTGCGCGCATTGTCAAGCGCGCTGCTGGTCACCTTGCTGGGCCTGAGTGCTGCCAGCGCGCATGAGGTGATCCCGACCATCGCGGATATGCGGGTGGATGGCGACCGGATTGTGTTCGATCTGCGCGCCAATCTGGAAAGTTTTGTCGCCGGTGTGGACCTGTCGGAAACCACCGATACCGACCTGTCGGCCGAGGCGGCGAGCTATGACAGCCTGCGCGCGCTGGACCCTGACGCGCTGGCCGCGCAATTTGGCGCGTTCTGGCCGCAGATGGCCGCGGCGATCACGCTGCGCGCAGATGATATGGCGCTGGTGCCGGAACTGGACAGCGTCACGGTGCCACCCATCGGCAATCCCGAACTTTTGCGCACGTCCGAGCTGACCTTCAGCGCGGCTTTGCCTGCGGGGGCGACAGCGGTGGATTTCGGCTGGACGGCGGCGCTGGGGGCCATCGTGCTGCGCCAGATGGATGTGCCTGAACCCTATGACGGCTATCTGGACAATGGGGCCACATCAGGCCCCATCGCGCTGGCAGGCGGGGACAGGGCCACCGGGTGGGAGACTTTCGTCAATTATATTCCCGTGGGTTTCGACCATATCCTGCCCAAGGGGCTTGATCATATCCTGTTCGTGCTGGGGCTGTTCTTTCTGGCGGCGCAAGCTGGTCCTCTGGTGTTGCAAATATCGCTGTTCACGCTGGCGCATACGATCACGCTGGCGCTGGCGGCCCTTGGCTATGTCAGCATCCCGGGTGAAATCGTGGAACCGCTGATCGCCGCATCAATCGTCTTTGTCGCAGTCGAGAATATCTTTACCCGCCAGGTCAGCCGCTGGCGGCCCTATGTGATCTTTGGCTTCGGGTTGCTGCACGGGTTGGGTTTTGCCTCGGTGCTGGGGGAATTCGGCCTGCCGCAGGAGACTTTCGTCGCGGCCCTGATCGGGTTCAATGTCGGGGTTGAGGTCGGCCAGCTTGCCGTGATCGCGGTCATGTTCCTATGCGTCTGGCAGGCGATCCGCATCGACCGTGGCGCCAATGAGGTCGCACAGGGCTTTGCGCTTTATGCCGTGCTGTTTGCCGCCGCCGTGGCGCTGATCGCGCTGAACCCGCCGATGCTGGTGGAACTGCTGGAAAACCCTGTCTGGGTCTTTGCCGCGCCCTTGGCCGCGATCTTTGCGCTGTCGGCCCTGTCGATTGCGATGCGCGACCAGATTGATGCCTACCGGCGGATCGTGACGATCCCCGCTTCGGCGGCGATTGCGGCGGTGGGGGCGTTTTGGGTCGTGGAACGGGTATTTTTGTGAAAAACATCTGCCTGCGCCCAAAAACGCGGGCGGCAAGGGTTGCAGGCTCTTGCACAGGGCAGGGGGTGCCGCTATAGCCGCGGCACTTAATCCCGCAAGCGGGGGCGGGTGTCTTGGGGAGAAATCCCAAGCCATCCACCGGTTGGGCAAATGCCTGATCCCCTGCTGAGGCTGAAACCGGAAAAGGAAACGACCATGGCTCTTCCAGAGTTCTCCATGCGTCAGCTGCTCGAAGCTGGCGTTCACTTTGGCCACCAGACCGCGCGCTGGAACCCCAAGATGGGTCAATACATCTACGGATCGCGCAACGGCATCCATATCATGGACCTGACACAGACCGTTCCCATGCTGGACCGCGCGCTGCAGGTCATCCGTGACACTGTCGCCAAGGGCGGCCGCGTGCTGTTCGTCGGCACCAAGCGTCAGGCGCAGACACCTGTCATGGAAGCCGCGGAAAAATCCGCGCAATTCTTCATGAACCACCGCTGGCTGGGCGGCACGCTGACCAACTGGCAGACCGTGTCGCAGTCGATCAGCCGCCTCAAGGCGATTGACGAAGCATCGGCCAACGGTTTCGCCGGCCTGACCAAGAAAGAACGTCTTGGCATGGAACGCGAGCAGGGTAAACTGCAGGCGTCGCTGGGTGGTATCCGCGAAATGGGCGGCGTGCCTGACCTGTTGTTCGTCATCGACGTCAACAAAGAAGCACTGGCCATCGCCGAAGCCAACAAGCTGGGCATCCCCGTTGTGGCCGTTGTCGACACCAATTGTTCGCCCGCTGGCATTGATTATGTCATCCCCGGCAATGACGACGCGGCGCGTGCCATCGCGCTTTACACCGATCTGGCGGCCCGTGCGGCGCTGGACGGCATGACCGCCCAATTGGGTGCGGCCGGTGTCGACATGGGTGCGATGGAAAACTACGCCGAGGAAACGCTGGCCCAAGAAGCGGCAGACGCCGCCGAAGCCGCCAACGCCTGATCGCGTCACAAAACTTTAGGGCAGGGGCGTTATGTCCCGCCCGACACATTCCCTTTCAAGGAGAAGTAACATGGCAATCACCGCTGCAATGGTGAAAGAGCTGCGCGACAGCACAGGCGCAGGCATGATGGACGCCAAAAAGGCGCTGACCGAAACCGATGGCAACATGGAAGCCGCCGTTGACTGGCTGCGCACCAAGGGTCTGGCCAAAGCCGCCAAAAAGGCCGGCCGCACCGCTGCCGAAGGTCTGGTCGCTGTCGCCGTGTCCGGTGGCAAGGGCATCGCTGTCGAAGTGAACTCTGAAACAGATTTCGTCGCCAAGAACAGCGATTTCCAGAAAATGGTGCAGGGCATCGCCGATGTCGCGCTGACCGTGGATGACGTGGACGCGCTGAAAGCAGCCGACATGGGTGGCAAAACAGTCGAACAGACTGTGACCGACACTGTCGCCGTGATTGGCGAAAACATGTCCGTGCGCCGTATGGCCGTGCTGAGCGGTGATCAGGTTGTGACCTATGTCCACAATGCTGCTGCCCCCGGCATGGGCAATATCGGTGTGCTGGTCGCGATGACCGGCGACAACGAAGCCTTTGGTCGCCAGGTTGCGATGCATATCGCCGCTGCCAACCCGTCTGCCCTGTCCGAGGCTGATCTTGACCCCGCGATGGTCGAAAAGGAAAAGCAGGTCCAGATCGACATCGCCCGCGAATCCGGCAAGCCTGATTCAGTGATCGAAAAGATGATCGTGGGCCGTATGCAGAAATACATGGCCGAAGTGACCTTGCTCAGCCAGCAATTCGTGGTGAACCCCGATCTGACCGTCGCTGCCGCCGCCGCCGAAGCCGGTGTCACGATCACCGGTTACGTGCGTCTCGAAGTTGGCGATGGCATCGAAGTCGAAAAAGAAGATTTCGCCGCCGAAGTGGCCAAGCTGAACAGCTA
This sequence comes from Yoonia sp., assembly GCF_018402175.1. Taxonomy (GTDB): domain Bacteria; phylum Pseudomonadota; class Alphaproteobacteria; order Rhodobacterales; family Rhodobacteraceae; genus Yoonia. The sequence goes on along the minus strand of NZ_JAGYJK010000014.1, from coordinate 102,050 downwards.
AAAACGTGTTCTAAAACGACAAAGGCCCGCAGCGATGCGGGCCTTTTGCATTTGGGGCAGGGGTCAATCGCTGCGTGGCCCCATCAATCGGGCATTACCCATGCGTCCCCAGATAGCCGGTCAAAGCCTCCATCGCCAAAGGATAGCCCGCAGCGCCAAAGCCGCAGATCTGCCCGATGGCGACCTGCGCGATATAGGACTGATGGCGAAACGCCTCGCGGGCGTGGATATTCGACAGGTGCAATTCGACCACCGGCAGCATGATCGACGAGACCGCATCCATCAGCGCGATGGACGTATGCGTATAGGCGCCGGCATTCAGGATGATCCCGTCAAACACCCCCCGCGCGGCATGCAACCGGTCTATTAGCACGCCTTCGTGGTTGGACTGGACGAATTCAACGGTCACGCCCAGCGACACGGCCTTGGCGGCGCAGATCGCCTCGATGTCATTTAGGGTCGTCGGGCCATAAACCTCTGGCTGGCGGGTGCCAAGCAGGTTCAGGTTAGGGCCATTCAGGATCAGGATCGCGTGTTGCATAACAGGTCTGTAGCATCATTGCCCGACGGGTCAAAAGAGAAATGCAGCCACCGGCACCGACCGCCCAATCACAAGCTGTTAACCAATCTTAAGCATTCGCGCCATACGGGTACTGGATCGCTGCCGCGTGATGGGCTAGACCGCGATGGGCGACCACTTGCTGACAGGAAAGACCCCCGATTGTGACGCATGCGAAAGTCATCATCACCACGATGAAGAACGAGGCGCCCTATATCCTTGAATGGGTCGCGCATCATCTGGTGATCGGCTTTGACCATATCGTGGTGCTGACCAATGATTGCACCGATACCACCAATGCCATCCTGACGCGGCTGGATGCGTTGGGATATGTGACCTTCCAGCCCAACAAAAAAGGGCCGGGCGGGGTGCATCGCACGGCGATCCGGCGCGCGCAGCGCCTGGATGTGGTGCGCAAGGCGGAATGGCTTTATGTCACCGATGCCGATGAATTCCTCAATATCCATTGCGGCGACCATTCGGTTGATGCGCTGATCGCGGCCAGCGGCGGCGACGGCGTAGATGTGATTTCGGTGCCATGGCGGATCTTTTCTTACAACAAACGTGTCATTCTGCGCGACAGCCCTGTGACCCGGCAATTCACCGATGCCGAACCTGCCTATGCCGATGGCGGGGCGGGGCGGCGTTTTGTGAAATCCTTGTTCCGCAACAAGGATGTGTATCACCGGATCGGCCTGCATAACCCGCATGTCCGCGCCGAACACGCCACAGACCTGACATGGGCGCTGCCCGGCGGGCTGCAAGCCTCGCGCCTGCAGGCTGGCAACCACGCCCAGCCCCCCTTTGGCGAAGAATTCGCGCAGATTAACCATTATGCTGTGCGCTCCGCACAGGCCTATCTGCTCAAACGCTATCGCGGGCGGGCCAACCACCAAAGCCATGTGCTCGATACCGGCTATTGGGACCGCTGGAACCGTGGCGGCTGCGAGGATACGACCATCCACCGCTATGCAGCACTGACGCAGGCCCTGATGGATGTGTTCAAGGCCGATCCGGTGCTGGCGCGGATGCATCGCAAGGGGTTCCGCTGGCACAAGGCGAAACTGGCCGAACTGCTGCAGGACGACGCCTATGCCGCGCTCTATGCCAAGATTTCGGCATCTGACGTGGTGAACGTGGTCAAAAAGGACCGTGGCATCCGCGAATCGCGTGAAAACCTTTCCGAACAACAGGATCACACAGATGATACGCCCCGCGCTTAAAGGTATCGGCACGCTTTGGATCGGTGGCCCGCTCAGTTTTCTTGAACAGATGTGCCTGTTGTCGTTTGTGGCCCAAGGCCACAAGGTCACGCTGTTTCATTACGGCGAAATTGCGCATGTCCCCCAGGATATCGAGATGATCGACGCGCGCGAAATCCATGAACCCGCGATGATCATCTATAACAAACAATTCGGCACACCCGTGGTGCAATCCGATATTTTCCGGCTGCACATGCTCCGCCAGACCAATCTGATCTGGGCTGATTCCGATGTCTTGTGTCTGAAACCCTTTGATCTGCCCACCGATCATGTGTTCGGCTATTTCCGGCGGCGCGAACTTTGCAATGCGATCATGGGTCTGCCGCAGGACAGCCCGGGGCTGAATGCCTATCTGGATTACGTGCAGGACGAATACCCGATCCCGCCGAACCTGCCCCCTGAAGACCGCGACAGGATGCTCGCGCTCAAGGCTGCGGGGCAGATCAAACATGCATCCGAACAGGCGCATAGCGTCTATGGGCCAGGGGTTTTCACGAATTTCATGGAACAAAGCGGCGAAATCAGCCATGCGACGCCGCCGTCGGTGTTTTATCCGCTGCCGTTCCGACAGGCCGGACAGATCAGCGACATCCATGTGCGTGAATTTCGCGCGGCCTATATCAAGGATGACACGCTGGGCGTTCATCTGTGGGGGCGGCGGATTCGCTGGTGGGTGCAGGGGCGCGGCATCGCGCGCTATAGCTTGATGGACCGCACCCTGCGCCACCTTGGTATCGACCCCAAGGCGGCCCCGATCCAATTGCCATCGCGCATCCCGGCATCGGCATGATCGTGCAAGGCTGCTTCCCACTGCCCCCGAAAAGATGCTACCAACCCTGTGTAGTGTTGCACCAGTTTCGCAGGATAAGTTGTTATGACCAGTAAAGTGATTGGCGTTTTGCCTGGCACCTCCACCGAAGAACAGCCCAAAAAGGCGCGCCGGATATCCAAGGAGTCCGTCAGGCGCAAATTCCTCGAAAAGCTGCCAAAGGGCGGGATTGCCGTAGAAATCGGCGTCTGGCAGGGCGACTTTTCCCCCACGATCATCGAATTGATCACCCCCGACAAACTGGTGCTGATCGACCCTTGGGCGCATATCGAGGATGACAGCCATGCCGAGGCTTTCGTTGGCCGCACCGGCAAGACCAAGATGGACCGGATCTTTGACGGCGTTGTCAAAAAATTCGAGACCGAAATCGCGGCGGGGCAGGTGGCGCTGATCCGTGATTTCTCGGTCCCTGCGCTGGCGCAATTTACCGATCAGTCGATTTCGTTTGCCTATGTTGATGGCGATCATTCCTATGAAGGCGTCAGCGCCGATCTGGCGGCCCTGTTCCCCAAGATGAAACGCGGCGGCATCATGGCCTTTGATGATTATCATCGGCGTGGCTGGTGGGGCGACGGCGTGATCCGTGCGATCAATGAATTTCTGGGCGCGCATCCGCGCGATCTGCGCATCCGCGCGGTTGTCGGCGCACAAATCGCGATCGAAGTGCTTGATCCGTCCGACCAGACAGCGTGATCCTGCCATCATGAAACCATCCATGACGGGTGCCGCATGCGTCTGATCGTGTCCACCATGAAGGACGAAGGCCCCTTTATCCTTGAATGGGTGGCGCATTACCTTGCGCTGGGGTTCGACCATTTCATCATCAACAGCAATGATTGTTCCGATGGCACCGATCTGATCCTGCAACGGTTGCAGGATCTGGGGATCGTGACGCATATCGACAATCCGGGACCATGGGAGGGCGGGCCGCAGCGCGCCGCCTATCATAATGCCATGGCGCATCCCAGATACGCCGCAGCCGATTGGGTACTGGTCTGCGACGCGGATGAATTTCTGGATATCAAAGTGGGCGATGGGACGCTGGATGCCTTGTTTGCTGCCGCACCCAAGGCGACGGCCTTTACCTTTATCTGGCAATTGTTCGGCCACAACAACGTCGTCACCTTCAAAGATCGCCTGATCACCGCACAATTCACCCGTTGTGCGGCACCGCAACAGATTCATCCGATGCAATCGCGCGCGATCAAGACTTTGTTTCGCAACAACGGCCAGTATCGCCTGATGTCCACCCACCGGCCCAAAGGCATCCTGCCCAGACGCGTGAAACATGCCTATTGGGTGGATGGCAATGGTGACCGGCTGACAGGTTTCGAACATCAGGGCTGGGCCTTTCTGGGCACCGGCCAAGGCTATGGCGACCGGCTGGCGCGGATGAACCATTACGCTGTGCGCAGCCTGGAATCCTATATGATGAAACGGCTGCGAGGTGACGTGAACACCACGTCCTTTCACGGCAAAATGGAAGAAAGCGGCGAAACATACTGGCGCTTGCACTGCTGGAATACGGTTGAAAACCAGAACCTTGCACAGCGCAGCGCAGCCATTGCGGCGGGCGTGGACCGGTTGAAATCAGATGCTTTGCTGCATCAGTTGCACCAACAATCGGTGGATTATCACCAAAATCGCATCGCCAGCCTGCGATCAACGCCGCAATTCACCGCCTTTGTTGAAAAATACAGCAATTATATGGGCGATCGTCGGCATCTGTTGCAAGACAACGTGCTGACCGACCTGAACAAAGCCTATGATGCGTCCACCTTTGATCCAGCCACGGTCCTGTCGGATTTCCAGATCACGCGGTACAAGGAAATGCGCACGCGGCGTGTTGTGCGCAAATGGCCGTGGTTCGCGGGGATGGATGCGCTGGAAACATCAATAGACCCTGAAATGTTCAACCGGATCGCCAAGACCGGAACCATCCCGCGCGTGATCGCCGATGCACTGCCTGCCTTGCCAGCGACCCTGATGCAGGGCATCGACGCTGCCGTTGCTGCGCACCATGCCAAGCCACCGCACCAGCCGGTTACAGGGCGGTTTCTGGAGCAGGCAAGCGCGCCCAAATGCAAAAGCTGGCTTTTGATCGGGGGCAGGGACAGGACATTGATCGACGATATTCTCGCCCGCGATGAGGTTGAAACGCTGATCGTCATCGACCCCTGGGGCTTTCGCGACTCGCATCTGGCCCCCGACACGGTTGTACCGGATGCCGACCGGCTTGCGCTGGATCATGCGTTTTTCCAGACAATCGTGATCTATGCCGATGCGATCAAATCCGGCCGTTTGCGGATCGTGCGGTCCACAGCGGCATCGGCCTTGAAACTGATCGAGGACCGGTCGCTGGATGTCGTGATGATCGCGGGCACAAAACCGGCGGACCGTGCCATACGCCTGATGGAACGCGCGGCACATAAACTGCGCAAGAACGGCAGGTTGGTGTTCAACGGCTACCGCGTGCGCACAAAGAAAGGCCGCGAAATGATTGGTGCCATTCACAAATTCGTCGCAGCATCACCTGCGCGGCGGCGCTTTGTGGCGGCGCATGGCCATCATGTGGCGTTGGAATTGCTGCCAGTGCTGCGCAAGCGTGACCGCTGATTTAACATAATACTGATTATGCGCCTTCCAGATCACCTGCACAGGCCGGGCAATCCGGCACCCTATCGCGCGTCCGACACATAGGATGTGCGGTCACCTTTGGGCCGCGCTTCATCGGGCATGACGCCGGTGACCAGATAGATCACCTGCTCGGCCATGTTGGTGGTCAGATCGCCCATCCGTTCGATATTCTTGGCCATGAAATGCAGATGCATGCAGGCCGTGATATTGCGCGGGTCTTCCATCATGAAGGTCAGGAATTCGCGGAACAGCGCGTTATACATCTGGTCCACTTCCTGATCGCGCTGGCGCACCTCCTCGGCCAGTTGCGCATCGCCGCGCACATAGGCATCGAGCGTGTCTTTCAGCATGCCTTCGACCTCGCGGGCCATGCGCCGCAAGGCAGCGTCAGACCCGCTGACCGGTGCCATTTCAACCAGCACGCTGGTGCGTTTGGCGATATTCTTGGCGTAATCCCCGATCCGTTCCAGCGATGCGGCCAGCCGCAGCACGGTCAGGATGGCGCGCAGATCCTTTGACACGGGCGCGCGCAGCGCGATGGTGCGCGCGGCTTCTTCGTTGATCTGTTCTTCCAGCGCGTCGATCGCCTTGTCGGCCTTGCGCACCACTTCGGCCAGTTCGACATCGCGGTCGCCCAGCGAACGCGCCGCATTTGTGATCGCATCCTCGACCAGCCCGCCCATCTTGACGATCAGCGTGGTGATCACCTCAAGATCGCGGTCATAGGCGGACGAGATATGGTCGTTCATCGCGGGCTCCTGTGGGAAAGATTCTGTCGCTAGCACGGCGGATTGATCGCTTTTGTGTCACTTGTGTAAATGTTTTATGACAAAGACTCCACCGGCAGAAAGATCGACACCCGCGTACCCTGTCCCAGCTCGCTTTCGATCAGCAGATGGCCACGGTGCCGGTTGACGATATGCTTGACAATGGCAAGGCCCAGCCCGGTGCCACCCACCTCGCGCGACCGGTGCGTATCGACGCGGTAGAACCGTTCGGTCAGCCGCGCGATGTGGTGCGAGGCGATACCGTCGCCCTTGTCGGTGACGCTGATCTGCACGCCCTGCCCGCGCAGCCGCAGATGGTTGGTTGGTTCATGCAGCCCTACAACCAGTTCCTTGCCAGAGCCGCCATATTTGATGCCATTCTCGATCAGATTGGCAAAGACCTGCGTCAATTGCCCTGCATCGCCCGGCACGCGCATCACATCGCGCGCAAGGTCCAGCCGGACCGTGACATCGGCAGCGGCGGCCTGTGGTTCCAGCCCTTTGATCACCGAGGCCAGCAAGCCGCACAGATCCACCAATTCGCGCGGACGGACACGTTCATCCTCTTCAACGCGGCTGAGCGACAGCAAATCATCGACCAGCCGCGTCATCCGTTCCGCCTCATGCGCCATGATGCCCAGAAACCGCGCCCGTGCGGTGGCGTCATCGCGCGCCGCCCCGCCCAGCGTTTCGATGAACCCCAGCAAGGCCGTCAAGGGCGTGCGCAATTCATGGCTGACATTGGCCACGAAATCGCGCCGCATCTTGCCGACATCCTCGGCCGCGCTCTGATCCTCGAGACACAGCACGATGTCGTTGCTGGCCGCAGTGATATGCACCAGATAGGGCGTGTCCTTGTCGCGGTCGCGCGACACGAACCGCACAGAGGCCGCCCCGCCAGAACCCCGCACCCGCGCAATCGCGTCGATCACGCCGGGCTGGCGCAGCGCGGTGATATGGTGCTTGCCGGTCAGGTCGCGGCCCAGAATAGCATCCAGCGCGGGGTTGGTGGCACGGATACGTTCGTCCTGGCCAATCACCAGCACGGGCATCGGGATGGCGGCGATCAGCGACAGGGTGGTTTCGGTCAAGACAGGCCCTTTCATATGTTTGACGGCTTTAGTGCGATCTTGATACCACACAGGCAAGAACAAATTATGTCGTCGCGGTCTGCATTACATGCTGCGATACATTATGATAGGTTCAAGAAAAGTTTTGGATGGTTCCGAGAGTGTGGCGGTTTTTGCGCGCTCTCTTGTTGGTGGTTTTGATGGTGAAAGTTGCAGACGCGGCCTGCGTTCAGGGCATAAGGATGCTGGTCATTGGTGATCTGGACCAGTGGCAGGCAAGCGGGCGGTTACGCGGGGTTCCGGCGGGTTGCGCCTATCTGGGTATCGACCAGTTGAGCCCGTTCACGCTGCGCCGCCATGCGCCCGACCTGATCTTATCGCCGCTGCTGTCGGGCGGGTTTGACGCGGTCGATGTGGCCGAGAAACTGAATGCCGCGCGGTTTCAGGGCATGTACCGTGTCGTTGCCGACGACCTGCCCAATGCCGAGATCATCCGCAACGATATCCGCGCCACCGCACCCGATCTGGATTTCGATCTGCTGGTGCTGCCGCGCGCAATTCCCTAGATCGCGCGCAAATCCTGGCGAAACCGTGCTGCGTTTTTCTGGTACTGCAGCGCCGAGGCTTGCAGCCGTGCAATCGCCGCCGCATCCAGCGGGCGCACGACCTTACCGGGCGCGCCCATGACCAGTGACCCGTCGGGAATCACCTTGCCTTCGGTCACCAGCGCCCCTGCCCCGATCAGGCAGTTATCCCCGATCACCGCCCCGTTCAGAATGGTCGCCCCCATGCCGATCAGGCTGTTGGCTCCGATGGTGCAGCCATGCAGCATCGCCTTGTGGCCCACAGTGCAGCCCGCGCCGATCACCAAAGGATGGCCCATATCAGTGTGCAAAACGCAGTTTTCCTGAATATTTGTGCCTGCGCCCACATGGATCGTCTCGTTATCACCGCGCAGGGTGCTGCCGAACCAGACAGATGACCCTGCCCCCAGTACGACCCGCCCGATGACATAGCATCCGGGCGCGACCCAGGCATCATCCGCGACCACCGGTGCCAGATCGCCAAGCGCATAAAGGCTCATGTCAATTCTCCGAATTGGGTTTGCAGGCTGCGGACATGGTCCACCAGTTGCGGTTGCTGGCTGCGGCGCAGCCGTTCGGCGCTGATGATGGTTTTCAGCGCCTGTTCTGTCGCGTCGATATCGTCGTTCACCAGCACATAATCATAGCCGTCCCAATGGCTGATCTCATCCCAGCTTTTCTGCATCCGCTTTTCGATCACCTCGGGGCTGTCCTGCCCGCGCGTCACCAGACGCCGGTGCAATTCGGGGATCGAAGGCGGCAGGATGAAGATCGACAGCACATGCGGGCTGAGGCTGGAATTGCTGATCTGCTGCGCGCCCTGCCAGTCGATGTCGAACAGCACATCGCGCCCGTCCTCGATGGCGGTCTGCACGGGGGCCTTGGGCGAGCCATAGTAATTGCCGAACACCAGCGCATGTTCCAGCATGTCACCCGCCGCGACCTGCGCCTGAAATGCCTCTTTGGTGACGAAATAATATTCGCGCCCGTCCACCTCGCCCGCGCGCGCGGGCCGCGTGGTGGCGGAGACCGAAAACCGCAGGCTGTCATCCCACTGGCGCAGACGCCCTGCAAGCGTGGATTTCCCCGCACCCGAAGGCGAGGACAGGATAATCAAAAGGCCGCGCCGTTGCATCGTCTACTCCATCGTCCGGATCTGTGCGCGCATCTTGTCGATCACTTGCGCCAGAACAAAAGCGGTCATGGAACGGATCATTGCGGCACCTTTTGTTGGCCCCGTTCCCTTACGGGAAAACAACGGCGTGGGGCAAGCCTGCTGTCGCGGGGCATTAACCCGTTAACACTTTGTTAAGTGAATCAATTGGTAACTTGTTTTAGTGTGGCCGTATGTCACGAGTGTTCGCCCCATCAACAGGGCGGTTGTTAACAAGGTCGAGCTGTCCATGTCCATCCATCACAACAGTCCGGGAACTGGCCACCATGGCCTGCCCGGCGCCGAGAACCCCATCCTGCGCCACCTTGAAAGCTATTGGCAATCTTTGCGGCATGCGCGGCATATTCCGGCGCGCAACGAAATCGCCCCGCAGGGGATTGATGCGGCGTTGCCCTATGCCTTTATCTTGCAAAGGGTCGGGCCCGGCGTGGCGCGGATGCGGGTTGCGGGCCAGAAAATCCACGAGCTTTTGTGCATGGATGCGCGCGGCATGCCCGTCAGCGTGCTGTTCGCCCCCAACAGCCGCGAACAGCTGCGCGCGTCTGGTCGAAACCGCCTTTACCCAGCCCGCCATCGTCGCGGCCAGCCTGATATCACCGGCACAGAAATTCCGCCCCGCCCTGTCCGGCTACGCTCCTGCTGCTGCCTTTGCGCGACGAAAACGACCAGACCAGCCGCATTCTGGGCGCGTTGGTCAGCGACGGGGCAACAGATGACCGGCCCCGCCGGTTCGATCTGGCCGCAGGCCGCGCGGTACGCATCGACACGCTGGCGATCACTTTGGCCAGCAGCCAGCCGGCACCTGCCCCCGCCGCTGTCGCGCCACAAACGCAAAGGCCGGACGTGGTGCGCCCGGCCCTGCGATTGGTCATCGATAACGGCTGATCAGCTGGCCTTGGCCTGTGCCAGCTTGTTGCGGCGTGCCGACAATTCCTCGGCCACCAGAAACGCGAGTTCCAGCGATTGTGACGCGTTCAGGCGCGGATCGCAGGCCGTGTGATAGCGGTCCGACAGATCCTCGTCCGTGACCGCGCGCACGCCGCCGGTGCATTCGGTGACATCGGCACCGGTCATTTCGAAATGCACACCGCCGGGGATCGTGCCTTCGGCGTTGTGGATGCCAAAGAATTCCTTGACCTCGCGCAGCACCGATTCAAAGGGCCGCGTTTTATAACCGGTCGAGGATTTGATCGTATTGCCGTGCATCGCGTCACAGGTCCAGACCACATTGGCGCCTTCTTCCTGCACCGCGCGCACCAGCCGTGGCAGATGATCGCCCACCTGCCCCGCGCCAAACCGCGCGATCAGCGTCAGACGGCCCGCCTCGTTATGTGGATTCAACGAGGCCATCAGCGCCTTAAGGTGCCCTGATGTCATCGAGGGACCACATTTCAGACCAATCGGGTTCATCACGCCTTTACAAAATTCAACATGCGCCCCGTCAGGCTGGCGGGTGCGATCCCCGATCCAGATCATATGGCCAGAGCCTGCCAGCATCTTGCCCGATGTGGAATCCAGACGGCACAAAGCCTCTTCATATTCCAGCAGCAGGGCTTCGTGGCTGGTGTAAAAATCGACCGTCTGCAATTCGTGGTTGGTTTCAGTCGACAGCCCCGCCGCCTGCATGAAATCCAGCGTATCGCTGATCCGGCTGGCCATGTCGGAATATTTCTTGACCTCGTTGGCATCGGTAAAGCCAAGGGTCCATTTGTGAACCTCGTGGACATTGGCGAAACCGCCGGTGGAAAAGGCGCGCAGCAGGTTCAGCGTGGCCGCGGCCTGAAGGTAAGCCTGCAGCATGCGGTCAGGGTCGGGATTGCGCGCCTCTGGCGTGAAATCGAACCCGTTGATGATATCGCCGCGATAGCTGGGCAGTTCAACACCGCCTACAACCTCGGTCGGGGCGGAACGTGGCTTGGCCATCTGGCCTGCCATGCGGCCCACCTTGACCACCGGCACCTTGGCGCCATAGGTCAGCACCATCGCCATCTGCAACAGCACCTTGAACGTGTCACGGATGCCATTGGCGGAAAATTCCGCAAAGCTTTCAGCGCAATCGCCGCCTTGCAGCAAGAACGCCTCGCCCCGGCTGACGGCGGCGAGTTGCTTTTTCAGCTTGCGCGCTTCGCCGGCAAAAACCAGCGGTGGATAGCTGGCAAGACGCGCCTCGACAGCCGCCAAGGCGGCGGCGTCGGTATAATCGGGCATCTGGACCCGTGGCTTTTTGCGCCAATCCGTTTTCTGCCAGTCGGTCATGGTCTTGCTCCATCATCTGCGGTAACGTTGCGCGGTATAGCCTGCACGGCAGGCAAGGCCAATCCGAAACTGTGCAGTCCTTGCGGAATTGACATTTGCCCCTTGTCGCGGGTGGCGAAAACTGGTGATGTCCGCCGACATTAACCCAGAGTATATCAACAATGAGCCAAGCGCCGCAAATCATCGACGTCGGACCAATCGGCAAACCGCGCCGCTTTGTTTTTGTGTTGATGGATCAATTTACGATGCTTTGCTTTGCCTGTGCGGTCGAAAGCCTGCGCATCGCGAACCGCACGGCCGGCAAGCAGATATACGATTGGACAATCATCGGGGATGGCGGCGATATCGCCAGCTGTTCAAATGGCTGTGCTTTCAAACTGGAATCCGACCTGATCGAGCTGGACCGCGACGACACGATCATGCTGTGTGGCGGGATCGACGTACAAAAGGCCACGACCAAGCGCGTTCTGAACTGGCTGCGCCGCGAGGCCCGGCGCGGTGTCACCGTCGCGGGGCTGTGTACGGCGGGCTATGCGATGGCCAAGGCCGGGCTGCTGGATGGCAAACGTGCCACGATCCATTGGGAAAATCAGGACAGTTTCATCGAAGAATTCGAAGAGGTCACGCTGACCAAATCGGTGTTCGTGGTGGACGGCAACCGGATCACCACGGCGGGCGGCACGGCATCCATCGACCTGATGCTGAAACTGATCGCCGATCATCATGGCGAGGAACTGGCCAATGCCGTCGCCGATATCTTGATTTATTCCTCGATCCGTACCGATCAGGACACCCAGCGCCTGTCGATCCCGACGCGTATCGGCGTGCGCCATCCCAAACTGTCGCGCGTGATCCAGTTGATGGAAGGCAATATCGAAGAACCGATCAGCCCCGCTGTGCTGGCCCGCGATGTCGGCATGTCCACGCGCCAGCTTGAACGGCTGTTCCGCCGCTATCTGTCGCGCAGCCCGAAACGGTATTACATGGAATTGCGCCTGCAAAAGGCTCGCAACCTGCTGATGCAAACCGATATGACCGTGATTAACGTGGCGCTGGCTTGCGGTTTTGCGTCACCGTCGCATTTTTCCAAATGCTACCGGTCACATTATGACACCACCCCCTACCGCGAACGCGGCAGCCATGCGGCGCGTCTGTCGGTCTGACCGGATCGCGGCGGATGGCACGACGGCCTTGCGCAGATGTCGCTGACCCTGGCACGGCTGACCGGGATCGGTGCCGCAATTTATGGCGGGGCCGTTGGCCAGTTGGGGTTTCTGCTGGGCGGGATCGGAATTGCTGGCATCGCGATGTGGCTCTTGCGCCGGCGCCCTGCCCCGCCGCCGGTGCTGCGCGAACCGGTGCTGCCGCCTGCGCCGGATCAGGCCTATCTGGATATCGCCGCAGCGCATGATCTGGCCAGCGGGGCGGTCTTTGCCGCGCGGATCAACACCATCGCCCCAAGGGCCAAGCTGCCGGTGCTGGGCCCGACCGATCTGGCGCGGCTGGGGGATCTGATCGACGCGCGCCAGCGCAAGAAGGACCAGTTTCGCCTGTCGCCCCCCATCGCCGTGATCCGGCAGGCGCGACGCGGCATCGATATCACCCGCGATGGCACCAGCTGGCTGGGTGGTCTGCCGAATCTGGGCGATACGCCTTGGCCACGGTCTGCCACAGGCGCGCCGCTGCAGCATCTGGCACAGATCGCGCTGGAAGACCTGCCCGACCACGCGCTGCCGCCGGAATTGCCGCGCGCCGGCAGCCTGTGTTTCTTTGTCGGCAGCGCCACAGGCCATAGGGTGCTGCATATCCTGCCGCACAGCATGGGCCCGACCGCCCTGCCCGCCACCCTGCCAGCCGGTCTGCCTCCGATTGGCGCAGGCCCAGAGGATGGCGATCAGACCAACATGCCACCGGTCTTTGCGCGCTGGCCGGTCGGGTTTCACCCACTGCCCGCACAGGACAGCGCCGCCGCGATGGTGCTGGCCTTTGGTGATGACAAGGGCGGCGCGCCGGATGCAGACAGCTATGCCGCGACCGCCCCCGCGCTGGCGCGCCCGTGGCTATGGGATACCGCACTGCGCGTGGTCCATGCGTTGATGCTGGCTGAACAGGACATCCCCCGCACGATTGCAGATGCCCGCGCCCGTGTTACCGATCACGGCGACAGATATGCCGCCGAACTGGCCTTTCTGATTGAAAATGAAACCGCGTTCCGCCGCTATGTGCAGGCTGCGGCGAAATGGGTGGCGGGGCGCGACCGGTTCACGCCAATGGCCCCCGAGGATATCGCGCTGCTGGAAACGCTGTTTGGCCAGATCAGCACGCGGCCCAACCGCCAACCCGGTTTCGCGCTGTTCTACCGCTATGCGCGCGGTCAGATCACGCGGCTGCGTGATGCGCGCAATGCCACGCTGATGGTGCTGGCACGGGGGAAACCGGCGGTCTATGCCCTGCTGCCCGCGCCGGTCAAAACCGATCTGGACGCACATCACCGCCTGCCGTCAAAAGGGCGCTGGCACCAGATGTTCGGCGCAACCAGTGACGGGCAGGCCCAGACGGGCGAGCATGCGCATGACCATATGCTGTTGCAACTGCAGGCCGATGCGCTGTTGGGCTGGGGGGACATGGGGGTAATCCGGTTCTGGATCAGCACCGATGATCTGGCTGCAGGGCGCTGGGACGCGGTCGCCGTGACCAGGCAAAGCACATGATGCAGGCCTTGTGCCTGCTTTTGCGGCACGGGCCGATTTCCCCCGATGATCCGCGTGTTAAGGCCAATCGCCTTTGTGTTCCGGCTTTCCTTTTGGCAACGGCCTGCTAATCTGCGCGTCAGGATAAAAAATCCAATAAGGGAGACGACAATGAAAAAACTGATGATGGCGACCACCGCCATGACATTGATCGCTGGCGGCGCGTTTGCGCAGGACGTCAAGATCGGTGTTGTTCTGGGCTTCACCGGCCCGCTGGAATCGATCACGCCTGCCATGGCTGCCGGTGCCGAACTCGCCATGGCCGAAGTCACCGAATCCGGTCTGCTGCTTGATGGCGCGACCGTAACTGCGGTGCGTGCCGACAGCACCTGCATCGACGCCAGCGCCGCGACGGCTGCTGCTGAACGCGTCGTGACCTCTGATGGCGTGACCGCGATCATGGGTGCGGATTGTTCCGGCGTGACCGGCGCGATCCTGCAGAACGTGGCCCGCCCCAACGGCATCGTGATGATTTCGCCATCCGCGACTTCGCCCGGCCTGTCCACCGCCGAAGATGACGGTCTGTTCTTCCGCACAGCACCATCCGACGCGCGTCAAGGCGTGATCATCACCAACATCCTGCAGGACCGCGGGTTCAACACCGTGGCTGTGACCTATACAAACAACGATTACGGCAAGGGTCTGGCCGATGCGTTCCAGGCTGAATTCGAGGCCGCTGGCGGCACCGTAACCATCTCTGCCGCACATGAAGACGGCAAGGCTGATTATTCCGCCGAAGTCGGCGCATTGGCCTCTGCTGGTGGTGAGGTTCTGGTCGTTGCAGGTTACGTCGACCAAGGCGGGTCCGGTGTGATCCGTGCAGCACTTGATACCGGTGCGTTCGATACGTTCTACCTGCCCGACGGCATGGTCGGTTCGGTGCTGAACGACCGTTTCGGCGCAGAACTGAACGGCACATTCGGCGCCTATCCCGGCACTGACAGCCCGGGTGCGGCCCTGTTCGTCACAATGGCGGAAGGCGCCGGCTTTGACGGCACCAGCGCCTTTGCGCCGGAATCCTATGATGCGGCAGCCCTGATCATGCTGGCGATGGCCAAGGCCGGGTCCAGCAATTCGGCTGATTTCAAGGACCATGTCTTTGACGTCGCCAATGAACCGGGCGAAGTGATCTATCCGGGTGAACTGGCCAAGGCGCTGGAACTGATCGCCGCAGGTCAGGACGTCAACTATGAAGGCGCTTCCGCCGTCGAACTGATCGGACCCGGCGAATCCGCTGGTAATTATCAGGAAATCGAGTTCAAGGATGGCGCTTATTCCACCATCGGGTTCCGTTGATCTGACCAGATCATGACCGAAACGGCGCGGGGCCAGTCCCCGCGCCGTTTTTTCAAAGCAAGACGGGCGATAACGCCCGCGCGCGGGGAGCAAAAATGATCGTCGTTGAAAATCTGGTGAAGACCTTTGGTGGTTTTCGCGCTGTCGATGGGGCATCCTTGCGCATCGAACAAGGGTCCATCACCGGGCTGATCGGGCCGAATGGCGCGGGAAAAACAACGCTTTTCAATGTGATCGCGGGCGTTCTTCAACCAACATCTGGCCGCGTGACGATGATGGGCGAAGACATCACCGGTCTGCCGCCGCATGCGTTATTCCACAAAGGCTTGCTGCGCACCTTTCAGATCGCGCATGAATTTTCATCCATGACGGTGCGCGAAAACCTGATGATGGTCCCTGCGGACCAATCGGGTGAAACGCTGTGGAACGCATGGTTCGGCCGCAAGCGGATCGCGGATGAAGAACGCGCTTTGCGCGCCAAGGCCGACGAGGTCATCGAATTCCTGACCATCGAACATCTGCGCGATGAACGCGCTGGCAACCTGTCGGGCGGGCAGAAAAAGCTGCTTGAACTGGGCCGCACCATGATGGTGGACGCCAAGATCGTGTTTCTGGACGAGGTCGGCGCAGGTGTGAACCGCACCCTGCTCAACACCATTGGCGATGCGATCATCCGGCTGAACAAGGAACGCAATTACACATTCGTCGTGATCGAGCATGACATGGATTTCATCGGCCGCCTGTGCGATCCGGTCATCTGCATGGCCGAAGGCCGCGTTTTAGCCCAAGGCACGCTGGCAGAAATCAAAGCCAACGAACAGGTGATCGAGGCCTATCTGGGCACCGGACTAAAGAACAAGGACAAGGTGGCTGTGGTATGAAATTCTTGCTGACCATTCTGGCGGAGTATGTAATCCCGTGACTGAACCTTTCCTGATTGGCGACACCATGACCGGCGGTTATGGCAAAGGCCCCGATATCCTGCATGGCTGCACCATTGCCGTGGAAAAGGGCGAAATCGCCGTGATCGTCGGCCCCAATGGCGCGGGCAAATCCACCGCGATGAAGGCCGTGTTCGGCATGCTGAACGTGAACAGCGGTGCGGTGCGGCTGGATGGCGAAGACATCACTCACCTGACCCCGCAGGAACGTGTGGTCAAAGGCATGGGCTTCGTGCCGCAGACATCCAATATTTTCACCTCGATGACGGTCGAGGAAAATCTTGAAATGGGGGCCTTCATCCGCCGCGACGATTTTAGCGATACGATGGCGCAGGTCTATGACCTGTTCCCGATCCTGAAGGAAAAGCGCCATCAGGCCGCGGGCGAATTGTCCGGTGGCCAGCGTCAGCAGGTCGCCGTTGGCCGCGCGCTGATGACCAAGCCCAAGGTCCTGATGCTGGACGAACCCACCGCAGGCGTCAGCCCGATTGTGATGGATGAATTGTTCGACCGCATCATCGAGGTCGCCCGCACCGGTATCCCGATCCTCATGGTCGAACAGAACGCGCGCCAGGCGCTTGAAATCGCAGACAAAGCCTATGTGCTGGTGCAGGGCCGCAACGCCCATACCGGCACCGGCAAACAATTGCTGGCCGATCCCGAAGTCCGCCGCAGCTTTTTGGGGGGATAGGCTATGGATGTCATCAACGCTTTGGTCGTACTGGCCAATTTCGTCATCGTGCCGGGGCTGGCCTATGGCGCGCAGCTGGCGCTGGGTGCGCTGGGTGTCACGCTGATTTACGGGATCTTGCGGTTTTCGAACTTTGCCCATGGCGACACGATGGCATTCGGGACCGCGATCACGATCATCGGCACCAATGCGCTGATCGCCGCGGGCATCACCTTTGGCCCACTGCCCACCGCATTGATCGCCCTGCCCTTGGGCATTGCAGCCACCTGTCTGCTGGTTCTTGGCACAGATTGGGCGGTTTACAAATTTTACCGCACCAAGAAAGCCGCCCCTGTCATCCTTGTGATCGTGTCGATGGGGGTGATGTTCATCATGAACGGGATCGTGCGGTTCATCATCGGTGTGGGCGATATCAATTTCGCCGATGGCGAACGGTTCGTCGTCACCGCGCGCGGGTTCCGCGATGCGACGGGGCTTGCCGAGGGGCTGGCGATCCGCACCACGCAGGTCATCACTGTGATCGTGGCGCTGATTGCCATGGCGCTGCTGTTCTGGTTCCTGAACAAAACCCGCACCGGCAAATCCATGCGCGCCTTTTCCGATAACGAGGATCTCGCGCTTTTGTCGGGCATCAACCCCGATTGGGTGGTCAAGGTGACGTGGATGATCGTTGCCGCACTCGCCACCACGGCGGGCGTGCTGTACGGCCTCGACAAATCCTTCAAGGCCTTCACCTATTTCCAACTGCTGTTGCCGATCTTTGCCGCGGCCATCGTCGGCGGGTTGGGCAGCCCCTTGGGGGCCATTGCAGGCGGATTCGTGATCGCCTTTAGCGAGGTCACCGTGACCTATGCGTGGAAACGCGTGCTGGGCTATGTTTTACCCGAAAACCTTGCGCCCGAAGCCTTGGTCCAGCTTATGTCCACCGATTATAAATTCGCCGTCAGCTTTGCGATCCTGATTATCGTGCTGCTGTTCAAGCCGACCGGCCTGTTCAAAGGGAAATCCGTATGAACCCCGCTATCCGCACACCGCTGCTGTTCGGTTTCGTCGCTGTCCTGATGATCGGGACAGGCATTGTGCAGGGCTGGAATTCGGCCTTGCTGATCCTGAACATGGGGCTGATTTCCGCG
Source organism: Yoonia sp. (assembly GCF_018402175.1). Lineage (GTDB taxonomy): Bacteria > Pseudomonadota > Alphaproteobacteria > Rhodobacterales > Rhodobacteraceae > Yoonia. The sequence continues at coordinate 84,101 of NZ_JAGYJK010000014.1, read as the reverse complement.
ATCATGGCGCTGGGCGTCAATCTGCAATGGGGCTTTGCGGGCCTGTTCAACATCGGGGTGATGGGGTTCGTCGCCCTGGGGGGATTGGCCGCGGTGCTGATCTCGACCCCGCCGACACCGGGGGCTTGGGCCGCGGGTGGCTGGAATATCGTGATCGGGCTGTTGCTGGGGGGCGCGACCGTGATCGCGGCCATCCTTGCACAAAGCCGGATGGCACCGGGGCGCATCCGCACGCTGACGACGCTGGCGATCCTGATCGCAGGCTTTTTCATCTATCGTGCGGTGTTCGATCCGGGTGTCGCTGCGGTCGAGGCGATCAACCCTTCGGTCAGCGGCAATATCGGCGGGCTGAACCTGCCAGTGCTGCTGTCATGGCCTGTGGGTGGCCTGCTGGCCGCCGGTGCCGCATGGATCATCGGCAAGACGGCTTTGGGCCTGCGGTCTGATTATCTGGCTATTGCCACGCTGGGCATTGCGGAAATCATCATCGCCGTGCTGAAAAACGAAGACTGGCTGTCACGCGGCGTCAAGAACGTGATCGGCATCGACCGGCCAGTCCCGTTCGAGATCGAATTGCAGCAAGACCCGACATTCATCGCGCGCGCCGTGGGCCTTGGGCTTGATCCGGTGACGGCATCAGGGATCTATACGAAACTGGCCTATTCGGCTTTGTTCGCTGTCGTTCTGCTGATCCTGCTGTGGATGGCGCAGATGGCCCTGAAAAGCCCGTGGGGGCGCATGATGCGCGCGATCCGCGACAATGAAACCGCCGCACGTGCAATGGGCAAGGATGTCACCGCACGGCATTTGCAGATCTTCATCCTTGGCTCTGCCATCTGCGGGGTCGCGGGGGCGATGATGACCACGCTGGACGGGCAATTGACGCCCGGCAGTTATCAGCCTTTGCGCTTTACCTTTCTGGTCTGGGTCATGGTGATCGTCGGCGGGTCGGGCAATAATTTTGGCGCGGTGCTGGGCGGTATCCTGATCTGGTGGCTTTGGGTGCAGGTGGAACCGATGGGGCTGGCGCTGATGCAGATCTTGTCCAGCGGGCTGGCCGATGGCAGCGCCTTGCAGACCCGCATGATCGACGCGGCTGCCCATATGCGCCTGCTGACCATGGGGCTGTTGATGCTGATCGTGCTGCGGTTCAGCCCGCGCGGGCTGATCCCCGAACGCTGACTTGTTCTTGGCCCCCGCCTTGATAGAAAGGCGGGGGAATTGAATAGGGAATTACATGTTCACGTTGTTTCGCTGGGCTGTCCGACTGACCACCACGCTGATCGTGCTGATGGTCGCAGGCGCTGTGCTGGCGTGGTATTTCGCCACGCGGTCCCTGCCGGATTACGACGCCACTGCAAAGGTCATAGGCATCACCGCACCCGTGGAGATCGTGCGCGACAATGCCAACGTGCCGCATATCTTTGGCGAAACCGACGAAGACGTGTTTTTTGGTCTGGGCTATGCCCATGCGCAGGACCGGCTGTGGCAGATGACCATGCTGCGCCGTACGGTGCAAGGGCGGCTGTCAGAGCTTTATGGCGCCCGCACGCTCGAGATTGATAAGGTCTTGCGACGCTATGATCTGTACAGTGCTGCAACCGCATCTGTTGTGGCACAGGACGCATCTACGCTGGTGGCGCTGACAGCCTATGCGGACGGCGTGAACACTTGGCTGGACGAGGTGAACAAAGGTGCCTTGGGCCGTGGCGCACCGGAAATGTGGCTGTTTAACCACCCCGTCGCCCGATGGCAGCCGGCCGATTCTATCGCGATCCTGAAACTGATGGCGCTGCAACTGACATCGAGCCTTGAAAACGAGGTGCTGCGCGCGCGCGTGTCGCTGGTTGTCAGCCCCGACAGGCTGCGTGATATCCTGCCCGATGATCCCAGCAGCGGTGTTGCGGCCCTGCCGTCCTTCGCCGAACTGGTGCCCGGCGTCGCGCCAAACCAGCCCGGCACGCGGATGGCCTATGACCCGTTGATGCCGGTGCCGCCGCGCGCCTTTGCGGGCGCGTCGAATGCTTGGGCCGCCAATGCCACACGGTCCGCGACCGGATCGACCCTGCTGGCCAATGACCCGCATCTGGGCCTGACAGCACCCAGCATCTGGTTTCTGGCACGGCTCGAACTGGCGGATGGCGGCGTGATCGGCGGCACCATCCCCGGTGTGCCACTGGTCCTGACGGGCCGCAGCGCCAATCTGGGCTGGGGGCTGACGACTGCGAATGTCGATGATCAGGACGTGTTCTTGGAACAGGTGAACCCGAACAATTCTGAAGAATATCGTGGCCTTAACGGCTGGAAGTCGTTTATCAGCCGCGACAGTATTATCACCGTCAAAGACGCCCCTGCCGTCACGATCCGCCTGCGCTGGACAGAAAACGGGCCAGTGATACCTGACGATCTGTTTGATCTGGGTACGATCACGCCCCCTGGTCATGTCACCGCCATTGGCTGGACCGCGCTGTCACAAGCGGACACATCCATGTCGGCGGCGATGGCGCTGATGCGCGCGCGCAATGTGGATCAGGCGATTGCGGCGGGTGAATTGCATGTCGCCCCCGCCCAGAACCTGACGCTGGCCGACCGCAACCGTGTGGCGATGCAGACCATCGGCGCGATGCCGATCCGCGACGCGAACCACCAAAGCCAAGGCCGTTACCCCAGTTTCGGCTATTTGCCGGAAAACCGTTGGCAAGGCGTGTTTCCCTATGCTGAAAACCCCCGTTTCATGGACCCGGACGGCGGGATCGTCGGCAATACAAACAACAAGATGATCGACCGCCCCTTTCCGCGCCATGTGTCCTTCGACTGGGGCGACACGCAGCGTGTGATCCGCTGGCGGCGGTTGATGCAGGCGCGCGAGGTCCATACCCGCGACAGTTTCATCGAAGCGCAGCTTGATACCGTCAGTTTCACCGCGCGCACGCTGCTGACCTTCATGGGCGCCGATCTGTGGTTTACCGGCGACGCCGCCCCTGATGGCACACCCGAACGGCAACGCCAGATCGCGCTGGAACTGCTGGCCGCGTGGAACGGCGAGATGAACGAACACCTGCCCGAACCCTTGATCTATGCCGCTTGGGCGCGGGCGTTTCAGGCGCGCGTGATCCGTGACGAACTGGGGCCGCTGGCCACCGAATTCACCCATCTGGACCCCGTGTTTCTGGAACGGATTTTCCGCGATGTGGATGGCGCATCCATCTGGTGTGACGTGATCCAATCCGCCCCCGTCGAGACCTGCGCCGATATCGCGCGTCAGGCGCTGGACGAGGCGCTGATCTGGATCACCGAAAACCACGGCACCGCGATCGAGGCTGTCCGCTGGGGCGACGCGCATGAGGCGACGCATGATCATCCGGTGCTGGGCACCACCCCGATCCTTGGCTGGATCGTCAATATCCGCCAATCGACCAGCGGCGGCGACAACACGCTGATGCGCGGGCGCACCCGCGGCACCGGCCCCGCGCCGTTCCAGAACGTGCATGCCGCGGGTTATCGCGGGGTGTACGATTTCGCCGATCCCGACAGTTCGGTGTTCATTTCATCGACCGGACAATCGGGCCATCCGTTTTCGCGCTATTACGACAACTTGGGCGAATTGTGGCGGCGCGGCGAATATATCCCGATGTCGCTCGACCCCGATCTCGCCCGTGCAGCGGCGGTGGGTGTCACGACGCTGGTGCCAGCGGAGAGTGCGGAATAGAACTTTGAGGCCTCCGGCGGGGATTACGGTGAATTGTGAAACAATTCACCGCGCTCGGAAGATGTTAAAGGCGGTTGAACCGTTCCTGCTGCAAGGCTGTCCAAAGGACAGTCATGGTATAGCCCTCGTCGGTCTGCTGGTCGTCGGTGACGATGCCGGCCTCGAACAGCCACGCGCGTTTGCGGCCTTCGGCGAAGGTCAGGGTCAGGACGGCTTCTGCGCGCGGGTCTTTGAGCTTTTCGGGGATCGCGGCGAGTAACGCGGCCATCCCTTCACCCGTCAGCGCCGAGACCGCGAAAAGATCGTCGGTGCGCGCGGCCTGATTGACGCGGCCTTCATAGGCTTCGCCTTGCAGCAGATCGACCTTGTTCCAGACCTCGATCAGCGGGGCGTTTTCGGCAACGCCCAGTTTGTGCAGGATCGCCATCACATCGCGCGCTTGTTCGTCGGTCTGGTCATGGCTGATGTCGCGGATATGCAGGATCAGATCGGCGTCCAGCACTTCTTCCAGCGTGGCACGAAAGGCCGCGACTAATTCGGTCGGCAGGTCCGAGATGAAACCCACCGTATCGGACATGATCACCTCGTCACCCGTGGGCAGCGTGATCTTGCGCATCGTGGGGTCAAGGGTGGCGAACAGCATGTCCTTGGCCAGCACATCGGCACCGGTCAGCATATTGAACAGGGTCGATTTGCCCGCGTTGGTATAGCCCACCAGCGCGACGATCGGGAACGGCACCTTGGCGCGGGACGCGCGGTGCAGCGCGCGGGTCTTGCCGACCTTTTCCAGCTGGCGGCGCAGGCGCAACAATTGGTCGTCGATGGCGCGCCTGTCCGATTCGATCTGGGTTTCGCCCGGACCACCGACAAAACCAAACCCGCCACGCTGGCGTTCAAGATGGGTCCAGGCCCGCACCAGCCGCGTGCGCTGATAGGACAAAGCCGCCATTTCGACCTGCAACACACCTTCGGAAGTGCGCGCGCGGTCGCTGAAGATTTCGAGGATCAGGCCGGTCCGGTCCAGCAATTTGACCCCCCATGCCTTTTCCAGATTGCGTTGCTGCACGGGGGTGACAGAGCCATCGACCAGCACCAGTTCGACCTCTGCCGCGGCAAAGATGATGCGCAATTCCTCGATCTTGCCTTTGCCGAACAATTTGCCCGCATGCAATTTGGGCAGCCGCACGATATCGGCGCCGACCACGTCAAGGTCAGGCAAGGCGGCGGCCAGCGCCACGGCCTCGGCCAACGCAGGCACGGGGGCACGGCGGCTGTGGTCGGATTTCAATTCAGGGTGCAGCACCCAGGCCCGCGTGACGGGCTTGTCGTGTTCCAGCAAAGCTATTCTTCGCCTTCATAAAGGCTGATCGGCTGCGCCGGCATGATCGTGGAAATCGCGCTTTTATAGACAAGCTGCGATTGCCCGTCGCGGCGCAGCAACACGCAAAAGCTGTCGAACCAGGTGATGACGCCCTGCAATTTGACACCATTCACCAAAAAGATCGTGACCGGGACCTTGGTCTTGCGGACATGGTTCAGAAATGCATCTTGCAGGTTTGCTTTATCGGCGGCCATGACGACATCCTTTTCTTTATTCTTGTTTTTGGTCTTGTGGCCGTGGTCCGGCCATCCGGTCTGGACACCAGTATGTCGTGCCCGCAGCAGAGTTTCCAGCCCCAAAAATGCAAAGCCCCCCGCGCCTAGCGTTGCCAGATCTCGGGGTTGAACAGCGCGATGATCGCCAAAGTTTCCAACCGGCCCAGCACCATCGCCCCGGCAAGAACCATTTTGGCGGCCTCGGGCAGGTCGGCATAGAAAATCGGGGTTTCGGCGGCGACCACAGCCAGCGGGCCGGTCGTGGACAAGGCGGCGACGGTCAGGACCATCGCCGTTTCAAACGGCACGCCGGTCAGCGACAACAGCACCATGACCGCCGCGATGCTGATCGCAAACAGCATGAAGAACACCCAGGAAATATAGGCGCCCTGCCGGCGGATGCGCCGCGCATCGCGCCCGCCGCCGCCCACCGATGACGGTGACAACAGCCGTTCCTGTTCGCGTTCCAGATGCCGGAACAGCGCATAGATCCGCAACAGTTTCACCCCGCCCGCCGTGGTCGCCACCCCGCCGCCAATCAGCGCCAGCCCGATCAGGAACAACCCCGGTGTGGACAGCCGCGACCAATCGGTCGCAGCACCCCAGAATTGCGATTCAAATCCTGTCGTGGTCAGGAACGACGTGACCGTGAACAGCGTACCCCAAAGGGCGATCAGCATGTCAGGCGGGCTGAATGCTGTCTGTGCATCGGTGGTTCCGACAAAATGCCGCAGAAACAGCGCCGCTGTCGCAAGGCCGATCAGCACCAGCGCCGTGGTGAATTCGGGGTCGCGCCAAAGCCGCTGATTGCGTTCGCCCGACAGGCCGCGCGAAAAGGTCAGCCGCGACAGGGCAAAGACGAAAAAGGCAAAGATCAGCACTTCGCCCAGAAAACCCGAAGCCGCGAAATACAGCCCGCCAATCGGCGTGATCCCCGATGTGGACAGTACCGCCATCGCATGGGCCAGCGCGATATAGGGGCGTTCGCCCAGCATCACCAACCCGATCCATAGCACGGCGGTCAGCCCCGCATAGACCGGCGTCAGCGCCATCGTATAGCGCACCAGCCGTTCGGACGGGTCGGCCACGCCGCCGATCTGGGTGAAACTGCCGGTGGCACCGCGCCCGACAGCGGCGGTGGCGCGGACCTCGAACCCGCCAAGGTTCATCGGGGCAAAGATCGACACCGCCGTGATCCAGACCAAAAGCCCCCCGAGCCAGCCCACGGTGGAGCGCCACAGATGCTGCGACGGCGTCAGATCAGCGCCGCCCGCATAGACCGTCGCCCCCGTGGTGGTAAAACTTGACACCATTTCGAACCAGGCATCCAGAAAACTGGTGTTGCCTACCGCCTCATAGAACGGGACCGCGAACATCAGCGGCAACACCGAAAAGGCAGCCAGCAAGCCGGTCAACTGGCTGCGCGCGATATTGACAGGCGCATAGCCCGACATCGTCAGCGCGATCAGCAGGGTCAGCACCGAAAACAGGATGAAGCCGTAGAAAAACACCCGCATCGTGGTGAAATCCTCGACCACGGCACCATGCGCGGCAGGCAGCAGCATGGCGATGGCGCCCAAGCCCATCAGCACCACAAAGAACGGAAGACGGGTGATCCACTGCATCAGAAAAAGTCGATACTGACCTGCAACAGCCGTTCCACTTCGGGGACATCGGCAGTCATGGCAAAAATGGCGATCACGTCGCCTTCTTCGATGCGGGTGTCGGCGGTGGGGCGGATCACCTTGCCTTCTTTCATCATGCCGCCGATCAGCGTGCCTTCGGGGAAATCGATATCCTTGATCTTCTGGCCCGCGATGGGCGATGTGCTGCAGAACCTGTGCCTCGATCACCTCGGCCTCGGCGTCGCCGATGGAATAGACGTTGCGCACCCGGCCATGCCGGATATGGCGCAGGATCGAACTGACCGTGGTGGCGCGCGGGTTGATATAGGCGTCGATATCCAGCGGCCCCATCAGCGGCACCAGCGTGGGGTCATTGACCAGACAGATCGCCATGGCACAGCCCATTTCCTTGGCGCGGACCGCGGCCAGCAGGTTGGTTTTATCATCATCGGTGACCACCAGCACGGCATCGGCATTCATGATCCCCGCCTCGTCCAGCAGCGCGGTGTCCAGCCCGTCGCCATGCAGCACGATGGTCCGGTCCAGCGCATCGGCGGCGCGTTCGGCGGCGGCGCGGTCTTTTTCGATGACCTTGACGCGGATTCTTTCGGTGCGCGCCTCTAGCGCCAGTGCCACACCAAGGCCGACATTGCCGCCGCCAATGATGACGATCCGTTCCTGTTTCGACTGCGTCTTGCCAAAGATTTCCAGCGTGCGGTTCAGGTCTTCGGTATGGGTGAACAGATAGCATTCGTCGCCCGCGAAAATCTGGTCAGCGGCCGAAGGGACGAACAGCCGCCCTTCGCGCCGGATGCCGACGACAATAGCGCGCAGCGTCGAAAACAGGTCCGTCAACTGCCGCAAGGGCGTGTTGATGACCGGGCAATCGTCGGCGATGGTGATCCCCAGCAATTGCGCACGCCCGTCAAGGAAACTTTCGGTATCGAATGCGGCGGGCGCGGCCAGCCGCTGCAACGCGGCTTCGGCCACTTCGCGTTCGGGCGAGATCACGACATCAATGGGCAGATGGTCCTTGCGGTACAGATCGCCATAGGCGGGGTCCAGATAGGTCTGCGCGCGCAGGCGCGCGATCTTGCGCTGCACGGCGAAAACCGAATGGGCGACCTGACAGGTGACCATGTTCACCTCGTCCGAATAGGTGGCGGCGATGACCATATCGGCATCGCGCGCGCCTGCCCGTTCCAGCACGTCAGGATGGCTGGCAAAGCCGGTCACGCCTTGGACATCCAGCGTGTCGGTCGCACGGCGCACCAGTTCGGGGTTGTTATCGACAACGGTAACATCGTTCTTTTCGCCCGACAGATGGCGCGCGATCTGCCAGCCGACCTGCCCTGCGCCGCAAATGATAACTTTCATGCCACGTCACCGTCGATATAGGCGACACGCCCGCCCGATTTCGATGTGGTCACCACGCCCAGCGATTTGAGCTTGCGATGCAGCGCCGAGCGTTCCATCCCCACAAAAGACGCCGTGCGGCTGATATTGCCGCCAAACCGGTTGATCTGGGTCAGCAGGTATTCGCGTTCGAACAATTCACGCGCCTCGCGCAGGGGCAGCGTGGCAAGCCCGCCCGCCAGCACGATCCGGCCGGAATCGTCGGTGTTATCTTCGGTCGCTGGCAATTCGCGGGCGGATATGTCACCGCGACTTTCACCAAGAATAAGAACACGTTCCATCACGTTCTTTAACTGGCGCACATTGCCCGGCCAATGCATGGTCTGCAACAAGGCGCGCGCATCATCGGCCAGTTTGCGCAACGGCAGGCCCTGAATAGTGTTAAACACGCTGATGAAATGATCGGCCAGTACCGGAATATCCTCGCGCCGTTCTTCGAGTGAGGGAACAGCAATCGGCACGACATTCAGCCGGTGGAACAATTCCTCTCGGAACACACCCGCCGTAATCGCCGCCGAAAGATCGCGGTTGGTGCTGGAAATCACACGTAGATCGACCTGCACCTTGTCATTGCCACCAACCCGCTGGAACCGCTGATCCACCAGCACCCGCAGGATTTTCGATTGCGTGCCAAGCGGCATATCGGCCACTTCGTCGAAATAGATGACGCCGCCGTTGGCCTCTTCCAGCAGGCCGGGTTCCACACCGCGGCCTGCACCTTCGCGGCCGAACAGCACCTCTTCCATGCGGTCGGGCGCGATGGTGGCGGAACTGACGGTCACGAAAGGCGCATTCGCGCGTGCGGAATTGGCATGGATATAGCGCGCGGCGATTTCCTTGCCCGCACCGGCAGGGCCGGTCAGCATCACCCGCCCGTTCGATTTCGTCACCTTGTCGAGCTGCGATTTCAGCATCCGGAACGCGGCACTTTCGCCGATCATTTCCGCCTGTGCGATTTCCCCGCGTTTGAGCTCGCTGTTTTCACGGCGCAGGCGGGATGTTTCCATCGCGCGGCGGATCACGACCAGCAACTGGTCGATATTGAACGGCTTTTCGATAAAATCATACGCGCCCTGTTTGATGGCCGCGACCGCGATTTCGATATTGCCATGGCCTGAAATGATCACAATCGGCACTTCGGGGTGGTCGCGTTTCACCGTCTTGAGGATGTCGATCCCGTCCATATTGCTGTCTTTGAGCCAGATATCGAGGATCATCAGCGCCGGCACCTCTGCCGCGATCTGCGCCATGCAGTCATCCGATGTGCCCGCCAGCCGCGTGCTGAACCCTTCGTCGCGCAGGATGTCGGAAATCAGCTCCCGGATATCGCGTTCGTCATCTGTGATCAGGATATCGCCCATATCGTCCTCATGCTGGTATTCTTGCTTTTTCGTGTTGTGCCTGCACCGCAGGCAGATGGATCACCGCCGCCGCCCCCGCGTGCGTATTGCCCGCAAAGATATCGGCATCGGTCAGGGTGAGTGTGCCACCGTGTTCTTCGATGATCTTTTTGACAATAGAAAGGCCAAGTCCGGTCCCTTTGTCGCGCGTCGTCACATAGGGTTCGAACAGGCGCGCGCGGTCTTCGGGCAGACCGATACCATTGTCCGCAATCGTGATAGTGACGCGGTTGCTGTCTTGCTGCATCGCGATCCTGATCTGTGGCGCATAACCATCGGAGCCGTTTTTTTCGATATAGGTTTCCGTGGCTTCGCCCGCGTTCTTGATCAGGTTCAGCAAGGCCTGCGAAATCATCGTCGCATCCATATCGGCCAGAATGGCAACATCCGGCAGATCGCTGGTGATCTTGACCTTGGGCTGGCCTGCGCGTTGCAGCATGATCGCATCGGCCACCACCTTGGTCAGATCATTCAGCACCAGCACGGGTTCAGGCATCCGCGCGAATTTGGAAAATTCATCAACAATGCGGCGCAAGTCGTTGGTTTGGCGCACGATCACATCGGTCATCTGATCAAGCGCCTCGGCATCATCACCGACCTGCGCGCGGAACTTGCGCTTGATCCGTTCCGCCGACAGCTGGATCGGGGTCAGCGGGTTCTTGATCTCATGCGCGATGCGGCGCGCGACATCGCCCCAAGCGGCCATGCGCTGCGCACTGACCAGATCAGTCACATCGTCAAAGGCCACAACGTACCCTTCCAATGCACCACCATCGGTGCGACGCGGCGACATGCGCACCAGCAGGCTTTCTTGCTGGCCTTTGCGGATCAGGTTGATCTGGTCCTGCACAGACTCGTTGCCCGACTTGCGCACCTGTTCGAACAGGGCGGCAAATTCCGGCACGGCGACCGACAGCGAATGATCGGCACTGTCGTTATTCACCGACAACAGCCTGCGGGCGGACGGGTTCACAAAGGCCACTCGCCCATCCGCATCCAGCCCCACAACGCCTGATGTCACCGAACTCAGCACGGAATCAAACAGCCGCCTGCGCCGTTCGGACATGCGGTTGCTGTTCAACAAGGCCTCGCGCTGGCCTTTCAGCTGGCCGGTCATCTGGTTGAAATAATGGCCCAATTGCGAAATCTCGTCGTCGCCTTCATCCTCGATCACGCGCACGTCCAGATCGCCAGATCCCACGCGCTGCGACGCCGACACCAGCCGGCCTACAGGGCGCGACAGCCGTTCGGCAAACCAAAGCCCGCCCCAGATCGCGCCAAGGATCAGGATCAGCGCGAACCCAAGATACAAAAGCCCGAACTGGAACAGCATCCGGCCCTGATCAGAGGCCAGCTGTTCATATTGCTGCACCGTTTCGGTGGTTTCATCCAGCAAGGCCAGCACATTGCCATCCACATCGCGGGTGACATACAAAAACCGGTCGGGAAAGGTTTCCAGCGGGATCAGCGCGCGGAACTCGTTGTTTTCGGGGTCTTCGAAGATCACCAACTGTTCATCGCGCGCGCGGGCGAAATCATCGGCCCCGGGGCGTTCATAATCGAATTCATAAGACCCGACCGCCCGCGCCGCGATGGTCCCTGCGCTGTCGATGACAAACGCCTCGCTTAGACCGCGGTCGATCTGGCCCTGCACCTCGCCCAGGGCCAGCCGCAGATCGCCGTCATCCATGAACAGATCGCGCTGGCGTTCGCGGTTCAGATAGGCGGCCAGCCCCTGCGCATCGCGCGTCAGGTCCTGGATATGTTCTTCCTCATAGGCCTGCGCGGTGGTCAGCGACGTGCGCAGCACATTGCCCACAGGTTCCGAAAACAACCCGTCCAAAGCGACCGACAGCAACAACACCGAAAACACCGCGACCAGCACGGTCGGGATCAGGGCGAAGACCGCGAAAACGCTCGTCAGCCGCAGATGCAGCCGCGATCCGGCGGATTTCGCGCGCCGTGCGGCGATCATCCGCGCCACCAGCCGCATCACCAGCGCCATCACGATCAGGATATAGACAAGGTCGATCAGCAGCATGACCTGCAAGGCGCGAGACGAGGCACCCTGCCCCAGCGGCCCGACCACCCAATAGGTCAGCGCCGCCAGCACCGGCGCGCATAACAGCAGCGTCAGCGTCAGCGCATTTTGCACATGACGCTGCCGGAACCAGCGGACCAGTCGGGTGAAATCCATTCGCAGAAGGGTACGCTGCACGCGTGCCGCCTTGTGATTGAGGCGGGGTCGCCCCCGCATGACCGCCTTTGCCGTGGTGATCCCGCCCTGCTGACGCAGGAAGGCCACGGTTCTGTTGCGGTTTTACATCAATTTGCGGCGGCGTGTCACGCGGATATCCAGATCCGTGATCTTCTTTCGCAAAGTATTGCGGTTGATCCCCAAAAGATCGGCGCATTTCGCCTGATTACCGCCAGTGGCATCCAGCGCGATTTCGATCAGCGGGCCTTCGACCTCTTTCAAAATACGGTTGTACAGGCCGGGCGGCGGCAGCACCCCGCCATGCAGGTCAAAATACCGGCGCAGGTGCTTGCCCACGCTGGCCGACAGTTTTTCGCCCTCGCCACCAGAGCGCAAAGGTTCGATCGCGGGCTGATTGCCCAGCACCATTTCCACCTCGGCGCGCGAAATTTCATCCTCGGCGGCGGTGAACACCAGCCGGCGCACGGCGTTTTCCAGCTGGCGGACATTGCCGGGCCAGCTATAGGCGCGGACCATGTCGATGGCGGCCTGCCCGAACCGGCGCGCAGGCGCACCTTCGCGTTCGGCACGCGCCAGAAAATGATCGGCCAACAGCGGAATGTCATCGACCCTTTCGCGTAACGACGGCACGGCGACCGTGACACCGCCCAGCCGATAGAACAGGTCTTCGCGGAAAGAGCCGTCTTCCATGCGGATCATCAGGTCGTTTTGCGATGTCGCCATGATCCGCGGCGCGTTTTCGCCCAAAGTATCCAGCATCCGCACGATGCGCGCCTGATCGGCATCGGTCAGGTCGCTGACCTCGTCAAACAGGATCGTGCCGCCGCGCGCGCGCGACAGGATCGTGGATGGCCCGTCCATCCCGTCCAGATCGGCAGGGGCCACGACGATGAAAGGCAGGCTGCGCCGGTCGGAAAAATCATGCACCGCGCGCGCGATCAGCGATTTGCCGGTCCCGCTTTCGCCGGTGATCAGCACCGGCAGTTGCGTGTTCATCACCCGCGCGACCAGCCGGTACAGCGCCTGCATCACACCGGTGCGCCCGACCAGCGGCAGATCGCCGCCCTGTTCGGTCGCGTTCAGGTCCGGCGCGCGCGAAATCCCCGCGCGGCGTTTGGTTTCCAGCGCACGCGCCGCACGTTTCATCAGATCGGGCAGATCGAAAGGTTTGGGCAGGTAATCATAGGCGTCAGCCTCGGCCGCCTGAATCGCGGTCATGATCGTGTTTTGCGCCGAAATCACGATCACCGGCAGGCCGGGGCGCAGGGCTGCGATTTTGGGCAATTGTTCCAAACCGTTGCCATCGGGCATGATGACATCGGAAATCACCAGATCGCCTTTGCCTTCTTCGACCCAGCGCATCAGCGTCACCAGCGATGACGTGGCATGGACCTTGCAGCCCGCCCGCGTCAGGGCCTGGGTCAAGACGGTGCGGATCGTGCGGTCGTCATCGGCAACCAGAATTGTCCCGTCCATCAATCTTCTCCTGTTTCAGTCTCTTTGGGCGCCAGCGGCAGCGAGATGCGGAAACAGGTGCGCCCCGGCACCGAATCCACCGTGATCCAGCCGCCGCCGTCGCCAATCAGTTTCGACACCAGCGCCAGCCCAAGGCCGGTGCCGTTTTCCTTGCCCGATACGAAAGGTTCGAACACATCCGCCGCGATAGCGGGCGGCAGGCCGGGGCCATCGTCGATAATCTCGATCTGCAGGGGCAGCCGCGATTGGGTGCCGTCATTGCGCCGCACCCGCAGGGATGTGTCGTAAAACGTATGCAGCCGGATCGCGCCGCCGTCCCTGTTGGCCTCGGCTGCGTTTTTCAACAGGTTCAAAAACACCTGCAACAGCTGATCCGCATCCGCCATGGTGCGCGGCAGGGAGGGATCGTAATCCTCGATATACAGCATATGCGCGCCAAACCCGACTGATGCGGATTGCCGCGCGCGGTCCAGCACGTCATGGATATTCACAGGCTTGAGCAGCGGCGGGCGCAGATTGCCGAATTGTTCGACCTGTTCGAGCAGTTTGACGATCCGGCGGCTTTCCTCGACGATCAGGTCGGTCAATTCGCGGTCTTCGGTGGTCAGTCCCATCGACAAAAGCTGTGCCGCGCCAGTGATCCCCGCCAGCGGGTTCTTGATCTCATGCGCCAGCATTTCGGCCATGCCGATCGCCGATTTCGCCGCCTTGGCGGACGAATGGTTCTGCGTCACACGGCTGGCAATCTCGCGCGGGCTGATCATCACGATCATCAGGTCGTCAGAGCCTTGCAGCGGCGCGAATTGCAGGTTGCACATCATCGGCGGGTTTTCACCGCTGCCGACATCGACATCATTCACGAACAGCGACGTGCGATTGGCCCGTGCGCGGGCAAAGGGCGCCTCGAGCGGGGCGTCGATCATCACCTTTTCCCAGATCCGCTGGCCAACCAGCGACCGTGTGGACAGGTTCAGGAAACTTTCCGCGGCAGGATTGCTCAGGATGATGATGTCATCGCCGTCCAGCAACAAGGCAGGCACCGGCAGTGACGACCAAAGGGCGGTGTCCTGAATCATGCCGCCACCCGCATTGCCAAAGCATCCGCCAGATCGCGCAGCACCGCGTCGGGGGTGTCATGCGTCAGGACCGCCTTGCGCAGACCGGCGGGCGTGCCGGCCTCATCCATATACCAGCCCAGATGTTTGCGCGCGACACGCCGCCCCAGATCCAGCCCGTAAAAAGACAGCATCGCGCTGTAATGCGCGCCAACCATATCGACAAGATCCGCCCCTTGCGGGACCGCGGGCTGTGGCGTGCCATGCAGCCGTGCGGCCACCTGCGCCAGCACCCAAGGCCGCCCCTGCGCGCCCCGCCCGATCATCACGCCATCCGCGCCGGACAATGCCAGCGCTTGTTTCGCAGCCTCCGGCCCGGTGATATCGCCATTGGCGATGACGGGGATGCTGACGGCCTGCTTGATCGCGTGGATCGCGGCCCAATCGGCGGCCCCTTTGTAGAACTGGCAGCGCGTGCGCCCGTGGATCGTGACCAGCCGGATACCTGCATCCTGCGCGCGCCGCGCCACATCGGCGGCGTTGAGACACTCATGATCCCAGCCCAGCCGTGTTTTTAGCGTCACAGGCAGCTTGACCGCGTTCACCACAGCCTCGATCAACCGCAGCGCATGGTCAGGGTCGCGCAGCAGGGCAGAGCCGGAATAACCATTGGTGACCTTTTTCGCGGGGCAGCCCATGTTGATGTCGATCATGGCGGCGCCATTGGCCTCGATCATGCGGGCGGCTTCGGCCATCCAATACGCCTCGCGGCCTGCAATCTGTACGGCGGTGCCTTGCTGGTCATACCCAAGCTCTGCCCTTTCGCGCACGCCGGGTTTGGCCTGCACCATTTCCTGACTGGCGACCATTTCACTGACGACCCAGCCCGCGCCGAAAGACGCCACCAATTGCCGGAACGGCAGATCGGTGATCCCCGCCAGTGGCGCAAGAGCGACGGGCGGTTGCAGCCTGACACGGTCAAGAATGATGGCGGTTGTTTCAGTCAAAAGATACGACATCTGCCTAAAGGGTGAGCGTTGCTGCTGAAGTAAGCTGGATAGCACCACACCACAACGTCAGAAGCATGCGATGATCCCTGAATAAAAGCATATGCTTAAAAATTAGTCAAAGCGCCTGACAAAGAGACGAATTGCGCCGCAGCGCGCAGCGCCTTACACCAAGCGAAACAATCGCAGGATCGCCATGACCACCACCGCCATCATCGTCGCCGCAGGCCGCGGCACCCGCGCGGGCGGGGATATTCCCAAGCAATGGCAATACCTTGGCGGGCGCAGTATCGCGGCACTGGCGATGCAGCCCTTTGCAGACCATCCGCGCGTGGCGCATCTGGTGCTGGTGCTGCATCCCGATGATCTGGCGACCGATCTGTGGCGTGACACGCCCACGGCAAGTGTCGTGGCAGGCGGGGCCACGCGCAAGGCCAGCGTCATGGCGGGACTGGCCGCCGTGCCGGATGGAACGACCCGCGTGCTGATTCATGATGCCGCGCGCCCGCTGGTCAGCGCCGCGATCATCGACCGCGTGCTGACGGCGCTCGACCGCCATCAAGGGGCCGCCCCTGCCGTGGCGGTAACCGACACGCTGTGGCACGGGGCGGATGGGGTGGTGACAGGGGTGCAACCGCGCGACGGGCTTTACCGCGCGCAGACGCCACAGGGGTTCCACCTTGCGCCGCTGCTGGCCGCGCATCTGGCGCAGGGTGATGACGCCACCGATGATGTGGGCGTGGCCCGCGCGGCAGGGATGGACGTGACAATCGTCGCGGGGGATGAGACCAATATCAAGATCACGACGCCGGGCGATTTTGCCCGCGCGGCACGGCTGATGGGGCAGGATATGGATATCAGATGTGGCAACGGCTATGACGTACACCGCTTTGGGCCGGGCGATCATGTCTGGCTTTGCGGGGTCAAAGTGCCGCATGGGCGGTCCTTGCAGGGCCATTCTGACGCCGATGTGGGCATGCATGCCGTGACCGACGCGATCTATGGCGCGCTGGGCAGGGGCGATATCGGCCAGCATTTCCCGCCATCCGACCCGCAATGGAAAGGGGCCGACAGCCAGATTTTCCTGCGCCATGCCGTAGGTCTCGCGCGCGACCACGGCTATCGGGTCAGCAATGTCGATTGCACGCTGGTCTGCGAATATCCCAAGATCGGCCCGCATCAGGGGGCGATGAAAGCCGCATTAGCCGCGATCATGGGGCTGGCGGCAGACCGGATCAGCGTCAAGGCCACGACATCCGAACGCCTCGGGTTCACAGGCCGCGAAGAAGGTATCGCATCGCTGGCAACCGTGACATTGGTGAAACCATGACCCGCTTGATTGCCACGTTCTTTTATATCGGCCACCTGCGCCCTGCCCCCGGCACATGGGGCTCGCTCGCCGCGCTGCCCGTGGCTTGGGGCTTGGTGATGCTTGCAGGCCCTTGGGCGCTGGTCGCGGGGATCGTGCTGGCCTACGGGCTTGGCCATTGGGCGACGGGCGTGCAAACCGCAGGCAAGGCCGACCACGATCCGTCCGAGATCGTGATCGACGAGGTTGCGGGCCAGTGGGTCGCGCTGCTGCCCGTGGTCTTTGGTGCGGCGGCGCGCGATGCCGACTTGTTGGCGCTTTGGCCCGGCTGGGTCGCGGCCTTTGTGCTGTTCCGGCTGTTCGACATCACCAAATGGGGCCCCATTGGCTGGGCCGACCGGATGCATGGCCCCACGGGCGTGATGCTGGACGATGTCATCGCGGGTGTTTTTGCGGCCATCGGCGTCGTGGCGCTTGCCGCACTATTCCATCTGGTGCTGCTGTGAGCGTTGCGGCGATCCTGCAAGCCGCCCGCGCGCGCGGTATCCTGATCGCCACCGCCGAAAGCTGCACAGGCGGGATGGTCAGTGCCGCGCTGACCGATGTGGCGGGCAGTTCTGCCATGTTCGAGCGTGGATTCGTGACTTATACCAATGCGGCCAAGATACAGGTTCTGGGCGTGCGGGCCGCGACGCTGGAGGCGCATGGCGCGGTGTCCGAACAGGTGGCGGCAGAAATGGCGCAAGGCGCGCTGGCCCATTCGGCAGCGACGCTTGCGGTTGCGATCACCGGCATCGCAGGCCCCGGCGGGTCAGAGCATAAGCCTGAAGGGCGCGTCTGTTTCGCAATCGCCACGCCGGATCGTTGCACCACGCAGACGGTCGAATTCAGTGCCTTGGGCCGCGCGCAGGTGCGTCAAGCCGCCCGCGATCATGCCTTGGGATTGCTGCTGGCAGCACTCACGCCGTAAAGCTCCTGCGCGCGGCGTTCAAAGGCGCGCACAATCCGCTGCATCGCCTCGTTGAAAAACATGCCCGCAGCCCCCTGCAACAGCCGGTTGCGGAATTCGAAATCCACAAAGAACGACACTTCGCAGCCGCCCGCCACATCGCGGAAATTCCACTGGCTTTCCATATGCTTGAACGGGCCGTCCAGATAGGCGGTATCAATCCGCTTGGTCGCGGGCCAGAGCGTGACCTTGGAGCCGAATGTTTCGCGGAACACTTTGAACGAGATCACCAGATCGGCCAGCATCACCAGATGGTCGCCGTGATCCTTGGTCTCGCGGATACGCGCGGCGGCTGTCCACGGCAGAAATTTGGGGTAATTCGCGACATCGCCCACAAGGGCGTACATCTGGTCGGCGGAAAACGGCAAAACGCGCGTTTCGGAATGTTGTGGCATGGTCTGGCCCCTCTCGTGCGCGATGTCGGCCAAAACGCCGCCGGTTTCAAGGGGTTTGCCCCAGATAGCCACCGTATGGATTGTCGCAGCCTGCGTTTTACGCCACAAGGATCAGGTCACAGACCGGAGTGAAAGATGCCCGCCGACCACCCCCCCTATGTCATCGACCAGATGATCAGCGCCAAATCCATTGCCGCAAGGATCGAAAGCCTTGCCCGCGAGATCGGGACCGAATTTGCCGGCACTGACAAGCTGGTCGTGGTGGGCCTGTTGCGGGGGTCTTTCGTGTTCATCGCCGATCTGGTGCGTGAACTGGACCTGCCGGTCGAGGTCGATTTTCTGGAAGCCTCGTCCTATGGCGACGGCATGGACAGCAGCCGCGAGGTGCGTATCCTCAAAGACCTGCGCGGCCAGATCGAAGGGCGCGATGTGCTGGTGGTCGAGGATATCGTCGATACCGGCCATACGCTGGCGCATGTCACGAAATTCCTGCTGTCGCGCAATCCCGCGCGGCTGCGCACCATCGCCCTGCTGGACAAACCGGCGCGGCGCGAGGTCGATTTCAAGGCCGATTGGATCGGCTTTGAAATCCCCGATGAATTCGTCGTGGGCTATGGCATCGATTACGGCCAGCGCAACCGCAACCTGCCCTATATCGGCAAGGTCCGGTTCACGCAGTAAGCCGCGCTTCGGACCTGATCCGGGGCCTGCCCCGGACTTGATCCGGGGCGTCGCGCTATTGAGTATTTTTGGAAATAAGAAGCTGCAGGCGTCAGCCGCGCCCGAGCTTTTTGTTGCGCGCATCCCGCAGGCGGGCGAAATCGTCGCCTGCGTGATAGGATGACCGCGTCAGCGGCGTGGCCGAAACCATCAGGAAACCCTTGCCATAGGCCGCTTTTTCATAGCCTGCGAATTCCTCGGGCGTCACGAAACGGTCAACGCGGTGGTGTTTTGGCGTCGGTTGCAGATACTGGCCGATGGTCAGAAAATCGATATCAGCGGCGCGCATGTCATCCATCACCTGCATGACGGATTGTTTATCCTCGCCCAGGCCCACCATGATGCCCGATTTGGTGAACATCGACGGGTCCAGTTCCTTGACCCGTTGCAGCAGGCGCAGCGAATGGAAATAGCGCGCACCGGGCCGCACCTCGGGGTAGAGGCCGGGGATTGTTTCAAGGTTGTGGTTGAACACATCGGGGCGTGCGGCGACCACGGTTTCCAGTACGGAGGGATCGCAGCGGATGAAATCGGGGGTCAGGATTTCAATCGTCGTGCCGGGCGACTGGCGGCGGATCGCGCGGATCGTCTGGGCGAAATGTTCGGCCCCGCCATCGGCAATATCATCACGGTCCACCGAGGTGATGACCACATGGTTCAGCCCCAGTTTCTTGACCGCATCGGCCACACGGCCCGGTTCAAAGACATCCAGCGCCTCGGGCGGTTTGCCGGTGGCAATGTTGCAAAAGGTACAGGCGCGGGTGCAGACTTCGCCCATGATCATCATCGTCGCATGGCCTTGGGACCAGCATTCGCCGACATTCGGGCAACCTGCCTCTTCGCAAACTGTCACCAGTTTATGTTCACGCATGATGTCGCGGGTGGTTTTATAACCTTCGGAGGTCGGGGCCTTGACCCTGATCCAGTCGGGTTTTTTCGGTTGCGGCGCATCCGCGCGGCGCTGTTTTTCCGGATGACGCTGGGCCGGAATTTTCAGATCGCGTGGGGACATGTTTTCGCTCCGGTAATTCATATCGATACAGCTAGCCCTGCGCGCGTGATTTGTCCAATGCCAAGGATGGCCCGCATGGCGGACCTGTGCGCGGCGCATGGGATCAGCCGATCAGCGGGCCATAGCGCCCCTGGGTCTGCGCGTAATGCCGCGCCAGCCGGTCCAATGCGATGCGCAGCACGATCTTGCCCGACCGCGCCGACCAGCCCATGGTTTTTTCGGTCTGCTCCAGCCCTTCGAGCAGGCAGCAGCAGCGCAGCACCACATCGCCCAGACCGGGGCCAAGATCGGCCAGCGCGGCGCGCACCCTGTCATAGGCCGCCTTGGCTGCCGGTGCTGCATCTGCGCGCAGCACTGGCAGCTGCCCGATTGCGGCCTGATCCCAGCCTGTCGCATCGCCGGTGGCCAGCTGTGCAAGTTCAAAATCCTCGCGCAGCCGTTCGCCGGTGGTGACCAGATCGCGCGACAAGAACAATGCGCCATCGCGGTCGCGCCGCCGGGCCAGCCCGATTAGCGGGCTTTCGGTGACGTGATAGCGCATCTGGCCACGGTGATCGTGATCCAGGGTGACGATGTCCCAGCCCATATCATCCGCCGCTGCGCTGGGTTTGTCGCCAAAGCCACCGGCGCGGTTTTCGTCCTGCGCCGTCAACCGCCGCAGTGCTGCACGGCCGGTCGCGGTGATGAAATAGCGCGCAACCCGCGCATCGGGGTCGGTGCAGGCGATCCAGTCTTTCAGCGCCATGGCTTGGGCGATTTCGCGGTCCACGCTGGTGGTGCGCAGCTGGTCGCCTGCCTGACCCTGCCGCACCACCACGGCTGTCGGCATGTCGCGCGCCGCCGCCAGCACCGCCCCCGGTTCGCACAACCGGCGCAGAATGCGCCGTGCCTCTTGGTCGATGCGAGCCTGGGTCAGGGGCGCGGTCTGGTCGGGCGCGGGCAGCTGGGCATCGCGGGTCATTGGTGCGGTTCCTTTCGGCAGGTTGCGGGGACCGGCGCCGGCCTGCGCCGACAGTGATTTCAACGCGCCATCGATCAGCAGGTCATCGCGGCGGATTTCCAGCTTGCGGACCTGGCGCAGCACCGTGGAGGGGTGACAATCCTGCGCCCGCGCCAAGGCGCGGATCGACATGCCGTCCTGTGTATGCACCAGATAATTGCGGACCGCCTCTGGCACCCAGGCGGGGTAAGTATCGGACCGTTCTGGCCCCGGCCGTACCGTCATTTTCCTGTTCCTTTCCTGTCCGCATCCGTTCAGGCCAAGCCCACGACTCAACCCAAAGCATATCACGACCAATGTGCCAACGCAGCTTTGCGTCCGTCAATCATTGTTACGAAAGGATAAATAAATCTGAGGGCAGCGTTCTTAACTTTTGATGAATAGGCAACGCCCGTTTCGGTTGTGCCATGCTATACCCAGATATTTTATTGAAAGGCCTGCCCATGCTTGATGTCATGACCCTGATCCGCACTCTGCGCCGCCCTGTCCTGCTGGCGCGGGCGGCCCGTTTTGGCGCGGATGACTATCGCCGCGACGCGGTATTGCCACGTTTGCTGAAAACGGAAAAAGTGCCGCGCCCTGCGGCGGCGGTGATCGCCCTGCTGGATCTGGAAGCCGCGACCGAGGCCAAGCGCCGGGCAAAAGCGGGCGATTATTCGCCCGCCCGCCATGTCGAATTGCTGATCGCCATCACGGCCGAGGCGCGGATGCTGACAGCAACCGCACCCCGCGCGGTTCAGGCAAAAGCGTCTGGCATCGACGCCTTTTTTTCGGCGACATAGGCGCGCAGCCGTGCCTCGATCTCGGGATCAAGGGGGGGCTGCTGATAGGTGTCGATCAGTTTCTGGACCCGCACACTGGCCAGGGCGACCGTGTCACGCGCGCCTTCTTCGTCCCAAGTCTCGAAAGGTTTGTAATCGAACAGGTCCGACCGCCAGAACGCCGCCTTGAAATTCGATTGCGTATGTTCGCAGCCCAGAAAATGCCCGCCGGGGCCAACCTCGGCCAAAGCATCCATGGCCTGCCCGTTTTCGGACATATCCACGCCGCGCGCGAAATGGTGCAAGGTGCCCAATTGGTCGGCGTCCATCACGAATTTTTCAAAACTGGCGACCAGACCGCCTTCGAGCCAGCCGCAGGCATGCAGCATGAAATTCACACCCGACAACAGCCCCATGTTCAGGCTGTTCGCCGTTTCATAAGCGGCCTGCGCATCGGGCAGTTTTGATCCGCAGAACGACCCCGCCGACCGGTAAGGCAGCCCCATCCGCCGCGCCAGTTGCCCCGCGCCATAGGTGATCTGGCTGGCCTCTGGCGTGCCGAACGTGGGCGCGCCGGAGTTCATGTCGATCGAGGCCACGAACGTGCCGAATACGACCGGCGCACCGGGGCGCACCAATTGGGAATAGGCGACGCCCGCCATCACCTCGGCCAGCACCTGCGTCAAGGTGCCCGCGACGGACACGGGCGCCATCGCGCCACCCACGATGAAGGGGCTGATGATGCTGGCTTGATTATGGCGCGCGAAAACTTCCAGCGCGCCCATCATCACGGAATCAAACGTCAGCGGCGAGTTGATATTGATCAGCGATGTCATCACCGTGTGGTCGCGCACGAAGTCGGCGCCGAACAGGATTTCGCACATCTCGATACTGTCTTGCGCGCGGCTGGGTTCGGTCACGGACCCCATGAAGGGCTTGTCGCTTAAAACCATATGCGCCAGCAGCATGTCCAGATGCCGCTTGTTCACCGGAATATCGGTGGGTTCGCAGACGGTGCCGCCCGAATGGTGCAGCCATTTGGACATGTACGCCAGTTTCACGAACTTTTCGAAATCAGCCATGGTCGCATAACGCCGCCCGCCCGCCGCATCCCGCACGAAGGGCGGGCCATAGACAGGGGCCAGCACAAGGTTCTTGCCGCCCACCACGACATTGCGGTCGGGGTTGCGCGCGTGCTGGACATATTCGGACGGCGCGGTGGAACACAGCTTGCGCGCCAGACCGCGCGGGATGCGTACACGTTCGCCGTCGATCTCGGCCCCTGCGGCCCGCCATAATTCCAGCGCGGCAGGGTTATCGACGAAATTCACACCGATTTCGGCCAGAACGGTTTCGGCATTCGCCTCGATCACCTGCAGGGCCTCTTCGGTCAGGACCTCGTAATTGGGGATATTGCGTTCGATGTATTTTGCGGTCTCTACGCTGACCGCCGTGCGTTCGGCCCGCCGCGCGGCCCCGCCGCCACCGCGCGCGCGACGGGGTGAAATGACTGATGCATCCGACATGGCGATTCCTCTTTGGGCAAAGTTCGGGTCTTTCTAGCGTCCCCGCTGCCCCGGCCCTGCCGTATTTACGCCCCTTCAGACGCGAAAACGACATCTGCGTTGCGCGTCTTGCTCTTGCACAGGGGCGCGACTGGCTTTACCGACTGCGGCATGGAAAACAGCACATATGAACGCTTGCTGATCATTGATTTCGGCAGCCAGGTGACACAACTGATCGCGCGGCGTCTGCGCGAGCTGAATGTCTATTGCGAGATTCACCCGTTCAACAAGGTGACGGATGCATTTCTGACCGAATTCGCGCCCAAGGCGGTGATCTTTTCGGGCGGGCCCGCGTCGGTTTTCGCGGATGGCGCACCGATGCCGCCGCAATCGGTGTTCGATCTGGGCGTGCCGATTTTGGGCATCTGCTATGGCCAGCAGGTCATGATGCATGTGCTGGGCGGCAAGGTCGAACGCGGGCATGGCACCGCCGAATTCGGCCGCGCCTATGTGACGCCGGTGGAAAAGCTCGACCTGCTCGAAGGCTGGTTTTTGACCGACCGCGAACAGGTCTGGATGAGCCATGGCGACCATGTGTCCGCCATCGCCCCCGGTTTTGCGGTTTACGGCACATCGCCCAATGCGCCATTCGCGATCACGGCGGATGTGGAACGGCATTTCTATGCCGTGCAATTCCACCCCGAGGTGCATCACACCCCGAATGGCGCGCGGCTTTATGAAAACTTCGTGCGCATCGCGGGTTTTTCCGGCGACTGGACGATGAGCGCGTACCGCGAACAGGCCATCGCCGCGATCCGCGCGCAGGTGGGCGACAAGCAGGTGATCTGCGGGTTGTCGGGGGGCGTTGATTCATCGGTCGCCGCTGTGCTGATCCACGAGGCGATCGGCGACCAGCTGACCTGCGTTTTCGTCGATCATGGGCTGTTGCGGCAGGGCGAGGCCGAAGAGGTCGTGACCATGTTCCGCGACCATTACCAGATGCCGCTGATCCATGCCGACGAGCAGGAACTGTTCCTTGGCAAGCTGGACGGTGTCAGCGATCCCGAAACAAAGCGCAAGATCATCGGCGGGCTGTTCATCGACGTGTTCCAGAAATACGCCAATGGCATCGAAGGCGCGGAATTTCTGGCCCAAGGCACGCTGTACCCCGATGTGATCGAATCGGTGTCGTTTTCGGGCGGCCCGTCTGTGACGATCAAAAGCCACCACAATGTCGGCGGCCTGCCCGAAAAGATGGGGTTGAAACTGGTCGAACCCCTGCGCGAATTGTTCAAGGACGAAGTCCGCGCCTTGGGGGCCGAACTCGGCCTGCCGCCCAGTTTCATCGGGCGCCACCCCTTCCCCGGCCCCGGCCTTGCCATCCGCTGCCCCGGCGAGATTACCCGCGAAAAGCTGGATATCCTGCGCAAGGCTGACGCGGTGTTCATCGACCAGATCCGCAAACACGGGCTCTATGATGACATCTGGCAGGCCTTTGTGGCGATCCTGCCGGTGCGCACTGTGGGCGTGATGGGTGACGGGCGCACCTATGATTTCGCCTGTGCGCTGCGCGCGGTAACATCGGTGGACGGGATGACGGCGGATTATTACCCTTTCACCCATGATTTCCTTGGCGAAACCGCCACACGGATCATCAACGAGGTGCAGGGCATTAACCGCGTGACCTATGACATCACATCCAAACCCCCCGGCACGATCGAGTGGGAGTAAACACAAAACGCCGCCCCTGATCCGGGCGGCGTTTTTGTTTCGTTGCAGCTTGCGAAAAAGCTGCGTCCGACGGGATTGGAACCAATAACCCCCGCCGTCGGCCCATCAGGGCGGGGCATCAAACCCCATGCCCCGCGCATTCACCGTGATGCATCACATCGGTTGATGGATGTTTTTGCTGTCCTGCCTCATCTCTGCCCCGAACGTGTCAGTCGCGGATCTGTGCGTGGTTGAACCGGCGCCGTCGGCGACCCGAGCAGCTTGTACAACCACAAGCCCCCTCACCAAGCGCGTGCCTTGAAAAGAGCTGCGCAGGCATATCCGTGAGCGGCGTAAACTGTGCAGGTGCCGCTGGGTGGATCGAATTGACGCATTCTGCGCGGTGACGATTGACGTCAAAGTTCCGGTTGGGTTGACTTATGTTCTCGCAGGCATATTGTGTCAATTTGACATTTTCTGAGCTGGGTTTCATTTTCATTATGAAATTCCCGACACCGTTTCCGCTGAATGGAGCAAATCGCCGTGAATAACAAAATTGCGGGTCTGCGTAACATGCTGTGGCAGATGGAAGTCGAGTTCGGGCTTGAAAAGCTCTCTCAACCTCAAAAAGATGTGTTCTATGCGGCCTGTCTCGCCGCAGATGATAACCAGTTGGTCCACAGCGACACGGTAAAACGGCACCCAATACTCTCACTCATGTCACGGCCTACTTTCTACCGGGCATTAAAGGAACTCGTCGACAAAGACCTCATGATCAGAGAGGGGCCGCGCAAAGACGGCCGCTACCTCGTGAACGCGCGATCGCCCTTGTGAAATCCTCACTGGTGAGAAACTTTCTGGTCGAAATTGCGCTTGTGTCCGTTTTGTATGTCGGCGCGTTCGCGATCACATTTGGGTTGCTGATGCCAGCGCAGCGCATGGTGCTGCCTGAGTTTGCCAACTACGCGAGCATCCTTTTCCTCCCGCACGGCGTCCGCGTTCTGACGGCATGGCTCTTCGGCTGGCGTGCGGTACTGCTTCTGGCGCCCGGCGGCTGGCTGACGCATGCGTATCTGCATGGAAGTGCCGCGTTCTCAATCGATTATTTCTTCGCCTCACTCTTTGGCATTATCTGCGCGACATCGACGTTTTGGCTCTTTGCCAGGATGGGGATGGATTTCCATCGGGAGCAGGCAAAGATGATATCTTGGCGCGAAATCGTGCTCGCCGGAAGCTTTGCATCTGTCATCAATGTGGCTGGGACATCTTATTTCTACGGGTCCGACATTCGGTCATCGTCTGCCTATTTTATTGGTGACCTTGGCGGGCTGCTGGCGTGTATGGTGATATTGATGTTGGTATTTCGATGGATCCGGCGGGCGCGGACGTAACAGGACTTTCCAACACGTCGCGTCGAGCCTGCGCCTTTGACATGATGATGGGTAGGGCCAGCCACAGCGCTGACGTTACGCCGCCTCGTGACACGCTGTCGCAGCGCCGGTTTGCCTCAGCTGGGCGCGGCGGCGGGACTGTTGTTAAGTCTTATCGGGAATTTGGCATAGGCGCAGATAAAAAAACGCCCCGCGAGGGGGCGTTTTTTGAGGCGGACAAATTATGAAGTCATGCCGCAGACCAACGCCTGGCACTTAACTGGCTTCGCGCTTGAGGCTTCTGGCGTCCACGGCAACGCGGGTGGCGCGGCCCATCAGATCAATCAGCAAATACACCCGCTCGGCTGCGGGCGTTGCCTCGACCTGGGCCACAAACTCGGCGAAGGGGCCGTCGAGGATCCTGACCCAGTCGCCCTGATCAAATTGCGGCGCGGGCGTGATGTCGGGGGGCGCGAACCGGATCCGCAGTGCCGCGATCAGCCCTGCGGGGACGATCGCGGGCCCCTGCCCCAGCGTGATAAGCTTGGTGATGCCCCGCGTGCTGTTGACAGCCATGACGCCGCCTGATGCAGGGCTCGGCTGCACGAACACATAGCCCGGGAAAGCCGGCACATCGCGGGTCACGAATTTGGCGCCGCGGCGTTCCGTGCGCAGCTCTGTCGGCGCGAAATGCGCCACCGACTGGCGCTCCAGATTGCGCAATGCCATCAACAGACCATTCGGCCGCAATTGCGCAATGTGCCAGGTGTCAGTGTCGTCTGGATGTGTCACGGATTTGCCTTCTTTGTGCTGCGGGCGGTCTGCGCCGCTATTGGGTACCGTTTTGGTACCTACACGCTGAGCAAGTTCCGTACCATGGCGGATTACCGCTGTGCGGCAAACAGGCGCGCGATGGCAAAAACCGGCGGTATGTGGGGCGTTCTGCCCCGCCCCTTCGCGACATCATGCGGTCCTGAATACCAGCTTTGCGCAAATCGTCGTCACTACCTCCCTTTAATCAACCTATACTTGTATTTGGCTTCGTTTCGGTAAATTGCGTTTCTGACCCGTGCCGACCCGTGGCACTGGCTCGGATTTTGTGGCCAGCCACGCCGCGAGCGCGCGACCGCGGGCCGCTTTGGCCTCGCTGACGTAGCGCATCAGCAGCCGTTGCGTGCGGGCGGGGTTCGGCGCGCGCTGCTTTTTTTGCTGCCGGATGCAGCCCTCAAGCACGGCGATACGGCGCAGCGCGTCGCGTCTGCGGCTTTTTTCCGACGACCCGATATCGTTGAGCCAGAAGGTTGCAGCCTCCTCTATCGCGTCCGCGTCCCCGAAGCCTTGGGGATTGGTGGCGCTGGCCTGCGCCTCAAACGCGGTCAGCGCGTTCTGCGCCGCCACGAGGCGGGCTTCGGCCTGCGCCAGGGCGATGGCCTTCTGCGTGGCCTCATCGGGCGCCACGAGATCGCCCAGTGAGAGGTGCGGCCGATCGAGAATGACCGACAAGTATGTGCCCGCTAGGGCTTGGTCCGGCTTGCCCGTCGCGCCGTGACGGCGCGCATTCATGGCGCTCACCGCCCTGCCCTCCGCCGTCTTGGGGCCGGTGCTTGAGGCGGCATTGGCGCGATTGCGCGCGGTGACACCCTTGCGCGTCACGGGCTTATGACCTCCGCGTCGGGAATATCGTGATCTGCGCGCCGGTGCTCCAGCGGTCGCGCGGATTGCAGCGCGTCATAATCGCGCCGCACCTCACGCCTGCGGCGCTCGAGTTCGGGAATTTTTGCGTCGTGCTTACGGTACTGCCGGCCCACGCCCGTGTCGTCCGCAAGCGCGCTGGCCAAGGTCAGGCTCATGCCCATTGCAAGGAATGTTGCAAAGGAATTGCGGTTCACAAAAGGACCTGTGGCAACACCTCCATAATCGGCCTTGGTGAAAAAAAGCCATTCCGTGCGATCAATGGTGATTAACCCGTAGACCGCATAAAACAGAAATCCGACCACCAAAACCGTCGCATAATCAAGCGCGCGCTGGCCACGCGTCAGCGCCTGCAACAATGTCCAGCCGAGGGCAGCGTAGGATAATTGCCGGATCAGGCCATAAATTGCATCCGCGTCGGACGCGGCGCCGCCAACACGCAAGACATGCAGACACAGCCCCACCAAAAACACCAGATAAAGCGGGGCCAATCCCGGCGCGCCATGGGTCAAAAAGCGGATGTGCCGGGTTGACTGTACCAAGCTATATGTGACGAGTGCTGCGGCAAAAAACAGAACACTTGCAAACATCAACCACCAATGCGGGCGAAATCCCCCAACCGCCATCGGCGCGATCACAACGACCGTCAAACAGATTGTTGCGGCCGCCCGCACAGGCCATTGTGTCCGTATCCCTGAAATCGCCTTATCCACGGATTTCCCTCCGCAGGGCGTCGAGGAACCTTTGCCGGTCGAGGGCGGGCAACGCGTCGGCGATCCGGTCCACAATGGGGCGAAGTTCTGGCACCTGCGCGTAAAGCGATGCGGCAATCGTCACGCCACGGCCAGAGCCGATCAGAACAGGCAGCTCCCCTTCCAACAGGCCGCCATTTTGCGTCAGTTCCTGCGCCGAAAAGGCAAGAAATCCAAGCCGGATACGGTAAATGATCATCGCCAGATCGGTGGGTGCCAGCACCACAGAATGCCGGAGCATCTTGTCCACGCCAACAAGATCACCCGCAGCCAGATGCTCAAACGCCAAAACGGCATATATTTCGGACAGTTCTAGCCCCGATGCCTGCGCATGGCGTGCTTGCATCGCGCAATTGGCGGTACTTTGTTGTTGTACTTCTGCGGCCTGAAAAGCAAATTCCTGCGCTGTCAAAAGAAAAAGGCAGCTCGACAACAACCGGCGTTGATGACCGCTTCCCGAGGAGACGGGCAAGACAACCGGCGGCGCCGTCCAGAACAGGATAGAGGACGCCCCCTCGTCGGGATCGACAAAGGCGGCCGAAAACTCACGCGATGCAAGGCCCGCGCTCACGCTGCCAAGCGTCACCAGCACGACCGTAGCCGTGATGGAAGTAATTACCGTAAGTAGTTTCATTAAGGCACTGTAAACTCTGTTATATTCATGCTTAATGCTTTCATTAATGCATCTGAGTTAACCTCATCTAACTTTTAATACCAAAATGCAACTTATTGTCGCCCTAAAGCGACAAAATGCGGGAGCAGCCAGATGGAACCGTTGGCGGGAATTGGTGCAGGTTTTGCGCAAGCGATCCTTGGCATCGCAGACTTGCTGAAAGGGACATCTGCACCAGGCTTGGTCGCGCTTGTTCTTTTTGGGGCGACAGGTGGGATGATGCTGGCAGCCCAGATCCTGTTTTGGCGCGCCTGTTCTTATCCAAAAGACCTGACATATGTTCTGAAAAGAGAACAGCGCCCGATCACGCGTGCGTTGGTGACTGGCCTTCATATCCCGCTTCCGAAACGGAATTATGGGCCTGTCTCTGCGCGTCAGATGCGGGTTTGGACAGCATTTTGCGAAGAATTTCTGTACACATCTGATGCATCTGGGCGCGCAGCGAGCCCAATTGATCCGGCGTTGGCGCTGTCGCGCGAGGCGCTTGGTCTGCGTCTTGGGATCTGGCGAATCGTACCGGGGACGCTGGTCGGCATTGGACTGGTTTTGACCTTTCTTGGTCTGATCGCCGCATTGCGCGGGGCCGGCGTTTCCATCACCGCATCGGGAACTGACCCCGATATGGTCAAAAAGGCGCTGTCCGACCTTTTGACGATCGCCAGCGCAAAATTCATCATGTCGCTGGCCGGGCTGACAGGCTCGATTGTGTTCGGCGTTTTTCTGAAGTCATGGGTTGGCTCGCGACCATCTGAACCCGCGAAACTGCAGCTCGGCGAAATTGGCACAAAGGTATAGCAATTGTTCCGGGGCACCTGCCGCCCTGCACCCTGAGGTCACCCCTCCTGCGCGCCGTCTGTGACGCGCTGGGCCGAACCTTTCCTGCCTCACGCCTGTTTGCCGCGATCCTGGCGGCGGGCTGGGACAGATGGTGATTCACGCGCAACTTCACACGAAAATTGACATTGATCGAAAGCCATGATGCCAAGATTGCCGTTGCGGATCACGCCCTGCGCCATAAGGTCAATCCGTCAAAACACAGCATCGGTTTCCTGCGTGATGTTGAACCTGCGCTGAAACATAGGGCGAAAACTGAACAACACTTCGCACGAAAAGCGCACAAGATACTGTTTTCTTGGTGATATTGGTGCACCCGACTGGATTCGAACCAGTGACCTCTGCCTTCGGAGGACAACCCTGTACTGCATGTTCGCACTGTTTTCCGGATTTGTTCCCGTTTTAGACCAGTTTCGTCATCTTTCATGTGCCCCCAACTGGCACCAACTGGCACCATCTGACACCATCTGACACCACGATAAGGATGCAAATCTGTTGATTATCCGGCCACACTAAATGCGGGGTTAAAGCAAACGAGACCGCAAATCACGACGCACACTTCGCTGACGGACCAAATCAAGGCGTGGTGGGGGATATTTCTACATGGCCTCTTTTTCAAACGCTGGCACAGCCCACTCTGGTAATTAAATTTCAATTGGCATTACTGCCAACACCTCATACATCACCTCACTGGTCAGTTCTGCGACCTCACAAGCATAGTCACCGCTTGTTTTTCCCGGGTTTGCCTCTAACCAATCAAGAGCCGGGCGAAACTACTCCCATGGCACCACAGCATCGATCTCAAGCAGCGGGTCTTTCTTAGCGTCCAAACTCGCGTAACGGTCCGAGAGATCGAAGAAACCCATTTGCGCCATCGCTGCATTCCCTTTGCCGCTTCAATGTTCAATCATACCGCAGCGCAGAGATCAGGGCAATTTATAGAGGTGCCCTCTAGTCGCATTGCGGGTGGTGGTGCTTCAATCGTGCGCCCGACCAAAAAGCTTATGATCGTTGGTGACTGCAGACCTTGGCCATAGTAGATGTTGGTCAGTCAAGCTTATGAAAAAAATCGATCCAATTCTCAAAGGTCTCACAATGAACACCATTACCAAGCTCTCGGTCGACCCAAGTGCTATGCCAGACACCAATGATTTGGATGGCTGGGTTGTTGTTGACGGCAGTCCAACGATGCGCACATGGGCTTTGCATAAAAATGCAGATGGCAGCATGCTGTCAGGCATGTGGGAGGCAACACCCGGTACATACTATGCCACATATTCTGCTTATGAATTTGTACATATGATCTCGGGCCGAATCGTTATCACCCCCGACGGCGGTTTGCCAGTCACTGTGCAAGCTGGAGATGCCTTCGTCGTCGAAGCGGACTTCAAGGGAACTTGGGAGATCCAAGAAGCGGTACGCAAGCATTTTGATTTCAAGCTCTAATCAATCTACTCCAATTTGGGCCAGGTTATCAGGCCCGCCTCTGCGCCGAACCGACCGTTCACTGTCAGAGAAAATCTCTAAAAATACCTTTTGGGCAAATCGAACTGCCCGAGGAAATGGCCCAATGGTCGCTGACCAGCCTGCAACTCAAACTGATCAAGATTGGTGCCCACGTCATCCGTCACGCCCGCGCCATTACCTTCCAACTGGCCGAGGTGGCCGTCACCGGCCCGATGGTACGCACCATGGCGCCGCGATCCACGCCCAAACTGAACGAAAGCGGCAGGACAGTTCCGTCCGCTGCGCTGAAAAACACCGCCGCTGAGCCAGAACACGGCGGCCTCGCGGTCTGATCCGCCCTGTTCCTGCAGCTTGCGCGACCGAAGACGCCAGTCAGGGCGAAAAATGCTTGTCCAACGAGCAAAATCAGGCGATCTTCGCATCAGCCACCATGCTACTTGGGGAATGTCAGATGAAGATTTCAGCAGAACTATTTCGTGGGATTGGCCTTGCCGTCACGGCTGCAGCTTTGATCCAGACTACTCTCCCAGCACATGCGGAAACAAACTTTGTACGCATTCCGACGCAATACATTGCGGCACTTGCTGATCCGCAGGCTTCATCAGGCACCGATGCCGAGACTTGGGGGCTTTGGGAGATTGATCCCGGCCCGCGCGGTGTCTATCTCAAAGATTATGTAGATTTGGTTGCCAATGCCGCTGTGGCCCCGCACGGCTGGAAGTTTGATCCTACGGCTTGGTGGCTCGAAGAATATGGCCGCATCATGGAAGCTCCTAGCTTTCCCCTTCCGGCTGGTCAGTATGTTGTAACTGGTGGGCGGGATGTGGCTTCAGTGCTGACAGTGGAAGAACCTGACGCTATTGGCAGGCAGGCTTGGAGCCTTGCCAACGGGGCCAGCGTTTATGACGTCACTCATTTGGGATGCCGCGCAGCACTTTACACGGAAAAGGAACCGGGCCAATCCTGCACTCCTGACAAAGCGCCCCTCAGTGTTTTCCCCATGACGACCGGCAAAGTGATGCCTGCCGTTGAGGGCTGCAGCAAGCAGGACTATCAGGTGCTGATCGTAGTCGGGATTGTAGTTGAAAGCTGAGAGGCAGGTGTCAAAGCTTGCCATCTAGTAGTCCACCGGCTTTCGTTGTGAACAGCTCACACCCCTATGTTGCTAGTTGAAGTTCAAATATATCATGTCTCGCAGTGATAACCCTCTAACAGCAGCAGATACCCTAAGCGCGGCCAAGCCAAAGGCAGCATAGCTTTGGCCGAGTTATGCTCAGTATTTGTTTGCATTACCCGAAACGATTGTTCCAGTGCCGTCATCCACACCATCCTTGACCCAGGTTACGTCGTCCCCATCCAGTCGGACAGACCAGCAGCTTGCCCCTTCGCCGTAGTCAAAGCACATCTGATCGTCTTTGACTGTCCACTTTCCGGTGTAGTCTGCGCCCTTGATCACGCCGTCGGCCTGATAGAACTCGGTATAGGCACCAGCAGCCAGCATGCTGCCTTGTACCGTGTTACCAGCGATTGAAGCGGTGATCTGGTCGCCCGTTGCCATGGTTTGCGCAGTAGCTGCTGAGGCCGTCACGGCCAGCAAAGCTGCAAAGTAGATTTCTTTCATCTGGTTTCCTCCATCGTTTTGTCAGCATTTGGACCAAGTAATTAGGTCGTCAAGTGCGTTGAAGCATTCAGAACATAAAGTGCCATACAAGGAGTGTGTCCCCCTGCTGTTCCTCCAGCGTTATCGCATACAACGGGTTTGTGTCTACATTGAAAGTTATACACGTCAAGATCCAGAATTATTCGACCAGAAGGCGTTTTTTGAACTCTTCCAGGGTATTCAATAGATTGGATCTGGTGCTCTAATATTGTGTTCCCCACCCGAAAGTTAGTAGCAGCAAACACGGTGACGTTGGTTCTATCGGCTGCCTCAAACATTCTGCGCTGCCGCAAGTCCGCTTCCCGCCCTGCGTGTCGAATGCTGCACCCACGAAATTCGGTCATCGTTCATCGGCACAGCGGCTAATGCCGGCCCAGTAGAGCCGCAGCGTTTCAACGAAAGAAAGTATGAAGTCCACGTTGGTCTGGGGAAAAGACGGTAAAACAATACACCCTAATGTCTCTTTCCAAGCAAGAAATTGATGCAATTGGTGTCTGGTGGTCCCGACAGGATTCGAACCTGTGACCTCTCGCTTCGGAGGCGAGCACTCTATCCAACTGAGCTACGGGACCATAATTTTGTGGGCAAAATAACCCTAACTGACACCAAACCCCTTTTTAGAGCCTATTTAACCCAAACATTACAAACACTTAGCACTCCTAGCCATAGCCTTTGGAGGACAACCCTGTACTGCATGTTCGCACTGTTTTCCGGATTTGTTCCCGCTTTCGACCCGTTTCGCCATCTTTCGAGTGCCCCAACTGACACCATCTGACACCGCGTCACCCCTTTAACCACCACTGACTCCGCGATGGCAAAATATGTAAAGCCACCTGGCAACGCACGTTAACCACCTCATTTTCGACAAAATGCTGATCCGCCCAGATAGCTGCAAATTGTAGCGGCTAATCAAACGCGTGTGAAAAACCCCTGATCTTGAACTCATAGAAAACGACACCCAACTTTGACACTCAATGCATTGTGGCAGTCTGGTTCACGCGAATGAAAACGCCACTTACGGTGCGCTTCACTCGCGCGGCACAGCAACGA
Organism: Yoonia sp.; assembly: GCF_018402175.1. Classification (GTDB taxonomy): domain Bacteria; phylum Pseudomonadota; class Alphaproteobacteria; order Rhodobacterales; family Rhodobacteraceae; genus Yoonia. The sequence goes on along the minus strand of NZ_JAGYJK010000014.1, from coordinate 49,680 downwards.
CCAACGCGCTCAAACCCAAACGTGGCAACGTTACAGCGCTGTATCGAGTTACCCGAGTAAACGGCCCAATGGTAGCTGACAAGCCTGTTGCAATTCAAACTGATCAAGATCGGTGCCCGCGACGTCCGTCACGTTCGCGCCAGCACATTCCAGTTGGCCGACGTGGCCGTCGCCGGTCCGATAGTGCGCGCCATCCTTGCCACCATTCGCCGATTACAAGCACCACCGTTATGCGCATGACCGCGATCCAGACCCAAACTGAACGAAAGCGACAGGACAGGTCCGTTCGCCGCATTGAAAAACTGTGCCGCCGGCCCGGGATGCCGCGGACTTTCGGCCCAATCCGTCCAACTACGGGTGCTTTCGCGACCTCCTGCAACGCACAGGCCGGAAAACACTTGATCGACTGGCGCAATCAAGCGATCTTATCGTGAAACGACATGCCACTTGGGGAATGCCGGATGGGAGGGCACAGTGGCGCGGACAGATCAAATACTGAAACACGCAGATATTTCGCAAAAAGGCATTGAGGTCGCGCCTTATTTTAACCCGACGCTGCGCAAGGGTGACGGCAATGACATTCTTGTACTTGATGTATTCGACACAGACAGGTTACGCCAAAATGCAACGACCGATGCCCTCATTCCGGAGTCGCGGCTTGCAGAGATCGAAGATGTCGATTTGGTTGGCGATGCGTCTCACATTGGGGACCTGGTCCGTGGTGCAAATCTTGAAGGGCAGATCGGCTTCATCATTTCGTCACATAATTTTGAACATTTGCCTAATCCCATTCTATTTTTGCAGGGCGCATATGCGGCATTAAAGCCTGGCGGCGTGTTAAGCATGGCAGTGCCCGATTGCCGCGCCTGTTTTGATTTCTTCAGAATGCCAACGCGGTTGGCCGATTGGCTAGCCGCGTTTCACGAAGGCCGCAAGCAGCCAAGTTCAGAGATTTTATTTGACGGCGCCGCAATGGGCGCCTGGTATATAGCGCAAGGCAAAACGCATCCGGGGTGCAATATCGCCTCCGACGATCCTGCCGGATTCGTGCCACATCAGGCGCTTGATGCGGCCTACGATGTCTATAAACGCGACAAAGCGCAGCCCGGCGAGTACCGCGACGCACATTGTAGCGTGTTTTTTCCAGAAAGTCTGGAATTGCTTTTGACCGACCTGCGCAAGCTGGGGCTGATTAGTTTCGATGTCGTCGAGGTTAGCCAAACAGTCGGGCTGGAGTTTTATGTCCATTTGCGCAAGCCGGATGGTGCCGCATCGGTGCCAGAGACCGACGCCGCGTTTTATGAACGCCGCCAAGTCCTGTTGCGCCGTGTCGTAGAAAACATGGGAGCCGCACCCTATGCCAAGGGTCGCAGGCCGGCGGGATTTGCGTCCAAACACATATTTCGGGCCGCGTCCAAAGTAAGAAAACTGCGCAGACGTCTTGCCGCGTGGACGTCCGGAAAAAACTAACCCGACATTCCCCAAGTGGTGTGCCTACTGACGTGGAGATCGCCTGAATCCGACCTCTGTACAAGCGTTTTTCTCCCCGAACGGCGTCTGCGGTCGCGCATGCTGCTGGAACTGGGCGGATCAAACCGGGAAGCCGCTGGGTTCTAGCTCGGGGCGTCGTTTTTCAGCGCAGCTGGCAGACCTGTCCTGCCGCTTTCGTTCAGTTTGAGCGTGGGTCGCGGTCACGCGCATAGCGGTGGCGCTCGCAATCGGTGGATCACGGCGAGGATGGCGCGCACCCTTGGGCTGGTGACGGCCACCTCGGTCAGGCATTCATCGGTCAACACCCTGACGAAATGGCGACGGCGGTCGCTTAGTCCCGACCAAATCGTGGTCCATAAACGCAAAAAAGCCCCCCGCTCGGCACTCGGCCAAAGCAGGGGGCTTTTTACTGTCTCTCGTGTCTCGTTGGCTTTATGGCCGCCAGTGGCAGACCCGTTCACCAATCTCGTTATGGGCTACAATCTGGGCCAGCGTCCCGTCAGATAAAACATCGTTGCGCGAAGGGCGGATTGGCTCCGCCCAGTCGCAGTCACTTCGAAGGTGGCGCGGGACCGTCGCGCATCCAGCGGTCAGCGCGCCGATCAAGATCAGCGCGGTGAGCATTCTTAACCTCATGGCGGATCTCCTTGGATATTTGCATCGACCGGATGCGGGCGTCGGCTTGGCGGATCGCCAGCTGCGCCGCGGCTTCAAGGCGGCCCCGCCGGATCAAAACCCAGACAGCGAAACCGATAGCAGCCACCAGCGCGACCCAAAGGGAGAACCGACGGCCGAGCCAGGATAAGAACGAAGTAATCAGCGCTCCCATCACGGGGTCTTTCCGGTGCGGTGATCCTCGATCCGCGCGTTTCGCGCTTTCACAGCGTAGACGATCACGCCAACGAATACGGCCACGCCGATCCACGGGAGGGCGGCTGAGAGCCAACCATCAAGCCCGAGGATAGCAAAGGCCCGCTCCGCGAGAGCTCGGACGTTTTCCGCCTCTGCGACAGCGGGAGCGACCTGCGACCCAACCGTTCCGACGGCCCCCATGACACCAAGCCCGATTTGGGCATTGGCGGCGGTGACGATCCGGCTCTCGACTGGGGCTCCGGCGGCACGTGCCAGTGGCACGCCGCGAGGCCGCGCGTCGGTCAGCGCATCTACGAGGGCCACGTCGATGATCGGAACCAGCTGCAGCGCATTATCATCCCGAAAGGCAAGGATCGCCGCACGGGTGCGTGGGCCCAAATCGCCATCGGCCGCACCGACCTCATGATACCCAAGCTCTCGCAAGCGCGTTTGGACCTCCCGGACGCCCATCGTGACGGCTGGGGCCAGGTTGCCAGCCCGGCGAACGCCAAGCAGGCGGGCGTTTGAGTAGCGCTTCACATTGACCGCGTCCGCCTGATTGCCCCCGAGCACCTCGATCGAGGCGCCAACAGTGTCGACAAAGAAGCCGACATGTCCTTGCCAGCCGCTGGGGTCACCGCGGGAAAATATCACCACGTCGCCTTCCTGCGCATCGGCAAGGTCAACAGGGATCCCCCAGTCGAGGTAAGAGCGGGCGTTCAGCTTTCGAGTTGACCGAAGGCCCGCGCGCTCGATGCAGTGGCCAGTGAAGGCCGCACACCAAGCCACAGCGTCATGCTCGACCCAGTCGTGACCGACTGTCGAATACATTCCCATGATGACTGGGTTGTTGGCGGGTCCAGGGGCCTCTTTGGTGCCGATATAGGTCTGCGCAATGGCGTAAGGGGTCATGGGTACCTCCATAAGCTGAGAAAGCCCGCAAGAGCGGGCGCTGGGGTGTGTTCAGGGTCCAAGTTTGGCTTGTGCTGCGGAAAGGTTAAGCGGGCATTTCTGGGCCCGCTCCGGCGCCCTTTCAGCGCTTGCGGTCGGGCGAGCCGTCAGAAAAACGCTCAAGCAGGAACTCGTAAAGGCGGTCGATTTTGCCTTCGATGCCATCGAACCGCTTCACGATGGCAGGCTGGTCGATCTTGGCCAACTCGATCTCGAGCGCGACAACGCGGCCACGGATATCGTGGACGTCTGTCTTTATCGTCTCGATGTCTCGCTCGGTGTTGTCCAGCTTGGGCCGGATTGTTTGCCAAAGCTTGACGATGGCAAGGATCGCGCCGGAGACGCCGCCCAAACCTATGATGAAGTAAATCACTGCGGGAATGCCCGAGACCCAATCCTGCCCCATGCCCTGATCCTCTTTGTTGCTCGTGTAGTTTTTTTATGAGGACGTCACGCAGAGGGCGCCACGTCCTCTGCAATTATCACGGTGATGAACCCAAGATTGGGAAACGAACTGCTGGCCCCTGCCGGCCGACCGTGATGCAAGCGCCCTTGCTTGGCTTTTGACCCGCGGCGGTGGTGGCGCGTGGCGCGCTGCCTAACGGTGGCATTGTTGGGTGCTGTCATGCCCCGGGCGGCACCCATCGGCTTGAGTCCATGCACTCCCAACCGCGCCAAATCGTGGCGTTTGCCATCGCCCCATTCGTGCGGCAAGGCCGCATTGCGTTGCGTACAAGGGCGAACATGGCCTTTGTGCGCGTTACCAGCGTGCCAGCAATGCCTCGATTTCAGTTCGCGACGGCATCGAAGGAGCTGTTCCCGGCCGGGTGACCGAGATGGCGGCCGTTGCACAGCCAAACCGCACAGCAGCGATCGGATTCTGGCCTTCGGCAAGCGCCGTGGCCAAACCGCCGTTAAAGGCATCGCCGGCGCCCGTCGTTTCCACGACAGCGCCTGCATTAAACGCGGCCACATGCACGGTCTGTGTGTGATCGTGATAAAGCGCGCCGTTTTCACCCAAGGTAATGATGGCAGCCCCCGCACCACGCGCCAGCAGCGCGGCGGCGGCCTGTCTTGCGGTCTCGATATCGGTGACAGCGATACCCGTGATGCCTTCGGCCTCGGTTTCGTTGGGCGTGACGATATCGCACAGCGCCAGCATCTCGTCGGAAATGGCGGCGGCAGGTGCCGGGTTCAGGATCGTCCGCACCCCGCCCCTGCGCGCGATGGCAAGCGCGCGATGCGCTGCCGCCATCGGCTGTTCCAACTGGGTGACAAAGACGGCAGCCCCCGAAATAAGCGCGGCCTGCGCATCCACATCATCGCATGAAATCCGCGCAGCCGCGCCCGGCGCGATGATGATGGCGTTGTTGCCGGTGCCGTCTTCGACAAAGATATAGGCCGCGCCGGTATAGCTTTGGGGATCGAGAGTGATCTCGGGCGTCACGCCTGCGCGCGCCCATGTATCGCGGGCCATGTCGGCAAAGGCATCGTCGCCAAGCCGGGTGATGAAGTGCACATCCCCCCCCGCCTGTGCCGCCGCAACCGATTGATTCGAACCCTTGCCGCCGGGTCCCAGAACAAAGCTTTGCCCGAGGATGGTTTCGCCCATGCGCGGCTGGCGCGCCGCGCGATAGGCGGTATCAGCAACAAAAACGCCAAGGATCACGATCTTTCCAGCCATCTTTTCCGCCCTCTTGCCCACCCTGCCCTTGTATTTACGCATCTGGGGGGATGACGCCCTTGCGCAAGATGAAACAGCCATAAAATCGGCGCTCGCCAGTTTGGATGACGGCATAGGCCTGTTTGGCTCGGTCGTAGAAATCAAAGCGCTCGATCCCGATCATCGGGCGGCTTGCGCCCTCGGCGTGATCGATCTCGGCCTGAACCTCGGCCTGCACGGGTGGCACGGTGTCGCGATCGCCCACGATCTCCATCCGGCCCGCAAAATCATCGACAAAGGTGTCGAGCGGCATGACCGACAGCACCGCGTTCACGCATTCGGCGGCGGTCAGGTTGTCCATCCGCAGCAGATCGCCATAGACGGTTTCCCGCGCCACCGAGTCAGAGGGGAAATTCACATCCCCGATCACCAGCGCATCGCCATGCCCCATCGCCCGCAGCACATGCAGCACATCCGCGTTCAGTCGCGGATCCAATCCCTTGAGCATTTATCCTCCCCCCATCTGGCCGGTCAATGCGGCCCCCTTTCACCATTGCGCTCCAGACGGCGCGGCAAAGCAAGTGCTTAATCCAGCAACCGCGCAAGTGCCGCACCGATGGTGCGCCCAAGGACCGCATGCGCCTCGGGCTCGAAATGGATGCCATCTGTCGGCGACACGGTGATGTGCTGGCCTGCATCAACAAAGCTGATGCCCATGCGAGCCGCCATCGCCGCGCCCAGCCGATGCAATCGCGCGGAACCACTTTGGAACATCTCGGCCAAACAGCCCACCTCTTGGATCGGGGGTGGCGCCACGATCAAAAGCTTCGGGCACCCAAGATCGGGGCCTGCACCCGAGCCAATCACAACCATGGCCAGCCGCTCGACCGCGCGCGCCACATCCATTTCTGTCACCGGAAAGCGGGCCTTCATGTCGTTTGTTCCCAGCATCAGGACCACCGCATCGAGAGGGCGATGAGTTTCAAGAAGCGCAGGCAGAACCGTCAGCCCGTTCTTGTGCGCGCTTTCGATCGGATCGTCATGCAGCGTCGTGCGCCCGGGGTGGCCTTCTTCGATAATATGGACGTCGCTCGGCAAACAGGCGGCCGCATGCCATGTCCAACGGATCTCATGATCATACCGGCGGATATCATGCGCATGCCGCATCGGCACCGTACCGTGCGTGTTGGAGTCCCCATATGCCAATACGGACCGCACCCGCCTAACCGATCCGCATGCCGGTCTTTCGGTCAAACACATGCGGCGCGCGGGGTGTCACGCCAAGCCGGATGTCTTGCCCCGGGCGCACATCGCGGCGTTCGCGCAAGACGGCCGTCACCTCCTTGGCGCCCAAGCGGACAAACAGATAGGTTTCCGCGCCTGTCGGTTCGACCACAACGATCTGGCCCGAAAGGCCCGTTTCACCGGGCACAAGATGCTCGGGCCGAACGCCCAGAACGATCTCCTGCCCATCGGCAAGCCCGGGCTGATCGAGCAGCACATGCGCACCCGCAACCTCAGCCACCACGGCGCCGTCGATATGACGCACCACGGCATCGAACATGTTCATAGAGGGAGATCCGATGAACCCCGCGACAAACAGATTGGCGGGTTTGTCATAGACCTCAAGCGGTGTGCCCATCTGTTCGATCCGCCCGCCCTGCATCACGACGATCTTGTCGGCCATGGTCATCGCTTCGATCTGGTCATGGGTGACATAGACCGTCGTGGTTCCCAGACGCTGGTGCAATTCGCGGATCTCGGTGCGCATCTGCACCCGGAGCTTGGCATCAAGGTTCGACAAGGGTTCATCGAACAAGAACACCTCCGGGTCGCGGACGATGGCGCGGCCCATGGCAACGCGCTGGCGCTGACCACCCGACAAGGCGCGGGGGTATCGGTGCAGATAGGGCGTCAGGCCCAGCACCTCGGCCGCGCGGTCCACCTTGGCCTTGATCTCGGCCTTGTCCATCTTTCGCATCCGCAGGGCAAAAGCCATGTTCGCCTCGACCGTCTTGTGCGGGTAGAGCGCGTAGTTCTGAAACACCATGGCAATGTCGCGCTCGGCGGGCGGCAGGTTGTTCACCAACCGCTCCCCGATATGAATGGTGCCCGAGGTGATTCCCTCGAGTCCCGCGATCATGCGCAAAAGCGTGGACTTACCGCAGCCCGATGGCCCCACCAGCACCACAAAGGCGCCATCGGCAATGTCGACATCAAGGCCATGAATGACCCCAACATCGCCATAGGCCTTTTGAAGATCCCTGACCCTGACTTCTGCCATTGCGCACCGCCCGTATCACCGCGTTACCACAACGACTAGCCCAGCGGGCACAGCCTGTCCACAAGTTGACCATACTAAACTAACACGAAAGAAACTTGACAGGCCTCATAGCGACTGAAATGCTCAGTTACGTTGCGCCACGGCAGGGACATCGGGGTTTTTCCATGCAGGGGTCGCACAAGATCTTGGCGCTGCCGCTGAGAGCACGCGCCGGTTATTCAGGGAGGAATTCTGGTGAAAATCGATCTCTACAAATACGCGGTCGCAGCTGGGTTGACCCGCCGCGGGCTGTTGAAGGGCGCTGCAAGTGTCGGCGCGCTGGCCGCACTTGGCGGGCTTGCGCCCGCAGGTCGCGCGCTGGCAGGCGGGCATGGGAATGTGCGTGCCGAAATCCTCAAGGTCCCTGGTGTGGGTATGGGATCGCCAACCGATGCCGATTGGCAGAAAGTGGGCGAAATGTGCCTTGGCCCGACCATGGAGCGGGTCGCCCAGGGCGAGTTTGCCGGTGTCGAGCTGACCTTTATGGGGCTCAACAACCAGAATCTGCACAACTTTTTATTCCGCGGGTTTCTCAAGCCCTGGGAAGCCTATACCGGAGCCAAGATCAACTGGATCGATTTGGCGCAAGCTGACTATAACGCGCGCCTGCAGCAAGCGATTGCGACGGGCACGGTCGATTTCGACATCCTCGAGATGGGCGCGCCCTTCGAAGGCGACACCGCAGGACGCGGGCTTTTGGACGAAATGCCCGGCTGGGTGTCCGAGCAGATCGACGAAAGCGATCTGGTGGGCTATCTGCAGCCCCCCGTCGGCACATGGGACGACAAGAAGTACCGCGTAACGATCGACGGCGACTGCCACACCTTCGCCTACCGCAAGGACTATTTCGGTGCCGGCGCGATCGGTGGCGAGACCGTGCCCTCCACCTGGCAGGAGGTGAACGCGGCGTCCAAGGCGCTGGCCGGCCAGACAGACCCGCTGACCGGCCTGCCCGCGCATGGCTATCTTGACCCGTTGAAGGGCTGGGGCGGCTTTGGCTTCTACTTCATCGCCAACCGCGCCACCGCCTATGTGAAACACCCCGACGATCCGGCCTGGCTGTTCGATGCCGACACGATGAAGCCCAGGGTGAACAACCCCGGCTGGGTGCAGGCAATCCAGGACGTGATGGACCTGATCGCGACGCCAGGCGCCTATCCGGCCGACCAGATCAACGCCGACCCGGGCACGACCGCGTTCCAGCAGTTCCTTGCCGGCACGGGCTCCATGCTGATGTGGTGGGGCGACGTGGGGTCTTCGGCGCGCACCTCGGATACCTCGGTGGTGGGCGATGTGGTCGGCTTTGGTATCAACCCCGGTTCGGACCGCCGCTACAACGCGGCCGCCGGCGCTTGGGAGGATGTGGCAAACGAGGCACCGCAGATGGCCTATATCGGCTGGGGCATCTATGTCACGGCACGCGTGTCGGGCGATGAAGCGAAGCGCAAGGCCGCATGGTCGGCCGCGGCACATCTGGGCGGCAAGGATCTGTCGCTGTGGATGTCGGCTTATCCTTCTGGGTTCCAGCCCTATCGCAACTCGCACTTCAACTACGAAGAGTGGGAAGCCGCAGGATATGACCGCGCTTTCGTCGAGGACTATCTTGGGTCCAATGCCGACAGCTACAACCACCCCAACGCGGCCGTCGAACCGCGCATCCCTGGCATTTTCCAGTACTACTCGGTGGCCGAAGACGAACTGGCAAAGGGCTTTGCAGGCCAGTATGCCAGCGCGCAGGAAACGGCAGATGCCATCGCCGCCGCGTGGGAACGGATCACCGACCAGATCGGGCGCGACAGCCAGATCGCTCTCTACAAGGCATCTCTGGGGGTATAATCCGCGCACGGCGCTGACAGGACAACACACAGGCCGGGCTGCAAGCCCGGCCTGTGACCAAAAGATGGCAAGGAACCGCAATGGTATCGACCGAGGCCGATTATCTGCACATCGTGACGGCCGACAATATATCAGCTGCACGCATCCGCTTCGGCAAAACGATCATGTGGGCCTCTGCGGCGCTGCTTTGTGTTGTGGGTCTGGTGCAATATCTCGACAGTCAGGGCATCGTTTCGCTGGGCTTTGAAACATGGCGGCCCACGCTTTACGCCTTTTTGATCTGGGCAAGCTGCCTGTGCTGGGGTCAGGTACTGCTCTATGGCGAAAGGGGCAAGCTGGCGCTGTTTGTGCTGCCGGCTGCGTTGTTTGCAGTGGCGATGGTGGTATTCCCGCTCATATTTGCGCTGGGCATCGCTTTTTCAAATTGGAACCTGTCTTCGCCCACAGGGCGTCAGTTCAACGGGCTCGACAATATCCGACAGATGTGGGGCGACCCATTCTATTGGAATGCCCTGAAAAACATGGTCTGGTACACGTTGGCCATCGTGGTGGAATATGCCATCGCCTTTGGCTTGGCGCTGGCGCTGAATGCCCAGATCCGGGCGCGCAAGTTCTTTCGCGTGGCATTCCTGTTGCCGCTGATGTTGTCGCCGGTGGCGGTCAGCTGGATGATCGGCAAGTCGATGCTCGAAATTCGCTTTGGCCCTGTGGCGCACCTGGTGCGCGAGCTGGGCTTTGATCAGATCTCGTTCTTCGGGTCGCCCGAGATGGCGCGCTTCATGATCATGGCGATGGATGCATGGACCTTTATACCCTTTATGATGATCATGATCCTTGCCGGTCTGCAGGCCATCCCCAAGGAATTACACGAAGCCGCCGAGGTCGATGGCGCATCGGGCTGGCGCCGGTTTTGGGAAATCACGTTTCCACTGATGCTGCCGGTGTCGATCACCGCCATCCTGATCCGGATCATCTTCAAGCTGAAGCTGGCCGATATCATCATCAACATCACCGCCGGTGGCCCGGGCGGGGCAACCGACAGCGTCACCAGCTTCATTTTCCGCGAATACCGCGACCGCTCGAACGTGGGCTATGGCACGCTGCTGGCCATTGTCTATCTGGTGCTGATCGTGATCGCGATGACGATCTTGATGAAGCTGGCCGACCGCTGGATGCGACCGAGGTACTGAGATGACGCAACAGATTTTTCGTGACAGCGACGCCGATCGCGCCTTTCGTCCCAGCTGGTTCCTTGGCCGGGCGGCGATCTATGCGGTCTTGCTGGTTTGGGCGTTCATCTGTCTGTTTCCGATCTATTGGACGCTGACGACCTCGTTCAAGGCGGCGCCCGATGTGATGCAGGGCAATCTGGTGCCTTGGGTGGATTTCGAACCCAAGATGCTGGGCCTGCGGTCGCTGGGCCTGTCGCCCGAAACGATCTTTGCCGAATCCACGGTTCGCGCAGAATTCCTGAAGCGGTTCTGGAATTCGGTCATCGTGGCGCTGTGTTCGTCGGCACTGGCGCTGGTCTTAGGAAGCATGGCGGCCTATGGGCTGAGCCGGTTCAACTATCGCTTCAGCTTCATGAAGAACGCGGATATCTCGTTTTTCTTCCTCAGCCAGCTGATCTTGCCACCCGTCGTGCTCGCCCTGCCTTTCCTTGTGCTTTACAAGGAGCTGGCGCTGCTGGACACGCGCATCGGGCTGATCTTGCTTTACACGCTGACAGTGATGCCGATCGTCATCTGGATCATGCGCGATCAGTTCAGCTCCATCCCGACCGAGCTGGAGGAAGCCGCGCTGGTGGACGGGCTGTCGATCTGGGGCGCCTTTGTGACGATCATCTTGCCTATCGCCCTGCCCGGTATGGTCGCGGCCTTCATCTTGTCGTTGGTGCTGACGTGGAACGAATATTTCTTTGCCGCGCTGCTGACATCGACCAATGCCAACACCTTGCCCGTGATGGTCGCAAGCCAGACGGGCTCACAGGGCATTTCGTGGTGGTCGATGGCGGCGCTGTCGTCGGCCGCGATCTTGCCGCTGATCTTAGTGGCCATCTTGCTTGAGAAATACATCATCAAGGGCATGGCCGCCGGCGCGGTCAAATAAGGTCTCAGACCCCAAGCACCCGCCGCAGATGCGCAAGGATCGCGGCGACCCCGCGTTCGCCCAACTCTGCCGTGGCCTCAACGGCGCTGGCCGTGTACCAGGCGGTGTTGGCGGCCAGCCTGTCCATTTCGACCACATCGGGCGCCAGCGCCAACATCAGCGAGGTCTCCCCGACCCCGGCATGATCAAAGGGATAGATGGCGGTGATCTCGGGCGTCATCAGCGGATGCACACGCACCCAGTTGAACGGGTCATCGCCCGCAGACTGGCGGGCATAGTAGTCTTGCATGTCGTTTCGGCCCCACCACCCCTCGCCCCGTTCGCTTTCGAGAAATTGGAAAACGGCCTGCCGCCCGGCAAACCGAAACGCCAGATCGGTTGGCATGCCGGCGGCAAAGTTTTCGGTCTGGTGATGGATCAAACCGTGGATATTGCGAAATCCGATGCGCAAAAGACCAAGAAACATCTCTTGTGCCATCGGTGCAATGCGCCCGGCGTCCACATGCAGCGTGCCGCTGCCTTCGGGGGCGGCGACGGCATAGCTGGCCGCGCCATAGGCAAAGGGCGGCAAGATCACGATCTTGTCCGGCGCCTCGGCCTCAAGCCTGTCGAGAACACGGGTCACGGCCAGCAAATCCATGCCGACGCCCATGTGTTCCCCATGATATTCCATCACACCGATGGGCAAAACCACAGCCACATCGCGCGCGATGGTATCGCGGATCTGGTAGGGGCGCATAAGTTCGAACCGCATCGGATCACTCCAGATTTGTGTGCCGGGCGCGCATGGCCTCGGGCGTTGCGCCAAGCCGCTCGCGCAGCCGAAGCACCATGATTTCAAACAGCACGAACAGCGCCCCCTCATAGATCGAACCCATCGGCAAGACCGTGCTTGCGCCCGGCGCGGTATCGCGCGCCATGGTCTGGGCCGGGATGGTCAGAACCTGTGTCGCAAGCCGGGCTGTGGGCGTGGCGGGTTCCGCCGTCAAGAACAGCACATCCGCCCCGGCTCCGCGCGCCACCTGCATCAGGGCCGTAACGGTCGACAGTTCTCCGGGTCCGGCAGATGCGATGAAAAGATCACCCGGCCCGACCGGCGGACAGGCCATGTCGCCCTGCATGGCCACGCGCAGCCCCAGATGATGCAGCCGCATGGCAAAGCCTCGCACCAAAAGCCCCTCGCGGCCACAGCCGTAAAGCACCAACTGCCCCGCATCGGCGATCAAGGCGCATGCCGCCGCCGTTTCGGCGGCGGTGATGCGCGCCGTCACATCACCAAGTTCGGCCAGAGCCGTCTGATAAAGCGCCCCGTCAGCCAAGCGCATGCGCAATGTCCCGTGTCTGGGTGTAAAGCTTTCGGAACAGGTCATAATGCCTGTGGTGATCCGGGCCACCGGCGGGATCGACGCGGCGCACCGCCGGGTTCCATCTGTCGATATCGGCCGGATCGGCCAAACCGACGGCCATGGCCGCCAGAAAAGCGTTGCCATAGCTTGCACCCAGGGTCTTGTCGCACAGGATTTGCGCCACCCCCCCGAAATCCGAGGTGGATTGCAGCCAGACGGCGTTCTTCGTGCCACCCCCGACGGCCATGACCCGCCCCGGCGCCTGCCCGACGTCGCGGTAACAGTCGATGACATGGGCGCTACCCATCGCAATGCCTTCGAGCAGGGCGCGATACATGTCGCCCCGCCGATGCGTCAGGTTCAGCCCATAGAATGCGCCCTTGGCCAGCGGATCGTGCAGCGGTGTACGCTCGCCCGAGAAATAGGGCAGCATCAGCAGGCCGTTGGCGCAGGCGGGCGAAGCGGCGGCCTCTTCGGCGAGGGTGGCGAAAGCCGTTTCCGGGGCAAGGTCGCACGCCATCTGGTCGCGAAACCAATGGGTCAGCGTGCCGCTTGTGGCCAGCCCCGCCATCGAGGCATGGACCCCCGGAAACAGCCATGGCGCATACCACAGCCGCGCGTCGCGCACCCGATCGGCTGTCAGCGCGATCATGAAGATGGTCGAGCCATACATCATCATCATGTCACCCGCATGCCGTACGCCCACGCTGATGGCCTCGGCGGCGGCATCGATGGTGCCGCAGGTGACGGGTGTGCCAGCCACAAGCCCGGTTTCGGCCGCCGCCACCTCGGTCACCTGGCCTGCGATCTGGGTCGACCACATCAGGCGCGGCAGCCTGTCGGCGCCGATGATGTCGTCAGCCAATGCCGTCGTCCAATCCTGGGTGGCCACATCATAGAGCGGGCTGAAATTGGCGGCGGTGTAATGATCGATCACATGCGCGCCGGTCAGACGGAAAACCACATGGCTGGTCGATGTCAGGATCTTGGCGGTCTTTGCAAAGATCTCGGGGTGATGGCGTTTGAGCCACAAGATCTTTGGCCCGACCGATTGCGAGGTCAGCGCATTTCCGCAGCGATCAAGGATCGCGTCGGCACCGATGCGGCCCGTCAGCTCCGCAATCTCGGCGCTTGCGCGGGTGTCCACGCCATAGAGCACCCCATTCATCAGCGGGTGGCCCTCCGCATCGACCGGCAGCATGCACGGGCCGATCGCGCTTGTGGCGATACAGGCGATATCGCGCGCCGACACGCCCGGCGTGGCCAGAATGGCGCGCGTGATACGCACCATATCGCCCCACCAGTCTTCGTCGGCGCGATGTTCGGCCCAGCCGGGGCGTGGGACCAGCATCTTGTGGGGGTGGCGGGCCTCGGCAAGGATCCGGCCGTTCTGGTCCACGAGAACACCCTTGGATTCGAAGGTACCGATGTCGATGCCAAGCGTGCAGGTCATGGCGTGCCCTCATCGCGTGACAGCGCAAAATCGGGACCGATGCCCGCAAGCGCGCATTCCAGCAGCCGCGCCAAGGCGACCAGATCATTAAGGTCGCACATCTCAAGCGCCGAGTGGGTGTAGCGACAGGGGAAGCCCAGATCGACCGAAACCACCCCCTCGCCCACAAGCTGCACATATGACAGGTCAGTCAGAACACCCACCTGTGCGCTGTGCTGAAGGGGGATGGCTTGGGCCTGTGCGGTCTGTTCGATCAGCCGGACGGCGGCGGGGTGCGGGATCACGCCGTTGAGCGTACCGCGCCCGTGAAAGGAATAGAGCGACATCCCCGGCCCGCCGCCCATCCGCATGTCGCCCCGTGACGCCATGTCGGGTGTGTCACAGGCCAACATCAGATCGATCTGGATGGCGATGTCGGGCTTGAGGGTCTGGGCGGCGACCAGCGCACCGCGCAGGTTGAATTCCTCCTGCACCGAAAAGACCAGATGCACGGTCGGCCCGCCTTGCCGGGTGGCAAGGGCGCGGGCCAGCTCGATCAGCACGGCGCAACCGGCACGGTCGTCGATGCTGGTGCCGGCGATCCGGTCGCCGCCCATCTCGAGGACATTGGGCCGATAGACCACGGGCGTGCCGATGCGAACACCCACAGCCTCGACCGCGGCGCGCGAGCCGTGGCCGGTGTCAATCAACAGATCAGGTGCCTTGATGACGTGATATTTCTCGTCCGGCGAGGTGGCGTGATGGCTCTTGTTGCAGATGATGCCAGGCACGTCACGGCCGGGACCGACACACAGCAGCACCGCCTGTGCCGCCAACGCCCGTTCGGGCACGCCGCCCATGCGTTCGACCCGGATCAAGCCATCATCCTCGATCTTGCGCACAAAAAAGCCGAGCTGGTCCATATGGGTGAACACCATGACCGATGGCGCCTGCGGGTTGCCGGGAATGGTCACGATCAGATTGCCCAGCCGGTCGGTGCGCGGCAGGTGCGGCAGGTTCGGCAGGCTGGCGGCTATATGCCGGCGCACGCGGTCCTCATGGCCGGAAAGGCCGGGGATCAACATCAGGGCGATCAGATCCTGGCGAATGCGGTCCTTCATGACGTGCCCCGCACGGCGCGCACCCGCGCCATGAAATCCGCCGCCCGCGCCGGATCGACCGGGTTCCATGTGTTGCCGTCAACCTTGAGCGCCGAACCCACCACGCAGCCATCGGCCACGCGCAGAACATCGGCCACCGTATCATGCTTGACCCCGGTATTGGCCATCACCGGAACATGGGGCAGCACCGCCTTGACGGCTTCAAGGTCTGACAGCGCCGCCGCTTCTCCGGTGATCTGGCCCGAAACCAGAACGGCATCGGGGATCGACGAAAAGACCGCGCTGCGCGCCCGGTCGGGCAGCGGGCGGCGGTCAAGACTGTCGGCGAATTCGGCCGAGACATTGTAAAGCATCAGGCAATCACGCCGGCCCAGCCGGTCGCGGTAGCGCATCGCCCGGCCCGCATCAGGCATCCACGGCCCCATGTCAGAGGCATAGGTGCCGGTAAAGATTTCGCGCACAAAGGCCGCGCCGGTGGCGGCAGCAAGGGCGATGGTGGACATGGGGTCCCACAAGACATTGACGCCAAAGGGCACGCGGATGTCGCCCCGCAGCCGCCCGATGATATGGGCCATCGTGGCGGTCGAGGCACGATCAACGTCGAATTCATAGGGACGGTCATTTTCGTTGCCAAACATCACCGCGTCAAAGCCTGCCGCCTGAAGGGCCGCAAGATCGGCCCGGGCGTCAGCCACCAGCCGCTCGATCCCGCCGCCCGCGTCAAAAAGCGGCGCGCCGGGCATGGCGCCAAGATGCACCATGCCGATCACCGGTCGCGCAGTGCCAAACACCTGCCTGAATCGTTCCATGCCCCCCCCTCATTTCGGATCGCGTCTTAGGCGGCAGCTTAGCGTGGAATTCCTTGGCCCCCAAGGGTCATTCATACTAGCCTGTGTGTCGGGAGGATCGCGCAGATGACACAACGCACACGGCATTGGGACAGGTTGGGCACCGGCGGCTTGAGCTTTACTGAACTGGGGTTCGGCGCCGCGCCCTTGGGCAATCTTTATCGCGCGATATCGGATGCCAAAGCCGAGGCGATTCTGGATCAGGCATGGGCGGGAGGTGTGCGTCATTTCGATACCGCACCGCTTTATGGGCTGGGCCTGTCGGAAACGCGGCTGAACCGCTTCCTGCGCGGCAAGCCGCGCGACAGCTATGTTCTGTCGACCAAGGTGGGGCGGCTGTTGCGCGCCACGACACCAGACAAGCGTGACGGCTTTGGCAAATGGTTCGAGGTGCCCGCGCGCAACGAGGTTTATGATTATGGCTATGATGCGACCATGCGGTCGTTTGAATTCTCGCTGGAACGTCTAGGGCTTGACCGGGTCGATATCCTGTATGCCCATGATCTCGACATCGTCAACCATGGCACGCAAGCCGCGCTCGATGCACGATTGGCAACCTTCATGGAGGGTGGATACCGCGCGCTCATGGAATTGCGCGCGCAAGGCGTGATCGCAGCCTTCGGGGCCGGGCTCAACGAATGGCAGCCAAGCCAGTGGCTGGCCGAACGGGGCGATTTCGACCTGTTTTTGCTGGCCGGGCGCTACACCTTGCTGGAGCAAGAGGCGCTGGACAGCTTTTTGCCGCTTTGTGCCGCGCGCGGCATCGGCGTAGTGATCGGCGGCCCCTACAATTCGGGGGTGCTTGCCACCGGGGCGCGTCCGGGCGCATTCTACAACTATGATCCCGCACC
Source organism: Yoonia sp. (assembly GCF_018402175.1). Taxonomy (GTDB): domain Bacteria; phylum Pseudomonadota; class Alphaproteobacteria; order Rhodobacterales; family Rhodobacteraceae; genus Yoonia. The sequence continues at coordinate 32,857 of NZ_JAGYJK010000014.1, read as the reverse complement.
GCAGGCGATCCTTGACAGGGTCGCGGCGATCGCGGCGGTCTGTGCCGCCCATGACGTGCGACTGGTGGATGCGGCGTTCCAGTTTCCGCTCTGCCACCCGGCGGTCGTGTCGGTCATCCCCGGCGGGCAGGGTCAGGCCGAGATGGCATCGAACCTGCAGGCCGCGACGGCGAGGATACCGCCTGCGCTCTGGCAGGAGCTGAAAGACAAGGGATTGATGCGCGCCGACGCGCCGACGGAGTGACACATGGTTCAGATCGACGCCCACCAGCATTACTGGCACCCCGCGCGCGGGGATTACGACTGGATGCCCATGGATGACGCCACGCTGGCGCGGGCCTATGGCCCGGCCGATCTGGCGCCCCAGATCGCGGCCCATGGCATCGGCCATACCGTTCTGGTTCAGGCCGCCGCCACGGTGCAGGAAACGGAATACATGCTGGGGCTGGCCGATGCGACACCATCGGTCGCGGCCGTGGTCGGCTGGATCGATTTTGAACGGTCCCGCGATCTGGCGCATCTGAAGCGGTTGGCAGGTCATCCCAAATTCGTCGGCGTGCGGCCGATGATTCAGGACATTTCCGATGACAATTGGATGTTCCGCGACGATGTGCAATGGGGCTTTCGCGCGGTCGCCGATCTGGGGCTGACCTTTGACGCGCTGGGCTTTCCGCGGCATCTGGCGAATTTCCTGACGATCATCAAGCGCTACCCAGACCTGCGCGTGGTGGTCGATCATTGCATGAAGCCGCAGATCCGCGACCATTCGGAAGCGAATTTCCGCTTCTGGGCCGATGGCATAGCGCGCATCGCCCATGAGACGGGCGCCTGTTGCAAGTTTTCGGCCCTTGTGACCGAGGCGGATGCCGCCTGGACGCTGGAGGATCTGCGCCCCTATGTGGCGCATGTGTTCGACTGCTTCGGGGCGGATCGGGTGATGTGGGGGTCGGATTGGCCCGTGTGCCGGTTGCGCTGCGAATATGGCGACTGGCGCGCGGCGGCGGCGGAATTGACGGCGGGCCTGACCGAGGCAGAGCGCGCCCGCGTCTATGGCGGCACCGCGTCCGAATTCTACCGGCTGGGCCTATAGGCTGGCGCAAAAGGCGCGCACGGCATCAGGCGTGATGGCGGCACGCGCGTCGGGGGTGTGGCGACCGTCAGCGCCGCCATGCCTTGGGCAAAGGCGAGCGCATCGGGCAGCGCGGTACCTTGCGTCAAGACAGCCGCCAGTGCCCCGGCAAAGGCGTCACCCGCCCCATGCGTCGAGATCACCTTGACGGGCGGCGCGCCATGGATCAGCAGCGCCTCGCCGGGGCGGGCGCAGATCAGACCATCAGCGCCCATAGTCACGATCACGGCACCGGGGCCCTGATCCAACAGGCGGGCCGCGGCCACATCGGGGTCAGCAGTGCCGGCAAGGGCCGCCGCCTCGCCACGGTTGACGATCAACACATCGACGCGCGCCATCAGGTCGGGGGCAATCGGCCGGGCGGGTGCCGCGTTCAGGATGATCCGGACAGCGGGCGCCGCACGTGCCGCTATGGCCCGGTTGACCGAGTCGGGCACCTCATTTTGCAACAAGATCGTGCGCAAAGCTGGCGACAGGCGGACAGCCGTGCCATCGAGCGCGCGATTGACGCCCGACACGATCACCGCGCCATAGTCGCCCGCCGCATCCACGATGGCCACGCTCATTCCAGATGCGCCCAGAACCGTCAGAACGCCACTCCGGTCCACCCCGGCGCTGTCCAGCGCAGCAAGAATCTGGTCGCCGAAGCGGTCGGGGCCGACACAGCCAGCCATGGCGATACGTCCGCCCATGCGAGCCGCCGCCACGGCCTGATTGCCGCCCTTGCCGCCAAAGCGATAAGCCACGCCATGACCCACCACGGTTTCATCGAGCGCGGGCAGATGCGGCGCATCGACCACCACATCAAGATGCAGCGCGCCGACCACAAGGATCGCGGGCTCATGCACCGAACAAAGCCTCGGCCACGATGCGCTGGCTAAGCGCTGCATCCTGACGCGCAATGGCTTCGGTCAGGGCCCGATCCCCGGACAGACCCGCCGCCACTGCGCGCAAGCGTTCCACGAGCCGCACATTAGTGCGTGCCTCCTCGATCGGATCGAGGCCGGAATGATCGGGAAAGGTGTCAAAGTAGATCACGCCGTCATAGCCGATACGCTCAAGTTCCACGAACAGCGCAACGGTCTGCACCGGGTGGACGGTTCCCGCCATCAGCCCGTCGTCGCGCTTGCCATAGCCATCGTTAAGATGCACGCCCAGCAGGCGGGAATGCCGGTCGATCAGATAGGCAGTATGGGCCGGCATCTCGTCGGCATAAAGCACATGCGCGAAGTCGAGCGTCACGCCGATGTTGCCCCGCCCTGTCTCGCGCACGGCCAGAAGCGTGGTGCCAACATCGGGCATGAGCGAAAAGGCGCGCGGTTCATTGGGCTTGTATTCGATGGCAATGTCGACCTCGGGGGCGTGATTGGCAACTTCGATCAGGGCCGCGATGGTATCATCCCACATGCGCCCATAATCGCCCTGAAAGGCGTAATCGAACCCGTCTTGTCCCATCCAGAGGGTCATCAGCCGCCCGTCCATTTCCAGCCCCGCGTCGATGCCGCGTTTGGTCAGGTCGATCGCCACGCGCCGAACCGCCGGATCGGGGTTGGTGAACGCCCCGATGGCAAAGGCGGGATGGGTATAGTAGCGCATCGCCAGTCCATTCAGCGCCAGCCCCGCATCGCCCAGCATCCGCGCCAGTTGGGCCGGCGTCTGAGCGTCGAAATGGTCAGGATAATTCAGATCGGCGGCATCAAGAGTGCCGACGCGCCCGGCACTGGCGATCATACCGGAAATGACAGCTCCCCCGGCACGCTTGAACGCGTTAAGCCGCGCCGCATAGCGGGGGCGGTTGTAAGAGGGAACGGTCATGGCAATCCTTTGTGTCAGCACGGGGCAAAAATTCGGGGTGTTCGAGTTTCAAAGGCTCCAGAAAGGTGATGAGCCGTCCCAGATGGGCGCGTATCGCCTGTCGGGCGGCATCAGGGTCGCGCGTTTCAAGCGCCGCGAGAATGGCTTTGTGTTCCTCGAGCATTTCAGCGACCTGGCCAGGCATCGGCAGGATCAATTGCTGTGCGCGATTCACATGAAGCCAAGCGGTATCAGCGTCATACGCAAGTTTCTTCAATCCGGTGAACGACAAAATCAGCTCACGCATCTCGTCATCGAGCGCATAAAAGCCGCGAAAATCGCCATCGGCCACCAAGATGTCTTGCAGGCGCAGATTGCGCCGCGACTGGACCAGCTGCTCGTCGGTCAGGAGCGGGACTATGACCTCGACGGCGGCCAGTTCGATCGCTTCGCGCAAAAACGCGCCCTCGCGGATCTCATCCATCGAGAAGCGTGCCACGAAGCGCCAGATAAGACCGATTGGCCAGCGACCCCAAAAAGTCGGACAATGGCCGCAGTAGCATACGCTCTTCGACGAGGCCTTGCGGATGACCATAATGTATCTGTAACATGGTAATACGTTAGCTTTGGGCCATGCAGAGTCAAGTCTGCACGCCCCCTGCCGGAGCACAAGATGACCAACGCCCCGCCCCGTGTGATCCGCCTGAACCCGATGGATAATATTGGGGTCGCACTTGCCGATCTGGAGCCCGCTAGCGCCTTGCCGGGCGGGGCCGCAACCTTGGAACAGATCAAGCGCGGCCACAAGGTGGCGTTGGAGGCAATCGCGCCGGGTGCGCCTGTCTATCGCTATGGTCAGATGATCGGCGTGGCCACCGCGCAAATCCTGGCGGGTGGGCATGTGCACAGCCACAATCTTGGAATGGGCGACCACCGGCAAGACCATGCCTTTGGGGCCGACTTCCGCGCGCTTGTGCCGGCACAGACGCAGAGCAGCTTCATGGGCTATCACCGCGCCGATGGGCAGGTGGGCACGCGCAACTATCTGGGCATCCTGACCTCGGTGAACTGCTCGGGGTCGGTCGCCCGCTTCGTGGCCGAGGCTGTCGACCGCGAAGGCTGGCTGGCCGATTATCCCGGCATCGACGGTGTGGTGCCGATCGTTCATGGCACGGGCTGTGGCATGGCGGGCAACGACGAAGGCTATGACACGCTGTTTCGCACATTGGCCGGATACGCGCGCAATCCCAATTTCGCGGGTATCTTGTTGCTTGGGTTGGGATGCGAAGTGATGCAGATCCCCGACCTGATCGGCGCGGGGCGCATGCGTGCAGACGGCAATTTCCGTTACATGACAATCCAGCAGACCGGCGGCACACGGCGCACGATCGCGCGCAGCATGGCGGTCTTGCATGAAATGGCCGAGGTGGCGCGCACCGCCGAACGGCGCCCGGCGCCGGTGTCACATCTGACGGTGGGGCTGCAATGCGGCGGGTCGGATGGCTATTCTGGGATCACCGCCAACCCCGCGCTTGGGGTGGCCTCGGACCTTTTGGTGCAGCATGGGGGCACAACCATCCTTTCGGAAACACCCGAAATCTATGGCGCCGAACATTTGCTTACCCGCCGCGCGGTGCGCCCCGAGGTGGGACAGGCGCTGGTCGATCGGATCTTGTGGTGGGAGGATTATACCGCCCGCAATGGGGGCGAGATGAACAACAACCCCTCGCCCGGCAACAAGCGTGGTGGGCTGACCACCATCCTTGAAAAATCACTGGGTGCCGTGGCCAAAGGTGGCACAGCCCCGCTTGCCGGGGTTTACCGATTTGCCGAACCGATCACGACCCCAGGTTTTGTCTACATGGACAGCCCCGGATATGATCCCTGTTCGGTCACGGGCCAGATCGCAAGCGGCGCGAACCTTATCGCCTTCACGACCGGGCGGGGGTCGGTGTCGGGCTACAAGCCCACGCCCTGTGTCAAGCTGGCCACCCATTCCGAGATGTACGACCGCATGGCCGAGGACATGGACATAAATTGCGGCGATATCATCACCGATGGCGTCAGCGTCGAGGACAAGGGGGGCGAGATCTTCGAGTTGTTCTTGCGCGTGGCCTCGGGGGAAAAGACGAAAAGTGAAGAACTGGGTTTTGGCGGGGTGGAATTCGTGCCATGGCAAATCGGCGCGGTCATGTAGGGAGCGGCGGCATGAGACTGTCAGGCAAGACGGCATTGGTGACCGCAGCAGGCGCCGGGATTGGGCGGGCCACCGCACTGGCCTTTGCAGCCGAAGGGGCCGAGGTGATCGCGACCGACATCGATGCCGAGGCGCTCGCCGCCCTTGAGGGCGGGCGCATCCGGACCCAGCGGCTTGATGTGCGCGATGCAGAGGCCATCTACGCCACGGCGGCTGCGGTCGGGGCTGTGGATATCTTGTTCAACTGCGCGGGCTTTGTCCATCACGGCTCGATCCTCGATTGCGACGAGGCAGCCTTTGACTTTTCTATGGAGCTGAACGTCAAGGCGAACTACGCGGTTACGCGGGCGCTGTTGCCGGCCATGCTGGGTGCCGGCGGAGGGTCAGTGATTTATGTGGCCTCGGCGGTGTCGACGATGATCGCAGCGCCCAACCGTTTTGTCTATGGCGCGACAAAGGCCGCCGTGATCGGGATGATGAAATCGGTGGCCGCCGATTTCGTGACGCAAGGCATCCGCGCCAATGCGATCTGCCCCGGCACGGTGGAATCGCCCAGCTGGCATGGCCGCCTGCGCGCGCAAGGCCGCACCAAGGCTGGGGTGGCAGCCGCCCGCACCGCGTTCATCGCGCGCCAGCCGATGGGGCGCATAGGCCAACCCGAAGAAATCGCAGCGTTGGCCGTCTATCTCGGGTCGGACGAAAGCGGTTTTGTCACCGGTCAGGCCATCGGCATTGATGGGGGCTGGGCGAACACCTGACCCAAGACGCCTGACGCCGCCCCGGCGTCAGGCGGCGTGCGGGCGGCCGAGGCTTGTGCGGCTGCACGCCCGTGATCCGGCATCGCCGCAGCGGAGCGCAGCTATTTTTCGCATCGCGCACCGGTGTGCGGCACATGGGCCGCGTCACATTGCGCGGGACGGACCCATCCGAACCAACCGCTGAAACCTTCTTTTCTGCGGCGAGCAACCTTACGCCGTCAGCTCGCCCACGCGGCGCCATGCGGGTAGGCATGCGCCTCAAGGCTTGTGGCGAACATCTCAGTCGAAAGGCCCGGTGCTTCGGGCGGCATATAACGGCCATCGCGCACGATGACGGGCACCGCGAAATGTTCGTGCAGATGGTCGACATATTCCAGCACGCGATCCTCGAAACTGCCGCCGACCGCGACATAGTCGAAATAGCTGGCATGCTGGACCAGTTCACACAAACCCACCCCGCCGGCGTGCGGACATACGGGCAGCCCGAATTTTTCGGCTAGAAGCAGCACCGCCACCACCTCGTTCACGCCAGCCAGACGCGCGCCGTCGAGCTGCACGAAGCGCAGTGCACCCGCTTGCATGAACTGCTTGAACATCACCGCGTTCTGACAATGTTCGCCCGTGGCCACCGCAATCGGCGCAATGTCGCGGACGATGCGGGCATGGCCCAGCACATCGTCGGGGCTGGTTGGTTCCTCGATCCACCAAGGGTCGAATTCGGCCAGCGCGCGCATCTGGGCGATGGCAGTGTCCACGCCCCAGACCTGATTGGCATCCATCATCAGCTTGCGGTCCGGACCGATCTCTTGCCGAATGATGCGCGCCCGACGGATATCGTCGGCAAGATCGCCCCCCACCTTCATCTTGAAATGCGACCAGCCCTGTCCAAGGGCGGCGCGGACCAGCGCGCGCAACTTGTCGTCGGAATAGCCGAGCCAGCCCGCCGATGTGGTATAGGCCGGAAACCCAATTGCGCGCAGCGCAGCCATGCGGGCCAGTCTGCCGTCTAGCCTGGCGGCAAGTCGCGCGCGCGCTTCGCCCGGATCAAGCGCATCCGACAGCCAACGCCAGTCGACCAGCGCGACGATCTCGTCGGGCGACATCTCGGACAAGAGCCGCCAGACCGGTTTGCCCTCGGCCTTGCCCTTGAGGTCCCAAAGCGCGTTAACGATCGCAGCGGTGGCCAGATGGATCACGCCCTTGTCCGGACCGGTCCAGCGCAGTTGGCTATCGCCGGTGATATGGCGCCATGTTTCGCCCATGTCGGCCAACAGGTCATCGCCATCGCGCCCCTCAAGACGCGGCGCAAGGGCGCGGGCGGCGGCCACGCAAAGCTCGTTTCCGCGCCCTATCGTGAAGGTAAATCCGTGACCCACCAGCCCGCCGGCAGTTTCAACTGTAACATAGGCCGCCGAATAATCCGGCGCCAGGTTCATCGCATCCGAGCCGTCAAGCGCACGCGATGTGGGAAAGCGGATGTCGCGGGCAAGGATGCGGGTGATACGGCCAAGGGTCATGGTCAGGGTCCTAAAGCGTGAGGCGGCGGTCAAGATGGACATAACCGCCATCCACGAACAGCCATTGTCCCGTTGTATGGCTGGCCTTGTCGGACAAGAGAAACACCGCTGTGGCGGCCATTTCAGCGGCTGTGGTCATTCGGCGGCCAAGCGGGATGGTGGCCTCGATCGCGCGGCACTGGGCGTCCGGGTCAGGCAGCGTCGACAGCCAGCGTTCATACATCGGCGTCATCACCTCGGCCGGCACGATTGCATTGACGCGCACGCCATGGGGCGCAAGGTCGGCCGCCCATTCGCGCGTCAGCCCCAGTTGCGCCGCCTTGGCGGCAACATAGGCCGACGTGCCGCCCTGTCCCGTCAATGCTGTCTTTGAGGCGACATTAAGGATCGCGCCCCGCGCCGCGATCAGATCGGCGCGGCACAGATGAGCAAGCGTGAAGCAATGCACAAGGTTGCGGTTCAACGAGGCCCGAAAAGCCTCGGGCCCTTGGTCAAGCCCGACACCGTCATTGGTGCCGGCACAATTGACCAGCGCATCGATGCGGCCGTGCCGGGCGCGCACCGCAGCCACGCCATTCGTACAAGCAGCGTCATCCGCAAGATCAAGGCGCAGGCGGTCGGCGCTGCCATCGGCATTGAAGTCAAAGGTGACAGGCACGGCACCCTCGGCAGACAACGCATCCACGATGGCCGCACCGATGCCCGATGCACCGCCGGTCACGATCACAACCTTGCCCCCAAGTCCCAAGTCCATATGCCATGCCTCCGATATGCGCAAAGCATAGCCTGTCGAAGCGGACCGCGTCACGGAGGCAGTGTCGAATAATTGCTACCTGTTACTTTCTCGGAACAACGCGTGGGAGACCCCGAGCCGCCGCATGATCGGCTGGGCCTCGTCGACCTCAGGAACATCATCCGGGTCGGTCAAGCCGCCAGTCACCTCAAGCATCGCGGTGGGCAGAATGTCCTTCAGGTCCTCATCGGAGAGCCCAATCATCGAAAGATCATCGCCAAGACCGAGCGCGTGCAACTCATCCCACTCGATCTGCAGCGTCTCTGGGTCCCACTCTGACGTCTCCGCAAGGCGGTTGTCGGCAAGCGTGTAAATCCGCCGGTCTTCGTCAGACCAGCCCCGCGCCACCATCACCGGGACCTCGGCCATGCCAAGCTGCGCCGCAGCCAATAGCCGTCCGTGGCCCGCGATGATTGTGCCGTTCTCCGCGATCAGCATCGGGATCGTGAAACCGAACCGTTCCATCGACGCCGCGATCTGATTGACCTGCGCCTGCGGGTGCGTCCGGGCGTTTTTGACGTAAGGTGCGAGGTCTGCGACCTGCCACATTTCGATCTTCGAGGCAGGCCACCGAGCAACATCAAGGCGGCCAGTGGTGGGTTTTATGATGGGGGCCAAGTGGTCACTCCGTCGGGTTTAGGACAGCGCACTACAGCCTGCAAGGGCGGGCCAAAGGCGGCCGACCGAGGCTGACCAAAACATAACGTAATGGGTTTTTAGAATTAAAAAAAACGCGCAAATATGGCGCCAAGGCGCGCCGCATACGTTCCATGCCACGAAGGGGACCCAAGGGGTGGGGGTCAGGAGCGCTGGCAGCGACCAACGGGCACGAGGTCAAGGCTGGACGGAAGAGAAAGGTGGGGCAGTCAGTTAGGCGCAGTGTGTGACCGGGCTTGTAGCGCCAAGGCCGCAAGCTTGACTGGCGGGCACGTCGACACGGTCAACGGGCTGATCTACCGGCGACCCGGGGCCAAGAGCGAGACGAAAAAGCGGCAACCCCCTGCCCGCCTCCCGGCAAAATACCTCGCACACCTGCGTCGGCAGGCTGCGCATGGTCGAAATTATGTCGTCGAAGATTACAAAGGCCGCAGGATCGGAGATATCAAAACCGGCTGGAATAAAGCCCGATTGCTGGCAACAGACCTCGCAGCCAAACATGGTATCGCAATCAACCTCTCCGATGTGACGCCACACACCCTCAAACACACGGCGATTACATGGGCGCTGCAGCGCGGGGCAACAATGTGGGACGTGGCAGGGTATTTTGGCACCTCGGTTGAGACAATCGAGCGCGTCTATGCGCATCATGCGCCAAACCACATGCAATCTGCGGTCGAGGCCATGAACCGGCGAAATTGACCGCTTCTATTTGAAATGTTCTGGTCGCAGGTCTTGTGCAGCCATTCGTGACCATCAGCAATCGGCCTATTCTGTTGAAAAACTCGCTGTTTCAGCCGGTACTGATACAGCCTTAATGCTGGGCATGGGGCATCTCTGTCACGCTGTTTGTGCGATTAACGGTGGTTAGATGAGCTTATCGAGCTTTATGAGGCTCTGCGCTGTGACAGCGAGCTGCAATTCGTCGTGCGCTCCTTTATACTTCACAGTTCGTCGGCATTTTACGCCAAATTTCCATACCTTTTATAACACAATTTCCACACGTTGCGCATTGTCAAAGACCGTCCCGGTCAGGCGCTTGAGAAAAGTACCGTGCCCAACCACGGCGATGCAGTCTTCGGGCCGCCCGATGAGCCAATCTTTGAAGACAGTCACCCGTCGTTCGAAAGCGTCAAGAGTTTCGCGCGGATAAGGCGATCCATCATCGATGTCGTTGTGCCACCACGGATCGTCAAGATGATCGAAAGCGAACGTGGGGAAGGCTTTCGCCAGATGGACCGGCGACTGGCCGATATCACAGTAGCTTTCCTGCATCTCGCGGTGCAGCGGTTGGATGAGGCGCGGTGCGGGATGTCCCTCAAAAGCGGCGATTGCGGTCTGGATCGCCCTGCTGAGCGGCGATACTACCACCAGTTTAATGTCGTGAAGGCGCGATATTTCGCTTGCAAGCGCCTTTGCCTGACTTTGACCTAACTCGGTCAAACGCGCATCTCGCAGCGCCGGATCACGGCGCAGAACATCCTCATCCCGTACCTCGGCCGCGCGAGCATTGTGTTCGGACTGGGCGTGACGAATGAAATGGATACGTTTCGCGATCATGGGGTCGGAATCCTCAACGTTGGCCAAGTGCAAACTACTCGGTATTTTATCGCGCTGCAACCTGCAGATCCGTCGGCTAGAGACTGGCATCTCCGAACCAAAACTATTGGCAAGCAATCACCGGGTTGTCATAGTCGGGTTACATTCGGTCAATAGGCGACCGTTGGAGACAGCATTCATAGGGAAGTGAGATAATGAAAAATTCATATGTTATGGCGGCTTCGGCAATGGCCATGCTTTTGGCACCTGGAGCACATGCACAGTCGAAGGAACTGGTCCTCTATTGCTCAGTCGGCGAGGAGTGGTGCCGTGCGCAATCGGAAGCTTTCAGCCGCGAGACCGGGATCAACGTTCTGATGACGCGCAAGTCTTCAGGTGAGACCTACGCCCAGATCAAGGCTGAAGAAGGCCAGCCGCGCGGCGACGTGTGGTGGGGCGGCACCGGCGATCCTCATTTGCAGGCTGCGCAAGAGGGCCTGACGATGGAATATCGCTCACCCATGCTGGACGAGCTTCAAGACTGGGCTGTCGCTCAGGCCGAGACTGGCGGCTACCGCACGATCGGCATCTATGCGGGCGCACTTGGCTTCGGGTACAACAGCGATCTGGTTTCGGATAATCCACCGGCCTGCTGGGCTGATCTCCTTGATGAACGGTTCCGCGATGATGTGCAGGTCGCAAATCCAAACTCCTCAGGCACCTCCTATACTATGCTGGCGACCATGGTGCAGCTGATGGGCGAGGAAGAGGCATTTGAATACTTTACTGAGCTCCACAGCAACATCAGCCAGTATACCAAGTCCGGTAGCGCACCAATCCGCGCGGCTGCGACGGGCGAGACGGCAGTAGGTATCGTCTTTCAGCACGATGCTGTAGCGCAAACAGTACAGGGCGCGCCAATCGTGACAGTCGCACCCTGCGAGGGCACCGGCTATGAGGTCGGTTCGATGTCGATCATCGAAGGCGGTCCAAACCCTGAAAGCGCGAAAGTCTGGTATGACTGGGCACTGTCGCCTGCGGCGCAGGAAATCGGCGCAACTGCAAACAGCTATCAAGTGCCGTCGAATGCAAAAGCAAAGACCCCGCCGGAAGCACCGAGGCTCGCCGACATCAAGCTGATCGACTACGACTTTGCAGAGTATGGCTCCAGCGAAACCCGCTCGCGCCTGCTGGCACGGTGGGACGCTGAAATCGGCGCACTGCCGAATTGATTGCGACAGCCCGAATGAAACAGTTTGACCGGGCCAGCTTTGGCTGGCTCGGTCTTCTGCTGTTCTCCGTGCTGATATTGCCGTGGTACCGCGGCGGTGACTTCGGTGCGTCCGCCCTGGGCGAAGGACTGGGTACGCAGCCATGGCTTCTGCCGATCGCGGTTTCGGCGGTCCTGCTAGCCGGCCTCGCCCTGACCGTCGATGACTGGCGTCGACATGTGGCGATCCTGCCGCTGAGCATTGCGGGCCTCGTGCTGATGACGCTTCAGGGCTTCGCAATCGGTCTCAACGGGCCATTAATTCCGGGGATCGCGGCAATCTATCCGACGGCGGAGCAGGGTCAGTCGGGTATCGGTCTTGGCGGGCTGGTGACGGGGCTGGCGTTTCTTGGGTTGATCTCGGACGCGCTGGCGGCACGTGGGTTCTGCCGGGGCGAGCGCTTCGCCGCTGCCTGTGTCGTCATCATCGTGGCCTTGCTGTCGCTCTTCGTCTTCTTTCCCATTATCAAGCTTGGCACTGCGGCCTTCACCGATGCCGAAGGCGCTTTGGCCATAACCCCGTTTCTCACCCGCATCTCGGGTGCGGAACTGTGGGGGCTAGCCTGTCTGACATCGCGCTACAGTTGCGGTGTCGTCATTAATACTGTCGTTTTGGGCGTGCTGTCAGCCGCTTTTGCCACCGGTCTGGGGCTGGCGCTGGCGCTGCTCGTCGCGCGCACCGATTTCCGGCTAAAGCGGACACTTCGAGCGATCTCAATCCTGCCGATTATAACGCCGCCCTTCGTCGTTGGCGTGGCGATCATCGTGCTGTTCGGGCGCAGCGGAGTCGTCACCGCAGAGGTTGCTGACTGGTTCGGTGTCCGCCCCGGACGCTGGATCTACGGCCTGCCCGGCATCCTGCTTGCACAGGTGCTGGCTTTTACGCCGGTTACCTTTCTCGTACTTCTCGGAACCCTCGAAGCGATCAATCCGACGCTCGAGGAAGCCTCGGGCACGCTCGGCGCCAAGCCATTTGTCACCTTCCGCAAGATCACGTGGCCACTGCTGCGGCCTGGCATCGCGGCGGCCTTCCTACTGGCCTTCATCGAAAGCCTTGCCGACTTCGGCAACCCGATCGTGTTGGGGGGTGGCTATGATGTCCTGTCGACGAAAATCTTCTTTGCCGTGGTCGGTGCACAATATGACCTCGGCAATGCGGCTACCCTTGCCATCGTGCTGCTGGCGCTGACGCTTGCGGCCTTCTGGGTGCAGACCCGGTGGCTTGGCCGCGCGAGCTACGTCACCGTCAGCGGACGAAGCGATGCGGGACTTGCAGCACCCGTCCCGCGCTGGGTGCGTGTCGCTGCGATCGCCGCGGTCGTGCCTTTCGTCGTCTTCACTCTCGCGGTCTATACAATCGTGCTCTTTGGCGGGTTCGTAACCGACCTGGGACGGCTCGATCTGACGCCAACTGTCAGCCACATCTGGACAGCCTTTTCCTTCGAGATCGGGGCCGAAGGCCTGCGCCTCTACGGCTCAGCCTGGGATTCGCTCATCACAACGCTCTGGGTGTCAGCGCTGTCAGCCCCGCTGACCATGGGCATCGGCATTCTGACGGCGTGGCTGGTGATGCGGCAGGACTTCTTTGGCCGGCGCGCGTTCGAGTTCGGCACGATGCTATCCTTCGCCATTCCCGGCACAGTGGTGGGCGTTAGCTACATCGTGGCGTTCAACGTACCGCCTGTCGACATTACCGGGACGATGGTGATCCTCGTAATCTGCTTCATGTTCCGCAATATGCCTGTGGGCATGCGTGCGGGTATGGCGGCACTTGCCCAGATCGACCGCAGCATGGAAGAGGCAAGCCAGACGATGGGCGCAGGCGGAGCACGCACCCTGCGCGACGTCGTGTTGCCACTGATCCGCCCCGCGATCTTCACCGCGCTGGTTTATTCTTTCGTCACCGCAATGACGGCGGTATCGGCGGTGATCTTCCTTGTCTCAGCGCGGCACAACATGGCGACCGCCTACATCATGGGCCGGGTCGAAAACGGCGAATACGCGCTGGCTATCGCATATTCAGCGGTGCTGATGATCGTGATGATCGCCTGCGTGGCGTTGATCCAGTTCGCCGTCGGGCACCGTAACCTCGGGCGGCGCACGGAATTGCAGGGTGCGCCAGCCGCCCAAACTGCGGAGTGATTGGATGAAGGACATTGACAGCGTGACAGAAACCGCGATCGAGTTTGAAGGTGTTATCAAACGCTACGGCGATGCCGTCGCCGTTAATGGGCTCAACCTGTCGATCCAGCGCGGCGAGCTTGTCACCTTTCTCGGCCCCTCTGGCTGTGGCAAGACCACCAGCCTGCGCCTAATCGCCGGGCTCGAATTGCCAAGCGAGGGCCGGTTGTTGATTGCGGGTCGCGACGTCAGCCGTGACCCCGCGTCGGAACGCAATGTCGGAATGGTGTTCCAGTCCTACGCCCTGTTTCCGCATCTCAGCGTGCTGGAAAATGTGGCCTACGGCCCGAGTATCCGCGGCTTAAAAAAGGCTGAAGCCCACGACAAGGCCCGCACGATCCTCGATCAAATCGGGCTGGGCGGGCTGCATCAACGCCTGCCGTCAGAACTGTCAGGCGGGCAACAACAGCGCGTCGCGGTCGCACGCGCTATCGTTCAACAGCCAGACGTGATCCTCTTCGACGAACCGCTGTCAAACGTGGACGCCAAGCTGCGCCGCCGGGTTCGGTCTGAGATCCGCGCATTGCAACAGGAATTCGGGCTGACCGCGGTCTACGTAACCCACGATCAGGAAGAGGCCCTGGCCGTATCCGACCGGATCGTCGTAATGGAAAAGGGCCAAATTGCGCAGGTTGGCACGCCTGAGGACCTGTACGAACGTCCAGCGTCAGCCTTTATTTCAAGTTTCATTGGCGACGCCAACCTGATCGCGGGACGGGTGCAGTCCAGTCGATTTACTGGCGCTGGTTTGGATCTGCCTGTCTCAGGCAATGACGGCCCCGCGTCACTATCAATCCGGCCTGAGCGCATCGCACTGGCGACTGGGGGCACGGCCCGTATCGAGAGTGCCACCTATCTTGGCAGCCGAATGGAGTATGGCGTAATAAGCGGAGGTATGTCACTTCTTGTGTCGCGACCAATTCCCGAGACGCGTTTAGAACCCGGCGCCGCTGTTCACCTTCAAATTGATCCTGCAGGCGTCATCCGCCTTGATTGACGGAGCCAAAATGACCGACGCGATCATGAAACGCCATGCCTATGCTTGTGATTTGGCCCGCCACGCAGGTGTGGCAGCACTCGACTTTTTTAACCGACGCGACACCCTTGCTGTTGAGGCCAAAGCGGCCCGGCAGGACGTGGTTAGCCGCGCCGACCGTGAGGTTGAAGTGCTGATCCGCGACGCGATCTCGAAAGCCTTCCCAGAGGATGCTATCATTGGCGAGGAAGGCTCTCCGACGCCAGGCATCAGCGGCTTTACGTGGGTGATCGATCCAATCGATGGTACCATGCCATTCCTATCAGGACTGCCGCATTGGTGCGTGGCTATCGCCGTAGTCGAAAGGGATCGCGTTGTAGCTGCCGCCACTTTTGCGCCCGCTCACGACCTCCTTTACGATGCGCGACTGGGCGGGGGCTTCCGCTGCGACGGGGTCCTTCAGCAAATATCGCCCAAACTTGCGATCACGGATGCGATGACTGCGATCGGCGCAAGCCACAGGACGCCCCCTACCGACGCAGCAGGTGTGATCGAAAGGCTTCTGCAGGCGGGCGGCGCCTATTACCGCAGCGGGTCAGGAGCGATGATGCTTGCCGATGTCGCAGCAGGGCGGCTCGCCGGTTATTTTGAGCCGCATATGAATGCTTGGGATTGTCTCGGTGGCTTTCTCATGGTCGAGGAGGCTGGCGGACGCACCGAAGGCTTTGTCATGGACCATATGTTGACACGCGGTGGACGGGTTCTTGCTGCCGCACCTCAGGTCTTCGACGCACTCACAGAAATTTGTGCTGACGTATCGTCGTTACACGACAACTTGCGAAGTTAAGTCAACCTGCTGTTGCCGCGCAGGTAGACCTTTACAGCGCCGTCCAGCAGCACATGCGTATCAGGTTTGAGTGCGACCATCGTGCTGTACCTCCAGCGTTATCGCACACTACGGTTTTGTGTTGGTGTTGTCAGCCGGAAAGATTGTGGGCTTATTTGCATATTTGAGTGAGCGCATCATCGTGGTGGTAGAAATTGTGACAAGGAGTGCTGGGAGCCGACCTTCGCTGCGGACGTGCGAAAATCAGTCCATGGCCATGTGAAAGCTCACGTCCAGGTAGGTGTGGCACAGCGAACAAAATAGGCGATAAGAATCCCGGCTGGGGGATGAAGACGACGTGGAAGTATTCCACAGGTAGGAAGTAGCAGGCCCGAACTCCCATCCAGTGGAGCGCGACTGGTCTCAAACACTTCGGCTAGGCTGGTGATTGCAAGAATTAGAGTTAATTCGGTGAGCAAAGTTTACATCGCTGACCCACCCAGGTTACCGATACTTTCTCAAATATTCGTCCGCAGCAATATTTCGATCCTGATCTGCTCTTGTGATAAGAGTGTTTTGCGGCGATCAACGATCCCTTTCAACCGCCGGATGGCGCTGCGCACAAGGTGACCTGCATCCTGCGCGATGATGCCGTCCAGCGTGCGGTCACGCAACGCCTGTTCTGTAAAGGGCGTGCGTTCATGCGCGATCCTGATGACGCTGCGCGGTACATGCATGTCGGTGATGATCGATAGGGGCGTGCGCGCCTCTGACGCCATGATGTAGATGCCGACGATGTCAGGATGTACCGCAAGGCTGGCGCCGATGATAGCGCGGGCGCGGTCGGCGTTGCCGTAGGTTTCCAGCGACGGCAGCGCGCGCAGTCCGGGGAAGTTTTCGCAAATCTCCCGATCAAAGCCCAGCCGACGCTCCAGACTGTCGCGCGACTGCATGCTTTCGGCAATGACCATAAGGGTGCCCCGGCGCCCCCCTGCTAACTGCCCGAGCAAAAGACCCGCCGTCGCCCCCGCCGCGCGGTTGTCGATCCCGACCCAGTCGGCATCCATAAGCGTCTGGTTGGAGATGAACGGCAAGGTAGCGACCCCGCGTTCCTGCAAACGGGTAATCGCGTCGCGCACTTGCGGCGATTCAGGCGACATGATCGCCACACCTGCCACATCGGTCTTGGACAAGGACGACAGATAGGCGGAAATACTGTGCGGGTCGTTTTCGTTGATGTGATGCACATCGCACCAGACATGATCAGCAGAGAACAGCGTCTCTGCCTCCTGAATACGGCGAACGATCTGACCAAGAAACTGGTCTCCTGAGCGCGGCAGCGCAAAAATGAACTGATAGCTTTGCGATCTGGCCAGATTGGCGGCCTGCAAATTGCGCACGAATCCCAACTCTGCGATGGCATCGTTCACGCGGTCGACGGTCTCCTGACGCACGCCCTCGCGCCCGTTCAGGACGCGGTCTACGGTGGCGCGGCTGACTCCGGCGGTTTTGGCCAAGTCCTTTGTCGTGGGCCGCAACATTGTTTTCTGGTCTAGACTTCTGTTCATTTTGATCAGCTTATCAGTGATTTGCCCGTAAGTAACCCAAGCATCAGCAGTGCTTTGATACCCCGACATAGCAGATCTTGATGCACGTGTCTCAAAAAACGCTTGTCATGATGCACGTGCCTCATTACCGTCATGTCAGGCGGCAGGTACAGCGACGAGGCTGGGCCGGTCACAGATCCTGAGGAGGAGGACACGGAATGAAACGCAGTTTTATGACGACAACGGCGGCAGGCGCGCTGGCATTGGCCAGCCTCGCATCCGCAGCCCAAGCTGAAACCCTGACGCTGTGCTGGGCGGCATGGGACCCCGCCAACGCGCTGATCGAGCTGAGCAAGGATTTCGAGGCGCAATCCGGCCACACAATGCGGTTCGAATTCGTGCCGTGGACCAGCTTTGCCGACAGGATGCTGAATGAATTGAACTCCGGCGGGCAATTGTGCGACCTGATGATCGGCGACAGTCAGTGGATCGGCGGCGGCGCTGAGAATGGCCATTATGTTAAACTGAATGACTTTTTCGATGCCAACGGCATCAGCATGAATGATTTCATTCCGGCAACCGTGACGGGCTATTCCGAATGGCCTAAGAATACGCCCAACTACTGGGCGCTGCCTGCTTTTGGCGACGTTGTCGGTTGGACCTATCGTAAGGATTGGTTCGAGCGCCCCGAACTGCAGGCTGAGTTTCAGGAAACCTATGGCCGCGCGCTGGACGTGCCTGCCACGCTGGAAGAACTCAAAGATATCGCGCAGTTTTTCCAAGGCCGCGATATCGACGGCACCACGGTTTACGGTGCGGCGATCTATACGGAACGGGGGTCCGAAGGGATCACGATGGGCGTGACTAACGCGCTTTATAACTACGGCTTCCAGTATGAAAACCCCGACCAGCCTTACGATCTGGAAGGGTTCGTGAACTCTGCCGGGGCCGTCGCGGGCCTTGAATTCTACAAAGAGCTTTATGACACCGCGACACCCCCCGGTTCGTCGAACTGGTACATGGGCGAGAATATCGACGCTTTCCGGTCAGGTCAGGTCGCGATGCAGATGAACTTTGCCTTCATTTGGCCGGGTGTCGAGGCGGATGAAAACGTCGGCGGTGGCCGTGCGGGTTATTTCCCGAACCCTGCCGGACCTGCCGGACAATTCGCCCAGCTTGGCGGGCAGGGCATTTCAGTCGTCGCCTATTCGTCCAAGCAGAATGCCGCTTTGGAGTATATCCAGTGGTTCGCACAGCCTGAAGTGCAGGCGAAATGGTGGGAGCTCGGTGGCTATTCCGCGTTGCGCGCCGTGGTCGAGGACCCTGGTTTCGCAACCAGCCAGCCCTATGCGCAGACCTTTCTCGACAGCATGGCGATCGTGAAGGATTTCTGGGCCGAACCTGCCTATGCTGACCTTTTGCTGGCGATGCAGAACCGTGTGCATAACTACGCGGTCGCGGGCCAAGGCACAGCACAAGAGGCTCTTGACGGACTGGTCGCCGACTGGACCGAAATCTTCGAGGACGAAGGCAAGCTCTGATCCTCTGACGCCGCCTTTCATGGGCGGTGCCATCGCCCCAGCCGTTTTTTTCTATCTCTCGGCTGGGGCTGATTTTCCGAAAACCGCGCCCGAAGGACGATGCTGATGACCATTTCCCCCATCGATAGGGCGGCTGCCGGCACGCCCCACGGGGTGGCTCGCCGTATTCGTGGCCTGTCCGACAGGACGATCGCCTGGATCTTTGTCGCACCCACGATCTTTCTGTTGCTGGCGGTCAATATCTTTCCGCTGATCTGGACGATCCGGCTCAGCTTTACAGATTACCGAGTCAACCGCCCCAACAACGAAGTGTCATGGGTGGGGCTACGCAATTACGAACGCATCCTGTCGGACCCCGCGATCTGGGACACGATGCAGGCGACAGCGCATTTCCTGATCTGGACGATCATCCTGCAGGTGCTGATCGGTTTCACGCTTGCCTATCTGATCAACATGAAATTCAAGGGCAACGACCTCTGGACCACGATCATCGTGTTTCCGATGATGCTGTCGCCTGCCGTTGTCGGCAATTTCTGGACCTTTCTTTATCAGCCGCAGATCGGGCTGTTCAATTACGTCGTGGCCTTTTTCACTGGCGCCGACGCTGCGAGTTTTTCGATGATCGGCGACGTGCATCTGGCACCTTGGGCGATCATCATTGTGGACACGTGGATGTGGACGCCGTTTGTGATGCTGATCTGTCTGGCGGGTCTGAGGTCGATACCCGACAGCATCTATGAAGCCGCCGAATGCGACCGCGCCAGCAAATGGCGCCAGTTCTGGACGATCACCGTGCCGATGGCGCTGCCTTTCCTGATGCTGGCGGTGCTGTTTCGCGGGATCGAGAACTTCAAGATGTTCGATCTGGTCGTGCAACTGACCGGCGGCGGGCCGGGCAACACAACCACGCTGACCTCTATAGACCTGAAACGAGAGGCGTTCGAGCGTTGGCGCACGGGCTATTCATCCGCCTATGCCGTGATCCTTTTCGTGACCGTATTTGGCCTTGCGTCGATCTATGTCAAAGCCCTGAACAAGGTCAAACAACGATGAGCTTTTCCGTCACCGAACCGCGTATGGGAACCAAATGGTTGGCAGGCATCCTTGTCGTCGGCTACGCGATCATCACGATGGTGCCACTGCTCTGGATCATCGCCACAGGCTTCAAGTCGCCCAATGATTCCATCGCCTATCCGCCCGTCATCTTATTCGAGCCAACGATGGAAGGTTACGTCAACCTGTTCACCGACCGCACCCGCGCCACCCCGCAAATGCTCAAGGACGCAGGCCCGCCGGAAACCTGGTACGACGAGATCGCCCAGAACCGTGGTACCGTCATTACCGGCCCGTCGCGATATGGCGAGAGGTTCCTGAATTCGGTCATCATCGGTTTCGGGTCCACGGCACTTTGCATGATCCTCGGCACTGCGGCGGCCTATGCATTCAGCCGGTTCCGTGTGCCGCTGAAGGACGATCTGATGTTCTTCATCCTGTCCACGCGGATGATGCCGCCGATTGCCGTCGCTATCCCGATCTTTCTGATGTTCCGCAATCTGGGGCTCAGCGATACGCATCTGGGGATGATCCTGCTTTATACGGCCGTCAACCTGTCGCTGTCGGTCTGGTTGCTCAAGGGGTTCATCGACGAAATCCCAGTTGAATATGAAGAGGCCGCCCTGATCGACGGCTACACGCGGTTTCAGGCATTCTACAAGATCGTGTTGCCACAGGCGGCGACGGGGATCGCCTCGACCGCGATCTTCTGCCTGATCTTTGCGTGGAACGAATATGCCTTTGCAGTGCTGCTGACATCGGGCAATGCGCAGACAGCCCCGCCGTTCATCCCCACGATCATCGGCACAAGCGGCAAGGACTGGCCCGCCGTCGCCGCTGGTGCCACGATCTTTCTGATCCCCGTCATGGTGTTCACCATCCTTTTGCGCAAACACCTGCTGCGCGGGATCACATTCGGGGCGGTGCGCAAATGAGCGGGTTTATCAACGGTCTGGTGCGGCTGCGGCGCGGTCCTTGGGAGATGCTGGCGACAGTGCTGATCGGCCTTGGTGTCGTGATGCTGATGCAGCCCTTCGTGTTGGTGCTTTATACCTATTCCTTCGTCGTCACCCTTGTCGGCACGGTGATGTTCATCATCGTCAGCCATTTCCCGGAGTAATCATGGCTCAGATTAGGATCGAAAATCTGCGCAAGGATTTCGGGGCGTTCAATGCTGTCAAATCCTCGACCTTTACGGTGGAGGATGGCGAATTCTTCATGCTGCTGGGGCCGTCCGGCTGCGGTAAGACCACGACCTTGCGCATGATGGCTGGGCTGGAACTGCCGACATCAGGCGAGATTTACATCGACGGGCAGGAGGTGGGCCAGAAACCCGCCAGCCAGCGCGATATCGCTTTTGTTTTCCAGATGTTCGCGCTGTACCCACATATGAACGTGCGCAAGAACATCAGCTATCCGTTGGTCAGCCAAGGCATGCCGCGCGCGCAGGTGACGGCCAAGGTGCATGAGATCGCTGAAATCCTTGGGATAACGAATATCCTCGACCGTCCCGTCGGCGGGTTGTCGGGCGGCGATCGGCAGCGCGTGGCCCTCGCCCGCGCCATCGTGCGCGAACCCAAGGCCTTCCTGATGGATGAACCGCTTGGCGCGCTGGATGCCGAATTCCGCGAACATATGTCCGAGGAACTGCGCGCCCTGCATGACCGAATGGGGGCCACGACCGTCTATGTCACCCATGACCAGCTGGAGGCGATGCAGATGGGCGACAAGATCGTCGTGATGAACCACGGATCGGTCGAACAATTTGGGGTGCCGCAGGATATCTATGACTGGCCCGCAACGAAATTCGTAGCGCAGTTCATCGGATCGCCGCCGATGAATTTTCTGGATTTCCACGGCAGCATCGACGCGGGCGCGGACCAAATCGCGCTGGAGGGGATCACCATGCAGGTCCCGCAAAGCCGTCATGGTGCATCCGGCGCGCTGACTTTTGGGGTGCGCCCCGAACATGTGCGGCTGGATGACAGTGCGCCCTATCGCGGGCGGGTGGTGGCGACGGAATATCTTGGCACGACGCAGATCGTGACGCTCGACACCACCAATGGCGCGGTCAAGGCCCGTGTCGCGAGCAGCGATCACGTCGCCACCGGCGTCACGACCGGCCTGACCTTCGATCCGCGCACCGTCACGATCTTTGACGCCAAGACCGGACAGGCGCTGCGGTCCGAAGCCAATGAAGGAGTGTTGGGGCATGGCTGAAGTCACCCTGCAAGGTATCTTCAAATCCTTTGGCGCGACCTCGGCGCTGGACGATGTGACGATGACCATTCCAGACGGGTCTTTCGTCGTCCTGCTCGGGCCGACGGGGGCGGGCAAGACGACGACCCTGCGGATGGTGTCGGGGCTGGACAGACCCGACCTTGGCCGCATCACCATCGGCGGGCGCGAAATGACAGGGCTGACGCCCGCGCAGCGCGATGTGGCGATGGTGTTCCAGCAATACTCGCTTTATCCGCATCTGACTGTGCGGCAAAATCTGGAATTTCCCCTGAAATCCCCGATCCTGCGCACCCCGCAGGCCGAGATCGACCGCAAGGTCGGCGAAGTGGCCGAAATCCTGCAGATAAGCCATAAGCTCGGCAACAAAGCGACAGCGCTGTCGGGGGGCGAGATGCAGCGTGTGTCCATCGGGCGCGCACTGGTGCGTGATCCGTCTGTCTATCTGATGGATGAACCGCTGAGTTCGCTGGATGCCAAATTGCGGTCCGATCTGCGGATCGAGCTTAAAAGCATTCAGGCAAATTCCGGCGCAACTTTGCTTTACGTCACTCACGACCAGATCGAAGCGATGACGATGGCCACCCATGTCGGCGTACTGGATCGCGGGCGGCTGGTGCAATTCGGTACCCCGCGTGAGATTTACCAAAACCCCGTCAGCATCTATGCCGCCAGCCGCCTTGGCCAGCCGCGTATTAACATCCTGCCCGCGGATGTCTTTGGCGGCGCGCCGCCGAGTGCCACGCATATCGGGCTGCGGCCTGAACAGATCGTGCAGGGTCAAGGCGAGGACAGCATGGTGCAGCGTGTCGAACGGCTAGGCGACCAGACCCGCCTGCATCTGACGTTCAAATCCCACGACCTGATTACGGTGACGGACCCGCATACCAACCTGAAAGAAGGCGATATCGTCCGCATCAGCCCCAGACAACCATTCTACTTCGCCGCCGATGGCGCGCGCGTCGCTTAAGGAGAGAGCACCATGAAACAATTCATCAACGCCAAGGAAAACATGGTCATCGATGCCATTGACGGCACCATTGCAGCCTCTGGCGGTGCGCTGACACGGCTGGACGGCTATCCTCATATCCGCGTCGTTGTGCGTGCGGATTGGGACAAATCCAAGGTGGCACTGGTGAGTGGTGGCGGGTCGGGGCATGAGCCGGCGCATGCCGGTTTCGTTGGGCGCGGAATGCTGACGGCGGCGGTTTGCGGCGATGTGTTCGCCTCGCCTTCGGTCGATGCGGTGCTGGCGGGCATCTTGGCCGTCACGGGGCCTGCGGGATGTCTGCTGATCGTCAAAAATTATACGGGAGACCGGCTGAACTTTGGTCTTGCGGCGGAACGCGCACGATCTTTCGGGCACAAGGTCAGCATTGTGATCGTGGATGATGATGTAGCGCTGCCCGACCTGCCGCAGGCGCGCGGGCTGGCGGGCACGTTGTTTGTCCACAAGATCGTGGGCGCGATGGCAGAGGCAGGGGCCAACCTTGAAGCTTGCACGCTTGCTGCCGAACGTGTCGTAAAAAGCAGCCGCAGTATCGGCATGTCGCTGGATACCTGCACCGTGCCGGGGGCGTTGAAAGAAGACCGGATCCCGCAAGGCATGGCCGAGCTTGGCCTTGGCATCCATGGCGAGGCAGGCGTGGAACAGGTCGCTGCCAACGGCGCGCATGATGCGATGGCCAAAGTCGTAGAAAAGCTGGCGGCAACCATGCCGCCGACACCGCATGTGGTACTTTTGAACAATCTGGGAGGATCGTCGGTGCTGGAAATGGCAATCCTCGCCAATGACCTGCTGAAATCGCAGATCGGCCAGCACCTGCGCTTCATCATTGGGCCGGATGCGATGATGACGGCGCTGGATATGCATGGCTTTTCGGTGTCGGTTATGGAACTGGACAACGGCGATGCAGAGCTTCTGGCGCAGCCTGTTGCGTTGCCGGGCTGGCCAGGGTGCAAACCGGTCACCATTTCAAGGGTACTGCCGTTACCCGACGGACTTTCACCGATCCGCGCACCCGCGTCACCCCATGTGGCGACGCAGGCATTTCTGACCGACTGCTGCAATATCCTGATCGAGGCCGAGGCGGATCTGAACGCGCTCGACGCAAAATCCGGCGATGGCGACACTGGGTCCACCCTTGCCACCGCGGCACGCGCGCTTATCGGCGCAATGGACCGTCTGCCTTTGGCTGACCACACACAGCTTTACCGTGCCATTGGGCTGGAGTTGAGCCAGACAATGGGCGGGTCGTCCGGCGTGCTGCTGGCGATCTTCTTTGCGGCTGCGGGGGATGCGTCTTCCTCCGGCCTGCCAATGCGTGATGCGCTGAAGAAGGGATTAGACCGGATGCGCCAGATCGGTGGTGCAAATCTGGGCGACCGTACGATGGTCGATGCCTTGTTGCCCGCGCTGGATGCATTGCCCTCCGGTCTGGCGGCGGCGGCGCGTGCGGCGCGCGAAGGTGCGGATTACACCGCGACACTGACCCGCGCTAAGGCAGGACGCGCGACTTATATCAATGCCGAGCAACTACAGGGCAATGTCGATCCCGGTGCCGAAGCAGTGGCACGCCTTTTTGAGCACCTCGCGTTATAGGTGGATGCTCCGTCAAATGTCTTGCTGCGCCGCGGTAACCTTCGGTGCCCCGTCTGTCAGCTTTGGGCCGGGCGCGTCTCGATAGGCGACCATGGTTCGCAACTTTGCAAATGTCGCTATCTGCGCACAGCAGTCGTTGGATGCCGGAGCCGCTAATGGTCGGGCCCGCCCTCAATGTCGTCGAAGATCGACATGACTCCTCACAGCCATCCCTTCAATTTAAACTCGGTCAGATCAACGCCAGGTGGTGCATACCATCCACCTTCGGCGTATCTGCCACCGAGCTTTTGTGCGGCTTCCTTGTTGCCGTAGGGAATACGCAGTGTCGTGTTAGCAGAGGTATCACGCTGCTCTGCCACCGGCGAGCACGTCGCATCCACCAAAGCCGCACTATCCTTGGGCTTTCTTGGCTGCTTTGTCGGCTTTGTGCATTTTGTCGCTACTGGTTTAGAATTCTTCGCAATCGTCTTGCGACGGCCCTTGCCAGGTTTTGACCCTTGGTTCTTGTCAATCCAGGCAGACATAGCCGCAGAGTTGGCTTTAGCTTCGTCGGTTATCGCAACACCTTTTTCCCGCGATATGCTCTCGGCGAATGACAATTGTGCCGGACTTGGGGGTCTTGCTCCAAGGCCGCCTCCTGTATTCCCGCCAACGCCCTCGGTTTCTTGGGGGCATGCTGCTCAAGGAACGAGCGGCAGACCGATCCCGATTTTGTGTAACCCGCTGGAGGCTTTATGCCCTTCTGACGGGCGATGCTGTCGGCGAAACGCTTCATTGCGGCGTGTTGGTGGCCGTCCGACGACCCGCATGATCTGATGCAAAACCGGCTAAAGGCGACACACCGCCCGGCGGACCTTCGACGAGCTTGCCGATAATACGCTGGGCGACGTTGCAGACAGCATCAATGGCACCAACCATTTCCTGTTTGCCGACGACAACATCGTCGAGCAGGCATTCAAGTTGCGCCGTTACGCCCGGGTCGACCAAAGCCGGGTCAGCCTGCTGGAGTACACCAAACAAACTCAATCCGGTTTCGGTGGGCACAATGTTCTTGCCCTGGACCATCAGAAATTTCTGTCGTTTCAACCCACCAATGATCTCGGCGCGGGTCGCAGGGGTGCCGATGCCCTTGGCTTCTTTGAGCCTGTCGCGCAGAACCGCGTCCTCGACAAAGCGCCAGGCCTGCTGCATCGCATCGATCAAAGTACCTTCGTTATAGCGCGGCGGTGGCCGGGTTTCCTTGTCCTCAATGGCCGGGTTCCGTAACCGTAGCGGTCTCGCCGTTTCGCATCTGCGGGAGCAACTGCGCATCGTCACCCTTTTCGTCGGCAGGTTGCCATTCCGGAAATGCCGCCCGCCAACCGAGATCAATGTGTTGGCGGCCAGTGGCCTTGAACGGAAAGCCGCCCACGTCAAGCGTTGCGGTTGTCTGGCGATAGCGGAAGTCCGGCATGACAGCGGCCAGATACGCCCGCGCGATCACGTCAAACAGTTTTTTCTCGTCGGCAGACAGGCGCGGCCAGACGTCTCGCAAGCTCTCGATCGTGTTGACGTTAGGGATGACCGCATGGTGGCTGGCCCCCTCAATCCCTTGTCATAGAAACTGCCGCTCTTGCCCTTTCGGATTATCGGCTGTGCTGGCACAGGGATCGCACTGAACGATTGCCCCACTTGCAGTCCGGCGACGATCTGCGGCACATCCCCGATCAGCGTCTCGGGCAGGTAGCGCACTTCTGCACGAGGATAGGTGATGATCTTCTTGCCTTGACCGTCATAAAGCTCCTGAGCGATCTCCAGTGTCTTTGCAGCGGTCCAGCCGAAACGCGAGGCGCAGAGTTTCTGGAGTGATGGTAAATCATGCAGCTTGGGCGGTTGTTGACGCTTGTCCTCGACGCACACGCTGAGCGGCCCCTCGAAGTTGAGCGCGGCCAGGACCACGGCCTGAGCATCCTTGTGCTTTAAAATTCGATCCCGTGGTGCATGTCGCATCTTAAATTCACCACCCGCAACCATGGCCGTAGCAACAATCTCGAAATACGTGACGGGAACGAAATCGCGGATTTCCAGTTCACGCTTGCAGACGATGGCCAAGGTAGGGGTTTTAACACGGCCGACGCCAATCACACCTCGTGCACCTTTGCCAAGAATGACGGTCGCCGTGCGGGTAAGTGACAGATTATAGATCTGATCGGCCTGGCGGCGTGCAACAGCGGCGGCGTAGAGCCGGGCGTATTCTGAATTGGGTTTTGCCCGTTCGAATGACTGGCGTATAGTCTGGGCGTCCTGAGCGGTAAACAGAACCCGCATGACCTGCCCTCGATACTTGTAATGTTCGAGGATCTCCTGGCCGATGAGCTGCCCCTCCCGGTCGCAATCTGTGGCAAGCCAGACCTGCTTGGCCGAGCGAAGCGCCTCACGAATGGCTTTCAGCTTGGCCGCCTTGTTGCCGCCTTTTGCCGGACATGTGCCGTAAAGTCCCTCGGGGCGCAGCAGGACCGGGGACCAACGCTTCCATTCCGGCACCACATCCTCTGGTTCGAGCAAGTCAAACAAGTGTCCCTCGGCGGGCAAAACCATGCCGTAACGAGACCCAATGGCGGCGCGGACGTCTTTCGCCTGGCTGGTTTTCTCGGTGATGACAATCTGATCGGCCATGACGCTCTCGTTCGGAATCCAGAATTCCGCCAAGATAGAACGTAAAGTGAACAAATGTCATTCGAAAATTAACTCTTAAGAGGCCCCACAATGCTGGTGCAGAGCCGCAGCGTAATAATCCGTGAGCATTTCCATCAGGCCTCGGTCAGAGACCAGAACCCATATTTCCGACCATGCTCTTGCTTCAACCGGGCAACATAGGTGGCGTGAGGCTCAAACGCCCCGTAATTCTCAATCCGGCTGGCAAGTGCAGCGCATTCGGCCAAGTGCTGGGCGGCATAGCCGTAGCGCTTTGATCTGGCCTTCGACAGTGTGAAGTCGATCATGGCTCTCAATGCCAGGGTGGCGGCAAGCGGGTGACGCTCCGAGGTAGCCTCAGCTGCGGGCACGAGAAACTCGTAGTGGTCGCCGTTGATTTCGGCGTGACGGTCAATCAGAAGCCGGGCTGCGCGGTCTGGCGATGGCCAGTCCAGAAAGAAGCCCAAGGCCGGCGTCACGCGCGGCCGCGCCGCTGCATGGTCCATAGCCCTTTCCTCGGCATCAATATCCTCGAAGTCAGGAAGCCGCTTTAGAAAATCGCGCAGGTGTTCCGAATTTAGAGTGCTCTCGAAACAGCTCCAACGGAAAGCCTGTGCCTCCTCCTTGCGATCAAGCGCCTCAAGCACCTCAAGTCAGAGCGTCCTGCCACTCGCGGGGCACCCATCGGTCGTTGTCTACCTCGGCACGTTCGATGAAGCCAATCGCATCCCAGTGCCCTGCCAGCTGCCAGTAGGCGCGCCGCTATTTCGGCCGCAATCTTTGGTACCTTTCGCGATTTCGGATCATACTGGGCAATGAAGGCATCTACGTCGCCCATGGCATCGGCGATGTCTTTCAGCGCCATCCCCACCATGCTTTGCCGCGAGCGCTCTTCCATCTGATGCGCGTAGGTGGTCCCGCCACTACCATATCCCACTGCCTCCCACTCATCTTTTGGTGGCACGGGAACCGGCGTCGCTGCCATCGCCTCTATCCGCTGCTTGAGAAGCTCTAGCCCTTCGGCTCCCAGCGCGGGCGTGAGGATTGCGATCAACCCGTCATACTGGCCATAGCCATTGTCACGCAGGGCTTCGACCACCGCGTCAGCCAGCCCTTCGGAGGCGTCCAGCGGCAAGTGCGATCTCGCCGAGCAATACGCAAGCGTCGTGAAACACGCCAATGACGATGCCACTGCTGTCATCGCAGCGCTCGAACAGCGACGTTGCAACCTGCATGAATCGCCCCAGCAGCGCCAGCCCCTCGGACGGATCGGCGGGGCGATCTGCTCCCTTGATGGCCCGAAGCTGGCTCTCAAGATCGGTAACCAGGGGCTTGCGGTTCTTCCAGTTCACAAAGCTGCGCGCCCGCGCAATGCTGGTCAGGCGCTTGGCCACCTCGCGCCCAGCCTCTTTCGGGCTTTCCGCTCCCGCCAGCTCCAGGCGCAATCGCCTCTTCGCCACGGCAGAGCCGGTACTGATTTCGATCAACAGTTCAGCCAGACGCGCGGCGCCCAGCGTCTCGAGGTTCTTTGCGTTCAAGGTGGTCTTCGATGCCATTGGAAATCCGTGTCAATTCATAACCACACTAACAGCGGTATGCGACGAACGAAACGCCCACGCTGATTCGAGGTCAATACCGGTTTGAACTCCAACAGAATAATGTTTTGCCGCTAGAGCGGCTACGCACCATTTTCCTTTTATTACGCAATTTCAATGTGTTCGTTGACTAGCCTTTCACAGTGCGCACTGTGGAAGCCAGACAACTTGAAAGCTGATTTCCCATGCCAAAACTCACGAAGCGCCTCATCGACGCCGCAGAGACCCAGCCCACCGAATACTTTGTCTGGGACAGCGATATTCCAGGCTTCGGCTTGCGAGTGCTGCCCAGCGGGCGCAAGGGCTATGTCGTGCAATACCGCGCAGGACGTCGGTCGCGGCGGATCAGCCTTGGGCCAAATACGGTGCTGACCTGCGAGCAGGCGCGTATCCGGGCCATCACCATCGTCGCCGCCGCCCGCAATGGCGAGGATCCTGCCGCTGAACGCGACGCAGGGCGCAAAGCCATCACGATTAAGGAATTGGCGGAGCGGTTCGACAAGGAGCATATCGCCATCCGCGTGAAGGCCAGCACCGGCAAAGAGTATCGCCGGAACCTGCAGCGCTTCATTCTGCCCGCGCTCGGCCAACTAACGGTCACGGGGGTCACCCGCGCCGATGTCGCGAAGTTCCACCACGACCTGCGCCACATCCCCTATCAAGCCAACCGCTGCCTCGAAGTGATATCAAAAATGTTCAGCCTGTCCGAAATGTGGGGCCTGCGTCCAGATGGGACAAACCCGCGCAAGCACATCAGGAAGTATCCAGAGGAGAAGCGTGAACGCTTCCTCAGTGCGGCTGAACTGCGCCGGATTGGCGAGGTTCTGCGCGAGATGGAAAGCGAGCGTATCGAGTTGCCGTCAGCGATCCTTGCCGCACGCTTACTGATCCTGACTGGCTGTCGTTTGAACGAAATCATGTCGTTGCAGTGGTCTCACATCGATTTTGACGGCCCTGCCCTGCGCCTGCCGGATTCCAAGACGGGTGCGAAGGTCGTTCACGTCGGTCAGCCCGTCATAGATCTGTTGGGAGGCGCCCAGCGCATCGATAGCAATCCTTGGGTCATCACCGGCACCCTGCCCGGCAAGCCTCTCAGTGACCTCCAGCCCTTCTGGCAGCGCGTCCGCGCCCGCGCCGGGGTCAAAGATGTTCGGATCCACGACCTTCGCCATACTTTTGCTTCTGCGGCCGTGGCATCCGGCCAGGGCCTGCCCATGATCGGCAAGCTCCTTGGGCACACGCAGGTCCAGACCACGGCGCGCTACGCCCACCTCGCGGCTGAACCAGTGCGGATGGCGGCGGACGCGGTGGCACAAAACTTATGTGAGGCACTCGGATGAGAGGTGGAGGGAACCAAGCTTATCCGCAAATGGGACGGGATTGAGCACACAGTCACCGTGCTGAAGGATGGCTTCGACTTGCAGGGATGTAAATTCAAATCGCTGTCTGCCGTAGCGCGCGCCATTACGGGCACGCGCTGGCGCAGGCTCCTAAATTTTAACTGATAGAATGGCATCTATCAGTCGTCTCACGTTGTCTGAGTTCGTGAGGTCGGAGCCACTTAGATATTGATTGTTGTATTCAGTAAGTGCGGCTGAGGTTCCTCGTCCATAGAGCCCATCAATTGAGGCGGTGTAGAAACCCAAATTAGACAAGATTGATTGCACTTGTTTACGTTGAAACTGGGACAGATCATTAAATGCTACCTGCAAGAACGATGGGTTTGAAGAGTACGGAGTTTTCTGTGCATATTGGAAAACACCATTTTTAAAAATCCCTTCCTGAACTGTTCCATCGGCGAGGGTAAGAACGCCTTGGCCGTGCATTTTACTGTCTAGCCACTCACCAACGTATGTGGCGCCACTGGCAGAAGTGTAGGTGCCTTCGCCGTTGCGTTTACCGTCTTTAAGCTCACCAACGTATATGTCGCCATTGGCATAGGTGAAGGTGCCTAGGCCGTTGCGTTTACCTTCTAGCCACTCACCAACATATGTGGCGCCACTGGCATAAGTGATGGTGCCTTGGCCGTTAGCTTTGCCGTCTTTGTACTCACCAACGTATATGTTGCCATTGGCATAAGTGTAGATGCCTTGGCCGTTACGTTTATCGTCTTTGTACTCACCAACGTATATGTTGCCATTGGCATAAGTGTAGGTGCCTTGGCCGTTACGTTTATCGTCTTTGTACTCACCAACGTATTTCTCGCCATTAGGCCACGTGTAGGTGCCTTGGCCGTTAGCTTTGCCATCTTTGTACTCGCCAACGTACGTGGTGCCACTGGCAGAAGTGTAGGTGCCTTGGCCGTTGCGTTTACCGTCTAGCCACTCACCAACATATGTGGCGCCATTGGCATAAGTGATGGTGCCTTGGCCGTTAGCTTTACCGTCTTTGTACTCACCAACGTATATGTTGCCATTGGCATAAGTGTAGGTGCCTTGGCCGTTACGTTTATCGTCTTTGTACTCACCAACGTATTTCTCGCCATTAGGCCACGTGTAGGTGCCTTGGCCGTTAGCTTTGCCATCTTTGTACTCACCAACGTACGTGGTGCCACTGGCATAAGTGATGGCGCCTTGGCCGTGGAAGTTATTGTCTTTAAAATCGCCAACGTATGTGGCGCCATTGGCATCAGTGTAGGTGCCTTGGCCGTTACGTTTATCGTCTTTGTTCTCACCAACGTATACCTCGCCGTTAGGCCACGTGTAGGTGCCTTGGCCGTTAGCTTTGCCGTCTTTGTACTCACCAGCGTACGTGGTGCCACTGGCATAAGTGGTGGTGCCTTGGCCGTGGAAATTATTGTCTTTAAACTCGCCAACGTAAATGTCGCCATTGGTATAAGTGTAGGTGCCTTGGCCGTTGCGTTTATCGTCTAGCCACTCACCAACATATGTGGCGCCATCAGCATAGGTGGCGGTACCATGGCCGTGGAAGTTATTGTCTTTAAAATCGCCAACGTAAATGTCACCATTGGCAAAGGTGTAGGTGCCTTGGCCGTTGCGTTTATCGTCTTTGTGCTCACCAAAGTATTTGTTGCCATTGGCATAAGTGGCGGCGCCATGGCCGTTGCGTTTATCGTCTAGCCACCTACCAACATATGTGGCGCCATCACCATAAGTGGCGGTGCCTTGGCCGTGGAAGTTATTGTCTTTAAAATCGCCAACGTAAATGTCGCCATTGGCATAGGTGTAGGTGCCTTGGCCGTTGCGTTTATCGTCTTTAAACTCACCAACGTATACCTCGCCATTGGCATAGGTGAAGGTGCCTAGGCCTTGTTTTAACCAACCCTCGAACTCGCCAACGTATGTGGCGCCACTGGCAAAAGTGTAGGTGCCTTGACCATTGGGTATGTTATCCTTGAACTTACCAACGTAATTCTCGCCATCAGCAAAGGTATAGGCGCCTTGGCCGTTGCGTTTACCGTCTAGCCACTCACCAACGTATGTGGCGCCACTGGCATAAGCGTAGGTGCCTTGGCCGTTGGCTTTGTTATCCTTGTGCTCACCATCGTAAATGTCGCCATTGGCAAAGGTGTGGGTGCCAACACAATTTGACCAATATGCGTTTGGATCGTCCGGACACTTTGGCAAAGCCCAAGCCCCAGAAGCGCTCAACATGAGTGATGCACAAATTAGGCCTAGCTGGGTGGTCAGGTGTCTCATGGACATAAGCTAGCATGCAGTTTTGGGTCTGTGGAGTCAGTTTTGGGGGTACAAAAAGCACGCTCTGGCGTCAACTCTGAGCCGAAGCTCTTGGGTCACACAAAACACAGGTCATCGCCTGAGCAAAATATCATGTATGGCGATCCCGGAGTCCCTTACTGAAATAGGGGGGTACCCCCCGGGTGGGGTCGGCAAAGTGCGGGTTTTTTCATGGGGGGGTGCTGCGGCAAGCGCCCAAGCCATTGGGGAGCTGTTATGGTAACAGGAGCGCTATAGATAAAATTACCCAGTGTTATCAGACGCATTTGGCGG
>NZ_JAGYJK010000013.1 GCF_018402175.1 Yoonia sp. | reverse complement strand
AAGCGGGCAGTCCTTGTGAACTGCCCGCCCTGTGGTCTTAGTGACCGGTTGCAGCGCCCGCGCCTTTTGGCACGCGGATCGATTCAACCAGGTCCTGGATCTCGCGCGGTGGTGCCTTGGTCAGGCCCGACACGATATAGGCTGTCCCGAAGTTCAGCATCGCGCCAACAGTCCCGAAGGACGCAGGCGAAATGCCGAACAGCCAGTTGTCAGGCGTATTGGCCAACGTCGCCGTACCAGGGATGAAGAACCAGCCCAAGAACAGGAAGATGTAAATCGCTGTTGCGAACAAACCGACCAACATCCCTGCGATCGCGCCTTCCTTGTTCACGCGCTTGGAGAAGATCCCCATCATGAGCACAGGGAAGATCGTCGCCGCCGCCAGACCAAAGGCCAGCGCCACCACCTGGGCCGCAAAGCCCGGAGGGTTGAGGCCCAGCCATGTCGCCAGCAGGATCGCAAAGCCCATCGAAATCCGCGCGGCCAGCAATTCGCCTTTTTCGCTGATGTTCGGGTTGATCGAGCCTTTGATCAGGTCATGCGAGATTGCAGAGGAAATCGCCAGCAGCAGACCTGCCGCTGTTGACAGCGCCGCCGCCAGACCGCCTGCCGCCACCAGTGCGATCACCCAGCCTGGAAGCTTTGCAATCTCTGGGTTCGCCAGAACCATCATGTCGTTGTCGATCTTTGTCAGCTCGTTACCGGCCCAGCCACGTTCGGCTGCGATGGCCTGCATGCCTGCGTTGTTTTCGTTGTAGTACTGGATGAACCCGTCACCGTTCTTGTCTTCAAAGCTCAACAGACCGGTGTTTTTCCATGTGTTGATCCAGGCGAGTTCCGGATTGGTATTGATCTGCTCCAGCGAGAGAGCTTCACCATCCAGCGCGTTGCCTTCCACGGCGTTTGGCCAGAATGTGGTCGAGATATTCAAACGCGCCATCGACCCCACGGCAGGTGCCACGGTGTAAAGCAGTGCGATGAAAACCAGCGCCCAGCCCGCAGACCAACGTGCGTCAGAAACCTTTGGCACGGTGAAGAAGCGGATGATGACATGTGGCAGACCGGCGGTGCCGATCATCAGCGACATCGTGAAGAACACCATGTTCAGCGTCGATGTCGTATGCGACGTGTATTGTGTGAACCCGAGTTCCGTCACGACCTGGTCAAGTTTGGCCAGGAATGCAACGTCACCGCCTGTGGGTGCGTAGCCCCCCAGCAGACCCAATTGTGGCAAGAAGTTTCCGGTGATCTGCAAAGAGATGAAGATCGCAGGAATGGTATAGGCTACGATCAGAACGCAATATTGTGCGACCTGCGTATAGGTGATGCCCTTCATCCCGCCGAACACCGCATAGGCGAAAACAATCGCCGCACCGATGTAAAGGCCGGTATCCGTCGACACTTCGAGGAAGCGCGCAAAGGTCACGCCGACGCCGCGCATTTGCCCGATCACGTAAGTCACCGAGATGACGATCAGACAGATAACGGCAACGACCCGCGCCCCGTTGGAATAGAACCGGTCACCGACGAATTCCGGCACGGTGAATTTGCCGAACTTGCGCAGGTAAGGTGCCAGCAGCAGCGCCAAAAGCACATAGCCACCGGTCCAGCCCATCAGGAAGGACGACTGGGTATAGCCGCCCGCAGGGGCAAGCGCGATGATCCCTGCCATTGAAATAAACGACGCCGCCGACATCCAGTCTGCCGCCGTCGCCATGCCATTCATCACGGGCGGAACGCCCTGACCGGCTGCATAGAATTCTGCGGTCGTGCCCGCGCGGGCCCAGATCGCGATACCGATGTAGAGCGCAAAAGACGCGCCAACCACCAGCAGGTTGAGTGTATACTGATCCATTGGTTTTTTCCTGTCCGTTACGCTTATTCCTCGACGCCGTGTTCAGCGTCGAGTTTGTTCATCCGCCAGGCATAGAAAAAGATCAGCCCCAGGAATGTCAGGATCGAGCCTTGCTGCGCGAACCAGAATCCCAGATCGGCGCCGCCGACCGAGATACCCATCAGCGCTGGCCGCAAGATGATGCCAAAGCCGAAAGATACACTTGCCCAGATGGCAAGACTAATCAGAATGATCCGCACGTTCGCGGCCCAGTAGGCGTTGTTGTTTTGTGGTTCCTCTGCCATTTTTGGCATCCTCCCTTGTTGCACTTAATTGAAGGCGCGTCGTTTTTGCGCCCTCTTCCCCTCCCCGCTACACGACCGTTTGTTTGACGATCGTGCCCAGCTCTTCGGCGATCTGCCCGATCGCGCCCATGGCGTTGATCCGTTGCAGAGTGCCTTTATTTTCGTAATAAGTGATCAGCGGCGCGGTCTGCGCATGATAGGCAGCCAGCCGCTGGCCAACCGTTGCCGCATTGTCATCGGGGCGGCGCTGCATGTCGGTGCCGCTGCATTTGTCGCAAACACCCGCAACCGTCGGCGTCTTGAAGCTGTCGTGATACCCTTCACCGCAGCCGCCGCAGGTATATCGCCCGGAAATGCGCGTCACCATTTCGGCATCATCCACGTCAAGCGAAATGGCCGCGTTGATCCGCTGGCCGCTTTCGGCAAGCAACGCATCGAGCGCCTCGGCCTGCACGGTGGTGCGCGGAAACCCGTCGAGGATCACGCCTTTTTGGGTGTCGGGCGCCGCCAGCCGCTCCTTGAGGATCGCCAGCACGATATCGTCACTGACCAGACCGCCCGCCGCCATCACCGATTTCGCGGCAAGACCGGCCTCTGTCCCCGCGGCGACGGCTGCGCGCAACAGATCACCGGTGGACAGCTGCACCAGACCGAAACGGTCCTGCAACATCCGCGCCTGTGTACCTTTGCCCGCACCCGGAGGCCCCAAAAGGATCAGGACGGCGGGGCGGGTCATGGTTTCTGCCGCGCTCATGCCTTGTTCATCCGGTGTTCGATCAGGTGATCAACCACGGAAGGATCAGCAAGGGTCGAGATATCGCCTAATGTCGTATGATCGTTTTCTGCGATCTTGCGCAGGATACGGCGCATGATCTTGCCCGACCGCGTTTTCGGCAAGCCGGGCGCCCACTGAATCAGATCGGGGCTGGCGATGGGGCCGATTTCGGACCGGACCCATTTGACCAGATCCTTGCGCAGATCATCCGATGGTTCGACACCGTTCATCAGCGTGACATAGGCATAGATGCCCTGACCCTTGATCGCGTGGGGATAGCCGACGACAGCAGCCTCGGCGACATCTGCATGCGCGACAAGCGCGCTTTCGACTTCGGCGGTGCCCATGCGGTGACCGGACACGTTGATCACATCATCAACGCGGCCGGTAATCCAATAATAGCCGTCTTCATCCCGCCGGCAGCCGTCGCCTGTAAAATAGTAATTTTTGTAGTCGGAAAAGTATGTCTTTTCGAACCGGTCATGATCGCCGTAAACGGTGCGCATCTGGCCGGGCCAGCTGTCCTTGATGCACAGCACACCTTCGGCAGCAGTCGTGGTGATTTCGACACCTGTCTGCGGGTCAAGAATGACGGGCTGCACACCAAAGAACGGCAGCGTGGCCGATCCGGGCTTGGTGGCGATGGCACCGGGCAGCGGCGTCAGCAGATGGCCACCGGTTTCGGTTTGCCACCATGTATCGACGATGGGGCATTTGCCCTTGCCGATGACATCGTTGTACCAGTTCCATGCCTCGGGGTTGATGGGTTCACCCACGGTGCCCAGCACCTTGATGCTGGACAGGTCGTATTTTTCCACAGGGCCATTGCCATGCGCCATCAACGCGCGCAGCGCGGTGGGGGCGGTGTAGAACTGGTTGACCTTGTGTTTCTGGCAAACTTCCCAGAACCGGCCTGCATCGGGATAGGTTGGCACGCCTTCGAACATGATCGTGGTCGCGCCATTCGCCAGCGGGCCATAGACGATATAGCTGTGTCCCGTCACCCAGCCCACATCGGCGGTACACCAGAAGATGTCACCGTCGTGGTAATCGAACGTGTACTGATGCGTCATCGCGGCATAGGCCAAATAGCCGCCCGATGTGTGCACAACACCCTTGGGCTGGCCGGTGGACCCTGACGTGTAAAGAATGAACAGCGGGTCTTCGGCGCCCATCTCGGCGGGGGCGCAGTAATCGTCGGCCTCCATCGTCATTTCATTATAGTCGAAATCGCGTCCGTCCGTCCAGGTGGTCTGACCGCCGGTGCGCCGCACGACGAGGCATTTGACACTGTCCTTGCAATGCAGCAGGGCCGCATCGGTGTTGGATTTCAGCGGCGTGGACCGCCCGCCGCGCGGTGCGTGATCAGCGGTGATCACGACCTTGGCGTCGCAGCCGTTGATCCGCGCACCCAAGGCATCGGGCGAGAAACCAGCAAACACGATGGAATGCACCGCACCGATCCGCGCACAGGCCAGCATGGCATAGGCAGCCTCGGGGATCATCGGCAGGTAAATCACAACGCGGTCACCGCGGCGCACGCCCAGGGTTTCCAGAATGTTTGCCATCCGGCAGGTGCGGCGGTGCAATTCCTTATAGCTGATGTGCTGGGCTGCATCCTTTGGATCATCGGGTTCCCAGATGATCGCGGTCTGGTCGCCACGGGCTTCCAGATGCCGGTCGATGCAATTGGCGCTGACGTTCAACGTGCCATCTTCGAACCATTTGATATCTATTTTGCCGGGGGCAAAGCTGGTGCTTTTCACCTTTGTGAAGGGCTTGATCCAGTCAATTCTCTTGCCATGCTCGGCCCAGAAACGATCTGGGTCTTGGATCGACGCGTCATACATCGCCTGATATTGGTCTGCGGTGACATGGGCCTTGGCGGCAAAGGCCGCAGAAGGCGCAAACCGACCGTCGGCGCTGGGTACGTGTGTCATGGATCCTCCGTTTATCATCCCGGCTTTTCAGCCGATGGCGCGGTTCACCAAGGTGAACACGTGCCATCTCCTCCGCGTGCAGGTTAGCATATTAGCAGAAGTTTCAAATAAGATAAGGATCTTGAACTCTTCTGTTGTAAATAAATTTACAACCAATTGACGAGACTGTAAACATACGTCGCGCGCACCGCTTGGATTTCCCTTTGGCCCATTGTAATGCTAGCGCAAACATAAAAGGGATATCATCATGACCTTCATACCCGCAACATGGCCCCGCAGATTAAGGTCGCAGGAATGGTTCGGCGGATCGTCAAAAGACGCGATCTATCACCGGTCGTGGATGAAAAATCAGGGCCTGCCCGCCGACCTGCTGGATGGCCGCCCCGTGATCGGCATCTGCAACACGTGGTCCGAACTGACGCCGTGCAACGCGCATCTGCGCGATCTGGCCGAGCGTGTGAAATTCGGCGTTTACGAAGCAGGCGGTTTTCCGGTGGAATTTCCGGTCTTCAGCCCGTCGGAAAGCACCCTGCGCCCGACGGCGATGATGTATCGCAACCTCTGCGCCATGGACGTAGAAGAGGCGCTGCGCGGCAAATGCATCGACGGTGTCGTGCTGCTGGCGGGCTGTGACAAAACCACGCCTGCCTTGTTGATGGGCGCGGCCTCTGTCGATCTTCCCGCCATCATGGTGTCGGGCGGGCCGATGCTGAACGGTCATTTCCGCGGTGAACGGGTCGGGTCAGGCACACATCTGTGGAAATTCTCCGAAGCGGTGCGCGCCGGTGAAATGACCGAAGAAGAATTCGTCGAGGCCGAAGCGTCGATGTCCCGTTCACCCGGGTCCTGCAACACGATGGGCACGGCGAGCACAATGGCATCCATGGCTGAAGCTTTGGGCATGGCGCTGTCAGGCAATGCCGCGATCCCTGCGGTTGACAGCCGCCGTCGCGTAATGGCGCATCTGACCGGACGGCGCATCGTGCAGATGGTCAAGGATGATCTGAAACCCTCCGACATCATGACCAAGGCGGCGTTCGAAAATGCGATCCGCACCAATGCCGCGATCGGCGGGTCCACCAATGCCGTGATCCATCTTCTGGCGATGGCGGGGCGCACCAAGGATGTGACCCTGACGCTGGACGATTGGGACCGACTGGGTCGCGACGTGCCGACGATTGTGAACCTGATGCCATCGGGCAAATACCTGATGGAAGAATTTTTCTACGCAGGCGGCCTGCCCGTTGTCATCAAACGTCTGGGCGAGGCGGGGCTGCTGCACCGCGACGCGCTGACCGTGTCGGGTGGCACGATCTGGGACGAGGTCAAGGATGTGCGCAACTGGAACGAGGATGTGATCCTGCCGGTAGACAAGGCGCTGACGGCCTCGGGGGGCATCGCCGTCCTGCGCGGCAATCTGGCCCCCGGTGGGGCGGTGCTGAAACCCTCTGCGGCGACCGCAACCCTGATGCAGCATCGCGGGCGCGCCGTGGTGTTTGAAGACATCGACGATTACAAGGCGCGCATCAACGATGACGATCTCGATATCGACGAAACCTGCGTCATGGTTCTGAAAAACTGCGGCCCGCGCGGCTATCCCGGCATGGCCGAGGTTGGCAATATGGGCCTGCCGCCCAAGATCCTGAAAAAAGGCATCACCGATATGGTGCGCATCTCGGATGCCCGCATGTCAGGCACGGCATTCGGCACGGTGGTGCTGCATACCTCGCCCGAGGCGGCAATGGGCGGCCCGCTGGCCGTGGTGCAGAACGGCGACATGATCGAATTGGATGTCGCCGGTCGCCGCCTGCATCTGGATATCACGGATGCCGAATTGCAGGGGCGTCTGGCGGCATGGTCGGCAGAGACATCGGGTGCCAACCCGCGCCCTGCCAGCGGCTACGCGATGTTGTATCATGACCGCGTGATGGGGGCTGATACGGGGGCCGATTTCGACTTCCTCGTGGGCCATCGCGGTAATGCCGTCGGCAAAGAGGCGCATTGATGCGCGCCATCTGCCTTGTGGGTATCGGCAAGATCGCTGTTGATCAACACGTCCCCGCCATCGCCGCCAGCCCCGATTGGATGCTTGCGGCGACCGTTAGCCGCGCGGGCGCGGTGGACGGCGTGCCTGCCTACACCGACTTTGCGCTGATGCTGGCGGAACGGCCTGACATCGACACAGTCTCGCTCTGCCTGCCGCCGGTGCCGCGCTATGATTACGCCGCCGCCGCCATCGCCGCAGGCCGCCATGTGATGCTGGAAAAACCCCCCGGTGCCACCTTGGCCGAGGTGCAGGCACTCACCGCCATGGCGCAGGATGCGGGTGTGACGCTCTACACCACTTGGCACAGCCGGATGGCGCGTGGCGTCGCCCCCGCCAAGGCGTGGCTTGCGGACAAGATAGTCACCGCCGCCCACATCACCTGGAAAGAGGACGTGCGCCGCTGGCATCCGGGGCAGGATTGGGTCTTCGCGCCCGGTGGCATGGGCGTGTTCGATCCGGGCAGCAATGCGCTGTCGATCATGACAGAACTTCTGCCGCAGCCCGTGCATCTGCGCCATGCCGACCTCTATTTCCCCGCCAACCGCGACACGCCGATTGCGGCCGAATTGACATGGACAGGCAATGTCACCGGCAGCTTCGACTGGCGGCAAACCGGCCCGCAAAGCTGGGACATTACAGTGGACACCATAGATGGCACGCTGGCCTTGCACGACGGCGGCGCGCGGCTGGTGATCGGTGGGAAGGATATCGAATCCGGCCCCGACCGTGAATATCCCGCCCTCTACGACCGGATGGCCGAACTGGTGAAAACGGCAGCATTAGAGGTGGATATCACCCCGATGATCCATGTCGCGGATGCGCTGACACTGGGCAAACGGCACATGGTTGCCCCTTTTGATTTCTAACCAAACCCTTGCATCTTCAGAGTAAAAATATCCCCGCCGGAGGCCGCCCCGGAGGGGCGTTTGCGCGTTCACAAACTGCCAAAAATTTACCGTTTGATAAAAAATAAAACTGTGGCAGGCTGATGATGACACGCCAGACAGGATCCAGCCATGTCCAACCCGATGACTCCCGGAATTTCAGCGGCCCGCTTGCCCGCAGAAATGCTTGCCCAGAACTTTGCCGACCTGCACACCCCCCTTGACCGGCACGAAGCCCGCGTTGCGGCGGACCGCTGCTATTTCTGTTACGATGCGCCCTGCGTGACGGCCTGCCCGACCAGCATCGACATCCCGCTGTTCATCCGCCAGATCAGCACCGGCACGCCCGAAGCTGCGGCGAAAACGATCTTTGACCAAAACATTCTTGGCGGTATGTGCGCCCGCGTCTGCCCGACCGAGGATTTGTGCGAACAGGCCTGCGTGCGCGAAGCTGCCGAAGGCAAACCGGTCGAAATCGGGCGGTTGCAGCGCTATGCCACCGACACGCTGATGGCCAAGCAGAGCCACCCCTACGGCCGCGCGGCACCCACCGGCAAGACGGTTGCTGTCGTCGGTGCTGGCCCTGCGGGTCTGGCCTGCGCGCACCGTCTGGCGATGCATGGCCATGATGTGACGATCTTTGATGCGCAAACCAAACCCGGCGGGCTGAACGAATTCGGCATCGCCGCCTATAAATCTACCGATGATTTCGCTGCGCGCGAGGTGGATTGGCTGATGGGCATCGGCGGTATCACCCTGCAGACCGGCAAGGCGCTGGGCCGCGATCTGTCGCTCGACGCACTGGCTGGTGATTTCGACGCTGTGTTTCTTGCTGTCGGCCTTGGCGGTGTGAACGCGCTGCAGACGGCGGGCGAGGAGAAATCTGGCGTGCGCAACGCCGTCGATTTCATCGCTGAATTGCGGCAGGCCAGCGACCTGACCAGCCTGCCTGTTGGCCGCGATGTGGTGGTCATCGGTGGCGGCATGACAGCGGTGGATGCGGCGGTGCAATCCAAACTGCTTGGCGCACAGAACGTCACTATCGCCTATCGCCGCGGGCGCGCCGCGATGAGCGCCAGCCGCTACGAACAGGACCTTGCCGCGTCCCACGGCGTGCGGCTTTTGTTCAATGTCCAGCCTGTTGCGATCCATGGCAACGGTACCGTGCGCGAGGTTGAACTGGAATACACCGCCGACACTGGTGCCGGGCTGCAAGGCACCGGTGAAACCATCCGCCTGCCCGTCGACCAGCTATTCAAAGCTATCGGCCAGACGCTGGTCACTGATGCGGGGCTGGCGCTGGACGGGCGCAAGATCGCGGTGACAGGGGCCGGACGCACCAGCCGCGCGGGTGTCTGGGCCGGTGGCGATTGCGCCAGCGGTGGCGACGATCTGACCGTGACCGCCGTGGCCGAAGGGCGCGATGCGGCGATGGATATACACGCGGCTTTGACCGCTTGATCGTAACGGCGTCCCGGACTTGATCCGGGACCTCTGACATTACACCGCAAGGTCCCGGGTCAGGCCCGGGACGGGGCGGACAGCAAAGGATAAAGCCATGGCTGACCTGACAACGAACTTTCTAGGTATCACATCCCCCAACCCGTTCTGGCTGGCCTCCGCGCCACCGACGGACAAGGAATACAACGTCCGCCGCGCGTTCGAGGCGGGCTGGGGCGGTGTCGTGTGGAAAACGCTGGGGGCCGAAGGGCCGCCCGTCGTCAACGTCAACGGCCCGCGCTATGGCGCGATCTATGGCGCGGACCGGCGTTTGCTGGGGCTGAACAATATCGAACTGATCACCGACCGCCCGTTGCAGACCAATCTGGACGAGATCAAACGCGTCAAGGCCGATTATCCGGACCGTGCGATGATCGTCTCGATCATGGTGCCGTGCGAGGAACAGGCTTGGAAAGACATCCTGCCGCGCGTGCAGGAAACCGGTGCCGACGGGATCGAACTGAACTTCGGCTGCCCGCATGGCATGTCCGAACGCGGCATGGGAGCTGCCGTGGGGCAGGTGCCTGAATATATCGAAATGGTCACGCGCTGGTGCAAACAATATTACGACAAGCCGGTGATCGTGAAACTGACGCCCAATATTACCGACATCCGCCAGCCTGCTGCTGCTGCGATGCGTGGGGGGGCGGATGCGGTCAGCCTGATCAATACGATCAATTCGATCACATCTGTGAACCTTGATACCATGTCGCCCGAACCGTCGATCGACGGCAAAGGATCGCATGGCGGCTACTGTGGCCCGGCGGTAAAGCCGATCGCGCTGTCGATGGTGTCGGAAATCGCGCGCCATCCCGACACGCATGGCCTAGCGATCAGCGGTATTGGCGGTGTGACCACATGGCGCGATGCGGCGGAATACATCAGCCTTGGTTGTGGCAATGTGCAGGTCTGCACCGCCGTGATGACCTATGGCTTCAAGATCGTGCAGGAAATGATCAGCGGCCTGTCGGAATGGATGGATGAAAAAGGCTATACCTCGGTTGAACAGGTGGTCGGGCGCGCCATCCCCAATGTCACCGATTGGAAATATCTAAACCTGAACTACGTCGCCAAGGCCAAGATCAATCAGGACGATTGCATCAAATGTGGCCGCTGCTATGCCGCCTGCGAAGACACCAGCCATCAGGCGAT
Source organism: Yoonia sp. (assembly GCF_018402175.1). Taxonomy (GTDB): domain Bacteria; phylum Pseudomonadota; class Alphaproteobacteria; order Rhodobacterales; family Rhodobacteraceae; genus Yoonia. The sequence goes on along the minus strand of NZ_JAGYJK010000013.1, from coordinate 77,046 downwards.
TGCGATGTCCGCCGACCGGACCTTTACCGTGATTGATGCGGAATGTGTTGCCTGCAACCTGTGTGTCGATGTCTGTCCGGTGGAAAACTGCATCACGATGGAAGCGATGACACCGGGGCAGGTTGACCCGCGCACTGGCAAGGTTGTGCAGAAAGAATATGCCAACTGGACAACACACCCGAACAATCCCGGTGCTGTCGCGGCCGAATGATCAGGGCTGCAATATCCGGCTGATGACATGATCCAGATAGGTGGCGGCCCCGGCATAGGGGTCGCTGCCCGGCATCACCGCCTGCACCTGCACATCGAAATCGGCGTAATGTTGTGTCAGCGCCCAGATCGAAAAAATCAGATGATACGGATCGACAGGCGCGATTTTGCCCTTATCGGCCCAGCCTTTGATCACGGTGGTCTTTTCATCGACCAGCTGTTTGAGATCGGTATGCAGGATATATTCGATCCGTGGCGCACCTTGCAGGATTTCATTGGCAAACAGGCGGCTTTCGCGCGGGAAATCCTTGCTCAACGCCAGCTTGCGTTGCGCATAGGCCATGATCTCCTGCACCGGATCGCCTGCCGCATCGAGGGCCTTCAGCGGATCAAGCCAGTTTTCCAGCAGACGTTCCAGCAGCGCCGTATGGATCGCCTCTTTCGAGGAAAAATAATATAGCAGGTTGGGTTTCGACAGCCCCGCAGCCTCTGCGATCTGGTCCAATGTTGTGCCACGAAAGCCGTATTGCGAAAATACGTCGAGCCCAGCCGACAGGATCGCCGCCCGATTGCGTTTCTGGATTCGGGTCGGGGCTTTGGTCATGCTCTTGCTCTGCCTAATTTACAGGCTGGACGGCCTGTCTGCTGTCTGCTTCGCGCGCACAACCGACAAACACCAAAACATCACGCGGAAAACTTGACTGGTTGCCAACCTCTGTTAGCGTTCTTTTGACCGTTTGGTCAAACCAAGAAAGACAGGAGAGCCCGATGCCATCCCCCGCAGAGAACCTCAAGATCAATGGCGAACGCCTGTGGGACAGCCTGATGGAAATGGCCAAGATCGGCCCCGGTGTGGCGGGCGGCAACAACCGCCAGACCCTGACCGATGAAGACAGCGCAGGCCGCCACCTGTTCCAGCGCTGGTGTGACGCCGCAGGCTGCACGATGGGCGTGGACGAGATGGGCAATATGTTCGCCCGCCGCGACGGCACCGACCCTGACGCGCTACCGGTTTATGTAGGATCGCATCTGGATACCCAGCCGACGGGTGGCAAATATGACGGGGTGCTGGGGGTTCTGGGCGGGCTGGAGGTGATCCGCACGCTGAACGATCTGGATATCAAGACCAAACACCCCATCGTCGTGACCAACTGGACCAACGAGGAAGGCACGCGCTATGCGCCCGCGATGCTGGCCTCGGGTGTGTTCGCGGGCAAACATGCGCTGGACTGGGCGCTTGACCGTGTGGACGCCAAGGGCAAACGGTTCGGGGACGAGTTGGAACGCATCGGCTGGAAAGGCGCGGAAAAGGTGGGCGACCGCAAGATGCATGCCTTCTTTGAGCTGCATATCGAACAAGGCCCGATTTTGGAGGCTGAAGGCAAGCAGATCGGCGTTGTCACGCATGGGCAGGGCCTGCGCTGGGTGCAATGCACGGTGACCGGCAAGGAAAGCCATACCGGATCGACGCCCATGCATATGCGCAAGAACGCTGGGCGCGGATTGGCGCTGATCACCGAATTGGTCCACGAGATCGCGATGAAGCACCAGCCGAATGCGGTGGGTGCCATCGGGCATATCGACGTCTATCCCAACAGCCGCAACATCATTCCGGGCAAGGTGGTGTTCACCGTCGATCTGCGCACGCATCTGCTGGACAAGCTGAACGCGATGGTCGCCGAACTGATGGACCGCGCGCCGCAGATATGCGCCGATATCGGCGTGGAATTCGAGGCAGAGATCGTGGGCCAGTTCGACCCGCCCGCCTTTGATGAAACCTGTGTCGCCGCCGTGCGCAATGCGGCGGAACGGTTGGGCTATAGCCACATGGATATCGTCTCGGGCGCGGGGCATGATGCCTGCTGGATCAATGATCTGTATCCGACCGCGATGATTATGTGTCCCTGCGTGGACGGGTTGAGCCATAACGAGGCCGAAGAGATTTCTCCGGAATGGGCGGCTGCTGGCGCGGATGTGCTGTTTCACGCGGTGGTCGAAACGGCGGAGATTGTGGCGTGAGGGTGGAATCATCACCCGCCCCGGACTTGATCCGGGGCCTCGCCAAATGCCGCGCGGGAGGCCCCGGATCACGTCCGGGGGGTGATGAGCATTTACCACTTGTTCATCACAACCAGCCAAAACTGCGGCATGACCCATTTCGTCTATATCATGGCGTCGCGCCCGAATGGTGCGATCTACATCGGGCGCACCCGCGACCTGCAGGCCCGCGTGCAACACCACCGCGACGGGCGATCCGTGCATACGGCGAAATACAAGATCAAGACGCTGGTCTGGTTCGAAACGCACGACGACTTCGAAACCAGCCTACGGCGCGAACGCGCGATCAAGCGGTGGCGGCGCGCATGGAAAAACCAACTGATCCACACGGCCAATCCGCATTGGCAGGACATCACCATCCATATCCCTGTCTGATCCGGGCACAGGTCCCGGCTTTCGGCCGGGACGGGTGAAGACAGGGAGAGACCAATGACCACAGTCATCAAGAACGGCACCATCGTCACGGCGGACCTGACCTATAAGGCGGATGTCCTGATCGACGGGGGCAAGATCATCGAGATCGGGCAGAACCTGTCGGGCGACGAACAGCTCGACGCCACGGGCTGCTATGTCATGCCGGGCGGGATCGACCCGCATACGCATCTGGAAATGCCTTTCATGGGCACCTATTCGGCGGATGATTTCGAATCCGGCACGCGGGCGGCCCTGTCGGGCGGCACCACGATGGTCGTTGATTTCGCGTTGCCTGCCCCCGGTCAGGGCCTGCACGATGCCTTGCAGATGTGGGACAACAAATCGGGCCGCGCGTCCTGCGACTATTCCTTCCACATGGCGGTGACATGGTGGGGCGAGCAGGTTTTCAACGAGATGGAAAGCGTCGTCCGCGACCGCGGCATCAACACCTTCAAGCATTTCATGGCTTATAAGGGCGCGTTGATGGTCAATGATGACGAGATGTACGCGTCGTTTGCCCGTCTCGCATCCTTGGGGGCCATTGCGATGGTCCATGCCGAAAACGGTGATGTGGTCGCGGAACTGTCTGCCAAGCTGCTGGCCGAGGGCAATACAGGGCCAGAGGCCCACGCCTATTCCCGCCCCCCGCAGGTCGAGGGCGAAGCCGCCAACCGCGCCATCATGATCGCCGACATGACCGGCGTGCCGCTGTATATCGTGCATGTCTCTTGTGAAGAGGCGCATGAGGCGATCCGCCGCGCGCGGATGCAGGGCAAACGCGTCTGGGGTGAACCGCTGATCCAGCATCTGACCTTGGACGAAAGCGAATATTTCAATCAGGACTGGGACCATGCCGCACGGCGTGTGATGTCGCCGCCGTTCCGTAACAAGATGCATCAGGACAGCCTGTGGGCCGGCCTGCAATCGGGCAGCCTGTCGGTAGTGGCGACGGATCATTGCGCCTTTACCACGGCGCAGAAACGCTATGGCGTGGGTGATTTCACCAAGATCCCCAATGGCACCGGCGGGCTGGAGGACCGGATGCCGATGCTTTGGACGCATGGTGTGCGCACGGGGCGGCTGACGATGAACGAATTTGTCGCCGTGACCTCGACCAATATCGCCAAGATCCTGAACTGCTATCCGCGTAAGGGTGCTGTGCTGGTCGGTGCGGACGCCGATCTGGTGGTCTGGGACCCTGAAAAGTCCAAGACGATCATGGCGAAGTCCCAGCAATCCGCCATCGACTACAACGTCTTCGAGGGAAAGGAAGTGACGGGTCTGCCGCGCTTTACCCTGACACGCGGCCATGTCGCGGTGCATGACGGCGAGATGCGCACGCGCGAAGGCCACGGCCAATTCGTCAAGCGCGCGCCCAACACGCCGACGAACACCGCCCTGTCGAAATGGAAAGAACTGACGGCCCCCCGCCCGGTTGAACGGACGGGCATTCCCGCGACGGGGGTTTGATGACTGCCGATACCGTAATCAGCGCGCAAGGGCTGAACCTGACGTTCCAGACCAATGACGGCCCTGTGCATGCGCTGAAAGATGTCAATCTGGACATCCGCAAAGGCGAATTCGTCAGCTTCATCGGCCCGTCCGGCTGTGGCAAGACGACGTTTCTGCGTTGTATCGCGGGGTTGGAGGTGCCGACGGACGGTACCTTGTCCGTCAACGGTATGACGCCGGATCAGGCGCGGCGCGCGCGGGCCTATGGTTATGTGTTTCAGGCGGCGGGGCTGTATCCGTGGCGCACCATCGGCGGCAATGTGAAACTGCCGCTGGAGATTATGGGGTTTTCCAAATCCGAACAGGCCGAACGGGTGGCGCGTGTGCTGGCGCTGGTTGACCTTGCGGGGTTCGAGAAGAAGTTTCCCTGGCAACTGTCCGGTGGGATGCAGCAGCGCGCCAGTATCGCCCGCGCGCTGGCGTTCGATGCCGATATCCTGTTGATGGACGAACCTTTTGGCGCGCTGGATGAAATCGTGCGCGACCATCTGAACGAGCAGCTGCTGGCGCTGTGGGCGCGCACCGAAAAGACCATCGGTTTCGTCACCCATTCGATCCCCGAGGCGGTCTATCTGTCCACCAAGATTGTCGTCATGTCGCCGCGCCCCGGCCGGATCACCGATGTGATCGACAGCCCGCTGCCCAAGGAACGCCCGCTGGATATTCGCGACAGCAAGGAATTCATCGACATTGCGCATCGTGTGCGTGAAGGATTGCGGGCGGGGCATGTGGATGACTAGGCGCTGCCTCCGGCGGGAGTATTTTGACCAAAGCGAGCGAGGGGCGTCGTGAAATCGCTGTTGCCGATCCTCACTATTGTTGCTGCGATACTGGTGATCTGGGTGCTGGCCGTGGTGCCGATGAACATGCATCTGACTGCTGATCAGGCGCAGCGGGACGGGCTGGTGGTGGTGCCGCAAACGCCTTTGGAACGGCAGGGCTATTCGGGGCTGGGGCTGAGTGTCGCCAATCTGGGTCTGATCCCGCTGACCTATACGCTGGACCGTCCGCGTCTGCCCTCGCCGCATCAGGTGGCGGGCGAGATGTGGGAGACGATTGCGCTGCGCAACGTGACCTCGCGCCAGTCGCTCGTTTATCATGGCTGGGTAACATTGTCGGCGACGCTGGTGGGTTTTGCCATTGGCACCACGCTGGGTATGCTGCTGGCGGTGGGGATTGTGCATAACCGCGCCATGGATATGAGCGTGATGCCTTGGGCGATTGCCAGCCAGACCATTCCCATCCTTGCCTTGGCGCCGATGATTATCGTGATGATGGGCCAGTTTGGCATTCAAGGTCTGCTGCCAAAGGCCGTGATCAGCGCCTATCTGAGCTTCTTTCCTGTTGTCGTCGGCATGGTCAAAGGCTTGCGCAGCCCCGATGCGATGCAGATGGATTTGCTACGTACCTATTATGCCAGTTCTTCGCAGGGTTTCTGGAAACTGCGGTTGCCGGCCTCGGTGCCCTATCTGTTCGCCTCATTCAAGATCGGGATTTCGGCAGCGCTGGTGGGGGCCATCGTGGCCGAATTGCCCACAGGTGCGCGGGCGGGCTTTGGCGCGCGGATGCTGGTGGGGGATCAATATGGCAATCCGTTGGTGACATGGGCGGCGCTGTTTGCGGCGGCGATCACGGCGGCGGCGCTTGTCGCGATCTTTACCGCGATGGAAAGGCTGACTTTGCGCCGGATGGGGATGGCAGCGGCATGACGGGACCGGCGCTGATCTCTGTTCTGGCGGTCTGGGCGGTGGGGTGGTTCATCAATGCCCGCCTTGCCGCCAGCCATCTGGCTGATGCGCGCATCGTCCGGTTGCTAGTACCAGTGATTTTCGGGCTGACATTGCTTTTGATCTGGGAGCTTCTTGTTCGCATGACAGGCGTCAGCCCCATTGTCCTGCCGCCGCCCAGCATGATCGCAGAGCGTTTTGCGGGTTCCTTGCCGATCCTTTGGGTCGATTTCGAACAAACGATCGTCAAGGGCGCGATGACCGGCTATGTCATCGGGATGATCTGCGCCTTTGCCGTAGCGGTACTGGCGGACAGGTCAGATTTCCTGACACGCGGCATCCTGCCGGTGGGTGGTTTCATGGCGGCGCTGCCCATCGTCGGCATCGCGCCGATTTTTGTGAAATGGCTGGGCAGCGACTGGCAGTCCAAGGCGGCGGTTGTCGCGGTGATGGTGTTTTTCCCGATCCTTGTGAATATCGTGGCGGGGCTGCGCGATACATCCGCGATGCAGCGCGACCTGATGCGCACCTATGGCGCGGGCTATTGGCAGACCTTGTTCAAGCTGCGCCTGCCCGCCGCGATGCCGTTCATCTTTAACGGGCTGAAAATTGCGACGACTTTGGCGCTGATCGGGGCGATTGTTGCTGAATTTTTCGGCTCTCCCACGGTGGGTATGGGCTTTCGGATATCGACATCCGTGGGACGGCTTGCGCTGGATATGGTCTGGGCTGAAATTGTCGTCGCAGCGATTGCTGGCAGCACGCTTTATGGTGCTGTCGCATGGGTCGAGGGGCGGGTGACATTCTGGCACCCATCGCAACGCAAATAACAAGCCCCACCAAGAGGGCATCACACTGACTAGGAGGTCAAAATGAAAAAGACGATGATTGCGGCGGCTCTTGCTGCCGGTCTGGGCAGCGTGGCTCAGGCGCAAGACAATGACGTGTCGCTGCAATTGCAGTGGGTCACGCAGTCCCAGTTCGCGGGCTATTATGTCGCCCTCGACCAAGGGTACTATGATGAAGAAGGGCTGAACGTCACCATCCTGCCCGGTGGTCCTGATATTGCGCCGCCGCAGGTGCTGGCCGGTGGTGGTGCCGATGCGATGCTGAACTGGATGCCATCCGCCTTGGCCGCGCGCGAACGCGGTCTGCCGGTGGTCAATATCGCGCAGCCGTTCAAGACATCGGGCCTGATGCTGACCTGCTGGAAGGATACCGGCATTGAATCGGTCGAGGATTTCCGCGGACGCACCATCGGCGTGTGGTTCTTTGGCAATGAATATCCGTTCCTGAGCTGGATGGCGCAGGCCGGTATCCCGACCGATGGCGGCGCGGATGGCGTGACCGTGTTGCGACAGGGTTTCAACGTTGACCCGTTGTTGCAGCGGCAGGCCGATTGCATTTCCACCATGACCTATAACGAATATGGGCAGGTGCTGGATGCGGGCGTCAATCCGGATGAACTGATCACCTTTATGTACGAAGATCAGGGCGTTGCCACATTGGAAGACGGCATCTATGTGCTGGAACAGAACCTTGAAGATCCTGTATTCGTGGACAAGATGGTCCGTTTCGTGCGCGCTTCGATGAAGGGCTGGAAATGGGCCGAGGAAAATCCCGAAGCGGCGGGCGCAATCATCATCGAATACGATGAAACCGGCGCCCAGTCAGAGGAAGCACAGGTCCGCATGATGCAGGAAGTTGCCAAATTGACCGCCGGATCGAACGGCGCGCTGGATCCGGCCGACTACGAACGTACCGTCGCCACTTTGCTGGGTGGTGGGTCCGACCCCGTGATCTCGGCCGCACCCACAGGCGCATGGACGCATCTGATCACGGATCAGGCGCTGAACTGATCTGACCTATCATGACGAGCAATGCGGGCGCTGGCGTGATGCTGGCGCCCGTTTTTGTTGGGCGACTGTCTGCATGACGCGCGTTCTGATCGGACCGACAATTGCCACAGGCAGGCGACTTTTGCATGGTGACATGGCATTCCATTACAAAATTTTTCTCAGAATGGACGCGCTTTCGCCTCGAAAGAGATTTTTAAGTTTTTTCTCTTAGTGTTGGCTCTAGGAGGCGTTTGATGTCTTACAGTTTTTACTTGTTCAACCGCGACGCATGGGATGATCCGCGTGGCATGCTCAACAAAAGTGACAACCTGGGAAAAGCCAAAACAGGTGACCAGATAACGCTTAGAAACCCTGAATCGGGGCAGGTCGTGACCGTCCGCGGCGATGGGCTCGCAGACAGTCCCACTGCGGCAAGGGGGTTGTCGCAGTCCTATACGATCAGCGGACACAGCTTTGGTTCCGGCGCATCGATCGAAATGGATTACGGTTTTATCGTCCGCGACAGCAACGGCATTGATTATTTTGTCGGCAAGGTAAAGGTCGGCGTTCTGACGGATTCCCTGTATAACGGCAGTGTCATGTCCGAAGGCTGGAATCCGGTCACCCAGCAATGGGTCGGGCCGCCGCCGATCGGAACAACCTTTACCCTGATTTCGGTTGGCAACGACTATCCTGGAGCTTTCAATCCCTGGCAACGCGATGGTGGCGGCGTACGCGAGGGGCCGACTGCATTTAACCCTTATTCCAACGATGTGAACCTTGGGGCTGGCGTTGCGGCACCTGTCCTGAAAACCGGCTTTTTCCCTCTGTGCTTTGCTGCGGGCACATTGATCGAAACCGACACCGGCCCGCGCCTGATCGAGGAATTGGTCCCGGGTGATCGCATTGTTACCTGTGATGCGGGGCTGCAGACATTGCGATGGGTCGGTCGGCGCCATATCAGTTCCGACGTCTTGTCCCGCATACCGAAATGGCGCCCCGTTCGCATCAGTGCCGGCGCGCTTGGCGCTGGTTTGCCAAAGCGGGATATGATGGTGTCGCCGCAGCACCGGGTCTTGATCCGTTCGCGTATCGCCCAACGGATGTTCGACGCTGACGAGGTGCTAGTCGCGGCCAAAGACCTTGTCGGTCTGGAAGGTATCGCGCGCGCAGACGACATTGCGGAAGTCGATTACATCCATCTGATGTTTGACGCGCACCGGATCGTTTTGGCCGAAGGCGCACCGATGGAAAGTTTCTATCTTGGACCTATGGTGCTGCGCAGCCTTGATATCGCGACGCGCAACGAGCTTCTTGAGCTGTTTCCAGACATGGAAAAAGAAACGGCTGCTTTTGCCCGCCCTGTCGTGACTGGAAGGCCGGCGCGCAATCTTGTCTCGCGCCATCAACGCAATGCGCAGCCGTTGGTTTTTGCTTAGGACGTTTCGGGAAATACGTCAAAACCGATTGCCGCTTTTCACGTTCGAGCGCGGCAAGCGGCAGTGAACAGCGGATTCTGTTTCCTGAAACTCATAGGATGCTTCTTGGTGTCTTGCTCCGCCAGTTTGGTGGTGCACGGTCTTGGGTCCAAGCCTTTGGTGCAAGTCGCACAAGAGGGATGCCCGCCCCTACCTTTCGGTCAGCTTCAGCTCGATCCGGCGGTTTTGGGCGCGCGCTTGTGCCGTATCCGCTGCGTTCAGCGGCTGGTATTCGCCAAACCCATTGGCGGCCAGCCGCATTGGTGGGATACCCAAATCCTCGACCATGAACCGCACTACGGACAGCGCACGCGCTTGGCTTAACTCCCAGTTGTCCGCAAAGCGGCCGCCGGCGGCGATCGGGTTGTCATCGGTATGCCCGTCCACGCGGATGATCCAGTCGATCCCGTCAGGGATGTCGTCGGCGATGTCGTTCAGAATACCCGCGACATTGGCGATTTCGTCGCGCCCCTGCGGTGACAGGTCGGCGCGCCCGACTTCGAACAGGACTTCGGAGGAGAACACGAAGCGGTCACCTTCGATCCTGATCCGGTCCTGGCCTTCCAGCACCTGCCGCAGCTGACCAAAGAAATCCGACCGGAACCGCTCGAGGTTTTCGGCCTCTGCCTGTAGGCGGGCGGCCTCGGCCTCGAGCCTGATGCGTTCGGCCTGTTCCAGCGCAATGCGCTGGCGTTCCTCGGACACTACGCGTGCAAGGGCGGTGTTCAACTGCGCGCCGAGCGTTTCGATTTGAACCTGTGCTGCACGGTCTGAATCTTCGGCAATGTTCAGCAGGCTTTGTAGATTGCCCACCTGATTGCGCAGCGCAAGGATCTGTTCGTTCAAAACGGCAACCTGCCGCTGGCTGGCGTCGGATTGGGCCTTTTGTTCGGACAGGGCGGCATTGGCGGTGGCAAGCAGGGCGGCCTGGCGTTCTGCTTCGCTCAGGGCCTCGGTGCTTTCGGCGGCCAGGCCGGCCTGCGCCGTGCGGGCGGCGGCAAGCAGAGTCAGCGTTTCCTCGGCCTCGCGGCGCTGGCGTTCCAGGTTCAGGGTCATGGCTGTCAATTCGGCATCCGCGTTTTCCAGCCGTGCGCGCAGGGCGGCGACGGCGGCGGCATCTGCAAGGCGCTCTGCCTCAAGGGTGCTGGCCCGGGCTGCGCTTTCGTCCCGTGCGGTTTCAAGATCGGCGATCAAGGCTTCCAATGCCTCACGCCTCGCGGCAGCAAGGCGCGCGGTCTCGGCATTTGAATCGATTTCATCACGCGCCTGCGCAAGGGCAAGGTTCAATGCCTCTTGTTCAGACAGCAACTGGTCTTGCGCGGCCTCCATCCCCGAAATCGTGTCGCGCGCCTGCCGCTGGTCTGCCAGCAGCCCCGCGATCTGCGCCTCGAAACCGGTGATCTGGTTCTGCGCCTGTGCCAGCGCCTGATCCTGCGCTGCGCGCTGCGCGATCAGGCTGGCGATCTGGTTGGCCTGCTGGGCCGCTTGCGCACTGGCTGCGTCAAGATCGGCACTAAGCGTCGCCGTCCGGTCGCGTTCCAGCCCAAGCGTCGTGGCAAGCGCGGCCATTTCGCCCGCCAGCAGGTCAAGTTCCGATTCCTGCCCCGTGATGGTTTCGCGCAGCGTGAACTGGATCACCATGAAAATGCTGAGTACGAACATCAGCACCAACAGGATGCCGGTCATCGCATCCACGAAACCCGGCCAGATCGCGTTTTGAAAACGGTTGGATGATCTGCGGCTCAGCGCCATGGATCAGCCTCTGTCCCGTATCGCGCTGGCAAGCGTGGCGAGATCACGCCGCAAAGCGCCGATGCTTTCTTGCCGACCGGCGGAAAGCTCTTCGAGTATCCGCAGCAATTGTACGTCGATCGACCGCAGCCGCATACGGCTTTCGGCATCGATCCCGTCCATCCCGCTGTCGTCCAGTTTCTGGATCAGCGCGGCCTGTCCCTCGGCCACGCGGGCCAGATAGGCGGATGTGTCTTGCGTGGTTGCGACCTGCATCAGCGTGGTGATCGCCTCGGCCAGTGCTTGGAAGCGGTTGTCAGTGGCGGCGCGATCTGCCTCGTTCTGCGCCAGAAGCAGCTGGATTGTGTCCATCACTTCGCCCATCTGTTCGACCATCGCCGTGGTTGCGGCCCCGCCCGTGCCAGCGCTGTCGTCGCCGTCAATACCGACGCGGGTGATGGTGGACATCCATTCTTCTAGTTCGCGGTAGAACCGATTTTGTCCATGCCCTGCGAAAAGTTCCAGCAAGCCAACCACCAAAGACCCCGCCAACCCCAACAAAGAGCTGGAAAAGGCGGTGCCCATCCCACCCAACTGGTTTTCCAGACCGGTCTGCAATCGGCCAAAGATATCGGCACCGGATTCGCCGTCACCGGGGTTTAGCGACCGGATCGTTTCCACCAATGCAGGAACGGTGGTGGCCAGGCCATAGAATGTTCCCAAAAGCCCCAGAAAGATTAGCACGTTCCCGATGTAGCGCGTGATCTCGCGATCTTCGTCGATGCGCTGGGCGACAGAATCGAGGATCGACCGGCCGGAGCTTGACGAAACCTGCGTCCGCGCGCCGCGCGACCGCAGCAATGTGGCCAATGGCGCCAGCAAGGACGGTGCGGCTGTAAAGCTATGCCCGCCGGTTTCGCGCGCGAACAGCTCGATCCAGCGGACCGAGTTCATCAGCAGAAAGACCTGATTGAAACACGACAACACGCCTAGCACGAAAACGCCCAGGATCACCCCGTTCAGATAGGGATTGGACAGATAGATCGCGGTGATCTGATCAAGGCCAAGGTATATCCCCGCGCTCACCAGTCCAATCACGATCAACATGAACAAAAGCTGGCGGATCGGCTGGGAAAACTGCGGCGCTGCCTTGGCTACCCTTTTGTCTGACACGCAGGTACATCCTTATCTGGGGTCGTTCACTGCACCCATAGCAGCATAGGGCGGTATGGGGACCAACCCAAACAAAATCATGGTGATCTTATGTTGCTGTCAGGGCACGGACCCTGTCTGCCAGCCATGCCATATTGGCATCCTTGATCCCGATCTCGGCCAGATGGGTGACAGTGTTGTAAAGATATTCGGTATTCGGCCCGCGCCCGCCCGTCGCATGGGCGATCATCTGCGCCTGCTGTTCCAGATCGAACTGGCAATACTGGATATGGGTGCGGTCCACGACATAGGCCAGCGCCGTGATCCGGTCACCCGTGTCGCAGATCAGCGGCACCTCTTGTTCGACATAGGCCGATGACACCAATTCGCGTTCGCGCAGCATCGCCAGGACGGTGACTTCGTCCTGCGGTGCGACTTGAAACGCAACACCCGTGCATTGCCCGCCGGGCTGATGGTCCAACGCCAGCACAAGGCCCGGATGGTCGGGCGTGCCGCGATGATGGATCGACAGCATGCAGAAGCTGCGGTGATAATCCGGCAGGCGCGCAGTGACGCGCCGCACCGGCATAAAGCCGGGGTTCCACAACAGCGACCCATATCCGAAAACCCACATAAAACGGCCCTTTCCTGTCATGCCCATAAACACCCTTTGGGCGCTGACGGAAAGGGGTCAGACCGCGCGCATCAGATCGCCAAAGATCGCATCCTGATAATCACGCAGATAGATTTGCAGCCATGGGGTATAATGTTCGGGGTGGCGCGTCACATCTGCCGACAGGTCATAAAAATCCACCCAGCGGGTTGCCATCACCTCGGTCGGGTTGGGGGTGATGCGCAGATTGTTCGGCGCATCGGCGACATAAACCTCGACCAGTTCATGTTCGATCAGGTCATTGCCGACATCGGCACGATATTCGATCTGGTCGCGGTGTGTCGGATACAGGCCGGTAATCCCCAATTCCTCGTCCAGACGCCGCAGCGCGCAGGCGGCGGAGTCCTCGTCCCATTCGGGATGGGTGCAGCAGGTATTCGCCCACAGCCCCGGCGTGTGGTATTTTTCCAGCGCACGTTGCTGAATCAGCACCCGCCCCCGGTTCATTACGAAAACGCTGACGGCCTTGTGTTTCAAGCCGCGCTGATGCGCCTCCAGCTTTTCCACCGGTTGCAATCTGCCGTTCACCCAGGCCGGGATCATGATCGTCACGTCCGCAGCGGCGACACCAGCCGCGTCAGATGCGCGAGATTCTTGATCCCGATTTTCAAATGCGCCATGGGGCGGGCCTTTACCAGTTTTTTGTTCATATATGCCTCGAACGTCAGCTTTTGCACGTCGACATCATGACACAGGGACACGAACCGTTCGCGCCGTTCATCGCTGCGGTAATAGGCGTTCTGCATCGCCCCCAGAACGCGGAACACCTGTTTGTGTTCCCGCATGAACAATTTGCGCGCCAATTGCAAATCCTTGACCCTGCCGGAGGCAAGACAGGCCGCCGCCGCTGTTGCCGCAACACGCCCGCCCACCATCGCATAATAGATGCCTTCGCCGGATGACGGCGCCACAACACCCGCCGCATCACCGGCCAGCACGACATCGCGGCCATTGTCCCAGCAATCCAGCGGTTTGAGAGGGATTGGCGCACCTTCGCGGCGGATCGTCTTGCAATCGGTCAGGCCGGATGCCGCGCGCAGATCGGCGGTCGCCTGTTTGACATCGACAGATTTCAGCATCGACCCCATGCCGACGCTCGCTTGCGCCCCATGCGGGAAAACCCAGCCATAAAAATCGGGCGAGATGCGCCCGTCATAGACCACATCACAGCGCAGCGGATCATAGGTCGCATTGGCGGCAGGGGCCTCGATAATCTCGTGATAGGCGATCACATAGGGAATCTTGTCGCCATCCTTGATTTCCGCGCGCGCGACATTGGACCGCGCGCCATCGGCGCCGATCACCAGTTTCGTCGTCAGCTGCATGTCATTGCCGCTGATCTTGTCGCGATAGACGACATGGGTGCCATCCGCATCGCGGGTGATCTTGGTGAACGTGCCGGCATAGCGGTGCGCGCCCGCATCCTGCGCGCGTTGCCGCAGGAATGCGTCGAAATGTTCGCGGTCCACCATGCCGACATAGCCGTTTTCAATAGGGATATCGACCTGACGCCCGGTGGGCGAGATCATCCGCGCGGTGTTCACCTTGGCGACGATCTGGTCGTCGGGGATAAAGAAATCCGCGATCAGGCGGGGTGGGATTGCACCGCCACAGGGCTTGATCCGGCCTTCACGGTCGATGAACGCGACCTTGTGGCCGGAACGGGCGAGATCTTCTGCGGCAGTGGCCCCGGAAGGCCCCGCACCTACGACGACGACATCATATTGCATTGGCTATTCTCCCGGAACGAGGGTTGCGGACGGCATCTTGCGGTCCATGATCTTGGCGGCCATGACAGCGGCCGCAATGAAAAGGCTGGCTTCGAACAGGAACACCGTGCCAAAGGCTTGGGTATCGGTCAGCGGCAGGCGCAGGACATCGGCCATCGCCGCCCCCATCAGCCCGCCGAAACCGGCGGCGATGGCTTGCGCCGCGCCCCAAAGACCCATCCGTGTGCCTTCACGCCGCTCACGGCCTTGTCCGGCCAGCGCCATCATCGACCCGATGGCCGCGACAGCGAACATGCCGTTGAAAAAGCCCAAGGTGACGACCGCAGGTACAATCGGCGCGCCCGGACCGACGGGCCCCAGCAGCGTGATGATGGCCAGCGCGCCCGCCGAGCCCAGACAGCCCGCTATGACCCAGTTGCGCAAAGCCCCGATTTTCAACCCCGTTGCCATGATGCCCACGGTCAGCATGCCCAGAAACACGCCGCCGTTCTGCGCGCCCGATAGCGATGTGGTCTGTCCGGGTGTCAGGCCGAAAACCAGCCCTGCATAGGGTTCAAGGATCAGTTCCTGCATAAAATAGGCGGTCATCGCCAGAAAGACGAACAGGGTGAAATTGCGCGCCTTTGGTTCGGCCCAAACCTCGGCCAGCCCTTCGCGGAACGGGGTAGGGTCGGGTTCGCGGGTGACTTTCAGGCCCCGTTCGATGCCCCAGACCGCCAGACAAGTGACGGCGATGGCGATCACGACGACGGCTGCGACAATTTCGATCAGGCGCAGCGGGGTGTAAGGGTCGATCAGCGCGCCGACGATGCCTGCGGTCATGGCGATCCCGAAGATCATCATCAGCCATGTGATCGTCGCCGCAGCCGCGCGGCGCTGTGGTGCGGTCGTGGTCGCCAGCAGTGCCAGCAATGATGTGCCCGACGCGCCGACGCCGACGCCGATCAGCGCATAGGCGGCGATGGACAGAACCATGCCCCATAGAATCGAGGCTTCCAGCACTATCAGCCCGACCGTCGCAGCCAGGGCACCAGCGCCCAGCGCGACCATCCCGCCGATGATCCAGCGCGTGCGCTGCCCGCCTGCGTCCGATGCATGGCCCCATTTGGGCCGCGACATCTGCACACCGTAATGCAGCGCCACCAGCAGGCCCGGTATCACCGCAGGCAGGGCCAGTTCAACGACCATCAGCCGGTTCAGTGTCGATGTCATCAACACGACGATCGCGCCCAGCGCCATCTGCACCAGACCCAGCCGGATAATCTGGACCCAAGTCAGGTTCATCCCATCGCCCCCAGTGCAAAGGCGGCGATCATCATGCCGCTGATATAGAACAGGATGCCCATGCCTTGGTACCATTGCGCCTTGCCCAAAGGATCGCGCAGCAGCACCCGCATCGCGGCCAGTTGCACGGCCAGCATGGCGGCGATGCCCAGCGCATGGAAGGCAAAGCCCCACGTAACAAGCAATCCGATCACCGCAACCTGCGGCACCGCCATCACCCAGCAGGCGACACGCGCCGCGCGGTCAGGCCCTAGCGTGACGGGCAAGGATCGCAGGCCCATGGCGCGGTCTCCTTCGACCGCCTTGAAATCGTTCAGCGTCATGATCCCATGCGCGCCCAGCCCGTAAAGGACGGCGATCACGATGACGGAAACACTTGGCGCGCCCGATGTCAGGATCGCAGCCCCCGTGATCCATGGCAGCGTCTCATATGCCAACCCACACAAAGCCGGCCCCCAGATGCCTGATTTCTTGGCGCGCACGGGTTCGGCCGAATAGGCCCATGCCGCCAGCACCGCCATAATCGTCGCGCCAAAGACCCACGGCCCCAAGGTATAGCCGACACCCAACCCCAGCCCCGTCATCGCCAGCGCGATCCACAGGCCCCAGCGCCCCGGGATCCGCCCTGACGGGATCGGCCGGTCCGGTTCGTTGATCGCGTCGACGTGCCGGTCGCACCAGTCATTGGCGGCCTGACTCATGCCGCAGACAATCGGGCCAGCCAGCAGGATACCCAGCAGAATAAGGGTCCAGTTTCCGGTAAAGGCCGCGCCCGAAGATACGATTCCGCACAGCAGTGCCCACATTGGCGGGAACCATGTGACAGGCTTGATCAACCACAGGATCGCCTGCGGCTCTGGCCAGCGGCGTGCGGTACGGTTTAGCTGATGATCGGACATAACGCTCATACTGTCAGTCTAAGATGACAGTCCTTGCCAGAGCAAGTGTAAACTAAAGCTTACACTGCGCCAATCGGTCGCGTTGCGGATGGCGGTGGCGCGCAGCGGTTGCCACAAAATCCGTAACCGATCAAGTGTTGTGTCATGACCACCGTACGGTGGGTCTTTTGACAAGGATTTCCGTTTACGGTCTTGTCGTATGGCGCGGCCTGAAACCGCACGACCGGCCTTCTGACGTGACCCGAAGTGGAACAGTTCAAATGAACGATATTCTTGTCCCGGCCGACCCTGCCGATCTGATCGACCGGATTGTCGACCTGCAACTGCGACTAGATGCTGCGGACGATCCGGTTCTGCAAACAGAACTTCGCCGCCAGCATCGGCTGCTGTCGCGTCTTGCCGACCGGATTATGCCGCCTGATGATCTGTTGGCAGACCTGATCCAACAGCTTGGCGATGCGCGCCGGGACCAGATGACGCTGGTCCGGGATCTTCAGATTTGCGATGCCCGCAGGGATTATGGCGTCGCATTCCTTGCCATGTCGCAGGCCTTACTGGCGGCCATCGGGTCGGCGACCGAGGCACGCACAGGTATCAACCAGTGCTATGCGCGCCACGTCGCAGGATCGGTGACAGATATCTCGCGCGAAACCTGAGCGTATTTCCTGATATTTTAATCGTATTGCGGCATTAATTTCCTCTTCACACCCGTGAAGCTAAACGTGGCACGGGGTGCAGAGGTGCGGGATGACAAAAGATAAAAACACGCCGACGATTATCAAACGTAAAAAAGTGATCGCTGGCGGCGGGCACCATGGTGGCGCTTGGAAAGTCGCAATGATTGTTGGTCCTTCAAAAGGCGCTTTGCGCCGGGTTGGTTCATAAATCTGCGGATATGCAGGTTGCCGCGCCATTCTGACGTTGATCTGGGCACCGTGATGCCGGTCATCCTGCCGTTCGGGCAGTGCTCTGACTTAAGCGCCGGATCCTGAACAACGGATTAATGTCCAAGACGGGGATTCAGCCAATTCGAGTCAAATCAGGCCTTTCTGACCAGATCGGGCCGTGTGACCGGGCTGGCCGCAAAGCGCCCTGACTGGTCGTAGACCTGCAAGCCGTCACGCACCGCCTTGAGCGCCGTCAGCCGCAGGCGCGCCGCGCTGATGCCTTTCAGTGCCGCCGCGAGCAGCGCTTGGTTTCGCGCAAGCATCCGCGATATCGCGCGCAGATCTGCTGCCGCGCGCGGTGCTTGCTGCAATTCCTGGAACAGCTGGTCCTTGCGCGCGGCCAGATCGTCAAGCTGGGCATATTGCCCCGTAAGGATCGCCGCAGTTTCCGTCTCTAGCAAGCTGCGCAGTTCGGATATCGTGGGGTCACGCATCGATGCTGCGCTTCATCGCGTTGAACAGCGATTCGGCAAGGCCGATGCCGCCTGATTTCGCCAGCTCGATCGACTGCGCGTCGCGCAGGAAGGATGAAAACTGATCCTCTCCTATGCCGCCGCCGAAAGACGTACGGCTGGTCCCGAGCCCCGCCGATTTCAGCATTTCTGCCAGAAACGTTGCTTCGAGTTTTTGGGCGGCCTCGCGCAGTTTGGTATCGCCGCGCAACGATTCGGGTATGGCGATCGGCCCACGAGGGGGTGACAATACGGGGATGATGGTCATGTCCTGCTCCGTCAGTGATTTTTTTTATCCTGCTGTAAAGCCGTAAACATTCAGTAAGTTTCTTCTGTCACAAGCGGTCGAAGTTTATCTGACAGGACATTGCATGCTTGTGCCCCAACTGATTCCCGCCGCGTCGGCTTTGCCTGTGGCCCCAGCAGGGGCTGTCGCGCTGGCAGGGCAGAACGATTTTCAACTCGCCTATGATGCCGCTGCCGGATTGGCGGCGGTTGACCCACAGACGTTGACCGAAGCGGCGATCTTCGTCTCTGACCCGACAGCATCTGCGGGTTCTGACCCGGACATGCCGATGCTTGCCGATGACGTGGCGCGGGAAATGGGTGCTGACTTGGTGCTCCTTACAACGGCGGAGCCTGCGAAGATTGCTGGCAGCCCCGACCAGAAAGGCGCCGTTCCCGTCTTGCCGGCGGGTGATCCTCGCCTGCCGGTCAAAATCACCCAACATTCGCTGATCCAGATGGTGTTCGATCAGCCAGCCGCGCCCACGGCACCGCCGCCTGCCGATGCGGTTGATGCAGCGGCGCTGGTGACGGTGCTGCCCGGTGCGCGTCAGCCCGTATCTGCAGAGGAAATTGCCCAGGCCGGTTTGGCGGGTACAGATGCTGGTCCTACCAAGCGCGAGACCGCCATCAAGGAGGGCGCACCAGTTGCGCGTATCGCGAGTACTGTTGCGGCTCAGCCAACAATTGCGCCGTCGCCGGTTGCGGCGCAGGTGCCTTCGTCTACGCCGCTGTCGACGCGCGATATCCCCGAGCCTTTGCCACCAGCCACCGTCATGGATCGGACAGTGCCAATGCCGCCCGTGGCCACAGCGATCAAGCGGCCTGAACTTGTGATCCCGATTGTCAAAGGGCTGGACCCCAAGGTGGACGCTGCTTCGGGTGGTGACGAATCCACCCTGCCCTTTGCCCCGGCTGGCGACACGGCTTCGGGCGTTGCCAAAACGTCGGAAGCGCAATCTGCGCCTGGTGTTGTCCGTCATGTTGCGCAGCAGCTGGCCGTCACCATCACGCAGACCACGGGGCAACCGACCGAAATCGCGCTCAACCCCGAAGAATTGGGGCGGGTCCGGATGAGCATGTCGCTAACCGATGGTACGCTGATGTTGCATATCAACGCCGAACGGCCAGAAACGGCCGATCTACTGCGGCGCCACATTGATACCTTGGCACAGGAATTTCGCAGCCTTGGATATAACGATATTTCCTTTGATTTCGGCGACGGACGCACACAGGACGAGGCGCGCCATGACGCCGGTCCGTTGACCGAACATGCCGAGGATGCGACCGAAACACAGGCGCCTGAACAAACAGGCGTGCGGCAGCCGCGCGGCGGCCTTGACCTGCGCCTTTAAGGAAAAGTGATGGAAATCCCCCAATCCAGCAACGCTATTACAACGAATCGCCTGCCGTCGGCCGCGGAGTCGCAATCTGGGATCAGTTCCGATTTCGAGACATTCTTGCGGATGCTGACAGCACAGATGAAAAATCAGGATCCGCTTAATCCAGTCGAATCAGCAGATTTCGCGACGCAGCTGGCGACATTTTCCGGTGTTGAACAGGCCGTACTGACGAATGATCTGTTGCGGGGGCTTTCGTTGCAAATCGGAGTTTCCGGTCTGGCTTCCTGGGTCGGCAAGGAGGTACGCGCCCCTGCGCCTGTCTATTTTGACGGCGCGCCTGTCACGCTGCATCCCAACCCTATGGCGGCTGCGACCGCAGGCGAAATTGTCGTTCGCGACGCCAGCGGAGCAGTGGTAGACCGCTTTGCGTCACCCGCGAAGACCGATCCTGTGCAGTGGGACGGTGTCGGTAGCAACGGGGTGGTGGTGCCAGATGGTGTGTACAGCTTCGCCTTTGAAAACCTGAGCGAGGGCAAGGTTTTGGGTGAGAACCCAGTCGAGACTTATAACACGGTAACAGAGGTCCAGTCCTTTGGCGGCCAAACCAGCCTTGTCGCGCATCGCGGTATCGTGATCAGGGTAGGCGACGTGACGGCGCTGCGCAGTCCGTCATGATCACCGGCGCTGCGAGCCTGCGGTTCCCACGGACAAGGCGCTACAGATGATGGCATGCCAATCGCCCCATAAAAGCCGGCATACGTGCGCTCGTCCCGCGTGATCCATCTGGATTACATCATCTGGCCAAGCCACATTGCCCCGCCGACCAACACGCCCCCCAGCGCCATCCATGACAGCCGCGCGATCCGGCGTTGTGGTTTGGGCTCGGGCGCGGGGTTGTTCAGCCGGATCAGCGCCTGTTCTGCAAGACGCGGCAGCTGTGGCCCAAAGCGCGACAGGATCATCGCCGTGCGGCCGAGGTCACGCAGCAAGGCCTTTGGCCCGATGCTTTGCTTAATATAGTCCTCGACCACAGGCTTGGCGACTTCCCAGATATTCATCCGCGGGTCGAGCGAACGCGCAACGCCTTCGACGACGACCATCGTGCGTTGCAAATGAATCAGCTCTGTCCGGGTTTCCATGCCGAAACGTTCGGTCACCTCGAACAGATAGGACAAAAGCCGCGCCATCGATATGCGGCTTGCATCCATGCCAAATATCGGTTCGCCCACCGCGCGCAGGGCGCGGGCGAATTCATCGACATCGCGGTTCGCAGGGACATAGCCCGCCTCGAAATGCACCTCGGCCACGCGCTGGTAATCCTTGCGGATGAACCCGAACAGGATTTCGGCATAAACGCGGCGGGTATATTCGTCGATCCGCCCCATGATCCCGAAATCATAGGCGATAATGTCCCCGGTCGCGCTGACCTTAAGATTCCCCTGATGCATGTCGCCGTGGAAATAGCCGTCGCGCAGCGCATGGTTCAAAAACAGCCCCAGCACACGGTCTGCCAGCGCCCGCCGGTCGTGCCCCGCTGCATCCAGCGCGGCATTATCCCCGATCCCGATTCCTTCGGCCCAGTCCAGTGTCATCACCCGCCGCCCTGACAGGTGCCAGCGCACCTGTGGCACGGTGAAACCCAGATCATCCTTGGTATTGGCGGCGAATTCAGCTGCGGCAGAGCTTTCCAGCCGTAGATCAAGTTCGCCCATTACGACGCCTTCGAAATGGGTGATCACGTCCATCGGGCGCAGGCGGCGTGATGACGGCGACAGCACCTCGATCGTGCGGGCCGCAAAATAAAAAGCGTCAATGTCGCGCCGAAAGGCCTTTTCGATGCCGGGGCGCAGGATCTTGACGGCGACAGCTTCGCCCGTGTCGGCCAGATGGGCCTTGTGGACCTGCGCCAGTGATGCGGCGGCGACGGGCGCGGAAAAGGTGGAAAACAGCTTTTCCACCGGCATCCCCAGCTCGCGCTGGATTTCGGCCTTGGCCTCGGCCATGGAAAAGGGCGGCAGCTTGTCCTGCAGCACGCGCAGCTGCACGGCCATGTCATCACCGACGACATCGGGGCGTGTCGACAGGATCTGACCGAATTTTATGTAAGCAGGGCCAAGTGCCGTCAGCGCCCGGGGCGCGGGCGGCATCGACGGGTCACCCTTGTAGCCCAGCCATTGGAACGGCCAGACCAAGGATCGCAGCGTGATGCGCAGCAACAATCCGACATCAAAGGCATCAAGGATCACCTTCATCGCGCCGGTGCGTTCCAGTGTCGCCCCCGTCCGGATCAGCCGGATGATGTTGTGAGGTCCGCGCACCCTAGATCTTCCACCCCGAATGCAGGGCGGCGACACCCAGCGTCAGATTGCGATACTTCGTATTCCCGAATCCTGCATCGCGGACCATGCCAAGGAACGTGTCCTGATCGGGGAATTGCCGGATCGATTCGACAAGATATTGGTAACTGTCACGGTCGCCTGCGATGATCTGGCCCATGCGCGGGATCACGTTGAACGAATAGGCGTCATAGGCGGCCTGCAACATCGGGTTCGGGATCTGGCTGAATTCCAGCACCATCAACCGCCCGCCGGGTTTCAGCACGCGAAACGCCTCGGCCAGCGCGTCTTGGGGACGGGTCACATTTCTGATCCCAAAAGAAATCGTATAGACATCAAAGGTGTTCGCCTCGAACGGCAGGGCCATTGCATCGCCCACGACCCAGTCAAGACTGTCGGACATCTGTGCCGCCTCGGCACGTTTGCGGCCTGCGACCAGCATGGATTCGGTCAGGTCCAGCACGGTCGCATGACCGCGCCCCGCGCGTTTGAGGAACCGGAACGACACATCGCCGGTGCCGCCTGCGACATCCAGCAACCGCTGCCCGGGGCGTGGGGCAAGCCAGTCCATCATTGCATCTTTCCAGATCCGGTGGATGCCGCCGGACATGACGTCGTTCATGATGTCATATTTGCTGGCGACAGAGGAAAACACGCCCTGCACGCGGCCTGCCTTTTCATCTTCGCGGACGGTGTCGAAACCGAAATGGGTGGTCTTTTCTGTATCGTCGGTCATCGGTGCTTGTGGTCCTTTGCGCTCGTCCCAACTATAGGGCGCAGATAAAGGCTTACAACGCCGACCCGCCGATAGAAAGTCCGCCATGCCCGAATTGCCCGAGGTCGAAACCGTCAAGGCCGGAATAGCCCCCGTCATGACAGGACAGGTGATCGCGCTGGCCGAGGTGAACCGGCCCGACCTGCGTTGGCCTTTTCCCGAGAATATGGCGGATCGCCTGACAGGGCGGCGCGTACTGGGTCTGCGGCGGCGGTCGAAATACATATTGGTCGATCTGGACAGTGCCGCGACATTGTTGATCCATCTGGGCATGTCGGGCCGGATGCTGGTGTCCGGGGCGGCACAGGGCGCGTTTTATCATCCGCATCCTGCGCCTGCTAAACATGACCACGTTGTCCTGCATATGGATGGCGGCGCGCGGATCACGTTTAACGATCCCCGCCGTTTCGGTGCGATGGACCTGATGCCGACGGCGACGCAGGAGGATCACTGGCTGATCCGCGATCTGGGGCCGGAACCCTTGGGCAACGGGTTTGATGAAACCTATCTGGTCGCGCGGCTGAAAGGGCGTAACACGCCGATCAAATCGGCCTTGCTGGATCAGCGGATCGTGGCAGGACTGGGCAATATCTATGTTTGCGAGGTGCTGTTCCGCGCGGGTATCGACCCACGGCGCAAGGCAGGCCAGATCGCCGCGCGGCGGGTCGCGTCATTGGTGCCGCTGATCCGCGATGTGCTGCACCGAGGCGATCGCGGCGGGTGGATCGAGCCTGCGCGATTACCGGCAAAGCGATGGCGAGTTGGGTTATTTCCAGCACGGGTTTCAGGTCTATGACCGCGAAGGTGCGCCCTGCGTCACACCCGATTGCGGCCATCCGATCAGCCGCATCGTGCAATCGGGCCGGTCGTCTTTCTTTTGTGCACAATGCCAAAGATAACTTGAACCATGCGCTGCCTTTGTTAAGCACGGGACTCTGACCATCAGCAAAAGGACGGCAGCATGGCCTATGAGAACATCATCGTCGACACCCGTGACGACGTGGCGACCATCACGCTGAACCGGCCCGACGCGCTGAATGCGCTGAACGGCGATCTGCTGCGCGAGCTTTGCACAGCACTGGAAGAGGCCGACACCAGCGACAAGGTGCGCTGTATCATCATCACCGGATCGGAAAAGGCATTCGCCGCCGGTGCAGATATTGCCGAGATGGCGGACAAGACATTCGTCGATCTTTACACCACGCGGTTCTTCGAAAATGAAACCGACCGTTTCAACCGCACCCGCAAGCCGATTATCGCCGCTGTTGCAGGCTATGCGCTGGGCGGCGGCTGCGAACTGGCGATGATGTGCGATTTCATCATCGCCGCTGATACTGCGAAATTCGGCCAGCCCGAGATTAACCTTGGTGTGATCGCAGGGCTGGGTGGCACCCAGCGCCTGACCCGTTTCGTCGGCAAGGCGAAATCCATGGACATGCATCTGACAGGCCGTTTCATGGACGCAGCCGAGGCTGAACGCAGCGGTCTGGTCAGCCGCGTTGTCCCCGCTAAAGATCTGCTAGCCGAGGCGCGCAAGGCTGCGGTCAAGATCGCCGCAAAGTCGCAGATCGCGGCAATGGCGGCCAAGGATGCGGTGAACCGGTCGTATGAAACCACGCTCGCCGAAGGGCTGCAGTACGAACGCCGGCTGTTCCAGTCGCTGTTCGCCACCGATGACCAGACCGAAGGCATGACCGCCTTTCTGGAAAAGCGCGAGGCGCAGTTCCGCGACCGTTGATATTTCGGGTTTCCTTTGCGGGAAAACTGCACTACTGCCAGCGTCACATGCGCGAGAGGCCCGCTTAGGCCAGAATCACCGGTACTGAACCCGGTCGGGGCTTTTTGCGCTTAACAGTTTTAATTTGACCCGACGAAGGGAAAGACCCATGGCAAATACACCGCAGTCCAAAAAACGCGCCCGTCAGAATGATGCGCGTTTCCAGGTTAACAAAATGCGCCGTTCGCGCATTCGCACCTTCCTGCGCAAAGTCGAAGAGGCAATCGCAACTGGCGATCAGACCGTCGCAATCGCAGCGCTGCGCGCCGCCCAGCCCGAACTGATGCGCGGCGTGACCAAAGGCGTCGTTCACAAGAATACTGCAGCGCGGAAAATGTCGCGCCTGTCCGCCCGTGTCAAAGCGATCGGCTGAACCACCGGCGACTATCGGCCAGATTTGACCAGACGCGTCCTTTCAGGGCGCGTCTTTTTTTGTGCAGGTGTTGCCGCCCTGCCAAGATTTTGATGCAAAACAATCAGCCCAGGGATTCTTTTCGGGCAAAGTCAGAGTCAAGCACGTTGTTGTGTTGAAGCAGCCCCAAACCCCTTGCTAGCTTGACCCAGCGATTCACATCGTTCCGGGGGGACATGGGGGGATCGATCCAGTTTGACATACGTACGCCTACTGCTGTGGCGGCTGCTGTCAGAACCACAGGGTCGGCCTTCATGCAAATGTGACGGGGGTAAACTGCGGCAACGTAGCGACCCGACATTTGTGTCTGCGTGGACATCAAGGGCTGCTCTTTGATGTTCTGCGCTGCTGTGTCACTATTCGTCTGCCGTTTTGGTGCGCGACTTTTCGTCGTGCGCCCTGAATGGACCTTAGTTTGACAAATGGTATTTCGGTTGGGGTGGGGCACCTCGGGCGAGAAGGTTGCCATTTTTCGGCGCTGATGTGGCATCGCGAGGATGGGTGCGGCTCTGTGGTGGGGTTGCGCGGGGTTAGGGTAAAGAAAAGAATGACGAACGATATCTGGGCAAAGGTGCTGCTGACACTCAAGGGGGCACTTGGGGTTAACAACTATTCCAACTGGATCGAACCATTGGAATTTGCCCGACTTGCTGATGGCGTAGCCGTCTTTCATGTGCCCACCAATTTCATCGGCAATTATGTATCCCAGAATTTCGGTGATCAGATCATCTATCACCTGGGCCAGCAGGGCGAAGATGTGCAGCGCCTGCAATTCAAGGTGCCCGCCATTGCGCAGGCCATGCCGAAACCCGCGCCGAAATCCGTCACGCGTACGTTCAATGTCGACGATATTTCCGGCTCGCCGCTGGATGCACGGTTTACGTTTGATACCTTTGTCGTCGGCAAGCCCAATGAACTGGCCCATGCGGCCGCACGCCGTGTCGCCGATGGTGGGCCTGTGACGTTCAACCCGCTCTTTCTGTATGGTGGCGTCGGTCTGGGCAAGACGCACCTGATGCATGCCATCGCGCATGAATTGCAGCGCCGGTCACCCGAATTGAACGTGCTATATCTGTCAGCTGAACAATTCATGTACCGGTTCATCACCGCGCTGCGCGAACGTAAGATGATGGATTTCAAGCAATTGTTCCGGTCCGTCGATGTGTTGATGGTTGATGACGTGCAATTCATTGCGGGCAAGGACAGCACCCAGGAAGAGTTTTTTCACACGTTCAACGCGCTGGTGGACGGCCAAAAGCAGATCATCATTTCTGCCGACCGTGCGCCGGGCGAAATCAAGGACCTCGAAGACCGGATCAGGTCGCGCCTGCAATGCGGGCTGGTCGTTGACCTGCATCCGACAGATTACGAACTGCGCCTTGGCATCCTGCAATCCAAGGTCGATGCGTTTTCGGCGCAGTACCCGGGTCTGGCGGTCGCCCCCGGTGTGCTGGAATTCCTCGCGCATCGCATTTCGACAAACGTCCGCGTGCTGGAAGGCGCGCTGACCCGCCTGTTCGCCTTTGCATCCCTGGTCGGCCGCGAGATCAATCTGGAACTGACGCAGGATTGCCTGTCCGATGTGCTGAAGGCGTCAGATCGCAAGGTCACGGTCGAAGAAATCCAGCGCAAGGTTTCGGAACACTACAACATTCGCTTGTCTGACATGATCGGGCCAAAGCGCGTGCGCAATTATGCCCGCCCGCGCCAGATGGCGATGTATCTGGCCAAGCAGATGACCAACCGGTCTTTGCCCGAAATCGGGCGGCGGTTCGGCGGGCGCGACCACACGACTGTCATGCACGGCGTGCGCAAGATCGAGGAACTCAAACAGCTCGACAGCCAGATCGCGGATGATCTGGAATTGCTGCGCCGCGCATTGGAAGCATAGGCGCGCTTGACGCTGGCGTCGGCATCAGAAACAAAACACTTGAGGCCGCGCCGGAATGCAGTAGATTTCGCGTCCCGGCCTCGTCCGGCAACAAGACAGGCGGAGATTGGGACATGAAATTCAGCATCGAACGCGCGGTATTGCTCAAGGCGGTCGCGCATGCCCAATCCGTCGTGGAGCGGCGCAACACGATCCCGATCCTGGCCAATGTGCTGATCGAGGCGCTGGGCGACGAGGTGCATTTCCGCGCCACCGACCTTGATATCGAAATTGTCGACAAGGCCCCCGCCAAGGTGGACCGCGCCGGTGCAACCACCGTGTCGGCCGTGACCCTGAACGAAATCGTGCGCAAACTGCCTGACGGCGCGCTGGTCACGCTGACCGAAGAAAGCGCCACAGGCCGCCTGACGATCGAGGCGGGGCGGTCCAACTTCTCGCTGGCGACGCTGCCAAAGGAAGATTTCCCCGTGATGGCCTCGTCCGATTACGCGGCCAATTTTTCGGCCAAGGCACCCGTACTGCGGCGGCTGTTCGACAAGTCCAAGTTCGCCATCTCGACCGAAGAAACGCGGTATTACCTCAACGGCGTCTACATGCACGTGGCCGATGGCGAAAATGGCAAGGTCCTGCGTTGTGTGGCGACCGACGGTCACCGTCTGGCGCGGATTGATGCGGAATTGCCGATGGGCGCCGAAAACATGGCCGGTGTGATCGTGCCGCGTAAAACCGTGGGCGAATTGCGCAAGCTTCTGGACGATGACGACATGAAGATTGCGGTGTCGGTGTCCGAAACCAAGATCCGCTTTGCCACCCCTGACATCACCCTGACGTCCAAGGTGATCGACGGCACGTTCCCCGATTACACCCGCGTCATTCCGCAGGGCAACACCCGCCGGTTGGAAGTTGACGCCAGCGAATTTGCCCGCGCCGTGGACCGTGTGGCCACCGTTTCGTCCGAACGGTCGCGCGCGGTGAAACTGTCGCTGGACGAAGACCGGCTGATCCTGTCGGTCAATTCACCAGATTCCGGTGCCGCCGAAGAAGAACTGGCCGTCGCCTATTCCGACGAACGGCTGGAAATCGGGTTCAACGCGAAATACCTGCTAGAGATCGCCAGTCAGGTAGACCGCGAGAACGCTGTTTTCATGTTCAATTCATCGGGCGATCCGACATTGATGCGCGAAGGCAACGACATGTCGGCGATCTATGTCGTCATGCCGATGCGCGTGTGACGGGGCAAAACACGTCTGGCGGCCTGACCTGGCGGTGCCCATGACCGGGCTTGCCCTCTCGCAACTGACCCTGTCGCATTTCCGCTCGCATAAACGCGCGGTGCTGGACCTTGATCCACGCCCCTTGGCGATCTATGGGCCAAATGGCGCGGGCAAGACCAATATCCTCGAAGCGGTGTCACTGTTGTCGCCGGGGCGCGGGTTGCGCCGTGCGGGGGCCGACGATCTGGCGCGCAGGCCAGAGGCGCTGGGCTGGAAGATCACCGGTGTGCTGCAATCGCTCTATCAGGTCCACGAAATCGAAACCTGGGCCGAAACAGGCCAACCGCGCCAACTGCGTATCGATGGCAAGACAGCGCCACAGGTGGCCTTGGGCCGGATCGCGCGGGTGCTGTGGCTGGTGCCTGCGATGGACCGTCTGTGGACCGAAGGGGCCGACGGGCGGCGCCGCTTTCTGGACCGCGCGACGCTGAGCTTCGAGCCGAGCCATGCCGATGCTGTGCTGACCTACGAAAAGGCAATGCGCGAACGCAACCGCCTGCTCAAGGACATGGTCCGCGACCCGCATTGGTATGCCGCGATCGAGGCGCAGATGGCCGAGGCCGCAACCCAGATTACCACCAACCGCACACAGGCCATCGCAGCGCTGACTGCTGCGCAGGCCGCGGCGGTTAGCGCCTTTCCCACTGCGCTGTTGACACTGACCTATGCAGACCCGCTGCCCGATGACCTGCAATCGGCGCTGGCCGATCATCGCAGCCGTGACATGGCGGCGGGGCGCACATTGTTGGGGCCGCACCGCGCCGATCTTGACGCCGTCTTTGCCGACAAGAATGTGCCGGCCCGCGACTGTTCCACCGGTGAACAAAAGGCCCTGCTGATCAGCCTGATTTTGGCCAATGCACGCGCACTGGCGCAGGATTTCGGCGCGCCGCCGATATTGTTGCTGGACGAGGTCGCAGCCCATCTTGACGCCGCCCGCCGCGCCGCGCTTTATGACGAAATCTGCGCGCTGGGCGCACAGGCGTTCATGACAGGCACGGGGCCTGAACTGTTCGCCGAACTGGGGTCCCGCGCGCAATACGCCGAAGTCACCGAAACGCACGGCCAGTCGGCAGTGGAGCGCAAAGACGCAATATGACCGTTACCGCCTCGGGCCTTGTGCTGTATGCCGGTGCCTTGCTGATCCTGTTCGTCACACCCGGTCCGGTCTGGGTCGCGTTGCTGGCGCGGTCCCTGTCGGGCGGGTTTGCCGCCGCGTGGCCGCTCGCGGTGGGCGTGGCGCTGGGTGATATCTTCTGGCCATTGGTTGCGATCCTCGGTGTGACATGGCTGGTCTCGGCCTTTGCCGAGGTGATGCTGGTGATGAAATGGATCGCCGTGGCGGTGTTCATTGTCATGGGGGTCGGGCTGATCCGGTCGGGGGGGCACACGCTGCGCGCGGACAGCCGCCTGACGCGGCCGGGGCGCTGGGCAGGCTTTGTCGCGGGTGTCGCCGTGATCCTTGGCAATCCCAAGGCGGTGCTGTTCTACATGGGCGTCCTGCCGGGGTTTTTCGACCTGACACAGGTGACGCCGGCCGATATCGTCGCGATCTGCACGCTGAGTTTCGTGATCCCGCTGGTGGGCAATCTGCTGCTGGCGGGGTTCATCGGGCGGATGCGCGGCGCGCTGAAGTCACCTGAAACGCTGCGCCGGATCAATCTTGTCGCTGGCTGTTTGCTGGTTGCGGTCGGGGCCGTCATCGCCATCAGCTAAGCGCTTTGCAAACATACAAAATATGGTGTCATTCGCGTGACATCCCCGGCCAAACCGCATATATTTTGCGGGTAGATGAACAGGACTGACCTCAATGGCCGATGACGACAAGAAACCCGAAGAATACGGTGCCGATTCCATCAAAGTTCTCAAGGGGTTAGAGGCTGTTCGCAAGCGTCCCGGCATGTATATCGGCGACACTGACGACGGGTCCGGTCTGCACCACATGGTTTATGAGGTCGTGGACAACGGCATTGACGAGGCTTTGGCCGGTCACGCCGACCATGTCTATGTGCGGATCAATGCCGACAGCTCGGTCACCGTGGGCGACAACGGGCGCGGTATCCCCGTTGGCATCCACGAAGGCGAAGGCGTGTCCGCCGCCGAGGTCATCATGACCCAGCTGCATGCAGGCGGCAAATTCGACAGCAATTCCTACAAGGTGTCAGGCGGTCTGCACGGCGTGGGTGTGTCGGTTGTGAACGCGCTGTCCGATTTTCTGGAACTGCGCATCTGGCGCGAAGGCAAAGAACATTACGCCCGGTTCGAGGGTGGCTTTACCGTGGAATCCCTGCGTGTGGTCGGTGACGCCAATGGCCGCAAAGGCACGGAGGTCACGTTCCTTGCCGCGCTGACGACGTTCAGCAACCGCGATTTCGATTTCCATATTCTGGAAAAGCGGCTGCGCGAACTGGCATTCCTGAACTCCGGTGTGCGGATCATCTTGGAAGATTTACGCCCTGCTGAACCTTTGCGTAATGAATTGTTCTACGAAGGGGGCGTGCGGGAATTCGTTAAATATCTGGACCGTTCGAAAACCCCGCTGATGGAAACGCCG
This sequence comes from Yoonia sp., assembly GCF_018402175.1. GTDB lineage: Bacteria > Pseudomonadota > Alphaproteobacteria > Rhodobacterales > Rhodobacteraceae > Yoonia. Next base: position 46,294 of record NZ_JAGYJK010000013.1, on the reverse strand, counting down.
ATCTATGTTACCGGCGAACGCGACGACATCGGGGTCGAGGTCGCGATGTGGTGGAACGACAGCTATAACGAAATGGTGCTGCCCTTCACCAACAACATCCCGCAGCGCGATGGCGGTACGCATCTGGCCGGTTTCCGCGGCGCGCTGACCCGCGCGATCATCAAATACGCGACCGAGACCGGCATCACCAAAAAGGAAAAAATCGCCCTGACAGGCGATGATGCCCGCGAAGGGCTGACCTGTGTCTTGTCGGTCAAGGTGCCGGACCCAAAGTTTTCCAGCCAGACCAAAGATAAATTGGTCAGCTCCGAAGTCCGGCCTGCCGTCGAAAACCTGATGGGCGAAAAGCTCAACGAATGGTTCGAGGAAAACCCCGCCACCGCGAAATCCATCATATCCAAGATTGTCGAGGCCGCCGCCGCCCGTGAAGCCGCGCGCAAAGCCCGCGAGATCCGCCGCAAATCGGCGATGGATGTGAATTTCAACGCCTCAAAGCTCAAGGATTGTTCCGAAAAGGACCCGTCCAAGACCGAAGTCTTTCTTGTCGAGGGTGACAGCGCCGGCGGGTCCGCCCAGACTGGCCGCGACCGTGGCACGCAGGCGATTCTGCCGCTGAAGGGCAAGATCCTGAACGTCGAACGCGCGCGGTTCGACCGGATGCTGGGGTCTCAGGAAATCGGCAACCTTGTGATGGCGCTTGGTACCGGCATCGGGCGCGACGAATTCAAGATCGACAAGCTGCGCTATCACAAGGTCATCATCATGACCGATGCCGACGTGGACGGCGCGCATATCCGCACGCTGTTACTGACATTCTTTTTCCGGCAAATGCCCGAATTGATCGAAGGTGGGCATCTCTATATCGCGCAGCCGCCGCTGTACAAGGTCACGCGCGGCCGGTCAGAGGTCTATCTGAAAGATCAGGCTGCGATGGACGAATATCTGATCGAACAGGGCATTGATGGCGCCATGCTGCGCCAAGGCAATGGCGAGGAAATTGCCGGTGCCGACCTGCGCCGCATCGTCGATGAAGCACGCCAATTGAAGCGCGTGCTGGAAGCGTTTCCAACCCACTACCCTCGCCATATCCTTGAACAGGCGGCCATTGCTGGCGCCTTCGTGCCGGGCGTCGTGGAAAACGACCTGCAAGGCACTGCCGACCGCGTGGCGCAGCGCCTTGACCTGATCGCGCTGGAATGGGAACGCGGCTGGCAAGGCCGGATCACACAGGACAAAGGCATGCGCCTGGCCCGCATCCTGCGCGGCGTGGAAGAGGTGCGCACGCTCGACGGCACGATGCTGCGCTCCGGCGAGGCACGGCGCACGGGGACGTTCACACAAAGCCTGCAGGATGTTTACAACCTGCCCGCAACATTGGTGCGCAAGGACCGCAGCCAGTTGATCCACGGGCCGCTGGATCTGCTGCGCGCTATACTGGAAGAAGGCGAGAAGGGTCTGTCACTGCAGCGCTACAAAGGCTTGGGCGAAATGAACCCCGATCAGCTGTGGGAAACCACCCTCGACCCCGATGCGCGCACGCTGTTGCAGGTCAAGGTCGAAGACCTGGCCGAAGCCGACGATCTGTTCACCAAGTTGATGGGTGATGTGGTCGAACCGCGCCGCGAGTTTATCCAGACCAATGCGCTGAACGTGGAAAATCTGGACTTTTGATGTGGGTGCAGGGGGGGCGCTGAAGCGCACCCTACGGCCACCCCGATTTAAACACCGTAGGGTGCGCTTCAGCGCACCTTACCTCCATCAAATAATCCGCTTGCGGATCATGCTCGATAACTGTTCGAACCCGATCACCACGACCAAGATCACCAGAATGATCGCCGCCGCCTGATCATAGCGGAACAGCCGCATCGCAGTGGACAATTCCACCCCGATCCCGCCTGCGCCGACCAATCCCAGCGTCACGGCAGACCGGATCGCCTTTTCCACGCTGAACAAAGATGTCGCTGTTATCGATGCAAAGCTTTCCGGCAGGATCGCGCCAAAGATCACCGACAAACGGCCCGCGCCTGTGGCGGTCAGAGCCTCTGCCGGGCCTTTCTGGACCTCCTCGAACCGTTCAGAATAAAACCGCGCGGCGAAACCGATGGTGTCCATGATGATGGCCAAGATACCGGCCAGCGGCCCCAAGCCCACGGTCACCACGAAAATCAGCGCCCAGATCAGGTCAGGGATCGTCCGCGCGACAGAGATCACGAAACGCGCAATTGTCCGCACCAGCATAGTGGGCGCTGTGTTGCGCGCGGCCAGAATGGCCAGCGGGATCGAAAACAGACAGCCAAAGGTGACCCCCACGATGGCGATATTCATCGTTTCCAGCATCGCATCGGCGATATTGGGCATCCGCGTGAAATCGGGCGGCACGGCTTGGCCCACAAAGCGCACAAGGTTATTGGCCCCGCGCATCAGCCGGTCAACCGAGATGTCCGATGCGATGATCCCTTGAATGAAGAACGCGGCAAAGCCGACCACGACGACCCATGTCAGGGCCGATGGCGCGCGAAAACGGGGGGAAGCTGGCTGTGATCGCTCATGCGGCGGCCTCTGTCGGTTGGGCATCGACGCGGGTCATGCCGGTGTAAAGCGCGTTCAGCTGGGCCGTATCGGTTTCGGCAATGGGCGCGTCGATTTCGACACGGCCAGCCTTCATGCCCAGAACCCGGTCGCCGTATTCTTGTGCCAGTTCCAATTGATGCAGCGTGCAAAGCATCGACAATTTCTCTTCGGTCACGATGCGCCACAGCAGGTCCAGCACCTCGCGCCCGGCCTTGGGGTCAAGGCTAGCGATAGGTTCGTCGGCGATCACGACCCGCGGGTCCTGCATCAGCATCCGCGCGATGGCGACGCGCTGTTGCTGGCCGCCCGACAATTCCGACGGGCGATGCAGCGCGCGGTCGGCCATGCCGACGCGGTCAAGGCAATGCATCGCCTTGGCACGGTCCGCGGCTGATGCGGTCAGGCTGAGGCAGGACAACAGCCCGAACCTTTGCCGCCCCAAAGACCCCAACAGCACGTTCTGAAACGCGTTCAACTGCGGGACAAGGTTAAAGTGCTGGAACACATAGCCCATGCTCTGCCGGATCTTGCGCAAGTCGCGCCGCCCCGCGCCGGACAGGGTGTCACCATGAATGCGGATTGTGCCGGATTGCAGTTTTTCCAGACCGTTCAGGCTGCGCATCAAGGTGGATTTACCGCAACCATTGGCCCCCAGCAGCACAACGCCTTGGCCTGCGGGAACAGTGAACGAGATGCCGCGCAGCACTTGCAAATTGCCATAGCTCACGACCAGCCTGTCGGCCTCGATTGCATGGATCATGACATGTCCTTCAATAGCCAAAAGGCGGCCGATCCCAAGGGATGGCCGCCTATGGTCAGATGTGGGTGGTTCAATCGTCCAGCGCGATGCCGGCGACTTCATAAGCGCGGCGTACCACGTCATAGATCGCTGGATCGGTGTCGAAGGACATGAAAGAATCGTCTTCGATGAACTTGTCGGCGTTGCGCTCTGTCGCGGTCAGGGCGGCCCAAAGATCAGCCTGGTTGTCACGCAGCGTGGCGCGCAGCGCATCGCGGCATTCCTGCGGCAGGCTGGCGCGCATCACAACCGGATCGCCGGGCAATGTATCGGTCTGCGCAAGCAGGCGGTATTCCGTGTTGGGGTCCTGTTTGCGCACGGCGGCCCAATCCTTGTTGCCGCCGCCCATGGCATCGACGTCACCATTGATCAGCACCTGAATACGGGCGTCACCGGCCATGATCACCTCGGCGTCGTTCATCGGATCAAGACCGGCCTCGGCCATCATCATCATCGGGAAAATGTGGCCCGACGTGGACCCCACATCTTTCAGCGCGACACGGCGGCCTTTCAGGTCGGCCATGGTCATGATGTCGCTATCGGCTTTGACCACAAAGCTGGACCCATAGCTGGGGCGCACGACGGAAAACAGCACGTCCATTTCGGCCAGCTGCTGGAACAGCACGAATTCGGACGGGCCGGCAAAGACGAATTCAACCTCGTCGAATTGCAGCGCGGTGCCCGCGGCGGTCCGGTTGGACAGCGAATAAAGCGCCAGTTCCACGCCGGTGATTTCTTCGAATTTCGCGGCGAACGGGCCAAAAGCCTCGGTCAGGTCGCCCATGCCTTCGATGCCGGTATCGGCCATCCGCAAAGGCGCGGGGCAGCTGTCAGCAACGGATTGCGCGGCGACGGGTGCGGCCAGCATTGCGGCAAAGGCCGCAGCGGTCAGGGCGGTTTTGTTGAAACTTGTCATTATATGCGTTTCCTCGGGTTAAATACCCTCGGACCCTAACCTGTGCGAATGACAGCTATATGACAGATTAGGGAAAGGGCAATCACCCTTTCCCCACGGCCTTTAATGCAAAGGCATAGGATCGTGCCGCGTCTTCCAGTGCGGCGAACCGTCCGGTTTTGCCGAAATGCCCCGATGTCATATTGGTTTTCAGCAGCAAGATATTGTCATCGGTCTTGGTGATCCGCAGCTTGGCCACCCATTTGGCCGGTTCCCAATAGGTCACGCGCGGGTCGGACACGCCCGCCGTCACCAGCATCGCGGGGTAATCCTGTGCGGTGACATTGTCATAGGGCGAATAGGCGCGGATATCGTCAAAGGCTGTCTGGCTTTCGATCGGATTGCCCCATTGCGACCATTCGCCGGGCGTCAGGGGCAGCGTGTCGTCAAGGATCGTGGTCAGCACATCGACAAAAGGCACATCGGCGATGATCCCCGCCCAAAGGTCGGGTGCCATGTTCACGACTGCGCCCATAAGTAACCCGCCCGCCGATCCGCCTTGTGCGACGATCCGGCCATTGCCGGTGTAACCTTCACCAATCAGCGATTGGGCGGCACCGATGAAATCGTGGAACGTGTTCATCTTGCGCCCGCATTTCGCGTCCTCGTACCAGGCGCGGCCCTTTTCCTCGCCGCCGCGCACATGGGCGATGGCATAGATGAAAGCCGCGATCCACCAGCGACAGCCGGTTGGCGGAAAAGCTTGCGGGCATGGATGCGCCGTAGGACCCGTAGCCATAAAGCAGGCAAGGTGCTGTGCCATCCAGTCTGGTCGTCGCATGGTGCAGGATCGTGACCGGCACCAGCGCGCCGTCATGCGATGGCGCCATGATCCGGCGGGTGACGTAATCGGCAGGGTCGTGACCGCTGGGCAGTTCGACCTGCTTCATCAACACGCGGTCGCCTGTGGCCAGATCAAAGTCAAAGACTTGCGACGGCGTCGTGGGCGATGAATAGGTAAAGCGGAACATGTCGGTGTCGTATTCCGCACTGGGGTCAGCGCCTAAGGCATAGGCTTCTTCATCAAACGCAATGCTTTGCGCATCACCCGTTGGCCCCTGATAACAGATCCGCGGCAGCGCGTTTTCGCGTTCCACCCAGATCAGCCAATCGCGATAGGCGGCCAGCCCGATCACCATGCGCCCCGCGCGATAGGGCACCAGATCAACCCAATGCGCGCGCTGCGGCGTGGCTGTGGGGGCGGTGACGATCTTGAAATCCACTGCGCCATCCGCGTTGGTCAGGATGACAAACTGATCGCCCTGATGGTCGATTTCGTATTCCAACCCCTCGGTGCGCGCCTCGATCAGAACAGGCGCTGCATCGGGCGTTGCAGTGGGGATCACCCAAACCTCGTTCTCGTCGTTCATGCCGGTGGCGATCTGGACATAGGCCCCAGACCGCAGCCGGCTGACGCCTACGAAATAGCGGGGGTCTTTTTCTTCGTAAACCAGCACGTCATCTGCCGGATCGCTGCCGATCTGGTGGCGGAACACCTTGTTCGGGCGGTGCTGCGCATCGACGCGGACATAAAACAGCGTGCGGCCGTCCGCCCAAGCGACGGACCCCACATCCGCGATCAGCGTGGCGCTGTCTTGTCCGGTCGCGGTATCGCGCAGGCGCAGGGTGAAAAACTCTGACCCTGTGGTATCGGCCTTCCATGCCAGCATCCCGTGGTCGGGTGACACGGCGACAGCGCCCAGATCAAAGTATTCATGCGCCGCAGCTTCGGCGTTCACGTCAAGCAGCACAACCTCGTCCCCGCCATCGCGCGGGGTGCGGATATAGACGGGGTGTTCGGCCCCTTCGCTATAGCGCATGACATAGGCATAGGCCCCGTTCTTGCGCGGCACCGATGTGTCGTCTTCCTTGATCCGGCCCCGCATTTCCGCGATCAGCTTGGCTTGCAGATCGGCGGTATCGGCCATGGCCGCGTCGTAATAGGCATTCTCGGCGCGCAGGTAATCCGCGATATCCTCGGGCAGTTTCGTGGGATCGCGCATCGCCTCTTGCCAGTTGTCCGCGCGCAGCCATGCGAAATCGTCGTGCAGCGTGACACTATGCACGGTCGCTTTCGTCGGGCGTTTGTCGGCCAAGGGGGCGTTGGGCAAATGTTTGAACATCAAGGCTTCCAATCAAAGGGTGCGTTTGCGGATCATGGCAAAAACAAGAGGTGCAGCCGCAATCACCAGCGTGATGCGGATGACGTGGATCACCGATACATAGGTCGCGTCCTGCCCCATCGCGAGGGTGAGCAGCGACATTTCCGTCAGCCCCCCCGGCGCATAGGCCAGAAATGCCTGCGCCAGTGGCATCCCACCCGCCAGAACGATTGCTTCGGCAAAGCCCAAGGCGATCAGCAGCATGATCCCCGATGACAGCGTCGCCAGCCCCAGTTCGCGCCGCAGATCGGCCAGCTTTGCCCCGACAAAGCGGGTGCCGATCACGGTGCCGATGGTCACTTGGGCTGCGATGACAAACAGGCCGGGCGGCGGCACGGTCACAAGGGCAGTGTAATGCGCGATCGCGCTCAGGATCATCGGCCCAAAGACGGGGGCGGCGGGTAGGCGCGCGATCTTGCCCAGCCATGCCCCCGCGATGGCACATAGGCCAAGCACGGCGTAATCACGCAAGCTCAGCGCGTCGAGGGCTGTCCAACTGGCGTCATCCGTCCCCCCAGCCGACACCCCCAGCACCAGCCCAAAAAACAGCGCGACAAAGATGATCACGATCATCACCCGCGCGGCATGGGCCAGGGCGATCTGGCGTTCGCTGCCGCCCGCCTCTGCCCCCAGCAGGATCATTTCATTCAAGCCGCCGGGCATGGCTGCGTAATAGGCAGTGACGGGATCATAGCCACCGACACGGCGGTAGATCAGGAAAGACACACCCGCTGCGACAAGCAGGAAAGGCGGCAGCAGGGCCAGCGTCAGCACCCAAGTCGAGACCAGCCCGAACAGCTCTGCCGTGACACCCGACCCCAGCAGCACACCGATCACCGGCACGACGATATTGCGCAGCCCAGCAGGCCCCTTGACCGGCGCGCGCAGCATGGCGGCGACGACATTGGCGATCATCGGCCCCAGCATCCACGGCAGCGGCAGCCCGATGAAATGGGCGACCACCCCGCCTGCCAGACCGATCAGCAGCGCCAGTGCTGTCTTGCGATCAAAGCCCGCCAATATGCCGGACCCCGCGGTCCTTTGCCAAGGCGATCTGCTTTTGCCGTTCGCGGAAACGGGCCTTGTCTGTTTCGGTCGTCTCGTCCACGCAGTGATGGCAACTGACGCCTTCCTCGAACGCAGGATGATTGCGGTCCTCGGGCAGCAGCGGGCGGCGGCAGCCGTGGCACAGGATATGCGGCCCCTCGGCCAGCCCGTGCCCGACGCTGACGCGCCCGTCAAAAACGAAACATTCGCCGTCCCATTTGCTGGCGTCTTGCGGGACTTCTTCGAGATATTTCAGGATGCCGCCCTTGAGGTGATAGACGTCTTCCACCCCTTGGCCCATCAGGTAGTTGGTGGATTTCTCGCAGCGGATGCCGCCGGTGCAGAACATTGCGATCCGCTTGTTGTGGAACCGGTGCTTGTTGGCTTCCCACCATGCGGGGAATTCGCCGAAACTTTTGGTTTGCGGGTCGATTGCCCCGTCGAAGGAGCCGATGGCCACCTCATAATCATTGCGGGTGTCGATGACAGCGACATCGGGGGCGCTGATCAGGTCATTCCAGTCGGCGGGGTCGACGTAATGGCCCACCCGCGACACGGGGTCGATGTCCGGCTGGCCCATGGTGACGATTTCACGCTTCAGCCGGACTTTGATGCGGTGGAAAGGTGCATCAACGGCGGTGCTTTCCTTCCATTCTATATCCGCACAGCCGGGCAAGGCGCGGATATGGGCCAGCACCGCGTCGATGCCTGCACGGTCGCCGGCGATTGTGCCGTTGATCCCTTCGCCTGCCAGCAGCAGCGTGCCGCTGATCCCGCGCGCGCGGCACAGCTCCAGCAGCGGCGCGCGCAGGGCGGCAGGGTCGGCAAAGCGGGTGAAATGGTAAAGGGCGGCGACGATATACATGGGCATTGAGTTACGCCTGCCCGCCATCAGGTTCAAGAGGGGCCAGATGCCAGCGCCAGCCCGTCCACGACAGCGGTGAACGCCTCGCCGCGTTCAAGAGCGGCCTGTGGGAAAAGCCGGGTCATCGCGCCTTCGACGCCTTGCAGCAGGCTGGACCCGCCGACAAAGACGATCTTGGCGATCCGGTCAGGGGCGATCCCGGCCTGCGCCAACGTCTCGGCAGCACAGCCTTTGATCGCGGCGATATGGTCGGCAAGGGCGGCGTCCATCGCGGCCTTGGCGGTTGGTGCCCACAGATCGGCGGCGATAAACCGCAAATCGATGCCGGTCTGGTCCGTGTCGGGGGCGTTCAGCCTGATCTTTGCGGCCTCGACCGCAAAGGCGATGTCGTGGCCCAGTTCCATATCCAGCACGGTCTGCAACCGCGCGAACAGGGCGGGATCAACCCCTTGTTTGGCAAACCCTGCCGCCATGCGGCGGTTTTCAGGCGTATAGACGAACGGAATTTTCTGCCATGTCGCCAGATCGTTATAGATCGCATTGGGCGCCACATGCCGCCCCTTGCCAATGGCATTGCCGATCTCAGCCCCGCGTCCCAGCAGTGGCATCACCTGCGCGAGCGATAGCGCTCGGTCGAAATCGGTACCGCCCACGCGCACGCCGTGGCTGGCGATGATGCGCGTGGCGCTGCCGTCGCGTTCGAAAATCGTGAAATCTGACGTGCCACCGCCGATGTCGACGACCAGCCCCAAGGCGCCTTTGTCCAGCGGCCCTGCCGCCAGCGCCGCCGCCTCGGGTTCGTTCATAAAGGTGACATCGCGGAAACCGGCCAGCAGATAAGCCTCTTGCAGGTCCAGTTCGGCCTGCGCATCGCGGGCGGGGTCGGCGGAATGAAACCGGACAGGACGCCCCGACAGGGCATGGTCATAGGTCTGGCCCGTTTCGGCCTCGGCCCTTGTGCGGATCATCGCCAGAAACCGCGCGACGACCTCTAGCAGGGTCAGGCGTTCATGCGCGATCATGCGCCGTTCGCGCAGCAAGGGCGTGCCCAAGACCGATTTCAGCGCGCGCATGAAGCGGCCTTCGCGCCCCTCTACCAAGGCGGCATTGGCGGCGGAGCCATAGAGCGTGACCTTGCGATCAGGATCAAAGAACACCGATGTCGGCAACGTGGACTGCCCCCGTTCCACGGCGATCAGATGCGGCCTGCCTGCCGCCATAACACCCGCCGCCGTGTTGGACGTGCCGAAATCGATCCCGAGCGTTGCCATCATGCCCCCTGCAAAGATGCCGCCGATAGGAAAATTGCAGACAAGGCGCAAGCCCTCGGGTTTCGCTTGGGACAAATCAATGGCAGATTGTGTGTGAAGCAGGACAGGAAAGCCGCCATGACACATGCGCTGATCGTGATCGATGTGCAAAAAGACTTTTGCCCCGGCGGGGCGCTGGCCGTGGCGCAAGGCGACCAGATCGTGCCGGGGATCAATGCGGCAATGAACGATTTCGATGTCGTGGTGTTGACGCAAGATTGGCATCCGGCGGGGCATTCTTCTTTTGCATCGACCCATGGTGCCGCCCCGATGAGCATGATGGACATGCCCTATGGTCCTCAGGTGCTGTGGCCCGACCATTGTATCCAAGGATCGCTTGGCGCGCAGTTTCACCCCGATCTGACGGTGGACCGTGCCGATCTGATCCTGCGCAAAGGGCATAATCCGGCCATCGACAGCTATTCGGCGTTTTTTGAAAACGACCGGACGACGCCGACTGGTCTGGAAGGATATTTGCGCACGCGCGGCATCGACCGGATCACGTTGGTCGGGCTGGCGACAGATTTCTGCGTGGCCTATTCGGCGCTGGATGCGGCAAAGCTGGGGTTTGGGGCGACCGTGCAGTTGGACCTGTGCAGGGCGATTGATTTCGACGGATCACTGGCGCGGGCCAAGGCGGCCATGCAGGCGGCGGGCGTCGTTCTGGTATGACGGTTTCGATCATCATCCCCACCTACAACCGGCCTGCCTTGCTTCAACGGGCTGTGGCCTCCGCCTTGGCGGCCTGCCCGCAGGATGGCGAAGTGATCGTTGTCGATGACCGGTCCGATACAGCGATCAAAGCCTTGCGCGACGTCACCGACCCACGGCTGCGGATCACGACGAACACAGGCGACAAAGGTGCTGCAGGCGCGCGCAACCACGGGATTGCGCAGGCCAAGGGCGACATCGTGATGTTTCTGGACGATGACGATGTGATGGTCGCGGATTATCCGGGGCGGGTGCTGGCTGCGGCAGCGGGGAGTGAGGCGGATTGGGGGTTTGCGCGGCTAGCTGAGATCAACGGGATTGATCAACCGCTCAGCCATGCCCGGTGCAATGTGACTCCACGAATTTCTAGTGGCTTGGTGCCTGTCGACGTGCCTATTCTTGACCGCCTACCAGCATTTAGTCAGGGCTTCTGGATAAGGCGGCAAGTGTTCACCGAGCTTGGTCCAATCTATGTCGATCAGAAGCTAGACGAGGATTCGGATTATTGTTTTAGGCTTTACGGACATCAACGAAAGGCATGGTTTGAGACTGAACCAGGCTGCATCTATAGTCGCAGCTACGCTGTTTTGGGGACCGATGCGCCCCAACTGACACGCGGAAATGACAAACTAATTGAATCGCAGTGTCATTTGCGCACCTTCCAACGTAACCGGAGCTATTTCAGAACTCACCCGGCGGAGCAATGGGCCTTGATCCGGAGATGTCTTCGTTTTGCTGCGTACAATGGCGTTACGGAAACGCCAAAGGTTCTTTTAAGTGACCTGCAGCCTTTTAGTTTACGCTTCCGTGCTTGGCTTTTTTGGCAGATCAAGTGCGCCGGCAAAAAGCGATACCAGCGCAGAATTGCGCATAACACTCTTCAAGCCTAACCCTTGCCCTCAGGCCGGTCACTTGCTCTAACACCGCAAACCGTCAGGGGAACATCATGGTCGATATCGCCACCCGCGTCTGGAACCACAAGTGGAAGATCGACCCGATCGTCCGCTCGCTCATCGACACGGATTTCTACAAGCTGCTGATGTGCCAGTCGGTGTTCCGCAACCACCCCGACACGCAGGTCACCTTCAGCCTGATCAACCGGACCAAAACCATCCGGCTGGCCGATCTGGTGGACGAAAGCGAATTACGCGAACAGCTGGACCATATCCGCAGCCTGCGCTTGACGCGGGGCGAAAGCACCTGGCTGCGCGGCAATACCTTTTATGGCAAACGGCAGATGTTCACCCCTGCCTTCATGACATGGTTCGAAAACCTGCAACTGCCGCCCTACCATCTGGAAAAGATCGACGGGCAATATGAACTGACGTTTGAAGGCTCCTGGCCCGAGGTCATGCTGTGGGAAATCCCCGCGCTGGCCGTGATCATGGAACTGCGCAGCCGTGCCGTGCTCAAAGGCATGGGGCGGTTCGAACTGCAGGTACTTTACGCCCGCGCCATGACCAAACTGTGGGAAAAGGTCGAGGACCTGCGACATATCCCCGACCTGCGGCTGGCCGATTTCGGCACGCGGCGGCGGCATTCCTATCTATGGCAGGACTGGTGCGTGCAGGCGATGATGGAAGGGCTGGGTGCCAATTTCACCGGCACCTCCAACTGCCGCATCGCCATGCAGCGCGAGATCGAGGCGATCGGCACCAACGCCCACGAACTGCCCATGGTCTATGCCGCACTGGCCGACAGCGACGCGGCCCTGCGCCACGCGCCCTATGCGGTGCTGGCCGACTGGCAGGAGGAACATGACGGCAACCTGCGGATCATCCTGCCCGACACCTATGGCACCAAGGGCTTTCTGGACCGCGCGCCCGACTGGCTGGCGGGCTGGACGGGCATCCGCGTGGACAGCGGCGATCCGGCGGCGGGGGCCGAGACGGCGATCGCCTGGTGGCAGTCACGCGGCGAGGACCCGCGCCAGAAACTGGTGATCTTTTCCGACGGGCTGGACGTGGCCAAGATCATCGAACTGCACCAGCAATTCGCCGGACGGGTGCGGGTCAGCTTTGGCTGGGGGACGATGCTAACCAATGATTTCAAAGGCCTGGTGGCAGACGACGCGCTGGCGCCGTTCAGCCTTGTCTGCAAGGCGGTGAGCGCCAACGGCCGGCCCACGGTCAAGCTGAGCGACAATCCCAACAAGGCGATGGGGCCGGTGGATGAGATCGCACGGTATAAGCGCGTGTTCGGGGTAGGGGAGCAGGAGCGGGTGGAGGTTGTGGTTTAACTACATCCTGTGGCTAACCGCAGCCCGCATTTCAGACTTTAGGCCAAAGTCTTGCCTTTCCTGAAGGCCAGAAAGGATACTCTTATACCTCTTCAGCATCTCATCGTCGGTAAGTCCTAGCCTCAACATGAGTTCATGTAGTTGCTTCTCGTTCATCTCATGCCGATCAATATGTTGTGTCTGGGCCATCGAACTATCCTAAATGATCCCTACTGCCTGGTAAAGTACCTGCTGTTGATCCCTGCGTCAAAATAATGTTTGCGTCTGATCCAAACAAGTCCTTCAGCTCTAATTATAGCAGCGACATCTACAGGGCCACCGACAGTCTCCGATGGTTTCGTTACTTTTTCTTTAAGAGACTGCAAGTTGATCAAAGTCTCAGCCAGTTCCGCCATTTCATCGACAGGAAGAAATCCAATCACGCGCCTAAGAGGGTCATCATGATCCGTTCGCATGTAGCCAAACAGTTTTTCATTGAAGTTGTCGATGGCGGTTTTAATAGCTGCGTCGACATCAATCGAAAGATTGTGATCATCGTTGAAGCTATCGACCAAGTTGAGCAGCTCTTCGGCTACAAAGCTGTTCAACTTTGCAAATGCGTCAAAACTGATGCCAGACGTGAATGTGTCTACCATCGAAGTCTGCGCGAAACCCCTGATGATCGCTGGTCGGTTGTGATTCACGGATTGAGTCTCTTTGGAACGCGCGCTGAACTTCACCCCCCAGAATTCGCAGCGCCTATAGTGAACGAGTTCGGGAAATATTGAATGATCACCAAAGCCTGCAAAAACCATTCCAGTGTAGTTGTCGTCGTTACCATGGTTCGAAAGGGATTGTACGAAAACAGCTTTTGTAAAGGATTCAAGGTCCTTTGGGTCGATTGCTAGTTCTACAAGTTCAACATACTTGGTCAGTTGTTGGAAAACCTCATCCCAGCATGCCTTTGCAAGCTCAGACGCCTCGTCGTCGCTGTATGGTAATTCATCGCTGACATTAACTTCTCCGCAGTAACGCTGGATATGCTTTGAAGGATCACTTTCACCTGCATCCTTGAGAGCGCTCTTGATTGACAAAAGTGCGCTGAGGCCCGTGCTACTAGCAAAATCACAAAACTTCTCTCGTCGAATTTCATCAGGAAAGAACCGAGAGTTGCTTTGAATAAAGTCAAAAAACTCATCTGCAAACCCTTCAACTGTATTGAATGATTTTGTTGATAAGCTTTTTCTAAACTCTTTGATAATTACTTCCCACGGCACGCTCAAAAGGCCCGCAGAGTTATAAATCATCAAACCAACTGGATGATGGTTCGAGAGCTGAAAGATCTTATTGGCACCTTTGAAGTACCGTTGTTCAATTCCGCGACTACCATAATATTGTACGGTTGTCGCGCTGTCTGCAGCCAAGACTGCGGCAAGGCTATTCATCAAGCAAACTTCGGATGTCAATTCTAAAGCCCTATCATAAATGTCGCTGCACAATAACTACGTTCGTAAAGTTGATAGCTTGTATGACTTTGCAACACAAGCGTGCAGTCACTCATCCACCTTCCCCCGCATCGCCTTCACTTCCCCGCGCACTTTCTTCTCCTTCAGTCGCCGCTTGACCGACCCGTAGGTCGGTTTCGTGGCGACGCGGCGTTTGGGGACCACGGTGGCGGACAGGACCAGCTCGGCCAGCCTCTCGCGGGCGATGTCGCGGTTGCGGGCCTGGCTGCGAGTGTCCTGCACAAAGATCACGATGGCCCCGTCATTCGTCCAGCGCCGCCCCGCCAGCCGCCGCAGTCGCCGTTTCACAGGATCGGGCAGGTTGGGGGACCGTTCCGCCTCGAACCGCAATTCGACGGCGGTGGACACCTTGTTCACGTTCTGCCCGCCGGGACCGGACGCGCGGGCAAAGCTTTCCGTCAGCTCCCAATCGGCGATGGTGATCTGGTCGGTGATGCGCATCTCGCCTCGCTTTGTTCGAAATACTCCCGCCGGAGGCCTCAAAGTCAAAAAGGGCTACCCCGCGTTGGGATAGCCCTTTCCTGAATGTCGGAGGTGGGTCGGTTAGGATCTCCACCTTGGGGTTAATTCAGCCAAGGGCTGCCTTAGCTGCGCGCCCCCCAAGTTGTCCCGCCACACGTCTCCAGAACTTCATGATGCACTGGATCACCTCCTTTCAAATGTTTCGATATCTGTAGAGTCGCACAGATTTGGTATATTTCAAGTAAAAATATACCACCACTCGCGTTTATATTTGCGCCCGCTGCATTCGCCCAACAATCAGGCGGAATGGCAACAGGGCCAGCAGTGCGATGGTCAGCTTGACCCCCCAATCCGCCACGGCGAGCGAGACCCACAGCGGCACCAGCGGCCCTGCGTTCAGGAACGGCACGGCATCCTGCGCCCAGATGATTTCATCTGCCGCAGCTGCCGACAGCCCGTTGAAGGCCGCCGAAAACGCGATGGAGAAAAAGATCACCGTATCCACAGTGGACCCGACCAGCGTGCTGCCCAAGGGCGCTTTCCACCACGACCCGTCGCGCAGCCGGTTGAACACGGCAATGTCCAGCATCTGCGCCACGGCAAACGCAGTCGCCGACCCGATGGCGACGCGCAATGCAACCGCGGGGAATTCGTATCCGTCGCCTTGCAGCATGATCTGGCTGCCGATCAGGCTACAGACAATCCCGACGACCAGCCCCGCGAACACGACCTTGCGCGCGGCTTGCGTGCCGTAGACGCGGTTCATCACGTCGGTGACGAGGAAGGCCAGCGGATAGGTGAATGCCCCCCAGGTCAACAGACCGTCGAGGATCAGGAATTGCACAAGGATATTGGAGGCCACGACGATGGCGGCCATGGCGATAACGCCGGGAAGGATGCGTGTCATTTGAATGTTTCCGTTTTGACAAGGGTGCGGCACTTGGCCCCCACAGGGGACAGCGCGACCTAACGCCCGCCCGTCAGTCCGTCAACCGGTATTCCACGATCTCGGTCCGTTGAAAGGCGCGGTAATTGTCGTCCGAGATCAGGGTCATCCGCAGTCCCTGTGCGTCCTGCCAGATGCTGATGCCTTCCAGGTTATCGTGCTGGCGCAGCCGCGTTTCCAACAGGACCTGTTCGTTCCCGCCGGTCAGATCGAAACGCCGGACCCGGCTGCGAAACCCGATGCCAAGAAAATCCCGTTCCAGCACATATAATCGCCCGTCTGGCCCGATATCCGCGCCTGCGACCAGAAAGGCACCCCGCCGCGGGATGCTGAACGGCTGGTCCCAAATACCATTGCGCAGCCGGAAAACGGGGAATGGCTGCGTCGCGCCACCAGACCGTTCGGGGATGGTATAAAGCGTGCCATCGCTGTCGATGGCCAAGGCTTCCAGCGATGCATTGGTCTGCATCCCGTCAAACGCGGGCGTCGTCATCAGATCGGACCCGGGTGCGTCAATTGCGGCAAAGCTGCGGATGCCATGCGTCCATTCATAGGACACATAGATCGTCCCGTCGGCCCCGATGGCCAGCCCCTCACTGTCACTTTCCGCGCGGGTCAGGGCGCGCCCGCCGGGGCCTGACATCGTGACGATGGGGCCTGCCGTGATACCGGCGATCTGGTCGCCAGACCGTGCAAACTGCCCGCTGACAAACACGGCGCGGTCGCTCAGAGCGAGGAAACTGTCCCCATCATCTGATACTTCAATCGCGGAAAAGCCGCCAAAGCGTGGATCATCCAGAACCCAGACATGGCTGCCGATCAAGACAGGTTCTGACTGGGCGGGAAGGGCGAACCAGAGGGCGGGCAATAGTGCGGTCAGGCGCAAGGCGGGATCATTTCATTGGGGCGGGCGTCATAGCCGACCATAGTCTGGCAGGGTTAAGATCGCTTTACGCAGATCAGTTGGCGTTCAGCACGCCAAGGCATTGGCCCGGCAGGCTTGCCATCGTCAATTCACCCCGTGGCAGGGCAGGCGGTGCTGTCGGGTCAGGCGGTGGCGGGTTCAGGATGGTGTTCACCCAATCCTGTGCTTCGGCGCAGCCGTCACCGGCTGGCGGCGGGGCCTGATCGACGCAGGTTGCGTCCCCTGCGGGGCAGTTTAGCCGCACGTGGAAATGGTAATGATGCCCGTACCAAGGCCGGACCTTGTTCAGCCAGCTGCGGTCGCCTGTCGCATTCTGGCACATTGCGACCTTGGCCCCTGGAAAGACAAAAATCCGCGCCGTGCGCGGGTCGGATGCTGCGGCGCGGATCAGCGCCTCGTGCTGCGGGGTCCAGTCGGTGTTGACATAGGCGCCGTTGGCCCGCCGCATCGAGATCGACGAAATCGCCTCGCGCTCGGCGCGCGACAGGTCCAGCCGTGTGGCGGGCAGCATCCAGATATCGGCGTCAAGCCCGGTCTGGTGGCTGGCATGGCCCGTCAGCATCGGCCCGCCGCGTGGTTGGCTCAGGTCGCCGACATAGATGCCGTTCCACCCCGGCAAGGTCGCGGCAAACCGGCTGAGGTCCTGTATATATTCTACGGTGACCGGCTGCGCCCAGTTGCGGTTGCGCGACAGGCGCATTGCCTGCCATGTCGGGCCGGTTTCAGGCAAGGCGACTGCGCCGGCCTGACAGCCTTGTGCGTAGCCGCCCAAAGCAGCGGGCGATTGCGCGGTCGGGCGCGGGGCCGCGCCGAACAACACCTTTGCCACGCGGGTGTCGCCTGCATTCTGCGTCACTGCGATCCGTGGTGTATCCTGCTGGCAAGCGGCCAGCCCCATGCTCAGGATGAGTGCTGCGGTCAGGCGGACCATGCGTCACGATCTCCGTTCTTGTTGACAGACCGTAGCAAGTAAAGCCCGATCACAAAAAGAAAGATGATCGGCAGGAAACCCAATTGGTTGCTGCCGGTCATGATTGTGAAAATCGTGATCAGCGCGGGGGCGAGGAATGCCGTCGCCTTGCCGGTCAGGGCGAACAGGCCAAACGCCTCGGCGGGACGATCGGGATGGGTGTGCCGCACCATCATCGACCGCGATGCGGAATATAGCGCGCCACCCGCCCCGCCGATGCAGACGCCGCAGAAATAGAACACCAGATCGGGGATCGGGGATCCTTGGGGCAGCGGGATGCCAAACATCGCCTGCCGCGACATGCCGACGATGATGACGGACACGCCGATCAGCACCCAGACGCAGGCGGTGATCACGGGTTTCGGGCCATAGCGCGCATCGCCCAGACCGCCCAGCCATGTCACGATCGCCGCCGCGATGGCCGCGATGATGCCAAAGACGCCGATCTGCATCGTCTGCCATTCCAGCACAAGTGCCGCATAGACCCCGCCAAAGGCATAGACCGCATTCAGCGCGTCCCGATAGAACATCGACCCCAACAGAAAGTTGAACAGGCTTTTGCGTTTCACCACGGATCGCAGCGTGTCGATCAATTCGCCCGTCACGGCGCGCAGGTTGGTGGATTGACGGATCGCATGGCGGTCGTCGCGGACATACAAAAAGAACGGGATGATAAAGATCACATACCAGATCGCGATGAACGGCCCGACCGCCCGTGTGCCTTCGCGCAGGTCAGGGTCCAGCCCGAACAACGGCGCATTGCCGAGCAAGGTAACCCCCTGATCGTTCTCCGCCAGCAACAGCAGCATCACGAACAGCGACACCACCCCGCCCCAATAGCCAAAGGCCGCACCCGACCCCGAAATGCGCCCGACCTCGCGGTCATTGCCCAAAGATGGCAGGATCGCATTGACAAAGTTCAGCGCGCTTTCTGCTGCGATAAAGCCGATATAGAACAGGACCAGGATCAGGATCAGCGATCCGCCATCCGGCGTCAGACCCCAAAGCATCCATGTTGTCACCACATAGACGACCGAGAAAAAGGCGATCCACGGCATTTTGCGCCCCGACCGGTCAGCAAAGGCCCCCAGAAACGGCGCGCTGAAGGCAATCAGCAACCCCGCGACGGTCTGGCCAGCGGACCAGATCCATTGCGCACGGGCATTTGCAGCAGATTCTTCCAGCCCAGAACCAAGGTAATATTGCGCGGCGACGACGGCGAAATAGGGGCCAAAGATGAAGGTCAGGCCAAGCGTGTAAAACGGCTGCGACGCCCAGTCGAACGCCATCCATCCCCAGATCCGCTTCTTGCTGACTGCCATGACCTGCCTCTGCTATCCCTTTCGGGGACTAGACACTGCAAATCATGTCGCTTGCAAGACAAGCTTTAAGGTTGTGCGCCGTGATCGACCGGCGGCCATGGGCGCGCACGGTCGGCGTCGATCCAGCCTTGCACCCAGTCGGGCAGGCGTGGCTGCCGATCACTCATGCCCATTTCCGCCAGAAGCCGTTCAGGTTTGACGATCCCGTTCCTGTCCGTCGCGGCGGACCGGTACAGGATCTGGGCGGCACAATCCTGTCCGATCCAGATGGATTGGTCCAGATAGATGAACTTGTCATCCCAGCCGATGCATTTGCTGACCATGCGGAACCGGATGAATGGCCTGATCCGTTTGCGATAGCGCACAGATGCCCCCGCCATCGTCAGCCCCCAGCCATTGCGCTGCAACGCGGCCACCAGACCGGTGCGGATACCCAGCCCGGTGCGCCCCAGATCCATGATCGTCAGGATACGGCCGTTGTTCATCTCGAGATAAACGTCGATATCCTGCGGCCAGCAGCGGTGCCATGACACATGCGCCTCCATCGGCCCAAGTGCGGGCCTGCGCCGGTTGAGGATGATTTCCTTGAGTGTGCGGATAACCGGATACATGCGACGCCTTTTGCTGCTGGGCGCAAAGTGATCCCACCTGACGTTAACGTCAATTTTGACCTTGGGGCAACCTTGGGCTTGTCGGACAAGGCTGAACCGCTTAGGTCAATACGACAGTTTCAAAAGGGCGATCTTTTCATGCTTACCATCATACAGGCCTTGCTCGTGATCATCGGCATCGTGCGGTTTTTCGTCATTGCGCATTTCATCATGAGCTGGCTGATCCGGTTCGAGGTTCTGAACGTGCGTCAGCAATTCGTGGGGCAGGTGTGGTACACGCTCGAACGGGTGCTTGACCCGATCTATGGCCCGGTCCGCCGCATGATGCCCAACATGGGTGGTATTGACCTGGCTCCGGTGATCGTGCTGGTCGGTCTGGAAATCCTGCGCATCTTCCTGATCAACAATATCGGCGCCTTTGTCTGATTGCAGGGCCTTGGCTGCGCCGTGTTGTATCTGACGCCACGACGAACGGCATGGCGCAAAAATGCCGCTGGCGGTCGCGCCTGACCTTTCCGCATCGCGGTAGCCGTGGTCTAGTCAGGCTAAGCCAAGCGGAGCGATGCAATGTCCGACCAGATCACCTTTACCCTTGATGGCGTGACCGTCACCGCCGTCCCCGGCCAGACGATCTGGGAGGTGGCGAACGGCCGCGGTCTGGTGATCCCGCATCTGTGCCACAAACCCGCGCCCGGTTACCGGTCCGACGGCAATTGCCGTGCCTGCATGGTCGCCATCGAAGGGGAACGCACGCTTGCCGCATCCTGCATCCGCGAACCGCGCGACGGCATGGTTGTCACCACTGATGGCCCGCGCGAGGTGCAGGCACGGCGCATGGTGATGGAATTGCTGGTCGCCGACCAGCCCGCGCAAGACGTGGCGCATGACCGGTCCAGCCACCTGTGGGACATGGCAGGCGCGCAAGGTGTGGCTGTCAGCCGTTTCCCTGCCAAGGCGGACCATATCCCGCTGCTGGATGACAGCCATGTCGCGATGTCTGTGAACCTTGATGCCTGTATCCAATGCGGGCTGTGCGTGCGCGCCTGCCGCGAAGTGCAGGTCAATGACGTGATCGGCATGGCCGGCCGGGGTGGCACGGCCTATCCGGTGTTCGACATGGATGACCCGATGGGCGGGTCGTCCTGCGTCGCCTGCGGCGAATGCGTGCAGGCCTGCCCGACAGGGGCGCTGCTGCCCGCGACGGTGACGGATGAAAACCAGCACGGCGATACCCGCGATTACGACCGCGAGGTCGCCAGCGTCTGCCCGTTCTGCGGTGTCGGTTGTCAGGTCAGCCTCAAGATCAAGGATGGCAAGGTCAAGTTCGTCGAAGGCATCAATGGCCCCGCGAATGAGGGGCGGCTTTGCGTCAAGGGGCGGTTCGGGTTCGACTATATCCACCACCCCCACCGCCTGACCAAACCCTTGATCCGCCGCGCCGATGCGCCCGCCAAGGGGCTGAACGTCGACCCCGGTAACTGGCAGACCCATTTCCGCGAGGCGACATGGGACGAAGCACTGGACGCCGCCGCAAACGGGTTGCGTGCGATTGGGGGCAAGGGTGTCGCGGGTTTCGGGTCCGCCAAATGTACGAATGAAGAGGCCTATCTGTTCCAGAAACTCATCCGGCAAGGGTTCGGCCACAACAACGTCGATCACTGCACGCGGCTGTGCCATGCGTCATCGGTGGCGGCCTTGATGGAGAATGTAGGCTCCGGTGCCGTGACCGCGACCTTTAACCAGATCGAACATTCTGATGTTGCCATCGTCATCGGCGCCAACCCGATTGAGAACCACCCGGTCGCCGCGACCTATTTCAAGCAATTCGCCAAACGCGGCGGCAAGCTGATCGTGATGGACCCGCGCGGGCAGGCGCTGAAACGGCATGCGTCGCATATGCTGCAATTCCGTCCGGGTGCCGATGTGTCGATGCTGAACGCGATCATGCATGTGATCGTCGAGGAACAGCTTTACGACCAGCAATACATCGCCGCCTACACCGAGAATTGGGAGGCCGAAAAGGCGCATCTGGCCGATTTCAGCCCTGAAAAGATGGCCGGTATCTGCGGGATTGACGCCGAAACGCTGCGTGATGTGGCGCGCACCTTTGCCGGTGCCAAGGCCGCGATGATCTTTTGGGGCATGGGCGTCAGCCAGCATATCCACGGCACCGACAACGCGCGCTGCCTGATCTCGCTCGCGCTGATGACGGGGCAGGTCGGGCGTCCGGGCGCGGGGCTGCATCCTTTGCGCGGGCAGAACAACGTACAAGGCGCGTCGGATGCGGGCATGATCCCGATGTTTTTGCCCGATTACCAACCCGTCGGCGACCAAGGCGTGCGCACCGCGTTTCAGGATGTCTGGCAGCATGGCGAGATCGACGCCACCAAGGGCCTGACCGTGACCGAGATTTTGGATGCCGTGCATGATGGCGACATCCACGGCATGTATATCCTTGGCGAAAACCCCGCCATGTCAGACCCCGATGTGGACCATGCCCGCGCGGCCTTGGCCAAGCTGTCGCATCTGGTGGTGCAGGATATTTTCATCACCGAAACCGCCAATTTCGCCGATGTGATCCTGCCCGCCAGCGCATTCGCCGAAAAGACCGGCACCGTGACCAATACCAACCGGCAGGTCCAGATGGGCCGCCCCGCCGTGCCGCCGCCGGGTGACGCGCGCGAGGATTGGTGGATCACCGTGGAACTGGCCAAACGGCTGGGCCTGCCATGGGCCTATGCGCATCCGTCCGAGGTGTTCGGCGAAATGACCCAAGTCATGGCATCGCTGACCAATATCACATGGGACCGGCTCGAGGTGCAGAGCGCGGTGACCTATCCGTCGCTGACGCCCGATGATCCGGGCCAGCCGATCGTCTTTGCCGACGGTTTCCCGCGCGAGAATGGCCGCGCCAAATTCACCCCCGCCAGCGTGATCGCACCCGACGAGACCCCCGATGCTGACTATCCGATGATCATGACCACGGGACGGCAGCTGGAACATTGGCACACGGGGTCGATGACGCGGCGGTCGCGCGTGCTGGATGCGATGGAACCCGAGGCGAATTGTTCGCTGCATCCCTCGACCCTGCGCAGGCTGGGCGTGGAACCGGGCGGCATCGTCCGCCTGACCACGCGGCGCGGCAGCATCGACATCATGGCGCGGTCCGACCGCGCGGTTGCTCCGGACATGGTGTTTGTCCCCTTCGCCTATGTCGAGGCGGCGGCGAATATCCTGACCAACCCCGCCATCGACCCCTATGGCAAGATCCCCGAGTTCAAATTCGCCGCCGTCAGGGTGGAGAAAGCACAAAGTGAGGTCGCGGCGGAGTAAGTCCCGCCAATTAACTGAACGCCCGTTCAAAAAAAGATTTGACGGATCGCCCTACGGTCCGCAAGATCACCCCAAGGCTGCGCGTTGCGAGGAGGCGACTCGCGGCCAAGTGCGGGACAACCGCCCAGAGGGAGGATCATCAAGATGCACGCACCCGCTGACGGAGGCCCTGTCACAATACCCGACCTGCTGGCCCGAAACGTGGCGCGGCACGGGGCGAAGCCTGCGTATCGTGAAAAGGAATTCGGGATATGGCAAAGCTGGACCTGGGCGCAGGCATCTGAACAGATTGATGCACTGGCGATGGGCTTGCTGACGCTGGGGGCGAATGTGGGCGACCATGTTGCTGTCTCTGGTCGGAATCGCCCTGCGCTTTATTGGGCGATGGTTGCGGCACAGCGGATCGGCTGTATCCCCGTCCCGCTTTATGCCGAAGCCGCGGCCGAGGAAATCGCCTATGCGCTAGACCATTGCGGCGCGCGGTTCGCGGTTGTTGGTGATCAGGAACAGGTGGACAAAATCGCCGATGTCCGTGACGGGCTAACCCAGCTTGACCATGTGATCTACCTTGATGGGCGGGGTTTGCGTAAATACGACCATGCCGCGATGACCAGCTATGCCGATCTGCAAATGGCGGGGCGCGCGTCCGGTCTGCTGGATCAGGTCAATGCGCGCAGCGCCGCGCGGACCTATGACGACACCTGCGTAATGCTTTACACATCAGGGACGACGGGACGGCCCAAGGGCGTGGTGCTGTCCAACCGCAATGTGATCGAAACATCGAAAAACTCGTCTGAGTTCGACCATCTGCGTGCCGATGACGAGGTGCTAGCCTATCTGCCCATGGCCTGGGTCGGGGATTTCATCTTTTCGGTGGGGCAAGCGATGTGGACCGGTTTCTGCGTCAATTGCCCCGAAAGCGCTGACACAATGCAGCTGGACCTGCGCGAGATCGGGCCGACCTATTTCTTTGCCCCGCCACGCGTGTTCGAACAGCAGCTGACCAATGTGATGATCCGTATGGAAGATGCGGGGCGGTTCAAGAAATGGCTGTTCCATCGCTATATGGCGGTGGGGCGCAGGGTCGGTGCGCTGTTGCTGGATGGCAAGCAGGTCAGCGCTGGCGACCGGTTGAACTACATGCTGGCGAAACTGCTGGTGATCGGGCCGTTGAAAAACACCCTTGGCCTGAGCCGCGTGCGCGTGGGTTATACCGCGGGCGAGGCGATTGGACCGGAGATTTTCGATTTCTACCGCGCGCTGGGCATCAACCTCAAACAGCTTTACGGCCAGACCGAAGCGACCGTGTTCATCACCCAGCAACCCGATGGCGAAGTCCGGTCCGATACCGTGGGCGTGCCCAGCCCCGGCGTGGAACTGCGCATCGCCGAGAATGGCGAGGTGTTCTATCGCAGCCCCGGCGTGTTCGTTGAGTATTACAAAAACCCTGAAAGCACAGCATCCACCAAGGATGCCGACGGCTGGGTCGCGACGGGGGATGCCGGTTTCATCGAGGATGGCACCGGCCATCTGCGGATCATCGACCGTGCCAAGGATGTGGGGAAAATGGCGGATGGGCGGCTGTTCGCCCCCAAATACGTCGAGAACAAGCTCAAGTTCTATCCCAATATCCTCGAGGCGGTCGTGTTCGGCGCGAACCGCGACTATTGCACCGCCTTCATCAATATCGACCTGACGGCGGTGGGCAATTGGGCGGAACGCAACAATATCGCCTATTCCAGCTATCAGGAATTGTCGCAGCACAGCCGCGTGCTCGACATGATTCTTGGCCATGTGTCCGAGGTGAACAGGTCTGTGGCCGCCGACCCGATGCTGGCAGGCTGTCAGGTGCATCGCTTTCTGGTGCTGCACAAGGAACTTGACGCCGATGACGGCGAGATGACCCGCACCCGCAAGGTCCGCCGCCGGATCGTGGAAGAGAAATTCCACGACCTGATTACGGCGCTCTATGGCGGGGCGGCTGAAATCTACACTGAAACAGAAGTCACCTATGAGGACGGCCGCAAGGGCAAGATCACGGCGACGCTGGTGATCTGCGACGCTCTGGTCGCGGCGGAACAACACAAGGTGGCGGCGGAATGATGGACGGTGCTGCACCCTATGTGACCGCGGATGGTCGCCAGATCGGTGGCGTGTTGATGGACATGCGCGGCATCACCTTGCGGTTCGGCGGGGTGGAGGCGATCAAGAACATTTCGTTTGATATCCGCGAAGGCGAGATCAGGGCGATCATCGGGCCGAATGGCGCGGGCAAATCGTCGATGCTGAACGTGATCTCGGGGTTCTATCATCCCCAAGACGGCGAGGTCTGGTTTCGCGGCGAAAAGCGCAAGCCGATGAAACCCTATCAGGTTGCCCGCCTTGGCATCGCGCGCACGTTCCAGAACATCGCGCTGTTTGAGGGGATGAGCGTGCTCGACAACATCATGACCGGCCGGTTGACGCATATGAAAACCGGTTTGCTGGCGCAGGCGATCTGGAAAGGCCGCGCTGAGGCTGAAGAGGTCGCCAACCGCGAAATCGTGGAAAAGGTCATCGACTTTCTGGAAATTCAGGCGATCCGCAAGACCCCCGTGGGCCGTCTGCCTTACGGATTGAAAAAGCGGGTGGAACTGGCGCGTGCGCTTGCCGCCGAACCCAAACTTTTGCTGCTGGATGAACCTATGGCCGGCATGAATGTCGAGGAGAAAGAGGACATGAGCCGCTTTATCCTGGATGTGAACGACGAATTCGGTACGACGATTGCGCTGATCGAACATGACATGGGCGTGGTTATGGACCTGTCCGACCGCGTGGTCGTGATGGATTACGGCCGCAAGATCGGCGACGGCACCCCCGACGAGGTGCGCAACAATCAAGAGGTGATCGACGCCTATCTGGGGGTGGCGCATGATTAGCCCCTTCGCCGTCCCGGACCTGATCCGGGACCTCGACCACCAATCGCAAGAGGCCTCGGGTCAGGCCCTGGGCGGGGAGGCACGCCATGTCGGCTGATTTTCTTTACGGCATAGAAGTTATCATCAACGGGCTGATGGCAGGCGTGCTTTATGCGCTGGTGGCGCTGGGCTTTGTGCTGATCTTCAAGGCGTCTGGCATTTTTAACTTTGCCCAAGGGGTGATGGCACTGTTCGCGGCGCTGACACTGGTGGGGATCATGGAAGGGCAGGTGCCCTTTGCCCATCTGATCAACGCGGTTTTTGGCACCAGCATCCACCATTTCGGCTGGCAGGTGCCGGCCATCCTTGCGATTTTCCTGACGGTGCTGGTGATGATCGCCTTTGCCTGGGCGGTGCAGCATTTCGTGTTCCGACATCTGGTCGGACAGGAACCGATCATCCTGTTCATGGCGACCATCGGTCTGGCCTATTTCCTTGAAGGTGTGGGCGATCTGATGTGGGGGTCAAGCATCCGCACGCTGGCGCTGGGCCTGCCACAGGGTGGGTCGATCTGGGTCGAGGAGATGACGAACGGGCTGGGCGGCGATGATTTCTACGGCTTTTTCATCGACAAGCTGGATATGGTTGCGACCCTTGTGGCGCTGGTGCTGGTCGCGGGGCTGGTCGCCTTTGCGCAATATACCAAGCAAGGCCGCGCGATGCGGGCTGTGGCCGATGACCATCAGGCCGCCCTGAGCGTCGGCATTTCGCTGAGCTATATCTGGGTGCTGGTCTGGTCGCTGGCAGGGATCGTTGCCCTTGTCGCCGGGGTTATGTGGGGTGCCAAATCCGGCGTGCAGTTTTCGCTGTCGCTGATCGCGCTGAAGGCCTTGCCCGTGCTGATGCTGGGCGGGTTCACATCGATCCCCGGGGCCATCGTGGGCGGTATGATCATCGGCGTCGGTGAAAAGCTGTTCGAATTCACGATCGGCGCACCTTATCTGGGCGGGGCCACGGAAAACTGGTTCGCCTATATGCTGGCGCTGGTGTTCCTCGTGTTCCGTCCGCAGGGGCTGTTTGGCGAAAGGATCATCGAACGTGTGTGATGCAAGCGTCATTTCAAAAGAACTTTTTGGCCTCCGGCGGGGATATTTGGGCTCGGAAGATGGGAAGGGATTGATTCATGCTGTATCGTGAGGCGGGCGATTTCAAGACATCCTATCAGGCGGACAGCCAGACCTTTCCCATCGCCTTTGATCGCTGGCGGTATTGGGCTGTGCTGGTCATCGCTTTTTGCGTGGTGCCATTTTTCGTCAATGCCTATTGGGCGAATGCCATTCTGGTGCCGTTCCTGATCTATGCAATTGCCGCGATCGGGCTGAATATCCTGACAGGATATTGTGGGCAGGTCAGTCTGGGCACCGGCGGGTTCATGGCGGTGGGGGCCTATGCCTGCTATAAATTGATGACGTCCTTTCCGGACGTATCCATCGTGATCCACATCATTCTGGCGGGTGGGATCACCGCCGCGGTCGGTGCGGCCTTTGGGCTGCCCAGCCTGAGGATCAAGGGGTTCTATCTGGCAGTGGCGACGCTGGCGGCGCAGTTCTTTCTGGTCTGGATGTTCAACAAGGTCAGTTGGTTCTATAATTATTCTGCATCGGGCCAGATCAACGCGCCGGAACGCTTTGTCGCTGGTATCGCTGTGACCGGGCCGAATACCGCGCCTTGGGCGCAATATATGATCTGTCTGGTGTTTCTGACGATCTGCGCGCTGATCGCGCGCAACCTGACGCGCGGCACGATCGGCCGGTCATGGATGGCGATCCGGGATATGGATATCGCGGCCGAGATCATCGGGGTCAACCCTCTGAAGGCCAAGCTGACGGCCTTTGCTGTG
Organism: Yoonia sp.; assembly: GCF_018402175.1. Lineage (GTDB taxonomy): Bacteria > Pseudomonadota > Alphaproteobacteria > Rhodobacterales > Rhodobacteraceae > Yoonia. The sequence continues at coordinate 18,764 of NZ_JAGYJK010000013.1, read as the reverse complement.
TCGTCGTTCTTTATCGGCATATCGGGTGCTTTGTTCTTTGCCGTCTATCTTGGCGCGGTTGAAGTGGGCGAGGCGTTCGGCATCCAGAAATCCTTTCTTGTGCTGTTCATGATCATTATCGGCGGGCTGGGGTCGCTGTTTGGCAGTTTCGCGGGGGCGGCGTTTCTAGTGCTGCTGCCTGTCGCGCTAAAGGTGATCGGCGTCGACCTGCTGGGCTGGCCCACGGATCTGGTGGCCCATCTGCAACTGGTGATCGTGGGCGCGTTGATCATGTTCTTTTTGATCAAGGAACCTCATGGCCTTGCCCAGCTATGGCGCTTGGCGAAAGAGAAGCTGCGGCTTTGGCCGTTCCCGTATTAAAAGACAGATCGGGGTACACCCCGGCAGAACAATCTTAACCATTGGGAGGAGAGACCGATGAAGATGAAGACACTGGCCGCAATGGCCCTGGCTGGGTCGATGACCGCAGGGACCGCCATGGCCGATCTGGTGATCCCGGATCTGAGCTATCGTACTGGCCCCTATGCGGCGGGCGGCACGCCGTTCTCGGACGGGTATCAGGATTATTTCGCGCTGCTCAACGCCCGTGATGGTGGGATCGGCGGCGAATCTGTCCGCGTGATCGAATGCGAAACCGCCTATAACACCGAACGTGGTGTCGAATGTTACGAGGCGACCAAGGGCGAAGGCGCGCTGATCTATCAACCGCTGTCGACCGGCATCACCTATCAGTTGATCCCCAAGGCGACGGCTGACAACATCCCGCTGCACACGATGGGCTATGGCCGCACATCTGCCGCCAATGGCGAGGTGTTCAACTGGGTGTTCAACTATCCCGCCAATTATTGGGATGCTGCATCCGTTGCGGTGAATTACCTGCTCGATGAAAACGGCGGGTCCCTGGATGGCAAGACCATCGCGCTGGTTTACCACAATTCCGCCTACGGTAAGGAACCGATCCGCACGCTGGAAGAATTGTCTGCGCTGCATGGGTTTACCCTGACGCAGCTGGCCGTGGATCACCCCGGTCAGGAACAGAAATCGCAATGGCTGCAAATCCGGCGCGAACGGCCTGACTATGTGCTGATGTGGGGCTGGGGCGTGATGAACCAGGTTGCCGTGCAGGAAGCCGCGAATATCGGTTTCCCGATGGAAAACTTTATCGGCAACTGGTGGGCGGGTGCCGAACATGACGTGACCCCTGCGGGCATGGCGGCGAACGGCTACAAGTCGCTGAACATGAACCCCGTTGCGGATTATCCTGTGCTGGCGGAAATCCAGACACTTGTGCATGAGGCAGGCAATGCCGCCGGTGACGGGTCGAACCTTGGATCGGTGCTATATGTGCGGGGCATGTATGCCGCGATGCTGGCCGCCGAAGCCATCGCCAAGGCGCAGGACATCCACGGTGTCGCCGACGTGACGCCCGCGATGGTGCGTGACGGCATGGAAGCGCTGGAGATCACAGAGGCGCGCATGGCCGAACTGGGCATGGAAGGCATCGGGCCGGAATTCGCGGTCACCTGCCAGAACCATGGCGGAGCGGGCCAGGGCCTTGTGCAGCAGTGGAACGCGTCGTCCGGCATCTGGGAACCGCTGACTGGCTTCATCTCGCCTGATGCCGCTGTCATCGCGCCGCTGGTGGCCGAGGATTCCGCCGCCTTCGCTGCCGAAAGCGGGATCACCCCCGGCTGTCTGTAAGCACATTACCACGGGCGGCCTTTGGGCCGTCCGTTTCCTCAGGGAGACCGCGATGCCTGATACCAAAGAGACCCTGCTTGAGGTCAACAATATCGAAGTGATCTATAATCACGTCATTCTGGTGCTGAAAGGCGTGTCGCTGAACGTGCCAAAGGGCGGGATCACCGCGCTTTTGGGTGGCAATGGCGCGGGCAAGACCACCACGCTCAAGGCGATATCCAACCTTTTGCATTCTGAACGCGGCGAGGTGACGAAAGGATCGGTCATCTATCGCGGCGAACCCGTGCATCACCTGTCGCCCGAAGCCTTGGTCAAGAAAGGCGTCGTTCAGGTCATGGAAGGCCGGCATTGTTTCGAACATCTCACGGTCGAGGAAAACCTGCTGACCGGCGCCTATACCCGCCGCGACGGCGGGGCGGCGGTCGCGGCTGATCTTGACATGGTCTATACCTATTTCCCGCGCCTGAAAGAACGGCGCAAAAGTCAGGCGGGCTATACATCCGGCGGTGAACAACAGATGTGCGCCATCGGGCGCGCGTTGATGTCGCGGCCAGAGACGATCCTGCTGGACGAGCCGTCGATGGGCCTTGCGCCGCAATTGGTCGAGGAGATTTTCACCATCGTGAAGAACCTCAACGAAAACGAAGGCGTGTCCTTTCTGCTTGCCGAACAGAATACCAACGTCGCCCTGCGTTTCGCGCATCAAGGCTATATCCTTGAAAGCGGGCGTGTCGTGATGGAAGGCCCCGCCGCCGAATTGCGTGAAAACCCCGATGTAAAGGAATTCTATCTGGGCATGTCGGACGAGGGGCGCAAATCGTTTCGTGACGTCCGCAGCTACCGGCGGCGCAAGCGGTGGTTGGCATGATGATCGCGCCCGTCTGAGGGGGCGCATTGATAGTGGTGCGTGCAAGGCCAGACCTGCCCTGATCCACGTCGCTGCATGGATGTGGACAGGAGAGACTGATGACGCGCTATTTTGACGATCTGGAAACACGCAACCCACAGGCCCGTGCCGCCGCCCAGCTTGACGCACTGCGCGCACAGATCGCGCGGGTGCGCGCGATGCCGGGGGCCTGTCTGCCCGATGTCGTGGTCACGTCGATGACGGATCTGGCAAAGTTTCCGGTCCTGCGCAAATCCGAGCTTGGCAACTGGCAAAAGGCGCAGCCACCCTTTGGCGGGCTGCATGTGTCCAACATGACCCATGTGTTCCAGTCACCCGGCCCGATCTATGAACCCGGGGGATCGTCGCATGACTGGTGGCGCTTCGGGCGGTTCCTGCATGCCTGCGGGATCGGTTTGGGCGATATCGTGCAGAATTGTTTCGGCTATCATCTGACCCCTGCAGGAACGATGTTCGAGAATGGCGCGCGCGCTGTCGGTGCTGCGATCTTGCCTGCGGGCACCGGCCAGACCGAATTGCAGGTTCGTGCTGCTGCAGATATCGGGACCACTGCCTATGCCGGCACGCCTGATTACCTCAAGGTGATCCTTGAGAAAGCCGACGAGATGGGTGTCGTCCTGAAAATCAGCAAGGCCGCCGTGTCAGGCGGTGCGCTGTTTCCGCAGCTGCGCCAGTATTACGCCGACCGTGGCATCGCCTGCCTGCAATGCTATGCTACCGCCGATCTGGGCCATATCGCCTATGAAACGGCTGCGGGCGAAGGCATGATCGTCGACGAAGGCGTGATCGTCGAAATCGTCACCCCCGGCACCGGTGATCCGGTCGCCCTCGGCGATGTGGGCGAGGTGGTGGTCACGTCCCTGAACCCTGATTACCCGCTGATCCGTTTCGCCACCGGCGACATGAGCGCCGCGATGCCCGGCACCAGCCCCTGCGGGCGCACCAATATGCGCATCAAAGGCTGGATGGGCCGCGCCGACCAGACGACCAAGATCAAGGGCATGTTCGTGCGCCCCGAACAGGTGGCTGCCCTTGTCGCCAGGGTGGGTGCCGCGCGTGCCCGCGTCATCGCCGACCGCGCGGGTGATGCCGACACGATGCAGGTCCATGTCGAAGGCACCGGGCTGGATGCCACGGCCATCGCTGCCGCTGTCGTCGATATCCTGAAACTGAAGGGCGAGGTGATCTGTTGTGCGCCCGGCACGCTACCACGCGACGGGCTGGTGATCGAGGATCGCCGCAGCTATGACACCTGACGCCAAGCACAACGCATCACGCGCTGGTTGATCCTTAGTGCGGCATTTGCCGATGATGCGGCCCCGCTGATGGGCGTGGGCCGCTACACGGACGCCCGCCTTTTACTGGGCCGGGACGTAGCGTTCGACCAGCAGGCGGATCAGCCCCAGACCGTCGCCGTATTTCCATACGCCGATGACATAGGTGCCGGTGTCCACCCGTGCCGCGATCAGGCTGTCGGTCGCGTTGCCGTGGTCATCGTTGCGGCCAATCTCGCGGCCAAGATCGTCAAAGATCACCAGAACCGGATCGGCGCTGGCATTGCCTATGGCCTCCAGCATCAGCAGGCCGGGTGCGTCGACATCAACGGTGAACCATGATGCGATAGAACTGGCGTTCACATCCTGCCGGATGCGGGTGCCGACAAGGCCAAGGTCGGTCACTGGGACTGTCCCGTCCAGCGGTGGTGCCGCTTCACCGCGGTCGTAGATCGCCAGCACGGCGGCCTGCGGGTCATAGGCGCTGACGGTCAAGGTGATCGGCGCGGCTTCATCGGCCAATGCGTTCAGATTGATACAATAGGTGCCAGCGGCCAGCGGGTCCGTCATGTCGATGCGTGAATTCAACCCGTCGTAATCGTCATTCTCGGTGATGTAAGTTTCGGCGGCGTCGTAAAGCGTGATCACCGGATCGGCGTTTTCGTTCACCGCGGTAATAGTCACCGCGGTGGGCTGATCCAGCGTGAAGCTCCAGTAGGGGGCGTCAATGGCTGACCCGTTGACGCTGGACCCCAGCGGGCCGATCGGCACCGCCTCGGCACAGCTGCCGCTGCTACCGGGATCACCCTGCATGGCGATCCCCTCGGTCAGCGGTTCATGGTCCTGCCGCCCAATGCGGACGAATGCGGTCATCGGACCACCGTCATAGCTGCGCATCGCCATGCAATAGCTGCCTGCGTCGAGCGTTGTTTCGGCCCGTGCTGCGGCATTGCCACCGGAATCATCATCCGACAGGATCAGGCTACCGTCCGCATGTAGCAAGTCGATCATCGGATCACCCGCGCCTCGGCCTGCCGCTTCAAGCCGGACATCGGTCATCGCAGACAGGGTGAACAGGGCGACGTAATCATTGCCACCCAACACAAGCGCCATCTGCTCGTGGAAATTGTCAGCCGTTGTTATGTCTGAATTGGCGGCGTCGCCGCCGATCCATTGCCCGCCGGAGCCTACGCCACCGCAGAAGTCTTGTGCGAATGCGGGGGCGGCAAGACTGAGTAAGATGACGGATAGTGTGGTGGGTTGGACAATGGATCTAAGCGCCATCTGCTTTCCTTTGCGACAATCAAAAAAAGACATCATACCACGTTAATGCAACTATTACGTGCTTTGCCAGTCTAGACGGCGATCTGCCCGCAACTTTCTGATCCCGGCACAAAGAAAAAGGCCGCGCCCGGAAGGATGCGACCTTTTTGATCTGCTGCTGTTGCAGGTTTTAGCCCTGACGGGCCTTGAACCGGCGTTGCGTCTTGTTGATCACATAGACGCGGCCCTTACGGCGCACGACGCGGCAATCGCGATGGCGCTGCTTGAGCGAGCGGAGGGAGTTACGGACCTTCATGGTGCGTGTCCTTCATGTCGCGGCGCGCGGATTGCGCCTTGGGTTAAAATAAGGGGCAAGCCCCGCGAATTCATGGTGGACGATACTGGGATCGAACCAGTGACCCCTTCGATGTCAACGAAGTGCTCTACCGCTGAGCTAATCATCCATGCCGTCAGCGGTCTGATGCGTCCTAAAAAGAAATAGGACGCGGCATGAACCGCGTCTGTCGTGCGGTCTATAAAAGGAGTCGGAACGGGGATCAAGGGCTTTTGCTCATTTCCACAAATGCGCTAGCTTGGGGGTCTGAAGGAGTGTTTCATTGCCGACATCGCCCTATCACCTATTGCTGCCAGAGTTGCGTTCGACCAGCGTTGTTTTCGCCTCGCCACACAGCGGGCGCGACTATCCTGCGTCATTTCTGCGTCGCGCGGTGCTGGATGCGCAGGAAATTCGGTCGTCGGAAGATGCATTCGTCGACCTGCTGTTCGCATCAGCACCGCTGCATGGCGCCCCGTTCCTGACCGCGACTGCGCCGCGTGCTTTTCTTGATCTCAATCGTGGGCCGGATGAATTTGACCCGGCCCTGATCGAAGACGTTCGGCGCAACGCGCATAACCCGCGCATCGCCAGCGGTTTGGGTGTGATTCCGCGCGTTGTGGCGAATGGCCGGCAAATCTATCGCGGCAAGCTGACACTGGTCGAGGCGCATCACCGCGTTATTCAATATTGGCGGCCCTATCATGACCGTTTGCAGATGTTGATAGACCAAAGCATCAATGATTTTGGTCAAGCGATCCTGATCGATTGCCATTCGATGCCGCATGAGGCGCTGGAAAATATGGGGCCGCCGGGTGCAGGCCGTCCTGATGTCGTGTTGGGGGACCGTTTCGGTGCGACGGCGTCGGGCGCGGTGATGGATCAGGTCGAGGCGGCATTTATCGCGGCGGGGCTGAAAGTGGCGCGCAACATGCCTTTTGCCGGGGCCTATATCACGCAGCATTATGGCCGCCCGTCGCGCCACCAGCACGCCATTCAGGTCGAGATCGACCGCGCGCTTTACATGGATGAAGCAACGCTGACGCCCAGTGCCGGTTTTGATGCGTTCCGGGATTTGCTGGACGGGGTGATCGCCGCGCTTACCGATATCGGACGCGTGCCTGCGGTGCGTGTCGCCGCCGAGTAGGGTGGATCATGATCCACCCTACCGCAGCGCCCGCCCCTTGATGATCGCATCGGACCCGAATCTCTGCCGGATCACATCGGTGGCCTGTTCCGCCTTGGCCCGTTGGTCCGCCCCGGGGTCCAGCAGGTCGCCAGTCCGGTCCGCATCCGCAGCCGCCGTGATGTCCGATAGCACGACACCCAGCAAACGGTAAGGCCCCGACCCCGGCACCTGATCAAACAGACCCCGCGCGGTCCGATAGATCGTGTCGGCCAGCTGTGTGGGGTGATGCAGGCTTTGCCGTTTCGAGATCAGCCTGAAATCTGCTGTCTTGAGTTTCAGCTGTACGACACGCCCCGCCTTGTCAGTCGCCTTGGCCCGCGCGCTGACCTTTTCGGCCATGCGCCACAGATGCCCGTCCAGAATATCGGGATCGGCGGTGTTTTCGTGAAAGGTGGTTTCATTGGACAGCGTCTTGACGGGGGCGTTGGGGCTGATCCGACGCCCGTCCTCGCCGCGCGCCAGTGCGTAAAGCCGTTCCCCCGTGCTGCCGAATCGCGCGTGCAGGTCGCGCCGGTCCCAGCGCAACAGATCGTCAAAGGTGCGGATACCCGCCGCATCGAGGCTGGCCTGCGCCGCAGGGCCGATCCCCCAGATCAGCCGCACCGATCTGGGCCGCAGGAAGGCCGTGGTTTCGTCCTTGCCGATGATCGAAAAGCCGCGCGGCTTTTCCAGATCGGACGCGACCTTAGCCAAGAATTTGTTATGTGACAGCCCGATCGACCCTGTCAGGCCCAATTCGTCCTTCATCCGCTTGATCAGCCGCGCCAGCATCACGGCGGGTGGCGCATGGTGCAGTTTTGCGGTGCCGCGCAGGTCCATGAACGCCTCGTCCAATGACAAAGGTTCGACCTGTGGCGTCAGTTCATCCATCATCGCGCGGATCGCGCGCGAGGCTTTGACATAGGCGTCGAACCGCGGCTTGATGACGACCGCCTCTGGACAAAGTTTCAGCGCCTGAAACATCGGCATCGCGGATTTGACGCCCTTGATCCGCGCCAGATAGCAGGCGGTGGAAACGACCCCCCGCCTGCCGCCGCCGATGATGACCGGTTTGTCCGCGAGATCGGGATTGTCGCGTTTTTCTACCGAAGCATAGAAGGCGTCGCAATCCATATGCGCGATACCAAGGTCGAACAGTTCGGGGTGCCGTGTCACGCGGGGTGACCGGCAGGCGGGACAGCGGGCTTCGCTGTCGAATGTCGTCAGGCAATCGCGGCATAATGCAGGCATGTCGCATCATAGACTGGGCGGTTGCGTAAAAAAGAGACTTCTGGCCTCCGGCGGGGATATTTATGCTCGGAAGATGCGGATTTTCATTTGCTTGGGGCAGTGTTCCGGCGTAACCCCGCCATATCACACGCCATCCGGGAGAGAACGGATGTCCCGTCGCCGAAGGAGCAACCGCCCCGGTCACTCTCAGGCACAAAGGACCGGTTGGGGTGCAACACGCCGAAGAGTGGCCTTTGATGGTCCGCCGAAGGAGCAAGCCCCGCGAACTGGGTGAATCTCTCAGGCACAGCAACGGTGGGGGCGCGCGCGCGCAAGCGCCAATGGCGGAGAAATGCCATGCCTTCGATTGCTGTTATCGGTGCCGGGATTACCGGCGTCACCACTGCCTATTCCCTGATGATCCGCGGGTTTGACGTTACGGTTTATGACCGCCAGCGTTACGCCGGTATGGAAACCAGTTTCGCCAATGGTGGCCAGCTGAGTGCGTCCAATGCCGAGGTCTGGAATCAATGGTCCACCGTCCTGAAAGGGATCAAATGGATGTTGCAGGGCGATGCGCCCTTGTTCGTGAACCCGCGCCCCGGCTGGCACAAGGTCAGCTGGATGATGGAATTTCTGGGCAATATCCCGAACTACAAGTCCAACACCGTCAAGACCGCCCGTCTGGCCGTTGCCGCCCGCGCGGGGCTGGCGGAAATGGCGGACAGGTCCGGCGTGGATTTCGATTTCAGCCCGGCGGGTATCCTGCATTTCTACAAGACCGAACATGATCTGCGCCATGCCCGCATGGTCAACGGGTTGTTGCGCGAAGCGGGCCTTGATCGCCGCGAGCTGACCGTGGATCAGGTGATGGCGCGCGAACCCACCCTGCGCGGGGATATCATCGGCGGGTTCTGGACCGAAAGCGACAGCACCGGCGATATTCACAAATTCACCGTCGGGCTGGCCGATTGGCTGCAAAAGCAGGGCGTGACCTTTCGCCTTGGTGTGCCGGTGATGGACCTGCAGCTGCGCGACGACGGGGTTTATGTCGAAAGCGGTGACGAGACCCGCTTTGACGGTATCGTCATTTCGGCCGGTGTCGCCAGCCGCAAATTCGCGGCCAAGCTGGGGGATCGTGTGAACATCTATCCGGTCAAAGGCTATTCGATCACCGTCCATCTGACCGACGCGGCCAGTCAGGCGGCGGCGCCAACGACTTCCTTGCTGGATGACAAGGCCAAGATCGTCACGTCCCGTCTGGGTCAGGACCGGCTGCGGATTGCGGGGACGGCGGAATTCAACGGCGAAAACCGCGATATTCTGGAACGCCGTGTGCGCCCCTTGATCCAATGGTGCGAAACCCATTTTCCAGATGTTTCGACCGAGGCTTGTGTGCCTTGGGCGGGTCTGCGTCCGATGATGCCCAACATGATGCCGCGCGTCGGGCAGGGCCGCAACGACCGCGTGTTTTACAACACCGGCCACGGCCATCTGGGCTGGACGCTGAGCCCCGCGACAGCGGACGCCATTGGCGCAACCATCGCCGCGCGTTTCAAAAGCAACAGCAAGCCGCGGTATGATTTGAAATCCGCGTCAATCGTGCCTAACTAACGCCCAAGACAACGCAGGGGACGCACCAATGCCGATGGATCAATTTCTGGCCGAGTTTTTCGGCCAGAACATACTTTATCTTTTGCTGGCGGTGTTCATCGTCGTTTGCGTCATGGCGGGTGTGCGCATCGTGCCGCAATCGGAAAAGTTCGTGGTGGAACGCCTTGGCCGCCTGCAATCGGTGCTTGGCCCCGGTATTAATTTCATCGTGCCGTTTTTGGATCGCGTCCGCCACCAAGTGTCGATCCTCGAACGGCAATTGCCGCCGATGACGCAGGATGCGATCACTTCTGACAACGTGCTGGTGCAGGTCGAAACATCGGTGTTTTACCGCATCATCGAACCGGAAAAGACGGTTTATCGCATTCGTGACGTCGATGCTGCGATCTCGACCACCGTCGCGGGGATCGTCCGGTCCGAGATTGGCCGGATGGAGCTTGATCAGGTGCAGGCCAATCGCAGCCGGTTGATCGAAGCGGTGCGCGAACAGGTATCCCAGCAAGTCGATGATTGGGGGATCGAGGTGACGCGCGCCGAAATCCTTGACGTCAATCTGGATCAGGCGACCCGCGCCGCGATGTTGCAGCAGTTGAATGCCGAACGCGCCCGCCGTGCCCAAGTGACCGAGGCCGAGGGCAAAAAACGGTCTGTTGAATTGCAGGCCGACGCCGATCTTTACGCCGCCGAACAGGAAGCCAAGGCGCGCCGCGTGTTGGCCGATGCCGAAGCCTATGCCACGCAGGTCGTGGCCGGTGCGATTGCCGAAAACGGGCTGGAAGCGGCGCAATACCAAGTCGCGCTGAAACAGGTCGAGGCGATATCAAAAATGGGTGCAGGCCAAGGCAACCAGACCGTCGTGCTGCCCGCCAATGCGTTGGATGCTTTTGCCGATGCGTTCAAAATGTTGAAAGGGCGCTGATATGGTATTGTGGGCAGAATGGTGGGTCTGGATGTCCGGCGCGCTGATCCTGGCGACGTTGGAGGTCTTGATCCCCGGCTATATCTTTCTGGGATTCGCCATCGGTGCCGGATTGCTGGGACTGCTGATCCTGTTCGGGATCAACGCGACCGGTCTGGCGCTGACCTTGGTGATCTTCGCGGTTCTGTCTTTGCTGTCCTATCTGGCGATGCGCCGGTTTTTCCGGCTGCGCAAAGGGCAGGTCAAGGTCTGGGAAACAGATATCAACGATTAGGTACCATGGCCTGCGGAGATGACAGTTCGCGCAGGATATTTTCAGCGGCGGCTTTTGGGTTGGCTGCCTGCCAGATCGGCCGTCCGACGACGACATGATCCGCGCCGTTCGCCATCGCCTGTGCCGGCGTCATGACACGTTTCTGGTCGCCCAGATCTGCACCGACAGGCCGTACGCCGGGGGTGACAATCAGCTTGCCTGCCGATTCCGGCAGGGCGCGGATCAAGGCCGCCTCGTGTGGTGACGCGATCACGCCATCGGCCCCCGCCATCAGCGCCAGCCCCGCACGTTCCTGCACCAGATCGGTGATATTGCCCGCCTTGATGCAGCACGCATCCATATCGTTGCGGTCCAGTGACGTCAGGATCGTCACGGCAAGGATTTTCATATCCGACCCCGCCGCCCCCTGCCGCGCCGCGCGCACCACATGCGGGTCGCCATGCACAGTCAGAAAATCCAGGTCAAAGGCCGCGATCCCGCGCACCGCCGCCTCGACCGTGGCGCTGATGTCGAACAGTTTCATATCCAGAAAGATGCGCTTGCCCTGATCCTGTTTCAGCTCGTTGGCCAGCGCCAGACCACCGCCTGTCAGCATCCCCAGACCGATCTTGTAGAAACTGACGCTGTCGCCAAGCGCCGCTGCGAGTTCCAGACCGGCCACGACATTGGGCACATCCATCGCAACAATCAGGCGGTCATCGGGCATCTTGGCTATCCTTGTCTGTTTGTTGCGGTCTAGCCTGCGCGCTGGTCTTGCGCAATCAATCCTGCCCACCCATTTACGGAATGAGGCCCAATTGGGCATGTGCCGCAAAGCCGGGCATGCCTGCCACCGGGCGCTTAACAAAGGAGAAAAGACATGAACTTGGACAAGTTCACAGAACGGTCGCGCGGTTTTATCCAATCCGCCCAGACGATCGCCATGCGCGAAAGCCATCAGCGGCTTGCGCCCGAACACCTACTGAAAGCCTTGCTGGACGATGAGGAAGGGCTTGCCGCCAACCTGATCACCCGCGCTGGTGGCAGCTCTGCCGATGTGCTGGGCGCCGTCAACGCGACCTTGGCCAAGATGCCCAAGGTGACGGGCGATGCTGCGCAGGTCTATCTGGACAATCTCACAGCCAAGGTGGTGGACGAGGCAGAAAAGATTGCCAAAAAGGCAGGCGACAGTTTCGTCCCTGTTGAACGCTTGCTGACTGCGCTGGCATTGGTAAAATCCAAGGCCAAAGATGCGCTGGATGCAGGCGGCGTCACCGCGCAAGCCCTGAACGCCGCGATCAACGATATTCGCAAGGGCCGCACCGCCGACAGCGCCAGCGCCGAAGACAGTTTTGACGCGCTGAAAAAATATGCCCGCGACCTGACCGAAGCCGCCGAACAGGGCAAGATCGACCCGATCATCGGCCGGGACGAGGAAATCCGCCGCGCGATGCAGGTCCTGTCGCGCCGGACCAAGAACAACCCTGTGCTGATCGGGGAACCCGGTGTCGGGAAAACCGCCATCGCGGAAGGTCTCGCACTGCGCATCGTCAACCGCGACGTGCCGGAATCCTTGCGCAACAAACGCCTGATGGCGCTGGATATGGGCGCGCTGATCGCCGGTGCGAAATATCGGGGTGAATTCGAGGAACGGCTGAAAGCTGTCCTGAAAGAAATCGAATCCGCCGCCGGTGAAATCATCCTGTTCATCGACGAGATGCACACGCTGGTCGGCGCAGGTAAGGCTGACGGCGCGATGGATGCCGCCAACCTGATCAAACCCGCGCTCGCCCGGGGCGAATTGCATTGCATCGGTGCCACCACTTTGGCCGAATACCGCAAATATGTGGAAAAGGACGCAGCCCTTGCCCGCCGGTTCCAGCCTTTGCTGGTTGAAGAACCGACCGTTGTCGACACGATCAGCATCCTGCGCGGGATCAAGGAAAAATATGAATTGCACCACGGCGTGCGCATTTCGGATAGCGCGCTGGTCGCCGCCGCCACCCTGTCCCACCGCTATATCACCGACCGTTTCCTGCCGGACAAGGCTATCGACCTGATGGACGAGGCCGCCAGCCGGTTGCGCATGGAAGTGGACAGTAAGCCCGAAGAACTCGACGCGCTGGACCGCCAGATCCTGCAATTGCAGATCGAGGCCGAGGCGTTGAAGAAAGAAGACGACAAGGCGTCCAAGGACCGGCTGGAAAAGCTGGAAAAGGAACTGGCCGATGTGCAGGACCGCGCGTCCGAGATGACCGCGAAATGGCAGACCGAGCGTGACAAGCTTGAGGATACCCGCGGCGTCAAGGAACGGCTGGACCGTGCGCGCGCTGATCTGGATATCGCCAAGCGCGAAGGCAATCTGGCAAAAGCGGGCGAGCTGTCTTACGGCGTGATCCCGCAGCTGGAACGGCAACTGGCCGAGGTTGAGGCGAATGACGACCTGATGGTCGAAGAGGCCGTGCGCCCCGAACAGATCGCCGAAGTCGTCGAACGCTGGACCGGCATCCCGATGTCGAAAATGCTGGAAGGCGAACGTGACAAGCTGTTGCGCATGGAAGACGAGTTGGGCAAGCGCGTCATCGGCCAGAAATCGGCGGTGCGGGCCGTGGCGAATGCCGTGCGCCGTGCGCGCGCGGGCTTGAACGATGAGAACCGCCCGCTGGGGTCGTTCCTGTTCCTTGGGCCAACCGGCGTGGGCAAGACCGAACTGACCAAGGCTGTCGCCGAATACCTGTTCGACGATGACAGTGCCATGGTGCGGATCGATATGTCCGAATTCATGGAAAAACACGCCGTGTCGCGGCTGATCGGCGCGCCTCCGGGCTATGTCGGCTATGACGAAGGCGGCGTGTTGACCGAGGCCGTCCGCCGCCGTCCCTATCAGGTGATCCTGTTTGACGAGGTTGAAAAGGCGCATCCCGATGTGTTCAACGTGCTGTTGCAAGTGCTGGATGACGGGGTGCTGACCGACGGGCAGGGACGGCATGTCGATTTCAAGCAGACGCTGATCATCCTGACATCGAACCTTGGCGCGCAGGCGCTAAGCCAGTTGCCCGACGGTGTGGATGCCAGTGCTGCCAAACGTGATGTGATGGACGCTGTGCGCGCCCATTTCCGGCCCGAATTCCTGAACCGGCTGGATGAGACGATCATCTTTGACCGACTGGCGCGCGACGACATGGCGGGGATCGTCACGATCCAGCTTGGTCTGCTGGCCAAACGTCTGGCAGGGCGCAACATCCGCCTTGATCTGGATGCTGCTGCGCTGCGTTGGCTGGCCGAGGAAGGCTATGATCCGGTGTTCGGTGCGCGCCCGCTGAAACGGGTAATCCAGCGCGCCTTGCAGGACCAGCTGGCCGAAATGATCCTTGGCGGTGATGTTTTGGAAGGCGCCGTGATCAAGGTCACGGCCGGAGTGGACGGATTGATCGTCGGCGACCGTGTCGCCACCAGCAGCCGGATCGCACCGCCAAACCTACCGTTGCATTAAGGCAAAGCCTTTCGCATCTTCCGAGCCGAAATATCCCCGCCGGAGGCTTCAGCGCCATCAACGCCCGCATCCGGCAGCGTCTGAAAACAAAAAAGCCCCGGTCACTGACCGGGGCTTTGTCTTGTCCAAGGGGACAGGTCTTACATTGGTGGCAGGATCACCGCGTCGATGACGTGGATCACGCCGTTCGATGCTTCGATATCTGCGGTCACGACATTCGCGCCATTGACGGTCACGCCATCCGTGGTGCCGATGGTGATGTCCGCGCCGTTCACGGTTGTTGCGGTCATGCCATCCGACAAGTCGGTCGACATCACTTTGCCTGCGACAACATGATAGGTCAGGATTGCGGCCAGTGCTTCCGGATCGGCCAACAGACCTTCGACAGTGCCTGCGGGCAGGGCGGCAAAGGCTTCGTCAGTGGGGGCGAATACGGTGAACGGGCCTTCGCTCTTCAGCGTATCAACCAGACCTGCGGCTTCGACAGCGGCAACCAGCGTGGTGAATGTGCCGGCTTCGACGGCCGTGTCCACGATGTCCTTGGAATGTCCGGCAGCGAAGGCGACCGACGACAAGGCGGTGGTGGTGGCGATTGCGACAAAAGTTCTACGTAGCATGATATCTTCCTTTAGTTGGAAATGCCTTTTCGCTGGCATCGTGCTTTTTACGCAGTGGTTTATGGCTGGATCAGCGGGGATTCCCGCCTGTGCCGCTTGACGGAATGCGCGCGCGGGCTAAGCCGCGCCCATCGATGATTTCAAATCAACCTCCTGTGAAAAGTCGTGAAAATTCCGTGCAAAACTGGAACATTTCAAGGCTTGGCAGCATCGTGAGAAACAAATTCATCTTTCTGTCGTATAGACTGACAACGTACCTGAATCGGAGACAGAAAATGGCTTATCGCTGGAAGAACACGCTGACCCACGCAGACATCACACCAAAAGCGGCATATCTTAACCGGCGGCAGATCCTTGCGGGCACTGCAGGGCTGGGTGCGATCGGTCTGGTGCCACGCGGGGCCGATGCGCAGACAGGGCTGGAGCCGAACACGCTCGAGGAAATCCGCAGCTACAACAACTTTTATGAATTCGGCACTGGCAAGGGTGACCCCGCCGCGAACGCGCACCAGCTTGTCACATCGCCCTGGTCGATCAAGGTCGATGGCATGGTGGACCGCCCCGGTGATTACGCGCTGGGCGATCTGTTAGCGGGCCTGACGGTCGAGGATCGCATCTACCGCTTCCGCTGCGTCGAGGCGTGGTCGATGGTTATCCCGTGGAACGGCATTGAATTGGCGGACATCCTGAACAAGGTCGGTGTGCAGTCCGGCGCGCGCTACGTCGCCTTTGAAACCGTGGTCCAGCCCGAGAACATGATCGGCGTGCAGCGCCGCGTGCTGGATTTCCCTTATGTCGAAGGTCTGCGTCTGGACGAGGCGATGCATCCGCTGACCATCATGGCGACCGGTATTTACGGCGAACCCATTGCCAACCAGAACGGCGCGCCGATCCGGCTGGTGGTGCCATGGAAATACGGGTTCAAGTCGATAAAGTCGATCGTGCGGATCACACTGACAGATCAGGAACCGCCGATCAGCTGGAATATCGCGAATGCCCGCGAATACGGGTTCTATAGTAACGTGAACCCAAACGTCGATCATCCCCGCTGGAGCCAGGCCACCGAACGGCGCATCGGTGGCGGCTTGTTCGCGGCGCGGCAGGACACATTGATGTTCAACGGCTATCCCGAAGTCGCGCCCTTGTACGAAGGCATGGACCTGTCGGTGTTCATCTGACGCCTGCGAACCGGATAGGACAGCCCATGACTCTCTCTGCAACTATCAATGGCGCGTTGCGCAAATTTCCTGCTTGGCCTCTCTATATAAGTGCGGCTGCCTATACCGCGTGGGAATTCTGGCGTGCGGTGACGCAGCAAGGCCCCTATCTGGTCGAGCCGATCAATGTGCTGGAACGGACCTACGGGGAAATCGCGCTGATCCTGCTGGTAGCGGGGTTGCTGGTCACGCCACTGCGGCAATGGACCGGGGTGAACCTGATCAAGTTCCGGCGCGCAATCGGGCTGTGTGCCTTCTTCTTTGTGCTGGCGCATTTTCTGGTCTTCGCCGTGCTCGATGTCCAAAGCTTGGGCCGCGTCTGGACCGAAACGGTTAAGCGGCCCTATGTGACGGTTGGGATGCTGGCGTTTGTGTTGTTGATCCCGCTGGCCGTGACATCCAACAATCGGGCGATCCGCAAGATGGGGGCAGCGGCCTGGCGGCAGTTGCACAAGCTGTCCTATGTCGCCGTGATCCTCGGCGCGTTGCACTATCTGTGGCTGTCACGCGGGTTTCAGGTCGAACCGCTGATCTATCTGGTGCTTAGCATCGGTCTGGTCGCGTTGCGCTACAGGCATGTCACCTGGCGCAGGCAGGCAGCATAGGACCGACTCACATGTCCGCTACGACACCATTCGCGCGACTCGTAGTTGAATCGGACCATCAAAGGCGGCGTCAGACGTGGCCACTTGTGGGTAACTCTGAGGATAACCCAAAATCTAGTATGTTCCATTTTCATTCCGCCTAACAAAGTTGCAATCGAACCTAGGGTCGGCGAACGGAAATTGCTCTAACCCCCTCAAAAAGCGGAAAAAATCGGGGCTGTCACAAAAAATGCATCTTTCCCGAAAAAACCCCTTGCGGGCTGCGTGTAGTAACCGTAGAACCCCCCTCACCGGCGGCGCAGAGATGCAGTGTCGGGGCGCTAGACGGGTTGGACGGGCTGGAGACGGTCGGAAAGATCGGGAAGCGGTAAGAAGAAATTATTGAGGATTAAGGGCGGGCGCGCCGGATTTTAGGGCGCATCTGGTTTCTTTTTGTCTCTACGCTGTTTGAAATTGATATATCTGAAGAGATATGTGGGCGGTTTGGTTCAGTTCGATGGATCAGACGTCTGTATATCAACGCTCTTAGGGTTTTGGCCCGATGATAGAGTGTCAGCTTCACTGTTTGGACGGTTTCTTGTTTTCTTATGAAAACCTGAAGCACGATAAACAGAGAAACGCCATATGGTTTCAGTAAGGCCATATGGTGATGTGCAGAGGTTCGAACGTCAAGGATAGCGCAGCGATGTGCTTTCAACTTGAGAGTTTGATCCTGGCTCAGAACGAACGCTGGCGGCAGGCCTAACACATGCAAGTCGAGCGAGACCTTCGGGTCTAGCGGCGGACGGGTTAGTAACGCGTGGGAATATACCCTTCACTACGGAATAGCCTCGGGAAACTGGGAGTAATACCGTATACGCCCTTTGGGGGAAAGATTTATCGGTGAAGGATTAGCCCGCGTCTGATTAGATAGTTGGTGGGGTAATGGCCTACCAAGTCTACGATCAGTAGCTGGTTTGAGAGGATGATCAGCAACACTGGGACTGAGACACGGCCCAGACTCCTACGGGAGGCAGCAGTGGGGAATCTTAGACAATGGGCGCAAGCCTGATCTAGCCATGCCGCGTGAGTGACGAAGGCCTTAGGGTCGTAAAGCTCTTTCGCCAGAGATGATAATGACAGTATCTGGTAAAGAAACCCCGGCTAACTCCGTGCCAGCAGCCGCGGTAATACGGAGGGGGTTAGCGTTGTTCGGAATTACTGGGCGTAAAGCGCACGTAGGCGGATTGGAAAGTATGGGGTGAAATCCCAGGGCTCAACCCTGGAACGGCCTTGTAAACTCCCAGTCTAGAGTTCGAGAGAGGTGAGTGGAATTCCAAGTGTAGAGGTGAAATTCGTAGATATTTGGAGGAACACCAGTGGCGAAGGCGGCTCACTGGCTCGATACTGACGCTGAGGTGCGAAAGTGTGGGGAGCAAACAGGATTAGATACCCTGGTAGTCCACACCGTAAACGATGAATGCCAGACGTCAGGGGCTTGCCCTTTGGTGTCACACCTAACGGATTAAGCATTCCGCCTGGGGAGTACGGTCGCAAGATTAAAACTCAAAGGAATTGACGGGGGCCCGCACAAGCGGTGGAGCATGTGGTTTAATTCGAAGCAACGCGCAGAACCTTACCAACCCTTGACATCCTCTGACCGGCTAGGAGACTAGCTTTTCTCGTAAGAGACAGAGTGACAGGTGCTGCATGGCTGTCGTCAGCTCGTGTCGTGAGATGTTCGGTTAAGTCCGGCAACGAGCGCAACCCACATCTTTAGTTGCCAGCATTCAGTTGGGCACTCTAGAGAAACTGCCCGTGATAAGCGGGAGGAAGGTGTGGATGACGTCAAGTCCTCATGGCCCTTACGGGTTGGGCTACACACGTGCTACAATGGCATCTACAATGGGTTAATCTCCAAAAGATGTCTCAGTTCGGATTGGGGTCTGCAACTCGACCCCATGAAGTCGGAATCGCTAGTAATCGCGTAACAGCATGACGCGGTGAATACGTTCCCGGGCCTTGTACACACCGCCCGTCACACCATGGGAGTTGGGTTTACCCGAAGGCCGTGCGCCAACCAGCAATGGGGGCAGCGGACCACGGTGAGCTCAGCGACTGGGGTGAAGTCGTAACAAGGTAGCCGTAGGGGAACCTGCGGCTGGATCACCTCCTTTCTAAGGATGTTTC
>NZ_JAGYJK010000012.1 GCF_018402175.1 Yoonia sp. | reverse complement strand
GAACCCCGACCCCTTGATTCGTAGTCAAGTACTCTATCCAACTGAGCTACCAATCCGCGTGTCGGTGCGTTTAGACTCAGGGGCTGGATGATGCAAGAGGCAAAACGGAATTCTTGTCATTGCGCGGCATCGGCCAGGGCAAGGTCGGCTTTGGGCAGCTGGATCACAAAGGTCGTGCCCTGTGCGCCGGTGTCCCGCAGTTCCAGCCGCCCGCCATGGCCGCGGATCAGATCGGCCGCGATCACAAGGCCCAGACCCGCGCCACCCTTGCGCACGCCGCCCTGGAACGGCTGGAACAGGTGTTCGCGGGCCTTCTGGGGCATCCCCGGTCCGGTATCGCGCACGGTCAACCGCCAGACCAGTTCATCTTCGTCCGCGTGCAGGCCGATCTCGCCGGGCGCGCCGGTGGCCATGATCGCCTGACGCGCGTTGCGCACGAGGTTAAAGATCACGCGGTACAATTGTTCGCCATCCGCGCGCAGGGTCATCGTGGCGGGGATGTCCTCGGCAAAGGACAAAGGGTAATCGCCGGTGGCCAGCCGTTCGCTGTCGATGACATCCTCGACGATGCGCGACAGGTTCACGCGGGTCAGCGCCGGTGCCGGTTCATCGACCCGCCCAAAGGCCAGCGTGGTTTCGCACAGGTTCACGGCGCGGGTGATGGAATTCACCAGCTTCGGCGCCATCCGTTTGACCAAAGGGTCGTCGGACCCGCCGATCCGGTCGGTGAACAATTGCGCCGAGGTCATGATATTGCGCAGATCATGGCTGACCTTGGCAACAGCCCCGCCAAGCTGCGCCAGCCGTTCTTTTTGCCGCAGCGCGCCGGTCAGCTGGGTCTGCATCATTTGCAGCGCGACTTCGGCGTCGCGCAATTCGCGCACGCGTGCGGTTGGGGTGATGATCTGGCGGGCATCCTCGGGGGCCTTGGCATAGCTTTGCATATGCGCCACGACGCCCTTGATCGGGCGTACCAGCAGGACCTGCACCGACAAAAACAACAGACCAGCCGTCATGACCGAGATAAAGGCCGACAGGATCAGGATATTGAGCCCATAGTCGCGCATCGCCATTTGCATCGGGCGTTCGTCCATCGTGATCTCGATCAGCTGGCCGCCATCGCGCACCGGATTGCCGATCACGCGGATGATCCGGTCTTCTTTCTGGACCAGCGTGCGCAGGGCATCCGCGACCAGCGTCACCCCCGACGGCGCGCGCATGTCATAGGTCGCGGCAATCGGCGCAGGCAGTTTCGACGACAGCGCCAATTGCCGGATTTCGTCACGCCGCAGCACGACGTTATAGACTTCGGCGTTTTCCAGCAGCTCTGCTTCCAATGCGGGGCTGATCATGGCGTCCACTGCGACAGCCAGTGACGCGATCTGCGCCCGTTCCAGCCGGGCGCGCAGGTAATCCTCACGGAACCGCGCGACGGAGGGCACGAAAATAAAGATTTCCGCGATCATCACGAAGATGATTGTCAGGATCAGAAATCGCCCTGAAAGAGAATTGACCATCGTCCCTCGCTGAGGTCAGGGCAACCAGCGCTGCACCAGACCGACAACCCGCTTTACCTTGGGGTTTTGAAAAAGTCTTGGGCTAAAATAGGCACCTGCCGCGCGTTTGTTAACCTCGCTGACTGTGGGATACGGCAGAACAGTCTGTGCGATGGCGGACATTTTCATGCGGTTGGCGATGGCCATGGCCCAGATGCTGATCAATTCGCCAGCCATATGCCCCGCCATCGACACGCCGACAGGGCGGCCCCTGACCACCATCACCTTGACCAGCCCCTTGGTCTTGCGTTCGGCGATCAGGCGGTCGTTGTGGTGGAAATCGAACCGGACCACTTCGAGCCTTGCGCCATGTTTCTTTCGCGCCTGTGCTTCGGTCAGGCCGACCTGCGCCAGTTCGGGATCGGTATAGGTAGCCCATGGGATATGGTCGGTCCGCTGTCTGGACGGCAGCGCGAACAACAGCGACCGGATCAGCACGCTGGCGTGGTAACCCGCGACATGGGTGAATTGCAGCCCGCCCGCCACATCGCCAGCGGCATAAACCCGCCGATTGGTCACGGATCGCAGGTTCGGGCCGACCTTGAGGCCCTTGCGGTCATAGGCAATGCCGCCTTTGTCCAGATCAAGGGTGTCGGTATTCACCTTGCGCCCCACCGCGATCAGCAGATTGGGGAGCTGTTATGGTAACAGTCTCGCCCCATCAAAAAAAGTCAAATGATTTCAAAGGATAATGGCGGACTGGGGAGGATTCGAACCCCCGACCCCTTGATTCGTAGTCAAGTACTCTATCCAACTGAGCTACCAATCCGCGTGTCGGTGCGTTTAGACTCAGGGGCTGGATGATGCAAGAGGCAAAACGGAATTCTTGTCATTGCGCGGCATCGGCCAGGGCAAGGTCGGCTTTGGGCAGCTGGATCACAAAGGTCGTGCCCTGTGCGCCGGTGTCCCGCAGTTCCAGCCGCCCGCCATGGCCGCGGATCAGATCGGCCGCGATCACAAGGCCCAGACCCGCGCCACCCTTGCGCACGCCGCCCTGGAACGGCTGGAACAGGTGTTCGCGGGCCTTCTGGGGCATCCCCGGTCCGGTATCGCGCACGGTCAACCGCCAGACCAGTTCATCTTCGTCCGCGTGCAGGCCGATCTCGCCGGGCGCGCCGGTGGCCATGATCGCCTGACGCGCGTTGCGCACGAGGTTAAAGATCACGCGGTACAATTGTTCGCCATCCGCGCGCAGGGTCATCGTGGCGGGGATGTCCTCGGCAAAGGACAAAGGGTAATCGCCCGCGGCCAGCCGTTCGCTGTCGATGACATCCTCGACGATGCGCGACAGGTTCACGCGGGTCAGCGCCGGTGCCGGTTCATCGACCCGCCCAAAGGCCAGCGTGGTTTCGCACAGGTTCACGGCGCGGGTGATGGAATTCACCAGCTTCGGCGCCATCCGTTTGACCAGCGGGTCGTCGGACCCGCCGATCCGGTCGGTGAACAATTGCGCCGAGGTCATGATATTGCGCAGATCATGGCTGACCTTGGCAACAGCCCCGCCAAGCTGCGCCAGCCGTTCTTTTTGCCGCAGCGCGCCGGTCAGTTGGGTCTGCATCATTTGCAGCGCGACTTCGGCATCGCGCAATTCGCGCACGCGGGCGGTGGGGGTGATGATCTGGCGGGCATCTTCGGGGGCCTTGGCATAGCTTTGCATATGCGCCACGACGCCCTTGATCGGGCGTACCAGCAGGACCTGCACCGACAAAAACAACAGACCAGCCGTCATGACCGAGATAAAGGCCGACAGGATCAGGATATTGAGCCCATAGTCGCGCATCGCCATTTGCATCGGGCGTTCGTCCATCGTGATTTCGATCAGCTGGCCGCCATCGCGCACCGGATTGCCGATCACGCGGATGATCCGGTCTTCTTTCTGGACCAGCGTGCGCAGGGCATCCGCGACCAGCGTCACCCCGACGGCGCGCGCATGTCATAGGTCGCGGCAATCGGCGCAGGCAGTTTCGACGACAGCGCCAATTGCCGGATTTCGTCACGCCGCAGCACGACGTTATAGACTTCGGCGTTTTCCAGCAGCTCTGCTTCCAATGCGGGGCTGATCATGGCGTCCACTGCGACAGCCAGTGACGCGATCTGCGCCCGTTCCAGCCGGGCGCGCAGGTAATCTTCGCGGAAACGCGCGACGGATGGCACGAAAATAAAGATTTCCGCGATCATCACAAAGATGATTGTCAGGATCAGAAATCGCCCTGAAAGAGAATTGACCATCGTCCCTCGCTGAGGTCAGGGCAACCAGCGCTGCACCAGACCGACAACCCGCTTTACCTTGGGGTTCTGAAAAAGTCTTGGGCTAAAATAGGCACCTGCCGCGCGTTTGTTAACCTCGCCTACGGTGGGATAAGGCAGAACAGTCTGTGCGATGGCGGACATTTTCATGCGGTTGGCGATGGCCATGGCCCAGAGGCCGATCAATTCGCCCGCCATATGCCCCGCCATCGACACGCCGACAGGGCGGCCCCGAACAACCATCACCTTGACCAGCCCCTTGGTCTTGCGTTCGGCGATCAGGCGGTCGTTGTGGTGAAAATCGAACCGCACCACTTCGAGCCTTGCGCCATGTTTCTTTCGCGCCTGTGCTTCGGTCAGGCCGACCTGCGCCAGTTCGGGATCGGTATAGGTAGCCCATGGGATATGGTCGGTCCGCTGTCTGGACGGCAGCGCGAACAACAGCGACCGGATCAGCACGCTGGCGTGGTAACCCGCGACATGGGTGAATTGCAGCCCGCCCGCCACATCGCCAGCGGCATAAACCCGCCGATTGGTCACGGATCGCAGGTTCGGGCCGACCTTGAGGCCCTTGCGGTCATAGGCAATGCCGCCTTTGTCCAGATCAAGGGTGTCGGTATTCACCTTGCGCCCCACCGCGATCAGCAGATGGGTGCCGGTGACATCGCCTTTCGCGGTCTGCACGGTGATCTTTCCGTCTGTCTGGCTGATCTTTTCGGCCTGCGCCTCTTCCATGATGACCACGCCTTCGGCGCGCAGGGTATCAAGCACGATGGCGGCGGTTTCGGGGTCGTCCTTGCCAAAGGCTTTTGCGCCCTCAACCACGGTCACGTCGCAGCCCAGCCGCCGGTGCGCCTGTGCCAGTTCCATGCCGATGGGCCCGCCGCCGATGATGATCAGGTGGACGGGCTTTTCGCGCAGATCAAAGATAGTCTCGTTCGTGTGATAGGGCACATCCGCCAGCCCGGGGATCGGCGGGACCAGCGGGCCGGACCCTGTCGCCACCACGAAACGCCGCGCGGTGATGATCGTGTCGCCTGCCTGCACTTGGGTTTTCGAGATGAAGCGCCCGTAGTCCTGAATGACATGCACGCCCAAGCCCTCGAACCGTTCCACGCTATCGACAGGCGCGATGGTGGCGATCACGTCGGCCACATGGTCCTTGGCGGCGGCGTAATCGACCGTTGGGTCCACCGCGCCGATCCCGTATGGCGCGCCATGCCGCATCATATAGGCCTGCTTGGCCGAAGCGATCAGCGCCTTGGATGGCACGCAGCCATAATTCAGGCAATCGCCGCCCATCTTGTGCCCTTCGATCAGCACGACGCGTGCCCCCATCTGGACCGCCCCCGCCGCGACCGACAACCCGCCAGAGCCAGCGCCGATGATGCAGATATCCGTTGTGATCCGGTTCATGGGTCAGATTCCTTTGTTGCCGCACGAGGCCGCCATCGGGGCAAGGGCATTGCGCCGCCCGCAATACCATGGCCGACTGCGTGACCTGTCTGCCGCTTGATGGCGTGTTCCATCGGGCGGGGATAGTCACCTCACGCGGCATTGATGCAAAGCGGGCGGATGTTTCAGTCCATGACCCAGAAAGTTGGGCGAAGTTGCAAGCTGGTGCCGCAAGCGCGTTGACAGCATCCCATGCCCCCTCTAAGGAGCAGGTCTGACATGTAATACGGCTTCGAATCCCGTTCAGGATTTGGCCACCAACCGGAGGACACGCGATGAAGCGTACGTTCCAACCATCCAACCGGGTTCGCAAGAACCGTCACGGCTTTCGCGCGCGCATGGCGACCAAAGCAGGTCGCAAGATCCTGAATGCACGTCGCGCCAAAGGCCGTGCAAAGCTGAGCGCGTAAGCGCTTTAACGTTTTGAGCGTTATGAAACCGCCGGCTGAGCCTGACACGGGCGCTCCGGCGGTTTGCGTTTGTCTGACGGTTCTGACCAAGCGCGCAGATTTTGTGCGGGCATCCCATGCGTTGCGGCAGGGCACGCCCGGTATCCACCTGCAAGCCCGCGAACGTGCGCAGGGCGAGGCGGCGGGGATGCGCGTCGGTTTCACCTGTTCCAAGAAGGTCGGTAATGCCGTGGCGCGCAACCGGGCCAAACGCCGCCTGCGCGAAGTCGCGCGGCAGGTGCTGCCCGAACAGGGCCGTGACGGCTGGGATTATGTGCTGGTCGGGCGGCATGATGTGACTGCATCGTTGCCATTCGACGCGCTGGTCGCGGATCTGCGGCGCGCCCTGCGCAAGGTGCATGTATGACCCCCTTTGCCTATCTGCTGTCTTTGCCTGTCCGCGCCTATCGGCTGGTCTTTTCGCCATGGGTCGGGTTCAACTGCCGTTATCATCCGACCTGTTCGGCCTATGCGCTGGAAGCCTTGGAAAAACATGGCGCGTTGAAGGGCGGATGGCTCGCATTCCGGCGCATCCTGCGCTGCCATCCCTGGGGGCGCAGCGGGATCGACAACGTGCCGGATTAATCCAGCTTCTCGAACGCAATGGTGACGGTGCCAATATCGACGCCAAAGCGTTTGACGTAGGCCAGATTAAGCAACCGGTCATCGGCCAAAAGCCACATCCAGTCGTCAAAGGTCACGCGCAGCGTGTCGGTGGTGCCATCCGCTGACGGCACCGGCAGGTCGATTTCATAGCGCCAGTTGAACCTGTCACCCTGTTCCAGCCCTGTCGCCGTGCCGATCACGCCGGGGGCGGTACCTTGCCAGCTGTCAGGGCCGGTCTTGACCAGCGTCCAGATACGCTGTTCGGTCGATCCGTCCTCATAGACAAAATCCTCGACCAGCCGCAGGCGTTCGCCGTCCCAATCGCCCGCGATGGTCACAACGAAACTGCGCCGCACGGTGCCAAGAATGTCCTGAAACTGGCCGTGTGCGACCAGATCACCGTCAAAGAATTCTTCCATGTTCAGCTGCCGGTCGCTTAACGCGGGGTCGTCGAATGACGGCTTGCCCGTGCAGGCGGCCAGTAACATCAGGGCGGCAAGGGTGATCAGGCGCATCATTCACTCCATCTTTGTAACTGATACGTCCGGTGGACCTGTTCGGATGCCTCTAGGCAGCGATGCTGCAATCTGGCATAGCGCGGCTATGCTGGATGAAACCGAAATACACCCGCTGTTCGAGGGCGCGCCGACCACGACGGAGTTCAAGAAGCTCCGCAAACGGATCGTGCGCCATACGCGCGAAGCGATCGAGCAATACGGGATGATCGAACGCCGCAGCGACGGGACCACGCCGAAATGGCTGGTGTGCCTGTCGGGCGGCAAGGATAGCTATACCCTGCTTGCGGTGCTTTACGAGCTGAAATGGCGTGGCCTTTTGCCGGTTGATCTGTTGGCCTGCAATCTCGATCAGGGCCAGCCCGGATTTCCCGCAACCGTCCTGCCGGAATTTCTGGCGCGGATGGGCGTGCCGCACCGGATCGAATATCAAGACACCTATTCCATCGTGATGGACAAGGTGCCAGCGGGGCGGACCTTCTGCGCTTTGTGTTCGCGGCTGCGGCGCGGCAACCTGTACCGTGTGGCCCGCGAGGAAGGCTGTTCCGCCGTCGTGCTGGGCCACCACCGCGACGACATTCTGGAAACCTTTTTCATGAACCTGTTCCACGGTGGCCGTCTGGCGACGATGCCGCCGAAACTGGTGAACGAAGAAGGCGATCTGTTCCTGTACCGCCCTCTTGCCCATGTGGCCGAGGTCGATTGCGAGAAATTCGCGCAGGCCATGCAGTATCCGATCATTCCCTGCGATCTGTGCGGGTCGCAGGACGGGCTGCAGCGCCAGCAGGTCAAGCAGATCCTTGATGGCTGGGAACGCAACAGCCCCGGCCGCAGGCAGGTGATGTTCCGGTCGCTGATGAATGCGCGCCCCTCGCATCTGCTCGACCCAAAGCTGTTTGATTTCGCCGCATTGACGCTGGATGCGCGGCACTTGGACTAGCCTGCGCCGCTGCCAACACGACGGCTTTTCAGCGTGGATCGTCCAAAGCGTGCCAGATTTGTCTGCCGTGCAGGCCGCGCTTGCCGCGCGGGCGGCTTTGCGGCATCACTCTTGCTCATGAATGCTGGTTTGCTTTGCATAGGTTTGGTCCGATGATGGCACTGGGCGTCGATCTGGGTGGCACCAAGATCGAGGCGCAGGTCTTTGCCGATGATTGGCACCTGCATGACCGCAGGCGTGTGGCGACGCCCGCCAGCTATCCGGCCTTGGTGCATGCGCTGGTCGATCTGGTCGGCTGGGCCGATGGTCTGGCTGGCGGTCCTGTCAGCGTCGGCATTGGTGCTGCTGGCATGGTCAATCCGCGCGACGGGCGCGTGCTGGCGGCAAATCTTGCCGCGCATGACAAGCCGCTGCCCGCGGATCTGGTCGCTGCGCTGGGCCGGCCTGTCCGTTATCTCAACGACAGCCATGCGCTGGCCTTGTCCGAGGCGGTCTTTGGCGCGGGCCAGCCTTTTGCATCGGTTTTCGCGCTGGTGCTTGGGACCGGTGTCGGCGGCGGCCATGTCCGCTGCGGGCGCTTGCAGACGGGGGTGTCCGGCACTGGCGGCGAGGTTGGCCATCTGCCCGCCCCCGCGCATCTGGTGCAGGCGCATGGCTTGCCTGTTGTTGATTGCGCCTGCGGGCGGCGGGGCTGTATCGAGACGCTGATCAGCGGCGCGGGCCTTGCCCGCATGGCCCATGCGATCACGGGCGAAACGCTGAGCGCGCCGCAGATCATCGCGGCGCGCGGCGATGATCCGCAGATGGCGCAGGTATGGCAGGTCTGGTGCGCGCTGACGGCTGATCTGGTGCAGACGCTGATGCGCACGCTTGATCCTGACTGTATCGTGCTGGGCGGGGGGCTGTCGGATATTGCTTTCGTGGTCGATGATCTGACCCGCGCGGTGGGGCAGGCGGGGTTTGCAGGCTTTGACAGCCCTGTCATCCTGCGCGCGGCAGGCGGGGCGGCCAGCGGCGCACGCGGCGCGGCCTATGCTGCTTGGCAGGTGGCGGATGGCTGAGGGTTGGATCATCCCGACACAAGTGTTCGACAATGGCACGCTGCAATCGGGCCTGGCAGTGCAGGTTGTGGATGGGCGCACCACCGATCTGCGGGCTGTCGCCGCAGTGCCGCCCGATGCGCCGCGGCAGGCCGTACCGGGGGTCCTGACCCCCGGCTTTGTTGATCTGCAGGTCAATGGCGGCGGTGGCGTTTTGCTGAACCATGCACCCACATGCGCCGGGCTGATGTGCATTGCCACCGCCCACCGGGCGTTCGGGACCGTTGCCGTGATGCCCACGCTGATCACTGACGCGCCCGAGGTTCTGGCCAAGGCGGCACAGGCCGTGATCGCGCTACAGGCGCTGGGCGGGCAGGGCGCGCTGCATATCGAAGGCCCCCATATCGCTGTCGCCCGTCGTGGCACCCATGCCGCCGGTTATATCCGCCCGCTGGATGACACCACATGGCAGATCCTGTTCAAATTGCGCGCGGCCGGTGTGACCGTGATGATCACCATCGCCCCCGAAATGGTGTCGGTTGACCAGATCGCCGCGTTGGTCAGGCTGGGGGTGATCGTGTCGCTGGGCCATTCGGATGCAACAGCCGAACAGGCCAATGCCGCCTTTGCGGCGGGGGCGCGGTCGGTCACGCATCTTTACAACGCGATGTCGCAAATGCAGGGGCGCGCGCCCGGTCTGGCGGGGGCCGCGATCAACAGCGACGCCTATGTCGGCGTGATCTGCGACGGCGTGCATGTCCGCGACGATATGGTGGCGCTGGCCTGTCGCGCGCGGCCTGTCGCGGGGCGGATGGTGCTGGTCTCTGATGCGATGCCGACCGTGGGGGGGCCGGATTATTTCGACCTTTACGGCCAGCGGATACAGCTGCGCCATGGGCGTCTGGTCAATGCCGAAGGCAATCTGGCAGGTGCCCATACCACCATGTTGTGGGGGCTACAGCGGCTGGTCGGGCAGGTCGGGCTGGGGCTGGAACAGGCGCTGCATATGGCGATCAGCGCCCCTGCGGCGCTGCTGGATAAACCGCATCTGGGGCGCGTCACGGGCCGGTTCATCGCGGATCTGTTTGTGCTTGATGGCGGGCTTGCGCTGCAACCGCTATCGGAAAGCATCGGGCATGATATCGCCTAGCGCGGGTCTGTCTGCTGTTGTGGTGGCTATCCAGAGGGTGCAAAAGCCCTTCATCCAACAGAGGTACCGCATATGAAATCGCGCATCATCCCCTTTCTTGTGGCCTTGGTCCTGTCGGTCCATGGGGCCGGAGTATCGGCGCAGCAGCTGAGCCTGCCGCAGATTTCCGATTACCTGAACCAGTTGCAGACCGCGCAGGGCGGGTTCACTCAGATCAACGATGACGGGACCCTGTCCACCGGTCAGATCTATATCAAGCGGCCGGGTCGTATCCGGTTCGAATATAATCCGCCGCAGGAATCGCTGGTCATGGCAGGTGGCGGGCAATTGGCGATCTTTGATCCACGCTCGAACACTGGACCCGACAGGTATCCGCTGAGCCAGACACCGCTGAATGTCATCTTGCAGCGCAATGTCGATCTGACAGCGGCGCGGATGGTCACCGGCAGCGTGTCTGACGGCACGATAACAACGGTCACCGTACAGGACCCCGACAATCCGCAATATGGCAATATCCAGCTGGTCTTTACCGCCAATCCGGTGGAATTGCGCCAATGGATCATCACCGATGATCTGGGCAATCAGACCACGATGGTGCTGAACGACCTCACGACCGGGGCGCCGATCGGGGATATCATGTTCAACATCGCCGCTGAAATGCGCAAGCGCGGGTTCGAATAAAGTGCGCGCGGCGCGAGGTCAGCGCCGACGACAACCGCGCAATTGCGCGTCATACATCACGGCGCGGGAATCTACCTCGCCCGCGATGCGGATCAGCCAGCCCTTGGACCGCCAGGTGCCGCGCAGATAGCCCTGCCGCCCGTCGTGATAGGCCAGATACTGGTTGCGCGTATCATATATCGGCACCCCGGTTTGCTCCACTGTCTTGGTCATGTACCAACCCATGAAATCTGTCGCATCGCGGATATCGTCGCGCCGCGCGCGCGACCCGCCGCCATCGCGCTGGTATTCGCGCCATGTGCCGTCCAGCGCCTGACTATACCCCAGCGCCGAGGACTGCCGCCCAATCGGGATCACCCCCAACGCATAGGTGTGCGGCGGGCGGATATCGCCGATGAATTTGCTTTCCTGATACATCATTGCCATCATCGTCGGCACCGGAACGCCATATTTCCGTTCAGCCGCCTGGAAAGCGCGGAAATAATGCGGCCTTTCGCGCGCGATGCTGCATGCGTCGTCAAGATTGCGCGGCGCCGAGAAATTTCCCGAGCCGCCGCAGCTGCCAAGAAACACCAAGAGTGCCAGTGCGCGGAGATATCTGCTCATTCGCCCGTCGCCATATTTTGTTTTTTGACACTCTAGCGTGTTTGGACCGATCTGCAAATGCCTAAGGCGGGCCAAGGGCATCACTTTTTCACTGCAAATGCGCATAAAGCCATCACCAACCGCCGTGACCATGACCTGTCGTCAGCCGTGGACTCTGGCGTGGGAAATCCCATATACAGACACGAAAGGGCCGAAATCATGCTGAAAAAGCAAGCAAAGTATCACCTGGGACAGATCGTCCGCCATCGCAAACATCCGTTTCGCGGGGTGATCTTTGACGTGGATGCCATGTTCGCCAATACCGACGAATGGTACAATGCCATCCCCGAAGACAGCAGACCTCTCAAGGATCAGCCCTATTACCACCTGTTGGCCGAGAACGAGCAAAGCTTTTACGTGGCCTATGTGTCCGAGCAGAACCTTGTCGCGGACCATTCGGGTGAACCCGTCGATCACCCCGATCTGGACGATATGTTCGGCCCGTTCGAGAACGGGCATTACCCGCATCAACTGCAACTGAACTGAACTGCTCTGGCGTGCCGGTGCTGGTCATCGCGCGCAGGCATGTTACATCCTTGCGCAAAGTCGAAAGGACGCTGTGATGCTTGTTGTGATTTCCCCCGCCAAATCGCTGGATATGACGCCGGTGCAGATCCCTGCCACCGCGCCTGCGTTTCAGGACGATGCCCTGCGCCTTGCGAAAACCGCGCGCGGTCTCAGCTTGGGTGATCTGAAAAGCCTGATGGCAATCTCTGACGATCTGGCCCGCCTGAACCGCGACCGTTTCGCAGCCTTCGCCGCTGACCCCGCGCCTGAGGCGGTGAAACCCGCAGCCCTTGCCTTTAACGGCGACACCTATCAGGGGCTGGAGGCGAAAACCCTGTCCGCCGATGATCTGCATTGGGCGCAGGACCATCTGGGCATCCTGTCGGGGCTTTACGGCCTGCTGCGCCCGCTGGACGCTATTCAACCTTACCGGTTGGAAATGGGCAGCAAGCTGAAAACGCGGCGCGGTGCGTCGCTTTATGAGTATTGGGGCGACACCATCGCCAAGGCGCTGAACGCGCGGGCGGCGGATGTCGGCACTGATCTGCTGGTGAATTGCGCCAGTCAGGAATATTTCGGCGCGGTGGACCGCAAGGCGCTCAAACTACGCGTCATCACCCCCAGTTTCATGGAAGTCAAAGACGACAAGCCCCGCATCGTCAGCTTTTTCGCCAAACGCGCAAGGGGTGCGATGGCACGGTTCATCGTCGAAAACCGCCTGACGGCTGCGGAGGCAATCAAGGATTTCACCAGCGGCGGCTATGCCTATGACGCCAATCTGTCGGATGGCGATACATGGGTCTTTGTGCGGGATTATCCAGCCTAAACCCGTTCAATCGCCAGCGCGATCCCTTGCCCGCCGCCGATGCACATCGTGATCAGCGCGCGTTTGCCGCCGGTGCGGTCCAGCTCGTACATCGCCTTGACGGTGATGATCGCCCCCGTCGCCCCCACCGGATGGCCCAGCGCAACCGCGCCGCCATTGGGGTTGACGCGGGCGGGGTCGAAACCCAGCTCCTTGCTGACCGCCAGCGCTTGGGCGGCAAAGGCTTCGTTCGATTCGATCACGTCGAAATCAGCCTGCCGCCAGCCCTGTCTTGTCCAGCAGTGCCCGCACAGCAGGGACGGGGCCGATACCCATCACCTCGGGGCGCACACCGGCATGGGCATAGCCCAGAATACGAAACTGCGGGGTCAGGCCCGCCGCCTGCGCCGCATCCGCGCGCGCCAGCACGATAGCCGCCGCCCCGTCGTTCAGGCCGGAGGCATTGCCCGCCGTCACAGACCCGTCTTTTTCGAACACCGGGCGCAGGGCGGCGAGTGCCTGCGGCCGTGGTCGCCTTGGGGTGTTCGTCGCGGATGAAATCGACCATGTCGCGTTTCACACGGACCTGCACCGGCGTGATCTGGCTGTCGAAATAGCCCGCCGCGATGGCCGCTGCCGCGCGGTCCTGGCTTTGCAAGGCAAAGGCATCCTGTTCGGCGCGGCTGATCCCATGTTCGCGGGCGACATTTTCGGCAGTGACACCCATATGGCCGGTGCCGAACGGGCAATTCAGCGCCCCCAGCATCATGTCCTGCGTGCGGATATCGCCCATCTTGGCGCCCCAGCGCTGGTCGGGGATGATGAAAGGCGACCGGCTCATGTTCTCGGCCCCGCCGGCAAGGCCGAAACCAGCATCCCCCAGCATCAGCGATTGCACCACCGAAATGATCGCCTGTACCCCCGACCCGCAGAGCCGGTTGACGTTCATCGCAGGCACGCTGTCGGGGATGCCCGCCTGTATCGCGGCCACACGGCTCAGATACATATCCTTGGGTTCAGTATTGATGACATGGCCAAAGGCCACATGGCTGATCTGCGCAGCTGCGACCCCCGACCTTTCCAATGCGGCCTTGGCCACCACAGTGCCCAGATCAATCGGCGTGGTCCCCGCCAGCGCGCCGCCGAACGTGCCGATGGCGGTGCGTGCGCCGCCCAGAATGACGATGTCGGTCATGGATGCCTCCCGTTGTGTGGTGCAAGCTTAGCGCAACAGCGCGCGCGCAAAAGCCAGAACGTCGCGGCACGGCAGATTTGCCGCCGCAGGGCGTTTCCTTTGCTGTGTTGCGTGTTAATTCAAAAGCATGACCCTGTTGATCGTCGAAAACCTGACCAAGACCTATGCCACCGCTGATGGCCCGTTCCCCGTGCTGCGCGGCGTCAGCCTGACGCTGGAGGCCGGCGAAAGCCTTGCGCTGACCGGCGAATCGGGCAGTGGCAAAAGCACGCTGTTGCACCTGATCGGCGGGCTGGACCGTGCGGATGCAGGCCGGATCATGCTGGATGGACAGGATATCGCCAGCCTTGATGACGCGGGCCGCGCGGCCTTGCGGCGCGGCACGGTCGGCGTTGTATTCCAGCAGTTCAACCTGATCCCCAGCCTAAAGATTGCCGACAACATCGCGTTTCAGGCGCGGCTGGCGGGGCGGCATGACGCGGCATGGTGCGCCACGCTTGCCGACCGGATGGGGCTGACGGATCATCTGCGCAAATATCCCGAACAGCTGTCCGGCGGCCAGCAACAGCGCGTCGCGATCGCGCGCACGCTGGCCCCGCGCCCGAAACTGGTGCTGGCGGATGAACCGACCGGCAATCTGGACGAAACCACCGCCGCGACGGTTATGGAGCTGATGCTGGAACTGGTGGCCGAGACCGGCGCGGGCCTGTTGATGGTCACCCATTCGCAGGTGCTGGCCGCCCGCCTGCAACGCCGCCTGCATCTGCGCGCGGGTCAGGTGGCATGACGCGGGCGGCGTTTGCAGCACTTTTGTCGCATTGGGTGCGCAATCCGGTGCAATTGTTCACCCTACTCGCTGGGCTGGCGCTGGCCACGGGCCTTTGGTCCGGTGTGCAGGCCATCAATGCCGAGGCGCGCGCCAGCTATGACGCCGCCGCCAGCGCGCTGGACGAAGGGCGCTATGACCGGCTGGTCGCGCGCGATGGTGGGGCCTTCGGGCAGGATGTGTTCGTGGCCCTGCGCCGCGCGGGTTGGCTGGTCAGCCCGATGCTGTCGGGCGATCTGGGCGGTGTGCGGCTGATCGGGATCGACGCGCTGACAGCACCTGCGGGCATGGGACCGGTCAATCTGAGCGGCAATCTGGACCTTGCGGGTTTTCTGACGGGGGGCGATCAGGTCTTTGCCAATGGCGCCACTGCATCACGGCTGGACGGGGTCACGGTGCTGATCACCCCCGATCTGGCCGATGACACCGCCGTTGCCGATATCGGCACGGCGCAACGGCTGCTGGACCGCGCAGGCCGGATCGACAGCCTGCTGGTGCGGCCTGACCAACCCCGCAACCTGCCGCCCTTGGCCCAGATCGCGCCCGACCTGACCCTGCAACCCGCCCAAGGCGGCACCGATATCGCGGGGCTGACCGACAGTTTCCACCTGAACCTGACGGCCTTTGGTCTCTTGTCCTTTGCGGTGGGCATTTTCATCGTGCATGGCGCGATTGGCCTCGCGTTTGAACAAAGGCGCGGCATGGTGCGGACCCTGCGCGCGCTGGGCCTGCCGCTGAACCGGCTGATCGGGTTGATGCTGGCGGAATTGCTGGTCTTTGCGCTGGTCGCGGGCGTGATCGGGGTGGCGTTGGGTTATGTGATCGCGGCGCTTTTGTTGCCCGATGTCGCGGCGACCTTGCGCGGGCTTTACGGGGCGGATGTGTCGGGCACCCTGCAACTGCGGCCCAGTTGGTGGGCGTCGGGGCTGGCGATCGCCTTGGCGGGGACATTGCTGGCTGGCGGATCGGCGCTGTGGGGGATCGCGCGCATGCCGCTGCTGGCGGCGGCGCAACCCCGCGCGCTGGCGATGGCGGCAGGGCGGCGGGCGCGGTGGCAGATGGGGGCCGCGCTGGTGCTGCTGGCCGTGGCCTTTGTGCTGGGTTTCAACGCGGATGGATTGGTCACGGGCTTTGCCTTGCTGGGGACATTGCTGATCGGGGCCGCCCTTGCCTTGCCGCCGGTGCTGAATGGCGTGCTGGCCTTTGCCAGCGGGCAGGCGCGCAGTGTGACCGCGCAATGGTTCTGGGCCGATACCCGCCAGCAATTGCCGGGTCTGTCGCTGGCGCTGATGGCCTTGATGCTGGCGATTGCGGCCAATATCGGTGTGTCCACGATGGTGTCGAGTTTCCGGCTGACCTTCACTGGCTTTCTGGACCAACGTCTTGCGTCCGAGCTGTACATCAGCACCGATAGCGCCGAGCAGACCGCCGCACTGGTGGCCTTTGCCGAAGGTGCGGGGGCGGCCGTCCTGCCGATCCAATCTGCCGATGTGCAGATCGCAGGCCAACCGGCCGAGGTGTTCGGCACCCGCGACCATGCCACCTACCGCGACAACTGGCGGTTCCTGCAAAGCACGCCCGACGCATGGGATGCGACCTTCGCGGGGCAGGCGGTGGTGATCAACGAACAACTGGCGCGGCGTGCGGGGCTTGCCTTGGGCGATCCGGTCGAGATTGGCGCGCTGACCCTGCCGGTCGCGGGCATCTATGGCGATTATGGCAACCCCATCGGGCAGGTCGTGCTGGCGCTGGATGCCTTTGCGCTGCAATTTCCCGGCGTTGAGCCGCGCCAGTTCGGCCTGCGCGTGGCGGGTGATCCGGCTGATTTCGTCACCGGTCTGACCGAAGCCACGGGGATCGGCGCGGGCCAGACCATTGACCAAGCGGGGATCAAGGCGCTGTCGCTCGCGATTTTCGAGCGCACCTTTACCGTCACCACCGCGCTGAATATCCTGACGCTTGCGGTCGCGGGTTTCGCCATTCTGATGAGCCTGCTGACCTTGGCCGCGATGCGGGTGCCGCAACTGGCCCCCGCTTGGGCCATGGGCATGACGCGGGCCGCGCTGGGGCGGCTGGAACTGTTGCGCGCGGTGATGCTGGCGGTGCTGACGGCGGCGCTGGCGCTGCCTTTGGGCCTTGCGCTGGCGTGGGTGCTGCTGGCGGTCGTGAATGTCGCGGCCTTTGGCTGGCAATTGCCGATGTATCTGTTCCCGTTGGATTACGCGCGTCTGGGCGGGTTTGCTCTACTGGCTGCCGTGCTGGCGGCAGGCTGGCCCGCATGGCGGCTGGCGCGCACGCCGCCTGGTGATCTGCTGAAGGTTTTTGCCAATGAACGCTAAAGCACTGATCCTGTGCCTGCTGCCCCTCTCCGCATCGGCCCAAGGCTTCGCCGGGCTGGGGACGGAAGTGGACGGCTTTTCCACCCCCGCCCCTGACCCCGTGTTCGATTTCCCCGCCGATCACGGCGCGCATCCCGATTACCGGATCGAATGGTGGTATCTGACCGCCAATCTGGAGGATGCGAACGGCACGCCTTACGGGTTGCAATGGACGCTGTTCCGTTCCGCCTTGGCACCTTACGAGGCCGAAGGTTGGGACAGCCCGCAGCTTTGGATGGGCCATGCTGCGGTGACCACCGAAACCGACCACTTCGTCGCTGAACGGCTGGCGCGTGGCGGGATCGGGCAAGCAGGTGTCGTGGCCGATCCGTTCAGCGCATGGATCGACGATTGGGCGCTGGACGGCGACTGGCGGACCCTGCAAATGCGCGCGACAGGCACGGATTTCAGCTATGACATGGCGCTGACCGCGACCGGCCCTTTGGTATTTCATGGCGAGGGCGGTTATTCGGTCAAATCGGCGGCGGGGCAGGCGTCTTATTACTATTCACAGCCGTTTTTCGACATTTCCGGCACGCTGCACCTGCCGACAGGCGATGTGCAGGTCACGGGCAGCGCGTGGCTGGACCGCGAATGGTCGTCGCAGCCTTTGGCGGAGAACCAGACCGGTTGGGACTGGTTTTCGCTGTCGTTTGACGACGGGGCCAAGCTGATGGGCTTTCGGCTGCAACAAACGGACGGGATGCATTATACGTCGGCCACATGGATCACGGCGGAGGGGGAAACGACACCTTACGCGGACGGGGCCTTGCAGGTGGAACCGTTGATGACCAACACGGCGGGCGTGCCGGTCCATTGGCGCTTGACCTTGCCTGCGCGCGGTGTCGATGTGACGGTGCAGGCGGTGAATGACGACGCATGGATGACGACCTCTGTCCCCTATTGGGAAGGGCCGGTCACCTTTGCGGGCAGCCACCAAGGCCGCGGCTATCTGGAGATGACAGGCTATGACTGACTGGTTCACCACGCTGGACGGGCTCCGCGCGCGGGCCTGGGGGATGCTGGCGCGCGGTGTGGCCGATGCGCGCCATCCCTGCCGCTTGCCCACGGTCTGCACCACCAGCCCCGATGGCTGGCCCGAGGCGCGCACGATGGTCCTGCGATCCGCCGATCAGGGTGCAGGGCTGGTGACGCTGCATACCGATCTGCAATCGACCAAGCTGGCCAGCCTGCAGGCCAATCCGCGGGTGGCGCTGCATGTCTGGCTGCGCCCGCAAGCCTTGCAGATCAGGTTGCAGGCCGAGGTGACGGTGCAAAGCGGGCCGGATGTCCGTGCGCTTTGGGATAAAATCCCCGATCATGCGCAGCAAAGCTATGGCGTAACCCCGCCGCCCGGTGCGCCCATCGGGACGGCGCTGGATTACGTCAAGCAGCCCGACCCCGCGACCTTTGCCGTGCTGTCCTGCCGCGTGATGCAGATCGACCTTGTGCATCTGGGCGACCAGCACCGCCGCGCGGCCTATTCACGAAGCGATGATTGGGCGGGCCAGTGGCTAGCGCCGTGACGGCGCGCGCGCTAAGGGCGTTGCATGGATAAATACCCTTTCACCCGTGACCTTGTGCTGATCGGCGGCGGCCATACCCATGCGCTGGTGTTGCGCAAATGGGGGATGGACCCGCTGGCAGGCGTGCGGGTGAGCGTGATCAACCCCGGGCCGACGGCGGCCTATTCGGGCATGTTGCCGGGGTTCGTGGCGGGGCATTACAGCCGCGATGATCTGGATATCGATCTGGTGAAACTGGCGCGTTTTGCAGGCGCGCGGATGATCAACGGGGCCGTGACTGGCATTGACCGCGCGGCACGCACCGTCACCGTGGCGGGGCGTCCACCCATCGCCTATGACGTGCTGGCGATCGATGTGGGGATCACGTCGGAAATGCCCGTGCTGGAAGGCTTTGCCGCATATGGTAGTCCGGCCAAGCCCTTGGGTGCGTTTGCGCAGGCCTGGGATGATTACCGCGCCTGCGTGAAAGCCCCGAAAATTGCCGTGATCGGCGGCGGTGTTGCGGGCGCGGAACTGGCGCTTGCCATGGCGCATGCGTTGCGTGACAGGTCCCCGAAACTGCATCTGATCGACCGCGGTCGCGCGCTGGCAGCTCTTGGCGACAAGGCGCGGCAAAGGATGCTGGCGGCGCTGGCAGGCTATGGCGTGGAAATCATCGAAAACGCCGAAGTGACCCAAGTTTTCCCCGAAGGTGTGTTGTTGCGCGATGGTCGCCTGATCCACAGCGATTTCACCACCGGTGCGGCAGGGGCCAAGCCGCATGACTGGATCGCGGGCACGGGGCTGGACCTGCAGGACGGGTTCATCGCTGTGAACGCGCAGTTGCAGGCCAGCGACAGGTCCGTCTTTGCTGTGGGTGATTGTGCGCATATGGCCGCCAGCCCGCGCCCCAAGGCGGGGGTCTATGCCGTGCGGCAGGCCCCCGTGCTGTTCGACAACCTGCGCGCGGTGCTGTCTGGCGGGCAGATGCGCGATTACAAACCGCAGCGCGATTACCTCAAGCTGATCTCTTTGGGACAGAAATCGGCGCTGGCGGAAAAGTTCGGGACGGTCTGGCAAGGGCCATTGCTCTGGCGGCTGAAGGACCGGATCGACCGCAAATTCATGACGCGGCTGGATGATCTGCCCGCGATGCCTGCACCCGCGATGCCGAAAACCGCCGCCCTTGGCCTGCGCGCGGCCTTGGGCGACAAGCCGATGTGCGGCGGCTGCGGGGCCAAGGTGGGGCGCGCGGCCTTGCAACAAGTGCTGGGCGATGCCTTTGGCGATGATGCGGGCATGGTGCAGACGGGTCAGGTGATCACCACCGACCATCTGCGCGCGCTGGTGGCCGATCCGGTGCTGATGACGCGGATCGCGGCCATCCACGCGTTGGGCGATATCTGGGCGATGGGGGCCACCCCGCAGGCCACCACCGTGCAAATCATCCTGCCACGGATGAGCGCGGAATTGCAGCAGCGGACCATGGCCGAGATCACGGCAACCGCCACTGCGGTCATGTCCAAGGCCGGTGCGCGGATCGTGGGCGGGCATAGCGCGCTGGGCGACGAGCTGACCATCGGGTTCACCATCACGGGGCTGGTGGACCGGCCGATCACGCTGGCGGGCGCGCGGGCGGGCGATGCGCTGATCCTGACCAAACCCATCGGCAGCGGCACGATCATGGCGGGCGATATGGCAGGGCAGGCGCGCGGGGCTGATGTGATCGCCTGTCTGGACCTGATGGTGCAATCGCAGGCCGCCGCCGCCGCGATCCTGCACGCGGCTCATGCGATGACCGATGTGACGGGGTTCGGCCTGCTCGGGCATTTGCGCGGGATTTGCGATGCATCCGCGACGGGGGCTGTGCTGGACTGGGCGCAGGTGCCGGTGATGACGGGGGCGGCGGCGCTATCGGCGCGTGGTGTGCGTTCGACGCTGTTTGCCGATAACCAGACGGGGGCGGGCATGGTCGGCGGCACTGTGCCTGATCTGGCTTTTGATCCGCAGACGGCGGGCGGCTTGCTGGCGGCGGTCGCGGCCGACAGTGCCGCTGATCTGCTGCGCGACCTGACAGAGGCGGGCTATACGGCTGCCATTATCGGACAGATCACCGACGGGGCAGCGATCAGCCTGCGGTGACCAGTGGCATGATTTCCGCGACCAGCCTGTCCTGTCCCGCATCGTCCAGCGTGGCGCTGTGCAAATCGGCCAGCATGTCATCGGCAGCGATTTTGCGTGATTTCGCATAGGCGGGGTCGTAATGCTGGTCCATCAGCGCGGTGGCGAAACCCGTCAGATCGCCCGCGCGCAGCAGGGCCATCCAGCCATCCACCACCTCATGCCCGCGGATGTAACGCAGGGGTGCCAGCCGGCGCGCCATATCGTCCGGGTCGGCTGCGATATCGGCATAGGCCCGCGCGAGAAAGCTGGCACGCGCGGCAAGCGGCGCGTGGACGGTGATCCGCTTGGCCGCAGTCATTGCAGCCCACAGGGCCGGCGGGATCACCAGACGGCCGATCTTGCTGCTTTCGGCCTCGATCAGGACAGGGCGGGCGGGGTCCAGCCTATGCAGCGCCAGCGCGATCTGCGTGTCGAAGCCGCGTTGCGATGGCTGGCCCTGTGCGGCACCGCCCAGCAATGACCCGCGATGGTTGGCCATGGCTTCAAGGTCGATGACTTGCACACCCTTGGCGGCCAGCCGCGCCAGCAGCGCCGTTTTCGCCGTGCCGGTATTGCCGTCCAGCAGGATGATGCGGTGCGGCACCGGCCCGTCATAGACCGCGCCCTGCACCAGCCGCCGGAATGTCTGATAGCCGCCCTGCACCGTGTCGGTGCGCCAGCCGATCTGGCCAAGGATCGAGGCAAACGACCCCGACCTTTGCCCTCCGCGCCAGCAATAGACCAAGGGGCGCCAGCTGCCGTCCTTGTCTGCCATCGCCTGCGCGATATGGTCGGCCACATTGCGCGCAACCAGTGATGCGCCCAGTTTGCGCGCCTCGAACGGGCTGATCTGTTTATAGATCGTGCCGACCTGCGCGCGTTCGTCGTTGGACAGCGCAGGCAGGTTGATCGCGCCCGGCACATGGTCCAGCGCGAATTCGGCGGGCGAGCGTACGTCGATCACGGTGTCGAAACCGTGGTTGATCAGAGCGTCAAGCGTGGCAAAAGCGATGGGCATGGCGCTGTCTAGCGCGGCGCGCGCGCCGAGGTAAGGGGCAAGCAGCGTCGTTTGGCCTAGCGTGCAAAACTCCAGCGCGTAATCTGCTGATATGTCGCACCGGCCGCCAGCTTGATCTGGGGAAAATGCGCGTGGTTGGGGGCATCGGGCCAGTGCTGCGCCTCGATCGCCAGCGCGTCGTGATCGGGCCGCCCGTCGAAAACTTGCATCCCCGGCATGGTCGTTGCCATCACCATACGGACCCCGCCTTGTCCCGTCAGCCACAGCACATCGCGCAGCGGTTCCACGCCCGTCGGACAGGCAGAAATTGTGATCCAGCGGCGGGGTCTGCGCGCCCAGCACTGGCCCTTGGCGTAAATCCATGCCGGTGCCGGTGACATCTGCAACATCGCCTGTTGGACAAACAGCATCGTCAATTGGCAGGTAATGATCCGCGGCGATCCGCAGGCTGTGGCCGTGCCATGTGCCTGACCCGTCAAGGTTCCAATAGCTGTGATTGGCGAGGTTCATCAGGGTCGTGCCATCGCTGGTCGCGGTGAGCGTCAGCGTCAGCGTGGCAGGTGCTGTCAGCGTGAATTGCGCCGTCACGCGCCGCCGCCCCGGCAAGCCCGCAAAGCCGTCGGGCATATCAAGCGAAAGGGTGGCAGAGGCCGCGGTCGTCTCGACCACGTCCCAGACCTGCGCGTGGCTGCCTTCGGACCCTGAATGCAGATGCGCCTGCCCGTTGTTGCGTTCCAGCTCGTACATCATCCCGTCCAGCCGGACCCGCGCGGTGCTGATCCGGTTGGCCACTGGCCCGACAATGGCCCCGTGATACAGCATCGCGCCTTCGTAATCGGCCAGATCGTCCGACCCGACCGTCAGCCCGTGGTCGATGCCCGCCAGCCGCAGATCCTGCACCCGCGCGCCATAGGTCAAGAGCGTGACCGTCAGGTCGCCCGCGCGCAGCACGATGGTATGCGCGGTCTTGCCGTCCTTTGTGGTGCCAAATACCTGCATCACAGCGCCTCCCAATGCACGCCCGCCGCTGGCACGATGGTGCCGCCCC
This sequence comes from Yoonia sp., assembly GCF_018402175.1. Lineage (GTDB taxonomy): Bacteria > Pseudomonadota > Alphaproteobacteria > Rhodobacterales > Rhodobacteraceae > Yoonia. The sequence continues at coordinate 39,915 of NZ_JAGYJK010000012.1, read as the reverse complement.
AAGCCTGCGCCTTGGGCGCATAGTTGAACACGAACCGATGGGTGGCGGTATCCCTGATCCGCAGACCTTCCGCCAGTTGAAAGCTGGGCAGGTCCAGCGCATCGCAAAGTCCGCCGATGATCGCGTCAAATGTCGCGTCATCCGGCCAGCCCGCCAGATAGCGCAGATGATCGCCGCCCATGATCGCGGGCTGGCCCGATTTGGTGGACAGATGCACAGGCGCCGTCCCTTCGAGATGTTCGAACCAGTGCCGGAATATGCCGCCACCTTGCAGTTTGATCTTGGCATCAGGGGGGATGCTTTCGGTCAGCACGACCGACAGATCGGTGTCAGGCAGGTCGGGGCCCAGCGGGGTGGGGATGCTCAATTCATCTGTCTTGGTGTCACTGCGCGGGCCGATCAGGGCGATGCCGTCAAAGCGGGCCAGGGCTGCGCGCAACGGGCCGCTGATTTTCATCAGCCCGGGGGCCAGCACCAGTTTGTAGCCCGACAGATCGGCGCAATCGGGGGGCAGGATGTCGATGTTCAGCCCCGCCCGCCGCAGCGCGCGATAGGCGGCAAAGGCCAGACGGAAGGCGTCGAAATCGGCACCCTGCGGCTGGGTGTCCCACGCCCATGCGCTGTCGTAATCGAACACCAGCGCCGCCTGTGCTGTGGCTGTGCCGACATCGGGCAGCCCTGCGATTTCATCTGCGACCTGCCGACATTCGGCAAGCGCAGGCGCAGGGGTGCTGTCGGGGCGCAAAAGCCCTGCATGGTTTTGTTCCTGTGCGAAAGGGGCCTGCCGCCAGCGGAAATAACAGACGGTTTCGGCCCCATGGGCAAACGCCTCCCACGCCCAAAGCCGCGCCATGCCGGGCAGCGGGGCAGGGTTGTAGGGCGCCCAGTTCACCGGGCCGGGCTGTTGTTCCATGACCCAGAGCCGCCCCTTGCCTACGGCGCGATACAGATCGTGATGGAACGCTTGCATATCGGGGTGGCCCTGGCGCAGAAACGTTGCCTTTTCTTTCGCTGTGCCTTCCAGCCGGTCGGATAGAAAGCCGATCGGGTAACTGTCCCATGACGCGATATCCAGATCGGCCCCGACCTTCCAATGGTCGAATGTGGTGATCCGGCCCATGTAATTATGGATCAAGGGCGCGGATGTGTGGCGGCGGAGTTCATCGGCCTGCACCTTGTTGAAGGCCACGACCTGATCCGAGCTATAGCGCCGAAAGGCCAGCACATGGGCAGGGTTGGGTTCGGTCACGGTCAGGTTGGGCAGGTCGATCTGGTCGAAGCTGTCGTAATCCATCGACCAGAACACATTGCCCCAAGCACGGTTCAAGGCGGCGGGCGATTGGTATCTCTGCGCCAGCCAGTCCTGAAACCCGCGCCTTGCGGCGTCCGAATAGGAAAGAGTCGTGTCATGGCAGTCATATTCATTGTCGATCTGCCATGCCGCGACATAGGGGTTCGCCCCGTAACGTTCGCCCATCAGACGCGCGATCCGGCGGCATTCATCGCGGTAGCCCGGATGGCTGAAATCATAATGCCGGCGCGATCCGAACTTGCGCGCCCGTCCTGCCGCATCGACGGCCAGCATGTCGGGGTATTTGTCCAGCATCCAGCGGGGCGGTGTGGCGGTCGGCGTGCCAAGCACCACTTTCAGCCCCGCCGTGCCCAGCACGTCGATCGCGCGGTCAAGCCAGTCCCATGACAGGGTGCCGGGCACGGCTTCCATCCGCGCCCAGGCGAATTCGCCGATCCGCACCCAGGACAGGCCCGCCGCGACCATGCGCGCCGCGTCATCGGTCCATTGATCCTGGGGCCAATGTTCGGGGTAATAACAGATACCAAGAGTGCGGTGCATAGGTCAGTCCTTGAGTATTTGGAACAAAGCGAAAGCAGGGTTACAGGCGCACCCGATGTTCCGCCTGCCCCTTGTAGGGGGTGGGTGTGGCATATGTCCGGCCCTGATCCGGCCCGTCCAGCCCCGTGGCAGCAGAGGTGCAGAACAGGATCGACAGGTCATCGCCACCAAAAGCAGGGCAGGATGTCTGCGTGGCGGCAAAGCTGTAGCTGTCGATGAAGGTGCCATCCGGCGCATAGCCTGCGACGCGCCCCGCGCCCCATTGCGCGTTCCACAGATTGCCTTGCGCATCGACGACCGCGCCATCGGGGCGCAGATCGGTTGCGCTCAGGTCGATATGCAGCACGGGGTCGCCTTGCGGCCAGCCATCTGCATCCAGCGCCACACGCATGATTTGTTGCGTGGGCGTGTCGGTGAAATAGGCGGTCTTGCCATCAGGCGCGAAACAGATCGCATTGCTGATCGTGACGGGGGCGAACAGCTGGCGCAATTCGCCTTTGAAATAGCGATAGATCGCGCCTGCGCCGGGTTCGGCGTTGATCCCCATCGTGCCGATCCAGAACCCGCCCTGCGGGTCTGCGCGCCCATCGTTGGACCGGGTGACGGGGTTGTCCGCCTCCAGCGGGCAAAGCGGGGTCTGGCTGCCGTCGCGCAGATCAAAGCGGATCAGCGCGGTCTGGCTTGCGACGATCAGCCTATCCGCATCGACCCAGCCTGCGGCAGAGACATATTCATCAAACTGCCACTGCCCTGCCTTGCTGTGCAGCCGTTTGCCAAGGATATCAAACCAGAACAGGGTGCCACGCAACGGGTGCCACAACGGGCCTTCGCCAAGGGTGCATTGTGTGTCGTCGAATATCATTGCGCGGCCTTGTCATAGGCGGCGACGATGTCACTTGCGCGGCTGCCAACCTCGGCTGGTGTCAGCCCAGGTTGATAAAGTGCTGTTCCAATCCCGAATCCATCGGCAGATGCGGCGATCCATGTTGCAAAATTGTTAGTACCGGCGCCACCTACGGCATAGACTTGCGTGCCTTTGGGCAGCACGGCGCGGATCGCCTTGATCCCGTCAGGGCCGATCAGGCTGGCGGGAAAGATTTTCAGCCCGTCCGCCCCAGCCTTGAGTGCAGCGAAACATTCGGTCGGGGTCATCACGCCGGGCCAGCTTTGCAGCCCTGCCGTTTTGGTGGCAACAATGACGCGGGGGTCGCAATTGGGCGATACGATCAGCCGCCCGCCGACCTGTGCGACGCGCCCGACATCGGCGGTGGACAGCACCGTGCCCGCCCCGACCAGCGCGCCATCGCCAAAAGCGCGCGCCATGCGCCCGATACTGTCGAACGGGTCGGGGGAATTCAGTGGCACCTCGATCTTCGTGATGCCAGCGGCGATGAGGGCGGCGGTCACGGCTTCGGCCTCGGGGGGGGTGATGCCGCGCAGGATGGCGATCAGGGGGCGGTGCATCTTTATCCTTTCAACTGGCGGTAAGCGGCGGTCAGGCCCGCAAGGGTCGCAGCCTCTGCATTCACCTGTGTGGCAGGCGCACCATGCTGTGCCAGCGCCGTGACGTAAAGCCGTGCCAGCGCGCCCGCGCCGATCACTGCGATCTGCTGGCCCAGCCAATAGGGTTTGGCCGCGGCAAGTTCCGCCCCGATCAGCAGCCCCGACAGCCGTGCGCGGGCGGCGGCCCCCGGCAGGTCGTGCAGCAAGCCTTCGGCGCGCAGCGCAAACAGCCGCGCGGCCAGTTTTTCGGGCCGCCCGTAAGCATCGGCAAGGCCGGTCTGGAACGCGGCATCGTCCCAGCCATCCGCCGCGATGGAATGGCGCAGCACGGTTTGGGTGGCCAGTGTGGCGAACAGCTCGCCTGTCATGAAGGTCTGGAAACTGACAATTTCTCCGGCGCTGATATGGGCCCATTTGGTATGGGTGCCGGGCAGGCAGATCACACCGTCCCAGCCCTTGTTCTGGGCCAGATAGCCTGCGATCTGGGTTTCCTCGCCGCGCATGACATCGGCGGGGTGAAGCTGCTTGATGCCGGGGATCACATGGACGGCAAGGCGCGGATCATCGCTTTGGGCGCGGGCAAAGCTGCCGCCCTGCGGCGGACAAGGTGTCGCGGCATAAGGCGCCTCGACCCAGCCTTGGCGCGACCCGACCATGCCGCAGGCGATCACGGGGGTTGACCCCTGCAGCCACGGGCTGACCAGCGCCAGCAATGCAGGTTCAAACCCTGCGCGGTCCAGCTGGCCCATGCCCCTGTCGGAACTGGCCTGCGCCAGCACCGTGCCGTTGGCCGACATCGCCCAGGCGCGCAGGTGCGATGTGCCCCAATCGACGGCGATCCATGCGGGCGTGATTGCTGCACTCATCCTGTCGTCACCACGCCAGCATCGACGACCATGGTCTGTCCTGTCATCATCCGCGATGCGTCAGAGGCCAGAAACAGCACCGGCCCGATCATATCGGCGGGCATGATCGGCTCTGGCAGGCATTGCCGTTCCAGAAAGGCGGCCTTGGTTTCAGGCGTGGCCCACATGGTTTCCTGTTTTTCGGTAAAGACCCAGCCGGGCGCGATGGCGTTCACCCTGATCCCGCGCGGCCCCCATTCGCGCGCCAGCGACCGTGTCATGCCCATGATCCCCGCATTGGCGGTGGTATAGCCGATCATGCCCGCCGCCCCGAACAGATAGCTGATCGAGGAAAAGTTGATCATCGCACCTTGCGGTGCCATGACGCTGGCGGCCTTTTGACAGGCAAAGAAATAGGCCTTCAGGTTCACGGCCTGCATTTCGTCCCAATAGGCGGGGGTGATGGTTGCGGCTTCGTGGCGGGCGTCGTTGGCGGCATTGTTGACCAGTGCCTTTAACGGGCCATGCGCATCGGCGGCCTTGGCGATGGCGTCTTGCAGGGCATCGGTATCGGTGATGTCGCAACGGATGAACAGCGGGCGGTTGCCGTGTTTGGTATCCATCTGATCCACGAAGGCGCTGGCGTCGGACCGTCCGACAAAAGCGACATTGGCCCCTTGCGCCAGAAACCCGTCGGTCAGTGCCGCACCGATGCCGTTGCCGCCACCGGTGATAAAGACAGATGCCCCGGCAAGATCATGAAAGGTAGCGGTCATAGGCTTTCTCCTTGCAGCACCCAGATCCGGTCGGGGAACGACCATGGCAATGTCACGCCGTGCTGCATCAGATAGGTGCCCGACGCAACCAGCGATCCCGATTTGAGCAGTGGCGCACCGCGCGACAGGCCGGGGGCCTCGTCCCGATTGACCAGCGTGACGCGGTAACGCGCCTGCCCGTCCAGTCCGGTCAGCCGCAAGGGGCGCGGCACGATCTGCGTACTGGTCGCGGCCTTGCCTGCGAAAACCACGAAACGGTCCTTGTCGCGCGCCAGTTGTTGTTCGGCGATCACCGCAGGATCGGCGCTGTCCAGCCGCAGGATATCGGCCGTTTGCAGCCAATGGCGGTGCTGTTTCCACCATGCCGTGACCTTGGTCAGCACAGCAGCCTCGTGGTCGGTCAATTCGCGCGGGTCCATCTCGAACCCCATGTGGCGCTGGGCAGCGACCCATGCGCGCAAGGATATATCCAGCACCCGCCCCGAGGTGTGGCAGATGCGCGGCCCGACATGGCTGCCGGTCACGGCCATCGGCAGGAACAGGGCGGCATCATGCTGGATGCGCAGCCGTTCCAGCGCATCATTGCTGTCGGACAGCCAGACCCGCTGCGTGCGTTGCATGATGCCAAAGTCGATCCGCCCGCCGCCAGAGGCGCAGCTTTCAATCTCGACGGCAGGGAAATCCGCGCGCAGCCGGTCCAGCAGCGCATAGGTCCCACGGGTCTGCGCGGCATCGGGTAAAGGCAGCACGCGGTTGTGGTCCCATTTGATGTAATCAATCGGATGATCGGTCAGGATCGCGGCGATCCGGTCATACAGATAATCGCGCACCGCAGACAGCGCCATGTTCAGCACCAGTTGTTGGCGCCCACGAGTCTGATCCGCACGGCCCAGCACCCAGTCGGGATGGGCGCGGTATGTGTCGCTGTCCTCGTTGATCATCTCGGGTTCGAACCACAGGCCAAAGGTCATGCCCAGCCCGTGGATATGGGCGATCAGCGGCTGCAGCCCGTCGGGGTATTTGCGCGCATCCACAATCCAGTCCGACAGGCTGGTCGTGTCATCGTCACGTTTGCCGAACCAGCCGTCATCCAGCACGAACCGTTCCGCGCCAAGCGCGGCAGCACGGGTGGCGATGTCTGTTAGGACAGGCAGTTTATGGTCGAAATAGACCGCTTCCCAGCAGTTGTAATGCACAGGGCGCGGGGCGTCGGGTTTGGGCCAAGTGACGATCCGGTCGCGCAAATGGCGCTGGAAAGCGACAGCGCAGCCGTTCAGGCCTGTATCGGAATAAGCGATGTAAAGCGGCGCGGTGCTGAACTGCGTCGCGGCTGTGGTTTCCGACCCTGCCGCATGGCCCCACTGGATTTGCCGGCGGCCATCGGCCAGTTCCTCGGCGATCATGCGATGCCCGCCGGACCAGCCATAGTGAAAGGCGTAAGCCTCGCCTTGGGTATTGGTCGCGCCGCGGCAGGGGACGATCAGGCCGGGGAAATGCTCATGCCCGCTGCGGCCTGTGCGGCTTTCGCGCAGCCGGATGCCCGCTGACCACGGCGTGTGCGCCAGCTGGAATTCGCCGCACCAGCGGCCGGAGATGTCGATCATCCCCTCGCTGTGTTGCGGGGCGGGCAGGACGGGTGCTGCAAGCCAGTCCAGATATACCGGTTGGTCCGCGTCCAGCATGGTCTGGCAGGTAATGATATGGGTGTCCGCATCGGCCGCAAAGGTGCAGGTCAGGTCCAGCCCGTTGTCCGCATCACGAAAGATCAGGCGCAGGTCGGTATCGGTCTGCACCGCATCCACAAGGCTGAACATCGCCAGCACAGCCGCGCCGCCCCCATCGCGCAGGATCAGGCCGGGCTGGCCGGGAAAACTGCGGCTGGCCTCGGGGCACAGCGACAGATCGGGGTTTTCGTCCAGCATCCCGCCCGTGACGTCGATGGCATGGGCGGCCTGCAGCGTGGCAAGGTCTTCGTCTGCGGGCAGCGGCGCGCCCCAATAAACGACCTGCGGCAGGCGGGTATTGCGGGCCGCCAGCACAAGTGTCTGGCGTCCCGTGTCGATCCGATAGGTATGTGTCATGGTCTTCTTACTTTACAGCCCCCAGCGTGAGGCCCGCGATAAAGTGTTTCTGCATCAGAAAAAACATCAAGACCGGTGGCAGGGCGGCCACGATGGAGCCCGCGCTCATCAGATGATAGGCGGCGCGATATTGCGCGTTGAAACTGGTGATGCCTGCGGTGACAGGCTGGCTTTCGGGGCCTTGGGTCAGCACGACGGCCCAGAAATAATCGTTCCAGATGAAGGTAAAGATCAACACCGCCATCGCCGCGATCGCGGGTTTCATCAGCGGCAGGACGACATACCAGAAGATGCGCCATTCGGCGACGCCTTCGACGCGGGCAGCCTCGATCAGCGCAAAGGGCAGGGCGCGGATGAAATTGCGCATGAACAGCGTGGCAAAACCTGTCTGGAACGCGATGTGGAACAGCACCAGACCGGTTTTGGTGTTATAAAGGCCCATGTCCACCGTCAGGTCGCGCACCGGCACCATCAGGATCTGGAAGGGCACGAAATTGCCCGCGATGAACATGAAAAAGATCAGCAGATTGCCTTTGAACTTGTAAACCCCCAGCGCAAAGCCCGTCATGCAGGCCAAAGCGACGGTGCCGATCACCGTGGGGACCGTGATCATCACGGAATTGAGCAGGTAGCGCGGCATCGCGCTTTCGAAAAACACCAACCCGTAATTGGTGAAACCTTCAAAAGACGACGGCCAGCCCCAGTAATTGCCGGATGTGAAATCGACATCGGGCTTGATCGAAAAGATCATCACCGCGATCAACGGCAAAAGCCACAGGATCAGGGCGACAGGCAGGAACGCCTGATAGCTGATGCGCACTGCGGGGGATGATTTCTGGACAGGTGTCGGAAACATATCAGCGCCCCGCCGTCCCGGGCTTGACCCGGGACCTGGTGAACGGTGTCGGCGTGAGGTCCCGGATCAGGTCCGGGACGGGGGGCTGTGGGGATGTCATCAGCGCGCCTCTTTTTCGTCTTGGTACATCGTCCACAAAAAGTAAGAGATGAAGACCAGCATGATCAGGAACAGCACCACCGCCACGGCAGCGGCATAGCCATATTGCAGCCCGCGTTCGGACAGGGATTTTTCGAAAACATAGAATGACAATACGCGGGTGGACCCGAACGGGCCGCCGCCGGTCATGATCGACACCAGATCGAAACTGCGCAAAGCGCCGATGATTGTGACCACAAAGGCGATAAAGGTCGCAGGTTTCAGCTGCGGCAGGATCACATGCCACAGCATCTTGCGACCCTTGGCGCCGTCCAGACGGGCGGCCTCGACCTGTTCGGGGTCCACCGCGTTCAGGCCGGTCAGATACAGGATCATGCAATAGGCCGTCTGCGGCCAGAGGCCCGCCGCGATGATCCCGTAAGTCGCCGTATTCGGATTGCCCAGCACGCCGCCGCTGATTTCAAACCCGAACCAGCCGGTCATGATTGTGAACAGCCCGTTATTGGGCAGATAGAACCACGAAAACACCAGACCGACGACAACCTGACTGATGACAAAAGGGAAAAAGAACAGGGATTTATATAGCCTAATACCGCGCACATTCTGGTTCAGGAACAGCGCGATAAACAGCCCCAGCGGGACCGCCAGCAAATACAGCACCAGCCAGCGCAGGTTGTTCCACAGCGAGATCTGGAAATTCCTGTCGGCGCGTTCGCCGTTCAACCCGAACAGCTTGTTATAGTTTTCCAGCCCGACATAGGTGCCGTTGGTGTCGATATCGCCCAGACCGTTCCAGTCGTAAAGCGACATGCCGAAACTTTGCCAGATCGGTGCGATGACATAGACAACAAAAAACAGCGCGCCAGGCGCAAGAAACAGCCACGGCGTGATCGCGATCTCGTTGCGCTTGTACCAGCCGCGCGGGGGCTGGCGGTCGCTGTCAGCGGAAATGCTCATGCGCTGGCCTGTCTGTTTGCAAAAGGACTGTGTTGGGCGCGGATGAGGCCGCGCCCAACACGGGCGGGATGCGCATCACAGCGCACCCCATGGGAGAGGATCAATAAACGTCCTGACGTGTGGCTTCCAGCCGTTCGAGGATGTCATCCAGATTGTCCGGGAACACCATGAACTCTTGGAACCCTTCCATACCCGCCGCTGCCATTTCGGCGGGGGCATCGCGGTCAAAGAATTGCGCGATCCCGCCGGGGGCGCCGCTTGACAGCATCTGGAACCCTTGCTGCAGGAACTTGTCGTCATCAACCGAGGACAGCGCGTTCACTGGCAACTGCCCAAGGTTCGCACCGTTGTTGATCAGCGTCTGGTTTTCGGCCGAGACCACAAAGCGCAGGAATTCACGCGCGGCGTCTTTGTTTTGGGCCGCTGACGGGATGTGGAACGTATCGGTCGGTGCGTCTTCACCCTTTGGGATGCCGGGGGTGATTTCGACGAATTGGTAGAAATCCAGTTGGTCATCGGTCAGACCGGCCTCGCGCAATGGTGCAACAGCGAAGTTGCCCATCAGATAGCTGGCAGCCTCGCCATTGACCATGAAGGGCAGGGCTTCTTGCCAGCTGTAGTTCTGGTGATCGTCAATGAAGGCGCCCATGTCGATCAGCGTGCGCCAGTTGGCAAAGGTCGCGCGGACCTCGTCACTGGTCCAGCTTTCTTCGCCATTGGTCAGGCGTGCGTGGAAGTCATAGCCATTGGTGCGCATGTTCAGGTAATCAAACCAGCCGCCAGCGGTCCACAGGAACTTGGTCCCGATGGTGTAGCATTTGATGCCGTTGTCGATCAGGGTCTGGCAATTGGCCAGCTCTTCTTCCCAAGTGGCAGGCTCGGTCAGGCCGAACTGGTCAAAGATGTCTTTGCGGTAATAGACGCCCCATTGGTAATAGGTGTAAGGCACGCCATATTGCGCATCGCCCACGGTCAGCGCACCCTTGGTGGATGCCAGCTCTTCGCTCATCGACCCTTCCCAGATGTCGGACACGTCTTCGAACAGACCGGCCTCGACATAGGGCAGCATGCGGTTGGCGGCATACCAGTTGGCAACGTCCGGCGCATTGGCGGTCAGGAAGTTGCGGATCTGGGTTTTATAGGCTTCACGGTCGATCACCGTCAGTTCGACGTTCAGGTCGGGGTGCATCTCGGCGAAACGTGCGACCATGCCTTCCATCACTGCGCGGGGCGCAGGGTTGGACATGTCCGAGAAAATGACCAGATCGCCCGACAGCGATTGTGCATTGGCTGGCATGGCAGATGCCGCGATGCCCGCTGCAACGAACGCCGCGAACGACGTTTTCAGAATGGAACGCATAATATCCTCCCTAGGTGCTTCCATGGTCCACCGTGGTTTCATTATATGAAACTAGGTTTTGCATATTGATACTTAATCGCAAAGCCGCTAGGCTTGTCAACAACCATGTCGTGTCTGCAATAATCTGTGCAGTACGGCAGGCAGGGACGGGGGAGAGTTCATGACAAGCGACGGGACGGTCGGCAAGGCCCTTGATGTGCTGGACCAGGTCGCCGCCTATGGCCGGCCAGTGCGGTTCAGCGAAATGCTGGCGGCATCGCCCTTTCCCAAACCGACGCTGTATCGTTTCCTGCAAACGCTGACGAACCAGCGGATGCTGGCCTATGATCCCGACCGGCAGACCTATTCGCCGGGCGTGCGTCTGGTGCGGCTGGCCCATGCGGCCTGGGAACAATCCACGCTGGCGCCGATCGCGCGGCCGCATATCGACGCGCTGTCTGCGGCGGTCGGCGAAACCGTGCATCTGGCGCAGCTTGATCACGCGCAGGTGCTGTATATCGATAAGCGCAACGCCAACAAACCGGTGCAGATGTTCAGCCAGGCGGGCAAGGTCGGGCCTGCCTATTGCACCGGCGTGGGCAAGGTGATGCTGGCCTTTTGCGACCCCGCGGTCATCGACGCTGTGATCGAACAGCAAAGTTTCCACCGCTTCACCGCCGCCACGCTGACCACGCCTGCCGCACTGCGCACCGAACTGTCCGACATCAGGTCCAACGGCTATGGTTTCGACCGCGAGGAACATGAACCCGGCATCATCTGCATCGCCATGCCGATCCTGTCGGATGGCGGGCGCGTGCTGGGCGCTTTGTCGGTGACTAGCACGACCAGCCGGACCAATCTGGCGGGGCTCGAATCCTATGTGCCGATCCTGCAGGACACGGCCAGCAAAATCGCAAGGGACGCCCAAAGCTGGAGCTTTCCTGACCACGACGCAAAAGAACAAACGGGGAGGTAGGCGATGTCCGGTGTCACGCTGAAGAATGTGGTCAAACGATATGGCGATGTGCAGGTCATTCACGGGATCGACCTGGCCATCGGTGACGGTGAATTCTGCGTCTTCGTCGGGCCTTCGGGCTGCGGCAAATCCACCTTGCTGCGGATGGTTGCCGGGCTCGAGGAAACGACCGAAGGCAGCATGTCCATTGGCGACCGCGATGTGACACGGCTTGACCCGTCACAGCGCGGTGTGGCGATGGTGTTCCAGACCTATGCGCTTTATCCGCATATGACCGTGCGCGAAAATATGGGCTTTGGCCTGAAAATGAACGGCCATCCCAAAAAGGTCATCGCCGAAAAGGTGGCCGAGGCGACGCGGATCCTGAAACTCGAACCCTATCTGGATCGCAAACCCGCCGCCCTGTCCGGCGGCCAGCGCCAGCGCGTGTCCATCGGGCGCGCCATCGTGCGCGGGCCAGAGGTGTTCTTGTTCGACGAACCCCTGTCCAACCTTGACGCCGAATTGCGGGTGGAAATGCGTGTCGAAATCGCGCGGCTGCACCGCGAGATCGGGGCGACGATGATCTATGTCACCCATGATCAGGTCGAGGCGATGACCCTGGCCGACAAGATCGTGGTGCTGCGTGCAGGCCGGATCGAACAGGTCGGCGCCCCGATGGAATTGTACCGCGATCCCGACAATAAATTCGTGGCGGGGTTCATCGGATCGCCTGCAATGAATTTTCTGGGCGGCACCGCCAAGGATGGCACAGTGACCGTGGCGGGCATGAAAGCCGATTTCGCAGGTGTGATCCCCGCCTCCTATAGCGGGGCCGTCATTGTGGGAATGCGCGCCGAACATCTGGCCGTCGATCCCGCAGGCGACACCCATACCGTCGATCTGACCGAAAGCCTTGGCGGGGTGTCCTTTGTCTATCTGACCTGCGACACCGGCGAACGCATCGTGATCGAGGAACGCGGCGATGATCGCTCGGTCGAGGGCGCGCGCGTCGGCGTGACCATCGACAAATCCCGTCTTTACCTGTTTGATGCGCAAACCGAGGTCCGCATCCGCAACGGGTGATCCAAGGGTCCGGCCTGCAGGAGACCAGATTTGACACTGACCGCCGCCCTGATCGCGCAGACCTATGCGGCCATCGCCCCCGCGACGATCCGTACCCCGCTGATCCGCGCAACGCGGCTGTCGCATATCCTCGGGATCGATCTTTATCTGAAACTGGAAAACCTCCAGCACACCAATGCGTTCAAAGCGCGCGGCGCGCTGGCCAAATTGCTGACGCTGGACGCGGCCGCGCGCGAGGCAGGCGTGATCGCTTGTAGTGCGGGCAACCATGCGCAGGGGGTGGCTTATCACGCCACGCGGCTGGGCATCCCCGCGACCATCGTGATGCCCGAAGGCACGCCCTTCAACAAAATCCAGCGCACCGCCGATCTGGGGGCCGAAGTGGTGATCCATGGTGCGGGCTTTGACGACAGCGTGCAATTCACGCTGGATCTGGCCGCGCAAAAGGGGCTGACCTTTATTCATCCTTTCGATGATCCGGTGGTCGCGGCGGGCCAAGGGACCGTGGCGCTGGAAATGCTTGAACAGATGCCGGGTCTGGATTGCATCGTGGTGCCGGTGGGCGGCGGCGGGCTGATCGCGGGCATGGCGGTGGCCGCGAAATCCATCAAGCCCGCCATCACGATGATCGGCGCACAGGCGCATCTGTTCGATGCCGCCAAGGCCCAGATCGACGGTGTCGCGCCCCATTTCGCCGGTGCCACGCTGGCCGAAGGCATCGCCGTGCGCCAACCCGCGCCTGCCAATATCGCCGTGATCCGCGACCATGTCGCCCGCATCGACAGCGCCAGCGAAAGCGAGATCGAAAGCGCGGTTTTCGACCTTTTGTCCCACGAAAAACTCGTCGCCGAAGGGGCAGCAGGGGCAGGTCTGGCGGTAATCAAGGCCAATCTTGCCCGTTTTGCCGGTCAAAAGGTCGGCCTTGTGATCTGTGGCGGCAATATCGATTCGCGCTTGCTGTCCACGCTGATCCTGCGCGGGCTGATGCGCGACGGGCGGATCACGCGGCTGGTCTTTGAAATCGACGACCGGCCGGGTCAGCTTGCCATGATCTCGCGGATCATCGGGGATGCGGGCGCCAATGTGATCGAGGTGATCCACCAACGGATGATGCAAAGCGTGTCACTGAAAAAAGCCGAACTTGAAATCGTGATCGAGGCGCGCGACCAGCGCCATGTCGATGACATCACCGGCCTCTTGCGTGACGCGGGCCTGTCGGTGCGTACGGCCCAAGACCTTTAACCGCATCTTCCGAGCCCAAATATCCCGGGGGGCCCCGGACCTTTGATCCGGGGCGGGGGCAGCGCCCCCTCAGCGCTTGCCGTAATAGAGCCCGACAACATGTTCGGCCTGTGCAAAGAACAGCCAGCGCAGCACCAGCACGCCCGCGATATGGCTGACCAGTGCCAGCGCGCCCCAGATATGGCTGAACGGCACTAGCAGGAATATAATCGGCAGCACGAAGGACAGCCCCACCGCGATAACCCGCAGGCGCTGTGCATGTTTGCGGCCCACCACATGGATGAATTCGCGCATCAGGTAATTGGTGCCGGTATGGGGGGCTCGAAGGCGCGGACAGCACCGATATGGCCGAGGCCCGTGGCGCTGGCCATATCGGTGCCCGACCGCGCCAGCCGCGTGTCACCCGTGACCCAGGTATAGACCTGCAAAGCCGCGGCAAGGCCCAGCAGAACCAGCGCCTCGGTCACTTGGCCGCCCAGCAGCGCCCCGCCGCCAACCGACAGCGCCAGAAACAGTGCAGGCGTGGACCAATGCCGCCAGCGCGGCACGGTTTTCAACTGCGCATAGATCATCGCGGTGGTGAACACGGTCGCCAGCGCGCCTGCCGCCCCGAGCCATCCCAAAGGCCGCAGCACGGTGTCGAAAAACACCAGCCCCGCGCCATAGGCGGCCATGATCAGCAGGGTTGCCACCGCGCAAATACCCTCGCGGCTCAACCAGCTGGTCTGCCACTGGCTGAACGCCTTGATCGCACGTTCCGGCCGCCCAAGGTGAAAGGTCGAGGCGAGCAATCCACCCACCGCCGCCAGATAGGCGATGGCGAACCAGATCAACGCCATCAGCCCCGTGGGCGTGATCGCCCCGATGCCAAGCCAGAACAAAAGCCCGAACCCGAGGCCCGAAAAGGTGGTGAAGATGATGACGGAACTGGCAGGATGCATTATTTCGCCCCCCCGGGCAGGGCCGACAGTGCCTTGTCCAGCCAATGGGCAAAGCCTTTGCCATCCGTGGCGACCGGTTCCAGAAACGGGGCCAGCACGTCATATTCGGGCATCACGTCCTTGGGGCGTGGCGGCAGGTATTTATTGACGGGCTTGGTGCCTTGTTCGGGCATCAGGTCGAACCCGCCGCGGGATGCCACTAGTTGCGATACTTCCGAGTCCAGATCGCCCAGATCGCCGAAATGCCGCGCTCCAGACGGACAGGTGCGCACGCAGGCGGGCACGCGGTCTTCCTCGGGCAGGTTTTCGTTATAGATGCGGTCCACGCAAAGCGTGCATTTCTTCATCACGCCTGCCTTGGCATCCAATTCGCGCGCGCCATAAGGGCAGGCCCAGGCGCAGAGGCTGCAGCCGATGCAGGCGCTTTCGTTGACCAGCACGATGCCATCTTCGGCCCGTTTATAGCTGGCCCCCGTCGGGCAGACGGTCACACAGGGCGCGTCGTCGCAATGCAGGCAGGATTTGGGGAAATGGATCAGTTGGGCGGTGCCATCCTCTGGCTGGACTTCATAGGAATGCACGCGGTTGAGGAAGGTGCCCGACGGGTCCGCACCATAGGCGTCCTGATCGGACAAAGGTGCGCCATAGTTTTCGGTATTCCAGCCTTTGCAGGAAATCACGCAGGCATGGCAGCCGACGCAGGTATCAAGGTCGATCACGAGCCCCAGTTTCTTGGCGGTGCTGGCAGGCAGTTGGGTCATGTCATGGGCCTATGCTGCGGGGTCGCGCCTTTCTGGCGAAAGACGCGGCCTCCGGCGGGGATATTTGGGCTCGGAAGATGATGGGTCATGGCGCTTATCCGATCGGGGCGCGCGCGGCGGCGTCCCACGTGGCGATGTACCAGATGAAGCTGCCCAGCGTCAGGGCGACGAAGAGGGCGATCAGCAAAAGGATTTGGCCTTTGGTCATTTGCGGGATGTCCATGCGATGTCTTTGGGCCCTTGCGGGACGGGGGATGTGATGGCGGGCAGGACGGGCTGGGCCTCGTTCGGCACACCTGATTTTTCGATCTTCACGCGCAGATCGAACCACGCGGCCTGCCCTGTGACCGGATCGGAATTGGCCCAGCGCAGCCCGTCGCCGCGCGGCGGCAAGAGTTCGTGGATCAGGTGGTTGAGCAGGAAGCCCTTGGTCGCCTCGGGTGCTTTTTCATCCAGCGCCCAGGCGCCCTTGCGTTTGCCGATGGCGTTCCATGTCCAGACAGTGTTTTCGTTCAGCGCCGCCTGATGGGCGACCGGTACGGTGATCGACCCATGCGCCGAGCTGACGCGCGCCCAGTCGCCGTCCTTGAATCCATGTGCCTGCCAGATTTTCGTTGGCACATAAAGCGGGTTGTGGCCGTGGATCTGCCGCAGCCAGGCATTCTGGCTGCCCCAGCTGTGATACATCGCCATGGGCCGTTGGGTCAGCGCGTGGATCGGGTATTCTGCCGGGTCGACATGCCCATCTTCGAACGGCGGATACCAGATCGGCAGCGGGTCCATCGTCGCCTTGATCTGGCCGCGCAGATGCTCGGGCGGCTGGCGGTGGCCGCGCCCTTCGGCGGCGGCCTGGAATTTGCGCAAAGGTTCGACGTAAAGCTGGAAGATATAGGGCTGGACCACGTCGTAAAAGCCCATCTTGACCGCCCAGTTCTGATACTGCGCGCTGAAGGGTTTGTAATAGGCGCAGTTTTCGGGGACATGGCTGATCCAGAAACCGCCATTGTCGATATAGCTCTGCAGCTGGTCGGGGTTGGCGGTGCCGCGTCCTTCGCCGCTGCCATCGGGGTCACGGAACCCGGCCAGCGGCCCGATGCCGGGGCGGCGGATGTGATGTGTGATGTAATCGGCGTAGTCTTTGTATGTCGCACTGCCATCGTCATTCACGAACCCCGGCAGGCCCAACCGCGCGCCCAGATCGCACAGCACGGACTGGAACCCGCGCACGTCGCGGTCAGGTTCGACAACCGGCCAGCGGATCGCGTCGGCGACCCCGTCCGCCTCGCAGATCGGGCGGTCGAGCAGGCTGATGCAATCGTGCCGTTCCAGATAGGTGGTGTCGGGCAGGATCAGGTCGGCATAGGCGACCATTTCGGAACTATAGGCATCGGAATAGATGATGCGCGGGATGACGTAATCGCCGCTTTCATCCTTGTCGGTCAGCATCTTGTGGACGCCGCCCACGTTCATCGACGAATTCCACGACATGTTCGCCATATACATGAACAAAGTGTCGATCTTGTACGGATCGCCTGCATGGGCGTTGCTGATCACCATATGCATCAGCCCATGCGCCGACATCGGGTTGTCCCATGAAAAGGCCTTGTCGATGCGGATCGGGCTGCCGTCCTCGTGCAAAAGCAGGTCTTCGGGGCCTTGCACATAGCCCAGATGCGGGCCGTCCAATGCCGCCCCCGCCGTCACCTTGCCATGCGGTTTGGGATGGGCTGTGGCGGGTTTGGGGTAGGGTGGTTTGAACCGCATGCCACCGGGGGTTTCGACCGCACCGAGGATGATCTGCAGCATATGCAGCGCACGGCAGGTCTGGAAACCGTTGGAATGCGCCGAAATCCCCCGCATCGCGTGGAAACTGACGGGGCGGCCGACCATCTGGGCGTGTTTCTTGCCGCGAAAATCGGTCCATGCGCGGTCGAGGATCACCGGTTCGTCAAACGCCACCCGTGCCAGATCCGCCGCCAATGCGCGGATACGCTGGGCCGAGATACCGCAACGCTCGGCCACAGCCTCGGGCGCATAGGCCGGGTCCAGATAACGGTCGGCCATCTGGTGGAAGACGGGCCGATGCGTGATGCCGGCCGCACGGTAGGTCGCTGCCAGATCGGGTTCCACGCCCTGGCCGTTCCATGGCGCAAGCTGGCCAGTGCGCCGGTCGATCACCTGTGGCTGACCGCTCGCATCGCGCAGGAACAGGCCGAACTGGTCGGATTTGGGGTCTTCGTTCACGAGGACAGAGGCATTGGTGAACTGCGCCAGATAGTCCAGATCAACCTTGCCCGCGCTCATCAGGCAATGCACCAGCGCAAGGATGAACAACCCGTCGGTGCCGGGCGTGATGCCGACCCAATCGTCGGCCACGGCATTATATCCGGTGCGGATCGGGTTCACGCCGATGATCCGCGCGCCGCGGGCCTTGATCTTGCCAATGCCCATCTTGATCGGGTTACTGTCGTGATCTTCGGCCACGCCGAACAGCATGAACAATTTCGTATGGTCCCAATCAGGCTGGCCGAATTCCCAGAAGGCCCCACCCATCGTATAGATACCGGCGGCGGCCATATTCACCGAACAAAACCCGCCATGGGCCGCGTAATTGGGCGTGCCGAACCCTTGCGCCCAAAAGCTGGTGAAGGATTGCGACTGGTCGCGGCCGGTAAAGAACGCCAGTTTCTCGGGGTGGTTTGCGCGGATCGGGGCCAGCCAGTCGGTCGCGGTTTGCAGCGCTTCTTCCCAGCTGATTTCCTCGAACTCGCCTGACCCGCGTTCGCCAACCCGCCGCAGGGGCGCACGCAGGCGGGACGGCGCATTGTGCTGCATGATACCGGCAGACCCTTTGGCACAGAGCACGCCTTTGTTCACCGGATGGTCGCGGTTGCCTTCGATATAGGCGACCTTGCCGTCCTTCATATGCACGTTGATCCCGCAGCGGCAGGCGCACATGTAACACGTCGTCTTGCGCAGCTCGTCAGACACATGCGGCGATGTGTCAAGCTGGGGCTGGTCAAGGGACATCGTGTTTTCCTTTCACGGGCTTAGTGTTGCGCCAACAGGGTCAGCGCGTCGCGGGCGATCTGCTTTTCCTCGTCGGCGGCGATCACATGCACAGGCACCTTACCAAGAAACGCCAGATGGTCCATGATCCGGCTGCGGATTTCGCCTGCATTTTCACCAATCCCGCCTGTGAAGGCCACGGCATCAAGTCCGCCCATCGCCACGATGGCAGATCCTGCCTGCCGCGCGGCCCAATAACAGAAATGATCTACCGCAAAACGCGCCGCATCGCTGTCGGTTTGCAGCAATTGCGCCATATCGCTGGTGCCGCCCAAGCCGCGCAGGCCGCTGTGCCGGTTCAGGATGTCCCCGGCGCCGTCGATCCCGTGATCGCGCGCCAGCCGCAGCACGGCCATGCCGTCGATCTGGCCTGTGCGGGTGCCCATCACCAGACCGTCCAGCGGGGAATAGCCCATGGACGAGGTGACTGATTTCCCCGCCTTGATTGCACAAAGCGACGCGCCGTTGCCAAGATGGAACGCCAGCAGGCGATCAGGCAGCGCTGCGCCGAATGATTGCACCAGCCCCTGATAGCTGAGCCCGTGGAAACCATAGCGGCGAATGCCTTTGGCCGTTTCCTGTGCTGGCAGGGCATAGGTCGTGGCGATGACGGGGTTTGTCGCATGAAAGGCGGTATCGAAACTGACGCATTGCGGCAGATCGGGCAGGGCATCCGCGATGGCGGCGATGCCTGCAAGGTTATGGGGGTTGTGCAAGGGCGCGAGCGTATTGCAGGCGGCGATCTGGGCAATCAGGTCGGGGGTCACCCGTGCGGGGGCGGTCAACCGCACGCCGCCATGCACGATCCGGTGCGCAGCGGCGGTCAGAGCGTGGCTTGCGGTATCGAGCGCGATTATCAAGGCAGCAAGGGCGCTGGCATGGTCGGTGGCGCGGATCGGTGATCTGTCAGTGCCGGTTTTCAGCAGGCCCTTGCCGCCGATCTCTGTCACCTCGCCTGTGGCGCGGCGCGTCAGCGTGGCATCAAACAGCGCCACCTTGACCGAGGATGACCCCGCATTGACGACCAAAATCATGCCCGCATCCCCGCCACCCAGCAACCAATTGCACGGATCTGCGCCAGACACGGAAAATCGCCCTGCATCACTGCGCCTTTCATGTGACCATCGCTCGGATCAGGCCGAGCGCGGACAACATCAGCAAGAGCAAAACCGCCGATTGCCGGAAGGCCGTGGGCGATGCTGCCAGAAACCGCCGCCCGCCCAACCAGACGCCCAAGCCCAGTATCGGGAACGCCATAAGCGCGGCAATGACGGTGTCCCACGTCACCAACCCGCCGAGCCACAACAGCGGCAGGGTGATCAGGTCCAGCGCGGTCAGATAGACGATCATCGTCGCGCGGAACCCTGCCGCTTGCACTGGTTGCGCCGACAAAAACGCAGCAACCGGCAGCCCGCCTATCGCTGCGCTGTTGCACATCCCCGACAAGATTCCGACGCTGCCATGCCCCAGCGCGCCGATCCGCCGCTTTAAGGTCCAACCCGACAGCAGCAAGAGCGCCATCACCAAGATCACGCCGGAAATGGCGATGCGCGCGGTATCCTCGCCCACGGACAGCATGACCGATACCGAAAACGGCAGCGCGATAGCCGCCCCGACGATCAGCCACCCGGCGCGGTGCCAGTCGATATGCGCCCGAATGCCGCGCGCCTGAAAGGCGGTCATCATGATCTCGCAGGCAAAAACGACGGGGATCAACGGCAATGGGTTGGTCAGCAATGCGGCAAAGGCAATAAAGATGGCGGAAAACCCGAACCCCGAATACCCCCGCACAAACGCCGCCCCAAGCAAAGCAATTGCAAGGGCCGCCGCCGTGCCGGGGCCTAGGTCGAAGGGCAAGATTACTCTGCCGCCATGTCCGCGGCGGAAATACCCGCAACGCGGACGGGTTTTTTCATCGCGTCACGGCGGAACGGTTCGCCCAGTTCCTGATTCAGGATGACTTCGATCAGAGTCGTTGTCCTGTTTTCCATCTGGTCGGTGATTGCCACCTTCAAGGCGGCAGTCAGATCGGCCATCGTTGTGACCTGCACACCTTTCAGCCCGCAGGCCTGCGCGATCCCGGCATAGGATACTTTCATATCCAGTTCGGTGCCGACGAAGTTATCGTCGAACCACAGGGTCGAATTGCGCTTTTCCGCGCCCCATTGGTAGTTGCGGAAAACGATTTGGGTGATGGCAGGCCATTCATCACGGCCAATGGCTGTCAGTTCATTGACCGAAATACCAAAGGCCCCGTCACCGGCAAAGCCGATCACTGGCACATGCGGCTGGCCGATCTTGGCGCCAATGATGGCGGGCAGACCGTATCCGCAGGGGCCGAACAGACCGGGAGCAAGGTATTTGCGCCCTGTCGGAAAGCTTGGATAGGCATTGCCGATGGCGCAATTGTTGCCGATGTCAGAGCTGATGATCGCATCCTCGGGCATTGCCGCCTGAATCGCGCGCCACGCTTGACGCGGTGACATCCAGTCGGGGCGCGCGGCGCGGGCGCGTTGGTTCCATGTGGTGCCTGGATCATCTTGTTCGTGGTCAAGCGATGTCAGTTCCTGCGCCCAAGCGGATTTCGTCTGCGCGATCAGCGCCTTGCGGTCCGCGCGACCAGCATCGCCTGCGGTGTCGGACAGATGCGCGGCAATGCCCTGTGCGACCTTGGCGGCATCGCCGACGATGCCCACTGTGACCTTCTTGGTCAGCCCGATCCGGTCGGGGTTGATATCGACCTGAATGATCTTGGCGCTGGTCGGCCAATAATCGATCCCGTAGCCGGGCAGCGTGGAAAACGGGTTCAGCCGCGTCCCCAGCGCCAGCACGACATCGGCCTTGCTGATAAGCTCCATTCCGGCCTTTGACCCGTTATAGCCCAAAGGCCCCGCGAACAATGGATGGCTGCCGGGGAAAGCATCGTTGTGCTGGTAGCCTACGCAGACCGGCGCATCGAGCCGTTCGGCCAGCACCCGCGATGCTGCAATCCCGCCTGCCGCCAGGACGACGCCCGCCCCGTTCAGGATCACCGGGAACTTCGCCTCGGACAGCATCTGCGCGGCTTTGGCGATGGAATCGGTGCCGCCGGGGCTGGTTTCGAACTCAACGGGTTCGGGGATGTCGATGTCGATCACCTGCGTCCAGAAATCGCGCGGGATGTTGATCTGCGCAGGGCCGGACAGCCGCTTGGCCTTGGCGATGACACGCGCCAGCACTTCGCAGATGCGGGTCGGGTCGCGGACCTCTTCCTGATAAGCGACGCAATCCTTGAACAGGTTCATCTGTTCCATTTCCTGAAACCCGCCCTGACCGATGGTCTTGTTCGCGGCCTGCGGGGTGACCAGCAGGCAGGGCGTGTGGTTCCAATAGGCGGTTTTCACGGCGGTGACAAAATTGGTGATGCCAGGACCGTTCTGGGCGATCATCATCGACATTTCGCCTGTCGCGCGGGTATAGCCATCGGCCATCATGCCGGCGGATCCTTCATGCGCGCAATCCCAGAATGTGATGCCGGCCGCAGGGAAAATATCGGAAATCGGCATCATGGCGGACCCGATGATGCCAAAGGCGTGGCGGATTCCATGCGCTTGCAGCGTTTTGACAAAGGCTTCTTCGGTGGTCATCAGCATCGGGGCGTCCTTGAAAACGAGGGAAATGTTACCTTGAACCATAGGTCCAACAGACAGGGCGGGTTAGGGCCAGTTGGTCTCTGAGCCTAAGTCCAAAACCGATCACCCTTGTCGCGCCAATGCTGCCGCGATCAGGGCCACGCCATCCCTGATCCGTCCATCGGGGATCGAGGAATAGGCCAGCCGCAAGTATTCGGTCGGCGGCGTCTCTGCGGCAAAAAATGGCGCGCCCGGTTCGATCAGCACGCCGTGTGCCCGCAAGGACAAGGCCAGCGCGGTTGTATCGGTCCCGTCTGGCGTGCGCACCCAGATTGACGATCCGCCCGATGTGTTCTGGCCCGCGACCGTCAATCCGAACTCCTGCAAGGCATTTTGCAAGACCTGCCTGCGGTCGTGATAGGCGCGGCTCATCCGGCGGATCAGCGCATCATAATGGCCCAACGACAGATAATGGCTGACGGTGCGCTGGATATGTCCCGGCGGATGGCGCAAGACGGTGGCCCTCAGGGCGCGTGCCTCTTTGATGAACGGCGCAGGCCCGACAAGATAGCCAAGGCGTAGCCCCGGAAACAGGGATTTCGAGAACGACCCGACATAGATCACCCGCCCATGCGGATCGAGCGATTTGAGCGAGGGCGAGGGCGGTTTCAGGAACGACATTTCGAATTCGTAGTCATCTTCGACGATAATGAAATCCTGCGCTTCGGCCCGTGCGATCAATGCCTTGCGGCGATCCAGCGGCATGGTGGCTGCCGTTGGGCATTGGTGGCTGGGGGTGGCAAACAGCACGTCGATATCATCGGACAATGCATCGGGCGGCAATCCGTCCTGATCGACTGGCACGACGCTGAGCTGGCAGCGCGATTGCGTCAGGATATTGCGCAGGGCAGGATAGCAGGGATCCTCGATCGCGGCCCGCCTGCGGCTGTTCAGCAGCACCTGCGCCGATAACCACAAAGCATTTTGCGCCCCCATGGTGATAAGGATTTCATCAGGATTGGCCAGAATACCCCGCCTCGGCAGGGTCTGGCGGCTGATGAAATCCACCAGTTCTGGGTCGTCGCCGTCGTAATAATCCGCCGTCAGCGCGCCGAAATCCCGCATCCCCAGCGCGCGCAGGGCGCACAGCCGCCAATTGGCGGTATCGAACAGCGTCCGGTCGGCCTGCCCATAGATAAACGGGTAACGGTAATTCGCCCAATCGGCAGGTTTTTCAATGCTCAGCCCCGGGGTAAACCGCTGGCCGATGGCGCGGGTCCAATCCACCGTGCCGGTCTGGGTCTGCTGCGTGGCAAAAGCAGGAGGTTCGGGCGCATTGTCGGATACGTAATACCCTGACCGGCCGCGCGCGGTCAGGTAATCATCGGCGACCAGTTCGGTATAGGCCAATGTCACGGTGATCCGGCTGACGCCCAGATGCTGCGCCATCATCCGCGAGGACGGCAGCCGTTCACCGGGGCGGAACCGACCCGCAAGAATGCCCTGCGCCACCATCTGCTGGATGCGCGCTTGCAGCGTGCCAACGGCACTTGGGTCGAGGAAAAAGGTTTCAATGGAAATCGACATGCGCTGGCCCTAGGTTTCATCCAGACTGGACTTATCCTAGGGCCGAGGCAAGCGGGTGGTTTAGCCTAGAACGCGGGTGATGGCCTGATCGACAGCCTCGGTGATCTGGTTCAGATCGTCCTTGGTCGCAATCAGCGACGGCGCGAACAACAGCGTGTTGTTGAACCCCGGCAGCGACCGGTTGGTCGCCCCGATGATGATGCCTTGCGCCATGCAATCGGCCACGATGGCCTGCACTTTCTTTTCGTCCAGCGGTTCTTTGGTCGTGCGGTCCGCGACCAGTTCGGCCCCTTGGAACAGGCCCATGCCGCGCACGTCGCCGATCCATTTGTGTTTGTCCATCAGCCCATGCAGATTGCCCGACAGATGCGCGCCCATGGCGACGGAATTGCCCAGCAGGTCTTCTTCTTCGATGATGCGCATGTTCTCGATCGCCGCAGCCGGCCCCGCCGTGCAGCCGCCAAAGGTGGAAATATCGCGGAAATAGGACAGTTTGTCGGTGTCGTCCTTGAACATGTCGAACACGGCATTGGTGGTCACACAGCACGAAATCGCGGCATAGCCAGAGGCCACGCCCTTGGCCATTGTCACGATATCGGGCTGCACGCCGAATTGCTGATAACCGAACCAAGCGCCGGTGCGGCCCAGACCGCAGACGACCTCGTCGATATGCAGCAGGATATCATATTTGCGGCAAAGTTCCTGCACGCGCTGCCAATAGCCGGGTGGCGGCACGATGATCCCGCCGCCTGCGGTGATCGGTTCAAGGCATAGCGCACCGATGGTGTCGGCGCCTTCGGCAAGGATGACATCCTCGATCGCCTTTGCGGCATTGGCTGCGTATTCTTCGCCCAAGGTGCCATCTTGGCTGCGATATTCCAGGCAATGCGGCACGCGGATGAACCCCGGCACGAAGGGGCCGTATTGCGCGTTGCGTTCGTCCTGCCCGCCTGCCGACAGGTTGGCGATGGTGGTGCCGTGGTAATCGCGTTCACGGTAGAGGATCTTGGATTTCTTGCCGCCGTAATGTTTGTGGCTGATCTGGCGGACCATCTTGAACGCCTTTTCATTCGCCTCGGACCCCGAGTTGGCATAATAGACACGGTCCAGCCCCGGCATCTTTTCGATCAGCATTTCGGCAAATTGCGCACCCGGGATGGTGCCAAGCGCGCCACCAAAGAAACACATCTTGGTCACGGCATCGGAAATCGCGCGGCCCATGCGTTCGCGGCCATAGCCGATGTTGACGGTCCAGACGCCGCCCGACACGGCATCGACATGTTCCTTGCCCTTGATGTCCCAGACGCGTAGCCCGCGCCCTTCGACGATGATGCGCGGGTCGATGGTTTCATAAACCTTGTGCTGGCTGATGTGGTGCCAGACATGGGCGCGATCAGCCTCGATCACATGGCCGGGGTCATTGGCAAAATTCAGGGTATCCATATCCGGCGGCTCCGTTTTGAGGAATGGCGAAAGGGCTGTGCGAATCCGATACGCACATCGCCTTGATGATGTGCAGTTTGACGTGTCTTTCAGCGGGTTCAATAGGGCCAGATCATTTGCATGAATAGAGCCAGATTGCAGGTGTGCGCCCTGATTTTAGGGCCATCCAGGCGGATTAACATCCTGATATGGTAACAAAAACCCCTTTGATACGACCCAGGTGATGCCACGCACGAACCTGAACCGGCTGTTGCGTGATGATTGACGCAGATGCGGCATTTTCGTTCGCTTGATCTTGTCTGACGCGTCAAGCTGCCTTTGCCCGCCTCAGACGCGCCGAACCGGGACATCGCCATGCATGGCAGGGCGGTTCTTGGTGGCGCTTGTCAAAGCGGGATCAACCCGCGCCACGCAACGATCCGCACGCCGGATCGCAACACGGGAGACGAATGATGAATCTCAAGACTATGCTGAAAAGCGCCGCCGCAGCCGCGGCCCTTGTGACTGGGGCGGGCATGACCCAGGCGCAGGCGGTTGATGAAATCACGATCGCCTATTTCCTCGAATGGCCGATGCCGTTCCAGTTTGCCAAGGTGAACGGCACCTATGACGCGGCGCTGGGCGTCAAGGTCAATTGGGTCAGTTTCGATGCAGGCACCGCGATGTCGGCGGCGATGGCGTCGGGCGATGTACATATGTCGGTCAGCCAAGGGGTACCGCCTTTCGTGGTGGCGACTTCGGCGGGGCAGGATCTGCAGATCCTTGATGTGGCGGTGTCCTATGCGGATAACGACAATTGCGTCGTGGCCGCAGGACTGGAAATCGACAAAACCACCGCGGGCGATCTGGCCGGCAAGAAGGTCGCCGTGCCATTGGGGACAGCCGCGCATTACGGGTTCTTGCGCCAGATGGACCATTTCGGGGTCGATCTTGCATCGCTGGATATCGTGAACATGTCCCCGCCTGACGGCGCGGCCGCCATCGCCAATGGTCAGGTTGATATGGCCTGTGGCTGGGGCGGGGCGCTGCGCCGGATGCAGGAATTCGGCAACGTGCTGCTGACAGGTGCCGAAAAGGAAGCCTTGGGCATCCTCGTGTTCGACGTGACGACGGCGCCCGCCAGCTTTGTGGCGGAAAATCCTGATCTGGTCGCGGCCTTCCTGCAAGTCACCGCCGAGGCGAATGCCGCGTGGAACGATGGGTCGATGGTCGCAGAAATGCTGCCCGTAATCGCACAAGATTCCGGTATGACCATTGATGCCGCGCGCGACACGATGGCCACCTTCGTGTTTCCCTCCGTGTCTGACCAATTGTCGGGCGCATGGCTGGGTGCCAATGCCCCGACCTTCATGAAAGGTGTGGCGGATGTGTTCGTGGACAGCGGTTCGATCCCCTCGGCGCTGGACAGCTATGCCGATACGGTCAACCTTGGCCCGCTGAAGTCTGTCGGCGACATGTAAGGCAGCGGCCACTGGCACGTCGATTGTGGCGCGCCAGTGGCTCGGACAAGGGATTAACCAATGTCAGGACTACAGATCGACAATTTGTCGATGCGTTTCGATTTGCCCAACGGAGCATCAGTGCAAGCGTTGCAGGATGTCTCGCTCGACCTGAAAGCTGGTGAATTATTGTCGGTGCTGGGGCCTTCGGGCTGTGGCAAGACCACCTTGCTGAACATCGTGGCGGGGTTTCTGGCACCTACGGACGGGCAGATCGTGCTGAACGGCAAACGCGTGCGCGGGCCGGGTGCCGAACGTGGCATGGTGTTCCAGCAAGGGGCGCTGTTCGAATGGATGAATGTGCGCCAGAACGTGGGCTTTGGCCCCGCGATGAAAGGGATGGCCAAGGCCGAAAAGGCGCAGATCGTCGATCACCTGCTGGATGTCGTCGGATTGCATGATTTCAAGGACAAGGCGGTCTATGAATTGTCCGGCGGGATGCAGCAGCGTGTGGCGCTGGCCCGCTGTCTGGCCAATGATCCCGACGTGATCTTGATGGACGAACCCTTGGGCGCGCTTGACGCGCTGACGCGCGAAAAGATGCAGGGGCTGGTGCTGAAGCTGTGGAAAGAGACCGGCAAGACCATCATCCTGATCACCCATTCCGTGGAAGAGGCGCTCTTGCTGGGTGAACGCCTGTTGGTTATGGCCCCGCGCCCCGGGCGTATCCACACCGAATACCGTTTGCCATTCGCGGAAATGGGCGTGGGCCAAGACCTGCGCGAGGTCAAGAAACATCCTGATTTTGCCGCCAGACGCGAGGAAATCCTGTCGATGATCTGGGACATGGAAGAGGAAATCATGGGCCGGACGGAGAGCGTTTGATGGAACTTTTAGGCAATCTGGGCAGCGAACTCTGGGCGGTATTGGGCACCATTGCGCGTGCCATCCCCTATCTGGTTGGCTATGTGCTGCTGGTGCTGGCGACGCTGCTGATCTGGACGGCGATCAAACGCCTGCTGCGGCCGCGGCATGATTATACATCACTCAAGACCGTGACATTCGGCGATGAAAGCGCGGTCAGCTCGAGCGGTGTGGCTTCGGTAGTGTCGGTCGTGCTGATCTTCGTGCTCTGGGCGGCCTTTACCGGATCGCAGTTGTTGCCGAGGATGCTGCATGCGCCTGGCCCTTTCACCGGCACCGGCTCATTCACCTATACGATCACGACCCCCAGCGGCGAAACCGATGACGCCACTGTGCAGGTGCTGGTGCATCCGGTTGGCGCAACCGCCACGGCACCCCAGGTCGACCTTGGTGACGGGATTGCCAAGAATGATTCCACCACGATTGCCGCCTATCGGACGCAATTGCTGCGCGTCGATGAAAACGACGAAATGGGCCGTGCAGAGGACACTTTCATCACCGCCGTCAATGGCCAGCCCATTGCAGCGGGCATCGCGGTCGATGTGGATTTCGGGCGCGTCGCCATGTCGGAACGCGGGACGCTGAACATCATCCCCGCGACCGGATTGCAAATGGAACCGATCTGGCTGCCCGCGCCCGAAACCGTCTGGGCGCGCATGGGCGAGATCGCAACGACAGGATATCGCAATTCCACATTGGCCGAACATCTGGGCTATTCGCTGTTCCGGGTGATCGTGGGCTTTGTGCTGGGGGCTTTGGTCGGTATCCCCTTGGGCTATGCGATGGGGCTGTCGAACTGGTTTCGCGGCTGGTTCGACCCGATTGTCGAATTCATGCGGCCTGTCCCGCCGCTGGCCCTGATCCCGCTGGTCATCATCTGGGCGGGCATCGGCGAGACCGGCAAGATCATCTTGCTGTTTCTGGCCGCGCTCTGGATCATGGCGATTGCCGCGCGCTCGGGCGTGTCGGGGGTGCGGATCTCCAAGGTCCATGCCGCCTATAGCCTTGGCGCGTCCAAATGGCAGATCATGCGCCATGTGATCGTGCCCAATTCCCTGCCCGAGATTTTCACCGGCGCGCGCGTCGCGATGGGGGTGTGCTGGGGCACGGTCGTGGCCGCCGAACTGGTCGCCGCCGAAAAGGGTGTTGGCATGATGATCATGGTCGCGTCGCAGTTTCAAAGCACCGATATCGTGCTGATGGGGATCATCCTGATCGGGGTCATCGGCTTTGGGATCGACATGCTGATCCGCTGGGCGGAACGCCTGCTGGTGCCGTGGAAAGGCAAGGGCTGAGCCTGTAGGCTTGCGTTGCGCCGCCCTTGCGGCTGATATGGCCGCATGATGATGCCCCCCGAACTGTTGATCCTGCTGCCCGCGCTGATCGGCTTTGTTGTGCTGTTGGCGCGGCATCGCAAGCCAACGCCCACCGGAGCGGTGATCCCGCGCCATGCCATCGTGGTGGACGGGTCCAACGTGATGCATTGGGGCGGCGCTCCATCGGCCAAGGTGCTGGTGCGCGTGCTGGGCGCGTTGCAGGCCAAGGGCTATGCGCCCATCGTGTTCTTTGATGCCAGCGTCGGCTACCGGCTGGCAGACCGGTATCTTGATGCAGGCGATCTGGCGGGCCTGACGGGCCTGCCCGCGGCGCAGATCCATGTCGTGGACAAAGGGGTGATTGCCGATAGCGCGATCTTGGGGTTTTCCGCCCTGCATGGGCTGCGGATCGTCAGCAATGACCAATATCGCGACTGGCGCGTGCAATTCCCGCATCTGCACCGCAAGGGGGCAGTGCTGCGCGGCAGGTTTCAGGATGGTGCGGTGGTCTGGCAGCAGCGGCTAAAGCTCGTCCGCGCGTAACCGGTAAGCTTTGCCGAAACCGCCGTTCAGGTCGATGCCGGTGGGCACCAGCCGGAACATCACGAAATCCGTGAAATCGTAATAAAGCTTGGCCTTGGGCACTGCCGCCAGCCAGATGTCCTTGTGCGCGGGTTTGTCCACCTGTGTGGCCTGCGCGCTCAGCGTCAGGCGCGGATGGGTCA
The DNA here is from genome assembly GCF_018402175.1 of Yoonia sp. Classification (GTDB taxonomy): domain Bacteria; phylum Pseudomonadota; class Alphaproteobacteria; order Rhodobacterales; family Rhodobacteraceae; genus Yoonia. The sequence continues at coordinate 10,508 of NZ_JAGYJK010000012.1, read as the reverse complement.
GCGGATCGCCCTTGGCCCCCGGTTCACCCACCAGCACGGCACAGGCGGGATGCGCCAGCAGGGCCTGCGTATGGGTGGACAGGGTAGAAACCAGCGTCAGCGCGGCCGTGCCATCCCAGATCAGCCCGACACGCGCGACATAGGGCGCGCCAGTTTCAGGATGCATCACGCCAAGCGCCGCATGGCGCATATCCGCCAGCAATTGCCCGACCAGCGCGCGGGCGGCATCATCGGTGGGATTGACCGGTTCGCGTTTCATGCAAGATTGACCGCAGGGCAGGCGCGAAACGCCACCATCGCGGGGCCGATCCCGTCAAGCGACAGGCCCAAAGTGCTGTCACCCGATGTTGCATAGGCGCGCAGGTTGAACTGCAACCCGTCCAGTACATTGCCGAACCCGCTGTCGGTCACCGTCAGGCTGCGGCGATCCGGGCTGACGCGGTGCCGGTCAGTCTGGATGAAAATCGGACGCTCGCCCGCGAAATTCATCGCGAATGTCGCGTCATCGGGCCAAGTGCCATCCGGCAGGGTCAGGGTGACGCTGTATTCCGGTAGGGCCGCATCATAGGTCACGGTGATCAGGCCGTCCGCATCCGTCAGGGTGCAGATCGGGGCAGGCGAAAATTCCCATGCGGCGGCAGGGGTGGCGAGGATGAAAAGGGCGCATGTCAGTTTTTTCATGATGGTCCGGCCGGTGTTGTGCTGGGGGTGCGCACCATGCGCACCCTACTTTTTGGCGTAGCGACTTTTGCCGCCCCGCATCCCGCCACGCCCACCGGTGCTGCGCCCTGACGCCTTGGCCGCATCGTCGACGGCCTTGTCCACCGCCTGTTGCCGCGCCAGCGGGTCGTCGGCGATGGCCAGTTCCACCGCTTCGAGCCGTTTGAGTTCGTCGCGCAGGCGCGCGGCTTCTTCGAATTCGAGGTTTTCGGCGGCTTTGCGCATGTCGGTGCGGATACCGTCGATCACAGTCTTGATATTGCCGCCCGCGCGGCCCTTGTCGATCTTGGCCGTGACGCGGTTCATGTCGACGTCGCCTTTGTAGAGGCCCGCCAGAATATCCTCGACGTTCTTTTTCACGGTCGTCGGCGTGATGCCGTGCTTTTCGTTATAGGCCAATTGCTTGGTCCGGCGGCGTTCGGTTTCACCCATCGCGCGTTCCATGCTGCCGGTGATCCGGTCGGCATACATGATGACGCGGCCTTCGGCGTTGCGCGCCGCGCGGCCGATGGTCTGCACCAGCGATGTTTCCGAGCGCAGGAAGCCTTCTTTGTCCGCATCCAAGATCGCCACCAGCCCACATTCGGGAATGTCCAAGCCTTCGCGCAAAAGGTTGATCCCGATCAGCACGTCAAAGGCCCCAAGGCGCAGGTCGCGCAAAATCTCGATCCGTTCGATCGTGTCGATGTCCGAATGCATGTAGCGCACACGGATGCCCTGTTCGTGCATATATTCGGTCAGATCTTCGGACATGCGTTTGGTCAGGGTGGTCACCAAGGTGCGGTAACCGGCGGCGGCGACCTTGCGCACTTCGTCCAGCAGATCATCGACCTGCGTCTGCACAGGGCGGATTTCGATCATCGGGTCGATCAGGCCGGTGGGGCGGATGATCTGTTCGGTGAACACGCCGCCGGTCTGTTCCATTTCCCATGCGGCAGGGGTGGCGGAAACGAACACCGATTGCGGGCGCATCGCGTCCCATTCCTCGAATTTCAGGGGGCGGTTGTCCATGCAGGACGGCAGGCGGAACCCGTGTTCGGCCAGCGTCATCTTGCGCCGAAAGTCGCCTTTGTACATGCCGCCGATCTGCGGCACCGACACATGGCTTTCATCGGCGAAAACAATCGCATTGTCGGGGATGAATTCAAAAAGGGTGGGTGGTGGTTCACCCGGCGCGCGGCCGGTCAGATAGCGCGAATAGTTTTCGATCCCGTTGCAGACGCCCGTCGCCTCGAGCATCTCCAGATCGAAATTGGTGCGTTGTTCCAGACGCTGCGCTTCGAGCAGTTTGCCTTCGGCGACCAGCTGGTCCAGCCGCATCCGCAGTTCTTTTTTGATGCCGATCACGGCCTGCTGCATCGTGGGTTTCGGGGTCACATAATGCGAATTGGCATAGATGCGCACCTTGTCGAATGTGCCGGTCTTGGTGCCGGTCAGTGGGTCGAATTCGGTGATGCCTTCCAGTTCTTCGCCAAAGAACGACAATTTCCACGCGCGGTCATCAAGGTGGGCGGGCCAGACCTCCAGACTGTCGCCGCGCACGCGGAAGGTGCCGCGCTGGAACGCCGCGTCATTGCGCCGGTATTGCTGCGCGATCAGATCGGCGATGATCTGGCGCTGGTCATAGGATTGGCCGGCATGAATATCCTGCGTCATCGCGCCGTAGGTTTCGACCGACCCGATGCCATAGATACAAGACACCGAGGCGACGATGATCACGTCATCGCGTTCAAGCAGGGCGCGGGTGGCCGAATGGCGCATCCGGTCGATCTGTTCGTTGATCTGGGATTCTTTTTCGATATAGGTATCGGACCGCGCGACATAGGCCTCGGGTTGATAGTAATCATAATAGCTTACAAAGTATTCGACCGCATTGTCGGGAAAGAACCCTTTGAATTCGCCGTATAACTGCGCGGCCAAGGTCTTGTTCGGGGCAAGGATGATGGCGGGGCGCTGGGTCTGTTCGATCATCTTGGCCATGGTAAAGGTCTTGCCGGTCCCGGTCGCCCCCAGCAGCACCTGATCGCGTTCGCCCGCCAGAATACCGGCGCTGAGTTCGGCAATCGCCGTGGGCTGGTCGCCTGCGGGTTCAAACTCGGTCTTCAGCACGAACCGACGGCCGCCTTCCATCTTTTCGCGGCTTTTGACGTCTGGTGCGGGGTTCGCCAGATAGACGGGCGGCGATTTGTCGGTCTGGGCATAGGCCATGGCGGGGATTCCTTTGATTGCCCTATAGTTGTTGTCTTTGGTCACTGGATCAAGGGCGACCCTTGGCCTAAGGTCCGGCCAAACGAAAGAGGTATGACAATGATTGATCCTGTAAAACTCGACCGTCTGGCCGAAGTTGCCGTGCGCACCGGCGTGAACCTGCAAAAAGGGCAAGATCTGGTGATCACCGCCCCATTGTCCGCGATTGACCTTGTCCGCGCGATCACGGTGCATGCCTATAAGGCCGGGGCAGGGATCGTGATGCCGTTTTTCACCGACGAGGCGATCACGCTCGCGCGCTATGACCATGCCGATGACGCCAGTTTCGACCGCGCACCTGCATGGTTCTATGAGGGGTTGGCCGCCGCCTACAAAGGTGGTGCCGCGCGCATGGCGATCACCGGCGACGACCCGATGCTGTTGGCCGACCAAGACCCCGCAAAGGTCGCGCGCCTATCCAAGGCGACATCCATCGCCGCCAAACCCGCCATGGCCCCCATCGTGGGATTCGAGGTGAACTGGAACATCGTCGCTTACCCCGGTGCCGGTTGGGCCGCGCGCGTGTTCCCCGATCTGCCCGTGGCAGAGGCGCAGGGCAAGCTGATGGATGCGATCTATAAAGCGTCGCGGCTGGACGGCGACGATCCTGTGGCGAATTGGGCCGCGCATACGACAGAGCTGAAAAAGCGCGTCAAATGGCTGAACGACCATGATTTCGCCGCCCTGAAATACACCGGCCCCGGCACCGATTTGATGCTGGGTCTGGCGGACGGGCATATCTGGAAAGGTGGTGCCTCGCCCGCGCTGAACGGGGTGGTCTGCCAGCCCAATATCCCGACTGAGGAGGTGTTCACCTGCCCGCATGCCTATAAGGTCGATGGCGTCGTGTCTGCCACCAAGCCTTTGGCGCATCAGGGCAATGTGATTGAAAACATCAAGGTCCGGTTCGAGGCGGGTCGCATTGTCGAGGCGACAGCCACCAAAGGCGAGGCCGTGCTGCAGGCGCTGTTGCACACCGATGACGGGGCCTGCCGCATTGGCGAGGTCGCCTTGGTGCCCCATTCCAGCCCGATCAGCCAGTCTGGCACGCTGTTCTATAACACGCTCTTTGATGAAAACGCGTCATGCCACATCGCATTGGGTCAATGCTACGCCGATACGATCCAAGGCGGGTCCGAATATTCCCCGGAGGAGTTGCAGCAAAAAGGCGGCAACCAGAGCCTGATCCATGTCGATTGGATGATGGGGTCGGATGCCGTCGATATCGACGGGATCACCAAGACCGGCGAGGTGATCCCCGTCATGCGCAAGGGTGAATGGGCCTGATCAGACATCGGCGGGGCTTGCGAAATCCCCGTTTTTTGCGCATATGACATGCAACGATGAAAGGGCCAAAGATGCGCGCACGAATCTACAAGCCAGCCAGAACCGCCATGTCCTCCGGCATTGCGAAAACGCGGTCCTGGGTGCTGGAACATGTGGCCGAGGCCGCGCGCAGCATTGACCCTTTGATGGGCTGGACATCGTCCACCGACACGCAGGCGCAGGTCAAACTGTATTTCGACAGCAAGGAAGCGGCGCTGGACTATGCCCGCGAAAACGGGATCGAGGCCATCGTGCAGGACCCCAAATTGCGCAAGCCCAATATCCGTGCGGGCGGCTATGGCGAGAATTTCGCGACCAACCGGCGCGGCGTCTGGACCCATTAGAACGGGTTTCCGCTTGCCAAAACGCCCCAAGCCGCGCCATACCGCGAACAACTGGTCTCATAGCTCAACTGGATAGAGCAGCTGACTTCTAATCAGCAGGTTCGGGGTTCGAGTCCTCGTGGGATCACACCATAATATCAAGTATATCGGCCTTCTTCCTTTAGGTTGCCAGGCTATGGGTTCAAGTGGGTTGCAAAGGTGCGCATATGGTTTTGCAAGCTCGTGATACGCTTGGCTTTGAACAGTGAAAGGATCGTCCCCCACCATGCAAAATATCGCCTCAGATCAGACCCACCCAAGGGTTTTGCCACGCACGGCACTGCCACTGTATCAAATGAGTCCCCCACGAACGGTGAGGCGGCAGCGCTGCATATGAACTGGTCAAGTGTTTCGGATCATACCAAGGGCAACATGGCCCCCCTCCGGAAAACCGCACAACTCTGAGCTTTCACATGCCGTTGCGTCACAGTCTCGTGTTTCCCGGCCATGTATAGTCTTGGCCTGTACGCAACGCTCTCAGCCTTGCTGCGTCCCGCTTACCCGTCGACACCCCACCATGCGTCCTACACGGCCTTGCCACGCATCGCGGACTTGCAGCCACTGCACACCTGCGCTTGCTCTTGGCCTGACAGCGCGCAGCTTCCACAGCGCCGAAACTGGTGGTGAAGGGTTCGTACACAGATCAGAGCTCGTTGTGACATCGGTGAATGTTATCGCCGTCTGCTGTCAGCTCAGTGATTTGCTTCATGCCCAACTTGTAAGCATTCCGGCGTTACATGGGAGACACTGCTACGAAAAGCCCGCGCTGGCGAAACACGGCGCTCAGGTATGCGTCTAAGTTGACTTTTACCGGATAGAATACCGCCAAGTCATCTAATATCGGTGGTGGCGTTTTCTGCTGCATGCAGTCACCTTGGTCGTGCGTTTTAGCATCTGTCTCCGATGCCGCTTCCCCATCGTGCTAGGCAACCCGCTCCATAAACCGATCAATGGCTTTGGGAGCATCAGGTGGACTTGGATTGTCGCAACGGGTCCGCGTGGCAAAGTCGATTATCAGAGGCTGAGAAAGTCTGATATCACCCAGCCAGCAGCACACGTGCGGCCAGGCGGACGGGCTCTGCTACCATCCCTTCAGCACTTTTGGCGTCAAAACACAGCGTGCTGAGTATCTCGGTAAAGAACCGATAAAAGTTGGCGTAGGTCTTGAATGCGGACAGCCTCGGTGCCTGTGAGCGTCCGGCTTTGCGCAAGGACCTCGCTCCTAGGCGGGGTCTCGACCGCGGAGGGCCCCGCCCGAATGGTGAACTTGACGCTCTGGTCCGCGCTGGCCCCAGGTCGACATGCATGAAGTCCAAGCGCAAGAAAGTGACAAAGCTGAGGAGCCCTACCGATCAAAGGATTACTAAATTGTGTTGCCTCGCGGCCCTTTCGCGAAGGCTACAAAGGGCGGCCGCTTATCCTGTGTTGAGTGAACTGGTCCAGTGTGACCAATGCGCCGAATTGCTGGATCACGGCTGTTGCAAGGTCGGCACCCGCGATGCTGGCCGTTTCCAGATCGCCGTGCTGTAGATAGCTCGCCAAGAAGCCTGCGTTGAAGCTGTCTCCGGCGGCGGTCGTGTCAACAACATTTGCCACTTGGGAGGGTTTGACCGCAAACGACCTGTTCGGCGTTACTGCAATTACCTGTTTCGGCCCGTTCTTGACCACGACCACTGCCGCCCCGGCCTCGCGGTATCTTTGGGCAGTAGCTGCGGGAGTGGTATCATGGAACCAGCCTGCCTCATCCTCATAAGAGGGCAGCGCGATATCGCTGAGGCCTGCCGCCTGCATCACGGTGTCGGTCATCGTCTTGGGATCAGGCCAAAGACGCGGGCGCAGGTTGGGGTCAAAGGCGACCTTACCCCCTGCTTGGCGAAAATCGCGCAGCACATCGAACAGGCGCCCGCGGGCGTCTTGGGGCAGGATCGCCAGCGTGATCCCCGACAGATAGGCCAGATCTGCCCCCTGCAAGGCCGCGCGCAAGGCTGTGTCATCCTCCAGCATCCGGCGCGCCGCACTTTGACCGCGCCAATAGCTGAAACTGCGTTCCCCATTATTCAGGCTGATCATATACAGCCCGACAGTGCTGTCGTCGCGCTGCGCGATTTGGCCGGTTTCCAGCCCCGCCGCGCGGATGAAGGCCAGCAGCCTAGCAGATATATCGTCCTTCCCGATGGCCGTGAAATAGGCGATGGCATCGGTGGCAGGCATCAGCTGGCGCAGATACCACGCCGTGTTCAGCGTATCGCCGGCGAAACCCGCGCGGTAAAGTTCCGCATCACCGGCTGGAGCTAGTTCTACCATCGCCTCGCCAATCGCGACAATCCGGGTCATGTGGTGGCTTCGCTATCAAACCAGGCGTGTTTTTCGGACCGCAGCCGTTCAATCAGATCCGCGATCCGCGACAGATGTAGCCGCATCGCATCTGCTGCCGCCGCCGCGTCGCGGCGTATCAGATGGTCAAGGATGTCGCCGTGGTCCTTGATTACTTGCGGCGAAGCAAAGCTGAGCGACAGCATCCGCACCCGGTCCATATGGGCCTTGTTTTCGTTGATTAGGTCCCATGCGAAACCAACTTGGGAGCGTTTGCAGATTTCGTGGTGGAACTGATCGTCCAACTGGTGAAACAGACGCTTGTCCTGCGCGGCATGGGCCTGTTGCTGGGCGGCCAGCAGGTCGGTCAAGGCGGCGTGATCTTCCGCTGTCAGTCGGGTGGCGGCGGTGCGGATATTTTCGACCTCAATCGCGGTGCGGAGATAGCGCGCGCGCAGCACGGCGGACTCCGAAATCAGGCTGACCGTGGTGGACCGCTGTGGCCGGATCACCAGAAATCCGAGCTTGGATAACCTGTAAAACGCGTCGCGCACGGGTTGGCGCGACACCTCCATCTGGCTGGCTACGTCAATCTCGGAAAGTTTGGCACCGGGTGACAGTTCCAGCGACAGGATGCCTGCCTGCAATGTCTCAAAAACCTGATCGGCGATGGAAGGCCGGTCAAGCGGGGTCAGGGCCCGCAATGCCGATGAGGCTGCCATATGAGACGATCTCCCACTTATGATCTTGCAAGCAGTTTAGCCGAAAAGAACCCACGTTGACAAGGTTGGTAATCTAGAATATTAGTCTATCGGAAGTGGCGGGGAGGCTGCTTTCTGACCGGGGGGATCACTTTATGCTGCTGGACGACAACCGCCTTTTCCCCTTGGAATCGGGTGCGCGCAGATTGGCCCGCGCGCTTTACGACCAGATCAGCGGCTTGCCGATCATCAGCCCTCACGGCCATACCGATCCGCGCTGGTTTGCTGAAAACGCCGCCTTTACAGATGCCGCACAGCTGTTTGTCACACCCGATCACTATGTGTTCAGGATGCTGTTTTCCCAAGGTGTCGATCTTGACGCTCTGGGCGTGCCACGCGCCGATGGAAGCGCCGCACAAAAGGACGGGCGCGCGATCTGGCGGCTGTTTGCCCAGAATTACCATCTGCTGCGCGGCACGCCGTCATGGATCTGGCTGACCCATGCCTTTGCCGAGGTATTCGACATCCACGACCGGCTGACCCCGCAGACTGCCGATGCGATCTATGACCGGATCACCGACAGCCTGTCACAGCCCGCATTCCGGCCGCGCGCCTTGTTTGCGCGGTTCAATATCGAGGTGCTGGCCACCACCGAAAGCGCGCTGGATGATCTGCGCTGGCACCGGATGATCCGCGACAGTGGCTGGCAGGGGCGGGTTATCACCGCCTATCGGCCTGATGCCGTGGTTGACCCGGAATTCGACGGGTTCGTCGGCAACTTGACCCGTCTGGGTGAATTGACCGGCGAGGATACGATGACATGGGATGGCTATCTGGCCGCGCATCGCGCACGGCGCGCCTATTTCATCAGCTTTGGCGCCACATCATCGGATCACGGCCATCCCACCGCGCGCACCGAAAACCTGTCCGCGCAGGATGCAGCCGCCCTGTTCGATATCGTCAAGACCGGCCGCGCCACTGCGGAACAGGCCGATGCGTTCCGTGGCCAGATGCTGACCGAAATGGCACGTATGAGTCTCGATGACGGGCTGGTCCTGCAAATCCATGCAGGATCATGGCGCAACCATTCCGCCCCGATGTTCGAATCTTTCGGGCGCGACAAGGGGTTCGATATCCCGACGCGCACCGATTTCGTGCGCAACCTGAAACCCTTGCTTGATGCCTATGGCACGGACCCGCGCCTATCTGTGATCGTGTTCATGCTGGATGAATCCACGCTGTCACGCGAACTCGCCCCTTTGGCGGGGGTTTATCCAGCGCTGAAACTGGGGCCGCCATGGTGGTTTTTCGACAGCCCCGAAGGGATGCGCCGGTTTCGCGAACTCACGACCGAAACCGCGGGTTTTTACAACACTGTGGGGTTCAACGACGACACCCGCGCCTTTTGTTCGATCCCCGCCCGGCATGATGTCGCGCGGCGTGTGGATTGTGCCTATCTTGCCACGCTCTGCGCCAGCGGGCGCATGGCCGAGGATGACGCATTCGAGGTCGCCTATGACCTCGCATACCGGCTTGCCAAACAAGCCTATCGGCTCTGACAGGGCCATCAACGGGAGGAGAGACCATGACAATTACAAAGACATTGACAGCGGCGCTGCTGGCCAGCGTGGCCTTCGTTGGGCAGGCGGCTGCGGCCTGCGAAATCACCTTGCGGTCGTCGGATACGCATCCGGACGGCTATCCCACGGTCGAGGCCGTCAAACATATGGGGGCCTTGCTGCAGGAACGCTCGGATGGGCGCATCTGCGTCGAGGTGTTCCATTCCGCGCAGCTAGGCGAGGAACGCGACACGATCGAACAGACCCGCTTTGGCGTGATCGACATGAACCGCGTCAGCATGGGGCCGTTCAACAACCTTGTCGAACAGACCAAGGTTGTCTCCTTGCCCTTTATCTTCCGGTCGGTCGATCACATGCACCGCGTCATGGATGGCCCGATTGGCGAGGAAATCCTTGCCGCCTTTGAACCACATGACCTGATCGGTTTGGCCTATTTCGACGGCGGGTCGCGCAGTTTCTACAACAGCCAGCGCCCCATCGAATCCTTTGAAGACATGGCCGGTCTGAAGATCCGAGTCATGCAATCGGATATCTTCGTGGATATGATGACTGCAATGGGCGCCAGCGCCACGCCGCTGCCTTACGGCGAGGTCTATTCCTCAATCCAGACAGGCGTGATCGACGGTGCTGAAAACAACTGGCCATCGTTCGAATCTTCGGGGCATTTTGAGGTTGCCGGCTATTATACGCTGAACGAACATTTGATCGTGCCCGAAGTCTTGGTCATGTCGAAACAAAGCTGGGACGGGCTTTCCGCCGACGACCAAGCGCTGGTGCGGCAGGCTGCTAAAGATTCCGTCCCCGTCATGCGCGAAATGTGGACCAAACGTGAAAAGGCATCCGAAGATCAGGTGCGCGCGGCGGGTGTGCAGATCATAACCGACATCGACAAGACCCCGTTCATCGAGGCGATGGTCCCCGTCTATCAAAAGCACGTGACATCAGATGAATTGCGCGATTTGGTCATGCGGATTCAGGCGACCGAATAACGCCCTGCGGCGTTCAAGCTGACAAGACTCCGGCACGGACGTTGACCCGTTCGTGTCGGATAGAACATGGCCGACACATGCGGCGCTGGCAAACAGGGTTTTATCAGGATGGTCCATAATCAGATCGCTTTCAGATGAGCCGCGTTATGCAGCAAAAGATGATCGGTATCGCAGGCCTGCTGGGCGTGTTGGCGCATGCGGTTCTTTGGGTCGCTGGCATTGCATTGGTGGCAATGACGGCGTTGGTCG
>NZ_JAGYJK010000011.1 GCF_018402175.1 Yoonia sp. | reverse complement strand
AGTATTGGAAGAATGATACGCATCTGGAAACTTGAACGCGCTAATCTGTATAGGTCAAGCAGAGATTCCAAAATCGTTTGCCCGCGCGTGATCTGTGATCTCTAGGCAGTGTGCTGGGCTAGATCGGTAACCCATCTCGGACTTACGCGACAGCACTGCCTTTGCGAAAGAATGGCATCAGGTGTTCTTCCATGATCCTGAGGGCAACGTAATAGAAGTGCATCAGGCTGTGGGCTGACCATGAGAACGCCAAAACTGAAAGATTCCAGTCACAGCCTCTGGAATAGCATCAGCAGCTTCGGCTAGCACTTGTTGCAGCTCCTCATGCGGTATGCCCATCACTGAGTGGCCGTTGTCGTCCATCATACACCATGATAGGCGTAACCAGATGCCCGTCAGCGCCGCTCTCCGTCAGCCTCAGCCACTCTTTGGGGCGTAGGGCAACAGCATCCATAAAGCCCTCACACCAATCCATGGCGATGACATGGCCTGCATTGGCTTCCCAGAAGATCGGCTCAACCTCAGGCTCAGGTAGGGTCAGCCCATCCAAGATGTCTTCGTGCAGATCAATGATGATTTCAAGAATATGGGGCGGTAGCTCTGTTGCCCGCTCTCCCATGGCAGCACTGAGCCATTCGTCTTGTGGGATTGGGACAGGAGAACAAACGACACCATGAAGAAACCCATCTAGATCAGACAGCATCATACATTCATCAGGGCTGTCATCAGACGACAGGTAGGCGTCCAGACTTTCGAGGTCGATTTCATCTGACATACTGGTACCCGTTCCTTGTTGTTGCCATACTGACAACATGCCCATTTGGAAATAAGCATGGACTAATCTGCACCGTGAACAAGCACATCAACAAAATATTTGTCGTTGTAATTGCGTTTGCATTGATTGCCAAAGCATACGTCATTTTAGCGTCGTAGGCGTTTGAGAGAGTTGTCGCACCTCATGGTTCAAAGGCTAGAAGCAATACCCAACTCGAAGATCAGCATCACCTGCGGTGGGTGTCAGCACACAGTTGTACATGAAGTGGCAAACCTACTGCTGGTTGTTGACGGTAAGACTACGACACATGAGGTTCGTACCAGAGCGACCTGCCCAAAGTGCCTTGTGGTTGGCAACAACACTTACAAAGTGACCTGATCTAGTCTTGGTCTGCCTGATAAAAGGTACCCGCCTTTAGCAACATCTGTAACTTCCTGTTGTGTCGCTGGACCACATTGGAAACAGCAACAAACAAACTGATAATGACACCATGACCAAGCTATCAGCCATCGACGGCCATGTGATCTATTTATATTGTCAAAGTCAGCGGTCTAACGCCCCATTCTAGTAGCCTGCACAGCCACAGACACCGCTCAGGGCGAAAAACACTTGTCCAGCAGGCAAAATCAGGCGATCCTTGCGTCATACGGCAGGTCCCTTGAGGAACGTCGTTATTAACAATTATTTTTTCCGTATTACGTAAGTCGGCTATAATTGCACCCTGAGCTTGAAGGACCTCTCATTATGACTGGTTTTTTGACTGGACTAAACGGCTACTATCGCAGAACTGTTGATAAATATAACCGTGTAAACAAGCATGGTGATGCCGATGTGACGCAAACATTTCTGGATATGACGGGTAGCGTACGCGACGCATCTCATCCTCTACTACCCTCAAATGCGTCGAGTGTTGTGTTGGAGTTCAGCGCAATCAAACACGCTACAATCCAGATGATGGCAGAGCTGCCAGCCGAGATGAACACCGAGATTGCTGAGATCGTACGGGCAAAGGTGAAGGCGGGAGATTGGCCAAACGGTATTGAAGCCTCAAATGCCACCATACAGGCATTGATTATGGAGCGATTGGCAAAACCGACGTAGGTGGTGTTTCACACTTTTCTTAGTTTGGGGCACTTTTGCAAAATATCCCGATAATGACACCATGACGAAGCTATCAGCCATCGACGGCCACGTGATCTATTTATACTGCCGTTGCGGCCACTCTGCTGGCCTACCAGTCGTGGACCTGTTGAAGACCCTACCCAAGACTACCACGGTGTCTCAAGTCGCTCAGACGGCGCGGTGTAAGGGCTGTGGGGTAAAGGGCAACATCGTGTCCACTCGCATCGTTTTCGCTGTGCCTGAGTGAATAGCGCTGGTTGGCTTGCGTTGCGCGGCTTGACGCTGAGGGCCTCAGAGGGGTCTTGTGGGCCACCTTTCCGTCTATTTGGCTAGGTGGGGCAAGGGTGCGCGCAGGAAGCCTTCAAGGGGCCTCTCAGTGCGTCTGTGTTGGTCCGAATCCTTTAATCACATTAGGATAGGGTGGCGAAACAGCATTAGAGCACTTGTTGTTAGGCTTTGGGCGCTAGGACGGTCATCCATGCGGGTGGCTCAAGCAAAATACTTTCTGTAGCGACGTGTGGGTATAACGTGTGGGTTAAGTGTGTGGGTAAGCCGTTGCTACGCTAAAGGCTATATGCATAATTTTAATAAGAAAAAATGTATTTTATGGGTGGTGGCGGAGGAGGTGTCCGCCTAACACTAGATCGCCTACATTCGGCAATGTTCTATATAACATGTTTTACAGTGACTTAGTATAAATGATAAATTGAAGTGTTCATGTCTGATCGCTTGCGTTCCCATAAAACCGCGCTATTTTCGGGGAACGTTTATGGGAACAATCACTGCCTTGTCGTGGTGTCATTGAAGGACCGCCCCAATGCCCAAGAAGCTGAGCAAAGCGCTGACGCCCCTGCAGGTAAAGAACGCCAAGCCGGGGCGCCACGCCGATGGCGATGGCCTGCACCTGCTGGTCAAGAAGACCGGAGCACGCTCTTGGGTCTATCGGTTCATGCTGGATGGCAATGCCCGGGATGTTGGCTTGTCTCGTTGTGCCGAGGCAATAGAGCTGCTGCGCAGGTCTGGCGGCGAGGAACTGACACTAGCGCAGGCGCGCGATGTAGCTGCGATATATCGCATGAAGGTCAAGGCAGGGATTGACCCGCTCATGGAGCGCGATGAGGCCGCGGCGCAGGCCGCTGCAGCCAAGCAAGCACAGCAAGTAGCCAGTGTCACGTTCAGGGCTACTGCAGAGGCGTATATTGAGGCCAATGAGGGCAGCTGGCGCAACGCCAAGCACCGCCAACAATGGACAAATACACTCGCAACCTACGTTTACCCGATGATCGGGGATATGACTGTCTCGGACGTGGACACCCCCCATGTGCTCTCGGTGTTGGAACCCATCTGGAAAGCCAAGCCTGAAACTGCTGCGCGCGTGCGGGGCAGGGTAGAAGCGATCCTCGATGCAGCCAAAGTGAGAGGGTACAGGACAGGCGAGAACCCTGCACGCTGGCGAGGCCATCTTGCGCAGATACTGCCAGCACGCACACGGCTGTCACGCGGTCATCACAAAGCCGCCCCCTATGCTGCTGTGCCATCCATCTTGCAGGGGCTACGTACGCGCAAGGCGGTGGCTGCACTTGCGCTGGAGTTCACGATCTTGACAGCCGCGCGTACCGGAGAAGTGGTCGGCGCAACGTGGGCAGAGATCGATCTGGACAAGGCAGTATGGACTATTGCCGCAAACCGCATGAAGGCAGGCCGGGAACATCGGGTGCCGCTGTCTGATCGGGCCATGTCGATACTTGCGGCTGTCAAGAAACTGGATAGCCCATGGGCTTTTCCCGGAGCGCGGGGAGGCCAGATGTCTGGCATGGCAATGGCTATGCTGCTGCGTCGCATGAAAAGTGACGTGACCGTGCATGGTTTCCGGTCAAGCTTCCGCGACTGGGCCGCTGAATGTACCGGTTATCCGCACGAGGTCTGCGAAATGGCACTGGCGCACAGCATCGGTAACAAGGTCGAGGCTGCCTATAGGCGCGGCGATCTGTTCGAGAAGCGGAGACGCCTGATGGTTGACTGGGCTGAGTTCTGCGCTGGTGAACTGGCGTTGGGGGCTGACGTTGTGCCAATCAGAATGGTGGCGCAATGAGCCGGTACCCAGTGAACATAAGTTTAACTGAAGCACTCACGTGGCTGGCGTTTGGCGAGAGACTTGATCAACAGGGGTATTTCAACGCCACTTCATCCATGAAATTTAACAATGAGAGACAGTTACTTTTAGACGCCTTGCAGAGATTGATTGAAAAGGCACTAACCGGTTCGATTGAAATTTATGGGAAATATTGCGGGTCTAATGGTAACGTTTCACCTGTTGCGCGCTTAGTTACAGTACTGGAGCTGGCTAGTTATCAAGCATTTGATATAACGATAGATGGCTTAAGGCATGGTACTGGCCTGCAATGGCTTCCTGATGAGGACTCGGTGTGGGTATACCAGCCACTGCAATCTTCAGCCCACTTTCAAAATGTTACAGTGAAGTACACCAGCTTAAAACATCACCTCGTCCGAGGTACCAAGCCGCTGTCTACAGCTGCCAAAAAAGAGAAGCTTTCTTCATCCCAGTATCAGACATGGTTTAATAATTTGTCAAAAGATCAAAAGGTTACAAGCGAAAAGAACCTGACTGAAATCTGTCAGCGAGATCATCCGGATCATCACATTATTCGCGAAAAAATACGCAATCTTAAAAAATCACAGGGGCCGTTGAAGCGGGGCCCTAAAACTCAAGACCTTTAAAAAAACGGCGAAATTACCGCGAAACTGTTCGGCGAAATTATTTCATGTGAGCCCTGCCTCAGTCAATCACGACCGAGGTGAATCATGTCGTCCACACATATCCAGAAGCTGGCCTACAGCATCCGCGAGGCTTGCGAGACGTCGAGCTTAGGCAAAACAACCATTTACGCACTGATAGGCCAAGGCAGGCTAGAGGCTGTCCGTATAGGGGGCAGAACGGTGATACCTGCAGAAAGCCTGCAGGCATTGATCAGCGGCGATGATGTCCGTGTTGGACGCGGAGACGCGCAATGACACATCCTGCCATCAAGTTCCTGAACATGCTCGACCGGGGCCCAGACGCAACGTTCAACATCGAGTGTTATACTGACGCGCCGAAGGGGGCTCAAAAACCCCAATCTGACGCCATAGCCAAGCGCTTCCCTGATCTGACTATCGCCGACGCAGAGGAACTGCTTCCGCGCCTGCACGGCTTGAATGCGCGCGGGGCGGGCATCTTCGTTGCAGTTAACCAATTCAAGGGGCAAAGGGGCAAGATCAACCTGTCCCGTGTTCGAGGCGTTCATGCCGATCTTGATGGAGTTGACCAGCACGCGCTCGACACGATCCGCGCTATTCTGCACCCAACTATTGAGGTCCAAAGCAGTGGCCCGATGAACTGGCATTTCTATTGGCTTCTGGCCGACAGCGAAACTCTAGACGCTGCGGATGCGGAAAGCATCAACCGGAGCCTTGCTCAGTTCGGTGCGGACCCTGCAGCAGTTGACGTGTCAAGGCTTCTGCGTCTGCCGGGTTTTCTGCACATGAAGAATCGCGAGGTTGCCAAAAATGTTGGATGAACAAAAACAGAGTGGTAATCCACAAGTGCGGCTCGTTTCAAAGGGGCCTTACTACTCGGCTGTGGACTTGCGCACGGCCCTCGGGGGTATTCTGCAACCGAAGGCAGATCATAACATGCCTGCCGTGTCACAGAAGTCTTCGCCACACTTTGATGCTGCCAATGTTACGGCTGCTGTCGGTCACTTCCAAGCCGCTGAACCCCACCTCTGGGCTGGAGAATGGCAAGCGGCGTGGGACGCGCTGACGGGTGCTGTGCGCTTCCCATCACAATCAGAAGCCGACATGTACTTGGCCAGTGAAATCGCGCGTCACGGTGCAGCCATAGGGTTTCGCGATGAAGAGCTAGAAGCCTACACCGAAGCAGTCTTTGAACACTCGGGTTTAGCCCAGCGTGACAAATGGCAGGACCGCCATGATTATCGGCAGAGGACTGTTGGAAAGGCATGCATGGGGCTAATGCCAACGCCGATGCCTACCATGCATTCTGGCCAGACCGTCATACCTGAATGGAAACTCAAGGCTGATGTCCGCGCGGCGCAATATGTGCGCGACCTGTATCATGGCCGACTGGTGTATGTCCGGGGGATTGGAAATTGGCTGCGCTGGTGCAGCGCGACGGAGCGTTGGCTCTGGTGCGAACTTGGCGAAGAAGTGAGGATGATCACAGAGGCGCTGATCCAGATGTATCAGCTGGCATGCACGGCGGCGCAGGGAATTGATCCCGACGCGGGTAAACGGCTGATCGGCGAGGTAGCCCAACTACAGACAACGCACAAAATCCAAGCTGTTCTCAGTCTGATGCAGTCTATGACTGGAATGAGTATAAAGGCCGATGCACTTGATGCTCACCCAAAGCTGATTGGGGTTAGGAACGGCCTTGTCGAGTTATCGACCGGGGCTCTGATACCCAACCGCCCTGATCTCTACATCACCAAGCACATTGACGTCGACTTCGACGACGCAGCAAAAGCTCCACGCTGGAGCGCATTCTTGTTGGAAGTATTCTGCAATGATCCGTCGACGATAGCGGCAGTCCAGCAACTTTTGGGGATGACTATCGTAGGGGGAGCCACCGAGGAGAAAATGATTTTCAGCGTAGGCACAGGGGCTAACGGAAAGTCGCTAATGTCTAACGTAGTCCATAATATCCTAAGAGCTTACGCTGTTACCGCGCCCCCAAGCTTGTTGGCTGCGAGACGTTCTGATGATCATGGGCCACGGCCTGACTTGGCTATGCTGGCCGGTAGCCGCCTCGTATCGATCAACGAACTGCCAGTACGCACGACCCTCGACGAAACAGTTGTGAAGCAGTTGGCAGGGCGGGAGCCCATGTCGGCGAGGTTCCTGTACCAAGGGCTTTTCACCTTCCAACCGATGTTTTCGGTCTGGGTCCGGACAAACCACAAGCCGATCATCAAAGGCACAGATAACGGTATCTGGCGGCGCATCATCATCCTGCCTTTCCGTCGGACATTTTTGCCAGAGGAGCAAGACCCACAGCTTGAGTCAAAGCTGATGGCCGAGCGTGCGGGCATACTTGCGTGGATGGTTCAGGGCGCACAGAAATACCTGAGTGACGGCATTTCGGTCAGCCCGGCAATGCAAGCCGAAGTCACACAATACCGAGCGGACTGTGACATCCTTGGTGAATTTCTGGACGACGTCACAGAGGGGGGAGCTGGCTTTGAGGTTAAGCAGAGCATTCTTTATGGCAGGTATAGCATGTGGTGCACGGCGAATGGTTTCAGGTGCTACACAAAGCGGAGCTTTAACGCACAGCTGAGCGATCGGGGGCTAGGCAATCGGAAGTCTGGTGCCGATAGATACTATGTTGGCCTCCGTTTACGCGATGGGGCCTTGCTATGATCTGGACAGGTTGGACGGGAAATGAGGCAGTTTACGTAACTTTTCTTATACGGATTCCTCGTAAGGGAAGTTGCGTAAAACGCCATAGAACGTGTCCAACACGTCCACCCCCACCTGTGAAAAAGGCGTGCGCTGGTCATCCTTTCAAGAAGTGCTGCGCAAACACATCCTTTCACCCGCATTCAGCCTCGGAGTATTACAATGACTGAGATCAATGACATCGGCAGCGTCGAAAGCACCGACTTCCCCATTCATCGCATCATAGAGACGCGTGCCCGCTGGCGTCAGGTCTATGAAGGGCTGCAGATCATCGAAAGCCATATAGAGGCAGGTGTGCGCGTACCGCTAGACAGCACTTTCGGCGGCATGCTGGGCCACGAGTGGCAGCCGAGACTGGCGGAGCTGCCAGAACGGCTTCGAGCGAACCTCAAGACGCGCGTGCTGCCCGCAATCAAGGTATGCTGTAACCATCCGAGTGCGCCGCACCAGTTGCGCGACTTCGAGCAAAGCGCTGTATCGCAGATTACGGGCGTCATAACGGACGCCGCACGGGCTACGGCGCAAATCAGCCAAGCGTGCACACACCGCCCCTCACGCCGGACGCAGCTTACTGCATTACGAGCCGCGCAAAACCTGCTGGCAGGGGTGCTGATGATGCTTGACGACATCTTGGCGGTCGCAGTGGCGCGAGATGCATCGGTAAAATAGATTTTGCTGATCTTGCAGAATTGACGACGCAAAGCCAACCCGCCCCGCCTTCGGAAATGGCGCGCAATGCCGAAGCGGCTGCGACCTATCTCAAGACGCTGGCCCATGAGGGACGGTTAATGATCCTGTGCCATCTGGGATCAGGCGAGAAATCTGTGGGCGAGTTGGAAAGCCTGCTCGACATCCGGCAGGCCGCTGTCAGCCAGATGCTGGCACGGCTGGCGTCGGTTCATCCCCGCGTGTGCGGGGAACAGCTAAAGACCTGCCAGTCCGCTAACCCGCGTGACGGTTCATCCCCGCGTGTGCGGGGAACAGTACGTGACCAGACAGCGCACCTGACGATAGCACGGTTCATCCCCGCGTGTGCGGGGAACAGTTTGAACAATGCGTTCTGAGTGTAACCGATGCCGGTTCATCCCCGCGTGTGCGGGGAACAGACCACCGGCAATGGCCGTGATCTAGATGCTGACGGTTCATCCCCGCGTGTGCGGGGAACAGAGGGTTATCCCGCTGTATTCTGCGTCTGGCTGCGGTTCATCCCCGCGTGTGCGGGGAACAGCCAGCCCCATCCCGTCAATGAGCAATGCTCACCGGTTCATCCCCGCGTGTGCGGGGAACAGGCATCCGGCACAAGTTCAAGACAGAGCGGCTGCGGTTCATCCCCGCGTGTGCGGGGAACAGGGTGAGTTCCGCAGCCTGACGGATGTTGAGGACGGTTCATCCCCGCGTGTGCGGGGAACAGACTGCCAGATGCGTTCAGAGCGTTGGTTGCGTCGGTTCATCCCCGCGTGTGCGGGGAACAGTCGGCCTTTCCGGCCTCAGTGTAACAATAACGCGGTTCATCCCCGCGTGTGCGGGGAACAGAATGAACTTATTGCCGCTGTTCGCGCCTTTGCCGGTTCATCCCCGCGTGTGCGGGGAACAGGGCGGTGCTGTTTTCGTTCGTGCGCCATTCTGCGGTTCATCCCCGCGTGTGCGGGGAACAGAGGGGCAATCCTGCCCCGTCTTTTATTTGGAGCGGTTCATCCCCGCGTGTGCGGGGAACAGCAAAGGGCCGCTCAAATTATTCAACGAACCACCGGTTCATCCCCGCGTGTGCGGGGAACAGGGCCCAACACCGTCAGCCCACAACTGCCGCAGCGGTTCATCCCCGCGTGTGCGGGGAACAGTCGACAACGATCCACGCCTCATCTGCATCAATCGGTTCATCCCCGCGTGTGCGGGGAACAGAAAGACCCCATCTGCCGCAGCTTTCGGCAGGACGGTTCATCCCCGCGTGTGCGGGGAACAGATCGAGCGGGTGCGGATCTGGCAAAGCTGGGCCGGTTCATCCCCGCGTGTGCGGGGAACAGTTCTTTTCGTTATGATTTAGGGGATTCCGGCACCGGTTCATCCCCGCGTGTGCGGGGAACAGTTCGACGGCATAGAACGGCTCAACAGTGTCGCCGGTTCATCCCCGCGTGTGCGGGGAACAGTTCAAACCAATACTCAGCATCTTGAGATGTGCCGGTTCATCCCCGCGTGTGCGGGGAACAGACGGCGGTCCCCAGATCAAACGTGGCGCTTGGCGGTTCATCCCCGCGTGTGCGGGGAACAGGGGGTATGTTTTGGCAATGGGGCAACCCGTGCCGGTTCATCCCCGCGTGTGCGGGGAACAGGTGCCGACACCGTAGGTCATCGACACCCATACCGGTTCATCCCCGCGTGTGCGGGGAACAGGTTGAAATGGGTATACGTGAAACCCCGTTTGCCCGGTTCATCCCCGCGTGTGCGGGGAACAGGCCATGCTGGCCTATGGGTGCGCGATCACCGCGCGGTTCATCCCCGCGTGTGCGGGGAACAGACTGTCTGTAAGGTATTGATATGGCTATTGAAGCCTCCTTTTCGTAAAGCTACCAGATTTTTTTATGGCTTCTTACCATTTTCCAGAGGGGCAAATTGCACCAGCTTCAACCCGTCAAAATCCTTCGGCATGCGGCGGTTTTGGCCGATGGTCAAGAAGTCATAACCTTGGTCGGTGGGGGCTTTCCAACACATCACGGCATCGCCTTCTTCAACCCCGGCCTCCACTTGCGCCCAGATCCGCGCCCGAGTACGGGCCGAATAGTTACCCACAAACACCCCCGCGCGAACTTCCAGCAACCAAGCCGCTAGCCGACCGCGCAGGCGGGGCGGTACATTGCTAACCGCGATGACCATCATCGCCGCTCACCTCCTCTTCAAAGGCCGGGCTAACCGCCTCGGGGGCCGTGCCGGGCTTGTCTAGCCCTCCGGCCGCCAGCACCTCCTCAATCTGCGGAATAATCTTGTGCAGCAGGCCGGTTTTGCGGAACAAATCGCGGCAGGCCAGTCGCACGGCGCGTTCGGGGGCCATCTCCAGCATGCCCTTTTGCGCTTTAGCTGCAATGGAAAAGGCCTCAGGGACAACGATATCGAGCTTATAGAGATCGGCCACGTCATAAACAAAGCTGCGTGGTTTGCCGGTATGCAGAAAGCCGATCGCTGGGGCATAGCCTGCCGCTAGAACTGCGGCCTCCGACAGTCCGTGCAGGCAACTCGTGGCCACTGAAAGGCAGCGGTTGGGGATGTCGGCCTTGTCCCAGTCCCCCGGGTCATATTTCCGCTGCTTCCAGTCCACTCCGTGTTGTTGAGCCAAAAAGAGATAGGCGTGGCGTACCCGCTGGCCCTCGATCCCTCGCAGTTGGTCAAGCGATCGGCGCGCCGGGGCGTCCTCGCCAAAACGCAGCGCATACATTTTTCGCACCACCTTCAGGCGGGCGCCGTCATCAAGCGCAATTTTTGCCTGCCAGAGTAACCGGTCGGCCCGCGCTCCGCCAGGCTGCCCCGCCGAATAGAGCCGCACACCACCCTCGCCAACCCAAGTGACCAGAGTACCTACTTGGGCTGCCAGCGCGATCGCCGCATGGCTGATCCGTGCACCGGGTTCCAGCATCAGGCAGGCCACACCACCCACGGGGATATGGATGCGCTGCCCCTCGGCATCAATCGCCACAAAGGCCCCGTCTTTCACGTCCAGTTGTGCCCGCTCCACAAAGACCAGCGTAGCGCGTTCCTTTAGCGGGATCGGCTTGGCGGGGGGCAGGGTCATGGTGCGCGGCGAATCATCATCAGTCCGCAACCCCAGGCCTTGGCGCGGCCAAACCCCTGCGCCAATGCGGGTAGAAACAGATCCGGATTGGTAACGCTCAGGGTGCCGGACAAGTCCAGCACACCAAGGCGCGGGCGTTTGTCCCGTTTGGCGCCCACATGGCCCAGTTCCAGCACAGTATAGCTCTCGACCACGGTTTTTAGCGGCGCAAAGCCCTTGGTTGCGCCTTGCCGCGCTAGCCATGCCTCACCAGCGAGTTGCGCCAGTTTCATCCGCTTTTCGGCGCGCTTGTCTTTTGGCTCGTCATGCAGGAGGTCCATCACCACATCCACCCGCCTGCCGCCTGCGTGTTGAGACACTTTAGTAGCGTTGGTGCGCAATACAAAATCCAGCCGGTCGCCAATGGCGAGGTTAGGTTCAAAGGTTTTGATCGCCGGTTCGTCAAACAAATCGTTCGGGCGCGGCGGGCGGGCTGACAACGTGTAAAACCGATTGTTTCCGTCATAGCGCCACAGGAAATCGCGGTTGCTATCCTTGGCGTCGGAAAATGCAGTCCAGATCAGCCGGTGATGCGCATCGGCGGCGGCGTTTGCATCCTCGGGGTTGATCAGCTGGATCAGGGCGCGGGCAGAGGGGGCCGGATTGAGCGTGAGGCGCGAGAAATAGAGGCTCATGGTTTGCCCTCCGGATGGTAGATGTGCACCTGACGCGCGCGAAAGTGCCATTTTCCCCGGTCCAGCGGGATGTCATGGCGGGTCTCGATCCGGCCCTCGCCCAAGGGGGTGTCGCTGGCGACAAATAGCGGCGCTGCGGGATCGAGCGCCAGAAATGGTGGCATGGTAACCTGCGCCAGTGCCTGAAACGCGCCCCCAGCCTCCAGCCGCTTTGGTGCCATTGGGGCAGAGAGTGGACAACTTTTGCGCCCCAGATAGGGAACAAAATGCGGGGTAGTCAGCGCGCCTTCCAGCGCCGCCGCATCCCCGCCCCAGAGCGCCACGCCGAAGGCGCAATCCATGCGATAGCTACGGTGTGTGATCAGCCCGTTATCTCCGCGGGTCAGCGCCCGCAAGGCCTCGGCACGGGTGGCGGGGCGCTTGATGCGGGCCGATGGCACGGTTTGCACCGTATGAAAGTCCCGTAGCACCGGCCCTTGATTCAGCACCGAAACCGCCATGCGCCAATCGTTCAGCGCGTCCTGTCCTGCATCATCATCGCGCCGCACCCCGAGCGCGGCACCGATCAGCCCCAGAATGGCTGAGCGCCCAGGCCAGCCGGTTGAGCCGCGCTGCTCGTGACCCGCGAGATCGCCAAAAGCCCCCATCGGGGCTACCAGCGAGAAAACCAGATACTCAGCCATGGGCTAAGCAACCTTCGGCAAAGGCGCGAATTTCCGCAAGGCTGCCCTGACCCGCGTTGATGTCCAGCACCGCGCTGGCTTCGCAACATGCCCCATATGCCTTGTCAAGCTTCTGAACCATATCCCCCAGTGCTTGCACCGAAGCCGCCATCAGGTCTGCCCCGGCAACGGGCGAAAAAAAGGCCCCGGCAAGGCTGCGCGGTTGTTGGCTGCCGCATTCGATGCGGATATAACTCGCGCGTGTCTGGTGGGCGAAGCTATTCTTCTTGCCCGACGGTGTGGCCACAGCCAGCGCCTCGGTCAGGGCACCAATAGCTCGATTGGCAAGGGCCGTGTCGCCACCAAGATTTTCTAGCAGAAGCGCGGTATCGACGCAGGCATAAAGATAAAATACTCCCGAGCCAAACCCCGCTTCACCAACAAATCCGGCACCTGCATCTTCTGTTGCTTCTTTCAGATCATCAACGGCGGTATAGAAATCGTCCTCGACCAGCGCTTTGTGGGTCGTAATGGCATGAGAGACCTGCACAGCTGCCTCGCGGTTGAAATCCGGATCATCGGCCAGCATCCGGCCAAACATCGCAACGTCGGCTGCCCCGTCAGCGCGACGCAGCACCAGCTTCTTTAGCTCAGCATTATCGGGAAGCTTTTCACCGGCCAGCGCCTTTTTTGCCCAGTCGATCGCAGCTGCTTTCTCATCAGGCGAGATAAAGGCAAGCTGGCGGGTGCGGGTCTTGTTTTTTGCATCCACCTTGCCAAACACATCAACAATGCCCTCGGCGATTTTCGCAGCCTTTTCGGCCTCGGCACCCTCGGCCATCAGCGCATTTCGCACCACCTCTCCGATCCGCTGGGTGCGGTCACCCAGATGCCCCGCCAGATCGTGCTGCATCACGTCGGAAATCCGTGCCGCACGTTTCAGTGCCTGCGAAGAAATGCGCAAGCGTGGCACACCACCATAGGTGGCGGATTTAGGACGGCCAAGGTCGTCGCGGTTGGGGTTGGACGGGGGGTAGATCGTCAGGTAATGCAGTTGCAAAAAGCGGGTCATGTTTAAGTCTCCAGTTCCATCGTGGTGGCGGAGGATTCGCCGTAGTAATCAAAGCACCAGCGGGTGCGGGTGAGGTCATTCCAGTAAAAAAGATCAGCCGCCAGCGCGCCGGGGTTGGCGGACCCCTTGATTACGGCCAAACCACGGGTCAGTGGCCGCCAGAGCGCCGCAGGCGTAGTGGCGTGGATCAGCGCGTTGAAACGAATGGGGCTGAGGGCAGGCGTATCCCCCGCGCCGAATGCCCGCGCCACCTTCGCGCCGCGCTCCTTGATATGGGCCAGCGCCACTGCGATCAGCGCAAGGCGCACGGGATCATGGCGCAAATCTAAGCGGCTTACCGCTAGTGCCGCGTTCAACCTATGCACCGCTGGTACGCCAAGCGCCTTCAGCGCGGTATCGGCGCGCCGCAATTCCGCGCGGGTCTTGCGGGCCGGGCCGGTCTCGGCGGTGATCTCGCGCGCCCACCAGCCTTGGCAAATATCTTTCACATCCTCGCTCATACCGTTTCCTTTTTCTTTTGTGCCACAAGCCCGAGCGGACCATATATGCTCTTGCCCAGTCCGAAGCCGCTGAACGCCGCCAGCAGCTTGCCCCGCGCCTTGATTGCTGCTTCACGTTTGCTCTCCGCAAGATCGGGCAATCCGGGCAGCACCGCTGCATCAAATTCTACCAGCGCCGCTTTGCGCAGGCTCTTGAGCCACGCATCATGGCGCACGGCACCATCGGCAGCCATCTTGGCAAGCAGCGCTTCAAACGGGCCTTGCGTGGCGTTATAAAACCCCTCCAGCGCTGCCAGCGCGCGGTTGTCATCCCCCCCGTCCCGCACGCAAACCCTGAGCGCAAACCCTGCCGCCTCAGCTGCTTCCACCATATCCGTTGCCGCAAATTCTGTTTTTTCCGAAAGGGTGAACACCGGCTGTTCCGACCAGATGAAATCCTGTGGTTTCATATTGTCCATCGCCCAACCGGCCACGATCAGGCTGCATTTGGCGGCTTTCACATCCTTCAGATAAGTGGTCAGTACCTGCGGCTTCAGCCCTTTGTCCGAGGTCAACAGTACCCCGCGCCAGTTGCGATAACCAAACACACCTGGCTTTGGATGCACCGGCAAGACCTGCCCCGTGGCGTCTTTGTAATAAGGCGAAAGCGGGTGTAGCCATTGCTGGTAATTATTGCCATAGGGTCGCTGGATCACCCCCGTAACCACGCCCCCGTTTTCCACCAGCCGCAAGCGGCGGGGTTGGCCGAAAAACACTTGGGGGGCGGGAGCACTCTGGCTGCCTTCCTCGGGCACCATCACCACACCTTCTGGCTTGGAGCTAACGGTTTCGCGCATCCATGGCAGCTTGTGCAGATCATCGGCGGGTAAGGGCGTACCATGGGGCACATTGGCCCAGATCAGCGGCCACAGCCCGTCCGCCTCAGGGCGCACTAGCGTCACCATTGGGCCACCGCCGCGCATCGAAGTGCGGTTGCCCGCCCCGCCCGAGGGCGCAAAGGCCTGCATGGCAAACAGCGCCATCGCCGCCACCGGCAGCTGCAGGCCCTCATAGCGCCCGCGTCGCACCATTAGGTCGGCGTTTTTCTTGGCAGTCGACGCACCGGCACTGTCTATAAACAGCATATCTGGCGGGTTTGGCTCCCCTTCCAGCGCTTCCATATCCTGCAGGAACAGAGGGCCATCGCCAAGTAGGTTGAAGGCGGGTGCCAGCCGAGCAAGCGCGTTGCGCAAAGTCGCGGCATCGGGCGGAGCGGCGCGATTAGTGCAGGGATGCGCTAAATAGATCAGCCCGATCAGCAGCTCCATGCAGGCAAGGTTGAGGTCTGCGCGCTGCCAATCCAGCCGCTCCACATCCGCTTCAGCAATCTGGTCTGGCCGGATTACTGCTGAACTACCTGCTCGGATCACCGGAATCCATGGGTCATTAATAAGATTGAGCATTTAGAATTCTTTCTACGCAGAGCAGAGATCTCAAAGGCCAGTAGGGAAGATTAAACAGAGACTGGTCCAAAAACTAGCTTTCGCATCCCAACAAAAAGTACCCTTTATCGGCCTAGGATGGCGTCGATCCTATTCAATACCTTTAAAAAATGTTAATCGTGGCACGTCAGAATGTTTTCTCAGTTGCCGAACACTAGGCCGGAAATACGTTCATACCGCAACCCCTTGCAAATGCCGCCGGCCTCATCAACTGGGGCCAAAATCACCTTGCCCTGCATCCATTTCGGCCAGTTGTTCTTGGCAAATCTAATCATATCATCCTCCTGCTCTATCCCCTCTAGCTTGTCATAGCGTGCCTTAGAAACCTGAACTTCCGACAGCGCCCAGCCAAAGTGCCCCGCGCCAGACATTGGTACCAGCTTGCCGTCCAGCATTCGCGCCAGGCGCAGGGTTATTTGCGGCTGACCAAGACGAGTGGGGAAGCTGAGATCGTCAAACACCTTTTCCATCTGATGCTGGCCATAGGGCTGCATGGCGTCGGCAAGGTTATTTTGAGCCTGCGCCCGCTCGCTGGCAAAACGGCCGATACGCTCCAACTCTGCAGCTTGCAGCGGGGCGGGTATCGGCGCATCGCCATAAACTGACTCGATCAACTTCCGCAGACCGTCCGGCGCGATGATCTCGCCCGCATCAAAAATCGCCCGCGCGGTGCGCCATTGCTGATCCTGGGGATAGACCCAAGCGCCGCTGTCCAGTACCTTATGAAGCCAGCGGGAATCTACCACATTATCCGGATGAGGCGACAGGACATGCAACGATGGGCCAGCCACGGGGCGTGCGCTTGCGGGGCGTTTTTCCATGTGTCGCCACAATCGCCCAGCCCGCTGGATCAACGACCCCACGGGTGCGAGGTCTGTCACCATCAGGTCAAAGTCGAGGTCCAGCGAGGCTTCGACTACTTGCGTTGCAACTAGCACCCCGCCCGCGCGCCCCGTACCATCGCGACCAAAGCGGGCCTGCACAGAAATTTCCTTTTGCAGTCGGTCACCCATAGTGAAACGAGCATGTAGCAAGTCAGCCTCTACATCCGCCTCGCGCAGGGCCATCAGCGCAGCTATCGCGTCATCCACCGAGTTGCGCACCCAGACACAGGCCGCCCCCTTGGCTACCGCGTCCGAAATCAGTGCCACCGCATCCGCTGCATCAGCCAGACGATGTACCCCAAGCCTGCGGCAGGTGGCGGGCACGGCAGCCACCGGCTGGCTTGTTGCCTTCCGCCCCACCAGCGCAAGCTGCGGGTAATCCTGACTGCATATAGGTGTGACCTCCATCCCTAGCCCCTGCTGAAAGGCACGCGTAAAACCGGCGCGCATATGGGCTGGCAGGGTAGCAGTCATCAAAATCGCCGAACCGCCAAGCCGCGCCTGAAAGCGCAGAAGCGCCTGCAATTCGGCCTCCATATACGGGTCATAGGCGTGGGCCTCGTCAATGATCAAGACCTTGCCCGCCAGCGCCCAGAGCCGCAGTGTGCTAAATCGCGTCGGCAGCACCGCCATCAAGGCCTGATCTATGGTTCCCACGCCGATATCAGCCAGCAGCACGCGGCGGCGGTCATCGGCCAGCCAGTCCGAGCAGCTGATACCATCGGTACGGTCTTCACGGATATCCTGGAATTCGGCGCTCATACCCGCACGGCCATGGGTTAGCGCGAGGCTGGGCGTACCGGAAAACAACCTCGGTGCAGCATCTTGCAACCGGCCCAGCATTGCGTTGCTGGTCGCCATAGTTGGCAAGGCAAAGTAAAGCCCTGAACCCTTACCCGACGCCATCATCCGCCCGGCCAATATCAACGCCGCTTCGGTTTTGCCCGCGCCCGTGGCATCTTCGATCAGGGCTAGCAGCGGCCCCTCGGGTATTGCCACGTCTGCCACCACCGCCTGCATCGGGCGCTTCTGCAGGCCCGCTAGAATATCCGCACCTGCCCGTGGTGTGCCAGTAAACAGCCCCGCTGCCGCCACGGCTTGCGCTGCCCGCGCCTGTGAGGCGCTAAAGTATTCTGCCACGGGAATTTCAGCTGGTTGCGGTGGAAACCACGCGGCGTTCGAGCCGATCCAGTCTGCCTGCACCGTCAGTCCAGACAGCGCCCATGATAGCGCGCCTGCGTCTTGAATGTCGTCCAGCATAGCCGTTTCAAACAGTGGAGCCAAGGCGGCCACCGCCGCTGACGCTGCACCCAACCCATCGCCAATTTGCGCCGTCTGATTTCGCAATTCGCGGCGGTCAAGGTTCTTCGGAGGTCCGCCATGATGCCCCGCCACAGCGGCGTAGAGCAGAGTGCGTATTTCCTCGCTTCCGCCGATCACCGCGGCGATTTGATGGTCCAATAGGTAATTCATCAGGGTATAACTGTGCTGCCAGTGTCTCGCGCCGCTGCTCGGCTGACCCTGCAACATGTTACGAAAGCTCTCGCTGAATTTGCCTATGTCATGCAGCGCTACCAGAAACTGCAATGCCCTGTCCTGCGCCTCATTTCCCGTCAGCGACCGCCGCGCCAGCACCACGCCCGCCACAGCTGCCACATCTAGCATATGCCACAGGGCGGGGTGGGTATCAGGCGAGCAGCCATCAAACGTCTTGCCCGGCCAGTCCGCAACGAGTGATTCTATCATGGGGCGAGCGTCCACACTTTAGGACTCCCAAGTCAACCGACTCGAGCATTCGACTGTTTACCTTTCGCCTTGAATTATCGGTTTGAGAGCCATCCCAGATACTGAATGAGCGATCCACCAGTAGCTCATGTGATGGTCAAAAGATTTTTCTGCCCCTCCTGTCCCACCGAAAACGGCTCCAGCAGATCCGCGAACTTTATCTCAGGGGACTATTGCCCCTCAAGGGTTGCTTCGACGATCTCGGGCGTAAGCAGGGTGATCCCCCGGCAGGGGCGGACATTGTGCCGGGGATGCAGTCGCGCCACGAGTTCGTCCATGGTCTACGGACGGTTCCGCTGTGCGGGTGGCAGGGAGCGCATGAGCGCCTTGATCTGTTCGGTCAGGGGGGTGTCGCACTGGATGCGGCTGTCGCGCAGACGCTTGTGTTCAGCGGCAAGCCTAGTGCACTGAGTCTGACACATCTTACCGGTTCCCTCGGATTTCATCGAGCCTGTTCAGAGCGCGGCGTTCCCGGGTGAGAATATCCTCGGCGGTTTTGGTCCATTTGAAGGGCTTGGGCCTCTCGTTGTGATGCGCCAGATAATCGTAGATCGCGGCCTCAAGATCATCGACGCTCGAATAGCTGCCATGACCATCCGCCGTCGCCAGCACAATCTCGGCCCGCCAGACGAGCTTGCGCGGCGAGTTGTGGTTGCTGATCAGAGCTTGAAGCTCAGCACGGTCGGCGGGGCCAAGGTAAAGGCAGATGTCGGAGCGTCTCATGAGCCCGAACATGGCACAGAATGTCAGCGGTGGGAATCTTGTGTCAGGTGGCGAACACTAGTCGCAGTCTTCATAGTTAGACGCCATGCAAACACGCGCTCGGCGCTGTGCCTCGGATATATCGGCTGTGGCCATCTTGAGCGCAATGTCGTCACGATGCGCGGGCGCATGGCTATTCCCATTTGCAGCAGCGATATTGGCCCACATATGAGACAGGACGTAGTCCTGCGGGACGCCCTGACCTTTGTCATACAACAAACTTAAATTGTTTTGCGCGTCTGCGTTGCCCTGATCGGCGGCCAGTCGATACCAGCGCGCTGCCTCTGCGTGGTCCTGCAACACGCCCTGACCGCCCTGATACATGAGACCAAGATTAAGTTGCGCGTTGATGTTACTTTGCTCAGCGGCCAGTCGATACCAGCGCACAGCCTCACTGTCATCCTGCGCGACGCCCCGACCATTGTTATACATCACGCCAAGATTGTATTGCGCATCGGCATAGCCCTGCGCGGCGGCCAGTCGATACCAGCGCCCGGCCTCGGCATAGTCCTGCGCCACGCCGTCGCCTTGGCCATACATCTGGCCAAGATTATATTGCGCGGAGGCGTCACCTTGCTCAGCCATTGGCTTCCACTCTCGCAGCGCAGTGGCATAGTCGCCGCTTTGATACGCAGCCATTCCCAAGGCGTAATCCTGCGCAACACTCGGAAGCGGTGCCAACTCCAGCAGCCGCCAGATGGCTACCGCGCGGTTATGGTCGGCCAGATTGGTGGTAAACGTATGCCCGCCGGTGCCGTTTGCCACGAAAAAGATATAATCTGTTTCATCGGGATTGACCGCCGCGGCGATACTGGCCTGACCCGGATTGGCAATCGGCGTCAGCGGCAGGCCGTCGATCACATAGGTGTTCCACGGATTGTCGTCGCGCAATTCGCTTTGCCGGATGCCGCGGCCCAGCACGCCCTGCCCGCGGGTGACGCCATAGATCACGGTGGGGTCGGTCTGCAACCGCATCCCCTGCCGCAGCCGGTTGACAAAGACGCTGGCGACCTGCCGGCGTTCGTCGATCTCGCTGGTTTCCTTTTCGATGATGCTGGCAAGGACCAGCATTTCGGCCGGGCTGTCCAGCGGCAGGCCGTCCTGCCGGTTGGCCCAGGCCGTGGCGATGATGTCATCCTGCCGCGCGGTCATCTGCGCCAAAATAGCAGATACCGGCGTGCCGGGGGTGAATTCATAGCTGGCGGGGGCAAGCGCGCCTTCGGGCGGGGTTTCGGTGACATCGGCGTCCAGCGTGCTGATCCCGCGCAGCGCGGTCAGCACCTGCCAGCTGGTCACACCTGCGGCCAGCACCACGCGAAAACGGGTATCCGCCTGCGCGCGCGCCTCTGAATAGTCGGCGGGTTCTTCTTCGGATAGCGGGTCAAAGCTGGCGCGCACCTCGAACCGGTTGGTCGCGGGGTCCAGTTCGCGCACAACGCCTTGCAACTGGTTCACACCGACGCGGTAGATCACCTCGGTGCCGCAGCTATTGGCACCGCCGCGCGTGATGATGTCCATGATCTGTTCCATCGACGCCGTTTCCGGCACCAAGAAACTGCCCGCCTTCAACAGGCCAGATTTATCGCTGTAATCGGCCCCGATGCGCAGGATGGTGCCGTCGCTGACCGCCCCCTGCGCCACCAGCGCATCCGTGACCCGTGACATCGACGCGCCGCTGGGCACCTGAAAACAGATGGCTTGGGCCAAGGGGCCGGGGTCGCGGTATTGTTTCATGCCCCAGCCGATGGCCCCTGCCACCAAGGCATCGGCTACCTCTTTTTTTCCCTTTGAATTGGCGTCCGCTGCCCACCTGAGGGCGTACAGGAACGCTTCACGCTCTAGCCCGAGTTCTGACAGCTGGATGTAGAAACTAGGGTCATAAGCTGGCTCTGCCGCAGCAGGCGCTGCTAAGCTCACAAGCGCGACCGCCAGCACAATCGGTTTCATCTGTCTGCCTCGTTGTCTTTTGTGGAAGCGTACACCGATTGGGCAAACTGACAAAGCATATCTGTGTATGGTAACATGCGGCGATGTTGGCAGGATGGAACCAAGCCTAGTGTACGAGCCCTTCACCACCAGTTTCGGCGCTGTAGCGGCGCGCTGTCAGGCCAAGAGCAAGCGCAGCGGTGTGCAGTGCTGCAAGCCTGCGATGCGCGGCAAGGCCGTGTGCAGGACGCATGGTGGGGCGTCTACGGGTGCAAGGACGCAGCAAGGCCGAGAGCGTTGCGCACAGGCCAAGACAGTACACGGTTGGGAGACGCGCGAGATCAGGCGTAAACGGGCAGAGAAGCTCAGGGAGCTGCGCGAGCTTGAGGGGGCCATGCTGGCCCTTGGCATGATCAAAATACCCTGACCAGTTCCATATGCAGCAGAACGCCTCACCGTTCGTGTGGACTCATTTGGATAGGTGAGAAGGGGTGTCGTGGTGCGTTAGGGGGATACCCCTCGGGTGGGGTCTGCCGGTAGGCACTTATGTTTGTGTTGTGGTGGGGTGCTGACGCAAGCGCACAAGCTTATGGGGAGCCATTATGGGAACAGCAGCGTTTTCGATAAAATTGTCGAACATTATCAAATGCATTTGGCGGAGGAGGTGGGATTCGAACCCACGGTAGACTTTCACCTACGTCGGTTTTCAAGACCGGTGCATTCAACCACTCTGCCACTCCTCCGACTTCGCCCTGTTAGCGACTGCGCAGCGATTCGAAAAGCGCGATCCGCGGGGGTGAAAAAATTGCGCCGTCCGGCCTAGACACTTTCATTGTCCGCCGCAGGCCGCTATTCTTTGGCAAAATCGTGCGGGGGTTGTGTCGCGGGGCCGGGGGTTTGTCCGCGCCGTGCAATCCGCCCGCAAAGACTACCGCATCGGGGCTGATATCTGCTCGCAAGAGGTGGATAAGAGAGGGCTGAACATGACAGGCAAACCTGACGGATACGGGCGTGGGTCACGGCTGTCCTGCGCGCTGTGCTGCGCCTTGCTGCTCGCTGCTTGCGCGCCAGAGCGGGCTGGCATCGAAAGCGACGGGGCGCAGGCAATCGCCGCAGCGCCCGGCGTTCTGCGCACCGAACAGGATGTCGAACGGCCCGATATCTTCGAGGTGACGGACACTGGCCTGTGGGATGGCCGTCCATCGTTGGGCGGGATCTGGGTGGCGCATCCCGATGTGCGTGATCCTGAACGTGTGGTGATCCGCAATGCGACGAACGGGCAATCCACGGTCGGTGCATTATTCCGGCGCGAACGCGCAAATCCGGGTCCAGTGCTGCAATTATCCTCTGACGCAGCAGAAGAACTTGGCGTTCTTGCGGGCGCGCCGACCGATCTGAACGTCGTGGTGTTGCGCCGCGAAGAGATCGTTGTCGTACCCGTGGATCTGCCCGTTGATCCCGCCGTCGACGCTGCCGCTGATACCAGTGTTGCGCCCACTGCTGACATCACCACTGACGCCGCCGTCGCACCGGTCACTGTCGCGGCTTTGCCACCGGCGGGCGCGACAGCCCTGTCTGCACGCCCTCTGGCGCAGATCGGTGTGTTCAGCGTGCGCGCCAATGCCGATGCCGCCGCCGCGACATTGACAACCGCGGGTTTCGGGGCGAGCGTGACCGAAATACAGTCGAATAGCCGCAGCGCCTGGCGCGTTGTCGCAGGGCCGGTGCCGGACCCGCAGGCACTGGCGCGGGTCAGGGCGCTCGGTTTCGTGGATGCCTTCGTGCTGGCAGACGAATGACAAAAGGACAGCCAATGAGATACACAGCACGCAGTCTGATGGCCGGTCTGATCACGCTTTATGCCACCGCGGGGCAGGCGCAGATGCTGGAAACCAGCGCGCGCGCGGCCTATGTCTATGACCAGACCACCGGCACGGTCCTGCTGGCCAAGGACGCCGAAATCCCGTTGCCGCCTGCCTCTATGTCCAAGCTGATGACGATCTACATGGCGTTCGAGGCGATTGCCGATGGCCGCCTGTCGGTGGATGATATCCTGCCGGTATCCGCCCATGCCGCCAGTTTCGGTGGCTCGTCGATGTTTCTGGATACCACCGACCGTGTGCGCGTCGAAGATCTGCTGCGCGGTGTGATCGTTCTGTCCGGCAATGACGCCAGCGTCGTTCTGGCCGAGGCGCTGTCGCCGGATGGCACCGAGGCCGGATTTGGCCGGATGATGACCGACCGCGCCCGCCAGCTGGGCATGACGCAGTCGGTGTTTGTCAACGCCAGCGGTTGGCCTGCAGCCGGGCACCGGATGTCGGTCAAGGACCTGGGCATCCTGTCCAGCCGCCTGATCAGCGATTTCCCGACCTTCTATCCGCTGTTTTCGGAAACCGAAT
Source organism: Yoonia sp. (assembly GCF_018402175.1). Taxonomy (GTDB): domain Bacteria; phylum Pseudomonadota; class Alphaproteobacteria; order Rhodobacterales; family Rhodobacteraceae; genus Yoonia. Next base: position 271,591 of record NZ_JAGYJK010000011.1, on the reverse strand, counting down.
TCGCCTTTGACAACCGCGTGCCGTCCAATTCGCAAAACCGCAATCCGATCCTGGCGATGGGGATCGGGGCAGACGGGCTCAAGACCGGCCATACCCAAGAGGCGGGTTACGGGCTGGCAGGGTCCGCCGTGCAGGGCAACCGGCGTGTGATCTTTGTGGTCACCGGGCTGCCGACGGCCCGTGACAGGGCAGAGGAATCCGAACGCATCGTCAATTGGGCCTTTCGCCAGTTTGCCGAACGCGATCTCGCTGTGGCCGGAACGCAGATCGCCAGTGCCGATGTCTGGATGGGGGCTGCGCCAAGCGTCGGCCTGACAGTGGCCGAAGACCTGCGCCTGCTGGTGCCGGTCCTGCATGACGGCGCGCTTGACGCGCAGGTGGTCTTTGACGGCCCGTTGCAGGCACCGGTGACTGCGGGCCAGCAGGTGGGCGAGCTGATCATCACGCTGGACGGTCTGCCGGAAAAGCGCGTGCCGCTGGTCACGCAGGCCGATGTGCCCTTGGGTGGGTTTGGCACAAGGATACGCACCGCAGCACAGGTGCTCTGGGCCAAATACGGCCTGACCCCCGGTGCAGAGCCTGACGGCGCATGACAAGACCAAGGTTCATCACATTCGAAGGCATCGACGGATCAGGCAAATCGACACAGGCGCGCCGGTTGGCGCAATGGCTGGGTGATCAGGGCCATGACGTGGTGCTGACCCGCGAACCGGGCGGCAGCCCCGGTGCCGAGGAAATCCGCCAGCTTTTGCTGACCGGCGATCCTGACCGCTGGTCGGCGGAAACCGAAATCCTGCTGTTCACTGCGGCGCGCCGCGACCATCTGGAAAAAACGATCCTGCCCGCGCTTGCCGCCGGAAAAACCGTTGTATCCGACCGTTTCGCCGACAGCACCCGCGTCTATCAAGGCGCGACCCGCGGCGATCTGCGCGCCAAGGTTGACGCACTTCACACGCTGATGATCGGGCGTGACCCCGACCTGACCTTTGTCATCGACATGGACCCCGCCACCGCTCTTGAGCGCGGCCTTGCCCGCCGGTCGGGCGAGGACCGGTTCGAGGATTTCGGCCTGCCGTTTCAGGAAACCCTGCGCCACGGTTTTCTGGCGTTGGCGCGGGCCGAACCGCACCGCTGCGTGCTGATCGACGGCAACCGCACGCCAGACCAGATCGCCAGCGACGTGGCGGCGCATCTATGAGCGATGACACCATCCCAGAACCCGACCGTCTGGACGGCGCGCCGCATCCGCGTGAAACGCCCGCGCTTTACGGCCAACACGCCGCCGAAGCCGCGTTTCTGGATGCCTTCACCGCAGGCCGGATGCATTCAGGCTGGCTGATCACCGGCCCGCGCGGCGTGGGCAAGGCGACGCTGGCCTGGAAGATCGCGACCTTCCTGCTGGCCGATGCCCCGCCCGACATGCTGGGCGGGGTGACGCTGGCCGTGCCAGCGGATCACCCAGATGCGCGTCTGGTGCAATCGGGCGCGCACCCGCGCCTTGCGCTGATCCGCCGCCCTTGGGATGAAAAGACAGAAAAGCTGCGCGGCGAAATCACCGTGGAGGCGGTGCGCAATCTCAAGCATTTTTTCCAGATGTCCGCCACAGATGGCGGGCGGCGTGTCGTGATCGTCGATGCCGCGGATGAGATGAACCGCAACGCCGCCAATGCGATCCTTAAGGAATTGGAAGAACCGCCCGCAGGTGCTGTGATCCTGCTGGTGGCGCATCAACCGTCACGGCTGTTGCCCACGATCCGGTCGCGCTGCCGCGAATTGCGCTGTGGGCCGCTGTCGCCCGAGGATCTGTCCCGCGCGCTGGCGCAAGCGGGGCATCGCAGCGATAATGCGGCGGGTCTTGCTGCGCTTGCGGGCGGGTCGGTCGGCGATGCGATCCGGCTGTTGGGCAGTGGCGGCATGGCGCTTTACGCCGATCTGGTCCGGCTGTTCGGCAGTTTGCCACGGATCGACCGGCAGGCGGCGCTGGCCTTGGCCGAAGCCTGCAGCGGGCGCGGGGCCGAGGCGCGGTTCGGCCTGACGCTTGACCTGATCGATTTGTTTGTGGCGCGTGTGGCGCGCGCCGGCCTGCTGGGCGCACCCGCCACCCAAGGGGCTGCGGGCGAGGCGTTATTGCTCGCAAAACTCGCCCCCGATCCCCGCGCCGCACAGGCTTGGGCGCAATTGCAGCAGGACCTGTCCGAACGGTCACGCCACGGACGCGCGGTGAACCTTGACCCTGCCGCGCTGATCCTTGATATGATCTTCAAGATTGAAGAGACGGCGCAAGGCGTCGCCGCAGCCTGAAAGCCGCGCCATGACCCAAAGCCCGATCACTGACAGCCACTGCCATCTGGATTTCCCTGATTTCGAGGGTGAACGCGACGACATCATCGCCCGCGCGCTGGCGGCCGGTGTGACGCGGATGGTGACGATCTGCACAAAGCTGCACAACGAACCGGCCGTGCGGGCCATCGCGGAAACATATCCCTCCGTTTTCTATGCCGCCGGCGTGCATCCGATGTCGGCGGCAGAGCATCCTGCCGTGACGGTGGATGAACTGGTGACACTGGCCCAGCACCCCAAATTCGTGGGCATCGGCGAAACCGGCCTTGACTACCATTACACCGCCGACAGCAAGGCGATCCAGCAATCCAGCCTGCGCATCCATATCGCAGCGGCCCGCGCAACCGGCCTGCCGCTGATCATCCACGCTCGCGACGCCGATGACGACATGGCGCGGATCCTGGCCGAGGAATACCGCAACGGTGCCTATACTTGCGTGATGCATTGCTTTTCCAGCTCTGCGGCCTTGGGCAAGGCGGCGCTTGATCTGGGGTTCTACCTGTCGATGTCGGGCATCGCGGCCTTTCCAAAAAGCCAGCAATTGCGCGACATCTTTGCCAGCGTGCCGCTTGACCGGGTGCTGCTGGAAACCGACAGCCCCTATCTGGCCCCGCCACCGCACCGCGGGCGGCGCAATGAACCGGCCTATACCGCCCATACCGCGGCTGTGGGGGCGGCGCTTTACGGTCTCGACTATGCCGCTTTCGCCGCCGCGACCAATGCCAATTTCGACCGGCTTTTCTGGAAAGCAGCAGCATGAGCGACACAATCAGCTTTACCATCCTTGGCTGCGGATCATCCGGCGGGGTGCCACGGCTGGGCAATGATTGGGGTGATTGCGATCCTGCCGATCCGCGCAACGCACGGCGGCGCTGTTCGCTGCTGATCACGCGGCAGGGCAAGGATGGCACGACCCGCGTGCTGATCGACACGTCGCCCGATATGCGCAGCCAGCTGCTGGATGCGGGCGTCAGCACGGTTGATGCCGTGGTCTATACCCATGCCCATGCCGATCACGTCCACGGGATCGACGATCTGCGGATGATCGTGTTCCAGACGCGGGCGCGGCTGCCGGTCTGGGCCGATGGCGATACCTGTGATGCCTTGCTGGCGCGGTTCGGCTATGCCTTTGTGCAGCCCGCAGGGTCGGATTACCCGCCGATCTGCGATCTGCACCTGATCGACGGCGATGTGACCATCGCGGGCGCAGGCGGGCCGGTGACCCTGACACCGTTCAAGGTCGCGCATGGCAATATCGACGCGCTGGGGTTCCGGATCGGCGATGTGGCCTATCTGCCGGACGTCTCTGACATCCCCGATGCGGTCTGGCCCGTGCTGACAGGGCTGGATTGCTGGATCGTTGACGCGCTGCGCCGCAAACCGCACCCCAGCCATGCGCATCTAGAAAAAACGCTGGGCTGGATCACCAAGGTCGCGCCGCGTCAGGCCGTTCTGACCAATATGCATGTCGATCTGGACTATGCCACCATTGCCGCTGAAACCCCCGCCCATGTTCTGCCCGCCTATGACGGGCTGACCCTGACATTTCCGGCCATCTTCCGAGGGTAAATATCCCCGCCGGAGGCATCAAAGTTTTTCAAGGACGCCCCATGTCTGCTCTGATCGACGTCATCCTGCCCGTTTTCTTCGTGATCGGCTTTGGCTATCTGGCGGTCTGGAAAGGTTATTTCAGCGATGCCGGCGTGGACGGGCTGATGAAATTCACCCAGAATTTCGCCATTCCCTGCCTGCTGTTCCGGGCCATCTCGACGCTGGATCTGCAGCAGAATTTCGACCTGCTGCTGCTGGGCAGTTTCTATGCCGGGGCTTTCACGGGGTTTCTAGCCGGGCTTTTGGGGGCGCGGTATATCTTCGGGCGCGATTGGGAAGACAGCGTCGCCATCGGGTTTTGCTGCCTGTTCTCGAACTCGCTGCTGCTGGGGTTGCCGATTACGGAACGCGCCTATGGGGCAGGGGCGCTCGAGGCCAATTACGCCATCATCGCGGTCCATTCGCCGTTTTGCTATGGTATCGGCATCACCGCGATGGAAATCGCACGCAATCGGGGCACGGCGCTGACCGCCTTGCCGGCCAAGGTGCTGCGGGCGATGTTCCAAAATGCGCTGATCATCGGGATCGCCTTGGGGTTCGTCGTCAACCTGTCGGGGGTTCCTGCACCGGCGGTGCTGACGGATGCGCTTGACCTGATCGCGCGCGCGGCTTTGCCTGCCGCCTTATTCGGGCTGGGTGGGGTGCTGTATCGCTACCGCCCCGAAGGCGACATGCGCACGATCATCTATGTGGTCGCTGTGTCATTGGTGGTGCATCCGGCAGTGGTCTGGGTGCTTGCACAGGCGGGTGGTCTGGGAATCGCCGGCATGCGATCCGCCATGCTGACAGCGGCAATGGCGCCCGGGGTAAATGCCTATATCTTTGCCAATATGTACGGCCGCGCGCGTCGGGTTGCAGCATCCTCGGTCTTGCTGGCGACGGGGTTGTCGATCCTGACAGTCTGGGGCTGGCTTGCGGTGCTACCCTAGCGGACCGCCCTCTGGGCGGGCCTCCGGCGGGAGTATTTTGGACAAAGCGACGATGCGGTGATCAGTTGGGCGACAGGCCGCGCAGTCGTTCGGACCGCCGGCGCAGCATTTCCACCGTGGCCAAGAGCACGATGGATATAGCCACCAGCACCGTCGCCGCCGCAAGGATCGTCGGGCTGATCTGTTCGCGCAGGCCGGTGAACATCTGCCAGGGCAGGGTTTTCTGGGCGGCTGCCCCGACGAACAGGACCACGACCACCTCGTCAAAGGATGTGATGAAGGCGAACAGCCCGCCTGATACCACACCGGGCAGGATCAGCGGCATCTGCACCTTGAAAAACGTCTGCGTGGGTGTTGCCCCCATATTGGCGGCCGCGCGGGTCAGTGAATGGTCGAACCCCACCAACGTCGCTGTCACCGTGATGATCACGAAGGGGATGCCAAGGGCAGCATGGGCCAGGATCACCTTGACATAGCCGGTGAACGACCGCGAGAACCCCAGCGTGTCTTCCATCCACAGCCCCATCTGGCTGTAGAAAAAGAACATGCCGGTGGCCGAAATGATCAAGGGCACGATCATCGGCGAGATCAGGATCGCCATGATCGCGCGCCGGTAGGGCACATGCGATTGCGACAGACCGATCGCGGCCAGCGTGCCAAGGCTGACCGACAGGACGGTCGCAAAAGGCGCGATGATCAGCGAATTCTGCAGCGGCCTGATCCAGTCGGGATTGGTAAAGAAGTCGCGGTAATGGCGCAGCGAATAGCCCGCCGGGTCCAGCGCCAGCATTTCCGGCGTGAAGGTGAAAAAGCTTTCGGCATTGAACGACAGCGGGATGATGATGATGATCGGTGCGATCAGAAAGAACAGGATCAACCCGACAATGACCCGGAAGGTGTAATGCCAGATCTTCTGGCCTGTGGTGGCGTAGATGGGCAGCGAGGTCATCGCATTATCCTCCGAGTTTCACGTTGTCGATGCCGACGATCCGGTCATAGGCCCAGTAGAGCGCCAGCACGACGGCCAGCAGGATCGTCCCCAGCGCTGCCGCCAGCCCCCAGTTCAGCGAGCTGGAAATATGATAGGCGATCCGGTTCGAGATGAAGATCCCCGATGTGCCACCCACGATTTCGGGCGTGATGTAATAGCCGATCGACAGGATGAACACGAGGATCGACCCCGCCCCGATTCCCGGTACCGATTGCGGGAAATAGACCCGCCAGAACGCGGTCCAATTGGTGGCACCCAGCGATTTCGCCGCGCGCAGATAGCTGGGCGGGATCGTTTTCATCACCGAATACAGTGGCAGGATCATGAAGGGCAGCAGGATATGCGTCATCGCGATGATCGTGCCGGTTGAATTGTTGATCATCGTCAGTCGGCTTTCATCGGCCACCAGACCGACCCAGACCAGCAGATCGTTGATCACCCCTTGTTGTTGCAGCAGCACCTTCCACGCCGATGTCCGCACCAAAAGCGAGGTCCAGAATGGCAGCAGCACCAGGATCAGCATCAGATTGGCCTGCCGTGATGGCAGGTTCGCCAGCATCCAGGCCACCGGATAGCCCAGCAGGATGCACGACACCATGATCGTCAGCGACATGATCAGGGTGCGAATGAACAATTTCACATAGATCTGCTGGTTTTCGGGGGCCATCTCGATGCCATCGGGGGTCTGTTTCAGGTCGATGGAGTTCAAGAAATAGCTGCTCGTATAGGCCGGGCTGTAGGTCTGGATCGTCTGCCATGTCACGGTGCTGCCCCAGCCAGCGTCGCTGTCGACAAAGGCGGCTCGGATATCGGGGGCGACAAAGCCAGCCGCCGCAGCGCCAGCGGCACCCAGTAACCCATCCGGCGCGCCTGCGATCTGCGGTGCCGGATTGGCGATCAGATCCTGATAAAGCGCGATATAGACCACGTTCCACGGCTGTTCTTCGGTGGGGCTGTCATTGTTGGCCACCTGCGTGACACGTGCGAAATCGGCATAGATATCGGCGGTGCGGGGCAGGGCGTCGCGCGCGGCGTCAGCGACGACGAAGGCGGGTTCTGTTTGCGCTGTTGCGCTGTCAGCAATCCAGTCGGGATCGGCCATCAGCGCCACCCATGTGGCGGGGTCCGCCCATGCGGGATCAAGGGCTGTGAACTGGGCGGTCAGGTCTTCGCCCATATCCTCGACATCGCGGCCAGACCGGCGGAATTGCGAGGAAATCCCCGCGGTTTCGTAATTTAGCCGCGAGCCAAGGCGGGTGTGAACCCGTTCTTCGACGGCGACCATCATATCGGCGGCAAAGGCGCGGAACACATCTTCGTCCGGCACCGGGTCGGTGGCCGCGTCCCAATCGGCAAGGGCCTCGACGGTGCGCGGGATGGTGTCGCCGACAATCTGGTTTTCCACCGACCGGAACAGCATCTGTCCGATGGGGACGACAAAGGTGATCAGGATGAACAGCAACAGCGGCGTGATCAGCAACAGCGCGCGCAGTTTCTGGCGGCGCAAGGCACGGTTCAAGCTTGATTTGAGCGTGCGGCCATCGGCGGCCATCATCTGTTCTGCCATGGGACGGGACCTTTGATTGGGGGCGTAAGGCGGGGTTAACCCCGCCCTACCTTTGGGCACGACCGCTGCGGTCGCGCCTTTGGTCAGGCGTAGGGCGGGGATGTCCCCGCCCTGCAATCAGTGATTTACTGGGCCAGCCAGGCCTGGAAACGTGCATCCAGGTCGTCGCGGTAATCTGCCCACCACATGAAATTTTGTACGAAGGCATTGGACGAGTTTGCCGGATCGGTTGGCATATGTGGTGCCATTTCGATGCCCAAGGTTGCGTGGGTGGATACCAGCGGCGCCGATGATGCACGTGCCGGGCCATAAGAGATGAACTTGGACTGATCCGCCAGACGCTGTGTGTCTGTCGCGAAGAAGACGAAATCCAGCACGCGGGCCAGACGATCCTCGGGCAGGCCGGTGGGGATGATCCAGCCGTCAAGGTCATAGACCTGTGCGTCCCAGAGCATTTCCAGCGGCTGGTTCTGTTCCACGATCGCCGAGAAGAAGCGGCCATTGTAGGAAGAGCCCATCACGGCTTCGCCATCGGCCAGCGACTGGATGCTTTCGGCGGCGGATGTCCACCAGATCGTGCTGTCCTTGATCGTGTCCAGCTTGGCAAAGGCGCGGTCCTGGCCTTCGGTCGTTTCCAGCGTGTCATACACATCTGCAAAAGGCACGCCGTCACAGATCAGCGCCCATTCAAGGTTATCAAGCGGCGAGCGCTGCAGAGTCCGGGTGCCGGGGAAAGTTTCCAGATCGAACAAGGCGCAGATTTCGCTGGGTTTTGCGCCGTTCCAGGCGGTGACATCGGTGCGATATGCGTTTGTCGTGGAATAGGCGATCTGCGGAATAAAACAATCCGACACGATCAGGTCGCCGAAATCCTCGGTCGCTGATGTGCCATCAGGGGCAGCGGCCAGAAGGGCGTCATGGTCGATTTCCATCGCCAGACCTTCGTCGCACAAGCGGATCCCATCGGCGGCCACCACATCGACAAGGTCCCAAGTCAGGTTGCCGGCTTCGTTCATGGCGCGCAGTTTTGCCACGGCCTCGGGCGAGCTTTCGTCCCAGGACGCGCGCACGTCAGGGTTGGCTGCCAGATAGGGTTGCAGATAGGCCGAATCCTGGCTGGCTTGATAGGCGCCGCCCCAGCTGACGATGGTCATGTCATTGGCCATATGGCCACCGGCAAATGCTGTGGTTCCGGCCAGCGTCAGCGCCGTCGTTGCCATCATTGCTTTGGTCAATTTCATTTTTTTAAACTCCCGTTGTCATGCCCGGTTCGTCTTGTGATGAGAGGCACCTACCGGGCGGCGGTGACCCTGCAAAAGCCGTCACGCGTCGAGCGCGCGGCAATCCTGTGCCAACCAGCCGATGTCGATCTTGGTGCCGGGCGTTAGCCGGACCTGATCGGGGGCGTTACGAGTCTTGATGACGAAATCATCCATCCCCGCGACACGCAGACGGGTGCGGAAAATATCACCCATATAGATAAACTCCAGCACTTCGGCCTTGAGCGTATGCGCGCCGGGCTGCAGGCGGGTCTTGTCGATCTCGACCCGTTCGGGGCGGATCGACACTTTGGTGCGGTCGCCGACAGCGCTGACATTGACTGGCACCGCGTCGATCACATCGCCGCTGTCCAGCCGCACGGTGCAGCTTTTGTCAGATATATCCTGCACCACGCCGGTCAGCGTGTTGTTCTCGCCGATGAATTGCGCCACGAAACTGTTTTGCGGACGCTCGTACAGATCGTCGGGCGTGGCCAGTTGCTGGATGCGGCCGTCGTTGAAAACGGCAACGCGGTCCGACATTGTCAGCGCCTCGGTCTGGTCATGGGTCACATAGACCACGGTAATACCCAGTTGATGCGCCAGATTTGTGATCTCGAATTGCAGGGTTTCGCGCAATTGCTTGTCCAGCGCGCCCAAGGGTTCATCCATCAGCACCAGTTCGGGTTCAAACACCAGCGCCCGCGCCAGTGCCACCCGCTGCTGCTGTCCGCCGGACATCTGTGCCGGACGGCGGGCGGCGAAATCGCCCATCTGCACCATGTCCAGCGCGCGTTTGACCTTGGCCTCGCGTTCGGATTTGCCCATCTTGCGGACTTCGAGCGGGAAGGACAGGTTTTCCCCCACGGTCATATGCGGAAACAGCGCGTAATTCTGGAACACCATGCCGATCCCGCGCTTATGGGGGGGGATGTTGTTAACCGAGACACCGTCGAGCCGGATATCGCCATGCGTTGCGGTTTCAAACCCGGCCAGCATCATCAGGCATGTCGTTTTGCCAGACCCTGACGGACCAAGAAGGGTGAGAAATTCTCCCTTGGGAATCGTCAAATTCAGATCTTTGACGACCAGCGTTTCACCGTCGTAACTTTTTTGCACGCGTTCGAACGCGACGAAAGCTTCGTCGTTCTTGACTTGTTGCAATCCCAAACCTCCCCGGTTTTGGCTATTTATTTTCCATGACTAAAGCGCTGCAAGCCCCAAGATGCAACGCGAAAGGGCACCTTTTTCAGACAAAACCGACATGTTGCGCAAACAGACCCCAAAAGCGCAATGATTGTGCGTGGTGGCGTGGCTTGTGGCAATTTGTGCAAAGTGGTTGTGGCTTTGTCCGGTGCGTGCCTGACAACCCGCGTGCTGTATCGGGGTGGCGGTTGCTGGTGATGCCGGTTTCAGCGCTGCCTGCGTCTGCGACGCAGTTGCGGCCTCCGGCGGGGATATTTGGGCTCGGAAGATGATGAGGCTGAACGGGGCGCGCGCGCGACAGTCTTGGGCGATGCGCAAGGCGGCATTGCCTTTATGTGGTCAAGGCGGCGATCTTGCCGCTGTGACCGCCCAGGTGCTGTGACGTCATTGTCCTTGCACCGCAACGGGCGTTGACGCAAAGCTGCGGTGAGTTTTTCGAGGGAGGCTTTCATGACCATCACCCGCAATCTGTTCGCTGGCCTTGTGGCCTTTGCCATCGGCACTGCCGCCAGCGCGCAGGAGGTGACGCTGCGCTTGCACCAGTTCCTGCCCGCGCAGGCCAATGTGCCCGCCAATATCCTTGATGTCTGGGCCGACAGGGTCGAGGCCGACAGCAACGGGCGTATCAAGATCGACCGTTTTCCGTCGATGCAGCTGGGCGGCACGCCGCCGCAGCTGATTGATCAGGTGATCGACGGCGTGGCCGATATTGTCTGGACGCTGCCTGGCTATACGCCGGGCCGGTTCCCGCAGCTTGAAGTGTTCGAGCTGCCCTTTATCTCGCCGGATGCCGAGGCCACGTCGCGCGCCTTTTGGGACCTGGCCGAGGCGCGGATGATGGACAGCGATTTCGCCGCGTTCAAACCCTTGGGCCTGTGGGTGCATGGGCCGGGCGTCATCCATGCCAACCGTCCGGTGACACAGATTGCCGATCTTGAGGGGCTCAAACTGCGCGGCCCGACCCGCGTGATCACCAACCTGCTGACCGATCTGGGCGCCACCGCTGTCGGCATGCCCGTTCCTGCCGTGCCAGAGGCCCTGTCGCGCGGCGTGATCGATGGTGCCGTGATCCCGTGGGAGGTTGCCCCTTCGATCCGCGTGCAGGAACTGGTCACCAACCACACCGAATTCGAGGGTGCCGCGCTTTATGCCGCGACTTTCATTCTGGCGATGAATACCAACAGGTACAACGCCTTGCCCGATGATCTGAAGGCCGTGATCGACGCCAATTCGGGCCTTGAATTTTCCGCCTTTGCCGGACGCACCCAGCAGGCGGGTGATGCGGATGCCCGCGCGCTGGCCGTTGTTGCCGGCAATAGCATCGTCACGCTGACGCCGGACCAGACCGCCCCCTGGCGCGATGCTGCCGCCGCCACCACCGCCGCCTGGATTACCGAGGCGGACGCCGCAGGTATTGACGGCACCGGGCTTTATGCGGCCGCCACCGCCTTGATTGCCAAGCACGCGGGCAAGGACTAGACAGCGGGGACATTCCAACCCCGAGGCTGCCCTTGTTCCATCTGCTGATCACCCGTCTGGCCCAAGGCACGGCATTGCTGGGCGGTGCCGTCCTGATCGTGCTGGTCTGTCTGGTCTGCGCCAGCATCACGGGGCGCGAATTGGGCGCACTGGCGATCATGGCGGGTTTTGGCGATCTGGTGCGCGGGGCGGGTCTTGGCCCCGTCAATGGCGATTACGAACTGGTCGAGGCGGGCATGGCTTTTGCCGTGTTCAGCTTTCTGCCGCTGACGCAGCTGACGCAGTCGCATGCGCGGGTCGATATCTTTACCGCCGGGTTGGGGCCGCGCGCCAATGCGGTGCTGTCGGCCTTCTGGTCGGTGGTGATGGCGCTGGTGATCCTGCTGATCACATGGCGGCTGTTCGCGGGGATGCAGGATAAACTGCGCTATGGCGAAACCACCTTTCTGTTGCAGTTTCCTGTCTGGTGGGCCTATGCGGCCTGCCTTGGCGCGGCCTGCATCGCCTGTATCGTCAGCCTTTATTGTGCGGCCCTGCGGCTGACCGGAAAGCGTGCGGGATGAGCGATCTTGCCCTTGGGTTTTTGTCCTTTCCCGTCCTGCTGGGGCTGATCTTTCTGCGCGCGCCGATTGGGCTTGCCATGCTGCTGTGCGGGATCGGCGGGCTGTGGCTCGCGACCGACGGGACGACCGTGTTCATGGCGCGGTTGAAGTCCGAAACCTATTCTACCTTTTCCAGCTACAGCCTGTCGATCATCCCGCTGTTTTTGCTGATGGGGCAATTCGCGACCCATTCGGGGATGTCGCAGGCCTTGTTCCGCGCGGCGGGCGCGTTTTTGGGGCATCGCAAAGGCGGGATGGCCATGGCGGCCGTGGGTGCCTGTGCGGGGTTTGGCGCGATCTGCGGATCATCGCTGGCGACAGCCGCAACGATGGGCAAGGTGGCGCTGCCCGAATTGCGCCGCTCGGGCTATGCCGGCGGGTTTGCCACGGCGACGCTGGCGGCGGGGGGCACGCTGGGCATCCTGATCCCGCCTTCGGTGATCCTGGTGATCTATGCGATCCTGACCGAACAGAACATTGCCAAGCTTTTCGCCGCCGCCATCATCCCCGGCCTGCTGGCGGCGCTGGGCTATATGCTGACCATTGCGATCTATGTGCGGCTGTACCCCGATCAGGCCGGCACACAAGACCGCCTGCCGCTGCGCGACCGCTTGCAGGCGCTGCTGCCGGTCTGGCCGGTGCTTTTGGTCTTCGGGCTGGTGGTGGGTGGCATCTATAACGGCTGGTTCACGCCCACCGAAGGGGCGGCCGTGGGGGCGGCAGGCACGGGGGTGATCGCGCTGGTGTCAGGCAGGCTGGGCTGGGGGGCTTTGCGCGACAGCCTGATGCAAACCGCGACCGGCACGGGGATGATCTTTTTCATCGTGCTGGGGGCAGCTTTTTACAACGGGTTTCTGGCGCTGACGCAGGTGCCGCAGGAACTCTCAACCTGGGTCGCGGGGCAGGGGTTCAGCCCGATGATGATCATGGTGATGATTCTGGTCTTCTATCTGATCCTGGGCTGTTTGATGGACAGCCTGTCGATGATCCTGCTGACGGTGCCGATCTTCTGGCCAGTGATCTCGACCCTCGATTTCGGGATGACACCGGACCATCTGGCAATCTGGTTCGGCATCCTTGTGCTGATCGTGGTCGAGGTCGGGCTGATCACGCCACCCGTGGGGATGAACCTGTTCATCATCAACAGCATGGACCGGACCACGAAAATCACCGCGACCTACCGCGCCGTCCTGTTCTTCGTCGCCTCCGACATCATCCGCGTCGTGATCCTGCTCATGTTCCCGATCATCACCCTGATCCTGATCTAGCCCATCTTCCGAGTCCAAATATCCCCGCCGGAGGCATAAAAGTTCTTCAGGTCTTCACATCCGGCGCTGTGCGTCCCGTGCGGCCCGAAATCCCCGCCACAGCATCGACCGCTGCCGCCAGAGGGGCCAGCACGTCACCTGCATCCTGATGCAGGTCACCGGGCGCTGCGACCAGCTGTTCGAGATAGACCCGCAAGGTCGCGCCGCTGGTGCCGGTGCCCGACAGGCGCAGGACCGCGCGCGCGCCGCCTGCGAAATGCAGCCGCAGACCTTGGCTGGTGCTGACGCTGCCATCGACAGGATCGGCATAGGCGAAATCATCCGCCGCGGTGACGCGCAGCCCTGCAAAGCTTTGCCCCGGCAAGCTGTCCAGCCGCCCGCGCAGATCGGCCATCAGCACGGCGGCGACAGCGCTGTCCACGTCTTCATAGTCATGGCGCGAATAATAATTACGCCCATAGGTCCGCCAATGCGCAGCCATCAGATCGGCCACGCTCTGCCCTGTCACGGCGACGATGTTCAGCCACATCAGCACCGCCCAGAGCCCGTCTTTTTCGCGGATATGGTCCGATCCGGTGCCGGCACTTTCTTCACCGCACAGCGTGATCTGGCCTGTATCGAGCAGATTGCCAAAGAATTTCCAGCCCGTCGGCGTCTCAAAACAAGCGATCCCCTTGGCCGCCGCCACGCGGTCCACCGCGCCCGAGGTCGGCATCGACCGCGCCACCCCCGCCAGCCCGCGGCGATAGCCTTTGGCCAGTTCCGCGCGGTCCGCGATCAGCGCCAGACTGTCAGAGGGTGTCACATAGCAGCCGCGCCCGACAATCATGTTGCGATCCCCGTCCCCATCGCTGGCGGCACCGAAATCGGGGGCGTCGGGGCCCATCATCAGCCCCATCAGATCGGCTGCCCAGACCGGGTTGGGGTCGGGATGGCCACCGCCGAAATCGGGCAGGGGGGTTGCGTTCATCAAGCTGTCGGGGCTGGCGCCACAGCGGTCGACCAAGAGCGCGCGCGCATAGGGGCCGGTCACGGCATGCATCGCATCGAACCGCAGGGTGAAACCGCCCGCGATCAGCGCGGCGATGGCGTCAAGGTCGAACAGATCCTCCATCAGCGCCAGATAATCCGCGACAGGGTCGATGATCCGGACCTGCATCGCGCCAATCGCCACCGCGCCCAAGGCGTCAAGATCAATGTCGGCGCTGTCGGCCATGCGGATGCGGGTGATGGCCTCGCTGGCGGCGACGATGGCGGCGGTCATGGTTTCGGTCGCAGGCCCGCCATTGGCCATGTTGTATTTCAACCCGAAATCGGCGTCGATGCCGCCCGGATTATGGCTGGCCGACAGGATGAACCCGCCATCCGCGCCGGTCTTGCGGATCAGATGCGAGGCGGCGGGCGTGGACAACAGCCCGCCTTGCCCCACGATCACGCGGTCCGCGCCATTGCCCGCCAGAATGCGCAGGATGATCTGGATCGCCGCGGCGTTGAAATAGCGCCCGTCGCCGCCCAGAACATAGGTCTTGCCCGCCGCACCGCCGGTACCGTCAAGGATAGCCTGCACATAGTTTTCCAAAAACAGCGGCGCCATATAATCGCGGGTCTTGCGCCGCAGACCAGAGGTGCCGGCGTTCTGCCCACGCATGGGGGCTGTGGCAATGTCGCGGATCTGCATGGGATACCTCTTGGCGTTGGGTCAGTCCCGCGCTTGTTGTCCGTCAAAGGTCACATCGCAAGGCAGCGCCTTGGCGATGACACGCTGTGCATTGGGAATATCGTTGCCTTCGGCGCGGCGCGTGGCGACGGCGCGTGACAGGTTCTGGCTCAGCCAGCGCTGGATCAGCCGCGCGCGCAGTTCGGGCATCGGCACGTCCAGCCGGACCGAGACATCCCACAGGCCCGCAAGCTCCGACCATGGGCTTTCATCGAACATCAGGTAATTGCCTTCGGCGATGACGAACCGCGCATCGGCGGGGATCGCGACTGCACCTGCGATGGACAAATCGCGCGTCCGGTCGAAGGTCGGGGCGAACACCTCTTCGCCTGCCTTGATCGCGCGGATCAGCCGGACAAAGCCCTGCGCATCGAAAGTTTCGGGCGCACCTTTGCGCGGCAGCAGGTTGCGCGCCTCCAGCACGGCATTGTCCAGATGAAAGCCGTCCATCGGCACCACGACGCTGCGCCGTCCGCGCGCCATCAGCCTGCGGGCCAGTTCCGCGGCAAAGGTCGATTTGCCCGATCCCGGCGCGCCCGCAACCGCCACGATCACCCGCGGCGCATCCCGTTCCAGCAGCATATCGGCCAGGTCATGGACGTGGCGTGTCACGATGGTCAAAGCTTTGCCTGTCGGTTCTTGGTGCATTTTTACAACCTTAGCGCGGATGTCGCTGCGGCGCGACCAGTTTCTTGCAACCGTTTTGTTACGCGATTGATCCAGATCAAAGAAACATTCCAAAAATGAAATGTATTAAGAGGCAGCGCAATTCAATATCGGAGATGTCATCATGACCACGACACGCACAAGACCTGCGGACAGCTATTCGCCGCTTTATTTTCTGGCCTCGCTTGGGGCGGGTGGCTTGTCGGTCACCTTTTTCATGTATCTGATGTTCTGGGTGCCTTACAGCGGCCGCCCCGTGCCTGTGTTCGAGGATCTGGCCGCGGTTTTCGCCGCCGGTCCGCTGGCCTTGCAGATCGCCGTGGCCATTGCGATGGCGGGGATCGCGGTGATGGCGTTCTTCAATATCAAGCTATTGATCTGGAACCTTGGCGCCTTGGCGCGTTTCCGCCAGACACCGGCCTATACCGCGCTCAAGTCCTCGAACGCCGAAACAAGCCTGCTGGCGGCACCTTTGGCCACGGCCATGACGATCAACGGTTTGTTCATCGTCGGGCTGGTCTTTGTGCCGGGGCTGTGGAGCGTGGTAGAATATCTGTTCCCCTTTGCGATGCTGGCCTTTCTGGCGGTCGGTATCTGGGCGCTGCGCCTGATCGGTGATTTTCTGGGGCGGGTGTTGTCGCAACCCGAAGGTTTCGACATCAAGGCGCATAATTCCTTTGCGCAAATGCTGCCCGCCTTCGCGCTGGCCATGGTTGCCGTCGGCCTTGCCGCCCCCGCCGCGATGAGCGCGAACGCCGCTGTCGTGGGGATCGCGCTGATGGCGTCCACCTTTTTTGGGGTGGCTTCGGTCGTCTATGCGGTCTTTGCCGCGATCACCGGCATGTCCGCGATGCTGCACCACGGCACCGCGCGTGAAGCTGCACCCACGTTGATGGTCGTCGTGCCATTGCTGACCATTCTGGGCATCCTGTCGATGCGCCAGTCGCACGGGCTGCATATGGGGTTCGATACCGCCACCCATGCCGCTGAAACCATGATGTTCATGGCGCGGATACTGGCGATGCAGGTGCTGTTCGTGCTGCTGGGCGTGCTGGTGCTGCGCAAGCAGGGCTATTTCAGCGATTTCGTACTGGGGGGTAAAACCTCGCCCGGGTCCTATGCGCTGGTCTGTCCGGGCGTGGCGCTGTCGGTCATGGTCCAGTTCTTTGTGAACAAGGGGCTGGTGGCCGCCGGTCTGATCGCCAAATTCGGCTTTGTTTACTGGAGCCTGACCGCCATCGCCATTGCCGCGCAGATCCTGATGATCGCGTTGGTGATCCGCCTGCACCGGCAGCATTTCGGCCAGCCCGCCGCGACCGGCGCGCTGGTGCCTGCCGCGTAACCAACCAAGCCCTGGCCCTGACGACGGGCCGGGGCTTTGCCTTGTCCGGCGATCAGACCGGCGCAAAAACTTGATCCAGATCAACGTCTGTGCCGGTAGACCGCCGTATACATTTTTATATTGTTATGTGGAAATCTATGCGGCGGTCTCGGCACAGCCAATTCAGGGAGGACTCTACTTGGAAAACGAACGTCACTTTACCGCGTCACGCCGCGCATTCATGGGGCTTTTCGCTGGCGGGCTGGCAACAGCCGCTGCGGTGCAGCCGGCCCGCGCGGCCATGGTGCAGACACAGGCGCGCATCGTCATCATCGGGGCAGGGGCAGCGGGAACGGCCTTGGTCAACCGGCTGGTCGAACGGCTGGACGGCGCGCAGATCACCATTCTGGATCCCCGTGTCGAACATTGGTACCAGCCCGGCCTGTCGCTGGTCGCGGCGGGGCTGAAACCGGCGTCCTATACCCAGTCGATGACGACCGACTGGTTGCCGCGCGGCGTGACCCATGTCGCCGCGGCCGCTGCCGCCATCGACCCGATTGCCAAGACGGTGGACACGACGACCGGCGAAACTTTGGCCTATGATTTCCTGATCGTGGCCCCCGGTCTGGTGCTGGATCACGATGCGATCGAAGGCTTCTCGCTCGATATGGTCGGGCAAAACGGGATCGGCGCGCTTTATGCGGGGCCGGAATATGCCGCCAAGACATGGTCCGCCGTGGCGCGTTTCGCCGAAGAAGGCGGCGTCGGTCTGGGCACGCGGCCCGGCACGGAAATGAAATGCGCGGGTGCGCCGCTGAAACATGCGTTTCTGGTCGATGATATCGCCATTCGCACAGCCGGACGCGGCAAGCATGAAATGCATTATGCCGCCAATAACCAATCTTTGTTCGGTGTGCCGATTGTCGCGGAAAAACTGCGGATGCTGTTTGGCGAACGCCAGATCACGACGCATTACAACCATGTGCTGCGCGCCATTGATCCGGGCCGCAAGCTGGCGACTTTCACCACGCCCGATGGTGATGCCGAACTGCCCTATGATTACCTGCATGTCATCCCGCCGCAACGCGCGCCCGAGGTGATCCGGCAATCGGGCCTTAGCTGGGCGGATAAATGGACCGATCAGGGCTGGGTCGAATGTGATATGAAAACCCTGCGCCACCTGCGCTATCCCGACATCTTTGCGCTGGGCGATGTCGCGGGTGTGCCCAAGGGCAAGACCGCCGCATCGGTCAAATGGCAGGTTCCTGTGGTCGAAGACCATCTGGTCGCCGCGATTCAGGGGCGCGAAGGCACCGCCAGCTATACCGGCTATACCTCCTGCCCGCTGATCACCCGTGTCGGGCGCGCCATGTTGATCGAATTTGACTATAACAACAATCTGGTGCCGTCGTTCCCCGGGCTGATCGCCCCGCTGGAAGAATTGTGGATCAGCTGGCTGATGAAAGAAGTCGCCTTGAAAGCCACCTATAACGCCATGTTGCGCGGCCGCGCGTAAGGGAGAAATCAAATGGAAGAACTGACATTTGGCACCATGATCGCCGTGTTCGAGGAAATGTTCGGGCGCGGCCTGTTCTGGGCCTTGGTCGTGGCGGCGGTGGCTGTCACGGCGGCTTATGTCTATGTGCTGGTGCGCGACCGGTCCTTGTCGATGCGCAAATATCTGGTGGCGCAGATCGCCATGCCGTTCGGGGCGATTGCCGCTGTGATCTTTGTGCTGGCGATCACCAATTCGACGATGCGCGACATCGGCGGGCCGGTGGACCTGATCGTCTTTCTCGGCATCGCCGTGATGGGCGCTGTGGGGGCGGCCATTCTGGTTTACACCGTGCAGTCGCTGATCCGGGGCAGGGATATCGCCTGATCCACAAAGCTGTTCAGGGCGCGGTTCCATCGCGCCCTGTTTTTTGGAAATACATCTTTATAAAACTAATTTTATAGTTATGTTACCCGCATGCCTGATACGAATCCTCATGCCCGTGCGCTGGCTGCCCTTGGCCACGACGCCCGCCTGTCGATCTTTCGCCTGCTGGTGAAAGCGGGGCATGACGGGCTGCGCGTGGGCGAGATTGGCGATCATCTGGGCCTTGCGCCTTCGACCTTGGCGCATCATCTGTCGGCATTGGTGGATGCGGGGCTGGTGGTGCAGGACAAGCAGGGGCGCGAGGTGTTCAACCGCGTCGATTTCGATGCCATGAACCGGCTGGTCGGATTTCTGACATCGCAATGTTGCACAGGTGTCGGCCCGTGATCGCCAGACTGTCGGCCAGCAGACGCGGCCTGACCATAGCAGCCCTTGGCACGTCCCAGACCGTTGGCTGGGCGTCAAGCTATTACATCCCCGCCGTATTGGCTGTGCCGATGGCCAATAGTTTCGGGCTGTCGCCGGTCTGGGTGTTCGGCGCGTTTTCGATGGCGCTGGTGGTTTCGGCGATCGTCGGGCCTTGGGCGGGCGCGCGGATCGACGGGTTCGGCGGGCGCGGGGTGCTGATGCTGTCGAATATCGTCTTTGCGCTGGGGCTGTGCCTGCTGGCGGCGGCACCGGTGCCGGCGATGCTGTATCTTGGCTGGGCCGTCGTGGGCTTTGGCATGGGGATCGGACTGTACGAGGCGGGGTTTGCCACGCTGGCGGGCATCTATGGCAAGGAGGCGCGTGGCCCGATCACCGGCATCACGCTGATCGCGGGCTTTGCCAGCACTGTGGGCTGGCCCTTGTCGGGGATCATGCTGGCGACATGGGGCTGGCGCGAGGCCTGTCTGGGCTGGGCGCTGATCCATCTGCTGGTGGCTTTGCCGCTGAACGCCTGGCTGCCGCGCGGCAGCGAGGCTTTGCCCAAACCCGCAACCCCCGACCCTGTCGGCCCGCCGCCATCGCGCCGCGCTTTGTGGCTGCTGGCCTTTGTCTTTGCCGCGACATGGTTCAACGCCACCGCCATGGCCGCGCATCTGCCGGGGCTGTTGCAGGCGGCGGGGGCCAGCACCGCGGTTGCCATCGCGGCAGGCGCGCTGATCGGGCCTGCGCAGGTCGCGGCGCGGGTGCTGGAATTCGGCCTGTTGCAGCGGTTTCATCCGCTGGTTTCGACCCGGCTGGCGGCGGCGGCGCATCCGGTGGCGGCGGTCGCGCTGATCGGCTTTGGCGGGCCTGCGGCCTATGTCTTTGCGCTGCTGCACGGGGCGGGCAACGGGATCATGACCATCGCCAAAGGCACCTTGCCCTTGTCGCTGTTCGGTCCGGCGGGATATGGCCAGCGGCTGGGCTGGCTGAACGCGCCCGCGCGGGTCAGTCAGGCAGCGGCCCCGCTGATCTTTGGCGCGGCGCTGACCGGCTGGGGCGTCAATGCTGTCTGGCTGACGGCGGGGATCGGGCTGGCCGCCCTGCTGGCGCTGTTGATCCTCAAACGCAACTGACCGCCGGATCAGGCTAGGTTTTGCGCTGGGCGATGATCTGGCCCAGATTGCCTTCGATCAGGCTGGCCAGGGCATGTACCTTGGCCGCGACCTCATAGCCCAGTGGCGTCAGATCGTAATCCACATGCGGCGGCACCACGGGATGGGCCGTGCGGCGGACAAAGCCGTCATCTTCCAGCAGGCGCAACGATTGTGCCAGCATCCGTTCGGACACCCCACCGATCCGGCGGCGCAGCGCGCTGAACCGCAAGGTGCCGTCCTGCAAGGCGATCAGGATCAGCACGCCCCAGCGGCTGGTCACATGGTTCAGCACCGCGCGCGACGGGCAGCGGTCGTTCAGAACATCGGGGATCAGGTCATGCGCCATCTTTTTCATACTTACAAAAATGTGTGTACTTCCGTTTCGTGCGTATAGCGTTATCTGTGCCCCGTCAACCTCAACGAACGGAGCGTTTCATGACCATTGCCATCACCGGTGCCACCGGCCAACTGGGCCGTCTGGCCATTGCCCATCTCAAGACCCTGACCGATCCTGCCCGGATCATTGCGCTTGTCCGCGATCCCGCCAAGGCGGCGGATCTTGGCGTTGCGGCCCGCGCCTTTGACTATACCGCGCCACAGACCATGGCCCCCGCATTGCAGGGCGTCGATGTGCTGGTTCTGATTTCATCCAGCGATTTCAACGACCGCGTCGGCCAGCACCGCAATGTCATCATGGCGGCCAAGGCGGCAGGCGTGGGCCGGATCGTCTATACCTCGATCCAGCAGGCCGATCGCTCGCCGATGCTGATCGCCTTTGACCACCGCGCGACCGAAGCTGCGATCAAGGATGCGGGCCTGACCGCCACGATCCTGCGCAACGGCTGGTACACCGAAAACTGGACCGGCAGCCTTGCCGGTGCGATCAGCGCCGGTGCCTTGATCGGGGCTGCGGGCGCGGCCCGTTTCACCCCTGCCACCCGCGCCGATTACGCGCAGGCGCTGGCGGTGGTCGCGGCGGATGCTGCCCATGCGGGGCAGGTCTATGAACTGGGCGGTGATACCGCGATCACGCTGGCCGATATCGCCGCCGAAGTGTCGCGCCAGACCGGCAAGGACATTCCCTATAACGATCTGCCCGCCGATGTGTATCAGGGCATTCTGGAAAGCTTTGGCCTGCCTGCCGGTTTCGCCGCCATGCTGGTCGATGTGGACCAGCTGGCTGGCGAAGGCTGGCTGGCCGATACGTCCGGCACCTTGGGTCGGTTGCTGGGCCGTCCGACCACGCCGCTGGCTGACGCGGTGCGCGCAGCCCTCGCCTAGCCCGCGGGCCGGGTGAAAACCGCCATCTGGCTGGCCCCGCCCAAGGTGGGATGCGCGCCCGCAATATCGTGAAAGACGGCGGCATAGCCCGCCGTCTTGGCCGCGCGCGCGCACCATGTGCGAAACCGCGCGCGGTCCCATTCGAAACGGTGGTCGGGGTGGCGCATCCGGTGCGCCGGCACGCCCAGCAGCGGGTTGAATTCGGCATTGGGGGTCGTGATGATGATTGTGCGCGCGCGCAGCACGGTGAACAGCGCGCGTTCCAGCCGCGACAATTGATCGGGGTCGATATGTTCGATGGTTTCCAGCAGCACCGCGCAATCATAGCCTGCCAGATCGCGCGCGGGGTCGGTCATTGATCCGTGGCGCACATCGACCTTGCCCGCCGCCACAGTGATCCGCGCCAGTCGCGCGCGTAGCCGGTCAAGCGAGGCAGCGCAGATGTCGATCCCGACCAGATCGTCAAGCGCGGGCATCGCGGCCAGCCGCACGAACAGATCGCCATCGCCGCAGCCCAGATCCAGCACGCGCCGCGCGCCGCTGGCGCTGATCGCGGCCAGCACGGCCTGCAGGCGGTCTTCGTGCAGATAACTGGTCATGGCGCGGCGCGCGGCCTTGCCTGATCTGCACTATTTTGCCTGATCGCCATTATCCGCCGCCCGCCCTGACCGTTGTCCAGCTGCAAGCGTAGCTGCTATCTATCCTTGTCTGTCAATCCCTTGGCGCATGGTGCGGCTTTGACCTTAGGGCAGCCGTTTGTGCCGCGTGCCGCTGTGATCCAGCCCCAGCAAGTGATCCAGCGACACCCGCCCCGGCCCTTGCGCCAGTACCACCAGCAGCGCCGTGGCCCAAAGCCCATGGGTCACCCAAGCCTCTGGAAACACGAAGATCTGGATCACGGCTGTCATGCCCAGCAGCCCCAGCGCGCCAACCCTCGCAAACAGGCCAAGCACCAGCAGGACCGGCAGCAGATGTTCGGCCACTGTCGCAAGCTGGGCGGCGATTGCGGGGGGGATCAGGGGCAGGGCATAGACCTGTTCGAACAGGAAATAGGTGGAATCCTTGATCGTAAGCCCATCAACCTTGGTGCGCGCCGATTGCCAGAACACGACCGCCGGAAAAATCCGCGCGGCCAAGGCCACGACATCATGGGGCAGATGATCGGCAAGCCTGTTGATCTGCCCGATCCGGTCGCGCAGGTCTATGGTGGGGGTCATGGGGAAACTCCTGTATCTATTGTTGTGATCAGCCCGTGGCGCAACAGCAGCGTCAGGGCGGCGGTCGGGTCTGCATGGGTTGTGGCGTCACCCAGCCTGTCGCCAGCCGCCAAAGCGCGCAGCACGGTATATGTGTCTTGGTCCAGCGGGGCCGTCACGATGCTGAAATCCGGCGCGCGCCCGATCAGCGCATGGTCGGGCCCGGCACGCAGCGGGCGGCGGGTGGCCCCTGTCTGATGCGCTTGCCAGATTTGCAGCGCCGGGTGCGGCGATGTGAACAGCTGCACCGACGGGTGCAGACCCAGCCGCAGCGTCGCGGGGTCCGCCACGGCCAGCGCATCGGCTGCGACCGGCGCCGCATCGGCGGCGTGATAGGCCCGACCGCGCGCATATTCCAGCCGCGCCACATCGCCCAGAAACGGCAGATGCGCCACCGGGGCGAAACCATCCAGAAAATCCGCGAATGTCGCACCCCAGCCCAGCAAAACCGGGCTTTGCGGTGGGTCTTGCGCGATATGGACCCGCGCCATCGCGGTAAAAAACGTGGGGCCGACCAATTGTTCCACAACCGCAAACCGCGCCGCCAGCGCGCGGGTCAGGCTGTGCTGCACATTGTTGCGGTAAACGGCAAACCGCTGTGCGACCTCTGCCATCACCGGCGCGCGCAGCCCGGCGGGCGGGTCTTGCTGCCAAAGCGCGGCTTCAAACGCCTGTTGCTGGGCAGCGTGGCTGTCAGGCTGCATCGGTCTGCTGCCCTTCTGCGGCGTGCAGGATGGCGTTTGCGCGGGCAGCCTCGGCCAGCAGGGTGGCGAAATCGGGCACATCAGTGTCCCATTCGATCAGCGTGGGCAAAGGACCGGTGCGCGCCAGCACCTGCGTATAAAGCGCCCAGACAGGGTCCGCCACCGGCGCGCCATGGCTGTCGATCAGCAGCGGACCGGATGGCAAATCTTCGGTGTCATGCCCCGCCAGATGGATTTCACCCACAGCAAACAGCGGGAAATCGGCCAGATAGGCACGGGCATCGAACCGGTGGTTGGTGGCAGAGACAAAGACATTGTTGATATCGAGCAGCAGCCCACAGCCCGTGCGCTGGACAAGTTCGGTCAAAAAATCGGTTTCCGACAGGGTGGAACTGGCAAAGGTCACATAGGTCGCGGGATTTTCCAACAGCATCCGGCGGCCCAAGGTATCTTGCACCTGATCGACATGGGCGCAGATCGTGGCCAAAGTCTCGGGCGTATAGGGCAGGGGCAAAAGATCATTCAGCCAGGCCGCCCCATGGCTGGACCAGGCCAGATGTTCGGAAAAGCTTTCGGGTTGGTAGCGGTCGATCAGTTTGCGCAGCCGCGCAAGGTGGTCGTGGTCCAGCCCGCCCGCGCTGCCGATCGACAGGCCGACCCCGTGGATCGACAGGGCATGGCGGTCATGCAAAGCCGCCAGCATCGCATGCGGCGCGCCGCCATCGCCCATGTAATTCTCGGCATGGACCTCGATGAACCCGATGGTGTCGGTGGCCATCATATCGGTGAAATGCTGTGGCTTGAAACCCAGACCGGTCGTGCGGGGAAGTGCGGGCATAGCAAAATCCTTTTGGAGAGAGGGCGGGGGATACCCCCGCCCCTTGGGGTCAGATCATGCAGGGGGCAGATCGCGGTCCAGTTCTTCCAGCGCACCCATGCGCGCAGAGCCGTCGGCCATGGCTGGCAGATCGATCTCGGTGCAGGTGCCGGTGGCGACCAGCGTCCAGGCATTGCCCTGGTAATCGACGGTGGATGTGCCGGCGCAGGTGGTGCCGGGACCGGCGGCGCAATCATTGGCACCGGCCAGCGAAATGCCGAAACATTTTTCCATCGTGGCCTCTTGTGCATGCATCTGCCCGGCGGACAGGGTCAGCGCAGAAGCCAGCGAAGCGGCAAGAGTAAGCGAAAGCGTTTTGGTCGTCATGAAGGTCACTCCTAGTGGCGGGCTGCGTCAGTGCAGTCCCGCAAAGCAGGTCGCGCCACCGCGCCTTTGTGTTACGCCGGTCACGCCCATGTGAACCGCTGAAGGCGAGCGCATTTGTTTCTGGGCAAGTCGTGGGTTGTGGCTGTAACATTTGCCCGACGCGGGACGAACAGGGATCAGAACTTGGACATAATTGACCCTTGGGATGACCTGATGCGCGCAGCGAATGGTGGCGATACGGCGGCCTACCGCCAATTGTTGCAGGCGATCACGCCTGTTTTGCGCCGCGTCGTACAGGCGCGGGGCGGCGGGCTGGGGCAGGACAGCTGCGAGGATGTCTTGCAGGACGTGCTGCTGGCGATCCACACCAAACGCCATACATGGCGGCAGGATGCGCCCCTGCGCCCCTGGCTTTATGCCATCGCGCGGCACAAGGTGGTGGATGCATTCCGCGCCCGTGGCCGGCGCGTCGAACTGGCGATTGACGATTTCGCAGATGCGCTGGCCGCACCGCAGGGGCCTGACCCGCTGGCAGGGCGCGACATGGAAAAGCTGTTGGGCGCGCTTGATCCGCGGGCCGCCGATATCGTGCGCGGTTTTGGTCTGCGTGGTGAAACCACGGCCGAGACGGCGGCGCGTCTGGGCATGACCGAAGGGGCGGTGCGCGTGGCCCTGCACCGCGCGTTGCAGACGCTGGCGCGCTTGCGCGAAAGGATGATCGAATGAACACCGACGACCTCATCGCGGCGCTTGCCGCCGATACGTTGCCGCAACCGGGTATCGCGCAAAGGCTGGTCCGGTCGGTGCCCGTGGCGCTGGCGGTCTGCGTGGCGGCTTTTGTCGCCTTTTGGGGGGTGCGGGCCGATCTGGGGGCGGCGCTTGCGTCGCTGGCCGTGCTGAAAATGATCCTGCCTGTGCTGCTGGCCGGTCTGGCCGGTGCCGTCGCTATTGCCTTGGCCCATCCGGGCGTGATGGCGGGCAGGCGCTGGGCGCTGCTGGCGGTCTTTGCGGGAATGTTGGTCGCAGCCTTTGTCTTTCAGTTGCAGCGCGGCGGGCTGTCGGGGCTGGTCGAGGCTGTGGCGATCCCCAGCCTCTGGGTCTGCCTGACCAGCGTGCCCGCGCTTGGCCTGCCGTTTCTGGCGGCGATCCTGTGGTCGCTGTCAACAGGGGCGGTGCTGCGCCCACGGCTGGCGGGGGCAGTGGCGGGGCTGGCGGCAGGCGGGGCGTCGGCCGCCATCTATGCGTTTTATTGCGATCAGGATGCCGCGCTTTTCGTGCTGCCCGCCTATGGGGCGGCGATCCTGTCGGTCGCGCTGGCCGGTGCCATTTGCGGCCCAAGGGTGCTGCGCTGGTAACCAGGCGGGCTTTTGGGGGTTCACCCGTGCAGATGCGGGTGCCATAAATGGCGCAACCGCCCGCAACAAAGGTCAGATCATGCCCCGCACAAATGCGCTTGCCGTTATCGCCCTGTTCATGATCGCCGGATGCACTGGCGGCAATGCGGTTGTCACAGGGGCGGGGCCTGATGATCTGCTGAAACTGCGGGCAGGGCCGGGGCTGGCGTTCAATGTCATCATGGGCCTGCCCGATGGCACCGCCTTGACGCGGCAGGAGTGCGTGACCGAATTGGGGCAACGCTGGTGCCGCGTGACGCTGGCCGATGCGCCGGGGGTGACGGGCTATGTCTCGGCCGATTACCTGACAGGGCGTTAGCGCCAGCTTATCCCGCCGCCGCCCAGAGCCCATGCGGCAGCACAAAGGTCGCCTGCGGGCCGGGCAAGCGGTTGGCCACGATGGGACAGCCATAAGCCTCGGCCAGGGCAGGCCCGCCGATCACCCGCGCGGGCGATCCGGCATCCAGCAGCAACCCGTCATGGATCAGCCAGATATCATCGGCCACCATCGCGGCAAGGTTCAGGTCATGCAGCACGATCACCACCCCGCCCCCCGCATCGGCAAAGCGGCGCAGCACCCGCATCACGCCGATCTGATGCGCGATATCCAGTGCCGCCACCGGTTCGTCCAGAAACAGCCAGCGGGGGCGGCCCGCCACGACAGGCTCCCAGACCTGCGCGCGCACGCGGGCCAGTTGCACCCGCGCCTGCTGGCCGCCTGACAATTCCTGATAATACCGCCCGGAAAAGCCGGTCAGATCAACCTCGGCCAAGGCCCGCCCGATCAGGTCGGACCGGTCGGCCTGCGTGCCCGATGTCAGCCCAAGGCGCACGACCTCGGCCACGGTGAAGGGAAAGGCCAGCGTTGCGGCCTGCGGCAACACCCCGCGCCGCGCGGCCAATTCCCATGGTTTGAGGCGGGCCAGATCATCCCCGTCCAGCGCGATCCGCCCGTCATAGGCGACATCGCCGGAAATGGCGCGCAACAGCGTGGTCTTGCCCGACCCGTTCGGCCCGATCACCGCGACGATCCGGCCGGCGGCGGCACTTGCAGTGATCCCGTGCAGTACAGCGGTGCGCCCCAAAGACGCGTGCAAGGAACGTAGGGTCAGCATCACAGATCCACCAATCCACGGCGGCGCAGCAGGATCCACAAAAACACCGGCGCGCCGATCACCGCCGTCACGATCCCGATGGGCAATTCGGCCGGTGCGATGATGCTGCGCGCGATCAGATCGGCCAGCAACAACAAAGTCGCCCCCAAAAGCGCCGCATTCACCAGCAGATAGCGGTGGTCCGGCCCCGTCGCCAGCCGCAGCAGATGCGGCACCACGATCCCGATAAACCCGATGCCGCCCGATACCGCGACAGCGGCCCCCGTGGCCGCAGCGACCGTCAGAATGGCCACATGTTTGACCCTTTGCACCGGCAGCCCGATGTGATGGGCCGCAGCCTCGCCCAGCGACAGCCCGTTCAGCCCGCGCGCAAGGAACGGTGCGGCCAGCAGCGCCAGCAGCATCACGGGGCCTGCCGCCGCGATCTTGGGCCATGACGCGCCGCCCAGCGACCCCAGACCCCAAAAGGTCAGGTCGCGCAATTGCCGGTCGTCCGCGATATAGACCAGAATACCGGTCGCCGCGCCTGCCAGCGCGCCAAGGGCGATCCCCGCCAGCAGCATCGTCGCGGTGGATGTGCGCCCCGCGCGGGTTGATACGCGGTACAGCACCATCGTGGACAGCCAGCCCCCGATAAAGGCCGCAACCGGCACCATGTTCCAGCCCAGCCAAGCGGCGACCCATGCGGGCGCCTGTCCGCCCAGCACGATGGCCAGCACAGCACCCAGACCGGCCCCCGCGCCAACCCCGACCAGCCCCGGATCGGCCAAAGGGTTGCGAAACAGCCCCTGCATCACCGCACCACCCACCGCCAGCGATGCCCCGACCAGCACGCCGGTCAGCATCCGTGGCAACCGGATTTCCCACAGGATCAGCCAGTCGCGCGCGGGAACAGCCTCGTCCCGCCAGCCAGCTTTGCAGCACAAGGTCCAGCCGCACGCCGGATGCGCCATGCGACAGGCTCAGCAGACCGGTCAGCAGCAAAAGCCCCGCCAGCCCAAAGGCCACCCGCCGCGCGCGGATCGACCGGTCGCCCGCCAGCACGGGGGTATCGGCAAGGGCGACCATCAGCCTTTGACCTCATCGGTCAGGCGGCGCAGATGGGCGTTCAGTTCCAGCGCCGCATCGCCGGTGCGCGGGCCAAAGCCCAGCAGATAAAGCCCGTCCATGCTGACGACCCGCTGGTCAATGGCCGCGCGGGTCAGGCGCAGCGCCGGATGGGCGATGATATCGGCCAGAGCCACGGCATGATCACCGCCCCGGTCCATCATCAGGATCAGATCGGGGTTCGCGGCAATCGCGGCCTCGTCGGTCAGGGGTTTATAGCCGTCCAGCGCGGTCACCGCATTGGTGCCACCGGCCAGCAGGATCATCGCCTCGGCAGAGGTGCCTTGGCCGCCAACCAGCAACCGGCCGCCCTGCATCGACAGGATGAACATCACCCGCGGGGACCGGGGCAAGCCGTCGCCTGCGATCCGTGCCTGTTCCAGCTGCGCCGCCACGCGGGCTTGCAGGGCGGCACCGGCGTCTGGCAGGTCCAGTGCCGTGGCCACCGCGTCGATCTTGGCGGCGACACCGTCAGGGTCCAGCGCCTGTGGCACCGTCACCAGCGCAATGCCCGACCGTTGCAGCACGTCCAGCACTTCGGGTGGTCCAGCGTCATGTTCGGCGATCACCATGTCGGGGGCCATCGCGATCAGGTTTTCCGCCGACAGCGCGCGGACATAGCCGATATCGGGCAAGGCCGCGACCGCGGGGGGAAAGGTTGACGTGGTATCGCGCGCGATCAGCCGGTCACCGGCCCCCAAAGCATGGATGATTTCCGCGACAGACCCGCCCGCCGCGATCACGCGCGACGGGGTCTCGGCAAAGGCTGCGGGGGCAAAAGCCACCGCCACCGCAAGGCTGGCTGCAATCCGGCGGATCATGCCATCACCTCTGCGGCCAAACCTGTGGCGATGGCATCCCAAGCACCTGTATCGGTCGCGGCCTCGGCGCGTTTGCCGAAAATCTGCAGGATCAGGTGACCGTCCCTGTCAAACGCCTCGACCGAGATCGCATCGCCGCGTTTTGTGGGTTTGCGCACCAACCAGACCTGCGCCACCTTGTCGGCGCGCAGATGCAGGTTGAAATGCGGGTCCAGCACGTTGAACCACGGCCCCATCGGTTCCAGCCGTGCAACAGGCCCCGAATGGATCTGGATGCAGCCGCGATTGCCGACAAAGACCATGATCGGCACGCCCTGCGCCCCGGCCTGCCGCAGCGCCTGTTCGACCGCATTGACCGGCAGCGGCACCGCCCAAGGCGCGCCGATCGACAGATAGGCCCCCAGACGGTCGAATTTCAACCGGCTGGTCATGGCCAGGAACTGGTGGGTATCGGTCATCTTTGGCCAGGCGCTGCGCAATTCGTCAAACTTGGCTTCGTTCACGCGGATAGGCTCTGGCAAGGCGCGCGGCGCAAGATCGAAAGGCGCATCATCGGCCACGGCCAGATCGGCGACCAGCGCATCATAGGCCGCAAGGTCCGAATCCGGTTGCAGATAGATCTTGTGGACCGCATCGCCCGCGGCATCGAACACCTGCAAACTGCGTCTTGTGCCATCTGGCCCGCTGCGGTCCACCGCGAAACCATGGACCCAGTGGCTGGGGAAAATGCGCAGGTCGATATCCGGCCCCAGCACCATGCCGGCATGGGCGCCTGAACGATAGTCAAGATACTGTCCGCGCCGTTCATGCACGCAGAAATCGTTGCGCGTCAGCGCCATCACATCGCCAAGCGCCGGGATGCGCGCCAACAGCCGGTCAGGGTCTGCCGCGATCCGGCGCACGCCATGGCCAAGCTCGGCGGCCAGAATCTCGGCCTCGCGGATGCCCAGCACATTGGCCAGATCGCGTTCGCGCATTTTGGGTTTGTCGGCGCGGGCGGTCGCAATCGCCGCTACGCGGTCGGGGGATAGAATCATGAGGTGACCTCCGTTGGGCCTGCTTTTGGCGGGCGTTGACGCGCGAGGTCCCGGATCTGGCGTTGCCGCAAAGGGCATGGCTGGAAGATCTGGCGCAGTACTTGACTGTTTCTATCGGGATCACTAGAACACCGCTGGTCGGGGGTCAAGACACCTTGAGACATGCCAGCCGTACAGCCAGCCGAAACCTTAAATCCGGATGGAGAATCGGACATGACGCTACGCATGCGCCCCCGCAGGCTGGGCCTGGCCTGCCTTTTTACAACAACAGCAATCCTTGCCGCAGGCATGGCCAGCGCCCAACAGACGCAACTGGACAGCAGCACCTTTCTGGGGCGGCTGATCTTTGGCGCAGGCCAGCAAAAGGTGGCGATCGACACGCCACAGGCGGTCAGTGTGCTGGATCAGGACGATATCGACCGTGAACAGGCGGCGAACGTGGGCCAGATCCTGCGCAATGTGCCGGGCGCGCAGACCGCTGGATCGGACCGGCCATTTGGGTTCGCGTTCAACATCCGCGGGATCGGGGCGACCGAACAATCCGCATCAGAAGCGCGGATCATCGTCAATGTGGACGGTGTGCCGAAATTCTATGAACAATATCGCATGGGGTCGTTCTTTTCGGACCCCGAACTTTACCGCCGGGTCGAGGTGTTGCGCGGGCCGGGGTCGGCCACGCTGTACGGCTCGGGTGCGATTGGCGGTGTGGTCAATTTCGAAACCAAGGATGCGGGCGATTTCATCCCCGATGGTGGCACCGGCGCGCTGCGGCTGAAATACGGCTATGAAAGCAACGGCAACGGCCAGTTGGGCTCGGTGATCTATGCCGCGCGCCCCGCCGAAGGGGCCGAATTTCTGGCGGCGCTGGGCTATCGCAGGTCCGACGACTTTGAAACCGGCGCAGGTGCGACCGTGACCGGCAGCGAATTCGAGGCACCCTCTGCCCTGCTCAAAGGCACGTTCCAGATCAATGACACACAGACCCTGCGGCTGTCGGCGCAACGGTTTTCATCGGATGCCGATAACACGACGCTGGCGCAAACCGGCGGCGGTGATGCCATCGCCAACGCCTTTGGCAATGTGGACCGGTCGGTGACGGACGACACGTTCAACGTCGCATGGGACCATGCGGGTGGCGGCTGGTTCAATCCGCGCCTGCAGCTGTCCTATTCGGACACGACGGTCGAACAATCCAATGCGCGCAGCACATCGGGTGCGGCGCAACCCTGTCTGCCGACAGCCTCCAATGCCAACGTGTTCTGCGATGTGACCTATGCCTATCGCACAACGATGCTGAAGGCCGAAAACACCGCCGATTTCAGCGGCGCGGGCTGGGACAATTTCCTGACCTTCGGCGCGCAGGTGACCTATCAGGACCGCGTGGCTGACAGTGCTGGCCCACTTGGGTTCCACCCCGAAGGCAGCGACCGCAAGATCGGCCTCTATGCGCAATCCGAAGTCGTGATCGGTGACCGGCTGACGGTCATTCCCGGCGCGCGCATCGACTTTGCCGAACGCGAACCGGGGTCTGACGTGCCCAATGGCGCGACCGTCACAGATGAGGCCACCGCGCTGACGCTGGCGGCACTTTACGACGTGACTGATGATCTGTCGGTCTTTGGCTCGGTCGCGCGGACCGAACGGCTGCCGACATTGGACGAACTTTATTCCACATCGGGGACCAAGACCGCAGCACTTGATCTGGACAAGGAAGAGGCCACCAATGTCGAACTGGGCCTGACCTATAACCGCGATGGGCTGTTGGCGGCGGGGGATAATCTGCAACTGAAACTGACCGCGTTTCGCAACCGGATCGACGGCTTTGTCACCGTAACACCCACCACCGATACGGTGTTCTTCCGCAATCTGGCGCGGGCCGATTTCGAGGGCGCCGAGATCGAGGGCGGCTATGAAACCGAATCCCTGTTCGCGCGGCTGGCCCTGTCCCGCGTGCGCGGCACCGACGGGAATTACGGGTATACCTTGTCCACGACACCGGCAGATCAGGCGGCCCTGACCTTGGGCACGCGGTTGCCGGACCGGGGGCTGGAATTCGGCTGGCGCGGTACGTTTGTCGATGACATCACGACATCGACCCGCAACGTCACCGACCGGCGTTGTCACCGATACAGCCTTTGACGGCTACACCACGCAGGATGTGTTTGTGACATGGCAGCCGGACACCGGCGCGCTGGACGGGTTCGATGTGCAGATGGCGGTCGAAAACCTGTTCGACACGGACTATCGCAACAACCTGTCGCTGGACCGAGGCCGCGGGCGCAGCTTCAAGGTCAGCCTTGCGCGGACCCTGACATGGTAAGGACCAGCCTCCTTGCCCTTGCCGTCGCAGGGTCTGCGGCGGCACAGGATACCGGCGGGATCGCGGTGGATCTGAACCGGCTTGATCCTGTGGACAATGCCTGCCGGCTGACCTTTGTCGCGGATAACGGGCTGGCCCCCTTGACCACGCTGGCGCTGGAAACGGTGCTGTTCGATCAGGCGGGGCGGGTTGCCGCGCTGACCCTGTTCGATTTCGCAGACCTGCCGCAGGGCGCGCGCCGCGTGCGCCAGTTCGATGTGGCGGGGATCGCCTGCGCGGATGTCGCGCAGGTGCTGATCAACGGTGTCGCTGCCTGCACGGGCGACAGCACCACCCCCGCGACCTGTGCGCAGGTGTTGCGCGTCACGGGGTCGGTTGACGATGTCGAGGTGCTGCAATGATCCATCTTTATCAGGCGCGCGATGCGCTGGCCGCCTTTATCGACCTTGGCGGCTGGGTTGTGGCGCTGATCATCGGGCTGTCGGTGCTGTCGGGGGCCGTGGTGCTGTGGAAACTGGTGCAATTCTACATCGCGGGCGTCGGGCGGCATGCGCCCTTGCTGGCGGCCTTGGCTGCGTCCGATGCAGGCCAACAGGCCCGCGCGCTGGCCTTGGCCGAGGCGGCACCATCGCATCTGGCGACGGTTCTGGCGCTGGCCTTGCAGGCGCGTGATGGGCGCGAGCGGCTTTATACCTTGGCCGAGGCGCGGCTGGCGCGGCTGGAAGCCGGGTTTCGCCTGCTGGATGCCGTGGCGCAGACCGCGCCTTTGTTGGGGCTGTTCGGCACCGTGCTGGGCATGATCGCGGCCTTTCGCGCGATGCAGGATGCAGGGCAAAGCGTCGATCCATCCGTGCTGGCCGGGGGGATCTGGGTGGCCTTGATGACCACGGCGGCGGGTCTGGCGGTGGCGATGCCGCTGAGCGCGATCCTGTCATGGCTTGAAGGTCGGATGGCCAATGAACGGCGCATGGCCGAGGCGCTGATCGAAGGCGCGTTGCGCCCCGGTCTGGCCCATGGCTAGACCCGCGCTGCGCAAACGGCGGCTGTCGCTGACATCGCTGATTGATGTGATCTTTCTGCTGTTGTTGTTTTTCATGCTGTCATCGACCTTTACCCGTTTCGGCGATCTGCCGTTCATCGCGGCCACCGGCGGGGCGACGCAGGCTGGCGCGCCGCCCGCCTTTTTGCGCATCAGCGCCGATGCGATCACGCTGAACGTGGCCGAGGTGAGCTTGGCCGCTTTGCCGGATGCGATTGCCGCGCTGGATGGCGCGCTGGTGCTGGTCGCCCCGTCCGAGGCGGTGACAGCGCAACGGCTGGTCGATGTGCTGGTCGCGGCCCAAACCGTGCCGGGCGTCAGCCTGCGCCTGATCGGGGGGTGACCGGATGCGCCTTGCCCCATCCCCGCGCGCCAAGCCCGAACCCACGATTGCCTTGATCAACGTGGTTTTCCTGATGCTGGTGTTTTTCCTGATCGCGGGGCAGGTGGCCCAGCCGGTTGACCGCGATGTGCAGCTGGTCGATGCCGATAGCGTGGCGGCACGGGTGCCTGACGATGCGCTGGTGCTGCGCGCGGATGGCACGCTGGTCTGGCGCGCAGAGGTGACAACACTTGACGCCTTCGTCGCCGCGCAAGCAGGTGAGGCGGGGGCCTTGCGCCTCCTGCCGGACCGCAATCTGCCCGCGCGCGACCTGATCGCCGTGGCCGCCGCCCTGCGCGCGCAAACCGGTCAGGATGTGCGGCTGGTGACCCGACAGGGGCTTGCGCCATGACCCGCCTGCGGGCCTGTGGCGGCGCGATTGCGGCACTGGTGCTGTCGGGGGCCTTGCATGCGGCGGGCCTGCTGATCGTCGCAGCGCCGCCGCAGCGCATCGCGGTCGCAGGCGGCGGCACGCCCGATATCGCCGCGATTGGCGCCGCCTTCGAGGATTTCGTCGCAGGCGCGGTGCCTGTCACCCCCGCCGCACAGCCGGCCGTCGCGCCCGCACAGCGTAGCCTTGCGCTGCCGGCATCTGCGGTGGCCGATCTGGCGGTGCCCGATCTTGCAGTGCCGGTGACGCCGGACCCATCCACCAGCGCCCCTGTCGCCACAGGCGCGACCCCCGTGACCGCGCCGCAGCCCGCCCCCGACATAACCCGCGCCCTGCCTGACACAGCCCCCCGACAGCGTTGCGCCCCATAGCAAGACCCGCGCCCCAAACTGCGCAACCCGCAGCCCCGCCGCGCCCCACAGGCAATGCCGACACGGACGCCGCGCGCGGCAGCACGCAGGCGCAGGCGCAGGGGCAGGCCGTGGCTTCGGGGGCGGCACCGGCCCCGGACAGCACGGGCGGGCAGGCGGCGGCAGCGGCCTATCCCGGTCAGGTGTTGCGCCAGATCACGCGGCTGCGCCCGCAACGCGCACCGGCACGGGGCATTGTGCTTGTGCGCTTTGCGATTGCCGCATCGGGCGCGCTGGCAGATGTCAGCGTGGCGCAATCCTCGGGGTCAGCGGCGCTGGACCGGCTGGCGCTGGACCATATCCGCCGCGCAGCCCCCTTTGCGGCCCCGCCCGCAGGGGCGCAGACGGCGTTCAGCTTTGAATTCTTGGGGCGTCCCTGACGGCGGATCAGGCAGATCATCCATGCCGCGCACAGGTTTTGTGCAATCGGGCCGTCCATGCAAAAACACGACCTGCGATCGCCCCGAGGTCAGGCGGTCCACGTCTTGGCCATTGCAAAAGGCGCATGAATCATTTCTGTTACGCGTCAGGACGCCATGCAGCGAAAATGCATGCCCAAAAATCAAGGAATGGAGCTCCAGACATGACCAGACAAATCCTTAGCCTTTCTGCGATGCTGCTGTCTTCGACACTGATCGTGTCGCAGGCATCCGCCGAAACGATCCGCTGGGCGCGTGCGTCCGATGCCTTGACGCTGGACCCGCATTCGCAAAACCAGGGGCCGACGCATAACTTTGCCCATCACGTCTATGAAACGCTGATGGACCGCGATGTCGAAGGGACGTTGACGCCACGTCTGGCGACATCTTGGGCGATCAAGGACGGCGCGCCGGACACTTGGGTCTTCACCCTGCGCGAAGGCGTGACCTTCCATGATGGCGCGGCCTTTACCGCCGAAGACGTTGTTTTCTCGCTCGACCGTGCACGGTCGGAAAAATCCAACATGCGCCAGTTGCATGTCGATGTGGCCGAAGTCACCGCCGTGGATGATTACACCGTCGAAGTCCGCATGACCGGCCCGTCGCCGCTGTATCCCAACAACCTGACCAACACCTTCATCATGGACAAGGATTGGTCCGAGGCGAACAATGTCGTCGAAGTGCAGGACTACGCCGCAGGCGAGGACAATTTCGCCGTGCGCAACACCAATGGCACCGGCCCCTATATCCTGCAATCGCGCGAAGTCGATGTGCGCTCTGTGCTGACGGTGAACGACAACCATTGGGCCGAAACCAAGCCTGAAGTGACCGAGATCATCTATCTGCCGATTTCCGATGCCGCGACCCGCGTTGCTGCCCTTCTGTCGGGCGAAGTGGACATCGTGCAGGACGTGCCGGTGCAGGATATCGAACGCCTCAGCGGAACCGACGGGATCAAGGTCGAGACGGGCGCCGAAAACCGCGTGATCTATTTTGGCTACAAGTTCGGCGATGCGCCTTTGGCCTCGTCCAACATCACCGACAGCAACCCGTTCAACAGCCCCGCCGTGCGTGAAGCGATGGAACTGGCTATCGACCGTGACGCAATCAAGGCGGTTGTGATGCGTGGCCAGTCGTTCCCCACCGGCATTCCCAACCCGCCCTTCGTCGCTGGCTGGACCCCGGAGCTGGACGCTTATCCCGCCGTCGATCTGGACCGCGCAAAGGCGCTGTTGGCCGAGGCAGGCTATCCCGACGGGTTCAGCGTCACGCTGGACACGCCCAACAACCGTTACGTCAACGACGAGGCGATTTCGCAGGCCGTCGTCGGGATGCTGGGCCGGATCGGGATCAACGTGACCCTGGCGTCGCGCCCCGTGGCACAGCATTCGCCGCTGGTGACCAGCAACGAGACCGATTTCTACATGCTGGGCTGGGGCGTGCCGACCTTTGATTCCGCCTATGTCTTCAATGACTTGGTGCATTCGAAAGAAGGCAGCTATGGCGCCTATAACGGTGGTCTTTATTCCAACCCCGCACTGGACGCGATGATCAAGTCGCTGGGCACGGAAACCGACCTTGAGGCCCGCGCTGCGACGGTTGCGGAAATCTGGGACGTGGTCAAAGCCGACCGTGTGCTGCTGCCAATCCACAATCAGGTTTTGGCTTATGCGATGAACGACCGTATCACCCTGCCGGTTCACCCCGAGAACCAGCCGCTGATGACCAGCGTCACTTTCGCAGACTAATCGGCCACATGACCATGAACCGCCTTGTCCCGGGATACCGGTGCAAGGCGGTTCTTTTATTCAGGAAAGGGTCGCCCGATGCTGGCCTTCATCATCCGACGGCTTGCGCAATCTGTCGTCGTCATGCTGTTCGTGGCGCTGATTGCGTTTGTCGTTTTCCGCTATGTGGGTGATCCGATCGCCAGCATGGTCGGCGTCGATACGCGGCTGGAAGATCAGGAAATCATGCGCGAAAGGCTGGGGCTGAACGACAGCGTGATCGTGCAGTTCCTGCGCTTTATCGGCAATGCGATGCAGGGCGAATTCGGTATTTCCTACCGGTTGCAACAACCTGTGACCGAACTGATCCTGAGCCGTCTGCCCGCGACCATCGAACTGGCATTTGTGTCGGCCACGATCGCGCTGGTCTTTGGCGTGATCTTTGGTGTTTATACCGCGCTGCGGCCCAAGGCATGGTCATC
Organism: Yoonia sp.; assembly: GCF_018402175.1. Taxonomy (GTDB): domain Bacteria; phylum Pseudomonadota; class Alphaproteobacteria; order Rhodobacterales; family Rhodobacteraceae; genus Yoonia. The sequence goes on along the minus strand of NZ_JAGYJK010000011.1, from coordinate 234,099 downwards.
GGCGGGGATCATGGCGCTGTCGCTGGTGGGTGTCAGCCTGCCGACCTTCCTGATCGGGATCGGGCTGATCTATATTTTCGCGGTCGAGCTTGGCTGGCTGCCGTCCTTCGGGCGCGGTGATGTCGTCGATCTGGGCTGGTGGCGCACGGGGTTCCTGACCGAAAGCGGGCTGAAATCGCTGATCCTGCCCGCGATCACGCTGTCGCTGTTCCAGCTGACGCTGATCATGCGTCTGGTGCGCGCGGAAATGCTCGAAGTGTTGCGCACCGAATATATCCGGTTTGCCAAGGCCCGTGGGCTCAGCCAGCGGGCGATCAATTTCGGCCATGCGCTGAAAAACACCATGGTGCCGGTGATCACGATCACGGGCCTGCAATTGGGGTCGGTCATCGCCTTTGCCATCGTGACGGAAACCGTGTTCCAATGGCCGGGGGTCGGGTCTTTGTTCATCGTGTCGGTGCAGGTGGTCGATGTGCCGGTGATGGCGGCCTATCTGATGTTCATCGCGCTGGTGTTCGTGCTGATCAATCTGGTCGTCGATATTCTGTATTACGTCGTCGATCCGCGCTTGCGCGTTGATGGCGGGGCAGGGAAGTAAACCATGGAAAACCGCAAACTTGTCAAAGACATCCCCGAACAGGATCTGATCGTGCCGGTCCGCGCCGAAGGCCGGCTGGCCCGCGCGCTGGATAGCGATATTTTCTATTCATGGCGCACATCGCCGGTGACGGTTGTGGCGACCTTTGTTGCCCTGTCGTTGATCCTGTTGGCGGTCTTTGCGCCGCTGATCGCGCCTTATAACCCGTTCAACCCCGCCAGCCTGAACCTGATGGACGGGTTTACGCCGCCTGCCAGCACGGGGGCATTCACCGACAATTATTTCCTGATGGGCGCTGACAATCAGGGCCGTGACGTGCTGTCCACCATCATGTACGGCAGCCGCGTGTCGCTGTTTGTGGGTATCCTCGCCACGCTGTTCGCCATGACGCTGGGCGTGTCTTTGGGGTTGATCGCGGGCTATAATGGCGGCACGATTGATGCTGTCATCATGCGTGTCACCGATATCCAGCTGTCGTTTCCCGCGATCCTGATTGCGCTGCTGATCTTCGGGATCGCGCGGGGCCTGATCCCTGCCAATCAGCAGGAAAGCATGGCGGTCTGGGTGTTGATTCTGGCCATCGGCCTGTCGAACTGGGCGCAGTTTGCGCGCACGGTGCGGGGGGCGACGATGGTCGAACGGCAGAAGGATTACGTGTCCGCCGCGCGCATCATGGGCGTGCATCCCATCCTGATCCTGCTGCGCCATGTGCTGCCCAATGTGCTGGGTCCGGTGCTGGTGATCGGGACGATTTCGCTGGCTTTGGCCATTATCGAAGAGGCGACATTGTCCTTCCTTGGCGTCGGCGTGCCGCCCACGCAGCCAAGCTTGGGCACGCTGATCCGCATCGGGCAGCAATTCCTGTTTTCCGGCGAATGGTGGATCTTGTTCTTTCCCGCCGTCACGCTGATCGCGCTGGCGTTGTCGGTCAACCTGTTGGGTGACTGGCTGCGCGATGCGCTGAACCCCAAACTGCGATAGGATCGTGATATGACCGAACCGCTTTTGTCCGTCCGCAACCTGACGGTGGAATTCCCTACGCGCCGCGGCATCCTGACCGCCGTGCAGGATATATCCTTCGACATCATGCCCGGCGAGGTGCTGGGCGTGGTGGGGGAATCCGGTGCTGGCAAGTCAATGACCGGTTCTGCCATCATGGGGCTGATCGACCGGCCCGGCCGGATCGCGCAGGGCGAGGTGATCTTGCAAGGCCGCCGCATCGACAACCTGCCCGATGCCGAGATGCGCAAGATCCGGGGTCGCAAGATCGGGATGATCTTTCAGGACCCGCTGACGTCGCTGAACCCGCTGTACCGGATTTCCGAACAGTTGATCGAGACGATCCGCACCCATCTGCCGCTGTCCGAAACAGAGGCGCGCAAAAAGGCTATTGGCCTGCTCGATGACGTGGGTATCCCCGATGCCAGCCGCCGGATCGACGATTATCCGCACCAGTTTTCGGGCGGGATGCGCCAGCGCGTGGTGATTGCGCTGGCACTTTGCGCGGGGCCTGATCTGGTGATCGCGGATGAACCGACGACCGCGCTTGATGTGTCTGTGCAGGCGCAGATCATTGATGTGATGAAACGGCTTTGCGCGGAAAACGGGGCTTCGATCATGTTGGTCACGCATGACATGGGCGTGATCGCCGAAACCGCCGACTGCGTGGCGGTGATGTATGCGGGCCGGATCGCGGAAATCGGCCCCGTGCGCGACGTGATCAAGGATGCGCAGCATCCCTATTCATCCGGCCTGATGGGCGCGATCCCGCGTCTGGGTGCGAACCTTGACCGTCTGACGCAGATCCCCGGATCAATGCCGCGCCTGTCGGCCATTCCGCGCGGTTGCGCCTTTAATCCGCGTTGCCCGCATGTGATGGACAAATGCCACATCGACCAGCCGCAGGCCGTGCAAACCGCCCCCGGCCGCCGTGTGGCCTGCTGGCTTTATCCGCCACAGGACAGCACCGGCACAAATGCAGAAAGGCAGACCGCGCAATGACCAAGACGCTTTTGGATGTCCGTGGCCTGTCGCGCCGTTTTGACGTGTCGCAGCCCTGGCTGAACCGCAAGATCGAAGGCACCGGCAAGCTTTATGTCAACGCCGTCGATGACGTCAGCTTTACCGTCAAACAGGGCGAGACATTTGCCCTTGTCGGCGAAAGCGGGTCGGGCAAATCCACCATCGCGCGGCTGATCGTGGGCCTGCTTAACCCAAGCGGCGGCGATATCGTGTTTGACGGCACCTCGCTCAAGGACGGGTTGAACGGGGCCAAGGCGCGGGCCTTGCGCCGCCGGTTCCAGATGATCTTTCAAGACCCTTTGGCCAGTCTGAACCCGCGCTGGCGGGTGGTCGATATCGTGGCCGAACCCTTGCGCGTGTTCGAACGCGCGATGAGCAACCGTGACCAGCGGCTGCGCGTGGGTGAATTGCTGACCCTTGTGGGCCTTGCCCCCGAAGACGGCGTGAAATTCCCGCACCAGTTTTCGGGTGGCCAGCGCCAGCGGATCGCGATCGCGCGCGCGCTGGCCGCCAACCCCGATTTTATCGTCTGTGACGAACCGACTTCGGCGCTGGATGTGTCGGTGCAGGCGCAGATCCTGAACCTGATGAAGGATCTGCAAAAGGATTTCGGCCTGACCTATGTGTTCATCTCGCATAACCTGCAGGTCGTGCGGCACATGGCCAATGATATCGGCGTGCTCTACTTGGGTCGTCTGGCCGAAGTGGCCGAGGCGGGCGCGCTGTTCGACGCGCCCAAACATCCCTATACCCGCATGTTGCTGGATGCCGTGCCGGATATCGAAATGACAGGCCGGCGGCGCAAACAGGTCGAAGGCGAGATTCCATCGCCCATTGACCCGCCGTCAGGCTGTGCGTTCCATCCGCGCTGTCCTTTTGCCAATGACCGCTGCAAGCGTGACGTGCCAAAGGTTCTGGCCGGTGTCGCCTGTCACGCCGTGCAAGAAGGGCGGATCAGCTAGCCTCACGCCTTTGGCCTGCGTCTTGGATACAGTTTGCGGATCACCGGCGGGATCGCCGCGACCAGCGCCAGCGCGCCAAAGGCGATGGTCAGTTCGGGCGTGACCAGATCGCTGATCTGCACGCTTTGGCCTGCATCCGCAGCGCTGGCCAGCACGCTGTCGATGCCCGACCCCAGATAGGCAAAGGCAAAGGTGCCGGGGGCGATGCCGATCAGCGTCGCAGGCACATAGGTCGATAGCGGCACACGAAACAGCGCAGGCGCGATATTCATCGCAAAGAACGGAAAGACCGGCGCAAGCCGCAGCACGATCAGCGTGGAAAAGGCGTTGTTCTCGAACGCCTCGGCCAGACGGTTCACGCGCGGCCCCGCAATCGCGCGCAGCCCCGCCCCAAAGGATGTGCGCGCCGCCAGAAACAACAGCGACGCACCACAGGTCGCGCTGATGACCACAACGCTGCCACCCACCAGCCAGCCGAACAAAAACCCGCCGCTGATCGTCAGCATGGATGCCGCCGGAAACGCCGTGGCCACCGCCAGCACATAGATCAGCGCGAAACTGATCAGGCTCAGCGCATAATGATCCGCGATGATCGCGCGCAGGGTGCCGCGCTGGGCGGCCAGCCAGTCAAGGTTAAAGATATCCTGCAATCCTGCCGCATACATCGCGCCAAGGGCGGCAAGGATCACCGCAACGGGCGCAAAGCGCAGCAACCGGTTCTTGCGGGGCGGGGCGGGGTCCGGGGTGGTCATGGGCTGTCCTTTTCCACAATGGCGCGGTAGCGCGCCAGATAGCTGCGGTCGTTGATATCCTTGATCCGCCAGGCCCAGCGCCCTTGCAGCGCGATCCCGTTGCGCGTGGCGATGGCATGTTTGGGGCCGGTGCCGATCAGGCTCAGCCAGTCGGTCTGCGGGCGATGCGCCAGCAAGGGGTCCCCCGCCAGCGCGCGTTGCAGGTTCGCAAACAGCACCGGCCCTTGCCGAACGGCGAAAACGCCGGCCTTGGCGCGCGGATGATCGGCCATGCTGGCCACATCGCCGCTGGCAAAGATTCGATCCTGCCCCGACACTTGCAAGGTCGGGTCGATCGCCAGATAGCCAAGCGCATTGCGCGCAAGGCCGGTCTGCGCCAGCCAGCCCGGCGGCGCCGCACCCGCCGCATTGATCGCCAGCGCCAGATCGGGTGCCGTGTCGGGGGTATGCACGGCAATGCCCGCGCGCGCCAGATGGCGGCGCAACGGCCTGCGCGCGGCGGCCGCAATCCGGTCAAGCCGCAGGCCCGAGCGTTCGATCAGGATCGGGGCAGGGCGGCTGTCACGCCAGCGATGCGCCAGCGCCAGCACCAGTTCTGCCCCCGCCGCCCCGCCGCCGATGACACCGACCCGCGCTGCGGGGGCGGCCTGTCTTTCCCATGCCTGCAAAGCATCGACAAAGGCGGGGGCGGGCTTGATCGAAAGGCTCTGCACCGCGCGGGGCTGCCCGATATCACGCGGCCATGCCCCGACATTCAGGCTCAGATGGGTGAAATCCAGTGCTGCGCCATCAGCCAGAATGACCGCTGATCCGGCCAGATCAAGGCCGCTGATCGCGCCCTGACGGAAACCGACCTGTGCGGCCGCGGCAAGGCGGGCGGCATCCACGGTCATCTGGTCGGGCGCATAATGGCCCGCCACGACACCGGGCAACATGCCGGCATAGACGGCTTGGCTGTCCTTGCTGATCAGGGTGATTTCGGTGTCGGGGAAACGGGTTGTTGTCAGGCGGCGCAGCACCTCCAGATGCACAAGGCCCGCACCGATCAGGACCAGCCGGTTCATACCAGACGCTCGTACAGCATTTTGCGCATCGCCTGTGTCGCCTGAACGGGGAACAGACGCCCGAACAGCGCCATCGCCTGCGACGCCACCCCCGGCACGATCACCGCGCGCCGTTTGCTGCGCAGGATCGCGCGGGCGATATGGTCAGGGCAGGCCCGCCCACGGCCGGTGCTGCCGGGTGGTGCATGGCGCGCGGCATGGGCGGTGCGCATCGGGCCGGGGGTGGCCACCTGCACCGTGATCCGGTGATCCGCCCAGAAAGGGCGGCGCAATGAACGGGCGAAAGCGACCAGCGCATCCTTGCCCCCCGCATAGACGCTGGCCCCCGGATAGCCGGTGAAATGCGACACCGAGGCGATAAAGACCAGCCGCCCGCCCGCTGCGATCAGATCCTGCGCCAACAGATGCTGCGCCAGCAGGATCGGGGCCGCGCAATTGATGGCATGCAGGTTACGGATCGTGGCCAGCGGCATCGCCTCGAACGGGCCGACGGCGTTGATCCCTGCGGACATCACGACCAGATCGAACGGGCCCGCCTGCTGCAATCTGGCGGGCAGACCAGCCAGATCATCCGGTTGCGCCAGATCGCAGGGCAGAAAGCGCAGGGACTGGTGGGTCTGCGGCGCGGTTTTGTCAATGATCCATACCTGCGCGCCCGCTTGGGTCAAGTGCCGCACGACTGCGGCCCCCAGCCCGTCGCTGCCCCCGGTGATCAGCACCCTCATGCCGCGCGACCCGTGATCTTGTGCCGGAGGATGGCGCCAAACGAGATACGCTGCCGCAGCCGACCTTGCCCCTGCATCGCGGCGATCACCCCTGCCGCAACCGCATCGACCGGCAGCATCATCCGCAGCGCCAGCGGCGATGTCAGCCCTGCGCGCATCGCCATGCCGGTGGCGGTGGGTCCGGGATGGATGACGCGCACATCGACGCGGCCTTGCCATTCGCTGCGCAGCGACCGGCCGAACCCGTCAAGCCCGGCCTTGCTGGCAGCATAGACCGGCATGCCTGCCGCCCCGCGATAGGCGGTAGAGCCGACCAGCCCCAGCACGCCCTGACCCGCCAGCAGTGCGCCAAACAGCCCATGCGCCGCCATCATCGGTGCCAGCAGGTTGACCGCCAGCACATCACTGATCGCTTGCGGTGTTTCGCGGCACAGCGGGCGGTAATAGCCCAGCCCCGCATTCAACAGCGCCCGGTCCAGCCTGTGTGGTGCGCGCGCGGCCAGCAGATCGCAGCCCTGCGATGTGGCCAGATCGACTGTGTGATAGGCGATATCGGGGAAACCGGCGGGCAGGTCCTGCGCCTGCCTGCGGCCAAAGCCGGTCACATCATGCCCCGCCGCATGCAGGATCTGGCACACTGCCAGCCCGATCCCCGCGCTGGCGCCTGTCACCAGCCAAGTCTGCCTGCCCTGTGGCGGCAGCTGCAAGGGCTGGTCGTGATCCTGCATCGGGTGGGTGTCCAACATGGGTCTGGGTGGCCTTTGTGCTGCCCTGTCATTGGGGTCACCGCTGGCATACCGACCCTGCCATGCAAAGCAAAACCACAAAAAGCCTTCGGAAAATCACCAAGTTGTGTCTGGCTGGCACAGTTCTGTCATGCCGCGGCCCTATCTGCTAGGGATGTCAGTGTCATTCCCGCGAAAGGATTGTGCCATGTCCGCAATGTTCACCCGTCGTCAGGCGCTTGTCAGCGGCCTTGGGCTGGCGGCCAGTGGCGTGCTGCTGCCACCGGGGCGCGCGGTGGCGAATACCGTGGCTTTTGACGCGGCATGGGATCATCTGACTTTTCGCCGCCTGACGCCGAACCGGTTTACCCTGCATGGCACGGCGGTGGATGTGGTGGCGGATGCCTCCTCCTCGATCCTTTACCGCGTGCTGCCAGTGGCGTTGCGCGGCGCGACCCGCGCCACATGGGTCTGGGAGGTGGAAAACTCCGTGCCGCCGTCCGACCTGTCGCAGATCGGCAATGACGACCGCAATCTGGGGATGTTCTTTGTCAGCATGCCCGCGCAGGCCGCCGCAAGGGTCGGGCCGAACACCAGCATCCGGCGGATGATGCTGAACTCTGCAGCGCAGGTGCTGATGTATACTTGGGGCGGCGGCCAGCCTGCGGGTGCAGTGGTGCCCAGCCCGCATGCCCCCGACCGTTTGCGCAACCTGATCACGCGGCCTGCACAGGCGGGGCGGTTTTCCGAAACTGTCGATCTGACGCGGGACTTCCCGCGCGTGTTCGGCCAAGACCTGCAACAGCTGGTTGCGGTGGCGATTTCATCGAACAGCGAAAACAGCGGCACCCGCGTTGTGGCCCGCGTGTCGGATTTGCAGGTGTTTTGATCTGCCGCCCAGAGGATCGGCGCCACGGTCTGCGGGGGCAGATCACCGCCGCATCCTGACCTATGCGCGGTACAGATGTGGACCTTGCACCGATGCATGATATGTGTCGGCACAAGGACATCTGACGCCGTCACCTGCTGGCGGCAAGGCACCTTGCGTTGCGTTTCCAAGTAATCTGGTCGCTGAATCCGGCCTGCGCCACGATCTGCGCCAGGCAACACGCCACAAATGCAAGGATAGCCGACATTCACCGTCTTCGTCATCTGCATCGCTGGTTCGGGCTGATCGGGCTGGTCATCAGCAGCGCGTTTCAGGCGCAGGCACAGAATGTCTGGGACCAGACCTTTCTGCTCGACGTCCGTGTCGGGTCTGTCCGGTCCGATATTGCGCGGGATCTGTCGGCGGGGCGATATGCGCTTGAAGACGGGACAATGGTTGAACTGTCGGATTGGTACCGGCCACGGTTTTCGGATCTCAACATCCTGTTCCTGACCGAGATACAGCCCTCTTTTGCAGCGATCTGGGGGATCAGCACCGGCGAGACCGGCCAGAAATATACCATTGATCCCGGCCTCTGGGTGGGGGCCTTGTACCGGGCGGATCTGGGCCGCAATCAGGTGCTGACAGTCTCGGCCAGAACCCTGTTGGGCGGGGCTTTCAAGGAACGGACCTGCGTGGCCTTTTACACCATTCTGGATGATTTCGCGCAGGTGAACTGCCGTCTTGCGGCGTCACCATTGCCGCCCGACGAAACGCTGGACTTTCTGGTCAGCGAACAAGGGTCAATCGAAACGACGTTTTCCTTGCGCTACGAGATCCGCTTTTAGCAGCCCGTGTCGGCGCCTGTCGCTAGTTGATCGATGCAGGCGCAAGGGCGCGGGCAATGCTGGCCTCGCCCCGCCCATGTACGGCGGTGGAATAATCCAGGATCGTGTCGGTGCGCGCGGTGTTCAGCAACTGATTGGTGATCTGCACCGGCGTTGCCGTCGTGAATTTACTGCCAAGCACGGCGGCATAGCCGCTGACGACGGGGGCGGCAAAGGATGTGCCGTTCAGACCAGTCAGGTCATCGCGCACGCCAACGGCGAGAAATTGGTTTTGCACAGTCAGGTTGGTGCCAGCATAGTTGGAAAACGTGGTCAGGCTTGTGGGGTTGGCGATGGTGCCGTTACCATTCAACGCACCTACGAAAATCGCGGCATCAGCGCCGATCAGGGCGCGGTCAAGGTAATCAACCTCGCCGCTGGAATTGACAGAGCCGAGTGCGACCGCATGATTGCCCGCGGCCTTGACCACAACAGCCGCCCCGTTTTGCGCATAGGTGATGACAGAACTTTCGCGCGCGGTCCAATCGATCTGGGAATCGGCCAAGCCATTGGCTGCGAACATCCCAAAGCTCAGGTTGACGATATTCAGCGCGCCCGCGTCCAGCTGCACTGTGTGGGTCGCGGTGAAATCCTGCCGCGCGCGTCTGGCATCCGGGGCCATCAGCCCGACTTGCGTATCAATCCACTCACCATGCCGCATATCGGCGCTGACATCGGTCAACCGGCCAACCGAGGTCACATCAGTGATGAAATCGTCAATGGTGAGGACCTGCGCGCCTTGTCCAAGATAGCCCTGATCCCATGCGGTCTGAATCTCAGGGTGCATCCAGCTGTAATAGACCCCCGAAGACACCAGATTGGTGTCGGCAGACACATTATCGTTCGGCGGCACCATGTTTCCACCTGCACCACCCCCCATGCAGGCCGACAGCAAGCCAAGGCTGCTGATCGTGATAATCAGCCGCCCGGTAACTGAAAAGAATGATGTTGCAGTCATGGTCACGATCTCGTTGTGCCGCGCGGTTAGCAGGTTAGAACGACACATCAACACTATCAGACCGTCACCGTGTTTTGAAGCACACGACCCCGTGTGCTCTTAAGATATCGCAGCGGGGGTCGATGGCCTGCCGCGGTCGTCAGCGCAATTTGTGATTGCGCGGCGCGGGCCAGCGATGCACCCTTTCGACCCCTGCGCGACTGTGACACGGGTCATCACTGGCCATGGATGCAACCGGCCTTGGACGCAGATGCCGGCTGAATGACCGAGGGTGCTTGCAATTGCGGGCAACTGGCGGATATCTCGTCCAATGTCCGAACGCCCCGATCCCGATCCAGTTCCCCGCCGCAGGCTTTTCGGGGCCATGCTGCGCATTTGCGTGACCTTCGCCATCCTTGGGCTGTTGTGGCATCTGACCGACGGGCCGCAGGTTCTGGTGCTGCTGGCGCAGACCGACTGGCCGTGGCTGCTGGCGGCCTTGGCCACGGCGCATGGGCAGGTGCTGTTGTCGGCTTTGCGCTGGCGGTTGACGGCGGCGCAGCTGGACCAATCCTTGCGCAAGCGTGACGCAATCGGGGAATATTACCTGTCGCAATTCGTCAATCTGGCGGTGCCGGGGGGCGTGTTGGGCGATGCGGGCCGTGCGCTGCGCCAGCGCCATCAGGCGGGGATGCTGCGCGCGGCGCAGGCCGTTGTGCTGGAACGGCTGGTCGGGCAGGTGGCCCTGTTCGCGGTGTTGTTTTGCGGGTTCATCGCGGCGATTGCCGTGCCGGGTGGTCTGGTGGTGCCGGGGTGGGTCAGCGATATCGTCGGCTGGCTGGCGCTGGGGTTGGTGGGGGTGGTGGTTCTGGGCGCGGTGCTGGCCCGGCTACCCGGCCCGGTGGCGCGTGCGGCGGCGGGGTTCGGGGCGGCCTTGCGGCTGGGGTTGTTGGCGCGCGGGGTCTGGCCGCGTCAGGTCGGGCTGAGTGTCGCGATCGTGGCCTGCAATTTGTCCAGCTTTGCCTTTTGCGCCATCGCCACCGGCACCGATCTGCCATTGGTCGCGGTGGTGACGGTCCTACCCTTGATCCTGACCGTGATGATGATCCCGTTGTCGGTGGGCGGCTGGGGGTTGCGCGAAGGCGCTGCGGCCGCGATCTGGCCTGTCGTGGGCGCAGCGCCCGAGGCGGGGATCGCCGCCAGCATCGCCTTTGGCCTTGTCATTCTTGTGGCCAGCCTGCCCGGCGTCTGGTTCCTGCTGTCGCAGCGGCGGCACCCACGGGCCGCGCAAGGCCCCAAATCGCGCTGACATCCGTGCCAGCAGCGCCGCGAAAGCGTCGTAAACGGGCGATCCGGGCGCCGGGGCGGGCGCTAGGCTGGGTCTGTCTGTGATCATCAAGGATTGCCCTTTGTCTGTCGCCCCGCCGCTCGCCCGCGAACTGGCCGCGCATCGCCAAGGTGTGCTGCTGGTCTTTGCGGCGGGCGTGCTGTGGTCCACCGTCGGCCTTGGCGTGCGGTTGATCGAGGATGCGCTGGTCTGGCAGATCCTGTTTTACCGGTCTGTCAGCCTGTCTGTGTTCCTTTATCTGGTGATCCGCTGGCGCAGCCGACAGGGCGTCTGGGCGCAGGTCAGGGCCTGCGGATGGGCCGGAGCCATCGGCGGGCTGGCGCTGGTTGCGGCCTATGCGGGGGGCATCTATGCCATTCAGGCCACATCGGTGGCCAATGCGATGCTGCTGTTTGCCACGTCACCTTTCATGGCGGCCGTGCTGGGCCGGTTGGTTCTGGGCGAAGCCGTGCGCCGCGCGACATGGGGTGCTATCGGCGTGGCGCTGATCGGGATCGCGGTGATGGTCGCGGATCAGACTGGCGATGTCACGCTGCATGGATCGCTGGCGGCCTTGGGGTCCGCGCTGGGCTTTGCGGTCTTTACCGTGGCGCTGCGCCGGGGCAGGGCCGCCGAGATGTTGCCGGCGGTATTTGTGTCGGGGCTGCTGGGGATCGCGGTGATGGGAGTGATCTGCATCGCGCTTGGCCTGCCGCTGGTGCTGTCACCGCGCGATGGCGGGCTGGCCATGGGGATGGGGGTGTTTCAGGTCGGCGCGGGGCTGATCCTTTACACGCTGGGATCAAAAAGCCTGCCTGCCGCCGAGTTGACCCTGCTGTCGTTGGCCGAGGTCCTGCTGGGCCCGTTCTGGGTCTGGCTGTTTCTGGGCGAGGCGGCGGGGCGCAATACCTTGCTTGGCGGCGCGGTCTTGCTGGCGGCGATCGCGGGCAATGCGCTGTCGGGCAAAAGGCGCAAACCACCCCCCATATCCCCCTGAGCAGGCCTAGCGGACCGGGCCCTTGCGGGCCGCGGGGCCTCCGGTGGGGATCACGTCAAATCGCGCTTTGCACGAATTGACGCGCTCGGAAGATGGTGTCAGGTGACAGCGGCCTTTTGCCGGAAGGCGGGCGCGTCCCAGAGCTTGTCGGTCATGACCTTGGCGATGATCGCGACCGCGCGGGCCACGTCGCCTTGGTCGATGAACAGCGGCGTGAAGCCAAAGCGCATGATATCGGGCGCGCGGAAATCGCCGACCACCCCATGCGCGATACAGGCCTGCATCGCGGCATAACCATCGGTGAAACGGAACGACACCTGTGACCCGCGCCGGGCGGGATCGCGCGGGCTGGCCAGCGTGCAGCATGGGGCAGGCGGCCTCGATCCCTGCGATGAACTGGTCGGTTAGTGCGATGGAGGCCGCGCGGATATCGTGCAGGTCGATCTGGTCCCAGATGTCGAGCGAGGCATCGAGTGCGGCGAGTTGCAGCACCGGCGGCGTGCCGACGCGCATCCGTTCGATCCCGGTGCCGGGCCGGTAGCCCGCCTCGAACGCGAAAGGGGCGGCATGGCCAAGCCAGCCCGATAGGGCAGGCTCGCAGCGGTCGATATGGCGGGGGCCACATAGATGAAGGCGGGCGCACCCGGTCCGCCGTTAAGGTATTTATAGGTGCAGCCCACTGCGAAATCGGCACCGCAACCGGCTACATCGACGGGCAGCGCGCCTGCCGAATGCGCCAAATCCCAGATCGTGATGGCACCCGCATCATGCGCCTTTTGCGTCAGCGCCGCCATGTCATGCATCCGCCCCGTGCGGTAATCGACCTGTGTCAGCATCAGCACGGCAAGATCGCTGTCGATATGGTCCGCCACATCCTCTGGCGCGACGACGCGCAGGTCATAGCCGCGGTCCAGAGATTTGATCAGCCCTTCGGCCATGTAGATATCGGAGGGGAAATTGCCGCTGTCGGTCAGGATCACCCGCCGGTCCGGTACCAGATCGAGTGCGGCGGCCAGCGCCTGGTAGACCTTGACCGACAAGGTATCGCCCAGAACCGTATGCCCCGGTTCCGCCCCGATCAACCGTCCGATCCGGTCGGCATAGGTGGTGGGCTGCGCCATCCAGCCTGCGCGGTTCCATCCGGTGATCACCATCTCGCCCCATTCGCGGGTCACGCAATCATGGATCCGTGCGGCGGCGGCGCGCGGCAATGGCCCCAGCGAATTGCCGTCCAGATAGATCATATCGGCGGGCATCTGGAACAGCGCCTTGGTCTGGGTGAAGTCGCGCATCATACTTGGCCTCCTGAAATCTGGATCGTCTGCCCGTTCACGCTGCGCGCGCCGTCCGAACACAGCCACATGGCGGCGGCGGTGGTTTCATCCACTGCCAGCAGGCGGCGGTGCCGGTTACCCTTGGCGATCAGGTCCACGGCGCCCGCCTCATCCAGATCAAAGCGTTGCATCAGACCGGGCAATTGGTTGCGCACGATGGCCGTGTCCACATAGCCCGGACAAAGCGCGTTAAAGGTCACGGCGCTGCGCATATATTCCTCTGACAACCCACGGATCAACCCGATCACGCCGTGTTTGGTGACGGTATAGGGGACCGCGTTTTTCAAACCCCGCACCCCCGCGATCGAGCTGACGACGATCATCCGCGCGGGCAGGTCGGGGGGCAGGGTTTCCAGTGCGGCCTGAAAGGTCAGGAACACGCCATCAAGATTTGTCGCCATCGTCTTGCGCCATGCCGCCAGCGAGGTTTGCGCAAAAGGTCCGCCTTCGGCGATGCCCGCATTGGCCACGCAGATCTGCACCGGGCCGCGGGCGGCGGCGGCCCCTGCGATGCCGTCACGGACGGAAGATTCGTCATCCACATCCATGACCAGAACATGCAGGCGCGGATGGGTCGCCGCGACCTCTGCCAGCCGGTCGCCATTGCGCCCTGTGATCGTGACCTCTGCGCCGGCCTCGGCCAGGGCTAGCGCGATGCCCTTGCCGATGCCGGTGCCGCCGCCCGTGACCAGCGCGTGTTTGCCTGCATGTTCCATGATGCCCCCCTGCGGTTCGTGCCCATGCTACCTGCACGGCGGGCATGGACAAGCGCAAAGCGGCGGGTCACAAGATCAGGCATGAAATGGATCGACATTCCCCCTGTCTGGTTGCTGCTGGCCTTGGCCATCACATGGCAGATCAGTGTGCTGCAACCGCAGGTGCTGGCCATCAGCCATCCGGCGCTGGATTTGCTGGGCGGTCTGTTGGTAGGCGCGGGTCTGGTGCTGATGCTGCTGGCCGTGGCCGAGATGCGCCGGCGCAAAACCACGGTTATTCCCCATTTGGAAGCCGATGCGCTGGTCACGACGGGGGTATTTTCGCGCAGCCGCAACCCGATCTATCTGGGTGATGCGCTGGTCCTTGCGGGGCTGGCCCTGCGCTGGGATGCGCCTGTTGCGCTGCTGCTAGTGCCCTTGTTCATGGCAACGCTGACCCAGCGGTTCATCGTCCCCGAGGAAAACCGCCTGCGCCGCAAGTTTCGCGCCGAATTTGCGCGCTATTGTGAAAAGACCCGCCGCTGGCTGTGACTGTTAGCGCACGACAGGAATAGACTTTGCAGCCGTTGTCTTGTGAAACAATCTTTCGCGCGCTAAGTCCGTTTCGACTGGTGACACAAATATGGGGGATGGTCTGTGAAAATCGGCACACCAAAAGAGATATTTGCCGGCGAAGACCGCGTCGCAATGACGCCTGCTTCGGCGCAAGACCTAAAGAAACTGGGCTATGATTGCGTGATTGAAACTGGGGCTGGCGTGGCCGCGGGTTTCACCGATCAATCCTATAAGGACGCCGGTGTCGAGGTCGTCAAGACCGCTGCCGCCCTTTACAAGGCCGCCGATATCATCGCCAAGGTCCGCCCCCCCGAGGACGTGGAGGTCAAGCGCCTGCGCGAGGGCCAGACGCTGATTTCGTTCTTCTATCCTGCACAGAACAAGGATTTGATGGAAGCCGCCAATGCCAAGGGCGCCACTGTCATTGCCATGGATATGGTGCCGCGCATCAGCCGCGCGCAGAAAATGGACGCGCTGTCGTCGATGGCCAATATCGCGGGCTACCGCGCGGTGATCGAGGCGGGCAATAATTTTGGCCGCTTCTTTACCGGCCAGATCACGGCCGCAGGCAAGGTGCCACCGGCCAAGGTGCTGGTCGTTGGTGCGGGTGTCGCGGGTCTGGCTGCGATCGGGACAGCGACCAGCCTTGGCGCGATCACCTATGCGTTCGACGTGCGCCCCGAAGTGGCCGAACAGGTCGAATCGATGGGCGCGCAATTCGTGTTTCTTGATTTCAAGGAAGAACAGCAGGATGGCGCGAAAACCGGTGGCTATGCCTCTGTGTCCAGCCCTGAATTCGCCGCGGCCCAATTGGCCAAATTCCGCGAGATCGCGCCCGATATGGATATCGTCATCACCACGGCGCTGATCCCCGGCCGTGATGCGCCCGAATTGTGGACGCCCGACATGGTCGCGTCGATGAAACCGGGATCGGTGATCATCGACCTTGCCGCCGAACGTGGCGGCAATTGCAAACTGACCGTCAAGGACGAAAAGATCGTCACCGACAACGGCGTTATCATCATTGGTTACACCGATTATCCCAGCCGGATGGCGGCGCAGGCCTCGACGCTCTATTCCACCAACATCCGCCATATGATGACCGATCTGACACCGGCCAAGGACGGTGTGCCGGTCCATAACATGGACGACGACGTGATCCGTGGCGCGACGGCAACCCATCAGGGTGCTGTCACCTTCCCGCCGCCGCCGCCCAAGATCAATGCCATCGCGCAGGTCGCCAAAAAGAACCAGCCCAAGGAACTGACCGCCGAAGAAAAGCGCGCCAAGGAAACCGCCGATTTCAAGGCGCAGACCCGCAATCAGGTGACTTTGCTGACGGTCGGTGCGGTGCTGCTTTTGGGTGTCGGTCTGGTGGCGCCTGCCAGTTTCATGCAGCATTTCATCGTTTTCGTGCTGGCGGTTTTCGTGGGCTTTCAGGTCATCTGGGGCGTGGCGCATAGCTTGCACACACCGCTGATGGCGGTCACCAACGCGATTTCCAGCATCATCATTCTGGGCGCGCTGACGCAGATCGGGTCGGGGTCCTGGCTTGTCGTGGTGCTTGCGGCTTTGGCGGTCTTTATGACCGGTATCAATATTTTCGGCGGCTTTTTGGTGACACGGCGCATGCTTGCCATGTTCCAAAAGTCGTAAAGGGGTAAAGAAACATGGAATACGGTTTCACAACAGCGGCCTATGTTGTCGCGGCAATTCTCTTTATCCTGTCGCTTGGCGGTCTGTCAGGGCAGGAAAGCGCCAAGCGCGCGGTCTGGTACGGCATGGCGGGCATGGCGCTTGCCATCTGCGCCACGCTGGTCGGCCCCGGTGCGGGGTTCTGGCTGCTGTCGCTGGTCCTGATCGGATCGGGCGGGATCATCGGCTATCAGCTGGCGACCAAGGTGCAGATGACGCAGATGCCCGAACTGGTCGCAGCGATGCACAGCCTTGTGGGTCTGGCCGCGGTGCTGGTCGGGTTCATCGCGCATTTCGAACTGGGCCGCGTGGCGGGGATGGATGCCATCGCACGCGCCAGCCTTGACGGTTTCGCCGCCCTGCTGGCCTACAAATCGCCGGTCGAGATCAATATCCTGCGGGTCGAGCTGTTCCTGGGTGTCTTTATCGGCGCGATCACCTTTACCGGATCGGTCATTGCCTATGGCAAGCTGGCCGGCAAGGTGAACACCGCTGCCGCGAAACTGCCCGGCGGGCATGTGCTGAACGCGACGGCGGCTGCGATTTCGGTCCTGTGCCTGATCTGGTATTTCAGCACCGGTGGCTTTGTGCCGCTGATGGTGATGACGCTGGCCGCGCTGTTCATCGGCTATCACCTGATCATGGGCATCGGCGGGGCGGATATGCCTGTCGTGGTGTCGATGCTGAACAGCTATTCGGGCTGGGCCGCGGCAGCAATCGGGTTCAGCCTTGGCAACGACCTGCTGATCGTGGTTGGCGCGCTGGTCGGGTCTTCTGGCGCGATCCTGTCCTATATCATGTGCAAGGCGATGAACCGCAGCTTCGTGTCGGTCATCCTTGGCGGCTTTGGCGGCCCTGCCGGTGAACAGATGGCGGTCGAGGGCGAACAGATCGCCATCGACAGCGACGGTGTGGCTGCCGCCTTGAACGAGGCCGATAGCATCATCATCATCCCGGGCTACGGGATGGCTGTCGCACAGGCACAATCGACCGTGGCCGAGCTGACCCGCAAGCTGCGCGCCAAGGGCAAGAATGTGCGCTTCGCCATTCACCCCGTCGCAGGCCGTTTGCCCGGTCACATGAACGTGCTGCTGGCCGAGGCGAAGGTGCCTTATGACATCGTCATGGAAATGGACGAAATCAACGATGATTTCCCCACGACCGACGTGGCTATCGTGATCGGGTCCAACGATATCGTGAACCCTGCCGCGCAGGACGATCCCAACAGCCCCATCGCCGGTATGCCGGTGCTGGAATGCTGGAAGGCCAAACAGGTGTTCGTGTCCAAGCGCGGGCAGGGGACAGGCTATTCCGGTATCGAGAACCCGCTGTTTTACAAAGAAAACACGCGGATGTTCTATGGCGATGCGAAAAAGTCGCTGGATGAATTGCTGCCCAAGATCGACTGATCCTGCCAGCCATGATCCTGAAAAGGCCCGCCCCTGTGGCGGGCCTTTTGCGTTTTGAGGCGCGATCTGCCGCTAGCGGGTCCGGCTTGCCAGTAGCAATTTGACTGACTATATTTGTCGGGAATAGGAGTCGTCCATGTCCGCATCCCCCGCCCGTATCGACACGCCCGCAGCCCCACCCCTAGACGGGCCGCAGGCCCTGCGCATCGCAGGCCGCAAAGCGCGGCTGAGCGGCGTGACCACGGGTGACGCGATGCAGGACCTGCTGTCGGCCCTGCCCAAGGCGCTGGGGCGGCGTTTGCGGTTCCATGAACCCAAGGCGGCCGAAAAATCCTTTGATGAAATCTGGCTGGAAAACCTGTTCGATGCCGTGCGCCAAGGCGACGAGGCGCGATACCGCTTTGCGCTGCTCAGCCGGATGTCGCGTGAAAAAGCCTCGGCGCTGCATTTTCTGGTCTGCAAGGCCGCGCATCTGTCGCAACCCGCTGGTTGAATTCACGAACGGAATGCATAGGTTACACGTCAAAGGAGAATCCAAATGACACAGACAGCCACAGACCTGAGCCCGACCGCCCAAGCCGCCATTGCCGATGCGCTGAACCAATGCGTCGCCGAAACCACGGTGACGACGATGCTGGCGCAGAATTTCCATTGGAACGTGACCGGCATGGCCTTTGGGACGCTGCACGCCCTGTTCCAGACGATCTATGAGGATCATTTCTCCGGTCAGGACGATCTGGCCGAACGGATCAAGGCGCTGGACGGCCATGCCGAAGGCACGCTGGCCGGCATGATCAAACGGTCAAAGGTTGCCGAATTTGCGGGCCATGCCGATGACCGTACCATGATCAAGACGCTACAACAGGCCGAGGAAACGCTGGCCGCCACGCTGGCCGCTGCGGGCGAACTGGCCGCCGAACATGGCGATGCATTGACCGAAGACCTGTGTATCGCACGCGGGCAGACGCATGAAAAATTTGCCTGGATGCTGCGCGCGCATCTGGCCTGATTTCAACCGGCCTTGGGTGGAAAAGATGCGCCTTTCTTGGCGCATTTTTTTTCATAGGCGCGCCGCCAATGGCTGAACTTGCCCATCACCGCCTGTTGCGCCATCAGCATGGTGACAAAGGCCGATTGATGGGCGGGTTTTTTCAGCGCCTTGAACATGGATTTCTGCGCCTTGGTCATCGAACAGCCGATGCAATGGCCTTCGCGGCGGAACTTGCAGACGCTGATACAGGGGGAGGGGGTTTTTGCCATGGCAGATACTCGCTGATCACCGTCTGTATCTGATTATTTCTGTCAGCTATGTCAATCATGCGCAGATCACAAAGCCCTGATCCTGCGGTCGGTTGCGGCAAAGGCGACATTGCACATAGCGCCAATTCCGGCAAAGATGGCACCACCGCCCCTGTTAGGCAGATGCTGCCAACCCGCCCCAAGCGCGCGTTCGCAGGCCGGATAAATTTTGGAGAAGATGATGCCCGTCAAGAACCGCTTTGCCGAATTGCTGCCCGAAATCACCGCATGGCGGCGTGACCTGCATGAAAACCCCGAAATCCTGTTTGAAACGCACCGCACATCCGCATTGGTCGCAGAAAAGCTGCGGGAATTCGGCTGTGACGAGGTGGTGACCGGCATCGGGCGTACCGGCGTTGTCGGCGTCATCAAGGGCAAAACGGATACCGCGGGCAAGGTGATCGGGCTGCGCGCCGATATGGACGCGCTGCCGATCCATGAGGCGACAGGGCTGCCATATGCCTCGAAAACCCCCGGTGCGATGCATGCCTGCGGCCATGACGGGCATACCGCGATGCTGCTGGGGGCCGCGAAATACCTGTCCGAGACGCGCAATTTCGACGGCACTGTCGTCGTGATCTTCCAGCCCGCCGAAGAAGGCGGCGGTGGTGGCCGCGAGATGTGCGCCGATGGCATGATGGACCGCTGGAACATCACCGAAGTTTACGGCATGCACAACTGGCCGGGCCGTCCGGCGGGCAGTTTTGCGATCCGGCCGGGCGCGTTTTTCGCCGCGACCGACCAGTTCGAGATCGTGATCGAAGGCAAGGGCGGCCATGCCGCCAAACCGCAGGAAACCGTGGACAGCACGCTGGTCGCGGCCCATGTCATCACCGCGCTGCAATCTATTGCTAGCCGCAACGCCGACCCTGTCGATCAGGTCGTAGTGTCCGTCACGGCGATTGAATCCTCGTCCAAGGCGTTCAACGTCATCGCGCAGCGCGTGCACATGAAAGGCACCGTGCGCACCATGTCCAAGGATATGCGCGATCTGGCCGAGGCGCGGCTGCGCGCGATCAGCACCGGCACGGCTGGTGCATTCGGTGCCGTGGCCGAGGTGACCTATCACCGTGGCTATCCCTGCATGGTCAACCATGTGGACCAGACCGATTTCGCAGCACGGGTCGCGCGGTCGGTCGCGGGCGATTGCGCCGATGCGCCCTTGATCATGGGCGGCGAGGATTTCGCCTTCATGCTCGAAGAACGGCCCGGCGCCTATATCCTTGTTGGCAATGGTGACGGGGCGTCTGTCCACCACCCTGAATATAATTTCAACGATGATGTCATTCCGGCGGGCTGTTCGTGGTGGGCCGGTATCGTCGAACAACGCATGCCTGCCGCCTGATGTGGGAAGACCGTTACAGCGCCAGCGATGATTACCTGTTCGGCACTGCCCCTGCGGCGGTGCTGGCGGATAACCCCTGGCTGGCCCTGCCGGGGCAAAGCGTGCTTTGCGTGGCAGATGGTGAAGGGCGCAATGCGGTGCATCTGGCCGTGCTGGGGATGCAGGTGACTGCCTTCGATCTGGCCCCGACCGCCGTGTCGCGCGCGCAGGCGCTGGCGGATCGGGCTGGTGTCGCGGTACAGACCCATGTCGCGGGCTGGGACGATTGGGACTGGGCGCAGCCATTCGACATGATCGCCGCAATTTTCATCCAGTTCGCCGACCCCGATCTGCGCGCACGCCAATTTGCCGATATGGCCCGCGCCCTGCGCCCCGGCGGGCGGCTGGTGCTGCATGGCTATCGCCCCGAACAGGTCGGGCGCGGCACCGGTGGGCCGCCTTTCGTGGAAAACATGTATACCGAGGATATGTTGCGCGCTGCCTTTGCAGGCTGGCATATCGAACGTTGCGCGTCTTATGAACGGGTCCAGCAGGCGGGGGCGGGCCATGTCGGGCCTGCCGCGCTGATTGATTTCATCGCCCGCAAGCCAGAGGCATCGCCGCCGGTCTGACCCGTGTCAGCCGCCGGTATGGCTCATGTGGCGGCTGACCTGACCATCGACCTTTTGGCGCGAATAGTCGAAATCATGGCCTTTGGGTTTCAGCGCAATCGCAGCACGGATCGCGTTTTCCAGATCCAGATCCGCCTCTGACCCGCGCAGGGGTGCGCGCAGGTCGGAATGGCCTTCTTGGCCCAGACAGGTGTAAATCTCGCCGGTGCAGGTGATCCGCACACGGTTGCAGCTTTCGCAGAAATTATGGCTTAGCGGTGTGATCAGCCCGATTTTCTGGCCGGTCGCATCGACGCGCAGGTAACGCGCAGGCCCGCCGGTGCGGTCGGGCAGGTCGGTCAGCGTGCCGCGCGCCGCAAGCCGCGCGCGCAGATCGTTCAGCGACCAATATTGGTCGATCCGGTCCTCGTTGCCGATATCGCCCATCGGCATGACCTCGATAAAGGTCAGGTCCATGTCGCGGGCCGCGCACCAATCGGTCAGGGTGAACAGTTCGTCCTCGTTGAAACCTTTCAGCGCCACGGTGTTGATCTTGACCCGCAGCCCCGCCGCCTGGGCCGCGTCAATGCCGCGCAAGACCTGTGGCAGCTTGCCCCAGCGGGTGATCTGCGCGAATTTCGCCTCGTCCAGCGTATCGAGCGAGACGTTGATCCGCCGCACACCGGCGGCATAAAGGTTGGCTGCGTATTTTTCCAACTGGCTGCCGTTTGTCGTCAGCGTCAGTTCTTCCAATGCGCCGCTGTCCAGATGCCGGCCCATCGCGTTGAAAAAGGTCAAGATCTCGCGCCGGACCAGCGGTTCACCCCCCGTGATGCGCAGCTTTTTCACACCCAGCCGCACGAAGGCCGAACACAGCCGGTCCAGTTCTTCCAGCGTCAGCAGGTCCTTTTTGGGCAAAAACGTCATGTTTTCGGACATGCAATAGACGCAGCGAAAATCGCAGCGGTCCGTCACAGAGACCCGCAAATACGAAATGGCGCGGGCGAATGGGTCGATCAAGGGTGTCATCATGCGGGTAGGCTAAAGATGGGCGGCGCCTTGCGCAAGCGTGATCCGGCCTGTTGCGCAGGTGGGGGGCGCAGAATAGCGTCGGGGCATGAAATCTGTCTTGATCCTGCCCTTGGTGGCGCTTGCCGCCTGTGCGATGCCTGTCACCGATACACCCGCCACGGGGGATGTTGCGGCAGCCCGGCCACCGGCCCCGCCCCGCAGCGCGCGCAATGTGGACGATTTTGACACCACGACCACCGCCGCGCGGCAGGCGGCAACGCAGGCCGTGGCCGGTGGCACCCGGATCGGCACCACGATTGCCACGCTTGGCGCGCCTGCTGATCCGGGGATCTGGGTGAAAACGCCGCTGGTGACGCAAGTGACCCAAGGCCGCATCCAATATCAGGGCCGCGTGATCAATGCCGAACTGCGCCCCTCGGGCGGGGTGGCGGGATCGGGCAGCCAGATCAGCCTTGCCGCGACGCGCCTGATCGCGGCCCCGCTGACCGGTCTGGTCACACTGACCCTGCTGCGCTGATCAGCCCAGCCTGTGCCGCGCGGATTTCAGCGCATAGGATTTCATCATGGCCCCGTGCCGGTCAACAAAACCCGATGCGCTGGCCGGATCATGTTTGGCAAGGCTGGCCAGCCAGTCCACCAATGCGGTCTGGATCACCTTGTGCGGATCACCGGCCAATGTGCCTGCCCAATCCAGCGCGCGATCCCGCAGCGCCAGATCGGCGGGTTTGGGATGGGTCTGCTTGGTCCATGGCAGGGTAAAGCCCAGCACCGCGGCCTTCGTCCACAGATGGTCGGACGCGACCCAATCCGCCAGCACGTCAAAGCGGGCAGGCACCGCCACCAGCCGTTTCTGCCCCGCGATGGCGACCTGATCGGCAATGGCCGCCCCGTCGCATGCAGGCACCCAAGCGGTGATCATGTCCCACGCGGCGACATCATCGGGCCTGATCCGCGCCTGTGTCAGCAGTTTTGCCGCGGCGATCCGGCCTTCATGCACATCGCTGGCCCAAAGTGCGGATGCCAGTGCCAGCCGCGCGTCCAGATCCAGCGCCTCGCGCCAGGTTTTGGCGACAGCGTCAATCGCGGGGGGCGTCACACCCAGATAGGCGCGGTCCACCTTGTGATGGCGCGCCATTGCGGCGGCTTTCGCGGGGTCGCTGCCAAGGGCGGCCAATGCATCATCCACTGTCATGCCCGCGTGATCCGCCAGAGCCTGTGTTGTGCCATGTTCATCCATCATTCCACTGTCACCGATTTCGCAAGATTGCGGGGCTGGTCCACATCGGTCCCCTTGGCGATGGCCGTGTGATAGGCCAAAAGTTGCGCCGGCAGCGCGTAAAGGATCGGCGCCAGAAACGGATCGACGACCGGCATCAGCAGCACCTGCCAGACACCTTCGCCCGCCTCTGCCGCACCCTGGCTGTCGGTGATCAACAGCACCTTGCCGCCGCGCGCCATGACCTCTTGCATATTCGACACGGTCTTTTCGAACAAGGCATCGCGCGGCGCCATGACGATCACCGGCACATGCGGATCGACCAGCGCGATGGGGCCATGTTTCAATTCGCCTGATGCATAAGCTTCGGCATGTATATAGCTGATTTCTTTTAGTTTAAGCGCGCCTTCTAGGGCGAGCGGATACATCGCCCCGCGCCCCAGAAACAGGATATCGCGCGCCTCGGCCAGATCGCGGGAGAGTGCTACGGTGCGGTCCTCGATCCCCAGCGCGGTATTCATCAACCCCGGCAAAGCACGCAAAGCGGCCAGTTTGCCCGCAAGGGCCGTATCATCAATGCGGCCCCGCTGGCGGGCGGCATGCAGCACCAGTGCGGCCAGCGTCGTCAACTGGCAGGTGAACGCCTTGGTCGAGGCGACGCCGATTTCCACCCCTGCAAGGATCGGCAGCGCGATATCGCTTTCGCGCGCGATGCTGCTTTCGGGGACATTGACGACCGACACGATCTGCATCGCCTTGCCCGCCATATAGCGCAGCGCGGCCAAAGTATCCGCCGTCTCGCCCGACTGGCTGACGAAAATCGCCATGGTGCCATCGGTGACGGGCGGTTCGCGATAGCGGAATTCAGAGGCGACATCGACCTCGACCGGCAGACCTGCCAGTTGTTCGAACCAGTATTTCGCCACCATGCAGGCATAAAAGGCCGTACCGCAGGCGACCATGGTCAGCCGGTTGACCTGCGTAAAGTCCAAGCCATCGGGCAGGGTCATGCCGGTGGCATCCGCATTGATGTAGTGGTTCAACGCGCCTTGCAACACTTGCGGCTGTTCGGCGATTTCCTTGGCCATGAAATGTTTATAGCCGCCCTTGTCCACCTGCGCCGCGTCGATATGGATCTGGCGCAGGTCACGGTTGGCAAGGTTGCCCGCCGCATCGCGGATTTCCAAGGAATTGCGCGTGATGATCGCAAAATCGCCTTCGTCCAGATAGGTGATCCGGTCGGTCATCGGCGCAAGGGCGATGGCATCTGATCCCACGAACATTTCGCCGTTGCCATGCCCGATGGCCAGGGGCGACCCTTTGCGCGCGGCGATCAGCAGGTCGTCATGCCCTTCGAACAGGAAACACAGCGCATAGGCCCCGTGCAGGCGGGCGATGGTCGCCTGTGCCGCGTCGCGCGGCGACAGACCCTCAGTGATATAATGATTGGCCAGCAAGGCCACGGTTTCGGTATCGGTATCGGTTTCATGCGCGATGCCAAGGGCGGCCAGATCGGCGCGCAATTCGCGGAAATTCTCGATGATCCCGTTATGGACCACCGCGACACCCCCCGATTTATGCGGATGCGCATTGCCCGCGTTCGGCGCGCCATGCGTGGCCCAGCGGGTATGGCCGATGCCCGCCTTGCCTGCCAAGGGGTCGTGGACCAGCAGATCGGACAGGTTCACCAGCTTGCCCACGGCACGGCGGCGGTCCAGCACGTCGCCGTTGATCGTGGCGATGCCCGCGCTGTCATAGCCCCGATATTCAAGCCGTTTCAGCGCCTCGACCAGCAGGGGGGCGGCTTCGTGATTGCCCAGAACGCCAACGATACCGCACATCTTACTGATCCTTTGCCTTTTGCGCGCGCAGCTTGTCGAACAGCCGCAGGGCAAAGCCTGCCTTGTTATCCTGCCGCGCCCGCGCGACGGCCAGATCGCCCGCGGGCACATCGCGGGTAATGACCGACCCGCTGGCCGTCATCGCCTGATCCCCCACGCTGACAGGGGCGACCAGCATCGTGTTCGACCCGATGAACACGTCCGCGCCGATCGCTGGTGTGGTGTTTGAACACGCCGTCATAGTTGCAGGTGATCGTGCCTGCGCCGATATTGCTGCGCGGCCCGATATCGGCATCGCCGATATAGGACAGGTGGTTGACCTTGGCGCCTTCGGCAATCACGGCATTCTTGACCTCGACGAAA
The DNA here is from genome assembly GCF_018402175.1 of Yoonia sp. Classification (GTDB taxonomy): domain Bacteria; phylum Pseudomonadota; class Alphaproteobacteria; order Rhodobacterales; family Rhodobacteraceae; genus Yoonia. The sequence goes on along the minus strand of NZ_JAGYJK010000011.1, from coordinate 208,840 downwards.
TTGCCGACGCGGGTGTTTTCGGCCAGTTCCGCACCGGGGCGCAGGCGGGCATAGGGGCCGACAATTGCACCGCGCGAGACATGACAGCCCTCAAGATGCGAAAAGGCGCGGATCGTCGCACCGGATTCGACCGTGACACCGGGGCCGAACACCACATTGGGTTCGATCACCGCATCGCGGCCGATCACTGTGTCATAGGCGAAATAGACTGTTTCAGGCGCGATCAGCGTGACGCCATCGTCAAGCGCTGTCATCCGCGCGGCGTTCTGGAACAGGGCTTCGGCCTGTGCCAGTTCAAACCGCGAATTGATGCCCAATGTTTCAGCCTCTGCACATTCGACGACGGTGGCGGTCAACCCGCGCGCCCGCGCGATGGCGATGATATCGGTCAGGTAATATTCGCCCGCCGCATTGTCATTGCCGATAGCGGCGACCAGATCGAACAAGGTCGCGGCATCGGCGGCGATGACACCCGAATTGCACAGGGTCACGGCGCGTTCATCGTCTGTCGCATCCTTGTATTCGACGATCCGGTCAAGCTGGCCACCCTTCAGGATCAAGCGGCCATAGCGTGCAGGCTCTTCCGCCTCGAACCCCAGAACCACGATGTCATGGGTCTGGCGGGCCTCGATCATCGCCTCCAGCGTATCGGGGCGGATGAACGGCGTATCACCATAAAGCACCAGCGCATCGCCGACAAAATCCGCCAGCGCCGCCTGCGCCTGCGCCACCGCATGGCCCGTGCCCAGCTGTTCGGCCTGCACCACCACCGTCACATCGGGATCATGGGCCAACGCGGCCTTTTGAACCTGTGCGGCCTCATACCCTGCCACAACCACGCAGCGCACGGGGTCCAGCACCATCGCGGCCTGCATCGCATGCACCAGCATCGGCGCGCCCGCGATCGGGTGCAGCACCTTGGGCAGGTCCGAATTCATCCGCGTGCCAAGCCCCGCGCCAAGAATAATCACTGCGTTTGCCATCTTTGCCCCATTCATTGTTGCCTGCGTTCTACTGGCCTTTTCGATTATCACAAGGGCAGGGGCTTCACATCAGTTTACAGCGCGTTACAGATGGCGGCACCGCAGCACGAAAGGCCGCCCATGCGCAGTGTGATTTTCGACCTCGACGGCACGCTTGCCGATACCAGCGGCGACCTGATCGCCGCCGCCAATACCTGTTTCCGCGATCTGGGACTGGGTGACATGCTTGACCCCGCGACCGATGCCGCAACTGCCCTTTGTGGCGGGCGGGCGATGCTGCGGCTGGGGTTTTCGCGCCTGCAAGCCATCGACGAGGCCGAGGTTGACCGCCAGTATCCCCTGCTGCTGGCAGCCTATGCGCAGGCGATCGACATCCACACCGTGCTGTATCCCGGCGCGATAGAGGCGGTCGAGGCCCTGAAATCCAGCGGCTACGCCGTCGGCATCGCCACCAACAAACCCGCGGCCTTGGCCGAAACCCTGATGCGCAGCCTTGGGGTGCGCGACCATTTCGCGTCTTTGATCGGGGCCGATACGCTGAAGGTGCGCAAACCCGACCCCCTGCACCATATCGAGGCGGTTTTGCGCGCAGGCGGTGACCCTGCACAATCCTTGCTGGTGGGCGATACGATCACCGACCGCGACACCGCGCGCAATGCGGGCGTGCCATCGGTGCTGGTGACCTTTGGGCCGGGGCGCGACAGCGTTCTGGCGCTCGATGCTGACGCCACGCTCGACGATTTCGCGGACCTGCCTGCCGTCGTGGCGCGGCTGATCGGGTAGCGCTCATAAATCGTGCAGAAATGACTCGACAGGGCGGGTCTGTCGTGCCTACAACTGAACAAGCGTTCAATTAACAGCAGGAGCAGGCCAATGTTTCACGCCTCCATGAGCTTTGATCTGGGCGAGGATGTGAACGCCCTGCGCGATATGGTCCATGATTGGGCGCAGACCCGTGTCAAACCGATGGCCGCACAGATCGACCGTGACAACCTGTTTCCTGCCGCGCTCTGGCGCGAAATGGGCGATCTGGGGTTGCTGGGTGTGACGGTGGACGAATCTTACGGCGGCGCGGGCATGTCCTATCTGGCCCATACGGTCGCGATCGAAGAAATCGCGCGCGCCAGCGCCTCGGTCAGCCTGTCCTACGGCGCGCATTCCAACCTGTGCGTCAACCAGATCAAGCTGAACGGGACCGAGGCACAAAAGGCGAAATACCTCCCGCGCCTGATTTCGGGCGATCATGTGGGTGCCTTGGCCATGTCCGAGGCCGGGGCAGGGTCCGACGTGGTGTCGATGGCGCTGCGCGCGGAAAAGCGCAACGATCATTACCGCCTGAACGGCAACAAATACTGGATCACCAACGGGCCGGACGCCGACACGCTGGTGGTCTATGCCAAGACCGACCCCGAGGCCGGCTCCAAAGGCATCACCGCCTTTCTGATCGAAAAGGAAATGACCGGCTTCAGCACGTCCCCGCATTTCGACAAGCTGGGGATGCGTGGGTCGAATACGGCAGAGTTGATCTTCGACGATGTCGCCGTCCCGTTCGACAATGTGCTGGGCGCGGAAGGGCGCGGCGTTGCGGTTTTGATGTCGGGGCTGGATTACGAACGCGTCGTGCTGGCGGGGATCGGTCTGGGGATTATGGCCGCCTGTCTGGATGAAATCATGCCCTATCTGGCGTCGCGCAAACAATTCGGCCAGCCCATCGGCAATTTCCAACTGATGCAGGGCAAGATCGCGGATATGTATACGGCGATGAATTCCGCGCGCGCCTATGTCTATGCGGTGGCTGCGGCCTGCGACCGTGGCACTGTCACGCGGCAGGATGCGGCGGCCTGCTGTCTTTATGCCTCCGAGGAGGCGATGAAACAGGCGCATCAGGCCGTGCAAGCAATGGGCGGTGCAGGCTTTCTGGCCGATGCCCCCGTTGCCCGCCTGTTCCGCGATGCCAAGCTGATGGAAATCGGCGCCGGCACATCCGAAATCCGCCGGATGCTGGTCGGCCGTGAATTGATGGGGGCGATGGGATGAGGATGGCAGCGCGCGCATCGCTGAACGCCATACCATGACCCGCTGGATGTTCTTTGTCCCCGTGGCGGGGTTGGTCGTGGTGGCGGGCATCATTGGCTATCGCATGGGGCAGGTGCCGTCCGAGACCGATATCATCAACCGCTATGCCGCCAGCTATGTCGCCATGGCGGGCGAGGGTGCGGCGCTGACCGATTGCGCCGCCACCATCCATCCCGATCCGGCGATCCGTCTGGTCATCAATTGCGCCAATCCCAACGGGCTGACCACGACCTTCTATGCCGGCCCGCGCGGAGAGGCGCTGCCGCCACCACAAGGACCCGCCACATGACTGACCGCGCCTTGCACGAAGCCGCCCTTGCGCAAGTGCGTGATGCCGCAGCCGCCGCAGCCTTGGGCGGTGGTCAGACGGCGCGTGACCGCCATATCGCGCGCGGCAAGATGCTGCCGCGCGACCGTGTGGCAGGGCTGCTTGACCTCGGCTCGCCGTTTCTTGAGGTTGGGGCGACGGCGGCGCATGGGCTTTATGACGGGGCCGCCCCCTGTGCCGGTGTGATCGCAGGCGTCGGGCTGGTGGGCGGTGTGCAGGTCATGGTTGTGTGCAACGACGCCACCGTCAAGGGCGGCACCTATTACCCTATGACGGTGAAAAAGCACCTGCGCGCACAGGAAATTGCCCAAGCCTGCGGCCTGCCATGCGTCTATCTGGTCGATAGCGGCGGTGCGAACCTGCCCAATCAGGACGAGGTCTTTCCCGACCGCGACCATTTCGGGCGCATCTTTTATAATCAAGCGCAGATGTCGGCACTGGGCATCCCCCAGATCGCGGTGGTGATGGGGTCCTGCACGGCAGGCGGGGCCTATGTGCCTGCGATGGCGGATGTGTCGATCATCGTGCGCGACCAAGGCACGATCTTTCTGGCAGGCCCGCCGCTTGTGAAGGCCGCGACGGGCGAAGTGGTGACAGCCGAGGCTTTGGGCGGCGGCGATGTCCACACCCGCCTGTCCGGTGTCGCTGATTATCTGGCCGAGGATGACGCCCATGCGCTGGCGCTGGCACGGCAGGCGGTCGCGTCATGCGCAGTACGAAACGCGTGCAATGTCAATCATTTGGCATCCGAACCTCCGGCACTTGATCCGGCGAGCCTGTTCGACGTGATCCCCGCAGACCTGCGCACGCCTTACGACATCCGCGAGGTCATCCGCCGCATCGTGGACGGGTCGCGCTTTGACGAATTCAAGGCGCGGTTCGGTGAAACGCTGGTCACGGGCTTTGCCCATATCGACGGCTGGCCCTGCGGGATCGTCGCCAATAACGGGGTGCTGTTTTCGGAAAGCGCGCAAAAGGGCGCGCATTTCGTGGAATTGTGCAGCCAGCGGCGCATTCCGCTGGTGTTCTTGCAGAATATCACCGGTTTCATGGTCGGCCAGAAATACGAAAACGAAGGCATCGCGCGGCATGGCGCCAAGATGGTCACAGCGGTGGCGACAACGAAGGTGCCCAAGATCACGATGGTCGTCGGTGGGTCGTTCGGCGCGGGGAATTATGGCATGGCAGGAAGGGCTTACAGCCCGCATTTCATGTGGTCATGGCCCACGTCGCGGATTTCGGTGATGGGCGGCGAACAGGCCGCAGGGGTGCTGGCGACGGTCAAACGCGACGCGATCGAACGCGCGGGCGGTGAGTGGTCGGCGCAGGATGAAGCCGCCTTCAAACAGCCCACGATTGATATGTTCGCGCAGCAGTCACACCCGCTTTATGCCTCTGCCCGGCTTTGGGACGACGGCATCATCGACCCGCGCAAATCGCGCGAAGTGCTGGCGCTGTCGCTCGCCGCCGCCTGCAACGCGCCCATAGAGGAGACACGTTTCGGCGTGTTCCGGATGTGATGTTCACCAAGATCCTGATTGCCAACAGGGGCGAGATTGCCTGCCGGATCATCCGCACCGCCCGCGCCATGGGTGTGCGCACGGTCGCCGTCTATTCGGATGCCGATGCCGCTGCGCTGCATGTGCAGCAGGCCGATCAGGCGGTGCGCCTTGGCCCTGCGCCTGTCGCTGACAGTTACCTGCGCGGCGATCTGATCGTGCAGGCGGCGCTGGATACGGGCGCGCAGGCGATCCACCCGGGTTATGGCTTTCTGTCGGAAAACCCCGATTTCGTGGATCAGGTCACGCAGGCGGGGCTGGTGTTCATCGGGCCAAGCGCGGCTGCGATCCGCGCCATGGGGCTGAAAGATGCAGCCAAGGCGCTGATGCTCAAGGCGGGTGTACCGGTGGTGCCGGGCTATCACGGCGCGGATCAGGATGCCGCGCAACTGGCGTCCGAGGCCGCGAAAATCGGCTATCCGGTGCTGATCAAGGCCGTGGCGGGTGGCGGTGGCAAGGGGATGCGGCTGGTCGACGGGCCTGCCCAGTTTGCGCAACATCTGGCCTCTGCCCAGGCCGAGGCGCGCAATGCCTTTGGCAATCCTGCCGTTTTGATCGAGAAATATATCACCACGCCGCGCCATATCGAGGTGCAGGTCTTTGGTGATGGCACAGATGCCGTGCATCTGTTCGAACGCGATTGTTCGCTGCAACGCCGCCACCAAAAGGTGATCGAGGAAGCCCCCGCACCGGGCATGACGGCAGAGCTGCGCAACGCCATGGGGCAGGCGGCGGTGACGGCGGCCAAAGCGATCGGGTATACTGGCGCGGGCACGGTGGAATTCATTGTCGATGGCGCAGGTGGGCTGCGCCCTGACGGGTTCTGGTTCATGGAAATGAACACGCGGCTGCAGGTGGAACATCCCGTCACCGAGGCCATCACCGGCGTCGATCTGGTCGCATGGCAATTGCGCGTCGCGGCGGGTGAACCGCTGCCCCTGCGGCAGGATCAGCTGGCCATCACGGGTCACGCTTTCGAGGCGCGGCTATATGCCGAAGATGTGCCAGCAGGGTTTTTGCCCGCGACAGGCAGGCTCGACCATCTGGTGTTTCCGCCTGAGGCGCGGATTGACAGCGGTGTGGTGCCCGGGTCCGAAATTGCGCCGTGGTACGATCCGATGATCGCCAAGATCACGGTGCAGGGGCCGGACCGTGCCAGCGCCCTGCGCAAGCTGCAGGCCGCCTTGGACGCGACCGAGGTGGCGGGGAGTGTCACCAACCTTGATTTCCTGCGTCTGCTGGCGCGGGATGCAGATTTTGTCGCGGGCGTTGTCGATACCGGCCTGATCGCGCGCGGGCAGGGCAGGCTCTGCGCCGCGCCTGTGCCGGATGCCCGAATGATCGCCATCGCGGCGGTGGTTGCGGCGGATATTGCGCAAGGCCCGCTGGTGGGGTTCACGCTCTGGCAGCCGCTGATGCGGCGGATTGTGCTGGGGCAGGGTGACGCGCTGCATGAGGTGAGCTTGCAGGTGCTTGGTGCGGATCAGGTTCTTGTCGATGTTGACGGGGTGCCGGTCACCTTGCGGCGGCATGGGGCCGATTGGGGCGCGCGGGCGCTGCGCCACGGGATGCGGCAGGTCAGTGTCTTTGGCGCGCAGACGGTTACGTTTACCATTGTCGATCCGCTGGCGCGCGGGTCCGATATGGCGGGCGGTGACGTGGTGCTGGCACCCATGCCGGGGCTGGTGCGCGAAGTTGCGGTGCAGAAGGGCGACAAGGTTGCGCAGGGCGACCGGATGATCGTGCTGGAGGCGATGAAGATGGAACATGTGCTGCGCGCGCCCCGCGATGGTGTCGTTGCCAGTGTGTCCGCAGAGCCGGGGGATCAGGTCGCGGCAGGCGATCTGATGGTGGCCCTTGCGCCGATCTGAGGCAGGGGGCGCTGCCCCCGCCCCGGATCACGTCCTGGGCAGGCCCCGGACACGATCCGGTGCTCCCCCGGGATATTTGGGCTCGGAAGATGGGGGTGGCGATGACATTTGTGAGGCTGCATGAGGTCGGCCCGCGTGACGGGTTGCAGAATGAAAAGCGGGTGATTCCGGTCGCCGAGAAAGTGGCGCTGATCGATCTTCTGGGCCGGTCGGGGCTGCGCGATATCGAGATCGGCAGTTTCGTCAGCCCGAAATGGGTGCCGCAGATGGCCGACACACCGCAGGTCATGGCGCAGATCACGCCTGTGGCGGGGGTGCGGTATGCGGTGCTGGTGCCCAATATGCGCGGTTGGGACGGGTTTATCGCCGCGCGTGTGCCGGGGGTGGCCTATGAGGTCGCCGTTTTTGTTGCGGCCTCCGAGGGGTTTTCGCGCAGCAATCTGAATTGCTCGGTCGCGGACTCGGTGGGGCGGCTGGTGCCGGTGGTCGCAGCGGCGCAGGCGGCAGGGGTAGGCTTGCGCGGCTATGTTTCCTGCGTGACGGATTGCCCGTTTGACGGGCCGGTCGCCCCCGACGCCGTGGCAAAGGTCGCGGGGATGTTGCGCGCGCTGGCCCCGATGCCTGTGTCGCTGGGCGACACGATCGGCAAAGCCACGCCTGCAACGGTCGCGGCGATGCTGGATGCGGTGCTGGAGATTGCGCCTGCCGATCAACTGGCGGGCCATTTCCATGACACCGGCGGGCAGGCGCTGGCCAATATCGAGGTGGCACTTGGCAAGGGCCTGCGCGCCTTCGATTCGGCGGTGGCGGGTTTGGGCGGGTGTCCCTATGCGCCGGGTGCGCCCGGCAATGTGGCGACAGAACAGGTGCTGGACCTGTTGCATGGCGCGGGCTTTCAGACCGGCATTGATACAGATGTCATCGCCGAGGCTGCGGCACTGGCAAGGAGGATGCGATGATCGATCTGGTGGTGGATGCGCGCGGGGTGGCGACGCTGACGCTGGCGCGTGCGGACAAACACAATGCGCTGTCGCAGGCGATGATTGACGCGCTGACGCAGGCCGCCGCGCGGATCGCGGCGGACCGGCGCATCCGTGTTGTCGTGCTGGCGGCTGCGGGGCCTACGTTTTGTGCCGGTGGCGATCTGGGCTGGATGCGTGACCAGATGGCAGCGGATACCCCCACGCGGCGCGCGGCGGCCACGTCGCTGGCGCAGATGCTGGGGGCGCTGGACAGCTTGCCGCAGCCGTTGATCGGGCGCATCCAGGGCAATGCTTTTGGCGGCGGGGTCGGGCTGGCCTGCGTGTGTGATGTGGCCATCGGGGTGCAGACGGCCAAGTTCGGGCTGACCGAGACGCGGCTGGGCCTTATTCCCGCGACCATCGGCCCCTATGTGCTGGCGCGGATCGGCGCGGCGAGGGCGCGGCGTGTCTTTCTGTCGGGGCGTGTGTTCGGCGCGGATGAGGCTGTGGCGCTGGATATTCTGGCCCGCGCGGTGCCTGCTGACGCGCTCGATGCCGCCATCGCCGCCGAGGTTGCCCCTATCTGTCCTGCGGGCCAGAGGCGGTGGCGGCGGCCAAAGCCTATGCCCGGTCGCTGGGTCCGGTGATTGACGCGGCCGTGATCGCGCGGTCTGTCGATGCGCTGATCGCCTGTTGGGACGGGGCCGAGGCGGCCGAAGGCATCGCCGCTTTTTTCGACAAACGCGCGCCCGACTGGTCGGGGCCAGACTGAGGCCGCAGATCCCGTTGCCGTGCCGGAAATGCAGCCAATTTGCGGCATTGGCCGCGCATCCGAAATGCCTGCTGTCGCGCCGCTGCGACACCGCATTCGGTTGACCCTTGCAGGGTGCGGCGGTATGTGGGGGCAAGCCACCAAAGGGCGCGCCGGACTGCGCGCTTTTTTGAAAGGAACGCATCTTGCCTGATATCGTGTCCAACTATTTGCCGATCATGATTTTTCTGGGCCTTGCCATCGCGCTGGGCTTGCTGTTGATCATCGCGGCCGCCGTGATTGCCGTGCGCAACCCCGACCCTGAAAAAGTGTCGGCCTATGAATGCGGGTTCAACGCCTTTGACGATGCGCGGATGAAATTCGACGTCCGGTTCTATCTGGTGTCGATCCTGTTCATCATCTTCGATCTTGAAGTCGCGTTCCTGTTTCCCTGGGCCGTGGCCTTTGGTGACATCAGCATGACGGCGTTCTGGTCGATGATGATTTTTCTGGGCGTGCTGACGATCGGATTTGCCTATGAATGGAAGAAAGGGGCGCTCGAATGGGAGTGATGACCGGAACGGCCGTGGGGGCCGACAAGGAACATGGCGCGCAGTTGCTGAACGCGGAATTGCAGGACAAGGGGTTTCTTGTCACCTCGACCGCGGATGTGATCAACTGGGCGCGCACCGGCAGTCTGCACTGGATGACCTTTGGTCTGGCCTGTTGTGCGGTGGAAATGATGCATACATCGATGCCGCGCTATGATCTGGAACGGTTCGGCACCGCCCCGCGCGCATCCCCGCGCCAGTCGGATCTGATGATCGTCGCTGGAACACTGACCAATAAAATGGCCCCCGCTTTGCGCAAGGTTTACGACCAGATGCCGGAACCGCGTTATGTGATCTCGATGGGGTCCTGTGCCAATGGCGGCGGCTATTACCATTACAGCTATTCTGTGGTGCGCGGCTGTGACCGGATCGTGCCGGTGGATATCTATGTCCCCGGCTGTCCGCCCACGGCAGAGGCGCTGCTCTACGGCATCCTGCAATTGCAGCGTAAAATGCGCCGCACCGGCACCATCACGCGCTAAAGGACCAGACCATGACCGAAGCTTTGCAAGAACTGGGCGCGCATCTGGACCTCAAGCGCACCGATTGCGTCCAATCTTGGGATGTCACCCATGGCGAATTGACCGTCACGGTGGCCCCGTCATCATTGGTCAGTTTCGTGGACTTCCTGAAAACGGATGCGAATTGCCAGTTCACATCACTGGTGGATATCACGGCGGTGGATTACCCCAGCCGCGCCAAGCGGTTCGACATGATCTATCATTTCCTGAGCATGTATCAGAACCAGCGTATCCGTGTGCGGGTCCAGATCCGCGACGACGATATGATGCCATCCATCATCGGGGTGCATCCGTCGGCCAACTGGTTCGAACGTGAAGTGTTCGACATGTTCGGTATCCTGTTTACCGGCCATCCCGACCTGCGCCGCATCCTGACTGATTACGGCTTTCGCGGGCATCCGTTGCGTAAGGATTTCCCGACCACCGGCTATACCGAGGTCCGCTATGACGAGGTGCAGAAACGCGTCGTCTATGAACCCGTCAGTCTTGTGCAGGAATACCGCCAGTTCGATTTCATGTCGCCATGGGAAGGGGCCAAATACGTCCTGCCCGGCGATGACAAGGCAAAGGCCGAAGGCAAGTGACAGACCCTGCCGTTCTTTACTGCGTCGGTGCGACCAAGGCGGGAACGTCCTGGTTTTACCGTTTGTTGCACGATCATCCCGATTGCGCGCTGCCCGCAGTGAAAGAGGCGCATTACTGGGACACATTCACCACCCCCGAGCGTGACAAGCAACTGGCTGCTTTCGATTTGCGCCTGAACGAATTGCGCGAAGCCAAAGTGCTGGCCGAGGCCGCAGATCGCGGCTGGCAGATCCGCAACCTTGACCGGCGGATCGCGGATATGGCGGCGTTGATCGCTGTTGTCGCCGGTGACCGCCGTGATGATACGGCCTATCTGGCATGGCTGACACAGGGGCGGGGTGCGGCGCGGATCTATGCCGATATGACCCCGAATTATGCCACCTTGTCTGACGCGCTGCTGGACCGGATGGTTGCGGCAGCGCCCCTGACCAAGGTGATCTATCTGATCCGCGATCCGTTGGACCGGCTGTGGTCGCATATCCGGATGCAGGCGCATCGCCAGCGGCAAAGCCACGAAATTTACGAAAAGAAGGCGAACAATATCCTGTACCGGATGTTGAACCGCGGGCAAGAGACCCATATCCTTCACCGTGGCGATTATGCCGGCGTGATCAGCAAGCTGCGCCGCGTGGTGCCTGCCGACCGGCTGCTGGTGGCTTTTGCCGAAACGCTGCTGACAGCTGACGGTCTGGCGCGGGTCTGTGCCTTTCTGGGGATCGGGCCTGTCGATGTCCCCGCGCAGGCGGTGCATGACGGCAGGCCTGTGGCGATGCTTGAAAAACTGCGCCCGCGCGCGCAAAGCCTATTATTTGAACAGTATGACTGGGTCGCGCGCAACGTCGGCCCCTTGCCAGCGAACTGGCAGAACAATTGTGTAAGGATGACAGCATGATGGACGGCGATATCCGCGTGAACACCTATGACGACGGGTCGGTCGACGCGCTGACCGGCGAACAGAAGATCCGCAATTTCAACATCAACTTCGGCCCGCAGCACCCTGCGGCGCACGGCGTGTTGCGGCTGGTGCTGGAACTGGACGGCGAGATTGTCGAACGTTGCGATCCGCATATCGGCCTGCTGCACCGTGGCACAGAAAAGCTGATGGAAAGCCGGACCTATCTGCAAAACCTGCCCTATTTCGACCGGCTGGATTATGTGTCGCCGATGAATCAGGAACATGCCTGGTGTCTGGCGATTGAAAAGCTGACCGGCACTGTGGTGCCGCGCCGCGCCAGCCTGATTCGCGTGCTGTATTCCGAAATCGGCCGTGTTCTGAACCATTTGATGAATGTCACCACGCAGGCGATGGATGTCGGCGCACTGACCCCGCCGCTGTGGGGGTTCGAGGAACGCGAAAAGCTGATGGTGTTTTACGAACGCGCCTGCGGGGCGCGGTTGCATGCCGCCTATTTCCGCCCCGGCGGTGTGCATCAGGACCTGCCCGATGCGCTGGTCGAGGATATCGACGCCTGGGCCGTGACCTTTCCGAAGGTGCTGGATGATATCGACAGCCTGCTGACTGAAAACCGCATCTTCAAACAGCGCAATTGCGATATCGGCGTTGTGACCGAACAGGACATCCACGATTGGGGCTTTTCCGGCGTCATGGTGCGCGGGTCGGGGCTGGCATGGGATCTGCGCCGTGCGCAGCCCTATGAATGTTATGACGAATTCGAATTCCAGGTACCGGTTGGCAAGAACGGTGATTGTTACGACCGGTTCCTGTGCCGGATGGAGGAAATGCGCCAGTCCACCCATATCATCCGCCAGGCCTGCGCCAAGCTGCGGGTGGAAAAGGGCGATGTGATGGCGCGCGGCAAGATGACCCCGCCCAGCCGTGGCGAGATGAAAACATCGATGGAAGCCTTGATCCATCATTTCAAACTCTACACCGAAGGCTTCCACGTCCCCGCGGGCGAAGTTTACGCCGCGGTCGAGGCGCCCAAAGGCGAATTCGGCGTCTATCTGGTGGCCGATGGCACCAATAAACCGTATCGCGCGAAACTGCGTGCGCCGGGCTATCTGCATTTGCAGGCGATGGATCATATCGCCACCGGCCATCAATTGGCCGATGTGGCGGCGATCATCGGCACGCTGGACGTGGTTTTCGGGGAAATCGACAGATGACCATGGAACAGGTCGTGCTTGGCGCGGCGGTGGCTGTCGGGTTTTTCCTGTCGGCGGCCGTGTCGCGCTGGTTTCGGCGGCCTGTTGCCGGTATCATTTTTGGCGGCGTGGCGGGGATTGCTTTATCCGTCGCCGTGCTGGGTTATGGGCTGACCGAAGTGGCCGGTCGTGATGCTGTGGTGCTTGCTGAATGATGCAGGCATGGCCCGCCGCGACCCGTTAATTGAAAGATGACACCATGATCCGCCAGCTGCCTTTGATCGCCTTTGTCGCCCTGTCGGGCTGCGCCTATCCGATGATGATGCCCGCGCCATATCCGACGGCGATGGTTGCGCCGCAGGCTGCGCCGCCCCCCGTCAATCCCGGATCGTCCAAGGACCGCTTTATCGCCGCTGTCACCGCCAATGGCTGCGAGCTGACCAGCGCCAATACCCAGACCGTGCTGGCCAGCGCGACCCTGTCCCAGCAGGACATGGCCCGCATCATGACCGAATTGCGCGCCGAAGGCCGGGGCGAGATCGGGTCAGATGGCCGGTCGTTCCGTATCACCACAGGGGCCTGCCTGTGATGTCAATCGGCTTGCCCGCAAGCGTGCTTGTGCTAATGGGTGGGCTGAACCTTGGCGGGACCCTTTCCGCCGCTTTGTTTGCGCCGATCACTGGCGCTGTCATGATGACCGGGATGAATTGATGCTACGCCGCCTTTACCACGACCAGCCCGCGACCTTTGCCTTTACCGATGCCAATCTGGCCTGGGCCGAGGCGCAGATGAAAAAGTTCCCCGAAGGCCGCCAGGCCTCGGCGATCATTCCGATCCTGTGGCGCGCGCAGGAACAAGAAGGCTGGCTGACACGGCCCGCCATCGAATATGTCGCAAAGATGCTCGACATGGCCTATATGCGCGCGCTCGAAGTTGCGTCATTTTATTTCATGTTCCAGTTGCAGCCGGTTGGGTCAGTCGCGCATATTCAGGTCTGCGGCACGCTGTCTTGCATGATCTGCGGTGCCGAGGATCTGATTGGCGTCTGCAAGGACAAGATCGCCCCCAAGGCGCATAGCCTGTCTGCTGACGGCAAGTTTTCGTGGGAAGAGGTCGAATGCCTTGGTTCCTGCGCCAATGCGCCGATGGCCCAGATCGGCAAGGATTATTACGAAGACCTGACCGCCGCACGGCTGGCCGAAATCATTGACGAACTGGCCGCAGGCCGCGTGCCGACACCCGGCCCCCAGAACGGGCGTTTCGCCGCCGAACCCAAGGGCGGGCTGACCACGCTCAAGGATTTCACATCCGGCAAGGCGCAGTACAATGCCAGCGCGCAGGCCGCCGTCGATATCGGTGACACGGTCAAGCGGATTGACGGGACAGAGGTGCCTTTGCTGACCCCCTGGATCACCGATGCGCCACAACCCAAAGCGCCCGTCGCCAGAAAGCCCCGCAAAGACCCCAAACCATCGGCCGATGTGCCAGCCGACGCCAGTGGCGTGACCCAGCAAGAAGCGCAAGCATCTTCCAAGGCCAAGCCGGTGTCGAAATCCAACCCCGAACCCGCTGGCGCCGCCGAACAGGCCGTCACCAAAAAGCCGCGCGCCAAACCGGCCCCGAAAAAGCCCAAGGCTTAGGCGCTTTGCGGGCCGATCGGGGCGGTGACAGGGGATCTTACAAAATATTTACGCAATGCCATCATTTCAGGTAAAAGTTGCAGTGCGGGTTGTGCTGTGATCCTTTGACGCAGAACCGGTTCCGCGATGAATTGATTGCACGGGCAACCCCCTGAGAGGAGAATTGAAAAGATGAACAACACTGCACCGATCTGGATGGGCATCGCCGCGATTGCGGGCCTTGTTTTCGTTGTCGCACTGGGTGTGGCCTATGTGCTTTATGACCTTGGCCTGATTGGCGCGGTGTTCGTCGCCATCATCGTGGCGGGTGTCGCGGGTCTGGCGTTGGCATTGGGCTGGCGTCCGGCGCGCAATGATCGCGTTGCTGCGCCCGTGGCAGCTACGCCAGCAGCTGCACCCGCACCTGCCGCGACATCTGCCACACCAGCTGCATCTGCCGCCGCTTCCGGCGCTGGGACAAAGCCTGCCACGTTGGCTGCCGCGCGGGGTGGCCAGCCTGACGACCTGCGCCAACTCAGCGGTGTGGGTCCAAAGATGGAACAGACCCTGCATGCCATGGGAATTTTTCATTTCGACCAGATCGCGTCTTGGGGACCGCAGGAACTGGCCTGGATGGATGCCAATCTGCAAGGGTTCAAAGGTCGCGCCAGCCGTGATGGCTGGGTTGCGCAGGCCAAGGCACTGGCCGCAGGCGCATAAGGATCACCATGGCACGACATGGCGACACAGATCAGGCGAAGGCCGGACAACGCGTCGCGTTGACGGTCGCCGCCGTTGGTGGTTTGTGGGTGCTGGTCACCATGATCGGGTCGCAATATGGCTGGTCCAACCGGACGCGGGCCATATTTGACCTTGCAGCACTGGCCGGTTTCGGCTTTGCGCTGTGGAAGACGTTTCAACTCTGGCGCCTGCGCCGGAACGACAAGGGCGAGAACTGATGCTCACGGACCAAGACCGGATTTTCACCAACCTTTACGGGATGCACGACCGCACGCTGAAAGGCGCGCAGGCACGCGGTCATTGGGATGGCACCGCTGACATCATCAAGAAAGGCCGCGACTGGATCGTGACCGAGATGAAAGCCTCTGGTCTGCGCGGGCGCGGGGGTGCGGGTTTCCCGACCGGTCTGAAATGGTCCTTCATGCCCAAGGAAAGCGATGGTCGCCCCGCCTATCTGGTGGTCAATGCCGACGAATCCGAACCCGGCACCTGCAAAGACCGCGAAATCATGCGCCACGACCCGCATACATTGGTCGAAGGCTGCCTGATCGCGTCTTTCGCGATGAATGCTCATGCCTGCTATATCTACATCCGCGGCGAATATATCCGCGAGAAAGAGGCGCTGCAGGCCGCGATTGACGAAGCTTATGCCGCAGGGCTTGTGGGCAAGAACGCCTGCAAATCCGGCTGGGATTTTGAAATTTACCTGACCCACGGGGCAGGCGCCTATATCTGTGGCGAGGAAACCGCCCTGCTCGAAAGCCTTGAAGGCAAAAAGGGCATGCCGCGGATGAAACCGCCATTCCCCGCCGGTGCGGGCCTTTATGGCTGCCCGACCACGGTGAACAACGTCGAATCCATCGCCGTGGTGCCGACGATCCTGCGCCGGGGTGGCGCGTGGTTCAGCGGCTTTGGCCGCCCCAACAACGCAGGCACCAAGTTGTTCGCGATTTCGGGCCATGTGAACAACCCCTGCGTCGTCGAAGAAGAAATGTCGATTCCCTTCGAGGAACTGATCGAAAAACATTGCGGCGGGATCCGTGGCGGCTGGTCCAACCTCAAGGCGGTGATCCCCGGTGGGTCGTCGGTGCCTTGTGTGCGCGGCGAAAACATGCGCGATGCGATCATGGATTTTGATGCTTTGAAGGAAAAAGGATCATCACTTGGGACCGCAGCTGTGATCGTGATGGATAATTCCACCGATATGATCAAGGCGATCTGGCGGCTGTCGAAATTCTACAAACACGAAAGCTGCGGTCAGTGTACGCCCTGCCGCGAAGGCACCGGCTGGATGATGCGCGTGATGGCGCGGTTGGTCGAAGGCAATGCATCGGTCGATGAAATCGACATGTTGCTCGATGTGACCAAACAGGTCGAAGGCCATACGATCTGTGCGCTTGGCGATGCGGCGGCTTGGCCCATTCAGGGGCTGATCAAGAATTTCCGCGACGAGATCGAAGACCGGATCAAGCATAAACGGATCGCGGGGCTGGCTGCGGAATGATGATCCGCAGCGGGGCGGTCTGTGTGGCGCTGGCGCTGGCCGCCTGCGCGACAGGGGCCGGCCCCGCACGCGATCTGGCCGATCCGGTCGTGCAGCCTTTGCTGACCATGTCGACCCCCGCCTATTACGCCACGCAGACCATCGCCGCGCAGGTAGCGCAGAATTGCGCGCGCTACAGGTATGATGCGGAACTAGAATCCGCGCTGAACGAACGCCGCAATGAATTGGGCCGTGGGTCATTGTCCGCCAATGCACAGCGCGGCGCGATTGAACTGGAAACCGATGTCAGCCAGCGCAGTTTCACCGCCAAACACGGCGTTGCGTTGCAGGGGGCGGATTTGTGCCCTGCTGCCGATGCCGAAGTGCTGCAAGGCAGCTTGATCAGCGTGATGTTGGTCCCGGTCTGACGATCTGCCGACAATTTGTGATGCTTTTGAAAAAGGTCGTGCCTTGGCGCGGCCTTTTTTCATGCGATGATACCCGTGATGGGCGGAAAATCCCCGCTGTCGTTCTGTTGATATTGAATAACGCGCCATCCGTCGCAATCTGATGGCCAAGGATGCCGCCCCGAGCATCCGGACAAGAGGCATGAGATGACAAGAACAACAATCGCGATCATGGTCATTCTGCTGGCGACGGTCAGTCTGGCAGGCACGCTGTCGGCGCAATCGCAGCTGCGCGACGAACCCGCAGTGCGTGACGGCATCATTTATGTCGGCATGGCTTACGAGATAGCAGAAAAATGCGACAGCATCCGCGCGCGGACCTTTCGGGGGATCACCTATCTACAATCTTTGCGCGCAACGGCCCGCGATCTAGGCTATAGTCAGGCAGAGATTGACGCCTATATCGACGAAAACGCCGAAAAGCGGCGGCTGGAAGATATCGCAAGGGCGCAGCTGGCCGCATTGGGGGCCGCGACCGATGATCCGGCCAGTTATTGCACGGTCGGACAAGCACAAATCGCCGCAAATACACGCGTTGGCTGGCTTCTGCGCTGACCGATGATCAGCGATCACAAATTGCCGTCTTTTTTACGGATCGCACTGGCGTCAGGGGCGCTTGCGGGTTAGAACGCCCACAACGCGCCTACCCCTAATGCGGCACATGGCGCGACGGGAACAAAAAGGCACGCCATGTCTGATCTGCGCAAAGTCATCATCGATGGAACCGAGGTCGAGGTGGACGGGGCAATGACCCTGATCCAGGCCTGTGAAGTCGCGGGCATCGAAATCCCCCGGTTCTGCTATCACGAACGGCTGACCATCGCCGGCAACTGCCGCATGTGTCTGGTCGAGGTGGTGGGCGGCCCGCCGAAACCCGCCGCAAGCTGCGCGATGCAGGTCAAGGATCTGCGGCCCGGCCCCGATGGCACGCCTCCGGTTGTGAAAACCAACAGCCCGATGGTCAAAAAGGCCCGCGAAGGCGTGATGGAATTTTTGCTGATCAACCATCCGCTGGATTGCCCGATCTGCGACCAGGGCGGCGAATGCGATCTGCAGGATCAGGCGATAGCCTACGGCGTCGATTTTTCCCGCTACCGCGAACCCAAGCGCGCGACCGAGGATCTGAACCTTGGCCCGCTGGTCGAAACCCATATGACGCGCTGCATTTCCTGCACCCGCTGCGTGCGTTTCACGACCGAGGTCGCGGGCATCAGCCAGATGGGCCAGACCGGCCGTGGCGAAGATGCAGAGATCACCAGCTATCTGGGCGAAACGCTCGACAGCAATTTGCAGGGCAATATCATTGATCTGTGTCCTGTGGGGGCGCTGGTGTCCAAGCCTTATTCCTTTACCGCCCGTCCGTGGGAATTGACCAAGACCGAATCCATCGACGTGATGGATGCGCTGGGGTCCAATATCCGCGTCGATACCAAGGGCCGCGAAGTCATGCGCTTTTTGCCGCGCAACCATGACGGCGTGAACGAGGAATGGATTTCCGACAAGACCCGTTTCGTCTGGGACGGGTTGCGCAAACAGCGGCTGGACACGCCCTATATCCGCGAGGCCGGCAAGCTGCGCAAAGCCACCTGGCCCGAAGCGCTGGCCGCTGCCGCCGCCGCGATGAAGGGCAAGAAAATCGCCGGTCTGGTTGGTGATCTGGCCCCGACCGAGGCGGCCTTTGCCTTGAAACAACTGATCGAAGGGCAGGGCGGGCGTGTCGAATGCCGCACCGATGGCGCGAAACTGCCCATCGGCAACCGGTCCGCCTATGTCGGCACGGCCGCGATTGAAGATATCGACAGCGCGCAGATGATCCAGCTGATCGGCACCGACCCGCGTAATGAGGCCCCCGTGCTGAACGCGCGGATCCGCAAGGCTTGGGCGCGTGGCGCCAATGTCGGGCTGATCGGGCCGCAGGTCGATCTGACCTATGATGTCGTGCATATCGGCACCGACCGGCAGGCGCTGGTCGATACCGCCGCCAAGGATATGGGCGCGGTCAAGGATATGGACAGCCTCGTCATCATCGGCATGGGTGCGCTGCGCGAAGCCGATGGCGCGGCGGTTCTGTCCCAAGCGATGGCGCTGGCCGACAAGACCAAATCGCGCTTCCTTGTGCTGCACACCGCCGCTGGCCGTGTCGGTGCGATGGATGTGGGTGCCGTGACTGATGGCGGCATGGACGCTGCATTGGATGGGGCCGAGGTCATCTATAACATGGGTGCCGACGAGGTTGAGATCAAACCGGGCGCTTTCGTGATCTATCAGGGCAGCCATGGCGACCGTGGTGCGCATCGCGCCGATATCATTCTGCCCGCCGCCGCCTATACCGAAGAAGGCGGAGTGTTCGTCAACACCGAAGGGCGGCCACAGCTTGCGCTGCGCGCCAGTTTCCCACCGGGCGAGGCCAAGGAAAACTGGGCGATCCTGCGGGCCTTGTCCGCCGAACTGGGGGCGACACTGCCCTATGACAGTATCGCGCAATTGCGGCAGGCGCTGGTTGCGGCGCATCCGCATCTGGCAAATATCGACGAGGTTGCCGAAAACGATTGGCAACCACTGCCGATTGCCAAACCCGGCAAGGCCGATTTTGTGCTGGCTGTCAGTGATTTCTATCTGACCAACCCGATTGCGCGTGCGTCCAGCCTGATGGCCGAACTCAGCGCCAATGCCAAGGCACGCAAAACCACACCGCTGGCTGCGGAATAAGGACGACACAATGGTCGAATTCTTTACCAATACCAACCTTGGGATTGTCCTGCTGATCCTTGGGCAATCGCTGCTGGTGCTGATCCCGCTGCTTTTGGCGCTGGCCTTCCTGATGTATGCCGACCGCAAGGTCTGGGCCGCGGTCCAGATGCGGCGGGGGCCGAATATCGTGGGGCCGTTCGGGTTGCTGCAATCCTTTGCGGATTTCCTGAAATATATCGTCAAGGAAATCGTGGTCCCTGCCGGGGCGGATAAATTCGTGTTTTTCCTCGCCCCGATGATCACCTTCGTCGTGGCGGTGATTTCCTGGGCGGTGATCCCGTTCAACGATGGCTGGGTGCTGGCCGATATCAATATCGCGATTTTCTATATCCTCGCGATCTCGTCCTTGGGTGTCTACGGCATCATCATGGGCGGTTGGGCGTCGAACTCCAAATATCCGTTCCTTGGGTCGTTGCGGTCTGCGGCACAGATGATTTCCTATGAGGTGTCGATCGGCCTGATCATCATTGGCGTGATCATTTCCACCGGATCAATGAACCTGACCGATATCGTGAATGCGCAGCGCGGCAATGCGGGGCTGTTCAACTGGTATCTGATCGCGCATTTCCCGATGCTGTTCTTGTTCTTCATTTCGGCGCTGGCCGAAACCAACCGCCCGCCGTTTGACTTGCCAGAGGCTGAATCAGAACTGGTTGCAGGTTATCAGGTCGAATATTCATCCACGCCGTTCCTGCTGTTCATGATCGGCGAATTGATGGCCGTGGTGCTGATGTGCGCGCTGGTCACCTTGTTGTTCCTGGGCGGCTGGTTGTCACCGATCCCCGGCCTGCCCGATGGCATCCTGTGGATGGTGGGCAAGATGATGCTGGTGTTCTTCGCCTTTGCCATGGTCAAGGCGATCACCCCGCGTTACCGCTATGACCAGTTGATGCGCATCGGCTGGAAAGTGTTCCTGCCCTTGTCGCTGGGCTGGGTGGTGCTGGTGTCGTTTCTGGCGAAATACGAAGTGCTGGGGGGCTTTTGGGCCCGCTGGACGATCGGAGGCTAAGATATGTCCAAGACCAATATGGATTACACCCGCGCGGCCAAGTATTTCCTGCTGCAGGATTTCTGGGTCGGGTTCAAGCTGGGGATGAAATACTTTTTCGCGCCCAAGGCGACGCTGAACTATCCGCATGAAAAAGGCCCGCTGTCGCCCCGTTTCCGTGGCGAACATGCGCTGCGCCGCTATGCCAATGGCGAGGAACGCTGCATTGCCTGCAAATTATGCGAGGCTGTCTGCCCCGCGCAGGCCATCACCATCGACGCCGAACCGCGCGATGACGGATCGCGCCGCACGACCCGCTATGACATCGACATGACCAAATGCATCTATTGCGGTTTCTGCCAAGAGGCTTGCCCCGTGGATGCCATCGTCGAAGGGCCGAATTTCGAATTCAGCACCGAAACCCGCGAAGAATTGTATTATGACAAGGCCAAGCTGTTGGAAAACGGCGACCGCTGGGAATCAGAGATCGCGCGCAACCTTGCTTTGGACGCGCCCTACAGATGAGCGATCAGAACCCCTTTGAATCGATGATGAAGATGAGCCAGGACTGGGCCAAGTCGATGAATTTCGACATGGAGGCGTTTACGCCCAAGGGGTTTGAAAACCTCTGGCCCACCATGCCCAAGGACGCGATGGAGATGTTCTTTGGCAAGGGCATCAACCCCGAAGGGCTGGACGCCAAGACGCGGCTGTTGCTGACGCTGGCGGGGCTGACCGTGCTGGGCGCGCAGGCCGAGGCGCAGATCCGCCTGACCGTGCGCCATCTGGTCGAGGCCGGTGCGACCAAACAGGAAATCGCCGAAACCATCGCGCAGATGGGCATGTTCGCGGGCGTGCCGGCGATGACCAAGGCGATGGAACTGGCCAATGAAGTCTTGCAAAAGGACGATGACGCATGAGTGTGTTCGCCTTCACCTTTTACCTATTCGCCATATCGACCGTCACCGGCGGGCTGTTCACCGTGATCAGCCGCAATCCGGTGCATTCGGTGCTATGGCTGATCTTGGCCTTTCTGTCCTCGGCCGGTCTGTTCGTGACGCTGGGGGCGGAATTTGTCGCCATGCTGATGATCATCGTCTATGTCGGCGCGGTCGCGGTGCTGTTTTTGTTCGTGGTGATGATGCTGGACGTGGATTTCGCCGGATTGAAGGCGGAGATGACCAAATACCTGCCGCTGGCCTTGCTGATCGGGGTGGTGATCCTGATGCAGCTGGCGATGGCGCTGGGGGTTTGGGGCTTTTCCGAAGGTGTCGAAGGCCGGATCGCCGCCCCCGTGGGCGAGATGGACAATACCCGCGCCTTGGGGATGCTGCTCTATGACCAGTATTTCCTGCTGTTCCAGCTGTCGGGGCTGATCCTGCTGGTGGCGATGATCGGGGCCATCGTGCTGACCCTGCGCCACCGCGTCGATATCAAGCGCCAGAACGTGCTGAACCAGATGTACCGCGATCCCGCCAAGGCGATGGAACTGCGCGACGTGAAGCCCGGTCAGGGCCTGTGAAACAAGGCTGTTCCGGGGATTTCCGGGGCGGTGACAAACAAGAATATCGAAGCCCACGCTTCGGAGGGACGCATGAATGATCGGACTTGAACATTATCTGACGGTGGCGGCGGCGCTGTTCATCATCGGCATTTTCGGGCTGTTCCTGAACCGCAAGAACGTGATCATCCTGCTGATGAGCATCGAATTGATGCTGCTGGCGGTGAATATCAACCTTGTCGCCTTTTCCAGCTTTCTGGGTGATCTGGTGGGGCAGGTCTTTACGCTGTTCGTGCTGACCGTCGCTGCTGCCGAAGCGGCGATTGGTTTGGCGATCCTTGTGTGTTTCTTCCGCAACCGCGGGACCATCGACGTTGAAGACGTCAACGTGATGAAGGGCTGACCAGATGGAAAGTATCATTCTTTTTGCCCCGCTGGTCGGTGCGATCCTCTGTGGCTTTGGCTGGAAGATCATCGGCGAAACCGCAGCCCAATGGACCGCGACCAGCCTGTTGTTTCTGGCGGCGATCCTGTCATGGATCGTTTTCCTGACCTTCGATCCGTCGCTGCATGACAATGGCCGTTACAGCCTGTCGATCCTGCGCTGGATCGACAGCGGCACGCTGACCACCGATTGGGCGATCCGCATGGACCGGCTGACCGCGATCATGCTGGTCGTGATCACGACGGTATCGGCGCTCGTGCATCTGTATTCCTTCGGCTACATGGCGCATGACGAGAATTTCAAGGAACACGAAAGCTATCGCCCACGGTTCTTTGCCTATCTGTCGTTCTTCACCTTTGCGATGCTGATGCTGGTGACCGCGGACAATCTGTTGCAGCTGTTTTTCGGCTGGGAAGGTGTGGGCGTCGCGTCTTACCTGCTGATCGGGTTTTATTACCGCAAACCCAGCGCCAATGCCGCGGCGATCAAGGCTTTCGTGGTCAACCGTGTCGGCGATTTCGGGTTCCTGTTGGGGATTTTCGGGCTGTATCTGTTGGCGGACAGCATCCAGTTTGACGATATTTTCGCTGCCGTGCCTGCGATTGCCGACACGACGATCACCTTTCTGTGGCGCGACTGGAACGCTGCGAACCTGATCGCGTTCTTGCTGTTCATCGGCGCGATGGGCAAATCGGCGCAATTGTTCCTGCACACTTGGCTGCCCGACGCGATGGAAGGGCCGACCCCTGTATCCGCGCTGATCCATGCCGCGACCATGGTCACGGCGGGTGTGTTCCTGGTCTGCCGCATGTCGCCATTGATGGAATATGCGCCAGAGGCGATGAGCTTTGTCGTCTTTCTTGGTGCCACGACCGCGTTTTTCGCCGCGACCGTGGGGCTGGTGCAGAACGACATCAAGCGCGTGATCGCCTATTCGACCTGTTCGCAGCTGGGCTATATGTTCGTCGCCGCAGGCCTTGGCGTCTATTCGGTCGCGATGTTCCACCTGCTGACCCATGCGTTTTTCAAGGCGATGCTGTTTCTGGGGGCGGGGTCGGTGATCCATGCGATGCACCATGAACAGGATATGCGCAATTACGGCGGTCTGCGCCACAAGATCCCGCAGACCTTCTGGATGATGATGATCGGCACTTTGGCGATCACCGGCGTGGGTATTCCGCTGCTTTATGTGGGCTTTCCCATCGGCTTTGCCGGTTTCGTGTCCAAGGATGCGATTATCGAGAGCGCCTATGCCGGCACCGCGGGCGGCTATGCCTTCTGGATGCTGGTGATCGCGGCCGCGATGACCAGTTTTTACAGCTGGCGGCTGATGTTCCTGACCTTTTTCGGCACGCCGCGTGGTGACAAGCACACGCATGACCATGCCCATGACGCCCCCCGCAGCATGTTGATCCCGCTTTATGTGCTGGCGATTGGTGCGATTTTCAGCGGCATGGTCTGGTATGGCGGTTTCTTTGGATCGAATGCCAAGGTTGGAAAGTTTTTCGGCGTCCCCTATGCCGCCGCCGAAGCCGAAGGCGAACATGGGGCCGAGGACGAACACGCCAAACCGCATTACAACCTGACCGGCGCACCGGGCGAGGGTGCAATCCATGCCCGCGAAGGCAACCATGTGCTGAACGATGCGCATGAGGTGCCGACATGGGTCCGCCTTGCGCCGTTCTTGGCGATGCTGGGCGGTCTTGCGCTGGCCTATCAGATGTATATCCGGCGGCCCGAACTGCCGGCGCAGCTGGCCAAGCAACAGGCCCCGCTGTATGAATTTCTGCTGAACAAATGGTACTTTGACGAATTGTATAATTTCATCTTCGTGCGGCCCGCGCTGGCCCTTGGGCGTATCCTGTGGAAACAGGGCGATACCAAAATGATTGACGGCGGGATCAACGGCGTCGCCATGGGGATCATCCCGTTCTTCACCCGCCTCGCGGGGCGGGCGCAATCGGGCTATGTGTTCACCTATGCCTTTGCGATGGTGCTGGGGATCACCGTGCTGTTGACTATTGTCACCCTGAACGGAGGGTGGAACTGATGGGCAATATCCTGACGCTGACGACCTTCCTGCCTGTTCTGGGCGCGGTCATTCTGGCACTTGGCCTGCGTGGCGATGATGCCGCGGCACAGCGCAATGCCAAATGGGTGGCCTTGGTCACGACCATCGTCACCTTTATCTGTTCTTTGTTCATCCTGACCAATTTCGACCCCACCAATACCGATTTCCAGATGGTGGAAACCGCCGACTGGATCATGGGTCTGCAATACAAGATGGGCGTGGACGGCATTTCGATCCTTTTCGTGATGCTGACGACCTTCCTGATGCCCTTGGTGATCGCGTCCTGCTGGAATGTGACGACACGGGTCAAGGAATATATGATCGCTTTCCTGATCCTTGAAACACTGATGCTGGGTGTGTTCCTTGCCCTTGATCTGGTGCTGTTCTACCTGTTCTTCGAGGCAGGCCTGATCCCGATGTTCCTGATCATCGGCATCTGGGGCGGCAAGGACCGGATCTACGCGTCCTTCAAGTTCTTCCTTTATACGTTCCTTGGTTCTGTCCTGATGCTGGTCGCCATGGTGGCGATGTTCAGCCAAGCGGGGACCACGGATATCCCGACGCTGATGGGTTTCGCCTTCGGGACCGAGGATTTCAGCATTCTGGGTGTCCAGATCGTCGGCGGGATGCAGACATTGCTGTGGCTGGCGTTCTTTGCCAGCTTTGCGGTCAAGATGCCGATGTGGCCGGTCCACACATGGTTGCCGGATGCGCACGTGCAGGCCCCGACAGCGGGGTCCGTCGTGCTGGCCGCGATCCTGCTGAAAATGGGCGGTTACGGTTTCCTGCGCTTCAGCCTGCCGATGTTCCCTGTCGGGTCCGAGGTGATGGCGCCGCTGGTGCTGTGGCTGTCGGCCATTGCCATTGTCTATACATCCTTGGTCGCCTTGGTGCAGGCGGATATGAAAAAGCTGATTGCCTATTCATCCGTGGCCCATATGGGGTTCGTGACCATGGGGATTTTCACCTTTAACCAGCAGGGGCTGGACGGGGCGATTTTCCAGATGATCAGCCATGGTTTCATCTCTGGCGCGCTGTTTTTGTGTGTCGGCGTGATCTATGACCGGATGCACACGCGCGAGATTGACGCCTATGGCGGTCTGGTCAACCGGATGCCCGCCTATGCGCTGATCTTTCTGTTCTTCACCATGGCGAACGTGGGCCTGCCCGGCACATCGGGCTTCGTGGGTGAATTCCTGACGCTGGTCGGCGTGTTCCAGGTCAATACCTGGGTGGCGCTGGTGGCGACATCGGGCGTGATCTTTTCGGCGGGTTATGCGCTGTGGCTCTATCGCCGCGTGGTGCTGGGCGATCTGATCAAGGAAAGCCTGCGTTCCATCACCGATATGACGCGGCGGGAACGCCTGATTTTTGCACCGCTGGTGGTGATGACGCTGCTTTTGGGGGTCTATCCCGCCTTGGTGCTGGACATGATCGGGCCAAGCGTTGCGGCGCTGATTGACAATTACGACGCGGCCTTGGCGGCCTTTGACGCCGCCAGCCAAGTCGCTGCGAATGAAGGAAGCTGACCATGATCGGCGCTGATATCCAGATCCTGATGCCCGAGGTCGTGCTGTCGGTCTATGCGATGGTGGCCCTGCTGGGTGCTGTCTATACGACCAAGGACGGCGCTGCCTCCTTGCTGACATGGATGACGGCGGGCCTGTTCGTGCTCGTCGCCATTGCCATCGGCGTGAATGGCCAAGGCACCCATATCGCCTTTGGCGGCATGTTCGTCGATGACGGTTTCGCGCGCTTTGCCAAGATCACGATCCTGATTTCCGCCGCCGCCGTGCTGCTGATCAGCGAAGGATATATGCTGCGGCGTGGCTTGTTACGGTTCGAATATCCGGTGCTGATCACGCTGGCCGTCGTGGGCATGATGGTCATGGTCAGCGCGGGCGATCTGATGGCGCTGTATATGGGGTTGGAACTGCAATCGCTGGCGATGTATGTGATCGCGTCGCTGCGCCGTGACAGCGCCAAATCGACCGAGGCGGGGCTGAAATATTTCGTGCTGGGCGCGCTGTCCTCTGGTCTGTTGCTCTATGGTGCATCGCTGACCTATGGCTTTGCCGGCACGACCTTGTTCACCGGGATCATCGCGGCTGCCGAAGGCGGGGCATCGCTGGGCCTGTTGTTCGGCATGGCCTTCCTGATCGCGGGTTTCGCGTTCAAGGTATCGGCCGCGCCGTTCCACATGTGGACACCCGATGTCTATGAGGGCGCGCCAACCCCGATCACCGCATTCATGGCGACAGCGCCCAAGGTCGCGGCCATCGCGCTGTTTGCCCGCGTCGTGCATGACGCATTCGGCGGGATCATCGGGGATTGGCAGCAGATCGTGGCCTTCCTTGCGCTGGTGTCGATGTTTCTGGGCGCGATTGCCGCCATCGGGCAGGGAAATATCAAACGGCTGATGGCCTATTCCTCGATCTCGCATATGGGGTTCGCGCTGATGGGTCTGGCCGCAGGCACCGTGGGCGGTGTGCAGGCCATGCTGGTCTATATGGTGATCTATGTGACGATGAATATCGGCACTTTCGCCCTGATCCTGTCGATGGAAAAGGACGGACGGCCCGTGACCGATATCGCTGCGCTGAAATCCCATGCCAAGCGCCAGCCGCTGATGGCGCTGGTCATGCTGGTGATGATGTTCAGCCTTGCCGGCGTGCCGCCGATGCTGGGGTTCTTTGGCAAATATGCCGTGCTGCTGGCCGCTTATGAAGGCGGGTTGGCATGGCTGGCTGTGTCCGGTGTAATCGCCTCGGTGATTTCGGCCTTCTATTACCTGCGCATCGTCTATTACATGTATTTCGGCGAAGACACGCAGGCGCTGGATGGCCGCGTGCCGCCGATGCTGTGGGTGACGGCGGTGGTGACGGCGGGGATCGTCGGGCTGGCGTGGATACCGGGGGTCAACCTGTTCGGGCTGGACCCGATAGCCGCTGCTGCGGCGGCAACGCTTGTCAACTGACCCGTCAGGTCACGGCCATTGGCCCGACGCCTATGGCCGGATCATGCTGGACACCGTGGACAGCACCATGGCCGAGGCTGCGCGCCGCGCGGGCGATATCGACAGGCCGACATGGATCATCGCACAGACCCAGACCGCCGCGCGCGGGCGGCGTGGCCGTGTCTGGCAGGCCCCTGCGGGCAATCTGAACGCGACGCTGATCTTCAAACCCGACGCCACCCCGGCCGAGGCCGCGCGCCGGTCGTTTCTGGCGGCCAATGCGCTGTTCGCCGCCTTGTCGATCTATGTGCCTGCGGACAAACTGTCGCTGAAATGGCCCAATGACGTGCTGTTGTCAGGGGGCAAGGTCGCGGGCATCCTGCTGGAAAGCAGCGGGCAGGGGCCTTTCGTCGATTGGCTGTCAATCGGGGTGGGCGTGAACCTGCGCCATGCGCCGCAGGATGTGGCCGATGCGGCCTTTGCCCCCGTCAGCCTGACCCAGATGGGCGGCTGGGAGGTGGAACCCGTGGATTTCCTGACCACCTTGGCCGATGCCTATGCCACGCAAGAGGCCAAGCTGGCACAGATGGGGTTTGCGCGCATCCGTCAGGACTGGTTGGCCCATGCCGCGCGACTGGGCGAGGTCATCACCGCCCGCACCATGCGCGAGGACGTCACCGGCACCTTTGACACGATCGACGAGGACGGCAATCTGGTGCTGATCACCGGCACCGGACCACGCGTGATTTCAGCGGCGGATGTCTATTTCTAAACGGGGGGATTTCATGCTTTTGGCGATTGATTGCGGCAATACCAATACGGTCTTTGCGATCTGGGACGGAGACCGGTTTCTGGCCACATGGCGCACCAGCACCGAATGGCAGCGCACGGCGGATCAGTATTACGTCTGGCTGACCACGCTGATGCGGTTGCAGAACGTGGATGTCAGCATTGA
Source organism: Yoonia sp. (assembly GCF_018402175.1). Classification (GTDB taxonomy): domain Bacteria; phylum Pseudomonadota; class Alphaproteobacteria; order Rhodobacterales; family Rhodobacteraceae; genus Yoonia. The sequence goes on along the minus strand of NZ_JAGYJK010000011.1, from coordinate 180,510 downwards.
CGCGGTGATCATCAGTTCCACAGTGCCGCGGGTGGTGTTCAACCTGCGTGTGCTGGCGGACCGGTATTTCAACTGCCGCCCGCTGGTGGTGGGCAAGGCCGATTGCGCGCTGCCGGTGCCGCCGCGCGTCGATATCGGCACGCAGGTCGGGCCGGACCGGCTGGTCAATACGGCGGGGGCGTTTGACCGGCATGGTGGCAACCTGATCGTGGTGGATTTCGGCACGGCGACGACATTTGACGTGGTGGAAACCGACGGCGCCTATGTCGGCGGCGTGATCGCGCCCGGCGTGAACCTGAGCCTTGAGGCCCTGCACAATGCCGCCGCCGCCTTGCCGCATGTCGATATCACCAAGCCGCAATCCGTGGTCGGCACCAACACCGTGGCCTGTATGCAATCCGGCGTCTTTTGGGGTTACATCGGTCTGGTCCGTGAGATATGCGCACGGATAAAAGCCGAACGCGGCAGTGACATGCCAGTGATCGCGACGGGGGGCTTAGCTGCCTTGTTTCAACAGACCGAAACCCTGTTCGACGTGTTCGAAGACGATTTGACGATGCACGGCCTGACCGTCATCCACCGCCATAACAAGGAAATTGCATGAGCAACGCCAAGACCGCCAACCGCCTGATCTATCTGCCTCTCGGGGGTGCCGGTGAAATCGGCATGAACGCCTATGTCTACGGCTATGGCCCTGCAGGGAAAGAGCGGTTGATCGTGGTCGATCTGGGCATCACCTTTCCCGATATGGACAGCACGCCGGGGGTGGATATCATCCTGCCCGATATTTCGTGGCTGACCGCCCGCCGCAACCAGATTGACGGGATTTTCATCACCCATGCGCATGAAGACCATGTCGGCGCTGTCGGCCATTGCTGGCAGCAGTTGGGCGCACCGGTCTATGCCCGCCCCTTTACCGCCAATATCGCGCGGCGCAAGCTGGAAGAACATGGCGGATCGCCCAATGTGGTCAAGGTGGTGGACCCCTATCCGCATGTCATCACCTGCGGCCCGTTCAAAGTGTCCTATCTGCCGATCAGCCATTCGATCCCCGAAAGCGCTGGTCTGCTGATCGACACGCCTGACGGGCGGCTGGTGCATACCGGCGATTTCAAGATCGACGAAAACCCCGTGGTCGGCGATCCGTGGAATGCCGCACTCTGGGAAGAGGTGGCGCAGCCCGGCGTCAAGGCGTTGATCTGCGACAGCACGAATGTGTTTTCCGAAAACGCAGGCCGGTCCGAAAGCACGCTGGCCCCCGCGATCACTGAAATGATGCGGCATGCCACCGGCATGGTCGTGGCGACGACATTCGCGTCCAACGTGGCGCGGTTGCAGACGCTGGCCACCGCCGCCAAGGCCGCGGGCCGGTCGGTGGTTCTGCTGGGCCGTGCGATGCGCGCGATGGTCGATGCCGCCACGAAAGAAGGTCTGCTGACCGATTTTCCCGCTGTCATCTCGGTCGAGGATGCGTTGTCGGTACCACGGCAAAACCTGATGCTGCTGGTGACGGGGTCGCAGGGCGAACGGCGTGCCGCCTCGGCGCAGCTGGCGCAGGGGTCCTATCTGGGGATGAAGCTGAAAGAAGGCGATACTTTCCTGTTTTCCTCCAAAACCATCCCCGGCAACGAACGCGGCGTGATCAAGATCATGAACCAGCTGTCGGAACTGGGCGTTGATGTCGTCGATGATGCGGGCGGCAAATACCACGTGTCCGGCCATGCCAACCGCCCCGATCTGGTGCGGATGCACCAGATCATCAAGGCGCAGGTGCTGATCCCGATGCATGGCGAACACCGCCATCTGCGCGAACATGCCAAACTGGCCGAGGCCAGCGGCATGACCGGGATCGTGGCCGTGAATGGCATGATGATCGACCTGTCCGGCAACCGCCCCAAGGTTGCGGAATATATCGAAACCGGCCGCACCTATCTGGACGGGTCGGTGCAGGTCGGCGCACTGGACGGGGTGGTGCGCGACCGCATCCGCATGGCGCTGAACGGGCATATGATCGTGACGCTGATCATCGACGAAGACGGCGATATGCTGGGCGATCCTTGGGTCGAGATCATGGGCCTGCCCGAGACGGGACGCAACGACGTGCCGCTGGTCGATGTCGTCGAAGAAGATCTGGCGCAATTCATCGGGCGCGCCCATGCCAAGACGCTGGCTGATGACGACAAGCTGGAAAAAGAGATCAAGATGATCGCGCGCAAATCCGCACAAGGCGAGATTGGCAAAAAGCCCGAAGTCACCGTGATCATCAGCCGTCTGGCCTAAGGTCGCGGGAGTCGGGCTGAAGCCCGACCTACGAAAAAGGCCCCTGCATGTGCAGGGGCCTTTTGGCATTGCGTAGGTCGGGCTTCAGCCCGACACTGACCTAGCCTTTGGCGCGTTCTTCGAAACTTTTTGCAATGAAGCTGGGGGTATCATCCCCCAGGCCGATGACACGCGGGCCATTGTCGCGGCGATCCTGATAGCGCGGACGCGGCTGGTCGTCGCGCGGCTTTACCGGCTCGTCGCGGGGCGGGCGGGGCGCACGTTGCTGCTGCGGTTCGGCCGGCTTTTCTGCGGGTTTTTCGACGGGCGCCGCGACAGGCGCTGCGATGGTCGCGTCTACAGCTACCGCCTCGACCGGTGCTGCTGCGGCGGGTGTGTCCTTGGCGGCACCACGGCGGCTGCGACTGCGGCTGCGCTTTGGCGCGTCCTCGGTCACTTCTTCGGCCACGGGGGCCGTCACGCCCAGCGGATTGTCCAGACGCGGGATCGGATTTTGCACCAGACGTTCCACGTCTTCGAGGTTTTTCTCATCCCGTCCCGAACAGATCATGATCGCCACGCCCGACCGGCCCGCGCGACCGGTGCGGCCGATGCGGTGGACGTAATCCTCGGCATGGCTGGGCACGTCGAAATTGAACACATGGGTCACGGCAGGAATATCCAGCCCCCGCGCTGCCACGTCAGAGGCCACAAGGAACCGCAACTTGTTGTCGCGGAAGGATTCCAGCGTGCGCGTGCGGTGGCTTTGTTCCAAATCGCCATGGATCGGCGCGGCATCATAGCCGTATTTGTTCAGCGATTTCGCGACGACATCGACATCGGCCTTGCGGTTGCAAAAGATGATCGCGTTGGAACAGGCCTCGCCTTCGGCATTGATCAGCGCGCGCAACAGGGCGCGTTTCTCGGTCGCTTCGCGCAGCTTGGCGCTGGCGCGGAACATCACGACACCCTGCTTGATATTCACATTGGTGGTGGCGGCGCGGGCGACTTCGACCTTGGCGGGGTTCGACAGGAAGGTGTTGGTGATCCGTTCGATTTCGGGTGCCATGGTCGCGCTGAAAAACAGGGTCTGGCGGGTGAACGGCGTGCGTTTGAAGATTTCCTCGATATCGGGGATGAACCCCATATCAAGCATCCGGTCCGCCTCGTCGACCACCATGATCTTGACGTCGGTCAGGATCAGCTTGCCGCGTTCCAGATGGTCCAGCAGACGACCGGGGGTCGCGATCAGCACATCGACGCCTTTGTCGATCAGCTTGTCCTGATCCTTGAACGACGTGCCGCCGATCAGCAGCGCCTTGGTCAGTTTGGTGTATTTGGCATAGGTGTCGAAATTTTCGGCCACCTGTGCGGCCAGTTCGCGGGTCGGTGCCAAAACAAGGCTGCGCGGCATCCGCGCGCGCGCGCGGCCACGGCCCAACAGCGTGATCATCGGCAGGGTAAAGGCGGCGGTCTTGCCGGTGCCGGTCTGGGCGATACCCAGCACATCGCGCCCTTCGAGCGCGGGGGCGATGGCGCCTGCCTGAATGGGGGTAGGGGTGTCATAGCCGGTTTCGGCCACCGCCTGAAGAACCTTGGCATCAAGGTTCAAATCGGAGAATTTAATCATATGCGTCCTGTGGTTGCGGATCGGTCCGCAAGAAATGAAAGGACGCGATTTTCCGGCGTCCCGGCGTCATCGGCCAGCAATGGCCTGCGCAGGCGGTATCGGAAATGTGAATGATCGTCAAGGTCGCGGGTCATCGCGGTGTTTTGGAGCGACAGATTGCACGATGATCCGTTCTGCACTGCGGATGTTGCGGCGCGCTGATGGCTGCAGCCTGCGGGGTCGCATCAATTTGTGCCAGGAGCGTCTGCAACAGCGCGGGTGACACGGTGCCATGATAGCGACCGCGCCTTCCGAATATCCGCAGCGGCAGGCCAGACTTGGCAGCGTTGCGAAATTCCGCCTCTGTAAGATGGATCACACCGATTTCGGTGCGGCGGCAGGTGTCGATGCATTGCGTGAGCAGCCTGTCAGTCTTTTGATAGCGCAGCAGATTGCCATTGCTTTCTATTTTCTCAATGATTGGTCCGTTCGGTACGATCCGATAAATACGCGTCACTATTCCAAAGGCGCGTTGCCCGCCGCGCGACGTGATCGCAGGGCGCACAAGCATGACGCCCTGTCTGTCACGGAAAATCTCTTGTTCATTGGTGGTGATTGTGTCGATGCCAGTCCAGTTGTCATGAAAGTTGACGACACTACCGATCGGCGAACAAGCGGTCAGCAGGAAACACAAGATCATAAAACGCCAATTCATGCCACATCACGCAGCATAGTCGTAAATAACGCGTTAACATCTTAGAATCAGACCATCATTTCCTTGGTCGCGGTCAGGGTGATCGCGGGATAATCGCGGCCGACGCGGTCGATGTCCCATTGCAGGCGGGTCAGGAACACGGTGTCGCCGTCGTTATCGGTTGCGATATGCTGTTTATTGGCCGCGACAAAGGCATCCACCGCCATCTTGTCCCCCGCGACCCAGCGGGCAGAGGTGAATTGCGAGCTTTCGAACCTCACGGGCAGGCCGTATTCCAGCTCGATCCGGCTGGCCAGCACCTCGAATTGCAAGGCCCCCACGACGCCGACGATGAACCCCGACCCGAACGTCGGTTTGAACACTTTGGCGGCACCTTCTTCGGCGAATTGCATCAGGGCTTTTTCCAGATGCTTGGCCTTCATCGGATCACCTGCGCGGCAGGTCTGCAGCAATTCGGGCGCGAATGACGGGATGCCGGTGACGCGGATCGCCTCGCCCTCGGTCAATGTGTCGCCGATGCGCAATTGGCCGTGGTTGGGGATGCCGATGATATCGCCGGCCCAGGCCTCTTCGGCCAGTTCGCGGTCGGCAGCCAGAAACAGCACCGGATTGGTGATCGCCATCTGTTTCTTGCTGCGCACATGGGTCAGTTTCATGCCGCGTTCGAAATGCCCCGAGGCCAGCCGGACAAAGGCCACGCGGTCGCGGTGTTTGGGGTCCATATTGGCCTGCACCTTGAACACGAAACCGGTAACGGGGGTTTCTTCGGGGGCGACATTGCGGGGTTGCGCCGACTGGATCTGCGGTTCCGGCCCATAGGTGGCCAGCCCGTCCATCAATTCCTTGACGCCAAAGCTGTTCATCGCAGAGCCGAACCAGATCGGCGTCATCGACCCGTTCAGCACGCTGGCGGGGTCGAGTTTGGGCAGCAATGCCTTGGCCATCTCGATTTCATCGCGGAACTTTGCCAACAGGTCCGCAGGCACATGCTGGGCCAGTTTGGGGTCATCCAGCCCGTTGATCTGGATGCTGTCGGCGACCTTGTTGCGGTCGGCGCGGTCCATCAGTTCCAGCCGGTCGCGCAGGATATCGTAACAGCCGATGAAATCGCGGCCCACGCCGATGGGCCATGACGCGGGGGTCACGTCAATCGCCAGATTTTCTTGAATTTCGTCAATGATGTCAAAAGTGTCGCGGCTTTCGCGGTCCATCTTGTTGCAAAACGTCAAGATCGGCAGGTCGCGCAACCGGCAGACCTCGAACAATTTGCGGGTCTGGCTTTCGACGCCCTTGGCCCCGTCAATCACCATCACGGCGGCATCAACGGCGGTCAGCGTGCGATAGGTGTCTTCGGAAAAGTCCGAGTGGCCGGGGGTATCCACCAGATTGAACCGGTATTTACCGAAATCGAAGGACATGGCCGATGCGGACACCGAAATGCCGCGATCCTTTTCCATCTGCATGAAATCGGACCGTGTGCGCCGCGCCTCGCCCTTGGCACGGACCTGACCGGCCATCTGGATCGCGCCACCATAAAGCAGGAATTTTTCGGTCAGCGTCGTCTTGCCCGCATCGGGATGCGAGATGATCGCAAAGGTGCGACGGCGGGCGATTTCGGGCGGCAAAGCGGGGCGGTTGGTCATGGCGTCACGCTTTAGGCGTTTCGCTGCAAAAGGGCAATGTGTCGGCCGGTCTTGACGCAAGATAAACGATTGCGCGCTAGGCTGGGCACGAAAGGCGGCGCAATGGGTTTCAGGGCAGGATGGCTGGCGATCTGCGCGATCCTGTCGGGCTGCGGCGGCGGGGGCGGTGGCGGTGGCGACAGCCCCGGCAGCGGGATTGATCCGCGATTGGCGCGGCTGGATATCTATGCCGCACAGCGGGTCAGGGTGCTGGGCGATCCCGGGGCCGGTGTCATGGGCATGGCCCCTACGACCGCTGCGCTGCCCGTGGATGGCAGCGCGCAATTCACCGGCTTTGCCACCCTGCGCGTGGAAGGCGCGCAAGAACTGGTGCTGATCGGCGATGCGCGGCTGGACGTCGATTTCGGCACAGCCCGCGCCAGCGGCCGGATGGACCGGTTTTTCGGCACGGTGCCGGGTCGTGGCGTGCAGGATTTCGGCGGCGAGATCACGATCAGCGACGGGCCGGTCGCGCGTGATCCGCAATTGCGCTATGCAGGGGCTTTGTCAGGTGCGGGTCAGGTGCTGGCCGTGTCAGGCACGATGACGGGCGTGTTTCTGGGTGATCCTGTCCGCGCGCTGTCGGCGTCTGATCTGGACCCGCTGCTGGCGCAGAACGGGGTGGTGCGCACCGGCACCTTGGTGCTGGTGGCCGAACAGGCGGCGCCGTGACGGGCCTTGCCATCGTAACGGATTGTTAACCAAGTTCCGCGACAAAGCAGCATGGTGCGTATTTTGTCCCTTGTTCTGTGTCTGGTCTTTGGTCTGGCGGGGTGTTCCGGCGGGGGTGGGGGCGATGTTGGTGCAGGCAATGGTGCGTCTGCGGATGGCTTTGCCGCCTTGCGCGACCGTGTGACGACAGCGGGGATCACGCCTTTTGCTACCTTGCCGCCGATGGGCGAGGTGGCCTATGCCGGCCGTGTGCGGCTTTCCCTGCCCTTGGGCGGCACGGCGGCTGCCCCCTATCACGGCGATCTGGACCTGCGGGTCCGTTTTGGCGCGGCACCCGATCCGGTGACCGGCCGTATCGGCAATCTGCAAGGCGGGGCGGGTGCGGTGACGGGGCATTTGCAGATCAGCGATGGCCGGTTATACCCCGATGCCGCCGCCGCGCGCGATTACCAATTTACCGCCGAATTGTCCGGCACCCTGACGCAGAATGCCGTGGCCCATGATGTCACGGCTGAAATGTCGGGCGATTTTCACGGCCCGCAGGGCGCGGGTGTCGCGGGCGTGATCGCGCGGGGGGCTGTGCGGCGGGGCGATGATATCGACACTTTCGACGGCAGTTTCGCCGCCGAACGCAGCCCTTAACCGGTCGAGGCGCGCCGCAGCAGCGCCGCTGCCGTTGCTGGGTCGATCAGGCTGTCGCGGACCTGATACGCCAGATGCGGGCCGTGGCGGTGCAGCGGCACATCGGCGGGCAGGGCATGGCGGGTCGTGGTATCGACCAGATGCGATTCCGCGGCGATCCCTTCGGCATAGATGATGTGGTGATCGTCGAACACCAGCTGGAAATAATCGACATAGCCGCCGCGCCTGCGCAAAACGGTCACATCATCGACCAGCTGGCGCGCGCGGATCAGCACCTCTGCATGGCCCGCGCCCAGCAGATCGCTGCGTTGATAGACGAAAATCCGGTGGTCGGGGCGCAGCACCAGATCGGCGTCATTGTGCAGGGTGCCTTGGGTGATAACCACCGGCGCAAAGCGGCCCGTCGCGCGCATCGTGGCCTGCGTCACATGGCGCAAGGGCTGTTTGCCCGCATCCCGCGTCAGCACCAGATCGCCGGGGGCCAGCGTTTCGACCGCGCGCATCCGGCCATCCGCCATGGTGATCCTTGTGCCGCGCGCGAAAGACCCTGCCGCCGCTTCGGCAAAGCGGCGGGTCGCGGTTTCGCGCGCGATCCTGACCAGCCGGTAGGATTGGTCCGGCACGATATCACCCAAGGCCATCAGATAGATAGCGATGGCAAGGCCCGCGCTTTCCTCGACCAGCACCAGCGCGTCATGGGGGGTGCCATCGGGGGCCATCAGCGTCAGGCAGCAATCCAGATGCACCGCATTACGCGCGCCGGTCTTGCGGCGCAGCCCGGCCTGTCCGGTCACCAGATCCAGCGACAGCGGCGCGGATGTCGCCGCCAGCGCATAGATATCGTCCAAAACCAGTTCATCGGCAAAGCCAAGCGTTTCGCCGGTCAGCACACCGTCGATGACGCACATATCCTCGGCGCGGAACACATCGATCGTGATCTGGGTGTTTGCCATGCCCGATCTCTACACGCTGGGCGCGACTGGGGTAAGATCAAATTGCCGATGTCCGGCGGGGATGCTAGGTCAGGGGCGCAATACAGGGGGGACGACAATGGATCTGGGAATTTCAGGTAAAACGGCACTGGTCTGCGCATCATCAAAAGGGCTGGGGCGCGGCTGCGCCGAGGCTTTGGCCGCCGCAGGGGTGAACCTTGTGCTGAATGCGCGCGGCGTGGACGCGCTGGAGGCCACCGCCGCCGGGATCCGCGCCCGTTTCGGCGTGCAGGTCACGACCGTCGCCGCCGATGTGGCGACCGAGGAAGGCCGCGCACGCCTGCTGGATGCCGCGGGCAGCGTCGATATTCTGGTCACCAATGCGGGCGGGCCACCACCGGGCCTGTGGTCCGATTGGGACCGCGATGATTTCATCAAGGCACTTGATGCCAATATGCTGGCCCCCATCGCGCTGATGAAGGCGCTGTTGCCCGGCATGATCGCCACAGGTTGGGGTCAGGGTGGTCAATATCACCTCGGGGTCGGTCAAGGCACCGATTGCGCAGCTGGGCCTGTCCAATGCCGCGCGCGCGGGGCTGACCGGCTATGTCGCAGGCACCGCGCGGCAGGTGGCGCAGCACGGGGTGACGATCAACAACATGTTGCCCGGCATCCATGCGACCGACCGCGCGATCAGCCTTGATACCGGCGTCAGCAAGGCGCAGGGCATCGACATGGCGACAGCCAAGGCCCAGCGCGAGGCGACGATCCCCGCCCGTCGCTATGGCACGGCAGATGAATTCGGCGCGATGTGTGCCTTTTTATGTTCGCAGCATGCAGGGTTCATCGTCGGCCAGAATATCGTGCTGGACGGCGGGGCGATCAACGCGACGATCTGAGCCACTTGCACCGGCAGGGCGGGGTTGTTAGGTCGGCAAAGCCCAATTGTTTTCATCAGGAATTGTTCGCATGACATTGCCCCGCCTTGCCGCCCGCCATCTGGTCAAGACCTTTGCGGGGCGGCGCGTGGTCGATGATGTCAGCCTGACGGTGATGCCGGGGCAGGTCACATGTCTGCTGGGGCCATCGGGATGCGGCAAATCCACCACCCTGCGGATCATCGCGGGTGTGGATATGCAAGACAGCGGCACGATCCATGTCGATGGCCAGCTGATCTGCGACACGGTGGACCGCGTGCCGCCCGAAGGCCGGTCCATCGGGTTGATGTTTCAGGATTTCGCGCTGTTCCCGCATCTGACCGTGGCGCAGAACGTCGGCTTCGGGCTGCGCGGGCGGCGTGATGACGGGCGGGTCACCGACCTTTTGCAAAAGGTCGGCATGCTGCGCTATTTGCATGAATACCCGCATCAATTGTCGGGCGGCGAACAGCAGCGCGTGGCACTGGCCCGCGCGCTGGCGCCCAAGCCGCGCATCATGCTGATGGACGAGCCGTTTTCCGGCCTTGATGACCGCCTGCGCGACGATATCCGCGACGAGACGCTGGAGATCTTGAAAAGCGAAGGCACCGCCGTTCTGCTGGTTACCCATGAACCGAACGAGGCGCTGCGCATGGCCGATGAAATCGCGCTGATGCGTGACGGGCGGATCGTGCAGCGCGGATCGCCCTATAATATCTACAACGCCCCCAAGGATCTGGAAGCAGCCGGATTTTTCAGCGATATCAACGTGATCAAGGGTAAAGTGCAGGGGGCGCTGACCGATACGCCCTTTGGCCAGTTCCTGGCCCCCGGCGTGCCGGACGGCACCGAGGTCGATATCGTGATCCGCCCCCAGCATCTGAAAATCGACTTTGACCGCGCGGGTCGCGGCCCCAACCCGACCCCGCAAGACGGCACCCCCGCCCGCGGCGTGGTGCAGCGCGCGCGGTTCATCGGCGCGTCAAGTCTGGTGGAATTCCGGATGGATTTCGACGGGTCCATCCTGCGTGCGGCGGTGCCATCTGTGTTCCTGCCCAAGGTGGGAACGCCGCTTTGGATCATGATCCGGCGGGACCGGTGTTTCGTGTTTCCGCGGGCGTAAGGTGGATCACGATCCACCTTACGCGCCCTGCGCGGCAGCGTGATGCGCGCTTGACAATCTAGACGTGATCTCTTATATGTAGTTCGAGGCGCAGACATGTGTTGCCCTCATTCCGAGGCCCGCGCGAAAGCGCGGGTTTTCGTGTTTATAGGTAACTGTTTGACATATATCGCTTATCTGGATGAATTTGGGCATATCGGCCCCTATATCGCCCGCAATGATCCCCGACATAACGATAGCCCCGTATTTGGCCTTGCCGGGCTCGTGCTTCCGATTGGGCAGGTGCGCAATTTCGGCACATGGTTCTATCAGCGCAAATGCGAGCTGTTGAAATTCGAGATTGAACAAGCAAAAGCCCATCCCGCTGTCTGGGAGAAAAAGGGGTCTGCTCTTTACACCGTCAGGAATGTCGCAACCTATCAAGAGCTGCGCCGCTTCACCAATCGGCTGTTCAACAAGATCGAAACGCTTGGCGGCTTTGTGTTTTATGTGGGCCAGTGCAAGAAAGACCCGCCCGCAGCGCATGATGCGAATGCCTTGTATCGCCATATTCTGAAAGAAGCGATCAAGCGCATCGACCAGCATTGTGACCTCGATTGCAACCCCGGCGAAAAGTTCCTGCTTGCTCTGGACGAACACGACCAAAGGTCTGCACTGGTCACGCAAGCGGCGATTGCCATGTATGGCGTGGATCAGCGACGCTGTCTTGTCGAGCCACCTTTTCAGTTGGAAAGCCATCGCTATCAGACCATGCAGGCGGCCGATTGGATCGCGGGTTTGATCGGGCGTCTTGGTGCCTATTGGAAAGCGGCCAGCGACTATCCGGAAAACGAAATCTTTGCGACCTATTTCGCGGCGCGTCTGCACCAATGCGCGGTCCGAAGTGGCATCAGAGACTGACTTTTGGGGCACCGCCCGCGCGATGAAATACTGTTGCGCGGTCTTGCGGGCGGCAATGGATCAGGCCGCAAAGCTGCGCCGTCACACAGGCTTTCTGCGTGCCGACAGACCGCTCACGTCACCCGTCCCGCACGCCCCCCGCGCCGTTTCGCGACCAGCCCTTTGCGCGCGGGCAATTCTGCCATCACCTGCGCCCGCGCGTCGGGTGTCATCCGCGACCAGGCGCTGATCTCGTCGATCGTGCGCAGACAGCCCGTACAGAGCCGCGTTTCCGGCTGGATCACGCAAATCTTGATGCAGGGGCTGTCGATTTCGGCCCGTTTCCAGATGTGGTCGGTCGGTTCGGGGATGGTCACGCGCGCGCCTCCAGATGTCGCAGCCGGTCCAGCATGCCTTGCAGAATATAGCTGGCGGCGACGTTGTCGATCCTCTCTGCGCGACGCTTTCGGGACATATCCGCCTCGAGCATGGCACGTTCGGCGGCGACGGTGGACAGCCGTTCGTCCCAAAAGGTGATCGGCAGCGGCGTCAGCTTTTCCAGATTGCGAGCAAAGGCGCGGGTCGCCTGACAGCGCGGCCCTTCGGACCCGTCCATATTGCGCGGCAGGCCCAGCACCAGCCCCGCGATGCTGCGGTGGCCGGTGATTTCAAACAGCCGCGCGGCGTCGAGCGTGAATTTGCGGCGCTGGATGGTTTCCAGCGGGGTCGCCACGCTGCGCATCACATCCGATACCGCCACCCCGATCGTCACCGTCCCCAAATCCAGCCCCGCGACAGCACCGTGGCGCGGAAGTTGTGCCGCGAAATCCTCGGGGGTGGCGCAGATCATTCCACCACGCCTGCGTCGCGCGCGGCTTGCGTCAGGATCGCCATCGCCTCGGCATTGGCGCCAAAGACATCCGCCGCCTCGACCCAGATCGCGCGGGCGTTGTCGGTTTCGCCCAGCACGCCGTAGGCGGTGATCAGCCGCGCCCAATCGGCAGCGGTGCCGCCGTCATTTGCCAGCCGGTCGGCCAAGCCCGCAACCATGCCGCCGATCATCGCCTGCCGGTCTTCGGGGCTCATGTCCTGCGCATTGTTGATATCATCGGCAGATGGGCCGCGGACCTCTGGCAGAGTATAATCGAGACCCGCGCGAAAGGCCGCATCCTCGATCATCTGGCGGGCCGAGGCGACGTGGAAAATGGCCGGATCGCCGTTTTCGGCAAGATCGCGCCACAGCCGATAGGCCAGATCGGGCCGGTCGGTCTGGTCATAGAGCAGCCCAAGATAATACCGCGCTGCGGCGTTACTCTCGTCTCGCGTCAGAATATTGCGGATCACCTGTTCGGCTTCGGGCGAGACAAGCCCACCGGCCGCGACGACCAGCAGGTCCAGCAAGCGGGCAAAATCGGCAGGTTGCGCGGTATCGCCCATGATTGCGACCGCCCGCCCCTGGGCCACGGCGGCACCGGAATAATTGCGCAATTCGACTTCGTGAAAGGCCAGCCGCGACCAAGCTTCCAGATCGTCGGGGCGGGTCGGGGCGATGTCGCGCAACTGTTCGATGGCGGCGCGGTAATCATCGGGAACATTCACAGGCGGCGGTGGTGGTGCCACCTGTTCTAGAAAGACCTGCGCGGGCCGGTTCGCGCGCATCGCGTCCGAGGCCGCCAGCCGCGCCTGCAACGGCACGTCGCCATATCCGGGCGCGCCCAGCTGTGTGTAGGTCGCGAATGTCACCGCCGCGATCACGGCCAGCACCCCCGCCGCCACCACGCCCTGTCGCTTGGGGCTGCGCAGCGGGTCTGCGCCTGTCTTGCTGGCCGCCAGCAGCCGGCGGGAAATTTCCGTGCGCGAGCGTTCAGCCTCGTCTGGTTCGAGCAGGCTACGTTCCAGATCGCGGTCAATCTCGGCCAGTTGCGCGCGGTAGATGGCGATATCGGGGTTTTCGCCTTGCACATCGGGGGCGCGCAGCAGGGGGATGGCCATCAAACCTGCCACGGCCAATGTCATTGCGCCGACCAAAATCCAGAATATCATATGCCCTCACGCATTTGCTTGCCCCGACATAACCGCCACAGGCCTGGGTGAAAAGGGCCTGCGACGCCGTGGCCCTTCACTGTCGCGCGGGCATGTCGTAAATCGCGGTCCAGACGCCGCTGGTAGTATCCTTTCTACACCCCGAAAGGTCCAGACAGGGGCATAGTTTAGACAGGGAATCGCGCGCAGATGAAACGATATTCCGCCTTTGCCATCGCGAAAGAAGCGTTCCGCCAACATACCGGCTGGACCCGTGCCTGGGCCAACCCCGCGCCACGGGCGAAATACGACGTCATCATCGTGGGTGCTGGCGGCCACGGGCTGGCCACGGCCTATTACCTGGGCAAGAACTTTGGCATCACCAATGTCGCGATCCTGGAAAAAGGCTGGCTTGGCGGCGGCAACACAGGCCGCAACACCACGATCATCCGGTCCAATTACCTGCAAGACCCGTCCGCGGCGATCTATGAAAAATCGCGCAGCCTGTATGAGACGATGAGCCAGGACCTGAACTATAACGTCATGTTCAGCCCGCGTGGCGTGATCATGCTGGCGCAGACCCAGCACGAAATCCGTGGCTATAAACGCACTGCCCATGCCAATGCGCTTGCAAGGCGTGAAAACCGAATGGATCGGGCCTGAGAAGGTCAAGGAACTTTGCCCGATCATGAATATTGACGGGCCGCGCTATCCGGTGCTGGGCGGGTTGTGGCAGGCGCGCGGTGGCACGGCGCGCCACGATGCGGTCGCCTGGGGCTATGCGCGGGCCTGTTCGGATATGGGCATGCATGTCATCCAGCAATGCGAGGTTACGGCCATTCGCCGCGATGGGGGCCGCGTGATCGGCGTTGACACGACCAAGGGCGCGATTGATTGCGACAAGCTGGGGCTGGTCGTTGCGGGCCATTCGGGTGTGATGGCGCAGATGGCCGGGTTCCGCCTGCCGATTGAATCGGTGGCCTTGCAGGCGCTGGTGTCAGAGCCGATCAAGCCCTGCATGGATGTCGTCGTGATGGCCAATACCGTGCATGGCTATATGTCCCAATCCGACAAGGGCGAGATGGTGATCGGCGGCGGCACCGACGGCTACAACAACTATACCCAGCGCGGCAGTTTCCATCATATCGAGGAAACCGTGCGCGCCCTGATCGAGACTTTCCCGATGATTGCGCGTCTGAAAATGCTGCGCCAATGGGGCGGGATCGTGGATGTGACCGGCGACCGGTCACCGATCCTGTCGAAAACCCCTGTCGATGGCGTCTTTGTCAACTGCGGCTGGGGCACAGGCGGGTTCAAGGCGATCCCCGGATCGGGTTGGGCCATGGCCGAATTGATGGCCAAGGGGCAGTCGCCGCTGACCGATGAATTTTCGATGTTCCGTTTCCGCGAAGGCAAATTCATCGACGAAAGCGTCGCCGCGGGGGTCGCGCATTGATGACGAATTCCAGACAAAAGGTGCGCCTATGCTGACCCTTCATTGCCCCTATTGTGGCACCGATGCCGATGAAACCGATCTGCATGCGGGCGGGCAAGCGCATCTGAAACGGCACGGTCCGGGATCATCCGATGACCAGTTCGAGGATTACATGTTCATGCGCGAAAACCCAAAGGGCGTGCATTTCGAACGCTGGCGGCATGTTTACGGTTGCGGCAAATGGTTTCTGGCCGCGCGCTGCACCGCCACGCTAGAGGTGTTCGGCACCTATCCGGCCCAGACAACGGAACCGCCGCAGGACATCTGCGACAAGATCACGGCCAAACGTCCCGGCTGGACATGGGGAGATTTCGCATGAGCACGCGTCTTGCGGGTCATGGTCGTCTGATCGACCGCACCAAGCCTGTCAGTTTCACCTTCAACGGCAAAAACCTGCGCGGTTTCGCGGGGGATACGCTGGCATCAGCCCTGCTGGCCAATGACCAGATGCTGGTCGGCCGGTCGTTCAAATACCACCGCCCGCGCGGCGTGGTCGCGGCTGGGGCCGAGGAACCCAACGGTCTGGTCAATCTGGGGCAGGGCGCGGCTTTCGAGCCGAACCAGCGCATCACCACGACCGAATTGTTCGACGGGCTGACCGCCACCAGCCAGAACCATTGGCCGAGTTTGGAATTCGACGTGGGTGCCATCAACACGCATCTGTCGCGGTTTCTGCCTGCGGGCTTTTACTATAAAATGTTCATGTTCCCGCGTGCCTTTTGGAAACATGTCTATGAACCGTTCATCCGGCAATCCGCCGGTCTGGGCCGCGCGCCCAAGGACCGTGATGAAGACACCTATGAGCATTTCAACCTGCATGTGGATGTGCTGGTCGTAGGTGGCGGGATCGCGGGGCTGGCGGCGGCGCTGGCCGCAGGACAGGCCGGTGCGCGGGTCCTGCTGATCGAACAGACCGCAGATTGGGGTGGCCGCGCTGTCGTGGACGGGGCGCAGATCGACGGGATGGATGCGGCGGATTGGATTAAATCCACGCTGCAAGAACTTGATAAGATGTCAAACGTCACTATCCGTGCGCGTTGCATGGGCGCCGGTGTGTATGATCATGGCTATACGTTGGCCTATGAACGGCTGACCGACCATGTGCCTGATCAGGACGGTCCGCGTCACCGGCTGTGGCGGATCAGGGCGGCGCAGATCGTGACCGCGACGGGTGCGATTGAACGGCCCTTGTCATTCGCGGGCAATGATCTGCCCGGCGTGGTGCTGGCCGGGGCTGTGCGCGATTATGCTGTCAATTTCGGCGTCTCTGTCGGGGATCGCACGGTGGTTGTCACCAATAACGACGATGCCTATCGCACCGCCATTGCCTTGAAAAAGGCGGGGCTGGACGTGCCGGTCATCGTGGATGCGCGCACCGCGCCGGAAGGTCCACTGATCGACCAAGCCCGCGCCTTGGGCATCCGTATTGCGGATGGCAAGGGCATCGCAAAGGTCAAAGGTGGCAAGCGGGTCACCGGTGTCGCGCTTTGTGCGCAGGCCGGTGAAGGCGCCGTGCTGGAAGAAATCGCCTGCGATTGCGTGGCGATGTCGGGCGGCTGGTCGCCGGTCGTGCATCTGTGGTCGCATTGCGGTGGCAAGCTGGTCTGGGACGATGCGCAGGCGATGTTCCGCCCCGACACGGCCCGCCCGCCGACCGGTGCTGATGGCGCGGGTTTCGTGATCGCCGCTGGGGTGGCCAATGGCCATCTGCGCAGCGCCGCTGTGCTGGCCGATGCGGTGGCGGCGGGCAAGGCTGCCGCCTTGGCCGCCGGACAGGCGCAGGATGTGACCATGGCCCCCCTGGCCGTGGACGCAGAGGAAGGCCCGATCGCCCCCGTCTGGATGATGCCGCAAGGGGCCAGCTATGCGCTGCGGTCCAAGACATGGCTGGATTTCCAGAATGATGTGAAGGTCACCGATGTCCAGCTGGCCGCGCAGGAAGGGTTCACATCCGTCGAACATGCCAAACGCTATACGACGCTCGGCATGGCAACGGATCAGGGAAACTTAGCAATATCAACGGTCTGGCGGTGCTTTCCAATGCACTGAACACGGCGATCCCGAATGTCGGCACGACGACATTCCGCCCGCCTTATACGCCGATTTCGATGGCGGCGATTGCGGGTGCGGCACGCGACGGCGTGTTCCAGCCTTTGCGCAAGACGCCGATGTCGGATTGGCACAATGCCAATGGCGCGGATAACGAACCCGTCGGCCAGTGGCGCAGGCCCTTTGCCTATGTCCGCGCCGGCGAAACGGTGCATGACGCGGTCAACCGCGAGGTCACCAATGCCCGCAGCAATATCGGGCTGCTCGATGCCTCGACCCTTGGCAAATTGATCGTCAAGGGGCCGGATGCGGGCAAGTTCCTTGACATGCTTTACACCAATATGATGTCCAATCTGGCTGTGGGCAAATGCCGTTACGGGCTGATGTGTTCGGAAAACGGGTTTTTGATGGATGACGGTGTCGTCGCGCGGATCTCGGAGGATACATGGCTGTGCCATACCACCACCGGCGGGGCGGACCGGATCCATGCCTGGATGGAAGACTGGCTGCAATGCGAATGGTGGGACTGGAAAGTCTATGTCGCCAATGTCACCGAACAATGGGCGCAGGTCGCCGTGGTCGGCCCGAAAGCCAAGCTGCTGTTGGACAAACTGGGCGGGATGGACCTGACCGCGCTGCCGTTCATGCAGTGGCAGGCAGGAAAGATCGGCGGGTTTGATGCGCGGGTGTTCCGGATTTCATTCTCGGGCGAATTGTCCTATGAAATCGCGGTGCCTGCGGGGCAGGGTCGTGCCTTTTGGGAGGCGCTGATCGCGGCGGGCGAAGAGTTCGGCGTGATGCCCTACGGGACCGAGGCGCTGCATATCATGCGCGCCGAAAAAGGGTTCATCATGATCGGCGATGAAACCGACGGCACGGTCATTCCGCAGGATTTGAACCTGCACTGGGCCTTGTCCAAGAAGAAAGACGACTATCTTGGCAAGCGCGCCCATGCCCGCAGTTTCATGGACAACCCCGACCGCTGGCGTCTGGTGGGGCTGGAAACGCTGGACGGGTCGGTCCTGCCGGACGGGGCCTATGCGATTGCTGACGGCAGCAATGCCAATGGCCAGCGCAACACCCAAGGCCGCGTCACATCGACCTATCATTCGCCCACGCTGGGGCGCGGGATCGCGATGGGGCTGGTGCATCGCGGGCCGGACCGGATGGGCGAGGTGATTACGTTTAACACCGTGGATGACGCCAAGACCGTCGCCGCCCGCATCGTCGATCCGGTGTTTTATGACAAGGAAGGGGCAAAGCAGAATGTCTGACGCTATCAGCGCCTTGCAAGGCCGCAGCACCGCAGGCGAGGTCACGATCCGCGAGGCGGGCCTCTGCGGCATGATCACCCTGCGCGGTGACCTGTCAAACGCCAAACTGCGCGCGGTTTGCAAGAAGATCACGGGGCAAGTGTTTCCTGAAAAAAGGAAAATTGCCCTGGGCGAAGATCGCGGTGTCGCCTGGATGTCACCAGATGAAGTGCTGGTCATGCTGCCCTACGCAGAGGTGACAGACGCCTTGGCGCAGATCGATGCAGCCTTGGCGGGCCAGCATTATCTGGCCGAAAACGTATCGGACGCGCGTGCGTTGATCCATGTGGAAGGTGATTTTGCGCGCGAAATCATGGCCAAGCTGACCCCTGCCGATCTGCACCCCGATAGCTTTGCTGCGGGCGATTTTCGGCGCAGCCATCTGGGGCAGGTCGCCGCCGCCTTCTGGATGGTGGATGCGGATAGATTTGCTGTGGTCTGTTTCCGGTCGGTTGCGGATTATGTCCATGACCTGCTGGTGGCCTCGGCCAAGGCAGGCCCTGTCGGGGTGTTCTGAGCGCCAGATCCCGCGCGATGCGCGGGGCCTCCGGCGGGGATATTTGGGCTCGGAAGATGGGGGAAAAGGGTGTGCGCCCTTGACCTTTGTGCAGCCGGGGGCCACCTAAAGGGCAACGCAATGCTGAACAACACAGAGGACTGACCATGTCATTCACCCTTCCCGATCTGCCCTATGCCCATGATGCGCTGGCCGCCAAAGGCATGTCCGCCGAGACGCTGGAATTCCATCATGATATCCACCACAACGCCTATGTGACCAATGGCAACAAGGCGATCGAGGGCACCCAATGGGCCGGCAAGTCGCTGGAAGAGATCATTGTCGGCACCTATGATTCCGCTGCCGTGGCGCAGAACGGGATTTTCAACAACATCAGCCAGCTGTGGAATCACAATCAGTTCTGGGAAATGATGACACCGGATGCGGTCAAGATGCCGTCGGAAGTCGAAAAGGCGCTGGTGGAAAGCTTTGGCTCGGTCGATGCGTTCAAATCCGAGTTCAGCGCTGCCGGTGCGGGCCAGTTCGGGTCCGGCTGGGCCTGGCTGGTGAAAAAGGCTGACGGGTCGCTGGCGATCACCAAGACCGAAAACGGCGTGAACCCTTTGTGTTTTGGCCAGACCGCCTTGCTGGGCTGTGATGTCTGGGAACATTCCTATTACATCGATTTCCGCAACAAGCGGCCTGCCTATCTGACCAACTTTCTCGACAATCTGGTCAATTGGGAAAATGTCGCCGGCCGGATGTAACCGCCGTCTGACCATAGACAAGATCAAAGGCCCGTGGGACATGTCCTGCGGGTTTTTTCTTTGGGGGATATGCGATGGGGCCGGAACTGGCGGCGATCAGGGCGGCGGCGGAAACCTTGCGCGATGTGGTGATTGAAACACCTGTCCTGCCGCTGGCATCGGCGCGCTGGGACGGGGTTTTGCCTGATTGCGCAGGTGTGACGGTCAAGCTGGAACTGTTCCAGCAGGCCGGATCGTTCAAGGCGCGCGGGGCCTATCTGGGCATTGCGGGGCTGGATCCGGACCAGCGTGCTGCGGGCGTTGTCGCGGCCAGCGGTGGCAACCATGCGCTGGCGGTGGCTTGGGCGGCGCAGGCGGCGGGGGTGGATGCGCTGATCTGCATGCCCCGCGCGACGGATCCTGCGCGCATCGCAGGCTGCGAGGCTTTGGGCGCGCATGTGTCCTTGCACGACGACATGGCCGCGGCCTTTGCCGCGATGAACGCTGCCGCCGCGCAGGGCCGCGCCTTGATGCATCCGTTCGAGGCGGCGCATATGGTGCTGGGGGCGGCTGTCTGTGCGCTGGAATATGTGACACAGGTCCCTGATCTGGATACATTCATCGTGCCTGTCGGCGGGGGCGGGCTGATGGCGGGCATGGCCTGTGCGATCCGCCAATTGCGCCCTGATGCGCAGGTGATCGGGGTCGAACCTTACGGTGCCGACAGCCTGTTCCAATCCTTGGCGCAGGGCGCGCCGGTCACGTTGGACAAGGTCGCCACCATTGCCGACAGTCTGGGCGCACCCATGGCGCTGCCTTATACATTCGGGGTGGCGCAGGCCCATGTTGACCGGATCGTGCGGATCGCGGATGCCGAGATGTTGCGCGCGATGGAGATTTATCAATCCATTCTGCGCATCACCGCCGAACCGGCCTGTGCGGCGTCACTGGCCGCGATCATCGGGCCTTTGCGCGATGATCTGGCGGGGCGGCGCGTGGGGATCATCGCCTGCGGGTCGAACATCTCGCTTGCCCGCTATGGCGCGTTGATGGCGGCGCTATAGCGCGTCTTGCAGCGCGCATTCCAAGGCGGTCACATCGGCGGCCACGGTCACAAAGCCAAGGATATCATCGCCCGCGAAGCCCTGGGCCACGACATGGCGCATCAAGACCAGCAGCGGGTCCCAGAAGCCCGCGATATTCAGCAAGATGATCGGTTTGCGGTGCAGGCCCAGCTGGCGCCATGTCAGCACTTCGAAGAATTCGTCAAGGCTGCCCGCCCCGCCCGGCAGCACGACGACCGCATCGGCATTCATGAACATGACCTTTTTGCGTTCATGCATGGTTTCGGTGACGACGAAACTGTCCAGATCGCGTTTGCCGGCCTCGAGCGCCATCAGATGCGTGGGGATCACCCCGAAGGTGCGCCCGCCCGCCTGCTGCACGGCCTTGGCCACCCGCCCCATCAGCCCGACATCGCCTGCGCCGTAAACCAGCCGCCAGCCGTTGCGCGCCAGCATTTGGCCGGTTTCGGTGGCGGCTTGGGCATAAGCGGGGTCGGTTCCATCCCGAGAGCCGCAATAAACACACACTGAGCTTGGAAAATCGGACATCGCTACCCCTTTGATGCAGCTTGGCTTTGACCGCTCTTAGCGGGGTTGCTACATTGTCTCAATGCTGTGGGCGGAATTTTGCCGGTAAGACCGGGACGGGGTATAAGGCGTGGACGATCAGAATAAATCGCAGATGGGTGCCTGGGTGCTGGGGGCTTTGGCGGCGGCTGCGCTGGGGGCGCTGGTTTTAATCCTGCTGCCCGCACCATCCCCGACACTGCCCGTAGTGGCCGTCGCTGCGCCGGAAGCGACCGCGCCTGCGCCTGCGCCAGAAACGGCACCAGAAACAGCACCAGAACCAGAACCGGTTGTCGCGGCCCCCGTCGTGCCGTCATTCGATACGTTCCGGCTGGACCCTGACGGATCCATCATCGTGGCGGGCCGTGCGGCCCCTGATCAGGTTGTCGATCTGATCCTGGGCGGCGCGGCCATTGCGCGGGCCACGGCGGATGCGGCGGGCAGTTTCGTGATGCTGGCCACGGCGGACCCCGCCGATCAGCCGCGCCGCCTGTCGCTCTTGGCCGATCCTGACGGGGCGTCGTTGCCGTCGCGAACCAGCTATATAGTTGCGCCGATTGCCCCCGTGGTGGTGGCCGAAGCAGCCCCAGAGTCTGCGCCAGAGACGACCCCGCAGATCGCACCAGAAACGGCCGCAGAGGCCCCGATTGATCCGCCTGCCGAGGCTGATCTACCCGAGACCGAAACAGCCCAGATCACCCCCGCACCCGTCGCCCCGCCCGTGGTGCTGGAAACCGGCGTGGATGGTGTGCGCGTTGCACAGGGGGCCGCTGTGCTGCCGCAACCCAATGTGGCGCTGGACGCGATTACCTATGATCCTGCCGGCGAGGTGGAGCTGACTGGCCGTGCCACCGGCGATAGCGAGGTGCAGGTTTATCTTGATAACGAATCAGTCGCGGCGGCGCCGGTGACTGCGGGCGGCGATTGGAGCATCGCGCTGCCCCCTGTTGCGACCGGTGTCTATACGCTGCGCATCGACGAGGTGGATGCGGATGGCACCGTCGTGTCGCGGATGGAAACGCCGTTTCAGCGCGAAGAACCCGCCAGCGTTGCTGCTGTCATGGCTGAAGACACGGCGCGGGACGGGTTCGAGGTGGCGGTGCGCACGGTCCAGCCCGGATCGACGCTTTGGGCGATTGCAAAAGAAAGCCTTGGTGCCGGAATCCTGTATGTGCAGGTCTTCGAGGCGAACAGTGATCTGATCCGCGACCCCGACCTGATCTATCCCGGACAGGTGTTCCGGATTCCCGATATCGCGCAATAGCCTTGTGGCTCTGGTCAATCCACTGGCGGGGCCCTAGTAACGTCTCAGACTGCGGAGACAGCTATGCGCCCAACCACTCATTCCGATACGAACCCTAGCAATGCCCGCGTGCAGGGGTGGTCCGTCATCCGCCGCGTGATGCCCTATCTGTGGCCGCAGGGGCAGGGCTGGGTCAAACGGCGGGTCATCGGCGCGATGCTGGTCTTGTTGTTGGCCAAGGTGATCGCAGTCGGCACGCCGATCCTGTATAAACAGGCGGTGGATGCGCTGGCCCCTGACGGGGCGACGGCGGCTACCGTGCTGGGGCTGGGGGCTGTGGGGCTGACGCTGGCCTACGGCTTTGCGCGGTTGATGAACGTGGGCTTTCAGCAATTGCGCGACGTGATCTTTACCCGCGTCGGCCAGCGCGCTTTGCGGCAACTGGCGCTGGAAACCTTTACCCATATCCACCGGCTGTCGCTGCGCTATCACATCACGCGCAAGACCGGCGGTCTGTCGCGCGTGATCGAACGCGGCGTCAAGGGCGTGGATTTTCTGCTGCGGTTCCTGCTGTTTTCAATGGGGCCGTTGATGCTGGAACTGGCGATGATCTCGGTCGTGTTGTTTTACCTGTTCGACGTCTGGTATCTGGCCGTCGTTGTCGGGACCATAGCACTTTATGTCTGGTTCACCTTTACCGTCACCGAATGGCGGGTGAAAATCCGCAAGGTGATGAACGATCAGGACACGGATGCGAACCAAAAGGCGATTGATTCGCTGCTGAATTTTGAAACGGTCAAATATTTCGGCGCCGAAAAGTGGGAGGCCGACCGTTACGACCGCGCCATGGCGCAATATGAAACCGCGGCGGTGCGCACCAATTATTCGCTGGCTTTCCTGAACTTTGGCCAATCGGTGCTGATCACCGGCGGGCTGGTGCTGGTCATGGTCATGGCCGCCGTGGGCGTTGAACGCGGCGATCTGACGGTGGGCGATTTTGTCATGGTCAACGCTTATATGATCCAGATCACCATGCCGCTGAATTTTCTTGGCACAGTCTACCGCGAAATCCGCCAAGCCTTGATCGACATGGGCGATATGTTCGACCTTTTGGGCCAACCGGCCGAGGTGAATGACGCGCCCCATGCCAAGCCTTTGGCCGTCACCGGTGGCCGTGTGACCCTGCGCGATGTAACCTTTGGCTATGATGCGGCGCGCGGTATTCTCAAGGGTATCAACCTCGATGTCGCGCCGGGCCAGACGGTGGCCATTGTCGGGTCGTCCGGATCGGGCAAATCCACCATCGGGCGGCTGTTGTTCCGGTTCTATGACGTCACGGGCGGGGCCTTGCTGATCGACGACCAAGACGTGCGCGATGTGACGCAGGACAGCCTGCATGCCCAGATCGGCGTGGTGCCGCAGGATACCGTGCTGTTCAACGACACGGTGCATTACAACATCGCCTATGGCCGCCCCGATGCGGGCGAGGCCGATATCATCGCCGCCGCGAAAGCCGCCAAGATCCATGATTTCATCATCAGCCTGCCGGATGGTTATCAGACCACCGTGGGTGAGCGAGGCTTGAAACTGTCAGGGGGCGAAAAACAGCGCGTGGGCATCGCGCGCACCTTGCTCAAGAACCCGCCGATCCTGCTCTTGGACGAGGCGACCAGTGCGCTTGATACCGAGACCGAGATGGAAATCCAAGCTGAACTCAAGGCGATGGGCCAAGGCCGCACGGTCATTACCATCGCGCACCGGCTGTCCACCATCGCCGATGCCGATCTGATCGTGGTGCTGGAAAACGGTGTGATCGTGGAACAGGGCCGGCATGACGCGCTGCTGGCGCAGGACGGGCGCTATGCGCATCTGTGGAACAGGCAGTCCGAAGAAGAGGCGCCAGCGGTTTGACGCGGCAAAGCGCCTGCGTGATCCGGTCGGGAACAACCCCGAACGACGCAATGTCGTAGGGCGGGGTTCACCCCGCCTTGCCAAAGAAAGAAAAAAACAATGCCTGATACGTTGCCCCCATGCCCTGACTGCGGCGCGCGCTTTACCTACGCGGTGGATGCGCTGCTCAATTGCCCCGCTTGCGGGCATGAATGGTCGCCCGATGCGGCGTTGGATGCGGCCGATGTGATCCGTGACGCCGTGGGCAATATCCTGCAATACGGCGATACCGTGACCGTGATCAAGGACCTCAAGGTCAAAGGCTCTTCCACCGCCCTCAAGGTCGGCACCAAGGTCACCGGTATCAGGCTGGTCAGCGGCGATCACGATATCGACTGCAAGATCGCGGGCTTTGGCCAGATGGGGCTGAAATCCCAATTCGTCAAAAAGGTGATGGATTAGGGTCCAACGCTATTCCGCCGCCTGCAACGGCGATCTGGTGGCAACTGGTGCCGCGTCATCCTCGACCCAGATCACCTCTGGTGCCTTGATGCGTGCGGCTTGCCTTGCCAGCGCCCAGTCGCGGGCGGCGCGGCTGCTGGTACCCATCGACAGTTTTGCCATCAATTGCGCGGCCCATTGCACATAGGTCACAAACCAGACCCGTGCCGCCAGCATCGAGGGGGTGAAGACCAGCGTCAGCACCGTCGCGATCCCAAGGCCAAAGACCACGGCCGTGGCCAGTTGTTTCCACCACAGTGCTGTCGGGCTGTCGATCGAATAGCCACCATTCATGAAATCTAGGCTGAGGCCGAACATCATCGGCGCCAGCCCCGCCATCGTCGTGATCGTGGTCAAAAGCACGGGGCGGATGCGATCCTCGGCGGTGCGGGTGATCGCCTCGGTCCGTGGCATATAGCGGCTGTAATCCTGATAGGTGTCGATCAGGATGATATTGTTGTTCACCACGATCCCTGCAAGTGCCACGATCCCCGTGCCGGTCATGATGATCGAAAACGGCTGGCCCATGACCAGCATCCCCACCAGCGATCCGGCGGTGGACAGCACCACGGCCAGCAGCACCAGCACCGAATTATAGAAACTGTTGAATTGCGCCAGCAGGATGATGAACATCAGCCCCAGCGCGCCTGCAAAGGCGGTCATCAAAAAGGCACCGGATTCGGCCTGTTCTTCCTGATCGCCAGTCCATTCCCACGCAACACCCGCCGGCAGCGGGTTATCGGCCAGCCATTCGGTCAGCAGCGCGATCCGTTCATTGGCGTTCAGCGGGGTTTCGGTGATGGCCCCATCCGCCACCAAACGCGCCAAGCGATCCGCCGTGGTGCCATCCAGCAGCGTCACATCGCCATAGCGCGCCATGCCGGTCGCGCTGCGGTCAACCTGTGCGACAGCCACCGCGCTGCCATCTGCCAGCAGATTGGTCAGCCCGCTGGTGACCCCCGCCTTGACGTCGAAATAGCGTTGCTGGTCGATCCGGTCGATCTGCGCCAGTTTCGCAACCGGCGTGCGGGTGATGAAATTGGACAAAGGCACCAGCCCGTCCGCCGTGCGCACGCGCAGGGTGTCGAGCGTGGACAGCACGCGGTCCTGTTCGGGCAGGCGGACGCGGATTTCGATTTCCTCGTCCGAGCTGTCAACGCGCATCGTATCCAGCAGGATGCCCCGCGTCACCAGTTGCACCATGCCGCCGACGCTGGCCACATCCGCGCCGAACCGGCCTGCAGTCGCCACATCGACGTCGATCTGCCAGTCGATGCCGGGCAGGGGCAGCGAATCTTCAATCGTGATCAGGCCGGGGGTCTGCGCAAATTGCGCGCGGGTGATCTGGGCGGCGCTGATCAGATCATCCCAATCGTCGCCTTTCAGCCGCAGATGCACAGGCTTGCCCGATGCGGGGCCGCGCGCCTGTGCCAGAATCTCTGTCTCGATCCCGGGGATGGTGTTCAGCTGGTCCTGCAATTGCGCCAGCACCAGATCACCGTCAAGTGCGGCGATACCGGCGCGGTCTTCCCAGGGGATCGTTTCCAGCTGGACCTGTCCGATCGTATCGCGCGGGGTGCTGGCGCCGCTGGCATCGGTGTTCAGCCCGCCGTCACCGGCAAAGGAAAAGGCGGTAATCACGCCCGGATGCGCCAGCACGATCTGTTCGGCCTGCCGGACCAGCGCGTCCTTTTCGGCCAGTGACAGGTTGCCGCGCGCGCGCACATAGACAATCGCCTGTTCGGGTTCGGATTCCACGAAGAATTCGACGCCGTTATTATTGGCCCCGTAATAGCCAAAGATCGACACCACGGTAAAGATCACCGCCGCGATGGTGACCAGCGGCATCACCGGATTGCCGACGATGAAATGCATGACCCGGCCAAAGCGCGACCGCTGATACCCTGCCTTGATCCGTTTGGCGGGCCGTTCGATCCGTGCCGCACCCAGCGTGATCGACAAGCCGACCGCACCCCCCAGAAACAGCACGATCCCGGGCAGGGAGGCGACAAAGCCTGTCGTCTGGACGGCATCGCCCGACAGATAGGCGGGGTTCAGCACCAGCATCGCGCCGGTAAAGACCACCATGATCGCAGGCACCACCAGCGCCGCGCAGGCCGCCCATGGCAGCCGCGCGCGCAAGGCGTCGGAGGATTTGCCAAAGGCGCGGCTCATCCGGCCGGTGACGCCGCCCATCACGGGCAGATAGACCAAAGCCACGACCAAGGACGCGCAGAGCACAAAGATCAGCGTGACCGGCAACATCCCCATGAACTGCCCCGGTACGCCCGGCCAGAACAGCATCGGCAGAAAGGCGCAAAGCGTGGTCGCGGTGGATGAAATGATCGGCCAGAACATCCGCTTGGCAGCTTCGGTATAGGCCGACATCGGACCGGTGCCTTCTTGGATGCGTTTGTCGGCATATTCGACAACGACAATGGCCCCGTCCACCAGCATCCCCACGGCCAGGATCAGGCCGAACATCACGATATTGGAAATCGTGATATCCATCACCGCCAGCAGCGCGAAACATAGCAGGAACGACGTGGGGATCGCAAAACCCACCAGCAGCGCCGAGCGTGTCCCAAGCGAGGCCAGCACGACAATCATCACCAGCGCGATGGCGGTCAGCACCGAGCCTTCCAGCTGGCTGACCATCGAGGCCACGCTGCGCGACTGGTCGTTCGATGTGCCCACGGTGATCGCCGCGCGCAATTCGGGCGACCATGTGGCGCGTTCCGCCGCGACCGCGTCGCGCACAAGGGCGGTGGTGTCGATCAGGTTGAACCCCTTGCGCTTGACCACCTGCAAGGCAACGGTGTTGACCCCGTTGAACCGCGCGGTGCCGACGCGGTCTTCGAATGTCAGGCGGATCGTGGCCAGATCGCCAAGGGTGACGATACTGTCGCCATTGGTCTTGACAGGCAGGTCATAGACATCCTGCGGGCTGTCAAAGGACGAGGGGATCTTGACCGCAAAAGTGCCTTGGGCTGTGTCCACTTCACCCGCGGCGATCAGCATGTTGTTGTTGGTCACAACCCCGATCAATTCGCCCGCCGTGACGTTGTAGGTTTCCAGCCGCAGCGGGTCGATCAGCACTTCGAGCATCTCGTCGCGCTGACCGGCCAGCCCGGCCTCTAGCACGGCGTCGATGTTTTCGATGCGGTCTTGCAGGCTTTTGGCGGTGCGCAGCAGGGTGCGTTCCGGCACATCGCCGGTCAGGTTGACGATGATGATGGGAAATTCGGAAAAGTTGATTTCCGTGATCGAATATTGGTCGGCGCCAGCGGAAAACTGGCCTGCGCATTGTTCATGGACGACCGGATATCGGCGATGATCTTGGTCTTGTCCCAGCCGAATTCGAATTCCAGCGCCATGCCGGCGAATCCTTCGGCGGCGGTGGCGGTCATGGTTTTCAACCCGTCCAGATCGGACAATTCGGTTTCCATCGGCCGCACCAGCAGCGTTTCGCTATCGGCGGCGGAAATGCCGGGGAAGGGGACCGAGACAAAGACCGCGGGGATTTCGATGTCAGGTTCGCCCTCTTTGGGCAGGCTGACATAGGCGGCACCACCCGCGATCAGCGACAGCGCGATAAAGGCCAGCACCATGCGGGCGCGCGATGCGGCCCAATCGACGATCCCGATCATTGGCTGGCCTCTGCATAGGTCGGCACGATCGGCACGCCGTCGATCACGAATTCCTGCCCCAGCGTGATGATATCCACCACATCGGGCAGGCCCGCGACCCAGACGCCCTGCGCTGTGTCGCGCAGCAGGGTCACGGGCATGAATTGCGCGGTCATGTCGGGGCCGACGATCCGCACGCCCAGCGTGCCTGCATCATCCAGCGTCAGCGTGGATTGCGCGATCAGATGCGCGGATTGGCCCTCTGCCGCGACGATGATTTCGGCGCTCAGCCCGTCGCTGATTGCCAGATCGGGGTTCGGCACGGTCACTTCGACGCGAAAGGTGCGGGTGACGGGATCGGCGCTGCGCGACAGGAATGTGACCTCGCCCACAACCTCTTGCTGGCCGGACAACCGCCCGCCTGCCATGGCCCCGACAGTGATCCGGCCCACATCCGCTTCGGGGACGAAACCGACCAGACGGATCGGGTCCAGCTGGATGATCGTGGCACAGGGCGCGCCGGGCTGCATCAGCGACCCAAGCTCGGCGGTATCGGTTTCAAGCAAGCCTTCGAACGGGGCAGTGATCACCAGACGGGCGATGTCGCGTTCGGCGCTGGCGACAGCGGCTTGGGCCGATTCGATCCCTGCCAGCGCGGATGACACCGCGCTGCGCGCGCGTTGCACGCCCGCGCTTGCCGAATCCATCGCCGCTTGTGCGCCCACCACACGGGTTTCAGAGGCAAACCCATCCTGTGACAGCGCGCGCGCGGCGTTGAGGTTGATCTCTGCCTCGCGTACCCGCGCCTGGGCTTCGATCACGCCTGCCTCGGCCTCGGGGACGCGGCTTTGCGCCTCGGACAGGCGGGCGCGGGCCTCGGCCAATGTGGCCGCCCGCGTGCCGGGGTCCAGCGTGCAAAGCGTATCGCCCGCATTTACGAAACTGCCCTTGGGCAGGGGTTCTGACACCACAAGACCGGATGTTTCCGCGGCCACCGTGACGTCGCGCGCCGCTGCGGTCTGGCCACGCAGCAAAACCGCGCTGTCGATTGGTTGTGCCTGCGCGCGGATTGCGATCACGCCGATCCCTTGGGCTGCGGCTGTGTCGGACATTGAAACGGTCACGGGGGTGTCGCTGTCGGCACCCGCGAAAGCCAGCAATTGGTCCCGTTGAAACACGATCAGATACAGAACAGCCGCGACAACCACAGCCGCAAACATCGACATCAAGCGCATTGACGGGCCTTTCCAGACATAGACACAGGCGTAAAATCACACCTGACGATTGTACGCGCAACACGCGCGGGTGGATCACGTTTTAAACTGAACCATCCAGTTCAAGTTATGCTGGCATTAACCTGCGGACAAGCGGGAATTTGGTGCCTTTGGGTGGCAATCTGCGCTCTGCTCTTGTCCAGCGGGCGGGCTTCACGATATGAACCCTGCAATGATCATGCCGCTTGCGGCGCAAAAGGGGGCCGGGATGAGCAATCCAGACAGCTTTATCGACGAAGTCACCGAGGAAATGCGCCGTGACAAGCTGTTTGGCTATCTGCGTCGCTATGGCTGGATCGCGGTGCTGGTGGTGCTGGGGATCGTCGGTGGCACAGCCTGGAACGAATACCGCAACGCACAGGACCGCGCGGCAGCGCAGGCGGCGGGCGATGCCTTGCTGGCGGCTTTGGCCGAAAATGACGAAACCGCGCGCGCCACGGCGATGGCGGGGGTCAGCGCGCAGGGCAATGCCGCCGTGATCACCGCGCTGCTGATGGCATCGACACAACAAGAAGCAGGCCAGGCAGAGGCCGCCGCCGCCAGTCTGGGCGCGCTTGCCGCCGATCCGGCGACACCTGCGATCTACCGCGATCTGGCGGCGATCAAAGCTGCCATGCTGCCCGTGGGCGAGATGCCCGCCCGTCTGGCAGCGCTGGAGGTTTTGGCCCAGCCCGGCCAGCCGTTCCGCCTGCTGGCGCTGGAACAGATGGCCTATCTGACGCTGGAAACCGGTGACCAGACCGGCGCGGTTGCGATCCTGCGCCAGATTGCCGAAGATGCCGCCGTGACCCGTGGCCTGTTGGACCGGGCGCAGACCTTGCTGATTGCCTTGGGCGAGGATGCGACCGGTGCCGCATTGGCGCAATAACTGGCCGAAGAAACGGAATGGACCTGTGATGACCTATAGACCCTTTATTGGTGCCGCCTTTGTCCTGTCGGTTCTGGCGGCTTGCGGGGAAGAGCAGATCATCCTGCCCGGCGACCGGTTCGAAATCCGCGACACAGCCGCTGTGGTCAACCAGAGCCTGCCCTTGGCGCTGCCGCAGGCGCAGGCCAATGCCGACTGGACCCAGCGCGCGGAAATTCCCGCACATCCCGCCCTTGGCGCGGCGTTGCAGCCTGCCTTTGTGGCCGATATCGGCGCGGGCGACAGCCGCCGCGCGCGGATCACTGGCGAACCGGTGGTCGCAGGCGGCGTGGTCTATACCGTCGATGCCGGTGCCATGGTGACGGCCACAGCGACGACCGGTGCTGCCATCTGGCAGCGCGATCTGACACCCGACCGGTTCAACGCGGGCGAGGCATCGGGCGGGGCGGTGTCTTTTGGCGGCGGGCGGGTCTATGTCACGACCGGATTTGGTGAAATCAGCGCGCTGGACCCCGCCACGGGGGCGGTGATCTGGACCAAGACCCTGAACGCGCCGGTCAATGCGCCTGCGACCTTCAACGGTGATCTGGTCTATGTGGTGGCCCGCGACAGCACGGCCTGGGCGCTGGATGCCGCAACGGGCCTGACGCGCTGGCAGCAAAGCGGCACGCCGTCACTGACGACATTTGCGGGCAGCGCCGCCGTTGCTGTCAGCGGTGACACCGTGGTGATTCCCTTCCCGTCGGGTGAAATACTGGCCACCTATCCCCAGGGCGGGCTGCCGCGCTGGACCAATGTCGTCGCGGGCGACCGGCTGGGCCGGGCCGTGACCCTGGTCAGCGATATCGCCGGTGCGCCGGTGATCGACGCAGGCCGCGTCTATGCGGCAAGTTTCGGCGGACGCAGCGTTGCCTTTGATATCCGCAACGGCAGCCGCATCTGGACAGCGGGCGAAGGGGCCGTTGGCCCGATCTGGCCTGCGGGCGGATCGTTGTTCATGGTCAATGACATCAGCGAACTGGTCCGGCTGGACGCCGCCACGGGCGCGCCTGTCTGGCGCGTGGACCTGCCCGATTTCGCAGGCGACAATACCGGCCGCCAACGCAGCGTAATCGCGCATTTTGGCCCCGTTCTGGCCGGGGGGCGGGTGATTGTGGCCTCGTCTGACGGGCTGATCCGGCAGTTTGATCCGGCCTCTGGCGCGTTGATTGGCACGATTGCCCTGCCTGGTGGGGCGGCCTCTGCGCCGGTGGTGGCGGGCCAGACCCTTTACGTCATTAGCAAGACAGGGCAACTGCACGCTTTCCGTTAGGCCCTGAATGGTGTAGCGGACGCATCTAGCGCGTCAGGAGCCGTAGATATGACCTTTACCCTTGCCATCGTGGGCCGTCCCAATGTGGGCAAATCCACCTTGTTCAACCGACTTGTCGGCAAGAAACTGGCCTTGGTCGATGACCAGCCCGGCGTCACCCGTGATTTGCGCGAAGGCGAAGGGCGGCTGGCCGATCTGCGGTTCACCGTGATCGACAGCGCCGGTCTGGAAGAAGCCACCGACGACAGCCTGCAAGGCCGGATGCGCCGCCTGACCGAGCGCGCGGTGGAAATGGCCGATGTGTGCCTGTTCATGATCGACGCGCGGGCCGGGGTGCTGCCTGCTGATCAGGTCTTTGCCGATATCCTGCGCAAGAAGAACGCGAATGTCATTCTGGCTGCCAACAAGGGCGAAGGCCGCGCCGCCGATAACACCATCCTCGAAGCCTATGCGCTGGGTCTGGGCGAGCCGATCCGGATTTCCGCCGAACATGGCGAAGGCATGGGCGAATTGATGGATGTGCTGCGCCCGATTTCCGATGCTTTCGAGGAACGCGCCGCATTGGACGCGCCCGAAACCGATGTTGACGTGGGCGAGGATGACGAGGATGCGCCGCGCGTGCCGACTGTTGCCAAACCTTTGCAGATTGCCGTTGTGGGTCGCCCCAATGCGGGCAAATCCACACTGATCAACAAGATCATCGGCGAGGAACGCCTGCTGACCGGACCCGAAGCAGGGATCACCCGCGATGCCATATCCGTGAAACAAGTCTGGGACGGCGTGCCGATGCGGATTTTCGATACCGCAGGCATGCGCCGCAAGGCCAAGATCCATGAAAAGCTGGAAAAACTGTCGGTGTCCGACGGTCTGCGCGCGGTCAAATTCGCCGAAGTCGTGGTTGTCCTGCTCGACGTGGAAATCCCGTTCGAACAGCAGGATTTGCGCATTGCGGACCTTGCCGAACGCGAAGGCCGCGCCGTGGTGATCGCGGTGAACAAATGGGACACCGAGGACGACAAGCAGGACAAATTGCGCGAATTGCGCGAAAGTTTCGAACGCCTGCTGCCGCAATTGCGTGGCGCGCCATTGGTCACTGTGTCTGCCAAGACGGGCAAGGGGCTGGATAAACTGCAACAGGCGATCATGCGCGCGCATGATGTCTGGAACCGCCGTGTGACCACCGCGCAATTGAACCGCTGGCTGATCGGGATGCTGGAACAGCACCCGCCGCCCGCCCCGGGGGGCAAGCGGATCAAGATGCGCTATGCCACGCAGGTGAAAACCCGCCCGCCCGCATTCGTGGTGATGACATCGCATCCCGACCTGATGCCCGAAAGCTATAAACGCTATCTGGTCAACGGGTTGCGGGCCGATTTTGATATGCCGGGCACGCCGATCCGGCTGTACTTGCGCGATCAGGGTGACAAGAACCCTTACAAGGATAAAAAATCCTCGCAGCCGTCGCGCCTGTCAAAGCATCTTAAGAAATAGGGCGGCCCGTGGTGGTGATGGTCAGGACCGTCATCACCGCGATCCCCGCCCCCGCCAGCAGGCTGACGCCCAGCGGGGCGATGCCATTGGCCATGATGATCGCGAACAAGGCCCAGATCACCGTTAGCCCATACCCCGGCGCGCGGCTGCGCCATTGGGTAATGACCGCCACGCCAAGCGCCGCGATAATCCCGACATAGGCCCAGCCCAATGCGCCCATCAGCAGGCCATGACCCGCCGCCGTGCTGCCCAGCGACACGAATGCCGCCGCCGTCAACCAGCCCGCATAGATCGACACCGGCGCGCGCAGCCAGTAGCGGTCGGTTCGCGGGGCCACCAGCACGGCCCAGATCGCCGGCACCGCCATCGCAAAGATCAGCACCGTCGCCCAGACAGGGCTGACATTGGCCACCGCCAGCCACGGCGTTCCCAGCGCAAGGCTGATCAGCAAAGGCAGGCGGACCCGGTCCCAAGCCCGCGCGCCGCGCCGTTTCCACAACCCGTAAACCGCCGACACAACCAACCAGCCATAGATCAGCCCCCAGATCGCAAAAGCATAGCCCGCAGGCTGGATCGGCGGGTCGATCTGGGGAATCGGCAATTGATCGGCGCGAAACCCGCTGAACGGGCTGGTAAACAGGGGTGAGGTAACGAATGTCACCGTGAACAGCAGGGTCAGATAGGCCCGGATATGTGTCATCCGAGCATACCTTCGGCCGTGATCCGCGTCTTGCCGCGCAGATAGGGGTGCAATGCGGCGGGCAGATCGACGGATCCGTCCTCTTGCTGGCCGTTTTCCACGACCGCGATCAGGGTGCGCCCCACGGCCAGACCTGATCCGTTCAACGTATGGACGAATTCGGGCTTGCCGCCGCCTGCGGGGCGGAAGCGGGCATTCATGCGCCGCGCCTGATAATCGCCGCAGACCGACACCGAACTGATTTCGCGATAGGTGTTCTGGCCGGGCAGCCAAACCTCGATATCATGGGTCTTGGTCGCACCCGCGCCCATGTCACCGGCACAGAGCACGACGGTGCGGTAAGGCAGGCCCAGCCGTTCCAGCACGGTCTGCGCGCATTGCGTCATGCGGTCATGTTCGGCGGCGCTTTGATCGGGGGTGGTGATGCTGACCATCTCGACCTTTTCGAACTGGTGCTGGCGCAGCATGCCCGATGTGTCGCGGCCTGCCGATCCGGCCTCGGACCGGAAACACAGGGTATGGGCGACATGGCGGCGGGGCAGGGTGGATTCGTCGACCGTTTCGCCATTGACGATATTGGTCAGCGTGACCTCTGCGGTGGGGATCAACCACCAGCCATTGGTGGTCTGATAGCTGTCCTCGCCGAATTTGGGCAGCTGGCCGGTGCCGTACATCATGTCTTCGCGGACCATGACGGGGGTGATGGTTTCTGTCAGGCCGTGGTCCTCGACATGCAAATCCAGCATGAATTGTGCCAATGCGCGGTGCAGGCGGGCGACAGCGCCGGTCAGCAGCACAAAACGGCTGCCCGACAGTTTGGCGGCGGTTTCAAAATCCATGCCCTGTTTGATGCCTGCAATGTCGTAATGTTCAACCGGCGCAAAGCAGAACGCGCGCGGCGTGCCATGGCGGCGGATTTCGACATTATCGGCCTCGTCCTTGCCATCGGGGATGCTTGGGTCAGGCAGGTTGGGCAGGGTGGCCAGCAGGTCGGTCAGCGCCTGATCTTTTGCTTTCGCCTCGTCGTTCATGGCGGCGATGCGGGATTTGCTGTCGGCGATCAGGCCGCGCAGGCGGTCGAATTCGGCGTCATCGCCGCGCGCCTTGGCGGCGCCCACATCCTTGGACGCCTTGTTCGCCTCGGCCTGTGCGGTTTCGGCGGCAAGGATCAGCTTGCGCCGCGCCTCGTCCAGATCAAGGATCGTGGCCGCGACAGGGGCCAGCCCGCGCCGCGACAGGGCCGCATCAAACGCATCCGGAGTGTCGCGGATTGATCGGATATCATGCATGGGCTTGTCCTTGGCTTGGTCCTTTGCGCGACATATGCCGCAGTTTGCGGGCAGAGGAAAGTAGGCCAGACCACGCCGACCCCCAAAGCTGGCGCAAAAGTGCGCCCCGCGCGGGCCTGCCCGATTGCATCCCACGCCCCCTTGCCCCATATGGCATTGGGAACGGACCTTGTTGCAAATCAGCCTTGCAACTTTTAGGGTCTTGCGACTGTCGGGCCGCCTGGCCCCAACCAACACAAGGGATGGAAAATGAGAGCTGCCGATCTGGTTATGTTGCTGTTGATCTTCGGGATCATGTATTTCCTGCTGATCCGGCCCCAGCAAAAGCGGGTGAAAGAACATACTGCGATGCTGGCCGCACTGCGCCGTGGCGATCAGGTCGTCACCCAGGGCGGCGTTGTCGGCAAGATCGCCAAGGTCAAGGACGAGGTGGGCGAGGTCGATGTCGAGATCGCCTCTGGCGTCATCGTCCGTGTCATGAAACCGACGATCGTATCGGTGCTGAACAAGACCGAGCCGACCAAAACCTAACGACGCCGAAAAGGCCGCCAGATGCTGTCTATCTCTTATCCCAAGCAGATCATGATCTGGCTGACCGTCGTGGTGGGCCTGATGCTGGCACTGCCGAACGGGTTTTACAGCCGCGTCGAGGTGGCGAACGACGCCCGCGCGGTGATCGCCACGGGCCAGACCAGTGCCGCGCTGGAACAGGATGCCGGTCTGTGGCCGTCATTCCTGCCGTCCAATCTGGTCAATCTGGGGCTGGATCTGCGCGGCGGCGCGCATCTGCTGGTCGAGGTCGCGGTGCAGGATGTGCATGCGGCCTTTCTCGAAGGGTTCTGGCCGCAGGTGCGTGACGTGCTGGCGGCGGAACGCAATGTCGTTGGCTTTGTGACGCGCGAAGAAGGCCCCGCCAGTGAATTGCGCGTGCGCATTTCTGATGCGGCGGGGGCTGACCGCGCCTTTGATCTGGTGCGCGGTCTGGGCCGTCCGGTCACGTCCTTCACCGGGGCTGCGGCGTCCAATATCGACGTGCGGATCAATGGCACCTTGCTGGTCATCACCATCAGCGAGGCGGAAATGTCCGCCATGAACGAACGCACGATGCTGCAAACGCTGGAAATCATCCGCCGCCGCATCGACGAGGTCGGCACCCGCGAACCCACGATCCAGCGCCAAGGGTCCGAACGCGTGCTGGTGCAGGTCCCCGGTGTCGGGTCGGCGCAGGAGATCAAGGATCTGCTGGGCACCACCGCGCAGCTGACATTCAACCCTGTGGTCGCACGCACCAGCAATGCAAACGAATCCCCCGGCACCGGCAATTTCCTTGTGCCGTCGGTGGATGAACCCGGCCTGTTCTATATCCTTGAACGCCGCCCTGTCGTGACCGGCGAACAGCTGGAAAACGCGCAGCTGGATTTCGACCAGAACGGGCGGGCGGCGGTTGGGTTCCGGTTCAACACCTCTGCCGCGCGGATTTTCGGCGATTATACTTTGGCCAATATCGGATCGCCCTTTGCCATCGTGCTGGATAACGAAGTGATTTCCGCCCCCACGATCCAAAGCCATATTCCAGGCGGATCGGGCATCATCACCGGCAATTTCACCACAGAAGAGGCCACCAATCTGGCCGTGCTGTTGCGCGCCGGTGCCTTGCCTGCGGAACTGACCTTTCTGGAAGAACGCACCATCGGCCCCGAACTGGGGCAGGATTCGATTGATGCAGGCCGTCTGGCCGCGCTGGTGGGCGGGCTGCTGGTCATCGTGTTCATGGGGCTGAGCTATGGTCTTTTCGGTTGGTTTGCCAATATCGCGCTGGCGATCAACCTTGGCCTGATCTTTGGTGTGCTGTCGCTGGTGGGCGCCACGCTGACGCTGCCCGGGATCGCGGGGATCGTGCTGACCGTGGGTATGGCGGTGGATGCCAATGTGCTGGTGTTCGAACGTATCCGCGAGGAATTGAAAACCGCCAAAGGCCCCGCCCGCGCGATCGAGCTTGGCTATGAACGCGCGCTATCGGCGATCACGGACAGCAATTTCACCACTTTCATGGTGGCAGTGATCCTGTTCGCGCTGGGGTCTGGCCCTGTGCGCGGTTTCGCCATCACGCTGGGACTGGGGATCATTACATCGGTCTTTACCGCGATTTTCGTCACCCGGTCGCTGATTTCCATATGGTTCGCCTACCGCCGACCCAAGACAATCGAGGTTTGACGCCATGCGCCTGCGGCTGGTCCCTGAACAGACGAATATCAACTTTTTCCGCTATGCTTGGCTGACCTTTGGCGCGTCCGCGCTGATGGTGGTCCTGTCGGTTGTGGTGTTTCTGGTCTACGGGCTGAATTTCGGGATCGATTTTCGCGGCGGCACGTCGATCCGCACGGAATCGACCCAATCCGTCGATGTCGCCGCCTATCGCGAGGCGCTGAACCCGCTTGAATTGGGTGATATCAGTATCACGCAAGTCTTTGACCCGACCTTTGACGATGACCAGAATGTCGCGATGATCCGGATTCAGGCGCAAGATGGCGATGAAAGCATCTCGCCGCAGACAATTGCGCAGATCCAAGACGCCCTGCGCGGCATTGCCCCCGACATCACCTTTCCATCCGTGGAAAGCGTGGGGCCAAAAGTATCGGGCGAATTGATCCGCACTGCGGTCATGGCTGTGCTGGGCGCGCTGACCGCGATTGTGATTTACATCTGGCTGCGGTTCGAATGGCAATTCGCGGTGGGCGCTGTGGCGGCACTGATCCATGACGTGGCGCTGACCATCGGGATTTTCGCGTTTTTCCAGATCAGGTTTGATCTGGCGATCATCGCGGCGCTGCTGACCATCGTGGGCTATTCGATCAACGACACGGTGGTTGTGTTCGACCGCGCGCGCGAAAACCTGCGCAAATACAAGGCCAAGCCTTTGGTTGATGTCTTGAACCTGTCGGCCAATGAAACGCTCAGCCGGACGATCATGACATCCGGCACGACGCTGATCGCGCTGATTGCATTGCTGGTGTTGGGGGGGGATGTGATCCGGGGCTTTGTCTTTGCGATTGCATGGGGCATCATTGTCGGGACATATTCTTCGCTTTACGTCGCCAAGAACATCGTGCTGATGTTGGGGGTCAAGCGGGACTGGTCCAAAAAAGACCCCGCCGCAGGCACCAAATACGGCCATATTGACAGCTGAGGCGGGAAACCGATGCGCCTGAACGAGATCAGATATACCGATTCCGTCCCGATTGACGGCTACGGACCCGGCTTTTTCCGCATCGGCGGCAAGGTCGTGCAGGGCGCTGTGCTGGTGTTTCCGACCGGCGTGTCACCTTGGGGCGGGTTCATGGATACGGGTGCGATCATCGACCGGATGGCTGATGTCGATGTCGTGTTCGTCGGCACTGGTGCGGAAATTGCGCATTTGCCTGCGGATTTCCGCAATACCTTGGAACAAGCAGGCATCGGCGTGGAAAGCATGGCGTCGCCCGCCGCCTGCCGCACCTATAATGTGCTGTTATCCGAAGGGCGCCGCGTCGCGGTTGCCCTGATTCCTGTCTGAATGTTGCATGTCGTGGGTCTGGGCTGCGCGCGCGGCGGTGCGGCGGTCCTGAGCAATGTCAGCTTTGATCTGGCCGCAGGGCAGGCTTTGGTCCTGCGCGGCCCCAATGGCATTGGCAAAACCACCTTGCTGCGCACGCTGGCGGGGCTGCAACCGCCGATCACCGGCGATGTGGTGATGCCAGAGGAGGCGGCGGCCTATGCCAGCCATGCCGACGGGATCAAGACTGCACTGACCGTGACCGAAAATCTGGCCTTCTGGGCCGAGGTTTACGGCATGCCGCTGGATCTGGCGGTGCTGGACAGCTTTGATCTGGCGGCCTTGCGCAACCGGCAGGGCGGCACCCTGTCGGCGGGGCAAAAGCGGCGGCTGGGGCTGGCGCGGCTGGCGGTGATCGGGCGCAAGATCCTGTTTCTGGATGAACCGACCGTGTCGCTGGACACCGGATCGGTGATGATGTTCGCCCGCTGGCTGCAGGGCGACCATCTGGCCCAAGGCGGGATCGCGGTGATCGCCACCCATATTGATCTGGGGCTGGATGCGCCGGTGCTGGACCTGACCCCGTTCAAATCCGCCCCCGGCACCGGCGGCGGCACGGATGAGGCGTTTTTATGATCGCCCTGCTGAAACGCGACCTGCGGCTGGCGCTGCGGGCAGGTGGCGGGTTTGGCCTTGGCCTTGCGTTTTTCCTGATCGTGGTGGTGCTGGTGCCTTTCGGTGTCGGGCCGGAACGCGAGGTTTTGCGCCCTATCGCCCCCGGTATCCTGTGGATTGGTGCGCTGCTGGCGGCGCTTTTGTCGCTGGACCGGATTTTCGCGCTGGATTTCGAGGATGGATCGCTGGCGCTTCTGGCCACATCGCCCCTGCCGCTAGAGGCGGCGGCGCTGGTCAAGGCCACTGCCCATTGGATCACCACGGGCCTGCCGCTGACGCTGGCAGCACCATTGTTCGGCTTTTTGTTGCTGATGCAACCCGAGGCTTACGGCTATCTGCTGGCGTCCTTGCTGATCGGCACGCCGGCCCTGTCGATGATCGGCACTTTTGGGGCCGCATTGACGGTGGGTCTGCGGCGCGGCGGCTTGCTGTTGTCGCTGCTGGTGCTGCCGCTTTATGTGCCGACCCTGATCTTCGGGGCCGAGGCGGTGCGGCGTGGCGCAGCAGGGCTGGACGCCAGCGGCGCGCTGATCTTGCAGGGGGGGATCACGGCGGGCTGTTTCGCGATCCTGCCATTCGCCACTGCGGCCGTGTTACGCATCAATCTGCGGTGATCGGGGATTGAGCCAGATGTGTCAGAAGGATAGATAAACGCCATGTCGCTATGGGAATATGCCAATCCAAGGCTTTTTATGAGCTGGACCAGACCGGTCCTGCCCTGGACTTTTGGTCTGGCGGGGGTCTGTCTGGTCGTGGGGTTGATCTGGGGATTCTTTTTCACCCCTGACGATTTCCGCCAGGGATCGACGGTCAAGATCATTTACCTGCATGTGCCCGCCGCGCTGATGGCGATCAATGCCTGGATCATGATGCTGGTGGCCTCATTGATCTGGGTCGTGCGCCGGCATCACGTCAGCGCGCTGGCCGCACGGGCGGCTGCCCCTGTGGGGGTGGTGATGACGCTGATAGCACTCTGGACCGGCGCTGTCTGGGGCCAGCCGATGTGGGGGACATGGTGGGCATGGGACCCGCGCCTGACATCCTTTCTGATCCTGTTTCTGTTCTATCTGGGCTATATCGCGCTTTGGGAGGCGATCGAGGATCCCGATACCGCCGCTGATCTGACGGCGATCCTGTGCATCGTGGGGTCGATCTTTGCGATCCTGGCGCGCTATGCGGTGTTTTTCTGGAACCAGGGGCTGCATCAGGGCGCGTCATTGTCGCTGGATGCGGAAAAGAACGTGGCGGATGTGTTTTATTACCCGCTGCTGGTCTGTATCGCGGGGTTCGTTCTGTTGTTTGTCGCCTTGGTGCTGATGCGCACCCGTACCGAAATTCGCGCGCGCCGGATCAAGGCGTTGCAGGCAAGGGGGCAACATGCCTGATCTGGGATCCTATGCTGTCGAGGTGACGGCGGCCTATATCGGCAGCATCGTGCTGCTGGCGGGCATCGTCGGGCTGAGCTGGCGGCGCTATGCGCGCGTTCGTGCCGCCTTGGACGAGGTCGAAAAGAATGGCTAGACTGTCGCCCCTGATGATCGTGCCACCGGTGGTTTTTGCCGCCTTTGCAGGGTTGTTCCTTGCCGGTATCCTGCGCGACAATCCCGAGGAATTGCCATCGACCTTTGTCGGCCGCCAGGCCCCGCCGGTCCCGGCAGAGGCGGTCGATGGCACCATGCAATTGACCGATGCCGATCTGCGCACGGGTGAGGTGACAATCGTCAATTTCTGGGCCAGCTGGTGCCCGCCCTGTCGCGCCGAACATCCCAATCTGCTGGCGCTGCAGGATCAGGGTTACCGCGTCTCAGGTATCAATTTCCGCGACCAGCAACCGCAGGCATCCGGTTATCTGGTGGAATACGATGATCCGTTCTTTGCTACGGGGTTCGATCTGCGCGGCCGGTCTGCGATTGATTGGGGGGTCACAGCGCCGCCCGAAACATTCATCGTGGATGGCGACGGGACGGTCTTGTTCCGGTTCATCGGCCCGCTGGTGGGGTCGGATTACGAACAAAGGTTTCTGCCGGAATTGGCCAAGGCGATGGGCGGGTGAAGCGGGTGCGCATTTTGCGCACCGATGAAAACCCCCGATAAAAAAACCCCGGTGTTTCCACCGGGGTTTTTGCGTTTATGCCACTTTGGCAAGGTTGCGCAGCACGTAATGCAACACGCCGCCGTTTTCGATATATTCGATCTCGACCGCGGTATCGATCCGGCATTTGACGGTGATGTTTTTCACTGTGCCGTCCGCCATCGTGATCTGCGCGACCATGTCCTGCAACGGTTTCACCGCATCCAGACCAAGGATCGTGACGGTTTCATCGCCGGTCAGGCCCAATGTCTTGCGGGTGTCGCCGCCGGTGAATTCGAACGGCACCACGCCCATCCCGACAAGGTTGGACCGGTGGATACGTTCAAAGCTTTCGGCGATCACGGCCTTGACGCCCAAAAGGGCCGTGCCTTTCGCCGCCCAGTCGCGCGATGATCCGGCCCCATATTGTTCACCCGCAAAGATGATCAAAGGCGTGCCGTTTTCCTGATGCGCCATTGCCGCGTCAAAAATGGATGTCTGCGCGCCATCAGGGCCGGTGGTATAGCCGCCTTCGACGCCGTCCAGCATTTCGTTCTTGATGCGGATATTGGCAAAGGTGCCGCGCATCATCACCTCGTGATTGCCACGCCGCGACCCGTAGGAGTTGAATTCACGCACCGGCACCTGCCGCGCGATCAGATATTGACCGGCGGGGGTGGTGTCCTTGAACGAACCGGCAGGCGAAATATGGTCGGTCGTGACCATGTCACCCAGCACCGCCAGCACCTTGGCGTCATGCACGTTCTGGATCGTGCCTGCATCCTTGGACATGCCGCGGAAATAGGGCGGGTTCTGCACATAGGTGGACGAGGCTGGCCAATCGTAGGTTTCGCTATCGGTGGTTTCGACAGCTTGCCATTTCTCGTCGCCTTTGAACACATCGGCGTATTTCTTGATAAAGGCTTCGCGCGTCACGGTGCGTTCGACCAGCGCGTTGATTTCCGCAGAGGTCGGCCAGATATCGCGCAGATAGACATCCTTGCCGTTCTGGTCCTGACCGATGACATCGGTCGCGATATTGACGTTCATATCACCGACCAGCGCATAGGCCACCACCAGCGGCGGCGAGGCCAGATAATTCGCGCGCACGTCAGGCGAAATGCGGCCTTCAAAGTTGCGGTTGCCCGACAATACCGAGGTGGCGATCAGATCATAGTCGCTGATCGCCTTGCTGATCGCGGGGTCCAGCGGACCGGAATTGCCGATACAGGTCGTGCAGCCATAGCCGACAAGGTTGAACCCGACGGCGTCAAGGTCTTCTTGCAGGCCAGCCGCCTCCAGATATTCGGACACGACCTGTGATCCGGGGGCGAGCGATGTTTTCACCCAAGGTTTGCGGTTCAGACCCAAAGCGCGGGCTTTGCGCGCGACCAGACCGGCGCCGATCATCACATAGGGGTTTGATGTATTGGTGCAGGAGGTGATCGAGGCGATCACGATGGACCCGTCATGCAGCTGATAGCTGCCTTCAGCGGTTTTCACATAGCCACGGCTGTGATGGCCTTCGTCGCCGGGGATATTGGCGGGTTCGGGCTGTCCGCCTTCACCTTCCCAGCGGACTTCTTCCTTGGCGGTGGCTGTCACGCCGCCGCGCACGCCTTTGACGTAATCGCCGAAGGCCTTGCCCGCGATATCCAGATTGATGTGATCCTGCGGGCGTTTCGGGCCAGAGATCGCAGGCACGACGGTGCTCATGTCCAGCGACAGGGTTTCGGTATAGACGGGTGCGTAATCCGCACCACGCCAGAACCCGTTTTCCTTGGCATAGGCTTCGACCAGCGCGATGCGGTCTTCGTCACGGCCGGTGTTGCGCAGATAGCGCAGGGTTTCATTGTCGATCGGGAAGAAACCGCAGGTCGCACCATATTCGGGCGCCATGTTCGCAATGGTCGCACGGTCGGCCAAGGGCAGGTTATCAAGACCCGCGCCGTAGAATTCGACGAATTTGCCAACCACGCCCAGTTTGCGCAGCATTTCCACGACTTTCAGCACCAGATCGGTGCCGGTGGTGCCTTCGGTCATGGCACCTGTCAGCTCGAAGCCGACAACTTCGGGGATCAGCATGG
The DNA here is from genome assembly GCF_018402175.1 of Yoonia sp. GTDB lineage: Bacteria > Pseudomonadota > Alphaproteobacteria > Rhodobacterales > Rhodobacteraceae > Yoonia. The sequence continues at coordinate 136,766 of NZ_JAGYJK010000011.1, read as the reverse complement.
ACACGGGCTGGCCCAGCATCGCGGCCTCGGCCTCGATCCCGCCGACGCCCCAGCCCAGCACGGCCAGACCGTTGACCATGGTGGTGTGGCTGTCGGTGCCGACCAGCGTATCGGGATAGGCGACCAATTCGCCGTTCTGGTCGGTATCGGTCCAGACGGTCTGCGCCAGATATTCAAGGTTCACCTGATGGCAGATGCCGGTGCCCGGTGGGACGACGCGGAAGTTCTGGAATGCCTTTTGGCCCCATTTCAGGAACTGGTACCGTTCCATGTTGCGTTCATATTCGCGGTCCACGTTCATCTGGAAGGCGCGCGGATTGCCGAATTCGTCGATCATCACCGAATGGTCGATCACCAGATCGACGGGGTTCAGCGGGTTGATCTGCTGGGCATCGCCCCCCAGCGCCTTGATCCCGTCGCGCATCGCGGCAAGGTCCACCACGGCAGGCACGCCGGTGAAATCCTGCATCAAGACGCGGGCCGGGCGATAGGCGATTTCGCGGGGGTTCTTGCCGCCCAGCGTGGCCCAGTCGGAAAACGCCTTGATATCATCGACAGAGACCGAAAAGCCGCCATCCTCGAACCGCAGCAGATTTTCCAGCACCACCTTGAGCGCGGCAGGCAGTTTGGAAAAATCGCCCAAGCCAGCGGCCTGTGCAGCGGGGATCGAATAATAGGCGACCGACTGGTCCCCCACGGTCAATGTCTTGCGGGTTTTGGCGGTGTCTTTGCCGACGGTGACGGTCATGGCTATCCCTTTCATGGCTTATGCAAAGCAAGGCTATTGCTGCGCTTTTGCCCGATGTAGGATGGCCGATCAAGGGGGGTAGATGAAAAATTGTATACCATTGCACACAATAGATAGCTTTTTGCCGGACTTTGATTGAAACATTGCACACAGGGCAGTCGCAATTGGTTGATTGGCATTTCGGCCCGTTTTTGCCTAAACGGTTTGGACAGCGTCAGTCGGGATTGAACATGCGCCATTTACGAGTAGCACTTGGGCTGATCGGCCTGCTGGCCACACAGGCCGCAGCGCAGGATCATGCGGTGGTGGTGGAACTTTATACCTCGCAAGGCTGTTCCTCCTGTCCGCCTGCCGATGACATCCTGCGCGCATTGGCCCCGCGTGATGATGTGATCGCGCTGGCGCTGCATGTGGATTACTGGGATTATCTGGGCTGGGTCGATCTGTTCGGCAAGGCAGAACATACTGCCCGCCAGCAGGCCTATGCCCGCGTGGCCGAGGCAAAGATGATCTATACGCCGCAGATGATCATTGGCGGAACCGACCATATCGTGGGATCGCGCCCGATGCAGGTGATGGATGCAGTGCAGGCCCATGCCAGCCAGCCCTATCCGTTCGATCTGCGGCTGGGCCGGTCGGGGGATCTGGTTTCGCTGAACGCGGGGCCGGGGGCTGTGGGCGTCTATGACGTGCAGCTGGTCCGCTATCTGCCGCATCAGAGCGTTGCGATCCGCAACGGCGAAAACGCGGGCAATACGGTGGATTACGCCAATATCGTCACGTCTTGGGTGCTGCTGGGGCAATGGGACGGGGCGGCGCCCTTGGCCATGCAGGTGCAGGCAGATGGGCCAGAGGCTGTGGTCGCCATCATCCAGCAGGCGGGGCATGGCGCGATCATGGGGGCGGCGCGGCTGCGCTAGGTGCTAGTGCGCGGTTTCCAGCGCCGATGCACCCAGAACCATTGCGCCGGATTGGCAGCGATCTGGTGTTCCAGTGACGCGGTCAGCGCCTGCATCATCGCCAGTGGGGTGCCGGTGTCGATCGGGGCGTCCAGCACGACCGCAAAGGACAGCCCGTCAGGCTGGCGCAGACCGTAATAGGGAATGACCAGCGCATCGGTGCGCAGCGCGATATCGGCGATGGATGTCGCGGTATGCGCAGGCTGGCCCAGAAACGGGATCGCGGGGCCGTTGGCCGCAACATCGAACAGCAAGGTGCCCATGCCGCCGCCGCGTAGGTGGCGCACGAATCCCATCGTGCCCTGGCGGCCCTGCGCAAACACCGGCCCGCCCCAGGATGTCATGGTGCGCGCATAATGGGCGTTGAAAAACGCATTCTGCATCGGCCGGTACAGCCCGCCAATGTCATAGCCCAGACCGGTCAGCACCTGGCGCGGGGCCTCGTGATTGCCGAAATGGCCAGTGGCAAAGATCACTGGCCGTTTGGCGGCGGCGGCCTGTGCCAGTGCGGCCACGCCGGGGCCGGTGGGCAGGGTGCCTGCCAGATGGGTGGCAAAATCGCGCCAGGAATAATTTTCGATCAGGGTGCGGCCGAAATTGTCGCAACAGGCGCGCGCAAGGCGGCGATACTCGGCGGGTGCCATATCGGGATAGATCAGCGCCAGATGGGTTTCGGCCCTTTTGCGGTACCCTGCCAGCGGCCCGATCCCGCGCGCAAGGACAGCCCCCATCAGCCGAACACGCGCGCCATAGGGCAGGCGGCGCGCGCTGCCGATCAGGCCGCGCAGGGCCAGATCAGCGGCACGGTCGGCCAGGCTGCCGGTGATCTGGTCGGGATCGGTCACAGCTGCGGTGCTGCCGTGGCGGGGCCATCCGGCGCAGATTGGCACAGTCGGTCACGGCCAGCATCGGTGTCCGCCCGCAGAGGGGGGGCAATGCGCGGCACCAATGTCTGGCCAGTTGCGCCCATGGGGACAAGACCCGCCTGTATCATGCCAGCGGCGGGCGGTGATGCTGTTTTGCTGTGTCATGCCCAAGGATTAAGCGGATCGCGCCGCGCTGTCCACGCGATAAAGCGATCCTTGCACCGGGTGATCTGTAGGGTGGGTCATGACCCACCCTACGGTGTCATTCCTCCTGATCGGGGTCGCGCAGCACGATCAGCCCGCCATCGGCCAGTTCGCGCACGGCAGTCGTGATCGCGGCCATCGCAGCCTCTGCATCGGCTTTTTTGATCGGGCCGCGTTCGGCGGCATCTTCGCGCAGCTGGGCCGCCATGCGCTGCGACAGATTGGCGAGCACATATTCCGCCGAGGCCACGACATCGGCATCGCCTGCCAGCGCCGCCGCAATCGCCGTGGACAGAACGGCCGCATCGACCGCGCGGGTACAGGTGGAAATATCGTTTGGTTTGACCCGTGGTGCGATGTCCTTGAAGGTAAAAATTGCCTTGCGCACATCGCTGGCAAAGACCGGGTCTTTGGCGCCCAATCCTTCCAGCACGTCTTCGCGCGTGTCGGTCGCGGCGGAATTGAGGATCGCGCCCAGCCGCTGCACGGGTGCCTTGTCAAAGGCGGTGGCGGGCGGATGTCCATATTCCTGCGCCAGCGCGCGCCCGATGCGCCGCACCACATCGGGGGTCACATCACCGGTCATCGACATCGCATAGGTGATCCGGCGCGCGCGGTCGCCGGGCGTTTTTGCCAGCACCTCTGCCGCCTTGGCCACGGGCAGTTTTGACAGGGCGACAGCGCAGATTTCGATGCTTTCCGATTGCATGATCCGCGCCAGCACCGGCACCGCCAGATCGGCCACCACCGGCCAGTGATCGCCGTTGCGCACGCTGTCCATCTGCGCTTGCAGGCGGCTGGCCAAGCCCGGGCTAAGGTGATCGGCCAGCGCCGTGATGGCATTGTCGCGGCTGCCGGGGGCGGCCATCCCCATGGCGTCCAGTTCAGAGGCGAATTCTTCGGCCACCGCGTCCATTGTCACCCGGTCAAGCCGGCGCAAGCGGGCCAATTCGCCGGTCAGCAATTCCTGCAGATGTTCGGGCAGGTCCGCCAATGGCATACTGCCGCCATCGGCGATCAGCATCTGCACCACGATGGCGGCCTTGCGGCGGCGTGTCATCGCCGCGGCGGAATGGATGTCGGACATAAAGCTCATATCCTGACCCTAGCGCAGACGCGTAAACAAACCCTTGCCAGCACTGTCAGGATTCAGGATGCGTCACCATGATCGACATCTTGCGCAGCTGCGCGACCGTCTCAGGGGCCAGCTGCAACAGATCGGCTGTCAGCGCATGTAGGGCCGCGACGTTTTCTGCTAATTCCGCAATTTCTGCATCGGTGAATTCGGCGGCATTTTTGGCAAATCCGCAAATGCTGCGGTCGTCATTGGACAATGCGACAATCACCGCACCATGGGCTAGCCCGAATTCGGCCGCCTTCGCCATGACACCGGCAGGATCGTCCAATTCCGACCAACGCGCTGTGCCGGCATTTTCGAAACCCCATGCCACGATCGGGTCGGACATGATCAGCCCATTTCCCGAATAATAGTCAAGCCATGCCTTGGGATAGGTTTGAAACATGAAACGTGGTGTCGTATACGCAATATTAAGCCCTATTGCATATCCATCTGGTGCCAGGCCATTGAAACGCCCCAAAATACTGGTAATCTGCAACTGTTGAATAGGCACGGAACACTCGCTTTACGGTTGCCATGTCAGGTTTGTCATTTTTGCCACTGCAAAACAACGCATGGGACAGTCTAGTGTGATGCAGCGCGTAGCAACAAGAGCTTTCTCATATGTGGGGCTCGTCAAGGGGAGCGGATGTCTGTTTTAATCGGTCCGGCCGAGATCGCACAGCTTGCTCCTGCCGGATATTATATCGCGTTGCGTATCGGTTTTGCCTTTCCGATTGAAGAAACCAACGCCTTGTCGTCTGACTGGATAGATCATTATACAAAACAACGCTTTATGCTGTATGATCCGACGGTCAGATGGGCCTATGCCAATGTCGGCTGCATCCGCTGGAGCGAGATTGCGCTGGACGATCCCAAGCGTGTTCTGGCGCAGGCGCGGTCATTCGGGATGCGCTATGGCCTGACCGTGTCGGTGTTCGACAGCGGCAAGGACCAGCAGCGGTCACTGGCCTCTTTCACGCGGTCTGACCGGGAGTTCAGCACGCTGGAGGCGAAATTGTTGCAGGTCTATCTGACCCGCCGCCACACTGAAACAGCGCCGCCCACGAATCTGACCAAGGCCGAGATCGAGGCGCTGGGTATGATCAAGGACGGCCGGAGGCTAAAGGAAATTGCCTTTCAGTTAAGGGTCAGCGAAGGCGCCGTGAAACAGCGGCTGAAGAATGCCAAGCTCAAGCTGGGCGCAAAGACCGGCACGCAGGCCGCTGCCCTGGCCAGCCAATACGGGCTGATTTAATCGCTTTCCCCAAAGTTTTTAATTTATAAATTACAATTAAAGCGTAATTTGAGGCATCGTTACGACACTCTCGGTTGTCGCAGCTGCGTGGCCGTGGATTGAATGCTCAGGGGTAGATATGGAAAACATTACTTTCAATCTTTTGGACCTGTACCGCCATGGCCCGGCCTTTTTCGAATTTCTTGCGCTGCGCAAACGGTTTTTCGTCGATCAGCTGGGCTGGGATATTCCGCATGATGATCAGGTCGAGATGGATCAATACGATAATCCCAAGGCCTATTATTCGCTGGTGCTGCGCGACGGCAAGGTCATCGGCGGCATGCGCGCGATGGCCACGACCGCGCAATGGGGCGCGCATACCTATATGTTGCGCGATGCGGTGGACGGCAAGCTGATCGGCATCCCCGCCGATATCATCCCCCATGCCGAGGTCACGCCGATGGTCTGGGAAGCGACCCGTGTCGTCATTTCCGACGATGTGACGACGCAGGCGGACCGCGCTCGATGTCTGTCACTGGTGCTGGACGGGATCGTTGCGCAGGCCCGCGCGCAGGGGGCCACGGAAATCATCGCACTTTGCCCGCCGGTGTTTGCGCGGACGCTGCGACAGCTGGGGTTTGCAGCGCGGATCGTCGGTGATTCTTACGTCAACCTGCATGATGCGCGCCGCTACGTCGCGATGCGCATGCCTGCGGTCATGCGCAGGTCACCGCCGCCGCAGCCCGCCACGCGGTCACGGCGCCCGCAGGCAGACGCCCCCCTGTGACCGCATCGGCGCTGCTGTTTGGCCAGTTACGGCGCGCCGAACACGCGCGCGAAAATCGTATCGACATGTTTGAGGTGATAGCCAAGGTCGAATTTTTCCTCGATCTCGGCAGGTGACAGGGCGGCCAGCACATCCGCATCAGCCAGCAGTTCGGTTTTGAAATCCGCCCCCTGTTCCCAGACCCGCATCGCGTTGCGCTGCACCAGACGGTAAGCGTCTTCGCGGTTCACGCCGGCCTGCGTCAGCGCCAGCAAGACGCGCTGTGACATCACCAGCCCGCGGAATTTGTTCATATTGGCCAGCATGTTTTCGGGATAGATCACCAGTTTTTCGACCACCCCCGCCAGACGGTGCAGCGCGAAATCCAGCGTGATGGTCGTATCCGGCCCGATGGCGCGTTCGACCGAGGAATGGCTGATATCGCGTTCATGCCAAAGCGCCACGTTTTCCATCGCGGGGATCACCGACATGCGCACCAGCCGCGCAAGACCGGTCAGGTTTTCGGTCAGCACGGGGTTGCGTTTATGCGGCATGGCAGAGCTGCCTTTTTGCCCGGCAGAGAAAAACTCCTCGGCCTCCAGCACTTCGGTACGCTGCATATGGCGGATCTCGATCGCGATGTTTTCAATGCTTGATGCGATCACGCCCAGCGTGGCAAAGAACATCGCATGCCGGTCGCGCGGGATGACCTGTGTGCTGATCGGCTCTGGCGTCAGGCCAAGCTGGGCGCAGACATGTTCCTCGACGCTGGGGTCGATATTGGCGAAGGTGCCGACGGCGCCTGAAATCGCACCCGTGGCGATTTCGGCGCGCGCATTGACCAGACGCGCGCGGTTGCGGTCCATTTCGGCATAGAATCGCGCAAAGGTCAGGCCCATCGTCGTGGGTTCGGCGTGGATGCCGTGGCTGCGCCCGATGCGCACCGTGTCTTTATGTTCCAGCGCGCGGGTTTTCAGTGCGGCCAGCACGCGGTCCATGCCCGAAAGCAGCAGGTCAGAGGCGCGGACCAGCTGGATGTTGAATGTCGTGTCCAGCACATCCGATGATGTCATCCCCTGATGCACGAAACGCGCGGTATCCTGCCCGATGATTTCGGCCAGATGGGTCAGAAAGGCGATGACGTCATGTTTGGTCACGGCCTCGATTTCATCAATGCGGGCGACGTCAAAGGTGGCGTCTTTGGCTTTCCAGACGGCGGCAGCGTTCTCGGCGGGGATCACGCCGATGGCGGCCTGGGCGTCGCAGGCATGGGCCTCGATCTCGTACCAGATGCGGAACTTGGTGGCGGGGTCCCAGATGGCGGTCATGTCGGGGCGGGAATAACGTGGGATCATGGCAGGCACCTTTTCGTTGGTCTGGGCAGCGGATTGCCTTTGCGTCATAAGAGGGACGGGGCCAAGCCTCAAGCCAAGAACGGGACAGATACGGTGTTGGGACGGGATGATTTTGCAGGGCGCTGGCAGGTTCTGCGCCGGATCGACGACCGGCATGGGGCAATGCAGGGCGATTTCACCGGTGTCGCGGAGTTGCAGCCTGTGGGTGAGGCAGGGCTGATCTATACCGAAAGCGGGCAGATGCGGATTGGCGCGGCGCCGGTGATGCAGGCGACGCGCCGCTATCTATGGGATTTTGAGGGCGGGCTGGTCACAGTCCGGTTCGCCGACGGGCGCGATTTTCACAGCTTTGCGCCAGCGGGGCAGGTGGCGGGGACGGATCATCCCTGCGGAGACGATCATTATACCGTTGTTTACGATTTCACCCGCTGGCCGGATTGGCGCGCGACTTGGGATGTGACGGGGCCGCGCAAGGATTATACGTCCGTTACAGAGTATCGCGGGGGGGTGCGCTGAAGCGCACCCTACAGGCTTTGCTTGCGCTGCGACGCGGCATCAGCGATAAATCACACAGGTAATCACAAACAGGGGAGAGCGGCAGATGGCCCTCGCACTCAACAAATCCGTCATGACCGAGGTTTTCGGCCCAAGCGAAGGCACCGCCCTGCGCGTCAAGCAGGCGCTGATGGTCGTTTTCGGCATCGTGCTGCTGGCCGTGATGGCCAAGATCAAGGTGCCGGTCCCCGGCAGCCCCGTTGCGATCAGCATGGGCACATTCGCCGTGCTGACTATCGGTGCGGCCTATGGCCCGCGTTTGGGGCTGGCGACGATTCTGGGCTGGATGATCGTGGGGATGCTGGGGTTCGACGTGTTCCAAAGCTCGACCGCCGAATTGTCCGGCATCTCCTATATGATGGGCAGCACCGGCGGCTATCTGGTCGGCTATGTGCTGGCGACACTGGCGCTGGGCTATGCGGCGCGCGCGGGCTGGGACCGGTCGGTCGTGCTGATGGCGCTGGCGATGTTGCTGGGCAATGTGCTGATCTATGTGCCGGGTCTGGCCTGGCTTGCCGTGCTTTACGGTCTGGACCAGCCGATCCTGGCTTGGGGCCTGACCCCGTTCCTGCTGGGTGATGCGCTGAAACTGGGGCTGGCGGCATTGCTGGTGCCGGGCCTGTGGACGCTGATCGGCGACGCGCGCAAATAAACGCGGGCGCAGGTGAGAGATAAGGGGCGCGGGCTGAAAGGTCCGCGCTTTTTTGTTGGGAGAAACTGCGTTTTCTTTTGGGTCGTCTGTGATGTGTGTCAGACGATCAGCATCTCACGGTGCGTCCCTTCAACCAAGTTTCCAGATCATCCTGCGACATTGTCCCCTCGACCACGGCGACGACAACGTCGTCCAACCGGTCGCTTTCCCCTAGTTGCAGTACATAGCCACACCGCTTGAATAAGAGCTCGGTCAGCAGCCAAGCTGTCCGCTTGTTGCCGTCGTTGAAACCGTGACTGGAGGCGACGCCATGCAGCAATGCCGCACCCTTCGCCCAGATTATGCGGTGTTAGCCGTGATACGGACGGCCCAAGGCCCCAAGAATATTGTCGATATTGCTGATTCCGCGCAGGCCCCCGAAGGCATCGAGAGACGTTTCATGCGCCTCCAGTGCATCGGCAAAGGTCACGCGGTAATGGCGCTTACCTATTGGCCAAACGCTGCAAGGCGTCCCTGTTTCTGGCAACGCTTTCGCGGATCACAGCGGCAGATTTCGGCTTGACCTGATGGGTTGTTGCAGCGCCGCCATCTTCACGCACGACAAAGCGGCCTGTCATGGCTGACCGGCTGACCGTCGCTGATTTTGGTTTCTTGCTTGGCATGAAAGATGGACCCTGATCTGACCCCACCATAATTGGCTGTTCTTTCGATTTTAGCAAGTCGCCCTTGCGGTCTTGGCTGACAAAAAGATTTTGTGGAAAAATCTCTTACTACCTTCCCAATCGAGAAAGGGCGCCCGTTGCTGGGCGCCCTTTCCTTTGCGATCAACCAGCTATCAGCAGCTGTAATACATCTTGAACTCGATCGGATGCGGTGTGTGTTCGTAGGCGTAAACCTCTTCCCACTTCAGCGCCATGTAGCCTTCGAGCTGGGATTTGGTGAAGACGTCACCGGCCAGCAGGAATTCGTGATCGGCTTCCAGCTCTTGCAGGGCTTCGCGCAGCGATCCGCAGACAGTCGGGATCGATGCCAGCTCTTCTGGCGGCAGGTCATAGAGATCCTTGTCCGAGGACGGGCCGGGATCAATCTTGTTCTTGATCCCGTCGATGCCAGCCATCAACAGCGCGGCAAAGGCCAGATAGGGGTTGGCGGCCGGATCGGGGAAACGGGCCTCGACGCGTTTTGCCTTGGGCGATTCGGCCCATGGAATACGCACACAGCCTGACCGGTTGCGTGCGGAATAGGCGCGCAGCACGGGGGCTTCGAATCCGGGGATCAGACGCTTGTAGCTGTTGGTGGTCGGGTTGGTGATCGCGTTCAGCGCCTTGGCGTGTTTCAGGATACCGCCGATGAAATACAGCGCCTCTTGTGACAGATCGGCGTATTTGTCGCCCGAGAACAAAGGCTTGCCATCTTTCCAGATCGACATGTTCACATGCATGCCGGTGCCGTTGTCGCCGGCAATGGGTTTCGGCATGAAGGTCGCCGATTTGCCGTAAGCCTGCGCCACGTTGTGGATGACGTATTTGTATTTCTGGATCTCGTCGGCCTGCTTGGTCAGCGTGCCGAAAATCAGGCCCAGCTCGTGCTGGCAAGACGCCACTTCGTGGTGGTGCTTGTCGACCTTCATGCCCATCCGCTTCATCGTGGACAGCATTTCGGACCGCATTTCCTGCGCATCGTCGATCGGGTTGACCGGGAAATAGCCGCCCTTGATGCCGGGACGGTGGCCGGTGTTGCCCATTTCATATTCGGTGTCGGTGTTCCATGCGCCGTCAAGCGCGTCGACCTGATAGGACACTTTGTTCATCGTGACGCTGAAGCGTACGTCGTCGAACACAAAGAATTCGGCCTCTGGCCCGAAATAGGCGGTATCGCCCACACCGGAAGATTTCAGATATTCCTCGGCCTTGACGGCGGTGCCGCGCGGGTCGCGATCATAGGGTTCCATCGTGTCGGGTTCGACCACGTTGCAATGGATGCAGATGGTCTTTTCCGCATAGAACGGGTCGACATAGGCGGAGGAGGCGTCGGGCATCAGTTTCATGTCGGACTGGTCGATGGATTTCCAGCCGGCGATGGACGAGCCGTCGAACATGAAGCCTTCGTCAAGGAAGTCTTCGTCGACAAGATCGGCAACCACGGTGACGTGCTGCAACTTGCCGCGCGGGTCGGTGAAGCGGATATCGACGTAATCGACCTCTTCATCCTTGATCAGTTTGAGAACAGCTTTCTTGTCCATTCTTGGGCACCTTTCTGTAGCATCTCGGGTTTTGCTTGGCGTACGCCCGACGGGCGGCGGCAAGCGGTGTTAAAGAGCTTCGTCGCCGGATTCGCCAGTCCTGATGCGGATGGCCTGCTCGACGGAGGAAACAAAAATCTTGCCATCGCCGATCTTGTCGGTTTTGGCAGCGGAAATAATGGCCTCGATAGCGCCATCGACCTGATCGTCGGGCAACACAACCTCGATTTTGACCTTGGGCAGGAAATCGACGACATATTCCGCACCACGGTAAAGTTCGGTATGGCCTTTCTGACGCCCGAAGCCTTTGACCTCGACCACGGACAGACCCTGCACGCCCATGTCTTGCAGCGCTTCTTTCACCTCGTCCAGCTTGAACGGCTTGATGATCGCTTCGATCTTTTTCATGGCATGCGACTCCTTGGATTTCGGTCACAGCGGTCAGACCATTTCTGTTGCACGGGGACAATTCGTGGCAAAGTCCTGACGCGGATGTGCCGCCGGAAACAGATGCATGTGATTGCATATTAGGCTGATTGCACAAATAATATGCTTAATGAAAACTTTAAAGCCCATCTTTTGACATAGTTGCTGACGGTCGCCCAAATCACCGCCTTTTCCACAGGGGCGGATTGCGGCGGCTGCGGCGGGATGCCACGCGCCGGGATGCCATGCTGCGGGGGCCAGCCCCCGGACCCCCGGGATATTTCGGCTCGGAAGATGGGGAAGGGTGGCGCGCGCCGATGCGCAGGCGCTGGCCCCGGGGCCGGGGCCGATTGCGCCGGACCTGCAAAGCCCTGCCGCGTTCTGCACCCGTTTCACGCTGTGGCGCGCAGGCGATTTTTCCTCTCGCATCCCGCCACCAGCTTTGCTAGACAGCGCCCAACATGGGGCAGGCGTGAAAACCTGCCCCTTTTGATCATGCGGGTGTGGCGAAATTGGTAGACGCACCAGATTTAGGTTCTGGCGCCGCAAGGCGTGGGGGTTCAAGTCCCTCCACCCGCACCAGGTAGTGAAAAAAAGGACAACACATGCAGGTCACCGAGACCCTGAACGACGGCCTCAAGCGCGGCTATGCCATCACCGTCACAGCGGCAGAGCTGGACGCGAAGGTTGAAGAGAAGCTCAAAGAAGCCCAGCCAACCATCGAGATGAAAGGCTTTCGCAAGGGCAAGGTCCCGATGGCATTGCTGCGCAAGCAATATGGCGAACGCCTGATGGGCGAAGCGATGCAGGACAGCATCGATTCTGCCGTGCGCGACCATCTGGACAGCAGCGGTGACCGCCCTGCGGGCCAGCCCGAGATGAAGATGTCCAACCCCGACTGGAAGCCCGGCGATGACGTGCTGGTCGATGTGTCCTATGAAAAGCTGCCCGATATTCCGGCCGTGGATTTCGCCAAGATCACGCTGGAGCGCATGGTCGTGAAGGCCGATGACGCCGCCGTGCAGGAAGCCCTGGACAACCTGGCAGCCTCGCCGCAGGCCATGACCTATGAGACCAAGAAAACCCAAGCCAAAAAGGACGACCAGGTCGTTCTGGATTTCGTGGGCAAGGTTGATGGTGAAGCCTTTGAAGGTGGCACCGCCGAGGATTACCCGCTGGTTCTGGGGTCCAATTCTTTCATCCCCGGGTTCGAGGATGGGTTGCTGAAGGTCAAGACTGGCGACGTCAAGGATGTCGAAGTCACCTTCCCCGAAGAATATCAGGCCGCCCATCTGGCCGGCAAGACAGCCGTGTTCACCTGTACCATCAAGGATGTCCGCGCGCCCAAAGCGCCGGAAATCAATGACGAGCTGGCGGCGAAATTCGGGGCTGGGGATCTGGCCACGCTCAAGACCCAGATCGCGGATCGTCTGGAGGCTGAATATAGCGGTGCATCCCGTGCGCTGGCCAAACGTGCCTTGCTGGATGCGCTGGACGGTGTTGTCAGTTTCGATCTGCCCAAGGCGCTGGTCGAAGCCGAGGCCAACCAGATCGCGCATCAGCTGTGGCATGAGGAAAACCCCGATGTCCACGGCCATGATCACCCCGAGATCACGCCGACGGACGAGCATAAATCGCTGGCTGAACGTCGCGTGAAACTGGGCCTGTTGCTGGCTGACATCGGCCAGAAAGCCGACGTCAAAGTCACCGATCAGGAAATGACCCAGGCGATCATGACCCAGGCGCGGCAATATCCCGGTCAGGAACGCCAGTTCTTTGAGTTCGTGCAGCAGAACGCGCAGTTCCGCCAGCAATTGCAGGCGCCGATGTTCGAAGACAAGGTCGTTGACCACATCTTCGCCGCGGCAACTGTGACAGAAAAAGACGTCAGCAAGGAAGACCTGCAAAAAGCGGTCGAGAAGCTGGAAGAAGAATAAGCACTACGCCATGTGGCGACGGGAAAGGGCACCTGCGGGTGCCCTTTTTTGTGGAATGTTGCTTTGACATGTCGTGGTGTCACGCCATTCGGACAAGGGGCGTGCAGTGGTCTTGGTGATGATCTCGACAGCCCTGTCGCGCCGGATATCTGCTGTATGGGCTGGTTTGGCCTGTCGTCAGGTTTTCGTGCCGCGACTGGACACTTTATGCGTCCAAGATTCGCGGGACAGGCAATAGCACCGCCAGGGTTGGTGGCCGCCGCCCAGATCCAGATCAGCGTCATGCGCCAAAACCGCCCCAAGTTTCATCGTCGCTGTTTGCGACCGAATATTCTGTGGCGCAATATGAAACCAGGCTTCGGAATGATGCTGATACAGATGACCCAGCATCAGGCTTTTCAGCGCGTAGTTTGTCGCGCCGCCCCAATATGCACAGGTCAGAAAAGTGTATCCGATTGATAGCCGCGAGGGGGCTGACGGATCTGTATAGTATGCAGAGCATCCGATCACCGCGTCTGTTGCGCGATCTCGCACCAACAGCGTGCCACCCACATCAAGAAGAGCCGTGAAATATCCGTCGAAGACGTCTCTTTGGTGTCTGTTCCGCGCTGGATGGCCGGCCCAGATGGCGGGATCGCTGGCCGCGACGGCGAGCGCGTCGATATCTGTCTGCGCCAATGGCTCAAGTTCAAGCACGTCATTCGCGAGTGACGGCTGAGGATCAAAGTCATGTGGGAATTGAAACATCTGGATCTTTTCCAATAAGGCAATATTGCACCGCGTGGCGCGGGGGCCGTGTCACCACATGCGCCTTGCCGAGGACCGAACAAACAAAAAGGGCCGCTGGCAAATGCCGCGGCCCTTTTCAATACCATATCGCCAGGATTTAGTCGCGGTCGTCTTCGCCGTCGGCAGCGCCGCCGATGTCGTCGAACAGTTCCTGAATTTCGAACTCGGCGGCGGCCTCTTCTTCGGCGGCCAGTTCGGCGATGGATTTGCCGGCTTCCTGAAGCTGGGCCTCTTCGGCGGAACGGGCGACGTTCAGCGTGATCGTGGCAGCCACTTCGGGGTGCAGGTTGACCAGCACATCATGCAGGCCAAGATCCTTGATCGCGCCGGTCAGAACGATCTGACCTTTGTCGACGCTGAAACCGGCTTTTGTTGCGGCTTCGGCGGCATCGCGTGGCGTGACCGACCCGTAAAGCGCACCACCGTCAGAGGCGGAACGGATGATGACGAAACGCTGACCGTCAAGCTTGTCTGCAAGGGCCTGTGCTTCTTTTTTGGTTTCGAGGTTGCGCGCTTCCAGCTGGGCCTTTTCAGCCTCGAAACGGGCCATATTGGCCGCGTTCACCCGCAGGGCTTTGCCCTGTGGCAGCAGAAAGTTGCGGGCATAGCCGTCCTTGACGGATACGACTTGGCCCATCTGACCGAGTTTTGCCACGCGTTCGAGAAGAATGATATCCATGATATGTCCTTACTTTACAGCGTATGGCAGCAGGGCAAGGAACCGGGCACGCTTGATCGCACGGGCGAGAGCGCGCTGGTTCTTGGAACCGACAGCGGTGATGCGGGCGGGCACGATCTTGCCACGCTCGGAGATATAGCGCTGCAGGGTGCGTGTGTCCTTGTAGTCGATCTTGGGCGCATCAGTGCCTTCGAACGGATCGGACTTGCGGCGGCGGAAGAATGGTTTGGTTGCCATGATTGCTATCCTTTACTGATCAACGACGTTCGCGGCGTTCGCCGCCACGGTCAGGGCGGTCGCCACGATCGGGGCGGTCACCACGGTCGCCACGCTCTTCGCGCTTTTGCATCTGCACGGAGGGGCCGTCTTCGTGGGCATCGACCTTGATGGTCAGCACGCGCATGACGTCTTCGTGCAGGCGCATCAGGCGTTCCATTTCCTGGATCGCCGGTGCGGGCGCATCGGTGCGCAGCAGGGCGTAATGGCCCTTGCGGTTCTTGTTGATCTTGTAGGCCATCGTCTTGACGCCCCAATATTCGTTTTCCAGCAACTTGCCGCCGTTGTCGGCAAGAATGGTCCCGAAATGTTCGATCAGGGCTTCGGCTTGCGTGTTGGACAAATCCTGACGCGCAATCATCACATGCTCATACAGCGGCATGCTTACTCCAGTTCTTTTATCGGCGCATTTCAAAGAACGGGGCAGTGAGCCTTCTGCACCCCATCCACGAGAGACTGCGCAGTTCATAACATCCGCAGAAGGATGCCGCCTTATACGCAGCTTGGGCCGCAATGCAAGCCTTGCCCGCCTGTTTTGCTTGGCTCGGGTCAGATGCGGCCCATTTGCCAGACGCGGCCTTGCTGTTGCCCATTTCTGGTCGTCTTTTGCGGCTATGTCGGGTCCGCAAGGAGGAGCCCGTCCCAGATGAGCAATGACACGATCATGGCATTTTGCAAACCGCAGCCGGTGGTCGCGGTTGAAGATACCTATTGGGGCTATCTAATCCGCAGTCACAAGGGCGAATCCTTTGGCTTTATCATGTTGCAATCGGCCAGTTTGGTGTTGGGCATGGTATGCCTGGTCATGGCTTTGGGCGTGGTGACGCTGACGCCGCTGATGTTTGGCGTGGCGCTGACGCCGTTTCGCATGGCTGTGGTGGCGCTTTTGGGGGTCGTGGCGGCCTATTTGTTGTGGTTCGCAAGCCGTGGCACCCGGACCGAAATCCATATCGACACCAGCATCCGCGAGATCCATGAGGTGATCCGTAACCGTGCGGGCCGCCCGACGATCTTGGGGACGCATGATTTTGCCAAGATCACCGAAATCTTGATACACCGCGATGATGCAAATGGCACGGCGCTGCTGGTCCTGCAGGGCAATGACACCGTGCTGTCGATCTGCATCGCCATGGCCAGCGCGCCCCGGTTGGACGTGTTGCACGACCGCCTGGCGCGCGATGTCATGAGCGACCCGCGCGCCAGCTGATCGCGCATCGCGTGTCATCGAACAGTGGATGTTCGGAATTGCGCAATTGTGTTTCGGGGCGCAAACAGGCTTATGGGGTCAGCACAAACATTGGAGTTGCCCCATGAAAAAGATCGTTTCGATCGCCGCCCTTGCCACATTGCTGGCCGCCCCTGTCGTCGCTGAAACCTATGTTCTGGACGCCAGCCACAGCCAGATCGTGTTCAGCTATGACCATCTTGGGTTTTCGACCACCTATGGCATGTTCTCGGGCTTTGACGGCGAAATCGACTTTGACCAGGCAGACCCTGCCGCGTCGTCGGTCACCGTGTCTTTCCCCGTGCGCACCATGCTGACCGGCTGGGAAGGCCGTTTCAACCATTTCATGAGCGCGGATTTCTTTGATGCCGCCGATGATGAAATGGTCAGCTTTACCTCGACCGGGATCGAAGTGACCGGCGACACGACCGCGCTGATCACCGGTGATCTGACGCTGAACGGTGTGACCAAAAGCGTCGTGCTGGATGCCACGCTGAACCAGGCAGGCACGCATCCGATGGAAAACAAGGGCTGGGCCGGTTTTGATGCGACAACCACCTTGCTGCGGTCCGATTTCAACGTCGGCAATTTCGCGCCTTTCGTCAGCGATGAAGTCGCCGTGATGATCTCGATCGAGGCGATGCAGGCCGAATAAGCCGCCATCACCACACGACATGACACCGCGCTGGCGAAATCCGGCGCGGTTTCCACGTTGATCCGGCAGGTGCGCGGTCAGCCGCGTGACCGGAAAGCCTGCGCAATCGCTTCGGGGGCGAATGGCGCGGGGAAGGCGCGGAACAATGTTTCCCCCCCCACATCCACCAGCCTTGCGTCCAGCAGCTCGATCGAAATGGCACAAACCGCCCTTTCTGCGCCGGATTTCACGCAGCTATAGACGTTGCGATTGCCAACATTCACGTTTGAAAATTCGATCCCGTTGATCGAGATCGTGACGCCGCTGTCGCTGTCTTCGGGTGTCCCGTGCTGCAAGACCAATGCATCCGTTTCCATATAGCCGGTGACAAAGGCATAATAGATGTCGGGGTTGTCGATCACCTGCCGCGCGTAAAGCGGCAGATCGGATCCGGACTCCTGCCCGCTGACGGCCTCGCGGTAAGCATCGGACAGCAATCGTGCCGCCTGTGGTGCCGTGATCCGGCGCACCTGCGTGTTGGTTGCCTTGATCGAGGCGTCAAAAGCCAGGCTTCCGGAGGCTTGCACGACACCGCGCCGGACAAGGTCGGCCGAGGCCCCGACAACGCGCGATGATGACAGCGTTGCCGATCCTTGAGTGGCATAGAGCGAATCGTCGATCTGCAGATCAAGGTTCAGCTCGGTCAGGGGGGGGCCGTCGCCAGACAGGTTCAAAAGATAGACCTGACCGGGAAATTCGGCCCCGGATGCAAAGCTACGCGCTTGGGATATAAACGCATAATCGTAGTTCGTATTTTGCAGATCCGCGCAGGCGGAAAGTGTCAAAAGCGTTGAAAGCAAGATGGCAGTGCGGCGCATGGCGTCCTCCGTCGGGGCGTTGCAGGGTTACCTGAGGATGATAGGAGCCAGAGTATTTCGCGCTCAAGCAGAAAATTGCCTATTCTATGGTGGCAGTGATGCGCGGCATAAGGGGATTGCGGGGTGAACCCCGCCCTACGGTGGGGCTATGTGCCCGATTTTGCGGGGGGGGCGTCAGGCGGTGTTTACCCCGCCCCACCTGCACAGACCACAGCTGCTGACGGGGGCCGATCCCGCGCCTTATCGTGTTGCGCTGACTGACAGCGTCACATCCACCGCAAAGCCAAGGCTGCTTTCATCCGCCATCGACGCGCCGATGCCGAAATCGCGCCGGTCCAGCGTCAGGGTTCCGGACATCTCGGCTTTATCGTCCGCAACCGTCAGATCGAAGGGAAAGCTGACCGGCACGGTGGCACCTTTGATCGTCAGTACCCCATCGGCGGTATAGCGGCCTGCATCGGCCAGAATCGCCCCCGTGAAGGTCGCGGTCGGATAGGTCGCGCTGTCAAAGAAATCAGCCCCCATCGCCTGCGATGTCACCGATCCCAGCGTCAGCGATGGGATCGCGATGGTCGTTGTGACCTCGCCCGCGACACCGGTGGCGGTGGGGTCGAAACTGATCGCGGCGGTCCAGTCGGTGAAACTGCCCGCAACGGGGCTGCCCAATTGGGTGACGCTGATTGCGATCTGCCCTTCGGTCACTGTCCATTCCGAGGCGACAGCGGCCAGTGCTGCGCCTGCCACGCTGTCATGGTCACGAAACAGCCCCGCTGTCGCCGCCCCGCCCGTGGCCAGCGCAAAGATGAGCGCGGCACCGACAGGGGCGGCAAAGCTGCCCCTGTGCGCGGGCATCAGCGGTGCATCTGTCTTGCCGAACCACATCCGCCGCAGCGTGGCGTCCTTGTCGATAAAGTGGTGTTTCAGCGCCCCCGCGATATGCAGCAGGATCGACGCGATCATGATCTTGCCAAACAGCCAATGCAGCGCAGCCATGGTTTCGGCGATGCTTTCGGATTTTGGCACGAAGGGCAGGTTTTGCCCGATCGGCAGCCAGAGGGGCGCGAAACCGCTGGTGGCGGCGTGATGCACCCAGCCGGTCAGCGGCACGGCAACAAGGCTGATATACAGCGTCCAATGCGCGACAGCGGCCAAGGCTGATTGCACCTTATGCGCATGGTTCAGATCACCGGGCTTGGTCTGCGTCAGCGCCCAGAGGATTCGCGCCAGCGCTACCGCAAAGACGATCACCCCCAGCGTTTTATGCGCCGAAAACAGCTGCGCCTTGACCGCCAGTTCCGCATCGGTTGCATAGGGCAGCCGTTCGGCGATGATCCCCAAAGGGGCGATCACAAGGATCAGACCGGCGGTGACCCAGTGAAAGGTCTTGGTCACGGTGCCATAGCTGCGGGGGGTATTGGAAACGGACATTGATGAAACCTCTTTGCACTCATCCCCAGATAGCAGCCCGATCTGGCTCCGCCTAGATGCTGCAATGCAGAGCCGTTGTGCAAATCTGCGCGAGGTCCAGTCTGCTTGCCGTGTCCGGTTGCGCAGGGTAAACCCGCCTGACCAGACAATTTGAAGGAGAAGCTCTCGATGCGGGCATTCGTTTTTCCCGGCCAAGGGGCGCAGACAATCGGAATGGGGCAGGCACTTGCCATGGCCTATCCGGCGGCAAAGGCCGTGTTTGACGAGGTGGACGACGCCTTGGGCGAAAAGCTGTCCGCGCTGATCTGGGACGGCGATATCGACACGCTGACCCTGACGCAGAATGCGCAGCCTGCCTTGATGGCCACATCGCTGGCCACGATCCGCGCGCTGGAGGCCGAAGGCGTGGATGTGACCGCCGCCCGTTTCGTGGCCGGTCACAGCCTTGGCGAATATGCCGCATTGGCCGCGGCGCGCGCCTTGACCATCGCCGATACTGCGCGCCTGCTGCGCGTCCGTGGCCGTGCCATGCAGGATGCCGTGCCGGTGGGCGTGGGCGCGATGGCCGTGTTGCTGGGCCTTGATTTCGATCAGGCCCGCGCCGTGGCCGAAGAAGCCGCCCAAGGCGAGGTTTGCGAAGCCGCCAATGACAATGATCCGGGGCAGGTGGTTGTGTCCGGCCACAAGGCCGCCGTGGAACGCGCGCTGGAGATTGCGAAACGCAAAGGGGCCAAGCGCGCCATGCTGCTGCCTGTTTCGGCGCCGTTTCATTGCAGCCTGATGGCCCCTGCGGCCGATGTGATGGCGCAGGCGCTTGACGGCGTGTCGATCACGCCGCCGGTCGTGGGGCTGGTCGCCAATGTGCTGGCCGATGTTGTCACCGACCCCGCGCAGATCCGCAAATTGCTGGTCGCGCAGGTCACCGGATCGGTGCGCTGGCGCGAAAGTGTCGCCTTCATGGCGGCGCAGGGTGTGACGGATATCTATGAAATCGGGGCGGGCAAGGCCCTGTCCGGCATGGTCAAGCGGATCAACCGCGATCTGGCGGCCACGGCCATCGGCACCCCCGAGGATGTGGTGGCCATGGCTGCCGCATTACATGAATAAAGGAAAACATATGTTTGATTTAACTAGAAAAACCGCACTGATCACCGGTGCATCGGGCGGCATTGGCGGCGCGATTGCCAAGGCGCTGTATGACGCCGGTGCGACTGTCGCTTTGTCCGGCACGCGGGTTGAACCGCTGCAGGCGCTGGCCGCCTCGCTTGGCGATCGCGCCCATGTGCTGCCCTGCAATCTGTCGGATGCCGAGGCTGTGACCGCATTGCCCAAACAGGCCGCCGATCTGATGGGCTCTGTCGATATTCTGGTCAATAATGCAGGCATCACGCGCGACAACCTGTTCATGCGGATGTCGGACGAGGAATGGTCATCCGTGCTGGAGGTCAACCTGACATCCACCATGCGCCTGTGCAAAGGTGTCATTCGCGGGATGATGAAAGCGCGCTGGGGCCGGATCATCAACATTTCGTCCATCGTCGGGGCCACCGGCAATCCGGGGCAGGCGAATTATGCGGCCAGTAAGGCCGGCATGGTCGGGATGTCGAAATCCATCGCCTATGAGGTCGCAAGCCGGGGCATCACCGTCAATTGCGTGGCCCCCGGTTTCATCACCACCGCCATGACGGACAAGCTGAACGACGACCAGAAATCCGCGATCCTGACGCAGGTCCCCGCAGGCCGGATGGGCGAGGCAGACGAGATCGCGGCGGCAGTGTTGTATCTGGCCAGCCAAGAGGCCGGTTATGTCACTGGCAGCACCTTGCATGTGAATGGCGGGATGGCCATGCTCTGAGACAGGCGGGCGGGGAAATCGTTTGCCAAGACGAAATTCTCTGCTATTAGCCTCGCAGCTTGAAGGTGCGGTGAATGCCCGCTGTGCTAAATCCCGCAAGGGAATATGAAAACGGGCAGCTGCCCAGAAAGACATGAGGAATTGACATGAGCGATGTGGCCGACCGCGTACGCAAGATCGTTGTAGAGCATCTTGGTGTTGAAGAAGACAAAGTGACGGAGACTGCGTCCTTCATTGATGATCTTGGTGCAGACAGCCTTGATACCGTCGAATTGGTAATGGCATTCGAAGAAGAATTCGGGATCGAAATCCCCGATGATGCTGCCGAAACCATTCAGACATTCGGCGACGCCGTGAAATTCATTTCAAGCGCGCAATAAATTCAGCCCTGCGGGGTTGCGGGCGGCGTCCTTCGGGGCGCCGTTTTGCTTTGGCGGGTTGCTTTGCGCCCGTGCCATCATCCCCGCCCTTGCCCCGTGTGGGTGGGCTGGGGTATCAAGTCGAAAATACACCAAAAGGGTGAGGACATCAGATGCGTCGTGTCGTTGTAACTGGGTTGGGGTTGGTCACGCCGCTGGCTGACGGGGTTGAAAAAACATGGGAACGCCTGCTGGCCGGTGCGTCTGGCGCGGGTAAGATCACCGGCTTTGATCCCAGCCGCCTGACCACGCAATATGCTTGCGAGGTTCCCTTAGGCGATGGCAGTGATGGCACGTTCAACGCCGATGCCTATATGGAACCCAAAGAACAGCGCAAGGTCGATACCTTTATCCTGTTCGGCATGGCCGCAGCCCAGCAGGCGATCGAGGATGCGGGCTGGCAGCCCACAGACCCTGCCGATCTTGAACGCACCGGCGTGATGATCGGGTCGGGGATCGGGGGGCTGAATTCCATCGCCAATACCGCCGTGATGATGGCCGAAAAAGGGCCGCGCCGCGTGTCGCCTTTCTTTGTGCCCGGCGCGTTGATCAACCTGATTTCTGGTCAGGTGTCGATCCGCTACGGGTTTCGCGGGCCGAACCATGCGCCTGTGACGGCCTGTTCGACAGGGGCGCATGCGATTGGCGATGCGTCGCGTCTGATCATGTTCGGCGATGCCGATGTGATGATCGCAGGCGGGGCCGAGGCCGCGATTTGCGAACTTGGCATTGCTGGTTTCAACGCCTGCAAGGCGCTGTCCACCGCCCATAACGATGATCCGACCAAGGCCAGCCGCCCTTGGGACCGCGACCGTGACGGGTTTGTCATGGGCGAAGGCGCGGGCATCGTCGTGCTGGAAGAATATGAACATGCCAAGGCGCGCGGTGCGAAAATCTATGCCGAGGTGTTGGGCTATGGCCTGTCCGGTGACGCCCATCACATCACCGCCCCACCCCCTGACCACGAAGGTGCCGAACGCGCGATGCGCGCCGCCTGCCGCAATGCCGGGATCGACCCCGCGCAGATTGATTACGTCAACGCGCATGGCACATCGACCATGGCCGACACGATCGAACTGGGGGCGGTGGAACGGCTTGTCGGGCCAGAGGCCGCGGCGAAACTGACCATGTCATCAACCAAATCGGCGACCGGCCACCTGCTGGGGGCCGCTGGCGCGATTGAAGCGGTATTTTCCATCCTCGCGATCCGCGATCAAGTGGCACCACCGACGATCAATCTGGACAATCCCGATGTCGAAACCAATGTTGACCTGTGTGCGAACGCCAAACGCGCGCGCCGGATCGACATTGCCCTGTCCAATTCGTTCGGGTTCGGGGGCACCAATGCCAGCGTGATTTTCGGGAAAATCGCCTGATGTGGCGCCATATCGCGGCGAATTTCCTGACCTTCCTGACCGTGGCGCTGTTCTTGCTGGCCGGGGTCATCGGCTGGGGCATGAAACAATACCGCGATCCCGGCCCCTTGGCCCAAGCCATCTGTTTTCAGGTGCCCAGCGGCGCGTCGATGTCGCGGGTGACAGATGCGCTGGTGGCGCAGGGGGCGGTCAGCAACGGCACGATCCTGCGTATCGGGGCCGATTACAGCGATAAATCGGGTCTGTTGAAGGCGGGCAGTTTCTTGGTGCCGGAAACGGCGTCGATGGAACAGATCATGGACATCATCACGCGCGGCGGTGCCAATAGCTGCGGGACCGAGGTGATCTACCGCATCGGTGTGAACCAGTTGCAAGGCGTTGTGCGTGAACTGGACCCCGCGACCAACCGGTTCGAGGAACGCGCCAGCTTTGACCCGCTATCCGAAGAAGAACCCGCCGACTATGCAGAGGCGCGCGCGCAGGCGGATACCCGTTTTCGCGTGGTACTGGCCGAAGGTGTCACCAGCTGGCAGGTGCTGACCGCGCTGCGCGGGATCGGCACGCTTGACGCCGATGTCACCGAAACCCCGCCCGAAGGCGCGCTGGCGCCTACCAGCTATGAATTCACCCCCGGCACGCCGGTATCTGCTATTTTGGCGCAGATGACCGCGCGGCAGGACGATATCATCGCCACGGCCTGGGCCAACCGGCAGGACGGCCTGCCGCTGGACAGCCCCGCCGAAATGCTGGTCCTTGCCAGCATCATCGAGAAAGAAACCAGCGAGATCGACGAACGCCGGCAGGTCGCCAGCGTCTTTGTCAACCGGCTGCGGCAGGGGATGCGGTTGCAGACCGACCCCACCGTGATCTATGGCGTCACCCGCGGGCAGGGCGTGCTGGGGCGCGGCATCCGGCAAAGCGAATTGCGCGACGACAATCCGTGGAACACCTATGTGATCGACGGCCTGCCACCGACACCGATTGCCAATCCGGGTCAGGCCAGTATCGCCGCGGCAGTCAATCCCGATGAAACAGAATATATCTTTTTCGTCGCAAACGGCACCGGCGGGCATACGTTTACCACCAATCTGGCTGACCATAATCGCGCGGTGGCCGTCTGGCGCCGGATCGAGGCCGAACGCGAATCAAACCAGTAAACTGTTGAAAAGATGAACAAACTGACAAAGGGTCGCCCGCTGGTCGGGTGGCCCTTTGTTGCGTTTTGCGCCGGTTTGCGATAGGATCGGCCCGCTAGATGGCGTGACGGGATCGTCGCCCACTCGACCTGCGGAAGGCTCCTAACAGGTCACAACACCATGACTGCACGACACGACCACGATTCCACCGCGCGGGCTCAGGCTCAGGCTCAGGCGCAAGCACAGGCGCGGGTGGCGGAAATCACGACCCTGTTCGCGCGGATCCGCGCCTTGCTGGACCACAGCCTGCGGATCACCGACGATCTGACCGAAGACACCCCCCGCACGATTATCACCCGTATGGATCAACTGATCGCGGCGCATCTCAAGGTGCTGACCGCAGAGGAGGCTTTCAATGCTGCCCAAACCGCAAACCCCGCTGACAGCGCTGACCTTGACAGCATCCGCGACGAGCTTGGGCGCAGATTTGATCGCCTCCGCGCCAGTCTCGGTGCAACGGGCGTTCCTGAGCAGCCTGAGTGACGCCGAATTGCAGGCTTTGCCCTATCTGTTTGCCTTCTGGGCGATGCCGCATCAAGTGCCGCCACCGGGCGAGTGGCGGACCTGGGTGATCCTGGGCGGGCGGGGGGCCGGCAAGACCCGCGCCGGCGCCGAATGGGTGCGCCGCATGGTGGCCAGCGGCGCGCGCCGGATCGCGGTGGTCGGCGAAACCTATCATCAGGCGCGCGAGGTGATGGTGTTCGGCGACAGCGGGATCATGGCGGTCTGCCCGCCTGACGCACGCCCCAAATGGATCGCCACCCGCCAGATGCTGGTCTGGCCCAATGGCGCGCAGGCCACGCTGTTTTCCGCGCAAGACCCAGAGGCCCTGCGCGGCCCGCAGTTCGACGCCGCCTGGGTGGACGAGCTGGCCAAATGGCGCAAAGCGGCGGCGACATGGGACATGCTGCAATTCGGGCTGCGGTTGGGGGATGCACCGCGGGTCTGCGTGACGACAACGCCGCGCCGGCAGGCCTTGCTGCGCAAACTGCTGGACCGGCCCAGCACGGTTGTCACCCATGCGCCCACCAGCGCCAACCGCGCCAATCTGGCCGACAGCTTTCTGGCGGAAATGGCGGCGGAATATGCCGGTACGGCATTGGGGCGGCAGGAACTCGAAGGCGTGATGCTGGATGATGTGGATGGCGCCTTATGGCAGATGGGCGCGCTGGCCGCCTGTCAGCTGGACACAGCACCGCCCCTGACGCGGATCGTCGTGGCCATCGACCCGCCCACCACGGCGCATGCCGGATCGGATGCCTGCGGGATCATCGTGGCGGGCGTGGTGATGGCAGGGCCGGTGCAGGACTGGCGCGCCTATGTGCTGGAAGACGCAAGCCTGCAAGGCGCCAGCCCCGACGCTTGGGCGCGCGCCGCCATCGGGGCCATGGCGCGCCACAATGCCGACCGGCTGGTGGCCGAGGTGAACCAGGGCGGTGACATGGTCGCCGCCGTGATCCGCCAGATTGACCCGCTGGTGCCGTTGCGCACGGTCCATGCCAGCCGCGGCAAGGTGGCGCGCGCCGAACCTGTCGCGGCGCTTTATGAACAAGGCCGTGTGCGGCACCTGCGCGGGCTTGGCGATCTGGAGGACCAGATGTGCCAGATGACCGGCGCGGGCTATCAGGGCCGCGGATCGCCCGACCGTGTCGATGCTTTGGTCTGGGCGATCCACGACCTGATGATCGGCCCGGCCCAAAGCTGGCGCAACCCCCAGATCAGGGGGTTGTGACCGTCGCAGCCCTGCAGGCTGCTCGGGCGCGCCGCGCGGGAGTATTTTGGGAAATAAGAAGCCGGGGCCTGCATAGCGGGCCCCGGCTTTTTCTTTCGACTTCTCTTTTCCTTAAATACTCCCGCGCGGAGCGCGCCTGCCGGTGCAGCCGGGGCAGGTGTTGCGTGCGGGTGCGCACGGTGCCGTAACCGCATCCTCAGCCCCGTGCGGTAAAGTTCTTTCAACGCCGCAATGATCGTTTCGAGGAGAAGCCATGTTTGATTTCCTGACCCGCAAACCGCCCGCTGCACCGCAGGTCAAGACCTCGGCCACGGGCCGTGTTGTCGCGCTGCAGGGGGCGGGGCGGGTGGCCTGGTCGCCGCGCGATGTCGTGTCGCTGACCCGGACCGGGTTTCTGGGCAATCCGGTGGGCTTTCGCGCCGTGCGTCTGATTGCCGAGGCTGCCGCCGCGATCCCGCTGGTGGTGCAGGATGACGACCACCGCTATGACCACCATCCGGTGCAGGCGCTGCTGGCGCGCCCCAATGGCGCACAGGGCCGCGCCGAATTGTTGGAGGCCTTGTTCGGCCAGCTGCTTTTGACCGGCAACGGCTATCTGGAGGCGGTGGCCGTCGATCGCCTGCCGGCCGAGATCCATGTGCTGCGCTCTGACCGGATGGCGGTGGTCCCGGGGCCTGATGGCTGGCCCATGGCCTATGAATACAATGTCGATGGCCGCAAGCACCGCTTTGCCGTCACCGAGGATCACAGCCCGATCTGCCATGTCAAATCCTTTCATCCGCAGGATGACCATTACGGGTTTTCGCCTTTGCAGGCCTGTGCTGCGGCCATCGATGTGCATAATGCCGCCTCGCGCTGGTCCAAGGCCTTGCTCGACAATGCGGCCCGGCCCTCGGGTGCGATTGTCTATCGTGGCGCGGATGGTCAATCCGCGCTGACCGGTGATCAATACGACCGGCTGGTCAGCGAGATGGAAAGCCAGCATCAGGGCGCGCGCAATGCGGGCCGCCCGATGCTGCTCGAAGGCGGGCTGGACTGGAAACCGATGGGGTTTTCGCCCTCGGACATGGAATTCCAGAAAACCAAGGAAGCCGCCGCGCGCGAGATTGCCATCGCCTTTGGTGTGCCGCCGATGCTGCTGGGCATCCCCGGTGACGCGACCTATGCCAATTACCAAGAGGCCAACCGCGCCTTTTACCGCCTGACCGTGCTGCCTTTGGCGACCCGCGTCGCCTCGGTCATCGCGGACTGGCTGTCGGATTTTTCCGGCCAGCGCATCGAGATCCGCCCCGACAGCGACCAGATCGCCGCGCTGTCGCATGAGCGCGACAGCCTCTGGGCGCGGGTGGGGGCGGCTGCGTTCCTCAGTGATGCGGAAAAGCGCCGCCTGTTGGGCCTGCCCGCGCAGGAGGTCGGCCAGCATGGATGACAAGGTGATTACCCTGCGCGGCCAGCGCCGCGCGCCGCCGCCGCCTGCATCGGATTTCTGGTTCGCGCAGGTCGATCTGCGCCTGGGCCGGATCGAAAGCATCATCGCGCGGCTGGCCTGGCAGGTCTGGATCGTGGTCTGCGGCTGCGCCGGTCTGCTGGTCATCGAGATCGTCAAGGCAATCACGGGAGCCATATCATGAGTTTGGAACATAAATTCTGCACCGGCCCGCAGGCCGTGACCGTCACCGACGGGCAGGTGATCAGCGGCTATGCATCCTTGTTCGGCGCGACCGATCAGGGGGGCGATATCGTCGAGGCCGGTGCCTATCGCATCAGCCTGGCCAAGGGCCGCCGGATCAAGATGCTCTGGCAGCATGATCCGGCCCAGCC
Organism: Yoonia sp.; assembly: GCF_018402175.1. Lineage (GTDB taxonomy): Bacteria > Pseudomonadota > Alphaproteobacteria > Rhodobacterales > Rhodobacteraceae > Yoonia. The sequence continues at coordinate 109,394 of NZ_JAGYJK010000011.1, read as the reverse complement.
CATCGGCGTCTGGGACGAGGTGGTCGAGGATGCCAAGGGTCTTTGGGTCCGGGGCCGTCTGTTGACCGATATCGCCCGCGCCCGCGAGGCCGCAAGCCTGATCGCGGCGGGCGCCATCGACGGGCTGTCGATCGGCTATCGCACCCTGCGCGCGCATAAAGACGCCAGCGGCGCGCGCCGCCTGTCCGAACTGGACCTGTGGGAAGTGTCCTTGGTCACCTTTCCGATGCTGCCCGAGGCCCGTGTCACCGCCAAGGCCGAGGCCCGCGACACCGATGATCTGGACCGGCTTGCGCGTGCCTTTGCGCAGGCGCGCCGCCTGCTGCCCCCGCTTTAACCCCGACCGCCAAAGGAAAACCCCATGACCACACCCGTGCCCAAGGCCCGGATCGCCCAAGATCTGTCCGCGCCTGACCTGACCGAAGCCATCGCCGGATTTCTGGCGGATTTCACCACTTTTACCAACGGCCTGCAGGCCAAACTTCAAAAACAGGATGACCGCATGAACAAGCTGGATCGCAAGACGATGATGACCGCCCGCAGCGCGCTGGCGACGACTGCCGCGCCGGATGCACCGCATCAGAAAGCCTTTGCCGCCTATCTGCGCTCGGGCGATGATGATGCCCTGCGCGGGCTGGACCTGGACGGCAAGGCGCTGTCCTCGGTGATGGCCGCTGATGGGGGCTATCTGGTGGACCCCCAGACCGCCGCGACGATCAAAAGCACCCTGTCCTCGACCGCGTCCTTGCGGGCTGTGGCCAGCGTTGTGACGGTCGATGCCACATCTTATGACGTGCTGGTCGATCACACCGAAATGGGCGCTGGCTGGGCCACGGAAACCGGCAGCATGGCCGAGACCACCACGCCGCAGATCGACCGGATCAGCATTGCGCTGCACGAGTTGTCGGCGCTGCCCAAGGCGTCGCAGCGGCTGCTGGATGACAGTGCCTTTGATATCGAAGGCTGGCTGGCAGGCCGGATCGCCGACAAATTCGCGCGGTCCGAGGCGGCGGCATTCATCAACGGTGACGGGATCGACAAGCCAAAGGGGATGCTGACCTATCCACAGGTCGAAAACGAGATCTGGGAATGGGGCAATATCGGTTTCGTGACCACGGGTGTGTCCGGTGGCATCCAGTCGGGTGATCCGATTGTGGACCTCGTCTATGCCTTGGGGGCGGTGTACCGCGCCAATGCGACATTTGTGATGAATTCCAAGACCGCGGGCACGATCCGCAAGCTGAAAGACAACGATGGCCGGTTCCTATGGTCCGACGGTCTGGCCGCGGGGGAACCTGCACGGCTGATGGGCTATCCGGTGCTGGTGGCCGAAGATATGCCCGATATCGCGGCAGGCTCTGCCGCCATTGCCTTCGGTGATTTCGGGGCCGGGTATACCGTGGCCGAACGCCCCGATCTGCGCGTGCTGCGCGATCCGTTCTCGGCCAAGCCGCATGTGCTGTTTTATGCCACCAAGCGTGTGGGCGGGGCGGTCAGCGATTTCGCCGCGATCAAGCTGCTGAAATTCGCGGTCAGCTAAGCCTGACCCGATAGGGCGCGCGCCTGCACGGGCGCGTGGCCCGGCCCCCGGATACAGGCCCGTGTGGTCATGTCTAGCAGCCCCCCCTTCCGTCCGAGCATGGCCGGGCGGGTCTGTGTCCGGGACAGCTGTGCCATATGAATTTCGGAGCAAATCCATGATGTTAGTCGAAGAAAATCCGGTACCCGACGCGGTTTTGCCGGTGGCGCAGCTGAAAGAATATCTGCGCCTTGCCACGGGCTTTGCCGATGATGCCGATCAGGACGGGCTGTTGTCGCGTCATCTGCGCGCCGCCATGGCCGCGATCGAGGCACGCACCGGCAAGATCCTGATTGAACGCGATTTCAGCTGGACCCTGCGCGCCTGGCGCGATCCGGTGCGCCAGCTGCTGCCTGCAGCCCCGGTCAATGCCATCGTGCATGTCACGCAAATCGCCCATGACGGGGTCGAAACCCTGACCAATCCGGACGGATGGTATCTGGTCCCCGATACCGCCCGCCCTGCACTGGTGGCCAAGGGCGGTATCCTGCCGCCGGTGCCGCCGCATGGGTCGGTGCGGATCGGGCTGATGGCGGGGTTCGGGCCGGACTGGTCGGACCTGCCTGCTGATCTGGCTGAGGCCAGCCTGATGCTGGCCGCGCATCATTACGATGCCCGCCATGACATGGGCGGCGCGCAGGGCTTGGTGCCTGCGGGGGTCACGGCGCTGATTGATCCTTACCGCGTGATCCGGCTGGGGGCACGGGCATGAGCATTCCGCAGATGACCCGCGCGCTGGTGCTGGAACACCGCGTGCAGACCCCCGATGGCGCGGGTGGTTTCACCAGCGACTGGCAGAGCTTGGGCCGCGTCTGGGCCGCGATCAAACCCGGCACCGGGCGCGAGGCTGCGGCGCTGTCGGCCAGCCTGTCGCGCGTGCCTTACCAGATCATCCTGCGTGCGGCACCCCATGGCGCGCCATCGCGCCCGCAACCGGGCCAAAGGTTCCGGCTGGGCGCGCGGCTGTTCGCCATCGCCGCCGTGACCGAGGCGGATGACAAGGGCCTGTATCTGACCTGCACCGCAACCGAGGAGGTGGCCACATGACCTATGCCATCGCGGCCGCCCTGCAAACGGCGGTCTATACACGGCTGAGTGCTGATCCGGCACTTGGCGCGCTGGTGGGGGCCGCGATCTATGACGCGGTGCCTGCCGGTCCCTTGCCGCCGCTTTATGTGGTGCTGGGCACCGAGGATGTGCGCGATGCGTCAGACAAGACCGGCAATGGCGCCACCCATGCGCTGAGCATTGATGTGCTGAGCGAGGCGGCAGGGTTCGCCGGTGCCAAAGCGGCCGCAGGAGCGATCTGCGATGCGCTGCTGGATGCGCCAATGACGCTGTCGCGCGGCACGCTGGTCAGCCTCAGTTTCACCAAGGCCAAGGCCGCGCGCACCAGCACCGGCAATATGCGCCAGATCACCCTGACCTTTCGCGCCCGCGTGGCCGACGACGTTTAACCCCGATCATAAAGGAGAGCCCCGATGGTGGCCCAGAACGGAAAAGACCTGCTGATCAAGATCGACATGACCGGCGATGGCCAGTTTGAAACCCTGGCCGGCCTGCGCGCGACGCGGATCAGCCTGAATGCGGAAACCGTGGATGTGACCAGCCTTGACAGCACCGGGGGCTGGCGCGAATTGCTGGGCGGTGCGGGTGTGAAAACCGCCGCGATTTCCGGCGCGGGCGTGTTCAAGGATGACGCCACGGACGAACGCGCGCGCCAGATTTTCTTTGGCGGGCTGATGCCGGATTTTCAGGTCATCATCCCCGGTTTCGGCACGCTGCAAGGCGCGTTCCAGATCACCGGCATTGATTACGCAGGCAGCCATAATGGCGAGGCGAGCTATGAAATCGCGCTGGCCTCGGGCGGGGCCTTGCAATTCGTGGCGCTGGTCTGATGGCCAATCCTTTCGCGGGTGAAGTGGCCGTCACCATCGGTGACAGCGTGATCGAGGCCAAGCTGACGCTGGGCGCTTTGGCAGAACTGGAAACGACCCTGCAAACCGGATCGCTGGTCGATCTGGTGGCGCGGTTCGAATGCGCTGCGTTTTCCAGCCGCGATGTGATGGCCGTGATCGTCGCTGGCCTGCGCGGCGGCGGCTGGCGCGGGCAGGCGGATGATCTGCTGGCGGTGGATTTTCCGGGCGGGCCGATGGGTGCGGCGAAACTGGCCGCGACCCTGCTGGCGCGGGCCTTCACGGTGCCGCAATGACACCGCTGGACTGGGCGGGGCTGATGCGCGCGGGGCTTTGCACCCTGCGCCTGCCGCCTGCCGCCTTTTGGGCGCTGACGCCTGCGGAATTGCAACTGATGCTGGGCGCGCAGGCGGGGCCAGCGCCGATGACGCGCGCGGGGCTGGATGCGCTGGCGCGCGCCTTTCCCGATGATCCGAAAGGGGATGAAAATGACCGATCTTGACCGGCTTGACGCCTTTGACAGCGATATTTCCGCGCTGGAACGCAGCCTTGGCGATGTCTCGGCCGTCACGGCGGCCTTTGAGGCGCAATTGCGCGGCACGCAAACCGCGTTGAGCGATACAACCCGCGATCTGGGCAACCTTGAACGGGGGTTCTCGAACGGATTGCGCCGCGCGCTGGATGGGCTGGTGCTGGATGGCAAGAGCCTGTCGGATGTCTTTGCCGGTCTGGGCCGGTCGATGTCTGGCACGGTCTATAACGCCGCGCTGAAACCGGTGACCGACCATTTCGGCGGGATGCTGGCGGGGGGGCTGAACAGCCTTGTGTCCGGCCTGATGCCGTTCGCGGATGGCGCGCCGTTTTCGCAAGGCCGCGTGATGCCCTTTGCCAAGGGCGGGATCGTGTCCAGCCCCACGACTTTCCCGATGCGCGGCGGCACCGGATTGATGGGCGAGGCGGGGCCAGAGGCGATCATGCCACTGGCGCGCGGCCCCGACGGGCGGCTGGGCGTGCGCGGCGGCGGTGGCGGGGCCGTGCATGTCACCATGCAGATCACCACACCCGATGTGCAGGGCTTCCAGCGCAGCCAGTCGCAGATCGCCCAGCAGATGGCGCGCGCGATGCAGCGCGGCCAGCGCAACAGCTAAGGACAACGCCATGTTTCACGAGATCAGATTTCCCGCCAACCTGTCATTCGGCGCCAGTGGCGGGCCGGAACGGCGCACCGAGGTGGTCACGCTTGCCAATGGATACGAGGAACGCAACACGCCCTGGGCGCATGCGCGCAGGCGGTATGACGCGGGGCTGGGGCTAAGCGCGCTGGACGATCTGGCGGTGCTGATCGCGTTTTTCGAGGCGCGTCAGGGCCAGTTGATCGGTTTTCGCTGGAAAGACTGGTCCGATTACAAATCCTGCCTGCCGTCGCAGGATACCGCAGGGCCGGACCAGTTGATTGGCCTGGGTGACGAGGTGACGACGCACGTTCCAGCTGTCCAAGACTTACCGGTCGGGCGAGACCAGCTATATCCGCCCGATCACCAAACCCGTCGCAGGCACGATCCGCGTCAGCCGTGGGGGTGATGCGATGGTGGCGGGGGTGGATTATACCGTCGATGTCACGACCGGCATCGTCAGTTTTACCGATCCGCCCGACATTGGCGCGCAAATCAGGGCGGCGTTCGAATTCGACGTGCCGGTGCGTTTTGCCACCGATACGATCCGCACATCCATGTCGCGCTTTCAGGCGGGCGAGGCCCCCGACGTGCCGGTGATCGAGGTGCGGATATGACCGGCCTTGCCGCGCATCTGGCGGGTGGCGCGACGCAGACCTGCCATTGCTGGGCCGTCACCCGCCTTGACGGGGTGACGCTGGGGTTCACCGACCACGATCTGCCGCTGGCCTTTGAGGGCATCCACTTTGCGCCGGAATCGGGTCTGTCGGCGCGCGCCTTGTCCAGCACCACGGGGCTGTCGGTGAACAATACCGAGGCGCTGGGCGCGCTGTCGTCGGCTGCGATATCCGAGGCCGATATCACCGCGGGCCGCTATGACGGGGCCATGGTGCGGATCTGGCAGGTGCGCTGGGATGCGCTGGCCGACCGCGCGCTGCAATTTGCGGGCACCCTGGGCGAGATCACCCGCGCCAAGGGGGGCTTTCAAGCCGAATTGCGCGGGTTGACCGAGGCGCTGAACCAGCCGCAGGGACGCAGCTATCTGACGCAATGTTCCGCCGTGCTGGGCGATGCGCGCTGCCGCTTTGCGCTGGATGATCCGGCCTACCGGTTCAGCGCACAGCCTGTCGCGGTGCAGGATAACCGTGTGTTCCGCTTTGCCGGGCAGGCCATGTTCAACGATGGCTGGTTCGAGGCGGGGCAATTGCAGGTCATGACCGGCCCTGCCGCTGGCCTGTCGGCGGTGGTGAAATCCGACCGGCTGCTGGAGGACGCGCGCGAGATTACCCTGTGGGACCCGATCCGTGCAGGCATTGGCGTGGCGGATCTGCTGACCCTGACCGCAGGCTGCGACAAGGCCGCGGTGACCTGCCGCGTGAAATTTGCCAATCTGGTGAACTTTCAGGGCTTTCCCGATATTCCGGGCGATGACTGGCTGGTCGCCGTGCCGCGCAGCGACAGCAACCTGACCGGCCAGAGCCGGCGCAACCCATGACGCCGCCCGTGGTACTGGCCGCGCGGCGCTGGATCGGCACGCCCTATCTGCACCAAGGGGCCGCACGCGGCATCGGTTGCGATTGTCTGGGCCTGTTGCGCGGGCTTTGGCGTGAATTGCATGGGGCAGAGCCGGAACAGGTTCCGGCCTACACCCCCGACTGGTCCGAACCGCAGGGGCAGGAACGGCTGTGGCAGGCGGCGCTGCGCCATATGCCGCCTGCCACGGGTCCGCTGGCAGCGGGTGATGTGCTGCTCTTTCGGATGCGCGCGGGCGGGGTGGCCAAACATCTGGGGCTGGTGTCAGCCACCGGCGCCGCCCCTGCGTTCATTCACGCCTATAGCGGGCATGGCGTTGTCGAAAGCCCGCTGAGCGCACCTTGGGCGCGCCGGATCGCGGCGCGTTTCCTCTTTGCACAAAGGATCATCTGATATGGCAACGATTGTTCTTGCGGCGGCGGGCATGGCGCTGGGCGGGTCGGTGGGTGGCACCGTCATGGGGCTGTCGATGGCCGCGGCGGGCCGTGCGGCGGGTGCGATGATCGGCGCGCGGATCGACCAGCGCCTGATGGGCGCGGGCAGTGCTGCGGTGGACACCGGCCGCGTGGACCGCTTTCGCCTGACGGGTGCCGCCGAAGGCGGCGACATCGGGCAGGTTTATGGCCGCATGCGCGTGGGGGGCCAAGTGATCTGGGCCAGCCATTTCACCCAATCCAGCACCACGACCGGCGGCGGCAAAGGCGCGCCCGCCGCGCCAAGGACCACGACCTACAGCTACCGTGTCAGCTTTGCCGTGGCCTTGTGCGAAGGGCCGATCAGCCGCGTGGGCCGGATCTGGGCCGATGGCGTGGAAATTGCGCCCGATGATCTGAACATGCGGGTCTATACCGGCAGTGCCGACCAATTCCCCGACCCCAAGATGGAGGCCGTCGAAGGTGCGGGCCACGTCCCCGCCTATCGCGGCACCGCCTATGTGGTGATCGAGGATCTGGATCTGGGCGGCTTTGGCAACCGCATTCCGCAGCTGACCTTCGAGGTGATCCGCGCAGGGCTGGACGGGGGCCTTGCCGCTGTCGTGCAAGGCGTGGCGCTGATCCCCGGCACCGGCGAATACGGGCTGGCGACGCAGCCTGTGTATCTGTCGCCACGGTTTGGCGAACAGGTGGCGGTGAATATGAACGCGCCGTCCGGCCAGACCGATTACACCCATGCGATGGAGGCGTTGCAAGGCGATCTGCCTGCCTGCACATCGCTGGTGTTGGTGGTGTCGTGGTTTGGCGATGACCTGCGCTGTGCTGATTGCACCGTGTTGCCAAAGGTCGAACAGAAGGATGTGGATGCACAGGCGATGCCATGGCGCGTGTCGGGGCTGACGCGCACGGCAGCCCCGCGCGTGGCCTTTGACGCAGGCGCGCCGGTCTATGGCGGCACGCCTGCGGATGCATCCGTGGTGCAGGCGATCGTGGACCAGCGCGCGCGCGGCATTGCCACGGTGTTTTATCCGTTCATCCTGATGGAACAGCTGGCGGGTAATACCTTGCCGGACCCGTGGACCGGCGAGATTGGCCAGCCCGCCTTGCCCTGGCGCGGGCGGATTACGGCGGCGGGCAACGGCACCGCGACAGCGCAGGCAGAGGTGGCGGCGTTCATGGGCGCAGCGCAACCTGCGCATTTCAGCGTCCAAGGCACGCGGGTCGATTACACCGGCCCCGCGAATGGCGGCTACCGGCGGTTCATTTTGCATTATGCGCATCTGTGTGCGGCGGCGGGCGGGGTCGATGCCTTTTGCATCGGGTCGGAAATGCGCGGGCTGACGCAGGTGCGCGGCAGTGATGGCAGCTTTCCGGCGGTGGCGGCCCTGCGCGCGCTGGCCGCGGATGTGCGCGCCATTCTGGGGCCTGATTGCAAGATCAGCTATGCCGCCGATTGGTCGGAATATCACGGGTTTCAGCCTGCGGGGACGGGGGACAAGATCTTTCACCTTGACCCGCTTTGGGCTGATCCCAACGTGGATTTCATCGGGATCGACAATTACATGCCGCTGGCCGATTGGCGCGATGGCGATACCCATGCCGATGCCGGTGCAGGCGCGATCCATGATCTGGCCTATCTGCGTGGCAATATCGCGGGGGGGGAAGGCTATGACTGGTTCTATCCCACACCAGAAGCCCGCGATGCCCAGCGCCGTGAACCCATCACCGACGGTCAGGGAGAGCCGTGGATCTGGCGCTATAAAGATCTGGTGAACTGGTGGGGCCAGCCGCATCATGACCGTGTGGGGGGTGTGCGCAGTGCCACCCCCACCGCATGGGTGCCGCAGTCCAAACCGGTCTGGTTTACCGAATATGGCTGTGCGGCCATCGACAAGGGCGCGAACCAGCCAAACAAGTTTCTGGATGCCAAATCATCGGAATCCGGTCTGCCGCATTATTCCAACGGCCAGCGCGATGATCTGATGCAGATGCAATATCTGCGCGCGATGACGCAGCATTATGCCGACCCTGCCAATAATCCTGTCTCGTCCGTCTATGGCGGGCCGATGGTCGATACAGGCCGGATGCATGTCTGGGCATGGGATGCGCGGCCCTATCCGTTCTTTCCGGCCAATCGCGCCCTGTGGGCCGATGCGGGAAATTACGCGCGCGGCCATTGGCTGGGCGGGCGGGCGACGAACCTGCCGCTGGCCTCTGTCGTTGCGGCGATTTGCGAGGCTGCGGGGATTGCGGCCTATGATGTCTCGCGGCTGTTTGGCATCGTGCGCGGCTATCTGCTGGATCATGCGGCCAGCGGGCGGGCGGCGTTGCAGCCCTTGATGCTGGCCTATGGGTTTGATGCGGTCGAGCAGGGGGGCACACTGATTTTTCGCAACCGCACGGCACGGATCAGCGCGCAGCTGGGATTGGCCGATCTGGCGCTTGACCCCGAACAGGATCAGGCATGGTCGCTGACCCGCGCGCCTGCGTCAGAAACCGCACAGCGCGTGCAGGTGCTGCATCTGGATGCCGACGGCGATTACGCACCCGCTGCCGCCGATGCCGCCCATGCCGATGCGACCAGCCTTGCCGTGGCGCATCACGAATTGCCCTTGGCGCTGACCCGTGCCGAAGGCCGCGCCATCGCCACCCGCTGGCTGCAAGAGGCCCGCGTCGCGCGCGACAGCATCCGTTTCGCGCTGCCGCCCTCGCGCGCGGTGGGGGCGGGGGATGTGGTCAGCCTCGCGCTGCCGGATCATGCGGGGGATTACCGCATCGACCGGATCGAGGATGCGGGCCTGCAAGTGATCGAGGCAACGCGCATCAGCGCCAGCACCTATCAGCCCGTCCGGACCGAGGATCAGGCCGCCGTGCTGCAACCCTTTGCCGCCCCCGTGCCGGTGGAATTGCTGTTTCTGGACCTGCCGCTATTGCGCGGCGATGAAATCCCCCATGCGCCGCATCTGGCGGTGGCGGGCGCACCTTGGCCGGGGTCGGTGGCGGTTTACGGTGCGCCGCAGGACAGCGATTATGCCTTGCAGGACATTATCCGCGATCCTGCGGGTATGGGCGAGACGCTGACGCCCCTGCCGCGCGGGCGGGCGGGGCTGTGGGACCGGCAGGCGGGGTTCGATGTGCGCCTGATGGCTGGCGCGCTGGGCAGTGCCACGGCGCAGGCGGTGCTGGCGGGGGCCAATCTGCTGGCGATCGGTGACGGGTCGCCCGATGCGTGGGAAGTGCTGCAATTCTGTGATGCCACGCCCTTGGGCGCGGGCGGGTTCCGGTTGCAGGGGTTGCTGCGCGGGCAGGCGGGCAGTCGCGGGATCATGCCGGACCTGTGGCCTGCGGGGTCCAAGCTCGTCGTCCTCGACGCCCGTGTTGACCAGCTCGTGCTGCCATCCTCGGCGCGCGGTGCGGCGCGCCATTTCCGCTATGGTCCGGCCAAGCGGCCTTTGGGTGATCCGAGCTTCCGCTATACCGTTGCGGCGTTCCAAGGCAACGGGCTGCGGCCCTATCCGGTGGCGCATCTGCGCGCGCGGCAGGCGGCGGACGGGCTGCATCTGGCGTGGATCAGGTGCAGCCGGATTGACGGCGATCTGTGGGGCGACGCGGATGTGCCGTTGGGCGAGGCGGTGGAAAGCTATCAGCTCCGCGTGATCCGTGACGGGATCGTCCGGCGCAGCGTGACGTTGGACACGCCGGTTTGGCACTATCCCGCAAGCCTGATTGCCGCCGATCATGGCGGGGCGGCGTATCGTGTCGAAGTTGCACAACTGTCCGACCGGTTCGGCCCCGGCCCCTTTACCGCGCGGATCGTGGCATGAGGGGGCTGCAACTGGCCGATCTGGAACTGGCGACGCGGGCGCTTTTGCTGCTGCCCGCCTGTGAAAGACCCGCCCAGTTGGCGCGGCTGCTGGATGCGGCACGGCGCGGCGCGGCGCATCATGCGACTTGTGGCACAGCGCATCCCGCCTATGGCACTGGCACGCTGATGTCGGCGCTGTCGCGGGTAACCATCGCGCCACGCCCACCCGTGCTGACGCGCGATTATCTGCACTGTCTGGCCTTTGTGGCCATCACGATCGCTGATGCAACCGATCACACCTTTGATATTGGCGATGGCACCCTATCTGGGTTACAAAGGACACCTTGAACACAGGACCGATGCCATGCGCCAGCCAAAACCCGCCCTGACCGAGCTTGACCCCGTCTGGCACCGCATCCGGCAAGAGGCCGAAGAGGCCATCGTGTCCGAGCCGCTGATCGGCGGGCTGGTCCATGCGGGCGTGTTGCATCATGCGCGTTTCGAGGCGGCGCTTGGCTACCGGATTTCGCTGAAACTGGCCTCGGCAGAGATGTCAGAACAGATTTTGCGCGAAACCGCCAATGCCGCCTATGCCGCTGATCCGGCGCTGGCGCTGGCCGCGCGTGCCGATCTGGTGGCGATCTATGACCGTGATCCGGCCTGCCACCGGCTGATCCAGCCTTTGCTGTTCTTCAAGGGGTTTCAGGCGGTGCAGGCGTACCGGCTGGGGCATCACCTGTGGACCCAAGGGCGGCGCGACATGGCCTATTTCATCCAGATGCGGGTGAGCGAGGTGTTCGGCGTCGATATTCACCCTGCCGCCCGCATGGGTCAGGGAATCATGATTGACCATGCCCATTCGGTGGTGATCGGGGAAACTGCCGTTGTCGGTGACAATGTGTCGATGCTGCATTCGGTCACTTTGGGCGGTACCGGTAAGGAAGATGACGACCGCCACCCCAAGATCGGCAATGGCGTGCTGATCGGGGCGGGGGCCAAGGTTTTGGGCAATATCAAGGTCGGCCATTGCAGCCGGATCGCGGCGGGATCCGTCGTGCTGGACGATGTGCCGCCGATGAAGACCGTGGCTGGCGTGCCTGCCCGGATCGTGGGCGAGGCAGGCTGTTCACAGCCAGCGGTGACAATGGATCATCTGTTCGATCACGACCACTGAACGCAAAACGCCGGCCCCGCAGGACCGGCGTTTTTATTTCGTCTGACCGGCTGGGTCAGGCCAGCATGGTCAGCGGGTTTTCCAGATTGTCCTTGATCGCCTGCAGCAGATTCGCGCCCAAGGCGCCATCAATCACGCGGTGATCCACCGAGAGCGTGACGGACATGATTGTCGCCACCGCCAGTTCGCCATCCTTGCCCACGATCGGTTTCTTGACGCCCGCGCCGACCGCCAGAATGGCGGCATGGGGCGGGTTGATGATCGCGTCGAAATTGTCGATCCCGAACATGCCAAGGTTGGAAATCGCGAAACTGCCGCCCTGATATTCCTGCGGGGCGAGTTTGCGGTCGCGCGCGCGGGTGGCCAAGTCTTTCATCTCTGCCGACAGGGCCGACAGCGATTTCATTTCCGCATCGCGCAGGACGGGGGTGAACAGACCGCCTTCGATGGCGACGGCCACGGCCACATCGGATTTTTCGAACTTCAGCGTGCGGTCACCGGCCCAGACGGCATTGGCATCAGGCACCTGTTGCAGCGCCAGCGCGCAGGCTTTGATGATGAAATCATTGACCGACAGTTTGACGCCGCGCCCGTCGAGCTGGGCGTTAAGCTGGCCACGGAAGGCCATCAGCGCATCAAGGTTGATGTCGCGACGCAGATAGAAATGCGGCACTGATTGCTTTGCTTCGGTCAGACGCGCGGCGATGGTCTTGCGCATCCCGTCAAGCTTGACCTCTGCATAGGGGCGGCCGTCATACATCTTGATGACAGCATCGGTGCTTGGGCCGGTTGCCATCGTGGCGGCGGCAGCTTTGGGGGCTTCGGCCTTGGGGGCTGCTGCCGCTTCGGTTTTGGCAGCGGGTTTGGCGGTTTGCACATCGGCCTTGACGATGCGGCCATGCGGGCCGGAGCCGGTGACACCTGCCAGATCGAGGCCCTTTTCAGCCGCGATGCGGCGGGCAAGGGGTGAGGCGAAGACGCGGGTGGTGTCTTTTACAGGGGCAGCGGGGGCGGGTGTCGCTGCCTGAGGCCCCGGCGCGGGGGCCGGGGTGTCGGCTTTTTTCGCCGACGCGTCCCGGGCTTGACCCGGGACCTTGCTGATATCAGCGGCTGACTCGCCCTCTTCCAGCAGCACGGCGATCACGTCGTTGACTTTGACGCCTTCGGTACCCTCAGCGATCATGATCTTGCCCATGATCCCTTCGTCCACGGCTTCGAACTCCATCGTGGCCTTGTCGGTTTCGATTTCGGCCAGAATGTCACCGGACGACACTTTGTCGCCTTCCTTGACATGCCATTTGGCCAATGTGCCTTCCTCCATCGTCGGCGACAGGGCGGGCATCAGAATTTCTGTAGGCATCGCATTGTCTCCTTAGCGGTAGGTCACTTGCTTGCAGGCGGCGACGACTTCATCGACGGTCAGCAAGGCGTGTTTTTCAAGGTTGGCGGCATAGGGCATCGGCACATCCTTGCCGGTGCAATTGATCACGGGTGCATCCAGATAATCGAACGCCTGCTGCATGATCACCGAGCTGATGTAGCTGCCGACGCTGCCCTGCGGCCAGCCTTCTTCGACCGTGACGCAGCGGTTGGTCTTGCGCACGGAATTCAGGATGGTTTCGGTATCCATCGGACGGATCGAACGCAGGTTGATCACCTCGGCGCTGATCCCGTCTGCGGCCAGTTTTTCGGCCGCTTGCAGGGCGTAAGTCATGCCAATGCTGAAAGATACGATGGTCACATCGGTGCCGGCGCGTTCGATTTTCGCCTTGCCGAAGGGAATGGTGAAATCATCCATGACCGGCACGTCAAAGGATTTGCCGTACATGATTTCGTTTTCCAGAAAGATCACCGGATTGGGGTCGCGGATCGCGGATTTCAGCAGTCCCTTGGCATCGGCGGCGGAATAGGGGGCGACAACCTTCAGACCGGGGATCTGCATGTACCAGGCGGTGTAATCCTGGCTGTGCTGCGCGCCCACGCGGGCGGCGGCACCATTGGGGCCACGGAACACCATCGGCGCGCCCATCTGGCCGCCCGACATATAAAGCGTCTTGGCGGCAGAGTTGATGATATGGTCGATCGCCTGCATGGCGAAGTTGAAGGTCATGAATTCGACGATGGGTTTCAGCCCGCCAAAGGCCGCGCCGGTGGCGATACCGGCGAACCCGTGTTCGGTGATCGGCGTGTCGATCACGCGTTTCGCGCCGAATTCATCCAGCAGACCCTGGCTAATCTTATAGGCACCCTGATATTCGGCGACTTCTTCGCCCATCAGGAACACATCCGGGTCGCGGCGCATTTCTTCGGCCATGGCATCGCGGAGTGCTTCGCGCACCGTCGTTGGTTTCATGGCGACATCGGCGGGCCAATCGGGGCTGACATCGGCGACGGGGGTGGCGGGTTTGGCGACTGCGGGGGTGGCGCGAGGCCCCGGCTCGGGGGCCGGGGTGTGCTCGGGGGCCGGGGCGGGCGCGGGGGCCGCGTCGCGGGTTTGACCCGCGACCTCATCCGCAGTTTCGCCGTCTTCCAGCATTAAGGCGATCACGTCGTTGACCTTGACGCCTTCGGTGCCTTCGGCGATCAGGATCTTGCCGATCACGCCTTCGTCCACCGCCTCGAACTCCATCGTGGCCTTGTCGGTTTCGATCTCGGCCAGAATGTCACCGGAGGACACTTTGTCGCCTTCCTTGACCAGCCATTTGGCCAAAGTGCCTTCTTCCATCGTCGGGGACAGGGCGGGCATCAGAATTTCAATTGCCATGCGTCAAGCCTCCTGCGGGATTTCTGTGGCGTAGATATCGGTCCAAAGCTCGTCCAGATGCGGCTCGGGGCTTTCCTTGGAAAACTCGGCGGCGTCATTCACGATGGCTTTGATCTCTTTGTCGATGGCCTTGAGGTCATCATCGGTCGCGTGTTTGCCGGTCAGCAGCATGTCGCGGACCTGTTCGATCGGGTCGCGTTCGTCGCGCATTTTCTGCACCTCGTCGCGGGTGCGGTATTTTGCGGGGTCGGACATCGAATGGCCGCGATAGCGGTAGGTCTTGACCTCAAGAATATATGGTCCCTTGCCAGATCGGCAGTGGGCCACGGCCCTTTCGCCTGCTTCCTTGACAGCCAGCACATTCATGCCGTCCACTTCTTCGCCCTTGATACCGTAAGCGGCACCGCGTTCCCACAGGCTGGGTGATTTGGTCGAGCGCACGACGGAGGTGCCCATCGCATAGCCGTTGTTTTCGATCACGAAGATCACCGGCAAATCCCACAGCTGCGCCATGTTGTAGGTTTCATAGACCTGACCCTGGTTGGCGGCCCCGTCACCGAAATAGGCGAATGTCACGCGGTCATTGCCGCGGTATTTGTCCGAAAACGCCAGACCCGCGCCCAGCGGCACCTGTGCGCCGACAATGCCGTGGCCGCCGTAAAAATGTTTCTCTTTCGAGAACATATGCATCGAGCCGCCCTTGCCCTTGGAAAAGCCGCCCTCGCGCCCTGTCAATTCGGCCATGATCCCTTTGGGGTCCATGCCGCAGGCCAGCATATGGCCGTGGTCGCGGTAGGAGGTGACGCGCTTGTCGCCTTCACCGGCGGCAGCCTCCAGCCCCACAACAACCGCTTCCTGCCCGATGTAGAGGTGGCAGAACCCGCCGATCAGGCCCATGCCATATAATTGGCCCGCCTTTTCCTCGAACCGCCGGATCAGCAGCATTTCACGGTAATGGCCCAGCAATTCTTCGGCTGAGACATTGGATTTCGCGGCGGCCTGTTTTGGCGGCATCGGCATTCCTCCAGCGGTTTGGTATATAGTTTAGTATTAAACTATCTTTTAGAGCATCTGGAACGGGAATGCCACCATGAATATGACGCAACGGCAGGGGGGCAGGTCTGCGTCTGGTGCAAGGCTGGCTGACCGGCTGCGCCGGGCCTTCGGCGAGGATATTTATGCTCTGAAGATGGGATCAGCGGATCACGATTTCATCGGCACGGATCAGGCCCAGCAGGTGGCGCGCCTGTTCGTCCAGCAGATCCAGATCAAGGAAATTGTCCGACAGCCGCGTGGTCAGGTTTTCCATCCGCGCGACCTCGGCCTGCAAGCTGGCCAGTTCGGCGCGCAGTGCGGCGGCTTCGGCGCGCACTTCGACGCGTTTGAACAGGCCATTGTCGCCTTGCACGGCGGCAAAGGTGAAATAGAGACCCAGCACGATCATCCCGAGAAAATAGAGCGTCGCCCCAATGGCCGGCCGGTTGCGTTTCAACATCTGCGATCCTCTGCTGTCGCCTCTGGCGGGCGACTGGCGTCAGAATCGCATATCCGATTCGCAAAGGGAATCCCTAAAATATCCGCGATCAGTCACGTCCGCGGTAGATATCGACCAGTTTGCCCAGCATCGCCAGCGCATCGGCGCGGTCGCGCTGGAACGAATTGCGCCCGATGATCGACCCGTTGCCGCCGCCATCGCGGATTGCACGGGCATCGTCATAGACCGCATCTGCGCCTTTGGCAGCACCGCCCGAAAACACCGTGATCCGCCGCCCGTTGAACGCGGCCTGCATGCAGTGGCGCACGCGCGCGGCCTGGGTGGCGATGTCGATACCCTTGTCCTGATAGACCTTTTTCGCCTCGGCCAAGGACAGATGGTCGGTCGAGAGTTTGATCTTGATGATATGCGCCCCCAGCAGCGCGGCGATCTGGGCGGCATAGGCGGCGATGTCGATGGCGGTTTCGCCGTCCTTGTCCAGATCTTCGCCGCGCGGATAGGACCAGATCACCGTGGCGATGCCTTTGGCGGCGGCCTCGGCACGCATGGCGGCGATATCGCTGAACATGTCCAATGCGGCCGATGATCCGGGGTAGATCGTGAACCCGATGGCCGAACAGCCCAGCCGCAGCGCGTCATCCACCGATGCGGTGATCGCTTGGGTTTTGGGCGCGGCGTCGGGGATCAGGGAATTGGCGGAATTGACCTTGAGGATCGTGGGGATCTGGCCTGCGAAAGTATCCGCCCCTGCCTCGATCATCCCCAAAGGTGCTGCATAGGCGTTCAGCCCGGCATCGATCGCCAGCTGGTAATGGTAATGCGGGTCATAGGCGGCGGGATTGGGCGCAAAGGACCGCGCAGGCCCGTGTTCGAACCCCTGATCGACGGGCAGGATGATCATCTTGCCGGTGCCGCCCAGTTTGCCGGTCATCAGCATCCGGGCAAGGTTGGCTTTGACGCCGGGGGTTTCGCCTTCGTAATTGCCGAGGATTTTCTGGACAGCGCGGGTGGTTTTCATGTGCTTGGCCCTTTTGGCAGCGGTGGTTGCGCAAGGGTTAGGACGGCGCGGCGCAGGTTGCAAATATGTTAGCGCGAACGGGTCGGATGTTATCGCAAACGGCAGCCGGGGGTCGGGAATACCCCCGACCTACGGGCGTAAGGCGGGGTTTACCCCGCCCGCCGATCAGCCCAGTGCCGCGACACCCGGCAGGGTCTTGCCTTCCATCCATTCCAGAAACGCGCCGCCCGCGCCGGAAATATAGGTGAAATCATCGGCCACGCCGGCCTGATTCAAGGCCGATACCGTATCGCCACCACCGGCGACGGAAATCAGCTTGCCCGCCTGCGTTAGGCGGGCGGCATGCCGCGCGGCGGCATTGGTGGCGGCATCGAAGGGGGTGATTTCAAACGCGCCCAGCGGGCCGTTCCAGACCAGTGTTTTGGCCTTTTCCAGCACCTCGGCGATATAGGCGACGGTCGCGGGGCCCGCATCAAGGATCATCGCATCATCGGGGCAGGCATCGGGGGCGCAGGTTTCGCTGGCCGCCCCCGCCTTGAAGTCACGCGCCACCACGATGTCGCGCGGCAGGATGATTTCGCAGCCTGCGGCCTGCGCCTTGGCCAGAATGGCGCGGGCGGTGTCGGCCAGATCATGTTCGCAGAGCGACTTGCCCACGTTGAACCCTTGCGCGGCCAGAAAGGTATTGGCCATGCCGCCGCCGATCACCAGATGGTCGACCTTGCCCACCAGATTGCCCAAAAGGTCCAGCTTGGTCGATACTTTTGCCCCGCCGACCACCGCCACCACGGGACGGGCGGGATTGCCAAGGGCGGCATCCAGCGCGCCCAGTTCTTCTTCCATCAAGCGGCCTGCGCAGGACGGCAGCAGATGGGCGATGGCCTCTGTGCTGGCATGCGCGCGGTGGGCGGCGGAAAAGGCGTCGTTGACATAGATATCGCCAAGGCTGGCCAGACGCGCGGCAAAGGCTGCGTCATTGCTTTCCTCGCCGGGATGAAAGCGCAGGTTTTCCAACAGCAGGACTTCTTCATCCTCCATCTCGTCCACGGCTTCGGCATAGTTGGAACTGACGAAAGTCACCGTCAGCCCCAGCACATCGGCCACGGTGCCGGCGATATGTTCCAGCGACATTTCGGGGACAACCTTGCCCTTGGGCCGGTCGAAATGCGCCAGCAGGATCACCTTGCCGCCCTGTGCATGGATGTCGTCCACTGTGGGGATGATCCGTTCGATCCGGCTGGTATCGGTGACGACACCCTTGTCCACCGGCACGTTGATATCGACCCGCACCAATGCGCGTTTGCCTGCGAAATCCATGTCGTCGAGTGTTTTCCAGCCCATCTCATCATTCCTTTGGGGTTGCTTGGCGCTTTGTTGCGGCAAGGATGTGCCCGCGTCAACAGCGCCGCCTTGGCTTTTGCGCGCATCCGCCATATGTCCAAGCCCAAACACCATCCAAGGAGCCCCAAATGGCCGAGATCAAAGACCCCGAGAACACCATCATCATGACCCTCAAGGACGGTGATGTCATCATCCAGCTTTTGCCCGATGTCGCCCCCGGCCATGTCGCGCGGATGAAGGAACTGGCCCGCGCCGGTGCTTATGATAATGTCTGCTTTCACCGCGTGATCGACGGGTTCATGGCGCAGACGGGCGATGTGGCCAATGGCAATATGGAACAGGATTTCAATATCCGCCGCGCTGGCACAGGCGGGTCGGACCTGCCCGATCTGAAGGCGGAATTTTCCAAACTGCCCCATGCGCGCGGGTCCATTGGTGCGGCGCGGTCCTCCAGCCCGGATTCGGCCAACAGCCAGTTTTTCATCAATTTCAAGGATAATGATTTCCTCAACGGTCAGTATACAGTCTACGGGCAGGTCATTTCCGGTATGGACCATGTCGATGCCATCACCCGTGGCGAGCCGCCCGTCGCCCCCGACCGCATGATCAGCGTCAAGGTGGCCGCCGATGTATAAGTCTCTGATCGCACTGGCCGTGCTGGCTGGTCCCGCCTTTGGCGCGGGTCTGGAAATCGACATCGCGGGCGAGGCCAATGGCACCATCACCATTGATCTGTTCGAGGATGTGGCCCCGCTGCATACCGCCCAGATCAGTGCGATTGCCGCACAGGGCGGGTATGACAACGTGGTGTTTCACCGCGTGATCGACGGGTTCATGGCGCAGACCGGTGATGTGGAAAACGGCGTGATGGGCAGTGATCTGTCGCGCGCAGGCATGGGCGGATCGGCGTTCGATGACATTCCGGCCGAATTTTCGGACCTGCCGTTTGAACGCGGTGTTGTCGGCATGGCCCGGTCGCAGAACCCCAATTCCGCGAACAGCCAGTTTTTCATCATGTTCGAGCCGGGCTATTTCCTGAATGGCCAGTATACAGTCGTGGGGCAGGTCACCGCAGGCATGGAGATTGTCGATGCGATCAAACGTGGCACCGGTGCCAATGGCGCCGTGATCGGCCAGCCTGACATGATGGCCGCCGTGCGGGTGACCGAGTAAACAACGCCGAGGCCCCGGATCAGGTCCGGGGCGTCGTGCACCACGCCACGGACCTGATCACCCCCCGGACGTGATCACGCCCCGGACTTGCTCCGGGGCCTCACCCTCTCATGTCCCGCAAAACGTCCGCGTCACACGCTCATTGCGGCTGGGTGGCCGTGAAAACACGGCATTATCGGTGTAGGGCTGGGTCACCGCCGCCAGCAGCGCGTCAAATGGGGCAAAATCGCCTGTGACGCCCGCTGCAATCGCGGCCTCCACCTGATGATTGCGCGCAATGACGCGCGGATTGGCGCGTGCCATGATCTCTGCGGCTTGTGGCGACTGGCGCGCCCGCCAGCGTATCGCCCAAACATCAAAGGCAGCGCGGTCGATGAACTGGTCGCGCCCCTGATCATCCGACAGCGCCGCAAAGGTCGCGGTGAAATCCGCACCATCCTGCGCCATCAGGTTCAACAGATCGGTGATTAGGGCCGCATCCTCTGGCGTGGGATCGGCAATTCCCAGCTTGGCCGCGAAAACCTGCAACCAGGCATGGGCATAGATCGGGGCAAAGCCCTGCACGGCAGCGGTGAAATCTTGCACCGCGCCGTCGCGGTCAGTCATCAGCGGGATCAGCGCCGTGGCAAATTGCGCCATGTTCCAGGCCCCGATCTGCGGCTGGTTGCCATAGGCATAGCGGCCCTGATGGTCGATCGCGCTGAACACCGCGCCATGCGCGAAATCATCGACAAAGGCGCAGGGGCCGTAATCAATCGTCTCGCCCGCGATGCTGACATTGTCGGTATTCATCACCCCGTGGATGAACCCCAACCCCATCCAGCGCGCGATCAGCCGCGCATAGCGCGCGATCACGGCATCGAGCAAGGCGGCAGGCCCATCCACATCCGGGTAATGCCGGGCGATGACATGATCGGTCAGGGCGCGCAAAGCGTCGATATCCTTGCGCGCAGCGAAAAACTGGAAGGTCCCGACACGGATATGGCTCTGCGCCACACGCGTGATGATGGCCCCCGGCAAGCGGGTTTCGCGGTAGACATCCTCGCCCGTGGTGACAGCCGCCAGCGCGCGGGTGGTCGGCACGCCAAGGGCGGCCATCGCTTCGGACACCAGATATTCGCGCATCACGGGGCCAAGCCAGGCACGGCCATCGCCCGACCGCGAATAGGGGGTGGGACCGGCCCCCTTGAGCTGGATATCGCGGCGGACCCCGTCGCTGCCCAGAACCTCGCCCAACAGGATCGCGCGGCCATCGCCCAGTTGCGGGTTCCAATGGCCGAACTGGTGACCGGCATAGACGGTGGCAATCGGGCTGGCCCCTGCCGGAATATGGTTGCCTGCAAAGATCTGCGCGGCATCGGGCGCGTGCAGATCAATGTCCAGCAGTGCCGCCAGCGCGTCATTGCGCGCAAAGATCGCAGGGGCTGCGACAGGTGTGGGCAGCTGCGGCGTGAACATCTGCGCGGGCAGGGCGGCATAGCTGTTGTCAAAGGCGATCTTCATAACCGCGCCAGTCTTTCGGCCAGCAGCGCATAAAACCCTTCGGCATCGATATCACCGATGAACAGCGCGTTTTTCGGGCGGTCGGTAACGCCCCACCAATCGGCCACGGTCATGCCAAGGGTCAGTTCTGATCCGGTCTCGATCTCGACATTGATCAGGCGGCCGGTGAAAAGCGACGGGTCGATCAGATAGGCCACGGTGCAGGGGTCATGCAAAGGCGCGCCCTCTGATCCGTATTTCGCCATATCGAAACGTTCGAAAAAATCGGTCCAGGCGGCGACCATAT
Organism: Yoonia sp.; assembly: GCF_018402175.1. Taxonomy (GTDB): domain Bacteria; phylum Pseudomonadota; class Alphaproteobacteria; order Rhodobacterales; family Rhodobacteraceae; genus Yoonia. The sequence continues at coordinate 88,201 of NZ_JAGYJK010000011.1, read as the reverse complement.
CGCCAACGCGGGTGCCCATGGCGCGGAAGGCATCGATGCGGGCGCGCGTGGTCAGCGCCTTATGCGTGACATCCAGCGGCATGACAACCAAAGGCACACCGGCGGCAAAGACGATCTTGGCGGCTTCGGGATCGACATAGATGTTGAATTCGGCCGCCGGCGTGATGTTGCCCACCGCGAAATAGGCGCCCCCATCAGCACGATTTCGCGCACGCGGGCGATGATATCGGGCGCGCGCTGAAAGGCCGTGGCGATATTGGTCAAGGGGCCGACAGGGACCAAGGTCACCGTGCCGCTGGGTTCTTCGCGCAGGGTCTGGATGATGAAATCGACGGCATGCTGATCCTGCAACGGCATTGTCGGGTCCGCCATCTGCGGGCCGTCAAGGCCGGTCTTGCCATGCACATGTTCCGCCGTGACCAATGGGCGCGCCAAGGGTGCGTCACAGCCGGCAAAGACCCTGACGTCGGGCCGGCCCGCCAGTTCGCAGACGATGCGGGCATTCTTTTCGGTCAGCGGCAGCGGCACATTGCCCGCCACAGCCGTGATCCCCAGCACATCGATCTCGGGCGAGGCGAGGGCGAGCAGGATAGCCACGGCGTCGTCCTGCCCGGGGTCTGTGTCGATAATGATCTTGCGCGGTGTCATGAGGCAATCCTTGGTAAGCTGCGCCCAACTTGTCCGCTGCGCGCGGCGGGGGCAAGGGGGCGCGGATAAGTGATCGGCAGGCACTGGTATTCGGCGCAGAAAATGCCCAGATGGGGTGTATCAAACCGACCGTGGAGACGACAATGACCAGATCCCTGCTGATCCCCGCTGCCCTGCTTCTGGCGCTGCCCGCCTTCGCGCAATCGACGGCGATCGATGTGAATGGCGACGGGCACTACAGTTTCCCCGAAGTGCAGGCCGCGGTGCCCGAAGTGTCCGAAGACGATTTCGCTGCGCTCGATATCAATGGCGATGGCCTGCTTGATGCCGCAGAGATCGCCGCGGGCGAGGCGGCGGGCATCCTACCACGTTGATCCGTCACAGCCCTGCGGGATGTTCGGTGCGCTCCGCGCGGGGAGTATTTTTGGAAATAAGAAGCCGCAAGAGGCGCTGATCGGCAGCTTCTTATTTCTATAAATACTCCCGCCGGAGGTGTCCGGCGCGCGCAGCGCGGCGGATCAGACCGCGCCCCGCGACAAGGCGGCGACACCGGTGCGGGCCACCTCTTGCAGGCCCAAGGGGCGCATCAGATCGGCGAAAGCGTCGATCTTTTCGGGTGTGCCGGTGATTTCGAACACGAAGGATTCCAGCGTGCTGTCCACCACATTTGCACGGAAGATGTCGGCCAGCCGCAGGGCTTCGACGCGGTGTTCGCCTTTGCCTGCAACCTTGAACAACCCCAGTTCGCGTTCCACGCTGGGCCCTTCGACGGTCAGGTCGTTGACCTTGTGCACGTCGATGATCCGGCCCAGCTGCGCCTTGATCTGGATGATGATCTGCGGTGTGCCGGTGGTCACGATGGTGATGCGGCTCCGGTGGCCCTGGTGGTCGACCTCGGCCACGGTCAGGCTTTCGATATTATAGCCGCGCCCGGCGAAGAGCCCGATGACCCGCGCCAGCACACCCGGTTCGTTTTCCACCAGCACGGCCAAAGTGTGCCGTTCGACCGTGTCGGAATAGCTGGGCCGCAGGTCATAGGCGGAATGGCTGGTCGAGCCTTTTTTGATTTTCAGCGGTGACATGTTGGTGTCCTTATCCTTGAATTGATCTGGCTTACACCAGCACCGCGCCACCGGCCTGAATCGCATCCTTGGTGGATGCATCGCCCAGCAGCATTTCATTATGTGGCTTGCCCGAGGGGATCATCGGAAAGCAGTTTTCGTGCTTTTCGACCAGACAATCGAACAGCACCGGCCCTTTGTGGGTCAGCATTTCCATGATCGCATCATCCAGCGTGTCAGGATCGCTGCACAGGATGCCCTTGGCGCCGAATGCCTCGGCCAGTTTCACGAAATCGGGCAAAGATTCCGACCAGCTGGAGGAATAGCGTTCGCCATGCAGCAATTCCTGCCATTGCCGCACCATCCCCAGCCGTTCGTTGTTGAGGATGAATTGCTTGACCGGCAAACGATATTGCATCGCCGTGCCCAGTTCCTGCATGTTCATCAGCCACGACGCCTCGCCCGCGACGTTGATCACCAAAGCGTCCGGATGCGCCATCTGCACCCCGATCGAGGCGGGGAAACCGTAGCCCATCGTGCCAAGCCCGCCCGATGTCATCCAGCGGTTGGGGTCTTCGAAGCCCAGATATTGCGCGGCCCACATCTGGTGCTGGCCGACTTCGGTGCAGATATAGCGGTCGTGTTTCTTGGTCAGGGCCTCGAGCCGTTCAAGCGCATATTGTGGTTTAATTACTTTGCCTTGCTGGGTGAACTTTAGGCAATCGACGGCGCGCCATTCCTTGATCTGGCCCCACCATTTGGCCAGACCTTCGGTATTGGTCTTGCGCCCACGGGCTTTCCAGACGTTCAGCAGATCTTCGAGCACATGGGCGACATCGCCCAGGATCGGGAAATCGGCATGCACCACCTTGTTGATGGATGAGGCGTCGATATCAATATGCGCCTTTTTCGAGCGTGGGCTGAAGGCGTCGATCCGCCCGGTGATCCGGTCGTCGAACCGCGCGCCGATATTGATCATCAGGTCGCAGTCGTGCATCGCCATATTGGCCTCGTAAAGGCCATGCATCCCCAGCATCCCCAGCCAGTTGTCACCCGAGGCCGGATAGGCCCCCAGACCCATCAGGGTCGAGGTGATCGGAAAACCCGTCGCCGCCACCAGTTCGCGCAGCAATTGCGACGCGGCAGGGCCGGAGTTGATCACGCCGCCGCCGGTATAGAACACGGGCCGTTTGGCGGTTTCCATCGCCTTGGCCAGTTCGGTGATCATCGCCAGATCGCCTTTGACCTGGGGATTGTAATGGGTTTCGACCTGCCGCGCCTCGGTATAGGTGCCGGTGGCGAATTGCACATCCTTGGGGATGTCGATCAGCACGGGGCCGGGGCGGCCGGACAGGGCGACGTGAAACGCCTCGTGCAGGGTCGCGGACAGTTTCTCGGTATCCTTGACCAGCCAGTTATGTTTGGTGCAGGGCCGTGTGATGCCCACCGTGTCAGCCTCTTGGAACGCATCGGACCCGATCATGAAGGTCGGCACCTGTCCTGTCAGCACGATGATCGGGATGCTATCCATCAGCGCATCGGTCAGGCCGGTCACCGCATTGGTGGCCCCGGGGCCGGATGTCACCAGCGCCACACCCGGTTTGCCGGTTGACCGCGCATAGCCTTCGGCGGCATGGACGGCGGCCTGTTCGTGGCGCACCAGCACATGTTTGATCTTTTCCTGCTGGAACAATTCATCATAGATCGGCAGGACGGCCCCGCCGGGATAGCCAAAGACGACATCCACGCCCTGATCAATCAGGGCCTGTACGACCATTTTTGCGCCGGTCATGGTTTTGCTCATTGCTCTGGTGTCCTATCCGTTTCGTTGCATCAGGCATAAAAAAACCCCGGATCAGGTCCGGGGCGCATGGGGTCGTTATGGAAAATCCGTTACCGGCCCATGCGCATGTGATCCACGATTAGTACGACGACAATCATCATATTTCCTTTTGCTGTGGCTGGTTCTAGAGCGACTTCGCAGGGCGGTCAACCGCCCCGCTGGAGAAAATGTCGCAAAAAGGTGTTTTGTCGCAACTTTGTTTCAGAGACCGGCCGTCAAAGCGATGTAGGCGACATAGGCCACCAGCATCCCGCCCCCGACCAGCCGGTTCATCCGGCCGACGAAATAGACCAGCGCCAGCAGGGCCAGCGTGACCCCGATCACGACAGGCGTGTCCACATTCAAGAACCGCGCATCGACCGGGACAGGTGTCACCACTGCTGTGATCCCCAGAATGGCGAGAATGTTGAAAATGTTGGACCCCACGATATTGCCCAGCGCGATATCGCGTTCGCCGCGGATCGCGGCCATCACCGTGGTGGCAAGTTCCGGCAGCGATGTGCCGATGGCCACGATGCTGAGGCCGATCATCGCCTCTGACACGCCGAACTGGCGGGCGATGATGCTGGCGCTTTGTACCAGATAATGCGCGCCGACCATGACCGTGACCAGACCCAGTATGGTCAAGCCGCCACCGATCCACAGGCTGGTGGGGGCGTCGATGTCGTCGACTTCGCCCCGCGATCCTTTCAGGCTGATGAACAGATAAACCGCCAGCGCGCCGATCAACACCAGCCCTTCGACAAGGCTCACCTCGCCCGACCAGAAGGCATAGGGCAGGATCAATACCGCGCCCGTCATCCAAAGCAAATCTTTGCGGACATCTGCAAAGGTCAAAACCAGCGGCCCGATGATCGCCGCCGTCCCCAGTACCAGCAGGATATTGGCAATATTGGACCCGATGACATTGCCGATGGCGATGCCCGGCTGCCCGCCCAGCGCCGCTTGCAATGACACCAGCAATTCGGGTGTCGATGTGCCAAAGCCCACGACAACTGCGCCGACGATTATCGGTGCCACGCCAAAACGCAACGCCAGACCGCTTGCCCCTTTGACCAGCCAGTCGCCACCCAGAAACAGGCCAAGCAGGCCGCCGGTCAGAATAAGATAAGTTAACATGCTGTCTCCACCTGTGTCGCGCGGACATGGGGCTATTGCCCCTCAGGCGCAAGGGCGGGGGCGAAATTCACCCCCGCTATCGCTGGACTGCAACAGATTGTTTATGTGTCGAAATCGCTGGCCGCGTGCCGTTCGGGCAGCTGTTCATGCGGCTCGCCCCATGTGCGGTTGACCTTTTGCCCGCGGATATAGGCCGGCCGTGCCAGAATCGCATCGGCCCAGCGGTTCACGTTTTTATAAGACGCCGCATCAAGGAAGGTCGCGGCATCGCCATAAGCCCCGCCTTTGACCAGCCGCCCGTACCATGGCGCAATCGCCATATCCGCAATCGTATAGCTGTCACCCGCGATATAGGCGTGATCGGCCAATTGCCGGTCCAGCACATCCAGCTGGCGCTTGGTTTCCATCGCGAAACGGTTGATCGGATATTCGAATTTTTCCGGTGCATAGGCATAGAAATGCCCGAACCCGCCGCCCAGATAGGGGGCCGAGCCTTGCAGCCAGAACAGCCAGTTCAGCGTCTCGGTCCGGCCGGCGATATCCTTGGGCAGGAAAGCCCCGAATTTTTCCGCCAGATACAGCAGGATCGCGCCGCTTTCGAAGACGCGCAGGCCGGTGTCGCGGTCGAACAGGGCGGGGATTTTGGAATTGGGGTTCACGCCCACGAAACCGCTGCTGAACTGGTCGCCTTTGTTGATGTCGATCAGCCAGGCGTCATATTCGGCGCCCTTGTGGCCTGCGGCCAGCAATTCTTCGAGCATGACGGTGACCTTGACGCCATTGGGTGTCGCCAGCGAATAGAGTTGCAGCGGATGATCGCCCTGCGGGCGGTCCTTGTCATGGGTGGCCCCTGCGATGGGCCGGTTGATGCTGGCGAACTGGCCGCCGTTTTCGGCGTCCCATGTCCAGACTTTGGGGGGGGTATAGGGTGTGTGGTCGGTCATCATACGATCCTTTTCGAACTGTTGGCGGTGTTAGACCAGCCTTGGCCTATTGATAACAACCCCGGATGCGCCACGAAAGCGTGAGCCGCTGAAATGATCCGTGCCTGTCCTGCGGCGACAAATGGGGGGCGGGTGCTGTTTTGGTCAACTGCGCCTGTCGGGGGAATGGTGTGCGATCATGCGCGCGGGCATTCAGGCCAGTTTGCAAAACTGATCCATCTGGCCCGCGCAGGTCCGGTCAAATTTGCATCAATTGCGCGGATTTTCGGCGTTCTGCGTTGGCGATGTTCTTTTCTTGCACCGACAGCAGAACCTTGGCACAGTCTTGTAGTGCGCATGCATGTTGCATGATCCCACCAAAAACCTTCTGGGAGGAGATTTCATGGACCGTAGGTCTTTCTTGAAGAATTCAGCGATTGGCGGCTCTGCCGCCGCAGCGACCGCATTGGCCGCACCTGCCTATGCGCAGGGCAACCGCACCCTGACGCTGGTGACGACCTGGGGGCGTGGCCTTGCCGGTGTGCATGACAGCGCGCAGTACTGTGCCGATATGATCACCGCCATGACAGACGGGCAGGTCACTGTCGATCTGAAGGCCGCGGGCGAATTGGTCGGCGCGTTCGAAGTGTTCGACGCCGTCGCCGCCGGTCAGGCCGATATGTATCACGGCGTGGATTACTATTTCCTTGGCCAGCATCCTGCGTTTTCGTTCTTTTCGCAGATCCCGTTCGGCATGACCTTTATGGAATATGCCAATTGGATCGACCATGATGGCGGCAATGTGCTGGCTGACGAATTGTATTCGATCTTTGGGCTCAAGGCGTTTTCGGCGGGCAACACCGGCCCGCAATCGGGTGGCTGGTTTGCCAAGGAAATGAACGGCCCAGAGGATTTCCAGGGTCTGCGGTTCCGGATGCCGGGACAGGGTGGTCAGGTGATGGGCAAGCTGGGCGCATCGGTCCAGAACCTGCCGGGGGCCGAAGTGTATCAGGCACTGGCATCCGGTGCGATTGACGGGACCGAATGGATCGGGCCTTGGGCCGATGAAACCGCCGGTTTTCAGGAAATCACCAAATTCTATTACACCGCCGGTTTCCACGAGCCGGGGCCGAACCTGAATCTGGTGCTGAACCTTGATGTCTATGAAAGCCTGACACCGGCGCAGCAGACGATCGTGCAAAACGCCAGCCGCGCCAGCAACATCTGGACGATGTCGCTGTTCATGGCCCGCAATGCTGCGGCGCTGTCGCGTTTGCAGGCGGGCGGCGTGCAGGTGCTGGAATTCGCAGACCCGATCTGGGATGCGTTCAGCACCGCCGCCGACGACGTCGTCGCCGAAGCGATGGGCGATCCGATCTATGCGAAATGCCACGAAAGCTATTTCGCCTCGATGCGCAGTTCGGCGCAATGGGCCAGCATTTCCGAAGGTGAATATCTGGCACAGCGCAACCGCCTGAAGGGCTAGGCGCAAAACCGGCATCGCCGGTTTGCAACCCAAAAGAAGGCCCGCGCGGGTGCTGCGGGCCTTCTTTGCATCGGTGCAAGAATAAGCGGGGACAGATCATGGGACTGGTGGATGCATGGGGCGGCAACGCCTTTGGCTGGATCGCAGCGCAGCTGATCGAAGCCTTCTACAACATCGGTTTCGCGTTGCTGAACCCCGGGCTGTGGCTGGCTTGGGTGCCGCAGATCAATGGCCCGATGGACCCCGCCGCCAAACAGGCGCTGGCGCGGTTCATCTATTACGGGGCCTCGGTGGAATTGTTCTTTGCGGTGCTGGTGATCTTTGCGGTCGTCACCAGCGCAGGGCTGATTTTCAATGCCTTCATGTGGCGCTGCGTGCGCGTGCTGGAAGGCGTCGCCAATAGCGTCGGGCGGGTCGCGGCATGGGCAGGGCTGTTGATGGTGCTGCAACAGATCGTCATCATCTTTCTGCAAGGCATTTTCGCAGTCTCTGACATCAGCATCGGGTTGGGCGTGACCTTTGAACGGCCGGTCAGCTGGTGGTCGGACGAGCTGAAGCTGTATAACGCCATCGTCATCACCCTGTGCGCGACCTATACCTTTGTGCAGGGCGGGCATGTGCGGGTCGATCTGCTCTATGCGCCGATGAGCTTTCGCGCCAAGCGCCGGATCGACATGTTCGGCGCGCTGTTCTTCATGGTGCCATCCGCCATCGTGATCTGGATTTACGGCTGGTTTTTCATGTGGCGGCATCTGGTGCTGCCCAATGCATCGGCGTCGGATACGCTGGACCGGTTGATGACGCGGTCGCAGGCATTCCAGTGGAATGTCGAAACGATCAGCACATCCGCCAACGGGTTCGACGCCTATTTCCTGTTCAAGATCCTGCTGCTGGTCTTCACCTTCATGGTGCTGTTGCAGGCGGTCGCGGTGTTTTACCGGGCCTTTCTGGAATGGAAAGAAGGCGAGGCCAGCGAGGCCAAATATCTTGATAAAGACAAGACCGGCGACGAAACCGCCGACCTTGTCGCCAAAATTCATTAACAGAACGGATTTATCATGCTTTTCGGCTTAGACGGCATCGAGATCGGCATCATCATCCTGTTCCTGACGCTGTTTGCGGGAATCCTGTCGGGATTTCCCGTAGCCTTTGCAATCAGCGGGGCGGCGGTGATGTCCTTTGCGATCATTGCCGCGCTGGATTCGTCCGGTCTGCTGGTCCATGCCGGTGTCGATATGCGGTCCGACGCCTATCGCGCGCTGATCGCCGAGGGCGTGCGCCCGGATACGATTTCGGTGTTCCGCTATCCTGATCTGCCCCGGTATGAGGCGCCATTGTTCCCGCAGGGCTGGGAAACGGCGCTCGACCGCAATATCGGGTTCATGGTCAACCGGATCAACGAAAAGGTGCTCGCGGGCAATTCCATCGAGATTCTGCTGGCGGTGCTGATGTTTGTGATGATGGGCATCGTGCTGGAACGGTCGCGCATCGCGGATGAATTGCTGACCACGATGGCGCGGGTGTTCGGCCCGTTGCCGGGGGGGCTTGCCGTATCCATCGTGATCGTGGGTGCGTTTCTGGCGGCATCGACGGGGATCGTGGGCGCGACGGTCGTGACGATGGGCCTGCTGGCGCTGCCGACGATGTTGAAAAACGGCTATTCGCCGCAACTGGCCACGGGGGTGATCGCGGCGTCCGGCACCTTGGGGCAGATCATTCCACCCTCGATCGTGATCGTGCTCTTGGGCACCTTGGCCGGCGATCTATACGCCACGGCACAAGAACAGCGCGCGCAATTGGCGGGGTGCAATGATGCGCTGACCTATCTGGGCAAGCCTGCGGTGGTGTCGGTGGGCGCGTTGTTTCAGGCGGCCTTGCTGCCCGGGATCATGCTGGCGGTGCTTTACGCGCTTTATGCCTTTGTCTTTGCCCTGCTGAACCCGACCAAGGCCCCCGCCGTGCAATTCAGCGCAGGCACCGGCACCAAGACCGGCAGCCGCAATGATAAACTGACATGGTTGCTGGCGGTGCCTGTCGGGATCATCGGGCTGGTGATCGGGCTGAACGGGGCAGGCGTTGTGGGCAGCCAGTCGGTGCTGGTGGGCAGTTTCACCGATGCAGGCCAATCGGCATCATTGCGCACCCGCGTCAGCCCCGCCTGCGCCGACAGCATGATCGCGCTGCATGGCCAAGAGGCGTGGGACAGTGCCCTTGCCGAACAGGCCCAGATTGACGCCGCCGGTGGCGTGACACAGGCACGGCAACTTTCGCCCGAGGAACGCGCCGAGAGGGTCGCGCAGCGCGCGGTGGACGCGCCGCCCATCGGGACCGGCATTGCCGTTGCCGCCGTGATCATGGGGCTGATGCTGGCCGTGGCGCGCGGCGTGGCGCCGCTGGCCGACCACCGGCCATTGCTGATCGGGGCAGGGGGGATCGGGCTGTTACTGCTGGTTGATGTGCTGCTGGTCTCGCCGCTGACGACGCCGGGGGGGACGGTTTTGCTGATCGCGCTGCCGCTGCTGGTGGCCTATCAGGGGCTGCGGGTCGCCTTTGGGTACATGGGGCAGAACGATATCCTGCGGGTGATTTTTCCGCCTTTGGTGCTGATCGTGGCGGTGCTGGGGTCGATCATCGGGGGCATCACCAACCCGACACCAGCCGCAGCCTTGGGCGCAGGCGGGGCGATCCTGCTGGCGGCCTACCGCAAGCGCAAGGATCAAGACCTGTCACCGCGCATCGTGCTGCTGACGGCCGGGGCGATCATCGTGATGCTGCTGGTGGGGTATAATTTCGACATGCGCATGGGCCGCGAAGTGGTCCCACTGGAAGACAGGATTGCCTTTCTGGTGGCGTTCGGCGCGTTCCTTTACGCGATGTTCGGGCTTTTGTGGGCTTGCTGGGTGCTGCTGGCGGGCGGCGTTCTGGCGCCTGTCGTGCGCGAAACCGCCAAGGTGACGGCGATGGTCTTTGCCATCCTGATCGGGTCGCAATTGTTGAATCTTGTGCTGATCTCGTTCGGGGGGGAACATTATATCCAGCAATTTCTGCGGTCGTTCGACAATGAATGGCAGGTGTTCTTGCTGGTCATGCTCGTGCTGTTCATCCTTGGGTTCGTGCTGGATTTTCTGGAGATCATCTACATCGTGATCCCGATTGTGGGGCCGGTGATCTATGGCGGCACGTTTGATCCCAAATGGGTGACGATCATGATCGCGGTGAACCTGCAAACCTCGTTCCTGACGCCGCCATTCGGGTTTGCGCTGTTCTATCTGCGCGGTGTGGCGCCAAAGTCGATCACGACGGGCCAGATCTATCGCGGGGTGCTGCCGTTCATCGGCATCCAGATCGGCGCGCTGCTGATCCTTACCTTCTTCCCATGGGTTGTGACGATCCTGCCCAACCTTTTGGGCTGAGCGGCCTAGCTGCGCCCGTCGGGCAGGTTGATCTTGGCGACCTGTTCGGCGATGGGTTCGGAGGACAAAGGATGCAGCGCCGTGTCGAAACTGTCGGGCGCGGTCAGCGGTGACCATGTGCCGTGGCGAAACACCTCAAGCCCGGCGAATTTCGCCTTATAGCCCATCTTGGGGCTGCCCGGCACCCAATAGCCTAGATAGACATAAGGCAGGTCCATTTCCTGCGCGATCCGGACATGGTCAAGGATGACATGGGTGCCCAGCGACAAGCGTTCGAGCGCGGGATCAAAGAAGGAATAGACCAGCGACAGCCCGTCATCAAGAATGTCGGTCAGACAGACCGCCTGCAGAACCCCCGCATCGGTATATTCGATCACGCGCGACCGGATCGGCGTTTCCTCGATCATGGCGGCGAATTCGAACATATCCATATCGGCCATCCCGCCGGTGGCATGGCGGCTGTCCAGATAGGCGCGGAACAGGTCATATTGTTCCTCGGTCGCCCAGGGCGATGTCGCGCGGCGGTGCAGGTGATGCGCGCGCGCCATGACACGGCGCTGGCTGCGGGACGGTGTGAACGCCGCCACATTGATGCGTGCCGACATACAGGCCGAACATTCCGCGCAGGACGGCCGGTACAGCACGTTTTGCGACCGCCGGAACCCCTGTTTTGACAGCGAATCGTTCAATTTCGGCGCGTTGTCGCCTTGCAGGGCTGTGAACAGCTTTCGTTCCATCCGGCCCGCAAGATAGGGGCAAGGCTGGGGCGCGGTCACATAGAACTGCGGGGCGATCGGAAGGGTGTGGCGCATGAATGAACCCGTATGGTTTCACGAAGCTTAACAACCCCGCGCCCGCGCGCCAAGCCCCGTGTCACAAGCTGTCTTAATGCGCGCCTCTCACCAAAACGACCCGCCATGGCGGGCCGTTCGGGGGAATTGGCCTGTGTCAGACCTGTGGCGTGTCGGGGGTCATGCCAGATTTTGCCGCGGCCTTGCGTTCGCGTTCATCCATGAAAGCATCAAACTCGGCCTTGTCCTTGGCATCGCGCAGCCGCTTGAGAAAGGCTTCGAACTTGTGCTGTTCGTCTTCCAGACGGCGGATGGTTTCGTCGCGGTAGGCGTCAAAAGCCGCATTGCCGCTGGATTTAGTCATGGTGATGGACGACTTGCCAGTCTTGCGGCAGGATCCGGCAAACATCTGCTTGCCCCAGATCATATAGGCCAAAAGTGCCAGACCCACGGGCCAGAACACGATAAAGCCCAGCACCATCGCGGCGATCCAGGCGCCTTTGCCGCGCGCATCAAGCCAAGCCTCGGTCCGGGCAAGAAAACCGGGGCTGGTGTCGTAAGTCTGGGCCGTGTTCGTGGTCATCATGCTCTCCTTCAAGGCAGCAGGGTTGATGTGAATGCGTTTCACATCACGGATATCGGAAAGCCGCCCGCCTTTTGCAAGAGGTGATGTGAAGGTTTTTTACATAACGGTGAATCAGGCAATGAAATCAGCGACCTGCGCGCCAGAAATTTGCAATAATTGCTGCGGCGCGATGGGGAATATATGCCGTGGCGTGCCTGCTGCGGCCCAGATTTGCGCGAAATCCAGAAGGCGCGCATCGAAAAAGGCGCGCACCGGCGACAGATGCCCGATGGGGGCGACACCGCCGATGGCAAAACCGGTCTGCACGCGGATCAAGCCGGCATCGGCCTTGGCCAAAGGCTCGCCCGCGGCGGTGCTGGCCTTGCCTGCATCCACCTGATTGCCGCCCGCGGTGATGAACAGGATCGCGCGCCCGCTGGTCTGGCCTGCGAAAATCACCGATTTGGCGATCTGGTCCAGCGCGCAGCCTGCGGCATCGGCGGCCTGTTGTGCTGTGCGGGTTTGGTCGCCCATTTCCAGCGGGGTGATCTGCACCCCGTGGTCGGCCAGCGCGCGGATGACGCGGGTCAGGCTTTTGCTCATCTGTCATGCTCCCTTTTTCGCGCAGCTTAGCGGGGTGTTGGCGATTGACCAGCCCCCCGCTTGCACCCAATGTGCGGGGCATGAGCATTGCCAGACGCATCACCCGCTGCCCCCGCCCCTATGACGCTGCGCTTGGCGCGGATGTGCTGACGCAATTGCCGGGCTTTGCGCCGGATATCGGCGCGCTGCTGGCGGGGACTGCCGGATGCAGCCCCTATCTTGCAGGGCTGATGCGGCAGGAAAAAGACTGGCTGCCCGCCGCGCTGGATGATCCCGAAGGCGCGGTGGACAGCCTGCTGGCCCAGCTTGAAACCGTCACGCTGGACGCGTTGCCAATCCATCTGCGGCAGATGAAACGGCGGATCGCGCTGGTCGCGGCACTGGCCGATCTGGGCGGTGTCTGGCCGCTGGAAACGGTGACCGGCACGCTGACGCGCTTTGCCGATGCTGCTGTTGCGGCCTGCATCACGCGGCTGGTCGCGGCCGAGGTTGCGCGCGGCAAACTGCCCGATGGCCCGCCGCAGGACGCCGCAGGCATGGTGGTACTGGCGATGGGCAAGATGGGCGCGCATGAGCTGAATTATTCCTCTGACATCGACCTGATCTGTTTGTTCGACGACAGCCGTTTCGCCCCCGAAGACGTGTTCGAGGCGCGCACCGCCTTTATCCGCGTGACCCGCCGGATGACCGCGATCCTGTCCGAGGTCAAAGACGGCGGTTATGTGTTCCGCACCGATCTGCGGCTGCGCCCGGATGCGTCGGTCATGCCGGTCTGTCTGTCGATGGACGCGGCGGAAAGGTATTACGAAAGCGTGGGCCGGACATGGGAACGCGCGGCCTATATCAAGGCGCGGGTCTGTGCCGGTGATCAGGCGGCGGGCGCGCGGTTCCTGCAAACCCTGCGCCCTTTTGTCTGGCGCAAGCATCTGGATTTCGCGGCGATACAGGATGCCCATGACATGCGGCTGAAAATCCGCGATCACAAGGGGCTGGGCGGGCCGGTCACGCTGGCAGGGCATGACATGAAACTGGGGCGCGGCGGCATCCGCGAGATTGAATTTTTCACCCAGACCCGCCAGTTGATCGCCGGCGGGCGCGATCCGGCGCTGCGTCTGCGCGGCACGGGCGAAGGCTTGCATGCGCTGGCGGGGGCGGGCTGGATCGGGGCGGATGTGGCCGATACATTGCTGGATCATTACCGCCACCACCGCGAGGTTGAACACCGCGTGCAGATGTTCGCCGATGCGCAGACCCATCATCTGCCGCAGGATGCGGCGGGGTTCGACCGGCTGGCCGCCTTCATGGGGCGCGATGTCGCGGAATTGCGCCACGACCTGACCCGCCGCCTTGCCGATGTGCATGACCTGACCGAAGGGTTCTTTGCCCCCGATGCCAAACCGAAACCCCAGATCACTTGGGGGCAGGAGTTTGTGGCGCGCTGGCAAGGGTATCCCGCACTGCGATCCCCCCGCGCGACCGAGATTTTCGACCGGCTGATCCCCCAGATCATGGCCAGCCTGCAAGAGGCCGCGCGCCCGGACGAAGCACTGGCGCAATTTGACGGTTTTCTGGCGGGGCTGCCTGCCGGTGTGCAATTGTTTTCGCTGTTCGAGGCCAATCCGCAACTGACTCGGCTGATCGTGGATATCGCGGCAACGGCACCCGCGCTGGCGCAGTATCTGTCGCGCAATGCCGCGGTGCTGGATGCGGTGATCGGCGGCGCCTTCTTTGACCCATGGCCCGGCATGGCCGCGCTGCGCGATCAATTGGGCGCGGTGCTGGCCACCCATCCCGATTACGAAAGCCAGCTGATCGCGGCGCGCACCTGGGCGCGCGAATGGCATTTCCGTATCGGGGTGCATCATCTGCGCGGGCTGATCGACGCTGTCGGCAGCGGCGCGCAATATGCCGATCTGGCCGAGGCGGTGATTGCCGCGCTCTGGCCGGTGATCGTGGCAGAATTCGCGCGCAAACACGGTGCCCCGCCGGGGCGGGGCGGGGCGGTTGTGGCGATGGGATCGCTGGGCGCGGCGCGGCTGAACGCGGGGTCCGATCTTGACCTGATCGTGATCTATGACCCTGCGGGGGTTGAAACCTCTGACGGGCCGCGTCCTTTGGCGACGCGGGCCTATTTCGCGCGGCTGACGCAGGCCCTGATCACCGCGCTGGCCGTGCCGATGGCGGCCGGGCGGCTATACGAGGTGGATATGCGGCTGCGCCCCTCGGGGCGGCAGGGGCCGGTGGCCACATCTTTGGATGCTTTTGTTGACTACCAGAATAAGGACGCCTGGACTTGGGAACATCTGGCGCTGACCCGCGCGCGCCCGATCACGGGTGATGCCGGGCTTTGCGCCGCGATCGAGGCGTTTCGCCGCGATCTGTTGGTGCGCAAAGGGCAGGGGGCGACGGTGGTCGCCGATGTGGCCGAAATGCGCGCGCGGCTGGCGCAGGCCAAGGGCCCGGGCGAGGCTTGGGATGCCAAGACCGGGCCGGGCCGGTTGCAGGATATCGAATTATGCGCGCAGACCGCGGCGCTGATCGCGGGCAGTCCTGCGCGTGATGTGGATGCGCAATTGCACGCCGGTGTTGCCGCGGGCTGGCTGGATGCGGCCGATGCGCAGGCCCTGCGTGATGCCGCACAGCTGTTATGGAAACTGCAGGCGGCCGTCAGGCTCTTGACAGGGGGCGGGCTTGACCCGAATGATCTGGGTGAAGGGGCGCGCCGGATGATCCTGCGTGAAACCGACACCCAAGGGTTGGACGCGCTGCTGGCGCAGATGACCCGTTTGCATAAGGCCGCGGATGTCATCATCACCCGCCGCCTGGAAGGAACCGGATGAAGGGTGATCTGCATGACACCAAGGCCCTGATCCGCGAAGCATATTGCATCGACGGCATTACCGAGGCCGAGTGTCGGTCGATTTTTCTCGATTGGGTGCTGGGCCTGCCGGACGGGCAGGATGTCGGGGCCGCGGTGCGCGCGGTGCTGACGCGGCATGCGGATGCGCCAGCGGGTCACCCGATGACCCGCACCTTGCAACTGGCCCTGCCAGCGGCAACCCCGCCGCGCCGGCGTGGCGGGCGCGATGCACGGTTGCGCGCCGATACCTAAGGCAAGCGGTTAAACATGATACCTAAGGCAAGCGGTTAAACATCTGGTACCGGCGCCTTGCGCTGCGATGATTTAAAGGGCGGATGCAAGAGCGTGGCACTTGTGCGCCCGATCGCCGCCTCGAGCGGTTGGATTGCCGTTTCGCTCAGCACTGGGGCGGGTCTGTGGCCGGTGGTAAAGCGGCCGGTCAGATCGGTCAGCATTGCCGCCGCCTGATCCAGCCGCGCGCCGCCTGCGCGGGCATCCTGCACCATGGTCGCATTGTGCTGGGTCACCTGATCCAGCTGGGTGATGCCCGTGGTGATGCGCGACAGGGCCGCGGCCTGATCTTGGGTGCTGGCGGCGATGCGCGTGGTCAGGGCGGCGATATCGGTGACCTGCGTGGTGATGTCCGACAGCGCGCTGCCTGCGGTGCCGACCAGCGCCGATCCGCGCGCCACCTGTTTGCCGCTGCGCGCGATCAGGGCGGTAATCTGTTTGGCCGCCTCTGCCGATTTTTGGGCCAAGGTGCGCACTTCGGCGGCGACCACGGCAAAGCCGCGTCCTTCGTCACCGGCGCGCGCGGCCTCGACCCCGGCATTCAGCGCCAGCAGGTTCGTCTGAAAGGCGATATCCTCGATCACGCCGATCACCTGCGACATCTGCTGTGACGACTCGCCGATCTCGGCCATGGCGGCGACGGCCTGCGCCACGACATCGCTGTTGTTGCTGGCCCTTGCGCGCGCGGCGGCGAGGGTGCTGTCCACTGTGCGCGCATCACCGGCGGCGTCCTGCAGGCTTGCTGTCAGCTGGTCCAGCGCGGTACTGGTCTGGTCCAGCACCGCCGCCTGCTTTTCGGTGCGCTGTGACAAGGCCGCGGTGGCCGATGTCGCCTGGCGGGTTTGCGCAGCGATCAGCCCCGCCGGGCCGGCGATGTGCCCGACCAGCCCGCGCAGCGTCATCGGTCGCCCTGTTGAAATCCTGGCGCAGGCTGTCATGGGCGGGGGCAAAGGGCTGATCGATCTGCGCGGTCAGATCGCCCGCCGCCACACGGGCCAGTTGCGATTGCAGCGCGTCGATCACCTGTTCTTGGTCGCGTTGCTGTGCGTGTTGCGCCGCAGCCGCATTTGCCTGCGCGATCTGTGCGGCGCGGATCGCGGCCAAACCCCGCGCCAGCCGCCCCAGCGCATGGTCTGCGTCGCCGCCGGTCACGGCTGTCGCGGTGTCGCCCGCCGCCAGCCTGTCGGTTGTGTCCACAAAGGCAGTGATCGCATGGGTGATGCCGCGCGTGGCCAGATACCCGGCCAACAGGGCCAGCAGTGCAGTGACCAGACCCATCATTGGGATGATCCTGCGCATATCCGACAGCAGTCTGGCGCTGGCGTCATCATGGGCCTGTCCGGTCTGCGCGATCTGGCGGACCAGTGTATCGAGCCGGTCCAGCACCATCTGCCCCAGCGGGGCCAGTACGGTGTTTTCCAGCCTGTCAGCCTGCGTCATACTGGCTGCATAGCGATCGAAGTCCCCGATCAGCGCGGGGACAGCGCCCGCAATCTGGGCGATCCGGGTCTGGGTATAGGCCCCGCCACCCGCCTGCGTCAGCGGCGTCATTGCCCTGTCAAAGCCATCCAGCGCGGCCCGCGCCGCGGGCCCGTCATCGCCGTTGCGCGCGGCAAGATAGCTGTCCAGATGCTGCTTGGCGGTGTCGAAACTCTGCATCGCTGTCTGGGCCGCCTGCACCAGCGGCGGCCGGCCAGAGGTGTTGACGCTGTTGGTGATGCTGCGCAGGGCGTCCTGCATGTCTTGCGCCTTGTCCTGCAGGGCGATGCCGGAGCTGGTGGCGGCGGCGCGCAGGTCCCTGATCTGGGTAAATGTCGTACCATAGTCCTGCGCCAGCGCCAGTACGGCGTCGATTTCCGTGCGTGCCGCCGTGCCGGGCGCAAAGGCCGCGGACGGCGCGGGATCAGCGCGCAGCGCAGCAAGACTGTCGGCTACGGCCTGCGCCATGGTGTCGTTCGGGGCCGCGCCATAGGCCCGCGCGGCGCGTTCGGCCGCTTGCACCTGCCAGATTACCCTGTCGGCCGCGGTTTGCTGTGCTGCGATCTGGCCGCTGGTGGCAATATTGCTGCGCAGGTTATCTACCGCCCGAACGGCAGCCACCGACAGGCCGATGATCAGCACCGCCAGCACAACAAACCCGCTGTTGATGCGCCACCCAACAGACCACCGAGCCAGCATGAACAGTCCCTATTCCATTCCGTGCTCTGGATAGGGGGTAATTCCTAACGCAAGGTGAAAATGCCGTCTTATCCCCGCGCGAGTGCTGCTGCCTGTGCGGCCAGTGCGGTGATCCCCGCCCAGTCACCAGCCTGCACCAGATCTGCAGGGGCCACCCATGACCCGCCCACGCATAATGTGTTGGACAGCGCCAGATAGGCGGGCGCGTTTTGCAGGGTCACGCCGCCGGTGGGGCAGAATTTCACCTGTGGGATCGGCGCGCCGATGGCCTTGAGCGCGGCGGCGCCGCCATTGGCCTCGGCGGGAAAGAATTTTTGCACCGTGTAGCCGCGTTCCAGCAGGCGCATCGCTTCTGAGGCGGTCGCCGCACCGGGCAAAAGCGGCAGATCGTTCGCCTCGCAGGCGTCGAGCAGCCGGTCGGTGGCACCGGGGCAACCCCGAAGGTGGCCCCAGCCGCCTTGGCGTTTTCGACATCTTTCGAGGTCAGCAGCGTGCCTGCCCCCACATGCCCGCCTGCAACAGTGGCCATTTCGCGGATCACGTCGAGCGCGGCGGGCGTGCGCAGGGTGACTTCAAGCGCGGGCAGCCCGCCTGCGACCAGCGCGCGCGCGAGGTCCGCGGCGCAGCTGGCATCCTTGATCACGAGAACCGGGATCACGGGGGCGAGGAGACAGATTTTCATCGCGGCGGCGGAAGCATCCTGAGGGGTCATGTCCAGTCTTTCTGTCAGTATGGCCGGTGGGGCAGTGCTGCCTCCGGCGGGAGTATTTTGGGAAATAAGAAATGGGTGGCGTCAGACGACGACGCCCGCCCCATCGGCGGATGGTCCCACGCTGCGGCGGAAGATTTCGAACAATTCGCGCCCCACACCGGTGCCATTGCCGGTCAGATCGGCGGTGGCGGGGCTGCGGGTGGCCAGATCCACGTCCAGCACCGCGATCGTGCCTGTGGTGGCGTCAAGCCGGATCATGTCGCCGTCGCGGATCAGGCTGATTGGGCCGCCATCTGCGGCCTCGGGCGAGACATGGATGGCGGAGGGCACTTTGCCAGATGCGCCAGACATGCGCCCGTCGGTGACAAGGGCGACTTTGAAACCACGGTCCTGCAGCACCGCGAGGATCGGGGTCAGGCTGTGCAATTCGGGCATGCCGTTCGATTTCGGCCCTTGAAAGCGCACCACGATCACCGTGTCACTGGTGAATTCACCGGCTTTGAACGCGTCTTTCACGGATTCCTGGGTATGGAATATCCGTGCAGGGGCCTGGATGATGTGCCGTTCGGGGGCGACGGCCGATGTCTTGATCACGCCGCGCCCCAGATTGCCGGTGAGCTGGATCAGCCCGCCAGAGGCCTGAAACGGGTCGTGGGCGGGCCGCAGGATGCGGTCATTGGCAGAGGTTTTGGGGCCTTGCGTATAGGTCACGCCAGTGGCCGCCAGTTTGGGTTCGCGGGTGTAATGTTCCAGACCCTTGCCTGCGATGGTCACCGTGTCGTCGTGCAACAGCCCTGCATCCAGCAATTGCCCGATCATATAGGCCAGCCCGCCTGCGGCGTGGAAATGGTTCACATCCGCCAGCCCGTTGGGATAGACCTTGGCCATCAGCGGCGTGACGGCGGAAATATCGCTGAAATCCTGCAGATCGAGGATCACACCCGCCGCGCGCGCCATGGCGGGCAGGTGGATGACAAGGTTGGTGGAGCCGCCTGTCGCCATCAGCCCCACGAGCCCGTTCACAAAGGCCCGTTCATCCAGCACGTCGCAGACCGGCGTATAGGCATTGCCAAGCGCGCTGATCGCCAGTGCGCGTTCGGTTGCGGCCACGGTCAGCGCCTCGCGCAGCGGCGTGCCGGGATTGACGAAAGACGCGCCGGGCATATGCAGGCCCATGAATTCCATCAGCATCTGGTTGGTATTGGCGGTGCCGTAAAAGGTACAGGTGCCCGGCCCGTGATAGCTGGCCATTTCGGCGGCCATCAGCGCGTCGCGCCCGACCTCGCCTGCGGCAAATTGCTGGCGCACCTTGGCCTTTTCGTCGTTGGGCAGCCCCGAGACCATCGGCCCCGCAGGCACAAAGACGCCCGGAATATAGCCAAAGGTGGCGGCGGCGATCACCAGACCGGGGACGATCTTGTCGCAGACACCCAGATAGATGGCGGTATCGAACACGTTATGCGACAGGCCCACACCGGCGGCCAGCGCGATCACATCGCGTGAAAACAGCGACAATTCCATGCCGGTCTGGCCCTGCGTGACGCCGTCGCACATCGCAGGCACGCCGCCTGCAACCTGCGCTGTGCCACCGGCGGCGCGGGCGGCGGCGCGGATCTTGTCGGGGTAGGTCTCGAACGGCTGATGCGCGGACAGCATGTCGTTATAGGCGGTGATGATCCCGATATTGCCGGCCGTGGTGGCGGTCAGCGCGGCCTTGTCATCGCCCATCGCGGCATAGGCATGGGCCTGATTGCCGCAGGTCAGATGCGCCCGGCGCGGCCCTTCGGCGGCGGCGCGCGCCATCGTGTCCAGATAGCGGCGGCGTGGCCCTTCGGACCTTGCGCGGATACGGTCGGTGACGGCGGCGATGGTCGGGTGTAGCGGCATCTTGGTCCTCGGCTTTTTGATACTGGCTGCCTAACAGATTGTGTTAGCGCTAACAAGGGTATGGCCCGTGCCGCGTCCAAATTTCCCAAGGCTGGTATTTCTTGTCGTTGCATTGCGAGGGCATTTTTTGTATGAAATCGCTGTTGCTGCCTGTGTTGAGATGAAAGAGTAGTCATGTTTCAGAGATTTTTGAGTGTATTGGCGTTGCTCGGTGCGTTTGCGGCCTGCGCCCCTGCCGGCACGGTTCAAGGTGATCCCCGTCAGGACATCGCGCGCGATTACCGGCTTGCCGGGGTCAATTTTAGTGCTTTGGCCGACCTGACCATATCCGAAGAAAATAGCATCTATCCACAGGCTGACATCGTCTGGCGTGGCGATGCGCCGGGTGACCGGATCGCGCAGATCGCTGCGATGTTCCAAGAAGCGGCGGCGCGCAATATCGTCGCCACCAGGGCTGGCGACCGGCCGGTGGCTTTGGACATCACGCTGGTCAGGTTCCATGGCGTGACCCGCCGTGCGGAATTTTCGACCGGCGGCGTTCATCACATCGTCTTTGATCTGACGGTGCGCGATGCTGATGTCGGCACTGTGATCGAGCCGAAGCGGCGCGTGGTTGCAAATCTTGAGGCTTGGGGCGGCAATATCAATGCCCAGCTCGACGCACAGGGCGCCACCCAAAAGGTCCGCGTGACCGATTTCCTGACGTCGGTATTAGCTGACCAATTGCGCTGAGGCTGCGATCGGGTCTTTTCATGGACAATGCCCTTCGCTAGTGACAGCGAATGACACAACATGATGCATCCGACCGCGCCATAGTGCGCCTCATCCCCAAAGCCGAGGCGCGGGCGATCCGCCACGGCTATCCTTGGGTTTACGCCAATGAACTGGTGACCGACCGGCGCACGCGCGGCCTGCCTGCGGGCAGTATCGCGCTGCTGGAAGATGCCAACCGCACCCCGATGGGTGTCGTCGCGGTGAACCCTGCGTCCAAGATCATCTGCAGGATGCTGGACCAGAACCCCGAGGCGGTGATTGATCAGGCCTGGTTCGCGGCGAAAATCAGCCGTGCGCTGGCGCATCGGGCGCGGCTGTATCCCGACCCGTTCTACCGGCTGATCCATGCCGAGGCTGACGGTCTGCCCGGCGTCATCATCGACCGTTTCGGCGATATCGCGGTGGTGCAGCCGAATGCGGCCTGGGCCGATGTATTGATTGCGCCGCTGGTCGCGGCTTTGCAGGATGTCACCGGCGTCACCACTGTCATCATGAACGGCACCGGCCGGACCCGCACGCTGGAAGGGCTGGATGAACGGATGGATGTGCTGGCAGGCCACGCCCCCACAGCGCCCGTTGCGGTGCCAATGAATGGCGCGATCTATCTGGCCGATATCATGGGCGGGCAGAAAACCGGCCTGTTCTTTGACCAGCGGCCCAACCATGCCTTTGCCGCAGGGCTTTCGCAGGGTGCACGGGTGCTGGATGTCTTTGCGCATGTCGGCGGCTTCGGGCTTGCCGCACTGGCGCAGGGGGCAGTCTCGGTGCTGGCGGTGGATGGATCTGCGCCGGCGCTGGATCTGGCCGAACAGGGCGCCGCCGCGATGGGCGTGGCCGAAAGGTTCAGCACGCGCAAAGGCGATGCTTTCGACGTGCTGACCGCCTTGGCCGAGGAAGGCGCGCAATTCGATGTGGTGATTTGCGATCCACCTGCCTTTGCGCCGGGAAAAGCCGCGCTCGAGGCCGGATTGCGCGCCTATGAACGGGTGGCGCGGCTGGCGGCACCACTTGTGGCCCCCGATGGCTATCTGGCGCTGTGTTCGTGTTCGCATGCGGTGGACCTGACCAAATTCCGCAATGCATCGGCGCGCGGGATCGGGCGGGCAGGGCGGCGCGGGCAGATCATCCATACCGGTTCCGCCGGACCCGACCACCCGCTGATGCCGCATCTGGCCGAAAGCGGCTATCTTAAGGCCGTGTTCTTCCGGCTATGAAAGTGCTGATCGACGCCTGTGTGCTCTATCCCACGGTGATGCGGGAAATGGTGCTGGGCTGCGCGGCACAGGGGCTGTTCGCGCCGCGCTGGTCGGCGCGGGTGCTGGAGGAATGGGCGCGTGCCGCAGGAAAGCTTGGCGCGGCCGAAGAGGTCTGGGCGCGGGGCGAAATCGCCACGCTAGGCGCGCAGTTCCCCGACGCGATGATCCGCTATGATGCGGGCATCGAACGGCGGTTCTGGCTGCCCGATACCGGCGATATCCACGTTCTGGCCGCGGCCGTCGCAGGGTCTTGCGATGCGATCCTGACGATGAACGCCAAGGATTTCCCGCGCAACATTCTGGACGACGAAGGGCTGCATCGGCTGGACCCCGACGGATTTCTGCTGGATTTGTGGCGCGACGCGCCGCAATCTGTGCAGGCTGTGGCCGACAACGTCTTGGCCGAGGCGCGGCGGCTATCCGGTCAGGACTGGACCCTGCGTGCGCTTTTGAAAAAGGCACGTCTCCCACGGCTGGGCAAGGCATTAACGGCGGACTGAGTGATGATGATCACGCGGATCGAGGATTACTTCGAGAAAGGCTGCGGGCGGTGCGCGCGGTTCGACACCGACGATTGTTCCGCACGGATATGGCAACAGGGGCTGCGGGCCTTGCGCGATCTCTGCCGTGCCGCAGGTCTGGAAGAAGCGGTGAAATGGGGCCACCCCTGCTATATGCACAATGGGCGAAACATCGCGCTGATCGGGGCGATCC
The DNA here is from genome assembly GCF_018402175.1 of Yoonia sp. Lineage (GTDB taxonomy): Bacteria > Pseudomonadota > Alphaproteobacteria > Rhodobacterales > Rhodobacteraceae > Yoonia. The sequence continues at coordinate 65,077 of NZ_JAGYJK010000011.1, read as the reverse complement.
GTGCGGGAATCGGTCTCAGCTTCTTCAATGCCGCGCTCATGCGTGATCCTGAAAATGTGTTGCGAAAGCAGGGACCGAGCACACGCAATCCCGACATGATCAAATTTTCCGGTGCCGACGAAGTGGCGCGTCTTGCCCCCGTGGTCCGCGCCTATCTGTCCGAGGCGATCCGCTATGCCGAGGCAGGGATCAAGCCCGCTAAGGACACGTCAGAGCTGGAATTGCCCGACGAACTGGTCACCGTGCTCGATGACGACCCCGCACTTGCTGAAGCTTTTGCCGCGCTGACACCGGGACGGCAGAAAAGCTATGTATTGATGGTCAACGGCGCGAAGGCGCTCGAAACGAAGCTCTCACGCATCGCCAAGGCGCGCGACAAGATCCTCGCGGGCAAAGGCGCGCATGACCGCTAGGGCGCCTGCCACTTCGATTCATTCGCCTCGATTGCGGCGATGCGCTGCGGGGTCTTGGGATGGCTCAGCATCCATGCAGGCGTCGCCGCCCCATGTGCGCCGGTGAGCGTTTCCAGCTTGCCGAACAGCGATTTCTGTGGGCTGGTGCCGATCCCCGCCTTGACCAGCAAGGCCGAAGCATAGGCATCCGCCTCGAATTCGTCATCGCGCGACAGGCGCGCGGCCAAAAGACTGATCAGCGCGCCAGCAATCCACGGCCCGATGCCGGGCAAAAACCGGTTAAAGATCATCGCCAGTGCGGTGCGCATCGCATTCTGGCTGGAAAAGTCGATCATCCGGCGGCGCGAATGGCCCAAGGCGACATGGCCCAATTCATGCGCGATGACGCTGGCCATCTCCTCGGATGTGACCTCGCCCGCGCGATATTTGTTGAAAAATCCCCGCGTGATGAAAATCCGCCCGTCAGGGGCGGCCAGCCCGTTGACCTGCGGGATCTCGTAGATATGCACGCGGATCCGGTCGATCCCCAGCGCTGTGGCCATCCGGTCCATCAGCACTTTCAAAATCGGATCGGCCAGCTCGGTCGATTTGTCGTCCAGCTCGCGCGCAGTCCGCCAGACGGAAAAGCGAAACATCGCGTATCCGTAAACCAGCGCAAGGATGATCGGTAAAAATTTCATCATGATCCCGATATGGGGCGCGCGGCCCGGCTTGCCAATGGCCCGCTTTGTCGCGCCCGGCTTCTTATTTCCAAAAATACTCCCGCGCGGCGCGCCAAAAGTTTCTTACCCCGCCAGCGCCTTCATACCGCGGTTGATCCCGTCCAGCGTCATCGGCACCATGCGGTCGGCGCCAAAAATGTCGCGGATCATCCCGATCGACTGGGTATAGGGCCATTGGCGTTCCTCGACCGGATTGATCCAGAGCGTATCGCGCCACTGGTCGCGCGCGCGGGCCAGCCAGACGGCACCGGCCTCGGCATTCATATGCTCATTGGCCCCGCCCGGATAGGCGATCTCATAGGGCGACATGCTGGCGTCACCCACAAAAATGCATTTGTAATCAGATCCATAGGTGTGCAGCACATCCCAAGTCGGCGTCTGCGCATCCCAGCGGCGGCGATTGTCTTTCCACACCCCTTCGTAAAGACAGTTGTGGAAATAGAAATGCTGGAAATGCTTGAATTCTGATTTGGCGGCGCTGAACAATTCCTCGGCCACCTTGATATGCGGGTCCATCGACCCGCCGATGTCCAGAAACAACAGCACCTTGACCGCATTGCGCCGTTCGGGGCGGGTTTTGACATCCAGATAGCCATGCTCCGCCGTCGCGCGGATCGTGCCGGGCAGGTCCAGCTCCTCTGCCGCGCCATCGCGCGCCCAGCGGCGCAGGCGTTTGAGCGCCACCTTGATATTGCGTGTCCCAAGCGCGACGCTGTCGTCCAGATTGCGAAATTCGCGCTTGTCCCAGACCTTGACCGCGCGCTGGTTGCGGCTGGCGTCCTGCCCGATCCGCACGCCTTCGGGGTTATAGCCATAGGCGCCGAATGGCGATGTGCCTGCCGTGCCGATCCATTTTGACCCGCCCTGATGGCGGCCCTCCTGTTCGGCCAGCCGCTGCTTGAGCGTCTCCATCAGCTTGTCAAAGCCGCCAAGGGCTGCGATCTCGGCCTTTTCATCCGCGCTCAGGTGTTTTTCGGCCAGTTTTTCCAACCAGTCGGCGGGGATGTCGATGGCGTTTAGCACGGCCTCGGCGGGGATCGTCTCCAGCCCTGCGAAACTTGTGGCAAAGGCGCGGTCGAACCGGTCAAGGTGGCGTTCATCCTTGACCATCACGGTGCGGGCCAGAAAATAGAACGCCGCGACATCATAGGTCGCAAGGCCCGCTTTCATGCCTTCCAGAAACGACAGGAATTCGCGCAGGCTGACCGGCAGTCCGGCTTTGCGCAGATTGTCGAAAAACGGCAGAAACATCAGGTCACAGCAGGCTGCGTTCGACGAAGATCAGCACGAACAACCCGACCAGCCCCAGCGCGATCCCAAAGGCCGCGCCCCATTGCAGCATGTCAAGCGGCTTGCCGCCGTTCGCCTTGGCGCGCCAAGCGCCGATGGCGGCCCCGATCAGCAGCCCGGACAGTGGATAGATCATCGTGACACCTTTCTATGGGTTCAGCTTGGCAGGCGTGACAGGCTGGCGATTTCATTAAGCCGTTCAATCACCGTATCCCTGTCGCCGAACCCGTATAACCCCCATCCCAGACTGTCCAGCCGCAGCGCCATCGCGGCCTCGGGCTGGCCTTGCAGGTCCAAAGCCTCGGCGCGCAACATCATCAACACGGCCATCAGGGCTGCGTTTTCGTGCTGGCGCGCCACGGTGATGGCAGGGCCGGTCAGGGCCAGTATCGCCTCTGGATCGCGCGCGATCAAGGCAAAGGCGGCCTGCTGTTGCGCCACATGGGCGGCGTGGATCCGCAGGTTCGGATCGCCCGCATAGGCACGGGTCGCGGCATTGAATGCGCCCAAGGCCAGTGTCGGGTCGGTCCCGATCTGCAGCCGGCCGAAAACATATTGTGCAAACCCGGCGCGCGCGCCGGTCCAGCCGCGCGCCTGACCGATGGCCACCGCCTGTGCCGCCGCCTGTTGGCGGACCCCACGCGATGCGGTGCCGCCCAAGGCGGTGATGATCGCCTGCGTCCAGTCGCGGGTCGTGGGCGCGGCGATCGGTGCCGCGCCGCCCGCGCCCGCAGGGTTGATCCGCGCCAGAATGTCCGGCACCTGCGCCATCACCTCTGCTTGGGTCATGCCGCTACGCAATGCGGGCGCATAGGTGACGCGCAGGATCAGCATGTCGAAACCGGTCAGGACGGCATGCATATTGTCATCGTTGAACACGGAGTCGGGCAGGTGATACAGGTCATTCAGCGGCCCCAGCGCCTGTGCCAGTTCCTCGTGCAGACAATCGCGCATTTCTTGCGGGGTGGCATCATCGGGAATGAATACGGCCGCCCGGTCGCGGACCTGCAATGTGGTCCAGTCGATCAGCGGGCTTTGGCGGTTGCGGCGCAATGCGGCCCAGTCGCGCACCCGCGGCACCACGAAACAGGCCGCACCGGGGGCGGCCCTTTGCAACTGGCGTGGCGGCACCAGCTCGATCCGGATCGCCGCATCGCCGCCCGCGATCTGGCGGATATCAATCCCCGCCTCGGCGCGCAGCCGCGCCAGCAGACCGTCAAGATCGGCCACCAGATGCGCGGGGGCAGGGCCGTTGAACGCCACCGTGACCGGCCCTTCAAAACGGGTGAACACGGGGATCGGCCGCCCGCTTTCAAGCTGAAAGCTCAGATCGGAAAAATCCCGCGCGATCTGTGCATTCGGGCGGCGCGCGGGGCCGGGGCTGGCGGCGGCAAAGCTGCGCATCGCTGGAAAATCCAAGCGGACCGGCGCAACCCCGTCAGGCCCCGCCACGCGCAGTTGTGGCGTGCAGGCGGCCAACACGAGCACGCCAAAAAGCCAGAGATATTTCATGATCGGCAGGGCAGATGGCGCGCTCCTCATGCGCTCGGTCGGGCGCCGAAAGACCGGATCAGCCTGCCGCGTGATCACCTTTTGCCACGCGCCATAAAGGCCAGCCGTTCGAACAGATGCACATCCTGTTCATTTTTCAACAATGCGCCATGCAGGCGCGGCAGCGCATCGGCCCCGTCACGGCGCAGATCTTCGGGGGTCAGATCCTCGGCCAACAGCAGCTTCAGCCAATCCAGCACTTCGGAGGTAGACGGTTTCTTTTTCAGCCCCGGCGTGTCGCGGATGTCATAAAATTGGGTCAGCGCCGTAGTCAGCAAGGCATCCTTGATCTGCGGATGATGCACCGCCACGATCTGGCGCAGAATCTCGATGTCAGGAAACCGGATATAATGAAAGAAACAGCGCCGCAAAAAGGCGTCGGGCAGTTCTTTTTCATTGTTGGATGTGATGATCACGATAGGGCGGTGGATCGCGCGGACGGTCTCGCCGGTCTCGTAGACATGGAATTCCATCCGGTCGAGTTCTTGTAACAGGTCATTGGGAAATTCGATATCGGCCTTGTCCACCTCGTCGATCAGCAGCACCACGCGGCCCGGGGCGGCAAAGGCCTGCCACAGCTTGCCGCGCTTGATGTAATTGGCAACATCGTTGACCCGCGCATCACCCAGCTGGCTGTCGCGCAACCGGCTGACGGCATCATATTCATACAGGCCCTGCTGGGCCTTGGTGGTGGATTTGATATGCCATTCGATCATCGGCAGGCCAAGCGCTGCACTGACCTGTCGGGCCAGTTCGGTCTTGCCGGTGCCGGGCTCGCCCTTGACCAGCAGCGGGCGTTCCAGCGTGACGGCGGCATTGACCGCCATCTTCAGATCCTCGGTCGCGATATAGCTGTCGGTGCCGGTGAACTGCATGATCTTTACCCTTTGATTTCTGCGCAAGTTAGCAGGTCTACGACGATCGGCAACACCCGCCCCGCAGATCAATTCAGGGGGTGACACGGCAAGGCCAAAAGGGTACACGGCGCTTGAATTGGGACCGTTGCTGCATGGCCTGTGGTCGCGTCACCCGATCGCCAGACAAGGAAAATGCGATGAAAGCCGAAGTGTTTCTTTCGAACGATTATCGTCCGGCCGATGACGAACCTTTCATGAACGAACGCCAGACCGAATATTTCCGCCGCAAGTTGCTGGATTGGAAGGCGGAGATCCTCGAAGACAGCCGCGACACCGTGGCGGGGATGAAAGACCAGACCCGCAATATCCCCGATGTGGCCGACCGCGCCTCTGAAGAAACCGACAGGTCCATCGAATTGCGCACCCGCGACCGCCAGCGCAAGCTGGTCAGCAAGATCGACGCGGCCCTGCGCCGGATCGACGACGGTGAATACGGCTATTGCGAAATCACCGGCGAGCCGATTTCGCTCAAGCGGCTGGATGCGCGGCCCATCGCCACGATGAGCCTTGAAGCGCAGGAACGCCACGAACGGCGTGAAAAAGTCCACCGCGACGATTGATGTGGGGGCCAATGCCGGACGCAGCATTGCCATCAGTGGCGGCGGGATCGGCGGGCTGACCGCGGCCTTGGCCTTTGCACGCCAAGGTGCAAAGGTCACCGTCCACGAACAGGCCCGCGCGATTGCAGAGGTGGGCGCAGGCCTGCAAATCACCCCCAATGGCGCGCGCGCGCTTGCCGCACTTGGGCTGGCGGAGGCGCTGGACCAGATTGGGCTGCGCGCCGCGGCCGTCCAACCGGTGGATGCGCTGACAGGGCACGCCATCGCGCGGTTCGACCTGACCCGCCAGACCCCGCCTTACCGGTTCCTGCACCGCGCCGATCTGATCGGCCTGCTGGCGCGTGCCTGCACGGATGCGGGCGTGCGCATCGCGCTGCATGCGCGGATCGCGGATGTGACAGCGGGCTGGTTTATCCGGCGCTGATCTGACGATTGGCGCCGATGGGCTGCATTCGGTGATCCGGCCTGTGCTGAACAAGGCCGCCGCCCCGTTTTTCACCGGACAGGTGGCTTGGCGCGCGATCATTCCGGCAACTGATCTGCCACCCGTCGCGCAAATCTGGATGGCCCCGGGGCGGCATGTGGTGACCTATCCTTTACCGGACAACCGGCTGAATATCGTCGCTGTGCAGGAGCGTGACACGTGGGCCGCCGAAGGCTGGCACCATGATGATGACCCTACCAACCTGCGCGCGGCTTTCGCCGATTGCGCCGCACCGTTGCAGGATCTGCTGGCGCAGGTCGATACCTGCCACCTTTGGGGCTTGTTCCGGCACAAGGTGGCGGACCATTGGCACAACGACCGGATCGCGCTGCTGGGTGACGCCGCCCATCCGACGCTGCCGTTTCTGGCGCAAGGCGCTAATCTCGCGATCGAAGATGCCTTTGCCCTCGCACAGATCACCGATGCGCAGCACAATCTGGCGCAGGCGCTGCACGCCTACCAATCCGCCCGCCACCCGCGCGTCAGCCGCGCCATCGCCGCCGCCAATGCCAATGCGCGCAATTATCACCTGTCGGGGATGCCACGGCGTGTGGCGCATATCGGGCTGAAAACGCTTGGTAGAATCGCGCCCGACGCCTTTATCAATCGCCTTGGCTGGCTTTATGACCACGACGTGACAACTTCATCTGTTTAAAAATATCCTCGCCGAAGGCCACAAGCCCTGTCAGGGGCGCAGTTCCACCCAGACCGGCACATGATCCGACGGTTTGTCGCGGGCGCGCAGGTCTTTTTCGATCCAGGCCCCCGCCAGCAGATCCGCGCATTGCGGGGTCAACAGGAAATGGTCGATGCGAATACCGTTGTTCTTTTCCCAGGCCCCGGCCTGATAATCCCAGAACGAATAATGCCCCCGCCGGGCTCCAGCGTGCGGAACGCTTCGGTGAAACCAAGGTTCAGGATACGACGATAGGCGGCACGGCTTTCGGGGCGGAATAGGGCATCCTCGCGCCAGACCTCGGGCCTTGCGGCATCCGCCCCTTGCGGGATGATATTGTAATCACCCGCCATCAGCGCGGGCATCTCCTCGGCCAGCAGGGCGGTGGCGCGCGCCAGCAACCTGTCCATCCATGCCAGCTTATAGTCGAACTTCGGCCCCGGTGCGGGGTTGCCGTTGGGCAGGTAAAGCCCGCAAATCCGCACCGCGACATCGCCAACGACTGTCGCCTCGATCCAGCGGGCCTGTTCGTCGGCATCATCACCGGGCAGGCCGCGGGTCACATCCTCCAGCGGCAGTTTCGACAGGATCGCCACCCCGTTGAACCCCTTTTGCCCGTGGGTTTCCACGGTATAGCCGCGATCCTCGATCATCTGGCGGGGAAAGCCGTCATCGACCGATTTGATCTCTTGCAGGATCGCCACGTCGGGTGCGCTGTCGTCCAGCCAGTCGCACAGGGTTTCGATCCGCGCCTTGACGCCGTTGATGTTGAATGTCGCGATCTTCATCACATCGCAAACGATGTGCCGCAGCCACAGGACGAGGATGCATTGGGATTGTTGATCACGAACCGCGCGCCGATCAATTCTTCGGAGAAATCAATCACCGCATCGGTCAGGAACGGCAGCGATATGGCGTCGATCACCACGGTTTCGCCTTTGTCCGACAGGATCAGATCGTCGTCCTTGGGCTCGTCCAGGTCGATTTCATATTGAAACCCCGAACAGCCGCCGCCTTCGACCGCGATGCGCAGCGCTTTGCCTTGCGCGGCAGCGCCGATTTCCGCCAGCCGTTCAAAAGCACGCGGCGTGACTTGGGGAGGAAGCGTAAGCATTGCATCGCCTTTCGGATTGTTCATCTTTGACATATAGGCATGTCAGGCAAACCCGACAACAGGCAAACAAATGACAGCGCCCTATGCGACCGATCCGGCCAATCCACGCGGCAGGCTATATGCGGAAGAAGAAAGCACCTTTCGCTCGCCCTTTCAGCGCGACCGCGACCGGATCATCCATGCCTCGGCCTTTCGGCGGCTGAAGCATAAAACGCAGGTCTTTATCGAACATGAAGGCGATTATTTCCGCACCCGCCTGACCCATTCGATCGAGGTGGCACAGGTCGCCCGCACCATCGCCGCCACGCTGGGGCTGAATGTCGAACTGACCGAGGCTGTGGCGCTGGCGCATGATCTGGGCCACACGCCCTTCGGCCATACCGGCGAAGAGGCGTTGGATGCGCTGATGCAGCCTTACGGCGGGTTTGATCACAATGCGCAGGCGCTGCGGATCGTCACCGATCTGGAACGGCATTATGCCGAATGGGACGGGCTGAACCTGACATGGGAAACGCTGGAAGGGATCGCCAAACATAACGGGCCGGTTTTGGGCGACATCCCCTATGCGCTGGCCGCCTATAATGTGCGCCATGATCTGGAACTGCACACCCATGCCAGTGCGGAGGCGCAGGTTGCAGCTTTGTCCGACGATATTGCCTATAATAACCATGACTTGCACGACGGGTTGCGCGCGGAATTGTTCAGCACCGATGATCTGGCCGCCCTGCCGATCCTGCGCGATTGTTTCGCGCGGGTCGATGCGAAATACCCCGGCTTGAATTATTACCGCCGCCGGCACGAGGCGTTGCGCCGGTTCTTTGGTGTGCTGGTCGAGGATGTGATCGCCGTCAGCCGGCGTAATCTGGCCGATCTGAACCCCACGACGGTGCATGATATCCGCCACGCGGGGCGCATGGTGATCCAGTTTTCGCCCGACCTGTGGACTGACCTCAAGGTGATCCGGCAGTTCCTGTTCGACCGGATGTACCGCGCGCCTGCGGTGGTCGAAATGCGGGTGGTTGTCACGAAGATGGTCAACGAGTTGTTCCCGTTCTTCATGGACAATCCGGACGAGTTGCCCAAGCAATGGCGCAAGGATGTGGCCGATGCGCAGGGCCGCACCGCGCTGGCGCGGATCGTGGCGGATTACATTGCAGGCATGACCGACCGTTTTGCCATTCAGGAACACAAACGCCTGATCGGCGGCGAAACCATCCCGCCCGGTGTGATCGACGGGAATTGACGCGGGCGGCGGGGGTGATACACCTGCCGGATCAAAAATGGACCGATAAAATGAACCTTTTCGCTGATGTGCGGGGCCGTGTGCTGGCCTGTCTTGACCAGATGGTTGCCGATGGCGCCTTGCCACCGGGGCTGGCGATGGAGGCTGTCGCGGTCGAACCGCCCCGCGATGCCGCGCATGGCGATATGGCGACGAATGCCGCGATGGTGCTGGCCAAACCCGCGGGGATGAACCCGCGCGCGATTGCCGAGGCACTGGCCGCAAAGCTTGCCGCTGATCCGATGATCGCCAGCGCCGATGTCGCCGGGCCGGGGTTTTTGAACATGCATCTGGTGCCTGCCGCCTGGCAGGGCATCGTCAAATCGGCGCTGTCGGATCAAGGGTTTGGCCGGTCCACATTGGGGCAGGGGCAGCGGATGCTGGTCGAATATGTCAGCGCCAACCCCACCGGACCGCTGCATGTCGGCCACACACGCGGTGCGGTGTTCGGCGATGCGCTGGCCAGCCTGCTGGATTACGCGGGCTATGACGTCACCCGCGAATATTACATCAATGATGGCGGGGCGCAGGTCGATGTGCTCGCGCGGTCGGTCTATCTGCGCTATGTCGAGGCGCATGACCTGACCGTGGACTGGCCCGAAGGGTCCTATCCCGGTGATTACCTGATCCCCGTGGGCGAGGCGCTGAAGGAGAAGGTCGGATCCGAGTATTTGGACCAAAGCGAAGATGTCTGGCTGGACGATGTCCGCCTGTTTGCCACTGATGCGATGATGGCGCTGATCCGCACCGATCTGGCGCAGCTGGGCATCGAGATGGATAGTTTCTATTCCGAAAAGTCACTGTATGGCAGTGGTTTGATCGAAAAAGCGATTGCAGAGCTTGAAGGCCAAGGGCCTGATCTATCAAGGCGTGCTGGAACCGCCCAAGGGCAAGACGCCCGAAGATTGGGAACCGCGCGAACAGACCCTATTCAGATCCACCGCCCATGGTGATGACGTGGACCGGCCGGTGCAGAAATCGGATGGTGCCTGGACCTATTTCGCGCCCGATATCGCCTATCATTATGACAAGGTGCAGCGCGGCTATGACGCGCTGATCGACGTGTTCGGCGCCGATCACGGCGGCTATGTCAAACGGATGAAGGCTGCCGTGGCGGCGCTGTCGGATGGCCGCGTGCCGCTGGATATCAAGCTGACGCAATTGGTGAAGTTGTATCAAAACGGCGCGCCGTTCAAGATGTCGAAACGGGCGGGGACATTCATCACCCTGCGCGATGTGGTGGACGAGGTCGGCCCTGACGTGACCCGTTTTCACATGCTGACGCGCAAGAATGACGCGCCTTTGGATTTCGATTTCGCAAAGGTGCTGGAACAATCCAAGGATAACCCTGTCTTTCTATGTCCAATATGCCCATGCGCGGGTCAATTCGGTGTTGCGCAAGGCGCAGGATGCCGATGTTGCCGTGGATGATGCCACGCTGGCGGCGGTCGATCTGTCCGGTCTGACCCACGAGGCCGAGCTGGCCGTTGCGCGCAAGATTGCCGAATGGCCGCGTCTGGTGGAAATCGCGGCCAAGGGCCATGAACCCCACAGGATCGCGTTTTATCTGTATGATCTGGCGTCAGATTTCCACGCTTTGTGGAACCGTGGCAATGACGATGCGTCCCTGCGGTTCCTGCAAATGGGTGATTCTGATACAACACAAGCGAAAATTGCGCTGATCCGGGCTGTTGCGATTGTTATTTCGCACGGTTTGGGTATTCTAGGCGTCACACCGGCAGAGGAAATGCGCTAACGCAGCCCGCCGGTCAAGGCAGAGCAGACGACCCGACAAGCCGAAAATGGCGCGGGCAGTGAGGCAGTGATGGCGACTTACGAGCAGGGGCTTGCCCCGCAATCGGGCAGTGGACCTGCGCAACCGTGGATGAATGCCACGGGCGCGCTGGTGTCCTTGTCCTTGATTTTCGGCATTGGCTATTGGGGCTATCAGCTGATCATGCGCGATGTCACGGGTATTCCCGTGGTCCGCGCCATGGAAGGCGATATGCGCGTGCTGCCCGATGATCCGGGCGGCGATATCGCGCGCCATGTCGGCCTGTCCGTCAATGAACTGGTCGCCATGGGCGAGGCGGCAGCGCCCGAGGACCGGCTTGTGCTGGCCCCGCGCATGCCGGGCCTTGCGCGCGAAGACCTCGAAGCCCTGCCAATGGCTGCTGTTGATGACATGGGCGAGGAAACCATGCAGCCCGTGGCCCTGTTGCCCGATGCCGCCACCATCGCCGCGCCTGCCCAGACCATGGGCACCACGGTCGAGGATGTTCTGGCCATGGTCGCCGAGATCACCGAGGCTGACGCCATCGCCGATGTCGCCGCGATGGACCGTGTGCCTGCCACTGTGCCCGGTGTTGCGGTATCGCTGCGCCCGATCCTGCGGCCTGTATCGCTGCGCGCGGCACCTTCTGCCCCCGCGCCCGCCGCCGCCGCTGCGCCTGCCAGCACATCCGATGTTCCCGTGACCACCGCCAGTTTCGCCACCGGCACCGATCTGGTGCAATTGGGCGCGTTTTCGTCACCTTCCTTGGCGGCCGAAGAATGGGCGCGGCTGGAATCCCGTTTTGGCGCGCTGATGAACGGGCGCGACCGCGTCGTGCAGGTCAGCACCCAAAGCAGCGGCACTTGGTACCGGTTGCGCGCCAGCGGCTTTGCTGACCGCGACGATGCCCGCCGGTTCTGCGCCGCCCTGCAGGCCGAAGGGGCCGAATGTATCGCGGTCGTGGTCAATTAGGTGACGCAGGCGGCGGCGATTTTCGGGCCAGCCGCGCTGGACATCACGCCATGGGAACGCGGGTTTTTCCGTGATGCGGACCCTTGGGGGTTCATCCTTTTCGCGCGCAATATCGATAGCCCCGACCAGCTGCGCCGCCTGACCGGCGATCTGCGCGACGTGGTGGGCCGTGATGCCCCGATCCTGATTGATCAGGAAGGCGGGCGGGTGCAGCGGATGCGCAGCCCCCATTGGCGCGACTACCTGCCCGCGCTGGACCAGATGGCCCGCGCTGCTGACCCCCTTCGTGCGCAATGGCTGCGCTACCGGCTGATCGCGCATGATTTGCTGTCCGTGGGTATTGACGTCAATTGCGCGCCTTTGGCCGATCTGGCCGAGGATGCGACACATCCGTTTCTGCAAAACCGTTTATATGGCCGCGATGTGCCGACAGTCGTTGCCGCCGCGCGCGCCTGCTCGGACGGTTTGCTCGCGGGCGGGGTTTTGCCGGTGCTCAAACACATCCCCGGTCACGGGCGCGCGCAGGCTGACAGCCATCTGGCCCTGCCGCGCGTCACGGCCAGCGTCGATGATCTGACTGCCCATGATTTCGCGCCATTCGCGGCCTTGCGCGATCTACCCTTGGGCATGACCGCGCATATCGTGTTTGACGCGCTCGACCCCGAGCGGCCTGCGACGACATCGCCGGTGATGATGCAGGTGATCCGCGACCAGATCGGGTTTGACGGCCTGCTGATGACCGATGATCTGTCGATGCAGGCGCTGGCGGGGTCGGTGACCGACCGGACCCATGCCGCCATCGCCGCGGGCTGTGACCTGATCCTGCATTGCAATGGTGATATGGGCGAGATGACTGATGTGGCACAGGCCGCTGGTGCCATGTCGGCGCGGGCAGTGATCCGCGCCAATCGCGCGCTTGCCCTGCGCAAGACACCCGAAACGATTGACATCACCGCATTAGAGGCCGAATTTGAAACGCTGATGGCGTGAGGTCCGATGCAGCCCGATGAATTTGAGCAAGATACCGACCGTATCAGCGCCCGCGTTGCCGCCGAGGCGCTGATCGTCGATGTCGGTGCGTTCGAGGGACCGCTCGATTTGCTTTTGACCCTGTCGCGCACCCAAAAGGTCGATCTGCGCCAGATATCGATTCTGGCGCTGGCGCAGCAATATCTGGCCTTTGTCGAACAGGCCAAGGCGCTGCGGCTGGAACTGGCCGCCGATTACCTTGTCATGGCGGCCTGGCTCGCCTTTCTCAAATCCCGCCTGCTGCTGCCGCCTGACCCGCGCGAGGCGGGACCATCGGGCGAAGAACTGGCCGCGCATCTGGCGTTCCAGCTGGAACGGCTGGCCGCGATGCGCGAGGCAGCGGCGCAATTGATGGCGCGCGACCAGTTGGGCCGCGATTTTTTCGCGCGTGGCATCACCGAGGACGTGCAGCGCGTGCGCCGCATCAGCTATACCGCGACGCTGCTGGACCTGATGCAGGGTTACGCGCGCATCCGCACGCGTGACGATTTCCGACCCTTCGTGCTGGACCGTGCGCATGTGATGACAATGGAACAGGCGCTGGACCGGATGCGCCATCTGATCGGCTTTGCCGGTGACTGGACCGATATCGTCAGCTATCTGCCCGATGGTTGGGACGCCGACCCGCAACGCAGGCGGTCCACCACGGCGGCGACATTTGCCGCGTCACTGGAACTGGCCAAGGAAGGCCGCATCGAAATCCGGCAAAGCGACATGTTTGCGCCGATCCAGATCCGCAAGAAAGACCCGCGCCATGGCTAAACCGCAAAACGACAGCCTGTTTGATGCGCCCCCCATGGGCGAACAGGAACGCATGGTCGAGGCGATCCTGTTCGCCACCGCAGACCCCGTCACCGTACAAGACCTGATCGGGCGGATGCCGCATGGCTGCGACCCCGCCGAGGCGCTGGCTTACCTACGCAAACGGTACGAAGGGCGCGGCGTCAATGTGGTGCGCATCGGTGATGCCTGGGCGATCCGCACCGCCCCCGATCTGGGGTTCCTGATGCAAAAGGAAATTGTCGAAACGCGCAAATTGTCGCGCGCGGCGATCGAAACGCTCGCCATCGTCGCCTATCACCAGCCCGTCACCCGCGCCGAGATCGAGGAAATCCGCGGCGTCAGCGTCAGCCGTGGCACCATCGACCAGCTGATCGAGATGGAATGGATCAGGCTTGGCCGGCGCAAGATGACACCGGGGCGGCCTGTGACCTTTGTGGTGACGCAGGCTTTCCTTGACCATTTCGGGCTGGAAAACGCCCGCGACCTGCCCGGAATAAAGGAATTGCGCGCCGCAGGGCTGCTGGAAAACCGCCCGCCCCCCGGCACGGTCGCCTTGGGCGAAACGGACGACGACAGCGGCGATGCCGATCAATCAGAGCTGTTTGAGGATTGACGATTCTGCGTTATCGTCAGGCCTGTTTGGTGTGAAAGGCTGTAACGTTGACCATGAACCGCTTGATCAATCTGGTGCTCCGGCAGGTGATGAACCGCGGCATCAGCAAAGGGATGCAGATGCTGTCCAAAGGCGACGGGCAGGCGGGCAAACCCGCCCCCGGTGCCGGTCAGGCCAAGCAATTGCAACAGGGGATGCGCCTGCTGCGCCGCTTCATGCGCTAGGCTTGAAATGCTTGGACAGCTTCAGCCCCTGTCCTTGATAATTCGACTGGATCGCCTGCCCGTATAATGCCGCAGGCAGGGCGGCCATATGTTCATAAACCAGCCGCCCCACGACCTGCCCGTGTTCCAGCACAAACGGTGCCTCGTGACAGCGCACCTCCAACACCCCGCGTGATCCGGCCCCGCCTGCAGCGGCATAGCCGAAACCGGGGTCGAAAAACCCCGCGTAATGCACGCGGAATTCGCCCACCATCGCCAGATAGGGGGCCATTTCCGCGGCCTGCATCGGCGGGATGACAATCGCCTCGCGGCTGACAAGGATGTAAAACGCACCCGGATCAAGGATGATCCAGCCGGTATCGGTATGCACCTTTTCCCAGAACTCGGCGGGGTCGTAATGGTTCAGCTTGGCCAGATCGATCACGCCGGTATGCGGCTTGGCGCGATAGCCGACCAGATTGCCCGCCTCCGGGCGCAGATCGACGGAAAAGCCCAGACCATCGGAAATCACCGGATCACCCGAAACGATGGGCGTTACATTATGCAGCGCGCGCAGGTCATCATCCGACATGATGGTCTTGCCCTGGCGGAAAATGATCTGGTTCAGCATCTGGCCGGGCTGGGCCACGACCGAAAACGACCGCGGGCAAATCTCGACAAAAAGCGGGCCGTCATATCCGGCAGGCACACGATCGAATTCGACGCCGTGATCGGTGATGATGCGCGTCAACAGGTCCAGCCGCCCGATAGATGATTTCGCCGAGGCCGCGCCCGTCATCCCCACAGGCAGTGTCAGGCTTTCCATCAAAGGCACCACATAAACGCAGCCTTTTTCCAGCACGGCCCCGCCGGTCAGATCAATCGCATGCATCCGGAAATCCGCCAGCCGTTCGGTCACCGTCCGGCTGCGCCCTGCCAGAAACGACGCGCGCACGCGGAAGGCGGTGGCCCCCAACCGCAGATCAAGCGAGGCAGGCTGCACCTGACCCGCATCAATCGGCGCGCTGGCACGGATGGCCCCCCGCGCGATCAATTCGCGGATCTGATGGTCAGCCAGAACACCGTTTTGCATGAAAATCATCCCCTTGGCCCTTGTAGATACCAAAACGCCCGCTGCGCGTAAACGCAAGCGGGCGATGATCAGCGTTTGGGGAAAACTGTTTCCCCTATCGCGGCCTTTCGCATCGCGCAAAGGCGAAAGGTGATGTTTCAGGTCTGTCCTGAAACGCCGTATTGGTCGGGCTAGCAGGACTCGAACCTGCGACCTTCCGTCCCCCAGACGGACGCGCTACCAGGCTGCGCTATAGCCCGACTAGGCGTGTTCATACTGGAATCTGGCGCAGGAACAAGCCCGAAAAGCATCATCTTCCGAGCCTAAATATCCCCGCCGGAGGCCAGAAATCTTTTTGGCGCAGGTGCTGTTCAGCCGTGCCGCATCCGGTCGCGGACCGCGTCAAGCCGCGCCAACAAGGGCGCGATCCGGGCGGCCTGTGCGTGCAAGGCCCCCGCGCGCCGCGGCGCGCGCCCGATCAGCCGAGCGGGAACATCGGGCAATTCGCTGGGCGGTGCCGGAAACACGGCAAGGCGGGGCGGGGCGATATCGTCAAAGGGCAGGGCCGTTTGCACAGGCGGTGGGGGGCTTTCCCGCACAAAGGCGGGCTGCGGCGATATGGGGGGCGCGGCCAGTGGCTGCGGCGCAATCTCCGCAATCTGGTCGTGCATCGCATCGTCCGGGTCTGGCAACAGGGTGGTTTGCTCTGGCAGCACATCGTCGAGGTCTGGGACCGCATCGTCTTGGTCCGCCAGCAGCATATCTTCGGGCAGGTCGGCGTCATCCGCCGCGCCCGCCACGCTGGGGCCCAGCGCGGCCACGTATCTCACGCCCTTGTCGCGCAGCAGTTTTTGGGTGCCTTTGATGGTCAGCCCGTCTTCATGCAACAATTGCTTGATGCCGGCCAAAAGATCCATGTCGCTGGGTCGGTAATAGCGCCGGCCACCGGCCCCTTTGACAGGGCGGATCTGGCTGAACTTGGTTTCCCAAAAGCGCAGCACATGGGTCGGCGTATCCAGCCATTCCGCCACTTCGGATATCGTGCGAAAGGCTTCGCGGGCTTTGACCATGGATCAGGACTTGTTACCGGATGCGACGCGATCCTTCATCAGATGCGATGGCCGGAAGGTCAGCACGCGGCGCGGATGGATCGGGACTTCTTCGCCGGTCTTGGGGTTGCGCCCGACGCGGGCGGCCTTGTCGCGTACGGCAAAGGTGCCAAAGGATGAAATCTTGACCGTATCGCCCGCCACCAGCGAATCGGACACATGCGTCAGCACGCTTTCCACCAGATCGGCGCTGTCATTGCGCGACAGGCCCACTTCGTTATGGACAGCTTCAGCCAAGTCCATGCGTGTCAGAGTCTTATCCGCCATAGATCGTTTCCCCGCGATTTCGCACCACATTGGCGCGGGCCAATTTCAGAGTCAATAACAAGGACTTGGAACAGGGTCCGGCAAGGCAGAATCGGCCATGTCCGATCTTACCAGCGCAGCACCACCGACCCCCAGGCCAGACCGCCGCCAATCGCCTCGGTCACAACCAGATCGCCGCGCTTGATCTGGCCGTTGGCCACGCCGACCGACAGCGCCAGCGGGATTGATGCGGCCGATGTATTGCCATGGTCCTGCACAGTGACGACCACGCGGTCCATGCCGACGCCCAGTTTCTTGGCGGTGGCCTGGATGATGCGGATATTGGCCTGATGCGGCACGACCCAGGTCACGTCATCGGCGGTCAGCCCGACCTTGTGCAGGGCGGTATCGGCGGTCTGGGCCAGTTTTTCGACGGCATGGCGAAACAGCTCGCGGCCTTCCATGCGCACGACGCCGGTCGTCTGGGTCGACACACCACCATCAACGTACAACATATCCCTGTAACGGCCGTCCGAATTCAGATCGACCGACAGGATGCCGCGATCAGCGGTGCTGCCGTCGCCGTCTTCGGCGGACAGGATCAGCGCGCCGGCACCATCGCCGAACAACACGCAGGTGGCCCTGTCGGTCCAATCGAGGATCTTGCTGAAGGTTTCCGCGCCAATCACCATGACGGTATTGGCCTGACCCGATGTGATCAGCGCGTTGGCGGTTGACATCGCATAGACGAAACCCGCACAAACCGCTTGAATATCAAAGGCATAGCCTGTGGTGTTTCCAATCGCATGTTGCACCATCGTCGCCGTGGACGGAAACGTCAGGTCGGATGTCGATGTTGCCAGAACGATGGCATCAATGTCATTGGGGGCGATCCGGGCCATGGCCAGTGCAGCCTTGGCGGCATGGATCGCAAGGTCGGATGTGGTCTGGCCTTCGGCCGCGAAATGCCGCCTTTCGATCCCGGAACGGGTTTTGATCCATTCGTCGGATGTGTCCAGCGTCTTTTCGAACTCGCTGTTGGGAACGATTCTGTCGGGCAGGTAATGCCCGATGCCCCTGACCACTGCGCGCCGTGTCATCGTGTTAATCGCCTGTGTTGTTGCTGCCCGCTTCGGCGGCACTTTCTTGGCCCTGATCTTGGGCAAGTGCGGCGGCGGATGCAACCCGCGCCGCCAGTTTGTCCGAAAAGCCGGTCTGCCCCAGCCGGTAGGCCAGATGCAGCGCGGCGGCGACGCCGGTCGCATCGGCAGAGCCGTGGCTTTTGATCACGGTCTGGTTCAGCCCCAGAAATACGCCGCCATTCACCCGCCGCGGATCAATCCGTTTGCGCAAGCGGCGCAAGGACCCGCGCGCCAGCACTGCGCCCAGCATCGACAAAGGATTGCCCATCATCGCGCCGCGCAACAATTCGCTGATCAGCGTGGCGGTGCCTTCGCCGGTTTTCAGCGCGACATTGCCGGTAAACCCGTCGGTGACGATGACATCCACCTTGTTGGAGGGCAGATCACCGCCTTCGACGAATCCGACGTAGTCAAACTCGCCCTTGTCGGCGGCGCGCGCGATCAGCTCGTGTGCGACCTTGAGTTCGGCGCGGCCTTTGTGTTCCTCGGTCCCGACGTTGAGCAGGCCGACCCGCGGGCGCACGATATCCAGCCCGTTGCGCGCATAGGCCGCCCCCATCAGCGCATAGGTCAGCAGATCATCCTGATCGGCGCGGATATCGGCGCCGGCATCCAGCATCACGTTGAAACCGGCAGGATTGCGCGATGGCCACAGACAGGCAATGGCGGGGCGGTTCACGCCCTCGGCCTTGCGCAGGCGCAGCATCGACAGCGCCATCAGACCACCGGTATTGCCGCAGGAAATGCACACCGCCGCCTGACCGTCGCGCACCGCGTCGATGGCCGACCACATGGATGTTTTCTTGCCATGCCGCAGCACATGGCTGGGCTTGTCCGACATCTTGACCACATCGGATGCGTCATGCACCGTCACGCGGGCCGCGATATTGTGGGATGCGACCAAGGCGTCAAGTTCCGCCTTGGGGCCATGCAACAGGGCATGGGCGCCGGGCGTGGCGTTCAGAAACTTCGAAAGGCCCGCAACCACCGTTGCAGGCCCTTTGTCGCCACCCATGGCATCAACAGAAAGCACATTGGCCGATGTCGAGACTGATCCCGTCTGGCGCTGTATCATGCTGTTGTGCCTGTGTGACAGCCGGTGCTGCGTGACAGCTTATGCTGCGTCTTCGTCCAGATCGACCTCGGTCGTGGTGGCGACGACTTCGCGTGTCGCGTAATGGCCGCAGGACGGGCAAACGTGATGCGGACGCTTCATTTCACCGCAGTTGTCACATTCGTTAGGATTGGCAGCGACAAGCGAGTCGTGCGCGCGCCGGTTGTTGCGGCGGGATTTGGAAACTTTATTCTGCTGGACGGCCATGACGGAACCCTATGATAGTCGGGCGCGCGGCCCTGATTTGTGCATCTTGGGGGCGTCTACGCCAATCTGGCAGCCCTGTCGAGACGCAGTGTGAAAGAGGCGGCTTAAATACCGCGATAAACGCCCGGCGCAACCCTTTTTTGCCTGATTTGCTTGGGTCTGCCTGTGGCTGCGCCACAGTTGATGCCTCCGGCGGGGATATTTTTACGACAATGATGGTGAAAGAAGGGCGCTTTAGTCGTCGGTGTCTTTGAGGCTGTCACGCAGCGCGCCCAGCCCTGCAAAAGGTCGGGCCGCTTCATCGGTCAGCGGTGTGACGCCTTTTTCGGTATAGACGGTTTGCCCCAATGCGGCCCCCGCGGCGCGTGGATAAAGCGGCAGCGCCAGCGCCAGCGCCTCGGTCAGCACGGCGTAAAGGTCGATCGTGTCGGGCAGAGGTTCGGCTGTGTCATCCTCGGGCATTTCAACCTCGGTGCCGGTCAGTTCTGGCAGGTCGGACAGGTATTGGCGCGTCACTGTTTCATCGATCCGGCTGGTGACGGGGTCAAGGGTGACGACGCAATCCTGCACCACGGTCGCGCCCAAATCTGCGCTCAGTACCCAATCCCTGCGGCCTTGCGGGGTCAGCTTGCCTGCAAAGCGCAGTTTCTTGATCCCCACGATCCCGAGCGTATCGGCGATGGCGTGGCGTTCATCCGCATCGGGGGTCAGCGCAAAGCTGGTCCCGCGCGACGCGGCAAGATCGGCCAAACGCAAGAGTGACTGTGGCATCTGGGGCAAGGCTGCTTCCATTCTTGATCAGGGGCGGGTGGTGTTGTAGGGGGGATAAAAGGCATCAGATGCCAAAGCAAGGGGCCTGACATGACCATGACCAAACTGCGCGCCAGCCTGCGGGCCCCGGTTTTTGTGCTGGCGGTCGTTGCGGTCACGGCCTGCTCGCCGATGACCCGGTTCCACGGCTTTGCCCCCGATGCGCGCGAATTGGCGCAGGTCCAGATTGGCCAGACCACGCGGGCCGATGTCGTGACCCTGTTCGGTACGCCCACATCGGATGGCGGGATGCGCAGCGATACGATCTATTATGTCGCCAGCCAGTTCGACCGCATTGGCCCCTTTGCCCCGCAAGAGGTGGATCGCACGGTCATTGCCGTCCGCTTTGATACTGCCGACCGTGTGCGCAATGTCACCCGCTATACGCTGCAGGACGGGCGCATCGTGCAACTGGACCGCCGTGTCACCGATGACGGGATCGAGGATATCGGCGTGCTGGAACAGCTGCTCGGCTCGTTTGGCCGGATCGATGCGGGCACTTTCCTTGGCGCGGATGACGGCGGGCTTTAATCCGCCGGTTCAAAGCTGAGCGCGACACCGTTCATGCAGTACCGCAGCCCGGTGGGGGCGGGGCCATCGGGAAACACATGGCCCAGATGCGCATCGCAGCGGGCGCAATGCACCTCTGTCCTTGTCATGAAAAACCCCCGGTCTACCGATTCTTCGACCTGTGCGGGGTCGATAGGCTGATAAAACGATGGCCAGCCTGTGCCGCTTTCGAATTTGGCGCCTTGGTCGAACAGGGGCGCGCCACAGCAAATGCACAGATAGGTGCCGTTATCCTTGGGGAAATCGTCATGCGTTCCGGCCCGTTCGGTGCCATGTTTGCGCGTGACCTTATAGGCCAGATCGGACAGCTGTGCGCGCCATTCGGCATCCGTCTTGATGATTTTATCCATGTCATATTCCTTTTTCACCCGTTGGGCATAAGGTAGGGCGCAAGCATCCAAACGCCAAGGCAGGCCATGACAATCGCATTCGAAATCGGCCGGTACCGCACCCGTCTGGCAGCAGGGCCTGCCGATCTGGCCGCCTGTCAGCAGCTGCGCCACGCCTGTTTTTTCGGTCATGCCGGTCTGGACAGCGATTCCTTTGACGCGCGCTGCCGCCATCTGATGATCGAGGATGCCGCCGGCCGGTTGGTCGCCGCCGCGCGGATCATGCTGATCGCACAGGGCGCGGATGTCGCGCAAAGCTATGCCGCGCAGTTTTACGACCTGTCCGGCCTGTCCGCCCAGCACGGCCCGATGCTGGAAATGGGCCGGTTCTGTATTGCCGCCGATGTGCTGGATGCCGATGTCGTGCGCGTGGCCTGGGGCGCGCTGGCGCAGATCGTGGATGACCAGGGCGTGCAGATGATGATCGGCTGCACCAGTTTCACCGGCACCGATCCCGCGCGCTATGGCGCGGGTTTCGCGCGGCTGGCGGCCCAGCATCAAGGTCCCGCGCATCTGCGCCCCGGCGTCAAAGCCCCCGAGACTGTCGCCCTGACCGGGCAGGGTGATGGCACAGCCCCGCTGCCATCGCTGTTGCGATCCTATCTGGCGATGGGTGGCTGGGTCAGCGATCACGCCGTGGTGGACCGGCAGATGAACACGCTGCATGTGTTTACCTGCCTTGATATCGCCGCCGTCCCGCCGGCGCGCGCCCGCGCCCTGCGCGCGGTGATGGGCGCGCGCTGAAACCCCTTGCGCTGGCGCAAGCCACGCAATAGCAGGCGGGCATGGCACGCGCACCCCTTCTCCAGATTTCCGATATCGCCCTGACTTTTGGCGGCGATCCTGTTTTTGCCGACCTGTCGCTGGTGATCCAGCCGGGCGACCGTGTGGCCCTTGTCGGGCGCAACGGATCGGGCAAATCCACCTTGATGAAGGTGATGGCGGGCCTTGTGCTGCCTGACAGCGGCACGCGCGTGGCATCCCCCGGTGTGCAGGTCGGCTATATGGAACAGGACCCGACGATGGAGGGGTTCGCCACTTTGGGTGACTATGCAGCCTCTGGCCTGCCGATTGATGAATCCTATAAGGTCGATATGGTCGCCGAAGGGCTGAAATTCGACCCTGACGGTGCTGTTGCCACCGCATCTGGCGGGGAACGCCGCCGTGCCGCACTGGCCAAGCTGATGGCCGAAGCCCCCGAATTGATGCTGCTGGACGAGCCGACCAACCATCTGGATATCGAGGCCATCGCCTGGCTGGAAAACGAGCTGAAGCAGACCCGTGCCGCCTTTGTGCTGATCAGCCATGACCGTGCGTTTTTGCGCGCGCTGACGCGGGCGACATTGTGGATCGACCGTGGCGCTGTGCGCCGCGCCGAACAGGGGTTCGATGCGTTCGAGGAATGGCGCGACAAGATCTGGGAAGACGAAGACCAGCAGCGCCACAAACTCAACCGCAAGATCAAGGCCGAGGCGCGATGGGCTGTCGAAGGCATCTCTGCCCGACGGACCCGCAACCAGGGCCGTCTGCGGGCGCTGCAGGACCTGCGCGCCGAAAAGGCGGGCCAGATCCGGCGTCAAGGCACGGCAGCGATGGCCTTTGACGGCGGGTCCACATCGGGGCGCAAGGTCGTGGAATGTTTCGGGCTGAGCAAATCCTTTGACGGCAAAAGCATCGTGCAGGGGCTGGACCTGACCGTGCAGCGCGGCGACCGGATCGCCTTTGTCGGGCCGAATGGCGTGGGCAAAACCACTTTGATCAAGATGCTCTTGGGGCAGGTTGAACCGGATGCAGGGCAGGTCAAACTGGGCACCAAGCTGGATATCGCGGTCTTTGACCAGACCCGTGCGGCGCTGAACCCCGATATGACGCTGTGGGAAAATCTGGCGTCCGACCCCGAACTGGGGGTATCGGGCAAATCCGACCAGATCATGGTGCGCGGCACACCCAAACATGTGGTGGGATACCTCAAGGAATTCCTGTTTGACGAGGCACAGGCGCGCGCGCCGGTCCGGTCGCTGTCGGGCGGTGAAAAGGCGCGGCTGTTGCTGGCGCGGCTGATGGCGCGCGAAAGCAACCTGTTGGTGCTGGACGAACCGACCAACGATCTGGATATCGAAACGCTGGATCTTTTGCAGGATATTCTGGGCGATTATGACGGCACGGTCCTGCTGGTCAGCCACGACCGCGATTTCCTCGACCGCGTCGCCACAACGACCATCGCGATGGAAGGCAATGGGCAGGCCGTCGTCTATCCGGGCGGCTGGACGGATTACCGCGACCAGCGCGGCGGCGATTTCACCGAATCAGCAACGGCGACCAAGCCATTGGCAAAAAAGGACAAACCTGCCGAAAAGAAATCAAACGGCGGGCTGTCCTTTACCGAAAAACACCGGCTGGACGCGCTGCCCGGGGTGATCGCCACCCTGACAGCGGAAATCGGCAAGCTCGAAGAATTGCTTGCCGATCCGGCGCTGTTTACAGACAATCCGGTCAAATTCGCCAAGGCCACCGATGCGCTGATCGCGCGCCAGATGCAGCTGTCGGATGCCGAGGACGAATGGCTGGCACTGGAAGAAAAAGCCGCCACCTGATCAGGGCATCCGCAAGGCGCCGTCCAGCCGGATCGTGGTGCCGTTCAGGTAATCGCATTCCACGATGAACCGCGCCAATGCGGCAAATTCCGCCGGATCGCCCAGACGGGCAGGGTAAACCACATCCTTGGCCAGCCCTGCCATCACCTCCTCGCCCAGCGATACCAGCATCGGCGTGCGGAAAATCCCCGGCGCGATGGCCATCACGCGGATCCCATTGCGCCCCAGATCGCGCGCCATGGGCAAGGACAGACCAGCGATGCCCGCCTTGGACGCGGCATAGGCGGCCTGGCCCTTTTGCCCGTCAAAGGCCGCGACCGATGCCGTGTTGATGATCACGCCCCCCTGCGCCATGCGTGCGGCGGCAAGGCGGGCAACATTGAACGTGCCACACAGATTGATGTCGATCGTGCGTGCAAAGCTGTCCTGCCGGTGCGGGCCATCGCGGCCCAGCGTCTTTTCGGCCGTGGCGATGCCTGCGCAATTCACCGCGACATTCAGACCCGTGACCTGATCCAGCCCTGCGGCAACGCTGGCCTCATCGGTGACATCGACCTGCGCGAATCCCGCGCCGATCCTTTCGGCAAATGCGGCGCCTGACGGATCACGATCAAAGATCGTCACCTGCGCGCCTGCGGCCACAAAGGCCTGCGCCGTCGCCGCCCCCAGACCGGATGCGCCGCCCGTCACAATCGCCACTGCTGTTGAAATATCCATGCAGTCCTCCTGTTGCCGCGCAGATTGCCCACGCCAAAGAGAAATGCCAACCCCATCTTCCGAGCCCAAATATCTTCGGGGGGGTCTGGGGGGCCGACAGCCCCCCAGCTTTCTTGACTTAGCCGTCGAAATTCACTTCTTCGGTGATCCGTACAGATACCGGACGGTTGGCGGCCAGTTCGTTCAGATCGACCGTATCTGGCGTGAATTCACCCCAGCTGGATACCAGTTCGGACCGCGCCGCACCTGCCAGCACAGGATATTCGTGGTTGGTTTCCGCATAGATCGCCTGCGCTTCTGGCGAGACAAGGAATTCCATCAACTGCACGGCTTCGTCACGGTTGGGGGCCGATTGCGTCATCGCCACACCAGACACGTTCACATGGGTGCCACCATTTTCAAAGGTCGGAAAGACGATGCGCACGGAATCGGCCCATGCCTGCTGTTCGGGATCGGCCAACATGCCGCCCATGTAATAGGTATTGCCAAGGCTGATGTCGCATTCACCGGCCCAGATCGCGCGGACCTGCGCGCGGTCGTTGCCTTCGGGCTTGCGGGCCAGATTTTCGCGCAGGCCAGCGGCCCAGTCGCGCGCGCCGTCTTCGCCTTTATGCGCGATCACCGCAGACAGCAGCGCAAGGCTGTAATTGTTCAGGCCGGAACGCGAACAGATACGACCAGCCCATTTGTCACTGGTCAGGTCTTCGTAGGTGGTGACTTCGCCATCGGCCACGCGGTCTTTCGAGGCGTAGATAATCCGCGCGCGGGTGGTCAGGCCGAACCACAGGTTTTCGTCCGAGCGCAATTGCGCAGGGATCGCCGCGTTCAGCACATCGCTGTCCACCGCCTGCACGACACCGGCATCGACGATCTGCTTGAGGTTGGCGATATCGACCGTCATCACCAGATCGGCGGGCGAACGCGCGCCTTCGGCGGTCAGACGTTCGACCAGACCGTCATCAATATAGGACAGGTTCACGGCAATGCCGGTTTCGGCGGTGAACGCATCCATGACCGGCTGGATCAGTCCAGGTTCACGGGTGGTGTAGATATTGACATCGGCGATGGCAGGCCCGGCGATGGCGGCACAGGTGCTGGCCAAAAGGATGTTGCGCAGGTTCATGGGAAAGCTCCTTGGTTGAACTGGCGCCTGTAAACCCGACTCTTTTACTTGGGTCAATACCTGAATATTTTAGTCGGACTATTTTCGCCCCTTTTCCAGCGCCTTTTGCGCGTCCCACAGCGCATCCATTTCCGCAAGGTCGCTGTCGGCGGGGGTTTTGCCCTGCGCGGCCAATGCGGATTCGATCCCTTTGAAACGGCGGGTGAATTTTTCATTGGTGCCGCGCAAGGCCGCCTCTGGATCGACACCCAGGTGCCGCGCCAGATTGGCCAGGACGAACAACAGATCGCCCATTTCATCGCTAATCTCGGCCTGGGTCATGGTGTCGCGCGCGGCGACAAGCTCGCCCGCTTCCTCGATGATCTTGTCCAGCACATGCGATGTGTCGGGCCAGTCGAACCCGACCCGTGCCGCGCGCTTTTGCAGTTTGACTGCCCGCATCAGGGCAGGCAGGCCCAGTGCCACGCCGTCCAGCACGCCGCCCTGGGCCTTACCGGCCCGTTCGGCGGCCTTGATCTTTTCCCAATCGGCGACCTGCTGGTCGGCGGTTTTGT
The DNA here is from genome assembly GCF_018402175.1 of Yoonia sp. Taxonomy (GTDB): domain Bacteria; phylum Pseudomonadota; class Alphaproteobacteria; order Rhodobacterales; family Rhodobacteraceae; genus Yoonia. The sequence goes on along the minus strand of NZ_JAGYJK010000011.1, from coordinate 39,047 downwards.
CGCGGTTCTGATCGCCAAAGACATGCGGATGGCGCGCGACCATCTTGTCGGCGATATTGCGCACCACGGACTCGAAGGTGAAATGCCCGGCCTCGGCCCCGATCTGCGCGTGATAGACGGTTTGCAGCAACAGATCGCCCAATTCGCCCTCAAGCTCGGGCCAGTCGGCGCGGGCGATGGCATCGGCGACCTCATAGGCTTCTTCGATCGTATAGGGCGCGATCGTGTCGAAATCCTGCACGATATCCCAAGGACAGCCCGTGGCGGGGTCGCGCAACCGGCGCATGATTTCCAAAAGACGCGGCATACCGCCGTCAGGGTCATGGATCAGGGCATCTTGCGCCATTGCAGCCACCTTCAACTTGGGATCAACTGACCCTATTGCCAAGTCAAGGAAAGCACCATCCCATGCCCGTCATCAACCGTATTGCCGATTTCACCGCAGAAATGACAGGCTGGCGCAGGCATCTGCATGCGCATCCCGAATTGCAATTCGATTGCCACCAAACGGCGGCCTTTGTCGCGCAAAAGCTGCGGGATTTCGGGGTGGATGAAATCCATGAAGGCATCGCCACCAGCGGGATCGTCGCCATCATCAACGGGCAGGGCGCGGGGCGCACCATCGGGCTGCGTGCCGATATGGATGCGCTGCCGATGGAGGAGGTGACGGGGCTGGATTACGCATCCACCGTCAAGGGCGCGATGCATGCCTGCGGCCATGACGGGCATACGACCATGTTGCTGGGCGCTGCGAAATATCTGGCCGAGACACGCAATTTTGCAGGCCGTGTTGCGCTGATTTTCCAGCCCGCCGAAGAGGCCGGTGGCGGGGCCGAGGTCATGGTCAATGCAGGCATCCTTGATCGTTTCGACGTGGCCGAGGTTTACGCCCTGCACAATGCCCCCGGCACGGCTCTGGGGGCGTTTTACACCACCCCCGGCCCGATCATGGCCGCCGTTGACACGTTCCATATCCATGTGCAGGGGCGCGGCGGGCACGGGGCTATGCCGCATGACACCGCTGATCCGGTGGTCGCCTGTGTCGGGATCGTCAGCGCGATCCAGACCATCGTCAGCCGCAACCATTTCACCTTTGACCAGCTGGTCGTCTCGGTCACGCAGATCCACACTGGCACGGTGGATAACGTGATCCCCGACACGGGCTATATCAACGGCACGGTGCGCACATTCGATCCCGCGGTGCAGGCCATGGTCAGGGACCGTCTGGCGGGGATCGTGGCAGGGCAGGCCGCAGCCTATGGCGTCACGGCGACGCTGGATTACGAGATCGGTTATCCTGCGACAGTCAATGATCCCGACAAGACCGCCTTTGCCGCCGCAGTCGCGCGCGAGATTTCATCCGATGTCGTCGCGGATGCCGCGCCTGAAATGGGGGCCGAGGATTTCGCCTACATGCTGAACCAGCGCCCCGGGGCCTATCTGTTTGTGGGCAATGGCGATACGGCGGGGCTGCATCATCCGGGATATGATTTCGATGATGCGCTGTCGCCTGTGGGTGCGTCGTTCTTTGCCCGCGTGGTCGAGCGTGCCTTGCCTGTGGCGTGATACCTTTGATGCCTCCGGCGGGAGTATTTTTGGAAATAAGAAGGTGTGAAGAATGGCTTTGGAAGATGCGAAAGGGCAGGTTGATCTGGCCTTTACACGGCAGGACCGGCGCGGTCTGGCGTTTGAGAATGCCTTTGGCGGGGCGGTGTCGTTTTTGCGCCGCGCCTATACCAAGGACCTGAGTGGTGTCGATCTGGCGGTGACCGGCGTGCCGTTTGATCAGGCGGTCACGCACAGGCCCGGTGCGCGTTTTGGGCCCCGCGCGATCCGCGAGGCGTCGTGTTTGCAGCCCTATGATCCGCCTTATGGCTGGGACGGGTTTGATCCTTTGTCGGAATTTTCCATCGTCGATTACGGCGATATGGCCTTTGATTATGCCAATGTGGCGGGCGTGCCGGCGTTGGTCGAGGCGCATATCGCGCGGATTCTGGGGGCAGGGGCGGCCAGCGTGACCTTGGGTGGCGATCATTTCATCACCCTGCCGATTTTGCGGGCCTATGCGGCCAAATACGGGCCTTTGTCGGTGATCCAGTTCGATGCACATTCCGACCTGTGGGTTGATGATGATATGGCGCGGATCGATCATGGCACCTTCATGTACAAGGCGGTCAAGCTGGGGCTGGTCGATCCGGCACGGTCGGTCCAGATCGGTATCCGCACCGAGTGCGATGATTATCTGGGCATGCGCTATATTGATGCGCGCGCCTGCCATGAACGCCGCGCGGCGGATGTCGCCGCCGAGGTGCGCGGGATCGTGGGGGATCATCCGGCCTATGTCACCTTTGACATCGACGCGCTGGACCCTGCCTTTGCGCCCGGTACCGGCACGCCGGTCTGGGGCGGGTTGGCCAGTTGGCAGGCGGCAGCGATTTTGCGTGATCTGGCGGGGATCAATATGGTGGGTGGGGATGTTGTCGAAGTCTCGCCGCCTTATGACACCACCGGGGCCACGGCGATTGCCGGTGCGCATGTCGCGATGGAGCTTTGCTGTCTGACGCTTTGGAACAAAAGGAAAAAGTGATGTTCTTTTCTATCTGTACTGGATGCCTGTGCCCTGTGGCCATGGCGCAAAGTGCTGTCTGATGCTGACCCTCTTGGTCCGCGCCTTGGTGGTTCTGGGCATCGTGATCCTTGGGCTGATGGCCTATGTGCGTCTTGCGCCGACCGATGTCGCGCGTTGGCATCAGATCGCCGCGGTTGCATCTTCGGGCGATGTGATGGCCGCTGGCGGGTTCATCGCGGTCCGCCCGATCACCGCCGATGCGGCGCAGGTACTGGCCGCACTGGACGCCATCGCGCGCGCCACGCCGCGCACGCGGGTCATTGCGGGCAGCGTGGATGAGGGGATGATCACCTATCAGACACGGTCGCTGCTGTGGGGTTTTCCCGATCATACGACCGTTGCCATGCAGGGCGATCTTTTGGTGATCCATGCCCGTCTGACCTTTGGTCAGTCGGATATGGGGGTTAACCGCGCGCGGGTGCGGGACTGGCTGGACCAGCTTGGCCCCTTGACCGCGACACCTTGATCGGCCAATCGGGGCGCCATGATAGCCGCTGACAAAATCGAACAGATCATCGACCGTTTCCGGTTTCTGGAAGCCAAGATGTCGGATGCCGCCCATGGCGGCGATATCGCGTCCCTTGGGCGTGAATATGCCGAATTGCGCCCCGTGGTGGATACGGTGACTGCCTATAAGGACCTGTTGGCGCAGATCGCTGATACGCAGGCGCTGCTGAAAGACCCCGAAATGCGCGCGCTGGCCGAAGAAGAATTGCCAGAGCTGAAGGCCGCGCTGGCCGCATCCGAACATGCCGTGCAGCTGGCGTTGTTGCCCAAGGACGCCGCCGATGCGCGCCCTGCCTTGCTGGAAATCCGCCCCGGCACCGGCGGGGACGAGGCATCGCTTTTTGCCGGCGATCTGCTGCGGATGTATCAACGCTATGCCGAAAACATGGGCTGGCGGTTCGAAATCCTGGAACAGAGCCAGACCGAATTGGGCGGAATCAAGGAAGTTGTGGCGCGTGTCGCGGGCGAAGGCGTCTTTGCCCGGCTGAAATACGAAAGCGGTGTTCACCGTGTCCAGCGCGTGCCCGAAACCGAAAGCGGCGGGCGCATCCATACATCCGCCGCCACCGTCGCCGTGCTGCCCGAGGCGCAGGATGTCGATATCCAGATCAACCCGGGTGACCTGCGTATTGATACGATGCGCGCCAGCGGATCGGGCGGCCAGCATGTCAACACCACCGATTCGGCGGTGCGGATCTTGCATATTCCCACCGGCTTGATCGTGGTCAGCGCGGAAAAATCGCAGCACCGCAACCGCGAGATCGCGATGCAGGTGCTGAAAACGCGGCTGTTCGATCTGGAACGCCAGCGGATCGACGGCGAACGATCCGCCGACCGCAAGGCGCAGGTGGGCTCTGGCGATCGGTCGGAACGCATCCGCACCTATAATTTTCCTCAAGGGCGGCTGACCGATCACCGGATCAACCTCACACTTTATTCGCTGGGGCAGGTGATGGCGGGCGATCTGGATGCGATCATCGACGCGCTGCAATCCGAGGCACAGGCGGCACTTTTGGCCGAGATGGGCGCGTGAGCGGGTTTTTCGCAGGCGGGCGGTTCTGGGATATGGTGGCGGCGGATCGGGCTGCCATGGATCAGGGTCAGGCACAGCTTGCGGCAGCCGGGGTCGGGGACCCCGGTCACGAATCGCGCCTGATCTGGGCGCATGTGGCGGGGGATAGCGCAGCGTTTGCCGCGCTGGTGGCGCGCAGGGCCGCGCGCGCGCCCCTGTCGCATCTGCTGGGCTACCGCGATTTTTATGACCACCGCTTCATCGTGACGCCTGATGTGCTGGACCCGCGCCCTGACACCGAATCCATCGTGGCGGCGGCTTTGGCAGACCCTTTCATGCGTGTTCTGGACCTTGGCACCGGATCGGGCTGCATCTTGTTGTCGCTGCTGGCGGCGCGTGCGCAGGCGACAGGGGTGGGGGTTGATCTGTCGGATGCCGCATTGGCGGTGGCGGCGCGCAACCGCAGCGCGCTTGGGCTGGATCAGCGCGCGACATTGGTCAGGTCCGACTGGTTCGGCGCCGTCACTGGCAGCTTTGATCTGATCGTGTCGAACCCGCCTTATATCGCCGCGGCTGAAATGGCCGGCCTGCAACCCGAGGTGCGCCTGCACGAGCCGCATCTGGCCCTGACCGATGGGGCCGACGGGCTGTCGTGCTACCGGATCATCGCGGCGGGGGCAGGGGCGCATCTGGCACCGGGCGGTCGGCTGATCGTGGAAATCGGGCCGACACAGGCGTCAGCGGTCAGCGCCCTGTTCCGCGCGGCGGGGTTCACCGACCTGCGCGTGATCCCCGATCTGGACGGACGCGACCGCGGGATCGCGGGGCGCTGGGGCGCTGCTGCGGCCTGATCGCGGCGCTTGACCGCTAATCTGGGCAGTTGCGGCAATTTTGACTTGTCTTGCCCGGCCTGCCATGCTTAGTGCGGTGTATCGGATGGGTACGAGAGTATTAATCTCTCTCCGATCAGTTGCCAAAACATTCCAAGGCCACCACATCAATGACGCGCCGCTGCGCGATACAGCGCCAGCGCAAGGTCTGCCAAAGGCTCGAAAGCATATCAATGAGATCATCCAAGTCACGGTCGCGGAACAAGAACCGCACGCCACGTCCTTCGGGCGGAAACATCATCAACCGGGTTTTCGAAAGCTCCGGTCCCGATGGCAAGGTGCGCGGCACACCGCAGCAGATCATTGAAAAATACAACCAGCTGCACCGCGATGCGCAATTGTCCAACGACCGGGTGAATGCGGAAAACTTTGCCCAGCATGCCGAACATTACACCCGTCTTCTGGCCGAAGCGCAGCGCGAGGTTGACCAGCGCCGCGACGAACTCGAAGCACAGAACCGCGAACGGCAGGCCGAACGCGACAAGGAACGCAACGACCGGATGCAGGCGCAGGAACAGGCCGGCAATGACCAGCCCGTCGCCGACCAGCGGCCCGATCCGCGCGAAACCGATGATCTGGGCGCGCAGGATCCTGATTCCGGTCTGGTCGAAACCCCCGAAGAAAAGCCGCAACAGCGCGCGCGCAAACCCCGCGCCCCGCGCAAGCCGCGCCCCGACAACCGCGATGGCGCTGCAACAACGCCCGAAGCCGCCGAATAGGGTCTAGCGCGCGGCTTTCAGGCTGCGCGCCAGCGCGCAAAACGCCTCCAGCCCGACCTGTTCGGCGCGCTCTGTTGGCTTGATGCCGACCTCGTGCAAATGATCCTCGATCACGGGGCTGACGGATTTTAATGCGGACCGCAGCATCTTGCGCCGCTGGTTGAATGCGGCAGCCACCACCATGTTCAGCACAGCAGGGTCAGCGGGATAGCGCGGCGCGGGCAGGGCGGTCAGATGGACCACCGCCGAATGCACCTTGGGCGGCGGGCTGAACACCTCTGGCGGCAGGTTCATGACGATTTTCGCATCCGCGCGCCATTGCGCCAGCAGCGCCAGCCGCCCGTAAGCCTTGCCCCCCGGCTGGGCCACGATCCGTTCGGCGACCTCGCGCTGGAACATCAGGGTCAGGCTGTCCCAGAACGGCGGCCAGACCTGCGGCGTCAGCCAGCGCACCAGCAATTCTGTCCCGACATTATAGGGCAGGTTGGCGGCCACCTTGATCGGGGCTTGCAGGTATTCCAGCGGATCAATGGCCAGCGCATCGCCCTCGATCACCTGCAAACGGCCCGGATAGGCCGCGGCAATCTCGGCCAGGGCGGGCAGGCAGCGGGGGTCTTTTTCAATCGCCAGCACCCGGCGCGCACCGGACGCCAGCAAGCCGCGCGTCAAACCACCGGGGCCGGGGCCGATTTCCAGAACATCCGCCCCCGCCAGATCCCCCGCCAGCCGCGCGATGCGGGCGGTCAGGTTCAGATCGAGCAGAAAATTCTGGCCCAAAGACTTTTTCGCCGCAAGGTCATGCCGCGCAATCACATCGCGCAGTGGCGGCAGGTCATCAATCCCGCTCATGCCATCTTCCGAGCGCCGTGAATTGCCTTCCGCAAATCACGGTGATCCCCGCCGGAGGCATCAAAGTTTTTCGCCATCCTCTCGGCTTGCCGCAAGGCCGCGATCATTGACGCGGGGTCCGCGATGCCGCGCCCCGCAATGTCAAATGCCGTGCCATGATCAGGCGAGGTGCGGATGAACGGCAGGCCCAGCGTGACATTCACGCCGCCCGCGAAATCAATGGTCTTGATCGGGATCAGGGCCTGATCGTGATACATGCAGATCGCCACGTCATAGCGCGCGCGCGCTGCGGCATGAAACATCGTATCGGCAGAATGGGGGCCGGAAATATCCAAACCTTCGGCGCGCAAAGCGTCCAGCACGGGAGTGATCATCTCGATCTCCTCGCTACCCATCTTGCCATCCTCGCCCGCATGCGGGTTCAGCCCCGCCACGGCGATGCGGGGGGCCGCAATGCCGAACTGGCGGCGCAGGGCGGCATGGGTGATCAGGATCGTATCGGTCAGCAATGAGGCCGTCAGCGTTTCCGGCACCGCGGCCAGCGGGATGTGGATCGTCGCGGGCACAACGCGCAGCCCCTCGCAGGCCAGCATCATCACCACGCGGTCCACCCCTGCGAGTGCCGCCAGATATTCGGTATGGCCCGGATAGGCGAAACCCGCCCCCGCGATCAGCGCGGCCTTGTGGATCGGCGCGGTACAGATCGCACTGGCCTGACCGGAGCGCACCAGATCCACCCCCGTGGCAATCGCGTCGATCACCCCTTGGGCATGGGTGGGGTTGGGCTGGCCTGCGACAGCGGGGCTGCCGAAATCGCGCGCCAGAACGGCCATCGCATCGGGGGTGATGGCGTTCAGGTCATCCACCACCCGCAAAGGCGTGCCGCTTGGCAGATGGGCGGGATCGCCGATCCAGACCATCGGCAGATCATGGCGCAGCACAGCCCAAGCCTTGGCCGCGACTTCCGGCCCGATCCCGGCCGGTTCGCCGCAGCTGATGGCAACGGGTTTCATCGTGCGACGATCACGGCCTGCGCGCGCAGATCCTCGACCAGCGCATCGGCCAGCGTCGTCAGGCGCTGCCCGCGGATCTGGTTTCTCAGGGCCTCCGGGTCGGTCTCTGCCGCACCGGCCGCATTGCGCTGGCACAGCATCAAGAACACCAGCGTCTGGCCATTGTCGCGCGTGAGGTTAGTGGACACTTCATTCGGATCAAGCCGGGCGAGCTCGAGCGCGATATCTTGTGCAATCTCGGCAGGCGGCAGGGCGCGGCGGTCCAGCACCTCGGCGGGCTGGTTGCGCGCGACACCGTAGAGATCATCGCAGGTATCGACATTATTGGCGACATCGCGCGCGATGCGCAGGGCGGCATCACTGCGGCCACCGGCGATGTAATAGGCGGCGTAATCAATGCTGGCAGGGGGGGCAGCGGGGCGCCGCGCCTCGCGCTTGCCACGCATCTGGAACAGCGCGATCCCGTTGGGGATCATGATCGGTTCGGTCACTTCGCCCGTGTCCAGATCAAGGATCAGGCTTTGCAATTGCGGCGGATAATTCGCAATCGGCAACCAATCCAGCTGCCCGCCCTGGTCGCGCGACGGCAGCGCGGACACCTGCCGCGCGGCAGCCTCGAAATCGGCAAAGGACCGCATCTGCGCGATCTGGTCGGCGGCCTGTGCGGCGCGTTCGGCCATTTCTGGCGGGGCGGCGATGATGATTTCGTTCAACAAGACTTCCATCTCGCTGGTGGCGCGGCCGATCTGGCCCTGCGCGCGCGCGATATCGGCATCGGTGACGGTGACCTCGCGGTTGAACCGCGCGCGGACATATTCACGCCATGTCACGCCGATACTGACGAAATCGCGCAAAGTGACGGCATCGACGCCGTTCTCTGCCAGCATCGCGTTGAATTGCGCCAGATCCATATCGGCACGGCCCGCGAATTCATCCAGTGCAGCCGTAATCGCCTCGGGCGGCACGCTCAGCCCGACGCGGTCGGTTTCCTGCTGCTTGAGCCGGTCCGCGATCAGCGCGTCACGCGCGGCCTGCGCGATATCGCCACGGGTGCCAAACACCTCGAGCAGGCGAATGCGCTGGGTCAGTTCATATTGCGTGATGACGCGTTCGTTCACCGTGATCGCGGGGGCGAACTGGTTCTGCGCGGCGGCAGGGTAGCCAAAGCCGAGCGCCAGCGCCAGAACGGCTGTCCAAGTCGAAAATGCACGCATGCGGTCCTCTTTTCTTGTCATTGCCGGCATTGGGCGGCGGGGCCTTTGGCGGACCGGCCGGCGGAAAACCCCGCCAATGACCCGACTAGCCCAAAAGTGGTGGTCGGATCAACACTAGTGGATGCCGTGTACCGGCGCGAGGCGGAAACCGCGAGGGTCACACATTCGTTTTGCCAAGTGAAACCCAAGCCCGCCTGCACCGGCCGGTCAGCCGCCACGTTATAGCGCGCATCCGCCGACATCCGCAGCGTCTCGGTCAGCTGGAAACCGCTATCCAGCGTCCATTCCGAAATCGTGTCGAACCGGTTTTCCGCCGCATCGCGCCCCTGCCAGATATAGGTCGCCCCGATGGCAAGCCGTCTCGTTGCTCCAGCGGGCGCGGCCGTCGGTGCGGGTGGTTTCGATATCGTCGTCGAACAGCCCGCGCAATTCGATCAGGAACCCGCCTGCTGTCGTATATTGCCCCGAGACCAGCCAATCCGAATCCGTCCCGTCCAGACCGGATGAGGGCGTGAAATCCGGTTGCGTGCGGTTGCGAAACACCCGCCCGAAGGTCAGCGACGACGCGCCGCCCGCCGGTCCGACCCGTGTCCATGTCAGCCCTGCGGCCAATTGGGTGCCGGTTTCGACCGCGTCCTGCCCGGTGAAACGGCTGCGGTCGAACAGGTTGGCGGGGTCAAATTCGCTGCGGGTGCTGTCCTCGTTGGGGGGGGATGCGCCATGGACCTCGGCCCAGCTGAGCGTCAGCGTGGGTTCGATCAGATGCCGCACCGTACCCTGCCGCGCCAGTGGCCAGCGCAAAGTGACCAAGCCGCTGGGCACAAGGCGCAGATCGGTGCCGGGATAGGCGCTGTCGTCGCGCACCTGATAGATATCGCCGCGCAGGCCGGTCTGTGCCGTGGCCACAAACCCGCCCGGCAGAATCCAGTCGCGCCGCCAATCCGCGCGCCCGCCCGTGCGGGTCACATCACGCCCCGCGCTGCCATCGGTGGTATCGGGGCGATAGGCGGTATCAATGCTGGTCGCATAGCTGAGGACGCCACCAAAACTGGGCTGCATCCGGGCTTCGCGCCGCACCTCTCCGATGACCGGCGGCAGCGATGCGTTGGTTTCAACCTCGCGCAGGGTCTGGAAATAGCTGAACCGCAATTCGTTCAGGCTGGTGTCGGTGACGCGTACAAGGCTCAGCCCGCTTTCCAGCCGGTCCTTGTCGTCATAATCGTAATCCAGCAGATAGGCTTTGTCAGAGACGGTTTCGACGTTGAATTGCAGCAGGTAATTGTCGGGCAGGCGGAACGTGCCATTGGCGAACAGATAAGACCGCAGATCGTCCTGCAACGTGTCGTCGCTGACCGCCCCGCGCAGCGCCAGTGATCCGCTGGCAAAGGCGCGCCGCAGTTCCAGTTCCAGCGTCCGCGTCTGCGCCGAGACATAGGGCGACAGCGTGACATCGGCATGATCGCCCAGCGTGATGAAATAGGGCAGCTTGATCCCGGTGCCCAATTGGCTGGTGCTGCGCTGGCGCGGGATCAAGAACCCTGTCGCGCGGTCCTGTGTCGGATCAGGCAGGCGCATCGCGGGCAGCCAGAACAAGGGCAGGCCGCGCACAAGGAAGGTCGCGTTTTCGAAATACAGCTGCTGTTCCACTGTGTCATGCGTTACCTTTTCAGCGCGGATTTCCCATAATGGCGCGCGGGTGCCGCAGACCCGGCAGGATGACGCCGTGCTGCGATAAAGTTGCAGATACCGCCCGTCGCGCCGGTCGATCTGGTTGGCGGCCAATTGCAATTGCTGGTCCAGCACGATCCGCGCGCCCAGCAGGATGCCGTTTTCCAGCCGTGGGTCCAGATCGCCACTGTCAGCGGTCAGCACTGCGCCCGCCGCATCCTGCAAGGTGATCGGGCCGGTGATGATCAGCCGGTCGGCGCTGCGGTCATAGATGATCTGGCTGGCGCGCAGCCGGGTACCGTCGAAAAACGCCACGACATTGCCGCTGGCGATCAGCCGGTCATCGGCGGACAGCGTGACACTATCCGCCACCAGCGTCGCCACGTTCTGCGCGCGCGCCAGCTGCGGCAGCAGCAGCAGGATCAGGACCAACCAGCGCATCAGCCGTCCTCGTTATGCAGTAAGATGCCCAGCGACAGCGCCATCGCCGCCAGCGGTGGTGCCCAGGCGGCCAGGGCTGCGGGCAATTGCCCGTTCTCGCCCAGCACTTGGGCAAAATTGCGGATGAAATAGATCACAAAGGCCAGCACGATGGCTGTCATCACCGCCAGCCCTGTGCGGGTGCCGCGCTGGTGGCGGATCGTGAAACTGGCCCCGATCATCACCATCGCCATCAGGAACACGGGCTGTGCGATTTCGCTATGCAGCCAAACCAGATGGCGCTGCGCGGAAAAACCCGCCTCGCGCAGCCGGTCGATAAAGGCGGGCAATTGCCAGATCGGGATCGACGAGGGCGTGCCGAAACTGTCGCGAGATCTGGTCGGGTGTCAGCGTTGACGCGATACGCATTGTGGCTTGTGTGACGGCGCCTGCCTCTGGCGTTAGGGTGCCGCCGAAGGTCCAGACCTTGGCATCGCGCAGCACCCAAGCGCCCTGTGTCAACACCGCCGAGGCAGCATTGACGCGCCGCGCAGGCCCGACATCGGGGGTAAAGGTCAGAAAGGTCACATCGGTCAGCACCGTGCCATCCAGATTGGCCCCCGCCGCGCGGATCACGGTCTGTTCGTCACTGGCCCCCTGCCGCAGCCACAACCCCGACGACCCGATCGACAGGACCGAGGCATTGCCGCGCAAGGCGCCGCCGCGGGCCTCGTATTCCTTGGAGGTGGCCGCCACGATCGGGTTCAGCACCGCCACTGCCACGACCCCGATCAACAGGCCGACCGTCAGCGGGGCGGCCATGGCGCGCAGCGCTGACCGCCCCGCTGCGCGTGTGACCACCAATTCGGACGACCGCGCCAGCCCCAAAAACAGCGCAATCGCCGCAAGGATCATGATCAGCGGCAGGATTTCGTAAATCGCGCGCGGAATGTTCAGCAGCGTCAGCGCCAGCAGGTCGCGCAACCCGGCCTCGGCACTGGCATAGCGGCGCGATTGTTCGACCAGATCAAGAAAGACCATGATCAGAAAAAACACCGCCAGCACCCCCAGAAAGGTCATCAGGAACCGGCGCGCGAAATAGCGGTGCAGGATCATGCGGACACCCCCGTCGCGGGGCGGCGCTTGAACAGATAGGGCCGGCCGGCCCAGAACAGCAGAAACCACACGATGACCAACCCGCCGGCACCGGGCAGATAGGTCAGAAACCACAGCCGCGCATCGGCGCGCGCCGCGTTCAGCCCGGCGGTTTCCAGCGCCTTGACCACCACGATCAGCGCAATTGCAGCCACGATCTGCCGCCAGACACCAAACCGGCTATAGCTGCCGACCATCAGCGTGGCAAAACCGATCAGCGCCGCCACCGTGCCCAGCAAGGACTGGCTGAACCTGTCATGCCCGTCCGCGATCATGCGCGCTGCGGAACTGCCGGTTTCGGCGACAAGCGCGGGTGTGGGGTGCAACAGATCCCAAGTGGACAGATGCGATGCGCGCCGTCCGCCCTGTGCCACAGGGGCCAGCAAGCCCCCGACATTGTAGGACAGTTCGGCAAAGCGCGTGGTGAACAGCCGCTGGTCGGCCAGACGCAGGGTCTGGACCATGCCGTCAATCATCACCAGTTGGGTTTCATCCGCTTCGCGCACCAGAAAGGCCCGCGAGGCGGTATAGGTCACCTGGTCCTCGGTGCCGCGGGTATCGGACAAAAACAGGTCGAATAATTCGCCGTCGGGGCTCAGGTCGCGGATGTAGAATGTCACACCTGCGATCGGCTCGGTGAATGTGCCGGGCGTCAGCAGGCGGGCGGTGACATTGCGCGCGATCTCGGTCTGGCGCAGGGCCAGTTGCGCGGCGCTGCGTGGCACCAGAAAATGCATCAGCAAAGACATCAGCAGTGCCACGATCAGCCCGAAATACAGCACCGGCCGCGCGATGCGGAACAGCGAATAGCCCGTCGCCTGCACGACCACCAATTCGCTGTCATTGGTCATCCGGTTGGTCACATAGATCGCGGCGGCAAACGCCGCCAAAGGCAGCGCCAGCCGGATCACCGCAGGCAGCGTCAGCGCGGTGAATTCAATGAACACCCCCGCCGACTGGCCATCCGCGATCAATTGGTCAAACAGCAACACCGCGCGGTTGATTGAATAGACCAGCACCAGCACCAGACCGAAAAATCCGCACAGCATGATCAGCTGGGACAGCATATACCTGTCAAATCGTGCCAAACGCCGGATCCTCTTGCTCTGCCCTTGCGGCAAACTAGCCTAAGCCGGGGCCGGGTTGAACAGCTAACTGGCCTTTGGCGGGCCTGCGGGCTAGGTATCGCTGATCACATCACCCGACAGGAGCCGCCATGCCCATTCCCGCAGAAATCCGATTTACCGATACCGACCTTGACCTGATCGCCACGGCGGCGGGCAAGATCGCTGTTTTCGTGGATATGGATGGCCGGATGGATACAGCCGGGCGCAAGCTCAACACCCTGACGCGCAAGGCGCTGGACCGGCTGATCCATAGCGACAGGTTCACCAAGATGGCGGCGGGCGATCTGGCGGTGATCGGCTATCCGGCGGGGCTGGCGGCTGATGCACTTTGCGTGGTCAAGCTGGCGCGCCGCCCGTCCGTGGCCGAGGCGCGCAAGGCCGGCGCGCAGCTGGCCAAGGCGCAGAACGGGCAGGATCTGACCGTGCTGGCCGGCACATCGCCGCGCGCGGCCGATATCGCGCTGGGGCTGGCGTTGCGCGGCTATCACTTTGACACCCACAAAACCGGCGACAAACCCGCCCCCGGCAAGGTCTGTTTCATGGTCGCCGACCCCGAATCCGTGGCAAAAACCGCAGCCCCGATGGCCGCCGTGGCCGAAGGCGTGTTTTTCACCCGCGATCTGACCAATGAACCTGCCAATGTGCTGACCACCGATGATTTCGCCGCACGGCTGGCGGCGATGCAGGAACTGGGGCTTGATGTCGAGATCCTGGAGGAGCCGGATCTGGTCCGGCTCGGGATGCGCACGCTCTTGGCCGTGGGGCAGGGGTCCGACAGCCCGTCCAAGGTGGTGGTGATGTCGTGGAACGGCGGCAAGGCCGGCGATGCGCCTTTTGCACTGGTGGGCAAGGGCGTGGTGTTCGACACTGGCGGGATCAGCATCAAACCCGCCGCCGGCATGGAAGAAATGACGATGGATATGGGCGGCGCGGGGGTTGTGGCGGGCGTGATGCGTACGCTGGCCCTGCGCAAGGCACGGGCCAATGTCGTGGGCATCGTGGGTCTGGTGGAGAACATGCCATCAGGATCAGCCACGCGGCCGGGCGATGTGGTGCGGTCCATGAAAGGCGATAGTGTCGAGATTATCAACACCGATGCCGAAGGGCGGCTCGTTCTGGCCGATGTGCTGTGGTATGCGCAAGACAGGTTCAAACCCTGCGCGATGATCGATCTTGCCACGCTGACCGGCGCTATTCTGGTTGCTTTGGGGCATGAGAATGCGGGGCTGTTTGCAAATGATGACGCGCTTTGCGCCCAGTTTTTGCGCGCAGCCGAGGCCGAAGGCGAAGGCGCCTGGCGGATGCCCTTGGCGAAACCCTATGACGCGCTGATCAAATCGCAGATCGCGGATATGAAAAACGTGGGTGGGCGGTATGCGGGGTCGATCACGGCGGCGCAATTCCTGCAACGCTTTGTCAAGGATGACGTGCCATGGTGCCATCTGGACATCGCGGGGGTGGCGCATGTCAAATCCGAAACCGCGCTGGCCCCTGCGGGGGCGACCGGCTGGGGCGTCATGGCGCTGAACCGGCTGATCGCGGACAATTACGAGGGCTAGATGGGCGCGGTCTTTTTCTACGAATTGCAAGGCGCGCCGCTGGAAACGACGCTGCCGATGCTGCTGGACAAGGCGCGCGGGCAGGGCTGGCGGGTGCTGGTGCGCGGCACCGACCCCGCGCTGCTGACGCAGCTGGATGCAGCGCTCTGGCAGGGGCCGGTCGATCATTTCTTGCCGCACGGGCTGGCAGGCGGGCCGCATGACGCCGATCAGCCGGTCCTGCTGGGCGATTTGCCCGCGACAGATTTCGCCTGCGTGATGGCGGTGGGTGGTGCGGCGGTGACGGCCGAGGAGGCGGTGCAGCTTGCGCGCGCCTGCATCCTGTTTGACAGCGCCGAAGACGCCAAGGCGCAGGCGCGCCTGCAATGGAAGACCCTGACCGATGCAGGCATCGCCGCGCAATATTGGGCGCAGGAGGACGGGCGCTGGGTCAAGAAGGCGGAACGTGACGCGCGCAGCGGAGGCTGAAAGGGGCTCTGCCCCTCGCCCCTGACCGGGGCTCACCCCGGAGTAATTTTGGAAATAAGAAGATGTGGATTTTTTCGCATCTTCCGAGCCCAAATATCCCCGCCGGAGGCTTGAAAGTTTTTAAAACGGAAAGCTTGCGTCGAAATCTGCCGGCAGTTGTGGCGCGGGGGCGCAGGTGGTCTGCAGCAAACTCAGGGTCAGCGCGCGGATCATCTTGTCAGCACCATCGTGTCGTCGGAAATCTCGATCCGGTCATAAAGGCCCAGATAGGACATGCCCAGCAGGCTTTCCTCCATATCGCCGCCGTTGACCACGGCCTGAACCGGACCGTCGGTGATGCCGCCCAGCGTCATTTGCTCCAGCGTGACAGGGGCGGTGCGCACCGCGCCATTGGCGGTGATCGCCATGCCCGAATAGGTCAGGGCTGCCGGGTCGATGCCCACGCGCCGTGCGTCGCGTTCGGACAGCACGACATGGCTGGCGCCGGTATCGACGATGAACCGCACCGGTGTGTTGTTCACGGCGATTTCAACGAAATAATGCCCGCCCGCGCCGCGCGGCATGGCGATGCGGCCGTCTGACAGGGCGGTCTGGCGCGGATTGACGGTCTGGCTGATGTCGCCCCAGAGCCCGTAAGCCCCGATCACGCCGACAAAGATTAGCGCCCAGATCGCGGCCTGTTGCGCCATCCGGCCAAGGTTGTTGCGCCCCGCCACAATGGCGGACCCGCCGATGGCGGCCCCCAGCAGCACAAGATAGGTCAGTTGCATGATCTGGTCAGTGGTCATGGCGCATCATATAGGGCTTATCCGCCGATGCCAAAGCCCCGCAGCCCGTCCAGCACGAATTGCACCGCCAAAGCCGCCAGCAACATGCCCAGCACACGGGTGACGATGTTCAATCCGGTCTTGCCCAAGGCCCGTTCGATGGTGGGGGCGACCAGAAAGGCCAGAAAGGTGATCAGCAGCACCGCCATCAATACGCCTGCAATCGCGCCGAAATCGGCGGCGGAAGTGGCATTTCCCGCCAGCAGGATGATCGTCGTGATCGCGCCCGGCCCCACGATCAAGGGCAGCGCCAGCGGAAAGACTGACGGATCATCCTGATGTTCGGCCTGGCCTTCGGCGGCATTGTCCGCGCGCCGCGCCTGTCCGCGCGCCGCGCCTGTCTGCGCTGGAACAGCATGTCGAGGGCTGTGAGGAACAAGAGGATCCCGCCCGCAATGCGGAATGCATCCATCGAAATGCCGATAAAGCCCAGCACTGCCTCGCCCACGAAGAGGAACAGGATCATCAGCACGCCTGCCACGATACAGGCACGCACCGCGATGGCGCGGCGTTGTTCGGCGCTCATGCCTTGGGTCAGCGCGATGAACACCGGCACCAGACCGGGCGGGTCCATGATGATGAACATCGTGGTGAAGGCCGCGATCAGGGCGGGCAGTTCGGTCATGCGTTTTGCGCTTTTTCCAGCTTTTCAAGGCTGGCCATCCACATCGCCTCGGCGCGGTTCAGACCGTCCATGACTTCGGCGTATTTCTTGTTCCATGTGGCGAGTTCACCCGCCTTGGTGTCTTCGTAAAGTGCCGGATCGGCCAGTTTCTTGGCCAGTTTGTCGCGCATGTCGTTGATCTTGGTCACACGCTCTTCGTTCTTGCGCACGTCGGCGCGCAGGGCGAGGATTTCGTCGCGCGTGGGTTTGGGTGCGGCCTTTGCCTTGGGCTTGTCCTTTTCGGCTGGTTTGTCCGACTTCCGTGCGGGTGATCTGTTCCATATCGACTCCGTTGGGGTTGGAAAAGAATAGACACCAATCGTAAAGCGGTTTGTTGGTTTTCTCTAGCCCTAGCCGAGCAAGCTTGGGCAGCTCTAGGAAGTTCAGTTCCAGCTGCACCTCAAGCTCTCGGGGTGGTTGGTCTGGTTGGTCCGGCTGCGGGTCGGCCCGCATGGCAAAGCGCCACTGGCCGTTCGCCTCGTCGCCTGGCTCACGAAAGAGTTGAAAGTCCAGAATACTCACCCCAATTACCGAGCGCAGCCTGCTATAGGCCTCGGACTCTCCAATTTGGTCAACCAACGATCGGGCCAGGTAGTAAAGCGCCCGGGCGGAATAGTCGCGTTGGGCCCTCACCTGAACCTCTACGTCAATGCTGCGGCCTCGAGAATCAAGGGCGCGGACATCCAAAACAATCTGCTTGCCGGTGATGTCCTCGGGAAGGATGTGGGGGTTCAGAATCTCGGTGAGCTTTAAGGGCTCGGTCTCTCCCCGAACCAGGTTCACAAGGTCGGTTAATAGATCAATGCGCTGGGCAAAGAGGCGCTTAAATACGTAGTCGTTCTTGGGGTCGAGCAGTGGTGCGTCACTAGAGACTGAAGGCATGGAACATAAGCCCGGCCGCCCCGGGCATGGTGTGAAGGAGTGCGAACCCTAAACACCACTCCTTCTGCACACCATTAGCCGTTTCGGCGAGGGCTCAGTCAAGGGCAACACGAAAGCGAGTGTCCGTTTCGTCGCGCCGCTAGGCAAGGTCTTGCAGGTCCTGAAACCATTGTTAGGCCCTTGAGTCTTTTCGGCCGAGCCGCTTGATTTTCTTGGGTGCTCGTCTAGGTAGAATTCTTAGCGAATCGATAGCCCAATAAGAATGCCCAGGCCCAAGACCACGGCAAGCAATAGCCAAGAAGGCATACCAGCCGCTTGACGCGGCCCAGATACTGACTGATCTGAATCCACTTGATCTTCGCTGGGTAGGTCGAGCCGCTTACGGTACGAAAGCCCCGTGCCTGGAATGCCAACATTACCGGTTAGCTTGCCGTCGCGTGCCGTCACACTTGCCCCGCGGGTGCCTACAGTCCATGAAAAGCCAGTCTTGCTGACATTAAGCCGCAGGCCAGGCAGGATCTTGATTCGTCTTTGAAAACGAAAGCTCATGTTGTTAGAGCACGATTAGGATTCGTCATTACTTCAACCCCCCGCCCGAATGGCAATCACCAGATTATTAAGCAAGGCGTCTCGTATCTGGTAGGGCGTTGTGCAAAAAAGAACCTCATTCATACGAACTCCCAGCCGTGCGTAAACTTCACCGGAGAAAATAACCTTCTACAGGATCAATGAATGAGCTAGCCTCATCGGAAGCTCCTCGCCCGACTTAATAAGGAGAGGGGGCTTCGTTACCCAGACCTTAGCCTTGGTCATCATCTGTTGTCTCCCGCCGATAGGCAAGGTCTTGAAGGTCCTGAAACCATTTAAAGGCCCTTAAGTCCTTTCGGCCGAGCCGTTTGATTTTCTTATGCTGTTCTTGCGATAGAAAATAAGACGGAAGACGATGCGGATTAATAGCAAGAAAGGTTTCGAAGCCCTCTTCTAGGTTGACCCCCGTGTGGGTTGGTTTGAATGAAATCATCGCTAAAAACCTTGATTAAGCTTCAAACGTACCGAAGGCCTGATGAACTGGCCACCTAGCCCCTGATGCGAACGGTAGCGCCTAGGTTACTCTTTGAGTAATAAACAAACATAATCAAGAACAGCTTTCATGGCCAAAAGATCTTGTTGGTTATGTTTAACAACTGTCTGCCAGCCCTCACGCGCCTTATCCGTTAGCTCGGCATAACCACGGCCTCCTGCTAATTGCTCTCGCAATAGTCGTAAGGACTGCCCCGTAACACCCGGTCCGTAACGCACTGGGACGTGATAACCCACAAGCTCGGCAAAAAACTGAAGTGTGGCAGGCCCTTGTCTTTGTCCCACGGAGTTGCGGTACCAAGGTCGGACGGTGTCCAAGGCGTTACGATGGATGTGAGACAACAAGCTCTGGGCGTCTTCGTCAACAACAGATTGCATCATCCGCAAATCATGAAGGCTCCAACTAATCAGTAGTCGGTCCTCGGTGACCGCGCGAGATAAAAGTTCACGAACTGCTTTGTGGTGTTCAAGGGCTACTGTGCCCTTAGCCCGGTAGCGGCTAGCACAATCTGAAAAGACTGGCTCAATCACCCAAGCTTGATAGACACCGTCGAGCAACCAACCAAGTAGCGTCGGGGGCTTGTCTTTATTACCTTCATAGTCTAATAAGATAGCTCGCGCTGCTTCTTTAGGGGTAAGCTTTTTCTTCATCCGCGAATCCATCTAATAACGTAGGAGATAAAACTTTCCGGGAGCCAGGTCGACAGCACCTTGTGTGGTACGAAACTTAAATTCAATTTATTCACAGAAAGATTCGCGGACGTTGGTGGCCAGTCAAGTGTACAAACCTCGAGTTCTGAGCTCATCAAGATCAAAAACGTCTGGCCAAAAAGCTCTGAGAATTTTGAAAGATCAGCAATAACTAGGGAGGCCGATAGCTCCAGGGAATTGTTTTCTCAGTATTTGAAGAGAATAGTTAAGCTGCGCTACCCCTTTCTTTATGCTGCTTTTACTTGCACTTGCCTTGACTTCGACTATGACCTTAGTACTGTCTCTTAACTCAAAAACACCGTCAAGCTCCCGAAACCTTTGAACATAGCGAGATCTAACATCCTCCTCCCAACGAAGTACTCGTTGTTCTGTTAAGAACAAATTTCTCGCTAAGATCTGTCGCGCTTCCTCTTCAACAATTGAAGTTAGCTCGGCTCGCGGATCTTTTGTGCGCTCCCCAGAATTTGCTCTCGCCTGAATCGTATTAACTGCGAGAAAGCGCCTATAACTATCTGAATTCAATGACAGAAGCATCACGGACCTTATATGACTCATTTGCACCTCATATGCTGTCGTCGTCGCTCGCGTTCTAATTCGTCGAAGCGCTTCAACACCCCAATAAAAAGCTCTGAGGGTCTACAGTAAACGGATCAAAATCTTTGACGGTCGGAGCACTTAGGAAGCCAATTTCTTTGAGTGCCGCCATCTCTACATCTGTTAGTCCTTCGCATACAGCTCTGGAAATTAATGAAGCGTGCTTTACGAGCCTATCAAGGAACAGAAGCAAATAGATCTCCGTACGCCATACTCCCCAAAAAAAGGTCCAAGGATGCAGCGATATCGGTGATTCTTCGAACCCGCGCTGTACATCCAAAAGGACTTTTTGAAGCTCCCTCTGTTCGTCGCGAAGCTGGGAATTTCCAACAAAGGTTCTTACGTTTACCCTTTGATCTGTATAGCTGGTTTCACACAGAAAAAGCCCGTATGGACTCGGAATCACTGGATTAAATCTGTATGGGATTTTAGACTCTTCAATACGCCTAAAATTCTCATGTTGAGCTCCTTTGACACACGCGTCCCATACAACACTCCAGCTGAGAAGTGGTTGCAAGAGCTTCAGTAACCTTTCGTAATTCCAGCTCCCCGTCATTCCTTCTAGATTAGGACAACGCATAAAAAGTCTTGAGAGTGCGTGATGCGAAATGACAAATGGAATAGGCTCCGGATCTGGGCAAGCGCTCGAATCATACTGAAACATCAGTACTTGGCCTGTCAAGCATCTCTCCTCCCAAGACTTGAATTGATGGCTCTCTGGAGTCACTCCAATGAATGCAATGGCTGGCTTTGACTTGGTCCCAAGCTCGAAGTAGTTGAAAGCTGCCTTCTGTGCACAACCTGCAAGTTTCCTATGTTTACTAAGCCATCCCTTTCTTGTGAGCAATGGGGTCTATTTGATTGACACACAATTAAGAATTGCATTCACTCGGTGGCCAGCCTCAACGAGGAATCGGGAGGCGAGACTCTAGCAAGTGACTCATCTATATAAGTCACTGAATTAGCCCTAAAGAACTCGTCGCAGCTAATCACTTGGGTTCCCATCGCGCGTGCCCGATCTCCCCAAATCCTGGTCATCCGTTACGACGAGAAGTCGAGGAAAACCGAGGTCGAGGATAAGGCTTCTAACGATTTGATTATCTGGTCGTCTGCTCTATTTTTCCCTACGCCCCTGAATAAAAATTGAAAGCTTTTCGCTTATGGTCACCCGCGAGGCTGACGTGAGCTACATTTTCCAAACCAAAGGTCTACTGTGGGCAGGTGAACATCGCTTGACGATGCGCCAAAGTGTACACTTCTGAGGTTTCAACTCGGGGCTCTCCAGAGCTAGAACCCGCGGGGATGTCGTCCTCATAGTAATTACCAAAGATAAGCCACATCGAGAGTAAATAAAACACTGTGCCCACTGCAACGATATAAGCCGCTACAGGGCTTCCCTGGCTCTAGGCCGCAGACGTACGAGGTGAGCTGCTTGGAAGTTGCAGCTTTGAGAGCTAAAGGTGTGCAGTGTTGAGGTCTTTGTCTGATGATGGTCACGCTGAGTGATCTCGATAAAACATGAGAACGGACGTTGTGGGGCAGTAGAATACGTTCACTCACCATCTTTGGCAGTCATGCCAAGATCAAGCTTGCCTCTCTGACATCACAGCTTGGCTTCAATGCTCGCTCCCTGACAACGTAGCAAGCCTGGGCATCAAGACACTCTTCTCATGCCATGCTGACTTCCTCTGCAAGAGCTCAATACAAGTAGCGGAAACTCTCTTTGACTGAGCTCGGATCGAGAACGCCTTTTAATTCGCCTTATCTCAGCCTCATAATGGGACTTGAGAACACTCTTTTAAACCTTTCTCAGAGCCGAATCTGAGTTTGGCAGAGATAGAGCTGCCTCTGAAACACTCATCCTCGAAAAGTCCTTCGGCGTTCTCCTCGTAATACGCTTCGTAGCCCCGCTCTTGTCTGATAAATTTTATTATCAGCCGCCTGTAGATCCAGGAAATGTTTTGCTCGTTCCTCAATTACCTGAAAGTCATTCGAAGTCAATGGAGGCCATTTGCCTCTACCTTTGGTAGCCAGGGAATCACTCGCTCGTCTGTACGTCTACTAACTTCCTCTGGTCTCAACTCGCTCGGTAAAGCTCTCAAAAGACCTGTGTATCTTATCGTTAACTCTTGATACTCTTTAGTTGCGTTTTGTTCCTCGAACGCTCAGGAGGCTTCAAGTTTGCTTCTGAGATCGTTCAATTCAGCATCTCTGCGCTCTTTTGAAATATTAGCCTTCTTAAGTTGTTTTTCTATAGAAACCAGGTCTCTTTTCAGCTTAATAATCTGCTCACTATTCTTGGCCAGATCATCGGTTTTTCGCAGGGTATCTTTCTTAGTCGCCTCGACACTTCCGGAAGTCAATGAGCTCGGGAAAACGCTTGGATGAAATGCCGGAAGTTTCTTAAGTACGTTTCTTGCTGATTGCCGCTCGAATCGTGCTGCTCTAGGCTCTCCCGAGGAAGCTCTTTAAACTTTCGCTCCAGCTAGACGCCAAGCTCATCGCGACCATCGATTAACAGGGCTGCATAGAAGGGCTCACCGTAGTATGTTGCTAGCTCTTCATGAATCAACTCAATTGCTATAACCGAGAGAACCTTTACGACCGAATCATGAGACCTACAGCCCTAATGGTATCTAGCAAAGGGGCTGGAATCTCACCCTTTCCCTCAAGCATCGTAGAGAGCTGGGACCCAAGATTGGCGGCAGGAACCCTTCCACTTCGAAAGCCTGCTGCCATAAACTCGTAACAAGCAGTGCACCCAATAACAGCTTGCGTCTGACGCTCGCTCAATCTGACCTCGCCATAAGTCAATCGCTCTTCAGGGACCTCTTGATCCTTAAACTTCCAAAGCCTGATCCAGTCCCTCGTGTGCACAACGTTCGTAGCGCTTTGCATAATCAATCCAAGACCTAACCTGTTTATATAGCCGTCAGAGTCTTTGAATAACGCGTGGGCGTGAGGACCGGGAAAAGCGTGGAGTGCTAGGAACATCCCAGCCTCTAACGTCTCTTGTTTTGCCCAGCGCAGGGAATGCTTCAACAGAGACTATGTCTGAGGATGCAGGCGCTCTTAAGTTGCGGCTTGTGTTAATTAGACTCTCAGAACAATGAAGCTGCTCGCTACTTGAAATTACGTGCCCATCTGGCTCCCTATTAGATCCCTTCTGGCAGAGTGTCTACCGCCACGATGCCGTGTCGGTGCCGCCCTGCCTACATTGCCAGGAGAGGTATTTCTTACTAAGCTTTGAATGGGGTCAGATGCAACAACTCGAAATCTCGATGCCATATCAATAGCTAACGCTCGCTCTTCCGCTGAAAGCAATCCCGCCAGATCAGAGATGCCAACGGACGACGCTGCCTGCCGACTAAGCTCGGCAGCAACGTGTTGCCAGTAATAAGCCTTTGCCAAAGTCTCCTTCGTGACCGGTTCTGCACTATAAATCACGGCAAGCTTTTCTGCGGCCCGACCTAAACCTAGCTCAGCTGCCTGAGCAAGTGTATCGATCGCAGATTTCTTGTAAGGTGACGAACGGCTGATCGGGTAGTCAAGCAGATGGCAGGCAAGATCGATCACCTACGCTATTGCAGATTCACGGTTATCCGTCCTACTCATCTGCAATCTTTTTTATCCCAGTTTCGAAGAGCACGATCTGAATCCTCGCGTCTTTGTGTATCAGCATTACGAAGGGTTTTATGCGCAAAAATCTTTTGAGGAGAGTCAGTAGCTTCTGGAGCCGCGGTGAGACGCTCTCTTGTTACTCGGTATATTCAGGGTGGTTTGGGCGCTTGTAAAAGACTGCTTAGCTTCACTGAGACTGCGGTGAATGACACACTAAGTTATAGGTAGAGCTAGCTGTCGCCATACTGACTAACAAGTTCTCGTAGCCTTCATTTGCTCCTCCAAGCGCAACCGCCATACGTTGAATCGTAGCGCCGTAGGTCTTAACGTTTCCGTTGGATGCTGGCGAGACAACCTTGGCGAGTATCCGTGAACTTCCCACTTGGTAAAAACCCAGCTCGAGACTACGCTGAATGAAGCCGATGTTTGCACCCCCGCCCGCCATAAGAATTTCGATGTATTGCCTCTGAAATAAAGAGGCTTCTGTCCACTCGACCACTTTTGCAAGATTAATTTCTAAAATCTCTTGAGTGGCTGACCTTATTTGTCGCTGCATATTCTTAACTTCTTGGGCGTCCTCGAGTTCTTCCAGCTTGAGCTCAACACCCAACTCGAAAATACGACCCAGCTGGAACAGTGTCTCTTTTACCGCTCTGACCCTCCGCCTAACCTCAAGAAGTTCTCTATGACTTACGCCAGGTGCTTTCTTTGCAAGAAGCTTCAACAAAGTGTCATCAATCAAGTCCCCTGCACAAAACTCGCTTCTGACAGGAGGAAGAGGAATTAGTCGATCATTCAGTTTGCACTTTCAACATGCACAAATAAGCCTATGTCAGTCGTACCTGCACCAACGTCAACCACTAGAGTGAGCCTGCGTAGATTACTCTCGGCCGACGAAAGCTCATAAGCCGCTGCTATAGGTTCTACGACATCAATCCCGTTATTTGCAAAGCCAACCTGATGGAGCTCACTTAGAACAGAGAAAGACAACTCGTCGACAAAATCGCTTTCTATCGACAGAGCGCGATGAAGCACACAGATGAGCGCATTATTCGCGTTGCTCTTGATGTCCTCTGGCCAAACTGGATGTGCAATCAGGATAGTGCTCGCATTCGCGGAAAATACTCGTCCTAAGTCTACTAATGCAAGACTTGCTGCCTTAATTGCATACCCTAGAAGCCCTGCGAGTAACTGTGCTTTTGTGACTGGGAGGCCAGAAAATGGTGGCGAATCTAAATTATTGGGATCCTTAAACCAGAGCTTCGGGCTTTGAATCGGGTAAGGATCAGACAGGTTTTGCTGCTTATAAACAAGCGCTCTTTCACCGAAAATAACGACGCCCTTAGTCGTATCGATATAAATTTCGCTTAATAAAGACGCCTCATCTCTTGCCCTCGTTTTTATTGCTTTACCGAGGGGCAGAACTTGGGGGCGAGTACGCACGGCCCCGAACTGCTGCCCTGATAGAGCTGGTTCCAAAATCGATACAAAGCCGGGCGCTCATAACGGTTATCCCGCGGCAGGAGCAACGATGGCGTGTATGAGTACTCGTTGGGTTCCATCTTCACGAACTTGACACACGCCGGGCTCTACGACCTCAACCTTACCGTGAAACTGGCTAACCTCAGACGCCAAAATATGCTCTCTGGGATCAAAGTTCACAAGATCTCCTAGAGCACCGATGTACCTCACGCGGAGTGAATCGGCAATCCTAACTACGTCTTGATTAAGTGCATTTAGGTCGTGCTCACTCATCACGCCTCGCGTTCTGAATCGAAACCATCGGACGAGTAGCTCTGCCATACGAGCTTCAGTATCCACATCAACATTTACGGTCTTCTCAGAGAGGTTCTCTTTAGTAAGGCTTCTAAGAGATGGAGTCCGCTCCGATTCCTTCTTCAGAAGGCTAGAAAAGGTAGGCAGGATAGAGGCGAGCATTGGAATTAAGGCCCTAATCTGCCCGGGGCTAGACTGCTCCTGTCGACATAGGGTGGATCCAAGTAAGGAAATGGTTACCTTTGCAACATAGTCGAGCTCAGCCTCCCAGTTCTTTGAAAGCTTCAGAAGTTTTATTTCAGAAATTTGCTTCACTGAGTACAAAAAATCTGGCGAGAGAGGAACACCTGGACAATTCGCCATGATCCGACGCGAGTATTTAACTAATAAATCTAACAGGCCAGCCCTGATCTTTTGACCAAGCTGTCTCTTGTCTAAGCAAGGGGAGTGCTAGTTGGACTAAGCCCTCAAAAGACAAAATTGCATGGCGATCCTCATGGCAGTCGTGGCTAGCAGCTAGGATTTGACACCCTGCCCGCAACGAATGAAGCTTGGCTTTTCTCATGGCAGCCAGACAGCAACAACGGCTCCTACGGCCGAATAAAAAATGTCTGTAATCAGAGTCGGCGTTTCTTGACGCCCCAAATAACGTATAGGTCATAAAACCTTTCCTCCCCTTAGGAGACTCTTGAAGCTTCTTTCTAATGAATTCATTGCACCAGGATGACTTTATTTTGGTGAGAAGCCTTAGTTGGCCCTAACGTCTCCTCTTCGCCTTCAGGAAAAGTGTAATCATGCGGGATACCATTTCTAATGCGAGTTAAATTCAAGACTCGCTTTTTACCATCTTTACAACCCGCAGCCTGCGCTCTCCAAGTATCAAAGCGGTCAGGCTTAAGACTTCCCTCTATTGGTGTATCAGCCTGGCTAGCCCGCGCGTAGAGGAGAGGCCAACCAGCCGGAGCGATCGAATCCTGCCATTGTGGGGAGCTTTTGTCTGGACCTCTCTAAGCATCGGTTCAAAGTCATACTCTCGTTGAGTTCTCTCTCTCTTGGTTTTCTTTTGGGCAAGTATCATAGACCACGCTTTTATAGTTCAAAGAGTGAAGCTAACAAAAATATCGTTTTATGCAAAGCTAACTTATCATTGCACTTACAGTGCAAGGGGGTCTCAAGTGAAAGCAGAAGATCCTCGGTCATCCATCGCTCTTCTGTATGCTTCGGGTTAGGTGGATCAAGAAATGAGCCTATAAAAATAAATAGGTGACCGGATAGCGTTGAACGCCCAGAATCAAGCACTTTAGCAGGGGCGGTCTGCGCCCTGTTGTGGAGCAAGTAGTGTTGCCCGCCAGCCACTCGCTCAATTTTTGCGAAAAACTGAGGCACAGTTCTTTGAACAAATGAGATTATGAGCTGACAACAAACCTTTCTAGACCATCCGCACCTAAAAAAGGACTTTTTATAACGTTCCTATCATCGTTATGGCCAAAATCTCCTCTTCAGTAACATGCAACGATCAATCGTCGCCAAAGTCCACACTTTCGAGAATTGCATTCGATTAAGGCACTTCGTTCATCTTATTGGAACTCATGCTCTTTGTTACCTAAGCCCGCACAGAGATTCAACACTTCCTTTATGCCCCAGTCTTAAAAGTTTGGGATTCATCTACTTTGCAACAGAGATCACGCGCTGATTGGAGTAGACAGGTGGCCAAAAGCAATGTTTCAATTGTCGGAGGGTTCACTATTCCACGCCGGATTTAATAAGTTGCGGGACAACACTGGAGCTTTGACGGCGACATGATCAGAATAACTGGACAGAGCTTGCATAATCGATGGGGCTCGTAGGCTAGACCTTGCTATGCTTAGGAAAAACACGTGGGGCACACTTTCCCAAAATACCAGCTAATGTTATTTGCGGTCTAGACGAAGAGAAGGAGCTTGCTTTTCGGAGACTCACGCAAGATATGGCAAATACTGGTCTTGCCGAAACGCTTGCAGAAACTTTCATAAGGTTGGAACAGATGCGTTGGGGCTAACAATAGCTACCAATTGGGTAGAACTTAGTATTGAGAGCGATCCATATGTAGTTAAAACAAGCCTTGGCTACACTGCAGCAATTAACGTAAAGACGGAAAAATGGCGGTCTTGAACATGTACTCTGTGGATCAAAAGTCGTTTTCAGCAGACCTTGAAGCGGTCAGCGGTGCGAAGACAGTCTTTGGTTGGACTCAAATTAGGTACGGAAAGAAACTAGTGATTCCCACGCGCCCCTTATGAGATTAGTATTGTTGGACAAGAATAAAGAATACAGATGAATTACGGTTGGACCTTAGATTCGGAGGTATGGCGCAGGCGTACGGTAAGTTTGAGAAGAGAGAGTGGTCCCGTGCCTGCCTAGATGGTCTCCACCTAGAGACAAGTTCCGGAAGAGCCTGGAATTTATCTCATTTCGACTTCACTGAAATTAATATTTGAGAAAGAACCAATGAGTTCATTCAAAGAGACGCAGTTTATGTCCGGACAGATCCAAATCTTCGAACCAGATTCACACGCAACACGTAAGCGGGTATGGAGAGAGTTACCAGGGCTAAGAGAGTTTTCGTAGGCTTGGATTTTGGTGGACGCCGATCGCATTCTAGACTTACTTAACGAATATGAGCAACTATTAATCTAGCGCATTCTGGGGCCGCCAGCGAATAGGGTCGATGTCACTACAGGACCCAAAGTACGAGCTCGGATTGGAGCTCCTAGATCAATTTAATGGAGAACGTCACATGAATTTATTTCCAGCCATTCAAGCCCAAATAGGCTCTTGGAATTACTACATGGTCAAAATGAGCATGAGAGAGATTTCAGAAAACGTAAGCTTTGCGACCGAGATCAATGATTGACCATACTCTTGATGAGGCCATTCAGAGAGCTCTCTCTCGATGAATCACGCGCTACGAAGCAAATAGCCAATTACCTCATTAAGCAGCCTGATCGGTTTTTACTCAGAGCATTGTCATAGCTGCTATTGGAGGGAAGCCCGCAGTGGTATCCGTTGAGATGACAGATGATCCACGCTTTGCGATCTTCCGAAGGAGACTCTCACACCTAAACAACGCTTTTGGCATCATTACCTTTTCTCCTGATAGAAAGTACTACGCATTAGACGGACGGCACAGATTAAAGGCAATTAAGGCTCTAACGGATCCAACAAGTGACCTCGCCTTAGAAAGCGCCGCCGGGCTTTCAGGGATGAAGAAGTAAGCGTAATCATAGTCGTCCCAAATAGCGCAGAAACAAAAGAGAAGATTTTATGCGCAAGAAATTACAGACGTCTTTTTGGCCACTTAAATCGTTTACGCAAAAGCAATGGATCAGGTAACGAACGCATAATCATGGACGAGGACGACGCGTTTTGCGATTATCACCCGAAGACTCATTTCGGGCATCATTTTTTTTAAATGGACTGGGAGACAAAGGGATTCAGCTCCCGGTTGCAAAGACCAAAAAGGGGAAAAATCTCTCAGCTAGTGACTCCTGGTTCATTAGTTTAGAAGGTCTTTACGAGCTGAACCAAGCGCTAACACATCTCAACAACGGAAAAACTTCGGTTGGGATGATGAGGAAACAGTCTTGAAGGAGTTCGCTCGGATGCGGCCGTCAGATGAGATTCTAGAGATGCTATATGACAGAGTTAGTAGTCTACTGGGACATGTTGATTGAGATTTTTCCTCAGTTGAAACATCATCCTTCTACAATGAGAGATCATAACGCTAGTGAATCGTCCAAGGAACAGAAGACTCCCGCCTGTTCTGGCCCGGTTGGTCACAACATCCTGGGCTCTGTAGCTCGCCGCCTAAATCTGACATAAACCTGGATCCACACGACAGTGCTTCAAGTGAATCACTCCAGGAAGTTTTACTACCGCTCGCATCACTGAGTTGGGACGTGAAATCACCCCGTCACGTCATTTACTTCTTATTCCTGATAATAAAGAGCAGACAATTTGGAAGATCAGAAGTGACGACCGATCGACTGCGGAGAGAATTGTAGAGCCAGATATTTAACTGGCAGCTTGGTATTGATGAACTTAACGCGGATGAGTTAAAGGCTCAGAGCTGATTGAACTTCGTCTAGTCCCGGCTTTACAGGAGTCACTTGTTGAGGATCATGGAAGCTTATTGAACGACAAGTAACACGTTGACTACGTAAGCCTAATTCGCATGTCGAACGTCAATCTCGATTGCTTTGTGAATGTTGAGATAAAGGACTACGAGGACAGATGGGAAATACTTCTAAGAAGGTCATCAACGCCATCCCTAACCAACACTAAGCTAAGAAAGATTCGCTCTATTCTCCTACGGATGGACAACATTCTGTCAGAACTAAGCTCCTACTTGATCAGGATGTGGTCAGAGTTCTTTCAAAGTAGGTCATCAACCACCGATCAGCGATCAATCTCAGTTATAAGGCCACTGCTTAGTAAAGTTGCGGATCGTGGCAAACCATATCAGTTTCAACGGGATGGCGTAGCCTGGCTACTTAGGAAAAAACGTGGAATTCTCGCTGATGAGATGGGGTTGGGTAAGACGATACAAGCAATTATTGCCCTTCGAAAGCTCACCGAAGGCGCCCGCGTTGAACAAACTTTAGTTATCTGTCAAGGGGCCTTACAGATAACTGGATGGCCGAGCTCCAAACTTGGGCACCCAGCCTTGTGATTAGTCGGCTTACGGTTAAGGAAAGAGCCTCATCAGACGTTAGGTATCGCAAGGCTAACGTATTTCTTACAACCTACGAGAACTTTAGAGCAAGACACGTAGAGACAGGAAAATTTGATCTCGTAATATGCGATGAAGCTCATCGATTAAGGAAAGCGGATTCACTTCTATATAAGAGATTTAAGGAGTGCACATCCGAACGAATTTGGTTCTTAACCGGCACACCAATTGAGCGATCGAAATCTGATCTGTTGACTCTGCTGAGTCTTCTGGAGCCGTCAAAATTTTCACCGAATACAGAGACCATACATCAAACATCCCTTAAATCAAGGGCAAGACCTTTTCTACTCCGAAGAACTAAGGAAGAGGTCCTCAAAGAACTACCCTCTGTCTTTGAGAGACTTATTGAGTTAGTGCCAAGCTCAGCCAAAAAGAGCATTATCGAAGAGTCATGCTTGACCCAACAGCAATAACAACAGCCTTGACACGCTTCAACCTTACTCGAGCGATATGTGACCTCACGCCCAACGAAGCCTATTCTCCGAAGGTGCTGGAAAGTGTAAAGATTATTCGAGCTGCACATCAAAGGAACGACAAAATTGTGGTGTTCTCGTTCACGCTGGATCCTTTAAGATCTCTAGGGAGAGCTCTATTAGAAGCAAAAATTAATTTCGTCACTATTGAAGGTTCGCTCAATTTGGACGAGCGGACAAGGATACTCAAGACGTTCAAGTCTTCGACCAAAGCAAATGTATTGCTAGCATCTAGCAAGATTGCTTCGGAAGGACTAACTCTAATCAGGCAAATCATGTCATATTCCTTAATAAATGGTGGAATCCGTCATCGAATAGACAGGCCAGGGATCGAATTATCAGAATCGGACAGAAAAAACCTGTTACGTTTATTCCTTCGTCATGCTCGGCACCATAGAAGAACGCTTGGAGCGGATGTTAGCTACTAAGCAAGAGGTATTCGATCAGATTATGCTTAAAATTTCTGAGCACGAGGCCAGTCGACTTCTACGATGAGCCCAACTACTTGTGGCACACCAAACATGCGCCGCTTCCTTCCTCTTCATCGTAGATCTCATCAATATCATCAAACCCCTCATGAAGGGGATTAATCGCTTTGCAAGCTAGCGCTCGATTCTTCCGGGCCTGATGAGTCGGCCTTGATCTGTGCAATACGTTCAGGTTTAGCGAGCTCTTGCAAGGACTCGCCCTGAGTCCACGTAAAAGGAGAGTCGTGCTCAGCAGCGAGCTTCTCATAGCTTGCTGCCTCTTCAAACTTCTCTGGGTAACGCTCTAAAAGACCAACCCATTCAATCTTCTGTTGAAAAAGCAGAAACTGCAGCCGCTTCTCGAGCGCCACTCGTAATATTTGGGTAACCCAATGCCAGCGTTGTTAAGTATTTCTAGCACCCCGCTCTTGTCAACGGCATCCTCTCGAAAAGGCAAGCGAGTGACAAGCCTAGGGTCTCCGATTTGAAGACCCTCACGATGATCCTCATCGGATCGAATGGCTACGTATTGATACACTGTCTTGCCCGACTTCAGGTATGGCTCTATCCAACGTCGAAAAGGGTCAAGCTTTAACTTCACAGTACACCAGCGCTGTTGCGGAGAGGGAAGAAAAAAATGATTGATTCCTAGCCACCACTCAAAAGGGGTCTTCGATGCATTGCCATGCTTCTTGTATTTATCTTCCTCTAAAAACAGAACCTCTTTGTTTAGAAGCCCAGATAGGCGACTTAGAAAGCTGTAAACCTCCTCAAGCTCATGGCCTGTATCGGTGAAAAAGTACTGTATGTCGAGGTCGGGATAATGATCTTTCATGTAAAGCGCAAGAGCTGCGCTATCTTTGCCGCCGGACAGACCCAAAACATGCATGTCATCAGTCATTAACAGTCTCCTTAAAAAGTGCTTGGGAAAGCCTTACCAGAGCCAATGCCTGGTCCTCTTTACTCATACCCTCGAATAACTCAAGGATTTCTGGGTGACCCTGTAGAGCCCGACCGAGCTTTGATCGATCAACATCAATCGTAAGAACAGAGCTTTGAGCGTCAGGCACCCCAACACCAAACGTCAATGCAACTCTATGCCTTGAACCATCGGTTAAACGCTTGAGAAGCTCTGTCTTTCGGAACTCTAACGCCCATTCCTGAAAACTTGACGAGCCACGTCGATATCATGATCGAAAAAATCACGATCGGTCTTACCTGCAGCCATACAAATAAGTGAAAATTTTTGCTCAACAATGTCGTCTTGCGCTAAAGAAAGGCCTAGCAGTCTTGGCACTAACGTCTTTAGACCTGCATGAGACAACACGTCAGAGATGTCGCTTGCTCGCGACTTTAGCTTCTCAAAGTCTGTCGCACTCGAGTGAGGTAACTCAAGCGTCTTCATCAACTCATTCCACAACTCTCCCGCCATGTTTGGAAGTAACGCACGCAGCTCATTCAATGCAGACAAAAGCGACCCTACAATCACGTTGGGGTCACTGCTGCCTACAACATTCGGTAAGACCACGAAGAGTAATTGATTAGGGTCGGATGCCTTAAGTACCTCCGTGCGAATCTTTCTTGCGGGAACAGAAGCCCTACTTGTACGCTTAACCCAGGTAGGGAGCACTAAGAATTCCCTTACTACAGCCCGAGCGACGTTGAGTATGTCAGGGGCTACAAGCTCACCATTTTCTTTAGCAAACTCATCTGCGAGGAGAGTTAATAAGCCCTGCTCTTCTTCAGCAATCTTTAACAAACGAACGGCAAAATCCCCGGCTTTCTCAACAATTCATCAGCATTAATGGGGGCTATTTGGGGTTGAAAAACCCCATCAAGATAAAAGACGACTTGCTCTCTACGAGCAATGAGGTAAAGCCAAAGCAGTAACGGGGCTAAGCCCAATTTAATGCCGAAGGGCGGCTGCTGCCAATATTTATATACCTCGATCGCGGTTTTAGGCTTTAGGCATTGTAAAAAGGCGTCCGTTCTCTTCCAGAGTTCGCCAAACTCATCGGGCCTAACACTCGAACATTCGAATATCCATACCTCAGTGCTCTTCTCAACATGGTGCCTAGTACGACGAAGTATTGACTCATACAGCCCAGCCTCCGCAGGCCAGCCGCTAAGCCCTAGCCTGTAGCTGTTTTCGCTAAGCAACATTGAGTTCATTAGCTCTTTCCGAGCCTTGGCCGCTGACGTCGAAACGCCTTCACGATTGAGCAACTCATTAAGAAAGTGAGGCGTTTGAGGAAACAAATCGAATGCAACACGTGAAGCTAAACCAGATAAAGTCTCCCCCTTTCGAAGAGTGAGATCTCCACTAAAACAAGAAACCCACGTCACTACCTCAGTAAGTGACTCGACTAAAGAGTGCATGTACAGCCTCGCAGTCTCAAGCTGCTCTCGCACAAGTCTACGTGCAACATCATCACTGTCGAGCTGGGAGCTTGACTTGAGAATCTTCTCTAGTGCATTAACCTCTATCAGACTCTGATACAGACCAATCCGCTATGCGCCGGGCTTGCTCAGATTTAGGAGCTCCAAAAATGACCCTCTCATATTTGGAAGTCATTTCCAGCTGACTAGACTCATCAACCAACGCCCTCAATTTTTCATCGGAGTCTGAGATAAGCAGAACGAAAGATGCGATTGCACCGTCTAACTCAATCGAAAAGCTTTCATCAAGAACAGACGATACCTCGGCGACGGATCGTGATAGCCAGCGCAAGGAACCCGTCTCACTGTAATGTAACTTAGCAACGATTGGAGACATCTCAATAGCGCCATCAAGGTCTCGTTGCGTCAAACTGAGGCCTTGCTGAGTTTCTTTCAGGCTTCCTTCGAGGTCAAAATCACTACCAGCATAGAGAGCCCAGCAACTCTGGTACCTCCTAAAAACAATTACTGATAATGCGGCAAGGTCTTTAGTCATTCGCTCTATATCTAGACGCTCGCCAAAGAGAATGTTTAGTACCTCCTTGCTCGCCAACAGGGCTTGAGGCTCTCTGAGTAATTCGATGACCGCAATAGTCTTGAAAACATCTCGGTGAGCATCGCCGAACTTAGACTCCACCCGACTAAGACCCTCTTTTATTATGGCCCACCGCCTTGCCTCGCTAGTTGACGAATTAAGAGCCTGATCAAAATTCGCAGCGACATAGTCAAAGACGTGACTAGGATCGTAAGAAATAGCTTCATCAAAAGCCGTGTGCTTTAAAAAATCACGAAAACCCGCTGGGTCATTTGAAGACAAGAACCCAAAAAGACTCCGCTGAGCCTGGGTGAAAGATTTACGAGATAGCGCAGATATGAGTAAAACGCTTAGGGGATGCAAAGGCCAACACGACCTTAAGTGTTCGGCAATTTG
Organism: Yoonia sp.; assembly: GCF_018402175.1. Taxonomy (GTDB): domain Bacteria; phylum Pseudomonadota; class Alphaproteobacteria; order Rhodobacterales; family Rhodobacteraceae; genus Yoonia. The sequence continues at coordinate 4,581 of NZ_JAGYJK010000011.1, read as the reverse complement.
AGGTTCCAGGTTAGGGCGCTGAACTCGTAACGTCTGATAGACAGACAAAGCATTGCTTTTAGCTTGCGCTGAGGTGTAATCTGCAGTCACCGCACGAGCGGCAAGACCAACGACCTCATCCGTTGTTGTCTTTAGGCTGAGATCAACAAAACGACCTTGAACCTTTTTCCACTCATCCCGCACCTCGCTTGACATACGGGATGAGTAGTACTCGAAGCTTTGATGGAGAATTCCAATAAACACTGGCCTTACACTGCTTCTTGCAAAGAGCTCAGCAATCTCCTGAAAATGATTAATGTCACCCCCACCTAATAAGGATGACTCAAGGCACTTGCCCAACTCATCAACAATAATCAGGGGGCGTGCACGCTTGAAATAATCGCTTGCTTCTTCTACTCTTTTAACAACCCTATCTGCAGCGTTGGGAGGGCGACCAGACTTTGCAAAACCTGCCTTTTTTAAACCGTCATTTATAAGTTCGAATAAGCCACGGCGATCACCTGTTACGGGAATAACTTTCCACTTTCTCCCCTGATCCCCAAAGACTGAATTTACGAGTTCACCCTGTGAGTCACTCGGCAACATCTCACGTGCAACTTTACGAATCTTAGAATCTCGGTCAGCCAGTGCCGCCAGGAAGACAGCTAACGCTGACTTACCGGTTCCATAGGGTCCCGTCAAGTAAAAGCTGCTTGGTTACCACCTTCTATAAACTGAGAGAGCTCTGATAACGTGGTGACACCAGAGCTTGTCATTACAAAGCTGTTTAAAACATCCGCCTTTCCAATGTCGCTGTCAAAACGAATAGAGCGCTGGTAGTGTGGGAGGACTGAAACATGGTCAATGAGGAACGTTGTCATGCAGCTAGTCCATGGGTTGAGTAAACCAATTTAAGAAGTTCATGCTTATTTGCCTCTCGGTCAGTCTGTGCCCCTTGAGGTGTCAGCCTGGAGTGGTTAATCGAGAGACTTTTCAAACCTTCGTCGTACACCAGGCCACCGCCAGTCTTTACTTCAGCACTTAGTAGCCTCGTTTCAAGCTCTTCTTCACTAAGCTTGAAAACTCGACCCGGGGAGTAAAAATCAAGTGCGAGATTCATAAGCGGAATGGTCGCAGGCGTAGAGGGCTGACCTACATGCTTTAGATCCCAAAAATCCATAACTGCAAAGTAAAAAACACCGTCGTCAAGCGACTGTTTAGGGCCTTTGTTGAAGCGAACTCCGGTTTGAGTTCCATTTGTGCTTAACAGGCTCAACTCTGATAAAAGTGGCTCTGCTGCCTCCTCCCCACTCACTGCCGACGCCCTTGGTAAATAGCATCGCAGGCAGGCCTCAAGATCTCGGCGCAGTGTATTTGCGCTTGCCGTCATACCCTGGTCTTCACACCATTGGCCGAGTTGAGCTACGAGTTTTTCCCGCTCTAAACTCGCGTCATTCACTCGGCTAAAGAGCCACCGCCAAGTTGTTGATCGCCGCCCACGACCGCTTAAAAGCCAATGGATAAGCCATACGGACCCGTTACTCTCAAACCAAGGGTCCGTACCAGGGCTGTCTTTCGTTCCTATTACCAACTCGCCGATCCTTCCAGGCCTCAGCCCGTTAGAATCTTCCGTAAGCACATCGGTCGCAAGTGCCCAATGACGCATTGAGCTAACCATGTTTTTCCCTACGCCCAAGTCAGCTATAGCTGATTCGAGCGCAAAGCAGCCCGAATCAAAATTGTGCTCTGCAGCATAACGAAATGCCTTAGTAAGCCAAAGCTGCCTTAGCGGAAAAGTCTCGTGCCCCGAGAAGTGACCCTTGACTCGTTGCTCTGTTTTCGAGCGCGATTTCGGTGCTTTTTCGATCATGAGAGTAGTCTACTGGAGAAACGTTCCATTTCACAATCGTCCGGCTGGACGAGATCACCAGCTGAGCTTGTCAGAAGTCAGGCAAGAAACTTCTCTACTGAGATCGTCTTAGGAATACGGCCCCCTGAGAAACTTTTTCCATTTAAATCAACAATTTGTCCAGCCTCGCTCGCTGAGTAACTAACATGAATAGGGCGATCAGCCCCATAGAAGTACAGCCGATCAAACGGGCAATTCTTGACTATCCACTGCGCAACTTCCCTCATATCCTCATCGTCGATCATGAAATCGACTGCTCCGCCACCCCTAGTGCAGATTAAGCTTCCCTTTGAGTTGCGTTCATAGGCACTGTGTTGATCAAGCTTCGGATCGTTGCGTCCCGGGATCTTCTTGGAAAGCTCATGGGAGCAGAACCCATAAGTCAGTCTCACCATGCCAAAGTAGTCAATCACAGGGTCAAGAATATGAATAGCGAGATCTAAGAGTGCGTTGTAAGACTCTGCCTGCTTTGGAAGATTCGCCAATCCAAGCTCTGCCTGAGTCTCCCCACATTCAATGAAATCCCGAAATTTCAAATAGCGGCCACAACGGCTCGTCGAGTGATGGAATATGAGAGGCGCGAACGACTACAGGGCCTTCTACCTTATAGCGTAGCGAAGCGAGCAGCGCGTCAAACTGTTCAATTGAAGGCCCATAGCTACCCTCAGCGGGAAGAAGGCCAAGCCGATCTAGTTGTTCCTCAAATGCAATCTGATCTTCATAGCCAACGTCCTCTTCATTCATGAGCCTTGATTTTCGGTAGAGGTAAGTTTGAGGATAGGCCTCTCCATAAAAGAACTCATCAAAATCAAGGGAGCGGAGATCGATCTTGATGCGTCGCCTAAGCCTAGGAAGAAGATCTGTATCAAATCCGTCGTAGACCATGAGCGAAAGCTTATTGGTTCGAACATGAATCTTTAAGAGATCCACGTTGGTAATGTCGCCGTATAAAACCAAACCGCAGTTTATATAAGCACGCAGTATTGCAGGCAGTTGCTCTACATGAGACGACTGGACCTGAAGCGCATCCTCGTGATCTAACCACCCAAGACCCTGGTCAGACGCCCTTCTGCAGGCAGCGTAAATGGCCTCAGTCTCCTTCAGCGAGAGAAGCAGGTCTCTGGCTTGAAGGGTTGCCTCTTTGTAATCACCAAAGAAAGCCTTCACGTCACGTTGAAGCCCTCGTTCGAGATCCTTGTACTGCCTTCGCTTCTCGAACAAGAGCTTAGATATATAAACGCGTATATCGTCAGATCGAAGCTCGCGCGCCTCCTCGTAAGCTGCCCCCTCGTCTTCGTAAACACCCCACACGAAGCGAAACGCTTTTCTCAAACTTCCAAACGTTTCAAGCACTGCCAAGCTGTCTTCTAGCTCATCGGCCTCTGGCTCTCGGCCAAGCAACAAGATTCGGTCCCACAATCTATCAATGAGTTCTTTATGCTGCTGGTAAAACTGGTCACGACGCTCAGAAGCGCTTAATTTGTGTTGCCGAACTCGCTCGACATTTCGTAAAAGATTCCTTCTCGACTGTTGTCGTCCATAAGCGAACGCCTGCTCGGCATTTTTATCGGAGAAAACAAAAAAAACACCGGGTGCAACTGGAAGTGCTTCTTCATTGAGTGTCTCCTCGATGTATTCCTTAAGAGACCCTTGGGTGAAGTACTTCTGAAATGTCCCTCGGCTTGTGATAATTCCATCGCCAAAGGGCTTACCTGCAACCGCATCTTCACCCGCAAGCATGGCAGAGACAACGAGCAGTTGCTTTGCTAACGAGTAAGCCCGCTTAAGCGCTTCCTCCCGCTCATCGCGGTCCTCAATAACGTTAATGACAAAGCCAAGATTGACGATGTCTGCACTCTCTAATACACCGTCCGGCAAATAGTGCGGGTCCCAGCCGCGAACCGAGATGTCATTCGCCTCAAGGCCGCGTATGTCGTCACCCCTTCCGCAGCCATAATCAAAAACCGATCGGGCTCCGTCAAGAAATCCAAACTTTGCGAGGCATTGCATGGGAACCGAGAATCCATAGCGAACCATCGCTGTTTTGTGGCGTGCAATTCCCTCAAAGAAACCATCTGCCCCCCCAGATTCTTCTGGGTGCAGTTCGTTACCAAGTGGAATAAGCGCTTGGCCGCTTACCTGGTAACCCGATGCGCGTAGCAAATGATCCCAGGCACGCTTAAAGCCAATCCGCTGAGGATCTTTAAACAACCCGATTTCCTCTGCTGAACGTGTCAATGACCCATAGAGCTTCTGCTTCGGATGATCAGTGCTAAGAAGGAGTTCTTTACGATGAAGGATTGGCGGGTTCAGAGACCCCTCATAGCTTCTGAAGCGTGCCGATGAGACTTCGAGTGAAATCGTCCAATACTGCCGCAGTGCGGGGAAGGCGGACTGGTCGAAATCTTCATAGTGCAAAAGCGTTAACTGCCTCGCGTCATCCTGATACTTAATGACGTTGAATACATCCTTTGCCTCAGGGGCAAGCTGTAGAGCCTTTAGTAGGGCGTCCCCATCCTCACCGCTCAGCTTGTCAACTTGGGAGATGTGGATATACCGTGCAAAAGAAACTCGCTTAAATTGGGGTTGGTCTGAGCTCATCACCCCCAATTCTAGCGAGCCACGAGCCTAACCCTGTGGGGTCAACTTGAGCTAGGTTTTTAATGTGCCACCTGCGACACCAAACTCACCGC
>NZ_JAGYJK010000010.1 GCF_018402175.1 Yoonia sp. | reverse complement strand
AATAATCTAAGTAAGTATTTGTTTTAATGTAAAAATATGGCCAAATCTTGGCTAGCAGATACAAATGCGGATACACTTTATCTGTCACGCGCTCTGGCGACGCAAGAATGTCCAGATCACGTCTAATCGATCAGGATGTGTCGCAATAAATGTTCCTCACCTAGAACGACTGCCTCAAACGCGGCCTCTATGCGTGGTTTCAGGGCGGATAGGTAAGCGTCTGCGATATTGCGCCCCGTCAGATCGCCCGTAATCGCATGTCGCGCGTGCGTCCCATGTAGATCCGATGTCATTGTGTAGTAGTCGATGTATGCGCGCCGTTCCGCTTCAAGTGTTATGGTCGCGTGAAAGGCAACACGATTGCCCCAGCATGTTTTGTGTTTGAATGATGTGACAAGCATGGCCTTCGGCTTTTCGCCAATCCTACACTCTACATCCACCTCGCCCCAGTATTCCGTAAACGGCTCAAAAGCGGCCTTGATATGCGGCGTGGCATCGACGCAAAGCAGGGCCAAATTCTTTGCCTGACCTTCAATCTTTCGTCTGCGCAACAGCAGTGCATCTTTGTCCAAATTTAACATCGATTTGCCCTTTAATTGATCCCCGCCCTACGGCCCGCAAGGGCCTCGCTAGTAGGGCGGGGTATACGGCTGCCCCGAAGGTGCGCTACCGGCACCTAAACAGCCGTGTTCGCTTACACCGTGGTTAGTGACACCAAGTTAAACGCCTGCGGGTGTCGCACGTTGACGTCAGCCATCATGTGCGATGTGATCCCGATCTTGGCAGACGCTGCGTTGGTGTATGGATCCACCACCAGATCAACGCCCCCGAACATTGCCACCAGCAAATGTTCAAACACGCCCAAGTATACGTTACCCTCAGTCGCCTTTGTCGTTTGCAAAACGCGACGGCCCAGTATCGTGTTGTCTGGCGCATCGATCACAAACTTGCCGGATCCAGCATCTACAATCGTCTGGGCGATACGCGCATAGTCATTAGGGTTCACAATGAACACCGCATTGGCTGTGTCGATATTGTCAGCTTCAATTGCTGCCAATGCTGCCAGCGCTTCGGCACGGGTCACGGTGTTCCCCGCTGCGGTCAGTGTGTTGACCCCCGACGTGTTCAAGATCCCCGTCGGTTGACCATTCGCACCAGTCCCCTCTAGGCCTGCCAGATCGATTGCTTGGCTCAGCACCGTCGAGATATTCCGGCGCACCAGATCATCAAGATTTGGCTGGGCCTGCAACAGTGCCTCGCGTGTAAAGCTCTGTGAAGCGGACACACGTTTCATCGACATCGAGATGCTGCCAATATCTAGTGCGCTTTCAGTCACCCCAGCGCCCTCAGCAAGCCACTGTGCGCTGGTGTCCGCTGCGAGCTTAGGAACGGTAAAGTTCCGGCTCAAGCCAGACATGACAGTCGCGCCAGCAGCCATCACAGACGATTGCGGGCGTAAACGGTCAATAAACATGCCAGCGTTTAGGTCTGTGGTAACAGCCCCAGAAGCATTGCCTGTCGATGTGATCGACGCGCGGCCAAGAATGGCCTCTGTCGGCACCACGATCCCGCGCGGGGCAGACGGATAATTGCGCGCAGCTTCTTGCGACTTTTCCCGCTCAAAACCAGCGTTTGAATAGTCGCCCGTCATTTCAGCGCGCAGAATGTTTGCCACATTAAAGGTGCGTTCACCGCCCTTATGATACGCAGGTGCAGCTAGATCGCTAGCATCAAGCGGCTTTGTAGAAATGGCATCCAGCAGGTCATGACGAAAGTCTGTCATGCTCCGGCCTTCGCGGATTGCCTTTTCTGCTATTGCAGTGCGATTGTATTTCTCACCCAATGCGAGAATTTCAAGATTGTCGGACATATCGGCCTCCTTATGGCGTTTTCCGTCCGTAACGGCTCTTAAACTCAAGGCAGCGGCTATCCGGCCTTCACCTCGATTTAGATACGCAACACTCAGCGCACGATCGCCCGTCATAAAGGCTTTTCCGGCCTTTTGGCCCTTCTCCGATCTAGAGAAGGTAACGATTGCACGCCCATCCTTGACCTGCACCGCGCCAACTTGGTCGCGTGTGTCTCCATCAATTAGGATAGGCAGCGGGCTTTCCTGCCCGCTTTCCAGCACCGTGTTGCTCGGTGCTGTAATCTCATATGCTTCACGGCCGTTCGCGCGGGCTGCGCGGTAACTGGTCGCCAGCGGTGTTTCATTTGGATCGAGGCAGCTGACCATTGTTGTCGCGGTTGTCGCGGCTTCAGGTTCACGGGTTGCCATCGCGCGGATCGCGTCAGCCTCAGCTGCGTTAAGGCGCTTTCCAGCTGTCGGGGTTCCTACCAGAAAAGTCATCTGTCGGCCTCTTTGAGTGTTTCAAAGTCAATCCAAAGTGCTGTGGGTGACAGCATTTTGAGCGCCAGCGATTGCCTATGCAGCCAAAGTGGGGTGTACCCGCGGCGCCTGTGATTGACCAAAAACGACCTTGGTGGTTTATGCGCCGCATGACCGTTGGGGAAGATGATGACAAAACCTACGCAGGATATCCGTGATCGACTGGCCAAATTGGAAGCTTTGTTTGCCCGCGGGGCGACAGAGGGAGAGCGAGCTGCGGCGGGGGCTGCGCTGGAACGGATGCAAGCCCGTCTGGATCTTGGCGGTGGTGGCACGGCTAAAGCGGAGCCCGAGATTGAGATGCAATACTCACTCCCCGACGTTTGGGCGGTCAAGCTGTTCGTGGCCCTTTGTCGCAAGAATGGGGTTAAGCCCTACCGCTATCCGCGCCAGCGGCGGACGACGGTCATGGTGCGGGTGCGCAAAACAGAATTTGAGCATACGATTGCCGCCGAGTTCCAGAGCTTGCACCGTGAGTTGACTGGATACTTCAGCGAAATGGTGGAGCACCTTATCGCAAACGTAATGCAGTCAGATGGTGATGACGAGACATTGGAGCAACGCCAAATCGCACAATAGGCCTTGCCAGCGTATGTTATCAGTGGGCGGTTATTTTGTAAGCTCTACCGCGCCCGTCGATCTTTTCCGATGTTATGATGAGCCCAAGCTTCTTTTTGAGCACGCCGGAGAGGACGCTACGCGATGTATGTGGTTGCCATCCAAGTGCTGAGAGCTTGAAAATGAATCAATTTTCATTGACCCACCATGTTGGTGCTTTTGGCGTTGGCCTCTCTTGGTGGAGCAGCAAGAATTCTCAGTTGTGGATGGCCAGCAGTGAACCTGCGTGGGCGGTGCGGTGGGAATAAGTTGTTGTTGGGCATAGGCTGATCCACCTACGGCCTATTATGTTGGCAACAATCTCCAACTGCAGGCCATGTTGTGGGCCAACGCATGCCATAGGGCGACTGCCTTGACCTTGTTCTGGCCTCGCACCAAGAACCGTGTCAGACCCCGATTGCGCGCCTGGGCATTGACGCATTCCACTGTCGCCGCCCGTTGCTTGTAGATTTCCTTACGTGCGCTACCTGCGCGACCAGGCGTTGAAAGCGCAGGCCGGTGCGCCGGACTATGCCGCCGAACGGGCACGGTTTATCCGGGCGCGCGCTGATCTGTCCGAGATGGAAGCAGAGGAAAAGCGACGATCGCTGATCGCAGCTGACCAGATCGAGGCCGCGTGGATCGCCGTGCTGGCACTTTTGAGAACCCGCCTGTTGTCGCTGCCGGACCGGCTGGCCCCGCAGGCTTTTAACCAACCAACTGTCGGAGATACCCGGAACCTGATCCGTGCCGCCATCCGCGAGGTGCTAGATGATCTCGCAGAGCCAGACGTCCAACTCGAAGCTGATCTTGACCTTGCGGGGATCCCCGATCCTGAAGCGGACGGTGGCAAGGGCACTGGCGGTTCTGAAACCGCCGCCGGATCTGACGATCAGCGACTGGGCGGATCAGAACCGGCGGCTGAGCTCTGAGGCCAGCGCTGAACCCGGCCAGTGGCGCACCAGCCGCGCAGAATATCAGCGTGGGATCATGGAGGCGGTCTCGGCTTGTTATCCGTCTCCAGACAGCATACCTGCTAGATTGGCACTCGGCACATGCGAGTGATAGCCGCGCTTCCCCCATTTTACATTCAAGGAGTTAAGAGCATGAACTTTCTGCCCCTGCACGATCGGGTTCTTGTCCGTCGCATCGAAGGTGAGGAGAAGACCAAAGGCGGCCTCCTCATCCCCGACAATGCCAAGGAAAAACCCGCTGAGGGCGAAGTCATCGCCTGTGGCCCCGGCGCCCGCAAGGATTCTGGAGAGCTGATCGAGATGGCCATGAAACCCGGTGACAGGGTCCTCTTCGGCAAATGGTCGGGCACCGAAGTCACGATCGACGGCGAGGAACTGACGATCATGAAGGAATCCGACATCCTCGGGATCATCGACCCCAAGGCTGCTGCCAAGGCAGCATGATCTCGCCGCGAACCATCCACGCAAATTGAGACTTCAGGAGCTTACAAATGTCCAAAGATGTCAGATTTAGTACCGATGCCCGGAACAAGATGCTCAGGGGCGTCAACGTTCTCGCGGACGCGGTGAAGGTCACCCTTGGCCCCAAGGGCCGCAACGTGGTCATCGACAAGAGCTACGGCTCTCCGCGGATCACCAAGGACGGCGTCACCGTCGCCAGGGAAATCGAACTCGAGGACAAGTTCGAGAACATGGGCGCGCAGATGGTGAAGGAAGTCGCTTCCCGCACCAACGACGAAGCCGGCGACGGCACCACGACCGCCACTGTTCTCGCCCAGGCCATCATCCGCGAAGGCATGAAGTCGGTCGCGGCCGGCATGAACCCGATGGACCTCAAGCGCGGCATCGACCTTGCGACCTCGAAGGTCGTCGAAGCGATCCGTACGGCGGCCCGCCCGGTGAACGACAGTGCCGAAATCGCACAGGTCGGGACGATCGCCGCGAACGGTGAAACCGAGATCGGCCGCCAGATCGCCGACGCGATGCAGAAGGTCGGCAACGACGGCGTCATCACCGTCGAAGAGAACAAGGGCCTCGAGACCGAGACCGAAGTCGTCGAGGGCATGCAGTTCGACCGCGGCTATCTCTCGCCCTACTTCGTAACGAATGCTGACAAGATGACGGTCGAGCTTGAGGATGCGATCATCCTCCTGTACGAGAAGAAGCTCTCGTCGCTGCAGCCGATGGTGCCGCTGCTCGAGCAGGTCATTCAGTCCAGCAAGCCGCTCCTCATCATCTCCGAAGACGTCGAAGGCGAGGCCCTCGCGACACTCGTCGTCAACAAGCTGCGCGGTGGCCTCAAGGTCACTGCAGTGAAGGCTCCCGGTTTCGGTGACCGTCGCAAGGCCATGTTGCAGGACATCGCGATCGTCACTGGTGGCCAGGTGATCTCGGAAGACCTCGGAATGAAGCTCGAGAACGTGACCCTCGACATGCTGGGCTCCGCCAAGCGGGTTACGGTCACCAAGGACGAGACAACCATCATTGATGGCGCTGGTGCCAAAGCCGAGATCGAAGCGCGGGTCACGCAGCTCCGTGGACAGATCGAAGAGACCACCTCGGATTACGACAAGGAAAAGCTGCAGGAACGCGTGGCAAAGCTGGCTGGCGGTGTGGCTGTCATCCGCGTCGGCGGCATGACCGAAACGGAAGTGAAGGAGCGCAAGGATCGCGTCGACGACGCGCTCAACGCGACCCGGGCTGCAGTCCAGGACGGCATCGTTGTCGGCGGCGGCGTGGCTCTGGTGCAGGGTGCCAAGGCGCTCGACGGCCTGACGGGGGAGAACCCTGATCAGAACGCCGGAATCGCGATCGTCCGCAAGGCGCTCGAGGCACCGTTGCGCCAGATCGCCGACAACGCGGGCGTCGACGGTTCGGTTGTCGCGGGCAAGATCCGCGAAAGCGATGACATGACCTTCGGCTTCAACGCGCAGACCGAGGAATATGGCGACATGTTCAAGTTCGGCGTGGTCGACCCGGCCAAGGTCGTGATCACGGCTCTTCAGGATGCGGCCTCGGTCGCGGGTTTGCTGGTTACTACCGAAGCCATGATTGCCGACAAGCCGTCGAAGGAGAGCGCCGGCGGAGGCATGGGAGACATGGGAGGAATGGGTGGCATGATGTAGGCCCAGCCTGACCGCAAGAGAACGAGGGTCCGCTGATGCGGGCCCTTTTCTTTTGGGCGGCGAAGCGCCACGCGGACATCCTGTCAATTCAGGTTCCGATCCTCGAGGCGCAGACGCGCGCTTTTCCGCTGGAAGCGCATGCTGGAGTCGGACGAGTTCGCCACCATTGCCGAACCGGCCGAGGAGTTGGAGCGGCAGCTGATGGTGCAAACGGATGGGCCTGCGGGTGATGCGCCGGTGAAATCATCGCCGCGCCCGTCAGCGCAGCGGCGCATGATGCGGTCGAGTTATATGGGGTGAGCCTTGTAATCTTTGGGATGTGCATGCTTGTTTTCAGAGTCTCTGTCTGGTCTGCTGGACTGGCATTCAAAATGGGGGCGGTGCAATGGCGGCTGAACATGAACTCTTCACTCTTCCAGCACGGAGTGGACGTGCGGTGCGTCTCCGCGCTGAAGAGGCGATCCAGATCATCAACACGCATGGGTCCCAAGTGGTCGATACATGGGCGTTCAATGCCGAAGACTTGACGGAATTCATGTCGAACGAACACATGCGAGCGACGCTCGGAAAGCTGTGGCCCGGTAAAGGTGACGCGCTGATCACGAACCGGCGCCGCGCAATCCTATTAGTAGAGGAGGACACCTCGCCCGGGCGGCATGACACGCTGATCGCGGCCTGTGACGATTATCGCTACGGCCTTTTGGGCTGCACCGATTACCACGACAACTGCACGGACAATCTGAATGCTGCCATGAGACGGATCGGGCTTAAGGCACCCGAATGCCCGAGCCCGCTGAACCTGTGGATGAACATTCCGATTGCGGAGGATGGTTCGACCGGTTGGGGAGAGCCTCTGTCGAAACCCGGGGATTACGTCATTCTACGCGCACAAATGGATTGCATCGTAGCCATGTCAGCCTGTCCCCAGGACATGTTGCCTATCAATGGCGCTGACTGCGTGCCAACAGAGGCGCACTACCGTTTACTACCCGTCTCAGCCTGATCCTGAGCGGACGGGGTGCTGCCGGCAAGCCTTAATGAAGGCAGCATTTCTTGAACTTATTGCCGCTGCCGCAGGGGCAAGGGTCGTTGCGACCTACTGTGGGCGTCTGGTGCATGAATGTCTCCGTTGTGCGGGGCGTGTAAAGGACGTGTCTGGCCTTGTACCTTTTCAGTTGGGCGAAGAACTCATCAGAATAGCCGTGCCATCCCGACAATTCGTCGATGGCGTCGGTGATCAGGGGCTTCTGGTACCGGCGATTTGATGGCACGCCGTCAGCATATTGCGTGGCCGCAAGGTCTTGGAGGAAGTGGTCAAAATTACAATAATCCTCTGGGATTAAACCTTTTTCGAAAGCCGTGCGCACGTCGTCTGTCATGTCTTCGAGCCCGAGATTGGCGACGGCGTCCATCCATCCGATCAGTACCTCCTCGGCGAGTAAATCGGGCCGGTGGCTACGAAATGTCCGGACGTAGTCTTCGATCGTCACGCGGTTGTCAGGATAAAGTTGCGCGATCTTCACAAGAGCGTTCATCAGTGCACAGCGAGCGAATTCGTAGGCCTCGGGATCCTCAATAGCCTCGAACAGGGGCTGGAGATCGCCATCGAATGTCCCGGCTACAACGAGAAAGCTCGTCTCCGTGACCGTGTCGCCAAGGAGATAATTGAGGGTCTCTTGTGGCTGACGCAACAATTGGAGCAAGGGGCGATAGGCACGTGGCTCACGAAATTCAGCGAGCAGGTGAAACACCGGTATGAGCGCCGTCACATCGTCATCCCGCATCTCGAGGGTATCCTGGCCCGTAAGGCGAGTTACCAGATCAACAAAGATTGGAACCAGGTTTTCGTGGTCTTCGCGGGCGGCAGTCATTGCTGCCTTGGGGAATATGTCGTTGCGCGCAAGTTCACGCATGATCTCGGATGGCGTCATCGAGTCGCTCCTGCTCGGCACTTATTTACCCGAATGAAACATGTCCACTGTTGAGGTCAATGCCAAATGTCGACAATCACTGACCTTCGCGCCCGCCGCGAGGCCTTGTCTGCGCAGCGATCCTCCGGCGTGGCGCGGGTCAGCTATGACGGCAAGTCGGTAGATTACCGCTCTGTGGCAGAGATTGACCGGGCCATCGAGGCGCTGGACCGCGAGATCGCCGCGACCGAGGGGCGGCGCATCGTGCGACAGGTGCGCATCACCACATCCAAGGGGCTATGATTGATGGGGCTGTTTGACCGGTTTCGCCGACCTGCGCGCGAGAGCGGCCCTGCGGCCGTGCGCGCGCGCCTTGAGGGCGCGATGTCGAAACGCCGCCTGCGGGGCTGGAACCCGCCGCTGGAAAACATCAACTCTCTGGTCGCCTCGGGTGGGCCGCGTCTGCTGGCCCGCGCCCGCGAACTGGTGGTCACCAATGGCTATGCTGCCAATGCTTGCGAGGCCTTCGCGTCAAACATGGTGGGGGATGGGATCAAGCCGTCCTCGCTGATCGCGGATGCCACATTACGCGATCAGGTTCAGCAGCTTTGGCTTGCCTGGACCGATGAGGCAGATGCGGACGGGCTGACGGATTTCTACGGGTTGCAGGCCATGGTCGCGCGCGAAATGTTTGTCGCGGGCGAGTGTTTTGTGCGTTTGCGGCCACGGCGGACTGAGGACGGCTTGCTGGTGCCACTGCAGATGCAATTGCTGCAATCAGAAATGCTGCCGTTTGACAAAACGGGCCCGGCTGCAAATGGCAACCCGGTCCGCTGCGGCATTGAGTTTGACCTGATCGGCCGGCGGGTGGCCTATCACTTCCGCCGCAGCCATCCGGGCGACAGCACGGATCAGCGCGTCGCGGTGCCAGAAACCGTGCGCGTTGCTGCCGAGGATGTGCTGCACATTTACCGCCCCATCGACGCGGGGCAGATCCGGGGCCTGCCGCATGTCGCACCCGCGATGGTGCGGCTGTTTCTGCTCGATCAATATGATGACGCGGAACTCGATCGCAAAAAGACGGCTGCCATGTTTGCCGGCTTCATTACCAAGACAGCCCCAGAAGATCCGATGATGGGCGAGGGTGTCGCCGATCTTGATGGGGCCGCGATGGCCAGCCTTGAGCCTGGGACCATGCAGGTGCTGCTGCCGGGCGAGGATGTGAAGTTCTCCAGCCCCGCCGACGTGGGTGGCGGCTATGAGGCATTCCAGTATCGCACGCTGTTGGCGGTCTCGGCCTCGCTAGGGCTGCCGTATCATCTGGTCACCGGCGATGTGCGCCAAGCCAACTATTCGAGCCTGCGCGCTGAACTGGTCGAGTTCCGCCGCCGCGTGCAGCAGTTGCAGCATGGGGTGATTGCGCATCAGCTCTGCCGACCCGTCTGGCGTCGCTGGCTGGAAATCGCACAACTGGCGGGTCGGCTGGATCTGTCTGATCCTGCGGCTGCGCGCATGGTGCAATGGATCCCGCCGCGCTGGGACTGGGTCGATCCGCTCAAAGACATTCAGGCGCAGGTGCTGGCGATGGAAGCAGGCATTACCTCGCGGCGAAAGGTGGTCGAGGCCACAGGCTATGATGTCGAAGAGGTCGACCGCGAAAACGCAGCCGATGCTGCGCGCACCAAGCAGCTGGGGCTCGTGTACCGTACCAGCCCCGGAGAGACGCAAGGCGCGCGGGCCACACCGGCGCGGCGTCCTGATCCCGATAATGGATCAGACGATGGGGCAGACCAAAGCAATGGCGATGACGCGGCAGCGACCGGGCCCGCCACCAATCGGGAGTAACACCATGAAGAGTTGGTACACCATCCGCGCCCGGGGCACCGGGGCGGAAGTGCTGATCTATGAGAACGGCAGTGCAAAAGTGAGCCACGGAAGTGGCGTGATACTCTCGCTGCGGGCAGCGTAAAATGTTGCCACTTTGGCCCTTTCTGTTTGCAGGGAGGGCGGGAGATTTTAGTCGTGGATTTATATTTGAAGGTCCGCCTCGCGCGTCGGGGCGGTATGAGCGAACGGGAGGCCGCTGGCCATTTCGGGATTTCGCGTGCGAGCGTGAAGAAGATGATGATGTTTTCGGTCCCGCCCGGGTATCAGCGGACAGCGCAGATCAAGCGGCCCAAGCTAGACGGGTTCACCGGCTTCATTGACCAATGGATGCAAGACGATCTGAACCGTCCCCGTAAACAGCGCCACACCGCCAAGCGCATTTTTGAACGGCTGTGTGACGAGCACCAGTTTCAAGGCAGCTATACGACGGTCAAGAACTATGTCCGGGAACAAGGGCGGCGCAGCCGAGAGATGTTTGTCCCGCTGGCACATGCCCCCGGCCATGCCCAAGCGGATTTCGGCGAAGCCATGGTTGTGATCGGCGGGGTTGAGCAGAAGGCGTATTTCTTCGCACTTGATCTGCCTCACAGTGACGCCTGCTTTGTTCGTGCATATCCTGCGGCGGTCTCGGAGGCCTGGGTTGACGGTCACGTCCATGCTTTTGCGTTCTTCGGCAGGGTTCCGAAGTCGGTTGTTTATGACAATGACCGATGCCTTGTTGCGAAGATACTGCCAGACGGATCGCGCAAGCGGACCAAGCTGTTCAGTGGATTCCTGTCGCATTACTTCATCCATGATCGCTATGGTCGCCCGGGAAAGGGCAACGATAAAGGCGCCGTTGAGGGGTTGGTCGGATATGCTCGGCGTAACTTCATGGTGCCCATACCCCATTTTGCGACATGGGAAGCCTTCAACCTTTGGCTTGAAGAGCAATGCCGCAAGCGTCAGGCGGATGTATTGCGCGGTCACAGCGAGAGCATTGGGCAACGTCTGGTCCGTGACCTTGATGCCATGATGGATCTGCCGGCGTCTCCATTTGACGCCTGTGATCAGGCGACTGGCCAAGTGGATTCGCAGTCCTTGGTGCGCTACAAAACCAACGATTACTCGGTTCCTGTCGCCTATGGGCACCGCGATGTCTGGGTGCGTGGCTATGTCGATCAGGTTGTCATTGGCTGTGCTGGCAATGTGATCGCCCGCCACCTCCGGTGCTGGGACCGGGAGGATATGGTCTTTGACCCGGTGCATTATCTACCCCTTTTGGAGCAGAAGGTGGGTGCCCTTGATCAGGCGGCCCCGTTGGTGGAATGGGATCTGCCCGAAGAGTTTGCGACCCTGCGCCGCTTGATGGAAGCCCGGATGATCAAGGCGGGGCGGCGCGAGTATGTGCAGGTCTTGCGGTTGTTGGAGACGTTTGACATGGCCGACCTGAATGTCGCCGTCAAAAACGCGCTGCGAATGGGCGCGATTGGATTTGATGCGATCAAGCATCTTGTCTTGTGCCAAGTCGAGAAGCGGCCGCCCAAGCTGGATCTGGACGTCTATCCGTATCTGCCAAAGGCCAATGTCGGCACCACGTCGGCGGCCAGTTATATGTCTCTGATGCAGGGGCAATCCGCATGACCGAAGCTCCTCAAATTCTGCTGGACCATCGCCTCAAATCCTTGCGGCTGCCAACGGTGCTGCGAGAATATGGTAAACTGGCCCGCCAATGCGCCACAGAGGGGCATGACCATGTTCAGTTCCTCGCACGTTTGGTCGAATTGGAAATGATCGACCGTGAACGGCGGATGATCGAACGAAGGATCAAGGCCGCCAAATTCCCGGCCGTCAAAAGCCTGGACAGCTTCGACTTCAAGGCGATCCCGGCCTTGAACAAGATGCAGGTGCTGGAGTTGGCGCGCTGCGAATGGATTGAACGGCGCGAAAATGTCATCGCTCTCGGACCTTCCGGCACCGGCAAGACCCATGTCGCTTTGGGCCTTGGCCTGTCAGCATGCCAGAAAGGAATGTCTGTCGGTTTTGTCACCGCCGCCGCACTCGTCCATGAGCTGATGGAGGCCAGAGACGAACGCAGGCTCTTGCGGCTTCAAAAGCAGATAGTTGGTTACAAGCTGCTCATCATCGACGAGTTGGGCTTTGTGCCACTGAGCAAAACCGGGGCCGAGCTGCTGTTCGAGTTAATCTCCCAACGCTACGAGCGCGGCTCCACGCTGATCACCAGCAACCTGCCATTCGACGAATGGACCGAGACCTTTGGATCAGAACGCCTGACAGGCGCGCTGCTCGATCGCCTTACCCACCACGTCAATATCCTCGAGATGAATGGCGAAAGCTACCGCCTTGGACAAAGCAAGGCGCGTCAGGCAACATCCAAAACCTAAACCCCAATCAGCACGGATTGGCCCTGACGGGCCAAAGCATCCGGGCAACCGCCAGCTATATGACAAGCGCGGCTGCCCGGATGCTGGCGCTCATCTATGCGGTGATTATCCCAACCCCAAAGTGGTAACATTTTGCGCTGCCCTTTGGACCACTTTTGCTTTGCCGTTGACAGCATTAATGTCTGGATAGCAATTTTTCTTTAAATTCTCTAGTGCTCTTTGAGCGGAACTGTATGCATCAGCGTTTGCCATCTGAGCCATAAAAGTCAAAAATATTACCCGAAAGACAAACACTTCCATACCTGCAAATAACCGCATTGTTCGTCCTCGCTTAAATATTTCTGTCAGCTTAAACTGAACGGTTAAATTTTAGTCGACATTTTCCAAGTGGCCTGCGGTTTGTAGTCAACCGACATTCCCCAAGTGGGTTGCCTTCGGTCACTACGATCTCCTGGATCCGACTGCTGGACAAGCGTTTTTCGCCTCGGCCGGCGTCTTCGGTCGCGCTGACAGCTGGAACAGGGCGGATCAGACCGCGAAGCCGCCGTGTTCTGGCTCGGCGGCTTTTCAGCGCGGCGGGCAGAGCTGACCTGCCGCTTTCGTTGAGTTTGTGCGTGGATCGCGGTCATGCGCATAGCGGTGGCGCTCGAAGGCAGCGGATCGGGGCGGGTGCGCGGCACTCAGGCCATGCAGGGAAAGCAGATCTAACCATCGCCTTCGCGGTTGCGACGCTGTTGTCGCGTGTTCGCTGCACATCGGCCTGTGTCAGCCATTTTGCGGTTGCTTGCATCAGATCACTCCCTGCATGCGTGCCTGCGTGGCTTCGCCTACATCGACTAAGATAAAGTCAGCCTCGGTCAGTGCCGCCAAAGCAGCCGCGCGGGTGACAAACACGCCAGAATAGTCATCCAGTTCACCCCAGCTTGGAATTCCAACCAGCACGCATTCACACGCGCCAGCCTCGAATTGATCGAGCGCAGACGCCAGCGCAGCGTCATCGATTACCTCCATCAATGCCTTATGCTGGGCGACGGGGATCTTGAACGCACGCAGGCGGGATATGATGACAGCCTTCGCCAGTGCGATTGTGTCGTATCGCTTGGTGTTGCCAACGCGGGTTCCAGTGCCAAATGGCAAGCCGTGTCGGTGCATCTCATTCGCGAATTTCGCTGCTGATTCAAAACCAGCAGTGCGCGCCAGATCCTTTGCCGTAAATATCATGCTTCACCTCAAGTTTGGTATGTAGAGCAATAATTTCATTATACATTAAAGCACTCTTGACCCAAAGGTCTTCAGTGCCTCAATTTAGGGGTTTGCGCAAAAAATGTCGGACGCTGACAGCATAGCTTGCCTCTGCTTACCCGCGATGGGCATCAGATCTGAAGGACCCGCTACGCCTGTCGTGTGACTACAAAAATAACGCGGCTAAGTGCGGCAGCCTCAGCCAAAATTCTATATGGCCCGATCATAATCGCCTCCGCTAACCCGCGCAGGCCACCGTGTCGCAGGGACCCGCCCTACCTGTCGAATGGTTAGCCGCCTACTCGCAGTCTTGATAGTTAGACGCCATGCAAACACGAGCGCGGCGCTGTGCCTCGGATATGTCAGTTGACGTCATCGTCGTGTCTAAAAGTGCTCGCACCTCAACTGCTGTCTCAAGTCCATTTGCAGCAGCGATGTTTGCCCACATGTGCGCCAAGACATAGTCCTGCCTGACGCCCCGACCTGTAGCATACATTATGCCAAGATTGTTT
Source organism: Yoonia sp. (assembly GCF_018402175.1). Lineage (GTDB taxonomy): Bacteria > Pseudomonadota > Alphaproteobacteria > Rhodobacterales > Rhodobacteraceae > Yoonia. Next base: position 109,430 of record NZ_JAGYJK010000010.1, on the reverse strand, counting down.
TGCGCGGAGGCGCCTCCTTGCTCAGCAGCCAATCGATACCAGCGCACAGCCTCTGCATAGTCCTGCAGGACGCCGTTACCATTCTCATACAATATGCCAAGACCGTATTGCGCGCGGTCTACGCCTTGCTCAGCGGCCAGTCGATACCAGCGCGCAGCCTCTGCGTAGTCCTGCAAGACGCCAATACCTTCGAAATACATCGTGCCAAAATTATACTGCGCGTTGGCGTCTCCTTGCTCAGCAGCCATCAGATACCAGCGCACAGCCTCTGCGTAGTCCTGCAAGACGCCAATACCTTCGAAATACATCGTGCCAACAAGGAATTGCGCGCGGGCGTAACCTTGCTCAGCAGCGAGTCGATACCAGCGCGCAGCCTCCGCGTGGTCCTGCAACACGCCCCGACCATTGGTATACATCAAGCCAAGAGCGAATTGAGCGCTGGCATTACCTTGCTCAGCCAACGGCTCAAACTCTCGCAGCGCGGTGGCGTAGTCGCCTCTGTCATGCGCAGCGCGCCCCAAGGCGTAATCCTGTGCAACACTCGGAAACGGTGCCAACGCCAGCAGCATGACGACAAATAGTGCTTTGGTTCTCATGACGGATCTTTCGACTAGCTTATATGTGCAGCCTAACATTTCACGCCTGCATCCGTATAGGCTTTTGCCTTGCCTCTATGAACGCTGCGATGTGTGTCGTGTCGAAGGGGTTCGCCAACGTCCTCTTGGTCTGCAAGCTCATCTATCTCATCCGCCTCTTGGCGCAGTTGCGCTGCGGTCAGGCGCAACTTGGCGATATATAGCTCGGTTTCTTTGGTGGTGTTGCCGACGGCCCACCGATCAAGAACACCCTCAACGGCGCGCTCGACCACCCTGCGCACCAGTGCCGCTGTCGTGTGTGTCATGTTGCTTCTCCTATATGGCAGCGGTGTGAAGGTAGCAGTGACAAGCCGCCGACGGCTGGGGTGTGCGCCCGCCCAAAGGGGCGCACCAACCCTACGGGGGTATGGGGGGGGTGGTGGTACAGGGGTTGGAAGGGGGATGGAAAGGGGTTTGGCATAGGGTTTTGAACCTCGCTGGAACGGGGTTGGAAAGGGGTTTGGAAGCTCATCATGCGCTGGAACCGCAATGCCGCACCCCCGCGGCCGCAAGAAATGTACGGCGCTTGGATGGTGGGCCGTCCTGTTCTATCGCTATCTTACCGCTGTCCAACAAGGCATCCATTGCCGCCTTTAGTACCCGCTTTGTACACCCTTCTGACTTTGCGTTTTCTGCGAATAGTTTCGGCGCATAATTAGCACCTGACGCATGGTTCACGCGACGGCCTTGTTCCGTAAATTCATTCAGCAGCTTCAAGAACACACGTTCGGCCTTTGCCGATGCTGCCACGCGGTCCAATCCGGTTACTGGTGCATCAGCAATAAAAACACCATTCTGCCAAGTCAGCCCGATTTCAGCGCCGGTGCGGGCATAATTCGACTTCATAGTGCGCAGAACGCGGGCGTCGGGGTTTGGCTCATAGCTGTCTTGCACCACTCGGCTAAGGTATAGTCGGCTGCGGACGCTGTTGTTCCAGCCTGTCGATCCGCTGGTGCCTGTGCCGCTGTTCAAGCCTGTCAGTGATGGGTGCGCCAGCATGAACACGGCGCATCTGTGCCGGATGGCCAAGCCCCGCAACATGCCGATAAATTGTCGTGCCTCGGCGCGGTCGTTTTCGTTTCCAGGGAAGTAATCCGCCAGCGTGTCCAAAACCAAAAGGTCCGGTTGAAAACGTTCTAGCAGGTCGTCTATGGCGTCCAGCAACGGCGTAGGCTCAAGTGCGCCACCTTTGCCTAGCAACGCCAGCAAAGCGTCCTCACCGGCCAGACTGCGCAGTGTCAGATTACTAAGATCGGCAAGGAGCACGCCCTCAGCCTGCGCAATATCAGCCAAACGTCGATGCAGTTCGGCTCGGTCATCCTCTGCGGACAGATAGATTGCTTTGCCCTCTCTCACTGGCAAGCCTAGCCACGGACGGGCAAGCGCTGTGCTGGCAGCAAGCTGGAGTGCCAATAGTGACTTGCCCGTGCCACCGTCCCCGCTAAACAAGGTCACGGTGTCAGACGGTATCAGGTCTTGAACATGCCAAACGCGCGGGGGGATAGGCTGCCCCTGTAGATCGGACGCGATAAAAATGCCTTCGTTGAAGCTGTTCATTTGCGTCTCGCGAATTGCAACATCAAGGGACGTTTGCCTCGGCTCAATTTGAAAGTCGTCCAGATTGTCATTGTGTTGCCCACCTTCAGATTGGCGATTTAAAGCTGCTTCTTGGGCATATGCCTTGACTGCCGCACAAAAGTCGCCGCCATGCTCAAAATGCCGATATAGGTCAAAGGCGTCACCGTGGCGGTTGCCGCTTGATGTTGGCGCACCCATCCCTGCGTCAGCATCGCTGCTTGAAAGACTGACCCAGTAATTGCCAAAGTCGCGTGTTGCGTAGCTGCCGGATGATTGCATCGGGCTTCTCCAGTCGCGCGATGATCCAGCCTGAGCGTATTTATACTGGGCAAGCAGATCAGCTACAGAATGAGCGGCGTTGAAGTGATCCACTGGCGACACATCGCCCGACTGCATTTTGGCTTTGCGGTCTGCAATTCGCTGATCGCGCGCTGTCGTTGCCTCCGCCTCTGCCCGCGCCAAAGCAACACGTTTTGCATCCCGATGCTGGATGATCGCATGCTCGGGCGTCAGGTCTAGCATCGCAGCTTTATCGGCTTTGTATTCGTAAAAAACTCCACGGTTGGGCAGATAAACAAGCTGCGCGGGACCTGCCAATTTTCTATCAGGGATCAAAGCACCCGCGCTGGCGTTTTCCAGCAGGTCAAAGAACGCATTTTGTGTGTCGCTAAAATCTGCACCGGCGATTGCATTTGCTGTCGGAATAAGAACACGCCACTTCCGATTATCCTCAGTCGCTGATCGGGTTGAATAAATTAGGCGGAAAGCCTCGCCGATCACGTCGGACACTGTTGCGTTAACATCAGCCAAAGTCAGGTTATTGTTGTCCACATCGAGCGTCAGCCATCTGAATGTGCCTTTAGTGCGCTGCACGTCATGGGTGCGCGCATCACAGCCTATGTACGTCGACGGTATAAACCATTGTGCTTTATCCTTTGCGACGGTCGCTGGACTGTTCGCCATTGCGACCACTTCTGCACCAGTCACCGACTTATATGGCGTGCCCGCGCTTGGGTGCGGGTTTGGCCTGCCATCCGACAGGATCGGGGCGCGGGTGTCACTTTGCCCATAGCCGCTGGCAAAAACAGGTTTTGTGTTTTGCATGATGATGCCTCGGATATTTACCCGAAAGCGCGCAGGTGCTATGATACCTCACGATCTGCCCGACCGTATCAATACCTTTGCCCGTCCGCGCTGCCTGCGGGCGGGTTATTATTGTGGGGTGCGGTTTTCGTCGGCTGTGTTCAGCCCCTCGACGTCCCAGCGGCTCATCCGTCCAGAAAATTGAACAGGCGCTGGGATCAGGCCACGTTTGACCATACGGTAAACAGTGACGCGACCGCATCCATAACGTGCGGCGACTTGCTCGGCATTAAGCCAGCGCTGTGTGGGTTGTGTGTCAGACATGGCAATACTCCATTTGCTTCTGACACTGGAATGAACACACGTTTATGCTGCGCGTCCAAGAACAAACGCGACCCTTATTTGTCCAAGTCTTTCCGATCAACTTGCTGGCGCACCGCGTCGACCGTCATTTTGTAATACTTTGCGATGCACTCATAACTGTCTTTTTGCGTCATTCCTTGGGCGGCGTGTATCTGTGCCAGCCTCACGATCTCGCGGTCGCGCACCACTCGATAAAAATTTGACGCTTCGCCAATCTTGTCTTTCACTACCTTCGCGCGCAGCACCCTTGCGATGGTGTTGCCCATCTCTGGCGCGCCGGGCCACTCCATCCTCTCTGCCGCTTCTGCCAGCAGTTCGATGTCACCGTTTGTCTGTCTTCCGTCGATTGTTGATTGATAGGACGTCCATAGGTGGCGAAATAATTCCTCATCTGTCATGCGTCCGCCTCCGTCACAAAGTCATACAACCGCGCTGCCAGATCCGCGCGTTCTGTGGAAGTGTCACCGCGACGATAGGCGGCGTCCAGCCCTCGGAGGCTGTGATCACAGAACGCATCTGCGATGTGATCCGGTACAGGCGGCACTGCGGACCTGCACCAGCCCTTGATTGCGTTGCGAAAGCCGTGCGCCGTCAGGTCAGCGTCAAAACGCTTCAATGTCTTTCGGATAGCGTTTGGCGATATTGGCCCTGTCGTTGTCGGGCTTTCAAACACATGTTGCTGATCTGGTCCTTTGCGCAAGCTCTTTAGGCGCTCCAGCAGCGGCTCAGGCAGGCGTAGGGCGTATTTGCGTCCTGACTTCATCCGCCCTTGTGTGGTGCGGTCTGTGCGCGCTGGTACGGTCCACACGCCGCTGGCATCATCAATGTGCGCCCATTCCGCGTTTACTATCACACCGATCCTGTGCCCCGTCGTCATGGCTGTCAGGATCGCCAGCTTGGCGGTGTCGCTCGCGTCGGTCGTGCCTAACCATTGCCACAGCTCAGGCAGACGGTCATGCGCCAAGGTGCCGTGATGCTTAACCTCGCGTCGCGCGACTGCATCCGCGAAAGCCGTCTTGCGTGGCGTTGGGTCAGCCTCGATCAGCTCTTTGTTCGTTGCGCGGTCAAACACCGCTTGGATGTGGCCCAAAGCGTGGCCAGCGGTGACAGGCTTTTCTCGGAATAAAGGTTCCAGCAGGTTGAAGATTTCACGCCGTCTGATTTCCGTGATCGGCCTATCGCCTAACACGGGCTTGATATGGTGTAGGTGGATCGCCTCAGGGCGTCGGCGGCTGGGGCCGTCTTGCAGCTTATGTTTGCGCCCCTCATGCCATTCCGTCCACAGTTCGTGATATGTCGGCGCGCTGGTCGCACCTAGGTCGGCAAAGCCAGCCAGCACCTCACCCCTGACCACGGCCTCAAGGTCTGTCGCGGTGGTCGCATTGGCGAACCCACGGCTCAGCGCCTCAACACCAAAGCCTTCGCGTGCCAACCGCTTGGCTACCGTTGAAAGCTCGCGCGCCATCGCAAGGGTCGTGTCAGGATAGTCGCCCAGCTTGATCCACGTCTTGGCCCGAAAGTAGAAAGCCTTTGTCCCAGTTTTCCAACCGCGAACATACAGGCCAGTCCGGCCACCTGTGCCGACCGCCTCGCCATCTTTCGTCGGCTTCCACCGACGGATCGCCAGATCTGTTGCAAGTGTCATCATGCCCTCTGTGGATACACTGTAGATACACAAAGACTATGACATTTACAGAATCAGCAGGCAACACTTAGATACACAAACGCACAATAAACAAAGCATATCAGTGTAATATAACGAATTTAAGCTATGTAGAAAAGGAGGGTATCTCTCCCTGTCTCTCCGCCAAATATCCATGAATACATGATCAATCGCTGCAGGCCATGCACACGAGCCAGGCAGGTTCGGGGCGGGGCCTTTAGGCGCGCTGTCGGTGTCACCCTCTGTGCTGCCGCAAACCCGCTATACATCGGCGCGGCATGGGGCAGTATGGCACCAACCAGCCCGGAGCCAGCTCATGTCCACCGATCCCCTGTTGCAGCCCTACCAGCTCAAGCATCTGACCCTGCGCAACCGGATCATGACCACCAGCCACGAACCCGCCTATCCCGAGGACGGGATGCCCAAGGCACGCTATGCCGCCTATCACGCCGAACGGGCCAAGGCGGGGGTGGCGCTGACCATGACCGCAGGATCCGCCGCCGTGTCGCGTGACAGCCCGCCGGTGTTCAATAACATCCTTGCCTATAAGGACGAGGTCGTGCCGTGGATCAAGAACCTGACCGATGCCTGCCATGACCACGGCTGCGCGGTGATGATCCAGCTGACGCATCTGGGGCGGCGCACCGGCTGGGCCAAGGGCGACTGGCTGCCGTCTGTTTCTTCTTCGCGGCACCGCGAGCCGGCGCATCGGGCCTTTCCCAAACTGGCCGAGGATTGGGATATCGCGCGGATCATCACCGATTTCGCGGATGCGGCCGAACGGATGCAGGCCGGTGGCATGGACGGGATCGAATTGCAGGTCTACGGCCATCTGCTTGATCAATTCTGGTCGCCGCTGACCAATGATCTGGACGGGCCTTACGGGGGGCAAAGCCTCGATACCCGGATGCAATTGCTGCGCGATGTGCTGACAGCCTGTCGCAAACGGGTGGGCGACGATTTCATCATCGGCCTGCGTTACACGGCGGACGAGGCGGCGGCGGGTGGCATCACCCCCGAGGAAGGCATCACCATTTCCAAACGCCTTGCCGATACCGGCATGGTCGATTTTCTGAACGTCATCAAAGGCCGCATCCATACCGATCCTGCGATGACCGATGTGATCCCTGTGCAGGGCATGAAAAGCGCGCCGCATCTGGATTTCGCAGGGGCCGTGAAACAGGCAACAGGCTTGCCGACCTTCCATGCCGCCCGCATCCCCGATGTGGCCACCGCACGCCATGCCATTCAGGCGGGGCTGCTGGATATGGTGGGCATGACGCGGGCGCATATGGCCGACCCGCATATCCTGCGCAAGATCATGGAAGGGCGCGAGGATGACATCCGCCCCTGCGTTGGGGCCACCTATTGCCTTGACCGGATCTATCAGGCGGGCGAGGCTTTGTGCATCCATAACGCCGCCACGGGGCGCGAGCTGACGATGCCGCATGACATCGCCCCTGCCCCTGCGGCGCGCAAGGTCGTGATCATCGGCGCGGGTCCAGCGGGGCTGGAGGCCGCGCGGGTGGCCGCCGCGCGCGGGCATGCGGTCACCGTGTTCGAGGCGCAACCCGACCCTGGCGGCCAGATCCGGCTGACCGCACAAAACCCGCGCAGGCGCGAAATGATCGGGATCATCGACTGGCGCATGGCGCAATGCGCCGCGCGCGATGTGACCTTTCATTTCAACAGCTGGGCCGAGGCAGAGGATGTCACCGCCCTTGCCCCCGATGTGGTGATCGTGGCGACGGGCGGTCTGCCCAATACGCAGCTCTTTGAACAAAAACACGACAATCCGCTGGTAGTCAGCGCCTGGGATATCATCTCGGGCGATGTGAAACCGGGCCAGGATGTGCTGATCTATGACGAAAGCGGCGATCACCCCGGATTGATGGCGGCCGAGGTTGCGGCCAATGCCGGGGCAAGTGTCGAGGTGATGACACCCGACCGGACCTTTGCGCCGGACATCATGGGGATGAACCTTGTGCCCTATATGCGCGCGCTACAGGACAAGGATGTGACCTTTACCGTCACGCGCCGCCTGCTGGATGTCACGCGCGACGGCAACCGTCTGCGGGCGGTGATCGGCACGGATTACAGCGATTTCACCAAGGAAAAGACATATGACCAGATCGTGGTGAATTACGGGACATTGCCTTTGGATGATCTGTATTTCGCGCTGAAACCGCTATCACGCAATCTTGGCGCGGTCGATCAGGACGCGCTGATCGCGGGGCGCGTACAGGCGGTGGCAACCAATCCTGACGGGGCGTTCCAACTGTTCCGGATCGGGGATGCGGTCAGTGCGCGCAATATCCATGCCGCGATCTATGATGCGCTGCGCTTGGTCAAGGATGTGTAAGGTGGGCTATAGCCCACCCTGCGGTCACACCTTGTAGGATGGCAGATGCTGGAACGCCTCTTTCAAGGCATCACCCCAACCACTTGAAATCGCTTGGTAAACCGTGTCGTGTTCATCGATCCGGATCACCCGGCCTTGGGCGAATGTGTCCTTTTCATAGATTTGCAGATCAAAGGGCAAACCGACCGACAGGTTGGATTTGACGGTGGAATCAAACGACACCAACAGCAGTTTCACCGCATCCTCGAAACTCATCGTCGGGTCATAGGCGCGCACAAGAATGGGCTTGCCGTATTTCGTCTCGCCGATCTGGAAAAACGGGGTGTCGGGGGTGATCTCGATGAAATTGCCCTGCGGATAGATCAGGAAAATCGTGGGCAAGCCGCCCTTGATCTGGCCGCCGACAATGGCGGAGGCCGCGAATTGTTCGGCCGATTGCCCGCTGAGGCTGCTTTCGGCGATCACCTCTTTCAGGGTGGCCCCGACCAGACGGGCGATCTGGAACATGGTGGGTTCGCGCAGGATGCTGGGGTCGCGGTCTTCGGTCGTGATCGAGCGTTCGCGCAGCAGGCTGACCATCGCTTGCGTGGTGGCCAGATTGCCCGCGGTCATGATCGTGATCATCCGTTCGCCCGGCACATGCCAGTGGAACATTTTCTTGCTGGTCGAGAAATTATCGACGCCTGCATTGGTGCGGGTGTCAGACATGAACACAAGCCCATGGTCGAGCTGCATTCCGATGCAATAGGTCATCTGGGGGCGTCCTTAGCGGGGTATGATCGCAGCACTATTGTTGAACTTGTAAAGATACAATCAGCGTCTCGCTAGAGGCGCCTTTGCGCATCCCCTTGACGGGGGCAGCACAGCTGGCATCGGGGCCAATGGCGACACGGACATATTTTTCATCGGGGGCCACACCGTTGGAAATATCGAACCCGACCCAGCCCAGCCCGTCCACATGCGCCTCGGCCCAGGCATGGGCGGCATCCTGATCGGTGATGTCGTTGATCATCAGATAGCCGCTGACGTAACGCGCAGGCAGGCCGCGCGTGCGCAGCGCCGCGATGAAAATCTGCGCATGGTCCTGACAGACACCCGCGCCAATCTTGACCGCCTGTTCGGCCGTGGTATCGGCCCCCGTAACACCGGTGCGATAGGGCAGCGCATCGCGGATCGCATTGGACAGATCGTGCAGGGATGTCAGCGGGTCTTTCATCTTGCCCAAGGACCGCGCGAAATCGCGCACCCCTGCCCCGGATGCTGTCAATGGCGTGGGCTGCGCGAAATGCCACAACGGCGCGCGGCCATAGACCATGCCCAAAACGCCCGCCTTGTCATGGGTCGTGACCTGCCCGCGCGCGGTAATCTCGACCGCCGTGGCCCCCGGTGTCACGCTGACCAGATCGGTGTGATTGCCGTAATGGTCCAGATAGCTGGCCTCGATCTGCCCGCCGTTGATGTCGATCCGCCAGTCATCGACCTGCTGCATCGGGTTCGACAAGGGCCGCAGACGCAGCTTTTGCAGCGCGAAATCCACCGGCATATCATAGGTATAGCTGGTGGTATGGTTGATCGTTAGCTGCATCAGCGGTTGAACCTGTAATCAATCTCGATCTGCATGCCGATCGCCGCATTTTCGCGCAGGATTGATCCGACAAATTCATGCAACCCTTCGTCAAAGATCGACCCGATGTCGCGGTCTTTCAACCGTGCATTCATCCGGTCGGCCAAAACATGCGATGGCATGGCTTCGCCGTAATCCTTGGCCAGATGGCCCAGATTGTTCACCAACTGCGCCGCACAATGGCTAAGAGATCGGGGCATCCGGTCATCAAGGATCAAAAAATCGGCAATGGCGGGGGCGGTGAAATCATCCTCGACCGCCCAGCGAAACGACCGATGCGCCGACACCGACCGCAGGATTGTTTCCCATTGCACGTTATCCATCCGGCTGCCGACGAACGATGGCGATGGCAGCAGCGCATAGTATTTCACGTCGATGATCCGCGCCGTGCTGTCGATCCGTTCGACAAACGTCCCCAAACGGCAGAAATCGAAAATATCATTGCGCAGCATCGTGCCGACCAGCGCCCCGCGCACCAGTGCCGATTGTTGCCGGATCGTCGCCAATACAGCGGGCAATTCGGTTTCGGGGATCGGCCGTTTGAGCGTTTCGGTCAGCACCATCCATGTTTCATTGACCGCCGCCCAAACCTCGGTCGTCAGGGCGGTGCGCACCAGACGGGCATTGTCGCGCGCGGATTTGGTGACCGACAGGACCGAACTGGGGTTTTCAGGATCGCGCAGCAGGAAATTGACGACATTCCCGCTGGAATATTTATCATGCCGCGCCTCGAACGCCTGTTGCGCCGCCGATGTGATGATGACGGATTTCCATTCCGATTCCGCATCATTCGACCGCGTCAGCGCGATGCGAAACCCCGCTTCGATCAATCGTGCGGTGTTTTCCGCCCGTTCCAGAAACCGGAACATCCAGTAAAGACCGCCTGCCGTTTTTCCCAACATGTCAGTCTTCCAATATCCAGGTGTCTTTGGTGCCGCCGCCTTGGCTGGAATTGACCACCAGCGATCCCGCCTTGAGCGCGACCCGCGTCAGCCCGCCTGGCGTGATATTGACGCCAGAGGGCGACACCAGCGCAAAGGGGCGCAGGTCCACATGGCGCGGCGCAAGCCCCTTTTTGGTAAAGATCGGCACGGTGGACAGCGACAGCGTGGGCTGCGCGATGTAATTGCCGGGGTTGGATTTCAGCTTGGCCGCAAAAGCCGCGATTTCCTTTTTGCTGGCGGCGGGGCCGACCAACATGCCGTAACCGCCCGATCCATGCACCTCTTTCACGACAAGATCGGCAAGGTTTTCCAGCACATATTTCAATGCATCGGGTTCGGAACAGCGATGCGTTTCGACATTTTTCAAAATCGCGCGCTCGCCAGTGTAGAATTCAACGATTTCCGGCATATAGCTGTAGATCGCCTTGTCATCGGCCACGCCTGTTCCGGGGGCATTGGCAATGGTGATATTGCCCGCGCGGTACACATCCATGATCCCCGGCACGCCCAGCATCGACGACGGGTTAAACGTCATCGGGTCCAGAAAGTCATCATCGACACGGCGATACAACACGTCGATCTGCCGGTAGCCGCGCGTCGTGCGCATCGCGATATGGCCGTCCACAACGCGCAGATCATGGCCTTCGACCAGTTCCACACCCATCTGGTCGGCCAGAAAACTGTGTTCGAAATAGGCCGAATTATGGATGCCGGGGGTCAGAACGGCGACGCAGGGCCGCCCTTCGCAGCTGGACGGTGCGGATGCTTCCAGCGACCGGCGCAGGGATTTGGGGTAATCGCTGACCGGCTTGACCTTGATCTTGCTGAAAAGCTCGGGGAACATTTGCAGCATGGTTTCGCGGTTTTCCAGCATATAGCTGACACCGGATGGCGTGCGCGCATTATCTTCGAGGACATAAAAATCATTCTCGCCGGTGCGCACGATATCGGTGCCGACGATATGGGTGTAAACGCCACCCGGCGGGTTGAAATCCATCATCTGGGGCAGAAAGGCCGCGTTCTTGGCGATCAGGTCAATCGGCACGATCCCCGCCTTGAGGATTTCCTGACGGTTATAGATGTCATACAAAAACGCGTTGATCGCGCGGACCCGCTGTTCAATGCCACGCGACAGGCGCGCCCATTCACTGCTCGACACGATGCGCGGCACCAGATCGAACGGGATCAGCCGTTCTTCGGCATCGGACTGGCCATAGACGTTAAAGGTAATGCCGGTGCGGCGGAAAAACGCCTCTGCCTCGGCGGCCTTTTTGGCCAGTCGGGTGCGGTCTTGCGCGCTGAACCACGCGTCATATCCGGCATAGGGTGGGCGGGCGCCGGTGGCCCCCAGCATTTCGTCGAAATGTGCTTGATCGTTATCCATAGCAAAAGCCTACGGGGTTCTGATCAGACTGCAAGGATTACACCACGCAGAAATACCACTGATATGTGCAACTGCCGCATTTTTAGGCACATAATCCTAGCGACTGATGACCAGTTCCGCCTTCAGCCCGCCCAGCACCGTGCTTTTGCCCAACCGCAGGACGCCGCCATGGCTGCGCGCCACGTCCGACACAATGGCAAGGCCCAGCCCGACGCCGCTGCCCTTGTCTTGGTTGCGCGCGGGATCAAGCCGGACGAACGGGTTGACCGCGTCTTCGTGCAATTCAGGCGGAATCCCCGGCCCGTCATCTTCGACCCAGAACCGCACGGCGCGTTCGGTCACGCTGACCCCGACCAGCGCCTGCGTGCCATAGCGCAGGGCATTGCCCACCAGATTGTCCAGCGCGCGCCGGATCGCCAAGGGGCGCAGGTTGATCGCGCGTTCCGGCCCTTCGATCGCGGCAAGCCCGACATTCTGGCCCATCCGCGCGGCATCATGCAGCACATCGCGCAGGATCGCGGCAGGCACCACCTGTTCCAAATTATCCGCCGCATCATCGCGCGCGAAATCCAGAAAGGCATCCAGCAGCTTTTGCATATCATCGACATCGCGCAGCAGATCTGCGGCCTCGGCCTCGTCCAGCATCGACAGGCCCAGCCGCAGCCGGGTCAATGGCGTGCGCAGGTCATGGCTGACGCCCGACAGCATCATCGTGCGGCTTTGGGTCTGGCGTTCCAGCCGGTTGCGCATGTCCAGAAAGGCCATGCCGGCCGCACGCACCTCGACCGCCCCGGTGGGGGTGAAAGGCGTGATCCGGCCTTTGCCGTAATCGGCGGCGGCCTGCGCCATCCGCTTGATCGGGCGCAATTGGTTGCGTAAGAAAATATAGGCCACCACCGTCATCAGTCCGCCCATCACCACCATGATGACCAGCAACTGATGCGGGTTGGACGCAGACATCCGCCTGCGCGACAGATCCATTTCCAGCAGGCCATGGCGTGTCGCGACCCACAGCACCACGCGCCCGCGGTCTTCCAATGACACGACCTGCAAATCATCAATCCCGCTGCGCAAAGTGTCGATCACCGTTGCGCCTGTCAGATCAACAAATGGGTTGATATCAGCGTCGGGCGGCGGGGTGGCGGGCAAAGCGGTGCGGATTTGCAGTGCCAACCCCAAAGGCGCAAGGGCGGCGCGGGCCTGCGGTGCCGTGTCCGCGTCATTGGCGGTATCGATCAGAAACTGCAGGTCGATGTTGACTGCACTTGTCATCAGCCGCGTCACACCGTCAAAATGGCGTTGAATAAACACCACGGACACCAGCAATTGCAAAAACAGCACCGGAAACACAAGAATAAGCGCGGCACGGGCGTAAATCCCGCGCGGCATTGCGTTTTTGATCCAGCGAAATGTCATGATACGACGGTATCGGGCATTGGTCCCGCCGGAAAGTCCCGATGACACGGACCACCGCAGAATTCGCGCCACAGCCGGGGACGGTTCTGGCTTTGCGCGCTGATCTGGCGCTGGTGCTGGCACCCAACCCGTCGGCGATGACGGGACCGGGGACCAATACCTATCTGCTGGGCCGTGACCGGCTGGTCGTGATCGACCCCGGCCCCGCGATCCCCGCGCATCTGGACGCGCTGCTGCAGGCCATCGGCGGGCGCGCGGTGGATCATATCCTTGTCAGCCACAGCCATCTGGATCATAGCGCGCTGGCCCCTGCCCTTGCCGCCGCAACCGGTGCTGGGATCTGCGCCTTTGGCGGGCCGACAGCGGGGCGCAGCGCGGTAATGGCGGCACTTGCCGCGCGCGGGCTGACCGGCGGCGGTGAAGGCATCGACCCTGATTTCGCGCCGGACCGGACGCTGGCCGATGGCGATATCCTGCAGGGTGACTGGGGCCGGATCACGGCGATCCACACACCCGGCCATATCGGCAATCATCTGTGCTTTGCCTGGGGTGATGCGCTGTTTTCCGGTGATCATGTGATGGGTTGGGCCAGCTCGCTCGTCTCGCCGCCCGATGGCGATCTGACCGATTTCATGGCCTCCTGCGACAAGCTGCAAGACGTGCCAGCCACCTGTTTCTATCCCGGCCATGGCGCGCCGGTCCCCGACCCGCAGGCGCGGCTGGCATGGCTGATCGGTCATCGTTTGCAGCGCGAGGCGCAGATTCTGGCGGCCCTTGCCGCCGGTCCTGCCACGGCGTCCGCCGTCACCGCACTTGTCTATAAAGATCTGTCGCCGCTGCTGACCAAGGCTGCCGAACGCAATGTGCTGGCGCATCTGATCGACCTGCATGGCAAAGGCATCGTCACAGCCACGCCCGCCATTGGCGAAGGGGCCGTTTTCCAGCGGATCGGGGGTGTTTTGCCCCCCGTAACAGGAATTTGAAAAACCGGCCAAATCGCTCTGGACGGGGCGGAATCACATTGCTATACGCACCGCATGTTCCGACGTAGCTCAGCGGTAGAGCAGTTGACTGTTAATCAATTGGTCGTAGGTTCGATCCCTACCGTCGGAGCCAAAAAATCTATCTATCAAATAGCTACGCAGATACCGCTTCGGCGGTACTTCTGTTTTAGCTTTGGGGGTAACAACTGGGGTAACGCGTGGCCCCTGTTACGTCGCGCATGACCTAGCCAAAGACCTCGGCAAACATGGCATGGATCGCGTTCGCGGTGCGCCTAACGACCCGCAGACGCGAGGCAAGATCAAGCGCTGGCACCAAACCTTGAAGAATCGCATTCTGCTTGAAAACTATTTCCTGCAGGGTGAACTCAAATCCGCCATCGCCGCATTCGTCGAGTACGACAACAACCACCGCTTCCACGAGAGCCTAGGCAACCTGACCCCCGCCGATTTCTACTTCTGGCGCGGTCAGGCAATCTTGGCAGAAAGGAAGACGATCAAAGCACAGACCATCACGCCAAGCGGCCTCTGCGGCCGGGCGGGCCGTGAAGGGTTCCAGCAAGGCGCGGGCATCAACTACTTCGCGGACCTTTCGCAGGGTTGGGCTGGCCACGAATGCACCTTTGTTGCGTTGGATTTCTACAAGCTGGATATGTGCGAGGGATTGAAACGCCGCACCCACACCCATTTACGGGCTTGGATGTGACAATCGAAAGGCTCACGCGATCGCGGACCTGGTGGCGCCGTAAAACCTGCTATGCGCCCTTCAATGCCGTCAGGTTGGTGCGGAGTAATTAGCCCTGTGCCTCGCGCGCGTGTGCGGGCGAGAGCGGCAGTCTCAAGCACACCGCTGCGCGACGTCATGAGCACGTCAATTAGCTTTGCGCCTTCAACGCCTATGGTAATACCTTTAATAATGCCTGTGTTTCTGCTTGGGATTGTGTAACTGATATTGCTGGCGGTTGCCGTTGGGACACCATTGATGGGTATCTTGGCCCAGTCTGTTGCGTTCTCAATCACGATGACGCCTGCGTGCGATACGGCTGCCTGCGTGCCGTATGTCCCGCTTGCCACCACCTCTGCATTTAACAGACGAATGGTCCGCCCCGATGTTAAGCTGGCGCCGTAAAGTCGTGAACAGAGCCGATCCGAACTATTTCAGGCTTTCAAACTTTTTGGATATCGGTTTGCGCGAGTGTATTCTGCTCCACCCAGTGCAGGAAATCGGTCGCCAGGCGGTGAATTGTGTTTAAACTGGCCTGCACCCCCAAAATGGTGGGTACACTTTCGATCTGAATATTGTACTTAAAGAACTCTTGAACCAGGAAAGAATTTCCAATTAGAAAGCAAGGACTTACTCTAAAATCTCGATGACTGAATACCTTGATTTGCCAACTTGGAAACTGTTCATGGCATGCATCAACAAGGCTGTTCATCTGCTGATCAGACACCTTTTTTGACAATCCGGCATAAATGCCGCGTTGGTGTATAAGGTCCAGCAATGTTTCCTCTGATATTAATATAACCCCGTTCAACGTCGGGCTAATCATCAAACGTATTTTTTCGATATATGTCCGATTATCACTTTTCGGGTTTGCATGATCTTCAAAAGAAAATATCCCATCAGTCTTGAGAGCATCAGGCAGCGTATTGGGCACATAATAGATAAACTCGCCCGTAGCGGCGGCGATCTTGCTTAGTGTTTCTTTCAATTGGTTATCATCAACCATGGCAAGGCTGATGTTGACAATGTCGGAAACTGAATTGCACTGCTCGCTTGCAGATGTCATCGGAAAGAATGCACCTGGCTCACAATCCAGTGCTTGCGCCAGTCGCATCAGGTTAGCCGTATTTGGAAGCGCAGGGTCTTCTCTCATATATCCTGATAAAACCGAACGGCTGATACCGCTCGATCTGGACAATTGCGATAAAGAGATATTTTTCTTTAATATTTGGCTGCGTAGTCGGGCATGAAACGCGTGTCGTAGCTGCTCGATAAGTTGGGTTCCCCTAATTTCTGAATTCTTCATAAAAACCCTCATTATTATATTCTTAAATTTCAGCAATAGAAAGTATCGTAAATAAAATTACCTCAATTCCGAATTAATTTAAAATATGCGAATTAATTATTGTAGCTATTATTTCATTTGCGGCGAGCAGGGCATTCCCGAGGGCCGGATCGAATCTGACGGTTTACCGGTCACTTTCCCACATCTGTGCGGTTTTGTTACCATCAATGCCGATGGAGGCCGGGCAATCAGGCATTCTGATTTATCTGTCTTAATAACCGATCAGTGTTTCAAAATTAACTGCCTTTCCAAGGCTCTCGCACCGTCTGTATATCAAGAGGTTATACACTATGATCAGCATAGCAACCAAAGTTGACCGCGTCAGGCCCTGCCAGGAGACAAGCAAAGGCAGATCCTAATGTGCATTCAAAGTAAAATGGAGCAGACACATCGCATCATTTTAATGCGATGTGGCTGACGTTCTAACAGCCCTGCATACAGTATTCAGCATTTTTTCTGCGTTCACAAGGGTGGCGTGCTGCGAGCGCCGATTGCGGGTGTTGCCGATATAAAATCTATCCCCCTGGCCGCCGTGTGCTGGGCAGCGCGGTGCTGAACAAAACGTGCTGATATTCCAGGACGTCGTTGATGCGCGCGGCAGTCAGTTTGGTCCGGAAATAACAAAAAAACTTAAAGACCGAAAGTTATCATGAGAAACGACGCGAAAATTAATGTAACCGACACAGCGATATCCAAGGCCCAGGTGGCGGACAATGCGTCCGCACAAGCGCGGGTCCACGCGGTGCTGAAATCCGATGTTGTCAAAAAGACAGCCAAGGGGTCATCGCTGGTGGTGTCAACTCTGCTACTGGCTGCATGTGGCGAGGATGATGATGCGGCGGCGCAGAGCGGAGGAGCAAGCCTCATTATATCCCGCGCGGACGGTGTTTATTCGGCAACCTCGGTGGATGGTTTTGTCCTTCCACGCGCAGCAGTCGCGACATTGAGCGTGGCGGACGCCACGAATAATGCTTACAGCATTATGCTTGACGCTAATGGCGCAGGGATCTTGGAGTTTAAATTCACTGACGCCAATGACGTGGTCACGCTGCAGGCTGGCAGTACGATTGACGACTTTGGAACTTTGAAAGTAACGTCTGGCACCCTTGATGCGACGTTGGCGAGCATCACAGGTGTGACCCGCGTCGAAGTTGCCTCTGGCGTGAAGCTGACGCTGGTACAGGTGCGTGAAATCCCCGTTCTTGTGAGCAACGACGTGACAGGCCGGATCGAGATTGTCGTGAACTCGATCGCAGAAGCAACAGAGCTGGCAACCTTGGTGCAGAACCAGACGATACAGTTCTTTGGCGCTGCTGGGAATATCACCGTGACTGCTGCCGAAGGTGCGTCTGTCACACCTGACCAAATTACTGCTCAGATGTCGATTGTGACATCGAATGTGCGCCCCGCAAGCGAAGCCCCGGCCGCATCATCGGGTGAAGCTGATTCCGTTACTTTCGTTACCGACGATGGTGGTGCCGGTAATAGCATTTTACTCGACGCCAGTGGCGCGGGCACTTTGGAGTTTAAATTCGCGGATGCCTCTGACGCGGTCACGCTGCAGGCTGGGAGTACGATCGACGGCTTTAGCACCCTTAAAATGACATCCGGCATACTTGATGCGACCCTCGCGACAATCACCGGCGTGACCCGCATCGAAGTAGCCTCTGGCCTAAAGCTCACACTTGCACAGGCGCGCGAAATCCCTGTGATCTTCTCTATTCATGGGCCCAGCACGCTTCATGCGACCAGCACGATCGAGATTGTCGTGAACTCGATCGCAGAAGCAACAGAGCTGGCAACCTTGGTGCAGAACCAGACGATACAATTCTTTGGAGCTGCTGAGAATATCACCGTGACTGCTGCCGAAGGTGCGTCTGTCACACCTGACCAAATTACTGCTCAGATGTCGATTGTGACATCGAATGTGCGCCCCGCACGCGAAGCCGCGGCCGCATCATCGGGTGAAACTGATACGGGTGCGGGCGTTGCCGCTGGCGCGGGTCCGGCAACTGATACTGGCGATGCCGGTAGTGGTGCTGCCAGTGGCGGCGGTAGTGGCGTTACTGATGGGGGCGGCACCGCTGATCCGGGATTTCGTTTGATCGCGCAGTCAAGCCAGGTTTTCAAGCTTGCCGAAGGTTATGGAGATGTCGCCATGACTGTGCAGGACGGTGTTCTGCACTTCACAACGGCTGCATCGAATAGCGTCAGTATGGTCAACACTGACGTATTGGGCATTCAGGTCGACGGTCTGACGCTCACCGCCTCTGCGGACGTTTTGAGCAGCATGGCGGTGACGGGCGCCGGTCATCTGATCATGACCGGTCTTGCCGAGGACACTGTGGTTACCGGTCTTGGTGTAACGGGCGTCACAACGCTTGCCGGTGTAGCCTCTGCAGATCAAATTACTCAGATTGCCACTAGCAACGCAAATGGAACCATCGTCGGTACCGGCCTCACCGCCATCAATGGAACAGCGGCAAACGTCGTCCAAGCGCTCGCTGCTTTTATTACGGCACCGGCGGCTTTCACTGCTGAATTGAGAGATGCTGATGGGGTGGCTGTCACGGTCACGGATTTGTCGGCGATCGGCGCAGCCACGACTGGCACGGTGACAGTCGCGAACGCTGTCGTGATCACCGGGAGTGAATCGCAAGTCACAGCTGCGTTGGTCACCGATGGAACCAAGGTCACTGCACCGGCCGCGACGATTGCGGTAACTGGCACGACCACTGCGCATGGCTTGAACGCAGTTGCTGCCGCGACAAGCGGTGTCGTGACCGCGACGATCACTGGGACGGCGGCCGCGTTGAACGCGGCCGATGGTGGCCTGACGACGCTGGCGACTGATGCGATTACAATCACTCTGGATGCAGGCGTCGCTGCGGCGACCGATTTGACGGGTCTTGCCGCGAAAACCCGGATCGCGGTTGATGCGAACGAGGTGACCGCAATCAGCGGGACCGGCGCCGAGCTTGTGGCCGTTATTGCGGCAAATATTGCGAGCGAAAGCACTCTCGCAATTGATGGCAATTACACCGTGACGCTGACAACAGGCGGAGCGGCTGCAACGCTGGCACAGCTCATCGCCATCAACAATGCAACGTCGGGAACGATCACGCTAGGCGCCAATACCACAGCCGGTGCTTTGAGCGGGTCTGCATCCGACTTGAAAGCGGCTTTGGCTGGCTTTGTGGCGAACACTTTGTCTGGCGACCTAGACATCACAGGTGATGCCATTTCCATCGCCGATTTCATGCTGATCGGACCAGTCACAAGCGGTGTGGTGACCTACACCCTGGATGCGGGGCAGCAGGCGCTTGGCGCGCAGAACTTGGCCAATGTTGCCGGTCTTGTGGAAATCGTTGCAGGATCGGCCAATTTTGCCACAACAGATGTGACCGTGTCGCTGAACGGCACGACCACGACCGTTGCACAGATCACGGCGCTGGTTGCGACCGGCCTGACGCTGGGCAATCTCACCTACACCCTGGAAGCGGGTCAGCAGGCGCTTGGCGCGCAGAACTTGGCAGATGTTGCCGGTCTTGTGGAAATCGTTGCAGGATCGGCCAATTTTGCCACAACAGATGTGACCGTGTCGCTGAACGGCACGACCACGACCGTTGCACAGATCACGGCGCTGGTTGCGACCGGCCTGACGCTGGGCAATCTCAGCTATACGCTGGATGCGGGAAACGTAGAGCAGAGCGTGAATGGCACATTCACGGGCGGTGCCGCCAGCTATATTATCACGGCCGGCGCTGGCAATGACACAATCACCGGCGGTTCGGGTACCAACATCATCCTAGCTGGTGCGGGTAACGACACCATTACGAGCGGTGCCGGTGATGACATCATTATGGGCGGCGACGGTAACGACACCATCACCGCCGGTGCTGGGAACGATATAATCATGGGCGGCGCTGGCGACGACACAATTACGGCTGGTGACGGCAACGACATAATCACGAGCGGGGGCGGCGCGGACACCGTCACACCAGGAGCCGGTTTCGATACCATTGTCTACAATGATGTGGCCAACGAAGCCCGTGACATCATCACCAACTTCACCACGATTGCTGATGGCGCGGCTTTTGGTGCTGGCACGGACGCATTGCAATTCTCGGCTGCAGACTTGGCGAGTGTCGCAGGCTTTGTTGCTTATTCTGCTGGTGGCGTGAGCCTTGACATCGACGGTGATGCTGCCGGGTCTGTGCTTGTGGCATTTGTCACTGGCGCTGGAACTCAGTCGGCAACCGCAGCTCAGGCGGCATTTCTGTTCAACCAGACAACGGGCGATTTGAGCTTTGACGCCGACGGTACAGGTGATGGCGCGGCGATTGTGATTGCCACCTTGACGGGTGTCACAGATTTGGCAACGGCTGACTTTACATTCATCGCCTAGTGCTCCGCACCTGTCTAAAAGACTGTTTTACGCACCGGTGCTTAGAATTGTTGCACAAGTCCCTGACCGACGCCTACCGTAGACAGCAGATATTTTGGGCCTACCCGCAGTCCTGATAGTTAGACTCCATACAAACACGCGCCCGGCGCTGTGCCTCGGTAATATCGGTTGAATTCATCATCCTGTCTAAACGTTCGCGCGCCTCAACAGCTTTCTGACTTCCATTTGCAGCAGCGATATTAGCCCACATATGTGCTAACAAATAGTTCTGCGCGACACCCTCACCATTGGTATACATGGCTCCAAGATTATTTTGCGCGGGGGAATTACCCTGATCGGCGGCCAGTCGATACCATCGCACAGCCTCTGCGAAGTCCTGCAACACGCCCTGACCATTGGCATACATGAAGCCAAGATTGTTTTGCGCGGGGGCGTCACCCTGATCGGCAGCCATCAGATACCACCGTACCGCCTCTGCGTAGTCCTGCGCGACGCCCTGACCTTTGGCATACATGAAGCCAAGGTTTCCTTGCGCGCGGGCGTAACCCTGCTCAGCGGCTGCACGGTACCATCGCACAGCCTCTGCATAGTCCTGCAACACGCCATGGCCTTGTTCATACATTACGCCAAGATTGCTTTGCGCGCGCGCGTAACCCTGCTCAGCCAGCGGCTTCCACTCTTTCAGCGTGGTAGAATAGTCGCCACGTTGATACGCAGCCAACCCCACATTAAAATCCTGAGCAACACTCGGAAGTGGTGCCAACGCCAGCAGCGTGGCGACAAATAGTGCTTTGGTTCTCATGGCGCATCGTTCTCTTTGCTTACGTTCTCTGATCTGCTCCCCTGAGTGTCCCCGATTATGAGTTCGCTCTGTTCAGGTTTTGGTCTTCCTTTGACCGGTTAGCATATTCCCACGGTGTCATGCCAGCGAGGCTTGAATGTGGGCGGTGATGGTTGAAGTCGTCGCGCCATGCCGCCACCAAATTGCGGGCATGGCGATAGCGTCCTTAAACAAAATGACCTTGCCGCCATCGTCTTCGTATTTCGCTTTCAACTTGCGGCGTTGTTCGGCGCGTTCTTCGTTAGGGTCGCGGCCTTCGCGCACCATGACACGCAACCGTTCGACTTCTTCGCGCGCCTTCTTCAACGACAGTTCGTCAATCGGGCCTAGCCCCATGCCCCGTGTCCGACCGCCAAGATTGAATTTGAACACCCAAGATTTCGTGCCCCACTTCGACATTTGCAGGTAAAGCCCCTTGCCGTCGGCATGGTGCCCCGGCTTGTCCGTTGCTTCGACCTGCTTTGCGTTCAAGCGCCCCTTGTCGTATGCCATGCCGCCAAATTCCTACTCAATTTCTACTAACGAAATATCGTGGAACCGTCGGGGCTTTGCAAGAGTTAGCGGGAAAACAATGCGTTTCTATTCAATGGCTTAATGTGAAAAATCAAGACAACGCGGGAACCACCAAGACTAACAAATGGCTGCTACCGTCGGAGCCAAATATCCAAAAATAAGATAGCTACACAGAACCCGTTTAGGCGGGTTTTCTGTTTTTTGGCGAAGCCGCCATCAGAGAGCAAGGCGAGAACCGCTATTCGGGGACGCTGCGGTCCAATGTCAGGGTTGCGTCTGAAAATACGATCGGCGTGCGCACGCCCTTGACGCCTTGGGGGGCAACGACAAGACCGCGTGCCTTGGCATGGGCGCTTGACAGATTTTCTCCGACCGAATTGATCGGCCCGGCGGGAACATTCTGCGCCGAAAACGCCGCAAGCAGATCACCCGATTGCCACGCCAAGGTGGCTTTTGCCAGGATCGGCAGCAGATCGTCGCGGTGTTTGACGCGCTGCTGGTTGGTCACAAACCGCGCGTCTTGTCCGATTGCGCCCAAGCCCAGCACATCACAGCAGCGCCTGAATTGGCCATCATTACCCACCGCCAAAATGATATGCCCATCGGCGGTTTCAAAAACATCATAGGGGCAGATATTGGGATGCGCATTGCCCATGCGCGTGGGCGATTGCCCCGACACCAGATAATTCATGTTTTGATTGGCCAAAAGTGCCGTCGCACAATCCAGCAAGGACATATCGATATGCTGGCCTTTGCCCGTCACATGGCGCTGTTGGACGGCCGCCAGAATGCCAATCGTGCCATATAGCCCGGTCACAATATCGGTAACAGCCACACCCACCTTTTGCGGCGGACCATCAGCCGCACCGGTGACAGACATCAGCCCTGACATTCCCTGCAACAGAAAATCATATCCAGGCAGATGCGCCAATGGCCCTGTTTGCCCAAAGCCCGTGACCGAACAATAGATCAGGCGCGGGTTCAGCGCCTGCAAACTGGCGTAATCCAACCCGTATTGCGCAAGCCCGCCCACCTTGAAATTCTCGATAAAGATATCAGCATCCATGACCAGCGCTGTGACAGCTGCGATCCCTTCGGGCGTTTTGAGATCAGCGCGCAGGCCGATTTTTCCACGATTGCAGCTGTAAAAATACGCCGCCGTCTGTTGGCCGTTCTGGTCCACAAACGGCGGTCCCCATATGCGGGTATCGTCGCCATCGGGGCTTTCGACTTTCGTCACCTCGGCGCCAAGATCGGCCAGCGTCTGCCCGATCCATGGCCCCGCAAGGATACGGGCCAATTCAACAACTTTCAGCCCGTGAAGTGGTGACATGATAGGTGTCCTGACACGCCGGTTTTAGAAAAACGCCTGAAGGCCCGTGATCGCGCGCCCGATGATTAAGGCGTGAACATCATGGGTGCCTTCATAGGTATTCACGGTTTCAAGGTTCACCATATGGCGCATGATCTGGTATTCTTCGGAAATGCCGTTACCGCCATGCATGTCGCGTGACATGCGCGCAACATCGAGCGCCTTGCCGCAATTGTTGCGCTTGATGATCGAGATCATTTCAGGCGCGGCTTGCGCTTCATCCAGCAAACGCCCCACCCGCAGGCTGGCTTGCAGGCCCAGGCTGATTTCGGTCAGCATGTTGGCCAGCTTGACCTGTTGCAGCTGTGTTTGCGCCAAAGGTTTGCCAAATTGCTTGCGGTCAAGCCCGTATTGGCGGGCCGCATGCATACAAAACTCAGCCGCGCCCAGCACACCCCAGCTGATCCCGTAACGCGCACGGTTCAAACAGCCAAACGGCCCTTTCAACCCTTCGACGTTGGGCAGCAAAGCGTCTTCGCCGACTTCGACACCATCCATGACGATTTCGCCGGTGATGCTGGCGCGCAGCGATAATTTACCACCCACCTTTGGGGCAGACAGACCCTTCATGCCCTTTTCCAGCACAAAGCCACGGATCTTGCCGCCATGCGCTTCCGATTTTGCCCAGATCACGAAAACATCTGCAATCGGGCTGTTGGAAATCCACATTTTCGCGCCCGAAATCGTATAGCCGGTGGCGGTTTTCTTCGCCGTTGTTTTCATCGCGGACGGATCACTGCCGGCATCCGGTTCCGTCAGACCAAAACACCCGATCCATTCACCAGACGCAAGTTTGGGCAGATATTTGCGCCGCTGTTCTTCGGACCCGTAGGCATAGATCGGATACATCACCAACGAACTTTGCACCGACATCATCGACCGATAGCCGCTGTCAACGCGTTCGACTTCGCGCGCGACAAGCCCATAAGACACATAAGACCCGCCAAGACCGCCGTATTCTTCGGGGATCGTCACCCCCAACAGCCCCATCGCCCCCATTTCGCGAAAAATTTCCGCATCGGTTTGTTCATCGCGGTAGGCGGCGATCACCCGTGGTTGCAGTTTATCCTGCGCATAGGCCTTTGCCGCGTCGCGCATCATGCGTTCTTCTTCGCTGAGCTGCGCGTCAAAGGCGAATGGGTCTTCCCAATTGAACCGGTTCAGATCGGGGGCGTCTTTGGCTTTCAGCGACATTTCGGATTCCTTTGAATTTTGCGCGACACTAGCAAGCCTGCGCAATCTTTGGTAACGATAGATATTCCACACTTGATGAGTTTTACGCATATTATGGCAAACCGGTCTAATCACACCCCCAGCATTCAAGAGCTGCGCGCATTGGTCTATTGCAGCGATCTTGGGTCTGTTTCGCAGGCGGCGGATGCGCTGAACCTGACCCAAAGTGCAGTCAGCCGGTCCATTCGCACCCTCGAAGACCGTTTGGGCGTGTTGCTGTTTCACCGTGTGCGCAAACGGTTGATCCTGTCGGATGCTGGGCGCGCCTTGGTGCATGATGCGCGCGATATTCTGGCCGTGCTGGAAAGGTCGGCAAAAATGGCGATGGCCTTTGGCAAAGGCGGCGATGTCTTGCGGCTGGCGGTTCTGCCCACCTTTGCCGCGACATGGCTGATCCCGCGGTTGCCCAGCTTTTTGGATGCGCACCCTGATGTATCGATCGATCTGGCGTCAACGCTGCATCCGATCGACTTTACCGACAGCCCGTTTGACGGCGCGATCCAGCGCGCAACACTGGCACGCAAAGACACCGATGTGGCCCATTTGCTGGATGAACAGCTGATCATGGTTGCCGCGCCACGGCTGGTCGCGGGCGGCACTAGTCTGTCAACCGCCGATCTGGCGGCCTATCCGCTGATCCAATTGGCAACGCGGCCCGAATTGTGGAACGATTGGTTTGTTGGTGCCGATGCCACACCGATGGAACGTACCCAAGGGCCACGGGTGCAACACTTTGACATGGTGATTTCTGCCGCACAGGCGGGGCTGGGTATTGCGCTCTTGCCGACAATTTTCGCCGAACAAGCTCTGGCCAATGGCACGCTGCACAAAGTCCACCCGCGTGTCTTGCAAAGCAGCGCTTATTACGCCCTGATCCGTCCCAAGGCGCGCGCGCAAAGTGCAACGATGGATGCTTTTGCAACGTGGCTGCAGGCTTTGGTGCAAACCACCTGAACAGCGCCGCTATAAACTGGGCAGCCACAACGCCAGTTGCGGAAACAAGATCAGCAAGACCACCAGCAGCATCGAACAACCGATATAAGGAAAGGCGGCGGCGTAAATCTCGCGCATCGTGGTATCTTTGGGTGCCACCCCTTTCATCACGAATAACAACAACCCGAACGGCGGCGTTGTAAAACTGATCTCAAGCGCCAGAAGAATGATCAGCGCAAACCAGACCGGATCAAACCCCAGCGTCAGCGCCAGCGGAAAAAAGATCGGCACCGTCAGCAACATCATCGAGATTTGTTCCATGAACATCCCCAGCAGCAACAGCACCCCGAACATCACCAACAGCATCGCAATCGGCGCAAGATCAAAGGATGTCGCCCACCGCACCAGCCCCGAACTGGCCCCTGAAAACGCCAGCAACTGGCTGAATGTCGCAGACCCGAACACGATCAGATAAGCCATCAAGCTCACGCGCAAAGCCCCGATGATCGACCGTTTCATCGCCACCCATGTCAGGCACCGGAACATGACAGCCAGCAGGAACACACCCAAAGCGCCAAATGCAGCCGCCTCGGACGGGGTAATCAAGCCGCCCACCATGCCGAACACGATCAGCACCATGACCGACAGCATCGGCAAGATATCCTTGAACACCAGCCCCAGTTTTTGACCCAGACTATAGGTTTCAACGTCATAGGCAGGGGCTGCATCGGGATCCAGCTTGGTTTGGATATAGATGGTGGCGATGTAAAAACACGCCAGAACGAGGCCCGGAATAATGCCCGCGATCAACAAGGCGCCCACATCGACCCGCGCCAATGTCGCCAGCAACACCGCCAACGCCGACGGCGGAATGATAATCGCCAAGCCGCCCGTGCCAAGGATCGGACCGATCGACATTTTCTTTTTATAGCCACGCGCAGTCATTTCAGGAACCATCAGCGACCCCAAAAGCGCGGTCGACCCCATCGACGACCCCGACAATGTCGAAAACGCCGTACCGCCCAGCACCGTCACATAGCTTAAACGCCCCGACAACCGGCCCAACAGCTTGTCGATTGCATTGAACATCCGCGCGCCAAGGCCGGTGTGAAAGAAAATCTCGCCCATCAGCAGAAACAGCGGGATCGGCACCAGCGCGAAATTGGTCAAACTGCCAAAGCCGTTGTTCAGCATCAAGGTGACACCGCGTGCGCCGCCCATAAACAGCCATGCACCGATGACATTGGCTGCCAGAAACGCCAGTGCAACCGGCATCCCGATTGCCATCAACACCAGAATCGAGCCGATCAGCAGGCCAAGTGCTTCAAACCATTCCATTATTCGTGAATTCCTGCTTCGCCAGAGTGCATCAGTTCGGTGCCAAAAACAAACCGGCTGAATTCAATCGCCATCAGCCCAAAGCTGATTGGAAAAGCCGCAGTCAGGATCCATTTGGGAAAATAATAAGCGCGCACATCCAGATCGTTTTGCGCAATATTGGTCAGCATCAATTCGCCACCCTTCCATGCCAGCAAGGCACAGACCGCGACACAAGCCGCAGCAACACTGCGGCTGACGATCCGGCGCGTTGGCGCAGACAAAGCGGCGGTAACCAGTTCGATATGCACATGCCCTTTTTCGCGCACCAACCACGGCGCGCCCAGCATGGTCATATACAGGATCGCATATTCAGACGAGGTGAACAGCCATGCAAAAGGCTGTAGCGCCAGATTGCGCATCACAACCGAGGTCACAACTGAAATCATCAGCCAGATCAGCATCGCCCCCGCGATAGCCGCCATCGTGTATAGGACCCACAGATAAAGCTTGTTGACCGTGTTCATTGCGCCCCCCGATATGCAGACGCGCCGGGGATGATCCCCGACGCGCTTTGTTTTTAGTTCGCGTAGAACAGCTCAAGCAGCCGATCATAGTTGCCCGCACCTTGTGGGCTTTCTGCCATCAGCGTTTTCATGCGGTCCCATG
Organism: Yoonia sp.; assembly: GCF_018402175.1. GTDB lineage: Bacteria > Pseudomonadota > Alphaproteobacteria > Rhodobacterales > Rhodobacteraceae > Yoonia. Next base: position 82,022 of record NZ_JAGYJK010000010.1, on the reverse strand, counting down.
TGCTGGACACTGCTGCTGCCAGATAGGCTTCGGCGGCGTCGCCTTCGAGGGTGACAACTTCCATGCCTGCGGTTTCGAGTGCTGCAAAATCGGAATCGCGCAATGCGCCCAGTTTTGCGGCTGATTCCGCCTCATGCGCGATGGCGACATCTTGCAAAATGGTGCGCGCATCCTCGGACAGGCTGTTCCACTTTTCAAGGTTCACGATCACACCAAGGTCGGTCGAGAAAAAGCAAGGCTCGATGCGGTAGTTCAGAAATTCGTTCCACTTCAGGTCGATCAGACCGATCTGGGTCCAGCCTGTCGCATCAACCACGCCGCGTTCCAGCGCCGCATAGACTTCGGTGGTTGGCAAATCGATCACCTGCGCGCCCAGATAATCGGTGAAGAAAGCGTTATAAACCGCGTTGCCACGCAGCTTTAGGCCCGAAACATCCAGATTGCCGCCCGCGTCCAATGTCGGGGCTTCACGTGTCCACAGGTTATAGCAAACGCCGGAATCAAACCAACCAAGGTATTTGACGCCCATCTTTTCCTGGTGAATTTCGTCGATCAACGCGATACCGCCATTTTCGCGCACTTCCGATGCAACCCTGTTCGAGGTCACAAGCGCATCTTTTTCCGGCAAGGCACCGGCATAAAAGCTGCCTGGCGTATAGACCATGTCAACCACACCCGACCGCACGGCGTCAGGCTGTTGGAACATGCCAATTGCTTCGGGTCCGCCGCGCACTTCGATCTGGATCACGCCGTCGCCGGCGACATTGACCTTTTCGACAAATTCCAAAAACGACTGAGTGTAGATCAACGATTCAGGAAATGCGTGAACAGCAGTAATCGTTTCTTGCGCATAAACCGAACTGGCCAGTGCTGTTGCGGCAAAGATACCGCCGAATAATGTGTGTTTCATTTGGTCTTTCTCCCTATTGAGTGGCGCATTCACGCCTTTGGTGGTGATTTACGAGGTGGGCATTGCCCATGGATGCGCGGCAAAATGTGCTGCGCGAAACGTCGTTATCCGGTTGGAATATTGCGCTGTAAGATCAATATCATCCCAGCCATTTATCAATTTCTGCCGGCGCACCGGATCCAGATCAAAGCCAATGTCTTGCCCTGCGATCGTGGCGCGCCCTGTGCCAAGATCAATCTGCGCTGCGACTGCGGTCCGTGCCATCCGGGCCATCAAAAGCGCAGCCACATCGTCGTCGATCTGCGCGGTCAGCAAACCGTTGTTCACCGCATTGCCCGCAAAGATGTCGCCAAAGCTGGGCGCAAAGACAGCCCTAATGCCGTAATCCACCAGCGCATAAACCGCCGCTTCACGGCTGCTGCCGCTGCCAAAATTCCGCCCCGCCACCACCACTTTGGCGGCATGGCGGTCCAGCGGGTGGTCGGGGTTCGCTTGACGCGCGTCATACAGCAAGAAACCGCCATAACCCGCGCTGCGCGGCTGTGACATGAACCGCGCGGGGATCAATTGATCGGTGTCGATATTGGCCTCGGGCAGCGCAATGGCGCTGCCCGTCAGGGTTTGCCAGCCGCTCATGTCCGGCCCTCTAGCATCGGGCGCACATCGGTCAGATGCCCCGTGACAGCGGCGGCGGCAACCATTGCCGGGCTCATCAGATGGGTGCGCGCGCCGCGCCCTTGCCGTCCTTTGAAATTACGGTTTGTTGATGATGCGCAACGCTTGCCCGCATCCACCAGATCACCGTTCATGCCGACGCACATTGAACAACCAGCACCGGCCCATTCCAGACCGGCCTGCACGAAAATCTGCGCCAGCCCTTCGTCTTCGGCCTGCTTTTTCACCAATGCGGACCCCGGCGATACCAGACCTGGGACAACCGCCTGCCGGCCTGCCAGCACCTTGGCCGCCATGCGTAAATCTTCGATCCGGCCATTGGTGCAAGACCCGATAAACACTTGATCAATCGCGATCTGCGTCAAGGCCATGCCCGCATCCAGCCCCATGTAATCCAGTGTGGCACGAATATCCTTGCCCCCATCAGCGCGCGGCACATGACCGGTGATGGGCAAAGCATCCTCGGGCGAGGTCCCCCAAGTCACGGTAGGGGCAATGGCGGATGCATCTATGCTGACATGGCGGTCAAAGACCGCGTCACCATCCGAATGCAACTGCCGCCAATCGGCCACCGCTGCAGCCCATGCGGCCCCCACAGGCGCAAAGGGACGGCCTTTGAGATAGGCGAATGTCACATCGTCAGGTGCGATCAGGCCCATGCGTGCGCCGCCTTCGATGCTCAGGTTGCACAGGGTCATGCGCCCTTCCATGCTCAGCGCGCGCACGGCGGCACCGGCATATTCCACCGCAAATCCCTGTGCGCCATCCGCGCCCAAGGCCGCGATCCAATGCAGCGCCATATCCTTGGCCGTCACACCCGCACCCAAAGCGCCATCAAAGGTGATTTGCAGCGTCTTTGGCCGCTTTTGCCACACCGTTTGCGTGGCAAGGATATGGGTCACTTCCGTCGCACCAACGCCAAAGGCCAGCGCCCCGAACGCGCCATGCGTCGATGTATGGCTATCGCCGCAATTGATCAGCAAACCGGGCAAGGTCAGGCCCTGTTCGGGTCCAATAACATGCACAATGCCTTGTTCGGGGTCGTGCAGATCAAACAATCTGATCCCTGCCGCGCGCGCATTATCGCCCAAAGTCTGGATCATCCGCCGAATATCAGGGGCCACATCGCCCGTCCGCGTTGGCGCATAATGATCGACAACGCCAAAGGTCAATTCCGGTGCGGCCAATGCCATCTTGCGCGCCGCAAGCTTGGCGAAACCGTGATGCGATCCTTCATGCACCAGATGCCGGTCAACCCACAGCAGCGACGTGCCATCATCGCGGCGCAAGACTTCATGCGTCTCCCACAGCTTGTCCAGCAAACTGCGCGCCACAGTCATTCTGCGGCCTCCGCACGGGTAGGATTGACCACCGGTTCCCAATGACGCGCATCGCCCGCGCCAACCCGGCTGAGGGTCATTTGCAGCTTGAACATGTCAGGGCGGTAAAGCGCAGCCAGATATTCCACGCCGCGCCCTTCGGCGTCGCGCACGACACGGTTCAGCGTCAATAGCGGTGCGCCGACACTTAACCCCAGATGACCCGCCACTTCGGGGCCAGCCAATGTGGCGCTGACGCTTTGATCGGCGGTTTCAACCTCGACACCGGACCGTTCAAGCAAGCGAAACAGGGGCGATGTCGCCAGTTCGGATTCAGAATAATTCCGCGCGATATGTTCCGGCACATAGGTTGTCAGATGCGAAAACGGCTGCCCGTCGATCAAGCGCAGCCGCGTGGCCGTTTGCACAAGCGCCGTTGGCGATATCCGCATTGCACTGGCCACCGCGGCAGGTGGCACACCATAGCTGAACGACAACAACCGCGCCGTGGTTTCATGGCCCATCTGCACAAGCTGCGGCATCAATGTTGAAAAATCCGCTGCCATCTTGGGCTTTTGTTGCGGCGTGCGGACCCGCGTGCCGGCCCCTGCGCGACGGTCAATCAACCCTTCGGCCTCTAGTGCATCCAATGCGCGGCGCAGCGTCACCCGCGAGACACCCAGTTCGACGCAAAGCCTCTGTTCTGCAGGCAGGGCTGCGCCATCGGGATATGTCCCGCGCGTGATCCCATCAAGCAACTGTAAATACACCCGACGCGCCTTACCCCCCTCTGGAAGGCTTTTTGCGGCTGTATTGACAGGCTTTGCACACATTGCTGATTGGTCCCTCTTGGTACCGAGCCTAACGGCGATTTCTATAAATGCAAGAAAGCTGTACGCATTTCATAATTATATTTGTTCTGTTCAGACAGTGATATCTGTCTTATGAAAGATACAGGTTTAACGGAGGATGGCATGCCGATAATCGAACTCCATATCCTTGAAGGATATAGTGACGATGACAAAACCCGTTTGGGCCAAGCCCTGACCGATGCGGTGCGAATCGTTGTCCCCGCACCACCGGACGCGGTGACCGTGATGATCCACGAGATGCCGCGCACCGCCTATATGCGTGGACGGACCCACCGCACACCCGCCCCTGCACAGCCCGACCAGATCAACATCGTGCGCGCGTTTCTGACCGCGATGGAACACCGCGATCTGGACACCGCGCGCGGCTTTCTTGGTGTTGCTTTCACCATGACCTTTCCGAGCAACAAACAGATGCACAGGCTCGAGGAACTGGTCGCATGGGCCACCCCGCGTTACCGGTTTGTGACCAAAACCTATGCCGGATTTGAGGCGCTGCAATCAACGGATGCGCATGCCGTTGTCTATTGCCACGGCACGCTCAGCGGGGAATGGCCCGATGGGACCGCATTTGCGGGCATACGCTTTATCGACCGTTTTGAAGTCACCAACGGGCTGCTGACGCGCCAAGACGTCTGGAACGATATATCCGAGCATAAGGCACAGACGACATGACCCCAGATATTGACCCCATTACATTGGCCGTACTGGCGGGCCGAATGGAACAGATCGCCGATGAAATGGACGCGACCCTGTTTCGCGCCGCCTTTAACCCGATTATCGCCGAAGCCCATGATGCAAGCCATGGCCTGTATCACGCGGTATCGGGCGACACATTGGTGCAAGGCAAATCGGGCCTGCCGATCTTTGTCGGCGTGATGAGCTTTGCGGTCAAAGCCGTGATCGACAAAGCCGCCGAAAATGGCGATCTGGCCGATGGTGATATCTATATCTTTAACGATGCCCATCTGGGCGGCACCCATCTGAGCGATATGCGCCTGGTGCGGCCATATTATTACGACGGGGCGTTGTTTTGCTATCTGGCGTCGGTGGGGCATTGGCATGATGTCGGCGGCGCGGTGCCGGGCAATTACAACCCCGCTGCCACCGATGCGTTTCAAGAAGCCTTCATCTTGCCACCCGTGCGGCTGGCCAAGGCTGGTGTGGTGCAAACCGATATTATCGACATCCTGATGCGCAACACGCGCCTGCCGCAATCGGCGCAGGGTGATTTGAATGGCCAGCTGGGCGCGCTTGATCTTGGTGTGCGCCGGATGGATGAATTGCTGGCCGAATATGGCGCAGCCACGGTGCGCACTGCGTTGGATGCATTACAAAACAGTGCCGAAACCTTGATGCGCGCCGAATTGACGGCGCTGCCCGACGGGCGTTGGACCGCAACCGATTACCTTGATAATGACGGGATCACCGACACGCCGCTGCCGATCACCGTGACGCTGGAAATTGCGGGCGATACGATGACGCTTGATTTTGAAGGGACCGCAGCGCGCTGTGCGGGGCCGGTGAATATTGCCCTGCCGACAGCCGTGGCCACGGCCTATGTCGCGATCAAACATATTTTTCCCGCGCTGCCCGCAAACGCAGGCGTGATGCGCCCGATCACAGTGAAAATACCGCAAGGATCGCTGTTATCGGCGCCCTTCCCCGCGCCCGTTGGCGGTTATACCGAAACGATTTTGCGCATGATCGACGTGATCTTTACCGCCGCCGCCGGTGCCGCCCCTGACCGCGTGGTGGCAAATGCCTATGGCACGATCAACGCGCTGTCGATTTCCGGCACCCGCGATAACGGCAAACCTTGGGTCATGTTCAGCTTTTACGGCGGCGGCCATGGCGGATCGCGGGATGGCGATGGGCTCAACCACGGCAATGCGCCGATTTCGACCGCAACAATCCCGCCAATGGAAATCCTCGAAGCCGCCTATCCGGTGATGTTCAAACAATGGGCCTTGCGCCCTGATAGCGCAGGCGTTGGCACCCATCGCGGCGGCCTTGGCGCGATCTACGAGATCGAAGTCCTCGAAGGTAATGGCGCAAAGGCGTTCTTGTTTGGCGAACGCGGCCGTCATGCGCCTGCCGGTGTCGTCGGTGGCGGTGATGCGGCGCTGAATGTGTTCCACTATGAGCAAGACGATGGCTGGCACAGCCCGCCGATGGCATCAAAAATGGTCGGTATCCAGTTGAAAAAAGGCCAATCCGTGCGCTTGGAAACCCCCGGTGGTGGTGGTTATGGCCCTGCATCGCAGCGCGCACCCGCTGCCGTGGCGCGCGATGTCGCGGCCGGATTGGTCAGCGCAGAAAAAGCGGACGCAGCCTATGGCCCCGCATGGCGAAAGGTGACCCAATGACCAAGATACCCACCCATAAGATGATCGGCGTCGATGTCGGCGGTACATTCACCGATATCTTTGTGCTGGACGAAGCAAGCGGGCTGGCCGAAGTCGCCAAAGTACCCACCTCGCGCCCAGATCAATCCGCAGGGTTTCTGAGCGGAATCGGCGCGCGGGTGGACGATCTTGCCACAGTGTCTGTCGTTGTGCATGGCACGACTGCGGGCACAAATGCCCTGCTGGAACGTAAAGGTGCCAAGATCGGTGTCATCACCACCACCGGTCTGCGCGATGTTCTGGAAATGCGCCGCCGCGACCGTCCGCGCACATGGGGTTTGCGCGGCGATTTCACCCCCATCGTTGACCGCGCGCAGCGCCTCGAAGTGCCTGAACGCACGCTGGCGGATGGCACGATCCGTGTGCCGGTTGATCTGGATGCAGTCAGGGCTGCCGCCCAACAGCTGATTGATGATGGTTGCATCGCTGTTGCCGTGCTTTTTGCCAATGCCTATGCCAATCCAGAAAATGAAACGCTGGCCGTGGCTGCCGTGCGCGACATCTGGCCCAATGCGCATGTGTCATGTTCGTCCGAGATTTTACCCGAAATCCGCGAATTCGAACGTTTTTCAACCACTGCCCTGAATGCCTATCTGCAACCCGAAGTGTCGGGCTATCTGGCGCGCCTTGAAACCGCGCTCAAAAGCAGCGGCTTTGCGGGCGAATTCCTGATCGTGCAGTCAAACGGCGGCGTGATGGATGTGGACACAGCCACCAGATTGCCGGTACGCACCGCGCTGTCAGGTCCGGCGGCGGGTGTGGTCGCCGCAGGCTATATCGCGCAGGCGGCGGGTTTTCCCGATGTGATTACCGGCGATATGGGCGGCACGTCCTTTGACGTGTCGCTGATCGCGCAAGGCCAAAGCATGCTCAGCCAGCAAACCGCGATTGATTTCGGCATGGTCGTGCGCTCGCCCATGATCGAGATCACGACAATTGGCGCAGGCGGCGGATCAATCGCGTGGGTCGATAAAGGCGGCTTGCTGAATATCGGCCCTGAAAGCGCAGGCTCCACCCCCGGACCTGTGGCTTATGGCCAAGGCAATACACGCCCCACCGTCACAGACGCCAATGTCGTGTTGGGCCGGATTGATCCTGATAACCCGATTGGTGGCAAGCTGACGCGGCTTGATGTCGATGCTGCAAAGGCGGCGATTGCCGAACATGTCGGCATACCGCTTGGCCTTGACGCGCTGACCGCCGCCGAGGCGATCTTGCGCGTTGCCAATAGCCGTATGGCAGGCGCGCTGCGGTTGGTCTCGGTTGAACGCGGCTTTGATCCCAAACGCTTTGCCTTTATGCCTTTTGGCGGCGGTGGTGCCTTGCATGCCGGCGCGATGCTACACGAGGTCGGATTGGCCCGCGCCATCGTGCCGCGTTACCCCGGTGTGACATCGGCCATGGGCTGTGTCATCGCCGACATGCGGCAGGATTTCGTGCAAACGCTGAATGCGATGCTGGACGGGATCGATATTGCCGCTGTCACCACCCATATGCAGCGCCATGTGACCGATGGGCTTGCAATGCTGGATGCGTCACGCACGACATTCCAAGCCCGCGAGACGTCATTCACGCTCGATATGGCGTATCTTGGCCAGACCCATACCGTCAGTGTGCCACTGGCTGTGACCGTGCATGATGGCATCGTGATAGCGCCGACCGAAGCCGCGATTGGCGATGCCTTTGATGCCGCGTATCATGCGACCTATGGGCGCTTGCTTGCCGGTGGGGTGCGGCGCGTGATCAATCTGCGCTCGGCGGTCACGGGCAAGCGACCGCGCTTTGATCTGTCCACGCTGGCCCCCAAAGGCGGCTCGGTCGCCGCAGCCTTGCGCGGTACACGGCAGGTCTATTTCGGCGGGCAATGGCACGAAACGCAGATTTACGCCCGCCTTGCGCTGCCTGTCGGGGCGGTCATTTCCGGCCCTGCCATTTTGGAACAACCCGACACCACGGTGTTGATTGAACCAGAGCTGACAGGCACGGTGGATCAGTTCGGCAATACCTTGATCGAAAGGAAAACCCCATGAACCCGCAGCGCACCGCCCTGTTGACGATTGATTTGCAGAACGATTTTTTGCATCCCAAAGGTGCCTATGGCCGCGCGGGCCAAACAGCCGACGCCATCACCGCCCTGCCAGCGCGGATCGCGCCCTTGCGCGATGCGCTTGTCGCGGCAGGCGGGGTTTATATTTCGGCGCAATTCACCTTGGTTCCAGGGCGCGATGGCGCGCCGCTGATTTCGGCCCATTTGCAAAAGTTGCGGCCGTTTCTGACCAAAGGCGATTTTACGCCCGGTGCGTTTGGCCATGATCTGGTCGAGATGCTGAAACCAGCCGATTTCACCATTGAAAAGGTTGCCTATTCCGCCTTTTACCAAACGCGGCTGGAATACATCCTACGCGCCATGCAGATCGACACATTGATCGTCGGCGGGATCGTCACCAATGGCGGCGTGGCAAGCACCCTGCGCGATGCGCATCTGCGCGACATTCATACCGTGATGCTGTCGGATGGGTGTGCTGCATTTCACAGTGACGTGCATGACGCCACACTCATGTCGCTTGGCACGGTGACGCGCATCCTGACCTGCGCCCAAGCCACAGCCGAAATCGGAGCCCCCCAATGACCCTGCGCGCAAGGCTTGGCCAACCCCAGATCCTGATCGCACCTGGCGTCTATGACGGGCTGACCGCTGCCATCGCAACGGATGCAGGTTTCGAGGCGCTGTATCTGTCGGGCGCCGCCGTCGCCTATACCCGTTTGGGTCGCCCCGATATCGGGCTAAGCACCGCCAGCGAAATGGCCGATACCATGGCCTTGATCGCCGATCGCACCGATCTGCCGGTGATCATGGATGCTGATACCGGGTTCGGCAATGCGCTGAATGCGCGCCGCACGATCCTGACCTATGAACGCGCAGGTGCTGCCGCCGTGCAGATCGAAGACCAAACCTATCCCAAACGCTGCGGGCATCTGTCGGATAAATCCCTGATCTCGGCCGTCGAAATGGCTGGCAAGATCGCAGCCATGGCCGATGCGCGCCGTCAAGATACGCTAATCATCGCCCGCACCGATGCCATCGCCGTTGAAGGCATTGATGCCGCGATCGACCGCGCGGGCCGCTATATTGATGCAGGGGCAGATGTCTTGTTCATCGAGGCCCCGCGCAATCAGGCCGAATTGGGTCGCATCGCCAGCACCTTCAAAGGCAAAGTGCCGCTGCTGGCCAATATGGTCGAAGGCGGCGCGACGCCGATATCTTCTGCAACGACCTTGCAGGATCTGGGCTTTGATATCGTGATCTTTCCCGGCGGGATCGTGCGGTCCTTGGCGCGTACCGCCCATGATTATTACCATAGCCTGAAACAGGCCGGATCGAATACACCCTTTGCTGACCGGATGTATGATTTTGACGGGCTGAACGCCGTGCTTGGCACGCCCGATATGCTGGCGATGGGAAAGCGCTTTGATGGTACATCCTGATATTGCAGCGCCGCTGGCGGCCTATGACATCGACGTCGACACGCTTGTGATCGGGGCCGGTGCTGCGGGGATGATCGCGGCCCTGCGCGCGCATGAAGCAGGCCAAGACGTGCTTGTCATCGAGGCGGACGCCCTGCCGTCAGGTTCAACCGCGCTAAGCGCGGGTTTGATCCCCGCCGCCGGAACCCAACTGCAACATGCCGCTGGGATCGTCGATAACGCGGGCCTGTTCGCCCAAGATATCCAGACCAAAGCCCATGGCGAAAATGATCAGGCATTGGTCGATGTTCTGGCGCAAAATGCGGCATCCGTGATTGACTGGCTTTGCCAAACCCACGGCCTGCCGTTTTCGGTGGTCACTGACTTCGACTATCCCGGACATGCGCGTCGCCGGATGCATGGCCTGCCCAGCAGATCCGGCGAAGAACTGGTGAATGCCCTGCGCGGCCGGATCGAACATCTTGGCATCCCGCTGATCTGCGAACGCCGCGCGGTGACGCTTTATGCGCAGGGTGCGCAGATGTCGGGCGCGCAAGTGATACGCCCCGATGGCGCAACCGAAACCATTGGCGCGCAACGAATTATTCTGGCCTGTAACGGGTTTGGCGGCAACCGCGCGATGGTCAGCCGCTACATGCCCGAAATCGACAAAGGCCTGTGGTTCGGCCATGACGGCAATAACGGCGATGCGATCTTATGGGGTGAACAGCTTGGCGCGGCCACGCGGCATCTGGGCGCGTATCAAGGACACGGCAATGTCGCCCACCCGCATGGCATCTTGATCACTTGGGCGGTTATCGCTGCAGGCGGATTTCAGGTCAACATCGCAGGCCAGCGCTTTTGGAACGAAGCGCAAGGCTATTCCGAAGCCGCGCGCGCCGTCTTGGGCCAACCGCAAGGCTATGCTTGGTCGATCTTTGATGCCCGTATCGCCGCGATAGCCCGCCAGTTTGCGGATTTCAAAAATGCCGAAAGCCAGGGCGCGTTGATCTGGGCTGATACATTGGATGCGCTTGACGAAAAATGCGGTTTTGCGACCGGCAGTCTGGGTCACGCCAATGCCACACGCCCCGTACAGGGCCAAGATGCCTTTGGGCGCAGATGGTCGGGCCAAACGCTTTGCGGGCCGTTTTGCGCGGTCAAAGTCACCGGTGCCTTGTTTCACACTCAAGGCGGTCTGGACATCGACCCCCAAACCGCGCGCGTCAAAATGACATCGGGCGCGCTGTTTGAGAACCTCTATGCCACAGGCGGCGCTGCGGTTGGCGTATCAGGCACGTCCGACAGCGGCTATTTGTCAGGCAATGGGCTGCTGGCGGCAAGTGTTCTGGGCAGTATCGCAGGCGCCGGCACCTAAGTCGCGGCTGAACGTCCTGTCTGCCTTGGCATCATGCCAAGCTCCAGCTTGATCGTCAGGTCAAAGCAAAAGGGCGCGGCAAGTCCGCGCCCTTTTGGTGCTTTAGTCCGCCCGGCCCTGCACGAGCGGTGTCTTGCTGTCAGGTCCGATCGTGCGGTTGATCAGGATCAGGCCAATCGCAATGCCAAGGCCCAAGAAGTCCGTCAACAGCCCTCCCGAGATCATGAACAAAGACGCGACCAACAGACCGACCCTGGTTAGCGGCCCTGCAGCTTTGCCCCAAAGCCATGCCTGCACAGCGGCCGCAAGAAAGTACACCCCGACCAACGCCGTCGTCAGCGCCTGCAGGATTTCCAACCATGGGGCATTCATCAACAAGGCGCCGTTGTAAAAGAACATGAACGGCACAATAAACGCCGCCAACCCGATCTTGAACGACGCAAAGGATGTGGCCATCGGGTCCGCACCCGAAATACCGGCCGCCGCATAGCTGGCCAGTGCCACAGGCGGTGTGATGGCCGACACAACGGCAAAGTAGAACACAAAGAAATGCGCCGTCAGCGGGTCAATCCCCAGCCGGATCAGCCCCGGCGCCACGACCGAGGCCGCCACCGCATAGGCCGCTGTCGTCGGCATCCCCATCCCCAAAAGGATCGCGATCACCATGGCAAAGAACATCGCCAGCAACTGGCTGACGCCTGCAAGGCCCAGCAGCAGGTTCGAAAACCGCGCGCCCACACCTGTTAGCGAAATCACCCCGACGATAATGCCTGCACAGGCGCAGACTGCAATGATCTGGATCGACATGCTGCCCGCGATCTGGAACGCATAGGCAATCGACCGTACGCCCATCCGGTAAGGTGTCAGCCAGCTGACCACCGCCGCCGCCGCCGTGGCATAGGTGCCCGCACGGATCACCGAATAGCCTGCGAACAGCGCCGCGATCAGGATGATGATCGGCAAAAACAGGAATACCTGTTTCATCATCGCCTTGACCTTGGGCAATTCCTCTGCCCGCATGCCCGTCATGCCGATGCGCGCGGCCGACAGATCGACCATGAAATAGACCGATGCGAAATACAGGATCGACGGGATGATCGCCGCAATGGCGATTTCCTGATAGGGAATGCCCGTGATCTCGGCCATGATAAAGGCCCCTGCCCCCATGATCGGCGGCATGATCTGCCCGCCGGTCGAGGCCGCAGCCTCGATCGCGCCAGATGTCTTTTTGTCGTATCCGACCTTGTGCATCAGCGGGATCGTCAGGCTGCCGGTGGCCACGACATTGCCTGCCGACGTCCCGTTGATCATCCCCATCAGCCCCGAGGCGAAGATAGCAACCTTGGCTGGCCCGCCGCGCTGCCGGCCGGTCAGGGCGAAGGCAAAGTTGATGAAATATTCACCCACCTTGGACGCCTGCAAAAACGCGGCAAAGATGATGAAAAGAATGATATAGGTCGAGGATACGGACGTCGTCTGGCCCAGGATGCCGACATCTGTATAAACTTGGCTGAAAAACCGCTGCAACGCGATCTGTGGCGAATTCAGCACGCCGGGCGCCAGATGGCCCAGCCAGACATAGATCAGGAAAATCCCCGCGATGATCGGCAGCGCCAGCCCCGTCACCCGCCGTGTCAGTTCAAGGATCAACGCGGTGCCCGCGATCCCCGCCAGCGATATGCCCAATGGTGCAAAGGATGTGCCGGTCGTGGCCCGTATCGGTGTGTTGTAAATCGTGACAAGATAGCTTGCCACCGCCAAGGCCGCGACAACCAACACCAGATCGGCAGGATTGACCCGCGTGCGCGGGCGCTGATGCACCCATGACAGCGCAATCGCGCCAAAGGTTGCCCCAATCAGCGGGATACCGAACAGCCAGCGTTCATTGAACTGGATCGTCGGGTCCATCCCGTTCCAAGATGTGCCAGCCGCAATCAGGCTTTGGAACCAAAAGGTTACGCCCAATGAAAACAAGGCCGGTACCATCAGCGCATAGCCCAGATAGCTGAACAACCGGTCACGGCCCGTGCCGGTCCGGTCGCTAAAGGACGTGCCTGAAAACATCAAAAACCCAAGCGCCGTGGCCCCCGCGATATGCACGGTCCGGTACGTCCAGGATTCCATCGGCAGCCGTGGCAGGAACGGCAGATTGACCACACCGCCCGTCATGTCGCGGATCGAAAGCCCGTTCAGTGCGGCAATATGAAAAAACGCATAGATCGCAAGCGCGGCAGCCATGACCAAACGCACCCAGCCTTCGTAAAGACGGCGGTTGTATTCAATGACTTCTTCGTCCGCGCCTTCGGCAACCAGCGGGCCGGTGTCATCATCAAATTTCGAAATATCGGCCTTGGTCATTACCCAGTTTCCCTCATACAAAACGGGGCAACGCCCCGGCATGGCAGGCGCAACGCCTGTCAAATAAGGGCCGGTGCTATCTGCGCCGGCCCTGATATGTTTATTACTTGATCATGTCCGCAGAGATGGTTGCACCGTTTTCGGTGAACCAACGTGCAGCACCGGGGTGCCATGGAATGACCGTGTTTTTGTCCCAATTTTCGAATATGGTCGTCGATGCGGACGAATGGATCTGCATCATCCGTGCGTTGTCTTCCATGATGACCCGCGTTGCTTCGTAGACAAAGCTTTCGGGCAGATCACAATTGACGATGGCAAAGTTCCACATCGACACCGCGCGCGCGGGCTCGGTCAAGCTGGCATAGGTGCCGGCAGGAATATCAAAATTCGACACTGGGAACATCGATGTCATCATCGCCTGTTCTTCGGCGGTGAATTCGATGATGTTGACATCGTTGGATGCCTCAAGCTCGGCCACCTGAGGGATCGGCACACCGGCGGCAAAGCCGATGACGTCGATCAAGCCATCCTGCAACTGGCCGCCCAGATCGTTCCAGCCGCCATTGCGGCGTTCGAACTCGATGCCAAGCGCGGTCAGCATTTCAGGGAAATAGGTATCGCCTGTCGACCCAGCTGGGCCAAAGCCGATGCGCGATCCTGCTGGGATCTCGCTCAACGCGGTGATGCCGGAACCGGACAGAGCCACCGCATGGAACGGTGTTTCATACATCGGGAAATGCGCGCAGACATTGGTCATTTCCAGACCGGGTGCCAGTGGGCTTTTGCCTTGGATGCTGACCTGTGCGGGGCCCATCGTGGTCATGCCCATCGCGGCTTCACCGGTGTGGACCAATGCCATGTTCTGCATGGGTCCGCCGGTGACTTCGGCGCCGCCGGTCACGCCCAGTTCTTCGGAAATCAGGTTGGCATAGCCGGACCCATAGACGAAAAACGTGCCGCCCTGCGATGCGGTGCCAACGGTAAAGCTGGTGGGCCAGCCCGTGCGGTCAACCTCTTGCGCCAATGCGGGCATGGCCGCCACAAATGCGATGGCAGATGTGCCAAGAATAGATTTGATCATCGAATTCCTCCCGGATGATAAGACAAAACCGCCGCATGTCGTACAAACGACATAGGTCAGCGTTTCGTCGTGCGAAAATAGCGGTCAGGACCATGCTGTCAAATGGTTAAGCGTCGAAAGCGACGCTTTGTCAAATCGCGGCCGCAGTTAGCGGTGGATGTCATGACAGATTCAGCGCGGCCAAAGCGGAATCCCGTAGACGGCCGCATTCTGCCGAGTGCCATGAAATCGGGCCCTGTTGCAAAGCCAGCCGCGACGCAGCGTTGAACAACACCACCTCATCAGCGGCGGGCGGGACAGTCGCCGTTGGCCGGTTAACCGCCCCACAAAACACATACGCAGAGCCACCAAAGGTGACGCCACGCCCCGCGATTATACCAAGGGTACCCGCCGCATATGTCAGGCGGCTGACAGTTACTGCGCGCCGCTATACCGGCGCGCACCCCCGCATGACCGATCTGCAAAAGCGTATCTAGCTTGCGATTTCAACGCCAATGCCAGCCAATCAGATATGAGCGCGCAGCCGCATGGGCGACATTCTGAAAGTTCCAGTTTCGCGGCAGCGTGGCGCCAGCAGCACCCCTGTGCGGTGCTACGATCGCTAGCCCGCGCTGTCGGCTGCGGCTGATTGAGCGATTGGCGGCCAGCAATGCCGCCTGCCAATTTCACCTTAAAAGTCCTGCCAGTCATCGGTACCCATAGTGTTGGCCCTGCCATGCGTCCCGTTCATCGCCGCAGGCGCCGCTTTGGCGGGTTTCTGCTGGCTGCGCGGAGATTGGAACATCATGACATTTTCTGCCGGACGCGGCGTCTGCGCGGCGGAGGGGCCGGACGTGTTGTCCAACTGGAACCGCGCAACAAGTTCGCCAAGATTGCCTGCCTCGGCGTTCAGCGCATGGCTGCTTGCGGTGGCCTGTTCGACCATTGCGGCGTTTTGTTGTGTCACCTTGTCCAACTGCGTGACCCCGATATTGATCTCGGCCAGCCCTGTCGATTGTTCCGCGGCACCCGCCGCGATTTCCGATATAAGGCCAGAAATATGGCTGATATGTTTCGCGATGCGCGTCAGGACTTCGCCGGCCTCGCCAACCAGGCTGACGCCATTGGCGACCTGATCAGAACTGCCGGCGATCAGCGTCTTGATCTGCTTGGCCGCCTCAGAGGAGCGTTGCGCCAGAGCGCGCACTTCTGATGCCACCACAGCGAAACCCCGGCCGGCATCGCCTGCGCGTGCCGCCTCGACCCCCGCGTTCAGCGCGAGCAGATTGGTCTGAAACGCGATGTCATCGATCACGCCGACAATCTGAGAGATTTCATCGGATGACTTTTCGATCGCGGTCATCGCGGCAACCGCCTTTTGTACGACCGGTTCGCTGGCAATGGCATAATCTTGAGCGTTGCCGACGATAGATTCCACCTCGCGCGCGCCATCCGCAGCAGAGCGCACGCTGGCGGTCAGTTCGTCAAGTGCGGCGGCAGTCTGTTCCAGCGTTGCAGCCTGATTTTCTGTCCGGCGCGACAGGTCGTCAGAGGCGCTGCTCATCTCCAAAGAGCGTTCGCGGATGCCGACGGCACTGGTGACGACCGATCCAACGGTCGTGCTCAGGTTGGCGACGGTGCGGTTATAGTCAAGCCGCAGCTGTTCATAGCTTTCATCAAAGGGCATATGGATGACCGCTGTCAGATCGCCGTCGGCCAGAGCCACCATCGCCTTGCTCAGCTCCTGCACAACGCGGGCCTGTTCTGCCTGCACCGCTTTGCGTTCCTGTTCTGCCGCATCCGATGCTTGCAGCTTGTCGCGGAAATCGACCAGCGCCTTGGCCAGCACGCCCAATTCATCGCTGCGGCCGGTATCGGCCACGACGAAATTATACTCGCGTTGCGCGACACGGCCCATACCGTCCCGCAACCGTGACAGCGGGTTTAACACCGAGCGTGCTGTCAGATAGCCAAGCAATGCGGCCAGCACCATGACGACCACCGCAAGAATACCCATCTGGGCGCGGATATCGTTCACGGGGATCAGCACCTCTGCCATGTCCAGTTCCCCGATCACCCGCCAAGGCGTACCAAGGATTTCAATATTCACCACCTTGGCAATCACCGGGCGCCCATTAATTCCGGTCACACCGCTAAACACCGCAGCCGCGCCAGCCGCGACCTGATCGAGGCCACTGACGTCGTACAATGCGCTGTGCCCACCTGCAAAACGTGACGCGCTGCGCGTTTTCATGTCGGGGCCAACGATATAGATCTGACCCGTGGCCCCCAAACCGACCGCGCGGTTCACAATCTCATCAAGATTGGCGGTCAAGAGTTGGGCGGCATAGACGCCAACCGTCACACCATCGCTATTCTGCACTGGTGTCGCCATAAATGCGGCAACAACGCCACCGCTGGGCTGATAGGCGGTGTAATCGGAAAAATAGATCTGTCCCACATTGCCGTCGCGCGCGGCACGAAACGCCTGACCAAGCCCCGTGTCCCTATAGGGGCCTGTTTCCACACTGGTCGCAAAATCGGGATTTTTGGCGTAGGAATAGACAACGTCGCCGGCCGTATTCAACAGATACACATCGGAATATCCCGCCGATGACACCACATTGCGAAAGAACGGGTGCAGCACGCCGTGCTGGAAATTGTAGGGAACCATTTCAGGCGCCCGGTCAAGCAGGGATTTTTGCCCAACGGGGTTGGGGTTGTTTGCGATGTAGGACGCTTGCAGATTGGCCGCAGTGTCCGTCATCCCGAAAGAGGATGACAGCGCCGGCAGCGTGTCAACGATCATTGGCGTGCGCGCGTAGGACAGCATATTACGCCTTACCTCTGCCAACCAGCTTTCTACGGCCAGACCGCGTTCATCGGCAAGGACTTGGAAATTGGCCTTGGCAGATGTCAACATCGTGTCGCGAAAGTCAAAATAACTAAGAGCAGACACCGCGATGGAAGCCGAAAGGCCGATACCTGCAATGATGACAGGCAGCTTGCGGGACAGGGGGATAGAACTGAGATTGCGCATAATTACCTCTCACGCCGAACAATCAGATTTAGGGTGTTATTGCGCACAGCGATTAAGAACCGCTTAAACGCCCGGTAGGTTTATCAGCACCCAGACCACGGCAAAGAAACGCGCCAGTCAGGACTGTGACCGTTTGCCAAGACCAGTGCACTGGGCCACACCATACCTGCCGCTTGCAAAATCACCCGACCCTGTCAAAGGGGTCCGCGCGCAAGGCGCAGATGTTCCTGTCAGGTTTCAAGATGAGCAACACGACACAGGCCGCCCTGTGGATGATCGGCGCGATTATCGCCTTTACCACCATGGCCATTGCCGGGCGCAGCGTCAGCGTGGAACTTGATACGTTCGAGATCATGCTGTTCCGCAGCCTGATCGGCATCGTCATCGTTCTGGCCATCGCGGCGTATACCGGTGCCATCCGCCAGATCAGGTTTCGCAAGCTGCGGCTGCATCTGGTGCGCAATATGTGTCATTTCACCGGGCAGAACCTGTGGTTTTACGCCATCATCACGATCCCGCTGGCGCAGGTATTCGCATTGGAATTCACCACGCCGATCTGGGTGTTGCTGTTGTCGCCGCTGATCTTGCAGGAACGGCTGACCGGCATCGGGCTGATCGCGGCGCTGATCGGTTTTGCCGGCATCCTGATCGTGGCACGCCCCGATCCAAGCAATCTGAGCCCCGGATTGCTGGCGGCGGCAGGATGTGCGGTGTTCTTTGCGCTAAGCGCGATTTTCACACGCAAACTGACGCGGACCGAAGGCATCACCTCGATCCTGTTTTTCCTGACGCTCACGCAGGCAGTATTCGGGCTTGGCACTGCGGGCTATGACGGCGACATCGCTGTGCCGTCAGCGGTGATCCTGCCTTGGGTCGTCGTGATCAGCATCGCGGGGCTGGTCGCGCATTTCTGCCTGACCAAGGCGTTGAGCATCGCCCCCGCCAGCACCGTCATGCCGCTGGATTTCGTGCGCCTGCCCGCCATCGCGGTCGTGGGGATGATCCTATATGATGAACCACTGGAATTGCTGGTCTTTGCCGGTGCAGCGTTGATTTTTCTGGGAAATTTCATCAATATCCGGCACGCAGGCGCCCAGAAATAGTCCGCTTGATGCGCGCGTCGCGCCACAGCGTTGGCAGTCACAAATATGTAACGCTACGACATGCGTTCAAGTTGACGTAGCGTCATAAATTGCGCAGCTTTGAGGCACTCCCTAAAGTTTTCGCACAAGAATTGTTCATGAGGGGGGAGACACCATGAAACAGGCACTTACCGTCGGCGCAGCGTTGCTGTTGACGACATCCATGGCGCAGGCGGTTGGGTTGGACCGTTCCGCACAGAATATCGGGGTGATTTTTCAAAATGGCAATTACGCCGAACTGAGCTTTGGCAGCGTCATGCCCAGCGTCAGCGGCACGGATGCTGCTGCCTTCGGGTCCAGAGAGACCGGCAATGTGTCGAAAGATTACAGCATTCTGGGGCTCGGCTATAAGTCCAACATAAACGACCAGCTGTCCTTCGCCTTGATCGTGGACGAGCCTTATGGCGCGGATGTGGCCTATCCGACGGGGCAGTCAACGGCGCTGGGCGGCACAACGGCAACGCTGGATTCCGTCGCCTTTACCGGCATGCTGCGTTACAAGATGAACGACAACGTCAGCTTTCATGGCGGTATCCGCGCCCAATCGATCGAGGGTAAGGTCACTTTGAGTGGTCTTGCCTATGGGGCGAATTCGCCGCCAACAGGAATCAACGGATATTCGGTGACGCTGGACCGTGATACCGGCTATGGCTACGCGGTCGGGGCAGCCTATGAAATACCCGACATCGCCCTGCGCGTCGCGCTGACGTATTTCTCCGAGATTGACCATGAATTCGGAACGACCGACAACCTTGGGTCAACAACAGATACAAAGCTCACCACGCCACAGGCTGTGAACCTCGATTTCCAGACCGGCATCGCGGCTGATACGCTGTTGTTCGGCTCGATCCGCTGGGCTGAATATAGTGTGGTCAAAGTGACACCACAAAACTTTGGTGTCGCGACCAGCGGTGCGTCCCTGACCAATATCGAGGATGGTTTCGGCTATACCTTGGGTGTCGGTCGCCGGTTCAGCGATGTCTGGTCGGGATCGTTCAGCGTCGGCTATGAACCCGAAGGTGAAGATCTGGTCTCGCCACTGGCACCAACAAACGGCAATTACTCGGTCGGTCTGGGCGCGCAATACACGATGGACAACGTCATCCTGTCGGGTGGTGTGCGCTATATCGGGCTGGGGGATGCCTCGGCACAGACCAGCAACACCGCCCGCGCCGCATTCACCGACAACAGCGCGGTCGCCGTGGGGTTCAAGGTCGCCTATACCTATTGATCAAACCAAACGATCTGCAAAAGCCCTGCCCTGACCGGCGGGGCTTTTGTTTTGGCGCATGATCCGGCTTGCGCTGGCGGTGCGGACAGGATCAAACCGGCGCCATGATACTTGTCCAGAAAACCATGTCCGGCCGCACCTGGGCTGATCTTTTGATCCTGTCGCTGATCTGGGGCGCGTCCTTCCTGTCGGTGCATGTCGCGCTCGCGGAAATCGGCCCGCTGACATCGGTTGCGCACCGGACCTTTTGGGCGATGCTGATCCTGTGGGGCTATGTCGCGATCCGCCGCCTGCCCCTGCCGCGCCGCCCCGCGATCTGGGGCGCGTTTCTGATCATGGGCCTTTTGAACAATGTGATCCCGTTCAGCCTGATGGCCTGGGGGCAGTTGCATATCGAAACCGGCCTGACCGCGATCATGAATGCATCCACCGCGATTTTCGGCGCGATCACGGCGGCGCTGTTTCTGGCCGATGAACGGCTGACATTGCGCAAGGCTGTCGGCGTCGGCCTTGGCTTTCTGGGCGTGGCCACTGCCATCGGATTGCAGGCGCTGACCCAGTTCGACCTGCGGTCCTTGGGCCAGCTGGCGGTGCTGGGTGGGGCGATCGGCTATGCTTTTGCGGGGGTCTGGGCGCGCAAGAATTTGGCGGGCCTGACGCCGCAGGTCGCTGCCGCTGGCATGTTGACAGGGTCCAGCCTGATTGCCCTGCCCCTGGCCTGGGCTATCGAAGGGCCGATCTCTCTGGCCTTGCAGCCGCAGACCTGGGCCGCCATCGGCTATTACGCGGTGATGGCCACGGCGCTGGCCTATCTGCTGTATTACCGCGTGCTGGCCACGGCGGGCAGCGGCAATCTGATGCTGGTGACCTTGCTGGTCGCGCCCGTGGCGATCACCCTGGGCGCTGTCGTGCTGGGCGAGGCATTGCCGCTGCGCGCCTATGCCGGTTTCGCGCTACTGGCGACCGGACTGGTCGTGCATGATGGCCGCGCCCTCAAGGCGATCCAGCACCGCGCGCGCCGCGCGTAGCCCCGGCGGCTGCCCCCCGCGCCCCAGCCTGTCCATGGTCAAATCCATCGCCGCCTGCTGTGCGGTCGGGTTGGCCAGCACCGCCAGCACGGCATCGGCAATCGGCGCAGGCTGGCAGGCCTTGCCAATGAATTCCGGCACCACCCGCGTGTCACTGACCAGATTGACCAGCGTCACGGTATCGACCAGCAACATGCGGCTGATGATGATCCGGCTGAGCCACGCCATATCATAGGCGATCACCATCGGCGTGCCATTGGCCGCGAGTTCCAGCGACACCGTGCCGGATGCCGCCAGCGCCACATCCGCACGGCGGAACCATGCGGGTTTGTCGGGGCTGGCAGGCGGCAACACGGTGACCGGCACGGGCCAACCCGCCACCTGCGCCTGCACCAGATCATGCACATTGGCCGTGGTCGGTATGACAAACCGTGCATCCGGCACCTGCGCCGCGATCCGTGCCGCGGCCTGCCCGAAACGAGGGGCAAGGCGGCTCACCTCGCCTTTGCGGCTGCCGGGTAGGACCAGCACGACGGTACCATCGCCAAGGGCGGCGGCGTCATCGGCGCTGGCAATCGGATCGGTCACCACAGGATGGCCGACAAAATCGCAGGCCATGCCCGCGGCCTGCATCAAAGGTGGTTCAAACGGGAATAGCGCCAGCACATGATCGATATGATGCGCCATATGCGCCGCGCGTTTGGGCCGCCATGCCCAGACCGTGGGGGCGACATAATGCACGGTGCGGATGGCACTGCGCGCCTTGACCAGTTTGGCCACGCGCAGGCAGAAATCGGGGCTGTCGATGGTGATCAGCACATCGGGCTGGGTCTGGATAACCGCCTCGGCCATCTGCGCGATGCGCCGTTTCAGCGCGCGGTATTTGGGCAGGATTTCCGCCAGCCCCATGACACTGAGTTCATCCATGGGAAAGCGGCTGACCAGCCCTGCGGCCTGCATCAGCGGCCCGCCAACCCCGTCAAAGGTCACGTCAGGGCGCAGCTGGCGCAGCCCCGCCATCAAGGCCGCGCCCAGCTTGTCGCCCGACGCCTCGCCTGCGATCACGAACACTCTCATGCGCCACCTTTGGGGCGGACCCAGAAACAGGCCCCCGCGCGGTCCAGCGTGGCGATAACCTGCGGCGCATCCAGCACGATGACGCCCCCCGCCTCGACCACGATGGCCGACAGGCCAGCAGCGACCGCCCCGCGCGCCGTTTCCGGCCCGATCACCGGCAGGTCGGCGCGGCGGTCCTGCGCGGGTTTGGGGGCCTTGAACAGCAGCGCACCGCGCGCATCGACAGGCACGCCGTCCGCCCCGCTGAGCCATTCGGCGGCGGTGCCAAGCAGGTCACCCACCAGATCGACACCGCCCCACAGCGGATCATCCGCAGGGGCAAAGCGCGCGATCATCGCATCAGTGCCGGCCTGATCCTCGCGCGCGATGACGCGGCCTTGGCGCACAAGGCAGGCTTGTCCTGTGTCGGCAGCCCCCATCGCCGCGATGGTTTGTTCGCCCAACACCGCATCCAGCCGCAATTGCGGCGTCAGGCGGCCTGCCAGCACGCCAGCTGCAGGCAGCAGATCAGGGGCCAGTTCATGTGCTGCAACCACAGCAAAGCCTGCATTTTCCAGAATCGCGATCACGCCGCGCAGGGTGCCATCATCGCCCTTGGCCATTGCGGCTTGCAGACCTGCGACCAATGGCAAGGTCGCCGCATCTATCTGCGCAGGGTCAATCGCGGGCCGCCTGACCGCCCCCGCCATGCAGATGCGCGTGACACCGCGCGCGGCCAGATCGGCCAGAAACGACCCCAGATGTTCGAGCCGAAAGGTGATGTCGGGCGTGATCTGCGGGGCAAAGCCCTGCAAGGCGCAAACCAATGGCCGTTCCGGCAACCGCGCCAGCAGCGCGGGCGGCAGATCGCCGGTGCCTGCGATCAGCGCCAGCATCAGCCCGGCGTCAGGAAATTGCGGTCGGACGGGCCAAGGATAAAGCGCACCATATCCTGCACATAGGGGCTGTCGCTTTCATCGCCCAGCTTGCGCGCGCGGTCCTGAAAATTGCCTTCGCCGTCTTTGAGCATCTGGAACGCAGCGCGCAGCGCGGTGATATCGGCGCGGTCCACGCCCTTGCGTTTCAGCCCGACAAGGTTCAGCCCGTCCAGCACCCCGCGCGGCCCCTGCACCAAGCCATGCGGGACGACATCGGCGGTGACCATGGTGACCGCCCCGATAATGGCGCCCTGCCCGATCCGCACCCATTGATGCACACCGCACAGACCACCGATGATCACATCATCCTCGATCACGCAATGGCCCGCCACGGCGGAACTGTTGACGATGATCACACGGTTGCCGATCTGCGCGTCATGCGCGATGTGACAACCCGCCATGAACAATCCGTCATCGCCGACGCGGGTGATCCCGCCGCCCTGCGCGGTGCCGGTGTTGATGGTGACATGTTCGCGGATCCGGTTGCGCGCGCCGATCCGCAATTGCGTCTTTTCGCCCGCAAATTTCAGATCCTGCGGGATTTCGCCAATCACCGAAAACGGGAAAACAACGGTGCCAGCGCCGATCTGCGTGTCGCCATCAACAACGACATGACTTTTGAGCGTCACGCCATCGCCCAGCACCACATCGGCACCGATCACGCAAAACGGGCCGATACTGCAATCGGCACCGATCTGCGCACCATCTGCAATAACCGCGCTGGGGTGAATGCCCGCCATCAGCCTTGCAGGTCCATCATCGCGGTGAATTCCGCCTCGGCGGCCAGTTCGCCATCGACCGTGGCCACACCCTTGAAGCGCCAGACCTTGCCGCCGGGCTTGCCGCGCGTGGTTTCAACCCGCATTTCCAGCACATCGCCGGGCACCACCTTGCGGCGGAATTTGCAGCCATCAATGGCCATGAAATAGACCAAAAGATCGCCGTTGATCAGCCCCAGCGACGCGCCGACCATCACGGCGGATGTCTGCGCCATCGCCTCGATGATGGTGACACCGGGCATGATCGGGTTGCCGGGAAAATGGCCCTGAAAATGCGGTTCGTTCATGGTGACATTCTTGATACCCACGGCCGAGGAGGTGCCGTCGATGCTGTGGACCTTGTCCACCAGCAAAAACGGATACCGGTGCGGCAGGATTTTCTGGATCAGCTGGATATCGGCGGTGGTGATGGGGTCGGACATATGGGTTCCTTGTCTTGGCGGGTCCCGAACAACGGGGCTGGCCCTGCCTAGCAAGCGGCAGCGCGCACGGCAAGCATGGCTAGGGCGCGCCCTGCCCCAGCACCTGATCAATGCGGGCGATTGCCTCATCTGTGATATTGGCTGTACGCACCGACAGGATCACATTGCGCTGTTCCATCACCAAGGTCGCACCGCGTTCCAGCATCAGATTGGCAATCACGGCCTGCGCGCGTTCTTCGAACATGGCGCGGGCCTTTGCAGCCTCGGCCGCCAGTTCACCGTTCATGGCATCGCGGGCGCGCCGGACCTCTTGGACCTTGGCGTCAAAGGCTGCGGCCTCGATCCGGAATGCGGCGGGGTCCATGCTGGGCCGGCGCTGGGTCAGGCTGCGTTCTTCTTCGGTCAGCGCGGCAACGATGGCATCGTTTTCAGCCTGCACAGCAGCGGTGCGTGCGGCAAGATCGCTGGCAATCTGCCGCCCGTATTGCGTTTCAAGAAACAACCGATCGCTGTCAACAATCAGGACCTGAGGCCCGGATTGTTGCGCCGCCAAAGGCAAAGCCAGCGACAGCCAGACCGCAATCGCCGACCACAGGCGCATCAGAAATTGGTCGAAATCGTGACGTCGAAAACGCGGGTCTTGTCACGAGCCTGCACGTCAAGCGGTTCGGTAAAGTTGAACCGCAACGGCCCAATCGGCGTGGTCCAGAAAATTGCGGCCCCAATGACCGACCGCGCGGTAAAGTCATCGTAATCGA
Source organism: Yoonia sp. (assembly GCF_018402175.1). Lineage (GTDB taxonomy): Bacteria > Pseudomonadota > Alphaproteobacteria > Rhodobacterales > Rhodobacteraceae > Yoonia. The sequence goes on along the minus strand of NZ_JAGYJK010000010.1, from coordinate 57,186 downwards.
CCTGACTGGCATAGCCTGAATCCCAGACCGACCCGTAATCGTAAAACAGCCCACCAGAGATGCCATATTCGCTGGGCAGACCCAAGGGGAACTCCGCCTCAAGCCGGGCCACGGCAAAGGCATTACCGCCGATGGCATCGTCGCCGTCCAGCGCGCGCGGGCCGATCCCGCCCGCATCAAAGCCCCGCATCAGGCGGCTGCCAAGGAAAAACCGGTCGGTCACGCGGCTTTGGCCATCTGTGTAATCCAGATAGCCGCCTTCGACGGTCGCGCGCAGGGTCAGTTCTTCGTTCAAGACCTTGGTTTCGGCACCCGCAAAAGCGGTGGTCTGGATGAACTGGGCGTCACCAAAGCCGAATTCCTGCCCGAACCGCAGGATGTAACCGGTATTTGGGTCAATCCCCCCGCGCCGCGAATCCCAGCTATAGGCATAGCCCAGCGAATTGGTCGACACCGCGCCGATTGTTTCCTCGTCGCGCAGTATCTGGCTGCTGGTCGTGGCAACATTGGTCAGGTCGGCATAGTTGAACGCATAGAACACCGACAAACGCCCGTTGTCGCTGACCGGAAAGGCCAGCGAGGGGCTGAACCGGCCATTCTGGGTGTCATAGCTGGCGTTTTCGTTGTTGGTCTGGCGATAGGAAAACTCTAGCCCGCCGCGCAGATCGCGGCCCAAAAGCTGCGGTTCGGCAAAGCGAAAGCTGAGCCGCTGGTTCGTCTCGGCTGTTGAGAGATCAAAATCAAGCTGCTGGCCACGGCCTTGGAAATTGCTTTGCCCATAAGAGGCCAGCAAGCCAATGCCGGTGTCGGTGTTGTAATTGGCACCAAAGCTGAGCGTGCCCGTCGGCCCTTCGGTGACGCCGACATCGACGATCACCTGATTGGCCGATGACCCCTGCCGTGTATCGACAGTGGCGTTTTCAAAGAACCCCAGCGCGCGGATGCGGCGCGCGGAATCGCGGATTTCGCGGGGGTTGAACGGGTCGCCTTCGACCACGCCGACCTGATTGCGGATCACGCGGTCCAGCGTGGTGCTGTTGCCCTGAATATCAATCCGTTCGACAAAAACCCGCGGCCCTTCGACCAGCACATAGTCCAGATCCAGCGTCAGCGCGCGGTCGTTGCGGGTGATGCGCGGTTCGACGCGGACGAAATTGACATTGCGCTGCACCGCCAGCCGTTCCAGCCGCGTGATGTCGGTATCAATCGTCACCGGTGAATAGACCGCGCCTTCACGCGTGCGGATCGCGTCCTGAAACACGGCAGGATCGACGCCCGGGATCGTGCTGCTGACGGTGACAGTGCCGAAATTGAACCTTTGGCCTTCGCGGATATTATAAGTCACCAGATAGGCATCGCGTTCCGGCGTCAGCGTAACATCGACATTCAGCACCTCGAAATCGGCATAGCCGCGCGACATGTAAAAATCCGTCAACAACTGGCGGTCCTGCGCCACACGGTCGGGCGAGAATGTATCGCGCGCCACCAAGGCGCGCAGCAAACCGGCCTGTTTGGTGTCCAGCACGCGGCGCAAACGCCCTTCGGAATAGGTGCGGTTGCCAAGGAATGAAATACGCTCGATCTCGGTCACGCCGGATTCGGCGACTTCGAACACCAGATCGACGCGGTTGTCCGACAGCCGGATGATGCGCGGGGTGACCACGGCATTGATCCGGCCCTGGCTGGCATAGACCTGCGTGATCGCATTGGTGTCGGCTTCGGCCTGGACGGGGTTGAAGGCACGGCGCGGTTCGCTTTGCAGCAGCGGCAGAAGCTGCGCATCGCGGATGCGGGTGTTGCCTTCGATGCTGATGCGGTTGATCGTCGGAAATTCCACAACGCGGATCAACAGGGTGCCACCCTGCGGCACCACGTCAACTGTCTCGAACAGGCCGGAATCGCGTATCTGCTGCGCCGCTGTATTCAATTCCGCCGCCGACAGGGCCGCACCGGCGCTGATCCCTGCAAAAGACAGGATCGTGCCATCGGCCACGCGCTGGTTGCCTTCGATCGTCACGACGTTAAACGCAAAGTCCTGCGCACCCGCAGCACCGGCGGACAGAACCGCCAGACCTGTCACCGTCGCAACCATCCGTACCGTTGCTGCGCTCTGCGCCAATCTGCGCCCACCAAATCCCTGCATTTCGTCCGCCTGTCCTGACATCCCGTTTGGCAAGGGAGTAGCCGCAATAAAGCCCGATGTCAAAACGACAAAGCCCGCCAAAGCGCCGCTTTGCCGGTGGGCGTCACGCGGTCAGCGGCAAAGGATCGTATCGTTCAGGATGGTAAAGGACATCATCGTCAGGATCAGCGCCAGACCGATGAACATGAACACCTGCACCGCACGGTCGCTTGGCTTGCGGCGGGTCACAGCCTCGTAGGCGTAAAACATCAGATGCCCGCCATCCAGCACCGGGATCGGAAACAGGTTGATCAGCCCCACCGCTGCCGACAAAGCACCGATGAACCAGATGAAGCTTTGCGTGCCTTGGCGCGCCATCGACCCGCTGGTTTCCGCGATCCCCACGGGGCCCGACAGGTTGCAGGTGGAAATCTGACCGATGATGATATGGCGCAAGGCCGACAGCGACGTGGTGGCGGTGTTCCACAACCCTTCGGCACCCAGCCTGCCCGCAGCGATCAGCCCCACGGTTTCAGTCTGCGGGGTGAACATCAGATCACCGACAATCCCGATCCGGTAGGTTTGGGCGAAACCGCCATCCGGCTGCGGCTCGTCGGTGATGCGCGGCGACAGGGTCACGTCCAGGTCCTGCCCGCCCCGCCAGATTGTCAGGTTCAGCGGCGCGCCTTGGGCGCTGATCACCTTGTCCTGCAATTGCGGAAAGCCAAAGATCGGATCACCATCCACCGCCGTGATCACATCGCCGATGCGCAGCCCCGCATTATCTGCCGCTGACCGTGGCGCCAGTGCGGAAATCAGCGGTGGCATCGGATAAGGCCCTTCAACGGCCATGCTGCGCCCGTCGCGCGTGATCTGATAGGTCAGCCGTTCCTGCACCGGCAGCAGATCAAGCAGCGGCACCTGCCGTTCGGGATCGGAAAAGACAATGCCTTCGACCGACAGCAGGACATCGCCTGCGCGCAGATCGGACTGGAATTGCGCAGGCAAGGGCCGGATATCACCGATGGTGAACGGGTCCGCGACGCGGCCTTGGTACATGATCGATCCGGTAAAGATCGCGATCGCCAGAATGAAATTGAACACAGGCCCGGCCGCCACAGTCAACGTGCGTGCCCAGAGCGGCGCACCCGCCATCGTGCGACGCGCATCGGCCGCGTCCACGCTGCCATCCGACCCGACGCTGGCGGCATTGGCATCGCCCAGAAACTTGACATAGCCGCCCAAGGGCAAGGCCGCGACCTGCCAGACCGTGCCGCGCGCATCGGTGCGCTGATAGATCACCGGCCCGAACCCGAGCGAGAACACATCCGCATGGATGCCGCACCAACGCGCCACGATGTAATGCCCGTATTCATGGATCGCCACGATCACCGACAAGGCCACGACGAACGCCAAAATCATAAAGGCGAAATTGCCGAAAACCGGCATGAATTGCGTCAGGTCCAAAACGTCATCCTATCTGTGTCGTGATTTCGCCCGCGTAAATGCGGGCCAGCCTGTCGGCCTCTAACACGTCATCTAGGGACATATCGCGGATTTGCAGCCCACCGCCCGATGACATTTTGTCCAGCGTGGCGGAAACCACCGCCGCCATCTGCAAAAAACCGATTTGGCCTGCGATGAACGCATCCAGCGCGCGTTCCTTGGCCGCATTGAACACCGCCCCCGCCAGACCGCCCGTGTCCATCACCTGCCGCGCCAGCGCCAGAGCCGGATAGCGGTCCTCGTCGGGGGCCTCAAACGTCAGCGATCCGATTTTCGCAAGGTCAAGCCGTTCGACCGGCAAATGCCGCCGGTCTGGCCAATGCAGCGCATAACCGATGGCATGGCGCATATCAGGCGGGCCGACATGGGCCATCAAGGCACCATCGTTGAACCCCACCAGCGCATGGATCAGGCTTTCGCGATGCACCAGCACTTCGATTATGCTGGAAGGGACGCCAAAGAATTCTTTGGTTTCAATCAGTTCCATCGCTTTATTGAACATGGACGCGGAATCGATCGTGATCCGCTGGCCCATGTCCCAATTGGGATGACTGGACGCCTGCGCCAATGTGGCGCTTGCCAGCCTGTCCTTGGGCCAGTCGCGGAATGCGCCACCGCTGGCGGTGATGATCACGCGTTCAACGGCGGCCATATCCTCGCCCACCAGCGCCTGAAACACGGCGGAATGTTCGCTGTCCACGGGCAGGATCGTGGCCCCTGCCGCGCGCGCGCGCGCCATCAGCAAAGGCCCTGCGGTGACAAGCGATTCCTTGTTCGCCAAGGCCAGCGTGGTGCCATGCTCCAGCGCCGTCATCCCCGGCACCAAGCCCCGCCGATCCGATGATCGCCGACAGCGCCCAATCGACGGGGCGCGTGGCGGCATCCTTGATCGCAGCGTCACCTGCGGCGACGGCGATACCGGTACCCGCCAGCGCATCTTTCAGCGCGGCATAGCACTCCTCATGACAGGTCACGGCAAGTTCGGCGCGCAAGGCAATGGCATCGCTTGCTAAACGCGCGATATTGCGTCCACCTGTCAAGGCCACAACCTGATAGGCATCAAGATCACGCGCGATCAGATCGACCGCGCTTTGCCCGACCGATCCGGTGGCGCCGAACAGGGTGATCCGCCTCAAAACGCGACTCCGGGGATGTCGAACACATCAGCGACCAGCAGCATGAACAAGGCCCCGCCCAGCAGCGCATCGAACCGGTCGAACAAGCCGCCATGGCCGGGGATCAGGGTGGAGCTGTCCTTGACCCCCATCCGCCGTTTCAACGCACTTTCGGCGATATCGCCCATTTGTCCGGCGAAACTCAGCGCCATGGAAATCGGCACAATCACCAGCCCGACATCGGTGAACAGCATGAAAACCGCGCCAACCAGCGCCGCGCCGATCCAGCCAGCTGCGGTGCCGGTCCATGTTTTCTTGGGGCTATAACGCGGCCAGAATTTCGGCCCGCCAAAGGCCTTGCCTGCGAAATAGCCAAAGACATCGGTCACGATCACCACCGACATCAGCCACAACAGCCAGGTAAAGCCGTAATCAGCGCGGAAATGCACCAGCCCCCAGCCCGCAAGCTGAATCCCCAGCGCGAAGACAAAGAATGTCTTGATCTCGGTGCGCAATTGCGTTGCACCGATCAGCGGGGCAACCAGAAACAACAACAACCCCCATTGGCTGTCATAGGCCAGCTGCCCCGACATGACAGACGCGACAAGCGCGGCAAGCAGCATCCCCTTGGTCGGTTCGGTCGGGCGGATCATCATCCAGAGTTCCCAGACCATCACCGCGCTGACGAAAACGACAAGCATCTGGAACCAGACATCGCCTAAAATCACGCCGACAGCGCCGATCACCGTCATCGCCACGCTGGATGCGATGCGGATGCTCAGATCGTCCCATTTCGTGGGATTTGGCGGCAGGCCGGTCATATTCAGGCCAGCACAGCGCCGAAACGGCGTTCGCGTTGCCCGTATCTGGCCAGCACCCGGCCGAATTCAGCCGCTGTGAAATCGGGCCAAAGGGTATCGACGAATTCATATTCGGCATAGGCCGATTGCCAGAGCAGAAAATTGGAAATCCGCGCTTCGCCGCTGGTGCGGATCACAAGGTCGGGGTCAGGCAGGACATGGGTGTCCAGAAACCGTGCCAGCGTTTCAGCATCGACATCCTTATGGGTCAGGCGGCCCATCTCGATCTCGTAGGCAAGGCGTTTGGCGGCGCGGGTCACCTCGTCGCGGCCACCGTAATTCAGCGCGATGGTCAGGTGGATCAGGTCATTGCCCGCGGTCAGCAGTTCCAGTTCATCCATCAGGCTGACCAGCTTGTCGTCCAGCCTGATCCTGTCGCCGATGAACCGCACGCGCACGCCGTTTTCGACAAGCGCGCGCGCCTCGCGCTGGATATATTTGCGGAACATCAGCATCAGGCCCGCAACCTCGGTCTGGGTGCGTTTCCAGTTCTCGGTCGAAAAGGCGAACAGGGTCAGGTATTTGACCCCGTGTTCAGGGCAGGATTGCAACACCTCGCGCACACGGCGCGCGCCTGCGTGATGGCCAAACAAGCGCGGCCGGCCGCGTTGCTGTGCCCAGCGGCCATTGCCATCCATGATGATCGCGACATGCGCGGGGCCGGTTTTGGTGGTCTGGTCCATGTCTTGGCGCATTCCGGCCCCTTCTGCGTGGTCGTCAGACCTGCATGATTTCCGCTTGCTTGGTTTCAAGCGTTTCATCGACCAGTTTGGTATGGGCGTCGGTGATTTCCTGCACGGTGGTTTCCCAGAATTTCTGGTCATCCTCGGACAGACCGTCGGCCTTGGCCTTTTTGATCTGGTCCATGCCATCGCGGCGCAGGTTGCGAATAGAAACGCGGGCCTGTTCGGCATAATTGCCTGCAACCTTGGTCAATTCGCGGCGGCGTTCTTCGTTCAATTCGGGGATCGGCAGCATGATGATCGTGCCATTCAGCTGAGGATTGATCCCCAAACCGCTGTCACGAATGGCTTTTTCAACCTTGCCGACCAAAGCCTTGTCCCAGACGTTGATCGTGACCATCCGCGGTTCGGGCACGTTGACGGTGCCAACCTGATTGATCGGCGTGGGCGATCCGTAGGCATCGACCATGATCGGTTCCAGCATCGACCCGGACGCCCGCCCCGTGCGCAGGGATGCCAGTTCGACCCGCAGATTGGCGATGGCCCCGTCCATGCGGCGGGCCAGATCGTCGGTATCAAGTTCAAAATCGTCAGACATGGTCGTGTTCTTCCTTCGTCACGCGCGGCGTTGTTTCCGTCTAAGCCAATGCCACCCGATTGTATAGACAGCCGTTAATCACGCACGGTGGTATAGGTGCCTTCGCCGGCCAGAATACCCTTGAAACCACCCGGTTCATCCAGTGAAAACACGATGATCGGCAGGTTGTTGTCACGCGCCAGTGCAATCGCGCTGGCATCCATCACGCCCAGATGCTTTTGCAGGACTTCGTCATAGCTGACGACATCGTAACGCACCGCATCGGCATGTTTGACAGGGTCCTTGTCATAGACGCCGTCAACCTTGGTGCCTTTGAAAATCGCCTCGCAGTTCATTTCATTGGCGCGCAGGGTCGCCGCCGTGTCGGTGGTGAAATAGGGATTGCCGGTGCCCGCGGCGAAGATGCACACCCGTTTCTTTTCCAGATGCCGCACCGCGCGGCGGCGGATATAGGGTTCGGCCACCTCGTTCATGGTGATGGCCGAAATCACGCGGGTGTGGATGCCCAATTCCTCCAGCGCCGATTGCATGGCCAGCGCGTTCATGACCGTGGCGATCATGCCCATGTAATCGGCGGTGGTGCGTTCCATCCCCTGCGCAGAGCCTTGCAGCCCGCGAAAGATATTGCCGCCGCCAATGACCATGCAAATTTCAACCCCAAGGTCATGCACGGATTTGACTTCGCGCGCGATGCGCTGGACGGTGGGCGGATGCAGGCCAAAGGCGGTGTCGCCCATCAGCGCCTCGCCCGAGATTTTCAGCATGACGCGTTTATAGGTGGTTTTCGGTGTATCGGTCATGCAATTCCCCTGTCGCGCCGGTTTGGCGCAAAATGTCGCAAAACGGGGCGGGGTTCAATGGCGCTTGTCGCGTCAGGACGGTATAGGATGCAGATGATCACCATCGCACCCGATACACCCGTGTTGATCGCGGGGCCGACTGCATCCGGCAAATCCGCCTTGGCGCTGCAGATTGCCGCGCAGCAAGGCGGGATCATCATCAATGCCGATGCCTTGCAGGTTTTCGCAGGCTGGCAGGTGCTGACCGCGCGGCCATCCGCCGATGATCTGGCGCGCGCGCCACATGCGCTTTATGGCCATGTTCCGTTTGATGCGCCCTATTCTGTGGGCCATTGGCTGCGCGATCTGGCGCCATTGCTGCAAGGCGCGCTGCGCCCGATCATCGTGGGTGGCACGGGGTTGAATTTTCACGCGCTGACCTGCGGTCTGGCCGAAATTCCCGCCACACCCGACGTGATCCGCGCCGAGGCTGACCAGATCGGCCTGCCCGAACTGATCGCGGCGCTGGATGGTGCGACCCGCGACCGGATTGATCTGCACAACCGGATGCGGGTGCAGCGCGCATGGGAGGTGTGGCGCGCCACGGGGCGCAGCCTTGCCGATTGGCAGGATGCGACCCCTGCGCCGCTGTTGGCGCTGGACCGGACGGTCGCGATCACGCTGGATGCGCCCAAGGACTGGCTGGATGCCCGCATCGCGCAGCGGTTCGATGCGATGCTGGACATGGGCGCGCTGGACGAGGCGCGTGCCATGCTGGCGCAGTGGGACCCCGCGCATCAATCCGCCAAGGCCATCGGCGCGCCAGAGTTGATCGCGCATCTGCAAGGGGCAATGACATTGCCACAGGCCCGCGAGGCCGCGATCATCGCGTCACGGCAATATGCCAAGCGCCAGCGCACATGGTTCCGCGCAAGACACAAAGCTTGGCATCATTTCGGCGCGGATCATGCCGATTTTTTCGCAATGTTTGATTTGTGTAAATTTTAACGATTGATTGGCACCCTATTTGGCGACAATATGTTGCAACACTCAACCTTGAGGCAAGGTTCATGAGCTTGATGCAAAACGTTCCGTCAGCCTTGGCGCTGACGTCTTTGTCCCATGCCGGCCCCGCGATGCGCTGGCGCACCGAAGCCTTGCGCAGCCATCCGACCGCGCGGCTGATCCTGATCACCAAGGGGCAAGGTCGCGTGACCGTATCGGGCCTGACCAATGGTTATGGCCCCAACAACCTGATCTATCTGCCGCCGCAGACCATGTATGGCATCGAGGTCGGCCCAACCGTGCATGGCCAGGTCCTGACCCTGCCCGACACCGCCGACTGGCCAGCAGCGCCGCTGCATCTGCGGCTGCTGGATGTCTGGCTGCAAAAAGAAGCGGCGCAATATTTCGACCAGATCGAAAAGGAACTGCAACCGGCCGGACACCCGCGGGCCGCGGCCTTGTGGTTGGGGCTGCTGGCGATTTTTGTCGACAGGCAGGCGCGCGCGCAGGTGGCGACCCCCAATGACAGCCGCCGCGACAGTGCCGCAGCCAAGCTGGTGGCGCGCTATACCCAGCTGATCGCGCGGGATTTCCAGCTTGATCGCGGGGTTGGCAGCTATGCCGCCGAACTGGGGGTGACGCCCACGCATCTGGCGCGCTGTTGCCAACAGATCGCCGGACGATCAGCGCTGGCCTTGCTGCATGACCGCATCCATTACGAGGCTTGCGTGCTGTTGCGCGACACCCAAACCCCGATCAATCAGATCGCAGAAATGCTGGGATTCCATTCCGCGGCCTATTTCACGCGCAGTTTTCAGGAAAAATCGGGGCAGACGCCGACAGATTTTCGGCGCGCCAACGGACGAAGCATGGCGCGTTAACAGCTTGATCCTGCAGTGTCAAACGCGGCAAATGTCGTTTTTGTGACTGATTTTTGTCGCTTTTGTCAATTTATTTGCCACGCCACTGTTGACGCGCGGGGTCAAATGCGGCGCTATGGCGTCAACCCGCCTTATTGGGGTTTGCACAAAGCTGGCATGGTCCATGCCGGTGCCAATAAAATAACGTTCGCCTTTACAGGGAGAGACCCATGACCAAGCACGATCAATCGCCGCATCCAATCGCTTTGCAATACGCCCGGGACGCAAAGGCAGGCAAGCTCAGCCGCCGTGAATTCATGGCCCGCACCACCGCCCTTGGCGTCAGCGTCACTGCTGCCTATGGCCTGTTGGGGCTGGCGGCCCCTGCCCGCGCTGGCGCTCATATGCAGCAAGGCGGCACCGTGCGGATGCAGATGGAAGTCCGCGCCGTCAAGGACCCGCGCGCCTTTGACTGGCCGCAGATCACCTATGTGACGGCGGGCTGGCTCGAATATCTTGTGGAATACAACAATGACGGCACCTTCCTGCCGATGCTGCTGGAAAGCTGGGATGTGAATGACAATGCCACTGTTTATGTGCTGAACGTCCGGCAAGGCGTGACATGGAATGACGGCACGCCATTCACCGCACAGGATGTGGCGCGCAATATCGCCGGCTGGTGCGATACCACCGTCGAAGGCAATTCCATGGCCGCGCGTTTTTCCGCGATCATCGACACCGAAACCGGTCAGGCGCTGGACGGCGCGATCGAGGTGATCGACGATCACACCATACAGCTGAACCTGCCCGCCCCCGATATCACGCTGATCGCGGGCATGTCGGATTATCCGGCCGCGATCACGCCAGCCGGTTTCAACCCCGATACGATGCTGGAAAATCCTCTTGGTACCGGGCCGTACCTGCCCGAAACCGTCGAAGTCGGAATCAAGGCCACGCTGGTGCGCAATGAAAACCACGATTGGTGGGGATATGCCGCAGGCAAGGGCGCCTATCTCGACCGGATCGAATATATCGATTACGGCACCGACCCATCGGCTTGGGTCGCAGCAGCAGCGGCTGACGAGGTGGATATCATCTATGAAACCGTCGGTGATTTCGTCGAGATCTTCAACAGCATCGGGTTCGAGGAATCCTCGGTCGCGTCGTCCTCGACGATCTGCATCCGCCCAAACCAGCGCGCCGAAATTGACGGGATGCGCCCCTATGCTGACAAGCGCGTCCGCCAAGCCATTGCCATGGCGGTTGACAGCGCGGTCTGTCTGGAACTGGGCTATGCCGGTCGCGGTGAAGTCGCGCGCAACCAGCATGTGGGCCCGATGCACCCCGCCTGGGCCGATGTGCCGGCCATGCCGCATGATCCTGCCCGCGCGCTGGAACTGCTGCAAGAGGCCGGTATGGCCGATTTCGAGATGGACCTGATTTCCATCGACGATGACTGGCGCAAGAACACCACCGATGCCGTGGCCGCCCAGCTGCGCGACGCGGGTTTCAACGTCAAGCGCACGGTCATTCCGGGTGCGACGTTCTGGAACGACTGGACGGAATATCCGTTTTCCTCGACCGACTGGAACCACCGGCCCATCGACACGCAGACCTTGGGGCTGGCTTACCGGTCGGGCGAAGCCTGGAACGAAAGCGGCTTTTCCAACGCTGAATTCGATGCTCTGCTGGCCGAGGCGAACGCGATCCCCGATGCCGACAGCCGCCGTGTCGTGATGCAGCGTTTGCAGGAAATCATGACCGACGAAGGTGTGACGCTGCAGCCCTATTGGCGCACGATCTATCGGCATGCCAAGCCCGGTTTCGTCGGCTGGGACATGAACATCGCCTACCTGCCGCATATCTACAAGATCGGCATCGCGGCGTGATCTGACACAGGGGTCGCCCAGACGGGCGGCCCTTTTTGCACCGCGCAGCCTTGATCACATTCAGCGACAGGGACCTATATGGTATCGTTTATCTTGCGGCGTCTCGGGATCATGGTCCTGACGGCGCTGTGCCTGACATTCATTGTGTTCTGGCTGACCAACCTTTTCCCCAATCTGGAAAAGCTGGCCAAAACCCAAGGCAATTTCCGCATGTCCGACGAGGCCGTGCTGACCTATCTGGGCAACAACGGCTATTTGCAGCCCTTGCCGGTGAAATACGGCCAATGGCTGGGCGTGCTGCCGGGCTATGTGATCGCAGGCACTGACGGGGAAATGCGCGCGCGCTGTGCCACCGGCGGGCAGGACATCGCAGACGCCGCCCGTTTCTGTGGCATCCTGCAAGGCAATTGGGGTTATTCCACGGTGTTCCGCGACGATGCAGGCAGCATCATCGCCACACGTCTGGGGCTGACCGGCAAGCTGATGTTCTGGGTCATGCTGCTGATGGTGCCGGGTGCTTTGATCATCGGTGTGATGGCGGGCATGAACGAAGGGTCGCGCACCGACCGTAGCCTGTCGACCGTGTCGATCCTGTCCACCGCGACACCCGAATATGTGTCGGGCGTCGTGTTCATCGCGGTCTTCGGGACGGCGACTTTCGGGATGCAATGGTTCAAAGGCACGGCCACCGCCGCGATGGATGATGCCAATTTCGAAAACTTCTTTCTGCCGGTCCTGACCATCGCGCTTTACGGCATGGGCTATATCGCGCGGATGACCCGCGCCAGCATGACCGAGGTGATGACCGCGCAATATATCCGCACCGCCCGCCTGAAGGGTGTGGCCTTTTCGCAGATCGTGCTGCGCCATGCGCTGCGCAACGCGCTGATCGCGCCATTTACAGTGATCATGCTGCAATTCCCGTTCCTGCTGAACGGTGTCGTGATTGTCGAGACCCTGTTCAACTACAAAGGGTTCGGCTGGACGCTGGTGCAGGCCGCCAGCAACAACGATATCGAGCTGCTGCTGGGTGTTTCTATTGTTTCGGTATTCGTGGTGCTGACCACACAGCTGATTTCCGACATCGGCTATGTGTTCTTGAACCCGCGCATCCGTATTGCCTGAAGGAAGACACAGATGGATCCCTTAACATGGACCGGCGGGCTTGGCGCTTTTCTGAACCCCGCGCTGGCGATCACGGCGGCATTGGGCGGCATCGTGCTGGTGGTGCAGACCGGCCTGCGGATGGGCAGCGCCGCTGTCACCTTGCAATCCAATCCGGACGGCACCTTGCAGGGGCGCGGCGGGGTATTGGGCGCGCTGGACACCGCGCTGATCTATCTGGTCTGGGCATTGGTTGCGCTGCTGCTGGCCTATATCGTCGTGCCATTGGTCATGCCCTATGGCAGCGCGGGGATCTTGGGCGAGATCACGCGCCGCCTGCTGCCGGTCTGGATCGCGCTGGTTGCGACCTTCGCGCTGTCGATCCGGTTCAAGCGGCGGCTGGGGCTTTATGGCAAGCTGTTTGACAGCACCGTGGGGATGATCGGTTTCGCGCTGGTGATGTTCTGGGTCTATGTCGCGGCTTTCGTCGGGGTTTTCGACATGATCGTGACGCATGATTACCTGCGGCAGGTGTCGGGGCTGAAAAACGCCCTGCCCGGCGTCATGGTCCCCGATGGCACCCAAGGGGTAATCCCGCATTACCTGTTGGGCGGGGACAACCTTGCACGCGATATTTTCAGCCGCGTGATGGCAGGGTCGGTTTTTGTAATTGCGATCGCGCCGCTGGCGACGATCTTTGCCTTCATGGTCGGCATCACTTTGGGTCTGCCTGCGGGCTATTACGGTGGCAAGTTTGACACCGCGCTGTCCTTTGCGGCGAACCTCATCCTGGCCTTTCCGGTGATCTTGCTGTTTTACCTGCTGGTCACGCCGGAAATCGTGCAGACCGGCATCCCGTCCTATATGGCAGCGTTCCTGTTTGCCTTTCCGCTGATCTTTATCGGGGTGCTGATCAACACCCGCTATTACACGCAACCGGCCAAGCGCAACGCGATCATTCTGCCGGTGCTGGGTATCCTGGGCTGGCTCTATCTGTCCGCGATCAACGCAAGCGGCACGGTGATCGACTTTTTGCCCGCATGGGCGGATTTGTTCGATATTTCCGTGCTGGTGGTCTTTGTCTCGGTCGTCTTTGTGAACGCGCCCACGGTGTTCCGGATCGTGCGGGGGCTGACGCTGGATTTGCGCACGCGCGATTATGTCGCCGCCGCCCAGACCCGTGGCGAGGGCGCGTGGTATATCATGCTATGGGAAATCCTGCCCAATGCGCGCGGGCCGCTGATCGTCGATTTCTGCCTGCGGATCGGCTATACAACGATCCTGCTGGGGACTTTGGGTTTCTTTGGTCTGGGCCTGTCATCCGAAAGCCCCGATTGGGGCACGACAATCAACGAAGGCCGCAAATTGCTGTTAATCTATATCCACCCAGCCCTGCCCCCTGCCATGGCGCTGTTGAGCCTTGTTCTGGGGTTGAACCTGCTGGCGGATGGATTGCGCGAGGAAAGCCTCAAGGACTGACACCGTCCCGGGCCAGACCCGGGACCTGACCCATTCAGACGAGGTCCCTGGTCAAGCCCGGGACGGCACCACCGAAAGGACCAAACATTTGGCCAACCCGACCACAGCCGAACCCATCCTTGAAATCGACCGCTTGTCGATCTCTTTCTTCACCCGCCTGCGCGAGATTCCGGCGGTGATGGATTTTTCGGCCACCATCATGCCCGGCGAGGCATTGGGGCTGGTCGGCGAATCCGGTTGCGGCAAATCCACCGTGGCCTTGGGGGTGATGCAGGACCTTGGCACCAACGGGCGCATCGTCGGCGGGTCGATCAAGTTCAAGGGCGAGGAGATGAACACCATGTCCCCCGCCCGCCTGCGCGAAATCCGCGGCAGCAAGATTGCGATGATCTATCAAGAACCGATGGCCTCCCTGAACCCCGCCATGAAGATCGGCAAGCAATTGATGGAGGTCCCGCTGATCCACGACAAGGTCAACGAAAAAGAGGCTTACGCCCGCGCGCTGGAGGTTGTGACCGATGTCAAGTTGCCCGACCCCAAACGCATCCTGAACAGCTATCCGCATCAATTGTCCGGCGGCCAGCAACAGCGCATCGTGATCGCCATGGCACTGATGTCGAAACCGTCGCTGTTGATCCTTGATGAACCGACCACAGCGCTTGACGTCACGGTCGAAGCGGCGGTGGTGCAGTTGGTCAAGGACCTTGGCCGCAAATACGGCACGTCGATGCTGTTCATCAGCCACAACCTTGGCCTCGTGCTGGAAACCTGCGACCGTATCTGCGTGATGTATTCGGGCGAGGCGGTCGAACGCGGCAGCATCGGGGATGTGTTCGACGACATGCAGCACCCCTATACGCAGGCCCTGTTCCGGTCGATCCCGCTGCCCGGTGCCGACAAAAACGACCGCCCGCTGGTGGCGATCCCCGGTAATTTCCCGCTGCCGCATGAACGCCCCAAGGGCTGCAATTTCGGCCCGCGCTGCGATTATTTTCAGGCCGGACGTTGTGATCAGGACATGATCCCGATGGTGCGGGTTGCCGGCGACGACCGGCACCAGACGCGCTGTCTGCGCAACCATGAAATCGACTGGAACGCGCCTGTCACCGCCGCTGCGACCAAGATCAAACATGTCCCCGGTCAGGTCGTGTTGAAGATGGAAAACCTCAAGAAATATTACGAAGTTGCCGCCAATGCCCTGTTCGGCGGCGACCGCAAGGTTGTGAAAGCCAATGAAACCCTGAGCTTTGAGGCGCGCGAGGGCGAAACGCTGGCGATTGTGGGGGAATCCGGCTGCGGCAAATCCACCTTTGCCAAGCTCTTGATGGGGTTGGAAACCGCCACAGACGGGCAGATCCTGCTCGACAACATATCCATCGGCGATGTGCCGATTGAAAAACGCAGCACCAAGAATGTGGCCGACATCCAGATGGTGTTTCAAAACCCGTTCGACACGCTGAACCCCTCGATGAGCGTGGGCCGCCAGATCATCCGCGCACTGGAAATCTTTGGCATCGGCAAAAACGACACCGAGCGCCGCGCGCGGATGCTGGAACTGCTGGATCTGGTGAAACTGCCGCGCGCCTTTGCCGACCGGATGCCGCGCCAATTGTCGGGCGGACAAAAACAGCGCGTCGGCATCGCGCGTGCCTTTGCTGGGGATGCGCGGATCGTCGTGGCGGATGAACCGGTGTCGGCGCTGGATGTGTCGGTGCAGGCGGCGGTCACCGATCTGTTGATGGATATCCAGCGCGAACATAACACCACGCTGCTGTTCATCAGCCATGATCTGTCCATCGTGCGCTATTTGGCCGACCGGGTGATGGTGATGTATCTGGGCCATGTGGTCGAACTTGGCACCACCGATCAGGTGTTTTCGCCCCCCTATCACCCCTATACAGAGGCGCTGCTATCAGCCGTGCCGATCGCGGATACCCGCGTCACCAAAAAGCATATCGTGCTGGAAGGCGAGATTCCGTCCGCGATGAACCCGCCGCCCGGTTGCCCGTTCCAGACCCGCTGTGGCTGGAAATCACAAGTGCCGGGGGATTTGTGCGACACACAGGTCCCACCTGTGCGCCTGCTGGCACCCGGTCATCAGGTCAAATGCCATCTGGATGATGCGACCCTGGCCGCGATGGAGCCGGTGATCCAGATCGCGGCGGAATGAATGATCGCAAGTAAGCGTTAACCTTGTTGTGGCATCCCGTGTCTGTCACAAAAGCGCCAATAGAATCGAAGGAGGCATGTCATGGCCGGATCAGTCAACAAAGTCATTCTTATCGGCAATCTTGGCGCCGACCCGGAAATCCGCAGCTTTCAGAACGGCGGTAAGGTGGCGAACCTGCGCATCGCCACATCCGAGACGTGGAAAGACAAAAATACCGGTGAACGCCGCGAAAAGACCGAATGGCACACGGTTGCGCTCTTTTCCGAAGGGCTTGTGCGCGTGGCCGAGCAATATCTGAAAAAAGGCTCCAAGGTTTATATCGAGGGGAAATTGCAGACCCGCAAATGGCAGGACCAATCGGGTGCCGACCGCTATTCCACCGAGGTTGTAGTGCAGATGGGTGGCACGCTGACCATGCTGGACGGGCGCAGCGATGGTGCCGGCGGTGGCGGTGGCGGTGGCGGCGATTACGGGTCAGGCAGCGGTGGCGGTGGCGGCGGGCGTGGCAGCTATAACGACGGCGGCTATGGCGGCGGCGCGCCATCGGGCGGCAGCGATATGGATGACGAAATCCCGTTCTGATCGCCGATGCAATTCGCACCGGAAATGCAGATCCTGATCCTGAATGCCGCGATCCTTGCCGTGGCCTATCTGGGTATTTTTCCGTCCTTGCGAGACAAGACGCTGGCGCGCATCATGACCGTCGATCTGGTGGTCAGCCTGCTGGCGGTCGGGGTGGCGGGTGCGCTGTTCTGGGGGCGCGGCCTGTCGTTTGACATGCTGCTGTTTTCCACCAATTGGGCGGTGTTCAGCATTGTTACGCTGATGATCATGGAAGCGCCGTTGTTTTATCTCTTCGCCAAAAAGCACGGGATATCCCTGACCGGCGAGGAGCGCTGACGCGGCAGAGCCGCGGCCTCCGGCGGGGATGACGTCAAATCGCGCTTGCGCGAATTGACGCGCTCGGAAGATGGGGGCGTCAGCGTGGCGACAGCGCGTCCTGTAACAGCGCGCGCACCTTGTCGCGCGGCACGTCAGAGGTGATGAACGCCTGCCCGATCCCGCGCGCCAGAATGAACCGCAATTGGCCATCCTGCACCTTTTTATCCTGCGCCATCAGGTCCAGCAGCGCATCGGCACCCGGCAGATCGCCCGCGATATCGCCGATATCGACCTTCATCCCCATGTCGCGCAGATGCGCGCGCACGCGACTTGGGTCTTCCTGGCTGCACAGGCCCAGCCGCGCGGACAGTTCAAACGCCAGCGCACAGCCAATGGCCACACCTTCGCCGTGCAACAGCCGGTCGGAATAGCCGGTCGCCTGTTCCAGCGCATGGCAGAACGTATGGCCAAGGTTCAGCAAAGCCCGTTCGCCCTGTTCGGTTTCATCGCGCTGCACGATCCCGGCCTTCATTTCGCAAGACCGCGTCACTGCATGCACGCGCGCCGCCATATCGCCCGCCGCCATGCCGGGGGCGGCCTGTTCCAGCCAGTCAAAGAAATCCGCATCCCCCAGCAGCCCGTATTTCACGACCTCGCCATAGCCCGCCAGAAAATCGCGGCGCGGCAGCGTGCCCAACAGCCCGGTATCGGCCAGCACCAGCGCGGGTTGGTGGAACGCCCCGACAAGGTTCTTGCCATGGGGTGAATTGATCCCCGTCTTGCCGCCAACCGAACTGTCCACCTGCGCCAGCAGGCTGGTCGGCATCTGCACGAAACGCACGCCGCGCCGCAGGATCGCGGCGGCAAAGCCCGCCAGATCGCCGATCACGCCGCCGCCAAAGGCGATCACGCAATCGCGGCGTTCGACCTTTTGCGCCAGCAGCCATTCGACCACGCGTTCCAGCTGCGCCCAGCATTTTGTGGCCTCGCCCGCAGGCAGCACCAGCGCATCCGATGTCAGCCCCGCTGCTGCCAACGCGCCTTGCAGGGCTGGCAGATGCAGGCTGGCCACGTTTTCATCCGTCACGATGCAGATATGCCGCCGCCCGCCAAAACCCGCAATCTGCGCGCCCGCATCCGCGATCAGGCCGGGGCCGATATGGATGTCATAGGCCCGGCCGGGCAGATCGACATGGACTTTGGTCTGCATCACAGGGTCTCCAGAAAATCGGGACGCGTGGCCAGCAGGCGCAAGGCGTCCTGCGTCGTATCGTCGATCGAAGCATGTGCGCCAACTGGCAGCCGCAGCCCCGCCAGCGCATAGAGATCGCGGCGCTGGTCCAGCAAGCGGGACAATGTCCCTTTGGGATCAGGCGTGCGCAGCAAGGGGCGGGTGTCCTTGTGCCGGACCCGTTCCCACAATGTGGTCAGATCGGCATCAAGCCAGACGGCAATGGCGTCGCGCGCAATCATGTCGCGGTTTTCAGCCGCCAGAAAGGCCCCGCCGCCGGTCGAGATGATCCGCGGCCCCCCGCCAGCAGGCGCCGCAGCACCTCGGTTTCGCGGCGGCGAAAGAAGGCCTCGCCATCGCGGGCAAAGATTTCCGCGATGCTGAGCGCTGCGGCTTCTTCGATTGCGGCGTCGCTGTCGACGAATGGCACATGCAATATCGCCGCCAGCGACCGTCCGATCGCGGTCTTGCCCGACCCCATCATGCCAACCAGCACCACGGATCGCCTGAGCCGATATGCCGTCGCCGATGCCATGCCGTTCCTTTCGTGCTGTGATCGGCCATCGCATGCCGACCAGAAAAGTTTTGTGAATGAATGGCGTGATATTGCGCGAAAGACCATATATAAACGGTGCAGAATGTGGCGCACAGACCACTTATCACCGATGGCAGAACGGGGCGGGCAATGTGGCGGTTTATGAAATTGTTGATCTTTTTGATCATTCTTCTGGCGGTTGGATTTGTCGCCTATGCCTATCTTGGCCCTGTCCTGTTTCCGTCGGATTTCGCAGCACCGGCACAGGAGGTAACACGCCCTGTCACGCTTGACGCAAACTAGCGCGGTGCTTGCCCTGGCGGTGCTGACGACAGGTCCGGCCTCTGCCCGCGATCCCCTGTCCTCGATTGACTGGCTGTCGCAAGAGGCCGTGAACGCGGTCAATCCCGATGAGCCACCCGTCGTGCAAAGCGCGTCGCCGCCCGATATCGCGGTGATGCCACTTGACAGGCTGTCCAAGGACCCTGTCGGCCTCTTGCCGTCGGATGTCACTGGCTTGCCGCATAATATCTGGTCCGCCAGCAATGAGCAGGACATCGTCGCGCTGATCCGTGCAGACCGGCGCGATTCGTTGCCGGCGATCGTGGCATTCGTCAAAGTTCTGATGCAAGCCCGTGCCGACCCGCCCTTGGGTGCAGGGCCGGATGGGGCGCTGTTTCTAGCCCGCGTCGACCGGTTGGTCGAACTCGGCGCAGTCGAACAGGCCAAGTCGCTGATCGAACTGGCAACGCCGGATACACCGCCCGTATTTCAACGCTGGTTCGATCTGTCGCTGTTGACCGGAACCGAGGATGCGGCCTGTCGTGTGATGAACGCCAGACCCGATCTATCCCCAACCTATGCGGCGCGGGTTTTCTGCCTTGCACGCGGTGGCCAATGGCCGGTCGCGGTTCTGTCACTGAACACGCACCGCGTGCTTGGCGATATCACCTTGTCAGAAGCCGATATGCTGGCCCGGTTTCTTGACCCAGAATTATTCGAAGGCGCGCCGCCACTGGCCGCCCCGTCCAATGTTACCCCCCTGACCTTTCGCCTGTTCGAAGCCTTTGGCGAGCCTTTGATCACACGCGGCCTGCCCTTGGCTTTTGCCCATGCGGACCTGCGCGGCAACAATGCATGGAAAGCCCAGCTGGAAGCCGCCGAAAGGCTGGCGCGCCATGGGGCTGTGCCTGAAAATGTCTTGCAGAAATTCTATACCGCGCGCAGGCCCGCCGCATCGGGCGGCATCTGGGACCGGGCGGCTGCCATCATCCGGCTGGACGCCGCGATCAGCGCGGGCGATCCGCAGGCGGTGTCACAACACCTGCCTGCCGCGTGGGACGCGATGAAACAGGCGCGCACCGAAGTGCCTTTTGCTAAGCTCTACAGCGCTGCCCTGCAAAATATGGAGCTGCACGGCGAAGCAGATGACATCGCCAACCGCGCCGGGCTTTTGTCCGAGCAGTATCGCACCGTCGCTGAAAGCTTGGCCGCAGCGGGCGACAGGTTTGACCCGTTTCTGATCGCTATTGCATTGGGCCGCCCGCAGGACGTGCCGACAAGCGCACCCCGCGCGCTCGCCATTCAAGCGGCATTCGCGGGCGCGCCTGCCCCGGTCGAATTGCAAAACCTTGTCGCCAACGGCAAAACCGGCGAGGCAATGCTGCGCGCCATCACCTTGTTCAACGAAGGGTTCGCAGGCGAAGCCCGGTCGCTGACCGACGCATTGGCGCTGTTCCTGCTGCTTGATCTGGATGACGTCGCGCGACGCACATCGTTGGAACTGATGATCCTGGACCGCGCGACGTGATGCAAGGCCCCGGCACTATGGCGCGCTGGGTGCAGACCTTTTTGCAGGCCCAAGCCGCCGAGCTGGACGCCGCGACCAATACCCAGCTGGCCTATGCGCGCGACCTGCAGGGCTTTGCCGAATGGCTGGCCGGCGGTGGCCTGCATTTCATGCAGGTGACGCAGGACCAGATCGAAAGCTATTTGATTGATTGCGCGGCCGAAGGTCTGGCCATATCCACCCGCGCGCGCCGGTTGTCGGCGATCAAGCAATTGTTCCGCTTTGCCTATGACGAAGGCTGGCGCGCCGACAATCCCGCCCTGCAGATCAAGGGACCGGGCCGCGCACAGCGCTTGCCCAAAACCTTGGATTTGACCGAGGTGGACCGCCTGCTGGACGCCGCGCGCACCAGCCCGCGGGACGGCGTGCGCAATGGCTGCCTGATGGAACTGCTTTATGCGACGGGGATGCGGGTGACCGAATTGGTCAGCCTGCCGGTTTCGGCGGCGCGCGGCGATCCACGGATGCTGCTGGTGCGCGGCAAAGGGGGCAAGGAACGGCTGGTGCCACTGTCGCCGCCAGCCCGCGCCGCCATGGCCGCATGGCTGGCCGCGCGTGATGCCGCCCAAGAGAGCGCGCAAAAGGCGGGCAAGCCTGGGTCGAAATACCTGTTTCCATCGCATGGCAAGGCGGGCCATCTGACGCGCCACGCCTTTTTCGGACTGATCAAGGGCTTTGCCGCAACGGCGGGCCTGTCACCGGACCGGGTGACGCCGCATGTGCTGCGCCATGCTTTTGCCACGCATCTGTTGGCGGGGGGCGCTGATCTGCGGTCGATCCAGACCATGCTTGGCCATGCCGATATCGCCACGACAGAGATTTACACCCATGTGCTGGACCAGCGCCTGACTGATCTTGTTATGCAACACCATCCGCTGGCCAAACCGGTCAAGCCTTGAAGCGGCGGCCCGCACGGGCAATATAGGGCCGAACCATCTGAAAGCGTGAAATGGAACCCTCGACACTCGACGCAACTTTCTGGGCCACGGCGGCGGCTATTGTTGTTTTGCTTATCATGTCCGGCTTTTTCTCCGGCTCGGAAACCGCACTGACCGCCGCGTCGCGCGGCAAGCTGCGATCCGCCGCTGACAAAGGATCAAAAGGTGCGGAACGCGCGCTGAAGGTCACCGAGGATAACGAACGTCTGATCGGGTCCGTCCTTTTGGGCAATAACGTCGTCAACATTCTGGCCACATCGCTGGCCACCGCGATCCTGACCAAGGTCTTTGGCCAGAACGGTGTCGCCGCCGCCACGCTGATCATGACGCTGCTGGTGCTGATCTTTGCCGAAGTGTTGCCCAAGACATTTGCCATCACCAACCCTGAAAAGGTCGCCTCGGCCGTGGCGCGCCCGATCGGCGTGATCGTGCTGGTCTTTGCGCCTGCCGTGACCGCAGTGCGGTTTCTGGTGCGCGGTGTCCTGTATTTATTTGGCGTGCGCACCGATCCCGACAGCAACATCCTTGCCGTGCGCGAGGAAATCGCCGGCGCCCTGCATCTGGGCCATGCCGAAGGCTGGGTCGAAAAAGAAGACCGCGACCGGATTCTGGGTGCGCTGGATCTGAACGAACGCACCGTGGAAGAGGTGATGTTGCATCGCTCAGGCATAGAAATGGTCGATGCCGCACTGCCCGCGCAACACATCCTTGCGCAGATTTTGCAAAGCCAGCACACGCGGTTGCCGCTCTATCGTGACAATCCCGAAAACATTGTCGGCGTAATCCACGCCAAGGATTTGTTGCGCGCGATGCACAAATTGCTCAGCGGTGGCGAAGTGGACGGACAGGGACTGGCGGTCTTTGACGTGATGAAAGTCGCGATGCCGCCCTATTTCGTCCCCGAAACCACCACGCTGGGCGACCAGATGCGCAATTTCCTAAAACGCAAAACGCATTTCGCGCTGGTCGTCGATGAATATGGCGGTCTGGAAGGCTTGATCACTCTCGAAGATATTCTCGAGGAAATCGTGGGCGAAATCGCGGATGAATTCGACGAATACGAGCCCGAGCAGATCGCGGCGACAGCGGATGGTGCCTATATCGTCGATGGTGGCATCACGATCCGCGACCTGAACCGCGCGCATGACTGGCAATTGCCCGATGACGAGGCGAACACCGTCGCGGGTCTGGTGATCCACGAAGCACAGATGATCCCCGTCGTCGGACAGGTGTTTTCGTTCCATGGCTTCCGTTTCGAAGTGCTGACCAAAGAAGAAAACCGGCTGGCCACGCTGAAGATCCGCAAGCTTTAGACAAACAGGCCGTGGTGCGGGCCTGTCAGGTGTCTTGGCGGGGAAAATACATTTTTAACTTTTTGCTGGCATAGAGGACTGGCAAGCTCGGGATGCCGGTCTTGCTCTTCTCCCTGTTGGACTGGCCGCGCCTTCGGGTGCGGCCATTTTTATCCCCGCACGCCGCAAACCAAGCCCCATGTAAAAGCGTCGGATTAGCTGTTGACGACGACATGCCCATTGCATAGCTTATGTTCAATTCGTCGGCCAAGTCCGACAGGGAGAAAAAATAAAGGGTCCGGAAACGGGCCCTTTTTTCATGCAGTGCGCGCTGTGGCGGTGCTGGCGGAACCCCGCCAATCATGCGGTTTTTGTCCCTGACACGCCCCGCGCGCCATGATAGGTCCGCGACAAAACAGAACAGGATCATTCCCATGCGCAGGACCACGACCGCCCTTACCCTTGTTGCCTTGCTGGCCATCGGCACGCAGGCCACCGCGCAGGACACCACCACCCCACCGGGCGCAGATGCGCTGGATCTGGGCGAACCGGTCGGCCCGCGCGCGGGCGAGATCTATGTCGCCGAAACCCACGGCGATTGGGAAGTCCGCTGTATCCGCGCCCCCGAAGGACAGGATGACCGCTGCAATCTTTACCAGCTGCTGACCAATGCCGAAGGCACGCCGGTGGCAGAATTCAACCTGTTCCGCCTACCCGAAGGCGGTCAGGCCGTGGCTGGCGCAAATGTCGTCGCCCCACTTGAAACCCTGCTGACCCAGCAATTGACGCTGTCGGTCAATGCAGGCGAACCGCGCCGCTATCCGTTCAGCTTTTGCAATGATGCCGGCTGTGTCGCGCGGATCGGCCTGACCCAGACCGATATTGATGGGTTCAGAACCGGATCAACCGCGACGCTGCGCCTTGTGCCGGCCGCAACACCTGACGAGGAATTTTTGCTGACCATGTCGCTGGCAGGCTTCACCGCCGGTTTCGACACTCTGGCCGTTATCCCCTAAGCGAACCGGCGCAACGCGATCACCGCGTTCAGCCCGCCAAAGGCAAAGGCGTTGGACAGCGCGACGTCGATTTTGGCGTCGCGCGCCACATTCGGGACCACGTCCAGCGCACATTCGGGATCAGGTTCCTCGTAACCTATGGTCGGCGCAATGACCCCGTCGCGCAGCGCCATGATACAGGCCAGCAGTTCAACCGCGCCAGTCCCGCCGATCAGATGCCCGTGCATGGATTTGGTGGATGATATCATCAGCTTGTCGGCATGTGCACCAAACACATCCGCAACAGCGGCGCATTCGGTCTTGTCATTGGCCGCCGTGCCGGTGCCATGCGCATTGATATAGCCCACCGCATCCAGCGGCACGCCCGCATCCCTGACCGCCCCCGCAATCGCGCGCGCCGCCCCTTGTTTGCTGGGCATCACGATGTCGGATGCATCCGAGGTCATCGCGAAACCGATCACTTCGCATAAGATATCGGCCCCGCGTGCGCGGGCGTGGTCGTAATCCTCGAACACGAAAACGCCTGCGCCTTCGCCCTGCACCATGCCGTTGCGCGTGGCTGAAAACGGGCGGCACCCGTCCTTGGACATCACGCGCAACCCTTCCCAGGCCTTGATCCCGCCGAAACACAGCATCGCCTCGGACCCGCCGGTGACCATGACCTTGGTCATGCCGCAGCGGATCATATTGAACGCCTGCCCCATCGCATGGTTGGACGACGCACAGGCCGTGGCCACGGTAAAGGTCGGCCCCCGCAGGTTCCATTCCATCGACACATGGCTGGCGGCGGCATTGTTCATCAGCTTTGGCACGATGAACGGATGCACGCGGTTTTTGCCTTCTTCGTAAACAGCACGGTAATTTTCGTCCTGCGTGTTCAGCCCGCCACCCGAGGTGCCAAAGATCACGCCCGATTGGTCGGCCAAAGCGCCAGAGAATTTCAGACCCGATTGCCCCACCGCCTGCCGTGCCGCCAGCAAGGTAAATTGTGTGAACCGGTCATAAAGCGCGATCTGCTGACGGTTGAAATGGTCTGTTTCGGCATAGCCCTTGATCTGGCCGCCAATCTGGATCGCCAGCCTTTCCACATCGGGAATGTCCAGCGGGCCGATGCCGCAGCGCCCTTCGCGCATCGCGGCAAAGGTGGAGGGTACATCGCCGCCAATCGGGTTGATCGTCCCTGCGCCGGTAATGACGACCCGCGCCATCAGCCTGCCTGATCTGTTTGCAACTGTTTGACCGCCGCGATGATCGCCCCCACCGAGGAGATGTCAAAGGCGCTTGCGGACGGGTCATTGGCGTTGAACGGGACCGTGATGTCGAACCCTTCCTCGATCGCAAAGATACATTCGACCAACCCCAGGGAATCGATCCCCAGATCGGCAAGCGAGGCATCCAGCGTCACATCGCCGGGTTCCAGCATGGCCTGTTCGGCGATGATGGCGATGATCCGGTCATCGGTGGTCATGGGGTGAACTCCGTTTCTGGCTGTCGCTGCTCATTTAGGCAATGTCGCGCACCAATGAAACAACTTATTGACGTGTTGCGATGTCGCGTAACAGCCTGGGCAAGCGGCGCAGCGCCTTGTAGCTTTCGATATGCAGCTGCATTTTCGTCGCCGGATAGCCCATCATCACGCGCCCTGCCGGCACATGCGACAGGACCACGGACCCGCCGCCCAGCACCACGTCATCGCCGATCTTCAGGTTGTCCGCGATCCCCGCCTTGCCGCCGACAACGACACGGTCACCGATCACGGTGGACCCCGCGACCCCCGCCTGCGCGCACAGCAGACAATGCGCGCCCACGATAACATTATGTCCGATCTGCACCAGATTATCGACCTTGGTGCCTTGGCCGACGCTGGTGGCGCGGATCGTGCCCGCATCCACGGTGGACCCTGCCCCGATTTCCACATCATCCCCGATCACCACACCGCCCAGCGAATGGATGCGGTGCCATGTCGGGTCAGTGGGGGCCTGCAAAGCTGCGTCGCCCAGCGTTTCGCGGGCGATTTCGACATTCGATGGTTCTGCGGTGACAAAGGAAAACCCGTCGCCGCCAATCACCACATTGGGTTGCAGGATCACCCTGTCGCCCAAGCGCACGCCTGCCTGCAACCGCACGCCGGCATAAATCCGGCAACCCGCCCCGATCACCACACCGGGCGCGATGCTGACCTGATCGGCAATCCATGTCCCTGCCCCGATCACTGCACCCGCACCCACGACACAAAACGCGCCGATGCTGGCATCCGCCGCGACCATCGCTGTCGGATCGACCAGCGCCTGCGGGCTGATCCCTGTCGGTGCGGGTGTCTGGTCCATCAGCTGCGTCAGCCGCGCCATGGCCAGCCGCGCGCGCGGCACGATGATCGCGGCTTGCAGCCCAAGCGCCTGCCAATCGGCATCCGGCCAGACAATCGCGGCGCGCGCAGCCCCTTTTTGCAAGGCCGCGCCATAGGCGGGCGTCATGGCAAGTGCCAGATCATCGCGCCCCGCCAGCGCCGGTTCCGCAGCACGCAGCACGATCAGATCAAGATCGCCCCGCGCCTCGGCCCCGAGTGCTGCTGCAATCGCACGAATGCTATGTGTCATCGCCACCTCATCTGCCGCATGACTGCCGCGCTGATCCTGCCTTGATGGCGGTTACCGAAAAGCTGCCTACCGCGCAAGCAGCCACAAATGACGACAAAAATGCCACTTGCGCAAAAATTCGCCTATTTTCTTTTCGTTCATGGGACCGTGTTAAACAAGACTTGGTCCACGAATCAATATGTGCCATATCTTTGGCACATCCTGGGGGCATGATGGCAGTCCGTGTCAAAACGGGCATCTAATATAAGCGACGGGACAGGCGCGTATAATGAATGACGACATGACTTCGAGGATAACGCGGCGCGGGTTGCTGACGGCCTTGGCCGCGACAGCCGTGACAGCCGCACCGACATTCTCTCAGGCACAAGGCTTTCTGCGCGGCGCGGGCGATATCCGCAGAATAGCGATGTACAACGGGCGCACCGGCGAAACGCTCGATACGATCTACTGGATTGAAGGCGAATATATCGCCGAAGCCGTGCGCGAAATTAACCTGCATATGCGCGACTGGCGCACCGGTGAAGCGGTGCAGATGGACCTTCGCACGATCGACATCATGTCGGGCGCGATGCGGCTGATGGAAACCAGTGAACCCTATCTGCTATTGTCCGGCTACCGGTCGCCTGCCACCAATGCGATGTTGCGCAGCCGGTCGTCTGGTGTGGCGCGGGATTCTTTGCATATGCGCGGTCAGGCTGCCGATCTGCGACTGCGCAGCAGAAGCATTGCACAAATGGCCAGCGCGGCGGCCGCATTCAACGCCGGTGGCGTCGGACGCTACGGCAGGTCGAATTTTGTCCACATGGATTGCGGTCCGGTCCGGACCTGGCGCGGCTGACGCCGTGGAATTGCGGCATCCCTGTACCATCACAATCGGTCTTTGGTGAACCATTGCGCATTGTGTGCGCGATGGCTTTGCGGACTGATCGGCGGCTTGACATGATCATAACATATCGCAAGGCGTATCGGGGCAAACTGCCGGCAAAGCGATTGCCATGCGCAAACCGGACAGCGCCAGGCCATGCCGCACCACAACATGTGGCCCCACGACCAGCCCGATCGGCAATCAGCCTTGGGCGGCCAGCTACACTTGCAAGCGATGACAAATTGGTACAAATCTAGCCCAAAGTTGTGTGGGAAACTGCGCGATTAAAATTGTGGGATGCGCCGCATTCTGATCAAGGAGCCTTGTTAGTGTCGCTGATTCTTATCGCCGCCCTTCCGTTTCTGGGCGCGCTGCTGCCGGGTCTGATGATCCGTGCAGGGCGCGACGCCTGCGCCTGGACGACGGCTTCGGTCACGCTGACAGCGCTTGTCGGCCTTTTGGTCCACGCCCCCGCCGTGATGCGCGGCGAGGTGATCCAGTATCAACTGGAATGGATGCCCGTGCTGGGGCTCAACGCGAATTTCTTTCTCGATGGTCTGGGCCTTCTGTTTGCTGGGTTGATCCTTGGGATCGGCTTGCTGATTATCATCTACGCCCGCTTCTATCTGGCGCGACAAGACCCGATGGGGCAATTCTATACCTATCTGCTGCTGTTTCAGGGCGCGATGGTGGGCATTGTGTTGTCCGACAACGTCCTGCTTTTGTTGATTTTCTGGGAACTGACATCGCTGTCGTCCTTTCTGCTCATTGGGTATTGGAAGCATCTGCCCGAAGGTCGGCAAGGTGCGCGCATGGCGCTGGCTGTCACGGGCATGGGCGGTCTGGCCCTGATCGGGGGCATGCTCATCCTAGGCAATATTGTGGGCAGTTATGATCTTACCGTGATCCTTGAAAACAAGGACCTTGTGCAGGCCAGCCCGCATTACCTGCTGGCGCTGATCCTGATCCTGCTGGGCTGCTTTACCAAATCGGCGCAGTTTCCGTTTCATTTCTGGCTGCCGCATGCGATGGCTGCGCCGACACCTGTGTCGGCCTATCTGCATTCGGCCACGATGGTAAAAGCGGGTCTGTTCCTGATGGCGCGGCTTTGGCCCGTGCTGGCGGGCACGCCAGAGTGGTTCTATATCGTCGCGACCACGGGCCTGATCACGATGGTGCTGGGGGCTGTTATTGCGCTGTTCAAAGATGATCTGAAGGCGTTACTGGCATTTTCTACCGTGTCTCATCTGGGTCTGATTACCATGCTTCTGGGCTTCGGCACGCCCTTTGCCGCTGTGGTCGCCGTGTTTCACATCATCAACCATGCCACCTTCAAGGCGGCCTTGTTCATGAGCGCGGGCATCGTGGATCACGAGACCCACACACGCGATATCAAGCGTCTGGGCGGTTTGCGCCACCTGATGCCGGTCACGTTTGTCATTGTGACCGTGGCGGCATTGTCGATGGCTGGCATACCTCTTTTCAACGGTTTCCTGTCCAAAGAAATGATGCTGGATGCTGCAACCAACACCGTGTGGAACGGTAATCCGTGGATCCTGCCCGCCCTTGCCACGCTGGGCGCGCTGTTTTCGGTCGCTTATTCATTCCGGTTGATCGTGCACACGTTCCTTGGCCCCAAGCGCACCGATTACCCCGCCAAGCCACATGATCCAGGCTTTGGCATGTGGGCCTCGCCTGCGTTGCTGGCGGTTCTGGTCGTGTTGATCGGGATCATGCCGGCACTGATGGTTGGCCCGCTGGTCGCGGTGGCATCCGGCGCGGTGATCGGCGGTGATCTGCCATATTACTCGCTCAAGATCTGGCACGGCGTGAACCTGCCGCTTTTCTTGTCGATCACGGCAGTGGTGGGTGGGCTGATCCTGCTGGCATTGCACCGTCCGCTGGATGCCGCATGGACAAAAGCACGCCGTCCCGAAGCCAAAGTTATCTTTGATGCGATCGTTGGTGCGATCACACGCGGGGCGCATGGCCTGACGGACGGGCTGCATAATGGCGCGATGACACGCTATGCGGCTGTTTTCATCGTCGCTGTGACGGCCCTGGGTGCGGCGGCGTGGTTCGGCGGCACAGCACCCGGCCCGACCCGTGCCGCAATGGATACCGGAGTGGTGCCGTTGATCGGCTGGGTCTTGTTGGTCGGTGCCACCGCCTGCATGGTGGCTTTTCATCACAACCGTCTGTTGGCACTGGTCCTGATGGGCATTGTCGGATTGATCGTGTCGATCGCCTTTGTCTATATGTCCGCCCCTGACCTTGCACTGACACAGATCTCGGTCGAGGTCGTGACGGTCATTCTGCTGTTGCTGGCGCTCAATTTCCTGCCCAAGACCACGCCGACCGAAAGCAGCAAGGCGCGGCAGTGGCGCGATGGCACAATTGCCGTCATCGGCGGGCTGGCGGTCGGCGGGCTGGCGCTTGCCGTGCTGCTGTCGGATTTCTCTCAAGACAGTATCTCGGCCTTCCATCTCGCCAATTCCAAGCCGGGCGGTGGCGGCACGAATGTGGTCAACGTGATCCTTGTCGACTTCCGCGGATTTGACACCTTCGGCGAGATCATCGTGCTGGGCATTGCCGCGCTGGTGATTTTCGCCATGACAGAATCCGTGCTGACCAGCCCGGTCGGCGCAAGGCTAAGACAGCGCCCCGTGAACCCCGATCAGGCGGGCGACCGCCACCCGTTGATGATGGTAATCGCCACAAGGGTCATGATGCCGATTGCGCTGATGGTGGGTGTGTTCATCTTCCTGCGTGGCCATAACGAACCGGGCGGCGGGTTTATCGCCGGTCTGGTCGTGGCGATTGCGCTGGTGATGCAGCACATGGCCAGCGGCTTTGACTGGGCGTCGGCGCGTCAACGCTTTCCTTACCACACAATCATCGCGCTGGGCGTCTTTGCGGCTGCATTGACCGGGATAGGATCGTGGTTCGCCGGTCGCCCCTTCCTGACCAGCAACTACGGCTATTTCCAGATACCCCCGATGAACAAGTTCGAGCTGGCCACGGCAATGGCCTTTGATGTCGGGGTGTTTTTATGTGTCGTGGGCGCTGTGATGCTGGCTCTTGAAAGCCTGTCACGGTTTGCCCACCGCGCCGGAGAACGGCCAAGCCCCTACCCGATGGATATAGATCCGTCGCGCGACAGCGCGCAGATCGCGAAGGACGCGTAATGGAATATCTACTTGCAAGTGCCATCGGCGCGCTGACCGCCGCCGGGATTTATCTGACCCTGCGCCTGCGCACCTTTCCGGTTATTCTGGGCATCTCGATGCTGACCTATGCGGTGAACCTGTTTTTGTTCGCATCCGGGCGGATTGCGATCAATCTGCCGCCGGTTTTGCTCAACAACACGCCGACCTATACCGATCCATTGCCGCAGGCCCTGGTGCTGACAGCGATCGTGATTTCGTTCGGGATGACCGCCGTCGTTGTCCTGATCGCATTGGGTGCGTATCTGTCGTCCAACGATGATCATGTGAACCTGTCCGATGGGCCGGTCGACGCGCAGGAGCCAAGCAAGTGAACCACTGGATCATTGCCCCCGTCCTGCTGCCCGCCCTTGTCGCAGCAATCATCATTCTGGTTCTGCGCTATCAGGTGATAACGCAGCGGGTGTTTTCAGTGGCCTCGACCGTGGCACTGATCGGCATCGGAATCGGCCTGCTGGTCCACAGCATGTCCGGCCAGATTGATGTCTACGAGCTTGGCAACTGGCCTGCACCATTCGGAATTGTTCTGGTGCTGGACAGGCTGTCGGCGATGATGGTGTTGCTGACCGCTGTGCTGGCGCTGGCGGTGGTGCTGTATGCGATCGGGTCGGGTTGGGACAAGCGTGGCCATCATTTCCATGCGCTATTCCAGTTCCAGCTGATGGGTATTTTCGGGGCGTTCCTGACCGGTGACGCCTTTAACCTTTTCGTGTTTTTCGAAGTGCTGCTGATCGCCTCTTACGGGCTGATGATCCATGGCGGTGGTGCCGTGCGGCTGCGCGCCGGTGTGCAATATGTGATCTATAACCTGCTGGGATCGACCCTGTTTTTATTCGCACTCGGCACGATCTACGCGGTGACCGGAACGCTGAATATGGCCGATCTGGCGGTACGGGTGGCAGACCTGCCTGCAAGTGACACCGCGATGATACGGGTTGCTGCCGTGTTGCTGCTGTTGGTCTTTGCGGTCAAGGCCGCGCTGATCCCGCTGCATTTCTGGCTGCCTGCGACCTATGCCGAAGCCCCTGCGCCGGTGGCCGCCCTGTTTGCAGTGATGACCAAGATCGGCGCCTATGCGATCATCCGCATCTACACGCTGGTATTCGGGACCGATGTTGCAGCAACCGCCGATATGATCGGCCCGTGGCTGCTGGCTGGGGCGATCGTGACGCTGGTGGTTGGGATGATCGGCGTTCTGGGTGCCAGCCATCTTGGGCGGCTGGCAGCCTTTGCCGCGATCGGCTCGATGGGCACATTGCTGATTGCCATTGCCCTGTTCACACCACAAGCGATCACAGCGGCACTATATTATATGATCCATTCGACCCTGGCAGGGGCAGCATTGTTTCTGGTGGTCGATATGGTCCGCGCCCGACGTGTGGCAGAGGATGACGCAATCGCGCCACGCCCAGCCATTGTGCAGAACGGCTTGATCGCGGCCTATTTCTTTGCGGCTGCCATCGCGATGGCCGGTATGCCGCCGCTGTCGGGTTTCTTGGGCAAGCTTTTGGTGCTGGATGCTGTGCGCGATCACGCGCTGGTCTGGCTCATTTGGGCGACGATCCTCGCCACGTCGCTGGTGGCGGTTGTGGGCTTTGCCCGTGCCGGCAGCCTTGTGTTCTGGAACGTCGCCCCAGAGGTTGACCACACTCCTGCCCCCCACCCCCAGACAGCCCTGACCTTCGTTGCGACGGGCGGGTTGATAGCTGCCATTGCGATGCTCACTGTCTTTGCCGGACCTGTCACCACATTCCTGTCCGAAACATCGGCGCAGGTGTTCGACAAGCAGTCCTATATTGCCGCAGTGCTTGAAACCGCACGCGCGATTGAAGTCGAAAACATGCCTTTGGAAGGGTCGCAGAAATGATCGCCCGGTTGCTACCCCACCCGCTGTTAACGCTGCTGTTGGTCGCCGTCTGGCAGATGCTGGTCAATTATGTGTCATTGGGCACATTGGTGTTCGGCCTGATCCTTGGCATCTTGATCCCGCTGCTTACCGCTCCTTATTGGCCAGATCGACCGCGTCTGAAAAACCCGGCGATGATCGTCGAGTTCATCCTTGTTGTTCTATGGGACATCGTCGTCGCCAATGTCAGCGTGGCCAAAATCATCTTGTTCAAACGCAACGAGGATATGCGCCCGACATGGGTCACCGTGCCACTAGACCTGCGCAGCCCCGAGGCGATTACCGTACTGGCGGGGACGATCACGATGACACCCGGCACCGTCAGCGCCGATGTCGCCGCAGACGGCCGCAGCCTGCTGGTGCATTGCCTAGACGCCGCGGATCCCGACGCTGTCAGAGATGATATCAAGCAGCGCTACGAACGCCGATTGAGGGAGATTTTCGAATGATACTGCCCTATGCCCTGATGTTCGCCACGGGCTGTTTTTGCCTGGCTCTGCTGATGAACCTGTGGTCCGTGATCATGTCTTCTGGTGTACCAGACCGGATTCTTGCACTGGATACGATGGTGATCAACTTCATCGCAATCCTCGTGCTTTTCGGGATCATCGAAGGCACGGCGATATTTTTCGAAGTATCAATTCTGATTGCGATGGTCGGCTTCATCTCCACCGTTGCCTACGCGCGCTTTATGCTGCGCG
Organism: Yoonia sp.; assembly: GCF_018402175.1. Taxonomy (GTDB): domain Bacteria; phylum Pseudomonadota; class Alphaproteobacteria; order Rhodobacterales; family Rhodobacteraceae; genus Yoonia. Next base: position 23,977 of record NZ_JAGYJK010000010.1, on the reverse strand, counting down.
GAAATATCATCGAGTGACCGGAGCAATGGACATGGAACTCTGGCAGGAAATCATCGTTGCGGCCTTTTTGGTTATCGCTGGCGTGTTCGGATTTGTCGGCTCTTACGGGTTGATAAAGCTCCCCGACCCGATGACGCGGTTACATGGCCCAACCAAAACAACAACGCTCGGTGTGGGCGGTGTTCTGATCGCGTCGATGATTTATTTCGTCTTCGCCGACGCGAAATTCAGCTTTCATGAGCTGATGATCACGCTGTTCCTGTTTCTGACAGCCCCGATCACAGCACATTTTATCGCCAAGGCGAACCTGCATACATCTGTCAAACGCGCGGATGTGTCGCCGACCGGATCCGATCGCCCTTGGGCAGGCTTCGAGAGCGACGAGGATCGCCGCATTGCTGAAACCAAAGGCACCATAGGCGAATAACACCGCCGTTGCCGTGACGTGGTCACACTGGCCTGCGCGCCCATCCCAATCATCAAGAGGTGAGTGTGCCAGGGCAGTCGCGGGATCATGCTGTTCTGACGTCAAATTGCCGAAAATCCCGCGCGCGTGCATCGGCATGCAAACCCATTGCAGCATCGGTGATACTTTGGAAACGGGCGCACGATCGACGCGACGTGGCGTTCAAAGTGCGGTTCTCAGGGGTCTACATGCGCCAGAAGGCCGGTCCGCGTGCAGAAACACCTTTGAAACCAAAGCAAGACGGCCCAATAAGGCCCACCATCTATTTCGGCAAGTTTATATGGCGGAGGGAATGACTCATGCGCCCAACTCTCTCTCGTGTCCAAGGCGGCCATTTCGCAGCAAAGCGGACCTCTGCGCTGCATCAATTGGCTCGTAGCCAAGCATCCAACAATGGACCAACATAATCTGGCCCAAGCATATGACCTCGCCCTGGAGCCAAATGCACTTCAATTCCGGCAGCGTTGCAAAATTCCACAAGTGCCTGTGGTCCTGCTTGCCAGTCTTCATCACCAACATGCACATTGATGTTGTTAGGCTTAGGAAAACTACCGGCTTGGGCCGTCTGCTTAAGGACGTCAGCCCGCGGTGGGTAAAACCTCATTCCAGTTACGCCTTGCGCGGTGGCACCAATCACAGGGGAAAGCAGAAGCACTCGGCCAGGGAGCGGCTCCAGCCCGAGCTGCGCGTGAAGGAACAGATAACCCCCGAATGAGTTTGCTACGACCAAGGCCTCCGGCTTCCAGCACCGCTCGACCAAGTCCTGCTTTACCGCATCGACCTGTTCGCCAAAGCTTAGCTTCTTGAAGGCCCCGATGGTCTCCCGACCGCTAAGCGCAAATCCGCGTCGCAATAATTCTCCACCAAGACCTGCGTCGAGCCGACCTCCCATGCCAGGGAGGTAGTAGATTTCATCGGGAGCCGTGGCAGCCTCCGAGCCCCTACTCACCATGAACCGTCCGACACGTTTATGCCCTTGATCTTCTTCACCAAGTAATCGAATTTCGATTTCTCTTTTGGCCAAGTGTCTGCACGCTTGCCATCAGCGATCGCTTTTATGGACTTGATGTTGCCGAGGGCCTTTGCCCCCTCGATGGCCTTGCGATCGCCGTCGTAGTAGTCGAACCAAGGCAGGCCAGCCTTGCTGTAAGCTTCTGCCGAAATCGGTGAGAGCGGCGGCTCTTCGCCAGTGATTGATATCCACTGCTGAGCATTTGCCAGCATGATGAAACAACGCTGGCTGTTCTCAAAATCCCATGCGTCTAATCTATGCTCGTCATCGTAGATTTTTTGGCGCATTGAACCGCCCATTCCGAGCCCCATTTCCAACGATGAAGAGGAATTACAGGACATCATCCTACGTACGCCGATGCGCGCCGACAATACAGCGTCGCGCTTTGCTTTCAGCTCTTCGTAAGCTTCCTTTTTCATCGGGATGGCTTCGATCTGGATGCCACCAACATCACTTTCAGGATCAACCTGCTCTTCGACAGTGTAGCCTTTCCAGAGGACCCTGCGCCTGCCTGACAATGGGCAAGACTATCACTTGCCACCGGGGTTGGGCCGCTTTCCGCTTCGGCACATTGAGGATTTCGATCTAGGTTTGGGCAATCACCTCCGAGCGCGCGGCGGTATCATAATGCCAATGTTTCAGACAGACGCGCTTTGGCTGAACTTTGGAAGCCTGGGTTCTGGCATGCATAAACTTCCTGTCGCACTCAAGATTGGTGCCGGCAAAATCAACGCGGTTTCTGGAGAAAAGTGGGGAGATGGCCTCAGCAAAGATCCTCAGAATTATGTTGTTCTGCCAAACCAACCTTGGCTTGATGGGTTCAATGTTGAGAAAGGCAAGGTTCGCCAGTTTGTCGCAATGCCATTGGGGCAATCTATACGAACACCAGCTGCCTCATCAATGTGCGGGAAACGAAAAACCATTTGGTCATGTTGAAGCGTAATCATTTGGACCTCCTACCAGTCGCCGTCTGTAACATTCCGGACGATGCTTAAAATTGCGTGATCGGGTTGCTCCTTAAGCTGTCGCAGCAGTTCCCCGATCAATTGTGGGCGCTTGCGAATAATGGCCTGAAGGTCGCTAGACACCTTCCCCGCCATCGCCAAAAGTAAGTCTGGATCTTCAGCAAGCGCCATTGCGAGCGCGACTATCTTTGCCTCAGAGGGCGGCGGCGCCACGTCGCGCTCAATCTTGCTCAAGAAGGCCGGTTCCACACCGATCCTCAATGCCACCTGACGCAGGGACATAGATTTGTCCTCAGCGTTCAGCGCTTCCCTGCGTGTTCGCACATATGATCCAAAACTCTCCATGTGTAGTGTGTAGTAACTACTACACACTAGGTCAAGGGATTCTGCTGTAGGCTCAGCCACCGACCGGCGGAGCATCAGCTTGCGATACTGTGGATTTGCACGTTCTCTCCGCAGACGTCGCGCGCGATATCTACCACATGCTGATGATGCGTAAGGTAGATCGCCTGCCCGCGCCTGCCAATCCGCTGCATTAACCGACAAGCTGAGCGCGTGCGCTCCTCGTCAAATGTCTCAAAAATGTCGTCGCAGAAGAATGGCAGCGCCGCGCCCTGATCCGCTAACTGCTCATACGCCGCGGCGCGCAAGGCCAGATATAATTGGAACCTAGTGCCTTTGGACATGTCCTGCGCTTGTTTGGCCATGCCGCTCGCATCCAGCGCCAACAGGGTTTCCGATGCTCCGTCAATCTGGGTTTGAAGTTTGGAATATGCGCTATTCGTCAACTCTGCGAATGCGGTCTCTGTGGCCTGCATCATGGCACTACGATGTTCATCCCGATAGCGCCGGATCGCCGTCTCGGCGAGGCGGTGGCCGAGGCTCAGTTCCAGATGACGGAGTGCAGTTTCTTGCATTTCGAGTTCCAGCGTCGTCTTGCGCTCGACAAGCAAAGCAACATCCGCATCCCCGCCGATGGCACGCAACTGTTGGTCGGCATTAGTTCGTGCCTCGATGGCGGCCTTGTAACGATGTTCAATGCCTTCCAGATCAGCACTGACCTCGTTCAGCTCAGCCTGCAATCCGGTTTGCGTTGCCCCAGCCAAGGCGGCGCTCGCCTCGTCGACACTGTCCAGTTCCAGAAGCGACTTCAGCGATTTTTCAAGGTCGGCACGCCTGTCCCTATCAACGATGACAGCAGTGGCAGTATTTACAGCTTTTCGGAGGGCGCCGAGTGAACTGGTATCAACCCATGCTGGGAACGCACGAGCAAGCTCAGCAACTGCGAGGTCAATGTTTTCCAAGACATCTTGAGCGTCGGCCAAGAGCTGTTCATGCGCCGCAATCTGCTTGTTCAGCTCACGATCCCGCTCCTCTGCGTCAGCTGCCAGCTTAGCCAACGCCTTCAGCGCTTCATAGTCTACCAGAGGCGATGTCGTTGTGACGACGCCGACACGTGTTGCCAAGTCCTTCACCTTGTCGGCAAACAGGATCTGATCGGCCTCCATAGCCCCGACCTGCCTGTCTAAGAGGCTGATTTGAAACTAATTGAGTGAGTTCAGCAGGTTGTGCTTCTGTTCGGGTATGAAGCTGAACGGAGATCACGATGGCCTGGACCGAACTCACCCGACGCCAACATGCCCGAGTGGGCGACAAGTATGCAAGCGATCTGACAGACCCCGAATGGGCACTGATCGCGCCCTTCATGCCAGCACCCAAGACCACGGGCAGACCCCGCACCACAAGCTTGCGCGACGTGTTCGACGCGATCCTCTACATGGCTATAGCCCTTAAGCCGACGCAGCGTCTTGCTCATCCGCTTGAACTGACGGGCATGGGCATAGCGGCCGACCTGGCCGGATAGCCGGGGGCCGAGGCGGTTGTAGTTCTGGCGCAGGTCGATGCCCGCCTCACGTGCCAGCCCGACGAGCTTGCGCCGTGCCCTTTCGTAGAGCCGGGCATCGGTGGGGTGCGCGATGTTCTTTTCCATCACGGTCGTATCGACGGTGACCTTCCTCAGGTGGTCATCCTGCACCGCCCCGGCGCGCTGTCCGGCCTTGATCGTCTCGGTCAGCAGCCACTCGACACCCTCCTCGCCAATCCGGTTGCGCCAGCGCGTCATCGATGACGGGTCGATCGGCAGGCGATGCAGAAAGAACGTCTCGCCGCAGAAATGCTGCCAGTAAGGGTTCTCCACCCACCGCGCCACCACCGCTTCATCGGACAGCCGAAAGGCGTGCTGAAGATAGAGGAGCCCCGCGACCACGCGCGTCGGCGTGGCCGGGCGACCGGTCTGCGACGGGAAGAACCCGGCCCATTCCCGCTCGAACACCTCCCAGTCGATCAGGTCGGCGAGCTTCACCAGTTCGTGGCGCATGTCGATCATTTCGACCAACCGTGCGCGCAGCAGGTCATCTTGTTCCGGAGGCGGCTTTCTGGGCTTCATATCGCAGCTCGAAATTGCAGGGTTCTGACTACAATTATACAAATAGCTGCAACTAAAACCTAGCAAAAACCGAATTTTATGAATGAAAAACAGTAGGATGAGAGTTCTTCAGGGCGAACTACTCAGCCTCAAGCCTGGTTGCTCTAACAAAGCCTTTCAGTGGATTTGAGCACGCAGTCACGTTATGAGTTTGGAAGACTTACTGAACAAACCCTAACGAGCGGACAGAACCAATCGTCCAAAACCAGCGCTTCTGCTGAACCCGCCGATGTTGCGCCTTAAGGGGACCCTCTCCTTGACCTGTATCCGGATATTGCGCCGCGCAAGACGGGCCAGAAACGTACGGATAACCAGGCGCGCATGGGTCGAGCCAAGGCAATTATGCGGACCGCTTCCAAATCCCACATGCGGGTTCGGACTGCGGTCCAGTCGCAGGTCTTGGGGACTTTCAAAGACGGTTTCGTCGTGGTTGGCCGAAGCCCAGCATAGCCCCACCCGTCCCCCCGGCGGGACGTCCATACCCCCGACCTTATCCCCTGCAGGGCAAATCCGGGCAAAGTGCGACAGCGGAGACAGGTGGCGCACGTATTCCTCCGTTGCAGTCACCACCAACGCCGGGTCGCTTCGCAGCCTGTCGAGGGCATCGGGATGGTGGGACAGATGGTCGAGTGCAAAGACCAGCGTGTTGATGACCGTATCGCGCCCACCAGCGAAGGTGACGTGGGCAAAACCGACAATTTCCTCGGTGATCAGCTTGCGACCCCGGAACTCGGCCGCCAGCAGCATACTGAAAAAGTCTTCGCCTGGAGTGGCCCTGGCGAACCTGATCCGGTCGTGGATGTAGGTTTCAAGCGTCCTGGCCTTTTCTGGGACATTGCGCCCTTCGACCTTGAAGGCATGGATCCCCCAGCCAATCCAGATGTCGGCCTCGGCCTCTGGCAGCCCCAGCAGGACGGCCAACGCACGAGATTGCAACGGCAGCGCCAGATCAGACACCGCCTCGACCTCCGGGCGGTCCTGCGCGGCGTCAAGCAAACTGTCCACGATCGCCTCGATCCGCCGCGCATAGGCAGGGTCGGCGGGCCGGCGGAACCACGGGCGCACGATGTCGCGGTAGTCGGTATGAATGGGCGGATCGGTCTCGATCGGCAACTGCCTGAGGTCGCGCACATCTGTCTCGTCCGGGATCGGAAGGCGTCCCGGCGCATCGGAGCTGAATCGCGCAGTGTCATTGGCGGCCAGCCGGACGTCGCGATAGCGCAGGATCAGCGGGATCATCTCGTCGCCAAAGCGGCCTTCGGCGTATCCGGTCGACCGCCGCGGCTCTGCAAAGGGATCCGTGCTCATTCCGCCCCGTCCATCAGTTGAGCGGCGACCGCCGCCCCCGCCCGGACCAGCACGGGCGCAAAGCCGAGCGGCATCGCAACGTCGACCACCTGCCCGCCCGGCAAGGTCTCGCCCGAGGCTGGATGGACCCAGTCGAACCCGGCAGGCAGATGCACCTGCCGCGCCGTGGCCCCGGGACGGGTGACGGGCGCCACAAGGATGTCAGGTCCAAACATATATTGCTCTGCCGCCGACTTTGATGGGTCGCCTGGAAATGCAAAGGCCAAGGGCTGCATTGGGGGCACACCGTCCTGGTGATAGCTGGCCATGGCCTCGCCGATGTAAGGCCGCAAGCGTTCGCGCAGGGCCAGCAGGCGCGTGGCATGTGCCAGCACGTCATCGCCGTAGGACCAGACCTCGTTGCTGCCCCCGGTGTCAGTAAAGATAGAGAACAGGTCGCGGCCATAGTCCACCGGATCCCCTGTGGGAGCCATTGGCACCCCGTCAGGCACGCGAAAACCGTGCAACCGGCAGATCGGGGAAAACACACCGAACTCGAACCAGCGCACCAGCAATTCGCGAAAATCCGGGTCGTCGGCATGCCCGTCGTAGAAACCGCCAATATCGGTCGTCCACCAGCCGATGCCGGACATGGCCGCATGACAGCCTGCCGCGATCTGCGCGCGAAAATCCTCCCAGGTCGACCAGACATCGCCGGACCACAAGATGATTGGTTGCGCCTGACCTCCGGCCCATGTGCTGCGGGTCAGCAAGACGGCGTCGTCGATCCCCTCGGCCGCCAGCCCCTCGGCATAGCGCTGGCCATGCAGCCGGGGATAGGCGCTCAGCATCTCGGCCCCGTTGCCCAAATGGGTTCGCAGATGGCCCGCATGGGCCGGGCGGATCTCGGGCTCGCAACTATCAAGCCAGAAATTGCGAATGCCTTTCGCCAGATAGTTCTGCCGCACCTTGTCCCAGTGGAAATCCCGCGCATCTGGGTGGAACGCGTCGTAGTAGGTCAGGAAATGCAGCCCGAAGGGGTCCTTGTCGGGAAACATGTTGATTGCCGGGACGCCACGCTCTGTCTTGATCATATAGCCCTTTTCGCGCATTTCGGACCAGTTCTCGGAATTGAGCCCGATCGTCGGCCAGGTCGACACAATGGTCTGCACTCCCAACTCGGCCAGTTCGGCAACCAGCGCGGCGGGATCTGGCCAGTCGACCGGATCGAACTTCCACTCGCCCTGCCGGGTCCAGGCAAAAAAGTCGATGACGATGCAGGACAGCGGCAAGCCGCGCGCAATGTGCTCTTTCGCGATGCCCAGCAATTCCGCCTGGGTGCGATACCTCAGCTTGCACTGCCAAAAGCCCGTCGCCCAGTCGGGCAGCAGCGGCGGCATACCCGTAGCGTCGAGGTAGGCGCGCAGGATGGCCTGCGGGCTGGTCCCGGCCGTGATCCAGTAATCAAGGCCCGGCGTCGCGTCCGCCTTCCACCGCGTTAGGTTGGCGGCAAAGTCGACACGCCCCACCGCGGGGTTGTTCCACAAAAAGCCATAGCCGCGCGAAGACATCACGAAGGGAACGACAACATTGGTATTCTGCTGCACCAAGGCATTCGTCGTGCCCTTGAGATCGAGCCGACCATGCTGTGGCTGCCCGAGACCCATGAACCGCTCGTCATCATGGGACTTGAAGCTTGCCTCCAGCTGAAAGCTGTCCGAGGCGAGTGGCAGAAAAGACCGCGGTCCTGGCCCGGCAAAATGCGGGCGGGTTTCCTCAAGCAGCGCCCGGCCGGTCGCGCTGTCCACAAAGCTCAGGACGGGCTCGAAGGGTACGTCGGCACCGTGGCGATGTTGCAGGCGCACCTCGGCCCGGAGTGCGCCTTGGGTCAGGCTGGCAGAGCGGGCGGCAATCTCGATGGCAGATGGCGGACCCTCGGGCGCGGGGAGGAGCGCTGAGACATGAGGGTCCACCACCCGACCGCCCGGACGAGCCCGGACGCGCAACGCATCAGGGCCCCAAGGCTCAACGCGGATAGTTTCACCGTTGAACCGCACGACCAGCGCCGTGCCATCTTGCGTGAATGTCTCGGCCACAGGCGGCTACCTTTTTCGAAGAAACCCGCCATCGACGACGAGTTCGGATCCGGTTACGAATGATGCACGGTCCGACAGCAGGAACAGGATCGCCTCGGCCACTTCGTTTGGCCGGGCCATCCGCCCCGCGATGTGCTGGGCGGCGGCGCGAAGGCGGATCGCCTCGCCGTCGGGCAGGGCGTCCAGCGCACGGTTGGTGAAATCGGTATCGACCCAGCCGGGGCTGACCGCATTGACACGGATCCCGCGCGGCGCAAAGCCGCCCGAGGCCGCCCGCATCAGCCCTAGCACCGCCCCCTTGGAGCTGTGGTAGGCCACCGACCCAACCGTACCGATATGGGCAGAAACCGACGACATCAGCACAACCCCTGCCCCCTCGGTCAGCGCCCTGCCGCCATGTTTCAGCGCCAGCATCATGTGACCCACATTGACCTGCATGACCCGTCGCCATTCGGCCAGAGGCAGTTCGGTGACTAGACCCTGCACATTGGTACCCGCGATGCAGACCAGCCCGACCAGCGGGCCTATGCTGTCAAAGGCATCCTTCACCGCGCCTTCGTCCGTCAGGTCGAGCACGATTGAAATATCGGCGTCTGGGTTCTCTCGCAGGTCAAGCGAAACTGCGCGATAGTCGCGGGCCTGCGCCATCGCCACGGTCGTCGCCCCGATGCGCCCGGCCCCCCCAGTAACCACGATTGTTCTACAGTCCGCCATCAATGCACCCGCATCAGACCGCCATCGACGAACAATGTCTGGCCGGTGACAAAGGATGCGCCGGGCGAGGCGAGCCAGACGAAGGCGTTGGCGACCTCTTCCGCCCTCGCCATTCGGCCTAAAAGGTGCGCCTTGCTTGCGGCCTCATGAATCTGCCCGGCATTGCCTTCGGCCATGGCCGCATGGGTAAACCCCGCATCGACCCAACCGGGCGCCACGGCGTTGACACGTATGCCCCTCTCGCCTGCCTCTTGCGACAACGCACCGGTAAAGCTTTCGATGGCGGCCTTGGTGGTCACATAGGCGGGGAAATCGTCGCTGGCGACATGACCCGAAATCGAGGCCATGTTGACGATGGACGGCGCGATCCCACGCGACAGCAGCGGTATCCCGTACTTTGCCGTCAGGAACATGCCGCCTAGGTTCACATCCATCATGCGGTCCCAATCCGCCAGCTGCATCTGGGTCAGGGTCGCACGGTGGTTGATCCCGGCCACATTGGCGATCGTTTCAAGGCATCCATACCGCGCAGCGACTGCGTCAAACGCCTCGGCAACAGCCTGCTCATCTGTCAGGTCGGCAGCGATCGAAAGCCCTGGCATGCCATGCAGATCGGGCGCGACAAGATCAAGGGCGACAACCTCGGCACCGTCGGTGAGAAACGCCTGAACCACCGCCGCGCCAATGCCGCCGGCGGCTCCGGTGACAAGGACGGCGCGAGGGTTCATCGGACCCGGGCCCCGCTGAAGCGGTGCGCGATCATTGTCAGGATAATGACCATGCCGAACATGAAGTCAGTCCAGAACCCGGCAAACCCTGCCCCCACCGCCCCGGACGGGATCAGAGTGATCGTCAGCGCCCCGAAAAAGGCGCCAAAGATCGTGCCCACACCGCCCCATGTCGGAGTGCCGCCCACGAAAACGGCAGCGAGCGCGATCAAGAGGTAGGCTTTGCCGCTGGTTGGGAACCAGACCATGTTCGCAGTCTGTACAAGGATCACGCCGCAAAGCGCCGCCGCCAGCCCAGAAAAGACAAACACACCTACGCGGATACGGTCGATGTTGATCCCCATCTGCCGCGCGCTGTCGGGGTTATCTCCGACCAACTGCACCCGGCGGCCAAAGCGGTGATAGGTGAACAACACATAGCAAAACGCGACCCAGATGAGCGCGATGATAAAGTGGTTCGGGATCAGAATGCCAGTGTCACCCAGCGCCCAGCGTCCGGTGAAGAAGCGATAGCCGAGTGTGCCGACACTTTCGCGGCTTTCGATGTTGCGGCCTTGCGCGATCAGGTTGACGAGGCCAACGATGAAAAAGTTCAGTCCCAGCGTTGCTACAAGCGACGAGATCTTGCCGTAGACCACGACCGCCCCGATCAGAAGGCCGATGAGCGCGCCGCCCGCCATTGTGATGGCAGCGGCCGGCAGGATCGGGATGTCAAGCAGCACCAGCGACATGAACATGCCCCCGGACGCCCCCATGACCGACGGAAAGGCGAGATCAAGCTCGCCCGACACGATCACAAAGACCAGCGCGGTGGTAATGATGATCGTGGCAGGGACGCTAAACAGGAATGCATTGTAGTAGCCGGGGATCAGGAACAGCGTCGGGTTGTTCGACGCGAAAAAGGCCCAGACCAGCATAAATGTCAGGAAGGCGTTCAGCGCACGTCCGTTACGGCGGTAAAACAGTAGCCAGCGGCTTTGTTCACCACGCTCATCTACAGGGACGGTCTTGGGGGCGGAGGTATCGGGGATGACGATCTGGTCGGTCATGGCACCGCTCCTCACGTTGTCGCTTGGAGATGAGAGACGTCAGCGCTGCCCGTCTCGGCCAGCTGATGCATCATCTCGATCAGGTGATCGGCCCCCCGGAACGCAGCCTTGGGGCCCTCAAACGCCTCGCGGCCCCGGTCGATCACAAAGAACCGGTCAGCGATATCATAGACGTGGTAGATGTTGTGGCCGATGAAGACGACGGTCCGCCCGCTTTCCTTCACCGCCTCGACAAAGCGGAACACTTTTTGGGTTTCGGTCAGCGAGAGGGACGTTGTCGGCTCGTCCAGCACGATCACATCGGCATTGTTGTAAAGCGCGCGCGCGATGGCGACGCCCTGACGCTCGCCGCCTGACAAATGGCCCACCGTACTGTCCGGGTTGAAGACCTTGGAGGTAAAGCCAATCTCGCGCATCAATCGGTTGGCCTCAGCTACCTGCCTTTGCACCCGGATCAGGCCAAACGTATTGGTGATCTCGCGCCCCATGAAGATGTTGGTGACAATGGAATGCTGCGGCGCCAGCGCGCGGTCCTGAAACACCGTCTCAATGCCTGCATTTCGCGCGGCAAGCGGGGTCCAGGGGCTGACGAGCTGTCCCTTGACGAAGATCTCGCCCTCGTCGGGATCGTGGACACCGGCGAGTGTCTTGACCAGCGTGGACTTGCCCGCGCCATTGTCGCCCAAAAGGCCCAAAACTTCGCCTTTACGGACTTTCATTGACACGCCGGACAGCGCCTCGACGCTTCCGAAGCGTTTGACGATATTGCGCATTTCGACAATCGGTTCACCGGCGGCGACCATGGCGTCCTCCTCGCTGTCAGGCACTCAAAAGGCGCCGGGCCAGCCGTGGCGGCCCGCCGTAGAACAGGTCAGCGAATGCCGGCCTCGGCAAGCGAGACGACGTCCTGGTAGTTATCGGCCGTAACAAAGCCCGCCCCGGTGTCCACGTTCAGCGGACCCAACTTGTAGACGATCTGCTGACACAGCGACAGCACGGGCAGATAGCCCTGCTGGTAGGGCTGCTGATCCGCTGTAACCATGACATAACCACCCTCGAAAGCCGACATCACGCCCTGACCAAGGTCAAATCCAACGGCGATGATGTCATCAGGGTTCTTGCCGATCGCCTGCATGAAGGCGGGGGCAGCAGATAGCCAGGGCCCACCGGGATAGCCGATGATCTTGGTGTTCGGGTTCGACAGCAGCGTGGCGGTCAGCAACGGAAGCTGAAGCATCTGATCCGCCGACGCGCCTTCCGCCTCTTGCAGCTTGATGACGCTCATCCCGGCTTCTTCAAGCACGTCGACAAGGCCAAGCTCGCGTTGGGCGCGGTTCTCACTCTCCCAGCGGCTCATGACGATGGCCGTGTCACCTGGCTGCACTGCATCGCCCGCCATCCGCAGTGTTTCCTGGCCCAGCGCCACACCTTGCGCATAAAGCGTCGCACCCACATAGCCTGACCCGAACGCCGCCCGGACCTCGGGAACATCGACGTTCATGTACATCATCTTGATACCTGCCGCGTCGGCCTGCTCAGCCAACGGCATTATCGCGGAATCGCCTGGGTGTCCCATCATGGCGATGGCGTCGGGTTGCTGGCCGATCATGTCGCGCAATTGGGTAATCATCTTGTCGAAATCCCAATCCGAATAGACGATCTGTACATTCGCGCCGGTGTCAGCAGCGGCCTGCATCGCGCCCCGGTCGATGATCGAATTGAAGGCGCCGCCCGCCGGACCACCGGAAAAGAGCGTGATATCAACGCCAGAGCACCATTGGCCGCCCTCTTGGGCAGACGCCACACCGACAGAAAGCGCAACTAGGCTGGTTGCCCCCACAAGGGCTTTCATGAGTTTGGTCATTTCGTCCTCCCTAAAGCACCTTTGCTCCTCTGGCGCCATGTTTGTGGACCAAAAACGTTTTGGATCGCACACAGAGAACTGTACGGCCCACCGCGCATCTGTCAACGATTTTTAGCACTTTTCGCCCCAGAAGTAGACCTCCAGCTAAAAGCTTGACGCCAAACCCAAAAACGTTTTTGAATTCGCTCAACTGTCCCTCGGGGTGCCCGCCCGACCAATGTGCCGGGCCAGGCGCTCCTAAGTAAGGAAGACCAGAATGAGCCTCGACCCTGCGCCCCTGCGCTCCGCCCCCTGGTGGCAAGGTGCCTGTCTTTACGAGGTTTACGTCCGCTCCTTTGCCGATTCGGATGGCGACGGTGAAGGCGATCTGCCTGGCCTGATCGCGCGGCTCGACTACCTTGCATCCCTCAACATCGACGGGCTGTGGCTCACGCCCATCTTCCCTTCGCCAATGCACGATTCGGGCTACGACGTGTCCAATTATCGCGCCGTGGACCCACGCTTTGGCAATCTTGGCGACTTTGCCGCCCTGATTGAGGCGGCGCACGCGCGCGGCCTGCGCATCGTCCTGGACCAAGTCTACTCCCATTCCTCAGACCAGCATCCCTGGTTCATCGAGAGCGCCTCATCCCGCGACAATCCCAAGGCGGACTGGTATGTATGGGCGGATGCCGCGCCCGACGGGACCGCACCCAACAACTGGATGGGCCGGTTTGGCGGCACTGCGTGGGAATGGTCGTCCGTGCGGCGGCAATATTACCTTCACAACTTTCTGACGCAGCAACCCGACCTTAACTTGCACAACCCTGAAGTGCAGGACGAAGTTCTTGATATCATGCGCTTCTGGCTGGATATGGGCGTGGATGGCCTGCGGTTGGACGTCGCGAACTTCTTCATGCACGACCCGCTTCTCCGCTCCAACCCGCCGGTGCAGGTGAGCGAGTTGCCGGCCAATCCCTACTACCTTCAATCCCATGTCTACGACCGGTCCCGTCCCGAAAACCTGCCCTTCCTAACGCAGATGCGCGCCGTCGCCGACAATCTGGGCGACCGGATGCTGCTGGCCGAGATCAGCTGCGATCACCAGGTCGAGCGTATGGCGGAATACACGACCAACGGGCGGCTTCACAGCGCCTACAGCTTTGAACTGCTGCAATCGCGGCTGGATGGCACCCATATCGCTGAAAGCGTCATCGCCGCCGGCGCCGAGGGCGCCTGGCCGACCTGGGCCTTCTCAAACCACGACGTGCCCCGCGTTGCCTCGCGCTGGAAAGCCGAGGGTAACGCAGACCGCATCCAGCTTTTTCAGGCGATGCTGCTGTGCCTGCGCGGGACGATCATCCTGTATCAGGGCGAAGAACTTGGCCTGCCCCATTCCGACGTCCCGCACGAACGGCTGCAAGACCCGGAGGCGATCCGCTTCTGGCCGCGCCATCGGGGCCGCGACGGCGCGCGCACGCCGATGCCGTGGCAGCCAGACGGTCCGGCGCTTGGCTTTTCCTCCCGCGACGGATGGCTGCCGGCCGAGGCTGGTCACGCAGCACTTGCCGTGTCCGAACAGGACGCTGACCCCACCTCCATCCTGAACCACTGCCGTCGGCTGATGGCCCTGCGCAAACAGGAGCCGGCACTGCAACTCGGTACCTTCGAACTGATCCACGCAGACATCGGCAGCCTGATCTTTCGCCGACGCCGCGGCACGACATCTTTGCTTTGCGCCTTCAACTTCTCTGACCAGGTGATTGCGGTCGATACGGCTGGCACCGTGCTTGCGGGCGCCGTCACGGCGGGGTACCTTGCCCCCAACCGCTATGTTGTCGTGAAAGAGTCCGGATGACCGAAGAACTTGCCCAAATCCGCCCGATCCGCGCCGGCATCCGCAAGGTTGCCCAAGCGTCAGGCTTTTCCGTATCAACCGTATCACGGGCACTGAACGGCTACACCGATGTCAACGCCGAAACTCGCAGGCGGATCGAGGCGGTGGTCGAGGCGATGGGCTATCAGCCGAACTACGCCGCCTCGATGCTGCGAAGAAACACGACGCAGACGGTCACCTTCGTCGTCTCGCAACCATGGGGAAAATATGCCGACCCGTTCTTTCTGGGCGTGCTTGACGGGTTGGAAATGGCCCTGACCGCTCAGGATTACGACCTGCAGGTCGTGATGGCCCGCGACGCCAAGCGCGAGGAGGAGGTCACCCATCGCATCGTGGAACGCAACAGATCAGACGCTGTGATTTTCGCCCGCACCCGGCCCGAAGATGAGCGTGTCGACTGGCTCGAAGAGCGTGGGATGCCGTTCGTCACGCTGGGCCAGACGTCACGCAACAGCCACTCCTTTGTTGATCGTGACCAGTTGCGGATCGGCCGAGAAGCTGTCGCACGGTTTTTGACCTTGGGTCATGTGGGCATTGGTTTTTTGGCCACCCCAATGATCTATACCTATTCTCGTCATACCCTGAAGGGGATCGAAGAGGGGATGTTGGCGGCGGGCTATGATCCGGGGTCGGTGCGGCAGATCGAATGTGCCGTCGGCGGCAGGACAGGCGCCGACGCGGTGACAGAGCTGTATACGCGAGGTAAGATGCCCACAGCACTGATCTGCGGCAACGACGTGATTGCGATCTCCGCGATCGAGGGGCTGAAACGCCTCGGCCTGCGCCCTGGTCACGACGTGGCACTGATTGGCAGTGATGACGCTCCGATATCGGCTCATGTGCGCCCTGCGCTGACAACCTTCAGCCAGGATCTGAGCGCCATGGGTCTGCGGCTCGGCCGACTTGTCCTTGCTCGACTGGGCGGCGACCCGACGATCTACCACGAGATCATCAAGCCCAAGCTGATCGTGCGCGAAAGCGATTGCCTGCCATCGGTGCCAAATGAAGCTTGAGGTCCACCATATCTGCGCACTGAAGGGCGTTCGGCAAATTTGCGAGTTAAACGTGCAAAGCACCGAACATGCCAAAGCCGCCGAGGCGGCCGGCATCGAGATGATCGTCTCTGGCAACGAGCCGGAGTTTGCCGCCCGACGCCGCGCCGCGCCTGACACACATTTCTGCTTTGGCTTGCGTTACGGCGGGCCGGTTAATGCCGACGAGGCCAAGCGACAGGCCTTTGACGCGCTCGAAGCAGGCGCCGATTCGATCTATTGTCCCATGCACCCCAGCGTGATCGCAGAACTTGCCAAGGAAGGCATACCCGTCATCGGCCATATGGGCTTGGTGCCGCAGAAGGCCCGCCTGACCGGCTTTCGCGCCTTTGGCCGCACCCTTGCCGAGGCGCAGGCGCTGATGGCGACCCTTCGGTCCTATGAGGATGCCGGCGCTTTTGCCGTCGAGATGGAAATCGTCGCCGAGCCGGTTGCGACTGCGCTTTGTCGGGCAACGCCATTGACCGTGATCTCAATGGGGTCTGGCGGCGGTTGCGATGTGCAGTACCTCTTTGCGACCGACGTCCTAGGCGAAACCACCGGCCACGTGCCGCGCCATTCGCGCGTCTACGAGGACTTCGCGACGGCCCTGGCCCAGCTTCAGGAACGCCGGGTTAAGGCTTTTGCCGCATTCCGGCAGGACGTGGCAAACTCGGCCTTCCCCGGTGCTGACGAAAAGGTCGTGCTGAACGAAGCAGAGGATGAGGCCCTCGCCGCATTCCTCGCTTCCCCCCGAGACGGAGCCTGACGTGATCGATATACTTGCCCCGTTGCGTTTCCCGTCCAATAGGGATTATTCCCTGCACGGAACCGCCCGCGAGACCGCAATCGAAGCAGGTCTGGCAAGCGCCGACTGGTATCGCACACCAGTGGATCGCAAGGTGATGAAAGAGCTGATGAAACGCTCAGACGGCCCGGCCCTGCGCGACACGGCGATCTGGATCGCCCTGTTGCTGCTGACCGGGGCGCTTGGTGTGGCTCTGTGGGGCAGTTGGTGGGCAGTTCCGGTCTTTGCGATCTATGGCGTGCTTTACGGTTCAGCCGCCGACAGCCGTTGGCACGAGATGGGTCACGGTACCGCCTTCAAGACGCGCTGGATGAACGACGTGGTCTATGAGTTTGCGTCGTTCTTGATGATGCGCAATTCAGTCGTTTGGCGGTGGAGCCATTCGCGGCACCACACCGACACCATCATCGTGGGCCGAGACCCGGAAATCAGCCTGATGCGCCCCCCACAACTCATCCTTTTGGTGCTCAAGACCGTCGGGATCACGGCGATCCCGTCAGAGCTTGCCAAGCTGATTAGTCACGCCCGCGGCAAGCTGAGCGAGGATGAAGCGGACTACGTCCCCCAGACCGAATGGCACCGCGCCTTTCTCGTGGCACGGATCCACGTTGCGATCTACGCCGCCGTGGTGCTGGCCTGTCTTTTCACCTGGTCGCTCCTGCCCGCCATGCTGATCGGCCTGCCCCGCGCTTATGGCGTCTGGTTCCTGATCGTGGTGGGCTTGCCCCAGCACGCGGGATTGGCCGAGGATGTGCTCGACCACCGTCTGAACGCCCGCACCGTTCTGATGAGCGCACCGGTGCGATTCATCTATTCCAACATGAACTACCACGTCGAACACCACATGTTCCCTATGGTCCCTTACCACGCACTGCCGCGCCTGCATGAAGTGGTGCGGCACGATTGCCCGGCCCCCTGCCCCAGCCTGTTTGCCGCCTGGTGGGAAATCATGCCAGCCCTGCTGCGCCAGTTGCGGGACCCGGACTATTTCATAGTCAAGTCGCTTCCCCCCAGCGCAAACCATCAGGCGCAGCCCTAGCCACTCTTGCATAACAAACCCTTTTATTGAAAGGATTCCCGATGGTCTGGACCGACCTATGTGCCTCTGACGACATAGAGGCCGACGACCTTATCACCCTTGAATACGAGGGCAATCTCTACGCTGTCTATCACACGGACGCTGGAGAGTATTTCTGCTCAGACGGACTCTGCACCCACGAACAGGTTGATCTTGGAGACGGCCTGCTGATGGATCACATCATCGAGTGCCCAAAGCACAACGGTCGCTTTGATATTCGCGACGGTTCCCCAAAAGGGTCACCGGTTTGTGTGGCCCTGCGCACTTATCCGGTTCGTGTCGAAAACGGCAGAGTTCTCGTCAACCTCGCAAGTTGATTTGGTTTGGCGGCGTCGTTCTTCTGAGGTTGCACTAGGCTCGCCGCCCAAAAGAAAAGGGCCCGCATCAGCGGACCCTCGTTCTCTTGCGGTCAGGCTGGGCCTACATCATGCCACCCATTCCTCCCATGCCTCCCATGCCTCCGCCGGCGCTCTCCTTCGACGGCTTGTCGGCAATCATGGCTTCGGTAGTAACCAGCAAACCCGCGACCGAGGCCGCATCCTGAAGAGCCGTGATCACGACCTTGGCCGGGTCGACCACGCCGAACTTGAACATGTCGCCATATTCCTCGGTCTGCGCGTTGAAGCCGAAGGTCATGTCATCGCTTTCGCGGATCTTGCCCGCGACGACCGAACCGTCGACGCCCGCGTTGTCGGCGATCTGGCGCAACGGTGCCTCGAGCGCCTTGCGGACGATCGCGATTCCGGCGTTCTGATCAGGGTTCTCCCCCGTCAGGCCGTCGAGCGCCTTGGCACCCTGCACCAGAGCCACGCCGCCGCCGACAACGATGCCGTCCTGGACTGCAGCCCGGGTCGCGTTGAGCGCGTCGTCGACGCGATCCTTGCGCTCCTTCACTTCCGTTTCGGTCATGCCGCCGACGCGGATGACAGCCACACCGCCAGCCAGCTTTGCCACGCGTTCCTGCAGCTTTTCCTTGTCGTAATCCGAGGTGGTCTCTTCGATCTGTCCACGGAGCTGCGTGACCCGCGCTTCGATCTCGGCTTTGGCACCAGCGCCATCAATGATGGTTGTCTCGTCCTTGGTGACCGTAACCCGCTTGGCGGAGCCCAGCATGTCGAGGGTCACGTTCTCGAGCTTCATTCCGAGGTCTTCCGAGATCACCTGGCCACCAGTGACGATCGCGATGTCCTGCAACATGGCCTTGCGACGGTCACCGAAACCGGGAGCCTTCACTGCAGTGACCTTGAGGCCACCGCGCAGCTTGTTGACGACGAGTGTCGCGAGGGCCTCGCCTTCGACGTCTTCGGAGATGATGAGGAGCGGCTTGCTGGACTGAATGACCTGCTCGAGCAGCGGCACCATCGGCTGCAGCGACGAGAGCTTCTTCTCGTACAGGAGGATGATTGCATCCTCAAGCTCGACCGTCATCTTGTCAGCATTCGTTACGAAGTAGGGCGAGAGATAGCCGCGGTCGAACTGCATGCCCTCGACGACTTCGGTCTCGGTCTCGAGGCCCTTGTTCTCTTCGACGGTGATGACGCCGTCGTTGCCGACCTTCTGCATCGCGTCGGCGATCTGGCGGCCGATCTCGGTTTCACCGTTCGCGGCGATCGTCCCGACCTGTGCGATTTCGGCACTGTCGTTCACCGGGCGGGCCGCCGTGCGGATCGCTTCGACGACCTTCGAGGTCGCAAGGTCGATGCCGCGCTTGAGGTCCATCGGGTTCATGCCGGCCGCGACCGACTTCATGCCTTCGCGGATGATGGCCTGGGCGAGAACAGTGGCGGTCGTGGTGCCGTCGCCGGCTTCGTCGTTGGTGCGGGAAGCGACTTCCTTCACCATCTGCGCGCCCATGTTCTCGAACTTGTCCTCGAGTTCGATTTCCCTGGCGACGGTGACGCCGTCCTTGGTGATCCGCGGAGAGCCGTAGCTCTTGTCGATGACCACGTTGCGGCCCTTGGGGCCAAGCTGCATTGGTTGCACGCGGTCTGCGATTCCGCCTTCACGCATTACCGCATCGACGCCACCTTCCGCACCCTCGAGGGAGCGCAGGTCTTCGCCGACATCAGGTCTGTCATCTCGACGGCCAGAAAGCACGGGCTCAACATCCTCGAAACCCTGACCCTGTCACCACCTCAGATCATTGCACGCCTCTGACGGCAGGCACCCTATGCACCTCGTTATCGCGCTAGGGGTGCTTGGGAGTTACCTTCAAGTCCAGTATGCCCAGGCCGGGCTTTGCCCATTTCCCACAAAACCTCGATGAGGACTGTTTTCTCCAGCTGACCGCCGAGCGTGTTCTGAACCGTTTCGAGCGGAGCCATCCCTTACGCTCCCGGCGGCCAAAGCGCGACGGCGAATGCAACAAATTTTTGGACACTTTCGCCTACGCCCGCACCCTTCTGCACGGGCTGATCAGCATGAGACTCAGGCTGAACGATGAGGCGGACAGTTTTGCCGCGATGGCGGGCGAGGCCTCCAGAAAGGGGCTGTCAGGATCTGGCGTTCCTGCGATCATAAAATCTTAGTGGCTGGGTTGATCCGCGATTGACGCATCTGGCCATTGTGGCCACAATGCCTTGAAAAGGGAGATGTCCCATGAAGGCGATTTCCGCCCGTGCGGCCAAATACAATTTTGGCCGCATGATTGATACTGCACGTGGCGAGCCCGTTGTCGTCGAAAAGCACGGTCGGCCATTCGTCGTGGTCATGGCGGTCGAGGAATACGAGAAATTGACTGGGGACACTGTTCTTCCGTCGCAGAATAAGGGTGACGCATAATGGCAAAACAGCCAAACAACAGCGGGGCAAACCTCGGGTTCGAAGCGGACCTCTTCAAGACCTGCGAAACCGACCAGCGACCATTTGGGCCAGCCATGGCTCAGGAGGCTTGGCACAGCGCCTGATCGAAGGGATAGTGGGTCAGGTTCTCGGCGCCGGTTTGAGTGATCAGAACCTGATCCTCGATCTTGATCGAGAAATCGCCCCCCTCGGGGCTGACCAGCGCCTCGATGCACAGGACCATTCCGGGTTCGAGCGCGACATCAAAGGCCCCGTCTACCCACCCATCGGGGTAAGGGACAAAGGGCCACTCGTCGCACAGACCGACGCCATGCATCTTACAGGAGTATTTCTGCCGCTGATACTTCGGCTCAAGTTCGTGTCCGCCATGGGTCAGCTCTTTGATCGAAACACCGGGACGCAGGCGTTCGAAATGGCTGTCCAGATGATCGCGAGCATGGCGCATTGCCGCAACCATATCGGGGCGCGGGTGCCGATCTCCGATCCACCATGTGCGCGAGATGTCGATGCAAATCCCGTAAGCGCCGATCAGATCCGTATCAAAGGCGACGATCTCGTTGTGCTGCACGAGGCGCGGGCCACATTCCTGAAACCACGGATTGGTGCGCGGCCCTGAGGCGAGTAATCGTGTCTCGATCCATTCGCCACCGCGCCGGATGTTGCCCCGATGCAGTTCGGCCCAGATATCGTCTTCGCTGATACCTCCTTTCGGTACCTCTTCGCGTGCAAAGCTTTCCATCTTGGCGATGGCGGATTCGCAGGCATGGTGTGCGCAGCGCATGGCCAGAACCTCGTCGGGGCCCTTGATCGCTCGAGCGCGCTCGGTCAGTTCCTCGCCCTCCATGACCTCGAAGCCCGCGCGCTCCAGCGCGCGCAAACCGTGAACCATGATCTTGTCCACCGCCAGCCGCCGGTTGGTCCCGGCATGGGCACGCATGACCTCGTCGATCTGCCCTGCGAAGTCGCGGGCATCCTGTGCGGTGCGGTCGCCGCAGACATTGTAGAAGAACGACGCACCCGTGCGCAGTTCGCTGACCAGTGGATTGAACGTGACCAGAAACGGTGCCTGCTTGTACTCCCAGACCACCATGTGGCCGTCAGCCAGAACCATGCAGGCACGAAATGGATTGTGGCTATTCCAGAGTTGCATGTTGGTAGTGTCGGTGGCGTAGCGAATGTTGAGCGGATCAAACAACAACACACCACCATAGCCGCGCGCGATAATGGCCTTCACCAAACGCTGGTGCCGGTAAGCGCGCATCGAGTTGAGATTGGGCAAGCTCAGCCCTGCCGCTGCCCATTCGCGGAACGCCAGTTGCGTGGGTCCGATTTCGACCCGATCGTTGTCATTCGGAGATCCATCCCCAAGGAGTTCGCCCTGCGATGGATCGATCTTGCGGCGCAGATGTGCGTAAGGCTCGGTCATTGGCTGGCGCTCCATCGCGTAGTGGTGTCGGCCTCGCACGATTGCGTTTCTTGAAGACCCTACTTTTTTTGCCCGCCGCAAACTCTGCTGTCTGGCCAGTTTGCGACCTCGGCAAACCAGTTATGGTTCGAAGCCGACATTCCCCATGTGGCCTACGGTATGACGTGAAGATCGCCTGATTTTGCCCGCTGGAAAAGCATTTTTCGCCCCAACCGGTGTCTTCGGTCGCGCAAGCTGCTGGAACAGGGCGGATCGCACCACGGGCCGCGTCAGCCGATGCGCGATCTTCTCGCGCAAGACGTTGTTGGCAGGTAGCCAGATGGCGTAGAAGTAGCCTGCCTCTTCCAGAAGTTCGTAGATCGCGGGGATCACCGTCGCCCCGCCAACACCAACAGAATTTACGATCGCGAGCTTCTCGTCATCGCTCCATCGATGTCGACGCTCAAGTCCAAGAGTTTTACCGCGCATGCCACCCCCACAACGTTAGAAACGTCAATAATGACGTCATTACTGACATCTCTTAGCATGCGCGAAACACACGCAGCAGGCGGTCCCAATCGGGCGGTTACTTTCTCTGTTGCGGCCTGTCTGGCTCTCGTTTCCAACCAGCGGAACCAGTTTTCTGTTCCTGTCAATCTTGCATCAACCTGTACAATGGAGATTTTACCGTCTCGGTACCCTCGCGCGCCTAAGTGTAAACCGGCGCGAAGATGAGGTCTTGAAGGGACTCTAAACCCTCTCCATTGCCTAACTGACCAACTGCTTTTTCCAGGGCAGCCGTTCGCTCGCTTCCTAATTTTGGCCCTGCATAGGCATGAAACTTAGCTTTGACTTCCTCTTCCGTCACGGGGTTCTCAGGATCACCAAGTGCCTCGGTATCTCCCGAGGTCAGCTTTTCGCCGTTCTTCAAAGTCAACGTCACACTTGAGATGCGGTTGGCTGGGAAGGCCGCATTGTAGGCGTCGCTTTCGACCACACTCATGCCAGCGGCGAGGCGTTTGATTTCTGGATCGCTAAAGCTTTGCTCCATGACATCATCGGGTGACACCTGCCCGCGCACCATGGCTACAGTAGTCGGATAGGCCGTTGAGTACTGCGCCTCTTCGGTCGTAACGGGCGCACTTTTGGCAAGACGTTTGGAGTTGTGGAACGTCGTGATTTCGATCTTTTCAACATCTTCAGACTTCAAGTCATTGTTTTTCCGAAGATTAAGAACAGCCTGCACTGGCGGCTGCGCCCACCGGCAAATTGGGTAGTGCTTGTAATATTGCTCCGCAATACGCCATGTCTGTCCCAGATCATCCCAAAGGTCGGCGACGTCCTCCCCTTCCACGGTGACAGCAGGCGCGCCTGTGAACCCTTCCGCCGCAAGGTACGCCGCTGAAACACCCGCCATGGCTCCCCAGCCAGACCCGTCTTTGACCATAGTTGGCTGATCGACCACCCGCATCATTTGGCTGCGTGGCCCATGATATTCTGCAATGCCAATCGCTTCGCGTGTCTTGGTGCTATCCAAGCCCATGCTGCGCGCCCCAAGGGCGGCGGCTGCGATCGCTATCCAAGCGCCGGAGGTATGATAATCGCAGGCGGTACGGTGCAGCGAGATACCAGCACGCGTCCCGATCTCATAACCCACAACCAGAGACGCAAGAAACCCTCTGTCATCTTTCAGCTGCTCGGCTTGCGTAAACGACAAAAGTGCTGGCAGCACGCCGCAGCCGACATGGCCCTTGGTCAGCTTGTGGCCGTCATGGGCGTCCAACGCGTCGATTGTGATGCCGCTCGCGAGCGCGGCCCCGCCCGGACTGGCCAACCGACCATCAAACAGCATTGGAACCTTCCGTCTGCCCGGAGCAAAATGCTCGGCTACATGGTCACGCATAATACGCGACATCGAAGTTTCAGTTCCCCCAGCAGCGACCCCAAGCAGATCGAGCAGCCACTTTCGGCCAAGCCCAAACATCTCTTCGGGAATGCTGTCCGCATCAGCCGACTGTAGAAATTCGATAAACTGTTGCGACATCTCAAGTTCCCATTGCGAGTTGACTCGGGGCAGTAAATGACGCGGCAAATCAAGGTACTTATACAAAACCGACGTCATTTGTTGAAACTGTGTAGCGCGACAATCTGGATGAGAGCAGCGCAACAATCAGTATGATCATCCTTGGCTGCGACGAATTAATATTGGCTGATTGTTTTGTCGCGGACAAGTGTTTTTCGTTTGATTTGTCGCAGCGCGTCAATCAGCCTTCTGGGAGGCACTTTGGCTTCGCATTTTGGGCAGTCCTCC
>NZ_JAGYJK010000009.1 GCF_018402175.1 Yoonia sp. | reverse complement strand
AAAGTTGTTCATCTGTCTCATCAGAAATCACAGTTACTCTTTGGCTGTTTAGCAAGCTCATTAGTAATTTTTCATCAGCGTCTTTACGGCTGGGATAGTAGAAGTCTTCAAACCAAACCAGCAACATTTCGTCATGTTGTGTTTTGACTGATGCATCGTCATCGCAGCAATCAGGTACATAAAAGGATATCTTTGGCTCTGGAAAGCCATTAAAAAATGTCACATATAACTTTTGTTCTTCTAAATTTACATTTTCTCTTGATGAAGACGATGCTGATGCAGCCATCCAGCAAGTATTGCCGTCCTCAAACAGTCCCCAATTGCCGATTTGATTTACGTGCTCGAATTTCTGTGAGTATTCTGCAGCAGCAGGACTAGCTACAAACAACGCTGTGAGTGCAAGTTTCAACAGCGCAACTGTCAGCAGCTTGCTCAACGTACGGTACTCACGCAAGTTCTTCAGCATCGCTGTTCCTTTGCTGCTTCGCCTAATCTTGTTATAGAATATACAATCCTTAACATTATGCCCTACTTTTCATAGAGTTCAAAGACTTATGCAGTCTGCGGATTTCGGTAGGAAATTATAATGTTAGAATTTAATTTCATACGCAACAGAACCACACAAAACTGGGACATGCGTGATGAAACAAGCCAAATTACTCACAGACACAGAGTTCAAACGCCTCAGCGCAGTTGTAGACAGCTTGCGCCACAGCACACGCAACCACACAGCTATAGCACTGAGCTTTTATGCAGGGTTGAGGGCTTGCGAGATAGCAGCACTGAGGGTGCGTGATGTGTTTGACACCAACGGCGCTGTACGAGACACAATCCACCTCAGCGCAGCGCAGACAAAGGGCAGTGACAGCTGCAACGTGCTTGTGAACAAAAAGCTGCGCACACAGCTGCAGCGTTATGCACGTGCTTACCCCAAGCGCACAGCCAACACCAACAGCCCCCTCATATACAGCGGCAAGGGTGATGGCTTTACAGCGCAGACTGTGGTCAACTTGTTTCAACGCTTGTACAGGTTAGCGCACATCGATGGCGCAAGCAGCCACAGCGGCAGACGGCAGTTTGTAACTGAGCTTGCAGACAAGGGAGTGAATGCAAGGGTGGTGCAAGCTTTGGCGCGGCACAAGAACCTCAACACCACCATGCGCTACATTGAGCTCAACGAGAACAAGCTGCGCAACGCAATAGAGCTCATCTAAGCTTCGTTACATCGGTTTCCGATGTAAGAGTATTTGCACTATGCCTCTCAGCCCCACAGTCAATGAGAAAATTTGTGTACTTCGAAATGCAAAATTCGTGACGTTTTGCGCTGAAACCATGTATCAAGCGCTGTGTTTTATGGGCGCAACAGGGCTCTGAGGGTTGAGCTTGCGCTCTTTGCTGCGCAGCTTGGTTGCATTCTTTTCAAACTCAGTTTGCCCGTCACGCCTGCTAGCCTTACCCTGCATAGCCTTTGCGGACGGCTTTCGCTTATTACTCACAACTTCCCATATATACATATTCACCACCCCAAAAGTATAAGTACTTCCCAGAAGTCTCTCTCATACCCGAAAGCGAAAACCATAAAAGTTGTTCATCTGTCTCATCAGAAATCACAGTTACTCTTTGGCTGTTTAGCAAGCTCATTAGTAATTTTTCATCAGCGTCTTTACGGCTGGGATAGTAGAAGTCTTCAAACCAAACCAGCAACATTTCGTCATGTTGTGTTTTGACTGATGCATCGTCATCGCAGCAATCAGGTACATAAAAGGATATCTTTGGCTCTGGAAAGCCATTAAAAAATGTCACATATAACTTTTGTTCTTCTAAATTTACATTTTCTCTTGATGAAGACGATGCTGATGCAGCCATCCAGCAAGTATTGCCGTCCTCAAACAGTCCCCAATTTCCGATTTGATTTACGTACTCGAATCTCTGTGTTTCTTGTGCAGCAGCAGGACTAGCTACAAACAACGCTGTGAGTGCAAATTTCAACAGCGCCACTGTCAGCAGCTTGTTCAACACAAGGTACACACGCAGGTTCTTCAGCATCGCTGTTCCTTTGGCTTATTCGCCTAATCTTGTTATAGAAAACACAATCCATAACATTATGCCCTACTTTCCAAAGAGTTCAAAGACTTATGCAGTCTGCGGATTTCGGTAGGAAATTATAATGTTAGAATTTAATTTCATACGCAACAGAACCACACAAAACTGGGACATGCGTGATGAAACAAGCCAAACTTCTCACAGACACGGAGTTCAAACGCCTCAGCGCAGTTGTAGACAGCTTGCGCCACAGCACACGCAACCACACAGCTATAGCACTGAGCTTTTATGCAGGGCTGAGGGCTTGTGAAATAGCAGCACTGAAGGTGGGCGATGTGTTTGACACCAACGGCGCTGTACGAGACACAATCCATCTTAGCGCAGCGCAGACAAAGGGCAGTGACAGCTGCAACGTGCTTGTGAACAAAAAGCTGCGCACACAGCTGCAGCGTTATGCACGTGCTTACCCCAAGCGCACAGCCAACACCAACAGCCCCCTCATATACAGCGGCAAAGGTGATGGCTTTACAGCGCAGACTGTGGTCAACTTGTTTCAGCGCTTGTACAGGTTAGCGCACATCGATGGCGCAAGCAGCCACAGCGGCAGACGGCAGTTTGTAACTGAGCTTGCAGACAAGGGAGTGAATGCAAGGGTGGTACAAGCACTTGCGCGGCACAAGAACCTCAACACCACCATGCGCTACATTGAGCTTAACGAGAACAAACTGCGCAATGCAATAGAGCTCATCTAAGCTCTGTTACATCGGTTTCCGATGTAAGAGTATTTGCGCTATGCCTCTCAGCCCCACAGTCAATGAGAAAATTTGTATACTTCGAAATGCAAAATTCGTGACATTTTGCGCTGAAACCATGTATCAAGCGCTGTGTTTTATGGGCGCAACAGGGCTCTGAGGGTTGAGCTTGCGCTCTTTGCTGCGCAGTTTCGTTGCAT
Organism: Yoonia sp.; assembly: GCF_018402175.1. GTDB lineage: Bacteria > Pseudomonadota > Alphaproteobacteria > Rhodobacterales > Rhodobacteraceae > Yoonia. The sequence goes on along the minus strand of NZ_JAGYJK010000009.1, from coordinate 78,452 downwards.
TCTTTTCAAACTCAGTTTGCCCGTCACGCCTGCTTGCCTTACCCTGCACAGCCTTTGCGGACGGCTTTCGCTTATTACTCACAACTTCCCATATATACATATTCACCACCCCAAAAGTATAAGTACTTCCCCAGAATTTTCCGCAGCAGTAAAATTTACTGGGCAAGAACTCCTTTTGATATAGTATTTATCTAGCTTGCAGCGCCGTTGATTTGCAGCAGGCGTCCTTACATCGGTTTCCGATGTAACAGCACAGCGCGGAGGTGAACATGCAAGCAGATGAACTCAACAAACAGCTAGCAGAGCTGCAAAACTCAGCAGATGCTCAAACGCAAGCTTACGAAAGCAGCAGGGACAAACTGTATCAAAACATGGTTGATACTTACTTGTGGTGGCGTGAAGCAAGCAAAGACAGCAAATATCTCAACGGGCTTTACAAAGCAGAAGGTATTCGCACCCGCGCACGTGGTGGGAATGCGCCAAACTTTTATCCTCTTGTAAGACTTGTTTGGAATATCGACATCAGCAAGCGAGCGTCAACAGTCAGTGACTGGGCGAATTCTCTACTCAAGCTGCACGAGACAGCTACGCAAGATGCAGAAAAGTACAGCGATTTGCGTGGTGACTTAATCAATCACATTCATAATGTAGGTGGCTTAAGCGAACTACGTGGCGATAAGGGAATGACAGAAGACGAGTTGTTTGCAGAAGAAGACGGCGAAGCCATCGAAAGCACACGTGGCAGAAAGCCTGGCTCAACTGGAAACGACGAAATTATTCAAACAAAAACACAGCAAGCAAAGACTGTAGAGGCAAAAGCCAAGCTCAAAGCATTCCCCAGTGCTGTCGCAAACAGTGATGACTTTGTGGTTATGCTCGCACGACGCAATCGTCGCACAAATGAGCTTGAGATTGTGGGCAGCAACTACAGCGACGATTTGATTGAAAGCGCACTGCTGGCTTGCACAGATATTGATAGAGCCAGCGTTACGCCAAGCCTGCGACTTATTGCAGAAGCTATTCAACCACACGCTATCCCAGCCAAGTTAGAAAAGCATCGCAAAAACTTTTTTGACAAAAGCAAATTCGTAGAGCGCATACAGGCTGACGGTACCAAAGAGAAAGTACGCGAAAGCACAACTGTGCTGATTGATGGAAAGACAAACGAGATTATAATTACCAAAACGCCACGCAAGGCTAGTTGTGTCACACATGTGAAGCCAAAGAAACTCAAGCTTCATAGTGGCTCAACACTTGTAATGCGTGGCTCAGACAGAAGCTGGTTTGAGCGTGAGCTACTCAACAACCAAAAACTCACGCTGTACTCAGCTGAGCCAACAAATAGCCTAGTTGAAAATTCAACGGATACACACACACGTTACAGCTTGCACCTCAGCAGTGAAAATCACAATCGCAGTATTTACTTTTACGATGCAGAGGAAATTCCGAGTGAAAGTACTCAAGGCTTGCGTATATCAACATCGTTAACACAAGAAGTAGGCTGGGAAATAACAGCAAACGCACAATGGCTTGCAGAGTTTGATGCAGAGTGTGTGAGCCAGTGGATTAGCCAAGTAAAAAGCCACTTCAACAAGAAGCTCAATCAGAAAATTGGCATTAGCGTTGACGAGGATGCGTTGAAGTTGTGGTGGTGGTGGGATGATGAAAAAGATGACTATCTAAATAGCTTTACGATGCCTTTCGGTACTGACGCTGAGTTGACGATTAATGATGTTAACACGACAACAACGCATCTTAATCCAAAGGATGCAATGCTACTTTTTTCTGCTATCCCTTCTCTACCCCTTGCGTCGCATAAAACTAAGATTAGCAGCAGAAAGGGGGCTGTGTATGTTGAATACGAAACAGACATAGCAAAGTATCGCAGTCTTTTGCCGTCCTATGATATGTACGAAGATTTAGCTACACATGAAAAAAGTTTGCACAAAGCAAGGAAAGCTGAAGCAAAGAAAGCGAAGTAATCAATGAGTGGCGTAAATCTTTCTGCAGCATATGAAGACTATGCAATTTATTTGCCTTCGCTGCAGCAAGGTTACGCCACTTATCCTGTACGTGACGCAAGCACAGTCAAACAAGGCGATATTCCAAAAGGCTTACAGTTAAGCGACTTAGATTTTCTAAACACAGCAAGCAGTTTGTGGCACTGCAAATATGTTCTCTACAGTGCTGGACAATTCAACAGCGCAACAATCACAACACCAGACATTGTAAGCACACGCAGCAAAGACACCGTCGTAATAGGTGACAGTGGAGGCTTTCAAGTAGGCACGGGCAAACTGCCTGCAATCAAAGGCTGGACTGATTTTAAAAACAAGCCAGATGCTGTGTATAGAAAGTGGATGCGAGAACGCAGCATACGCGACACGATTTTACGATGGCTGGATAGATATTGCGATTATGCGATGACGCTGGATATGCCGTTGTGGATTTTAACCAATAAAAAAGCGCAGAAATCCTCACCTTTCCTCAAGTTATCAGCACAGCAGCTTATTGAGCTCAGCGTGGAAAACTTACGCTACTTTGCAAACAAGCGGGGCTCAGCAACAGGGGCACGTGCAAAATATCTCAACGTGCTGCAAGACGCAGGCAACGGTACAGGGGAAGCGTGGTACTCAGCCGTTAAAGACTTTTCTTTCGAAGGTTGGGCGTTTGGAGGCGATACAAAGAGCGGCTTAGAACCAATACTAAAATGGGTACGAATACTGCGAGACGACAAGAAGTTAGATAGTGCAGAGTGGCTGCACGTCTTAATGGCTTCACCCCCTCAACACGCAGTTTATCTTACGGCTATACAACGCATACTGCGCAAACAGCTAGGCAGTGATATTCATATAAGCTACGACAGCAGCTCTCCTTTTCAAAGTGCTGGAGTGAGACACAAAATCGCACGAGTACCAACACTAACAAAGTCACTGCGCACATGGAGCATACCAACGCTAGCTTTTCCTCAAAGCCCCAAGTATCTACAGCAAGATACAGTTGAGTACATAACAGATTGCCCCTCACCTATTACACAGCGATTTAGCATAAACGATATTCACAGCGAACGTGGCGCATTTGCCCAAACGTTCTTAAGCACAGCTGGAGTTCAGTTGCTAACTAATCATAATATGTTTGTGTACCACAAAACAGCACATGACGCTTGTGACATTGTATTTAAGGCAGAAGACACAAGTCGCATACCAAACGAAGTAGAGAAGAACTTGCAGCTTATTGATGCGTACTTAAACTAGGTTGTAGCCTGTTGCGTTTAAGCGTTCAGTGGTGCGCTTCTTTTTACGCTTGTCCCAATCGCCTAATCGCCACTGCCAGTACTCCAAGTTTGTCGCATATTGTTTTTCAACTGCGTCTAAATCTGCAATGATGTTTTCTGCATTATCAAACAGCATCATCTCAACTTCGATGCCGCGTACGCCCAAGTAATCTGCCATCTTGTGTACCAACGCATTGAAGAAAGCATACACGTCACCTTCAAACACACGATAGCCTATCGCCTCGTATTGCTTGCGTTTGTAAATTTTATTGAAGGTATTAATCTTTTTGTTTTGCGTACCAAGCACGTCAAAAAAATAGCGATGTCCTGCAAAATATTCCAACTGCAACACATTCAGCGCCACGGCTACACGAGCATCAAGTATAAAAAACTTCTCACAATTCTTTGCAGCCATCAACTTGCTGTAACTACTTACGCCTTCTTTGCCATCAATTGTGTTGAAGTTCTTTGCCTCGTAAAAATACTTCTCTAGCGTTTCATCTTTGTGCTTACGAATGCCGCCCCAGCTTTGTATCACCCAAAGCCCAAATGCATCTTGTGCATCATCATCGCCTACTGTTTCATTCCAGTGGCTATTCATAGCATCGTGTAGCTCTATATTCATGCGCCACATATCAGCATAGCTGTCTTTATCGTATGCAGCATAATCAAAATCAAACGGAGTGCTGTTGGCAAAGCCGTTGTTAATTGCCCACCCTCTATTTGAAGTGTGGTGATGCTTGTGCAGTTTTGATATTCTCTTTGCGATTGCAATAGGTAGACGAGTTCCAACGTGCATTTGTTATCCTCCGCGCTTCGTATCAGCGTACATCGGAAAACGATGTAAGCATAGCCGTAGACGCACTGTAATTCGTGATAAAGCCATGAATACAGCTAACGCCGTCTTTAATAAGTTTATATGGACGCTTTACTTCTAATCTCATTTAACAAATTTATTATTAAATTTGTTTCACTATTGAGATTGCGCTGCTCTACATTGCGTACAATCAATGATAATAAAAGTTCCGTTAGTGGCTCTACTTCTTTTCCACTACTAATTGCTATCGCGGGTGCATGTGAAAAGATAATATCTCTAGCTATATTCAAGCCCCAAGCTGCTTGTGAGAACGGGTCAAGCTGTGATTTACCAGCCGCTAAATCTGACAACTGCGTCACTACATTTGCAAAGACTTCACCCCCGCCGTACTGATTAGTTCCCTTTTTTGTCTTTAAGTAAGTATTGTTTATTGTATTAGTTATTTCGGTATCACTTAGATATTCGTGGAATTTTATGTGATTATTTAATTCGACATTGATTGAGTTCATCACTTCGCCGAATGCAATTGCAAAAAGCGGATTTCTGGATATTAAGTCTTCTAAAGTTGGCTTCTTTTTCCAAAACATAATGCAGCCTTAGCGAGAACATACAACAGGGTAATTATTATAGCAGCCTGCCACGTGTGCAAGTAATTTTTTTGCCTTAGATTGCAGCGCGTATAATTCAGTCGCCACTACAGCACTCAAATTCTGTTTTGCTGCTCAACACCGCCCAAATAATTCTGTGTTAGCTGTAGCCCTGCTGTTACGCGCTGTGCGTCCTCACTACATCAAAGTTTCATATTAGCGCAGACTGCGCGAGGCTTAACGTATTGCAAGCGCCTTACATCGATTTCCGATGTAAGCATAGGTGTAGACGCACTGTAGGGCGTCGTACAAGCGCCTGCACAGTCACAGCAGTATCAGAACAGCTAAAAGTCACGCAACACAGTGTGCTGCGCTGTTTGAGGTTCATATAATGAAGCCTTAATTTTTAGGTAAAGCGTATGGCAATACCGGTATGTGCTAATCACTTTTATGGTTTCTTATGTGATGCAAAGTGTTCTGCTCAAACAGTGACGTGCTTGAGTATTACTTTTCACATCGCTCTAGTTCAATATAGACATCGTCAGCGCCAGTAGCACCTCTATACTCAGTCAACTTAATCTCGATGAAAGTTTCGGAGTAATAAGCAGTTCCCATGTATGTTGCTAAATTCCCAGCCACGCTACACTCTAAAAAAAGATGAAATCTATCTCCATCGCGACTGCTGTCCGTGCTTGCGCATAGGTTTCCGTCGCCTCTAAACCCACCTGCAAACATGAAATAACGCTTTTCATATTCCGCGCACTGTCCATAGCTTGCCCATACACCAGAAGTTATTTCATCAGCAAAGATGTCCTCAGAAATAACTTTAGCTGGCAACATCAGAAGTAGAATGCATATGAAAGTGTATGCTGCATGCCGCATTTTACCTATACTCTCAGTCATCAAGTGCGTCCTGCTTGCTTTCAAAAACAGCTTACATCGAAAAACGATGTAGGGCGTTAATTTCTCCCGCGCAAGCACTGTAGCATCGTTGGATTTTGAGAAGCTTTCATACAAACGGAGCGAGCTATTCGTAACGAGCTTTTATCTATTTTTTCAAAATAGTACAATTTGTGATAAAGGGTGCGTCCTCAAATTCGTTCATCCTAAAGACATGAGAGCCTCTCTTAAAGTCCAAAATCACAAGCCCAGGGAATATGCTATCAGTGTGCCTGCTATCACAAGTTGCTTTTAAATCAGACAAATAAAGGATTTCATTTTGGTCATCACAGAAATCTTGCCAAACAAGACTTTGATATCTTCTTTCAACTTTAGCCGCATTCCAAATGAATTTGGTGTACTTATATGTGTGACTACCGCAAGCCATTATAACTTCTAGCGCTCCTGCTTGCGAAGCGAGCAAAATAAATGATGCTGTGAGTATTGCTTTCATTGTTATTCCTGCTCGCTGCACCCAAAAGTAGTAAGATAGGTATCTGGCTTTTGGCCTGGCTTGGCTTGGCCGTTATCCAACAAGTGTCATTGCTCGATTGATAGTAGATGCCTTGTATTTCGCAACGCTTACATTCTTTATAATTTAATATTTCTCGCATTTTGTAATACTCCTGAGGAAGTCAACAAAAGCCTTACTCATTACTATCTTTAGTCGCCGCATCATATGCCAATCTTACATCGGAAAACGATGTAAGCAAGCCAAACGCATTGCACTAAACAGGTTGACGCTGATATGAATAAGAAGCAAAATTTAATGTACACAAATAAGTAAACACGAATAAAGTTTGTGCATAAGTATATGATAAATATGGATTATTTATAGTGTACAGCTTTTGCAAATCCGTGTAGAGCGGTTCGATTCCGCTACTCGCCTCCAATAAATCCAGATCATTGACGTGTATTTTGCGCTGTCCGGTTTGCCGGACAAGGCAAGATTGGACCCATCAGGCCATGCGCCCGGCGGACACCGCTGTCGACTGCCAACATGGTCTTTGCGCCACATTCGCATCACTTGGCAGGGAAAAGGTGAGAGGTTGGACAACGACCCAAGTGGGGCTCGTTATGGCTGCTTCCTTCCGGACCTGACCAGGTTGGCGAGGCACTCGCCCGCGCCAACCTCTCGGACATCCACATAGGACAAGTGCCAGCCAAGCGCAAGGTCTCAGAGCGCCAAGCGGTAGCGGGTGAAACCATCAGCCTGCCTCCCAGCGTTGCAGATGCGGTCGGTCATGTGGTGCCGGCCATCGGGGGCCGAGATGAAATCGACAAAAGTGTCTGGTATCGGCGCAAAGCGCCAGGGCGCTTCGATTGGCGCAGTCACGACGCCTTGGCGCTGGACTCTCGCTGTCAGGATGTCGCGGACCGGCTGGCGCGACATGGCCAGTACATCGTGCATGGGGATCGGGGGGAAACCGCCGCCGCCAAAGCTGCGATAGCTGTTGGCAACGACTGCGAAACATTGCTCTGGCCGGACTGGTGCGCCGTTGTGCCGCAGGTCGGTGATCCGGGCCGCCTGTGGTGCGACGATGCGGCCTGTCGCGTCATTGCGGGGCGGTTGGGTCAGGTCGATCGTGTAGGTCAGCCCGTGGAAGGCATCAAAGACATATCCCGCGAATTCGGGGTTCAGCAAAACCTGGTCGGCCTTGCCCGGGACAATCTGATGATAGCCCGAAACAGCCTGTTCCAGCCAAGCGCGCAGTTCGGCACCCGTGCGGCGCACAATCACGGCCGTGTCGGCATAGGGATAGATCGCGCAGACGTCTCGGCGCATGATCGGCCCCGGCGGAATGGCGACGTAGCAGGCCGGCCCGCCCAAGCCGCCGGCGCGAACCGGCGATACCGCCGCGATAATCGGAAGGCAATTGGCTGGCAGCACCGAGGCGGCATGCGCGATCAGCGCCTGACCAAGGATATGGCCGGGCAAGTCGGGGCTGACGCGTGCAAAATAGCTATGGATCGGCACCAAGGTGCGCGCGATCGGCTGCCTGACTTGGCGCAAGGTGGCGTTATGGGCGGGCTGCACACCTGCCTTGATCCTTGCGCTGATTGCGCTGTCTGGCGCTTTGGGTGCGGCGGGGAGCACCGCGCTTGTGTGGTCGGTGACATGCCAGCCATCCGCGGCGCGGCGCAACCTGAGCGTGATTTCCCCCAACGCCTGACCATAAAAGCCCGCGCCAACCGCCGGTTTGCCATGAATCCGCCCTGCGACCGGATCGACAAAAGCGGTGGCAGGGCGCGTGGCGTCGGGAAATATCTCATGCGTGTGCCCTGTCACGATCGCATCTATGCCCGGCACAGCCGCCAGCGGCACGGCGGCATTTTCCATGCCGGGCCGGTGGTCTACCCCGTCGATCCCCGCATGGCACAGGGCGACGATGATATCCGCCCCTGCGGCCTTTATCTGTGGTACGATGCGTTGCGCGGCCTCGACGATGTCGCAAGTGGTGATCGTATCAGCCAGCTTGACCCTGTCCCATTTGGTGATCTGTGGCGGCAAGAACCCGACGACGCCGATCCGCAGGGGATGGTCGCGGCCATCGTCACAGCGGATCACACGGTCAAGGATAACAAAGGGCTGCGCGATCTGCGTCTGATCACGCCAGTCGATATTGGCACTGACCACGGGGCAAGGTGCATCCTGCAGGGCCTGCCGCAGAAACGGTAGCCCGTAGTTGAATTCATGATTGCCAAGATTGATCGCGTCATAACGCAGGGCAGCAAAGGCAGCAATCATCGGGTGTGTGGTCTTGGCCGATCCGGCCTGCGCTAAAGTATCGGCCAGCGGATTGCCTTGCAGGAAATCGCCGTTGTCGAAAAGCAGCGTCAATGCCGACCGGTCGGCGCGCAGAGCGGTGATCTGGTCAGCCAGATGAACAAGCCCCCCGATCTGTTCGGCGCGGTCGGCAAAGTAGTCATAAGGCAGGATCTGCATATGCAGATCCGTGGTCGCCAGAATGCGCAATGTCGCGTGACAGCCACTGCGCCGGTTCGTTGCCACTGTGAACTCCGTCCTCACCATTGACACAACCATAGGATGAAATTCTGTCGTGGCTACAGCATGTTGTCAGAAAAGTTTGAACTCTGCTCCGACCCGTGTCATTTCACCCCGATGATGTTATCTGAAACAGTGACTTTTGGCGGCTCTGCGCTGGACCGCGCGGCGCATTTGCGGGCTGATCCGGCTGTTGCGGGGCAGGTCGGGGCGCGCGCGATCCTGTTGTGGCGTGGCAAACCGATGGTGCTGGATGACGCGCTGGTGCAGGTGCCGCTGGATCATCCGGTGATGGCCGATACGGCGCCAGACTTGATCCTGCTGGGGCGCGATGCTGCGGGGCCGGTCTTTGTGGCTGATCTGTCAGGCTGGACGCCGCCTGATCTGGACATCACGCATCTGGACACCTTTCTTGATCCGTCCGAGCAAAAGCATCCGGCGATGCCCGCAGGTGCCGGTTTTTTCGAATTGCGCGCGATCATGACGCGATTGACCCCGCGCGACGCCGAACTGGCCGCGACCGCCAAGGCAGTGCTGGGCTGGCACGACACGCACGGGTTCTGCGCCCGCTGCGGCGCACAAAGCGTGATCGCCATGTCCGGCTGGCAGCGCGATTGTCCGGCCTGCGGCGCGCATCATTTCCCGCGCACAGACCCTGTCGTCATCATGCTGATCACGCATGGCAATGATGTGCTGGTGGGCCGGTCCCCCGGCTGGCCCGAGGGGATGTATTCGCTGCTGGCCGGTTTTGTCGAACCCGGCGAAACGATCGAAGCCGCCGTGCGCCGCGAAGTGCGTGAAGAGGCGGGCATCCATGTCGGTGCAGTGCGCTATCTGGCCAGCCAGCCCTGGCCGTTTCCGGCGTCTTTGATGTTCGGTTGCGCGGGTGATGCGCTGGGCAAGGATCTGACCATCGACCGGACCGAGGTCGAGGACGCGCTGTGGATCAGCCGCGAGGATATGGCGCTGTCTTTTGCCGGATTGCACCCGACAATCAAGCCCGCGCGCAAAGGCGCCATCGCGCATTTCCTGATCGAAAACTGGCTGGCCGACCGCCGCTATGATGGCAGCGCAGATTCGCGTTAACACGTGCAACGATATTGACGCCCCGCTTGATCAGCTTGCCTGCATCGCCAAGGATGGCTGCCAAAGGCCCTAGTCGGTCGCGGTCTCATGGCGGCGTGCCGCGGCGGGATAGACGCCCATCACCAGCAGATGATCCGTGAAATAGCGCAGTTCTTCCAGCGCCAACTGGACATTGCGATCATCGGGGTGCCCTTCGATTTCGGCATAGAATTGCGTCGCGGTGAATTGGCCGCCGACCATATAGCTTTCCAGCTTGGTCATGTTGACGCCATTGGTCGCAAAGCCGCCCATCGCCTTGTAAAGTGCGGCCGGAATGTTGCGCACGCGGAATACGAAACTGGTGACCATGCCGAAATCGCCACGCCTTGTGTGGTCAGGCGCGCGCGCCATGATCAGGAACCGCGTGGTGTTGCGGTCATGATCCTCGATATGGCGGGCAAGGACCTGCAGGCCATAGATATGCGCGGCAAGTTCCGACGCAAGCGCCGCTGTGGTCAGGTCTGACCCCTGCGCCACTTCGCGCGCGGCGCGGGCATTGTCGGTGCTGGTACGGCCGGCAATGCCATGCTGGCGCAGAAATCCTGCACATTGCGGCAGGATCACAGGATGGCCGACAGCGGTTTTGATGTCGGACAGGTTTGCACCCGGTTTGGCCAGCAGGTTGATATGCACCCGCACAAAGGTTTCGTCGACGATATGCAGCCCGCTTTCGGGCAGCAGCGAATGGACATCGGCGACGCGGCCATAGGTCGAATTTTCGACCGCGATCATCCCCAGATCGGCATCGCCATTGCGCACGGCGGCGATGGCATCCTCGAATGTGGCGCTAGGCAGCGGCGTGTGATCGGGGCGCGCAGTGGCGCAGGCTTCGTGGCCGTAAGCCCCCAATTCCCCCTGAAAGGCGATTTTGCGTGACATGATTGTGTCCCCCCGGACAGCAAAGGCCAAAAATGGGCATTTCGTCGCGCCACTATACCTTGCAACGGCAGGGGGGAAGCGGATAGATGTCTGCTGACTTTGATCTCTGAATGGACCGCGACATGTTCGACACAATGACAATCACCAAAGCCGTCGGCGCGCTTTGCGCGACTTTGCTAGTTTACCTGCTGGGTGCCTGGCTTGCATCGTCGATCTATTTCGGCGGCGGGCATGGTTATGGCGAACAGGCCTATATCATCCCAGTTGAAGAAACAGCCTCTGCAGATGACGAGGCCGTCGAAGAGGTTGATTTCGCTGTGATCATGGCCTCGGCCAGCGCTGCGGATGGTGAAACGCTGTGGCGCAACTGTCGTGCCTGCCATGTGCTGGAACCTGGCGTGCATGGCACAGGCCCCGCGCTGCATGGTGTCGTGGGCCGTCCGGTGCAGTTTTATGACAACTTTTCCTATTCTGGTGCGCTGATCGCGGCCGCCGATGTTTGGACCCCCGAAAATCTGAACGGTTTTCTGGAAAACCCCCGTGGTTATGCTGCCGGCACGTCGATGGGGTATAACGGGATGCGGTCTATCGAAGACCGCGCCAACCTGATCGCCTATCTGGCAACGTTCAATTAACCCGTCGGACATGTGACCAAAGGCCGCCCGCTACTGGGCGGTCTTTTTCGTTGGCATGTGCACATGAACACGGCATGATCACACATTCTCAACTTGAATCTTTGCCGTTCCGCGACGTAGCCTTATGTAACCACGTGGCTTGTCGAAACTGGAGTTTATGATGTCTAATCGCCCCAAGGTTCGTGTCATGGCACAGCCTCAGCCCGGCCTGGCACTTCAGATGCGTCTTTGGGCCTTTGGGTCGATTGCTGCGCTTGCGCTTCTGGCGGGACATGACGCGCATGCGCAGACCGCGCCTGAAACAATCATGTCACACGGGTTCAATGAATTCGGTGAGTTGAAATATCCTGCCGATTTCGCACATCTGGATTATGTGAACCCCGAAGCCCCCAAAGGCGGAGAGATCAGCATTTCCGCCGATGGGTCATTCGACAGTATGAATCCGTTTGCCACATTGTCGGGCACGCCGGGATCTTTGTCGTCGGCCATGTACGAACGGATGATGGACAGCACCGATGACGAGGTCGGGTCGTATTACTGCCTGCTGTGTACAACGCTGGAATATCCTGCTGATCAGGCTTGGGTCATCTTCAACCTGCGCGACGACGTGACCTTTTCGGATGGTACGCCGATGACGGCGCAGGATGTGGTCTTTACCCATAACCTGTTTGCCGAACAGGGCACGCCGTCGTTTCGCGCGGGGATCACCGCACTGGTGACAGGGGCCGAGGCGCTGGACGATTACACCGTAAAATTCACCTTCAACCCGGACTCGCCGCGCCGCGGCCGCGTCAGCCAGATGGCTAATACGATCGTCATGCCGCAACACTGGTTCGAGGAAACTGGCGCGCGACTGGATGAAAGCCGGCTGAATACAGCCCCCGGTACCGGCCCCTATATGGTCGACAGCGTCGATCCGGGCCGCCAGATCATATATCGCCGCAACCCTGATTACTGGGGGCAAACCCATCCGATCAACATCGGACGCAGCAATTTCGACGTGATCCGTGTTGAGTATTTTGCCGATAGTTCCGCCGCATTCGAGGCGTTCAAGGCAGGCGAATTCACCTTTCGGCGCGAAAATTCCTCGATCAACTGGGCGACGTCGTATGATTTCCCCGCCATCGACCAAGGCTGGGTCGTGCGCGACACGCTGGCCGATGGCACCTTGCCTGCTGCATCGGGTTTCGTGTTCAATCTGCGGCGCGAAAAACTGCAGGACCGCAATGTCCGGCTGGCGCTGGGGCTGATGTATAATTTCACCTGGACCAACGACAACCTGCAATACGGGCTGTTCCAGCAACGGACCAGTTTCTGGGAAAACGAGCGCTTGCGTGCTGCTGGTCTGCCCGTAGGGCGCGAGCTGGAAATGCTGGACACCCTACGTGCCACGCTGCCAGAGGCGATTTTTAGCGAAGACGCTTTTATGCCCCATACCAGCGGCGACCGCCCCTTGGACCGCGACAATCTGCGCCGCGCGCTTGATCTGATGGAACAGGCGGGCTTTACACCCGGCAATGACGGTCAGCTGCGCGATGCGAATGGCCAGACGCTGGATGTCGAGTTTTTGGAAACGCGCCAAGCCTTTGACCGGATCATCACGCCCTATATCGAAAACCTGCAACGTCTTGGCGTAAACGCCACCTATAACCGTGTCGATCCGTCCCAGTATCAGGCGCGCACCCAGTCCAACGATTTCGACATGATCTTCGGTGCGTATAGCAGCGGGCTACAAGAAGGCACCGGCATTGAACAGAAATATGGCTGCGAAGATCGCGACGACGTCTTCAACCCGGCAGGTTTCTGTTCGGCCGCTGTCGATGAGCTGGCAAAGTTCGTGACTGGTGCCGATGATTATGAGGAAATGGCCGCCGGTGTCCGCGCCATCGACCGCGTGATGCGGCACGACTATTTCATGGTGCCGACATGGTTCCTTGGTGCGAATTGGGTCGCCTATTTTGACATGTACGAATACCCCGAGAACCTGCCGGAATTTGGCCTTGGGCATCTGGACTACTGGTGGTTCAATCAGGATAAAGCCAATGCCTTGATCGCCGCAGGCGCGTTGCGGTAAGCGATGGGCGCCTATATCCTTCGACGACTATTGCTGGTCATTCCGACCTTGCTGGGGATCATGATCATCAACTTTGCGCTGGTGCAATTCGTGCCGGGCGGCCCGATTGAACAGATCCTTGCCAATCTCGAAGGGCGCGGCGACGTGTTCGAATCCTTTTCGGGCGGGGCTGGCGACGCCGATTTCGGCACTGACAACAGCAGCGAATATGTTGGCGCACGCGGCCTGCCACCTGAATTCATCGCACAGCTGGAACGCGAATTCGGTTTCGACAAGCCGCCGTTGGAGCGGTTCCTCAATATGATGTGGAACTACATGCGGTTCGATTTTGGCGATAGCTATTTCCGGTCGATCAGCGTGTTCGATCTGGTGCTGGAAAAGATGCCGGTGTCGATCACGCTTGGCCTGTGGTCGACGCTGATCGCCTATCTGATCTCGATCCCGCTTGGCATCAAAAAGGCCGTGCGCGACGGCACCCCGTTCGACACATGGACCAGTGGCGCGATCATCATCGGTTACGCGATCCCCGGTTTCCTGTTTGCGATCCTGCTGATCGTACTGTTTGCAGGTGGGTCGTATTACCGCATCTTCCCGTTGCGCGGGCTGACCTCATCGAATTTCGCGGATCTGTCGCTGATCGGCAAGATCCTCGATTACCTTTGGCACATCACGCTACCAGTGCTGGCCTCGACGATTTCGGCCTTTGCGACGCTGACCTTGCTGACGAAAAACAGCTTTCTGGACGAGATTAAGAAACAATATGTCATCACCGCCAAGGCCAAGGGCCTGTCGGAATCCCGCGTGCTGTACGGCCACGTGTTCCGCAACGCGATGCTGATCGTGATCTCGGGCTTTCCAGCGCTGTTCATTGGGGTGTTCTTTGGCGGGTCGCTGATCATCGAAACGCTGTTCTCGCTCGATGGTCTGGGGCGGCTTGGGTTCGAAGCGGCCGTGGCGCGTGATTATCCAGTGGTCTTTGGCACGCTCTTCGCCTTCTCATTGATCGGGCTGGTGGTAGGTATCATCACCGATATCACTTATGTTTTCATCGACCCCCGCATCGATTTCGAGGCGCGCAACACATGATGCGCCTTTCCCCCCTGAACCAGCGCCGCTGGCGCAATTTCAAGCGCAACCGCCGTGCGGTCTGGTCGCTGATCATCTTTGGCGTGCTGTTCGGCCTGTCGCTGTTAGCGGAACTGATCGCCAACGACAAGCCGATCCTTGTCAGCTATCAGGGCGAATGGCGGATGCCGATTGTTAGCTTTTATTCCGAACGCGATTTCGGCGGCGATTTCCCCACGCAGGCCCGCTATCAGGATGTCGAGGTGCAATGCCTGATCAAGACCGGTGGCATGGAGGATTGTTTCGATGACCCTGACGGGCTGATCGCCGCCGTGGATGCAGGCGCGGATCTGGGCGAGGGGTTTCAGCGGGGCTGGATGATCTGGCCGGTGATCCCCTATTCTTACAATACCATCGTTGACCGGCCAGGGGTTGCGCCTGCGCCGCCCTCTGCGCTGAACTGGCTGGGGACCGATGACACCAAACGCGATGTGACGGCGCGGGTGATCTACGGGTTCCGGCTGTCGATCATCTTTGCGTTGATGGTCACAATCTCTGCGTCAATCATCGGGATCACGGCAGGTGCGGTGCAGGGCTATTTCGGCGGCTGGACCGATCTGGCCTTCCAGCGGTTCATCGAAATCTGGACCGGGACACCGTCACTTTACGTCATCATCATCGTCTTTGCCATTCTGGGGCGAAGTTTCTGGCTTCTGGTCTTCTTGACCGTGCTGTTCGGCTGGCCCGCGCTGGTGGGCGTGGTGCGTGCGGAATTCCTGCGCGCGCGCAACCTTGAATATGTGCGCGCGGCCAAGGCGCTGGGCGTGCCGGACCGCACGATCATGTTCCGCCACATGCTGCCCAATGCGATGGTGGCGACGGTGACGATGCTGCCCTTTCTGGTCACAGGGGCCATCGGCACGCTGGCGTCGCTCGACTTTCTGGGTTTCGGCCTGCCATCTTCGGCCCCGTCGCTGGGCGAATTGACTTTGCAAGCCAAGCAGAACCTGCAAGCGCCATGGCTTGGCTTTACCGCGTTCTTTACCTTTGCGATCATGCTGTCGCTCTTGGTGTTTATCTTCGAGGGCATCCGCGACGCGTTCGACCCGCGCAAGACCTTCATTGCCGACGGGTCTGTTCCGGTCGTAACCGCGCAAGACCTTGCCGTCGCGCAAAAGGCCCCAATGAAATGACCCCCGTGAAATGACCAAACCGATCCTTGATGTGCGCGACTTGGCGGTAGCCTTCCGGCAGGATGGTGCTACGACCCATGCGGTGCGTGGCGTGTCCTTCCAGATCGGGCGTGGCGAGACTCTGGCGATTGTCGGCGAAAGCGGGTCGGGCAAATCCGTCACAGCCCTGTCCACGGTGCAACTGCTTGGCGACAGCGCGGTCATGGCAGGGTCGATCACCTACAACGGGGTGGAAATGGTTGGGGCGACCGAGGCTGCCCTGCGCCGCGTGCGCGGCAATGACATCAGTTTCATCTTTCAGGAACCGATGACGTCGCTGAACCCGCTGCATACGCTGGAAAAGCAACTGGCCGAAAGCATCGAACTGCATCAGGGCCTGCGCGGCGCGGCGGTGCGCAGCCGGATCATCGAACTGCTCAACCGCGTCGGCATCCGCGACCCCGAAACCCGTCTGGGTGCCTATCCGCATCAACTGTCAGGGGGGCAACGCCAGCGTGTGATGATCGCTATGGCACTCGCCAATGGGCCGGAGCTTTTGATCGCGGATGAACCGACAACCGCGCTCGACGTGACCATCCAGGCGCAGATCCTCGACCTTCTGGCCGATCTGAAACGGCGCGAACAGATGTCGATGCTGTTCATCACCCATGACCTGACCATCGTGCGCAAGATCGCGGACCGCGTCTGCGTGATGCAGAACGGCGAAATCGTCGAACAGGGACCGACCGCCGACATTTTTGCCAATCCGCAGCATCCCTATACGCAGACGCTGCTGGCCGCCTCGTCGACCGGCCTGCCGGCACCGGTGCCAGCCGATGCCGCCACCGTGCTGGAAACCGACGCCGCGCGGATCTGGTTCCCGATCACGGCGGGTCTGCTGAAACGCACCGTGGGGCATATCAAGGCGGTCAATAGCGCCACGCTGACCTTGCGCGAAGGCGAAACACTGGGCATCGTTGGCGAAAGCGGGTCTGGCAAGACGACGCTGGCACTGGCCGTGATGCGGCTGATCCGGTCAGAAGGGCGGATCAGCTTTGCGGGGCGCGACATCCACAGCCTGACCCAACGCCAGATGCGGCCTTTGCGCAGCGACATGCAGATCGTGTTCCAGGACCCTTACGGCTCACTCAGCCCGCGCATGACGGTCGAACAGATCATCGCCGAAGGTCTGGGCGTCCACGGGGTCGATCCCGGGCGCAACCGGCGCGACATGGTGGCGGAAATCATGGCCGAGGTCGGGCTCGACCCCGAGATGATGGACCGCTATCCGCATGAATTCTCGGGGGACAACGCCAGCGGATCGCCATCGCGCGCGCGATGATCCTGCGGCCCCGCCTTTTGGTGCTGGACGAACCGACATCCGCACTCGACATGACGGTGCAGGTCCAGATCGTGCAGCTGCTGCGCGACCTGCAGCAAAAACACCGGCTGGCCTATCTGTTCATCAGCCATGATTTGAAAGTCGTGCGCGCCCTGTCGCACAAGGTGATGGTGATGAAACAGGGCGACGTGGTCGAAGCGGGCGAAGCGAGTGCGATCTTTGAAGCGCCGCAACACCCTTACACACGTCAGTTGATGGCCGCCGCCTTTGAAGGGCGCGCCATTCCGGCCTGATCCCAACTTCTTATTTCCAAAAATACTCCCGCCGGAGGCTAGAAAGTTTTTCAGCCGCGCCGCGATCTACCCGTCGGCGCCGATCATGAAACAGGTGGTGCCGCGCGCCTGCAAGCGGCGGCAGGCCAGATCGGCGGCTTCGCGGTTCAACCCCATGAAATTGGCGTCAAATCCGCCAGACCGCTGCACGACACGGCGCAAGGCCCCGTCAAGGGTGTCCATCTCGTTCAAGGCGACCTGTAGCAGCACACGTTCCGCATCGAACCGGCTGGGATAACGGCCGACGTTCACACCCCAATGCCGCCCGCCCGACGTAGAGACACGGGTCACGACCTCTGGCTCGCCGGGCGCAAAGCTTTCGGCAGGGGGCGCAACCGTCGCCATCGCCGCCATCTGCATCTCGGCCGGTGGTTCCGGACGGGCCTGCGGCATGACTGCGGGGGTGGTGGCCTCGGCGATTTGCACGGGTGTGTCTTCTTGCACGGGGGCATCTTCGGCCAGCACATCCATCAAGGTCGCGTTCACCGCATCGGCCAGCACGGCATTGATGATATCCTGATCGACGCTTGCGGCCACATCGACCTGCGGTGTGGGGTCGGCTGCCGCTGCCACGACGACCTCTGTTTCAGCGGTGCCTGACAACAGCAGCGTGGGTTCCGGTTCCGCCGTGACGGGGCGACCCACCGGGCGATAGCTACGCGTCACAAGCCCGTTCACGCGGATGACCTTGCCCGCGCTGCCGCGCACGCTGTCGCCTGCGGCAACGGATTCGTCCGCAGGGGCTTCGGCCATCGCGCCGGGCGGCGTCGGGCGGTTCACATTGGCGCTGCGGGGCGCCGTGCTGAACCCCATATCCATCAACTCGGTGATCCGGGCATTGCGCGATGCGGTGGATGTACCGCCAAAAACAGTCGCGATGATCCGCTGGTCCCCGCGCTGCGCCGAGGCGACAAGCGTGAAACCAGCCGCATTGGTAAAGCCGGTCTTGATCCCGTCACCGCCCGGATAGGAATCGAGCCAGCGGCGATTGGTATGCTGCACAGTCGCAACACCGGCATCAGCGGTCCGGCGTGAAAACAGATTATAATATTGCGGGAAATCATAGATCACATGCCGCCCAAGGACCGACATGTCGCGCGCCGTGGACAGATGGCCCGATTGCGTCAGGCCATGCGCATTGCGAAACGTGGTGTTGGTCATGCCCATCGCGGCAGCGGTTCGGTTCATCCGCGTGGCAAAAGCCTCTTCCGACCCCGAAATCGCGATGCCGATGGCGGTGGCCGCATCATTGGCAGATCGCACCGCAGCGGCGCGGATCAGATAGCGCAGGCGGATGCGCTGGCCAGCCCGCAGGCCCAGCTTGGACGGGGGCTCATTCGCGGCATGGGATGTTACGGTCACTTCTGTATCGAGCGAGATTTCACCGCGTTCGATTGCCTGAAACGCGACATAAAGCGTCATCATCTTGGTGAGTGAGGCCGGGTGCAGGCGGGTATCGGCATTGCGGGCATGCAGCACCTCGCCGGTGCGCGCATCCATGACCAGCGCCGCATAGGGGGCGGCAACCCCGCGGATCGGCGCGGTGATCAGAATGAAAATCAGAACGCAGAAATACAGCCCGTAATGGGCTAACTGTCCCGGACGACGTGCCATGTCGTTTGCCTCTTGCTGCCTCTGGCCCCGGATTTTTCCGGTGGCCTTATTATTATGCAAAAACGCTAGCACAAGTTTGCTTGCCAGAAAACACCCTAAATTCAAACACTTTCGGGCCGTTCATCGGGTGGATATCGCAGATGTGGTAGATGCGCGCCGTCAACCCGCTATATCCGCGATTGGCGGGTTTTCCCTTTCTCGCATGATCCCCTTTTCTCTGGGCGGGCATGGTTTATATGTACGGCTATGACAGGACATTTGATGCGCGAACAGTTTCACATGATGGCTGACAAAGAGGACCGTGACGGCGGCAACCTTGGCATTGCGCTTGAGA
Organism: Yoonia sp.; assembly: GCF_018402175.1. GTDB lineage: Bacteria > Pseudomonadota > Alphaproteobacteria > Rhodobacterales > Rhodobacteraceae > Yoonia. Next base: position 59,256 of record NZ_JAGYJK010000009.1, on the reverse strand, counting down.
CAAAGCCAAAGACCAAACGCCCGCCGATGTACAAGGTGTTGATCCTGAACGATGATTTCACGCCGATGGAATTCGTCGTGCATGTGCTGGAACGGTTCTTTGGGCTGTCCCATGCCCAAGCGTTCGAGCTGATGCTGACTGTCCACAAGAAAGGCGTTGCCGTCGTCGGTGTTTTCAGCCACGAGATTGCCGAGACCAAGGTGGCGCAGGTGATGGATTTCGCCCAGCGTCATCAACACCCGCTGCAATGCACGATGGAGAAAGAATAGCGCCTGCGCGTTGTTCGTAACTGATATGCCACAGTCCCGCCTCAGCACCGCCATCCAAGACGGCCTTTTGGTCTTGGGCGCTGGCCGTGTCGGCCTGATGCGCCCGCCCGCCAGCTTTGACGTCTCGGACCTGCCGCGTGGCGCGGTCAGCGTCATGCACAGCTATGCCCCTGATGTGGCCGATTGGCAGATTGCGGGCCATACCGTCACCCAGGACCTGCCGCCATGCGGGACCGCCATTGTCGTTGTGCCGCGGGCCAAGGCGCTGGCGCAGGCGATGATCGCGCAGGCTTGCGCCAAGGCCGATCTTGTCGTCGTCGATGGCCAGCGCACGGATGGCGTGGACAGCCTGTTCAAGGCCTGCCGCGCGCGGCTGGGCGACCTGCCGTCGATCACCAAAGGGCATGGGCGGCTGTTCTGGTTTCCTGCGACCACTGCCTTTGCCGATTGGGCCGCGGCAGGGCCGGTGCAGGGACAGCACGGATTTTACACCGCCGCTGGCGTGTTTTCCGATGGGGCTGTCGATGCAGGCTCTGCCTTGCTGGCCGATGCATTGCCACCGAAACTGCCGGCACGCATGGCCGATCTGGGCGCGGGCTGGGGCTATCTTGCGCAGGCGGTGCTGGCACGGGACAGTGTCGCATCGCTGGACCTGATCGAGGCCGAGGCGCTGTCGCTGGAGTGCGCGCGGCTGAACGTGGCCGATCCGCGCGCGCGTTTCCATTGGGCCGATGCGCTGCGGTTCACCCCTGACAAAGCCTATGACGGGATCGTCATGAACCCGCCGTTCCATACCGGACGCGCCGCCGATGCGGGGCTGGGGCGCGCCTTTATCCAAGCGGCGTCCCGCCTGCTGGCGCCGCATGGCAAGCTTTGGATGGTCGCGAACCGCCATTTGCCCTATGAAGCGGCCATGTCGGAGAGTTTCCGCAATGTCGACATAATCGGCGGCAACAACGCGTTCAAACTGTTCCACGCCACCAAACCGACGCGCTGATCGCGCAAGGGAGCAACCCGATGTCATTTTCCATCAGCGGCAAGACTGCGATTGTCACGGGGGCGGCCAATGGCGTCGGCCTTGCTATCGCGCGGCATTTTGCCGAAGGCGGGGCCAATGTCGTTTTTGCCGATATGGACGAAAAAACATTGCGCGCCCAGATGGGCGAAGAGGCCGAGAAAGCCACGAATATCCGGCTTTTCGCGGGTGATCTGCGCAAGAAGCTGACCATCACCAACCTGTTGTCCGCGACGATTGATGCGTTTGAACGGGTGGACATCCTTGTCAACGCATCGCGCCAAGTGATGACGACCGACCCGCTGGACCCCGATGATACGTCGATGGACGAATTGTTGCAGCAGAACATGTTGACGGCAATGCGCGTCAGCCAGGCCGTGGCACGCCGGATGATCAAACAAGCAGGGACAGGTGGCGGACCGACGATCGGGTCGATCGTGAACATCTCGTCTATCGCGTCACGGCGCACCCATGCTGACCTTCTGGCCTATTCGGTCAGCACTGCAGCACTGGACCAGTTGACCCGTTCGCTTGCCGTGGCTTTTGCCCCGCACGGGATTCGCGTCAATGCGGTGTCATTCGGCAGCGTGATGAGCGCGAGCCTGAAAGGCTCGCTCAAGGATGATGACGAAATGCGCGATGCAATCTTGGAAAACACGCCGCTGCACCGGATCGCAAGCCCGGGCGAAGTGTCGGATGCCGTGCAATATCTGGCGTCAGAGGCCGCCGGTTTCGTGACCGGTCAGATCATCACCGTCGATGGCGGCCGGACCCTGATCGACCCGGCCTGCGTGTCGGCGCATTGATCATTCAGGATGTGTGGCGATGCATTGCAGCACCACCTGATCGGACGTCGTCTGTTGCTGGTTGCGCGCGTTCGACCAGTGAATTCAGCTTGGCGCGTTCGACGTTCAGATCAATAGCGACTGGGCGATTGGTCGTGAATGTCTCGGTCTCGTCACAGCTATAGCGAAATATCGTACCGTCGCTGTTTTCGCCGCGGCAGGTCTTGCGCAGGGTGCGGACTTCCTGCTGTTCCTCGATCGCATAGCCACGGGCTAGATTGCCTTGGGTTTCCGCGATCAGGCTGTTCAGGACGCGCAGGTCGCGCGTCGCCTGCCCAATGCATTGTTCGCGCGGCGTGGCGCAGGCGGCAAGCGCCAAAAATGGCAGGATCATCAAGGCAGGGCGCATCGTCTTCTCCGGTTTTGGTCTGGAACATCGGGGCATGTTCGATATGCTACCGAAACACTACGACGCATGGTTATACAATATCAGGGGCTAAGCCGAGACATGGCAGAAGAATTCGCAACACAGAAAGCCAGGGCATCGGCATGGTTCCGCGCATTGCGCGATGATATCGTCGCCGCCTTCGAGGCGTTGGAGGACAGCCACACAGCCGACACCCCTGCCGGTCGATTCGAGGTGACGGATACCAACCGCCATGCCGATGACGGGTCCGACGCAGGCGGTGGCCTGATGTCGGTGATGCGCGGCGGGCGCGTGTTCGAAAAGGTGGGCGTCAATATCTCGACCGTCTATGGCCAGTTGGGCGATGCCGCACAGCGCGCGATGGCCGCGCGCGGCGTGCCGGGCATGGCGGATGATCCGCGGTTCTGGGCTTCGGGGATTTCGCTGGTGGCGCATATGCAGAACCCGCATGCGCCTGCGGTGCATATGAATACACGCATGTTCTGGACCCCGCATGCCTGGTGGTTCGGCGGCGGGTCCGACCTGAACCCTTGCATCGAATATGCCGAAGATACCGCCCATTTCCATGCCACGCAAAAGGCCCATCTGGACCCGCACGGGCTGGATCATTACCCCAAGCTCAAGGCTTGGGCGGATGAATATTTCTACATCCCCCACCGCAACCGCGCGCGCGGCGTGGGGGGCATTTTCATGGATGATTACTGCACCGGCGATTGGGAGGCGGATTTCACCCTGACCCAAGACATTGGCCGCGCCTTTCTGCCGGCCTATGTGCCGCTTGTGGAAAAACGCCGTGATAAGCCGTGGACAGATGCCGACAAGGATACGCAGCTGATACACCGCGGGCTTTATGCGGAATACAACCTTGTTTATGACCGCGGGACCAAATTCGGCCTGACCACGGGGCATGATGCCAATGCGGTGTTGATGAGCCTGCCTCCGCTGGCCAAATGGGTATGAGACGCAAGCGGCGCCCCACAGGTGCCGCCCCCATCTTCCGAGCTTAAATATCCCCGCGCGGAGCGCTTGCGGCAAAGCCGCAAAAGGGGCGCTGCCCCTCCCCCGGACCATGTCCGGGGTTCACCCCGGAGTATTTTTGGAAAAAAGAAGTGGGGGGCTTAGCCGCCCCGCACTGTATCGATCATCAGTTGGACATTGGCGGGGTCCGCCTCTGGCGTGATGCCGTGGCCAAGGTTGAAGATATGCGCGCCACCCGACAGCGCATCACAGATCCGGCGGGTTTCATCGACCAGCCCCTGACCGCCCGTCACCATATGTGATGACGCAAGGTTGCCCTGCACGCAGCCATCCTTCTGGACGTGGTCCGCGACCCAGACCGCATCGACACCGTCATCGACTGCGACGCAATCGGCCCCTGTCGCGCCATGCACGCCCGCGTATTTCGTGCCCGCGCCGCGCGGAAAGGCGATGACGGGGATACCGGGGTGCTTTTCCTTGAGCGCTGCGGTGATCCGCTGCATTGGTTTGATCGAAAACTCAGTGAAATCGTCGCCTTGCAGCGATCCGGCCCAACTGTCGAACAGTTTGACACATTCTGCCCCCGCCTCGATCTGTTTGGACAGATAGGCGATGGTGCCTTCGGTCAGCCGGTGCATGATACCTTCGAACAGTGGGCGATTGGCCGCTTTCAGCGCGTGCGCTGGACCTTGGTCCGGCGTCCCCTGGCCCGCGATCATATAGGTCGCAACAGTCCATGGCGCGCCGGCGAAACCGATCAAAGTCGTCTCCTTGGGCAGTTCCTGCGCCAGGATCTTGACTGTTTCGTAGACGGGGTTCAGCGTCTCATGGATGTCTGCGACCGGTTTCAGGCGGCCCAATTCCTCGGGTGTGGTGATGGTGGACAAGCGTGGGCCTTCGCCGGTGACGAACCACAGATCCGCCCCCAAAGCCTGCGGCAACAGCAGGATATCGGCAAACAGGATTGCCGCGTCGAACCCATAACGGCGGATCGGTTGCAACGTGACTTCGGCAGCAAGTTCGGGGTTGTAGCAGAGCTTGAGGAAATCCCCCGCCTGTTCGCGCGTTGCGCGATATTCGGGCAGGTAGCGCCCCGCCTGCCGCATCATCCAGATGGGGGGCGTTGGAAGCGTTTCGCCCGCAAGGGCCCGAAGGATGGTCTTTTGCTGCGCCATAATCTATCCTTTTTTCACTTGCCTGTGGTCCCAATTGCGGAACATGTTGTCAAGGCAGTTGTCAGGCCAGATTGACACGTCTAACAATCGCGCCATGAACATTGCTTTGCCAACACCCGCCTCGCCTTTCAATATCGGAACCCGTGGATCGCCGCTTGCGCTTGCGCAGGCGCATGAGACGCGCGCAAGGCTAATGGCGGCATTCGATCTGCCGCAGGATGCCTTTGCCATCGTCGTGATCAAGGTCATGGGCGATGCCATTCAGGACCGCGCGCTAAAAGATATTGGCGGCAAAGGCCTGTTCACCCGCGAGATCGAAGAGGCGCTACTGGATGGCTCTATCGACATCGCGGTCCATTCGATGAAGGACATGCCGGTCGAACAGCCCGGTGGTTTGCTGCTGGATACCTATCTGCCGCGCGAGGATGTGCGCGATGCGTTTGTGTCGCTGACGGCCAAGGGTTTGGATGATCTGGAACACGGCGCCACGGTCGGCACATCGTCCTTGCGGCGGCGGTCGCAATTGTTGGTGCGTCGGCCCGACCTGAACGTCGTGGAATTTCGCGGGAATGTGCAGACCCGCCTGATGAAGTTGGGCAATGGTGTGGCCGAGGCGACATTTCTGGCTATGGCGGGCCTGAACCGGTTGAACATGACCGATGTGCCGCGCACGGCCATCGCCCCCGAAGACATGCTGCCCGCCATCGCCCAAGGGGCCATCGGGATCGAACGGCGCGCCGATGACAGCCGCGCCGCGACCATGCTGGAGGCGATCCACCACGGCCCCACCGGCCAGCGCCTGGCCGCCGAACGCAGCTTTCTGGCACATCTGGATGGGTCATGTCAGACGCCGATTGGCGGGCTGGCCGACCTTGATGGCGGCAACTTGCGCCTGCGCGGCGAAATCCTGCGTACTGACGGATCGCAGGTTCTGGCTGATGATATGATCGGCGCGATTGCCGATGGCGCGGACATGGGCCGGGAGATGGCGATCAAGCTCTTGGAACAGGCGGGCCCGGGGTTTTTCGACCACATGTAATGTGATGGAATCTGCGGGGCTGCACTGTTGCGACACCGCGGCTGACGTCGTGCAAGGCTTTGTGTGCGCGTCGGCGCGGGGTTTAGGCCTGCGGGATGACCTTGCCGGGGTTCAGGATGTTATGCGGATCAAGGGCGGCCTTGATCGCGCGCATCGCGTCCAGCGCGACGGGATCCTTGCGCCGTTTCATCGTTTCGAGCTTTGAGACGCCGATCCCGTGTTCGGCGCTGAATGATCCGCCCAATTCCTGCACCACATCCTCGACCGCCTCGACCAGTGCTGCCATCACATCGGGATCGTTGCGGCTGACATAGCTGGTGTGATGGATATTGCCGTCGCCGAGATGGGCGACCATGACTTCTTGCACATCCGGATCAATAGCGCGCAGGCGGGGCGTCAATGCGGTTTCGAATGCTGCCACCTTGTCCAGCGGCAGCGCGATGTCGGTATTCACGAAATGCCCGCCGAAAAAGGCCACATCACCCGCATCCTCGCGGCGTTTCCAGATCGCGCGGCGCTGGGTTTCATTCTGTGCGATGACCGCGTCGATCAAGGTGCCGTCGTCCAGCATCTGGCCCAGCATATCTTCCAGCAGGGTGACGACAGGCAGTTGCCCGTCAGGGCCAAGCTGCGCGTCGCGCGGCGTGGTGGCGGCGACCTCGATCATGATATTGACGTCATGGTCCTGCGCAAAGGGCGGGGGCACGTCGGGGAACATCTGCCGATGCTTGGCCATATAGCTGCGCGGCATGTATTCGAACGCCTCGACCCCGCCGCCTGTCGCGTCCTGCAGGCGATGCAGCAGGCGCAGTGCATCGGTCAGCGAGGGCAGCGCGACCATCGCCGTGGCATAGGCCTGTGGCTTGGGCAGCAGTTTCAGCACAGCGGCGGTGATGATCCCCAGCGTGCCTTCAGCCCCGATCATCAGGTTGCGCAGATCAAGGCCGGAATTGTCCTTGTGCAGCGCGCTCATCAGATTCATCACCCGTCCGTCGGCCATCACGACCTCCAGCCCCAGACACAGGCCACGCGTGCTGCCGTAACGCACGACATTGGACCCCCCGGCATTGGTGGACAAAAGACCGCCGATCATAGCGGACCCGCGCGCGCCCAATGTCAGCGGAAAGATCAGGTCACATGCTGCGGCGGCATCATGCAGGTGTGACAGGATCACGCCCGCGCCCACGGTGGCGGTGCGCCCTGTTGTGTTAATCTCGGTGATCTGGTTCAGCCGTTCGGCTGATAGCATCAGCGCGCCATCCGCCATCGTGGCCCCGGTCAGCCCTGTGCGGCCGGAACAGGGGACAACGGGCGTGCGCGTGGCATGGGCGATGCGCATGATGGCCGCGACTTCGGCGGTGGACATCGGGCGCAACACGGCCAGCGGCGTCGATGTATAGGCGCCTGTCCAGTCCTTGCCATAGGGGGCGGCGTCCTTGCCGGTCAGGATACGGTCCGCGCCGATGGCTGTGGCGATCTGGTCGATGACGGACATGGGGCGCGGCCTTTCGTGCAAACTTGGCTGCAGGCTAATCCGGTTTTCATACAGGAGAAAGGGATTTGGTGGCGTGGGGGAGACTTGAACTCCCGACCTATCGATTATGAGTCGATCGCTCTAACCAACTGAGCTACCGCGCCTTACCTTGTGCGTCCGATTACGCAAAGGGCGGGGGGGTGTCAAACCGATTCTGCCCGATTTCACCCCCCGTAGGGTGGATCATGATCCACCCTACATCAGTCATAGCGCAGTTCTGTCGCCTTGCCGCGGAACACGGTATAGGCCAGCACCGTATAGGCCAGGATCGTGGGCAGCACGAACAGCGTGCCGATCAGGATGATGAACAGGCTTTCGGGTGCGCTTGCGGCTTCGTAGATCGTCAGCTTTTCTGGAACCACATAGGGATAAAAGCTGTAGGCCATCCCGATAAACGCCATAACCCAGAGCGATGACGCCGCCGCAAAGGGCAACCACGACAGCCGGTCATTCGAAAATGGCATCCGGCGCAGCATCCACCACAAGGCAAACACCAACAGCGCCGACAGAACCGGCAGCGGCGACAGCAACAGCGCCTCGGGCCAGCTGAACCATTTGTCAAAGATCCGCGTGCTGACCAGCGGCGTGGCGGCCGAGATCAGCCCGATCCCCAGCACCAGCCCCCAGATCCCGCCCTTGGCCCAGTCCACCGATTTCCCCTGCAAGGCCCCATCCGTCTTGTGGATCACCCATGTCGCCCCGATGAAACTATAGCCCACGGTCAGGAACACCGCCGTCAGCAGGCTGAAGGCTGCATTCATCACGGTCCATTCCAGCCCCATGATATACATGCCCAGCATGAATCCCTGTGACAGCGAGGTCATCAAAGAGCCCGCAAAAAAGGTGTTGTTCCACAGTCTTTTGTGCGGGGCGGGGGCCTTGGCGCGGAATTCAAAGGCGACCCCACGCATGATAAGACCGATCAACATGATCGCAACCGGCAGGTACAGCGCCGTCAGGATCGCCCCATGCGCTGCCGGAAAGGCCACCAGCAACAGCCCAACCGCCAGCACCAGCCATGTTTCATTCGCATCCCAGAACGGCCCGATCGTGGCGATCATGCGGTCCTTTTCATCCTCGTCCGCGAAGGGGAACAGCACCCCGACCCCAAGGTCGAACCCGTCCAGCACGACATAGATCAGGATCGACAGGCCCATCAGCCCGGCAAAGACGAAAGGCAGCCAGATCGTCGGATCACCAAAGGTATTCATCGCGTTTACTCCGCAGGAATGGCATTGGGGGCTGCCGCAGGCGCGGGTGCGATGCGGGTGCCGATATCTTCGCCACGCGACATTTTCCGCGCCAGATAGAAGATGACGTAGATATAGGCGGACAACAGCAGGCCATAGACCACCAGATAGGCGATCAGCGTGGACAGCACCATCGGCGCAGGCACATCGGCCACCGCCTCTGCCGTTGTCATCACGCCTTGGACCAGCCATGGCTGGCGGCCGATCTCGGTCGTGTACCAGCCCGCAAGGGTCGCGATCCAGCCGCTAAAGCTCATGCCGACCAGCGCATAAAGAAGTGGCTTTGGCAGGCCCTCGACCCCGCGCTTGCGGCGCAGCATCATGAAAGATGCCACCCAGCTGAGCATCAGCATCGCCATACCGGTGCCGATCATCACGCGGAACGACCAGAACACAGGTGCGACGCGCGGATGCAGGACCGTGCCATCCTCGGCGACGAAATCGTTCAGGCCCTTCACCACCCCGTCCCATTCATGGGTCAGGATGAAGGATGCAAGGTTCGGAATCCCGATCTCGAACCGGTTTTCGCGCGCTTCCTGGTCAGGCAGGGCGAACAGGATCAGGGGCACATTGCCGCCGGTTTCCCAATGCCCTTCCATCGCGGCTACCTTGGCAGGCTGGAATTCCTTGGTATTCAGCCCGTGCATGTCACCCAGAAAAATCTGCACCGGCATCAGTAGGGCCGCCCCGAATACGGCGGTTTTCAAGGCCACGCGCACGCCTTCGGTGCGCCCGCCGATCAGCCAGCGGAAGGCGCTGACACCGGCGATCAGAAAGCTGACGGTCAGGAAACTGGCCAGTACCATATGCGCAAAGCGGTAAGGCATCGAGGGGTTAAAGATGATCGCGAACCAGTCGGTCGCATGGGCGACACCGTCGCGCATCTCGAACCCTTGGGGCGTATGCATCCAGGAATTCAGCACGATGATCCAGAAGGTGGACATCAGCGTCCCGAAGGCCACCAGAAACGTGGCCCCCGTATGCACCCAGTTCGGCACACGCCGAAAGCCGAACAGCATGATCCCAAGGAAAACGGCCTCGAGGAAAAAGGCGGTCATGATTTCATAGGCCAGCAATGGTCCCGCGATATTGCCGACCTTTTCCATAAATCCGGGCCAGTTGGTCCCGAACTGGAATGACATGGTGATGCCCGACACAACGCCCATGGCAAAAGACAGCGCAAAGATCTTGACCCAGAAACGATAGGCTTCCATCCAACGTTCTTGGCCAGTCTGGCTATAACGGACCTTGAAGAACAGAAGCACCCAGCCAAGTGCGATGGTGATCGTGGGAAACAGGATGTGGAACGATATGTTCGCCGCAAACTGGATGCGGGATAAAAGCAGTGTTTCCATCATTTGACTTCACCTCTAAGCTGGATATGTGTCCCATATAGCAAGGTATTGGATTATGTCAGCGGGGTGCGACAGCAAGGCGCGGACAGGCCGGATAATTGATTTTATGGCGTAATGAATGACATGACTGCCTCTATTTGCGCGCAATTTTAGGTAAGCCGAGGACAAAGATGGCCGGATTTCTGACAACCCATGTGCTGGATACAGCAAACGGCGTGCCTGCGGCGGGGATCAAGGTCGATCTGTACCGTCTGGACGGCGATGCGCGGGTGCATCTGGCCGCGATGGTCACCAATGCCGACGGGCGCACCGACAGCCCGATTCTGCCCGCTGCGGATTTTGCCACGGGGCGGTATGAACTGGTGTTTCAAGCCGGCGATTATTTCGGCCGCAGCGATGATCCGCGGTTTCTGGACGACATCCCGATCCGGTTCGGCATCAATGATCCTGCATCACATTACCATGTCCCGCTGCTGGTCTCGCCTTTCGGCTTTTCCACCTATCGGGGCAGTTGAGCGCGCGCTGACCGGTCCAGCGGCGCACCTGCTGCGCAGGGCCTAGCCGCGTGCAAGGATTCCCAGCAAGGCCGCCATGTCCAGATCAACCGGATTGGCCTTGTAGGACGACGCGTCTTTCGCCTCGCGCGCCACTGCCGCGTGGGTTTCGGGGGGCAGACCAAGTGCGGCCAGCCGTGGCAGGCCGTGGTCGCGGGTCCAGTGGTCGAAATCGGACAGGCTGCCGAATTCATCCGTGATCCGGTCGATCACCCATGTGACCCGCGCTGCCGCATCGCCCTGCGTTGCGGCCAGATTGGCCTGCAGCACCGGCACCAGCAATGTGCCACAGATCGCGCCATGCGCCGCACCCGTCCGCCCGCCGATCACACCGGCAAAGCCATGCACCGCCCCCAGCCCCGCATTGGCTAGCGCCAGCCCGCCGCAGACGCTGGTCAGGGCCATGTCATCCCATGCACTTGCGTCACCATGATCCATGATCCGATGCAACGCCGCCAACCCGCGCGGGATCGCATCACGGCACACAGCATCGGTGACCGGATTGGCGCGCGCGCTGATGAAGGGTTCGATCACCTGCGTGATCGCATCCAGCCCTGATGCCAGCGTCACAGCCTTGGGACAGGACAGGCACAGGTCGGGATCGACCAGCGCCAGCGTCGGGTAAAGCCGTGGATCGCGCAAGGAGACTTTGCGCCCGGCCGCTGGCACGCCGATCACGGCGTTGCGGGTGACTTCGGTGCCGGTGCCTGCCGTTGTTGGGATCGCGATCAGGGGCAGGGGGGCGGCATCCAGCGGCTGGCCGTCGCCCACCACCTCCAGGTAACGCAGCGCGCCGTGCGGGGCGGGGATCAGCGCCGCTAGCGCCTTGCCATAGTCGATCACAGCACCGCCGCCGATGGCGATGACCAGATCAGGCGCGAACGGACGGGTGGTCGCCAGATGGGCATTGATCGTGGGCAGGTCCGGTTCGCCTGTGACGATCAGGTCCAGCGCCGCGCCCGTCTGGCGCAGGTCATGCGCCAGCCCGTCCGCCGCCGCGACAGAGGCAGACCGCACCAGCAGCACGCGGGCAAAGGTGGCGGCAAAGGGCGCGGCTTCGGCCAGCACCCCGCGGCCGAACCGGATCGTGCCAGCGGTGGCAAAGCCGAAAGGCGCGATCATCACACCGCCAGCACGGCGTTGACCGCACGTCCCCAGCGGGCATAGCGGGTGTCGCGGGCGTCAGCATCCATCCGTGGGGTGAATTGCCGATCAACGGCCCAGACCTTGGCGAAGGCCTCCATATCCGGCCAGACACCGGCGCGCATCCCCGCCAGCCATGCCGCGCCAAGGGCTGTGGTTTCCAGCACTTGCGGGCGGTCCACCGGTGCGCCGATGATGTCGGACAGAAACTGCATCGCGTAATCATTCGCGGCCATGCCGCCATCGACGCGCAAGGATGGCTCGGCGGCGTCGCGGGTCCAGTCGGCCTGCATCGCCTCGAGCAGATCGCGGGTCTGGTAGCCGACGGATTCCAGTGCCGCGCGCGCAAACTCCGCAGGCCCCGAATTGCGGGTCATGCCAAAGATCGCGCCGCGGGCCTGCGGCGCCCAGTAAGGCGCGCCAAGCCCAACGAAGGCCGGCACAAGGATCAGGTCTTGGCTTGGATCGGCGGTTTCGGCCAGCCCTTGGGTTTCCGGGGCGGCGCGGATCACCTTGATCCCGTCGCGCAGCCATTGCACGACAGCCCCCGCGATAAAGATCGACCCTTCCAGTGCATAGGTCGGCTTGCCGTCCAGCTGATAGGCGATGGTGGTCAACAGTTTATTGGTCGAGGCGACAGGCGTATCGCCGGTGTTCAGCACCACGAAACAGCCGGTGCCATAGGTGGATTTGACCATGCCGGGCTGGAAACAGGCCTGCCCGATGGTTGCGGCCTGCTGGTCGCCCGCAACGCCAAGGATCGGGATTTCATGGCCGAACAGATCGGCGCGGGTATGTCCGAAATCGGCGGCGCAATCGCGGACCTGCGGCAGCATGGCCTGCGGGATGTCGAACAGGTCGCAGATTGTCTGGCTCCACCGTCCTTTGTGGATGTCATAAAGCATGGTGCGCGCGGCATTGGTGGCATCGGTCACATGGCTGCGCCCGCCGGTCAGGTTCCAGATCAGCCAGCTGTCGACGGTACCAAAGGCCAGTTCACCCTTGCGGGCGCGGTCGCGCGCACCATCGACTGTGTCGAGAATGTATTTCAGCTTGGTTGCGGAAAAATAGGGATCGACCAACAGGCCGGTGCGGCGGGTGATCATATCCTCGTGCCCGTCTGCGCGCAGTTTGGCGCAGAAATCGGCGGTGCGGCGGTCCTGCCAGACGATGGCGTTGTGGATTGGTTTGCCGGTCTCGCGGTCCCAGACCAGCGTGGTTTCGCGCTGGTTGGTGATCCCGATGGCGGCGATGTCTTTGGCTTTTAGTCCTGCCTTTTCGATGGCCGCCCGCGCGGTTGCTGCGGTCGAGGCCCAAAGGTCCGAAGGGTCATGTTCCACCCAGCCGGACTGGGGATAATGCTGCGGAAATTCTTCCTGTGCGGTTGCGACGATCCGCATGTCGGGGCCGAACACGATCCCGCGGCTGGATGTGGTGCCCTGATCGAGTGCCAGAATATATCCCATTGCGTCAGTCCTGTGCTTGTCTTGGCAGCTTGTCATGATTGTGGCAAAGCCGCCAGCGGGCCGCTTTGCCATGGGGAACGGGGGCGCATAGGGCGCCCCCGCATTTGGCTTATTCCGTCCAGCGGCGGATCAGCTCTTCATAGGCGATGGTCTGAGGTTCGCCCTTTTCGTCGTCCAGCTTGGGCCAGGGTGCGCCGGGCTGTTCCAACCAATAGGATGCATCCTGTGGTTCGTTCAGCAACGGGCCGAATTCGCCCTGCACACCTGCACGCTGCAGACGTTCCATCACCGCTTCCTGTTCGGCGCAAAGCGCGTCCATGGCTTCTTGTGCGGTGCGTGCGCCGGATGACGCGTCACCGATGTTCTGCCACCACAATTGCGCCAGACGTGGATAGTCAGGCACGTTGAAACCCGTGTCGGTCCACAGGGCACGCTCTGGCGAGCGGTAGAATTCCACCAGACCGCCCAGTTGCGGCGCACGTTCGGTGAAACTGTCGTGGTTGATGGTGGATTCGCGGATGAAGGTCAGGCCGTAATGCGATTTGGCCACATCCACTGTCTTGGACGCGATGAACTGCGCATAAAGCCATGCGGCCTGTGCGCGGTCCACGGGGGTCGATTCCAGAATGGTGGCAGAGCCCACATCCTGGTAGCCGACCTTCATGCCGTCCTGCCAGTATGTGCCATGCGGGCTGGGGGCCATGCGCCATTTCGGTGTGCCGTCTTCGTTCATCACCGGCAGGCCGGGGGCGACCATGTCGGCAGTAAACGCGGTGTACCAGAAGATCTGCTGCGCGATTGCACCCTGCGCAGGCACTGGTCCGGATTCCGAAAAGTTCATGCCGTTGGCTTCTGGCGGGGCATAGTTCTGCAGCCAATCGACATATTTCTCGATCGAATAGACGGCGGCGGGGCTGTTGGTGGCACCGCCACGTTCCATACAGGACCCGACAGTCTGGAAGTTGTCGTTGACTCGCAGACCCCATTCATCCACGGGCAGGCCGTTTGGCAGGCCAAGATCGGATGCACCGGCCATCGACAGCCACGCATCGGTGAAACGCCACCCCAAAGACGGGTCACGACGACCGTAATCCATGTGACCGTAAACCGTGGTTCCGTCGATTTCGCGCCCTGTAAAGAAGGCGGCGATATCTTCATAGGCCGACCAGTTCACCGGAACGCCCAAAGGATAGCCGTATTCGGCCTCGAAGGCGGCCATGATGGCGGGGTCGGTGAACCAGTCATGGCGGAACCAGTAGAGGTTGGCGAATTGTTGGACTGGCAGTTGGTACAGCTTGTCATCGGGGCCAGTGGCAGAGGCCAGACCGATGAAATCGTCCAGATCAAGGCCGGGGTTCGTCACCGATGCACCATCGCCCGCCATCCAGTCGGTCAGGTTGCGCGCCTGCTGATAGCGCCAATGCGTGCCGATCAGGTCAGCGTCGTTGATATACAAATCAAAGACGTTTTCGCCGGTCTGCATCTGCGTTTGCAGCCGTTCGACCACATCGCCTTCACCGATCAGCGTATGGGTGAAATTGATTCCGGTGATTTCGCTGAATGCGGGGGCCAGCACGTTGGCTTCCCATTCATGCGTGGTGATCGTCTCGGACACGACATTGATCGTCATGCCGCGGAACGGTGCGGCGGCGTCGATGAACCACTGCAGTTCGGCTTCTTGTTCGGCGCGCGTCAGGGCCGACATATCGCCAATGTGTTCGTCAAGAAAGGCGATGGCGGCGTCCATATCGGCGAATGCCGGAACCCCCGTCACGCTTAGCGCCAACGCCAGCGCCGTGGATGTTTTCAATATGCGGTTCATAGTATAAATCCTCCCATGGATTGAACCTTCTTTTCAGTCTTGCATGGCCGGGATCATGGCGGGCCTCACCCCTCGACCCCGGTCATGCGTCTACTTGCGGCCCTATACCCAGCGAAACACCGCTGCGGCGTAGAACGCGCAAATTCCCAAAGCCCAGTATTGCGGCAGCCCGCTTGTCGCGAGCCAGCCTGCATTGATAAAGGCCGATCCCAAGAGCGTGATGAACAAGCGATCACCGCGCGTTGTCTCGATTGTCAGAATACCGCGCCGGGGCGTTTCGGGGTATCTGATCCCCAGAAACGTGAAGATCAGCAGCAGACAGGCGATCACACCAAAAAAGATCGCTGTTGGGCCGGTCCAGGCCATCCATGCAAGTGACATGAGCGTTTCCCCCTCTTACACGCGGCCCAGGGCAAAGCCCTTGGCGATGTAGTTGCGCACGAAATAAATGACCAAGGCCCCCGGCACGATCGTCAGCACACCGGCCGCGCACAGCACACCCCAGTCCAGACCGGATGCCGATACCGTCCGCGTCATGATCGACGCGATGGGCTGCGCGTTCACCGCCGTCAGCGTGCGTGACAACAGCAGTTCCACCCATGAGAACATAAAGCAGAAGAACGCCGCGACCCCGATACCGCTGGCGATCAGCGGCATGAAGATCTTGATGAAAAACCGTGGAAAGGAATAGCCGTCGATATAGGCGGTCTCGTCGATTTCTTTTGGTACGCCGCGCATGAAGCCTTCCAAGATCCACACGGCCAAAGGCACGTTGAACAAGGTATGCGCCAGCGCCACTGCGATATGCGTGTCGAACAGGCCGACCGATGAATACAGCTGAAAGAACGGCAGCGCGAAAACGGCCGGCGGGGCCATGCGGTTCGTGAGCAGCCAAAAGAACAGATGCTTGTCACCCAGAAACCGGTAGCGGCTGAACGCATAGGCGGCAGGCAAGGCCACGGCCAGCGACAGCACTGTGTTCATCGCCACATAGGTGATCGAGTTGACATAGCCCATGTACCACGACGCATCGGTCAGGATGACGCGGTAATTGTCCAGCGTCGGATTCTGCGGCCAGAGGGTGAAACCGCCCAAAATCTCTTGATTCGTTTGCAGGCTCATCTTGGCCAGCCAGTAGATCGGCACCAGCATGAACAACAGGTAGGCGACCATCACCACATGGCGGGCGCGGACCTTTGGCAAGGCGGCCCGGCGCACAGTGGCGGTATAGGTGTCGGATGTCGCAACCATTTTACCGGCCCTCCGCTTTATCAAGGTTGGTCATGATTGTGTAGAACACCCAGGACACCAGCAGGATCACTAGAAAATACATCAGGCTGAATGCCGCCGCAGGTCCAAGGTCGAACTGCCCCAGCGCCATTTTCACCAGATCGATCGACAGGAAACTGGTGGCCGACCCCGGCCCGCCGCCGGTGACGACGAAAGGTTCAGTATAGATCATGAAACTATCCATGAAACGCAGCAGGATCGCGATCAGCAGAACGCCCTGCATCTTGGGCAATTCGATATAGCGGAACACCGACCAGCGGCTGGCCTGATCGATCTTGGCCGCTTGGTAATAGGCCTGCGGGATGGATTGCAGACCGGCATAGGCCAAAAGCGCCACCAGCGATGTCCAGTGCCAGACATCCATCACCACAACGGTGATCCAGGCATGCAGCGGATCGCGCGCATAATTCCAGTCGATCCCAATCGCCGACAAACTATAGCCCACCAGCCCGATATCGCCGCGCCCCATGATCTGCCAGATCGTGCCGACCACGTTCCACGGGATCAGCAGCGGCAGTGCCATCAGCACCAGACAGACCGAGGCCCAGAACCCTTTTTTCGGCATGCAGACCGCAATCGCGATGCCCAGCGGAATCTGGATCGCAAGGATGATCCCCGAAAAGGCAAGCTGCCGGCCCAAGGCGCTATGCGCGCGACTGTCGGTCAGCACCTGTTCGAACCAGCCTAGACCTTCCCAGAAAAAGACATTGTTGCCGAATGTGTCCTGCACCGAATAATTCACCACGGTCATCAGGGGGATGACGGCGGAAAAGGCGACCAGCACCAGCACCGGCAGAACCAGAAACCACGCCTTGTTGTTTTGTACCTTGTCCATCACACGGCCTTTCGTTCGGGGGTGGCGACCGCCTGCAAGGGCGCGACACGCCAGTCATCGGCATAGACATTGATCCGGTCAGGCGCGAAATGCAGCCGGTTCGCACCGGCGGGCATGGCAAAGCCTTCGGGCAGGATCGCGTTGACCGGCTTGCCTGCGAATTCGGCGCGCAGGATCTGGTGGCGGCCCACATCCTCGATCCGCTTGATGGTGACGGGCAGGCCGTGGTCGCCTGTCGTCAGGGTCACAAATTCGGGGCGGATGCCGATCTGCACGCGGCCTTGCGGCGCGCGGTAATGGCCCCCCAGATCAATCGCATGACCACCGCAATGGGCGGTGTCGCCTGCAACATCGGCGTCGATCAGGTTCATGCCGGGTGATCCGATGAAATAGCCCACAAAGGTATGTTCGGGCGTGTCGAACAGATCCTCTGGCGTGCCAAGCTGGACAACGCGCCCGTCATGCATCACCACGACCTTGTCGGCAAAGGTCAGCGCCTCTGTCTGGTCGTGCGTGACATAGATCATCGTATGGCCGAATTCGTTGTGCAGTGCCTTGAGCTGGGTGCGCAATTCCCATTTCATATGCGGGTCGATCACGGTCAGCGGTTCGTCGAACAGGATCGCGTTGACATCCTCGCGGACCATGCCGCGCCCAAGGCTGATCTTTTGCTTGGCATCCGCCGTCAGGCCGCGCGCCTTGCGGCCCAACTGATCTTCCATCCCGATCATGGCCGCGATCTTTTGTACCTGTGCGGCGATGGCGGCAGGGGCCATCCCGCGATTGCGCAAGGGAAAGGCCAGATTGTCACCCACAGACATCGTGTCGTAGACGACGGGAAACTGGAACACCTGCGCGATATTGCGCGCCACGGTGTCCTGATGCGTCACATCGCGGTCGCCAAACAGGATCCGCCCGCGTGACGGGACCAGCAGGCCAGAAATGATGTTCAACAGCGTTGATTTTCCGCAACCGGACGCGCCCAGCAGGGCATAAGCCTCGCCGTCTTTCCAGACATGGTCGAGTTGTTTGAGCGCGAAATCATCCTCGCTTTGCGGGTTTGGCAGATAGGAATGTGCCAGATTATCAAGCGTGATTTGTACCATGCCGCCCTCTTACGCCGCTGCCGCATAGGATGCGGGGGCGACCAGATCGCCGTTTTCGCCAAAGACATAGACATGCGCCGCATCCAGCCAGACGGTGATCGGCGCGCCGAAATCCAGATGATGCACGCCGTGGATTAACCCGACCCAGCGGTCGCCTGTGTGATCAAGATGCACAAAGGTTTCCGACCCGGTGATTTCCGTCACCCGCAGGGTGCAGGCGAAATGCAGACCGCCCGCCCCTTGGGACGTCAGATGCAGATGGTCAGGGCGAAACCCCGCCGTATAGGGGCCATCGGCCAGCTGCGCCAAGGCACCCTGCGCCGCGACCGCACCATGGCCAAAGTCGATCTTGTCGCCCGCCTTGACGAACCGGGTGAAATTCATCGGCGGGTCGGAAAACACCCGCGCGGTGGTCGCATCGCGTGGCTGGCGATAGACCGATGGCGTGGGGCCGAACTGGGTGATCTTGCCCTGCCACATGGTCGCGACATTGCCACCCAGCAAAAGCGCCTCTTCGGGTTCGGTGGTCGCGTAGACGAAAATCGCGCCGGATTCTTCAAAGATGCGGGGGATTTCAGCGCGCAATTCCTCGCGCAGTTTGTAATCGAGGTTGGCGAGCGGTTCGTCCAGCAAGACCAGCCCCGCATCCTTGACCAAGGCGCGCGCCAGCGCACAACGCTGTTGCTGCCCGCCCGACAATTCCAGTGGCTTGCGGTCCAGCAGCGGGCCAAGTTGCATCAGATCGGCGGCTTCGCGGACCTTGCGGTCGATCTCGGACCGGTTCAGCCCCATCAGTTTCAGGGGCGAGGCGATATTGTCGTAAACCGTCATCGACGGGTAGTTGATGAATTGCTGATAGACCATCGCGACCTTGCGGTCCTGCACGCGCATGCCGGTCACGTCACGGCCTTCCCAGATGACGCGCCCTGTCGCGGGCACATCAAGGCCCGCCATCAGGCGCATCAGCGTGGTTTTGCCCGACGATGTCGGCCCCAGCAGCACGTTCATCGTGCCGCGTTCCAGTGTCAGGTCCGTCGGGGTGATATGGTTCTGTCCCTCGACTACCTTGCTGACGCCATCCAAGACTAGCGACATGTTCTCTCCTCCCGAATGCGCCGACGTTACTCTGCGGCGCGCATCATTTCCCGTGAATGGCTGGCGATCCACTCCTCCAGAACCGCCACCTGATTTTGATCGAACCGCAGGCCCAGTTTTGATCTGCGCCACAGCACATCTTCGGCGCTCTGGGCATATTCCTGCGTCATCAGCCAGCGAACCTCGGCCTCGGTCAGGGTCGCGCCGAAATCACGGCCCAGATCAGTGGTATTCGCAGCCTTGCCCAGCAGGTCGCGCGCTTCGGTGCCATAGGCGCGCACCAGCCGGCGCGCCCAGCCCTCGGTCAGGAACGGATAGGCGCGGTGCAGGTCTGCGATCAGCGCCTCGACCCCGTCATGCGAGAAATCACCGCCCGGCAAGGGCACGCCCGCCGTCCAGTTGCCCCGTGACAAGGGCAGCATCGTGCCGATCTTGTCTAACGCGGATTCCGCCAGCCGCCGGTATGTCGTGATCTTGCCGCCAAAGATGTTCAGCACCGGCGCACCTGCCGATGTGTCAACCTTGAGCGTGTAATCGCGGGTCGCGGCGGTGGCCGAACTTGCGCCATCATCATAAAGCGGGCGGACGCCCGAATAGGTCCAGACAATATCGTCCTTGGTCACGGGGCGTTTGAAATACTGGCTGGCGAAATCGCACAGGTAATCGCGTTCTGCGTCGGTACAAACAGGCGCGCGCGACGGGTCGTCATGGTCAGCGTCGGTGGTGCCGATCAGGGTGAAATCCTGCTCATAGGGGATCGCAAAGATGATCCGCCCGTCGGTGCCTTGAAAGAAATAGCATTTGTCATGATCGAATAGCTTGCGCGTGACGATATGGCTGCCGCGCACAAGGCGCACGTTTTCGCGGCTGTTCAGCCGCAACGTGCCATGGATCACATCGCCCGCCCAAGGGCCAGAGGCATTGACCAGCATCCGCGCGGCGATGATCTGGTCGCCCTGCGCTGTTCTGACCGTGACCTGCCAGATCCCGTTGGTCGCTTGGGCGGAAACCACCTCGGCGCGGGTCATGATCGTGGCACCGCGCGCTGCGGCATCACGGGCGTTCAGCACGACAAGGCGCGAATCCTCGACCCATGCGTCGGAATATTCATATGCCTTGGCGAAACGGTCATCCAGCGGCGCGCCCTCTGGCGTGCCTGTCAGGCTGATCGTCGCCGTGCCGGGCAGGATTTTGCGGCCGCCAAGATTGTCATATAAAAACAAGCCCAGCCGGATCAGCCAAGCGGGCCTGCGCCCTTTCATCCAGGGCATGACCACGCCCAACAGCCGCGATGTCGGCGTGTCGCTGTCGAACCGCATATCCTTGTGATAAGGTAGCACAAACCGCATCGGCCATGAAATATGCGGCATGGCGCGCAGCAGGGTTTCGCGCTCGATCAGGGCCTCGCGGACCAGCCGGAATTCGAAATATTCCAGATAGCGCAGCCCGCCATGGAACAGCTTGGTCGAGGCAGACGAGGTGGCCCCCGCCAAATCACCCTTTTCGGCCAGCACGACGGACAGGCCGCGCCCGACCGCGTCACGCGCAATGCCGCAGCCGTTAATGCCGCCGCCGATCACCAAAAGATCGTGGATCGTCGCCGATGTTTGCGCGGATTGTGCCATGCGACCCCCTTTGGCTTGCGGCATGTAATCAGGTGTCGCAAACCTAGACGCGGCCAAAGCTGATGCGCAAGTTCTTTCGTTTTAAAGGTCAAAAATGCTCGTTTTTCGAAAATGGAACATTTATACCCCCTATATTCCCCGTTTGTTCCGGATTTCCTGTTCGCGGCGGTGCAGAAAACCGGCTAAAACGAACATAAGCTGTAAGGGGTGTGATTCGATCCGCCCGCGCAGATTGATACACCCAACCCCGGAAAGGTCCGTTTCATGTCACAGGCCGAACGTTTGCGCGATATCCAGATCATGGCCCGCCGTGACGGACGCGTCGTGGTTGAAGATCTGGCCGCGCATTTCGCGGTCACGATGCAGACAATCCGGCGCGATCTGGCCGATCTGGCGGATCAGGGCAAATTGCAACGCGTGCATGGCGGCGCGATCCTGCCATCCACCGTGGCCAATATCGGCTATCAGGACCGCCGCGACCTGAACGAGGTGGGCAAGGCCGCGATTGCCGTGGCCTGCGCGCGCGATATTCCCAATGGCTGTTCGTTATTTCTGAACATTGGCACCACCACCGAGGCTGTGGCGCGGGCCTTGCTGAAACACCGCGATATCATGGTGCTGACCAATAATCTGAACGTCGCCAATATCCTGATCGACAATCCCCATTGCGAAATCATCGTGGTCGGTGGCCTGTTGCGGCGCGCTGATGCGGGGCTGGTCGGCACCGTGACGACGCAGGCGATTGGCCAGTTCAAGTTCGATCTGGCGATCATCAGCTGTTCGGCGCTGGATGAAGATGGCGACATGCTCGATTATGACATTCAGGAAGTCGGGGTGAGCCAGGCGATCCTGCGGCAGGCGCGGCGCAGTTTTCTAGTGGCCGATCATTCGAAATTCACACGCCGTGCGCCGGCGCGGATCGGCTCGCTGGCGCAGATGGACGGGTTTTATACCGATGCGCCGCTGCCCCCCAAACTGGCAGATGCGTGTCGTGGCTGGGACACGGCCGCTACGGTTGCAGGTCAGCAGCCCACGACAATGGCCTGATCAGCCCCAAGGCCCGCCGCGCTTGCGCGTCGAGGGAACACCCCTGCGGACGGACTGTGCTGCTGGTGCTGTCCGGCCTTGACCCGCCATAGCGCGCAGGGCGGCGATGCGGTTCTCGGTCGCGGGGTGGGTTGCGAACAGGTTGTCATGCTTGTGGGCGTGTAGCGGGTTGATGATGAACAGATGCGCGGTGGCGGGGTTGCGTTCGGCGGCGTGATTGTCGATCCGCGCCGCGCCGACAGCGATCTTTTCCAGCGCCGAGGCCAGCCACAGCGGGTTGCCGCAAATCTCGGCCCCGGCCTTGTCGGCGGCATATTCGCGGGTCCGGCTGATTGCCATCTGCACAAGGGCGGCGGCAAAGGGTGCCAGAAACATCAGCGCCAGCGTGCCGATCAGCCCCATCCGTTCGCGCGATCCGCCAAAGAACAGCGCGAAATTCGCCAGCATCGAGATCGCACCGGCAAAGGTCGCGGTCACGGTCATGATCGCGGTGTCGTGGTTGCGGATATGCGCCAGCTCATGCGCAATCACGCCCGCCAGTTCCTCGCGGGTCAGGTCGCGCAGCAGGCCGGTGGTTACCGCCACGGCCGCATTGGCCGGATTGCGCCCTGTTGCAAAGGCATTCGGCTGTGGCGTGTCGATCAGGTACAGCTTGGGTTCAGGCAGCCCCGCATTACGCGCCAGTTCGGCGGTCATCGCATGCAGGCCCATCCGGTCGCCGCGCGTGACAGGTTCGGCGCCGTGCATCCGCAAGACCAGCTTGTCCGAATTCCACCAGGTCACGACATTCATCCCTGCCGCGACGACCAGCGCGATCATAGCGCCGCCGGCACCGCCCAGCAGATAGCCGATCCCCGTGAAAAGGGCCGTCATCGCCGCCATCAATATCGCTGTCTTTACATAGCCCATCTTGCACCTTGCCGGATTGTTCCATGGCGTCATGTGCATATGGGAATTTTTGTCCACGCCGCAAGAATGAATGCTATGGTGTTCTCCGTCAGCCTGTCGCTTTTTCGACGGACCTGAAACTTGAGTTTACGTATAATTAAGACCTGGTGACGAAAGTTTGATCGTTATGCTTGTCTCTTGCGGGGACCCGGCAGGAAACGCAGTGAAAAGTGAGGGGCCACCAAAACAATGCGTGTCTGTATTGTTGACGACGAACCGATCAGCCGGAGCGTGATCCGCGCCGTTCTGTCCCGTTCCGAGGAATATGAGGTCGAATGCTTTTCTGACGCGATATCGGCACTGGCGCGGTGCCGTGAAGTGATGTTCGATCTGGTGCTTGTCGATTATCGCATGTCAGACATGGACGGGATCACCTGTATCATGCATCTGCGCACCCTGGCCGATTACCAGTTCATTCCCGTCATCATGCTGACGGCTGATCATGACCGCGAATTGCGTCTGGCGGCCGTGCGATCGGGGGCGACGGATTTTCTGAATAAACCCTTTGACCCTGACGAACTGCGCGTGCGTGCGCAAAACCTTTTGTCATTGCGTAAGGCCCAGTTGGCGCTGATGGATCGGGCCTTGCACCTTGATGCAGAAGTGCAGCAGGCCACCCGTAAACTGGCCGAACGCGAGGAAGAACTGATCTGGCGACTGGCGCGTGCCATCGAATTGCGCGACGGCACGACCCAGCAACATATCTCTCGCGTGGCGGCTGTGGCCGAAATCATTGCCCGCACATTGGGGCAAAGCAAGGCCTTTTGCAGGACGATTTATCTGGCTGCACCGCTGCACGATACCGGCAAGATCGGCATCAGCGACGCTGTGCTGAACAAGCCCGCAGCCCTGACCGATGACGAGCGGCTGGAAATCCAGCGTCACATCGAGATCGGGGCGCAAATCCTGAAAGACGGTGACAGCGACCTGATCCGCATGGCCTATGACATCGCGCTGTATCATCACGAAAAATGGGATGGCAGCGGCTATGGAAAGGGTCTTTCCGGAACGGATATTCCGCTGCCTGCCCGGATTACGGCAGTTGCAGATGTTTTTGATGCACTTTGTTCCGAACGGCCTTATAAGGAAGCTTGGTCTTTCGATCAATCCTACGCCGAAATCCTGCGCCAGTCAGGGCGTCACTTTGATCCGCGCTGCGTGCTCGCCTTTACTGCGGGCTTAACCGAAATCAAAAAGTATTATACTGACCCTGCTGTCACCACCCACGTTGCTTGAAATGCTGCAAAACAGGGGAACAAGATGAAATATCTGCTGTTTTTTGTTCTGTCCATGGCCGCCTCTTTGGTGCAGGCGGCTGAATTGCCCGCCCCGCAAGGCGACGTGATCCTGACGGTTTCGGGAAAGATCACCCATACCAACGGGAATGGCGTGGCGCGATTTGACCGGGCGATGCTGCAAGATTTGCAGCAGGGCAGCATTACAACCGCGACGCCTTGGTTCGAGGGTACCCATGATTTCAGTGGTCCGCTGGGCGCCGCCCTTCTTGATGCGGTGGGCGCGCAGGGTGCGACATTGCGCGTCGTCGCGCTGAACGATTACGCCGCCACCGTTCCGGCCAGCGACCTGCGCGATCTGAATGTGGTGCTTGCAACCCATCTGGATGGGCAGGTGATGTCGGTGCGCGACAAAGGCCCGTTGTTTTTGATTTACCCTTTTGATGACAACCCCGACCTGTTCGATGAGGTTTATTTCGGCCGATCTGTCTGGCAGATCGCACAGATCGACGTCGGGGACTGAGGTGGTCTATCCCAAGATATTGGGGTGGAACCTGTCCGTTCGCTGGGTCACCTTCGCATTGATGGTGCTGGGTCTGGCAATGATTTTAGCGACAGCCTATCTTTTCGCCAGTCTGCAGGATCGCCGGCAGGTCATGCTGCAAAGCGTGCGCGAAGATGCGATGTGGGCGGTTTTCCAGACCAACCGTCAAGCGTCACGGCTGACCCAGGTTGTGCTGGAGGCGCAGAATAACCCAACACCCGATGCGATTGACGCAGTATTGCTTGCCTTTGACTTATTGTATAGCCGGATCGCCTTGCTTGATCGGGGTGTTTTTTCGGATTCTTTTCAATCCTCCAGTGAATTGCAGATCATTGAGGCCGCCGTCAGTCAGGAAATACATGATCTGGCGCAGATGATTGATGCGCTTGCTGGTGACCGGTCGGCGGTTGAAGACGCCTTGCCGCTCATCCTTGCCGAGGCCCGAAAGGTCAATACGACCAGCAACGATCTTGTCATCGCGACCAATGCGACGCTGAACGAGGCCCGTGTTGCAAGCAGGCAGCAGGCATTTGCCTTGTATCAGCGGCTTGCCGTGGCTGCGGGGGTTGCAGCGCTGGTTTTCATCTGCACGATCCTGCTGCAATTCCTTGACCTGCGCATTATTTCCCAGACCCAGAAACAATTGCGCGAGCTTTCGGTCCGAAATTCGCGCAGTGCCGCCGCCGCCGAGGCTGCAAGTGCGGCGAAATCGATGTTTCTGGCCACGATGAGCCATGAAATTCGCACGCCACTGAACGGCATCATCGGGGCGGCCGATCTTTTGCGGACCGAGGATCTGGACCCTGCGCAATCCCGCCGCGTCCTCACAATCTGGCGGTCTGGGCATGTTCTGCTCGATATCATCAACGATATTCTTGATTATTCGAATCTTGATGCCAACGGCGTCACCTTCAACAATGCGCCTGTCTCGCTGCCTGATGTGGTCAGTCTTGTCCAGGATGTGTTCCAGGCACGCATTGCGGATGCCGGTCTTGCGTTCGATATTGATCTGCCCGCCATAACAATCATGACCGATGAAATCCGCCTGCGGCAGATCCTTTTGAACCTTGTGTCCAATGCGATCAAGTTCACGCCCGTAGGTCGGGTCAGCGTGCGTGGGATGCTTTTGGCGCAAGACGGTTTGCGCATCGAGGTGCAAGACAGCGGCATCGGCATTGCGCCCGAAGATCACGGCAAGCTGTTCCGCGATTTTAGCCAGATTGAAGGATCGGAATCGCGCCCGTTTGGTGGCACTGGGCTGGGCCTTGCGATCTGTAGGCGGGTGGTCACCGGTATGGGGGGACGGATCGGCGTCGAAAGCGCGATAGGCCAAGGCAGTGTGTTTTGGGTTGAACTGCCGGTCACGGTCCTGGGACCGGCGGCGCCTGTGGCTGTGCGCGCTATCCCGGTCCAGCCGGACGTGCCTCGCGATATCCGGGTGCTGCTGGTCGAGGATAACCCCATCAACCGCGAAGTGGCCGCTGCGTTGCTGCAAAGTTTCGGTGCGCGGGTCGTTACTGCCAATGACGGTAGCATCGCGCTTGATCTTGTGCAGTTGGCTGCCTTTGACATCGTGTTGATGGATTTGCAGATGCCGGTGATGGACGGTCTGGCAGCGACCCGCGCGATTCGCGGCCTTGGCATTGATTTGCCGATCATCGGCCTGACCGCCAATGCCTATGCCGAGGACCGGCAGCGCTGTCTGGACGCCGGCATGACCGATTTTGTGGCCAAGCCCGTGACTCGCGACAAATTGGGATCTATGCTGCGTGGCTGCATGGCCTTGCCCAAACCGGTCGTGGCAAAACCGACAGCCCCCACGTCCGATACCATGTTGGACATGGCGCAATTGCACTTGGTGCTGGATGAACTGGGCCCTGATCTGTTGTGCGATTTGCTGGACCAGCTCTGCAAGGATGCCGAGGCGCTTGTCCAGATGGTCAATACGGGTGCCGACGGTCCCGCCCCCAATCGTCTGGACGAGGCGCTGCATATGCTCAACGGGGCGGCCATGACGCTGGGGTTGCCGCGTGCGGGAAACCACTGCGAAACGTTGCGTTTGCAGAAAACAAGCGATCTTGCGGCGCTTGTCGATCTGGTCGCATTAGTCAAGCAAAGCACAAGTGCCGCGCAGGTTGCAGTACGCGACCGCGCCGGTGATCCGCGGCTCACCGCGCGGCGACCTGTCGCTAAAAAAAGCTGATGTGTCCATCAACGCAGCACTTGATTCTGGTTTGGTCCACAAGCGCAGGCCGCACAATACAATGTCGCAAGACCCAACTTTCTAAGATGAGCGCTGCGACCATTTACTTTCATGACCAGTCGCATATCACATGATCGGCAAACTCGGGGCCGGTCATTCTGCAGCATTCAGTGCGGATCGTAGCTGCGCCCCATGAACCGGGAAAGAAGACAAACAGATGAAATTCGTGCGTTACGGCCCCGGCGGTCAGGAAAAACCCGGATGTCTGGATGCGCAAGGCCGCGTGCGCGACCTTTCCGCCTATGTGCCGGACATCGCCGCAGCGGCCTTGTTGCCCGCCAGTATCGCGCGGTTGCAGGCGCTTGATATCGACAGCCTGCCGATTGTTGACGGCACCCCGCAGCATGACCTGCGGCTTGGCCCCTGTGTCGGGCAGGTCGGAAAATTCATCTGTATCGGGCTGAATTACGCCGATCATGCTGCTGAAAGCGGGCTTGCCGTGCCGCCCGAACCAGTGATTTTCAACAAATGGACATCGGCCATCACGGGCCCCGATGATGACATCCTGATCCCGCGCGGGTCAGTCAAGACCGATTGGGAGGTCGAACTGGGCGTCGTGATCGGGCAGGGTGGCGCCTATATCGAAGAATCCGACGCCATGGCCCATGTCGCGGGGTTCTGCGTGATCAATGATGTGTCGGAACGCTCATACCAGATCGAACGCGCGGGCACTTGGGACAAGGGCAAAGGCTGCGACACCTTCGGCCCCATTGGCCCCTGGCTGGTGACGCGTGACGAGATTGCCGATCATGACAACCTGCGCCTCTGGCTAGAGGTAGATGGCCATCGCTATCAGGACGGCAGCACCGCGACGATGGTTTTCAAGGTGCCGCATCTGGTGGCTTATTGTTCGCAGTTCATGAGCCTGCAGCCGGGCGATATCATTTCGACAGGCACACCGCCGGGGGTGGGTATGGGGCAAAATCCGCAACACTATCTCGCGGGTGGTGAAACCATGCGCCTTGGCATCGACGGGCTGGGCGTGCAGACCCAAAGGGTCGTCAATCAGGGTTAGGCGTTGCTGCGCCCAAAAATCGCCTCGACCTCGGCTGTGCCTTTGGGGCGCAGGCACAATAGGCCATCGCGGCGTTCGATCAGGTCGCGGTCATGCGCGCGCAGTACGGCGGCGCGGGCGCGCGGCGCGGTCCAGCGCAGGTGACTGACCAGCGCGCGCAGGGTGTTTTCCTCGGCCATGGCGGGGGTGTCCTGATGGGTGAACAGATGCGCCACCAGCGCGCGGCAATCATGGTCCAGCCGTTCGGTGCGTGCGCGCAACGCCTGCGCGACCAGCCCCTGCGCCGGTGCGAACAGCAGCGCCAGTGCGAACCAGACGCCCGTCATGCTGGCCATCATGCCGCCGATGGACACGTTCCAGTGCAAGGCCAGAAAATACCCGCTGATCACGGCGGCCACCGCAAAGCCCACCGCCAGCATGACCATCAGCCACAGCCTGCGGGTCAGCAGATAGGCGGTCGCAGGCGGGACCACGACGAAGGCGATGAACAGGATCGCGCCGACTGCGTCGAAGGCCGCAACCGCCGTCACGCTGGTGAGGGTCAGGATCGCGTAATGCAACACACCGGGCAAAAACCCCAAGGCGGCGGCCAGCCCTGCGTCGAAGGTGGCCAGTTTCAATTCTTTCCACAACACCAGCACGAAGGTAAGGTTGACCACCAGCACCGCCCCCAGTGTCGCCACCGCCACCGGCACATCCACCCCGAACAGCGCCACGGTATTCAGCCAGACAAAGCCGATTTCGCCCAACAGCACGCTGTCCACATCCAGATGCACATTGCGCGCGTTGATTGAAATCAGGATCACGCCGGCGGCAAAGAGTGCGGGAAATACCAGGCCGATGGCCGCATCCATCTTGACCAGTTTTGAGCGCGCCAGAAGTTCCGATAAAATGACCGTCAGGACGCCGGTGATCGCCGCCCCCAGCACCTGCACTGGCCCCGATGTCTGGCCCGTCAGTAGCCAGACAACGATGATGCCGAAGACGATGGAATGGCTGATTGCATCGGTCAGCATCGCATTGCCGCGCAGGATCAGGAACGACCCCAGCAGTGCCGCCGAAATGCCTGTCAGCACGCCGGTCAGCACGATCATCAGCGGGATAGACTGAAAAAGGCGGTGATCATGTGGTGCGCTGCCTTGTTTCGGGCTGGCCGGATAGGGCGGCCGCCTCGCTATGGCCTGCTTTGGTCAGTTCCCAATGCGGCGTAGTTTCGGGCGGATGCGTGACCGACCGGATCAACCCGCGGCTTTCCAGCGATGCCAGCGTTGCGGCGGGCGGTTTCACCCCCAAGGCCACCTGCAACATGCCGCGCTCGGAGGGATAGCCCGCGTCGTCATGCATCTGCGCAAAGCCTTGCAAGGTGGCCAGCACCCGCCCGTCGCTGATCCGCGCGCGTGCGCGTCGCGCGGCGGTAGCCTGCCAGACCAGACCGCGCCCGGGGGCGATCAGCAATGAAACCATCACGATCCCTGTGGCGATCAGCACCACGACTGGTCCGGTGGCCAGCCCGCGTGTCGTGGCACTCACCAGCGCGCCGCCTGCACCGGACGCCGCACCGATGGCGGCTGACAACACCACCATCCCACCCAGCGAATTCGTCCATTGCCGCGCCGCCGCCGCGGGTGCGATCAGCAAGGCAACCATCAGCACCACCCCGACCAGCTGCAATCCCACCACGATGGCAAGCGCCACCATGACGGTCAGCACTGCCTCTAACGCGGTCACAGGAAAGCCTTGGGCGCGGGCAAAGGCTGCATCGAAACTGACCAGCTTGAATTCTTTCCAGAAGGCCAGCACCAGCAATAATGCAACTAGACCGACCCCACCCATAACCCACAGATCGCTGCGCAGGATCGCTGCTGCCTGCCCGAACAAAAAGGTCATCAGGCCCAGACTGCCGGACCCGCCCTGCGTCTGGATCACGGTCAACAGGACGATGCCCACGGCGAAAAACACGCTCAGCACGATGCCAAGGGCGGCATCGGTTTTCAAGCTCGTGCGCCGCACGATCAGCATCATCACCAAGGCCGCCAGCGCCCCCGTGGCAAAAGCGCCGACCATCACGCTGCCCAGATCACGCCCGCCCGCGATCAAGAACCCAAGGCAGACACCGGGCAGGGCGGCATGGCTGAGCGCATCGCCCAGCAGGCTTTGGCGGCGCAGCACGGCAAAGGCCCCCAGCATCCCCGAAATCGCGCCCAGCAGCGCTGCACCGATCAGCACGGTCTGGACAATGTCGCTGGAGAAAAGGTCGATGATGGCCGTCAAGATGCGGCTTCCTCGGCCGGAACGGCGATCATCGCCAGATGGCGGCCATAGGCCGCACGCAGGTTGTCGGCCGAATAGGTCTGCGCGACGGGGCCTTGCGCGATGATGCGCACGTTCAGCATGACCAGCCAGTCAAAATAGCTTTGCACTGTTGTCAGGTCGTGATGCACGACGATCACCGTGCGCCCCGCATCGCGGAGCTTTTTCAGCAAGGCGATGATGATTGCCTCGGTGCTGGCATCGACCCCTGCCATCGGTTCGTCAAGGATCAGGATCGGCGCGTCCTGCACCAAGGCCCGCGCGATAAACACCCGCTGTTGCTGGCCGCCCGACAACTGGCTGATCTGGCGGTCGGCATAATCCTGCATCCCGACCTCGGCCAAGGCGGCCAAAGCGCGGGCATGTTCCGCCTTGCCCGGTCGGCGCAGCCAGCCAAGGTCGCGGTAAAGACCCATTTCGACAACATCGCGCGCGGTTGTTGGGAAATCCCAATCGACGCTGTGGCGCTGCGGGACATAGCCGATCTGCCCGCGCATCTGCCCGATGGGCCGCCCCAGAAACCGCACATGCCCCGCGACAGGGCGCACAAGGCCAAGCGCCGCCTTGATCAGCGTGGATTTGCCCGCCCCGTTCGGGCCGACGATGGCGCACATCACGCCGGGGGGGATATCAAGGTCGATATCCCACAACACCGGGTTCGCGCCATAGGTGACGGTCAGATCCTCGACATGCAGCGCCTGTTCAGGCTCGTGCAGGGTATCGTCACGCATCATCGCCCCTTTTCTGTGGATGGCGCTGTGGCGCGCTCACTTGATGGTCCAGTCGCGCGCCCAGCCGTCCAACGCCTTTGGCCAATCCGGTAATGTGCCACCGAGGGCTTTGGTCACGGTCACCGTATTGGCGCGGATCATGCCGATATAGGTGCCTTCGGGGGTTCCGTCATCACCCATGGCATCCGAAAACAGCGCGCCACCGATGACCACAGCATGGCCCTGACTTTGCACCTCTGCCACCAAGGCTTCAATGGTGCGGGGGTTGATCGTGGTTTCAACAAAGACCGCAGGCACGCCGCTGTCGACGACAAAGGCCGCCACATCGCGGATATCGCCGATGCTGGCCTCGGATTCGGTGCTGATGCCTTCGATGGCCTCGGACGCCGTGATGCCATAGCCGGAGGCGAAATATTCAAAGGCGTCATGCGCGGTGATCAACAGGCGCTGATCCTTTGGGATCGAGGCGATCGCCTGTGTTACCCAAATGTGCAGCGCGTCCAGCTGGGCCGTGTAATTGGCGACATTCGCCGCCAGATCATCCGCGCAATCGGGGCGCTGGGCGGCGATGGCATCGGCGATCACGGGGGCGATCTGCGCCCAAAGGCTGACATCCATCCACAGATGCGGGTCGATCTGTGCGGCATCCTCGGCATCGCCCAGCAAGGTGCTGTCGTCAAAGCTCGCGCGTGCAAGGCCGATGGTCGGTGTGCGGTCGGTGAAACCTGCCAGCACCTCGGCCAGCCGCGCTTCGAGAGCGGGATCGACATACAGGATCAGATCGGCACCCGATAGCTTTTGCACATCCGCCGCCGTCGGGCGGTACAGATGCGGATCACTGCCCGCACCCAACAGCGATGTGACCGTGGCACAATCGCCCGCCACATTTGCCGCGACATCCGCGATCATGGTCACGGTGGTCAGCACGTTCAGCGGCCCATCCTGCGCAAAGGCGGGGGTGGTGATCGCAAGTGCCGCGACCGTTGCGCAAAGCCGTGCTGCCACGCTTTGGGTGGACATGGTCTATCCTTTGATTCGTGTCTTCATGGCGCCATTTATGTGCAAATGCGAAGCGTTCGCAACTTATTTCATTGTCGCAGCCATACGCGCGTCAGTCCCATATGGCGGGCTGGTGGGGTATCGCCTGTGGTTTTTGTCAAGGCGCAGTCGGGTCATTCATCATGTTAAGCCACTATTAATTAACAGTTTTAAATGAAAAATTAAATGCGCGAAGGCGAAACTTAACATTCTGGCCCTTTGATCTTCTCGTGGTGGAACGGGGGTTCAGGAACATGAAAAATGCGCTTTGCGTTGTGTCGCTGCTCGTATTTGCGGCCTGCCATCCAGACGACATGTCAACCGACAATCAACTGGACGTCTCGATCATCCCGCCTGTCAGCCGCCCGCTTGATGATATCGGCCCGACGGTGGGCGGGGATCCGTTTCCCTGGAACCGCTATTTCGTGACGGAGTTCGATCAGGCCGCGCTGGGCGCGATCCGTGCGTTGCCGGGCTATGTTGCGAATACGTTCCGTTTCAATCTCAGCGTCAGGGATCACCCCGTCTATGGCGGGTTCGGTGCGATGGTCACGGCGACCCCGCTTGCTGCGGCGCGGCTTGATTATGCGCTGTCCACAGGGTTGACCGGGGCAGGTCAGATCGTGTCGCTGATCGACAGTGGCGTTCGTTTGTCGCATGATCAATTCGCGGGCAAGGCGATCTATAGCTCCGGCCAGCCCCCGACAGCGGGCGAGTTTCACGGCACGGCGGTCGCCTCTGTCATGGTGGGCAACGGGCAGGGCGGCGGCACGCTTGGCTTTGCGCCGGGGGCGGATCTGCATCAGGGACATTTGAATTACAACGCCGGGGTGAACTGGCGCACGCTTGGCAACCATATGCGCGATGCGGCCAGTATCGGCGCGATTGCCTCGAATAATTCATGGGGGATAAGAGACGCGACCGTCCGCAGTACCGATGTCGCGGCCTTCGTGCGCAACACGCAAACCTATATCAGCGGCCTGCGGACATTTGCGGCTGATGGTGTCATCGTCTTTGCGCTGCAAAACGATTACCGTGCCGATAGCGCGAGCCTGATGGCGGCCTTGCCGCTGGGCGCGCCCGATCTTGAAAGTAGCTGGATCAGTGTCATCAATGCGATCCCCACCTTTAACGACGCGGGCGTCACCAGTGCTGTCCGCATCTCGACGGCCTGCCTTGAAACCGCGCGGTTCTGCATGGCGGCGAACGGGCAGATCAAGGTCGCCACCGAATGGCACGATAGCGGCTATGCCATCGGCGTCGGCGCATCCTTTGCCGCACCACAGGTCGCTGGGTCCATCGCGCTGTTGGCCGAGGCTTTCCCCGACCTGACCGCTGCGCAATTGCGCGACAGGCTGCTGGTCACTGCCGACAACAGGTTCTTTGCCCATGATGGCGTGGTCACTTTTGCGCCCGGTATCACGCATGGGTACAACGCTGAATTCGGGCATGGGTTTCTTGACCTCAGGGCGGCCTTGCTGCCGATCGGGCAGGCGGTGGTGCCGCTGGCGGATGGCGGCAGTGTCGATCTGGGCAGCGCCGCGATCGTGGCTGGTGCGGCTGTCGGCGATAGTCTGGCGCAATCGCTGGCGGCTGTGAACATCGTGACAACAGATCAGATGCATGGCCATTTCATGGTTGCGGGTTCGGTTCTTGCGGCGGCTGCGCCCCGTGCAGACCCTGCCGCGCTGGCACTGATGGCGGGATTGCGCAGCGACATGGGCGCGGACCGACGGGCGATGCATGCGGCGATCCGGGGTGGAAACGCAGTGGCGGACGACGGGACCGGCTGGCATGACGCAACGGGTGCCGATCTGCTGGGCGGCGACGCGGTGGCGTTGACAGGACCCGGTGGCGATTTTCGCGCTGCCGTCCTGATGGGGGACGCGATGGCAGGGCTTGCGCTAAACCAGAGCTTTGATCTGGGGCAGGCGCAGGCGCAGGTCGGGTTCACGATGATGCAGGCCGACGGGTCGATCCTGGGCATCGGCGCACCGCAGGGCGTGGGCGACATTAGATCAGTCACACATGCGCTGCATCTGGATGTCGCCACTCCGCTTGCGGCGGATATGGCGCTACGGATCAGTGCCGAAATCGGGGTTTCCGCGGGGCAAGGGGCGGGCGTCTTGGGTGATGTCAGCACGCTGGTCTATGACCGCGTCGGCCTGTCGGTCGCGCGGGCCGATGTCGGCACCAATGGCGATGTGCTGTGCGTTTTCGCCCGTCAGCCCATCGCAGTCACGCAGGGATCGGCAAGACTGGATCTGCCGGTCCAGATGTCAGGCAACGAGATTGGTTTTGTCAGCCATGACATCGGTCTTGCGCCGGCGGCGCGTCAACGCGATCTTGGCTTTGAATACCGTGTCCCTGTGTCACGGTCCGGCGATCTGAGCCTTGGCATGATGTACAGCCGCAACGATGGCAACATCACGGGCCAGGATGTGCTGTCGGGCTTTGTCGGTCTGCAATTCGGGTTCTGAGACCAGCACGAAAGGGGCTTAATCGGGGGTGGTCGTTGTGCGGTCTGTTTCGGATTTGATACTGTCGCGCAGCGACGCGGCAAGTTCATCGGTCAAGTCAAAGCGTGTTTTAAGCGCTTCCAAAAGGGCCTCCTCGTCTTTGGAAATGACGCCGTCTGCGAACGCTTTGCGCAATTCTTGTTCATAGATGACTTTTCTGCGGACCAGTTGCTTGTTGAAAGAGCTTGCCATGATCCCTGTGAAAAGCGCGACGGTGGCGACACCCATGAACGCGGTCAGCATCGAAATGACTTTGCCGATTGGCGTGACAGGCGACACATCGCCATAGCCGACCGTGGTCAATGAAATCACGGACCAGTACATCGCGGCAGGAATGGATGACAGCTTGTCGGGCTGTGCATCCCCTTCGGCATAATACATGAGCGCGGAGGTAAAGATGATGACGATGGCCAGAATGTATCCCACAGCTCCGAAGGCGCGTCGTTCGTCATAGATGGCCTGCATCAAATCCTCGATCGCCGAGGAATAATGCGACAGTTTCAATAGCCGAAAAAGACGCAGAACCCGCAATATGCGCAGGTCGAGCCCGGGCATCAGCAGTTGCAGATAAAACGGCAGGATCGCAAGCAGATCAACCAGCCCATAAAAGCTGAATGCATATTTGCGAAGCCCGCGCGAGGGGCTGTCAGGATACCGCGCCCCGTTGGCCCAAAGCCGAAGCAAATATTCTATGCTAAAGAACGCGATACTGAAAATTTCAAATCCATGAAACCAGGCGCTGTACACCTCATACATCGCCGAAAAGCTTTCGAGGATCACAGCCGTGATATTCAAAAGAACCATCGTCACGATCAGCAGGTCGCATTGTCGGCTGATACGATCGTTATCTTTGGTCTTTTCAAGTATCTGCATCAGTCGCAGTTGTACGGGTAGCATGTTGAACCTCACGCGCGAACATAACTGAACGACTTGGTTGTTCAGATAGGAACGGCCGGCGGGGTACATTCTTTAGCAGTAAGTCAATGATCAGGCTGGATAATGGATCATTTGCGATAGGCGAGCCGTCGGTCAGTCAGTTTCTGCGCAGCTGGCGGTAATGATCGGGCAACTACTCTCGCATGCTGATAAGCTGAGAATGTGCGCGCAAGTTTGATTGCTTGTAGCTTGCCATCAGGTCATTGAATTTGCTGCCCTGCACGGCGACATGTTCGCGCAGAACTGTTTCTGCGGCCGTGCTGTCGCCGGTTTCCAATGCTGTTAAAATCAGACGGTGTTCGGACAGCGACTGTATCATGCGGCCGCGCACCCGCAATTGCATCCGCCGGAAAGGCTGCAGGCGCTTGTGCAGCCGCTGTGCTTCGTTGGCCAGGAAATCGTTGCCCGAGGCGATATAAACCAACTGATGGAAATGTTCATTCTCGCGGTAGTATCCGTCGCTGTCACCTGCATGAGCGGCGCATTCGCAGGCGATCACGGTGGCTTTGATCTGTTGAAGCGTCTGTGGTGTGACGCGGCGCGCGGCGAGGCGTCCGCAGACAGCTTCCAATTCTGCCATCACTTCGAACATCTCGATGATTTCGTGAAAGGCAGGGTGGCGCACAAAGGCGCCGCGGCGCGGTAACAATTGCACCAGCCCTGACGCGGCCAGCGCCTGAAACGCTTCGCGCAGCGGGGTGCGCGACACGTTGAAACGCTCTGCCAGACGGATTTCGTCAAGGCGCTCGCCATCGGCGAAATCGCCTGTCACGATCATCTGCTCCAGCGCTTCGCGGACATGGTCGGCCAGTCGGGTATTCATGCTGGCATAGGTATCCTTAGATCACGGTCCGGGCAATGGTTTTTTGTATACAAAACGTTTGACATTGAATGCATAGCCGCGCAGCATCACGGTTGTTGCGGTTAAAAAGCCCGCAGCGCAGTTATCTGGGAGGATATAATGACAATTCGAACGTATGCCGCTGCTGCGGCAATCGCCGTTTTTGGGATGGGCATTTCTGCAGCTAGCGCAGTGGAACTACGCCTGTCGCATCAATGGTCCGTTGGCGATGTACGCCACAAAGTAGCTGAAATGATTGCGACCGATGTCGCTGCTGCCGGCGTTGATCTGGACATCAGGATTTTTCCGTCCGAATCGTTGTTGAAAGCGCGCGAGCAGTACAACCCTTTGTCGCGCGGTCAGGTGGACATGATCGTTTATCCGCTGTCATATTCTGGCGGCCAGCGTGGTGAATATAACCTGACCTTGATGCCGGGCATGGTGAAGAACCACGACCATGCGGCGCGGCTGAACCAAAGCCCCTTCATGGCAGAGATCGAAAACCTGCTTGCCGAAGATGACATCATGGTTTTGGTACACGGCTATCTTGCAGGCGGCTTTGCCAGCACCGGCGCCTGCATCACCCGTCCTGAACATGTCAATGGTATGAGCACCCGCGCTGCGGGCAAGTCATTCGAGGAAATGCTGGCTGCCGCGGGCGCGTCGATTTCGTCGATGGCATCGTCCGAGATTTACAATGCGATGCAAACCGGCGTGCTGCAGGCTGTGAATACGTCGTCGTCGTCTTTTGCGTCGTTCCGTCTGCAAGAGCAGGTCAGCTGTTATACCCCCGCCGGCGATGTCGCGTTGTGGTTCATGTATCAGCCTGTCCTGATGAACAAGTCGACCTTTGACGGGCTGAATGACGCGCAAAAAGCAGCGCTGACAGAAGCGGCGGCGCGGGCCGAGGCTTTCTATCTTGCCGAAGCCAAGGCCGAAGATGCGGCATCCGTCGCCGTATTCGAAGCTGCCGGTGTCGAGATTGCGCAAATGACACAGGATGATTTCAACGCCTGGCTGGAACTGGCTAAAACCAGTTCTTACAAGTCCTTCGTCGACAATGTGCCAAACGGGCAGGCGCTGCTTGATATGGCGCTGGCGGTAGAGTGATCTCGCAACCCCTAGGCTAACGGGTGGGCCAACCGAAATGTCGGTCGGCCTACCCACACCCTTCAAACCCCAAGCACCGGAGCCTGTGCCATGGCAACCATGCCCAATACCCGTGCCATTAACACGGGTGACTATACAATTTTGCGCCTGATCCACAAATTATCGACGGTCTGCGGCTGGATTTCGGCGCTGATGATCCTCGCCTCTGTCCTGATCACCTGTCAGATGATCTTTATCCGTTTCGTGTTGGAAAGCTCCACGATCTGGCAGACCGAAGCCGTGATCTATCTGATGGTCGGTGCCACTCTTTTGGGCCTGCCCTATGTCCAAAGCCTGCGCGGACATGTCAACGTTGACCTGATACCGATCTTGGTCAAGGGCCGGGCGCGCAAATATCTGGCGGGTTTCGTCTTGTTGATGACCATGTCCGTGGTCGGTGTCATTTTGTTTTTCTCGATAGAAAACTGGCATTTTGCCTGGGAACGCGGGTGGCGGTCCGAAACTGTCTGGGCACCGCCGCTTTGGATACCCTATCTGGCGCTGCCGCTGGGTTTTGGCATTTATCTTTTGCAATTGCTGGCGGATTTCGCAGCACTTGTGCTGGGTGTTGATCGCCCCTTCGGTCTGGAGGACAATTAATGGAACCGCTTTCGCTGGGTCTTTTGGTCGCTGTGATGACCATTGTCGTGTTGTTTTCGGGCGTGTCTGTCGCCTCGGGGCTGTTGATCGTGTCGGCGGGGTTCCTGCTGGTCTTTGATGGGATGCGATCGCTGGAATTGATGCCCGAGATATTTTTCGGCAAGCTGAACTCCTTTGCGCTTTTGTCTATTCCGATGTTCATCATCATGGGTGCTGCGATTTCATCAACCCGTGCGGGTGCCGATCTTTACGAGGCGCTTGAACGTTGGCTGACGCGCGTGCCGGGCGGGTTGGTGATGTCGAACTTGGGTGCTTGCGCGCTGTTTTCGGCAATGTCTGGGTCCAGCCCCGCGACCTGTGCTGCCATCGGAAAAATGGGCATCCCCGAGATGCGCAAGCGCGGCTACCCCGACGAGGTGGCAGCAGGGTCAATCGCGGCAGGCGGAACGCTGGGTATCCTGATCCCGCCTTCGGTGACGATGATCGTCTATGGCATTGCGACCGAAACATCCATTGGGCGACTTTTTCTTGCTGGTGTGATGCCGGGACTGATGCTGGTCGGGCTGTTCATGGCGTGGTCGATTTTCCACACATGGCGCTTTGGCTCTGCCGAGGTGCTAGCACAGCGTAGCTATACGCTGAAGCAAAAGCTGGAGATCCTGCCGCGCGTCATTCCGTTCATCATTATCATCATCGGCGTGCTTTATGCGATGTATGGCGGGATCGCGACACCGTCTGAAACAGCGGCGGTTGGTGCGCTGCTGTGTCTGGTGATCGCGATGGTCATCTACAAGCTGTGGTCGCCCAAAAAGCTGTGGACCATCCTGAGCGACAGCACGCGGGAATCCGTGATGATCCTGTTCATCATTGGGGCTGCGGGTGTGTTCAGCTATATGTTGTCATCGCTTTATATCACCCAATCCATCGCGGCATGGATTTCCGATCTGGATGTGAACCGCTGGGTGTTGATGGGGATCGTGAACCTGTTCCTGTTGGTCGCTGGCTTCTTTCTGCCACCGGTTGCCGTGATCTTGATGGCCGCACCCATTTTGCTGCCGATCATCCTTGCCGCTGATTTCGATCCCTATTGGTTCGCCGTGATCCTGACCATCAATATGGAGATCGGGCTGATATCACCGCCGGTGGGTCTGAACCTTTATGTCATCAATTCGATTGCGCCGGATATTCCATTGAAGAAAATCTTGATGGGGTCGCTGCCCTATGTCGGGTGCATGGTGCTGGCGATTGTCATCCTCTGCTTCTTCCCGGGGATTGTGACATGGCTGCCGGACCTTGTGATGGGGCCGGTCTGATGGCGCGCTCTTGGGGTCTTGGCAGCTGGGCGTTGGGTGATCTGCTGGGCACGCTGTTCGAACGGCGGGCGGCGGCTGATGTGACGGCCAGTGGCAAACCACTGACCACATTGTGTTGGGCGCTGCTGTCGGGGCAGGGCGAAGTATCGGGGATGAAATGTGCGGCAGAGGTGCTGATGCGTTACCGTCAGGCCAACACGGAAGAAAAGGCCGCATTCTTCCGGTTTCTGGCGGATGATATGGACCTTGATCCTGCCGCCGTGATCGCCGCGGCCCAAGCCTATGCCGACAAGGCCGATGCCGGCACCATGGCTGCCTTGCTGGATGTGGCCGAACCGCCGCGACAGGAGTTGTTGCGCAGGCTCAACCAGGCACCACGCGGCACCGCCGATCTGGTGGCAATGCGGGTCGATCTGATGGAGGCGATCAAGGCACAGCCGGATCTGGCGCGTGTCGATCTGGATTTCCAGCACCTGTTTGCGTCATGGTTCAACCGTGGTTTTCTCGTGCTGCGCAGGATCGGCTGGGAAAGCCCGGCGAATATCCTTGAAAAGATCATCGCCTATGAAGCTGTCCACGAGATCCACAGCTGGGACGATCTGCGTCGCAGGCTGGAGCCACCGGACCGGCGCTGTTTTGCCTTTTTCCATCCGTCCATGCCGGATGATCCGCTGATCTTTGTCGAAGTGGCGCTGACCCAAGGGATACCGGGCGCCATCGGCCCCTGCTGGCCGAAGACCGCCACGCCTTGACCCCGTCCAACGTCAATACCGCCGTGTTCTATTCGATTTCGAATTGTCAGGCGGGACTGCGGGGGATTTCGTTTGGCAATTCACTGATCAAACAGGTGGTGGATGTGCTGGGGCGCGAAGAACCGGGCCTGAAAACCTTTGTCACCCTGTCACCGATCCCCGGCCTGTGCCGCTGGATGGATACCCAGCGTGATGCTGCGCAGCCCTTGCCAGACACAGCCGCCGATGCCGAGGCGCTGCGGCGTGTTGCGGCGTGCTATTTGTTGCAAGCAAAGGCCGCTGATGGACAGCCGCTTGATCCCGTAGCGCGGTTTCATCTGGGCAATGGGGCGGAATTGCATGAAATCCATGCCGCTGCCGATCTGTCCAGCAAGGGGCAAAAGCAATCGCATGGGGCCATGGTAAATTACCTTTACGATCCCGCAAATGTCGAACGCAACCACGAGGCATTCGCGAGTAAGAAAACCATCGCAGCGGCACGCAGTGTGAAAGCGCTGGCCGTCGCGGCAAAGGACCAGAAGTAAAAGGACGATAAGACCGATGAGCAACCTGCTATATGACGTATTCTTTGCCCCACAGGCCGGGCGCTCGCGCCCCTTCTTGATCTTGCCTGATGGCGCACAGATCAGCGGCGGCGGATTCTTGGATATGGTCCACCGCGTTGCCAATGCATTGGTGGCCAGCGGATTGCAGCCCGGAGACCGCATCGCTGTCCAGATCGAAAAATCGCCTATGGCGCTGGCGATCTATGGCGGGGCGGTCGCGGCGGGGGTGGTTTTTCTGCCCTTGAACACGGCGTATCCACCGGCCGAGATCGACTATTTCGTGGGCAATGCCACGCCCAAGATGTTGGTCGCCGATGGCCGCCGTGCCGGGGCGCTGACACCTGTGGCACAGGCCCATAATGCGCAACTGATGGTGCTGAACGCTGACGGGTCCGGCAGTTTTGCCGATCTGGTCGCGGCACAAGGTGCGGATTTCACGCCTGTTGCACGCGATGTCGATGATCTGGCC
Organism: Yoonia sp.; assembly: GCF_018402175.1. Taxonomy (GTDB): domain Bacteria; phylum Pseudomonadota; class Alphaproteobacteria; order Rhodobacterales; family Rhodobacteraceae; genus Yoonia. Next base: position 18,238 of record NZ_JAGYJK010000009.1, on the reverse strand, counting down.
GCGTTTTTGTATACATCTGGCACCACGGGGCGATCCAAGGGCGCGATGCTGACCCATGGCAATCTTTTGTCGAACGCGCAGGTGCTGACCCGCGAATGGCAGTTTACCGACAGGGATGTGCTGCTGCATGCCTTGCCGATCTTTCACACCCATGGCTTGTTCGTGGCCACCAATGTGTCGCTGATGGCGGGGGGGACGATGATCTTTCTGCCCGGCCTGAACATGGACGACATGATCCGGCTGATGCCCCAGGCCACGACAATGATGGGCGTGCCGACATTCTATACGCGGCTGCTGGATGACCTGCGTTTCACGGCCAGCCTGACCGCGCATATGCGACTGTTCATCTCTGGTTCTGCCCCGCTTTTGGCGGAAACCCATGTGCAATTCGAAAAACGGACCGGTCATCGCATCCTTGAACGGTATGGCATGACCGAAACGAACATGCTGACCTCCAACCCTTATGAGGGCGAACGGCGGGCAGGGACCGTGGGCCTGCCCCTTGCGGGGGTGGACTTGCGCATTGCCGATCCCGAAACGGGCGCAGCCTTGCCGCAGGGCGAGACTGGCATGATCGAGGTGCGCGGCCCCAATGTCTTTCAGGGGTATTGGCAGATGCCCGAGAAAACCGCCGCGGAATTCCGGTCTGACGGGTTCTTCATGACAGGCGATCTGGGGCTGATCGACGACAAAGGCTATGTCAATATCGTCGGGCGCGCCAAGGACCTGATCATTTCGGGCGGCTATAACATCTATCCCAAAGAGGTAGAGCTGGTGCTGGACGACATGCCCCAGATACTGGAAAGCGCCGTGATCGGCCTGCCGCATGCGGATTTCGGCGAAGCGGTTGTTGCGGTGCTGGTTGCCACCGAACAGGCCCCTGACATTGCCCAGATCGAAAAGGCGTTGCAGGATAAACTGGCCCGATACAAGCAGCCCAAGGCCTATATCATCGTGCCTGAACTGCCGCGCAACAACATGGGCAAGGTCCAGAAGGCGGCGCTGCGCAAGCAATATGAAACCAAATTCAAAGAGGCCGCCCTATGACCACATCAAGAACCGTTGTCTTTGACGCCCCCGGAGGCCCCGAGGTGATGAAAATCGTCGAACGTCCGGTTGGCGATCCGGGACCAGGCGAAGTGCGCATCAGGCATCATGCCTGCGGGTTGAACTATATCGATATCTATCAGCGATCCGGTGTGTATCCACTTGCGCTGCCGCACGCCCTTGGGATGGAAGGGGCCGGCGTGGTCGAGGCTGTTGGCGCTGACGTCACGCATCTGTCACCAGGGGATCGCGTGGCCTATGCCGCGGCGCCGCCGGGTGCCTATTGCGATCTGCGGGTGATGAAAGCCACACAAGTGTGCCGTTTGCCCGATAGCATCGATTTTCGCACCGGTGCGGCAATGATGTTGCAGGGGCTGACGGTGGAATACCTGTTCCACCGTACCGTGCCGCTGAAGGCGGGCGATACTGTCCTGTTTCACGCCGCGGCGGGGGGTCGGCCTGATTGCCTGCCAATGGGCGCGGGCGCTTGGGATCCGGCTGATTGGCACCGCTGGCAGCGATGAAAAATGCGCACTGGCCCGCGACTATGGCGCGTCAGAAGTCATCAATTACGAGACAGAGGATTTCGTTGCCCGCGTGCGCGACATCACCGACGGGCGCGGCGTTGACGCTGTCATGGATTCAATCGGCAAGTCCACGTTCGAGGGATCACTGGACTGTCTGCGGCCCGTTGGCATGATGATCAGCTATGGCAATGCCTCGGGCAAGGTGCCGCCGTTCGATCTGGGTATTCTGGGGGCCAAGGGTTGTCTGCAACTGACCCGGCCAACGATTTTCATGCATATCGCGGAACGTGAAAAGTGCCAGTCGATGGCATCGCATCTGTTCGACATGGTTGAGAGCGGCAAAATCAAAATCCACATCGGGCAAGATTTCGCATTTGAAAACGTCGCGCAGGCGCATCGCGAGATGGAAGCGCGCACAACAACCGGAAGCTCTGTTTTGACGCTTTGATCCACAGGCACGCGTTCCGTTTCGTGGCCATCTTCTTGGCCGCGTCGCGCGCGATCAGGCAAGCCGGCCGAACCGACACAGGGCCAAACCCGGTCTTGACCGACGATGGCGCAGCGGCGGGGTTGTCTATTTGTTCAACAACAGTATCAATCAGGGCGAATGACCTGATGCGGAGCAATACAAAATGACCCCACAATCAGTGCCGGATGCCGTATTCCATACGCGTGTGCGCAACCCCGATCTTGCCGGCGACAATCCGTTTGAATGGAAACAGCTTTCGACCAGTGATGTGTTCGCTGGAAAACGTGTTGTGGTCTTTGCCTTGCCCGGTGCCTTTACCCCAGCCTGCTCGGAAAGCCACCTGCCAGGGTATGAACGGCTCTATGATGCCTTCGTGGCACAAGGCGTGGACAGCGTTGTCTGCGTGGCTGTCAACGATGCTTTCGTCATGTTCCAATGGGCCAAATCCCAGAATATCCAGCGTGTGTTCATGCTGCCCGATGGCAATGGAGAGTTCACGCGCAAGATGGGCATGCTGGTGGACCGGTCTGCGCAAGGTATGGGCATGCGCAGCTGGCGCTATTCCATGCTGGTCGAGAATGGTGAGATCACAAAACTATTCGCCGAGCCGGGGCTGCGTGACAATCCACCCGGCGTGCCGATGGCGGTTTCGTCGGCAGAAACGATGCTGGACTACCTGCAAAACAGTTCCGTTTGACCGGCATGATCGTAGTCCGCAGTTTCGCTAGGATGATCGGTTGCGACGATCCATGCTGCAACACCTGCGCGGACTTTGATGCCGTCTGGATTTGGGTTAGGCTGAACCAGAATGTGGAATTGGCATGAGCAACACTGATCATTGGAACGAGGTCTATACCACAAAGACTGAGACTGAGTTGAGTTGGCATCAGGATGATCCCTCTGTTGCAATCAACTTGATGAGAAAGGCGGGTCTGAATACCGGCTCCGCCGTCATCGATATCGGGGCGGGAACGTCTCGCGTGATGGAACGGCTGCTAGATCTTGGCATGCGTGATCTTTCGGCGCTGGATCTGTCAGAAAGCGCGCTAGCCGCCGCCCGCGCCCGGCTAGGAGAGCGCGAAAAATCCGTGAAATGGATCGTCGAGGATATCACCAAATGGGAACCAACACAGGTTTACGACATCTGGCATGATCGTGCTGTGTTTCACTTCCTTGTCAATCCTGAGGACCGGATTGCCTATTTGCAGCGGCTGTCGCAAAGCATCGTTCCAGACGGACATGTGATCATTGCAACTTTTGCAATGGATGGCCCGGAAAAATGCAGCGGTCTTGCGGTCGCGCGGTACAGTCCGACCACCCTTGCACAGACCTTGGGGTCAGACTTTTCGCTTATGGCCCATCAATTTTATGTGCATCAGACCCCTTGGGGCAATCCGCAGTCGTTTCAATACAGCCTGTTTCGCAGGGTCAACTGATTGGCGCCTGCCCGTTGATCGGGGCTGTTCAGCATGCACAGCGCCCATCACCCATTGCCACAACCTGCCTGACCCCAAACAGACGAGTGCCTTGTCAGATCGGTGGTGCTGCGCGCGCGCTTACCAATTGACTGGCGGTGACCCTTTCACGATGGATCATATACAGGCCCGCGCCGATGATGATCGTGATGCCGGTCAGCGTCAGAGTATTGGGGAAATCGCTGAACACCAGATAGCCCAGCAAAGTGGCCACCGGCAGTTCCAGATATTGCAAAGGGGCCAGCGTCGCCGATGGTGCCAATGACAGTGCATAGGTCATCATGATATGGCTGATCGTCGCAAAGAACCCGACCCCGAACAGCCAAAGCCATGCAATCCCTTCGGGCCAGACCGGATCAAGCAGTGGTGATCCTGTTCCTTGGGCCAGCACCATCACTGGCAAGCACATCAGGCTAGCGATCAGGCCAGTGTGGAATTGCAACGTCACAGGATGCATCCGGCGTGAAAGTCCGCGCGTTACAAGGATGTAGAACGCAAACCCCACAGCTGTGCCGAGGGGAAACAAGGCCACCGCACCAAATGCCGCAAAGCTTGGCTGAATGACCAGTAACACGCCGATAAATCCGACCAATGCGGCCCAGACACGGCGCGGCCCGACATCTTCGCCAAAATAATATTTCCCAACTAGCAGCACGATGAAGGGTGCCACGAACACGATCGCCAGCGCATCGGCCAGTGGCATGACGCTGATGGCGGCGATAAAGCAAAAGGTCGAGACCAGCAAAAGCGCCGCGCGAAAGACCAGCGCGAGCCATAGGCCGTGTGCAACCCGCAACGACAGCCCCATGATCCAGACAAACGGCGCCATCAGCCCGCATTGCCCGATAAAGCGCGCAGCGGTGATTTGTCCGACCGGTACGCTATCTGCTGCCAGCTTTGCCGCGACATCCAATAATGGCGCCGTCAGGCAAAACCCCAACATGAGGGCAACGCCTGCAAGGATGCGGTCCGTGGATGGCGTTGATAAGGAAGTGTCAGTCATGCATTACGCTTAGGATGTCGTTTCATATGCGTCCAGTCGGAAGTGCGATTGGTGATGGTATTCGCAAAACACGGTTGAGTGTCGTCGGCACCAGCAGCCACGTTTGCATCATGCGTTTCTTTCAGCGGTTGCCAACATCCCGCTGGCCAGTTCATCAGCCACGATCACGGTGCCGCAATAGCAAGACCCAAACCTGCGCGGGCCTGCAGCCGCATCGCCGATTGTCGCGCAAAGCCGGCGGGCATCATGCCGCAGCGGAACTTGATGGTGGTGGTCAGTTTCAAGCTTTACGTTTAAATAAGGTATACTTTGATTCACTTATTGTGCGCTGACGGTTGAATCCCTCAGCAAAAAAAACTGGAAAGAGGCCGCATTGACCAACCCAAACGCAGTTCTGATTGATCGTCACCCCGGGCGATCCACCCAAACACTTGGCCTTGCCAAAGAAATCGGCACTGACCCGGCTCTTATTCATGAGCCGTCGGTGGGCGTCGTTGGGACCAAAGGCGATAGCCAATGCTATCTGGGGGTTGCGGCTAAGGTCGAGGCGATCCACGAAGCCTTTCGGTCACGGATCGGAACGGGGCCAGATCAGCTTCGGTTCAGGTTGGTTCAGCCGGAATTCACCATCGCGACATCAGATGGCATGCGCAATGGCACACCGGAAATGCGCTACTCGCTGATCGGACGCGAAGTCACCCAAGACGCATTGTGTGAACATTTCAGCGCGACCGGACTGGCAGGCACAATTGCGGTTGTTGCATGCGACAAACCACCTGTCGGCACGCTTGCAGCGATGCTTGAACATAACCTGCCGTCGATCATCATGTCTGACGGTCCAATTCATCCCGGTGTTGATCCCAAAACCGGCGAAAAACTGGATATCGTTACCGCTTTTCAGGCAGCAGGGCATCCAGACCCTGAATATCGCCATCACATCGCCTGTCATGCGTGCCCCGGCTTTGGCAGCTGTGGCGGTATGTTCACATACAACACCATGCAAACCTTTATTGGTGTGCTTGGCATGCAGCCATTGCACATGGTGGCACCACCGTCCGATGATGCACGCCGGTTGACAGAGTTCCCCAATGAACTGGTAACGTTGCTGGCCAAGATGATCGAAACGGATCTCAGGCCCCGCGATATCGTTGGGCGGGATTCCTTGCGCAATGCAACGATTGTCGCGATGGCGATCGGCGGGTCAACCAACGCGCTGTTGCACGCGCCAGAGATTGCCCGCGCCGCAGGCTTTGCCGAATTTTGGAAAGACATCATGACGCCGGAGGAGTTTAATCACCTGTCGCAACATGTTGTTCCGGTCCTGACCAATGCACGGCCTTATGGCAAATATTCCATGGTCGATATTGATCAGGTCGGCGGTGTGCAGGTGATCGTGCGCGAATTGCTTGAAGCGGGTCTGCTGAACGGCGAAACAATGACCTGTACAGGTGAAACATTGGCTGAACAGGTCGCCCGTCTTGGTGCAAAACAGGCCGATGGCGATGTCATTTATTCCGTAAAAGCCCCATTCAAGCCGACAGGTGGTCTGCGGATGCTTGGCGGCAACCTGTCACCTGACTTTTCCGCAATCCTGAAGCTGGCTGGCGTCGAAGGTGGGCTGGAAAACAACCTGTTCCGCGGCAAGGCCCGCGTGTTTGACGGTCAGCAATCCCTGTTGGATCTGTTGGACCAGACCCCTGAGGTATTGCAGGACAACGATATGATCATTGTCCGATATGAAGGCCCAAGCGGCGCACCGGGGATGCCTGAAATGCTGGATCCGACCGCACGCATTACAACATTATGCCGCGAGCGCGGTATTGTTGTCGCACTGATGACCGATGCACGGTTCTCTGGCGGCTCGATTGGTTTGGTAATCGGCCATGTCGGGCCTGAAGCCGCGCTCGGCGGACCGATTGCATTTGTCGAAAATGGCGACGAAATCCTGGTTGATCTCAATATTAATCAGATCAACTGCACGCCGTTGAATGATCCGGACATTCTCGCTGCGCGCAAGCGCGCTTGGGATGACGCAGTCGCAAGCAATGGGGGCTTTCACCCCAGTTTGCCTGCCGCTGACACACGCTTGTTGCAACGCGCACGGCATATGGCGGTCCCGGCGATCAACGGGGCGGGTTTGCACCCGCATCGCACTGTCTGGGTCCGCAATCCCCGTGACGCCACGCCATCCGGCTTTGTCCCACATAACAAGTTTCGGACCTGAGACATCCGGTATTTTCACAGGTGCGGGCTTTATCTTGGCCACTGACCTGAAGCAGCCCGATATTATCGAACGGGCCATGACATCTGGATCGAGCATGGCTGTTGCGATGGCCATGATCGCACCCGCCGCCTGCGTTTCACATTCGGCCTGATGTGTGAAAACCCCGTGCATGTTACGCACGGATCGCAGGTGACGGGTGATTTGGAAATTTGTATTCTGTCAGAGACCAACGTTTTTCATTGATGTGATGGTCTCTGACAAACACGAAGCAAGCGATTCAGGCAGCGATGACCGCGCGGATGCGTTTTGCCACGATCACCTTCCGTAAGGTTTTTGGCTACTGGAAAGCGCTGGCCGTTTAGAAATCAGTCATCGTCACGATCGTCATTCCGGTCATCATCAGAATCGTCATTCCGATCATTATCATAATCGTCATTCCGGTCATCGTCACGATCATCATTCCCGTCGTCATTCCCGTCGTCATTCCGATCGTCATCGCGGCCATCATAGCGGTCGTCATTCTGGTCGTCGCCGCGGTCATCATCACGATTATTTTCATCGTTGTCATCGCGATCTTCCCTGACATTGCTGTTTCGCCGAGCAATCTCGCGAATATTCTCTTCATATTCGGTCTGGCTTTCGGTTTCAGATCGTTGGCTGACAACAGAGCCGTCAGCGTTGGACAGTCTGACTTCCAGCTTGCTAAAGCTCGGTCCATAGGCTTCAATTTCGGTGCGTAGAAAGCCGCGCGACACCTCGAAATGTGTATAGCCTTGGGCAAACAATTCTTGAATCTTGGCATCCACAAAGTCTTGTGCAATCGCTGGGCTTGCCATCATCGCGAATGAAAATAGGGCGGAGGTCATTTTCAGTTTCGTCATTTTCGATCCCTTTACGTCGGATGTTGGATTCATTGTTCACGCCGAGCCGTCTGCTATCTGTCAACTCAGGCTTGGCGATGGGGCTAAGATGATCGAAGCTAGGATACGTTCCTATTGGACGCAGGCTTGCATAGGGCCTGCTTTGCCAACATAAACTAAAGTCATACAAAGCAGAAAAGGCCCAAAAAATTGGACATAATGCCCAGATCGCCGATGTCAGGCCGCCGCGCTGCAAGACGGCGGGAGGTTTTTCTGGGGATGGCAGTTCTTCTGTCCTGCATGGCGTTCTTTGGGTTTGATGTGGTTGCCGATGTAGCAGCGCATCGCCTTGCGGGCGCGTCTTTTGCATCGGTAGAATTGGTTCACCTGATCTTTGAAACCGTTGCGGTATTTGGGCTGGGATATGCGGTGATCACGCTCCGGCAGTATTTGCGCCTTCTGCAAGGAGAGGCAGAATCGAGCAAGGAAACGATCCACATGCTGCGCGGAAACTTCGACGAAGTCTTGCGCGACAAATTCAAAGAATGGAGCCTGACTGCGGCGGAACGTGATGTCACTTTGCTCATCATTCGCGGTCTTAGCGTCGCGGACATTGCCGCCGCTCGGAATACCGCACAAGGGACCATCAAGGCACAGTCGACTTCGATTTTCCGCAAGATCGGGGTCGGATCCAAGACGGAACTGATGAGTGTGATCATCGATGAGTTTCTTGATACAAGTTATCACGATGGTATGAGCGCGCAATAATACCATCGCCCCTTCGCAGAGTATTTAGTGGCGCGCTGCCGTGCGCGCGTTTGACCTCTGGATCCAGCGGATCATAATGATTTTCCAGTGACGCTTGTCTGTTGGGCGTTAAAACGTTGATATTTGTCGTAAAACGGGCCTTTTATCAACATGGTCAAGGTTACGATAGCGCAAGAAACGCAATCTTCCCTTGGCCGAGAACGTATGGATACCTGAAATGAAACGACTTGCGCTTGATGCCGCAGACATCCGCATTCTCGGTGCGCTTCAAAAACACGGACAATTGAGCAAGGCTCGGTTGGCCGAGATTTGCAGCCTTTCGGCGACGCCTTGCTTGGCGCGGCTAAGTCGGTTGAAGGCGGCGGGATACATCCGTGGCTATCATGCCGACATTGCGCTGGGACAGCTGGCTGATTTCGCAAAGGTCATCGTGACTGTTTCTCTCAGCCGCCACAGGAAGGCCGACTTTGATCGCTTTGAGGCGTTCATAACCAGTCGCGATGAGATTATTGATTGCATCGCCACAGGTGGCGGGGTCGATTATATCATGGAAGTGATCAGCCCAAGTCTGTCGGCATTTCAAAGTCTTATGGAAGAGTTCCTGGCTGAAGATCTCGGCATTGACCGCTACATGACCTATTTTGCCACGCGGCAGGTAAAGTCCGGCATGCCGAACATTGCAAAGCTGGCCGCTGGCAACAGCAAATAGGCGTTTCGGTCCGATCGGACCTGTTTGGCATGTAAAAACGGCCTGCCCAGACTGCGCATGTGAAGTTTTCAGACCACTTTTATTGGGCGTCTCAGACAAGAATACGTCAGAATTTTGGTCGTTTGTGGTCGGGGATCATGAACAAAAAGGGAGAATGTTCCACATGCAAGCAGACGATTTCGGTTTCGGTACACAGATCCGCAAGTCACCCTATTTCAATGCAACAGTGCGTTGGGGCGCCAAAGGGTTTTCGGTCTATAACCACATGTATATCCCCCGCGATTTCGGGGATGCGGAGCAGAATTTTTGGAACCTCGTGAACGACGCAATCCTCTGTGATGTGGCTGTCGAGCGTCAGGTCGAAATTACCGGTCCGGATGCGGCGCGATTCACCCAGATGCTGACCTGTCGCGACTTGTCCAAGATGGCCGTGGGCCAGTGCAAATACATCCTGATCACAAACGCTGACGGTGGCATCCTGAATGACCCGATCCTGCTGCGCCTTGCGGAAAACCATTTCTGGATTTCGCTGGCTGACAGCGACATCCTATTGTGGGCACAAGGGGTTGCCATCCACTCTGGCCTGAACGTGACCATCCGCGAACCAGACGTTTCGCCGCTGCAACTGCAAGGCCCCAAGTCGGGTGAAATCATGCGGGCTTTGTTTGGCGACGATATTCTGGACCTGCGCTATTATTGGCTGCGCGAGGTTGAATTGAACGGCATTCCACTGGTCGTGTCCCGCACTGGTTGGTCGAGCGAGTTGGGTTATGAAATCTACCTGCGCGATGGCGCCAAGGGCGATCTTTTGTGGGAAACCATCATGGCCACAGGTATGGAATTCGGGCTTAAGCCCGGTCACACGTCGTCCATTCGTCGTATCGAAGGCGGGATGCTATCCTATCACGCTGACGCTGATATGACGACCAACCCGTTCGAACTGGGCTTTGATCGGCTGGTCAATCTTGACATGGAGGCTGATTTCATTGGCAAGGCTGCGCTGCGCCGCATCAAGGACGAAGGTGTCAGCCGCAAACAGATTGGCCTGATTATTGATGGCGATCCCCTTGCCGGCCCCAACACGACGTTTTGGGAAATCAACCTTGGGGGCGACACGATCGGCAAGGTTACATCGGCCGTTTATTCCCCACGGCTGAAGCAGAACATTGCTTTGGCGATGGTGTCAGCGGAACACGCAAATATCGGGGCGGTGGTCGAAGTCGTCACTCATTCCGGGCCGACCACTGCAACGATCTGCGAGCGTCCATTCTACGACCCTAAAAAACAGATTGCAGCGGCATAAGGCATCGTAAGAAAGAATATCGAAATGTCACATCTTGCGATAACGTTGCATTGGCACCGCGCGGGTCCCGTATTGCGCACCGGTTTGTATTCGAACGAACATACGGTTCACTATAACAGCCGCCTCGATCTTCCGGTGGACGCAGCCCCTGACTGGGGCGGCGATCCCGCAAACACCAACCCCGAACAAGCCCTCGCTTCGGCGCTTTCAAGTTGTCACATGATGACGTTTTTGGCGCTGGCGGCAAAACTAGACTGGCCTGTCGCAAGCTATCACGATTACGCCGAAGCACATCTTGGCAAGAACGCCAAAGGGCAGATGTCCGTGGTGCGGATCGACCTTAACCCTGTGGTGCGGTTTGACACTGGCTTTACCGTCAGCGCAGAGGACTTGGCCCAGATGCAAGACCGTGCGCATCGGTACTGTTTTATCGCCAATACATTGGCTGACAGTGTCGAAATCAACATTCATTGAAATCCCAAAAGGATGAGCGTCATGTTAACATCTGATATCCTACTGGCCGATTTAGACGTGCATGGTATTTTGCGTCTGACGTTGAACGATCAGGGCCGTCGCAATGCTTTGTCCGAGGCGATGTTGACCAAATTACGCGTGGCGTTCGAAAATGCCAGTGCTGACCCAGCAGTTCGTGTCATTGTGCTGGCCGCCACAGGCCCTGCGTTTTGTGCAGGGCATGATCTGAAAGAAATGACAGCCGGTCGTGCAGGCGATGACGGTGGCAAAGCCTATTTTGCGCATGTCATGTCCCTATGTGCCGGCGTCATGCAAGGCATTGTGACCTGTACCAAACCCGTGATCGCCGAGGTGACAGGCGTGGCCACCGCGGCAGGATGCCAGCTGGTGGCAAGTTGTGATTTGGCCATCGCTGCCGACACAGCGCAATTCAGCACGCCGGGGGTGCATATTGGTCTGTTCTGTTCCACGCCGATGGTCGCCCTGTCGCGGTCTGTTGCCAGCAAACATGCGATGGAGATGTTATTGACCGGCGATATGGTGTCTGCCATGCGGGCTGCTGAAATCGGCCTTGTCAATCGCGTGGTGGCACCGGATGAATTGCATGATGCCACGATGCAGATCGCACTCAAAATTGCGTCAAAGTCGAGCATGACACTCGCCACCGGCAAACGCGCCTATTATGCACAGCGTGAAATGACGCTGGGCGATGCGTATGATTACGCCTCTGGTGTGATGGTCGACAACATGCTGGCCCAAGATGCATGTGAAGGTATTGGTGCCTTCATCGAAAAACGTAGGCCTGAATGGCAGGACGCCTGATTTATGACCACAAACCCTTACAACATTGATCTGGATCGCAATCCGGCGAACCATCTTCCGCTGACGCCGCTGACATTTCTAGACCGGGCTGCCTCGGTCTTCCCTGACCACATTGCAATCGTGCATGGCGCGTTGCGGCGTAATTATGCAGAATTTTACACGCGGTCGCGTCAGCTGGCATCCGCCTTGGTGCAGAACGGAATCAGGCGTGGCGATACCGTGTCTGCAATGCTGGCCAACACACCGGCGATGCTTGAATGCCATTACGGTGTGCCCATGTCTGGCGGCGTTCTGCATTCTGTAAACACACGGCTTGATGCGTCAGTGATCGCGTTTCAACTTGACCATGCCATGTCCAAGGTTGTGATCGTAGATCGCGAGTTCATGCCGTTGATTGAAAAAGCCTTGGCGCTGGCCAATGTCACACCACGCGTGATCCAATACGATGATCCTGAATTTTCGGGACCAGCGACAGCGACAAAGGCGCAGGATTACAACGCCTTCCTATCCACTGGTGCCCCCGATTTCGATTGGCTGATGCCGCTTGATGAATGGGACGCGATTGCCATCAACTATACATCAGGCACGACGGGCGATCCCAAGGGCGTCGTGTCGCATCACCGAGGTGCGTATTTGCTGGCGCAGGGCAATGCGTTGACCACGTCCATGGCGAAACATGCGGTTTATCTGTGGACCCTGCCAATGTTCCATTGCAACGGATGGTGCTTTCCATGGACCCTGTCAGCGATCGTCGGCACCCATGTTTGCCTGCGTCAAGTCCGCCCGGAACCGATCTGGGCAGCGCTTGCCGAAGAGGGGGTCACCCATCTGTGTGGCGCACCTATTGTCATGTCTTTGATTATTTCTGCCCATCAGGCGGAAAAACGGACATTTGACCATCAGGTGCAGTTCTTTACCGCGGCGGCGCCTCCGCCAGAAAAGCTGTTGGCGGATATGAAAACTGCGGGCTTTGATGTGACGCATCTGTATGGGCTGACAGAAACCTATGGGCCAGCCGTGGTAAACGACTGGCACCATGAGTGGTCCGATCTTCCGCTTGCGGAACAAGCTACGCTAAAGTCGCGCCAAGGGGTGCGCTATCTGCCGCTCGAAGGGCTTGACGTGCTCGACCCTGAAACGATGCTGCCTGTCCCTCGGGATGGCGAGACGATGGGTGAGGTGATGTTTCGCGGCAATGTTGTGATGAAGGGGTATTTTCGCAATCGAAAAGCTACGCAGGAAGCCTTTGCAGGCGGCTGGTTTCACTCCGGTGATCTAGGTGTGCGGTATCCCGATGGCTATATTCAGCTCAAGGACCGCTCCAAGGACATCATCATTTCAGGCGGTGAAAATATTTCTTCGATTGAGGTGGAGGAAGCTCTTTATCGCCATCCTGCGGTCAAGACCGCCGCCGTGGTTGCAATGCCGCATGAAAAATGGGGTGAAACGCCCTGTGCCTTCGTAGAGTTATCGACAGCAGACGACGTGGATGCCGCCACATTGCGTGCGTGGTGCAAGGATTGGCTTGCGCCCTATAAGGTGCCAAGCATGTTTGTTTTCATAGAAATTCCCCGTACATCGACCGGCAAGATACAAAAATACATGCTACGCGAACAAGCGAAGGACCTTGCAGAAAAGAACAAGAAATCGACAAGCTTGTGACACGGCTGTTTTGATCCGATTGATCTGACATCATCGCGTTGAGCCGCGTGACAGGGTATTGCCGTGATTGCCGCGATATTTGTTTGCGCGCGGCAACCGTGAATACACCAATGTCTATTCGCAAGTGAAACCCGAGCACAAACCGTGTTTGCACATCGTCCCATAATGCTTCCTTCCATTCTTCCGAAAGGATCGCACCATCAAACCGTGGGATCAAACACCTAATAGGCAAAGCCGAGTACTTTGCATTTCCGGATGCTTTCAAGCTGGGTCAATTGCGTGTTGACGATGGCCGTCCACATTTCCGTGCCAAACTTCTCAAGCAGATTTCCGTCGACTTTTTGTAGCTGTGCCCAACATTCACCGTGGCTGCTTGGCGGTATGCCCTCACCGAAAACCCCAGGGCAGGCCAATGCAGTGTTGCCGAGCTGATTTAGCGCTGTGTCGAAATAGTTTACCGACACGCCACTTATCGCGCGGCCAAGCGTGTTCTTGATCTGCAATGTCAGGATATAATCGGCAACTGCGCCTGTGTCATTGGAAGAAAACTCAAGTCTGATCCGGCAGTCCAAGTCAGGTTCAGCGTTCGCCATGACGGGGGCCAACAACAAGAGTGCCAAGGCCGTGGTTCTTAAAATCATCTGCACGTCTCCGTCTGCGCCCAACCCGAGAATATCGCTATTCGCTCTTTGTTTACCATGTCGGGATAAGATCCGAAAGCAAAGCACATCTGCCAATTAGAATTACCAAGGCGGACCATGACGCATTTGTCGTATTTCTTAGCACCTTGCGAAACGGTACCTTTGGTGATGCATGCGCGCGCAATCTGAATTGGACATTCTGTCTAAGATCGCTTGTCAGCGATGTTTGGCGGGACTGCAAGAAATCAGCGATTTATCGCAGACCAGAACATTACATAATTCACACATCAAAAACGGTCCGGTCGACAGGGTGCAATGCGGGCGTCCGGGGGGGCGCCCTGAACCAAGGTTGTGACCATCTGGGCTGTGATTGGCGCAAGCGTCAGACCGATATGGCCATGACCATAGGCATGGATGACGCGACTATCGCGCCCCGTTCCGATGACTGGCACTGAATCGGGGATCGAGGGGCGAAAGCCCATCCAGCTGCGATCGGGTGCGCCCAAATCCGGAAAGATCGCCCGTGCGCCCTGTTCCAACATCTGAATGCGATGGGGTGATGGTGGTGCGGTCAGTCCGCCCAGTTCGACAGTCCCTGCGACCCGCAGACGCCCTGCCATCGGACAGAGGTAGAACCCGCGTGCCGTTGGACAGCAGGGCCGAGACAACCGTGGTGCGGACATGTCCCATTCAAGGTGATAGCCGCGTTCCGTTTCAAGTGGGACAGTATCGCCGGCCATCCGCGCCAAATTCTTGGAATGTGCACCTGCTGCAATCACCACGCGCGAGGCGTGAAGGGCAGGGCCGGTTCCCGTCAGTCTTATTCCGTCGGATCGTGGCTCTAGCCGCGCGATGCTGCTGCGCTGATGCACAACGCCGAGTGCGGTTACAGCGCGGGCCAGTTCACGGACCATGGCACTCGGATCAGACAGGAACACAGCTTTGGGAAAGAACGCGCCGCCATGCATGGCCGGAAGGCCGGGTTCAAGGCTGGCCAACTCATGGGCCGCGACAAGATCCACGCTGACCCCGAGGGCCCGGCGCTGGATCATATCCTGTGTGGCGGCACGAAATGCGTTCGGGCTGTCGTAGACATAGAGTGCGCCGCGATTCTGCAAAATATCCACTGCGCCAATCTCGGTGGCCAGGTTTTGCCACATAGCTGCGGCATCCATGACAAGTTGTGCGATCGCCGCTGCGTTTCGTACGGTCGCGGCAGGCAGACTTTGCCGGACGAACCGCAACAGCCAAGGCGCCAATGAAACGATGGCCGCGTGTCTGATCGCCAGTGGCGAGCTGCGGTCAAACAGCAGGCGCGGCAGGTCACGCAAAACAGCGGGGCTTCCTACCGGCATCACGGCGTAATCGGCGATTGTGCCTGCATTGCCGTAGGAGGCACCCGATCCGGCGTCTTGCGGATCCACAAGGATCACTTCATGCCCGGCCTGGGCAAGTCTGAATGCACAACCAAGCCCGATAATGCCTGCGCCGATCACTGCGATCTCGACCCGTTCAACCATGTGGTGGCCCTTCGTTGGTCATACTTTCCAGACTTTGTTATCTCTCGATCGCGTGTACACCATTTGATCGGTTGTTGACTGAATTTGAACAAGGCGTCGAATTGCTCGGTCCGTGTTTGATCGTTGTCGTGTCACAAGTCTGGCAGGGACAGAAAACCGGCATCGAATAACCGATCAGCGTCGCAATATCCCACGGATTCAACGACGCAAGCCCTGCGATTTAGGAAGTATATTGTTGCATTTTCAAATCAGTACGAACAGTCCTGTCCCGTCTTTGTATATGGTCTACGATGGTGGCAAGGCGCATAATTTCCGCACTGTCCGCTTACCTTCAGGAAAAATTATGACTTCAACATACTACGCGCCCCAAGGTGGTCAACCTGGGCAGGATCAACTGCTTACAGATCGCGCTGTTTTCACAAACGCCTATGCTGTGATCCCAAAGGGGACCATGCGCGACATCGTAACCAGCTTTCTGCCATTCTGGTCGCAAACCCGTCTATGGGTGCTTTCAAGACCGCTCAGCGGGTTCGCGGAAACGTTTTCTCAGTATATCATGGAAGTTCAACACGGAGGCGGTTCAGATAACCCTGAGACTGACCCCCGCGCCCAAACTGTGCTGTTCGTGGTTGAGGGGACGGCAACGCTCGAGGTAAATGGCGCAATCTACGAATTAACGCCCGGTGGCTATGCGTATCTACCTGCGGGCCGCAAGTGGCGTCTGCACAATCAGCACCAGCAAACCCTTCGGTTTCATTGGATCAGAAAAGCTTATGAGGCGGTCAGCGGCCTTGATGCGCCAGATGTGCTAATATTGAACGAGAACGATATTGTGCCAACGCCAATGGCCGGGACAGATGGAAAATGGGCGACAACGCGGTTCGTTGATCCGTCGGACATGCGCCACGATATGCACGTCACGATCGTCACATTTGAACCGGGTGCTGTCATTCCCTTCCTTGAGACACATGTCATGGAGCACGGGCTTTATGTC
The DNA here is from genome assembly GCF_018402175.1 of Yoonia sp. Taxonomy (GTDB): domain Bacteria; phylum Pseudomonadota; class Alphaproteobacteria; order Rhodobacterales; family Rhodobacteraceae; genus Yoonia. The sequence goes on along the minus strand of NZ_JAGYJK010000009.1, from coordinate 1,740 downwards.
TTAGAGGGCAAGGCGGTCTATCGTTTGAACAGTGACTGGGTCGAAGTCGAAGCAGGTGATTACATGTGGTTGCGCGCGTTCTGTCCTCAGGCTTGCTATGCAGGTGGGCCGGGTCAGTTTCGCTATCTGCTTTACAAGGATGTGAACCGCCATATGACTTTGTGACGTTCGGCGGCGATTTTGTCGGAAGACAGAATTGGGACGCGGCGATTTAGGTAATAGCGAGATTTTTTCGGATTGTGGTGTCGCGTTTGATATTGGCTCGGTGTGATGCGCGTCAAATGCAGCCTTGGAATAGAAAAGCGGCGTGTTTCGACACGCCGCTTTTGCTTATCTTGGCTGACGCCATTTTACGCAAGGTGCTACATCAGTCCTGCTTGAGCGATCCCGTGCCTTTGCCGGCCATACCACCAGAGACTTCTTCGGTGGCTTCATTTGCGAGTGTTTGTGGCAGCACAAGGTTCAGGAAAATGGCGATCACTGCAGCAGGCAGAATGCCCGAGGTCGCAAGAACCAATACTGTCTCTGGCAGATGTTGCAATGCGCCCGGCTCCAGCTGCAAGCCAAGGCCCAATGAAATCGCGACTGCAAAGATAACCATATTGCGCCGGTTCCAGTGCACATCTGAAAGCATGGATATGCCAGCGGCGGTCACCATCCCGAACATGACAATCACGCCACCGCCCAGAACCTGAATTGGGATCGATGAGATGATCGCACCGACTTTTGGCAACAACCCGCACGCAATCAAAAAGATCGCACCGATTGTGACGACGCCGCGGCTCATCACGCCTGTCATAGCGATCAAGCCGACATTCTGGCTGAACGAGGTGTTTGGTAGAGCGCCAAACAATCCTGACACGGCGGTTCCAAGACCGTCTGCATAGGTTGCGCCTTGGATTTCTTTATCCGTCGCTTCACGGCCTGCGCCGCCCTTTGTGATTCCTGAAACATCGCCCACTGTTTCAACCGCCGACACGAATGCCATTGCGCAGAAACCGATGATTGACGCCATCGTAAACTCTAGACCGAAATGCAAAGGATTTGGGAACGCAAAATTCGCTGCACGCCCGATATTGCCAAGGTTTACCTGACCCAATGCGAAGGCCAATGCACATCCGGCCAAGAGGCCGAGCAAGACCGCAGAGACCGATAGCATGCCACGGGCAAAGAACTTAAGTCCCAACGTCACGAAGATGACCGTCGCTGCCATCAGCCAGCTTGTGCCGGACCCATAAGCAGGCGTACCGATTGCAGGTACGCCACCTGCCGCATATTGGATCCCTACTCTGACAAGTGCGAGACCAATCATGGTCACAACGAGGCCAGTGACCAACGGTGGCAAGGCAAACCGCAACCGGCCAATGAACAGACCAAGCACTGCATGAAACAATCCGCCCACAAGGATACCGCCCATAAGAACGGCGATTGCGTCAACGCCTTTTCCTGCGACGAGCGGAACCATGATCGGGATGAAGGCAAACGACGTCCCTTGTACAATGGGCAACCGCGCACCGACGGGGCCTATGCCAATTGTCTGAAACAAAGTGGCCACGCCCGCAACGAACATGCACATCTGGATCATATAGATCATTTGCGGAAAATCTGGGCTGTTTGATCCAAAGCCGAACCCAGCAGCACCGCAGACGATAATGGCAGGTGTGACATTGGCGACGAACATCGCCAAGACATGTTGGATACCAAGCGGGATAGCTTTGGTGAGCGGTGGCATGTAATTCG
>NZ_JAGYJK010000008.1 GCF_018402175.1 Yoonia sp. | reverse complement strand
CCTGACCGTCCTGGGCGTTGCGGATCGCCTGGTTGGTGCCGCGGATTTCCGATGTCAGCCGCGATGCAATCGCCACGCCAGCTGCGTCATCTTTGGCAGAGTTGATGCGCTTGCCGGTCGACAAACGCTCCATCGAGGTTTCCATATCTCTGTTGACGCTGGTCGCGGAAGCCGCGGCCATCAAGGCGCCGGTATTGGTTGCAATTGCGAGTGCCATTACATCTCTCCTATTATGTCATTAAGAGAACACGTTCCAAAATCCGCGCTCTCAACCAACTGAAGCATGCTGTCGCTATCAACCGGCCTATTAGTGGTAACGGCTTGGACGCCGCAGGCTTTAGCCCCGTAAGGCAACATTCTTTGCCAAGGCCGATTGCTGTAAAGCGGTGAGCCTATTAGGATTGGACGTGAACCGCTGAAAGGTGCGCATTGCCATGACATTCCTATCCCGACTGCCCGTTTGCTTTTGTCGGATCGCGACTGCCAGCTTTTGCGCGATGCTCTTGATCACCGGAACGGGCGTGGCCGCCCAAGGCTCAGATGCCAGCCCCGATCCTTTTGACGCTGCTGTTGAGGCCGTCAAAGCCGAAGATTTCGGTCTGGCGAATGATCTGTTCTTTGCTTTGGCAGAACAGGATGATCACGACGCGCAGTTCAATCTGGCGATCTTGCTAGAGGCCGGAAAAGGTACGCCGCAGAATTACACCCTTGCACTGGAATGGGCATGGCTGGCCCAGCTTGGCGGTGTCGAGCGCGCACAGGAATTGGCGGACCGGCTGGCCGAAAAACTGCTGCCCGCCACGAAAGATACTATCGCGGATCGCATCGAGAGCCGCCTGCAAGACCGACTGTCCCGGGGAGATTCTGCGGCCATCATGCAATTTGTCGCGTTCAACCAAACAATATTGACGCGACCCGATCTGGAAACCGCCTATATCTGGACACTGATCGGTGCCGCATTGAATATCGACCAAGCCGCCAAAACCCGCAATGATATCGAGGTCGCGCTAGAGGCGCGCGATGTCCTGCAGGCCCAGGAAACGGCACGCGGAATGTTTGTGGATCAGGACATGGCCTCGTTGTTCGCCGGTGACGGTGTTGCGTCACGATAACTGACCGATATGGCGAATGCTTCGTCCTCGGTCAGGTCACATTGCTGCGCGGCCTCTTCCAGACTGCTGCCCGCTTGGCGCGCTGCGATGAACGCCACGATATTGGAAGCCGAGTTTGCCTGCGGTCCATGGTTTACTGCCACCCGCTGCGTCAGTTGCAGGACATCGGGTGTCCCGACCTGCGTCCCGGTGATTTCTGGGCTATTTGTAGGCTGCACCGACTGAACGATATGCTTCAGTGTTGATTTGATATCCGACAAATCGCGCTGATCCCGCATGACGCGAACCAAAAGCCAGCCGACCAATAGTAAGTTCAGGGCCAGCAACCAGTTTGTAATGCTTTGGCCAGACACCAAGCTTGCGTAATCCTGAAGTGTCAAAAAAGTTATCCTGAATAGTCAATATTTTGACGTTTGCGAACCCGTATTGCCAGCATGGCCCAGTCCGCGCAATTCAGCACATTTTTCGGCGTAAAGAAACTCTTGAGTCAATTTCTGATACAAGTTTGCCAAACCATCGGGTGTATTTGGGCCAAAGGGTCCCAATTTCGACATTTCGGCCAGCACATTTTCGGATGCTGCGATATAGTCCTTGTCCGACGCGCGGCACGCTTTCAGTCGGTCAAGCGCCGCATCCAGGTGTTGTGTCGCAACGCCGGTCTCTGACATTAGGTCATGGATTCGAATGAATCGGCCAGACCCTGCGCGATCTTGTCGTAATCGACAGGATATTCGTTCGCCTGGATCGACGCCCGAATGCGTTCCACGGCTTCGATATCAACCGGGACCGGCATGCTCTGCATCGACGCCAGAACCTCAGCGGCGGCGGAGTTGATCTCGACCGCGGGTCGGGACGACGCCGATACCGGGTTAACCGGCGCAGCGACACCAAGTCCTGCCGTATCGCCACTACTTGCGGGCGAAATGTTGACTCTTGGAACCGCGTTCACCTCTGGCATTTTTGCGGAAGTGACCGTGCCAGTCAGATTTTGTGTTGCATCAACCATTTTGCATTCTCCTGTCGAAGATAGGTAACGACTGTTCAGGGCGCCATTTTAGAGATGACCTGAACTTTTCTTTCCTGAGAGATCTGTCCGATCACTTCGCTGCCACTGCTCAGGTTTCTTAGGCGTATGTTATCTCCAATTTGGCCCGGTTCCAAGGCGATGCCGGGACTTTCTATTTCTATACCGCCGTTCACGATCTGCAAAGTGACAATATCATCGGCATTTATAGCCCAATCGCGCTGCAGATGGCGCGGACTGACCGGCACGCGGGGCGTCAAAGATTGCGACAAAACCCTGCCGACAACATCCTCGATCACAATATAGACATTATTGACTGACAATGGATCGATTGGTCGGATTTCCAGATCGTCCAATTGTATCCTGTCGCCGCTACGCAGCGGTCGGCGCAGAAAGACTGCTTGTGCGACCTGTCCCTCGGCGACTTTTGGGACATGAGGAAGCGCGCCTTGGACCTGCGCACGCAATGCAATGCTCCATTCCACTGGCGACGGGCAGCGGACAGTCACACTGCGCCAGCCACTGAAAGCTTGCTCCACCTCCAACGGCGCGTCACAAGCATAGAATTGTTTTTCAGGCATGACATTTGGTGCGGCGATCTCGCCAACGCTGGCCAGCCGTTCAATGATTGCCTGCTGGACTTCTTGCCCCGTCACAATCCGCGTTGCCGCCTGATCCTGCGCCAAGAGCGCGACAGGCCAGAACAGCACGATGGAAAGCCAGCGTATCATACTAGAACAAATAAATATGGTCGGGGACGGTTGGGAAGCCATCAGCCTCAGGCAAGATCAAGGTTTGACCCGCCACCATCCTGTCGGGATCGCCCCGCAGAAAAGCGCGCGGGTTATCCTGAACGACTTTCTCAATCACCGTTTGCAGACCTGTCGACCCGTAGCGATACTGGCGCAGTATCCCCAACAGATTTTCACCCGGCGCAATGATATGGTGGTTGCCTGACGCAGCTGTGTCAGAGCAGTCCGCCATGCACAGCAAAACCCAAGGCTCTTGCGCTTTTGCAACGTGCGGCAGCATGAACATGGCAAGAAGTGGTAAGATCACTTGGCCCAATCGCATGACGTTCAACCTCCTATTTCAAAGCGCACTTTGGCGCCGGCCAATTGCGCGCCGGCACGCTTTGCGTTCATCGGGCTCAGGACAGCTTGGCTTGGGCTAAGGTCCACGATGCGGAACACCGTCCAAGGTTGGCCATGACCCTCGGCAAAGGCAAGGCTTTGACGGGTCAGGCCATCGCGGCTGCCCAGGTCAATTCGAAAACGTCCGGTGCCCGCGTCCGTAAGGTAGCCCTGCAATGGCGCGCAGGCATAGGACCCCAGCCAAGTCGCAAGCTCTGCTGACACACTTTCGGCGAGGCTTTTTGCGACCTCATGCGCATCCTTTCGCGCCAACACATTGACCGTGCGCCAAGGCGTATTGGCCGAGACAGCGACCACATGGCTGGTGGTCATCTGCTGTGCCCGTCCAGGCGCAGCAGGATCAAGCACCTTCGCCTGCAAGGTCACCGTTAGTGTCGTCGCTTGAAGCCCGGGAGCCGTTGCGTGCCATGACAGATGCAGGCCCCGCGCGGTATCAGGTATCAGGTTTGACCGCGATGCCTCTACCCTGGACTGGCCGCCCATAAGAGTGTCGTAATCAAAACCAGCAGGAATTTTGCTCCCGCTCTGTCCCACCGTCGCAAGCGAGATGTCGCGCGCTGAAATCTGGATCTGAGGCGTGCTCCCAAGACCCATGATAGTCGCGTCATGCGCCAGCTCCAAAGCCTCTTGCGCCCACAGAGGTGCGGTATATCCAACATGGATCTGTGGGTTCCCGGATATCAGATTGATCGCCGGCCGCACAGCGCAACCAAGCGCAGGCACAGTGCCGACATAGGCATCAATGACAACTTCATAATGATGACCAGACGGCCCTTGGCTGACAACAGTATAATCAAGGATGCGGGAATTGGGCCGCAACAGAATGCTCTCGCCTGTCAGCGCACCGTTATCCGCCATGGAAAAGCCTGACACGTCAGCCCCCCCCTCTAGCGCGGCAAGGTATAGCGCATCTTCCAAAGCAAAACGCTGCGCACGGTCTGTATCATTATTGGTCACGGCGGCCCGGCCTGTGACCCGCACGATATCCGCAAAACCCGGCCCACAGGTCAGAACCAGCAACAGCACAGGCGCAAGCAGCCTCATCTGACGATGAAATATTCCTGTTAGCATCCCTGGCCTTACCTCTCGGTTGCTTATCGCACCGCCATCATGATGCGTGCGATCATATCGCGGTCCAGTTCCAGCACGACCTCATAGGTGTCGCGACCAACCGGATTGATACGCACCGTACGCGCACCTCGGATTGTACCATCGACCGATGCGCGTGTTGTGTCGTTTTGCAAGACGGCGTCAACCACGGTTGTCTGCGCACTGAGCCGCAAGCCATGCACCTGCTCGGTGATATCGCGCATAGCGTCCAGACGGGCAACGCGGATCGCCATCAAACGCTTTTGATTGATGTTATGCGCGGGCTGCGCTGAAATCGTAGCATATCCCGTCCCAATAATTGGTGGGACAGTTTGCTGTATGACAGCGGCATCAGTGCCCCTTAGCGCAGTCTCGATTTCAAGGATTTCTTTTGCGGCGGGTGATATGCCCGCAGCGTTGTAGGGTGCGTGACCATTCATGTTGCAGGCGCCAAGCGCCAGAACAATCGTGAAAACCGCACACGTCTTGATAAAATCGGTTAAGGCAAAGTTACGCACAAAAATATCCTCCGCAAGTCGCGCTTCGCCTCTGGTCTTGCATATGTCGTGCCAGTGCCAAGAACAGCGCAAATACGGCGTATTTTTTTACTGGCACAGGAATTGCTTCTCACTTGGCGAAGTGGCGGCGTCCGAGATGCGCCGCCAAATGGAGCAGCAGGTGACATGAGCGCGTCCGAAACAGCAATACCACGGCACCTGCTGGGGCGGAGCCTGACCAGCATCACGCTGCCGCTTGGCATTTTGATGCTGGTGGCGATGATGGTATTGCCGCTGCCAGCCTTCTTGCTGGACATCTTTTTCACGCTGAACATCTTCATGTCACTATTGATATTGATGGTGGCTTTGCACACTTACCGACCGCTGGATTTTTCATCTTTTCCCAGCCTCATTCTGGTTGCAACGGTGTTGCGACTGGCGCTGAACGTGGCCTCGACAAGGATCATCCTCAGCGAAGGACATTTGGGAACCAGCGCCGCCGGTGCCGTGATCGAAGCATTCGGTGCCTTTGTCATTGCGGGCAATTATGTCGTCGGGATTTTTGTCTTTGTCATTTTGGTGATCATCAACCTTGTCGTGATCACCAAAGGTGCAGGCCGTGTCTCAGAAGTTTCTGCCCGCTTTACCCTTGATGCCATGCCCGGCAAACAGATGGCCATTGACGCGGATCTGAATGCGGGAGTGCTCACCGCCGAAGAAGCGACCGTGCGCCGCGAGGACGTATCGCGCGAGGCAGATTTTCATGGCGCAATGGATGGTGCATCCAAGTTCGTCAAAGGCGACGCCGTTGCCGGTATTCTGATTCTGGCCATCAACGTCATCGGCGGGTTGACGATCGGGATGCTGCAGCATGGGCTGTCGATCGGCGAAGCCTCTGAACTGTATATTCTGCTGTCGATCGGTGATGGCCTTGTCGCGCAAATCCCGTCTTTGCTGTTGTCGATTGCGACGGCCATCATCGTGACGCGTGTATCGTCGAGCCAAGATATGGCCGAGCATATCAAGGGTGAAGTCAGCATGTCGCGCGCATGGTTCCCCGTGGCCGGGGTGCTTCTTTTGATCGGCCTCGTGCCAGGTATGCCCACTATCTTGTTTGGCGGCATGGGGCTTGCTGCTGGTGTCGCTGCATACTTCTTTCGCAAGCAAGAACAGACCGATGCCACGCAAGACAAGAATGACGCGAAAGCACCTGTCGAAGACACCAATCCCAATAGCCTGAACATCACCGACGTCGCGGACTTGTCTGCGGTGACGCTGCTGCTCAGCTATCCGCTTTTGTCGATGGTGGACAAAGACGACGGCGGGCCTTTGGCGCGACGCATTGTCACCGTGCGCAAAGAAGTGTCGCAAGCTTTGGGTTTTGTCTTGCCCAGTGTCCGCATCCGTGACGATCTTGGGCTGACCGCGAACGAATACAGGATCAAGATCGGTCAAACAGTGGTGGCCGAGGACAAGATCTATCCTGATCAGAAACTTGCGCTGCCCAGCGGCACATCGCGCGTCAAGATTGAGGGTATAGATGTCAAAGAGCCATCTTTCCGCATCGACGCGACCTGGATTCAGCCGGACCGCGAATTCGAAGCAGAAGCAAATGGCTATATCATCATCGAGCCTGAAACGGTGCTGGCGACACATCTGAGCCAGATCTTGTACAAATATGCGTCAGAACTGATCGGACAGGATGATGTTCAGGAACTGCTCGACAATCTGTCAAAAGTTGTGCCGCAATTGGTCCAGTCCGTTGTCCCTAAACTGATGCCATTGCATAATCTGACGGCGGTGCTGCGGCAGATTTTGCGTGAACGGATACCGATCAGCGACCTGCGACGCATCTTGGAATTGATTTCCGAGATGGCAAGCAAGAACATGAGCGTGACAGAGACCGCAGAGGCGCTGCGGCCCCAACTTGTTGGCTTGCTTATTCAACAGACAACGCCGCTGAACACCCCGCTTCCGGTAGTCACACTGGACAGCGCATTCGAGCATCTGTTGATCAATTCCGCCAAGCGGTCAGAGGGCGATCAGTTGCTGCTGGACGGATCACTTGCAGAACAGATGGTTAAATCGCTGGTGCGTATCAACGAGGAACAGACTGAAGCCGGCAAGAAACCATTCTTGGTCGTTTCTCCGCAAATCCGGCGCAAGTTGTCCAGCTTTCTGCGTCAACATATCGCTGACTTTCCCGTCCTTTCATTCACGGAATTGCCTGACGGGCGACGGGTGGAGGTTGTGGCGACGGTGTCTGGCGACGAGCAAATGGCCACAGAATGAAACATGGTCAATTTTTTGATCCCCGATGAGGCGCCCTGGTCATGACTGAATATATCTTCAGAGCATCCGATCCCGATACCGCGATGGAAAAGGCGGTACGCGAACTTGGTGACGATGCCATGATCCTATCCGTCAGAAAGATGGGAGATGTCACAGAGGTCCGTGCAACACGCGAATCCGACATGGCCGATCAGCTGCCATGGGACGATCGCAAGCCGCAATCCTGGCCAAGCGACGCCATGGATCTCGGGGCGGCGATGCGGACCGCGCGCGCGCGGCGCAACGGGTCAGATCCGGCCCCAACCCCGCGACGTGCTGCAGAAATTAATGCTGCGCCTCTCCGTGAAAAAGGCGCTGATATGGGCGTTACTGCAGCACCGGTGGCGCGGCCGGCTGAAGAACCAGAGACGATATTGGATGCAACACAATTCGAAGAATTGTTCCGCCAGCGTCTTGCAGATACCCCTGACGACAAGCCGGAACTCGTGTCAAATGCGGCAGAACCCGTCAGTCGTCAGCAAGACCCGATCGCGCGAGAGACTGCGACCGCACGCGACAGCAGTGCAGGACAGACCGTGCCATTCGCTCCTGACAAAGCGGACAGCACCGACAACTGGGTCGAGGATAGCGCACTTGCTGCACAAGTCCCGGCAGCCAAACAACCTTCTGCTACCATCCTGAACGAAGCCGCAGTCGCCCAGCACCGGGTATCAATTTTTGACTTCGGATTTCCAAAGGATATTGCCCAGTCCTGCGCGGTTGCACCGGATCTGCATACCCTGCAAGCCCAGCAAGACCATGCTTGTCACCTGCTGGCAGCACGGATCACCGACGATGCCGAAATCTCTGTGGTTCACGAAAATAAAGCGCTGTTTCTTTTCGGCCCGCCGGGTGCGGGAAAGACAACCGTCGCGGCCCAGCTTGCCTTTGAACGCTTGCGTTCCACAGCGTTCCAGCCCCGTCTGGTCCAAGTGCCGCAGAAAGGTTTTGTCAGCTGCGGCCGTTTGCAACAATATGCAACGCTGCTGAACTCCGAGTTTCGCACTTTGTCTTTCGAAGATGACGAAGACATCGCGCGCAATGATATCATTGATTGTGATCTGACAGAGCCCGATGCCATTGCGGAAGCATTGGAATGGGTCACCGAACGAAGCAGTGGTAGTGACATTAGCCCATTGCTGATCATTCCCAGCACTTGGTCGATTGCAGCAATAAAGCAATATACCATGATGTTCGAGGCGATCTGTCCAGCGACTGTTCTGACACATATGGATATCGGGGGCATAGATATTGCCGGTCTGTCGGCAATGGCCGATGCAAACATAAAGCTGATCGCTGCCAATGAGACCAGGAAGATCACCGAGGGACTGACGCTGGTGGATCGCGACTCAGTGGAACGCTTCTTGCAAGTCACACTTGCGACTTCGGTGGAAGATGCCCAGCAATATTCGACGCGCCACTAAACAAGTCGTGCAGCCAGTCGTTTCTATAAGGAACTTATAATGCCGACGGAGTCCTATTCGATGTCAATGTTAAGCCCGGCCGCCGTGTACAAGCGTCAACAACAAAACCCGGGCTTCAATCCCGAAGACAGCCATCAATTGATCAAGGCAACGCTCGAGTATCTTGTGCGCAGCCTTGGTATCCTGATGCAGGAACCAGCGCGCGACAGCGAGATATTCCAGACCCATATCGCCCGCGTCTTGACGTCGATCTATGTTTTGCAATCAAGCCTCGATTTCGAACGCGGCGGCGACATATCGGTAAATCTGTTCCAATTGTACGAATATTCCCGTCAACAGACCCTCAAGCTGATGCGGAATGACGATACGGCGCAGATCGACAGAGCCTATCATTCGATTTCCGAAATCTTTGATGCATGGCAGAAAATCAAGTGAATCTGCGTCCGCATGACGCGCATCTTATAGCTTTGGAAAAAGCGCAGGATGCGTTGGAGGACGCTTTGAGAGACGCAGATTTTGATGCGGCAGAGCGCATCAATATGGAAATGCGCGAACGCTTTGCAGGGCTGGCGCATGTACATACCGATCAAATACGCCACGATCTCGCACGCTTGTCGGCGATTATCGGGCGGCATACGCAAGCGCGCAATGACCTTGTAGAACAGGTTGCTGGCTTGCAGCGCAATCAACGGCGGACGCAGGCAGTGATTGCTGCCTATGCCAAACACTAGCGACATTAAGGTTAGCAGCTATGGTCGAAGATGTCTGCGTCGAAAAAGCAGGTGCTGACTGCAGAACTGCTTTTGCCAGAATGATCGAGCATGGCTCCCGAAATATTCGGGTTGTCTCTGGTGCGAGAAACTCTATTGCATGTGTTGGAATTATGAAATCTGTCGATACGTGGATTGCGAAGATGACCGAAGTCGAGCGCTGGCTGATGCTCCTTGCGTCCAATATGACGAAGGATAACAATCAGGTGGATGCTACTGAGACGACCGATACAATTTGCCGCTTTTTTAGTGCAAGCCAATGGAGATCGGTCATAGTAAAAGATGGTGACAGGCCCATCGGTTACATCATGGGAGAAGAATTGTAGCAGGCGCGATATCGCACAAAGGACGCGGCGACCCATTTTTAAATTATGGTAACCTGACGAACAGAATGAAGGTTCTCAAATGTCTTACGCCCCAGATTGGATCTTGAACGTTGTGTGTGCCAAAGTAGCTGAACGCTATGTCCTTGGAGCTTTGCCGATAGAAGCTTATGCAAACCGCATGTCGCGAGATCTGTTGTTGACCTATGCGGATTGCACACCCGAAAAACTGTACAGCGTTGCAGAGAATATGCTTTTTTTCCTGGCCGAAATCGAGGACGACAACGCCCTCGAACATTGTCATTCTTTCGCCTACCGCTCGGTTCATTTCGACAAGGCTGACCGGCCTCGGCGATTGAAGGGCCTGTTCCTAGATCCCTTGGCCGCCGTGAAACAGCAAACCAGCAGCGATACCGTGTTTAAAAGCTTTCGTGCCTTTGTTTTCAGATCACGCGTCGAAGGCAACCTTGTCGCGCCAATCGAATGGAAGGTACGCAATCACAAAGAGATCATTTCATTGGCTGACATCCTGGACGTGGAAGTTTCTTTTTCAGACGCGATGTAGGCGGGGCGATCAGCGCGGCCTGACAAGCCGCACGGCAACGGTCCGGCCCTCATCCGCACGGCCATAGGCATAGCTGGTAAAAAAATTGATGCTCCACGGCGCATTCGACATCAACCAATTGGTGTCACCGGTCCAGTAAAGACCAGGATATGTGTTTGGAAAAACATTCTGGTCAATCATTGGTGGTTCTGGATTGATAACAATCAATCGTTCCAATTCTTCGCGGCTAGGCAGACGCCAACCGGGGCCTATGTTACGTTCGGCGCGCTCTATCAAAGAAGCAACCGAGGCAAAGGGAACAAGCAAGGCTGAACCCACACAGGTGTCATTTTCCCATACCTGCCCGATGCTGCAACGCATCCAGTCCAGACCACCCAGGACATCAATCACGATTGGCCCCTTTGCAACGAAGGTTGTTTCTTGGGCATGGGTGGGTAGCGGATCGGCGGTCAATATACCGACGCTCATAAAGAAAAACACAAAAGCGTTCTTGATATTTGCGGCACCCAACATCTCATTCCTTTCAAAGTACTACTTGGCATCTTCTTTGCATTAAGTGTGCCGAACCGCTTTATTGGGAGACATACTATGGATATCGCATCCCTGCTTGGACTAGTTGGTTGCTTTGCAATGATCATCGGAGCCATGATCGTCGGTGGCGGCGTTGCCCCGTTCGTCGATGTCCCCTCTATCTTGATCGTGATTGGTGGAACATTCTTTGCTGTTATGTATACGGCGCCACTTCCAACCTTTTTAGGCAGCTTTGGCGCGATGGCCAAGGCATTCCTGCCTCCCGTAAAAAAGCAAAATGTCCTGGTCGAGCGTATGGTCGAACTTGCCGGCGTCGCGCGTAAAGATGGCATGATGGCGCTTGAGGGACAGCCTGTACCAGACAAATTTTTTGAAAAAGGGATGCAGCTTTTGGTTGATGGCGCGGATGAGACAAAACTTGTCAAGCAATTGACAGCCGAACTCAAAGCCATGAAAAGCCGGCATGAAGCCAATCAACTTTGCGTCAAAGCTTGGGTCGATCTAGCCCCCGCGATGGGCATGATCGGAACGTTGATCGGTCTAGTGTTAATGCTCGGCAACATGTCCGACCCAAAGGCGATTGGTCCCGCTATGGCGGTCGCATTGCTCACAACAATGTACGGGGCAATCGTTGCCAACGTGCTGTTCGGTCCGCTTCTGACGAAATTGGAAGGCTACACGGCCTATGAAGTCATTTACCGAGAGATGGTCATTCTCGGGTTACGCAATATCGCGAGAGGCGAGTCCCCGCGCAATATTCAGGATCAAATGGCCTCGAACCTTCCCCCGAAGATGCAGGCAAAGCTCGACGCGGCATAATTAAGCCCCAACAGGAAAGTTTGCCGGATGGCTGAAGCAGTCGAAGCTGAAGAAGAGCAGGCCGAGGAATGTCCAAAGTGCCCTCCGGTTGGTGCGCCAGCATGGATGGCAACCTTTGCCGATCTCGCCACACTGCTCATGGCATTTTTTGTGCTGCTGTTGTCATTTGCTGAAATGAACGTCCCAAAATTCAAGCAGATTTCCGGGTCGCTCAGGGACTCTTTTGGCGTGCAGCAGGTGATTCCCGTTGTTGAGCAACCTAAGGGAACGACCGTTCTTGAAATGAACTTCAGCCCTTCGCCAGCGCCATCTGTGACGCAAGAGATGACCCAGGAGACGACCGAAATCAAGGAACCGGAATTGAAAATTCCCACCGACAACCGGGATATGGACGGCGAGGACAAGCAGCTCGAGGGTGAGACGGATGCCGATGGGCTTGGCGGCGAAACAGCGCAGAATATCGCCGATAACGAAAATATGTCGGACGCGGAAAAACTGGCCGCAGCGTTGGAGCAGATCGGCACAGCGGTCAACATCGAAGCCGAAATCGTTGATGGAAAGGTTGCCGTCGACATGAATGCCGAGGATGCCTCGCCCCAGGAACTGATCGAGAAATTCCAACGTGTGGGGCAAGCCATAGAGATTGCAGGTCTTGCGACAGGAAAGGCCGAACAAGAGATTCTATTTGGCGGGCTGGACGAGACGCTGAATGATCTGATTTCGATGGTTTCAGAAATCCAACGCCAGCAACAAGAATCCGGCGGCGCAACATTGGACGAAGCGCTTAGCCAGATGGCACGCGCGACTGAAAAGGCGCAGGAGGCCGAAGCCCAATTGCGCGCCAATTTGCAGGATGAAATCGAACAAGGGCTGGTGACAGTCGAACAGCGTGACGGCAAGGTTTTTGTCAACCTTGGCGCGGGCGGCGCATTTCCATCGGGGTCGGCCGATCTGACACCGCTAGCCCGCGGCATTATTGACGAGCTCGCAGCGGTCACAGTGGACCCCACGAGCAAGGTCATTGTGTCCGGACACACGGATAATGTGCCTATTTCGTTTGGCGCCCTGTATCGGGATAATTGGGACCTGGCCGCAGCACGTGCGGCAAGCGTCGTACAAGAAATCGAAGCAAGTATTCCAGCACCAGGACGTGAAATGTCTGCGATTAGCTTTGGCGAAACGAAGCCTGTCGCAGATAATGCTACAGCCGAAGGCCGCGAACGTAATCGCAGAATAGAACTTGAAATCGAATTTGAACAATAGTGCTATGAGGCAAAGCGATACAGCGCAATTTATCGAGGGTAGACAAAGCGTCATGTTGAACAAGCTGAAACTTGCCGGGCTTGGTGGCGTCCCATCTGCGCAGCATGCGCGATTCACGAAACGAAAGTCGGACCAGCAAGGCTGGACCGCTGGTGTATTTCTGAAGTCTCGCGCCAACGGGGACAGAGTCTGGCTGCAGCGGATCATGATCGACGGGAAACGGCGCGAGATCGAACTGGGGTCTTTTCTGACGCTGTCACTGGCTGAGGCACGCGAAGCGGCACAAGAAAACAGAAAGACAATTGCAGAAGGCGGCGACATATTCGCAGAACTGCGGCGACAGCACCGGCAGGATATCCGGGACCGGATTCGGAGACTATCGGCCAAGCTGAGTGAACCAGCGCCTTCGCTTGCACCACATCCGGTTTTGCAAACCATGCTGCCCGCGCCACTGCCGCTTGACGTTGAACAGCCGACAGCGGCCATCACACAAACCGCATCCGAGGAATCGGATGTAGAAAAGGTGCGCGCGCTAGGCCCGCATATCGACGCGGCACTGACGGTCATATTGGACGCTGTGCCGGCGGATATCGACTCTGGGTATGTGTCACAGGATATGCTCGCTCTCTCGACGGCCTGTGGTGTAGAGATGCTGGAGCGCGCCTGCAGGATCACGCTTGAAATGGGGGACTGCACGCTTTTGTCGATCGTCGCAATTTTGGACCAAGACGCGGCAACTACCGACGAAGCAGAGAACGAAAATATCATCGCTCATAGCAATATACGCGGCGCCAAACACTTTCACTAAAAGGATATCCAGATGTCGACAAACGCTACTTATGAGGCGCTACGCGCGCTGAAACTTGACGGCATGGCAGATGTTTTTGCCGAATTGGCAGCACAGACCGCCAACTCACCACAAGACCCGACGCAATGGGTTGCCCATATGGTGGCGCGGGAAAAATCAATCCGTGATGCAAAGCGTCTGCAAAGTCGTTTGCGGGCCGCCAGGTTACGCGAACCCGAGGCGACCATGGACAAAGTCGATTACATGGCTGAACGAACCCTTGATCGCGCAGCTTTCGAGGTTTTGCGTGGCACTGCCTGGATCGAGACACACCGCACCGTTCTGATGTCCGGCCCCTGCGGCGTTGGAAAATCTTTTCTGGCATGTGCTTTGGGACATGAGGCGTGCAAGCTGGACAAAAGTGTCATGTATTTCCGCATGCCGCAGCTGTTTGCCGAGCTCGCAAGTGCGAAACAGGGCGGCACCTACGATCGGCTTTTCGGCAAAATCAAGCGTACAGACGTGCTGATCTTGGACGACTGGGGCCCAGACCTGATGACACCCGCACAACGACGCGATCTGATGGAAATCGTTGACGCGCGGTACGAGCGTAAGTCAACCGTGATCACCAGTCAGCTTCCCATCGAAAAATGGTATGACATTATTGCTGACCCAACCCTGGCCGATGCTATTCTGGACCGGCTTGTTCACCAAGCCTATCGTTTCGACCTTGCCGGTGTATCAATGCGCAAAGCACCAGCCGAAGAGAAGAATGATGCGCCCAGCACAAAGCCAAGCTTTGGACGCCTGCTTAGCAGGCCTGCACATCCGGCAAGTCGATAACGCATTTGCGTTTATCGCCATAAAGGCGGGCGGCTGCTCGCCATGACGCAACGGGCAGCCGCATCTTTCTGGTCAGACAGCAGGTCGAAGACGATAGGATCTGCGCCGCTGCGACGAAGACGGAATCTTGTCGAGCTTGCGGTACTTGGCGATCGTCCGCCGCGCAATGCTCAGACCTTCACATTGCAAACTCTGTGCGATAAATTCGTCGCTCAACGGCCCTGAAGGGTTTTCAGCGCCAATCAGGTTACGGATCTTCTCACGCACCATCCGAGCCGATACGCCCTCATCCGTACCATCAAGTTCAATGGCCGTGCTAAAAAACGTCTTGAGTGGGAACGACCCTTGCGGCGTCTGCATCATCAACGACGATGTGACCCTGCTGATGGTGCTTTCGTGCAGTCCAACGGCATCTGCGACGGTTTTAAGCTTCAGCGGCCGCATATGTTGCATACCGTGTTCAAGAAAGGCTTTCTGAAAGCGTACGATCTCTGCCGCAACCTTGATGCTTGTCTCATTTCTTTGCGCAATCGCCCGCTTTAACCACCGCGCATTCCCTAAAGTGTCGCGCACATAAGCCTGATCGCTGTCATGCTTGACAAGCTTGCGAACGCGCCGGCCTTCCACCTCGTCGACTTTCAAAATAGGCAAGGTCGCACCGTTCAGTTCCACATACCATTCGCCATCTTGACCGCGCGCGGCAAGAATGTCCGGGGCACGTGCCGACATCATCACATCATCCGACAGCGCAAGGCCTGGTTTTGGATTAAACTCTCGCAAGCGGCGCAAAAGCCGCTTTACGTCTTCAGCCGAGCATCCGATCTTACGGCGCAATTCAGGTATCGCACCGCGTTCGACCAGCACAAGATTTTGCATGACAATCAACAAAGCCAGACGATCGGGGTCGTCCGCTGCGATCTGCAAGGCCAGACATTCTGCCAAGTTCCTCGCAAACAAACCAGCTGGCTCTGCCGATTGAAGCTTGCGTAGAACAGTGCAAATACACGCGTCGTCCACGCCAAGATTGTCGGCAAGCAAAGGTGTTTGGATCGCCAACCAGCCGGAAGGGTCCACATGGCTAGCGATCGCATAGCCGATGGCGCGTTCCGATTGTTCCGTCAGGATATCATCGACCTGCGCAAAAAGTTGCGCCGCAAAGCCTTGATCAGACCTATCGGCCAACAGGCTGATCGGATCAAAAGAGGCGTCCCTTTGCGACGAAGCCATAATGCGCGGCGCTGAAAAGCGCATTTCTGGCAGCTCGACCTCTACAAAGGGGTTCTCTTCTGCAATCTTCTCTACGTAGTTCGACAGCTCCAAATTATTGAAAAGCAGCAGTTTGATCGCTTGCTGAAGCTGCGGCGTAAAAACCAGAGACTGCTTTTGCGCAAGATGCGCATTAGGAGTCATGTGTAGCATGAGGATAATCCTCTCGTTTCGTTAATACTTTATTAACGAAAAACGGTTAAGGCCGGACGCTATCTTTCAGAACGAATCAACCTCTTTAGGTCACTTCTATTCAGTTGGCGCGGAATTTGCTTATTTAACACAACGAATGGCTGTTGCGCGCAGTGGTCGGCCCTGAGCAAATAGTGTTTTCAAAACCTCGAAAGATATTCTAAAGGTATTTGTACAACCCGAAAGAGCAGGCAGAAATCTGATCTCGTATTCTACGATTGGCTTTCAGAATCGTCGGCCCGAGTGGTTAAATGTTCCGTAACGCTTTTTATGACGGAAATGACACCGAAACCCCCGACAAACATGATTGACAGGGTAAGCGGGCCTAACCCCTGCAGAATCGCAAACGTACTGGGCGCGATAATCTGCAGAATTGCTATACATGCAGCAGCAATAAGAAACAAACGGATGACCATACAGCGCTGGCAACTTTTCCTTGCTGACCGGGGACGCACCTTTGGCGCCACCCGAGACTGGTCTGCATTATCCGAAGAATCCATGGGTGCGTTCGTCATTCACACAATCTCCACATCGATCGCCAGACCATTCACTTTCTCTTTGCTTGTGAATTTGAACTTTAATTTCTCGTTGAAACGCAAGGCGATCAACTGCGCCTCCTGTTCGTCACGGGCAGCAACGACCATACGCCGCCTCATGCCTTCCCGTTGCATGGACAAAAGCCCAAGCGGGACCTGGCGTATTCCAACGTAGACACACATGAAAAAATAGATCAGCAGTCCCAGTGACTGATGGATAACAAACGCTGTCATAATCGCACAGGTGAAAGCCGCCAATGGCTCCCACAGCCGGCGACCAATGAGCCATAAAGGCGGAAATATCATTGCAAGAAGCGATTTCCGCATTTCAAGAACATCAGCTTCATTTTGCCCGTCTGCCAGAATTGAATAATTGCTGAGTGTTCTAATATGCTCGATTGCCATTGAAGGCTTGAATTCATTGAATTCCTGCGCTTCATCACCAGCCAGCACAGGTGAACCTTTCGGAAAAGGTTTGGACAAAAAAACAGAAAACATGTTCTTGTCTCGGACCACAGTCGCGAGGATCGGCCGTCCTGTCATATCTAGCGCAGTCCTGACCGTATTTTCGATAGACCCGATTTGGGACCAATGTTTCCCATTCACAGCAACAATCACATCGTCCGCCTGAAGAAAAAACTCCCGCTGCAAGGCGGTCCCTTTTATCTTGACGAGCTTGAGGGGACCGGGCGGGGTTACTTCTACAACAGTCTCGTCCGGCACGTTACCCTTAACCATCACGGAAACTTTATGATATCAGGGTCTTGTCTGGATGGAGACTGCGTGCCAGTGGCCGCAGAGGATCCCGCCTGTAGTCTGTTGACCCGCTGCGCGATCTCTTGCAGACGCGTTTCCATCTGTTCTTTGATTTTGGCAAATTCTTCGGTGTTCGCACTGTTGCCAGTTGCATCAGCAGCCTGCGACATGCTGGTGA
This sequence comes from Yoonia sp., assembly GCF_018402175.1. Classification (GTDB taxonomy): domain Bacteria; phylum Pseudomonadota; class Alphaproteobacteria; order Rhodobacterales; family Rhodobacteraceae; genus Yoonia. Next base: position 70,026 of record NZ_JAGYJK010000008.1, on the reverse strand, counting down.
TCATTTCCGCGAAAGCATCTGATTGTGCCGCAAATGTATCTCGCATGACGGTGGACACATTCATAGCCAACTCTCCATTCAGGGTTGCGATCCGGTCACCAATTTCCTGCTGTACCGCATCGGACCGCATTTGCGCATTCTCCAACGTATCGAGCGCCGAGAGCATCTCCGTCATGGCCGTCAGATCCGCCTTAAATGCAGATGTGTCGTCCAAGGCCTGCGCTACGGCCGACACACTTTCGTTCAACGATGTAAGCTCGCCACGCAGCTGCGCCATTTGCGAATCTATTGCGACAATAGGAGCTAATTTCTCATCCATCGTAGAAACATTCTCTGCCAGGATGGTCAGCAATTCTGTATTCGTTGCACTCAGTCTTTCCAAACCAGAAGACGATCTTTGCCAGATCATGCCCATAAGAAGTACTGCGAACACCGCCACACTGCCACCAACCATCAGCGCAATGCGGGACGTTTTCTCCAGACGCTGGGCCGCACTCACAGTCTGCTCGAACTGAGCCGAAATGCGTTCGAATTCGGCAGTTACATCCATCGAGGCTTCAGCAGCATCAAGAGCGATCTGAATGCTTTGATCCAGATCCGGGCTATCTGCAAACTTTGGTGAACGAGCGGCCATACTTCGGTATCCTGCTAATTGGACTTGCGCACAATGGGTGCTTTAGGTGTGTAGAATGCACATTCTGTGCCAGTTGTTTGAAGCACAACGCGTGCAGGCAATTCTCTGGACTTGAAACCAAAGCGGTCACATTTCCACGGATTATGCCGCTGATACGTAACGCCTAGATGCTTGCAATCACCACAGATCATGCGAGGCGCCTTTTTCTCTGCTATCATTTTCGAAACTGTCCAAACCAGCGCCACAGATTATGCAGGTGAAATCGCAGCGCACCCGCAAGTGACAAGATACCACACAAACCGAGAATAAGTGCATGACCTGTCGCGCCTTCGTCTTGGTAGAGCCGCGCCTCGCCAACAAAAAACATCCCCGAAATCGCGAGCGCGAAAGTGCTGATCATCTCACCGCGCGTCTCATGCTTTCGACGTTTTATTTGCGTCATGATAGCGACTTTCCATTGGCGTCAAAGAGCATGTCATCGGGTAGGTCGACATCTGGTTCATCGACTTGCTCGCCCTTATTGAGCTGATAAATAAAGGCGAGCACGGCCGCAACGGCCGTATAAAGTGGGGGCGGAATCTCGTCTCCAATCCTGCCGGCAAAGAACAAGGCACGGGCGAGCAATTCGTTCGAGAAGACGGTCACACCAGCTTCCTTTCCAATCCGGATAATCTCCTGCGCTTGATGGCCACGTCCCATTGCCAGTATTGTTGGCGCGCCTCTTGTCCCGATTTCATATTTCAGAGCGACGGCAAAGTGGATGGGATTGGTGATAATCGCGGTTGCGCTTGGCACCTGCTCCATAGCTTCGCGGCGCTGTTTCGCGCGCGAACCCGCTGTCATCTGAAGACGGCGGATCTTCGCTTTGACTTCAGGCGAACCTTCTGTCTGCTTGCTTTCATCCTTTAGTTCCTGAAGCGTCATCTTCAGTTTCTTGTTGTGATCATACTGTTGATAAACAACGTCGAACATCGCGATGACGGCCAGCACAAGAAGAAAGACAATTATTAAAAAGACAAATACATCGCCCAAACGAGAGAGACCGCCGAAAAGATGCGTCGCCTGAGACGTCAGCAGTTTATCGACTTCGCTGCTGAAAACAAAGATTGCAGCACCGATAAGAGACGCGACTTTCGCGACGGCTTTCAGCATTTCAACCAAGGCTTTGACGGAAAACATCCTTTTCAGCCCGTTGACGGGGTTTATACGACTGCCCTTGAAGGCCAGCGCCGAAGCCGACCAGTTAATGCTGCCAGACATCGCCATTTGCGTCAGCACGATAATGACCAGCAATGGCAATGCAAAAATGATTGATTTCCAGAATATGAAGGCAAATGAAGCACTGCTGTTGCGGATAATTTCGTCGTGCAGGCCACCTTCACCAGAGAACCGCAGCAGTGCTGACCATTCCAACAGAAGCCCTGACAAGAATGGCAACAATCCAAAATACAGCAAGAAGCCGACCAAAAGCGTGCTGAGAACAAACAGTTCTTTCGAGCTAGCAACCTGCCCATCTTCCTTGGCTTTCTCGAGCCGTTTCTGCGTTGGTTCCTCGGTCTTTTCCTGACCGTCGCTTGCCTGATCAGCCAACGCCTGCCTCCCCAATGGTATCCTCTATGAATTCGAGAATAAATTCGATCATCTCTGCTATTCCGCTCGCAAACGGGGCTGTCGATACATAGAGCGCGACGAAACATGTCAGGATTGTCAGCGGGAAACCAAAAGAAAACAAATTCAACTGCGGGGCTGAACGGGTCACAACACCCACAGTGATATTTGCTAAAAGCAAAATCGACACGACAGGAAGCATCAGTTGAGACGCAATCGTAAACATATGCCCGGCCGCTGCCAATCCACCCGTGATAAAGGCGCTAAATTTAAATGGCTGGCCAAGCGGGAGCACTTCATAACTCATCCTGATCAATCCAATCATATGCAGATGCCCATTCAACGAAAGAAAAGCGGCAATAGCAAAAAGATTAAGAAATTGGCTGATCACGGGCGTCTGACCGCCAGAGTTGGGATCCATCTGCGCGGCAAACCCAAGTCCAGCAGACGCCGCAATTTTCTCGCCAGTCAAGGCGACGGCAGAAAATGCAATTGTGAACGCCAACCCTATCGACAGTCCAATCACAACCTCGATCAAGGCAACTTCGATCAGGCTCAGAAACGGCAGATTCTGGGGATCTGGAACTTCGATCAATCCATAGAATCCAAAAGCGATCGCAACACTGACAATTACCCGGACTTGGACAGGGATCGCCGCGGCGCCGAAAAACGGCGCTGACAGGAAAAAAGCGCTAAGGCGCAGCGTATGCAGAAAGAACACCAGCATAAAATCGATCAAGAACTGGAGCTCAAGCCCACCCAGACCCAGAACATCGTCAAGAGTCGGAACCTGCGCAATCATTTCAGCAGGCGGATCTGTTCAAAAATAGACGCAAAGTAATCCGTCATTTCTTGCATCATAAATGATGACAAAGCCGCCATAGCCGCAAGCACAATGACAAGTTTCGGCACAAAGCTGAGCGTCATTTCATTGATACTGGTAGCCGCTTGGAGAATTCCGATGACAAGCCCGACAGCCAGAGCAACGCCAAGAATTGGTCCAGACGCTATAATGATCTGCCAGAAGGCCGCCCTCAAGCTTTCGATGTTGCTATCAAATTCCATCCCTTAATTCACATATGTTGATGCTATCGAACCGATTGTCATAGCCCAGCCATCAACCAATACGAAGAGCAACAATTTGAATGGAAGCGCGACCAACATCGGGCTGAGCATCATCATCCCCAACGACATGAGGATCGACGCGATGACGAGGTCGATCACAAGGAAGGGAAGAAAAAGCAGAAAGCCAATCTGGAAAGCTGTCTTGAGTTCAGAAGTGATAAACGCCGGTAAAAGAACGGCATAGGGCACATCTTCGTTCGACGCATAGGGCGCATCCCCTGCCATTTCGGCGAACATGGCCAGTTCTGCCTCTCTTGTATTGAGTATCAGAAAGCCTCGCATGATATTTGCCGAGCCCTCGATTGCAGCAACTGCTGATAGCTCGCCAGCCAAATATGGGGAAATCGTTGTGGTGTATATTTCTTCGAATGTTGGTGCCATTACATAAAATGTCAGGAACAATGCAATCGAGATCAGGACCTGGTTAGGGGGAGTCTGCTGGGTGCCCATTGCTTGGCGCAGAATCGACAGAATGATGATGATCCGCGTAAATGCAGTTATACCAAGCAAAAAGGATGGCAGGATCGTCAACACTGTCATTAGCGCGAGGATTTGCAACGACAGTGAATAGGTTGTCTCACCGTCGTTGCCAACCAAGACATTCAAAGCGGGAAGACCACCACCAACCTGTGCAAAAGCACTTCCCAAGGGGATGCAACAAAGGATGATAATTCCGAAAAAGCGCATGATGACCGAGGTCATAGGTATTTTTGGCACCCTATTCATCTGAGGGACCATTAGGTTGCAGCAACACCATGGTGGCTGCCTTTCCCGGACCATGGACAATGGCGACAGATTGCCCATCGAGTTGGAATAGAGACAATTGCGTCGTGCGATCAATCCGCTGTGTTTCACGCAACTTAATAGAGGAATCTGCGGGCAAGATCCGTTGACGCAAGTCGCCAGCCTTGGACACGATGATCTGGCGTGCAATCAGCAAGACAGCCAGAAACACAACAATAATCACTATGCTTGAAGGATCGAATATTGCGTTGTCCATGACATTTGCTCCAGGCAGATAGACAGATTAGATACTTCCAACGCGGTTCTCTGGGTCAACGATATCCGAGAACCGGATGCCGAAACGCTCTCCGACCATCACGATTTCGCCCTTTGCGATCAATGTACCGTTCACAAGAATATCGAGCGGTTCACCAGCCAAACGGTCTAATTCCACAACAGAACCTTCGTTGAGGCGTAGCAACTCACTGATCGAAATCTCGGTACGCCCAACTTCGACCGACATTTCGACTTCAATATTCTCAAGCGCGCGTAATTTGTCGGTCTCGGGGCCTTTGGGATCTTTGTCCTGATTTTCCATCTTCTATTCTTTCATCTTGTTACGCCGCGCTTAGTCCAGCTTTTGTGTGATCGTAATTGCGCTTGTCCCGGCAACTTCACCGATGTCGGCAATGAACATTTTCTGACCCTGAACCATGACGCTCAACCCTTCTCGTAGTTGGATCGGATAGACATCGCCCTTTGTGATACTGATCAATTGCCGCAACGAGACACGTGGCTTGCTCAGTTGCACATTGATCGGAAGGCGCACTTCCGAGACGGCACGTTCGAGACGTTCGCGCCATGTCATGTCGTCGTCAATCACTTCGGATTGCATCCGCGAGCGGAGTTGCGCTGCAATCGGTTTCAGCGTCTGCAGCGGATAAAGTATATCAATCCGTGCGTCATCCGCCTTCGGCAATTGCACCAAGAAACTACAAATAATCACGGTTTCGCTTCCCTCGACAAAGGACGCGAATTGTAGATTCTCCTCACGCGATTCATCGCTGAAGGTTAACTGCATCAAGTCTTGCCAGGCGGCAAGCAGAGTCCTGTTCAGCCCCTCAGTGATGATCTCGATGACACGCATTTCAGTAGCAGTGAATTCTGCCCTTGACTGATATCTCAGGCCAAGATCTCCGCCATAATAGGCATTGGTCAATGCAGAAATAAAAGCAGGCTGGATCACCATCATCTTGCTACCGCGCAGTTCGTCGATGCGTGACGTTGTCAGGCTCATCAGCACTGGAGCGTTCTCACTATACTGATCGAAAGTCTTAACCTCTGGCATGAGCGCCGTGATCCGTGGCTGCACGCGCAACATCGGTTGAAATACGGTGCGCGCCAATCGCGCAAAGCGTTCATTGATAACGCGCAGAGCATAGTAGTCCCCGAGCAGGGACAAATCATCTGACCCAAATACGAAATCACGAATACCCTTCGAGCCTGAAACATCGGCTTTCGCCTTGGCACTGGTGTCGACGCTGCTTATGAGCGCATCCACCTCATCCTGTGTGAGTTTCTTGGAGGACATTTATGTTTCCGCGCCTATTGCATCACGAAAGATGTCAGCAAAACGCCTTCTACACCACCGAAACCCTCTAGCTCTTCCAGAGTCGCGTTGATGGTCGCTTTCAGGTCTTCCGACAATGCAGTACGGGCTTCACGCCCGACAACATCCTCCTCGCTATAATCGCTGAGCGTTGCAAGAATAGCAGCTCTGATCGCGGGCAGGTTCGATTCAACATTCTCAAGAATAGCTTCGTCATATTGCGTCGATAGCCCTACACCAATTTGCAAGAACCGGCGCGAATCTTTCAAGTTTGTCGTCAGGTTCCCAGGCAGTTCATAGTAGAGCGTTTCGAATACTTCATTCTTGAGGCTGTCTTTCGCAACTTTCGCCGGCTGGCCACCATCGGCTGTCTCCTCGGTCTCCTCCTCGGCGACTTCAGGAATAGGCCCCTTGTTCTTTTCGATAATCTGTGCTGCAATTTGTTCAGGCGAGTTTGTTGCTGTGCCGAACATGAAATAGCCCACACCCAGACCGGCACCCATCATCACCAAGCCAATCACAGCAAAAATTAGTATCTTACCAACGCCAGATTTTTTCTTCTTTGGCTCTTCTTCTTCAGGCATCTGTGCGTCTCCGTCCGATCAGTTATAATAAGATGTTGATGCGAGACAGATTATCTGCTCCCGCCACGTCATCAGCGCTTTGCGCTGTAACATTCGCCAATTCCGACGGCTTCACCTCATCAGTGTCGCCGTCTTTCTGCGACCTTTCTCCGCCATTATTTCCGGTACTTGCGGAATATGCGCCCAAAGTCAGGCCAGCACTTTCAAAGGCAGACGACAATTGGTCCTGCACATCTCTTAGCATCGAGGCCGTTGCAGGTACATCTGCAATGATGCGCAGATCGGTACCACGTTTACCCTCGCTCAGTTTGAGCGTAATTTGTCCCAGATGCGCCGGAAGAATCTTGATGGTCAGCGATCCACCCGCCTGTGCGGCATTGATCGCGCGATTGACCAGCGTTTTGGTCCAGCCTTGCTGGCGTACATCTAAAGCCGCCTCCAGCTGACCTTGCAGCGAAGCGGCGCCCTGCCCTGCAACGCCAGAACCGGTCTGCCCGCTTCCACCTTGCGACGCAGAACCGGACCCACCGCTGACGAAATCAATCGGAGTCGCGGTCGCGAGCAACGAGTCTGGGCCAAGCGTCGGCGGCAATGGCTGACGCGGCATTGTGACTTGCTGGACGGCATTTGTTGATGCGCCGACCGCCAGTTGAGCTGTCTTTGACATTTGAATAGCTGAAGTCACTTGATGAGGCGCGATCAGAAGCGCCCTGTCTTTCTGTGCAACGCCAGGGCCGTCATTCTTGCCGGCTGTCTTCATGGATGCAGCGCCATTTGCAGGGGTCGCTGGCATAGCTGAAGTCACTTGATGAGGCGCGATCAGAGGCGCCCTGTCTTTCTGCGCAACGTCAGGGCCCTCATTCTTGCCGGCTGCATTCATGGATGCAGCGCCATTTGCAGGGGTCGCTGGCACTGCCCGCGCGGCCAGCTGCTGCGGGATCGCGTTTTCATGCAGATCGCCAGCGGCTTCCCCCGCGAGGGCGGTTTGCAACGGCACGCTGTTGGAGTCCACAGACGGCTTGGATGCTGTGATCGGCGCTGCGGTGTCGGCTGCTTGTACACGAGCTGCGCCAGAAAACTGTTCCGGGGCCAGAGCCTGCGCCTGTGCAGGTGCAGATGAGGTTGCGGGGAGGGTGAGGGCATGGCCTGCGGATCAGCATCAGTCACGACAGCTGTCAACACGGCGGCAACGCCAGCGGGTCCTGAACCCACTTTCACCACCGGGTTCAGTACATCGCCTTGCGACACCAAAGGACCCGGCTGCGCAACACTTTTGCCATCGTCAGAGGTCAAACCAGGATATGACAGCGGATCCTGCCCCATGCCCGAACCCACGCCGACAATCTGATATGTTACATCATGCGGCATCCGTTCACCTGTCAGCTCCTCGGCATCAGGTGTCATTATTTTGACGATTTCAGAGATCGGCCCGTCTGTCATTTTGGCGAATGGCACATCGACAGGCCCATCAAGAGCCAAGCGCTTGCCACTCATAACAGGCACGACGTTGGCACCAAGGCCGCCATCGACGGTCGCCACCAATGTTTCATCGACAGGCCCATCAAGAGCCAAGCGCTTGCCACTCATAACAGGCACGACGTTGGCACCAAGGCCGCTATCGGCGGTCGCCACCAATGTTACATCGCTATCTGGCAACACGGCAGCCAAGGCATTGATCGGCAAACCAATCGCGCCCAGCGGTAGGGCAAGTTGCTGCGAGTCTACGAATGGCCCAACCATGACGACAGGCATAAATGCAATCTCTTGATCATTTATGCGCTTAGGATCAACGGGTTCCACCTGCACTTGGGCGATCTGCGCGACGCCCCACATATCACTGGGCGGGGCCACAAGGGCCACTGCTGCATCCAGATCTAAAGCCAGCGTAACAGGCAGTTCATCAACAACTACATCGTCACTTGTCGCTAATACGGTGGTTATTCCGGCTGCTGCCTCGGCAATCGGAGGACCAAACTCCGCCTTGCCGGACCGAACAGAGGCCACCATCGCCAACAGAAACTGTGCACCATCTTCATCAGTAACGGCCAGATCCAGCGAACCAATGTCCTGAGGCGTTGATTGCTGTTCCAGCCATTGGCTGGCCATATCCATTTGGAGAGGAATGGGCGCCGTGCCATTTTCCAAGCTCGTCATGATTTGCACGAACGAAGGCTCAACCGTGCTCACGCCAGTCTTGTTTGACTCAAGACCTGTCTTAGCCAACCAATCTGTTGCACCAGCAACACCAATGTCGTTGGTGATCAACGAAGCTATCATCTGACCAACCCATCCCAGAACCTGCAGACCCTCTTTGCAAGCGCGATGCCAAGCAGGTTAAAGCTTGACGCAAAACGATGATTTCGCTTTTAGACCTGTCTTGTCGTGCGGGCAAAATCGTGGGCGGCATCCTGTTGCGCTTCGCGATCTTCGCTGACCTGCCGCTCTACCTCATCTGCCTTGTTGGACACGACCCGCTTCTTATGACTCATCCGATTGATTGCGATGGTCAGATCACGCAGTTCGATTTGCAGAAACTCCAGCTTGTTCTGCAAAAGCTCTCTTTCATCAACCAGTTGCAGTTCGTACCAATGATCACTTTGTAACTGACGCGGATCAAGGTCGCCGTGCCGCCGGCCTTGCGTCTGCAGATCCGCTATACGCGCAACAAGATCAGCAAGTTGGCTGATTTCATCTTTTAGGACATGCTGTCGTTTGATCAGAACAGGCATGCGGGCATGTTCTTTGAGCGCGATATTACGAAGCATCTTCGCCTTACGTTCAACCATACCTATTGCCCAACGATCGAGATCAGCTGGCTAGAGCTTGTGCTCAACTCGGCCTGGTCGTCCGGGCTCTGACTGATGTAATCAACAAGCTTCGGCCAAAGAGCCACCGCTTGATCCAGATCCGCGTCCTGCCCTGATACATAGCCGCCCATCAGCATCAGATCCCGGTTTTCATTGTACAAAGACACCAGTCGCTTGAATTTGCGCGCCGCTTTTTGTTGCGATAGCGGGACGATGTCATTCATCACCCGGCTGATCGAGGCGGGGATGTCGATGGCCGGGTAAACGCCCATCTGCGCGATCGACCGGCTGAGAACAATATGACCGTCAAGGATGGCGCGGGCTGTATCGACCACAGGGTCATTGCTGTCGTCACCATCAGCCAAGACGGTGTAAATGCCAGTGATGGACCCCGCATTCGGGCCAACGCCCATACCGGCGCGTTCAATCAGGTTCGGGATCATCGAGATGACAGAGGCAGGATAGCCTTTCGATGTCGGCGCCTCGCCCAGCGCAAGACCGATTTCGCGCTGCGCATGGGCGACACGGGTCAGCGAATCCATGATCAGCAGGACATTCTTTCCTTGGTCCCTGAAATGCTCAGCCAAGGCGGTTGCACGCCGCGCGCCCCTGATCCGCAACAGCGGAGACCGGTCGGCAGGCACGGCAATGATGCTGACCTTCCCGCGAGTGGCGGGCTGCATGATAGCGCGCACCATTTCACCGACTTCGCGCGCGCGTTCGCCAATCAGGCCGATCACCACCACATCGGCGGATGTATACCGCGCCATCATCCCCAACAGCACCGATTTGCCCACGCCAGACCCTGCAATGATGCCGATGCGCTGCCCGCATCCAATTGTCAAAAGACCGTTCACAGCGCGCACACCAACGTCAAGCGGGCCAGGGATCTGTCGCCGCGCCAGCGGATTGACCAGTGTGCCGTTCAACGGGGCTTGTGCCGAAACCTGTGGGGCAGGCGCATCATCCAAAGGCCAGCCAAGCCCGTCCACGGTGCGCCCAAGATAGCTGTCGCCCACATCGACCATCGTGCCTTCGTCAATCAACGCAACGCGCGCGCCCGCTTGGACGGCAGCACCGGACTGGTACAGAACCAGCTTGTTGCGCCCTTCATTAAATCCGATCACCTCGCCCAGTACCGCCTGGCCGTCCGTTGTCTGCACAGAACAAACCGAGCCGACACAGACAGGAAAGCCATCACATTCCAGCAGCAACCCGTCGTAACGGGACACCCGTCCGCTCAGCATAGGCCCCTGCGCCGCTGTCCTGCGATCCTGTCGTAAAGGCCCTGTGATCTGGTCCGTAAAGTTCAGCATTACACCAGCTCTGCCCCGTGTTTGCGCAACAGCGATGTCGCGCGGTCGCGCAACAGATCCGACACTTCGGCACCGCCCACACGCAGCCTTGCATCGCCGCGCTGCAGTGTCGGGTCACCGCGCAAATAAATCAGTGGCGGATTTGGGTGTGTATCAAGACATTTCTGCAAAAGCGGGACATCGTCTGGACAGACAAACACCTCGCGCGTGCCCAAAAGATGCGCAAGATTGTCCAATAGCGTATCCAACCGCACCAAGAGCGGCTCTGGCATATCCGTCAGCGCTACACCAATCCGTTCGGATGCCAAAGTCAAAACAGCGTCCTCGATACTGCGCGCCACGACATCCATATCAAAAACCTGCTCGGACCCCAAAGACACCGTCAATTCCTGCAACTGGGTGAATTGGGCCGCCAACTCGGCCTCGCGTTCGCTTTGTGTGATGGCTTTGCCGGTGGACAGGCCCTCGGCATAGGCATCGTCACGAATACGCTGAAGCATCTTTTCATCCACAGGAGGCGCTGCCGGGTGGCGAGGCTCTGGCGCCTGTTCGACCGGATGCGCAAGCGCTTCGGCCTGCGCTGGCGGTGCCTCGACAGGCAGATCATCAGCAGACAACAGCGGTTCTTCAGGCATGTCGTCGTCACCCAAGGCAGACGCTGCGATCGGCGCTAGGCTGTCTTCGTCAGTTAACGCCGTTTCCATCGGGATCTTGATCGCAATCTGTGCCCAAGAAAGCGGCCTGAACGTCTGATCGGACTGCCGCGAGGCGCTAGCTACCAAAGCAAAAGCAGGATCCTTGTGCTTTGACAAAAGCTCCGCAAGGTTCAGCTGCTCTGGATCGCGTGCTGGATCGGTCGCTTTCATGGGTATAAACCGGTCCTTCATCAGACCATTTCATCCCCACCACGACCAGCCAGAACGATGGTGCCTTCATCGGCCATTTTGCGTGCCACCTCGATGATCTGCTTCTGTGCGGTTTGCACCTCGGTCAAGCGCACGGGGCCAAGTACTTCCATTTCATCTTTGATATTGGCAGCAGCGCGCGTTGACATGCAGCCAAACAGTTTCTCCTGCAATTCCACGGTGGCACCTTTGAGGGCCATTATCAAATCTTCGGGTTCAACATTCCGCAGCAAGGTCTGCAAAGAACGATCATCGGACATGCCAAGGTTATCGAAGGTGAACATATTGTCCTGAATGGCCTGCATGAGATCCTTGTCATTGCGCCGGATGGCACCAAGGATGCGCTTCTCCATATTCGCTTTGGTGAAGTTCATGATCTTGGCTGCCGCTTTCACGCCGCCGACTTTGGTGGACCGAAGGCTCGTGTTGGCCTTGAACTTCATTTGCATCACCAGCTCCAGTTCGCGCAGGGCTTCTGGATCAACCGTTTCAAGCGTGGCAATACGCTGGACGATTTCGGGCTGAAGATCCTCTGGCAGCAGGTTCAGCACATCTGACGCCTGGCCGTAGTCAAGATAAGAAATAATCAGTGCGATGATCTGCGGATGTTCATCTTGCAACAATTCCGCAATCGACCGGCCATCCATCCAGTCAAGGATTTCGATCGGTCGTTCGCTGCTTGCAGGTGTAATGCGGCTCAGGACAGATTGCGCCTTGTCTGCACCCAAAGCACGGTTGAGCACGTTGCGGATGTAGTTGCCTGCACCCAATCCAAGGCTTGTCTGCTTTTTGATAATGGCCAGAAATTCGTCAAGCACGGCATTGACAGTTTCTTGGTCGGTATTGCGCACAGAATACATCGCGCCACCAAGGTGCTGGACTTCTTTCGGCGAAAGGTTCTTGAGGATTTCAGCCGCCTCCTCTTCGCCCAAAAGCATCATGAGGATCGCAGACTTTTGCGTTCCGGACAGCCGCTCTGTGATTTCTGCTGCGGTCAATTCCACTGAATTGGCTCCATCCATGATACGTTCTCCGCGTTATCCTACTTGATCCAAGTCGTCTTCCATCAAGGCCTTGAACACGTTGGAAACGCGTCCGGCCTCATCAGCCACAATCATGCGGATCAGAGCAACTTTGTCGTCATAGCTGTTCGCAGTATCAAGCATCTCAGCCGAAATCGTGCTCTTCTTGGGTTTCAGCTTGGCCTTGATCTCTTCAAGCGTCTGTCCTTCTTCCATCTCGATCACGTCCATGTCGATGATTTCGCCGTCTTCAGTGGTGATCACATTGCCATAACCGCCGGATTCACCGGTCGAAGCAAGAAACTGGGTCAGCAAAGGCTTTATCAACCCCAACGTCACCACAGCCAAGACGATGACCATCAAGGCATTTCGCATCATTTCGCGGATCCATGGGTCTTCGTACCATACCAATTCGGTGCTGCCGCTCAGAGACGAGAACACCGCCTCGGGTGAAATGAAAGGCAGACTTGACACGATCAGCGTGTCACCTCTGCTTTCGTCGATCCCGACTGTGCGGGACACGAGGGATTTCACTTCGTCGAGCCTGCTTGGGTCAAGTCCGATGGCGGGTGCCGCCACGGCGTCGCCATCTTCCGTTGCTGCCACAGGCAGTGTTTCGCGCAGCAATACGGCAACATGAACACCGTTTATACGTGTCATCGGGCTGTTTTCCGACATCACGGTCCGGCTCACCTCGTAATTGCGCAAGGTGCTGTCTGATGATCGCAGGCGCGGCTGCCCCGGCCCAGTGTTCCTGTCGACTGGTGCGTATATTTCTGCGACGGTGTTCGCGCCGGCTTCGGCGTTTGCGTCCGCCTCGGCAGGCGCCGGCCCGTCAGCTGCGCCCGCAGGCTGTTCCAGTTCCGGTCGTGGCGGAGGAGTATTTCCAACAGTGCCCGGAATACCCTGCGACGCTTCTGCGACCTCCGCTTCCATCGCTACCTGCTCACTCAAAAGGGCCGATTGATCAGGGATCACCATATCTTCAGTCCGCTCGGTGCGGGTAAAGTCGATATCAAGCGAAACCTGTGCGGAAACATTCCCCGGCCCCACAATTGGTGTCAGCAAGCTTTCGACACGCGTACGGTAGATGTCTTCCAGACGAAGCCGATATTCGAGCTGCCGATCAGCCAGATCGGTCGCGGGGTCATTGACGGTGTCAGACAAAAGCTGCCCGTTTTGGTTAACGACTGTCACGCTGGTCTTTGGCAGGTTTGCAACAGAGGACGACACAAGATTAACGATCGCCATCACTTGCTGCTCGCTCAAGCTGCGACCGGGCATGACCTGCACGAAAACCGAGGCTGTCGGATTTTGGGCATTCCGCGCAAAGGCGGAACGCTCTGGTATTGCCAGATGCACGCGAGACGCTGACACAACATCAATCTCGTTGATGGACCGTGCGAGTTCGACCTCCTGGCTTTGCTTCAGGCGCATACTCTCGACTGAACGGCTGGTTCCCATCGGCATATCGGTCAATACGCTGTAGCCATCAGGCATTGATTGGGGCAAACCCTGCGCGGCCAATGACATGCGCGAGTTATAGAATTCGCCGGTCGGCACAGTGATATCGCCTGTGACCGGATCAATTTGCACATCGGTGCCGTTATTGCGCAGCGCGTCCATCACTGCTGCTTTCTCAGCCTCGGGGAGCGCCGCGAAAAGCGTCGTGCGCTGCGGGGCCTGCAAGATGAGATATAAAATGAGGCCAAGAACAACAAGCAAAGCCGCAGCAATAACAGGAAAAGCGCGCTGCACGGCCGGCTGCATGTAAAACGTCCGCAGCTCCCCCATGGCATAGGAGGTCCGTTGCATCACCCCGGTACGCGAGGATGCCGTGCTCAAATTTGTCGAGCTATCGGTCATGTCTTGATCTCATTAAGCACTGAATTTCCTATACCAGACAATACCTTAGACAGGCATGTTCATAATGTCCTTGTAGGCGCTAAGCGCTTTGTTTCTGACGTTCAACGCCATTTGGAAGCTCAGAGAAGACACCTGTTGGGCCACCATCACCTTGGTCAGATCAGTTTCCTTGCCGGTTTCATAATCTTTGACCAGCTGCGCAGCATCGTTTTGCGATCGCGCAACGTTATCAAGGCTGTCGCTCATAAGATCAGCAAAGCTTGAGGCATCATTCGACCGGCCTACCATGCCACCGCCGGCAGCCCTTTCTGCCATATCTGCAGCCCGATTCAGGGCGGCATTCACGGTTGTCGATGAGACATTACTGATCTGTTCCAAGGCTTTCATTTCACACTCCTGTGGCGCGCGGTCAATTTACTGCCTGCGCCGTTGCTGTCTGAGATTGAATATCCGTGATCGAAGACTGATCGATCATGATGGCATCGGCCGTGATGACGGGACCGTCCTTTAAAACCAACGCGCGCTGGATCACATTTTCCAGCTCGCGGACATTGCCGGGCCAATGATGCGCCATGAGCAGATCAAGCGCATCGGGTGACAGCAATGGTGCTTCTGTCACATCTTTGACATGTCGCATGACCAATTCATACGCAATCGCGCCGATATCTTCGGGTCGCTCGCGTAGGGCCTGCGTTTGGATGGGGAACACATTGAGGCGGTAGAATAAATCCTCGCGGAACCGGCCCATACGACATTCATCGCTCATGTTCCTGTTTGTCGTCGCAAAGATCCGCACGTCTACCTTGATCGCCTTTGTGCCGCCAACCGGCGTGACGGTCAGCTCCTGGATCGCCCGCAAAAGCTTGGCCTGAAGCTGCAGCGACATTTCCGAAATCTCGTCCAGCAAAAGCGTACCGCCATCCGCCGCCCTGATCACACCGACATTGGATGTCGACGCACCGGTGAAAGCACCCTTTTCATGGCCAAACATCATCGCTTCCAGCATGTTATCAGGGATTGCTGCACAATTGATCGCGATAAATTCCTTATCTTTGCGGGCAGATTGGAGGTGCATGAAGCGTGCCATCACCTCTTTGCCGCTGCCACTAGGGCCGTTGATAAAGACGCTGACGTCAGATTTTGCAACGCGTCTAGCCAGGTCATACAACCGACGAGACCCATCAGACCTTACCAGCGCGCGCCCCGTGCCGTGCAATAGCGTGACAATGAACTGCCTTGCATCATCCCGCGCCATATCTTTCGGCAGTGACAGGTTCACGATCCGACCACCCAAGGATGTCGTAATGCCATAGGAAGAAGCGCGGGTGTCTGCGATCAGGACAGACTTGGCCCCAACAGATTTTGCAAGCTCGATAACCCCCGGTTGACCACCCAGTTCGGCAGCTCTTTGCGCCGACAGGATCAAAAAGTCGGTGCTGCATTTACCGTCATGATCACAGCCCATGACCGACACAGCATCAACCTCATGCAAAATGAGATACTCCAATATTTCGGAGCCCAGGTCGAAAGCGACCTGATCAATAACTGCCCTGTGTGCGATCTTCATCATGCAACGAGAAAGGCAAGCGCCATGCCAACCCTGACCAGCCGCTGAGATTCAACATGATATTATTTATTATTTTCCGCCGGCTGTTGCGCGGCCATCATTATCTGATGTTTGCGCCTACGGTTTAGCCGCCACATGCCCGTGCAGATCACCCCACAACCGGATTTCAGGCGGCGAAACCTGTAATTCGTCTGATAAGATCCCATTTGCCAAGCCGTCGAAAGAGACAAAACTTAGGCACTGAATGTTTCAGTTGCTGGATTATAGTTTGAGCCAGCGTCAACATGGTTGTGCATACGCTCGGTTTCTTGCTAGTACAGAAGTCAACAAATATTCCCAGTAACTGAACGTGACAAGAAACGTATCGGCATAAACAGGCGGTAACAGGACATGATGATATCTGGATCATCTGAACCGATTAAAATACTCTTGGCTGATATAAAAAATGCTGCGCCGTACAATGTAAATGTGCTTGTGGTTGGCCCAACCGGTTGCGGCAAAGAGCTTGTCGTGCAAACGCTTCACAAATTGTCAGGCCGCAAGGGAAAACTTGTCAGTGTGAACTGCGCCGCCATTCCCCGCGACTTGTTAGAAGCCGAGCTGTTCGGTCATGAAAAAGGTTCATTCACCGGTGCAGCGGCGCGGAGGATCGGAAGATTCGAGGAAGCTGCCGGCGGCACCCTATTTCTGGACGAGATCGGTGACATGCCGCTTGAGCTTCAGAGCAAGCTTTTGCGGGCAATCGAAGCCCGCGCCGTGAGCCGCATCGGTTCGAATAGCGAACAGCCCATCGACTTTCGGTTGGTATGCGCCACGCATCAGAATATCGGACACAAAGTCGACAAAGGTGAGTTTCGCCAAGACTTGATGTATCGGATCTCGGTGGTCATGCTGCAAGTCCCGTCATTACAAGACCGCATAAGTGACCTTCCTGAATTAGCGCGCTCGATTTCGCACGGGCTTGAAACTGACGGCTCTGGGCTCGTCCCGCCCAAAGTCAGCAATGATGGTCTGGCAGAGATGATGGCCTATTCCTGGCCCGGCAATATTCGTGAGTTGCGGAATTTTCTACAGCGCGCTGCAGTTTTATCAACAGGCGTTCCTATTGATAAAAACGTAGTGCGAAGACTTCTTCACCTTCCACAGGATCGATTAGCAGAACAAACGGCCCTTTGGACGGCAATCGGCCAAATGCCAGATGATGACGGATTCATAATTTCAGATTCTGTCACGGCTTCTTTTGAAAATGCAGATCAGTCGATGATTAGGATGCTGAACGGTGATGATCAGTTCGATCTGCAGGGTCATCTGAGTGCACAGGAAGCAAAGTTCATCGAATTAGCGCTGGAGCTTTCCAACTATAATACAGCAAAAGCCGCTAAGCGACTTTCGCTCAAACGTACGACGCTTATTGCGAAAATGCGGAAATATGGCATTTCATCTGACCTGCCCTCAGAAAATTCCTACAACCTGACCTAAGATATGCAGCGTTCTTGCAGTAGCTCCAGCGATTGGTGAAATCGGTTGGTCATTTTTCGAACAATCACACGCGGCTTGCAGCTTTATAGGATTGGAATGCTCCATGAAAGGTCGGATATGAACTTGCGATCTTGCCCGTCAGCATCCAGATAACCGTCAGGGGTCAGCGTCAGGCTGTCCTGCAAAGCGAGGATAAGCGTCACTGGTCGCGGCGGTATATGTTGCAAGCAATTCAATACCAGATTGAATTGCGCAACAGATATAGAAGCCCGCGCCAGCATTACAGGTCGGTTCCTTTCGATCTCGACAACGCCGATGGCACCAACTTTATCTACGTCGGTGGGCTTCAATGTCAGGACCATATTGCCCCGTGCGATGTTCATAAGACTGCAGTTGGCTATAAGAGCAGGAATAGCGTCATGCCCGATCAGAGTAACCTCGGCGGATTGAACGGAAACCTGGATGACGTTAATTATCTCTTTCATGCAATGATAACCGTTCCACGCATATCACGCGCCCCCCATCCCTTCGGCAAAGTCCCGAAGGAGTGGTTGCATTTTCTTGAATGCCATTGATTTAAGTTGCGAAACGCGGCCTGGCGTTACCTCAAGTATGGCAGCAATTTCGTAGATATTCAGCTCTTCTACATAATAGAGCTGCAGGACCAGAGCTTCTCGTTGGGGCAAAGATTTAAGTGCCACCAACAACGCATCTTTCAACCTGCCACGGTCCAAAAGCTGCTCTGCTGGCGGCTCTTCTGCGGAAAACCACATCGAATATTCGTCATACTCGTCCTGAAGCGAATTCTGGTAACTGCTGTTCAGGCTTTGCTCCCAAGCACTTAATTCGCCGATAGTCATTGATACGGCCTCGGCCAGTTCCATACGCGTCGGAGCCCGACCGAGTT
The DNA here is from genome assembly GCF_018402175.1 of Yoonia sp. Classification (GTDB taxonomy): domain Bacteria; phylum Pseudomonadota; class Alphaproteobacteria; order Rhodobacterales; family Rhodobacteraceae; genus Yoonia. The sequence continues at coordinate 51,874 of NZ_JAGYJK010000008.1, read as the reverse complement.
TCTGAGACAGCTCGGCCTGTGCAAATTTGACGACCTTGGTTGTCGCAATCGTCTTGCGGCCAAGATTGGAATTCTTTCGAAGGTAATCGTAAATCGCGCCTCGCACGCGCAACACCGCATAATTTTCGAAAGACACGCCCTCGCGCCGAGTATAGCGTTGCGCTGCTTCGATTAAGCCAATCAAGCCAACCTGCAAAAGGTCATCGAACTCGACAATCGAACGTACCCGGGAATGAATATGGTGCGACACGCGCCGGACCAAAGCCTCATGCTCTCTGACAAGTTTCTCGACATTCAACTTGGCCGATGGATACTCCTGCATGCGCCACTGTTACCTACGGAGCGGGGCTATGAAACGTAACAGCGTCCGGTCCGGTATAGCCCGCGTCCCCTGCGAACAGCGCGGCAAGAATAGAGTCGATCTTTGGATAAATGCGTGCCTTCATCACATCGCGGTCAATCGACCTGCCATGGACCGAGCTTGCGTTGATTTCGCTCATCTTTGGCATGTAGCCAGCATAAACCAATTTTACGGGCAGAAAGCTCAAGACAGTCCGCTCAAAGTTATCGAAGATCATTTTTGCTTGCTCGGCTGATTTAGCCATGTTCACGACAGCCGAAAAGGACGTTACATTCTTTTCGAAATATGCGTTCTTGATCAGAGCATATGCATCTACAAAACTTGTCGCTTGGCCTAATAGGACGACCATGGTGTGGTCGGCAACTGACACAGTGTTCATGACACCTGTTCCCGACCCAGCCGGTACATCAACAATTATATAGGCAAAATCATGCGCGGTGGTTTTGAGCCTGTGCAGCAAATCTTTCAGTCGCTCAGCATCGCTTTCCACCAAGACGTTCGCTGCGGTACGACCTGGCAGCAATGACAAGCCATTTGGCAATTTTTGGACAGCTTCGCGCCAATCGCAACGACCCTCGAGAACATCAATTAAATCGACCGTCGGCCGTGTGTTCAGCAAAACATGGGAGTTTGCCATCAACAGATCAGAATCAACAAGAAGCGTAGGCCCATAACCATCCTGCAGCCGTGTAGACATATTAACGGCTAACGATGATTTACCAACGCCGCCTTTTCCACTCGCAACAGAAATGATCGTAGGCATGACACCAGACTCCCTTTCGAACACATATGCACAAACAAGGCCAAGTTAACAATCTGTCATTAAACACACAGAAGCAATACAAAGCGGCCAGAGGTCAGGCGCCCCAATGTCGATTTGTACCGCTATCGATGTGGACAAAAGTACTATAAGTACCAACGCCTCCACGACATATTGCATTGGCGGTGGCGCCAAGTTGGCGCTGTGAAACTTTTGGCAAGGCAAAATCAATAGCCCTGCCTTCCATGTGGAGCGAGTTGATGGCAACATTTCGACTTCTTTGCCGCAGCAACTCGTTTGTCCTTTGGGACCGGTATCCTGAATTCACTTTTACATCGGTCGGATTGCCGGGTGTCGCAAACGCCCTGCATATTTCCAGAAAATCCTGAACAACCGAAGGATCCATCACTTTGACCTGGTCTTCACGCCAATCACGCATGAAATGGTTCAATCGGCGGCGCTGAATCCACCCCAAATCTAATGAAGCGGGAACATCCAGAAAAAGCCGTTCACCAGTATTTGCATTGTGCAGACGCGCCATGAAAGGCAGGGACGGGCGGCCAGTAACGATACGCGGGCCTGTTTTTCACTCTCGACCGGACCAGCCGACGCTTGTTGCGTATAAAGCTGCATCATCGAACTCTCGGAACCCTGTTCAGCAGATACCGGATTGTGAGAAAATAAACCGCCACCTTTCTCAAGATCGACGAGCGGTGCAGCGCTTGCACCCACGGGTACACATAGAAGACCGGAAACAACACTTCTACGAGAAAGCGTAACTCGCGCTGTGCATCAAAGAAGTCCCACGAGTGACATGAAATATTGCCTATCGGGTGAGTTTCTCGATCATGTCGGAATAGGTTTGCAGAATACGCGACGATCCCGAAAACTGCTGCTGCGCGCGGATCATATCTGTCAATTCAATTGTCAGATCGACGTTCGACGTCTCTAGGGTTCCTGATTGTATCATGCCAAATCCATCTTGACCACCGACACCAAGAACGACTTGACCCGCCCCGTCAGTGGCTTGAAAGCGGTTCATCCCTTTCTGCCGAAGCGCTGTTTCATTCGGAAAAGCGCTGATCGCAATCTGGCCTAAGACTACTGCGGGTTCGGAACCATATGTGGCCAGAAGCTTGCCGTCGGTACCGATCTCTAGTGCTGTCAGTTGGGCGCCGCCTTCAGTTTGGCTCACTGGAACCTTTAGGGTTTGCAGAGCCTCACCGCCAGCACCATCGAACCCCATCACGAAGTCATTTGTCGACGTCCGCAAGACTCCATCTTTGTCCAGCGAAAACTCTCCGTCCCGCGTGAAAGTAAGCGTTTCGGAAGCAGCCGTTTCACCGGCGGGGGCAGCAGACACGAACATGCCTTTTCCGATCAAAGCAAGATTAAGTACACCGTCACGGGTCAACAAGCCGCCCTGCTCTGTGCTTTGCTTTGTCCCATCGACGATGCTGCCGACGCCTTTGGACAGGCGGGCAACCGAGTCAGCCGACCCGCCGCTGTACAGATCCGAAAAGCTTGTGTTGCTCTTTCGAAAAGCTGTGGTGCCGGAGTTTGCAACATTGTTTGAAACCACTGCGATTTCAAACATTGAAGTGGCCATGCCAGATTTGATCGTACCGAACATTTACATCTCCTCAGCGTTCACTGGTGTAGCTTTGCAGAAAGCGTGCCAAGATGGTGCTACTTGAGAAAGTCGAACAAGCTGCTTTGGCCGATACGCGAATAGGCCTGCATAGCCGCATCGCGCGACACCAGCAGTGCCTGAAGCTCGGTCACGACCTTGCCCAGATCAGCAGAGCCAAGCTCGTTCACGTCAGTTTCCAAGGCCAAGGCGCGCGATTGCAACGCAGCCTCTTGATCGTCGGCACGCTTTAACCGCGCACCAATCTTGGTGCGCGAAACGGCGATGTCCTGTCCTGCCTGCACAAGCTTCTCCAACTGCGCATCAAGCGTTTGCGCCGTCGGCACCATCGTTTGTGGTGGCTCACCATCAGTCATGATCGTAAAGCGCGGTTCGCGCGACGCAAGTTCAACGCCTTCGATCTTGAGCGCAGACAAAGCGATCGTCCCGGTAGCGGCCGACAGCACCAGGCGGCCACCATCGACCGTTGCGCTGACACCGGTCCTCGACGATTGCTCGTTGATCGCACTGACCAGCTGATCATGCGACCCGCCGACAACATCGGTTGCCGTGATCGACATGCTCCCTGATGGACCTTGCAGATCGAACGACACATCACGCGGAACACGGTCCCCGTTAAAGCTTAGCGAAAGTCCATCACCTGCATCGGCCGAAAGCGTGCTGGCATAGCTGCCATCGGTCAACAAAGCTGCCTCGAAACTATCAACAATATCAAAAATGCTTGCGACACCATCAGACGTGTCAACCTGCATGAAAACCTCGGCCCCATTCACCGATGTGGGCAGTCGCGTCGTTTCAGAAGCCGCCAAGGTATGCTGACCGCCATCACCGCGATACTGGATGCGGCCATTCGTATCTGGCGTGAATGGTTGAATATCAGTGGCATATCCGCCGAACAGTGCCTGATCGTCCGACGTGCGGCTGTTTGCAAGATCAATCAATGCCTCACGGCTTTGTGCAACATCAACCCGAATTGCCGCCAGGTCCGATGCACTGACAGTGTCTGTATTTGCAGAAATCGCCCGCTCGCGCAGCTGCGCCATGATACCGTCAACGCTTGCCAGTACCGTATCACCCAATGACAGACGCTGCTGCGCGGTCGTTGTGTTTCGTTGAAACCCCTTCAGCTGTGTCAAGCTTTGTTCCAAAGCGGACAATTTGACAGCCTCGATAGGCTTTTCAGAGGCTTCAGTGATTTCACGCCCAGTCGAGATTTTTGTCTGGCGCAGTTCGATTTCTTTGTTGACCTGCGAGAACCGCGTCAACATCTGATCAGAAAATAGCTTGGTTGATATAGACATATTTTACCTCATGCGATCCGGATCAGTGTGTCGAACAATTCTCGTGCGGTTTGCAGGATGCGTGCCGCCGCTTGGTAGGCTTGTTGCTGAGCCATCAACTTTGCTGCTTCTTCATCAAGGTTCACCCCACTCAATTCACTTTCTGACGCAACCGCAGCATCGCGGACCGCCTCATTTGATGCGCGCGTCAGCCGCCCAGCTTCGAGGCTGGAACCAACGCCTGCGGCGATGGAGCGAAAGTTATCTTGAAAGGTTCGCCGACCGCTGCCTTGCTCACCAAGCTTGATCAGCTCGTCCAGGTTGCGTGAATCGCCCGAAGATCGTTGCCCCGTAGCAAATTGAAAGCTGTCACCGGTATCCGCAAAGCCCGCTAGTTCCAATGTTTGACCCGTCACATTGAACCGGGCCAATCCGCTCGACATGCGGGTTGCGATCGATGCCCCCGATACCATATCAAAAAGCTCGACCCGGCCTGATGCGTCATCCATCATCTCGATCCGAAACTGCTCTGGTCCACGGGTTTTGGCCGTCAGCGGCTCGCCGATTTCGAATTCCGCGCTCAGGCGTCTTGCGCCATCTGAACCCATCACGACGATCAGCTCTTCGTCGGGAAGATCGTCCAGATGCAGGTAAATCCCGGCGGCACTGGTGCCACCAGCCTTGATGTCGACCACAGTTTCGTCGGTGCTGCGCGCCAAAAGCTTGCCGTTTTCGACACTCAGTTCGGCATTGGCAAGCTTGAAGCCAAGATCGGCTGCGACATCGGATGGCGTGACAGCCATGACAGCCGAACCCACCGCAGATGTCAGCGTGATGCTGGTCGATCCATCATCGCCCACGGTGATGTCAACCGACAGCCCAACGCTTGCGGATTGCAGGCTCAACACACCGCTGGTCGCTTGAAGCACCACCGTTTTTGCGTCGCCACCGACGGTGACGTCAATTTGGTAGGTACCATCAGTTTTTGCGGTCGCATCAAAGCTGCGGCCTTGCAGGCTTTGCGTGACCTGACTGTCCGACAACCCAAAAGCCGCTGCGCCAGAATCGGCCACTGGTCGTGGTCCCGCACCGGCAAGCTGCCCATCCGTCACAACAAGTGCGAGGGAGTAATTATATTCTTTTTCTCCATCTTCTGCTGTGGAGATTAAGGTCTGGGTAACAAGGGGCGTGATCCGCCCAGATTCAGGCCCAGAAATCGCAAAATCCAAGGCCGTCAGCCGATCGGGATTGCCATCATCCACGCGGGTCAAAGTATATTCAGCACCCGCCAGAACGAACCTTGCAGAGACGCCAATCGCAGGGATCGAGGTCGATCCAAACACGGCGCCCTGCAGCGACGGAACCGGGGCCTGCGCGCGCAGCTTTTGTGCGGTCAGTTGGGCCACACTTTCACCTGTCATGATGCCGGCGCTTAGTTCGTTCGCTGACACATCCGCCTCGAACAGCGTGCCGTCTGCCGCTGTCAAAACAGTTTCAAATCGCGCCGAAGGCGCATGAATGCGCGTGCCATCGACATTTTGCGACAGCCCGTCGATACTACTATCCACAGCGTAGCTCAGCGCAGCAAGCGTGCCACCATTTGAATGCTCTTGCGAAACCAAGCCGCCCTTCATCGGATCAGCAGAAGATTCCAGCGTGAAATCCGCGCGTCCCTCGCCGCTTGTCGTTAGGTCAAAGCCAGACCCGCTTCTAAAGGCGACAGTCCCGCTAAACCGCAGATCAGCGGTGAAGGACACCGCCTCCGATGGCGAGTCTGCGTCATTGAGCGCGAGAGGGTTGTACATTTGGTCAAGCGAGCTGGCGCGCAAAGCCACACCAGACGAGATGTTCGTCGTAACAACGTCAAAGCCATCCCGCTGTACCAAGGTGACGGCATTGCCCGACACAGAAAGCTCGGCTGTGACGCCGGTTTCATCGGATCTACGATTAACCGCCTGCACCAGCTCTGATAGATCGCCATCGTTGATCTGTGCCGTAATCTTCAATGCGGTGTCGTTCACACCTTTCAGGTCGAATTGTGTTGTCCCGCTTCCCACACCATCCAGCGACAAACGTATCGCCGTACGCGCCACAGCACTCACCCCGACCGGGGCGAATGCCTTGTTTGCCTCTTGCGCAACATAGGCGGCATCAACGCCTGCGGGAATGCTGAGCGTGCCAGTGGTCCCCGTGTCCATCTGAAGGCTGATGGTTTGGGCTGTCGTGCTATTCGCCGCGGGGTTGGATGAAATAGTACCAACCGCAGTGCCGCTGAGACCCGTCAAGGAAACCATCTTGGATTGCAGACCGCTTGCCAGTGGGTCGGCTCCGGAACTGCGCTGCGTCACCGACATGCCACGATAACTTGATGAACCACTGACCGCATTATAATCGGACCGGTATTCAGCAGATGCATTAAATCCGTTCTCAGTCGTCAGCAGCTGCGCCACTTCAGCCGCAGCAAGCGGCGTCCCAGAAACCTGCCGCCCCTCGCGGGTAAAAATCCGGATATCACTGGCTGGTTTGCCGCTTGTGATATTGGTGAGCAACGCGTTGCCCCCAGCGGAAACGGCGCTGATTGCTGTCAGCTCACGCACACCATCCGAGGCAAAGGTAAACCCTGTTGCCGATCCTGTCACAGAAAGGCCAAGTTCTGAAATCGTTAGGTCGGTTGTCGTCGATCGGAGAACACCCGCAGACAAATACTTGGCGATTTCTTCGCCTGAAACCCATGCATCGGTTCCAACTGTTTCGGGGTCCAGCGAAAAGCTGTAATTCGTCCCACCAACGGTCAGTGTCAGACCCCCGATATCCGCATCATTCTGTGCTGAAACTGTCGCCGTTGTTTGTGTAGCCAGGCTTGCCAGCGTGATCGACTCGGTACCGCGCGGGATACTTCCGACGACACCGCCGCGCAGAAAATCTTTTGCCGCGACAGGCGAAAGGTTGTTTGTCAGAACCGACGACAGCGCCGGCACACCCGACCCAGGCAAGGCTTCCTGTGTCGATGTCAGGACTGCCGACCCTTTATTTGTTGTGGTAGGATAGATCGCAATCGTCGAAGCTGCGGCAATTTCCTCGCCCCGCGTCAACAAAAACGAGATTCGCGACGCCTCGCCCGACATCGGTGTAATGCTGAATGTATCGCCGTCTTCGGGCGTTCCCTCAACAAGAATGACCGCGCCGTCTATCTCGAGGCTCGCGCGCCCAGCACCCAGCCTTGCACCGGTATCATCTGTCAGTTGCCATTGCCCACGACGCCCATCGAACGTCATCTGCAACGCTCCCAGCCGGTCTGCCAGGCCAGGAACCAGACGGATCGTTGCTTGCGCATCCCCTTGGTTGGACGCACCGGCGGTAACGGAAAAATCGGCTACGGCAAAAAGCTCTCGTCCAAGCTGCCCGTCCAGATCAATCCCCTGCGCATGCTGGTCGTTCAGTTTTTGACTAAAGTCGCGCGCCAGCGCGTCAAGCTCACTCAGCGCGCGACGATTCGTACCATGCGCATCAACCAACCCGCGCAACCCGCCCGTTTCCAGCTGGGATACGATCTGACCAGAGCCGACACGGAACATGATGCTTCCGGATTCGCCCTCGACCACAGACAGCTTTTTGGCATCTTCACCCGTCAGAATAAGCGGCCCCGAGTCGGATGCCCCCAATCGAAGCTCGGCGTCCAGCCGCGCTCCAATTTTGATGTTGACGGGGATTTTCTCGGCAAGCGAATCCAGCAGGCGATCACGTTCATCCAAAAGATTGTGTGGCGGCGCACTTCCGAGGTTCGACGATCGCAACTGCCCATTGATGACGCTAAGTGCTTGAAGCGTACGGTTCACGTCAACCAATTCAACACCAATCTCTTGGGCTGTACCGTTCATCAAACTCGTCAGCATGCCCGCCGTCGTTTTAAAGGCATTTGCGACGGTTTCCCCCATTTCCAATGCGGCTTCGCGGGGGGCAAAATCACCAGGGCTGGCAGCAACCTGGGTCAGGTTATCGAAAAACGCGGTCATCACGACGGCCAGATCGCCTTCATTGGGAAGAATCAGGTTTTCTAGCTGTTCCAGCTTGCCAACGAAGGCATCAGAGGCTTCGAACCGCGCTGTGGCGCTGCGTTTGCTTTCAGTCAGAAATCCATCATAAGCCCTGCGGATCTCGCCCAGCTTAACGCCCAGCCCCGTTTGCGATGACAGGCCAGTGAGCTCGCTTTGAATACCATACACTTCGGTGAGCGTCGCGTCTCTGCGGCGATAGCCCTCAGTGTTGGCATTTACGATATTTTGGCCGGTGACACTCAGTGCCTCGCGTTGCGCCTGGACCCCACTGCGGCCAATGTCCAACAAACTGGCCATTTAATCTGCGTCTCCATTCCGTACTCTGTTTTGAAACTGCCGCACGATAGCATCTGCGATGCCAAGAGATTCTCGCTGCGCCAGTGCCCCGGCGTATTCAGCATCTAGCATCTGAGTAAACGTCTTTTGTCCCTCACTATTTAGCAAAGGATCAGACAATTCCGCCGAACGCGCAGAAGATAAAATGGCTTTTACAAAAATTGCCTCAAACTGTTCGGCAACCGCCGCAAGCTGTTCAGGCGTCTCCAACCTTGAATCACGTTTCAAAGACGTGGACTGCTCGCTTTGAAACGCAGCATCCGCAGCCAGATTGAACGCAGAAGGACTCGATGGGATTCATAACATAGCCTCGTTTTCTTGCGGCACAGTTCTTCGTTCAGATGATAATAAGCTGCGCGCGCAAAGCGCCAGCGGCCCTTAGTGCCTCTAGGATAGCCACAAGATCGGACGGCGTAGCACCTATTGCGTTAATTGAATCAACCACATCGCTAAGGTTAACACCTGGGTCGAAAAGAAAAGCGCGCGCCTCCGGTTCATCCACAGTGATCGCGCTGTCTGGGGTTACAACGGGCGCTGCCGGAGTATTGATCACAACACCATCAGCAACGATTGTTTCGCTTTGCGGCACGGCCTGCGGGTCTTCGCGGATGCGGACGGTCAGGCTGCCATGCGTGATGACGGCAGGCGTGACATTGACATTGCCCCCGATCACAACAGTGCCCGTACGTGAATTCACGATGACTTGCGCGGGCGGTGCTCCTGGCTGGACCTCGACCTGTTCGATCAGGCTGGCAAAGGACACCTTTTGCTCGGGGTCAGAGGGCGCTTGCACACGGATCGAAGACGCATCAATCGGCACGGCGGTGCCCCCGCCGAAGATCACATTGATGGCCTCGGCAACATTGCTTGCAGTTGAAAAATCGGGGCGGTGCAGGTTGAGAACCATATATTCATTTGTGATGAACGCATTCTCGACCAAACGTTCGACCGTCGCGCCCTGCGGCACGCGGCCGACCGTTGGAACATTCACCGTCAGGGAGGAACCGTCTTCGCCTGAGACGCCCAAGCCACCTACGACCAGATTTCCCTGGGCCAGCGCATAAGTCTCGCCATCAACGCCCAGCAAGGGTGTCAGCAAAAGCGTGCCACCACGCAACGATTCTGAAGGGCCCAAGGTCGATACGGTCACATCCAGCGTCTGCCCGGGCTTGATAAAGGCTGGTAGGTCCGCTGTAACAATCACTGCGGCTGCGTTTGATCCATCCAGACCCTCCAGCTCTGTCACCATACCAAACCGCGACACCATTGATTGCAACGATTGCAGCGTAATCCCCAGGTCACCGTCACCGGTACCGGACAAACCGACAACCAAACCGTAGCCAACCAACTGGTTTGACCGCACGCCCGCCAGGGCTGCGATATCCTTGACCCTGTCCGCCTGCGCGATGCTGGACCACATGCTGATCGTGACAGCCAAAAGACCGATCAAGAGTAATCGTATGCAGCGCATTACGGCCCCCTAGATCAAGTTCAAACTGGACACAGCGCGTGAAAACAACCCGCGTTTGGACGTGTCGGCGATATCACCAGCGCCGGTATATGTGATCTCTGCATTGGCAAGTCGATTCGAGCTGACAATATTCGCAGGGCTGATGTCACTGCGCCGGACGATCCCACTGACGCGCACATATTCATCGCCGCTGTTCAACGTCAGCTTTTTCTGCCCGAGAATCTGAAGATTGCCATTCGGAAAAACCCGCACCACGCTCACCGTGACCAGGCCGGTGAAGGTGTTCGATTGTGCGGCAGCACCAGACCCTGCAAAAGATTGGGTCATACCGAATTCCGGATCGTTGGGGCTAATGAACCTAGGAAGGTTCGCAGTGGTAGTATCCGATTTATCAGCACTGGCAGTTTGCGACTTTGTCGCCTGAAACGACTCGTTCAATGCGACGGTCAGAACATCTCCAACCTTTGATGCGCGTTGCTCCACGGCAAAAAGCCCAGACACGCCGGGGTGATAAATACTGCCGTTGGACGGGCCAGCTATTATAAGTACTATCCGGCAGTACAGGCTGAAACTGCGCACTCGCCTCATCTTCCACATAGGTTGAACAGGCTGCAAGGAGCAACAGTGCAAAAAGGGTCAAGACGCGGAATATGAACATTATCTTATCTCTACAGATTATTGGAAATGTAGCGCATCATTTCATCCGAAGAGCTGATCGCCTTTGAACTGACTTCATAAGCTCTTTGCGTCTCGATCATTTCAACGAGCTGCTGAACAACATTCACGTTTGAACCTTCCAGCGCACCCTGCATGAGCTTTCCCAATCCCTGTGCCTGTGGCGCCGCGACAGTCGGGGCACCACTGGCCTGCGTTTGGGTCACAAAGCTCTCTCCTATGGGCTGCAATCCGCGCGGATTGGCAAAGGACGCGATGGTCAGCTGACCAACCTCTTGCGCTTCCTCCTCACCGGCCTGACGCACAGTCACCAAACCATCTTGCGATATATTCACCTCGGTTGCATCGGCGGGAATCCGAATTTCCGGCTGGACCACATAGCCACTTGCCGTGGTCATCGTACCATCAGCGCTCCGCGAGAAAGACCCGTTGCGGGTATAGCCGACGCGGCCATCAGGCATCAGAACCTGGAAAAACCCTTGTCCTTCGATCGCCAGATCAAAGGAATTGTCCGTGTTCACCATACCGCCCTGCGTATAAAGCTTTTGGGTGTTTACCGCTCGTACCCCTGTACCTAATGCGAGCGCAGAGGTCAGTGCTGTTCCTTCGGATGTTTGGTCGCCACCAGAACGCTTGACCTGATAGAGCAGGCTTTCGAAATTCACCCGGTCGCTTTTGAAACCAACTGTGTTCAAGTTTGCCAAGTTGTTGGCAATGACCTGCATGCGCGTTTGCTGCGCGTTTAACCCGGTCTTTGCGACATGCATTGCGTTGGTCATGGTCGGCTCCTGAATAATCGTTATCAGGATGTTTGCAATCAATGTGCCAACCCGGAAACCTGGGCTGAATTAGCCAGGCAGGCGCATGATCCGCGTGCCGCCTTCGTCGATTTCTTGTGCAAGCGCGATGAACTTAACGCTCATTTCAAACTGCCGCTGGCTCTCGATGTTCTGGATCAAAGATCCGATGGTATCCACATTGCTGTTTTCCAAGAAACCTTGGGTCAACCGCGCCCGTTGATCAGGTTCAGGCAGGTCGGCTTGGCCAACCGGACGGATATGCCCATCAGGTGACTTTGAAAGAACAACGCCGTCAGCCTGCGATGTTGCGATGATCGGACCGGCAACAAACGTGCCCTCTGGCGCGTCGAGAAGCTCCATCTGGATCTGGCCGGTCTCTTCCACCACGATCCGCCGCGTCGGAGGAAGCTGGATCGGGTTCAATGCGACATCAAGCAGTTTGTTACCCGCACCATCGACCACAAATCGGTCGAGGTCGAACGACAGGTCGCCGCGCCGCGACAAGGCTGTGTCGCCTCCGCTGCTGGGTGATATATAGAAATATCCCTGACCCTGAATGGCAAGATCCATTTCCGCTTCGGTGTTCTGTAGCCCACCCTCATCGGTAGAGAACAGCGACTGAGAGGCTTCCTGACTGTAGACACGCGAACGGAACTGGTCGAACGGCGTTAGAAAACTTGCCTCGCGCGTCACATTCAGATCAGCGCGAAAGCCCGGCACATTCGCATTTGCCATATTCTGTGCATTCACACGCAACTCGGACGAGATGTTGCGCAGGTTATTCAGTGCAATATGAATGTTGCGATCCATGCAGATTTCCTTGAATGCGAGGGTCAGTCTATGGAAATAGACCGACCCTCAGGCCCCTTAGGTACGGATGTTGATGATCGTCTGTGTCAGCTGGGTCGATGTTTCGATAGCCTTGGACGCCGCTTGGAAGTTACGCTGCGCGGTGATGAGGTTCACCAGCTCTTCGGTGATATCCACGTTCGACCGTTCCAGCGAACCGGATTGGATCGACCCGAAACCTTCGGTCCCGGCTTCCCCGATGATGGGATCACCAGACGATGCGGTCTGTACGAATGTCGCATTGCCGACCTGTTTCAAGCCATTCTGGTTGTTGAAGTTTGCCATCACGATCTTGCCGAGGGGCTTGTTCTGGCCGTTGGTGTAGTTGGCACGCAACAGGCCCGTGGCGTCAATGCTCAACCCGTCCAGACGACCGGATGTGAAGCCGTTCTGTTCAAGGTTGTTGACCACGAATGGCGTCGCCAACTGCGACGAGGCACTGTAATCGATATCAAGCGAGATCGAGAATGTCTCTGTCTGGGCCTCGTAGCGGGTCAAGCCCTGCGGACTAATCAACCGGCCCGTCTTGTCAAACGTCAATTCACCTTCGTTCAGATACAGCGGGAAATAACCCTCGACCAGATTGTCCGGTTCCGAATCGACGATATCGCCATTTTCGTTGACGAACAGCGGCACACCGTTTTCATTGGTGGCCTGAACAAGGTTGGCGATCGTCGGCACGCTGCCGATACCAAGTGGAACATCATCAAGCCCCAGCTTCGCAGGCCCACGTACCCGGATGGTGGAATCACTGCCCGTTGTCCCCGTGGTAAAGACAAAGTTGTTGTCGTCCGGCTGATACCGCACGGTTACGCCGCCGATGGTCCTGCCGGTGACGGGATCTTGCATCTGGTTGATCCGTTCCTGAAGCCGCTCGGCCAAGGTCGAACCGATGTAATTGCCGCCCGGAATGTCGATCACCGCGTTGATGCCGTTGACCGATACGTTGAATGTCGTCTCTCTGTTCGCTGGGTTCAGGAAAACAGGATTAGAATTCAATGGGTCCGTCGCCGGCGCACCGATCGCACGCGCCGGAAGCGATTGCAGGCCTTTCCCTGCCGCAAAGCTGACACTTTTGCTGCCGCCGACACCCATCAGGTCGTTTTCACCCTTCGCCAAGACACGCGAGGCCAGATCGACAGCACCTGGCTCGATTTTGGCGGACTTCGTCGTCGGATCAATTTCATACCGACCAACCTGAATGTTCGAGGCTTTCTGCGCCGTCGGCACGCCCAGTGCCTTGTCCTGTGCAATCGCCTCTCCAGTTGTGCCGCTCTCAAAGGTAAAGGCGCGCGCCTCACGGTCATAGCTGACCTTGGCCCCGAACCGCGTTGGGCCATCCCCTTGGCTTGCCCCGTCAAAGACAAATGGCTGACCGCGGACACTGGTTGCGCTGGTGATCTCGACCCTTGGGGACGAAGTTCCCGCCAGACCGAAGGCGTTCACACCGGAATTGCTGGAGGACGAGACCTGTATCGCGGACAAGTTGCTGATTGCGCCGCCGGGGCCCAATGTCGTGTGATCAACATTGAAAACAACGCTTTGCGTCGCCGCATCATAAGCAACTTTAATGGGCGCGTTCAACTCATCGACCCAAGCCATAGCAGCGATCGGGGTGTCGAGACCTAGCGCAGTACTCGTTGCATTCGAACCTGTCACGTTCCCGGTAAAAGTACCAAAGATATTAAGACCAAAGTCTGTTTTCAACTCGGCGTCAGTATACGCATGGCGCGCGGCATCCGTTTCGCGCACGACGAGCCGCTGATTGTTGAAACTCGTGGCTGATCCCGCCACCTCAAGGGCCGCACCTTCGAAATAGGCCTCTACCTCAGAGGATCGTCCGGCCAAGATATAGTAATCCGTTCCAGCAATATCTATATCGGTTTCTGGTAGCCCCATACCACTCGTCGCAATTTCGATCTCATCGCCCTTAATGGCGGTGATCCGAAAGCTGCGGCCATTCAACGCTTCTGCGTCCTCATTCGCTCCCATGAGAATGACTGTAGAATCCACAGTGAGCGATGCGCCAAGGCCAAGGCCCATTTTGATCAGCAAGCGATTGTTTTGCGAATCCAGGCTGATGGCGTCAGTAGCCGTCGATATGCCTAGCTTTTGGTCATACACCCCGACGGTTGGCCTGTTCCCGACATTGGTATAGCCCAAATGACGTTGCTTTGTGATCGCAAAATCTCTGACATTACCGTTCAGTATTGCAACCAAAGCATCGAAGTCTGATTCAGCGGTTTCAGCATCAGTCAGTGCTTTGGTCAGGGTAGCGAAGCCTGTCTCAGCAGTTTCAGCAGCGGTCAGTGTGGTGGCCAAAGTAACAAAATTTAATGCGACAAAGCTGTTGTATGCGAGGGCAGCAGGTGATGACGATAAACCAGTACCTGCGAAAACCCCATTCGGCGTGTCATAGAACAATGCAGTCGCATCGCCAGCAGCAATTACTGCAGCATCTCCCGCAGCCTTCAAGGCGCCGGTCTCGGCATTAATCTCTGTAGGTGATGGAGCAGTGGGAAGTAAGGGTGTGGTGAGAGTAAATGCCCCACTGATGGCGAGTTCAGCTGTGCTAACTGCGCTGGCCAAAGCAGTTTTCTCGGTGGCGATCTCTGCAGCTGTCGGAGCAGCATTATCAGCAACTATAGCTATTTTGGCACCAACGGCACCCGCGGCTGTAGTAACTGCGCTGGCCAAAGCGGCTTGCTGGGTGGCGATCTCTGCATCTGTCGGAGCAGCCGGATTAGCAACTGAAGTTATTTTGGCGCCAACATCAGCTGCCGCTTTTGCAGCGCTAACTGCAGTAGAACTGACCTTAAGCGAAGTTCCGAAAACAGCCGGCCCGTCAAGCGCGTCTTCAATAGCATCCAATACGTCTATTTCGCTCTTGGCATTTGTGATATCAACCGTCAGATCCCCTAGTGTCGAGCCAGAAAAACTAATCGTCAAAGCACCGGCCACAGGCGCCTGTATAGCGGCATCCAAATCTGAAACCGTGAACCTTCCACTTTTATAGGCGACGTTAAACTTGCCTGAGGTACTAGTTACTGTTGTCACACCAAGATCGCGCGTGGTGTAATCGAAACTGAAAACTTCAGGATCTGTTGGTGGCGCCGAAATCTTGGTGCTACCGGTCAACTGCGCAAATTGTTTGTCCGACGCTCCGGGCACGAAGGCCGGTTCGCTGTTCAATGCTGCGTTCAGGCGGATTTGGGCATGGGCAAGAAAGACATCAAGATCGAAATTCGGTGACGTGCTCTCTGCCAAATCCAGTCCGGCCTGGATCGAAATAAAAGATGGTTGCAGCAGGTCAACCTGAAGCGGCGTGCCCCGAACCGGGGTTTCGCCGGATGCACCTGGTTGGAACAGCTGGATGGAAATCTTGTCGTCCGCGCCTTTCTGGATCTCGATCTTGCGGGCATCGTCATGGGCTTCGTTGATTGCCCGTTCGACCTCTGCTGCCAATTGCTCGGCATTATATCGGCCGGCCCGGACATCAATGCTGACGGGGCGTGTGCCATCGTCGATATTGACCAGCAGAAAATCGCGGCCCCAATAAGCACCCTGATTGGCATCCGGATTTGCCTCGTAGGTTGCCCCGAATTGCATCGGATCAGTGATAATCTCGATTTCGCCGGTTCCCTCATCCCCGAAGTTGAAGCTGCTCGCCTGCCCCGTCAGGGCTGCGGGTTGCGACGGGGCGCGGTCCCTCTGCTGATCGAGTTTGTAAAGCGGCGAACTTTTTTGCTCTAACGTATAGCTCGCGTCCGGCACGGTTGTTGTCTGGTTTCCAAACCGGTCGATAAAGATCTGTTCGTTGGATCTGGTCACAGCGGGGACCAGATCAGGCGGGACGATCTCGTCATTGATGACAAGGCGGGTTTCGAACTTGTTGGTCGGATCTTCGGCCGTCGCGCGCTGGGTCTTGATGAAATAGACGGTCGCAATCGTCGGGTTGCCCAGATCGTCGAAGATCGTGAACGATGTCGAGTTGGTGAAACTTTCTGGATCATTGGGATCAAAGGCATAGGCGTCTGCGAACTTTTCCTTGTCCGTCACCACCTCGGCGCTGGCTGGCACGTTCACCGTGAGATCAACCAACGACGTCGCCTTTGGATCGCCCGATGTCACCGGCAACCGCAGCGGAGAAGCGCTGTCGATATCCTTGGCGGTGACCGATCCGTCTTCGTTGACCGGATAGGCCAGCAGGAACTGCCCCGAGCTGTCCACGACGTTCCGGTTGTTGTCGACGTTAAACGACCCGTTACGCGTATAGACCACCTGCGTCGATGTCAGGCTGGGCTTGAGCGCGAAAAACCCTTGCCCCGAAATCGCCATATCAAGCGCGTTCAACGACGAAGCGATGTTACCCTGTGTGAACTGCTGCTTCACGCCCTTCAGAATTGCGCCGGAACCGATCGATGATGATGAGTTCTGCAACGGTGAAGTTGCGAAAATATCGCCGAATTCCGCGCGCGACCGTTTGAAACCGGTCGTACCCACGTTGGCAATGTTGTTCGATGTTGCCGAAATATCGGATTGTGCGCCGTTAAGTCCGGTCAAGGCTGTATAAAAAGACATGCGTAGTTTCCTTGATTGAGGTTAGCGACCTGCCTTAAAGGCGGAACCGCAGGACTTCTGCGGCGCTGACATCGCCGTAGTCTTCGGTTTCAAGCATGCCGTCACCGTTGGTGGCAGCGTTGGCCGTGCCTATGACCTGCGCATAGACGTTGGGCGTCAGGCTTTGAACGCCTTCGCCATCGCCGTAATTGACAAGAACATCCAAGCGAACGCGACGCGACCCGTCGCGATATTGTTCTGGTACATCGGTCCAGGCAAATCCGGACAAGCCACTTGCCCGCCCGCCCATATCCAGAATGTGCAGGCTCTCGCCGGTCGCAGCATCGAGAAATTCGATCCGCGTATCAACGGATGCACGTTCCAATTCGATCGCGCCGTGGATTTCACCGTTGTCATCTGCTCTTGCCAGGTTTCCAGGGATCATCACTGAATGGCCTAAATAATTCACTGATGACGCAACCCGGAACTGCCCCATCTGGTCGGCAATACCCGACATTGTCTCGGACATCTTGCTGATCCCCGCAACCGACGAAAATTGCGCCATCTGAGCAATGAAATCCCCGTTGTCCATCGGCGCAAACGGGTCCTGGTTTTGCAACTGGGCCGTCATAAGCTTCAAGAAATCGGTCTGCCCCAATTCCTCTTTTGGTACGGCATTCTTGTCCTGGGTCGTGCTTATTCCAAGCTTGGACAGCAACGCGTTCTGCGCGGCCAAACTTTTGTTATCAACATCCATCTATTCCGCTCCCTTAAGACTTGCCCATATCCACTGTGCGCAGCATCAGCGTACGCATCGTGGTCAGCACTTCGAGATTGTTTTGATACTGGCGGCTAGCCTCCAGCATATCGACCAGCTCTTCGTTCATGTCGACGGGAGGCATATAGACAAACCCCTCCTCATCGGCGAGCGGGTGGCCCGGCTCGTGTACGCGCTGCGGTTCCCGGTCCAGCGTGACAATCTCTTTGACGTCCACTGTCGCGCGCTCGGCGTTCCTGATGCCGCCCTCAAACGCCGTCTGGAACACAGGTCGCAAAGGGCGAAACGTTTGCTCCGCGCTGCCCGAACGCGTGTTGGCGTTTGCGATATTCGAGGCCACAGTGTTCAGCCGCACCATCTGCGCGGCCATCGAGCGGCCCGCGATGTCAAAGATGTTCTTGATATCAGCCATTATTCGCCCCTTATCGCAGTCATCAGGCCGGAAATCCGGCGGTTGAGAAACGACAGCGTCGTCATGTAGCGCAGGGAATTCTCCGAGAACTCCATTTGCTCGACTGACAGCTCGACTGTATTCCCATCTAACGATGGGTTCAGCGGCACGCGATACTGCACATCAGCATCCGATGTACCGGCAACATCATCCATGTGGCGATCGTCATTATTGCGCAGGGGGCTATCCCCGACCTGGCGCGCAAGCTCTCGGTCAAAATCGATGTCTCGCGCCTTATAGCCCGGCGTACCGGCATTCGCGATGTTGGAGGCAAGCATGTCGTTCCGCTTCTCCCGAAGCGAAAGCGCCGATGCCTGAAAAGCAATATGGTCTTTTATTGCGTTCATCTTATTCATCCTCGCAGTCTGTGTTCTGGTCCAAGATTTGCAAGTTAGGTGCCAAACTTATGGCGGAGACGAAAATGGTTGAAAAATCTTCAAAGCCCCGGCGTGCGGCACCTAAACCTGGCAGCACAAGCGTGTCGGAGGAAACGGACAAACCGCTTTCAGCGAAAGCCCCGACCGCGCGCAAACCGGAAAACCAGCGCAAGCGGCTCACGATACAAGAACGCATCATGGAACACCTTGCAGAGGTTCCTGCGCTTCTGGCTGTATCAACTCTGTCCCAGATGCTGCGTGACACGGCACATGTCCCAACACGATTGGCGATCCAAAGAGCCCGGATCGATGTGCTGCGCGCGCGGACAATCGCCTGCCGCCTTGGCAAGCCTGCAGACGGCGGGATTACGCTCGCCGCCTTGCTGAACCGCAACACCAATGTCGAGGCCGCCCCCGTGGAAGCGCCGGCTGCACCCAAGGAAGAAGAGCAGGCGGCACAAACCGCGGCACCAGAGCCTATTTTGCCTGCAGATGAGCAACAGGACATGCGTATCGAACTGACGGAAGCGCATATTCACCAGGGCATTCAATTGCCCAAGGGCGCCATACTTGTGGTGAACGGCGCTATCGGCTTAAACCTGATCGAGATGGAAGTGGCCAAGCCCGCCATCGAAGACGCGCCCGAAGAAGACGTCTCTGAAGCAGTGGCAGATGGCGCTGAAACCGAACAGGAAGAAGACAAAACCGAAGACCTAGATGAACAAAACAAGGCGGATTCCTGATAAACCGTCTGCACCTGCGCACGCAGCTTTCACTTTCCACTTGTTCGGAGTTTTACAATGACACTGTCCACGACCTTCCCCTAACGGCCTCATTACTGCTTTTTGCAGGGTTGGCTGATTGTCAGGCGCTGACCAGGTTCACGCAGGAAAGCTATGACTGCACAATGACCGCCGCGCCACTGGGCCGGATCGTCTTTACCAAGACATCAAAGGGTTCCACCGGCGTGATCGAGGGCGCAAGTCCGGACACAATCACAATCACTGCGATATCGGACACCCAGATCGACGGTGATTGGGGCGGCGAACTGGTCCAGATTCAACGTGAAAGCGGTCGGGTGCGGTTCACGCGCAATGCAATCGTATCGTCATATGCCTGCAAAGCGGCTCAGTTTCGCATGTAATCGCGGCGCAGCATTAAACCTTGTAACGAGATTGTCGTTTCTCTGACTAGTACAGGAGTATAGCAATGGCTGAAATCAAGCCCGACATTCTTTCAGCCGTCAGCCGTGGCGGCAGCGGGATTGAGATCAAGCAGCTTGTCACCAGCCTTGTCGCCGCTGAAACAAGTGGTGAACGGTCGCTGAACCAGCGGCGGCTTGACAGCACCAGCACCACTATTTCCGCGATGGGCCAGCTGTCGCAGCAAGTCGGCACATTCAAGGATGCGATGGCCGCCGTTGCACAGGCTGCGTCGCGTCAGGCGTCATCCTCGACCAGTGCGGTGACCTTCGAGGTCTCGACTGCGGCATTGGCCAGTGATGTATCCGCATCCGTGAGTGTCCAGCGCCTTGCGACCGAACAGATACTGAGCTTCAGCTTTGATGCGTCAGTGACACCCACCAGCGCGGTCAACCAAGGCACCGTGTCTTTGGACACAGAGGCATGGGACAGTGCCCGCAGTTTCACGATCGACTCCAGCAACAATACGCTCAACGATCTGACCAAACAGTTGAACGCGATTGATGGCGTCACTGCGTCGCTGTTGGATACGGGAACAGGCTATGCCTTGATCGTGAAATCAAAGGTAGGCGAAAACAACGCCCTTGATGCTGGCTCGATCACTGCGATCAAAACAGCCCTGAACATGACGAGTGCCGCGGTTGATGGCCAGACCGATGCTATCAACAACCCGCTTGGTGCGGGCAGCACACTGGTAGCAGCGCAAGATGCGCTTTTGCTGGTCGATGGTGTCACCGTCACGCGTAGCAAAAATTCCTTTGATGATCTTTTTGCCGGCCACAAGGTCACATTGAACGCTGTCGGAACGTCAACACTTGCCTCGGCTGACTCCAGCACATCAGTGCAAGAGCGGATCAACAGCTTTCTGACCATCGCAAACGAACTTAAATCCTATCTGACAGAGGCAACACAGCGCGGGCTGAATGGCGCTGAGCCCGGCCCTTTGGCGGGGGATGTCGCCGCGCAATCCGTTCTGTCGCGAATGCGCAATATTGCCACCCAGCCCATCACCGGTTTTGGCGACGAGCCGATCTATCTCGCCCAGATCGGTATCCAGACGGAACGGGACGGAACGCTGACCTTGAACGCCGAACGGTTCGAACGCGCGATAGCGCAAAACCCCGATATCGTGGATGCGCTCTTCTCCACAAAATACAGCAGTGAAGATCCAAATTTGGAAGTCACCGGCCTCAGCTTTGCGCCTCCAAAGGTTGGGTCCTATGCACTAGTCTATGACCCATCGACATCACCCGCGACAGCTACGCTCGACGGACTGGCGCTCAGCGTCGGGACCAATGATGACGGAGATGTCGTGTTGCGTGCAACTGACGGCGATGCGTATGGCCTACAGCTAACCCTTGGGTCCAACGAAAGCCTGACGACAACAGTGCGCTATGGCCAAAGCATGGCGGATCAGCTGGAAAGCTATGGCGAAACCCTTCTTGGCGCGACAGGCCTCATCGCGCGGCGCGAAACAGAGCTTTCGGATAATTTGGCAGGCTTTGAAACCAATCTGGAAGATATCGAAACAAAGGCCGCAGCATTGACCGAACGCTACAACATCCGCTTTGGCCGGATGGAGGCCGTGATCACCAGCATGAACAAGACCGGCGAATATATGCAAAGCCTGATGGACGCGTGGAACGCGGATAGATAACCGGGTTGCGGCTACGCATTCGGGTCTATGACCAGACAAACAGGCCCTATCGGAACCTGATCATCATGGCGTTTTCCATTATTATGTTGGAAATCTGGTGCCGCTGAAGGGATTCGAACCCCCGACCCCATCATTACGAATGATGTGCTCTACCAGCTGAGCTACAGCGGCGTACCGGTACGGGTGATAGCACCCTGATCAGATGGCGAAAAGCGCTATTTTGCGTCGTCCTTCGCCACTGTCTCGGCATCATCTGGCAAGGTTTCGTCCGGCACGGGCTGTGACCCGACGATCAGCGGCAGCATCTCTGTGCCGGCGGGCATCGACACTTCGCCAGCGGGTGGCCGTTTCCATGACAGCGTGTCGAACGCGGCACAATTGCCGCAGACAGGCCCCCATTGCGGATGGATATGCTGGCATTTGTCGCAAATCCATTGCGGGCCACGCGGCGCGGTCAGGGCGCGGGTCAACCAGCCGCGCACCACGGCATCATCCGCACCGACACCCCGTTCCACAGCGGCCATCAGCGCAAGGCTGCGCGCAGTCGGATCGGTTTCGACCAGATCGGCGATATCGCGGCGCGCGGCTGGAAAATCCTCGGCAGCGATATGCAGTTCGGCCATCAGCATTTTTGCTTCGGGGTGGTCGGGTGTCGCCTTTGTCAGCGTGGCAAACCGTTTAACCCGCGCCTGCGGCGTTTCATCCGGTACGATTTCGGCGAAAGCGGTCGCAATATCAGGATGCGGCTGCGCGGTCCACGTCTTGACCAGCACACGCGACGCATAGCGCGCATTGCCCTGCGCGATATAACCGCGCGCGGCCATAACAGCGGCAGGGATCAGGTCGGGCGACAGGCGGTTCGCCGCGATTGCGGCCTCGCGCGCTTCGATCGGGTTGCCCTCGTCCAGAATGTCGCGCGCCTCTGACAGCGCCAGCACGGCGTCGCGGCGCTTGTGAACATCACGCGGCAGGGTGCCGGATTTCAGTTTCGCACCCAGCGTCTGGCGCGCACCTTTCCAATCGGCCTTGTCCGCCTGCAATTGCAGCAAAACATCCTGCGTTTCGGCATGTTTCGGCTTCAGCGCAAACGCTTTTTGCGCCAGCTTTAGCGCAAGGTCCGTGTCGCCTTCTGCCAGTTTTTGTTTCATGATCCCGCGCACCCCGACAAAACGGGTGCGATCATCGGCCAGCAGTTTCTTATAGGTTTCTTCGGCCTTGCGCCGGTCACCGGTCATTTCGGCGGCCTGCGCGGTCAACAGATTGGTCAGCTGCGGCTGGTGCAGATACTTTTCCGCGCGCGCGGCCTTGGTCATGGCCAGATGTCCTTCGCCAGAAGCAAGCGCCATCATGCCTTCGGCCAGCGCCTCGTATCCTTTGCGTTCGCGGTTGCGGTCGAAATAGCGTGAAATCGCGGTCTCGTCGCCGTTCAGGAAATGATAGCTCGCAGCCAAAAACGCCAGCAAACGCAGGCCAAGCCAAACCAGCACAACCAGCGCGACAAGCGCGACCACCATGTCCAGCGTGCGAAGCGTGAATTCGATCCCCATGACGGCAATCGTCGCACCACCATCGACATCATAAAGCATCGCAGCGCCATAGGTCAGCGCGGTGACCGTCAGAATGAAAGCGGTGATTTTTATCAATGACCAGATCATCTGTCTCGCTTTCAATTCTCGCTCAGGGATGTGACCAGCATGTCAATCGCCGCGACCGCATCGGCGCGGACCTCGGCAAGGGCCAGCCAGTCTGACAATTCCGCACGCGCCACTGCAGGCAGTCGCGCGATTTCGGCCAACGTGTCGTGCAACAGGCCACCCCGCAATGCGGCCTGCGCGCGCGACAACATCGCATCGACATCATCGCCATCACGCGGGTTGACCGACCGGACCTGAAACTGGTTGCGCAAGAAGGCCCCAACGCCCGATGTATCCTCGCCTGCGACACCTTCGGCGCGCGCGGTCGTCAGGGCGGCGCGGGCATAATCGGGAAAACTGTCCTGCAAGGTGGCAAGGGTCGGCACACCGTCCGGCACAGCCAGCAAGGCGTCGGGGGCCGATGTGCCCAGCACGTCCGCCAGATCAGCAAGCGCAGCACCAAGGGGCGCACCGCTTTCGACCCCTGCCTGCAACCGCGCAAGGGCGGCACGCCCCGCGGCAGCACGGGCAGCAGCGGCGGCATTTTGCTCGATTGCAGCGGCCTCGGCACGGGCGGTGTCAAGTTGGGTTCGTGCCATATCGGTCAATTGCGACAGCTCTGCCCGCAGTGCAGCGACATCAGCCTCGAACTCCACCGTGGAACCGGAGGAGCCTTCGCCCGTCGCACTGCCGACAGGCCTGTTTTCCAGCGCGGTAATCCGGTCTTCCAATGTGGCGGCTGTCGCTGCCAGATCATCCTGCAGGCCAGTGACCTGCAAGGCAAGATCGGCCAGACCGGATTCGAGAGGGGCCAGATCAACGCTTTGCTGGCTGGTCAGTTGTTGCTGGATCGCCGCGATGCGGGCGTCTTGCGCGGCCAGCAGGTCCGTCGTTCCCGCAGGCATTGTCAGGCTGGCCACGGCAAACCCGATGGCACCCGCGACCAGCCCGCCCAGCAGCATCGGCAGCACACCGCCACGCGCCTTTGGTGCAGGCGGCACGACCGCAGCTTCTGGCGCAGGCTGGGGCTGTTCCTTTTCTGGCGGCGCGTCAGGCGTGATCGGGGCATGATATTCCGGCGGAACCTGATCCGCGCCAGACGACACGACCTGCGCTGATTCGACCGGTGCAGCCTCGCCAGCAGAGGCTTTGCGCGATTTGGCCGCGGCACGAGGCCTTTTGGCAGGCTGTTTTACCATTTTCGCCTTTTCCGATCCCATCAAGTGCCTGACGTAGTTGCAACAACACTAAACGACCTGCCGCCTGTCCTCAAGCGAGGGCAGGTCAAAGACCCTGTTCGGCCATCACGCGCAGCCGTTTCAACGTTGCGGCGATCATCGCACCCGCATCCGGCGTGGCCGCGACGCTGAGACTGCGCAGGTTGATCGCAGCAGCGGCGTTCTGGACGGCCGTGCTCATCACGACCACATGCACTGGTGCCGCGAACGGTGCCTGCCCTGCGAGGATGGTCGCGGTGCGCGGGGAAAACAAGGGCAAGATCACCGGTGCGTCACCCTGCAGCGCATCGAACGCCGCATCGCTGAGGGGTTGGGCAATCTGGTCATAGCCGATCACGTCGATGCAACCGATGCCCGCAGCGGCGAGCCTTTCAGAAACGCCGCCGCGGGTGTGAACACCATGCAGATGCACCAGCGGTCCATCCGGGCGACGACTGATGATCTTGTCGGCAAGGCGCGTGGCATCACCCGGCCCGGCGATGACGTCAAAACCGGCCGCGGTGGCCAATTGTGCAGTCTTTTCGCCGACGCACCACGCAGGCAGGCCGCGCGGCAAGCCAGCGTCGCGCGATGCCGCAACACCATGGGCCGAGGTCAGGATGACCCCTTTCACCTGCGTCAGATCAACCGTGATCGGCACCGGCACGATCTGCAAAAGCGGCGACAGGATGGTCCGCAATGGCCCGACCCAACGCGCAGTGATCTCTGCGGCGAAAGCCTCGGCCTGTAGGGCCGGGCGGGTCAGGATCAGCGCTGGAGTCATCGGGATCCCATTGTTTGCAGGCTGGTGCAGTGTTACCTGCGATTAACGAACACGCAACAGGATCAATGCATGGCGCGCCCGCTGACTGTCCTTGGCATCGAAAGCAGCTGTGACGATACCGCTGCAGCGGTCGTGCGCGGCCATGATGTGCTCGCCTCGGTTGTTTATGGCCAGACCGCGCTACACGCCGATTTCGGCGGGGTCGTTCCAGAGGTCGCGGCCCGCGCCCATGCCGAAAAGCTGGATCATTGCGTCGAAGACGCTTTGACCGCAGCGGGCCTGCACCTTGCCGATCTGGACGCCATCGCCGTGACGGCAGGCCCCGGCCTGATTGGCGGGGTGCTGTCCGGTGTGATGTGCGCCAAGGGGCTGGCAGCGGCAACGGGCCTGCCGCTGATCGGCGTGAACCATCTGGCGGGGCATGCCCTGACACCACGGCTAACAGATCAGGTGGCCTATCCCTATCTGATGTTGCTGGTGTCGGGCGGGCATTGCCAGTTTCTGATCGTCGCAGGACCGGATAAGTACTGCCGCCTTGGCGGCACCATCGACGACGCTCCGGGAGAGGCATTCGACAAGACCGCCCGCATCCTTGGCCTGTCGCAACCGGGGGGGCCTGCGGTTGAAACCGCAGGAACGGGTGGCGATCCGCGGGCGTTCGATCTGCCGCGACCCTTGCTGAACCAGCCGGGCTGCGACATGTCGTTTTCGGGCCTGAAAACCGCGATGCTGCGCGCGCGCGATGCGGTCGTCACGGCCAAGGGCGGGCTGACCCGGCAGGATCAGGCGGATCTAAGCGCGTCTTTCCAGGCGGCCATCGCCGATGTGCTGGTCGAGAAAACACGCCGTGCGCTGGCGATCTATCTGGCGATGAAACCTGCGCACCCTTGCTTTGCCATCGCGGGCGGGGTCGCGGCGAACCAGGTGATCAGAGCCCGCTTGATGCAGCTTTGCGCTGGATTGGACACTGATTTCGCCGCGCCGCCCCTGGCGCTGTGCACCGATAACGCGGCGATGATCGCCTATGCGGGGGCGGAATTGCTGGCCCTTGGGCAGCGCGATGACCTGACCTTGTCGGCCCGCCCGCGCTGGCCCTTGGACAAGACCGCCGCCCCGATGCTGGGGTCGGGCAAGAAAGGGGCCAAGGCATGACGATCGGGATCGCTGGCGGCGGGGCCTTTGGGACAGCACTTGGGGTCGCTCTGGCACGTGACGGGCACAATGTGCAGCTTTGGGCGCGGGACGCTGCGGCAGTGGCGCAGATGCAAAGTGGCCGCGAAAATGCGCGGTTGCCGGGCGTCACTCTGCTGGATAATATAACGATCTCCACAGCGTTAGAGCCTCTTTTTGCCTGTGACACCCTGCTTTTGGCGGTCCCTGCGCAGGCGCTGACCCCGTTTCTGCAAGCGCATGGCGCGCATCTGTCAGGCAAAGCACTGGTCGCCTGCTGCAAGGGCATCGACCTTGGCCGCATGACCGGCCCAGCCAGCACGATCCGCGATTTGGTGCCCGACGCGCAGGCCGCAATCCTGACCGGCCCCAGCTTTGCCGCCGATATTGCGCGGGGCTTGCCCACGGCGCTGACCATCGCTTGCGCGGCTGACGCGACCGGTATGGCGTTGCAACAGATGTTGTCCACGCCGACCCTGCGGTTGTACCGCACGACCGACATCATCGGCGCGGAACTGGGCGGAGCGTTGAAGAACGTCATGGCGATTGCCGCGGGTGTGACGATCGGGGCCGGCCTTGGCGACAGCGCGCGCGCGGCGCTGATCACACGCGGTTTTGCAGAAATGCAGCGGCTGGTCGCGCAGCTTGGCGGGCAGGCCGACACGCTGGGCGGTTTGTCGGGGCTGGGTGATCTTGTCCTCACCTGCACATCCGAGCAATCGCGCAATTACCGTTTCGGGGTCGCGCTGGGGGCCGGGCAGGCGTTTGACACAACAGCAACCGTCGAAGGTGCCGCAACCGCCTGCGCCCTGCGGCAGCTGGCGCTTGATCTGGACATCGACCTGCCGATATGCACGGTTGTCGCTGACCTGACGATGGGTCGGACCGATGTGAAAACCGCGCTGCACGCCCTGCTGTCGCGCCCGTTGAAAGAAGAATAGATGCGTTTCGCCCTACTTGCCAAAGACAAACCCGGTGCGCTGCAAACCCGGCTTGATAACCGCGACGCCCATCTGGCCTATGTCGCCGAGACTGGTGTCGTGGAAATCGCAGGGCCGCTGCTGGATGCCGAGGGGCAGATGTGCGGGTCGCTGATCATCCTTGACGTGGCCGACCTTGCCGCAGCAAAGGCCTGGGCCGCCGCCGACCCCTATGCCAAGGCCGGTCTGTTCGGCGATGTCACGTTGAGCGCATGGAAAAAGGTCATCGGCTGATGGCCTATTGGCTGTTCAAATCCGAACCTGATGTTTGGGGCTGGGATCAACAGACAGCCAAAGGTGCTGTGGGCGAGGAATGGGGCGGCGTGCGCAATTATCAGGCGCGCAACAACATGCGCGCGATGAAGACCGGTGACCTGGGGTTTTTTTACCATTCCCGCACCGGTCTGGAGATTGTTGGCATCGTCGAGGTCTGCGCCGAAAGCCACCCTGACAGCACCACGGATGATCCGCGTTGGGATTGTGTCGATGTCAGGGCAGTGCGGCCTTTCGTCAGACCCGTCAGCCTTGCACAGATCAAGACTGATCTACGACTGAAAGACATGGTTTTGGTGAATAATGCGCGGCTGTCCGTGCAGCCGGTCACGGATGCCGAATGGCAGATCATTTGCGCCTTGGGTGGGACACAACCCTGACCATGCAACGCCCGATCACGCAAAAGAGGGCCCGGCAAGCGCCGAACCCTCTTTCACCCCGCGTGCTCCCAATCCACCACACGCAATCAGTTATAAGGTCCGGCCATACTGGCCTTAACGAACTCTACCACAGGTGGAGCAGCACACCAAACGCGATAAGTGCATCATTTGATGTGTATTTTAGCAGTATGTGACCATTCTTCCAGAATAATCAGGTAACTGGCTAAGGACGTGGGTGCGAAACCTTTGCACCGCAATAGGTCACCCCCGACACTGCACACCCAGAACGCGAAACGCCGCCGCCCCGTGTGAACCGGGACGGCGGCGTCTTGATCATCCGCAGCCTGACGTCAGGCGTGCCGCATCAATAGCGGTAATGTTCCGGCTTGAACGGGCCATCGACTGTGACGCCGATGTAATCCGCCTGTTCCTTGCGCAGTTCGGTCAGTTTCACCCCGATCCGTTTCAGGTGCAGGCGCGCGACCTTTTCATCCAGCGCCTTGGGCAGGATAAAGACGCCGGGCTGGTAATCTTCGCCCTTGGTCCAGAGTTCGATCTGCGCCAGTACCTGATTGGTGAACGAGGCCGACATCACGAAAGACGGGTGGCCGGTCGCGTTGCCAAGGTTCAGCAAACGCCCTTCGGACAGCAGGATCAAGCGGTTGCCGGATGGCATCTCGATCATGTCGACCTGTTCTTTGATGTTCGTCCACTTGTGGTTTTTCAACGCAGCGACCTGAATTTCATTGTCGAAATGGCCGATATTGCCCACAATCGCCATATCCTTCATCTCGCGCATATGCTCGATCCGGATCACGTCACGGTTGCCTGTGGTGGTGATGAAAATATCGGCGCTGTCCAGCACATCCTCAAGCAGAACCACCTCGAACCCGTCCATCGCGGCTTGCAGCGCGCAGATCGGATCGACCTCTGTCACCTTCACACGCGCACCAGCCCCTTGCAGCGACGCGGCAGAGCCTTTGCCCACATCGCCATACCCGCAAACGACGGCAACCTTGCCGGCCATCATCGTGTCGGTCGCGCGGCGGATACCATCGACCAGCGATTCCTTGCAGCCGTATTTGTTGTCAAACTTCGACTTGGTCACAGAATCGTTCACGTTGATCGCAGGGAAGGGCAGCTGGCCTTTCTTGTGCAGGTCATAAAGGCGATGCACGCCTGTCGTCGTTTCCTCGGACACGCCCTTGATCGCATCACGGGTTTTGGTGAACCAGCCGGGGCTTTGCGCCATGCGTTTCTTGATCTGCGCCTTGATGACAACTTCTTCTTCAGACTCGGGGACGGGGATGATTTCCTCGCCCGCCTCGGCGCGCGCGCCCAGCAGGACATAAAGCGTCGCATCGCCGCCATCATCAAGGATCATGTTGGCACCTTCGGCAAACTGGAAGGATTTATCCAGATAATCCCAATGCTCTTCCAGCGTCTGGCCCTTGATCGCAAACACCGGCGTGCCGCCGGCGGCAATCGCCGCAGCGGCGTGATCCTGCGTGGAAAAGATGTTGCAAGACGCCCAGCGCACATCAGCCCCCAGCGCGTTGAGAGTTTCGATCAGCACGGCGGTCTGGATCGTCATATGCAGCGATCCAACGATGCGCGCACCGGCCAGGGGCTTGGCCGCGCCATATTCTTCACGCAGCGCCATCAGCCCCGGCATTTCGGTTTCTGCGATATCCAGTTCCTTGCGGCCATAGGCGGCCAGTGCGATATCCTTGACGATGTAATCCAGCGACATACGGTCTCTCTTTCAGCAAAAATGGGTTGACGGTCCATAGCATCGCGACTGGGTTGCCACAATCCAAAGTCGCGTATTATGCAGAACGCTCAACATTCAATTAAGGCGCACACGCGATGAAGCAACCAAGAGCCTGGCAAAGGATGCTGTCGGGGCGCAGGCTGGACCTGCTTGACCCGACGCCGATGGATATCGAGATCGGCGACATCGCGCATGGCCTTGCCTTTGTCGCGCGCTGGAACGGGCAGACCAAAGGCGATTTCGCCTATACGGTAGCCGAACATTCGCTGTTGGTGACGGATATCTTCATCAACCAAAACCCCAAAGCGCCGGTGCGCTGGCATCTGGCGGCATTGCTGCATGATGCGCCCGAATATGTGATCGGCGACATGATCAGCCCGGTCAAGGCAGCCGTCGGGCCCGGTTACGGCGCGCTGGACGATCGCCTGACCGCCGCGATCCACCTGCGGTTCGGGCTGCCCGCGCAACTGCCGGTGCAAATCAAGCGGCAGATCAAGAAGGCTGACAAACTGTCAGCATGGCTCGAAGCTGTGCAGATCGCCGGTTTCTCGCGCCCAGAGGCGGACAGGTTCTTTGGCAAACAAGACGCGGCATTGTTGGATCGTTTCGCGATCCGCCTGCGGCCGCCCATGGCTGTGCGCGACGAGTACACCCGCCGCTGCTATGACCTGATACAGGCGATGTGACCAAAAGGGCAGACATGCGTGCAACGCTCCCTTAATCAATCTGGATCAAGGTAATTCGACCAACCCAGCGGGATTCGTCGGATGATCACGATCAAAAACCTATCGGACCGTCTGAACGCACAGGTTTTGCGGATCAGCCCCGAACAGCTTTGGGTGCGATACATCTTTGCATTAACGATAACGCTTGCCCTGCTGGTGACAATGCACGGCGTCAACCAGCGGATCATTGCGCACAGCGCCCCGATCTATGCGGCGGCGGAACTGGAGCAATTGCAGAGGAACCAGCGGACGGTCCTCGGGGCGGCCGTGCTTGTGCTGCTTGCCGAGGCGATGATCATCTTTTATCCCGCGTATCTGGCCGTGCAGAACCAGATCCGCGCGCTGCGCGACCAGTCAATGCGCCTGCTCAGTTCCAAGGTGGCATTACAACAAACAAACGTGCGGCTGCTCTACTTGGCCAATCACGACACGCTGACGGGATTGCCGAACCGCACCAATCTGATCGCCATACTGACAGAACGCATGATCCGCGGCGAAGCGGAAGAGCAGACATTCCTGTTTATTGGACTGGATGGATTTAAATCCATCAACGATTCCGCTGGACACGAAAGCGGCGATGACCTGCTGATCGCGGTCGGCCAAGCGCTGCGCACCTGCGTTGACAGCGACCAGATCGTTGCCCGCATCGGGGGCGACGAATTCGCAATAATGACCGATGAAGCCCCCGGACCAATGTTGCGCCGCGTTATGGCGGCGCTCTCTGACCCGTTCGATGTGCAGGGGCGGCGGTTGAAGGTCCAGGCAAGCATCGGTTTTCTGGTCCTTGACCATCACCGGACAGATCCGATGGCCGTAATTGCCGATGCAACCATGGCGCTTCAGGTCGCAAAAAACGAAGGCGGGAACCGGGCACAAGAATTCACCCCTGCACTGCGCGAGGCCGCAAGACATGCGCAGCAACTCCAGATGGAAGTGCCTGACGCGCTCCGCAACGGTGAACTCGAACCCTGGTTTCAGCCACAGATCAGGCTGACTGACGGCGCGTTGCACGGTGTCGAAGTGCTTGCCAGATGGCGACATCCAACACGCGGCTTGATGACACCTGATAGGTTTCTGCCGGCAGTTGAACGGGCTGGCATGACTGTCGAAATGGACCTTGCCATCTGGCAGGCCGCAATGGTGCAGGCAATGAAATGGCAGTCGATGGATGTCTGGGATCCGGTACTTTCGTTGAACGCCGCACCCACGACCATCGCCGATCCCTATCTGGTCGAACGCTTTCTTCTTGTCTTGCGCAATTCAGGACTGCGCCCCGAACAGGTGATCGTCGAGGTGCTGGAAACCACGCTGATCGACGGCACTGGCGACATAGCGGCGATGAACATCGACAGCCTGTCGGAATGTGGCGTGGCGCTTGAACTGGACGATTTTGGCACCGGCTATGCATCGCTGTGCCGTCTGACACAATTGCCGCTTTCGGGGATCAAGCTGGACAAGTCACTGGTCGCGCCCCTGCCGGACCACGCAGCCGACAGCGTTGTGCGCGCCATTCTTGCACTGTCGGCGGAACTCGGCTTGCATGTCGTGGCCGAAGGGATCGAAGAAATCCATCAGGCACAGCACCTGCAGGACCGGGGATGCACCATTGGCCAAGGCTTTGGTTTCGCCCGCCCGATGCCGGCGCTGGAATTCGAAATGTGGCTATCCCTGCATGCCAGTCAGCCTGTCACGATTTCTGACGACCGGCTGGTTCTGATCAACGAAGCTTGAGCATTCCAGACTTCCTGCGTATCTGGGATGGCGAAACCAGCGGATTGGAACGACGATGGCGAATTATCTTTATCACAACGATCTGCCTGACGGGTTGAACCTTGGGCCGGTGGTCGCGATCGATTGCGAAACGATGGGGTTGAACCCGCACCGTGACCGGCTGTGCCTGATCCAGATGTCGGGCGGCGACGGCGATTGCCACCTTGTGCAGGTCAGCAAGGGACAGGCCGGCGCGCCGAACCTTTGCGCGATGCTGACCGACCCTGCCGTGCTGAAGCTGTTTCATTTTGGCCGGTTCGATATTGCCGCGCTGCTGAATGCCTTTGGTGTCGTGACCGCCCCCGTCTATTGCACCAAGATCGCGTCCAAACTGGTGCGCACCTATACCGACCGGCACGGGCTGAAGGTTCTGCTGCAGGATATGCTGGGGATCGACATTTCCAAGCACCAACAGCAAAGCGACTGGGGCGCACCCAAGCTGACAGCCGCGCAACTGGATTACGCCGCATCTGATGTTTTGTATCTGCACCAGCTAAAGGCGGCTTTCGATGTTCTGCTGCAACGCGAGGATCGGACCGCTGTCGCGCAGGCCTGTTTCGATTTCCTGCCAACACGCGCGGCGCTAGACCTGCACGGCTGGCCCGAAACCGATATATTCACGCATTGATGACCGATCCTGTCCCCTTTCTGGCGACCGCCCGCCGCGTGATCTTGCAAGAGGCGGATGCGCTAACGGCTCTGTCCGCCACCCTTGACGCAAACTTTGCGGATGCCGTCACGCTTTTGCTGAACGCCAAAGGCAGGGTCATCGTGTCGGGCATGGGCAAATCCGGCCATATCGCGCGCAAGATCGCCGCGACCTTTGCCAGCACCGGCACGCCTGCGCATTTCGTCCACCCCGCCGAAGCGAGCCATGGCGATCTGGGCATGATGACGCGGGGTGATGTCGTGCTGGTGCTGTCAAATTCAGGTGAAACACCCGAGCTGGCCGATCTGGTCGCCTATACCCGCCGCTTTGGCATTCCGATGATCGGCGTGGCCAGCCGCGCCGAAAGCACACTGATCCAGCAGGCCGATGTCGGGATCACCCTGCCACAACTGGGCGAGGCGTGTGGCCGCGGGATCGTGCCGACGATATCCACCACGATGACGCTGGCGCTGGGGGATGCGCTGGCCATCGCGCTGATGGAACACCGCGCCTTCACACCCGAAAACTTCCGTGACTTCCACCCCGGTGGCAAGCTGGGCGCGCAATTGTCCAAGGTCGCCGACCTGATGCACCGCGATGACGCGATCCCGCTGGTGCGCGTGGACACGCCAATGTCGGATGTCCTGCTGGTGATCACCCAGAAAGGGTTCGGCGTCGCGGCCGTGCTGGGCGATGATGACAGGCTGGTCGGCATCGTCACCGACGGCGACCTGCGCCGCCACATGCAGGGCCTGCTGGACCACACCGCGGGCGAGGTGATGACCGCCAACCCCACCACCGTTTCGCCCCATGCCCTCGCCGAAGAGGCGGTCAACATCATGAACAGCCGCAAGATCACCTGCCTGTTTGCGCTGGATCCCGCCAACCCCGGCAAGGTCGCAGGCATTTTGCATATCCATGACTGCCTGCGGGCTGGTATTGTCTGACCATGGGTGGCGGCGACAATCTGTATTCGCAATGGGTCGGCTGGGCCAAGATCCTGCTGCCGCTTTGCGGGCTGGCGTTGCTGTCGATGCTGTTTTTGTTGGCGCGCGGGCCGAACGACGGCACCAAGATCCCGCTGGCGCAGGTCATCGACCTCGCCCGTGACGAAAAATTATCCGCACCCGAATTTTCCGGCCTGACCGATACCGGCGCGGTCGTGGTGATTTCTGCGCGCAGCGCACGCCCGCTGCCGGACCGGCCCGACACAGCGACAGTCGATACTCTTCGGATGCAGATGGACAACCCCGGGGGCAGCACGCTGACTGTGACCGGCGTGACCGGTGAAATTGACGGGCGCGCGCGCATAGCGCGGTTTTCGGGTCTTGTGCGGCTGCAAACCTCGACCGGCTATACGATGGAGACCGGTGGCCTGACCGTGACGCTGGACACAGGGACAGCCATATCGGACGGATCACTGGAAATCCGCGCACCAATGGGAAATCTGACCGCTGGGCAGGTGACATTCCAGTTCGATACCAGCAATACTGGTCACCAGATGCTATTCACCGACGGGGTCCGGCTAATATACACGCCCCAAGGGTAGGCCGCCCGCAGCAAAGGACATTTGCCTCGTGTTTCGATTTCTCGCCTTTTGCATGACGCTGCTGGCGTTGGTGTCCACCACTGCCAGCGCGCAAACGCAGATCGATCTGGGTGCCTTGGTTGTGGACCCCAGCGCCGCGATCGAGGTGACGTCGCAAACCCTGTCGGTGGATCAGGACACCGGAATCGCCGTATTCGAGGGTGATGTGCTGGTCATCCAGGGCGACCTACGCCTGTCCGCCCAAAGAGTTGAAGTCGTCTATGGCAGCGACACCGCTGAAATCGCACGCCTGATCGCCACTGGTGATGTGCTGCTGGCGAACACGCAGGACGCTGCCGAGGCTGACAGCGCGGATTACGACATCACGACCGGCCTGCTGACGCTGACGGGGGATGTGTTGGTGACCCAAGGCGGCACCGTGATTTCCGCGCAAAGCATGGTCGTGAACGTGACCGATGGCACCGCGACAATGCAGGGCCGCGTGCGCACCATGCTGCAACAGGGCGGGACCGAATGACTCCACCCCCCAACCTAACCGTCCAGACAGGCGATGTCGGCTTGCAGATCATCAGCCTGCGCAAAAGCTATCGCAAGCGCCCAGTGATCCGCGACGTATCTATCACGCTGGGCCGGGGCGAGGTTGTGGCGCTGCTGGGGCCAAACGGATCGGGCAAAACCACCTGTTTTTACGCCATCGCGGGCCTTGTCGCACCCGAAGGCGGCAAGGTCATCATCGACGGGCGCGATGTGACGACCCTGCCGATGTACCGTCGCGCGCAGCTTGGCATCGGCTATCTACCGCAGGAGATGTCGATTTTTCGGGGGATGTCGGTCGAAGACAATATCATGTCGATCCTCGAAATCGCGCTCAAGGACAGGCACCAGCGGCGTGAACGGCTTGAAACGCTGCTGTCGGAATTTTCGATCGAACATCTGCGTCGGGCATCTGCCATGGCGCTATCGGGGGGTGAACGGCGGCGCGTGGAAATCGCGCGCTGCCTTGCGGCGGGGCCGAAATATGTGCTGCTTGACGAACCTTTTGCTGGGGTCGATCCGATCGCCGTAGCGGAGATCCGGCATCTTGTCGCCGATCTGAAAAACCGGGGCATCGGCGTGCTGATCACCGATCATAATGTGCAAGAAACACTACAGATCGTGGACCGCGCCTATATCTTGCATGATGGCAAGGTGTTGATGAGTGGAACAACCCAAGACGTAGTGCAAGATGAAAACGTGCGGCGCGTCTATCTGGGCAACAACTTTCGGGTGAACTGATTCTTTTGGTCACCCGGCGACAGGATCATTGACAAGACGTTCGGTTTTGCCGCCAAATATAGGGGATGACAGGCCATTTTTCATGCCCCGCAGACATGCTGACACAGCGGTCAGCCTGCTGGAAACAATTGTTTTTTTACAATAGCTTAACATCAATCACTGACATTGCGCGAAGCGGTCGATGCACCCGTGGCAATACCATGGGTCAACACCTGACCCCCAGACCCTAGGAGAAAGAATGCGGTATCAAATCAGCGGAAAACAAATCGATATTGGTGAAGCCCTGCAAACGCATGTCCGCACGGAAATGGACGCCATCCTAAGCAAATACGCCGGACGGCCCACCGAAGCCTATGTCGTCTTTTCCAAGTCTGCCCATGAATATGTCTGCGAAGCAGTCGTGCATCTGTCCACCGGACTGACCGCGCAAGCAACCGGAAAGGCGACTGAAATATATGCCGCCTTCGACAGCTGCGCCGAGAAGATGGACAAGCAATTGCGCCGCTACAAGCGCCGCCTGAAGGACCACCATGCCGGCCGTTCAACGCCGGTTGAACTTTCCGATGCCGGGTCATATATCCTCGCTCCAAGTGACGAGACTGAAGAAGCCAGCAACGATACCGTCAACGCGATGATCATCGCCGAGATGGAAACCAAGATACCGTCGCTGTCCGTGGGCGAGGCCGTGATGCAGATGGAAATCGCGAATGCGCCAGTCCTGGTTTTCAGGAACGAAAAACATAGCGGCGTGAATGTCGTTTACCGAAGAGACGATGGCAACATCGGATGGATCGACCCGCGCGCTGCCGGGTGATCCAAGGCAAAACAAGAAAGACGCATCATGCAACTGAGCAAGATATTGCAATCGAACGCCGTCAAATCGATTGCATCCTGCACCAGCAAGAAGCGGCTTTTTCACGATATCGGCGAGATGGCGGAAACCTGTTACGGGTTGAAACCATCCGCCGTGATCGACGCATTGATCGACCGTGAAAATCTTGGACCCACGGGTGTCGGCCATGGCGTGGCCCTGCCGCATGCGCGGCTTGCCGGTGTGGACGACGTCAAAGGCATCTTTCTGCGCCTTGAAAAGCCACTGAACTTTGATGCTGTGGATCGCCAGCCTGTCGATCTGGTCTTTGCGTTGATTGCACCGGAAAACGCGGGTGTTGACCATCTTAAGGCGCTGGCGCTGGTGTCGCGCACCTTTCGGGATGCATCAATCTGCGCCAAGCTGCGCGCCAACAGCGATCCGGTGACATTGTTCACCATCCTGACCGCGGTCGGGTCCAGCCAGGCCGCCTAGCGCCAATCAGTGAACCCGAAAGTTTCGTAATCGCGCGCATAGGCGGTGCGGGCTGTCGCCTCGATCACCGGATCATAGACTGCCGCCAGCCAATACCCATGCCGGTGTGCCGCCAACCGTGGCAATGGCGCGTCCGGCCTACCGACCTGCGCTGCCAGCAGCGGCAGGGCGCGTGGCATATCATCCTCGTGCAAGATCACATCTGGCAGCGCGACCTGCGCCATCCCCTGCAATAGGGTCAACTGGCTGGCCCAAGCCGCATCAACCCTGACGCTGGTCTGACCCGCCAGATTGCTGCACAGGAATTCCAGAAACGCCAGAAAACCGGTCCGGTGCGCCGCCGGATCATAATCACCCGGATGGTCAAGGTCGGGGCCACCTTCGGGAATCGGCAGCTTGTGGACCTTGCGCAAGGTCGCGCGTAGATGTGGATAATGCCCGTCACCGGTTGTCAGGATATGGTCACAGAACGCCGCATGGGCGCGTGCAACCGGATGGCGCAGCACGGTGAACCGCCGAAACGGGGTATGGTCACTCTGCCATTGGCGCAGTGATTTTTGCGAAAAATCCGTGATCGGCGGCGCATCGTCTAACGCGAAAAACCAGTCGGCAATTACGTCCTGCGGCCCTGATCGCAGCGGCATATAGATCAGACCGGTCCGCGCCGCCGCCATATAGGTCGGGATCGCAGGCCCCTTGCGCGGTTCAAAATTAGGCGTCCGGCTCAGGCCAAACGGGTCGATGCCGCGCAGCGCGCTTTCCATCTCGGCCAGATTGCTGACCTTGTCGGCAAAGGGCGCCGGGTTTTGTTTCTTGAGCTTGCGATCAAGGTTGGCCAACCGCGCGGGCAGCCCCAAAAATGCGGCA
Source organism: Yoonia sp. (assembly GCF_018402175.1). Lineage (GTDB taxonomy): Bacteria > Pseudomonadota > Alphaproteobacteria > Rhodobacterales > Rhodobacteraceae > Yoonia. The sequence goes on along the minus strand of NZ_JAGYJK010000008.1, from coordinate 14,258 downwards.
AGCCCGTTCAGAACCGCGATATCCTGCAAATCATCGTAACCGATAAAAAACGCCGTCTGCCCCGTGATCTGAAGCCGGTGCAGCAGCATTGTCTGAAAATCCTGCATCGCGCGCAGATGGTTCGTGAATTCATCAGGGTCAAAACTAATCCGCTGGTTTTTTGCATGGGTCGCATTGGTCAGTTTCCACTGGCCCGTCGCCTGCGCGATCTTGAGACTGACGTAGGTATCCAGCGGATTGCGCGTCAGAACAATCTTGGCGCAGCACGGATCGGCAAGGCAGATGTCCAGCACGCGGGGATCATGGTTGTGAAAGAACCGAAAACCGCACAGACCATCCGCCGCCTTGATCGCATCCAGCAACTTCTGCGGATCGGCTTCGCGCTGGTCCAGCGAGATGCCGAACAGCGCCTCTTGCATCGGATAGCCGATGAAACCGGGGTTGAACGCCTCGCCCAGACAGGACAGGCCATCAACCGCGTTCAGGTTCGATTCAAGGAAGTTCGACCCCGTCCGCATATCCGCCAGAATGATGAAATAATCGAACTTTGTCATTTCTTGCCGATCACATAGGCCTTGCGCGGCTGTGGCCGCAGGGATTTCATCTTGTTGCCGTGGGCGAAATCGCCGGCAAGATAGGGATGCATCCCCTGATTTTTGAGGTCCTGAAGAAACGCGGCAAAACCGTCCAGATCGACCATCGCAGGCGGTTGTGCAAGCGCAGTGGCGCGATGTCCAGCCATGTCGTCGGTGATGGCTTGCAGCACATCGACAGGCGACCCAAGGAATTCCGCCAGCGTCATGATATGCCGCCGCGAGCGCGCATCGGGCGACTGCAGGGCGCTGATAAAGCGGCTTTCAACCTGTTGCAGGCGCGCGGCCTCTGACCGGACAACGCTTGCGGGCTTGCCGGACCGGAACAGCGACACCGCCCAACCACCAGTGACGACCCAGACGCTGGCTTGGGCATCGCGTGCCAGCATCCATTTGATCGCTTGGCTATCGGCAGGTCCGAACTGAAAGCACTGATGCCGGTCGCGGCCGTTCCAGACCAGATTGGTCAAAAACATCTTTGGGTTATAGTCGCGCAGACGGGCATTGTCGGACAGACCACCGCGATAGATAGCAGCGCCACCCGCGAAATGCGCCTTGTCAGTGGCGAACAGATGGCCATGTGCGACAACCCCCGTTTGCGCCGTCACCCAACCGGCGAGGTCGGGAATGATGGCATCAAATCCCTGCAACACCGTATAGGGCACAGCCGTAAATCCGTTCTCACGCTCCATGAAAGGAAACCGGCTTTGCATGTAAAGCCCGCGCCGCCCGCTGGTACGCCGGTCAACAGCCTGCGCGAAAATGCGGTCGATCGTCCCCGTATGCGGTTCCAGATCAGCCTGCGACCCTGACGGAAACCTGTGATACAGCGCCTTGGCCTGCGGCCAGATCTTGCGCGCGACGAAACAACCTGACCGCGCCAAAAGTTCGGCATGATCGTCGTAGAATATATGCGGCTTGCCCTGAAAATCGAACTTGGCCAAGGTCAACGACCGGCTTTCGAGCCGGCGCGTATGCAAGCGGGCAAGAGTTTGGTAATAGCATTCGTCTGGTATCCAGACCTGCCGGAAATAGGTGTCAAATGCGGCGCGGCGCGGATCATTCAGGATCGCAGTCAGCGTTTGGCGCGTCAGGCACCACCATTGCGATCCCAGATGCGGCGTGATCCCTGCGGGAATCTGCCGCCGCACTCGCAGCAGCCGTTGCAACCGCACATAGCCGTCGAACAGTTGGCGCTGGCGTTTCCATGAAAATGGAAAACGCAGGGTGAACCTTTCACGATCCAACCCACCCACCGTCCATTTTACATCGCCGGTGGTGACGCTTTCGATGAAATCGGTGTCCGGCCTTGCAGCAAGATAGGCCTTCAATTCCGCAATCGGTCGCAGCGGCAGGCAGGCTCCCGAGGCCAGATAGACATGCTGGATCTGCGGATATCGGTCCAGCAATTGGCGCGACGCGGCCTGCGATGCGGCGATCAGCCCCCACATCCCCCATTCCCCGCGGTACCGGCGGCCAAAGCTGACATCGGCCAGATCAGCAAGCGCCGCGACAAAGGCATCATGGGTTGCCTGCCCGACATTCCTGTCCACATGCACCACCACCGGACAACCTGCATCCGCCCAATGCCGGATCATCTGTTCGGCACGGTCAAAGGCCGTATGCACCAGCATTACAACACCCAGCGTCATGCCCAGTTCCCCTTGGACATCAGCCCCAGACCTTCCAGCTGGCGCCAGTTGATATAACGCTCGCTCCATTCGCACCAGAAGTCGGGGTCGGCACCCTGACGCGTTTCATAGGATTTGTATTCGCGCCCACTGGCATAATGTTCGGCGCGAACGGCCTCTTCGGCGGCGCGGGTGCTGAACGTGTCGATGAATTTCGCATGCAGCAGAACGCCTGACGTCTTTTCGCCACCATGCTGGTCATAGACAAGGTTCAACCCGCGCGGCAGCATCATATGGGTCGAGCTGACATAGGCATAGGTGTGCTGCCATTTCACAAAGGGGATCTTGTTCAGCGCGGGGGCCTGTCGCGGTTTGTCCGCGAAAAACATGCGCGCGCGCGGGCCACCCTGTATCCACAGGTTGCGCAGCATGGTGTTGCGGGACATGACGTAATTGCCCGCATCGAACCAGCAGGCAGTCTTGAACGGGTCGTCGCCGCGCTGGTAAGGCTGGGCGCTGACCGGACCCTTGGGGTACATATCCAGCAACAGCGCGCCGAAGGACCGGACCTCGGATGCATCCAGCCAGTCGGCCAGCGCGCGGATCGGGCGGCTGTCGCAGAACGGATAGACGAAAAATTCGTCCACATCGACCGTCAGCGCCCAATGATCATGCGCATATTTCCCCTGCAGATAGGTCAGCCAATCGATACCATGACGCGCTGCGCCATAGCCTGCCTTGGTCTGCCACAGTGAAACGTCAGGCTGGTCAGCCAAGAAATCGCGCCCACCATCATCGCTGTCGTTATCGACCATCAGAAAATGGTCGATGCCCAGATCACGGTAATATTGCACGAAATAGGGCAGCCGCTGGTCTTCGTTCCGGAAGGTGCAGAACAACAGCACGTCGTCGGGCCTGATTTTGCCGGTGCGATCCTGCACTGCGGTCAGATCGCGCGCCTTGAGCATGGCTCGCAGCCTCCAGTGCTGGCGGTACCAGCGCAGCCGGTATGATGTCAGAAACCCCAAGCGGATACGGCCTTTGTCTGCTGTTCAAATGACGTCATGTTGGTCCCAGTCTCCTTGCGACATCAGACCCAGCGCCACCAGCTGCGCCCATCCGGTATAGCGCTGCGATTGCGGGCTCCACAGGTCGGGTCCCTGCGCAAGCTGCGCATGATAGTCGGAATAAAGGCCGCTGTTTTCGAAATGCTGCCGGCGGGTCAGTTCCTCTTGCGATTTGGACATGATGTCGGGCAGGAACTTGGTGTGCAGCAAGACGCCCGTGACCCGCCGGTCATCCGCACGGTCGAACACATGGTTCAAGCGGCGCGGCAGCATCTGGTGGGTCGAACTGACATAGACATGCCGCCAATGCCAGCGCACCAGCGGCACCTTGCTCAGCGTGGGGGCGCGTTCCGGCCTTGCCGCGAAAAACACACGGTCCCGCACGCCGCCCTGTATCCATAGGTTCTGATACACGGGGTGGATTTTTTCGCGGTAGTTGGGGGCGTCGAACCATGCCAGCACGTCTAAAGGGTCCATTGTCGGGTCATTCCGCGCCTCGGCGATGGGGCCTTTAGGATACATGTCCAACATGATCGCACCAAAGGACGTGATCCCGCACGCATCCAGATGGCGGGTCAGATCGCCCAGATCGCGGCTGCCAGCAAAGGGAAAGGTCAGCAATTCATCGGCATCGACCGTCAGGCACCAGTGCCGATGGCCAAACTGCCAGTGCAGCCAGCCCAGCCAATCCATCCCGAACCGCGCAAGCCGGTAGCTGTGCTGCGTAGACCACAGCGACACATCAGGCTGCGCCGCAAGATAGGCGGCACTGCCATCATCGCTGCCGTTATCGACAATCAGAAAATGGCCGATTCCCAGCCTGCGATAATGTTGTAGGAAATAGGGCAGGCGCGCCATTTCATTGCGGACGGCCGCGAAACACAAGATCATATCCGCCCCGATCGCCGCCGTCCGGTCCTGCACCGGCATGATCTGGCACCGCTTACGCCAGATACGAAACAGAAAGCGGCGCCGTTTCCAGCGCATCCGATAGGCCATCCACAGGTCGCCAACCGGCATTCAAGAAAACCTGCGGCCTATTGCGCAGCGTTACGGGTGAACGGTATCTCTGCAAGAAAGGCAGACAGCTCGTCCCGCAGATCTTCGCGCGCCAGGGCAAAGGCGACCGTCGCCTGCAGGAAACCCGCCTTTGACCCGCAATCAAAGCGTTGCCCGTCAAACCGGTAACCGAACACATCGCGACCTGCGCTGATTTCCTGCGCGATCGCATCCGTCAACTGGATTTCCCCGCCCGCTCCCCGATCCGCGCCTTCAAGGCTTTGCATCACCTCGGGGGCCAGAATATAGCGCCCGATCACCGCAAGGTTGGACGGCGCATCCCCCGCCGCGGGCTTTTCCACCATACCCTTGACCTGCACGATCTGGCCGGACTGACCGGCGATATCCAGCATACCGTAAGACGATGTTTTCGCAGCCGGTACTTCCATCGTGGCGACCAGCGACCCGCCGGTCTCCTGATAAGCCTCGATCATCTGTTGCAGGCAGGGTTTTTCGGCGGCGATCACGTCATCGGGCAGGATCACAGCGAAAGGTTCATTGCCGATCAGCTTGCTGGCGCAGGACACGGCATGACCCAGCCCCAGCGGTTTGTGCTGGCGGATATAGGCGATGGCGCCGCTTTCCATATAGGTGTTGCGCAGGATGCGCAAAAGCTCGGTCTTGCCGCCATCACGCAAGGTATTTTCAAGATCAGGGGCGTGATCGAAATAATCCTCTAGCGCGGATTTCCCGCGTGACGTGACAAAAATGAAATCCTCGATCCCTGCAGCGCGCGCTTCGTCAATCGCATATTGGATCAGGGGTCGATCCACCAAAGTCATGATTTCCTTGGGAACAGATTTAGTAGCAGGCAAGAAACGTGTGCCTAGCCCCGCAACAGGGAAAATGGCCTTGGTGATCTTACGTTTCATCTGAATGCCTTTGCTGATCCGATCGCGGACCCTGTCGCCCGATATCAGGGCTATAATATGTCAAAATTGCAACAATAGCGTGCATGAACGGCTAGGGTTGGCCCATTTGCTGCAACATTGTTTCTATCTTCAGAACGTCCTCGGGGTTGTTGAGTTCCCAGAATTCGCGCCCTTGCGCCGCGACTTCGACACACAGCATCGGCACGCCGCGTTCCAGAAAACGCAGTTGTTCCAACCCTTCCAGCTGTTCCAGCGGCCCCTGCGGCCAGCGGACATAGGCGCGCAATGCAGCCGGGCGATAGGCATAGACGCCAACATGGTGAAACACCGGCGTCGGATCGGTCGGCCCATAGCTGCGGCCGGTGAACGGGATCACCTCTTTCGAGAAATACAGCGCGTTGTGATCCGCCCCGAACACGGCGGTGGTGCCGCCAACCCGCCCTTCGCGGCGGTCCTGCAACAGCGCGTTCAGCATCTGCCCTTCGGTGCGCAGAACGGGTGTGGCCACATCAGCCTGCGGATGCATACGCAGTCCCGCGACCAGATCGCTGACGAACCATGCGGGTGTCAGTGGCGCGTCGCCTTGCAGATTGACGATGATGTCATAATCACCGCCAAGATTGTCCACCGCCTCGGCACAGCGTTCGGTGCCATTGGCGCAGGTGGTGGAGGTCATCACGACCTTTGCCCCGAACCCGCGTGCGGCATCGGCGATCCGGTCGTCATCGGTTGCCACGACAACGTCATCCACGCCATCGACCGCCATGGCCGCATCCCATGACCGGCGGATCAGGCTTTTTGCAACCCCCGTGGCACCCGTCAGCGAAACCAGCGGTTTGCCCGGATAACGGGTCGAGGCATAGCGCGCGGGAATGACAATCAGGACAGGCATCAAGCGGATTCCAAAACCACGCCGGGGGCCGCGGCGATGAAAAAGGGATTATCAAACCCCGGTTTCCCATAGGTTAACGGCTGGTGGTCGTCAAAGCGCACCACAAGACCACCCGCCCCTGCCAACACCGCATGGCCTGCCGCGGTGTCCCATTCCATCGTCCGGCCAAGGCGGGGGTACAGATCAGCCTCGCCCGTCGCGACAAGGCAGAATTTGAGCGACGATCCCGCGCTGGTCATGTCGCGGACCTGATATTTCGCGATATAATCATCCGTCGCCTGATCGCGGTGCGATTTTGACGCGACAACCATCAGCGCCGCATTATCCGGTTCAGACACCGATATGGCGCGCAGATTCCCCACCGCATCCTTGGCAAAGGGTGCTGTTTCCTCGACCGACCGGCCGGTGGCATCGGTATAGAACAACCGGTCCCGCGCAGGCGCATAGACAATGCCACGCAGCGGCACACCATCCACGACATAGGCAATGTTGACGGTGAAATCGCCGCGGCGCTGCACGAATTCCTTGGTGCCGTCCAACGGGTCCACGATAAAGAACGTCGTGGCCTGCACCATGTGGGATGCGGCCTGTTCCTCGGTCACCAAGGCGACATCAGGAAAGGCCGCGCGCAGGGCGGCGCTGATCACTGCATCAGCGGCCAGGTCAGCGGCGGTAACGGGGCTGTCATCGCTTTTGGCGCGCACGTCAAAATCGGCAGCGGCATAGACCTGCATGATCGCATCGCCCGCATCGAGCGCCGCGCGGCGCATCACGCTGGTCAGCAGTTCGTAATCCATGGCTTGGCCTTGTGTTGAAGTGGTATTATCACTGCCTTATGGTTCGCGCTTAAGCAATCAGCAAGCTTGTCATGGGACAAGCGTTCGATGGTTCCGGTCAAGGTTTCGCATGTTTCGCGCCCCCAATACAAAAACGCATACCCGCACCCTCTTTGCTATGACAGAGGTGACGTATCATTCCATCGTCCGCAACCTGCGATCCGGCCACCGCAATGCCGTGGTCGGTCTGGCGCTGACCACGCTGCAAAGCCTTGTGATGGTCGGGGTGTTCCTGCTGATGTTCACGCTTTTGGGGGTGCGCACGGCACCGATCAGGGGCGATTTCCTGCTGTTCATCATGTCCGGCATCTTTCTTTACATGACACATACAAAGACCGTGGCGGCCGTGGCGGGCGGAGGAAATCCGCTGGGTGCAATGATGCTGCATGCCCCGATGAATACGCTGATTTCAATTGCCGCCTCGGCGGTATCGACACTGTATCAGCAGATTTTCTCGATCACGGTGATCCTCTCGTTCTATCATGTCATCGTCACGCCGATCACGATCCACGATCCGGTCGGCGCGCTGGGCCTTGTGCTGCTGGCGTGGTTTTTTGGGATCGCGGTGGGCATGGTGTTTCTGGCGCTCAATCCGTGGATACCCGATTTCGCGGGGCTGTTGCGCGCGCTTTATATCCGGATGAACATGATCGCCTCTGGCAAGATGTTCGTCGTCAACGCGCTGCCTGCCACGACAGTGGCATTGTTCGACTGGAACCCGTTGTTCCATATCATCGACCAGTCGCGCGGCCATGTATTCCTGCATTACAACCCGCATGTCACGTCGGTCAGCTATCCAATCTATGTGTCATTGGCGCTGATCATGATCGGGTTGATGGGTGAATTCTACACCCGCAGGAACGTGTCGGTCAGCTGGTATGCCGCCCGCTAGACCACTGACCGACATGCCCCGATACCGGCGCATGTCGGTGGTCGGGCTTATTGATCAGCCACGATCAAAGATTGCAGGCAGCTTGACCGCACCCGTGTCAGATCGGCAGGGGCGCGCCCACGGACCAGATTGGTCAAGGATGTCACGGCGCGATCCGACGCAAGATAGACATCCGCAGGCACGGCAGCTTCGGCCGGGCTTCTGACAGCCAACAGCGTTTCATAACCGCCGATAATCTCGAAGGTTTCTATCCGGCATTGGTAATCGGCCACCGTATCGGGACAGATATTGCACATCCGGTTGACGACACCGACACGCGGATCGACATCACCCAGACGGGTCAAGCTAGCATCCAGCGTCACAAGATCGGCGGTCACCGGCAATCTGTTGCCGCGCCCGCGGATCACCTCGATCAATTCGTTCAAACCGACGGAAAAATTGCCACCCAGCCCCAGCACGCGTTCCAGCCGTTTCAGCGCCAAAAGCCCCGGCACCTTTGCAGGCCGGTCGTCGTCCAGAAAACGGCTGATGCTGATCGTGCGGTTTTCGCTCGCAAAGTAGTCGGTCAACCATGTCATGAACCCGACCTGCGCCAGTTCCGGATTCTCCGCCGGAAGCGACTGGATCCGGTCAAAATAGCCGTTATTCAAGGTCCGCCACAGGACCCATTCCGCCTTGGACTTTTCATCCACCGCCTGCAAGTCGGCTGCGGAATCGATCGGGTCAAGGTTGGCTTCGTACCAGAACAACGCATCGCCCAAAGCTGCGTTATCGGTCCCTTGCAGCGTCAAAAGCCAGTTGACGGTCGCGCCATCATCGCCAGTAAACCGCAACAGCGCGGCCCGTTCTTCGCGGGTCAGACCCAGCAGAAAGTCCGAATATCCGGCGGGGATCGTGTCACGGTCCACCTGACCAAGAATCAACTGGGCAGTCGTGTCGCCGTTGCGGGCATCCACCGCAAGAGCAGGCAAACCATTGGCATCATCACCCGAAAGCCACACGTTCACGGCATCCGAAAAGGCGGTTTGTTGTGCGGCCACGGGATGCATCGTTGCAACCAAGATAGCACCAGCGACGATCAAGTTCTTTGTCATCCTCAAGCTCCTGAAATATGTCTGGCCGGGTTCAGCGGGATTCGGTGACGACATCACGCAACCAGACTTCGACGCGGCGGTTGATGCGGCGGCCATTGGCCGTTTCATTGCAGCTCAGCGGAGAGATTTCCCCAAAACCCACCGCACGCACCGGCAGGGCATCCGACGCAAGCGACGGGGCGGCGGCGAACAACGCCTGACGGACCTCTTCGGCACGCTGCTGGCTAAGCGCAAGGTTGGATGCGCCGTCACCAATCGAATCGGTATAGCCGATCAACAGCAGTTCCTTGTTGGTTATGTCGCTGGTCGCAATCAGGTTCGCAAGACGCAGGATGTCATCCTGCGCGCGTGCATCAAGGCGAGACGACCCCAACGCAAAACGGAAGGTGATCGACGACCGGTCAGCTGCGGTCAGCGACTGGGTCATGTCACGCAGCTGTCGCAGGCTCACTTCCACATCATCGGTCAGGATCGACGCAAGATAGCGCAGCCCCTGTTCAGTGTTGGACTGGAAAGAGATGCCCAGATCGACATAGCCCGCATCGCGGACCACGGCCTGTGCGGCAGGGGTTTCAAGAAACTGCATCAGACGGGTCAATTGCGCAGGGGCCGTTTTATCGTCGCTATAGGCATAAAGACGACGGCTCAGCGGGTATTCTTCGGTCTTGATCGTGAATGGGGTCGCCTGCACCTGAATGCCGCAGACACCGCGTACGGCCAGAATCTTGGCATCACCCGCATCGGCAAGGCTGGTCACACCAATCCCCAAAGGGTCGGATGCAACGGCCTCGGCCAGGGCTGCATCTGTTTCGGTGCGTAGGATGGTGTCAGCCGTGCGCAGACCGGCGGGTTCCATCACCAGTTCGTTGAACACGACCGCCGTGCCGCTGTCATTGCTGCGGCCATAAACGTTGATCTGGGCGGATGGCCCACCCACATCGGCCCAATTGGTGACTTCACCGGCAAAGATGCGGGCAAGGTCGGATTCAGAAATGGCGCGGACAGGGTTCGATAGCGACGTGATCGCCACCAGCGCATCCAGCGCGAAAATGGTCTGCTGCGCGTCTGATGTCGGGTCGCCCTTCCCGGCGTCAGCGAAGGCATTTACCTCGTTGGTAGAAACGGCGCGGGTCGATACGCCCAAAGCGGCGGCGTCGGCGATCACATCGGCAATCGCCTGCGTCGATCCGACAGCAGCCAGCGTGATAGTCGCGGTTTCCCTGTTGGTTTCGTCCAGCAGGCTGATCACCGTAGTGTCGCCGGATTGGTCGGTCACAGTCGCAGCACCACCCACTTCGGCACTGAAGGCAGTGATCACATCGCCAAAGACCCCGTCGATCAACCCCGCCGCACCAGCAATAGTAAATCTTTCGGCCGTCGTGTCGATGTCGGGACAGGCGTCGCCTTCGCAGCTGACCAGAAAGGCGTCCACCTCTAACGCGCCAAAAACGGTGCCCAGCACATAGACCGACCCATCGTAGGACAACAACTCGCCGCGCAATGTCAGTTCACCGTCAAGACTGCTCAGCGTGACGTCCTGCGCAGCGAGCGTTGTCGCCAGCGAAAGACTGACCCCGGCACCAAGCGCAAGCTTCGCAGGCCAGCGCAGAACAGATTGCTTGATCATGTGGTCGTACTCCTGGATGAACTCTGACAAAGATTGGAACGTAGAAAACGCCTCAATTGAGCCTGAATTCGGTCGTTTCTGCGGCGACAAACTGTTTGTTTCCAAACAATGCATCACGGCCCAGTGGCACGAAGACCTGTGTCAGGCATTGCCTGCATGTCCTGCTGACGGCCCAAAACTGCGGTTTTTACGCTTTTGCCGCGTCCACGGCTGTTGCAGGCCCCATATGACACACCTATATACACGCCAACGTTGGATCAGCGCGTGCCGCTGTAAGACGCCTGAAACTGGCGCGGGTGCCGAAATGGGTTCGCGCTGCTCAAACCGCCTAAACGTAAAGGGATTTGAAAAATGGCCAAAGTGATTGGTATCGACCTTGGGACGACCAACTCCTGTATCGCGATCATGGACGGGTCAAAGCCCCGTGTGATCGAAAACGCCGAAGGCGCGCGCACGACGCCGTCGATTGTTGCGTTCACAGATGATGAACGTCTCGTTGGTCAGCCTGCGAAACGTCAGGCAGTGACCAACCCCGAAAACACGATTTTCGCCGTCAAGCGCCTGATCGGGCGCCGCTTTGACGATGCTGACCTTGCCAAGGACAAAAAGAACATGCCGTTCACCGTTGTTGACGGTGGCAATGGCGATGCTTGGGTGCAGGCGCGTGGCGACAAATATTCGCCCAGCCAGATTTCCGCGTTCATTTTGGGCAAGATGAAAGAAACCGCCGAAAGCTATTTGGGCGAAGAAGTGACGCAAGCCGTCATCACCGTGCCTGCCTATTTCAACGACGCCCAGCGTCAGGCCACCAAGGACGCCGGTAAAATTGCCGGTCTGGAAGTGCTGCGCATCATCAACGAACCGACAGCTGCGGCGCTGGCCTATGGTCTGGACAAGAAAGAAAGCAAAACCATCGCGGTCTATGACCTTGGCGGCGGTACTTTCGACGTGACCATTCTGGAAATCGACGACGGCCTGTTCGAAGTGAAATCCACCAACGGGGACACGTTCCTTGGCGGTGAAGATTTCGACATGCGGATCGTCAACTACCTTGCCGACGAGTTCAAGAAAGAGAACGCCGTCGATCTTACCAAGGACAAGATGGCCCTGCAGCGCCTGAAGGAAGCCGCTGAAAAGGCCAAGATCGAATTGTCCTCTTCCTCCAGCACCGAAATCAACCAGCCCTTCATCTCGATGGGGTCGAACGGTCAGCCGCTGCACATGGTCATGAAACTGACCCGCGCCAAGCTGGAAAGCCTTGTTGGCGATCTGATCAAGGCCTCGCTGAAGCCTTGTCAGGCGGCGATCAAGGATGCGGGCCTGTCCACATCCGACATCGACGAGGTGGTTCTGGTCGGCGGCATGACCCGTATGCCCAAGGTCAAGGAAGAAGTGTCCAAGTTCTTTGGCAAAGAACCCCATCAGGGCGTGAACCCTGACGAGGTTGTCGCCATGGGTGCCGCCATTCAGGCCGGTGTTCTGCAGGGCGACGTCAAGGATGTGGTCCTGCTGGACGTCACGCCATTGTCGCTGGGGATCGAAACATTGGGTGGCGTATTCACCCGCCTGATCGACCGCAACACGACGATCCCGACGAAAAAGTCGCAGGTCTTCTCGACAGCCGAAGATAACCAGAACGCCGTGACCTTGCGTGTGTTTCAGGGCGAACGCGAAATGGCCGCCGACAACAAGATGTTGGGCCAGTTCAACCTTGAAAACATCCCGCCAGCCCCCCGCGGCATGCCCCAGATCGAAGTGACATTCGACATCGACGCCAACGGCATTGTTGAAGTCGGCGCCAAGGACAAAGGCACAGGCAAGGAACAAAAGATCACGATCCAGGCCTCTGGCGGTCTGTCGGATGACGACATCGAAGCAATGGTCAAGGACGCCGAAGCAAATGCCGAAGCCGACAAGGCCCGCCGCGAACTGGTCGAGGCGAAAAACCAGGCTGAAAGCCTGATCCATTCGACCGAAAAGTCGATGGAAGAACATGCCGACAAGGTCGATCCGACCACGATCGAGGCCATCGAATTGGCGATTGCCGCGCTCAAGGACGATCTGGAAGGCGACAACGCCGGCAAAATCAAATCCGGCGTACAGAACGTGACCGAAGCCGCGATGAAACTGGGCGAAGCGATCTACAAGGCCAGCCAGGAAGAATCGGGCGACGCCGAGCCTGACCGCCCGGGTGCCGATGATGATATCCTCGACGCGGATTTCGAAGATCTGGATGACGACAAGCGCCGCAATTAATTCGGCGGTGCAGGAAATGGACCGGCCCCACACCGGGCCGGTCTTTTTCTGTTCCCAAAGGGGAAACTGATCATGTCAAAACGCGACTATTACGATGTGCTGGGTATCGCCAAGGGCGCGGATGCCGATGCGATCAAAAAGGCCTATCGCCAAAAGGCCAAGGAATTGCACCCCGACCGCAACGCCGACAATCCCAAGGCCGAAGCGCAGTTCAAAGAAGCGAACGAAGCCTATGAAGTCCTCAAAGATGCCAACAAGAAGGCCGCCTATGACCGCTATGGCCATGCCGCGTTTGAAAACGGTATGGGATCCAGCGCGGGCGGGCCGCGCGGCGGCGGGCAGGGCGACTTTGCCAGCGCCTTTTCGGACGTCTTCGACGACCTGTTCGGTGATTTCATGGGCGGCCGTGGCGGTGGCACTGGGCGGCGCAGCGGCGCACAGCGGGGCAGCGACCTGCGGTATAACCTGCGCATCAATCTCGAGGATGCCTTTGCCGGTCTGCAAAAAACGATCACCGTCACGACAGCCGTGTCCTGCGGGTCATGTACGGGCACCGGTGCCGAAGGCGGGTCAGAACCGCAGGTCTGTCCGACCTGTAACGGCATGGGCAAGGTCCGTGCGCAACAGGGCTTTTTCACCGTCGAACGCACCTGCCCGACCTGCAGCGGCATGGGCCAGATCATCAAGGACAAATGCAAGGTCTGTCACGGTGCTGGCCGCGTCGAAAAGGAAAAGTCGCTATCGGTCAACATTCCCGCAGGCGTCGAAACAGGCACCCGCATCCGCCTGAGCGGCGAAGGCGAGGCTGGTGTGCGCGGTGGACCGGCGGGCGATCTTTACATCTTTATCGAGGTTAACAGCCACCCGCTGTTCGAGCGCGAGGGCTTGAACCTGTATTGCCGCGTGCCGGTATCGATTGCGACCGCAGCCCTTGGCGGCGAAATCGAAGTGCCGACGATCGACGGTGGCCGCAGCCGCGTGAAAGTCCCCGAAGGGTCGCAATCCGGCCGCCAGATGCGCCTGCGCGGCAAGGGCATGCCCGCCCTGCGCGGTGGCCCCAGCGGCGATATGATGATCGAGCTCTCCGTCGAAACACCAGTGAAACTGACAGCGCGGCAACGCGAAATCCTGCGCGAGTTCGACAAGCTCAGCGAAGAGAACAACCCCCAAGGGTCCAGTTTCTTTGCCAGCGTCAAATCCTTCTGGGATTCGATGAAAAGTTAACCATGCGGTAACCGGCGATCCGGCAGGATGGGGCATGACCCATCTTGCCGAATCCCGCAGCCTTTTTCCGCAAACCGATATCCCGCCAGCGGGAAAACTGCCGTCATATATGCGCGACCACCGCAAACGGCTGCGCGACAGGTTCTTGGCGGGCGGTCCGGCGGCGGTGCCTGATTATGAATTGCTGGAACTCGTGCTGTTCCGCGCCATCCCGC
>NZ_JAGYJK010000007.1 GCF_018402175.1 Yoonia sp. | reverse complement strand
AAGTCTGGCCTGCGCTGTGCGCCCTCACCGTTGTTGGCCAAGATCGGCACCTTGGCCTGCATGACAAAACCGCGCGACACTGCTTCGGCATAGACCCTGTTCATGGCCGAGTTGTGCGTGTTCAGCGTACTTGCTTTTGGTTCATGGCCAATCACCGTGACCCGCCACGCATTGAACGCCTGAATCCTGTCGTGGTCGATGCTGGTGATGAAGGTCTTGCCAAAGAACGGGATGAAATAGCGGTGCAGCGCTGTGATGTAATCCTTGAACACCTTGCGCCCTGCGCCCGCGTCCAGCTGCCGCTGCATATCCACAATGGCCAGCCGCGCCACGTCCTCAAAGCGTTTGGTCACAACGGGCAGATCGTGTTTGGCACGAAACCTGTACTCAAGATACTGATCACGCGCCGCTGTCTTGGCTTCTTCAAGATCCTGCTTGCCCGTGCTGATGCGCACCCAGTGCTGGTCGATCTTGAACGTGGCCTGCCAGAGCCTGCTGTTGCCGCGCTTGTAGACCTTCACAGCGCCGTCCAGCAGCACATGCGTATCAGGTTTGAGTGCGACCATGCTGCTGTACCTCCAGCGTTATCGCACACTACGGTTTTGTGTTGGTGTTGTCAGCCTGAATTGTCCGTAATATCGAAAGTTGGGCGCTAGCGCTGTAACCGGTGCAATAAATTCCCAGAGCGAACGCCTGAGGCTATTGTAAGCGTTGGGCACAAAGCCAGGCCAAATGGCATCGTCAGCGTGACCGTCGCAAACTGAGTTGGACATTATGTGTCAGCGGTTAAGACTTTTGGTCGACTAATAGCTCTAAATCGCCAAGCGTTTTGGTGCTCTCGATGTCTTCATCAAAAATCTCGATACCGAACTCTTTTTCGATGGCCATGGAAATTTCGACGATATCCAGACTGTCAGCGCCGAGGTCGGTGACGAAAGACGCCTCAGACACAAGGTCTGCTTCATCCATGTTAAACTTTGCGGCAATGATTTTTCTGACGCGCTTTGCTGTGTCGCTCATGTCTTTGTATCCTTGTTGATCACAGAAAGGCGCGGCTACACCGTCCTGTTAGCTCTTACATGCAAAGCTTCGCCGGAAGATGAATAACATGCTATTTCCAAAAAATGACGATAAAATATCGCATGGCCTGCTTGCCAACGTCTGTTGTGTCCAGCGCCCTGCGCCTGAAGCTGACCACATCGATTGATTCACAGTTAAAATAAGGCAATCGTTCGACAAGCGGTAATTCGCCACGACGATTGATGCAGAACAGCAAGCCAGCGGGGTCATTGTTTTGCCAAAATTCACTCTGGAGTTATCAACAGAGGCGATCAGGCTGCTGTTCGACTTACATGGGCAACCTTGTGTGATTGGTGATGTGACACCGTCAAGCCGACACTTGGACCATCAAATGGCCGCCTTGCTCGGTCTGGCAGCCAGACTATCAAAGCCACCAATTGTGACGACAATTGTGGTTCCACGCGAGCATGTTCTTTACAAGACGCTTACTATCAACGGCATAGTAAAAGAAGGAGATCTGTCATGAAAAAACCCCGCGTGCTTATCACTGCCGGCGCCTCAGGTATAGGTCGCGTCATGGGCGAGGCCTTCTTTGCTGCGGGGTGGCGCGTCTGGGTGACGGATATCGATCCATCTGCACTGGCGAATTGCCCGGTGGACTGGCGCGCGGATCAGGTCGATGTTTCCGACGAAGTGGCCATGGATGATCTCTATGTGCGAGTTCGAAGGGATTGGGGTGGGCTGGAGGCGGTTTGCGCGAACGCAGGTATCGCGGGTGAAACGGCACTGGCCGAAGCGCAGGAAATCATCGCGTTTCGCCGCTGCATAGATATCAATTTGGTTGGCGCCATGCTGGCCGTGCGAGGCGCCCTTCCTATGATGAAGGCTGCTCAAGACGGTTGCATCCTCTTTACCGGATCAACATCAGGTTTGTTTGGCACGCCCTATCGCGCGCCTTATGTTATGTCGAAATGGGCCATTAACGGGCTGATGAAAACGGTTGCCATGGAAGCTGGTCCTTTTGGTATCCGCGCCAATGTAATCGCCCCTGCCTGTGTCGAAGGCCCCCGCATTGACGGCGTCATTGCGCGCGAAGCCGCCGCAAAGGGCACTACGCCTGAGGCTATTCGGAAGGCCTATCTTGAGGGTACGTCCCTACGCCGCTTCGCACGGCCCGAAGATGTGGCGGCGATGGCGCTATTCCTTGCATCCGACAGTGGGTCACGGATTTCCGGGCAAGTTTTCGTCATCGATGGGAATACAGAAAACCCTGACCCCAAGGTCTCGGTGTTCGATCCCACGGCTTGATGGTGCGATTCTTTTGCAGTACCAGAAGGACGCATTATGTGATGAATTTGTCTTTATTGTGCTGCCGAAAGGGCAATTCTGCCATAGAAAGCTTCGCTCGGGCAACTAGGCAGGGGAATGGCCCCCAATTGAAAAACTGTCGTAAAGTGGTGCAATCGTATTCTGGTCGAGGACCTGCAGACTGAGCCCAGCAAGTTGGTCCTGAAGTCATGTAGCGAGTTCCTTCCGGCTTTATGCAGATCAATCACTGGCATCCTTTGCGCGGAATGTGGCTTTTCAGGAATTAGCAGTTCACGATCAGTATGAAACGACACTGTCGAAGTAGGTTCCGACCTAAAGACGACGCTTGTTTAACTACTACATTCAGGCAATCTTGACATTGGAAGGCAGACTACTTGGGTAATGTTTGCTTAGGTTCCTGCAGCAGAAGGGGGCGCCACAAGCCTGCAAAGAGAATAATTTGCGTTCCTGGCTCGCCTGATCGACTGCAACCAAACCGCTGCGATGGTGGAATGGGCAAGTACTTGTGCAGCAGGCGCTTGGCTGAGACTGTTAGGCCAAGCTACGCAGGTAATGGATTGTCAGCAGTCAACGGCCGAAAGGAAGACCTACATGCAGTCTATGGCGAACAAGTTTCAGGCCATTATCGAAACGCCAAACATGATAATTCCACTTAGCGACGGTTGCTGGTTGGCCGCAAGGGTTTGGATGCCAGTTTCAGCCGAAGACCTACCAGTGCCAGCCATCCTTGAATACATCCCATACCGCAAGCGCGACGGAACTCTGCCGCGTGATGAAACCATGCACCCGTACATGGCGGCGCGTGGTTATGCTTGTGTCCGGGTGGACATGCGCGGGAACGGCGACAGCGACGGGTTGATGGTCGACGAATACACCGCACAGGAACTGGCCGACGCTGGCGAGGTCATCGCCTGGCTCGCCGCTCAGCCCTGGTGCTCGGGGTCTGTAGGGATGATGGGTAAAAGTTGGGGCGGGTTCAACAGCCTGCAGACGGCGGCCCTTCGCCCTCCCGCCCTGAAGGCGGTGGTAACGGTATGCTCCACGACCGACAGGTTCGAGGACGACATCCATTTCAAGGGCGGCTGTCTCTTGGGCGAAAACGTTGGATGGGGCGCGGTGATGTTGTCCTATTCCTCGCGTCCGCCGGACCCCAACCTGCGGTCGGACTGGCGCGAACTCTGGCTGAAGCGGCTTGAGGCAGACCAGTTCTTAGCTATGGTGTGGGCATCGCATCAGGCTCGCGACGATTATTGGAAGCATGGCTCGGTCTGCGAGGACTGGAGTGCCATTGAGGTGCCCGTGCTGTCGGTCGGCGGTTGGGCCGACAATTACATGAACACCGTTAGCCATCTTGTCATGAATTTGAAGAGCCCGGTACAGGGAATAGTTGGCCCCTGGATACATCAGTATCCGCATATGGCGGTGCCCGGCCCCCAAGCCGGTTTTCTGCAGATCGCCCTGCGTTGGTGGGACCGCTGGCTAAAGGGTGACCTGAACGGCGCCGAGACCGACCCGGCTTATCGTGCCTATGTGCTACATTCAGCCCCGCCAAATCCAAGTGGGGCACATCGCGCAGGGCATTGGGTGGCGGAAACGGTTTGGCCTTCAACCAGAGTAACGCAAAAGACTCTGGCGCTGTCGCCGGGTCGCATCCTAGGGGGCGCGGGTGGAACCCTAGACATTAAAGTGGCTACGCCGCAAACTCTTGGTCTGGCGGCTGGCGAGTTTTTTCCAATGGGGCTCAACGCCGAAATGGCCGGCGATCAGGCTGGGGAAGACGCTTTGGCGGCCTCTTTCGATGCGCCTCCCCTGGCGGAGCCGATGCAGATGATCGGGTCAGCGCGGCTTTCGTTGCGTCTGTCGTGCGACAGGTCGAAAGCATTGATAGTCGCGCGACTGTGCGATGTGGCGCCAGATGGAGCATCCGTTCGGATCGCGCACGGAATGATTAACCTTTGCCACCGCGACAGCCGCGAAACTCCGTCAGCCGTGCCTGTGGGCCAGCCCATCGACATCGGCTTGACGCTCGACCAGATGGCTTATCGCCTTGCGCCCGGCCATCGGCTGAGGCTTTCGCTGTCCACTACCTACTGGCCTTTCGTCTGGCCCAGTCCCGAGGCAGCCACCTTAACCCTGCTTAGCGGATCACTTGACCTGCCCATCCATGAAGGCGGCACGCAGGAGGAATGGGTGCCGCCCCCCGCAGAGGGTGGACCGGCTTGGAAGCATCGCGTCAAGCGGCCTGGTAGGGCAGCGCGCCGAGTGGAGCACGACCTGCTTTCTGGCCTAGTGGCCCTGGTTGTTGAGAATGACGAGGGTGATATTGAAAACCTTGATCATGGCCTCGTCTCAGGCGGTTCCATGTCTGAGAGATGGTCAATTCTACCCGACCTCCCACTGTCCGCACGGTCCGAGATCGTCTGGACACAGCGGATTTCGCGGGGAGAATGGTCGGTACGAACAGAGGCGCAGACCCAAATGTGGAGTGATGAGAACTATCTGCATTTCAGGGCGCAGCTGCAAGCCTGGGAGGGTGAGGCGCTGCTATTTGATCGCGTAACTGAGCACAAGGTTCGGCGCAGTTTCGTCTGACTGCGTTTAAAATCGACCGAAAAGCTTTTGTTCAAGGTTGTAAAACACGAGAAAATTAGCATTTTGTTGAGAGTGGGGGTCTAAAAAATCTGGTTTTGATGCACAGACTAAATAGCGCGTCTTGCGCTAAGCTCGTCTAGCCAGTTTTCTCGCAATTCGGGCACTGATTGCAAAAGTATTTCCGTGTAGGGGTGGAAGGGTGGCTTAAAGATGGTGCTGGTCGCCCCACTAGCGACCAACTCGCCGTTAAGTAGGACAGCTGTACGGTGCGCAATGCGCCGCACTATCCCAAGATCATGGGTGATCACGAGATATGAAATATTCAGTTCATCTTGTAATTGTTGCAGCAATTTCAATATCTCATCTGCGACGAGCTGATCCAAAGCCGAGGTGGGCTCATCACAGATGATTAAGGTCGGTTCTGCGGCTAAAGCTCGCGCGATACATATACGTTGTTTTTGTCCGCCCGAAAGAGCAGTTGATTTCCGGTAATAATAGTCTGCTGGTAGGCCCACCTGCTCAAGCAGCTCAAGAGTGCGTTTGCGTACCTCATCAGCGGTACGGTTAAAGTAGAATTTTATAGGGCGTCCGATAATATCGCCGACCGTGTGGCGGGGATTCAGGGCGACATCGGGCTGTTGGTAAATAAGTTGGATTTTACGTAGATCGTTGCGGCTACGATGCTTTAGGGAGGGGCTAAGCTTCTTACCTAAAAAGGTTAAATCTCCAGAAGTAAGTTTCGTCAGCCCCACGATAACTCGCGCAAGCGACGTTTTTCCTGAACCTGACTCCCCTACGATGGCCACCGTTTCACCTTTGGCAACTGTTATTGATACATCTTTTAATACTTTAAAGTCACCGTAATGTGCTGTGATGTTTGCGGCATCAAGGATCACCTCTTGGTCATCCTTAAGGATTATCTCACGAAAAACATCTGAGGTTTGTCGGTCTGCAACAAGCTCTTTTGTGTAGGTTTTTTTGGGGCTATTCAGGATACTTTGAGTTGTCTCCAGTTCAACTATTTTACCCTGGCGCAGTACCATAATGTGGTCAGCTATTTGTGCAACCACGGCCAGATCGTGGGTTATGTAAAGCGCGGCGATATTATAATCGCGAATAAGATTCTTGATCAAAACCAACACTTCGAGTTGGGTCGTTACGTCTAGCGCAGTTGTTGGTTCATCAAATACTACGATATCGGGGTTGGCTGAAATAGCCATAATAGCCATTGCACGTTGCAACTGCCCACCAGACACTTGGTGCGGATAACGCGCTCCAAAATTTGCAGGGTCGGGCAGTTCGAGTAGGCGAAACATGTCAACTGCCCAAGCCTGGGCCTCAATACGGCTTCTCACACAATGATGCACAGGCATTTCACACACTTGATCCATTAAAGTGTGAGCAGGATTAAACGACGCCGCAGCCGACTGCGCCACATAAGCAATACGGCGCCCACGAAACTTGGCGCGACCTTCGGCCGATAGATCTTGAATGACTACACCATCAATTTCGACGTGCCCACCAGTGATCTTGCAGCCGCCCCGCGCGTAGCTCATCGCGGCTAACCCTATAGTGGATTTCCCCGCTCCAGACTCACCAATAAGACCAAGTACTTTGCCTCGCATCAAAGACAAGCTTGCATTATCGACCAACACATCACCAACAAGGTTTTCAATTCGTAGATTTTGAATTTTCAAAATTGGGGCGGTCATTTTACATCTCCGCTGAGGCGCCAGAAGGGCGTGCATTCAAAGAAAGTATCCAATCTACAATCATGTTGACACTGATGGTGGTAAGGCCAATCGCGATTGCAGGCCAAAGTGGCGCAGGAATCCCGAACGCGATCGCTCGACCATTCTCGCGTACCATGCCTCCCCAATCGGCAAAGGGAGGCTGAATCCCTAATCCTAAAAAGCTAAGCCCTGCTACAAATAAAAAGTTAAAGCAAAAGCGTAGGCCAAACTCAGCAATCATCGGGGGGAGAGCATTAGGTAATACTTCGCGTGTCATGATCCACCAAAGACCTTCACCACGCAAGCGTGCAACCTCAACAAACTCGGTGACAACGATATTGACAGCGACCGAGCGTGCCAAGCGAAACACCCTAAAACTATCCAAAACACCAATTGTGATGATCAATGTAAATAGGCTCGAACCAAACATTGATAATATCATTAACGCAAATACCAAAATAGGAATAGACAACATAAGATCTACAAACCGTGACAAGATCTGATCTAAAATTTTGCCAGCGACTGCGGCTAAAAGCCCCATCGTAATACCAATTAAGAAAGACAAAAGCGTACATGCCGTTGCTACCCCAAGGGTCATGCGTGCGCCGAACATGATGCGCGATAGCATGTCGCGTCCAATGTTATCAGTGCCAAGTAAAAACTCTGACGAAGGTGAGGCCCATGTTTTACCAATCGACTCCGCCTCTCCATATGGTGCTATCACTGGCGCAAAAATAGCGAAAAAAATGAAAACCGATAAGGTTACCATACCGATTTTTGCGGAAAGTGGCGGATTTTTAAACGAATTTTGAATTGCCATTTTTTCTATCGTGGATGCCTCAGGCGTGGGTTTAGAAGAATAGCGAGGATATCTGCTATCGTATTTAAAAGAACGAATGCACTACCAAATACTAAAGCGCAGGCCTGTATTACGGGGAGGTCGCGCTTTGAAACCCCGTCAACCATATATTGTCCAACGCCTGGGTAAACAAAAACAACCTCAATTACAACTACACCTACGATTAAATAGGCTAAGTTGAGAGCCACAACTGAAATAATTGGAGCCGCTGCATTTGGTAAAGCATGGTGCAGAATGACGCGTTTGCGAGGTAAACCTTTTAGAAAAGCCATTTCGATATAGGGTTGTGACATTATAGCTAAAACTGAAGCACGCGTCATTCGCAACATATGTGCCATAACCAGCATCGTTAGTGTCAAGGCGGGAAGCGCCACGACATGGATTTTCTGCCAAAATCCCATATCGCTATAGACGGTTGATAACGATGGAAACCAGCCTAAGTTAGTCGCAAATACCAAAATTAATATATATGCGATGAAAAATTCAGGTACTGATATTGCACCAAGAGTTACGATGTTAGCGGCGCGGTCGATCCATTTCCCCTCATTAATAGCAGCGGTTATTCCAAGTATAATCGCAATCGGCACAGCAATGGCCGCCGCATACCCCGCTAAAAATAATGTATTATAGAGGCGAGGGGTGATTGTGTCCAACACTTCACGTTTGTTGGTCATTGCTACACCTAAATCACCCTGCAGTGCATTGGTTAGCCATTCAAGATAGCGCACGTACGCTGGACGATCTAAGCCTAATTCAATGCGAAAGGCTGCAAGAGTATCGGGCGTCGCCCCTTGCCCTAAAACAGCTGATGCGACATCTCCTGGAAGTATTTCTGTTGCTGCAAAAATCAAGAGCGTCACAGCAAACAGGGTCGCAAAACCTAGGAAGACCCGTGTGATAATTAATCGAAACATTTACCGGGTCTTCCTGTTTATTTTAGCTCAAACTTAAGCAAACCAAGCCTTTGATGCGATACGATTATCATCCAAATCGTAGCGCGCGTGTGGTTGTACTCCCTTAACTTTCGATGAATATCCGTCTAAATAGTCGGTAATAGCAAAGCAAACCATTCCTCCATCCTCGGCTATCATCTCTTGGCACTCGAAATACTGTTCCTTACGTTTGACTTCATCTAACTCAACCCGAGCTTCCTCAACCAACCTGTCAAAAGCAGGAACACGCCAATCCGAGTCGTTCCAGTCAGAACCGGAACCGTACACCTGAGTAAATGTTTGGTCAGCTGACAAACGACGGCCCCAATACACAGCGCAGAAAGGCTCTTTGAGCCAAACATTATCCCAATATCCGTCAGCAGATTCTTTTTTTACATTCAACGTAATACCGGCTTTTGACATTGATTCTTGGTAAAGCTGTGCGCAGTCTACAGCAGAACCCCACGCGCCTTCTGACGTTGAAAGTGTAATCTCGCCGCTAAGGCCAGATTTTTTAAAATGATAGGCCGCTTTATCTGGGTCATATGCGCGCTGTGGCATGTTGGTATTGTAATATGGGTTAAAGGCATCCAGTGTGTGGTCATTACCAGGAACTGCATAACCAGAATAGACTGAGTTGATGATTTTTTCGCGATCTATGCCCCATTTGAGGGCTAAACGCAGATCTTTATTTTCGAAGCCTGGCGAAGTCACGCGTGATACGAAACAAAAACGGTTTCCTGTTCCTTTGGTGCGCACTATGCTTAAGGCATTATTACCTGTCATCAAATCTACTGTGCGTGCGTCTAAGCGGTTTACCGCATCAACTTGGCCAGATTGCAGGGCTGCCGTACGTGCTGCAACATCTTGGATGTTCAAAAGTTCAACACGGTCGAAGTTTGCTCGGCCTTCTATCCAGTAGTCGCCGCGGTTTTCAAAGACCAAGCGTACGCCAGGTTCAAAGCTTGCCAGATTATAGGCACCTGTTCCAACTGGATTTTCCCAATCTGTGAAGCCGTTAGGGACAACAATCAGGTGGTAGTCACCTAAGATAACTGGAAAGTCAGCATTGCCAGACGACAAGGTAATAGAGATCTGACTAGGTGTGACTGCTTTAATATCTATGATTTGTTCTAAGATGCCTTTTGCTGGTGATTTTGTGTCCTCGCCACGGTGAATGCCGATTGAATAAAGAACATCGTCGGCGTCCAAAGTTTTGCCGTTCGAGAATTTGATCCCTTGACGCACATTGAAGATCCACTCAACAGCACCTGGTCGTGCTTCCCAGCTTTCGAGTAGGGCCCCGGTTGGGTTTCCAGCATTATCAAATTCAATCATACTATCATAAACAGCCAATGAGGCTGCGATCATAACGCTGTCTGCATATGTTCGTGGGTCCAGACTGTCTGTCGCCGAACCGCCCTCCATGCCTATGCGGAAGGTACCGCCTTTTTTTGGTGTTTCGGCAGCTTCAGCTTTTGAGAACATCGCACTAGCCGCTGATACTGAAAGGCCAGTCATAATTGCAAGTTGCATGAAATCACGGCGGGACCCGCCTGATCGTGTAGCCAAAAGCTCTGCGTCTTTCAGTTTTTTCGAAAAATCTTCCATTTATTAAAGTCTCCCTGTTGGTATTCGTCGTATTGTAACGCTTGATATTTACGGGTTTATGATGTTTGCAATCATCTGAAATATTGTCACCGACTTTAACAGATTGGCCTGCTGGTTGGACGGATGATGGCTTGATTTTGTCCACTGAACAAGCGTTTTTCGTCCCGAGTGGCGTTTGCAGTTTTAAAAGCGCTCGAACGGATTGTGGGCAGAATGTGCCGCGAACTCGCGTCACCAACGTCTACCAACGGCGTGCTTCAGCATTGCGGAGTGATCTGTTTTGTGGCTTTTGTGTGTTGTCCGGTTTGTTTGGGGCAATCACAGCAGAAGGGATCGCAGTCGGTGGTTTGTGACAAGTGCGTCGTAAAACAGCAGACCTATGACAGCGAATTGGCCAACTCAGAGGCAAGGGTGGGGGCTCAATGCGATTGGGTTGTTTGCAGTGCACAGCAAGTGTGCTGACCATTTTCTCATCTGCGTGCCTAAACACTGTTTCACGCAACTGTGTCCCAAGCACTGTGTTCCAAACACTATGTTGCCAACACAGTGTTCAAACCCGCGACTCACAAACACTGTGTTCAACACAGTGTTCGAGCCCACAAACGCAGCACAAAACTGTGCGATGAGTGTGCAACACATTTCGTCAAAATGTGCGATACTTACAGCGTTGTTATTGTTGGTTTAAATGGTGCCCAGGGGCGGAATCGAACCACCGACACGAGGATTTTCAATCCACTGCTCTACCCCTGAGCTACCCGGGCACCGGGACGGACGAACCGTCGGGTAGCGCGCTTTTAGACGTGGCCTGCGCGGGTGTCCAGAGGGAAAGGCGGGCTCAGTGCAGTTTCCCGTTACTGTCTTCGGCCCGGTCGGTGTCATCGTCCTCGGCGTCATCCTGACCCGCCGGAATCGCGTAGCTGCCGGTCAGCCATTTGCCCAGATCGACATCCGCGCAGCGGCGCGAACAAAACGGGCGATAGGCCTTGTCGGTCGGCCGGTTGCAGATCGGGCAGGCCATTACAGACGCCTCAGCAGGGCCGCAGGCAGGGGCAGCCGTTCGCGTTTGCGCTGCAGTTCGAACAGGCCCATGGGCGTCCAGCCGACCAGCGATGTCTCGACAGGGTCGTTCTTGAAGGCGGCGCGCAAAGATTGTTCAACCTGTTTGCGATGCGTCTTGGACATCGACACGAAATCCACGCTGATCTGGCCACCAAGCCCCCGCAGCCGCAGGGCGCGCGGTAAGGCGCGGGCAGCAGCGAGGTTGGCCTTGAGCGCGGCTGCAGGGGTCGTGTCGCTGCCCGTGTTCACATCCACGGCAACCAGCGCGCGGGTGGGTTCGACATACATCTGCCCTTCGCCCAGCGGCACCAGCGCTTGACCCAATGCCGCGATCTGGTCCAGCACCCCGTGGCTGACAAAGCTGCCCGGTGCGGTGACAATCTCGCTTGCGCCGGTCCAGTCGCGCCAGGCCAGCACATGCGGGCTGTCGCCTTCTGTCAGGGCCTCGGGCATATCACCTTCCGCATCGGCCAGCACCGCATCGGCAAGGTCCAGCATCGCGGTGATATCCTCGGCGATCTCGGCCGGATCAGCCGTTTCGCAAGATGATCGCAGGATCAGCCCGTGCGCGCCCTCATGCGCCTCATGCGCGATGGCCAGCAGAGTGTCGCGGATATCCTCATCCACGATCTGGCGCGAGATGTTCAGCCCCGGTTTGCCCGGTGTGACGATCGCATAGCGGCTTTTGAACAGCACGCGGTCGGTGACAGGTACGGCCTTGCTGCCTTCGGCATAGCCTGTGACCTGCACCAAGAGCGCCTGACCCTGCCGCAGCCCCTTGCCCGCGCGCAGAAAGGCCGTGTCGCCGTCGGGCAGGCGCAGCATCATGCCGCCTTGCCCCTTGATCGGCCGGTCGCAGATCGCGCGATAGATCGCGCCGGGGCGCGGGGCGTCGGTCTGGTCGATCAGCAGATCGTCAAGCTTGCCATCGACAAGGTATGCCGCGGCTTCAAGCCCGTTCACATGATCGAGGATGATGCTGCGACCCTTCATAATGCGTCCTTGTACAATGGATAGCCGGCGGCGGTCAGCAGCCCGGCGGTTTCGGTCAGCGGCAGGCCGACGATGCCGGTGTAGGACCCGTTGATCCACGGGATAAAGGCCCCTGCAGGCCCTTGTATCGCATAACCGCCCGCCTTGCCCTGCCAGTCACCGCTGGCCAGATAGGCGTTCACTTCGGCATCAGACAGTTCTTTGAACGCCACCGTGCTTTGCACATCGCGCAGCCATGTCCGCGTGCCGCGCTTGACGGCCACGGCGGTGATGACCTTGTGCCGTCGTCCCGACAGCGCGTAAAGAAACGCCGCCGCTTCGCCCGCGTCGCGGGGTTTGCCCATGATCCGGCGACCAAGGGCGACGGTCGTATCTGCGCAAAGCACGACAGTATCATCATCCGCCACCATCGCGGCCAGCTTTTCCATGGCGATCCGTTTGACATAATCGCGCGGCAATTCGGCACGGCGTGCATCCTCGTCGATATCGGGCGGGCGCACAGCGTCCGGCACGACGCCAAGCTGCGCCAAGAGCTCCAGCCGCCGGGGCGAGCCAGAGCCGAGGATCAGTTTCAATCCGGTATCGGGGGGCAGGGTGGTCATGTGATCTCCGCAACTGCTGCAGGGCCGCATTTCGCCTGCGGCCAAACACTTACCCCTGCTGCGTGAAACTGTGTTTCACGTTACTTGAAGCGGTAATTGATCCGACCCTTTGTCAGGTCATAGGGGGTCATTTCGACCTGCACCTTGTCGCCTGCCAGAACGCGGATGCGGTTCTTGCGCATCTTGCCTGCCGTATGCGCGATGATCTCATGGCCGTTTTCCAGCTCGACCCGAAATGTCGCGTTCGGCAGAAGTTCTTTCACGACACCTGGGAATTCGAGCAGTTCTTCCTTGGCCATGTGATCTCCTGTATATCTCGTTCGCTCTTTGCGAACCGCTGCTAAATGCGCCTGTCCGGTGCGATTTTCAAGGGTAAATATGCGTGTGTCGCGAATGGATCACGCGTCATGCGGACGGATCATCCGTCGCAGGACCAAAGCGGGCGACCAACCGGTCATGAATCTGGTCGCGAGCTTGCCGGTACAACGCCAGACGCGCCTCGCGGCTGTCGCCCATGCCGGTGGGATCAATGATCGGCCAGTATTCGACATCCAGATGGAAGAACTGCGTCAGGTCCAGCGCGCGCCGCTGGCTGGCGGGCGACAGCGCCAGCACCAGATCGAAAGACGACAGATCATCGCCCCATTGTTCCATCTCGTCAAAGGACCGCGACCGGTGGCGCGACACCTCGACCCCGATTTCGGCGCAGACGGTGACGGCGAAACCGTCTATTTCCATGTCGTTTTTGACGCCGACCGACTGGACATAACAGCGTTTACCGTAAAGCTTCTTCATGATCCCTTCGGCCATAGGGGACCGGACGGAATTATGATCGCAACAAAACAACACCGATTGGGGCAGGGGGGCATATGTGCCGGTATCGCCCACATCAGCCCCCAAAATGCAGCACACAGATCAGCGTGAACAGGCGGCGGGCGGTGTCGTTATCGACCACGGCCTTGCCTTCCAGCCGTTCCTGCAAGACCCGCGCGCCTTCGTTGTGGATGCCGCGGCGGGCCATGTCGATGGTCTCGATCTGGCTGGGGGGCAGGGTTTTGACCGCATCGAAATAGCTGGCGCAGATCTGGAAATAATCCTTCACCACCTGCCGGAACGGGCCGAGCGACAGGTGGAACTCCCCCGCAGGTGTCCCGTCCTCCAACTGGATATCGAAGACCAGCCGCTTTTCGCGGATCGACAGGCCCAGCTGGAACGGCCCTTCCGGCACGGCGCGGTCGTCGCGCGGCGGCATGGCGAAACTGTTGTCTTCCAGCAGGTCGAACATCGCGACCTTGCGTTCCTGGTCAATCTCGGGCGTGGGTGCGGGCAATCCGCTGTCATCAAGGATGATATTGACGATGCGCGCCATCTCAGACCCCCCGGTTCAGCCGATCAAGCCGCGCGCGCACGCTCAGCCCATGGGCTTGCAGGCTTTCGGATTTGGCCAGCCGTTCGGCGGCGGGGCCGATGGCAGCCAAAGCGTCGGGCGTCATGCGCGACAGGGTGGTGCGTTTGATAAAGTCCATCACGGATAATCCACTCGAAAAACGGGCCGACCGCGCGGTCGGCAAAACATGGTTTGGCCCGCCTATGTAATCGCCGATTGCCTCTGGTGTCCAACTGCCAATAAAGATCGCCCCCGCATGGGTGATCCGGCCTGCCAAAGCATCGGCATCCGCCGTGCAAAGTTCCAGATGTTCGGGCGCGATCCGGTCGGACAGCGCCACGGCCTCGTTCATATCCGCCACGGTGATGATCGCGCCGAAATCGCGCCAGCTTGCGCCCGCAATGGCGCGCCGTTCCAGCGTTTGCAGTCGGGCATCGACCGCCGCAGCCACCGCGCGCCCGAAATCGGCATCGTCGGTGATCAACAGCGATTGCGCGCTTTCGTCATGTTCGGCCTGTGACAGCAGGTCCAGCGCGATCCAGTCGGGGTCATTGTCACGATCCGCGATGACAAGGATTTCGGACGGCCCTGCGATCATGTCGATCCCCACCTTGCCGAACACCCGCCGTTTGGCGGCCGCGACAAAGGCATTGCCCGGCCCTGTGATCTTGTCCACGGGCGGGATGGTCTGGGTGCCATAGGCCAGTGCGGCAATCGCCTGCGCGCCGCCGATGCGGTAAATCTCGTCCACCCCCGCGATCTGGGCTGCCATCAGGACCAAAGGATTGGTCACGCCATCCGGCGTCGGCACCACGATGGCAAGACGTTGGACCCCCGCGACCTTGGCCGGAATAGCGTTCATCAGCACGGATGACGGATAGCTGGCAAGCCCGCCCGGCACATAAAGCCCCGCCGCCGAAACAGGCGTCCAGCGCCAGCCAAGCGTGGCGCCAGTCTCGTCGGTCCAGCTGGCATCCTCGGGCATCTGGCGGCTGTGATAAGCGCGGATGCGCACGGCGGCGAGTTCAAGCGCGGCACGGTCTTCGTCCGACACCAGCGCGCATTCAGCGGCGATTTCGGCGGGGGTAAAGCGCAGGGTTGCGGGCGTCAGGTCCAGCCGGTCGAACCGCGACGTCAGCTCAATCGACCGCCGCATCGCCGCGCGCGCGTACATCGGCGATGATTTCGGCCACGATATGATCGACATCGGGGCTGTCTTCGCGTTTCGCGCCCAGCAGGGCGGTAAAACGGGCCTCGAAATCGGGATCGGTCGTGGACAGGAATTGCGGCATTGATGTCTCCTTCGTGACAGGGGACATAGCGGGGACGGTGCGCCGCTTCAATGGTATCAGTCAGGGTATCAGTCGGGATGCGTGGGTGCCTTGCCTGACGGTGCTGCATAGGGGTGCGTCACGTCGCGCAGCACGGCTTCCAATGCCTCTACGTTCAATGCAATCGCGCCATCGCCCGCCAGCATCAGCTCAATCCGTCCCGCGCCATCGACGGTCGGCACAAAGCTGATCGATAACAGCGAACAGACAAGATCAGTGTCGGCCTTGTCGATGCCTTGGCTTTGCACCGCCATCACATCCTCAAACGCCAGCACCGATTGTACACGTTCAGGCTGCTGACGCCCGTTTTCCCAACGAAAGCGGTTGATCAGCAAGGCAAAGCGGCGCGCCTTGCGGTCCCAGCGCATTTCCGACACCGGAAACACCGCATCCTGCGTGATCGCGGCAATCACGGCCAGATCATCGGCATCCAGCGCGCGCAGGCGCAAGGGCTTGTCCGCGCCATCGCGGAAACTGGCATCGCGCGTCATGCCGACACCCGTTCGATATTGGCCCCGACGGCGCGCAGCTTTTCCTCGACATGTTCGTAGCCGCGATCAAGGTGATAGACGCGGCTGACCAGCGTCTCACCTTCTGCCGCGAGTCCTGCAAGGATCAGCGAGACCGAGGCGCGCAGGTCTGTCGCCATGACAGGTGCGCCTTTCAGGCGGTCCACGCCCCGCACCGTGGCGGTCCCGCCCTGCACGTCGATCTTGGCCCCCATGCGGATCAGTTCGGGGGCATGCATGAAACGGTTCTCGAAAATCTTTTCTTCCAGCACTGATGTGCCCTGCGCCGTGCAAAGCATCGCCATCATCTGCGCCTGCAGATCCGTCGGAAAGCCAGGGAATACGGCGGTCGTGACATTGACGGCCTTTGCGCGGCTGCCGTTGCGTTTCACCAAGATCCCGTCAGGAGTTTCCGAGACATCCACACCGGCCTCTGACAGCTTTTCGGCGAAAGACGCGACCAGATCCATCCGCCCGCCAAGACATTCCACCGCGCCGCCCGCAAAAACAGGGGCCAGCATATAGGTGCCAAGTTCGATCCGGTCGGTGACGACAGGATGGGTCGCAGCGCCCAGCCGGTCCACGCCCTGAATGGTGATCGTGCTGGTGCCTTCGCCGTCGATCTGCGCACCCATGCGGCGCAGGCATTGGGCGAGATCGACGATTTCAGGCTCGCGCGCAGCGTTTTCGATGATCGTCGTGCCTTTGGCCAAGGTCGCGGCCATCAGCACGTTTTCAGTGGCGCCCACGCTGGCAAACCGCAGCGCAACCCGCGCGCCTTTCAGCCCGCCCTTGGCGGTCGCATGCAGATAGCCGTCTTTCAGCTCGATCGTGGCGCCCATGGTTTCAAGGGCAGTCACATGAATATCCATCGGCCGCGCGCCAATGGCACAACCGCCGGGCAAGGACACAATCGCCTGATGATGCCGCGCCAGCAGGGGACCCAGCACCAGATTGGACGCGCGCATCTTGCGCACGATTTCATAATCCGCGCGGGTCGATGTCATCGCATGCGACGACAGCACCTGCACCTTGCCGTTCTGCATCGACGTGACCTCGACGCCCAGCGATTGCAGCAGTGCGGTCATCGTCTTGATATCCGACAAGCGCGGGGCATTGGTCAGGGTCAGCGGTTCTTCTGACAGCAGGGTCGCTGGCATCAGCGCCAGCGCCGCGTTCTTGGCACCGGCGATCTGGATCTTGCCGTTGAGTGCCGCACCGCCCTTGACCAAAATGGAATCCATGCTGCCTAGTCTTTCTTTTGTTTGTCCGCACCCGCGGCGCGTGCGCGCGCCTGTGCCTTGCGCTTGGCCATATTGGCCTTGAGCGCGGCTTTCAACCTGTCTTCGCGGGTTGCGGCGGGTTTGGCCGGCTGTGGCTTGCTGTCGTTGCTATCCATGGCACCCTGTTAGCAAGACGCGCAAAAACCGTCCAGAGAGGGCTTGCACGCGCAGGCGAATGTCGGTAATCCCCCGCCTCACGGATGCTGTGGTAGCTCAGTGGCAGAGCACACCCTTGGTAAGGGTGAGGTCGAGAGTTCAATCCTCTCTCACAGCACCATCCTTTTTCTTTGACATCTTTATATTGTGCTTTGCACGCTGATGACGTGTCATCGGACATCAAGTTGACAGATATTGGTGCGACTTGGATTTGATCGGCGTCTTCCTGCCCGGAATGTGCCTTGGTGCAAGAACCGAAAATCAAAACTCTGACTTGATCGTGATACCTGCTGACAGGCTGTCGCGGGTGAAACGGGTGACATTGCTGTCGGTATGGCTGCCGGCGATATTCAGAACCGGGGTGAACCCGGCATAGCTGACATCGGGAAAACCGATCGTGGCCCCATAGAACAGGGTTCTGTCCTGCCGTCCGCCAGCCACGACGAAAGGGCCGATACTGTAGTCGGGAAAATCGGCCTTTGACGCCCCGCCGCTCAGGTTCAGCGACAGCGGGCCAATCGGGTCTGCCCGGCTATAGCTGATCTGCGCCGTCCATTCGGTGGATGTGTAATTCGCATTGCCGCCTGTGGCATCGGCATAGCTGATGCTGGCATGGATCTGGTCGCGGTTTTGCAGCCCGTAACCATAGGCGGCACCAAAGGTCGTGCGCACCACATCGCTGATCAGGGCCTGATCATAGGACGTCCAGCTGCGTCCGGCCATCAGGCTGATGTCAGACCTGTCGCCAATCGGCAGCCGCCGGTCGATATCGAACCGCCAGACATCGAATTTCTGCACCTCGGTTGCCAGCGTCACATTGTCCAGATCGCGGTAATCGACCATCGCATAGGACAGCTGCGCCCCGATGCTGCCGATGCCCAAGGCGCGGTCATGGCGCAGGTTGACTGTGATCTCGTCGGTTGCCAGCGCCTCGTCCGGCACATCGGCCGCGTCCGTGATCCGGATGCGCGCGCCTTGATATTGGGTGCCGATCAGGGTGCGGCGGGTCGCGCTTTCCTGCAGCCGGTACGTCGCCCCAAGACCCAGCGTACCCCGCCACCCCGCCAGTGCCTGCGCGCTATCCGACAACGACCCTGTCGGCGTGCCGGGCGCTGCGGCCACACCGCCCGCAGCCCCGCCGTTCACGTTCGAGGACGGCACCAGCGACGCTGACCAGTCAAAGGACCACGGGTTCAGGCGGCGGATAACGTTGCCATCGGCCCGCGTCTGGGCGCGTTCTGCGTCATTGGGGGCCACGATCAGCGCTCGGCGCAGCCAATAGGTCGCAAGGGTGAACCTGTCTTCTTCGGCGGCGGCCAATGCTGTCAGGCGCGCGGCCTCATAGCGGTGTTCATCGGTCTGTGACAGGGCAAAGGCCCGCGCACCCGCCCTGCGGCCAGCGGCGGTGTCGCCCTGCTGCGGGGCGGCGGCGGCGACAATGATCAAGGACGCACGGTCATCGGGCAGCTGCGACAGCACCGCGCGCGCAAGATCCAGGGCCAAAGCACTGTCGCCCGCAAAAAGCGCCTGTCGGGCCAGATCGCGGGCCTCCGCCAGCGTCAGGGTGACCGAGGTTTGCGCGCTGATCGCCGATCCGGTCACGCAAAGCGCCAGCACAAGGCCCGTCAGTTTGCGTGTGATGAAACTCACCAGCGGCCCCTATAACGCCCGGCCGCGGCGCAACCACAGATGCGTCACCTTTTGCAACCGTGCCGGACGCCGGCGGGTGCGCCGGCAAGGGCTGCTGCGTAAAACACTAAACTCATACTATCGAACGTCTCAATACTCTATCGTTGGATAGCGTATCTTGCCCGGCTTGGGGTCTGTCAACACACCCCCAGCACAGTCTGCGTCGTTTTCACGCCGCAAGAGGTTTTGCCACCACATGGCTTTGCCTATACTGCGGGCAGACTCATCCCCTAGACCGGAGACCGCAATGCCCATCACCCCCGACCAGCAGGCCGAAATCGATACTTTGCGCGCCCATCCGCAACCGACCCTGCGCGCGACAGCCCCGGGGATGGAGGCGCATCTTTACAAGGCTTACGACGTGTTGGACCACGGGTTCATCCGGGTGGTTGATTATATGGGCGATGACGCCGCGATCTGTCAGGCGGCGCGGGTCAGCTATGGCCGCGGCACCAAATCGGTGCAAAATGACGAAGGTCTGATCCGCTATCTGATGCGGCACTGGCATTCGACCCCGTTCGAGATGTGCGAGATCAAGCTGCATGTCAAACTGCCGGTTTTCGTCGCCCGTCAGTGGATCCGCCACCGGACCGCGAATGTGAACGAATATTCCGCGCGCTATTCGATCCTTGACCGCGAATTCTATATCCCCGCGCCTGAACATCTGGCCGCGCAATCGGTCATCAACAATCAGGGCCGTGGCGAGGCGCTGACCGGCGAAGAGGCCGCGCGCGTGCTGGCCTATCTCAAGGACGACGCCGCGCGCTGTTACGACCACTACGCCGAGATGATCAGCGATGATGGCCAGCAGGGTCTGGCGCGCGAACTGGCGCGGATGAACCTGCCCGCCAATATCTATACCCAGTGGTACTGGAAGGTCGACCTGCACAACCTGTTCCATTTCCTGCGCCTGCGCGCCGACAGCCATGCGCAATATGAAATCCGCGTCTATGCGGATGAGATCTGCAAAGTCGTCGCCGATTGGGTGCCCGCCGCCTATGGCGCGTTCGAGGATTACCGGATGGGTGGCGCGACGCTGTCAGGCAAGGCGATCGACTGCGTGCGGCGTATGCTGAAAGGCGAAGAGGTGACGCAGGAAACCTCCGGCATGAGCAAGGGCGAATGGCGGGAGTTTACGGGGGTGATTGGGTAGGGTGCGCATTTTGCACACCCAATCACACACCCCCGCCTACGGGTGCGCAGGATGCGCACCCTACCGGAAGGATGTGTAGGGCCAATCCTGCGGGTCATCGACCAGCCCGTGTTTGACGGGGTTGATGCGGCAATAGTCCATATGCGCCGCGAAGTCGGCATCGTCGCGGATGTGGTGTTCCCAGAACCGTTTTTGCCAAATGGGGGCCTCGGTCCGTAGGTCGGGGTTCTCCCCGACCCGTGCACGGCCCGCAATGACGCCGTGAGGATTGAAAGGGTGGGGTGTCGGGGTGAACCCCGACCTACGGGCCGCCTGCGAAAACCGCCCCTTGATCGCGCCCATCCGCGTCGAATAATCCGCGTCCCCCGCAGGCAGGGTCCAGATGCAATGCATGTGATCGGGCAGGACCACCCATGCATCCACCTTGAACGGGCGTTGCGCGCGCGTCTGCATCACGGCCAGGCGCAGCGCCGCGACCTCGTGCAGCAACAAACTGCTGCTGCGGTCTGCCAGATTGACAGTGAAAAAGACGGTTGCACCGGGCAGGCGCGGGCGGCGATAACAGGACATGCGGCGCAATATCGCGCGGCATGGTTAACAAACTGGAACCGCGATGATCCTTTACGGCCTGCCCACATGTTCGGATTGCAAGGCAGCGCTCAGGGCGCTTGACGATCAGGGCGTGACCCTGCGCGACATCCGCGCCGACCCGTTGAGCGCCGCTGAATGGGCACCGCTGATCGCGGAATTCGGTGACAATCTGATCGACCGCAAATCGCAGGCGTACCGCAACCTTAACGCTTGGCTGCGGGAATCAGAAACAGATGCGCAGCTGGACGCCCAGCCCGCCCTGATGGCCCGCCCCATCATCACGGATGGCACCCGCTGGACGCTAGGTTGGGACGCCACCGCACAGGCGGTCTGGCTGGGTTAATCGGCCTTGGCCAGATTGCCGGCCATCTTGCGCCCGTCGCGCCCTTCGACCAGATCAAAGGTGATTTTCTGGTTGTCCGCCAACCCCGTCATCCCCGATTGTTCCACCGCCGAGATATGAACAAAGATGTCGTTGCCGCCATCATCGGGGGCGATAAAGCCGAACCCCTTGGTCGTGTTGAACCATTTCACTGTGCCGCTTGGCATGTCGTCCTCTCCTTTTGTCGCCAGCACCCGGGCTCCGCGACAAGCGGTCTTCCCTTTGCCTTGTAATCCCAAGACTCCGGTGTTTTATAAAAAACGCAATTGACACGACGTCGCAGCCAAACAGGAGTTGATAATGCGGTTCTTCGGACTGAAATCCTGCGATACCTGCCGCAAGGCGCTGGCCGCGCTGCATGCGCAAGGCATCACGCCGCAGGTGATCGATGTGCGCGCGGACGGGCTGGATGCCGATGACATTCAGGCCATCGTTGCGGCCTTTGGCGATACTGCGATCAACCGCGCCTCGACCACATGGCGCGGCTTGTCCGAGGACGCCCGCGCGCAAGACACAGCCGCCCTGCTGGCCGCCTATCCGACGCTGATGAAACGCCCTGTGATCGCCACCGACGGCGGCTGGACCATCGGTTGGAAACCGGACGTGCAGGCGAAGTACTTGCGCGCCTGACTAAAGCAGATCAGGCGGCGTGGCGCGCAGTCTCAGTTCCGCCACGATCTCGTCCATCGTCACCACGCGGGTCTGGTTTTCGCCCAGCTGACGCGCGGTTGCGGTGCGTTCCTCGACCTCGCGCGCACCGACGGCGAGGATTACAGGCACCTTGCCGACCGAATGTTCGCGCACCTTGTAATTGATCTTTTCGTTGCGGGTGTCAGCCTCGGCCCGGACACCGGCAGCGGTCAGTGCCGCCAC
Organism: Yoonia sp.; assembly: GCF_018402175.1. GTDB lineage: Bacteria > Pseudomonadota > Alphaproteobacteria > Rhodobacterales > Rhodobacteraceae > Yoonia. Next base: position 128,513 of record NZ_JAGYJK010000007.1, on the reverse strand, counting down.
CAGCTCGCGCGCGTAATCATCGGCGTCCGACACGATGGTCGCCACCACCACCTGACGCGGGGCCAGCCAGAACGGCAGCTTGCCGGCGTGTTCTTCAATCAGGATGCCGATGAAGCGTTCGAAACTGCCCAAAGTCGCGCGGTGCAGCATGACGGGCCGGTGCTTTTCGCCATCCGTCCCGATATATTCCGCATCCAGCCGTTCGGGCAGGTTGGCATCCACCTGCAAGGTGCCGCATTGCCAGTTCCGGCCAATCGCATCTGTCAGCGTGAATTCCAGCTTTGGCCCGTAAAACGCGCCTTCCCCTTCCAACAATTCGAAATCGTAACCGGCCGCGCGGCAGGCATCGCCCAAGGCCTTTTCCATCATATCCCATGTCGCATCGGACCCGATCCGTTGTTCGGGGCGCGTGGACAGTTTGATGGTCCAGTCGTTGAATCCCAGATCGGCATAGACCCGCGACAAAAACGCGATGAAGCGCGCTGTTTCCGGTTCGATCTGGTCTTCGCGGCAGAAAATATGCCCGTCATCCTGCGTGAAACCACGCACCCGCATGATGCCATGCAGCGCACCAGATGGTTCATAGCGCGCACAAGACCCGAATTCCGCCATCCGCAACGGCAGATCGCGGTAGGATTTCAGACCTTGGTTGAAAATCTGTACATGACAGGGGCAGTTCATCGGTTTCAGCGCATTGACCGCTTTTTCGCGGGCATGTTCCTCGTCCACTTCGACGATGAACATGTTTTCCTGATACTTGTCCCAATGGCCGGATTTTTCCCACAGCTTGCGGTCCACGACCTGGGGTGTGTTCACCTCGACATAGCCGCCCGCGCGCTGGCGGCGGCGCATGTAATCTTGCAATTCGGTATAGATCGTCCAACCATCGGGGTGCCAGAACACCTGACCGGGGGCTTCTTCCTGCATGTGAAACAGGTTCATTTCGCGGCCCAGCTTGCGGTGGTCGCGCTTGGCGGCTTCTTCCAGACGGTGCAGGTGGTCTTTCAGCGCGTCTTTATTGGTAAAGGCCGTCCCGTAGATGCGTTGCAGCATCGGACGGGTGCTGTCGCCGCGCCAATAGGCACCGGCGATGCTCATCAGTTTGAACGCATCGGCAGGCACCTGGCCGGTGTTCTGCAAATGCGGGCCACGGCACAGATCCTGCCAGTCGCCATGCCAATACATGCGCAAAGGTTCATTGCCGGGGATGCTGTCAATCAGTTCGACCTTATAAGGCTCGCCCCGGTCGGTGTAATATTGCACGGCGCGGGTGCGGTCCCAGATCTCGGTGCGGACATCATCGCGTTTGTTGATGATTTCCTTCATCTTTTTCTCGATCAAGCCAAGGTCTTCGGGGGTGAAAGGTTCCTTGCGGTCGAAATCGTAATACCAGCCGTCCTTGATCACGGGGCCGATAGTGACTTGGGTATCGGGCCAGATGTCCTGCACCGCGCGGGCCATAATATGGGCCAGATCGTGGCGGACGAGTTCAAGCGCGGGCGCTTCGTCCTTCATCGTGTTGATGGCGATCTGCGCATCGGTATCAATCGGCCATTGCAGATCGTAATGCGCTCCGTTCACGGTGGCGGAAATCGCCTTTTTGCGCAAGGAAGGGGAAATGTCGCTGGCGACGTCACCGGCGGTGACGCCTGCGTCATAGGACCGGCTATTGCCATCGGGAAATGTCAGGGAAATCTGTGCCATCGGCAAGCTCCTCGTCGGTTTGGCGCCCACGGAACGCCCGGTTGCGGGTTATGTCTGCGCGTGTGATGCCGCCGCGCTGCCGGATCGTCAAGCCGATTGAACAGACCGCATGATTTGTATGCACAGATATACGTTGACTGCGACGCCTTGCGCAGTAAAACCGACATCAGTTTCCGATACGAAACCGCAGCACCCGGGGGTGGATCATGCCAAGCTATAACCGCACATTCGATCTGAGCATTGCCGATGTCGATCTGATCGAAGAGGCGCTGCGCGCGCGCGGGCGTGAATTGTCGCGGATGCGCCTTGCCTTGTCCGAGGAAAACCCCGCCCATCTGGAATCGATCCGCGTGATTGAACAGGATCAGCGCACGGGCGAGGAATTGCTGGGCCGGTTGCATGACCAGAAAATCTTTTACCGTCCGCGCAAAGCGGTCTATGTCGGCGGCTGACAGCCCGCCAGTCGCGGTGCCCTGACCTGAAAGGCCCCGCCATGCCCGATTATCTGATCACGCCCGCGGGGCGCAAAATTGCCTATCATCTGACGGATGGCATGGGGCCTGTGGTGGTGTTCCTTGGCGGGTTCAAATCCGACATGGGCGGCACCAAGGCTGTGTTTCTGGAAGACTGGGCGCGCGCGCAGGGCAGGGCGTTTTTGCGGTTCGACTATTCCGGCCACGGCGACAGCAGCGGCGCCTTCACCGACGGGGCGATTGGCGACTGGTATCACGATGCGCAGGCCGCCATCGGGCTGGTCGCGGGGCCTGTGGTGTTGGTCGGGTCCAGCATGGGGGGCTGGATTTCCCTGCTTTTGGCGCGCGCCATGCCTGACAGGGTGGCCGGTCTGGTGACCATCGCCGCCGCCCCCGATTTCACCGAAGACAGCATGTGGGCGGGCGCAAGTGACGCCCAACGTGCGGCGCTGATGACGGACGGACAGATCGCGCTGCCGTCAGACTATGGCGACCCCTATATCATCACTCGCCGCCTGATCGAGGACGGGCGCGACCATCTGGTCCTGCGCGCGCCCCTGCACCTGCCATTCCCCGTGCGGTTCTTGCAAGGGACGGCGGACAAGGATGTGGATATGACCGTGGCGCAGCGCCTGCTGGATCATGCGCAGGGGCCTGACATGCGGCTGACGCTGGTGGACGGGGCTGACCACCGGTTTTCCGATGACAGCTGCCTTGCCCTGATCGCGGACAGTATCACGGATGTGATCGCGCGTGGCTGACCAAAGGCGACGGTCCTGCGCCGATGCCACTTGTGATGCGGGGGCAGGCAGGCCAAAAGGGCCCAGCCGGAACAACCAGAGATAGCCACAATGCCGCATGATCCGATCGTCCTTGTCCCGCCGATGCTGTGCGATCTGGGGGTTTTCGGGCCGCAGATGCTGGATCTGGCCAAGGATCACGCGGTGATGTTCGCCCCCACGACCCAAGGCGAAAGGATGGAAGAAATCGCCTCGCAGATCCTGACTTGGGCGCCTGCGAAATTCGCGCTGGCGGGGATGGGGATGGGCGGGATGGTCGCGCTGGAAATCCTGCGCCGCGCGCCGCAGCGTGTGACGCGGATCGCGCTGATCGCCACCAGCGCGCAGGCCGAGACGCCCGAGACCGCAGCCGCGCGCGAATCTCATATCATCGCGGCCAAAGGCGGCGGGCGCTGGCACGAGGTTGTGCAGCACGAAATCAATTCAACATGGATGGCCCCCACGACCGACCGCGTCGCATTGGTCCGCCATCTGCGCCAGATGGCCGAGGCGCTGGGCCCTGCCGCCTATGTCAGCCAGTCGCGCGCGATGCAGCGGCGCAAGGACCAGCAATCGACGCTGAGCCAGATCAAACAGCCCGCCTTTGTGATCTGCGGGCGGCATGACGGGCAATATCCGGTCAAGCGGCAGGAATTCATGGCCGAACTGATCCCCTATGCCACGCTAGAGGTGATCGAGGATGCCGGATACGTGCCCACGCTCGAGGCGCCGGATCAGGTGACGGCGGCGCTGCGGCGCTGGATGACAGCGCCGCCGCTGCTGCGGCTGTAGGTCAGGCGGCGGCGTTTTTATTGGCGGGTTTGGCCGTATCGCCGGAATTGGCGTCGATGAAATCCAGCACCAGGGGCCGGATATTTTGTCGCCAGCTGCGGCCCGCGAAAATCCCGTAATGGCCTGCACCTGGTTCCAGATGCGCGAACTTCTTGTTGTCGGGCAGGCCGGTCAGCAGGGGCAAGGCGGCAAGACACTGGCCGGGGGCGGAAATATCGTCATTTTCGCCTTCGACGATCTTGACCGCGACGGTCGTGATCTTGCCAAGGTCAACAGGCTTGCCGTTGACGGAAAAGCTGTTCAGCGCGATTTCGCGGTTTTTGAAAATGCGTTCCACCGTGGACAGGTAAAATTCCGCCGTCATGTCCATGACCGCCAGATATTCGTCATAGAACACGTTATGTTTGTCATGTTCCGTCGCTTCGCCCTTGGCGGCCTTGATGATCTGGTCGCGGAACGCGTCGGAATGGGTTTCCATATTCATCGAGATGAAAGACGCAAGCTGCAACAGGCCGGGATAAACCGTCCGGCCAACGCCCGCATATTTGAAACCGACGCGCTGGATCATCGTCTGTTCCAGCTGGCCCATGGTGACAGACCGGCCAAAATCGGTGACTTCGGTGGGGTTCGCATCGGGATCGACGGGACCACCGATCAGGGTCAATGATCTTGGTTGCGCCTTGGGGTCCTCGGCGGCCAGATAGGCGGTGGCGGCCAGCGCCAAAGGCACAGGCTGGCACACGGCGATCACATGGGTGTCGGGGCCAAGCTCGCGCAGGAAATCGACCAGATAAAGCGTGTAATCCTCGACATCGAACTTGCCCGCGCTGACGGGGATGTCGCGGGCATTGTGCCAGTCGGTGATATAGACATCGGCATCGGGCAACAGGCTGAGCACGGTCTTGCGCAGCAGGGTCGCGTAATGGCCCGACATCGGGGCGACAACCAGCACCCGCCGTTTGCTGGCCTTACGGCCGGGCGTGGTGAAATGGATCAAATCGCCAAACGGGCGTTCCAGCACGCGTTTGATCACGACCGGGTGGTCCTTGCCCTTGTCATCGGAAATCGCCGGGATGTTCCAGTCGGGTTTGACCACCATCCGTGCAAATGTCCGTTCCGTGACCTCGCCCCAGGCCTTGAGCCAATCCATCCCCGGATTTGCCGCCCAAGACATCATCGGATAGGATGCATAGGCGCGTGCGCTGGCCCCCAGCCACTGATAGGTATTGCGCGTGCTTTCCATCAGGTCATAGGTCATCATATACTTCATAGAAAGCTCCGATCGGTCAGGCACATATGCTGCACCCGCAGCATACGCATAGGTGGATGAATATGACAACAAACGATTTAGACCCGGTCACTGAAACGGGCGCCGGTGTTGCCAAACTGGAAGCCAACCTTGCGCGTGTCGAAGAACTGACCCAACGCCTGCTCAAGGTGATGGGCCAGTCCCGCAAGGTCGCGCCATCCTTGCAGGGGCCAAGTCAGGAACTTTATGTCAAGGCCGCCAGCGCCTATATGGCCGAGATGATGCAGAACCCCGCCAAGCTGATCGAACATCAGCTGGCATTCTGGGGCAAGTCGGTGAAACATTATGTCGAGGCCCAGCACCTGCTGGCCCAAGGCAAGCTGACCCCGCCGACCGATGAAACCCCAAAGGATCGTCGTTTCAGCCATGAATTATGGGACACCAATCCCTATTTCAACTTTATCAAGCAGCAATACCTGATGAATGCCGCCGCCGTGCAGCAGGCGGTCGAGGATATCGACACGCTGGATGCCGACGAAAAAAAGCGTCTGCGCTATTTCAGCCAGCAGATGGTCGATATGATTAGCCCCACTAATTTCCTGCCAACCAACCCCGAGGCGCTGGCGCTGGCCGCCGAAACCGAAGGCGAAAGCCTTGTCGCGGGGCTGGAAAACATGATTGCCGACCTGGAGGCGAATGACGGCGATCTGGTCGTGACGCTGGCCGATAAAAAGGCGTTCACACTGGGCGAAAATCTGGCCACCACGCCGGGGTCCGTCGTGTTCCGCAACCACCTGTTCGAGCTGATCCAATATGCGCCCAGTACCGAAACCGTGCATGAAATTCCTTTATTGATCTTCCCGCCTTGGATCAATAAATTTTATATTCTGGACCTGAAACCACAAAACAGCCTGATCAAATGGGCCGTGGATCAGGGCTATAGCGTGTTCGTCGTCTCTTGGGTGAACCCCGATGCGTCCTATGCCGACACATCGATGTCCGATTATGTCGAGGATGGCTATCTGGCGGCGATGGCCGAGACCAAGAAAATCTGTGGCGTCAAAAAGATCAACGCCGTGGGCTATTGCATCGCGGGGACAACGCTGTCGCTGACGCTGGCGCTGATGAAACAGCGCAAGGATACATCCGTCAACACCGCGACCCTGTTCACCACGCTGACCGATTTTTCCGATCGCGGCGAAGTGGGCGTGTTCCTTGACGATGATTTCGTTGACGGGATCGAGGCCGAAGTGGCGCAGAACGGCATCCTTGATTCCTTTTTCATGTCGCGGACCTTTTCCTATCTGCGGTCCAACGACCTGATCTATGGCCCCGCGATCAAAAGCTATATGCTGGGCAAGGCCCCGCCCGCATTTGATCTGCTGTACTGGAATGGTGATGGCACCAATCTGCCCGCGAAAATGTCGGTCGAATACCTGCGCGGCCTGTGTCAGGCCGACCGTTTCGCCACCGACGGGTTCGAGATTTGCGGCACCACCGTCCATCTCAAAGACGTGACCGTCCCGCTTTGCGCCATCGCCTGCGAGACGGATCACATCGCCGCGTGGAAAAGCAGTTTCGCGGGCGTGCAAAAGATGGGGTCAAAGGACAAGACCTTTATCCTGTCGGAATCCGGCCATATCGCGGGGATCATCAACCCCCCCAGCAAGAACAAATACGGCCATTACACCAACCCCGAACTGGGATTGTCGGTGGATGACTGGCGCCTGTCCGCGGTGCGGCACGACGGGTCATGGTGGCCGCGCTGGGATGCGTGGCTGGCGCCGCAATCGGGCAAATCGGTGCCTGCCCGCACACCGGGCGATGCGGATCATCCGGTTCTGGCCCCCGCACCCGGCACATATGTTTCCGCTAAGTAAGCCTGCACAAAGCACTTTTTCCGCTTTACAAAAAATTCATGCTGCGGTGCAGAAAAAATACTTGAAATGCTGCACTGCAGCATGCATATTGGTGTCAGACGAAAACAGCGGATGTTGATCCGCATATACAAAGGATTACTCCAATGGCTAAGACCCAAGATTTCACCGGCGTGTTCAAAGACATGATGGGCGCGTTCCCCGTTGACACCAAGGCAATGGAAGACACATTCAAGAACCAGACCGCCCTGGCCGAGAAAATGTCCGCCGTCGCCATCGACGCGGCTGGCAAGTCCACCGAACTGTCCGCCAAATGGGCACAGGACACGCTGACCAAGCTGCAGTCCATGGCATCCGCCAAGACCGAACCTGCAGATTACGCCAAGGCGATGACCGATTTCGCATCGGCCTCTGCTGAATCCGCTGCCGAGCATATGGCCGCTTTCGCCGAGATCGCGAAAAAGGTCCAGACGCAGACGATGGAACTGGTTCTGGCCGCTGGCAAGGACATGTCCGAAGAAATGACCGCCGCTGCCAAGAAAGCAACGAACGACGTCACCGCCGCTGCGAAAAAAGCGACAGCCGCGAAATAAGCGATACGAACGACCCCACCTCTCCCTTGGGGATTGTTCCGAAAACGGCCCGCATAACGCGGGCCGTTTTTCGTTCGAGGTAACGCTTTCCTTTCTGGTGGACGCAGCCTAGGCTTATTTTTAATGCAACATGTCCAAGGGGAGGGCGCGTCTTGGCTGACACCAATAAACCACTGCTTATCAAGCGCTACGCAAGCCGGCGTCTCTATAACACGGAAACCAGCGATTACGTCACGCTGGAAGACATCGCGCTGTTCATCCGCGAAGGCCGCGAGGTGCAGATCGTCGATCTGAAATCCGGCGACGACCTGACACGGCAATATCTTCTCCAGATCATCGCAGAACACGAAAGCCGTGGCGAAAGTGTGCTGCCCGTCGATGTGCTGACCGATCTGGTGCGCAGCTATACCACGCAGGCCGCATCGGTCGTGCCGCAATTCCTGGCTGCCAGTTTCGAGATGCTGCGCGACGGCCAGTCCAAGGCGATGGAAAACATGACCAAAGCCAATCCAATGACCGCGATGCCGGGCTTTGACGCGATGCGCGCCCAGCAGGCCGCGTTTTTCAAGGCGATGACGGGTGGTCTGGTCGGCGGTGCGTCTGGTCCCGCCAAGGATGGCGACGATCTGGACGAGATCAAGACACAGCTGGCCGCCTTGCAGGAAAAGTTGGCCAAGATGGGCAAATAGGGGTCAAACCCCCAACCGGTCGCGCAGCGCGTACCATGTCATTGCCAGCGTCAGCAGCGGCGCCCGCAACGCGCGACCACCCGGAAAGCTGGGCACATTCAGCCCCGCCAGCGTATCGAAACGGCCTGCTTGGCCTGCCACAGCCTCGGCCATGATCTTGCCCGCAAACCCCGACAGGGCCACGCCATGCCCTGAAAACCCTGCGCCTGACAGCACATTGGGGGCCACCCTTTGGATCGCGGGCAGGCGGGTCATGGTGATGCCCAACGTGCCGCCCCAGACATAATCCACCTTCACGCCCTGCAACTGCGGAAACAGTGTTGTCATCCGCTGGATCAGCGCCGTGCTGATGTCGCGCGGAAAGCCGATAGAATAGCTTTCGCGCCCGCCGAACAGGAACCGGTTGTCTTCGGACAGGCGATAGTAATTCACCACGAACTTGCTGTCCGCCACCGCGATATCGCGCGCCAGCACATCGCGCGCGCGGTCGCCCAAGGGTTCGGTCGCGCAGATGAAGGAATTGATCGGCATTACCTTGGCCGCGACAGCGCGGTTGATATTGGGCATATAGCCATTGCCCGCCATGATGACATGGCGCGCGCGCACGCGGCCGTGGCCGGTCTGCACCACCGCCGGATCGCCCATGGCAAGGCCGGTGACTTCGGATCGGTCATAGATGCGCGCGCCCGCCGCCTCGGCCAGCCGCGCCAGCCCCAAGGCATAGCGCAAAGGATGCAGATGGCCGGCCCCCATATCAAGCAATCCACCCTGATACAGCGGCGATTTCACCAGATCGCGCATTGCATCGGGGTGCAGTTTCTCGATCCGGTCATAGCCATAGCTTTGCGCCAGATAATCGGCATCGGCGTCATAGTCCCGCGCCTCGGAGGCGGAATAATAGCCATGCGCGACGCCGGGTTGATAGCGTGCTTCGGGGATGTGGTCGGCACAGATCCGGCGGACATCGGCCTTGGCCTCTTCGGCCAGCGCCCAAAGGGCTGCGGCATTGCCCGCGCCTAGTTTGCGCGCAAGGCTTTGCTGGCTGGCATTGTAGCCCGTGCCGACCTGCCCGCCGTTGCGACCCGACGCGCCAAACCCCGCACGATGCGCATCCAGCACGACGACATCCAGCCCCTTTTGCGCAAGATGCCATGCCGCCGACAGGCCGGTATAGCCCGCACCGATCACGCAGACATCAGCCACCACCTCACCGAACAGGGCAGGGCGCTCGGGCGGCAGGTCGGTGCTTGCGACATACCAGCTTTTCGGCATCTGGCCGGGGCGGTCGTTGCGGTACAGCGGGTTCATACGTTCAACAACAGATGTTCACGTTCCCACGGGCTGATCACCTGCAGGAATTCCTTGTATTCCAGCCGTTTGACGATGGAATAAACGCGCGCGAAATCCTCGCCCAGCACAGCGCGCAATTCCTTGGCCTCGTCGAACAGGTCCAAAGCGTCGGACAAAGACCCCGCAATCTCGGATTCGGATTCGTAGGCTTCACCGACCCAGCGTTTGTCGGGCCGGATTTCGTTCTTCAGCCCCAGATAGCCGCAGGCCAGTGACGCGGCGATGCACAGATAGGGGTTGCAATCCATGCCCGGCAGGCGGTTTTCAATGCGCCGCGCGGCGGGGTCGGAAATCGGGATGCGGATACCCGTGGTGCGGTTGTCGCGGCCCCATTCAAGGTTCACGGGGGCAGCCGAATCCGGCACATAGCGGCGATAGCTGTTCACATAGGGCGCGATCACCGCGATGGCGCTGGGCATATGTTCCTGCAACCCGCCGATAAAATGGAAAAACGCATCGGTTTCCCCGCCCCCTGGCCCGGTAAAGATATTACGGCCTTTCGCATCAATAACCGAATGATGCACATGCATCGCCGAGCCCGGTTCGCCCTCGATCGGTTTGGCCATGAAGGTGGCGAAACAATCGTGTTTCAGCGCAGCCTCGCGGATCAGGCGTTTGAAGAAAAACACCTCATCCGCCAGCTTGATCGGATCGCCATGGCGCAGGTTGATTTCCAACTGGCCAGCGCCGCCTTCCTGCGCGATGCCGTCAATCTCGAACCCCTGGATTTCGGCATATTCATAGATGTCGTCGATGACAGGGCCGTAATCATCCACCGCTGTCATCGAATAGGCCTGCCGTCCGGCGGCGGGGCGGCCCGTGCGGCCCATCATCGGTTCAATCGCCTTGGCGGGGTCGATGTTGCGGCCCACCAGATAGAATTCCATTTCCGGCGCGACAACGGGGGTCCAGCCTTCGGCCTTGTACAGATCGACCACGCGGCGCAGCACGTTGCGCGGCGAAAAGGCGACAGGCTTGCCCTTTTGGTCATAGGCGTCGTGGATCACCTGCAAGGTGCCATCCGCAGCCCAAGGGGCGGCGGTCGCGGTGGATAGGTCGGGTTTGAGGATCATGTCGGGTTCAAGAAATCCGTCAGGGCCGGATGCTTCGCCCCAGTCACCTGTGATGGTCTGGAAAAAGATCGAATTGGGCAGGTGGAAATGCGTCTGCTTTTCCCATTTGCCCGCAGGCACAGCCTTGCCGCGGGCAATGCCGGGCAGGTCGGCGATGACGCATTCCACCTCGTCCAGCCGGTTGGCTTCAAGATAGGCGGTGGCAGCGGCGGGGATTTTCGTTGTCCAGCTCATGCCAGTTTTCTTTCCTTGAAAAATCGCGCGATCTGGGTGGCAAGGCGGCCATTATCGACAGGCTTGTCCAGATCTTCGCGCACCTGTGTCAGCTGGCCGTCCGGCACATTGCCGGGGCCGCGATAGGTGACGAGCCCGTCTATGACCTGTTTGTCAAATTCGGGATGCGGTTGCACCGTAAAGATACGGTCGCCATAGACAAGCGCGGCATTGGCGCAAAAATCGTTGCTGCCGACGACTGTGGCATCCTTCGGCCGGACCACGACCTGATCCTGATGCCATGCGTTCAGCGCGTAATCATCGCCGTTGATCTGATAGCTTTGCCGCCCCACTGACCAGCCACCATCGAATTTCGTGACCCTGCCACCCAGCGCCTGCGCGATGATCTGGTGACCAAAGCAGACCCCGACCAGCGGGATGTCAGCGGCATAGATGTCGCGGATCATCGCCTCCAGCGGGGGAATGAACGGGTGATCCTCGTAAGCGCCATGTTTGGACCCAGTGATCAGCCAGCCGTTGCAATCGGTGATTGCCGCTGGAAAGTCCATGTCGACGACGTTGTAGACAGTGAATGCAAACCCGTGACCGCCCAGCAGACCTTGGAACAGATCACTGAAATCGCCAATGGTCGGGCGCAATTCGTCCGGCGCGTGCCCTGTTTGCAGGATGCCGATTTTCATGTTTTCACCATGTGTTGGGTTTCAACGCCAAACTACCCTGCCGCAGGTATGCCCGCAAGCGCGGACGCGTCAAACCGTATCGAGGTACAGCTCTAACTGCTGTTCTTCGCTCAGTTCTGCAAAATAATGCAGCTCTTGCCGCTTGGTCATCACAAAATTGTCCACCAGCGTGTCGTCGAAAATGCGCCGCGCGATCCGGCTGTTCTCGAACGCATCAATCGCTGCGGCCCATGTATCGGGGATTTGCAACATCTCCTGCTCATAGGCATTGCCGGAAATCGGCTTGGGCGGGGTCAGATCATCCTCGATCCCGATCAGCGCCGACCCCAGCACAGCGGCCAGAAACAGGTACGGGTTTACATCGCCGCCCGCCACGCGGTGTTCAACGCGGCGCGCCTTGAAACTGCCGCCCGGCACCCGCACGGATGCGGTCCGATTGTCATAGGCCCAGCAGACGCCCGTTGGCGCGTGGCTTTCCGGCACCAGCCGTTCATAGGAATTGCCATGCGGCGCAAAGATCAGCGCCAGATCGGGAATGCCTTTGAGACAACCGGCAATGGCATTGTGCAACAGCCGCGTGCCTTCGAATGTGTCATTGGCCATCAGGTTGTTTCCGTCCGCGTCCACGACCGAAAAATGCGTATGCAGCCCAGAGCCTGCGTATTCTTCATAAGGTTTTGCCATGAAACTGGCCGCCATCCCGTGGTTGCGCGCCAGACCGCGCACCAGCATCTTGAACAGCCAGGCATCATCCGCGGCTTTCAGCGCATCGGGGACGTGTTCGAGGTTGATCTCGAACTGGCCCATGCCAACCTCGGAGATGGCGGCTTCGGCGGGAATGTTCATCGCATCGCAGGCGTCGTAAAGGTCGTTGAAAAACATATCGAACGCATCCAGCGCGCGCAAAGACAGGATTTCCGCACCCGGACGGCGTTTGCCGGACCGTGGTGACCGGGGCTGGCGGATACCGTCGCCGCTGTCATCGACCAGATAGAATTCCATTTCCGTGGCGACCACAGGCGTCAGCCCGCGCGCATGGTATTTTTCTACCACCCGCGCCAAGGCCTGCCGTGGATCACCGGCAAAGGGGGTGCCGTCTTCGTGGAACATCCACATCGGCAACAAGGCGGACGGGCTGTTCAGCCATGGCATCGGGACATAGCCACGTTCGGTCGGCATCAAGACGCCATCGGGATCGCCTGCTTCGAACACCAGCGGGCTATCCTCGACATCCTCGCCCCAGATATCAAGGTTGAGGATGGAGAACGGGAACCGCGTGCCTTCTTCTTCCAGCTTGGCGGCAAATTTGCGCGGCACTCGCTTGCCTCTTGCCTGACCGTTCAGGTCTGCGGCTCCGCAACGCACGTTGCGGACCTCGGGGCGGTCGTCGATCCAGCTCATCTGATTACCTGTGGTTTGAAACGCAGCTTTGCGCGCATGTTTTCCGGAAGATGGCGGTTCAACCGGCCGTTGACCAGCCCGAAAACGCCAATAACGACCAAAGTCAGCGCGATGAAGTAGCCTGCAAGTATCGGATAGGGGATAAAAGGGTTGAACGTCTTGTCCGCGAAATAGCGCGCGTAATACAGCGCATCACCTTTTTGCTGGATCGCGGGAAAGCCTGAAAAGAACACCAGCGTCGTGGCGTGGAACAAAAATATCGCCTCGTTCGTATAGGCGGGCCAGCCAAGGCGCAGCATCGTGGGAAAGGTGATCCGCCGGAACCGCGCCCAGCCTGACAGGCCATAGGCGTCGGCGGCCTCTAGGTCGCCCTTGGGGATGGATTGCAGCGCGCCATGGAAAATCTCGCCCGAATAGGCGGCGGTGTTCAGGAACAACACAACCAGCGCGCCGGCCCAAGCAGATGTGAACGGGTCAAAGAACGGTGACACATTCTTGAGGCTGAGAAACAGGAAATAGGCGAAAAAGAACTGGATGAACAAGGGTGAGCCACGAAACAAAAAGATGAACCAAGCCGATGCCTTGTGGATCACCCTGTTGCGCGACGCCTTGCCAAGCGCGACAGCGGTCGCAAGGACGAACCCCGTGCAAAGGGCGACCAGACCGAAATAGATATTCCAGATCATGCCCGACCCGATCAGCGTGAATTGCTGGCACAGCGTGAAATCACGCTGCGGCAACAGCCGTTCGCCGATACCCTGACTGCGCAGGGCGTAATCGAGGATTGTTTCCCAACAGCTCATGCAGCGGCCTTGCGCTGGGCTTCGCCTGCGGCGGTGGCCTGCCCGAATGTCAGCCGCGCCATGATCCGGTCCAGCACGATCTCGGACAGTTTGGTAAAGCACAGATAAAACACCAGCAGCGCAAGGAAATACCATTGCCGCCAGTCAGGATGCGGGTAATCGGTAAAGCGGGGCTGTGCCGCACCGCCCAATTCGCGCGCCCAATAGACGATGTCCTGAATCCCCAGCAGGAACAACAGCGGCGTAGCCTTGATCAGCACCATCCACAGGTTCGACAGGCCGGGCAGGGCATAGACCCACATCTGCGGCACCAGCACCCGCCAGAAGGTCTGGCGCTGGCTCATGCCATAGGCTTCGGCGGTTTCCAACTGGCCGCGCGGCACGGCGCGCATCGCGCCATAAAGGACATTGGCGGCAAAAGCGCCGAACACGATGGCAAAGGTAAAAGCCGCGACCGCAAAGGCATAGGTGTCATGCACCCATTGCGGCGCATTGCCCAGGGGCAGTTTCGCGGCCTGACAGACGACGAAATCATTGCCTTGCCAGACGGCCTGTTCCCAGTCGGGGCATTTGACCCGGTGGCGGATATATTCCAGCAACTGGTCCAGCGCGATCACGAAGAACAGGAAAAACGCGATATCGGGCACGCCGCGCACCACGGCGATATAGGTCTTGCCGATCCAGCGCAGCGGGGCCACGGCGCTGCGCGCGGCGGCCGCACCGGCAAAGCCGAAGGCCAGCGCCGCAGGTGCGGTCAGCGCCAGCAACAAAAGCACCGTCCAGACAGCGTAATAGATCTGCATATGCTTGCCGGTCGTGAGGTAGCAGGCAAACCATTGCAGGCGTTCAAGGGTCGCGGGATCTGAACAAAAGCTGAAAATGGCGGGACCGCACGATCAAGGGAAATGGGACAGGCTTGGGTGAGGCCCCGGCGCGGTGGCCGGGGCGCCTTGCGCTTAGAACGTGGACGAACCGGGCAGCCACTTGGTGATCAGCGCGTTCAGGCTGCCGTCATCCTTCATCGACTGGATCGCGGCGCTGAATGTGTCGCGCAATGCGGTGTCCGACTGGCGCACGCCCAGACCGATGCCACCACCGATCAGCACGTCGTCACCGACAAAGGACAGATCGCCGCCTTCGGAATCGATGGGTTCCAGAAACGCCTTGTCGGCCAGAACCGCATCCGCCTCGCCGTTGCGCACGGCCGAGATGGTTTCATCCGGTGTCGCGAATTCCAGCAAGGTCGCACCGGCCATGCCGGTGACATAGCTGGCCTGAATGGTGCCGGATTGCGCCGCTATCACGGCGTTTGCAAAATCAACATCGCCCATGGCCAGAAACGCTGATGGGTCCGGCTGTGTGTAAGGGTCTGAAAAGTCGATGACTTCCTTGCGTTCTTCGGTGATCGACATGCCGGCGATGATCGCGTCATAGTTTCCGGACACGAGGTTCGGAATGATGCTGTCCCAGTCGTTGGTGACCCATGTGCAGGTCAGTTCGGCACGCGCGCACAGCTCGTCGCCCAGTTCACGCTCGAACCCGTCGACTTCACCGGCGTCGTTGATGAAGTTGTACGGAGGATAGGCGCCCTCGGTGCCAAGGCGCACCACGTCTTGCGCCATCGCCATGCCGCCCAGCAGGGCCAAGGTTGCAGTTGTCACGATCAGTTTGTTCATCATACTTCTCCCGTTGATGATTAAGCGACTGTTGCGGACAGAAATCCGCGCAGTCTTTCCGTTGTCGGATTGGCAAAAAGCGCGTCAGGCGCGCCTTGTTCTTCGATGCGGCCCTGATGCAGGAACACGACATGGTCGCTGACATCGGCGGCAAGGCGCATGTCATGGGTGACGATGATCATGGTGCGGCCCTCGGCGGCCAGATCCTTGATCACGCGGATCACCTCTTGTTCCAGTTCGGGGTCCAGCGCGCTGGTCGGTTCGTCGAACAACAGCGCCTTGGGTTTCATGCATAACGCGCGCGCGATGGCCGCGCGTTGCTGCTGACCACCTGACAGCTGCGCAGGATAGGCATCGCATTTGTCGCCAATGCCGACCTTGTCCAGATAGGCGCGCGCCGAGGCTTCGACCTCGGCCTTGGGGCGTTTGAGAACGGTGACGGGCGCTTCCATCACGTTTTGCAGAATCGTCATATGAGCCCAGAGATTGAACTGCTGGAACACCATCGACAGGTTGGTGCGGATGCGGATCATCTGCGCGTGATCGCCCGGACGGCGGTTCAATCCGGTGCCTTTCCAGGTCACGGCCTCGCCACAAAAGATCACATCGCCTTGCTGGCTGTCCTCCAGCAGGTTTGCGCAGCGCAGCAAGGTGGATTTGCCCGATCCCGACGATCCGATCAGCGACACGACATGGCCTGCGGGCGCGGTGATATCGACGCCCTTCAACACTTCAAGCGACCCATAGGATTTATGGAGGTCACGAATTTCGATCACGGGGACGCTGTTGGTCACGCTCAGGCTTCTTTTCTGGCAGGCTCGATTGCTTAACTCCGCGCCGATTAGGCCCGCTTTTCGCGGCGTTTGCAACGGTTTGGTAACGGTTGACCATACGTCATGAGGCAGATGCCTAAGGATCAGGCGGCAAAGCGATGTCATAGGCCGCAGCCGGCAGCGCCACAACGCCGCGCAGCCCCAGCATCTGACGATGAGTTTCAGGCAAGGCTGCAATGGCATCACTGACAGCGGCCAGATAGGGCGCGGGGTTCTGCCCTTTGCGCGTGATCAGCGTCATACAGGGGCTGGCGGGTGTGGTGCCGATGACCTTGACCTGTCCGGTCAGCGGATCGTCCTGCTGCGCCATCCACCATGTCTGCGCGTCGATACTGGCAAAATCGGCGGCCCCTGTCGCCACGGCCTTGATGCTGGCGGCATGGTTGCCGGTAATCAGCGGGCTGGCAAACACAAACCCCTGATCCGCCGCCCATTGCTGGGCTGCGCCATAGCCCGATTGCGACAACAGGGCGCTGGCGGCCATCCGACGCCCGCGCAAATGACGCAGATCGGAGAGGTGGCTGTCGCGATGCACGATGAAAACCGAATTATAATAGCCCGGCGCACAGCCCGGCAGATCGTAATCCATCGCGGCAACCCGTGTTACGCGGTCACGGAACTGCGCGCGGTAAGGCAGATTGCAGATCTGGCCCAGCACCAGATCGGGATGCGCCCAGCTGGCCTCGAAATCGATCGCCTCGTCCAAAGCATCAGGTGCCGGTATATCGCGCTGGCGCAATTGATCACGGATCAAGGCCCATAGCGCATGATGCGCCGCCCTGTTGGCGGGGCGCAGATACATCGGCAGGCTGGCGATCATGACGGCGTGACGCGCAACCGTGCCGCATTGCTGTCCTGATCGGTGATCCCCAGCAAGGACGTTGTCATCCGCATCATGCTGTCTTCATGTGCATCGCGCTGACCATCGGCCATGACGACCCGCCACAAAGCCTCGATCACCGACAGGCGCTGGTCATAGACAACGGCCTCCTTGATCGCGCGGGTGAAACGGACGGTGTCGGGGGCCTCTGATTCCAAGACCTCGCAATCGGCGCGCAGGGTTGCGGCCTCAGCCTCGGTCAGGGCGTAGCGGGACATCATGGTCTGGTCGATCTGTGCCTTTTCGGCGGGATCATAGCGGCCATCGGTGCGCGCGAGGCGCACCAGAAGCGCGCCAAGCGCCAAGCGGGCATCAGGGTCGGACAGGGGCTGTGGGGCGGGGGCGGTCATGCGCCGGATCAAGTCTGCAAACATATGACCGACATAGGGGATTTTCGCGCCGGAACAAACATCAATTCTGCATAAGCCGCTGTCGGAACATCGCTGACAGGCGCGCGCCTTCGTCCTGCAACCCGTAAGGCGGGTTCACCACGAACAGGCCAGAGCCAACCATCCGGTGCCCGTCACGGGCGGGGGGAAAGCTGACTTCGTGGCGCAATCCTTCGGGGAAAGCATCCTGCAAGGCGCGCAGCATCAGGCGGTGCGGGCCATCGGTCAGGACCGGATACCACAGCACCAGAACCCCCACGCCCCATTTGCGATGCACCTTGGCCAGCAGCGGCGGGATCGTGTCGTAATCCGTTTTGACCTCGAAACTGGGATCGACCAACATCAGCCCGCGACGCGGATCGGGCGGGCAGAGCGACAGCGCCATCTCGAACCCGTCGCGTTGGCGGAACACGCCGCCGTAGGGGGCCATATTGGCGGCCAGCGCCGCGTATTCCTGCGGATGCAATTCGGCCAGATGGATACTGTCTACAGGGCGCAGCATTTCGGCAGCAACGAGCGGCGAGCCGGGATAGGCGTTTACCCCGTATTTCGCCCTGATCTGTCCCAGTACAGCCCTATAAGGATGATCTGGCGCAAACCAGTCGGCGGCGATGGCGATCCCCTTGGCGGCCTCGCCGGTCTTGAGGGCGGCGGCATCGGTCAGATCATAAAGCCCGCGTCCGGCATGGGTTTCCAGATAGGACAGGGGTTTGTCCTTTTGCGTCAGATAGGCCAGCATCCACGCCAGCAGCGCATGTTTATGGACATCCGCAAGATTGCCGGCATGATAGCCGTGTTGATAGGACAGCATGATCTGATACCTTTGATTGGGCTGATGCGTGCCTATCCTTGTGCGGCCGTGGTGCCAAGTCACTTGCCTCTGGGTGCCAGACGCGATTTGGTGGCGCCAGACGGATGAAAGGAAAGTTATGCGTGGTTTGATGATTTTGGCGCTGGGGTTCCCGATGGCCGGGCTGGCCCAGACGAATGATAGCCCAAGCATCTTTATCGGCTTGGGCGCAAGATCTGCCCCGGCCTATTTCGGGGCGGACAGCACCAAGACCGGCATCACCGGACGGCTGAGGCGCGGTGAAACCTCGGCAGGGGATTTTGCGCTGGGTGACAGCGGGCTTTACAGCCTTGGTCTTGGCGGGTCGCTGCGCCTTGTCACGGCGCGGACGGCTGATGACCATGCCGAACTGACCGGGCTGGGTGATATTGATGCGACGCTGGAAGTGGGTGGGAAGGTGAGCTTCATTGCCCCGCAATACGAAGTGTTTACCGCCCTGCGCTATGGTTTCGGCGGACATGAGGCTTTCGTGGCCGAGGTTGGGGGTGATTTTGTCTATACACCCGATGAGGCATGGTCCATGCGCGGTGGCCCGCGCCTGTTATGGGGCAGCGACGATTACGCGCAGACCTATTTCGGCGTCACCGCAGCCGAGGCAACGGCCAGCGCCTTTGACGCCTATGATGCAGATGCAGGGGTGATCAGCGCCGGCATCGTGGCCGAGGTCATGTATCAGGTCACACCCGATTGGGGCGTGCTTGGCATCCTGCGCTATGACCAGCTGCAGGGCGACGCCGCCGACAGCCCCATCGTGCAAAGCAAGGATCAGACCAGTGTCAGCCTGATGGTCACGCGGCGCTTCAGCTTCGGGTTATGAGAGGGGGGCTGAAATATTGTGACAAATATTTCAGCCCCACCCACCCGCGCGGTCAGACCAGCCGCGACATCTCGACCGCGGCGCGCACGAAATCGGCGAACAGCGGGTGGGGCGCAAAGGGTTTCGATTTCAGCTCGGGGTGGAACTGCACACCGATGAACCAGGGGTGATCCTGCCATTCCACGATCTCGGGCAGCTTGCCATCGGGCGACATGCCCGAAAACAACAGGCCCGCGCTTTCCAGCGTCTCGCGGTATTTGGTGTCCACCTCATAGCGGTGCCGATGCCGTTCCTCGATCGTGGTGCTGCCATAAACATCTGCGACCTTTGAGCCGGGCGTGAGGCTGGCGGTATAGGCCCCCAGACGCATCGTGCCGCCCTTGTCGTCATCGGCCTTGCGCGCGACGGTGTGGTTGCCCTGCACCCATTCCTTGAGGTGATAGACCACAGGTTCAAACCGTTTGCCACCGGCCTCGTGGTCGAATTCTTCTGACCCCGCCTTGGCCAGCCCCGCCACGTTGCGCGCCGCCTCGATCACGGCCATCTGCATGCCCAGACAGATGCCCAGATAGGGGATCTTCTTTTCGCGCGCGAATTGCGCGGCCTTGATCTTGCCCTCGGTGCCGCGTTCGCCGAACCCGCCGGGGACCAGAATGGCGTGATAGCCTTCCAGATAGGGGGCGGCATCTTCGCGGTCGAAGAGTTCCGCATCGACCCATTCGATCTTGACCTTGACGCGATTGGCCATGCCGCCATGGGTCAGCGCCTCTGCGATGGATTTATAGGCGTCTTCCAACTGGGTATATTTTCCGACGATGGCGACTTTTACATGGCCTTCGGGGTTGTGGATGCGGTCATAGACATCATGCCACATCGCAAGGTTCGGCGCGGGCGCGGGCGAGATGTCGAAGGCATCCAGCACCGCCTGATCCAGCCCCTGTTCATGATAGGCCAATGGGGCCTCGTAGATGGATTTCAGATCATAGGCTGCGACAACCGCCTCTTTGCGCACATTGCAGAACAGCGCGATCTTTTCGCGTTCTTTTTCGGGGATCGGGTGTTCCGACCGGCAGACAAGGATATCGGGCGCGATGCCGATGGATTGCAATTCCTTGACGCTGTGCTGGGTTGGCTTGGTTTTCAACTCGCCGCTGGCGGCCAGATAGGGCAGCAGGGTCAGATGCATGAAAATGCACTGGCCGCGTTTCTTGTCATGGGCGAACTGGCGGATCGCCTCGAAAAACGGCAGGCCCTCGATATCGCCGACGGTGCCGCCGATTTCGCACAGCATGAAATCGACCTCGTCTTCGCCGATTTTCAGGAATTCCTTGATCTCGTTGGTGACATGGGGGACGACCTGAATGGTCTTGCCCAGATAATCGCCGCGCCGTTCCTTTTCCAGCACGGTGGAATAGATGCGCCCGGAACTGACCGAATCCGTTTGCCGTGCAGGCACGCCGGTAAAGCGTTCGTAATGCCCAAGATCCAGATCGGTTTCCGCCCCGTCATCGGTGACGAAAACCTCGCCATGTTCAAACGGTGACATCGTGCCCGGATCGACGTTCAGGTAAGGATCAAGCTTGCGCAGCCGCACCGAAAACCCGCGCGCCTGCAACAGGGCCCCAAGGGCGGCCGAGGCCAGCCCCTTGCCCAAAGAAGACACAACGCCACCGGTGATGAAAATATAACGTGCCATAGGCGGCTGCCCCCGTGAAAAGTCCAGAATAAGTGGGAAAGCGACCCGTTAAAATCGCATCATCACGGGATTTGACCCATAGTGGATTCGGCGCCGAAGCGCAACCTCGTGACGCAAGATCATGTTGTCGACCGTTGCAGATCGGCAATCGGTTGTGGTCAGTCGCCTGCGGGCAGCAACGGCTCTTCGGCAGCAGAGGGGGGCAACAGGCTGTCGCCAAGGTCCGGCACCGTCACGTCATTCTGGTTCAGGTTGATCCCGCCAACGCGGTCCGCAACCGATGATCCCGCCGTATTGCCCGCAGCGATCAGCGTCAGCGTGATCGATGTGGCGATGAATGCCGCCGCCAGCATCCATGTGAACTTGCTGATCGCAGATGCGGGGGGCCGGCTGTTCGCCGTGCCGCCACCGCCGCCCATACCCAAACCGCCACCTTCGGACCGCTGCAATAGAACGGTCCCGATCAGGCTGAGCGCCAGGATCAGGTGGATGATAAGGACGACGTTTTCCATTTCTTGCCTTTCGGGGCTTGCGCACTGGCGCGTATCTAAAAGCAGACAGCGCCTCCCGCAACCCCTGTTGTCTTTTCGCGCGATGATGCGGGCGGGCGCTGGCACCGGCAGGGCGCAACTTTCCGGTTTCGCGCCTGCGCGCGCATCGCTATAGGGGGCATCGGGTCAGCAAAGGACAGTTTTATGGCAAATGTGGTGGTCGTCGGTGCCCAGTGGGGCGATGAAGGCAAAGGCAAGATCGTGGACTGGCTGTCCGAACGGGCCGATATCATCGCGCGCTTTCAGGGCGGGCATAATGCGGGCCATACGCTGGTCATTGACGGCAAGGTTTATAAACTGTCGCTGCTGCCTTCGGGGATCGTGCGCGGCGGCAAGCTGAGCGTGATCGGCAATGGCGTGGTGCTGGACCCTTGGCATCTGATCAAGGAAATCGGCATTCTGCGCGATCAGGGTGTGACGATCACACCGGACACATTGATGGTGGCGGAAAATACCCCGCTGATCCTGCCGTTCCATGGCGAACTGGACCGCGCCCGCGAAGCGGCGGTCGGCATGGCGAAAATCGGCACGACAGGCCGTGGCATCGGCCCGTGTTATGAGGACAAGGTCGGCCGCCGCGTGATCCGGGTGGCTGATCTGGCCGATGATGCCACGCTGGAACTGCGGCTGGACCGCGCGCTGGCGCATCATGATGCGCTGCGGCGTGGTCTGGGGCTGGACCCCATTGACCGCGCGGCGCTGTTGGCCGATCTGCGCGCCATCGCGCCGCAGGTGCTGCCCTATGCCGCCCCCGTCTGGAAGGTGCTGAACGAACAGCGCAAGGCGGGCAAGCGCATCTTGTTCGAAGGCGCGCAGGGCGCGCTGCTGGATATTGATTTTGGCACCTATCCCTATGTCACATCGTCCAATGTGATCGCGGGGCAGGCGGCGACAGGCGTCGGCATGGGGCCGGGCGCGATTGATTTCGTGCTGGGCATCGTCAAAGCCTATACCACCCGTGTGGGCGAAGGGCCGTTCCCGACCGAATTGCATGACGCCGATGGCGAACGGCTGGGCCAGCGCGGCCATGAATTCGGCACCGTGACAGGGCGCAAACGCCGCTGCGGCTGGTTTGATGCCTGCCTGCTGCGCCAGACCTGTGCAACATCGGGGATCAACGGGATCGCGCTGACCAAACTCGATGTGCTGGACGGGTTCGAGGTGCTGAAAATCTGTGTGGGCTATGATCTGGATGGCGAACGGCTGGACTACCTGCCCACCGCCGCCGACCAGCAGGCGCGCTGCACCCCGATCTACGAGGAAATCGAAGGCTGGTCGCAATCCACCATGGGCGCACGGTCCTGGGCCGATCTGCCCGCACAGGCGATCAAATACGTCCGCCGCATCGAAGAGTTGATCGATTGCCCCGTCGCCCTAGTTTCCACCTCACCAGAGCGCGAGGATACGATCCTTGTGACCGACCCTTTCGCTGATTGAGGATCATGACCTACAAGAACCGCAAACGCCTGTCCCTGTTCGTGCTGGTCGTGGGCCTGCCCGCCTATATCGTGCTGGCCGTCACCATCATGTCCGAGGCAAGCCGGTTTCCTATGGCGATTGAATTCCTGATCTATGTCGTGTTGGGGATCGCCTGGGTGTTCCCGCTGAAATGGGTGTTCAAGGGGATCGGCCAATCCGACCCCGACGCGCCAGACCAGAAATGATACAGGCGGGGCCAGCCCCGCCTTTTGCCTTTGTCAGCCGCGTGCAGTCATGTCATCAGGCCGGAACCGTGTGTCGCCTGCCACCTGAAAACGGCCATTGTCCAGCTTGATGATCCGGTTCTGGCGCAACAGCCGCCCGAAACAGCGCAACCCGTCTTCGCGTGAAATCTCGGTCTGGGTCAGGCTTTGGACCAGTTTCATCACCTGCGGCCGCGAAAAATCATCTTCGTCCAGCATAAAGGTGATATAGCCAGCAGCAGCCTCGATCAGGTCTTCAAGGCTGGTGGCGGCATAATCAGCCGCGAATTCGGCAAAGCCGATCAGGCGCGGCCCCGCATCCGTCGCCTTGGCGGCGATCTGGCGCAGGCGCTGTGATGCCGGATCGGCGGGTACGTCCGCGCGCTGGGACGCCACAAGGCGCAGGGTTGCCGGACTACGCGGTGCGTTGACAGCGTCGGGATTGGGATTGACGGCGTCAGCAACCATATTCGCATCGCCAGTGTCTTCCACAGTCTCGAATTCATCCAGATCGTCGCGATAGACTTCGCTCGGGCGGTGCTGGGTGGCGCCATCGTCGCCCAGCTGGCGCGCGGCTTCGGTTGCGGCCACAGCCGCCTTGAGCTGCGCAAAAGCGTCTTGTTGGCGGCGGTGTTCGGGCCGGTTCAGCGCGGCATCGGTATGCGACAGGATCCGACTGATCGAATCCTCGGCGTTGTCTGACAATGCGTGCCGCTTTTTGCGATCCTCGATCACGCGTTCGATTTCGGCCACTTCGGCGTGCAGGTCAAGCCCATCATCTGCGACCAGATTGGCCAGATGCAGACTTTCGTCAAATGTCTGATTTTCCGACGGCAGGGCGGTGACAACATCTGCGCTGGTGGCGTCATCCATGAGTTCTGGCGCGTCCTGCAGGGGGGCAAAACCCGCTTGGGTCGCGGCGCGTTCGGCATTGCGCTTGGCCAGCGCGGCAAGGCGTTGGGCCAAAGGGTTAACCCCGCTTTGCGGCGCAACGCCGTCTTTTTCGGCTTGGTCCGCAGTGGGGCGATTGGTGGTTTCAGTCACATGGCCACGGCCAACGACGCTGCGGATCCGGTCCAGCTTGGCGGCAACGCTTTCTTGGTCGAATGCTGCATCCGCCGCGTCTTCATCGGCGGATTGTGCAGGTGTGTCGCGCAGGCGCAAATGCAGCTTGCCGCCTGCCATAGCAGCCTCGACATCGCCGCGCGATGACGCCCCTGCCAAACGCGACACTTCCTCCATGTCCGGTGCCAGCAAGGCGTCACCCACAAACGCCTCGTGGCTGGCAAGATCGTGGAAATAGCTGACGATCTGCTTCATCGTCGCAACGCTGTCGTCGAAACCTTCAAGGCGGCAGGAGAACATGCCATAGGTCACATCAAGGATCTGTGTCTGATCGGTCATGGCTGCTGACTTTCGTGGTTGGTCTGCCGCCATCTGACGGAATCGGGCAGAAAGGTTGCAACGCTTAAACTGGTCCGTCATTCAGGCGGACAATATGACCGTTTTGGGGAATGTTTGTGAATTGGGGCGAATAATATGATGCATCCAAGTATTGTTTCCAGCACCAGCGCGATCTGCCTTGTCGGCGGCGCGCCGGTGGCCGATGCGGTCTTTGCCGTCGTTTCGCCTTATGTCGCAGGCTTTGTCGGCGTTGATGGCGGGGCGGATCACCTGCTGGCAGGCGGGATTGCCCCTATGGCGGTGATTGGCGATCTGGACAGTGTCTCAGCGCCGGCCCGCGCCGCCTTTGCCGGTTGCCTTTGGCATATCCCCGAACAGGACACGACCGATTTCGAAAAGGCGCTGACCCGCGTGACCGCGCCCTTTGTCATCGCGCTGGGCTTTACCGGCGGGCGGATGGACCATGCGCTGTCGGTGCTGAACGTGATGGCACGGATGCCTGACAGGGGCGTGTTTCTGGTGGATGCGGACGATGTGTCCTATCTGGCGCCACAGGGCGACAGCCTGCTGGACCTGCCCGCAGGCACGCGGGTGTCGCTGATGCCGCTGGGGGATGTGCGCGCATCGGCGGCGGGGCTGGCCTGGCCTTTCACCGATTGGGCGCTGCATCCGGTGGGGCGCAACAGTGCGTCGAACATGGCGACGGGGGGGCCAGTGCGGATCAGCGCGCAAGGCCCGCTGCTGGTCACGCTGCCGCAGGCCTATCTGGGCGCGGCCGTGACCACTGCGCGGCGCGTGGGTTAAGGTAACGCCGCCGCAGTCCAGCCAGTATCAGCCGCACAACGACATCATCTTCCGAGCCTAAATATCCCCGCGCGGCGCGCCTCCCCGATTGCTAGCAATTGGGGACATTCACGGCCAGCCCACCCAATGCCGTTTCCTTGTATTTTTCGGACATGTCGGCGCCTGTCTGGCGCATCGTCTCGATTGCGACATCGAGAGCGACCAGATGCTGGCCATCGCCGCGCAGCGCCAGTGACGCCGCCGACACCGCCTTTATCGCGCCCAGCCCGTTGCGTTCGATGCAGGGCACCTGCACCAGCCCCTTGACCGGATCGCAGGTCATCCCAAGATGGTGTTCAAGCGCGATTTCAGCCGCGTTTTCCACCTGTTCGGGCGTGCCGCCCAGCACGGCGGCCAGCCCTGCGGCGGCCATGGCGGCGGCGCTGCCCACCTCGGCCTGACAACCGCATTCCGCGCCAGAGATCGAGGCATTGGTCTTGATCAACCCGCCCACTGCCGCCGCCGTCAGCAGGAAATCCCCCACGCGGGATGGTGCGGCCCCCGGCACATGGTCCAGCCAATAGCGGATCGTCGCAGGCACGACACCGGCAGCGCCATTGGTGGGCGCGGTCACGACCTGCCCGCCGGCGGCGTTTTCCTCGTTCACGGCCATGGCATAGGTGGACATGTAATCGTTGATCGTATGGGGGGCCGTCATGTTCAGCCCACGTTCGGCCATCAGCGCGGCATAAATCCCCTTGGCGCGTCTGCGCACGAACAGCCCGCCGGGCAGGATGCCATCGGTCGCCAGCCCGCGGTCGATGCAGGCGGTCATCACCTGCCAGATCCGCGCAAGGCCACGGTCCAGATCGGCGGCGGACATGCGCGTCAATTCATTGGCGCGTTTCATCGCGGCGATGCTCAGGCCGCTGGCGCTGGCCATCTGCAACATCTCGGCGGCGGTGCGGAACGGATAGGGGACGGCGGGGCCGGTGTCGGCAGCGCGCCCTGCGGCCAGCTCGTCTGCCGTCAGAACAAAACCGCCGCCGATGGAATAATAGGTCACCTGCGTGATCACGTCGCCTTGGGCATCGGTGCCCGACAGGACCAGCCCGTTGGCATGGCCGGGCAGGGCGGGGCCGTAATCAAACAGCAGATCGGCTGACGGATCGAACCGCAGCAGGCCCAGACCCTCGGGGGCGATGGTGCGGTCGGCCTTGATGCGGGCAAGCTCGGCCTCGGCCCGCGTTGCGTCGTACTCATCCGCGCGCATGCCCGCCAGCCCAAGGATCACCGCGCGATCGGTGGCATGGCCGATGCCGGTAAAGGCCAGCGATCCATGCAGCGACGCGCGCAGCCCCGCCACCGCAAAGGGCAGGGCGCGCAGATGGTCCAGAAACCGCGCCGCGGCGACCATCGGGCCGATTGTATGGGATGATGACGGGCCGATACCGACCTTGAACATATCGAAGACGGACAGGAACATGGCTGCGTCCTTACTGGTGCCTGATCTTGCTACTTGCTTTGCTGTGCAGGCCATCCTTCAAAAGCGACAGCCGCTCTGCGGGTTGCGTCAGCTGGGCATTTGGGTCTCGCACCTTGTGGGCAAACTGCCTATAAGCGGCGCAACAAAACCGGAGACCCGCGCATGACCATCGACTTGTCCCCTATGGATACGGCCAAATTCGTTGCCGCCAAACAGGCGACACAGTATGTCCAGTCGGGCATGAAGGTCGGTCTGGGAACCGGATCAACCGCAGCATGGCTGGTGCAATGCCTGGGCGAGATGGTGCGCGATCACGGTTTGCAGATCAAGGGCGTGCCGACCTCCAACCGTACTGCCGAACTGGCGCGCGAGGCGGGGATCGAGATCATCACCCTTGATCAGGCAAAATGGCTGGACCTGACCATCGACGGGACCGATGAATATGACGCGGACCTGAACCTGATCAAAGGCGGCGGCGGCGCGCATCTGCGCGAAAAGATCGTGGCCACCGCCAGCGACCGGATGATCGTGATCGCCGATGCCTCGAAAAAGGTGGCGACGCTGGGGGCCTTTCCCTTGCCGGTCGAGGTGCTGCCCTTTGGCATGCAGATCACCCGCGGTCTGATCGAGGAACTGCTGATCGACGCCGATGTGCTGGGCCGTGACGTGATCCAGCGGATGCAGGGCGATGCACCCTATGTCACGGATGAGGGCAATTTCATCCTTGATCTGCATCTCAAAAGGATCGGCAATCCGCGCCATCTGGCGATGATGCTGAACCAGATCCCCGGTGTGGTGGAAAACGGTTTGTTTATCGACATTTGCGATGTCGTGATCGTGGGTCACGGCACTGGCAAGGTTGAAATCCGTGACATCACCAACGACATCAATGATGTTGTGCAATTCGATCTGCAGGACGATGTCAATCTGTTCGCAGATCTTGCGAAATAATCGCCTGCACCGACCCAAGGACCAGATATGAACTTTGACTATGATCTTTTCGTCATCGGCGGCGGCTCGGGCGGGGTGCGGGCCGCGCGTGTGGCGGCCGCGACCGGTGCCAAAGTGGCGCTGGCCGAGGAATTCCGCATGGGCGGCACCTGTGTCATCCGCGGCTGTGTGCCGAAAAAGCTGATGGTCTTTGCCTCTGGCTATTCCGAAATGTTCGACGACGCCCGCGCCTATGGCTGGGATGTGACCGATGGCCCGTTTGAATGGCCGCGGTTCCGCAGCCATCTGCACAAGGAACTTGACCGGCTCGAAGGGATCTATCGCAAGCTGCTGGACAATTCCGGCGTCGAAATCTGCGATGCGCGCGCCAGTCTCACCGATGCGCATACCGTGGCCTTGTCCAGCGGCCGGACAGTGACGGCAAAACATATCCTGATCGCCACAGGCGGCCGCCCTGTTGTGCCCGACATTCCGGGGGCCGCGTTGGGGATCACCTCGAATGATATCTTTTTGCTGGATGAACTGCCAAAATCGATCCTGATCGTCGGCGGCGGCTATATCGCGTCTGAATTCGCGGGCATCCTGAACGGGCTGGGCGTCAAGGTGACGCAATTCTATCGCGGTGCGCAGATCCTGCGGGGTTTCGACGACGAAGCCCGCGGTCTGGTCGCCGAAGGCATGCGCGAAAAAGGTGTGAATCTGCATCTGGGCACTAATATCGTCGAAATGCGCGCCGCCACCGCCGACGACCTGCAAGATAACGGCATGTCCGCCCCGGTCGACCAGGGCAAGCCCGTCTCGGCCCCGTCCGGCGAACCGGCCAAGGGGATCTGGGTCAAGGCCACCAATGGTCAGGAGGCGATTTTTGATCAGGTCATGTTCGCCACCGGCCGCGCGCCCAATACCGAAAACATCGGGCTGGCAGAGGCCGGCGTGCAGATCGGGCGGCGCGGCGAAATCGTGGTCGATGATTATAGCCAGACCGGCGTGCCGTCGATCTATGCGATCGGTGACGTGACCGACCGCGTGCAGCTGACGCCGGTGGCGATCCGCGAAGCCATGGCTTTCGTCGAAACCGTGTTCAAGGGCAATCCGACCAAGGTCGATCACGATCTGATCCCTTCGGCGATCTTTACCCAGCCCGAAATGGGCACCATCGGCCTGACCGAAGAAGCAGCCCGCGACATCGAACCGGTCGAGATTTATTGCACCTCGTTCAAGCCGATGAACCATGCCTTTGCGGGACGCACGGACCGCGTGATGATGAAGCTGGTCGTCAGCAGCGCCACCCGCAAAGTGCTGGGCTGTCATATCGTCGCAGACCACGCAGGCGAGATGATCCAGCTGGCTGCGATTGCGATCAAGATGGGCGCCACAAAAGAGGACTTTGACCGCACGGTCGCGGTTCATCCGACCATGGCCGAAGAACTGGTCACCATGAAGGATCCTGTCCGCCGCGCTTGAATTTGTGGCGTCAGGACACACATGTCGAACAAGAACCCCGCGCGCGGGGCAAGTTGAAAGGAAGAATAGGGAAACGATGGCAGGAAATTCTGGTGGCCCGTGGGGCGGTGGCGGCAACAAGGGCGGGAACGGCGACGACGACCGCAATCGTGGCGGTGGGCGCAGACCCGGCAATGACGGTCCCAACATCCCCGAAATTGATGAACTGGTGAACAAGGGCCGCGAACAGCTGCGCGTCCTGATGGGTGGCGGCCGTGGCGGATCGCGTGGTCCGGGCGGCGAAGGTGGCGGTCAAGGGCCGCAACTGACACGCGGCACCGTGGGCCTTGGTATACTGGCGCTGGTGGCCCTGTGGCTTTTTGCCTCTTTCTACACGGTCCGGCCCGAAGAACGGTCCGTCGAATTGTTTCTGGGCAGCTATTACAAGACCGGTGAACCCGGTTTGAACTTTGCCCCTTGGCCCGTCGTCACCCGCGAGGTGCTGGCTGTGTCGACCGAACGTACGATCGACGTCGGCGCAAGTGCGACCCGCCGTGATCCCGGCCTGATGCTGACCGGCGACGAAAACATCGTTGATATCGACTTCCAGATCGTGTGGAATATCATCGATCCGCAGCTTTACCTGTTCAGCCTGACCGATCCGCCCCAGACGATTGCGGCTGTGTCGGAATCCGCGATGCGCGAAATCATTTCGCAATCGGAACTGGCGCCAATTTTGAACCGTGATCGTGGCGCGATTGCAGACAGCCTGCGCGAAGCCATTCAAGCGTCGCTCGATAGTTTTGATTCAGGCGTGAATGTGATCCGTGTCAACTTTGACAAGGCCGACCCGCCAGAGCCCGTGATCGCGGCCTTCCGGCAGGTGCAGGATGCCCGTCAGGAACGCGACCGTCTGCAGAACGTGGCTGACGCCTATGCCAACCGCGTCGTCGCCGAAGCGCGCGGTCAGTCGGCACAGGTTCTGGAACAGGCCGAAGGGTATCGCGCCCGCGTCGTGAACGAAGCTTTGGGTGAGGCCAGCCGGTTCTCGGCCATTCTGGCAGAATATGTTCAGGCGCCCGATGTGACGCGCAAGCGGATCTATCTGGAAACGCTCGAAGGCGTTCTGAGCGATGTCGATATCATCATGATGGATGAAAACGCCGCCGGCAGCCAAGGCGTCGTGCCTTATCTGCCGCTGAACGAAATGCGGCGCGCGCCCGCTGCGACAGGAGGTAACAACTGATGCGGAAAACAGCACTTCTCATTCCCGCATTGGTGGTCATCATCGGCGTGGCCCTGTCGTCGGTGTTCATCGTGGACGAACGCGAAAAGGCGCTGGTTCTCCAGTTCGGCCAGATCGTCAGCGTCAAGGAAGAACCCGGTTTGGGGTTCAAGATCCCGCTGATTCAGGAAGTCGTGAAATACGATGATCGGATCCTGAGCCGCGATCTGGACCCGATCGAAGTCACCCCTGCGGATGATCGTCGTCTGGTCGTGGATGCCTTTGCGCGGTTCCGTATCTCGGATGTGGAACAATTCCGCCGCGCTGTCGGTGTCGGGGGACTTGCGGCAGCGTCGCAGCGTCTGGACAGTATCCTGCGCGCTGAAACCCGCGAAGTTTTGGGTTCGGTGTCGTCCAATGACATCTTGTCCATCGACCGGGCTGCATTGATGCTGCGCATCCGCAACGGTGCGATCACGCAAGCGCAAGCCCTGGGTCTTCAGGTGCTGGACGTGCGCCTGAAACGGACCGACCTGCCAGAGGCCAACCTCAACGCCACCTACGAGCGGATGAAGGCCGAACGCGAACGCGAAGCTGCCGATGAAATCGCCCGTGGCCGTGAAGCCGCCCAGCGGATTCAGGCACAGGCCGACCGGACCGTGATCGAACTGGTGTCCGAAGCCGAACGCGAAGCCCAGGTCATTCAGGGTGAGGCCGACGCTTTGCGCAACGAAATCTTTGCGACGGCCTTTGGTGCGGACCCGGAATTCTTTGAATTCTACCGGTCGATGACCGCCTATCAGCGGGCTTTGCAGGGTGGGAACACGATGATGGTGATGTCGCCGGAAAGTGAGTTCTTCAACTACCTGCGGTCGGCCCAAGGGGCGGATTCGCTGCGCTCTACCGGTAATGGCGATGCAGGAGCTGCCGTGCAGAGCCTGCCACCGGTCGAGGATGAAGCAGCCCTGCGCTGATCCGCTGCACCCGTGCAGCATTGCAAAGGCCGGCCCTTGTGGTCGGCCTTTTGCATTGGATCACTTGCCGGTGAGGGGGATTGTCCTGCGCAGCCGATGCTCTAACTTGATCTTAGCTTTATTGCAGGACAATGGTCCCGCCCATCCTTGAGGAGATGATCCGTGAACGCAAAGGCAGTCGTTATCCAAACAGACCCTTCCCAGATGCGCCGCATGCTGATTGCATGCGCCAGCGCGATCCTGCTGGCTGTGTCGTTCCTTGTCATGCAGGCCGCGGCCGCCTTTGCGCAGGACCGTCCGCCCAGCTTTGCCGATCTGGCCGAACTGGTCAGCCCCTCGGTGGTGAATATCACGACCAGCACGACGATCGCCGAACGCACCATGCCGCGCGGTGTCGTCCCCGAAGGATCACCGTTCGAGGATTTCTTTAACAACGGTCCGCGCGGTGGGCCGCAGCGGTCGTCGGCTTTGGGATCGGGCTTTGTGATTTCGTCGGATGGTTTTATCGTCACCAATAACCACGTCATCGAAGGCGCGGATGAGATCCTGATCGAATTCTATTCCGGTGTCGAATTGCCGGCCGAATTGATCGGCACCGACCCCAACACTGATATCGCGGTGCTGAAAGTGGATGCCACCGACCTGCCGTTCGTTTCCTTTGGCGACAGCAATGCCGAAGGCGCGCGCGTCGGTGACTGGGTGATGGCGATGGGCAACCCGCTGGGACAGGGCTTTTCGGTCTCTGTCGGGATCGTCTCGGCCCGCAACCGCGCGCTGTCTGGCACCTATGACGATTACATCCAGACCGATGCCGCGATCAACCGTGGCAATTCGGGGGGTCCATTGTTCAACATGGACGGTCAGGTCATCGGCGTGAACACGGCGATCCTGTCGCCCACGGGCGGGTCTATCGGGATCGGTTTTGCCATGTCGTCCGGCGTTGTGGTGAATGTCGTCGATCAGCTGATCGAATTCGGTGAAACCCGCCGTGGCTGGCTGGGTGTACGGATTCAGGATGTGACACCTGACATGGTGTCGGCGATCGACGGGCTGGACGATGCGCGCGGCGCGCTGGTGACGGATGTTCCCGCCGGACCGGCAGAGGAATCCGGCATGCTGTCAGGCGATGTGATCTTGATCTTTGACGGGGTCGAGATTGCGGATACCCGCGAACTGGTGCGCATCGTCGGCAATTCGCCCGTGGGCAAAGAAGTCCCCGTGCAGGTGCTGCGCGATGGCGAAATGGCACAGCTGACCGTTGTGCTCGGCCGGCGCGAAACATCCGAGGCCGTGGCGTTTCCCGCCGCCGCACCAGAGGCACCAGCTGCCGAACCCGACACCTTGCTCGGTCTGACGCTGGAACCTGTCAGCCCAGAACTGGTGGAACAATTTTCGCTGAACGTCGATCAGGGCCTTGTCATCACCGCTATCGCGCCTGATTCAGATGCCGCGTCCAAAGGGTTGATCGAAGGTGATGTGATCACCGAAGCCTCGCGCCAGCCGGTCGGCACGATGGACGAGCTGCGCGCACAGATCGACCTTGCAACCGAAGCAGGGCGCACATCGATCCTGATGCTGGTCCGGCGCGGCGGTGATCCCCGTTTCGTGGCGCTGGTGCTGGATCAGGAATAACCAGCCCGATTGCTTGCGACAAAGGGCGGTCCTGATGGGTCGCCCATTGTTCATGTGGCGGATTTGCGCTGGCACCGGCCCAATGGGTCATTTAGGAATGGCGCGACGCATCACTTCTACAAAGGACCCAAGACAATGGCGAAAATCACTTATGTCGAACATGGCGGCAAGGAACATGTGGTCGATGTGGCCAATGGCCTGACCGTCATGGAAGGCGCGCGCGACAACGGCATCCCCGGGATCGAGGCCGATTGCGGCGGCGCCTGTGCCTGTTCGACCTGCCATGTCTATGTCGATGACGCCTGGGTGGACAAACTGCCCGCCAAGGACGCGATGGAAGACGACATGCTCGATTTCGCCTTTAAGCCCGACCCTGTCAAATCACGCCTGACCTGCCAGCTCAAGGTCAGCGATGCGCTGGATGGCCTGCGGGTGCAGATGCCCGAAAAGCAGATCTGATGCGGCTGTGCCTGCTGGCCTTGGCGGTTTTTCCGGCCTTGGCGCAGGCGCAGACGATCACGGATGCGCGGCTGACCGGCCCGACCGACCGCTATCCGCATGGCGTGCTTGGCACGCCCAGTGAACATGACACGCTTACGGTCACATTGGCGGATGGCAGGCAACTGGCCACGCGCTGGCCCGCGCCGATGGTGTTCGAAGATACCAACCCCCGCGTGGTTGATCTGAACGGCGATGGCGCGGCAGAGGTGATGGTCGTGCAAAGCCACGAGACCTTTGGCGCGCAACTGGCGATTTGGGGTCTGCGCGACGGCGCATTGCAGCCGCTTGTCGCGGGGCCACATATCGGCACACGGTTTCGTTGGCTGGCCGTGGCGGGTGCTGCCGATCTGGACGGCGACGGCGCGATCGAGATTGCCTATATCGACCGCCCGCATCTGGCGCGCGAACTGGTCGTGGTGCGGATCAGTCAGGCGGGTGATGTGTGGTCCTTGCGCGAAATCGCCCGTTCCCCCGGGCTGACCAATCACCGGATCGGACAGACCGACATCGCCGGTGGCATCCGCGATTGCGGGCAAGGGCCGGACATCATCACCGCGAATGCCGACTGGTCACGGATCATCGCCACGCGGTTGCACGACGGGCGCCTGCAGCAGACCGACATCGGGCGGCATGATGGCGCGGATAGTTTCGCCATGGCGCTGCGGTGCGACCCGCTGCCGGATTAATCCAGCGCCGAGACGACCGCGATCAGCAAGGCGACCTCGACCCATTGCTGGGTTGCGCCCAGAATATCACCTGTTTGTCCGCCGATCTTGGCCCGCGCGATCATTGCCCAGAGCACGGCAACCGTCGCCGCCACCACCACTAGCCCCAGATACCCCGTCACGAACGCCAGCCCCGCGCCGATGCCTACAGCCACCCAAGCCACACGCGGTGCAGGTCGCCCGACGGCGCGGCTCAGCCCGTCTTCGCGGGCATGGGGCAGGGCGGCCATGACGCCCACCATGGCCGCACGGCTGAGTGCTGCAACCACGACCAGCGCCAGCGCAAAGCCCCCCGTGCCCGCAATCATCCCCAGCGCTGTCCAGCGCAGCACCAGCGTCAGGACCAGCGCGATCACGCCATAGGTGCCGATATGGCTGTCCTTCATGATCGCCAGCCTGCGCGTCTTGTCCCAGCCGCCCCACAGACCATCGACGCTGTCGGCCAGACCATCCTCGTGCATCGCCCCCGTCATGCTGACCGCCAACGCCAGCACCAGCGCCGCCGTGATCGCGGCCGGCACACCGAGCCACACCAGCACCGCCATCACCAGCGCCTGCACCCCACCCACGACCATGCCCGCCAGCGGATAGGCCCAGACCGCCGCAGCGCCCCGCGCGGTCGCTGCCGCCCCATCCACGGGCACCGGCAGCCGCGTCAAAAGGCCCAATGCGGCAGGCAGGTCGATGGCGGCAAAAAGACGATTGTCGGGATTGGTCAATTGTTTGCCCCTTGCGGCTCTTTTCATCTGTGACCTGATCGTTAGACAGTCAGGACATGTTACGCAACGAGGACCTGATGACAGCCCCTTTCACCACTCTTGCCGAATTCTGCGCGATCTTTGCCGATCTGACCGCCCCTGACGCCAGTGCCATCGCCGGTGCGACCGACCGCAACGGCCAGTTGACCAAACCGCAGGGCGCTTTGGGGCGGTTGGAGGATCTGGCGATCTGGTATGCAGGCTGGCGCAATGATCCACGCCCGGCGATCCGCGCGCCACAGGTTATCATCTTTGCCGGCAATCACGGCGTTTGCGCGCAGGGTGTGTCGGCCTTCCCGCCAGAGGTCACGGCGCAGATGGTCGCCAATTTCGACCATGGCGGGGCGGCGATCAACCAGCTGTCCAAGGCGGCAGGCGCGCGGATGGATGTGCATGCATTATCGCTCGACACCCCGACGGCCGATTTCACCCAGGCCCCCGCGATGACGGAAGGTGACCTGGTCAGCGCCTTGCAAACCGGCTGGACCGCGGTCGATCCTGACGCCGACCTGCTGGTCACCGGCGAAATGGGGATCGGCAACACCACGTCGGCGGCAGCCCTTGCCGCGGCGCTGTTTGGCGGCACAGGCGCTGATTGGGCCGGGCGCGGCACCGGCGTCGATGATGCGGGCCTTGCACGCAAGGTGGCGGCGGTGGATGCGGGGCTGGCCCTGCATGACGTGACTGACCCGCTGGAGGCTTTGCGCTGTCTTGGCGGGCGCGAGATTGCGGCAATGGCCGGTGCAATGGCCGCGGCACGGGCGCACCGGATACCGGTGATCTTGGACGGTTTCATTTGTTCGGCGGCGGCGGGCGTGCTGCACAAACTGCATCCCGCCGGTCTGGATCACACCGTCGCGGGCCACCTCAGCCTTGAGGGCGCGCATCAGACCCTGCTGGATGCCTTGGGCAAACAGCCGCTGTTGTCGCTGGGTCTGCGGCTGGGCGAAGGGTCAGGCGCGGCGCTTGCCATCACCATCCTGCAAGGGGCCATCGCCTGCCATTCCGGCATGGCCACTTTCGCCGAGGCCGGTGTCAGCGACGCCTGACCAGCGTTCAAAGGCGCAAAAGCAATAGCAGGTCTTGGCGCTGCTTACCCCTGCGGGATCTGCAGCGCATAGGTGGTGCCGCGCTTGACATAGTTCAGCGCGTTTTCACCGATGGCGGTCACTTGCCCGCCGTCTAGGTCGCTGCCGACCTGCACGCGGACAAATTGACCGTTGCCCAGCCGGACAAGTGCGCGCCGCGCGCTGGGTTGCCCGTAGACGCCGATCAGGTTGATGTCGCGCAGCCGGATCGCGCTGTCCTGCGTGGCGGCGCGGGCAACGCCGCCCGGCACGGGTTCGTAATTCTGCGGCGCGACGGGGGCTGCGGCCTGTACCGGTGGCGCAGGTGCTGCGGCGATTGCACCGGGCGATGGCGCTGCGGCGGGCTGTTGGCGGCTGCGGGCCGCGGCGACGACGCGGTCGAAATTGCTGGGCCTGCTGGTCGGACGCAGTGAACGTGTCACTGCAAAGGCCGATCCGGTGGCGCTCGGGTTCGGCGTCGCCAGCGCGATACCGCCAAGAACGGCCTCAATCTCGCTGGCCGCCGTAACGGACGCAGGCAAGGCGGGGCGTGCCCGTGGGCGGATCGCACCGGGGGGTGGTGCCAGATCGTCGATCGCATCCTGTCCGGTGGCACCCGGTTGCAATCCCGCCAACGACACCCCGCCCGCTGTCCTGTCTTCGACAGCCGCAGGGCGCACGGGTGGCACAATTGGCGGCGGGCCAGGGATGACGACAATATCAACCAGAATGTCCGCGACACTGGTATCGGCCTGTGCGGCGTCCGTATTGGGGGGCAGGGCGGGCCGCACGCGGAACGGCACGTCCGGTAGCCCAGCGTAAACGACGATACCTTGGGGCGTCAGCGTACCTTCGGGGGTTGCGCGCACAAAGCCGTCTTCGTCAATGTCAAAAAAAGTATCAGCCGCAGGCGGGATCGCAGGTGGCACAAAGGCAAGATCGGTTGTCAGCGTTTCAATATCAGCCAAGCGGGGCGCAGCCACTGAGGTGGGGGCAGCTGTGATGGCTGGCCAAGTGACGTCCTCGGTCGTGGCGGCAGAGGGCCGATCGACAAAACGCGGTGGCCGCTGCCAGACGCCTGTCGCGGCATAGGCGGTTTGCGCCTGATCCGCGCTCAGGACATGCGTTGTTGCCATGACCCGCGCAGGTGGGGGTTGCGGCGCGCCGCCGGGGCTGTCAGCCGCGTCAGGCGTCAAAGGCAAAGGTGGCGGGCTGGTGGCAAATGCGGTGTCAGCGTCGGGCAGCCTTTGTGCCAAAGCCTGCTGATCCGGTGGCGCGATCGCGATGTCGAGCTGCGCCGCTTTGGGGCTGATCTGAGATTGTGCGGCGACCGTGACGGGTACGTCA
This sequence comes from Yoonia sp., assembly GCF_018402175.1. GTDB lineage: Bacteria > Pseudomonadota > Alphaproteobacteria > Rhodobacterales > Rhodobacteraceae > Yoonia. The sequence continues at coordinate 91,146 of NZ_JAGYJK010000007.1, read as the reverse complement.
ACGGGCACGGCGTCAACGGGCACGGGGCCTGATTGCAACCACCAGATCATGCCCAAGGCGGCAAGGCTGGCCGCAGCCGCGCCCGCCACCCGATAGGTGGGCCAGCGCAAAGCCGTCGTTGACACTGTCGCCATAACCCCGCCTAGCACCACGGCCCGCATTGATCCGGGCGCAGGCACGGCGATCATCGGGACTTCGGTCTGGATTGCGGGGGCGTGATAGCCGCCGATGATCCGGTCCAGATGGTCCGGTGCGGCAGGCACTGCGGCAGACAGAACCACGCGCGGCGGTGCAGGCACCACAGCTGCGGGTCTGTCCTGCGGGTGGTATTCGCTGATGATCTGGTCAAGCGACGGCGCTTGGGCTGGGTCAGACGCCGCGGCAGAGGGAATGACTGCTGTATGCGGCTCTAGCAGATACGCCTTGATCCGCGTGCCGATCAACCTGACCGGTAGGCTGTCGCGGGTCACGGTCACACCGGGGCCAAGAGCGCGGGCGGCCATCGTGGTGGGCCCAAAAAAGATTTCCTGCGCAAAAGTGTCAGGGTCCGGCACCGCGACAAAGGCGACGGGGTTGAACCCATGCGCCGCGGCGAAATCTTCGGCCTCGCGCAGGGTGTCTTGGGCGACGGCGGCAATATGGGTGCGCCCGTTGCTGCGTTCGAAATCAATCGCCAATGCGTCCAGCGCATAGGGCGTGGTCCCGTCCAGCGCCCGCGTGATATCGGCCAGCGTGGTCTGCGCGGTGTCCAGTGCAAGGTATTTGACCTGCTCCATCGGGATCACAAGCTTGGTGCAAAATCCGTCAGGTGCCAGCGCCTGCCCTTTGGCGCGCAGATCGGCCAAGTCTGCCGCGATGTCGCGCGACGACAGCGATGCCGTCCCAACACGACGCCATCCTGTGTCGGTACGTTGCAGCAGATCAATGCCTGCATGCGAAAGCGAAAGGGCGAAATCGGGTGTCATATACCGCGTCTAGCAGGTTGAAGGCCGCATCTGAACGCTATTGCGCAGATCCCCAAATCCTAAAGCAAAAACCCGCCCAAGCCAAGGGCAAGGGCGGGCAGATCCTGTTGCGACAGGCCTAGCCGACAGCCTTGGCCAGCGCCTGATCCAGATCGGCGATCAGGTCGCGGGCATCCTCGATCCCGATGGACAAGCGCACGATGTTCGGGCCTGCCCCTGCGGCCTTTTGCTGCTCTGGCGTCAACTGCCGGTGCGTCGTGCTGGCTGAATGGATCACCAGCGAGCGTGTATCGCCAAGGTTCGCCACATGGCTGAATATTTCCAAGCTATCGACCAGTTTGACGCAGGCGTCATAGCCACCCTTGACCGCGATGGTGAACAAGGCACCGGCGCCTTTGGGGCAGATCTTGGGCACCAGATGCGCATAGGGGGAACTGTCCAGCCCCGCATAGGTCACATAATCAATGCGCGGATCATCCTGCAGCCATTTGGCGATGGTCTGTGCGTTCTGCACATGCCGGTCCATCCGCAGCGACAGCGTCTCGATTCCCATCAGCGTGTAATGCGCGGCTTGCGGGTTCATCGTCATGCCCAGATCGCGCAACCCGATGGCAATGCCGTGAAAGGTGAATGCCAACGGGCCAAAGGTTTCCGCGAATGTCAGCCCGTGATAGGCGGGTTCGGGCTGCGACAGGGACGGGAATTTGTCATTGGCGCGCCAGTCGAATTTGCCGCTGTCCACAACGCAACCACCCGTGACGGTACCATTGCCGGTCAGGTATTTCGTGGTGGAATGGACGACCAGTGTCGCGCCATGTTCGATCGGGCGGCACAGATAGGGTGTCGCCGTGGTGTTATCCACGATCAGCGGAATGCCCGCCGCATCCGAGATCGCGGAAATCGCGTCCAGATCGGTGATATGCCCGCCGGGGTTGGCGATGGCTTCGCAAAACACCGCGCGGGTGTCATCGTCGATGGCGGCGGCAACCGCGGCGTGATCGTCGAAATCGACGAATTTTGCCGACCAGCCAAAGCGTTTGATCGTCTGGCTGAACTGGGTGACCGTGCCGCCATAAAGCCGGCTCGACGCCACGATATTGCGCCCCGGTGCCATCAGCGGAAACAGCGCCATGATCTGGGCCGCATGGCCCGACGAACAGCACACACCGCCAACGCCACCTTCGAGCGTGGCGATCCGTTCTTGCAAGGCCGCGACCGTGGGGTTGGTCAGGCGCGAATAGATATATCCGACCTCTTGCAGGTTAAAGAGTGCTGCGGCGTGTTCGGCATCGCGGAACACATAGGCGGTGGTCTGGTAGATCGGCACCTGCCGTGCGCCTGTCGCGGGATCAGGGCGCGCGCCTGCGTGAACTTGCAATGTATCGAAACCGTAGCTGGGGGCGTCTGTCATCATCTCTCTCCCTTTGAATGAACTGCCAAAGGTGTAGGGCCAAAGTGGTGGGCAAACAACAGCGCGCCGCGCGAAAAGACTTGTGCGGCGAAAGGATACTTCCGGCTTGGACTTCGCAGCACAGACTGTGTAAATTGGCGTGCAGAACCCAAGGAGCCGCCCATGCCTGTGCCATTCCATTTCGCCTATCACGTCACCGATCTGGACGAGGCCCGCGCGTTTTATACCGGCGCGCTGGGGGCCGTCGAAGGCCGGTCCACCGACACCTGGGTCGATTTCGACTTTTTCGGCCATCAGTTGAGCCTGCATCTAGGCGAACCCTTTGCCAATGCGCCGACCGGCAAGGTGGGCGATCACATGGTGCCGATGCCGCATTTCGGTGTGGTGCTGCCGCTGGATGACTGGACCCGGCTTGCCGGCCGTCTGGAAGACCGGCAGACCGATTTCATCCTTGCCCCTTCGGTGCGGTTCAAGGGCGAGCCGGGCGAACAATGGACGATGTTTTTCCGCGACCCCTCTGGCAACCCGATCGAGATCAAGGGGTTTGCCGCCGAAAGCGGTGTTTTCGCGGCCTGATCGGCGGGGCTGTCGCCACAAACCATGACACTTGCCTGATTGCGCGCGAATGACATTGTGGCCGCAGTGGCCATTGGGGTGACGTGACGCAGGCAGCGACCCGCCTAGCGCATCCAGTATCCCGCCGCCCTGATCTGGTTGCGGATCGCGCGTTCATGGCGGGGCAGGTTGGCCCTGTCGAACAGGGCGCGTACCTTTTGCCCCTGGCCCTGATAGACCATCCGCTTGAACGGCGGATGCTGGCGCAGGTGTTTCTTGATCTGGTTGGGCGCGCAGACCTGTTCCAATGCCGCGATCTGGGCATCGCTGCCGCGCGCGTAAAGCAGCGGCAACAGCCGGTAATGGCAGGTCAGATCACCATCCAGCCCCGCCAGCGCCGCATCTGGCCTGCCGCCCCCCAAGGCATGGATGACCAGCGGCAAGGCCACCTGATCGAGCCAGGGATCAAGCGGCTGGATCACCAGTTCGGGCGGCGGTGCATCGCGGATCGCCACGGCGTATTCGGTGAACAGCTGCGCCGAATTGCAGCCGGATCGGCCCCGTAAAACCAGCCTGCGTTGAAATAAAGATAACGTTCCCAGAATTCATCCGGCTGCGACAGGTCCAGTGACGACGCGAAATCCAGCCCGAATTTGTCATAAAGCGATTTCCAGATCGCGGTATAGCCCGGCCAATAGAGATCTTCGACAGGCCATGTCCCCGTCCGGTTCATCGAAGCGGCAGGGCGCGTGAAATCGAATGGCAGTGCGCTGATATCGCCGGTGATCAGCGTGTCACTGTCGAAAAACACGAAGGCGTCGTCCGCGGGCAGGGTCTGCAAGCCTTCGATCTTGTTGCCATGCGGATAGCTTTGCCCGAAATGGCGCGCGGTGAAAGGGATCACCTCTGCCCCCAATTCCACCAGCGCCGCCGTGATATCGGGGGTCATGCGCGGATCATCCTGCCACAGCGGTCCCGGCTGCGGTTCCGCCACGATCATCCGCCCTGCAAACCCCGGTGCATGGGCGCGCAGACTGGCCACAAAGACCAATGCCTCGTATTGCAGCCGCCCGGCCTGACCCACGATCATGATATTGAACGGCTGCGGCATCGGTCGAAATCCTGTCACTTTTTACCGCGCTTTCCCTAAGAGAAAACGCGCCGCAGTAACAGTAGGCAAAAGATGAAAGTGGTGGGCGACCCAGGAATCGAACCTGGCGTGCGTCTCCGCGAGGGAGTTACAGTCCCCTGCCACACCTTGCGGCCTGTCGCCCACTGCGGGGGTGATTACCTGCGGCCCCGATTGCCGTCAACCGCAAAAGTCGCGGGTTTCGGCCTGCCTCTTCACAGCGCGTGCAATGTCGCGTATCGGCTAGGAAAAGCAAGGACGGATGCCAGAATGAAAAAGCCGACATGGGTGATCGCCAAGGAACAGGCCAAGCGCGTGGCGTCGCAGGAAACCGTCTGGTTGTTCGGCCTGCATGCCGTGCGCGATGCGCTGGAAAACCCCGCGCGCGAAAAACTGCGCCTGATCGTGACGCGCAATGCGCTGGAACGTCTGGGTGAGGCGGTGGCGACGGGCGGGATCGAACCTGAAATCAGTGATCCGCGCAAATTCGCGGCACCGCTTGATCCGCAATCGGTGCATCAGGGGGCCGCGCTGGAGGTCAAACCGCTGGATTGGGGCAGTTTGCAGGATGTCGCCCTGCGCGAAGGTCCGATGCCGCCGCGCATCGTGCTGCTGGACCGCGTGACCGACCCGCATAACGTGGGTGCGATCCTGCGATCGGCTGAAGTGTTCGGCGCGCGCGCTGTTGTCGCGATGCAGCGCCATGCAGCCCCCGAAACCGGCGCCTTGGCCAAGACCGCCAGCGGCGCGCTGGAACGCCAGCCTTACCTGCGGGTGCGCAATCTGGCCGATGCGATCGTGGAATTGCAGCAGATGGGCTATCTGGTGCTGGGGCTGGACGGTGAGGCCGAGACAACGATCGAAGCCGCCGTCGAGGGCAAGCGCGACCGCGCCGTGGCGCTGGTGATGGGGGCCGAAGGGCCGGGCCTGCGCGACAAAACCCGCGAGACCTGCGACATACTGGTCCGGATCGACGCAAGTGCCGATTTCGGCTCGCTCAACGTTTCAAATGCGGCCGCTGTCGCGCTTTATGCCGCAAAAGGCTGATCACACATTCATCACGTCTTGCTGAGGGAACCTTTTGTTGTCGGGATGGCTTACCATCTGTGTAGTGTGGCGCGGCCTTTGGAACCGGTTGTGCCAAACGCACTGTCCCTCGTTCCATAACTGGCGCCCAAGGTTTCCTTGGGCGCTTTTTTCTTTTCAGACCTTGGGTTAGGGTGACCATATGACCATCAATGACGACAGCCTGCGCAGGATTCTCAAACGCACCCGCACCATCGCGGTGGTGGGTGTGTCGGCCAATCCGGTGCGCCCCAGCTATTTCGTGGCGCGCTATCTGGGGCTGAAAGGCTTTCGCGTGATCCCGGTCAATCCGGGGCTGGCGGGGCAGAGCCTGTTCGGCGAGACGGTTTATGCCAGCCTGGCCGATATCCCGCATGATGTGGATATGGTCGATATCTTTCGCAAACCCGATGCCGTGCCTGCGCTGGTTGATGAAGCACTCGCGCGCTGGCCTGATTTACAAACGATCTGGATGCAGATCGGCGTGACCCATGCAGAGGCTGCGGCCAAGGCTGAAGCACGCGGTGTGACGGTGGTGCAGGATCGTTGCCCCAAGATCGAATACCAGCGGCTGTTTGGTGAATTGCGCATGGGCGGGTTTGCGACGGGGATTATTTCCTCGAAGCTGTGACAGGGGCTGCCCCTGCGTATGAGTATTTTTGGAAATAAGAAATCGTGGATCAGGACGGGCGGGCGGATTTTTCGGCGATGCCTGATGTGCCCTGGCGGCGGGCGAGTTCGGCCACAACTTCGGCCAAAGTCACATCGCGCGCGGTCAGCATGACCAGAAGATGGTAAAGCACGTCGGCGGCTTCGGATGTGAGTTTGTCGCGGTCGCCTTTGACGGCTTCGATGATCGCCTCGATCGCCTCTTCACCGAATTTCTCGGCGCATTTTTCGGGGCCTTTGGCAAGGAGTTGCGCAGTCCAGCTGCTGGCGGGATCGGCATTCTTGCGCGCGGCAATCAGGGCTGCGAGATCATCCAGCGTCATGGCCGCACCGCGATGCCGGCTGCGGCCATATGCGCCTTGGCCTGCGCGATGGTAAAGGTGCCGAAATGAAAGATCGAGGCGGCCAGCACGGCGGAGGCCCCGCCGATGGTCACGCCTTCAACAAGGTGATCCAGCGTGCCGACCCCGCCAGAGGCGATCACCGGCACATCGACAGCATCCGCGATGGCGCGGGTCAGCGGCAGGTTGAACCCCGCCTTGGTCCCGTCGCGGTCCATCGAGGTCAAAAGGATTTCACCGGCACCTTTTTCAACGACCGTGCGGGCGAAATCCACGGCGTCGATGCCGGTGGCCCGCCTGCCGCCATGGGTGAAAATCTCCCATTTGCCAGGGCTGACGGTTTTGGCGTCGATGGCCACGACGATACATTGCGAGCCAAAGCGCATCGCGGCCTCGGCCACCACATCGGGGTTGGCCACCGCCGCCGAATTGAAACTGACCTTGTCCGCCCCCGCCAGCAGCAGGTCGCGCACATCGTGATGCGTGCGCACGCCGCCGCCGATGGTCAGCGGCATGAAACATTGTTCCGCCGTGCGCGTCGCCAGATCGAACATGGTGCCACGGTTTTCATGGGTCGCCTTGATGTCGAGAAAGACCAATTCGTCCGCGCCTGCCGCGTTATAGGCCATCGCCTGTTCCACCGGATCGCCGGCATCGACCAGATCGACGAAGTTCACGCCTTTCACAGTGCGCCCTTCGGCGACGTCGAGGCAGGGGATGATGCGGACCTTAAGCATGGCCCTGTTTAGGCCTGCGCTGCCGGTTCGGCAAGCACGCGCAGCGCCTGTGCCAGATCAAGGGCCCCGTCATAAAGCGCGCGGCCCGAAATCGCCCCCGCGATCACGCCGGTGTCGCGCAGCGCGGTCAGATCCGCCAGCGAGGACACCCCGCCAGAGGCGATGACCGGGATGCTGACCGCGCGGGCCAGATCGGCGGTGGCCGCGATATTGGGCCCTTTCATCGCACCGTCGCGCAGGATGTCGGTGTAGATGATCGCGGCAATGCCTGCGTCTTCGAAACTGCGCGCCAGATCGGTGACCATGAGATCGGTTTCCTCGGCCCAGCCACGGGTGGCGACGCGCCCATTGCGGGCGTCTAAGCCCACAGCGACTTGCCCTGGAAAGGCGCGCGCGGCCTGCCGCACCAGATCGGGGTTTTCCACGGCGACCGTGCCCAGAATCACCCGCGCGAGGCCCTTGTCGAGCCAGGCCTCGATCGTGGCCATATCGCGGATGCCGCCGCCCAGTTGCGCAGGCACGGGGCAGGCTTTCAGGATCGCCTCGACCGGGGCGGCGTTCACCGGTGCGCCTGCAAAAGCGCCGTTCAGATCCACGAGATGCAGCCATTGGCAGCCTGCATCCACGAAGGCGCGCGCCTGTGCGGTGGGGTCGTCGTTGAACACGGTGGTCTGGGTCATGTCGCCATGCACCAGCCGCACGGCCTGTCCGTCCTTGAGGTCGATGGCAGGGTAAAGGATCATCGTCGCAGCCTTTCGCATCTTTGCGCCCGTTATGCATGGCGCGCGGGCGAATGCAACGCAGCCCCGACCCAACGTCAGACTTGATTGCGCAAATCGGTCCGGATCAAACTGCCGCATCTTCAGGGAGGAGATCGATATGAAACACCTAATCCTGGCCGCCGCCGCGGCCTTTGCCATGGCAGGTGCCGCCAGCGCGCAGGATGCCGCTATCGGCACCTGGCAAACCGAGGTCGATGACGGCGCTTTCGCCCATATCACAATCGCGCCTTGTGGCGCGGCTGTGTGTGGCATCATTGCGCGCACGTTTAATGCCGATGGTGAATATCAATCGGAAAACCTGGGTCGGCAATTGGTGATCGACATGGTGCCAACAGGGGCTGCCAGCTATCAAGGGCAGGTCTGGCGCCCGTCCAATGACCGGATCTATCTGGGCAAAATGGATGTTGATGGCGATGCGTTGCGCCTGCGTGGCTGCGTGGCGGGCGGCTTGCTGTGTTCCAGCCAGAACTGGGTGCGGGTGGAATAGGCTGATCTAGCTGCTGGTGGGGATTGGGCGCAGCCCTGTTTCCACCAGCATGCCACGGCGCTTGGCCTCGTAGTAATAGCCGCGTGCGTACCAGCGGACGGCGGTGGCTTCATCGCCGTCCGACACCAGCCATGCGCCGCGCAGATAGCGGCCAGCGTATTTCAGGTTGGTTTCCGCATCCAGCAGATCGCGCGGCTGCCCGCGAAACCCCATGCTGCGCGCTGTGGCGGGCAGGATTTGCATCAACCCGTAATACGGCCCGTTGCGCGCGGCAGGGTTATGCGTGCTTTCGCGGATGATCACCCGGTGCAGCAAAGTCACGGGGATCTCGTGGATGTCGGCATATCGGTTGATCAGGGCGCGCAATGCAGGTGTTTCATTGGGATGCAGCGGGATGTTACTGGTATCGGCCATGCTTGCCGTTTCCGTGCGGCCGCGCGCGCAAGCGGCAAGTGCAGCACCTGTGCCAAACAGCATCGCGCGTCTGGACCAGTGACAGATGGTCAAGCTTACGGTCTCCAGCTCAGGAAATTGGCGATCATGCGCAGGCCCGCATGCTGGCTTTTCTCGGGGTGGAACTGGGTGCCGATGATATTGTCGCGCCCGATGATGGCGGTGACATCGCCGCCGTAATCGACATGGGCCAGCCGTTCTGCCGGATTGCTGACCTGCATCGCATAGGAATGGACGAAATAGGCATGTTCGCCGGTGGCAATTCCGTCCAGCACCGGATGGGGGGTGTCGATCACCAAATCGTTCCAGCCCATATGCGGCACTTTCAGCGCGGGATCGGCGGGGGTGATCCGGCGGATATCGCCCGCGATCCAGCCGAAACCGGGCGTATCCTCGTATTCATGGCCAATGGTCGCCAGCATCTGCATCCCTACGCAGATGCCAAAGAACGGGACAGCGCGGCGGGTCACAGCCTCGGTGATCGCTTCGGCGAGGCCGGAATGCGCGTGCAGTTGCGCCTGACAATGCGGAAAGGCGCCGTCGCCGGGCAGGACGATCCGGTCGGCGCGGGCCACGACATCAGGATCGCCAGTGACGATGATCGGGCCGGCACCGACCTCTGCTGCCATCCGTTCGAACGCCTTTTGCGCCGAATGCAGGTTGCCGCTGTCGTAATCGACCAGTGCCGTGGTCATAGGCTGCCCTTGGTGGAGGGAATCGCATCGCTTTTGCGCGGGTCGGTTTCCACCGCGTCACGCAAAGCGCGCGCGACCGCCTTGAACGCGGCTTCGGTGATGTGATGCGCGTTGAACCCGTGCAGCCGGTCGATATGCAGCGTGATGCCGCCATGCGTGGACAGGGCCTGAAAGAATTCGCGCACCAGTTCGGTGTCAAATGTGCCGATCTTGCCAAACGGCAGGTCCAGATTGCAGATCAGATAGGCCCGCCCCGACAGATCGAGCGCCGCACGCACCTGTGCGTCATCCATCGCCAGATGGCAGGACCCGTAACGCCGGATGCCACGCTTGTCGCCCAAAGCCTGCGTCAGTGCCTGGCCAAGTGCGATGCCCACATCCTCGACCGTGTGGTGATCGTCGATATGCAGATCGCCGCTGGCGCGGATGGTCATGTCGATCAGCGCATGGCGCGCCAATTGATCCAGCATGTGGTCGAAGAACCCGACGCCGGTGGCGTTGTCATAGGTCCCGCTGCCATCCAGATTGATGGTCACCGTGATATCGGTTTCCGCGGTCTTGCGGGTGATCGTGGCTGTGCGCATGTGCTGCTGTCCCTTGGCCGTGCTGGCGCTGTCTATAAGGGCATCCGCCGCGACCGCCAAGTCCGCAGGGCGCCTGCCAGCGCTTTTCAGCAAGTTTTAAGCATTTGCTGTCATGCAGCAGGGGATGAAGTCTTGTCAGGAGAATCCGATGAAAGCAATGATCTTGCGTGCCGACGCCGCCGATGCGGTGCAAACAGCCCATATTCTGGCCAGTAAGGGGTTTCAGACCCTGTGCGTGACCAGCCGCGACCTTGCCCAGGCCATGATCCATGCCGAAATGATCGACCTTATGGTTATGGATCAACGGGTCGGCACCCAGTTGACCCATACGCTGGCCCTGTCAGCCGAACGGCGCAACCCCTATGTCAGCACCATCATCATGACCGATGAGGGGCGCGAGGTGATGGATGATCTTTATGGCCTGATCCCCAGTCTCTACGCGCTGATCGGCACGCAGACAGAGACGGCGCTGGTCAGCCAGATATTTTTGTCTGCCGTCGCCAACGCGGCAGAGGTGGCCCGCCGTATTGATCGTCAGCTTGCTGCCGATGCTGCGGATATGGGCGAGGGTGACGAAGATCTCGACCTGATTGCGCAGTATGACGATGCAGCCTGTTGGGACGCAGAAGATGACGCCGCTTCGGCCGCGCCCGCCGCGCATGACAGCGTGGCAGAAGGGCGGCGCAGCTGGGGCGATTATGCGGATGTGCGCCCGCATCCGGTGCTGAATGCCCCTGCGATGCCGCCGCGCAACGGCACAATCAAGGCTTTTGCCTGATCCATAATGCAAAAGGCCGCCCTGAAAGGCGGCCTTTGCAAACAGCCCGCTGGGCCAGTGAACCAATTGGAGCGGGCGAAGAGATTCGAACTCTCGACCCTAACCTTGGCAAGGTTATGCTCTACCCCTGAGCTACGCCCGCATCCGTTGGTGAGGCGTGAATTACAAATACTTGGCGTGGTCCGCAAGGCCAAAATTGCAGGGCCTGGTGTTTTTTGTGGTGTTTGGGGCAATGGCAGGGGCGGCGGGGTGAACCCCGCCCTACGGCAGACAGCCTTGGCGGGGTGCCAGATGGTCAGGGGGGCCTCCGGCGGGAGTATTTTGGGGAAAAGAGAAGTGCAAGGACGGGGCGCAAGCAGGTGTTGCGCCCCTTTGGGCAGATTATTCCAGCTCGACCAGCAGATCCTTGGCGTCAATCTGGCTGCCGGGCTGGACATGCACGGCCTTGATCACCGCGTCCCGTTCGGCATGGATGCCGGTTTCCATTTTCATCGCCTCGATCGTCAGCAACAGATCGCCTGCCTTGACCTGTTTGCCCGCCACAGCGGCCACGCTGGCCAAGACACCGGGCATCGGCGCGCCGATATGGGCCGTGTTGCCCAGTTCCGCCTTGGGGCGCTGGACCTTGTCGGCGGCGGCAAGCCGGTTCATCACCCTGATCGTGCGGGGCTGGCCGTTGAGTTCGAAGAACACCTTGACCTCGCCATCCTCGTTCATGTCGGCCACGGCCTGCATGCGGATTTCGAGCGTCTTGCCGGGGTCGATTTCGGCGGTGATTTCCATCCCCGGTTCCATCCCGTAAAAGAAGGTCTGCGTGGGCAAGGTGCGCACGGGACCATAGATTTCGTGGCGCGCGGTGTAATCCATGAACACTTTGGGATACATCAGGTACCCGTTCAGATCTTCGTCATCGATGATCACATCCTCGAATTTTGCCTGCAAATCCGCCTTGGTCTTGACCAGATCAACGGGGCCAGCGCCTTGCCCGGGCGGTCGGTCTGCGCCGCCTCGCCTTTGAGGATCTTTTTCTGCAAGGCCACAGGCCAGCCACCCGGCGGTTGGCCCAGATTGCCGCGCATCATGTCGATCACGCTGTCGGGGAACGAGACATCGACCGATGGATCCTCGACCTGCGCGCGGGTCAGGTTCTGGCTGACCATCATCAGTGCCATATCGCCCACCACCTTGGACGATGGCGTGACCTTGACGATATCGCCGAACATCCGGTTCACATCGGCATAGGTCTGTGCGACCTCGTGCCAGCGGTCTTCCAGCCCCAAGGACCGCGCCTGCGCCTTGAGGTTGGTGAACTGGCCGCCGGGCATCTCGTGCAGATAAACTTCTGACGCGGGGGCCTGCAGACCCGATTCGAAGGCCGCGTAATGCGCGCGGACCTGTTCGAAATAATTGCTGATCTCGCGGATCGCCGCGATATCAAGACCGGTGTCGCGGTCGGTGCCGCGCAAGGCCTCGACGATCGAGCCAAGCGTGGGTTGCGATGTGTTGCCTGAAAAGGAATCCATCGCCGCATCGATGCAATCCACCCCCGCCGCAGCAGCGGCCAGTACGGTGGCAATTGCGGCCCCCGATGTGTCATGCGTGTGGAAATGCACGGGCAGGCCGATTTCGTCCTTCAGCGCCTTGATCAGCACGCTGGCCGCGGCGGGTTTGAGCAGCCCCGCCATATCCTTCAGCCCCAGCACATGGGCGCCGCCGGATTCCAGCTCCTTGGCCATGGCGACATAATATTTCAGGTCATATTTGCTGCGCGCAGGGTCCAAAAGGTCACCGGTGTAACAGATCGTGCCTTCGCAGACCTTGTTCGCGTCGATCACCGCATCCATCGCGACGCGCATGTTTTCGACCCAGTTCAGGCTGTCGAAGACGCGGAACACGTCAACACCCGAAATCGCGGCCTGCGCCACAAAGCTTTGCACGACATTGTCGGGGTAATTGGTATAGCCCACACCGTTGGAGGCGCGCAGCAGCATCTGCGTCATGATATTGGGCATGGCGGCGCGGATATCGCGCAGCCGCTGCCACGGACATTCCTGCAAGAACCGGTAGGCCACGTCGAATGTCGCACCGCCCCAGCATTCGACGCTGAACAACCCGTGCATTTTCGCGGCATAGGCGGGGGCGGCATTGATCATGTCGATCGACCGCATCCGCGTGGCCAGCAAGGATTGATGCCCGTCGCGCATCGTCGTGTCGGTGATCAGCACCTGTGTCTGGTCGCGCATCCATTGCGCCACTGCCGCAGGCCCTTGGGTATCAAGGATGTTGCGGGTGCCGGGCGTCAGGTTGCTGGTCGGTTTCACCGGCGGGCGCGGCAGACGGATATCGGCGGCGGGGCGCGCACGGCCTGCGGTTTCGGGATGCCCGTTGACGGTGATATCAGCGATATAGGTCAGGATTTTCGTTGCGCGGTCGCGGCGCTTGGAAAAGGTGAACAGGTCCGGCGTCTCGTCGATGAATTTGGTGTGGTATTCGTTGTTCAGAAAGGTTGGATGTTTCAGCAGGTTTTCGACAAAGGCGATATTGGTGGAAACCCCGCGGATGCGGAATTCGCGCAAGGCACGGTCCATCCGCGCAATCGCCATTTCGGGCGTGGGGGCGCGGGCGGTGACCTTGGTCAAAAGGCTGTCGTAATAGCGCGTGATCACGGCACCCGAATAGGCGGTGCCACCGTCAAGGCGGATGCCCGGACCCGTGGCGCTGCGATACATCTGGATGCGCCCGTAATCGGGGATGAAATTGTTTTGCGGGTCTTCGGTGGTGACGCGACATTGCAGGGCGTGGCCGTCCAGTTTCACGTCATATTGCGAGGCGCAGCCCGTTGCCTCGACCAGTGATTTGCCTTCGGCGATCAGTATTTGTGCGCGCACGATGTCGATGCCAGTGACTTCTTCGGTGACGGTATGTTCGACCTGCACGCGGGGGTTCACCTCGATGAAAAAGAAATCCCCGCTGTCCATATCCATCAGGAATTCGACCGTGCCGGCACATTCGTAATTCACATGGGCGCAGATCTTTTTGCCCAGATTGCAAATCTGTTCGCGCTGGGCGGCAGACAGATAGGGGGCAGGGGCGCGTTCCACCACCTTTTGGTTGCGGCGCTGGACCGAACAATCGCGTTCCCACAGATGGTAGATCTGGCCGTGGCTATCGCCCAGGATCTGCACCTCGACATGGCGGGCGCGCATGATCATCTTTTCAAGGTAGCCTTCGCCATTGCCAAAGGCCGCCTCGGCCTCGCGCCGGCCTTCGCGGACTTTTTCCTCAAGCTCCTTTTCATGCATGATCGGGCGCATCCCGCGCCCGCCACCGCCCCATGACGCCTTGAGCATCAGGGGATAGCCAACCTCGGCCGCCTGTTTGCGGATCAGGTCCATATCATCGCCCAAAACGTCGGTCGCGGGGATGACCGGCACGCCAGCCTCGATCGCCACACGCCGCGCAGAGGCCTTGTCGCCCAGCTGGCGCATGGTTTGCGCTTTGGGACCGATAAAGGTGATGCCGTGCGATGTGCAGGCATCCACGAAATCGGGGTTTTCGGACAGCAGGCCATATCCGGGGTGGATCGCATCCGCGCCCGACATTTTCGCCACGCGGATGATTTCGTCAATCGAGAGATAGGCCGCGACCGGCCCCATGCCTTCGCCGATCCGGTAAGCCTCGTCCGCCTTGAAACGGTGCAGGCCGAGTTTATCCTCTTCGGCAAAGACGGCGACGGTTTTCTTGCCCATCTCGTTGGCGGCGCGCATGATGCGGATCGCGATTTCGCCACGGTTGGCAATCAGGATTTTCTTGAATTCGGTCATTGTCGTCCCCTTCGCAGTTGCAGCATTGGTAAGCGGCAAATGCGGAGACGTCCAGATGGTTAAGGGGTCTGGCGCAGGCAGGCAGGCAGGTCTTTCAGGCTGCGCGCGCCCAGCTGGCCCATGTTGGAAATCATGTCCTGGCGCAGGATATCCAGCACATGGGCTGCCCCCGGTTCGCCCATCGCGGCCAGCCCGTAATGAAACGCGCGGCCCAGCATCACGAAATCCGCGCCCAAGGCCAGCGCGCGCAAAACGTCCAGCCCGCCTTCGATACCGCTGTCGAAAATCACTGGTAGCGGGGTGGCGGCACGGATCGCAGGCAGCGTTTCGATACTGGCGGGACCGCCGTCGAACTGCCGGCCCGCATGGGTGCTGACCCAGATCGCATCCGCGCCTTCGTCGGTCAGGCGCGCGGCATCATCGGCGCGGCCCACGCCCTTGACCACCAAAGGGCCGTCCCATGCATCGCGCAGGGCCTTGAAATAATCCCAATCCGGCGAGGTGCGCAAAAGGTAGCCGATGTGCTGGTTCGATGGCAGCGAGCCTTTGACCTGACTATAGCTTTCCATCAGCCGCAGGCGCGGCATGCCGGTCTGCCTGATGCCCAGCAGCCAGGCCGGACAGCGCGCCGCCTGCAGCGCCAGCCGCGGCGTCAGTTTCGGCGGCTGCGTCAGCCCGCCCCGCGTCTGCCGTTCGCGCCGCGAGGCGACAGGCACATCGACTGTCAGCACCAGCGTGTGAAACCCCGCCCGCTTGGCGCGCTGCAGGATATCGTCGCGGATCACCGGATCGCGTGGGGGGTAAAGCTGAAACCAGCCTTGATCGCCCGCATGTGGCCCCACATCTTCGGGCAATTGGCTGGCCACGGTAGACAGGGTGTAGGGGATGGCTTCACGCGCGGCCATGCGCGCCAGCATCTGTTCCGCCCCCGGCCAGATCAGCCCCGACATGCCCAAGGGTGCGATCCCGATCGGCAGAGGATGGTCGCGCCCCAGCAGGGTGGTGGACAGATCGGGCGCGAATTCGCCATGCAGGATCGACGGGTCCAGCAGCACCTGATCCAGCGCGGTACGGTTGCGCCTTTGCGTGGCTTCGACCCCTGTCGCGCTGTCAAGATATTCCCAGACGAAATGCGGGATACGGCCCCGCGCGCGGGTTTTCAGATCGGATATCGCGGGGTATTTTGCATGGGCGTTCATGCCGCGACGTTAGGGGGGATTTCCCGCCATTTGCAATGGCTGGGATACCTCCGGCGGGGATATTTTTGCTCGGAAGATGGGATGGAACGGAAGTAGAACAAGGCTTTTCATGGCGCGGTGATGGCGCTATGTCTGGGGGATGAGTGATTATTCCGAAGATGATGCCTTTGAGGCGGCCGCCATTCCGCTGAGCCAGCGCGCGATGGCGCGGCCTGCGATGCCCTATCTGGACGGGCTGAACCCTGCGCAACGGCAGGCGGTGGAAACGCTGGACGGGCCGGTCTTGATGCTGGCGGGCGCGGGGACCGGCAAGACCAAGGCGCTGACCAGCCGGATCGCGCATGTGCTGGCGACAGGGTCCGCGCGGCCACAAGAGGTGCTGGCGGTCACATTTACCAACAAGGCCGCGCGCGAGATGAAGCACCGGATCGCCGCGCTGATGGGCGAGGCGGTGGAAGGTCTGCCATGGTTGGGTACGTTTCATTCAGTCAGTGCCAAACTTCTGCGGCGTCATGCCGAACTGGTGGGGCTGCAATCGAGTTTCACGATCCTTGATACCGATGACCAGTTGCGTCTGCTCAAGCAATTGGTCGTGGCCTCCGATATCGACGAAAAACGCTGGCCGCCGCGGATGCTGGCGGGGATCATCGATGGCTGGAAGAACAAGGCGCTGACGCCCGACAAGGTGCCTGTCACCGAAAGCGGGGCGTTCGATGGCAAGGGTGTCGATCTTTACGCCGCCTATCAGCGCCGTTTGGTCGACCTGAATGCTGTCGATTTTGGCGATATTCTGCTGCATATGGTCACGATTTTCCAGAAATATCCCGATGTGCTGCGCCAGTACCAGACGCGGTTTCGCTATATCCTCGTGGACGAATATCAAGATACCAACGTTGCCCAATATCTATGGCTGCGCCTGCTGGCGGCGGGGCACAAGAATATCTGCTGCGTGGGCGATGATGACCAGTCGATCTATGGCTGGCGCGGGGCCGAAGTGGGCAATATCCTGCGGTTCGAGGCGGATTTTCCGGGCGCCCATGTGGTGAGGCTGGAAGAAAATTACCGCTCTACCCCGCATATCCTTGCTGCTGCGTCAGGCGTGATTGCCGCCAACAAGGGCCGGTTGGGCAAGACGCTGTTCACCTCCGTGCAGGAAGGTGAAAAGGTCCGCCTGATCGGCCATTGGGATGGCGAGGAAGAAGCACGCTGGATCGGCGAGGAAATCGAGGCCAGCCAGCGCGGCACCCGTGGCATGGCACCGTTGGGGCTGGACAGTATGGCGATTCTGGTGCGCGCCAGCCACCAGATGCGCGCGTTTGAAGACCGGTTTTTGACCATCGGCCTGCCCTACCGCGTGATCGGCGGGCCGCGATTCTATGAACGGATGGAAATCCGCGATGCGATGGCCTATTTCCGGCTGGCCGTGTCGCCCGCCGATGATCTGGCGTTTGAGCGGATCGTGAACACCCCCAAACGCGGCTTGGGCGACAAGGCGATCCAGACGATCCAGCGCACCGCGCGCGCGGGTGGCGTGTCCTTGGTGGAAGGCGCGCGATTGGTCTGCCAAGGGCGTCTGCTGGGCGGCAAGGGGTTGAAGGAACTGACCGAACTGGTCGCAGGGCTGGACCGCTGGGCGGCGCAAGTGCGCGCCGAGGCGGATACCCATGTCGCGCTGGCCGAGATCATTCTGGACGAATCCGGCTATACCGGCTTTTGGCAGAACGACAAAACGCCAGAGGCGCCGGGACGGCTCGAAAACCTCAAGGAACTGGTCAAGGCGCTGGAAAATTTCGAGAATCTGCAGGGTTTTCTCGAACATGTCAGCCTGATTATGGATAACGAGACCGAGGAACAGGGCGAAAAGGTCAGCATCATGACCCTGCACGCGGCCAAGGGGCTGGAATTTCCGTCTGTGTTCCTGCCAGGCTGGGAGGATGGGTTGTTCCCCTCGCAGCGGTCGATGGACGAAAGCGGGCTGAAGGGGCTGGAGGAGGAACGCCGCCTTGCCTATGTCGGCATCACGCGCGCCGAAGAGCTTTGCACCATTTCCTTTGCTGCCAACCGCCGCGTTTACGGCCAGTGGCAATCGCAGATGCCGTCGCGGTTCATTGACGAATTGCCTGTCGATCATGTCGCGGTGCTGACGCCGCCGGGCCTTTATGGCGGCGGGTTCGGGGCGGCAGGGATGGCGGCCAGCGCCTCGCCCGCGATTATGGGGGCGGCGGGGTCTGATCTGCACCAGAAAGCGCATGACGCCGATGTCTATAATTCGCCGGGCTGGCGGCGGCTGCAAGGGCGCAGCCAGCAACGCGGCATGGCCATGCCGTCCGAGGCGCGCAACATGACGATCGACGCGACCGCCATATCGGCCTTCAGCGTGGATGACCGCGTGTTCCACCAAAAATTCGGCTATGGCAATGTGCTGGCGATCGAAGGTGACAAGCTCGAAATCGCCTTTGACAAGGCCGGGACCAAACATGTCGTCGCGCGGTTCATCGTCAGCGCCGATGCGGCTGATGATGTGCCGTTCTAGCCCACCAGCATCGGCCAGAGTGACGCCACCAGCAACAATGCCATGCTGATGTTGAACACCCGCAGGCGGCGCGCGGTGCCCAGCCAGCGGCGCAGCTGCACCCCGATCCAGGCCCAGATCGTGACGGCGGGCAGGTTGGTCGTGGCGAAAATCCCCGCCACCATCAGCGACCCCAGCACCAGCCCGCGGTCCTGCGGCGCATAGGCGCTGATCGCGGTTGTTGCCATGAACCAGGCTTTGGGATTGACCCATTGAAACGCGGCTGCCTGCAAAAAGGTGAACGGCTTGCCGGTGACTTGCTTCATCTCTGGCGGCACTGCATTGGCGATTTTCCAGGCCAGCCACAGCATATAGGCGGCGCTGACGACTTTCAGCACGATATTCAGGGCGGGATAGGCCAAGAATACCCCCAGCAGCACGACGCCGACCATGAACACCATAAACGCATGACCCACCGAGATGCCCAGCATATGCGGCACCGTCCGGCGCAGCCCGTAATTGGCCCCCGAGGCCATCAGCATCACATTGTTCGGCCCCGGCGTGACAGAAGAGGCAAAAGCAAAGCCCACAAGGGCGATCAGGATGTCATAACTCATCGCGCAACAATAGTGGGTAGATCGCGCAATGTAATTGCCAAGTTGCGCAAGTTCAGGCTATTTCTGCAACCCATGACCCATATAGACAAAATAAACGCGCATATATTGCGCATCCTGTCCCGCGATGGCCGGATCAGCAATCTGCAGCTTGCCGAACAGGTCGGGCTGTCGCCCTCGGCCTGCCTGCGCCGCGTGCAGGACCTGGAACGCAGCGGGGTCATCAAAGGCTATCGCGCGCGGCTTGATCCGGCGCAGACCGGTCGGGCCTATGTGGTCTATGTCGCTGTGGGGCTGTCGGAACATACCAAATCCGCGCAGACGGGGTTTGAACGCGCGATGCAGGGGGCGCCGCAAGTCACCGAATGTCACAACGTGGCAGGCGCGTTCGAATACATGCTGCGGGTCGAGGTCGCCGATCTGCCTGCCTATAAGGCGTTTCACACCGATACCCTTGGCACGGTGCCGCATGTGCGGTCTATCACCAGCTATATGGTGATGGGATCACCCAAGGATACGCGGGCCTGATCGCCGGCTTCTTATTTCCAAAAATACTTCGGGGGGACCCCGGATTTAATCCGGGGTGGGGGCAGCGCCCCCTGCAACCGCGCATAAAAAAACGGCCATGCCCGGGAGGAGGTGGGCATGACCGTTCTCTTTTATCAGCGCCTCCTTGCGTCTCGGGAGGAGAAGAAGCAAGGCGCGTCCTCGCCAACTTTGCCCGGGAGGAGGTGGGCGCCGTCGGCGGTATCATCGGTCCCAGCCCGGGAGGAGGTGGGCGGTTCCGAAACCTGTGTCATAAAGCGGCGGCACCCGGGAGGAGGTGGGCGCCGCCGCCTTAATCATGACCCCTGGCCCCGGGAGGAGGTAGAGCGCGGGGGTCTGTCAGATCTGCCTTTTCAGGGAGGAGGCAGCAGATCCGATTCTTGAATTACTTGCCGTAGGCAGCTTCGAGCGCGATGCCGCGCAGCGCAGAGCGCGACAGGCCCAGATCCGCAAGATCGCGGTTGGACAGCGACTGCAGTTCGCTCAGCGTTGTCAGAAACACTTTGCGCTTGGCCAGCTTGTCGGACAGGGTGGCGCGCAAGCCCGGACAGACGGTCCATGAATGGAATGCTTGTCGGAAGCGTGATGTTAAAGGTTGTCATGTCACTACTCGTTTCGTTGTGCTGGTCGCGGCAGGCTTGCCGTTCGCTTGTGACCATCATGTAAGATAATGCTGCACTTGCACAATGGCTGATCGGTCAATGCTGCTATGCAGAAAATGCATAAGTTATGCTGACCTAATGTCATCTGACTGTTGCAAAATTGGGCAGGTGGGGTTGTGCCCTTGCGTCTTGCCTAAAACGTGCCAGAAGTTGACGCAAAAACAGGCGTAATTGAAAAGGAACCGTCGATATGGCCGTAACCCGAGAAATCATCATGACCGCCCTTGGCCGGATCACGCTGCCGGATGGCGGTGATATCGTGGGGCGCGACATGATCCGCGCGCTGACCATCGACGCAGGCAAGGTCAGTTTCGTGATCGAAGCCGAAACGCCCGCCGAAGCCACCCGTCTGGATGGCGTGCGCCGCGCGGCCGAACAGGTCGTGCTGGCCTTGCCCGGTGTTGACAGCGTCACCGCCATCTTGACGGCGCATGGTCCTGCGCCCAAACCGGCCGAGCCGCCCCAGATCAAGATTGGTCGCCATCCGACCCCGCAGGCCGGCCCCGCCAAGGTTAGCGGCGTGGACCGCATTCTGGCCATCGGGTCGGGCAAGGGCGGGGTGGGCAAATCCACCGTGTCGTCCAACCTTGCCGTGGCGCTGGCGCGGCAGGGGCGGCGGGTCGGTCTGCTGGATGCCGATATCTATGGCCCCAGCCAGCCGCGCATGATGGGCGTGAACAAACGCCCGGGCAGTCCCGATGGCAAGACGATCATCCCGCTGCAGGCGCATGGTGTCACGATGATGTCCATCGGCCTGATGATGGACCCCGACAAGGCGGTCGTCTGGCGCGGCCCGATGCTGATGGGGGCGCTCCAACAGATGCTGGGGCAGGTGGCTTGGGGCGAGTTGGACGTGCTGCTGGTCGATCTGCCGCCCGGCACCGGTGATGTGCAATTGACGCTGTGCCAGAAAACCGAACTGACCGGCGCCATCGTGGTCAGCACGCCGCAGGATGTGGCGCTGCTGGATGCGCGCAAGGCACTGGATATGTTCAACACGCTGAACACGCCGATTCTGGGCCTGATCGAAAATATGTCCACCTATATCTGCCCCAGCTGTGGCCACGAGGCGCATATCTTTGGCCATGGCGGCGTGGCGGCCGAGGCTGACAAGATCGGCGTGCCGTTTCTGGGGGCCTTGCCCATCGACCTTGACACGCGGCTGGCGGGCGATGCCGGCACGCCGATTGCGGCAGGATCGTCACCGATGGCCGAGGCCTATGCCACCATCGCGCGCCGGCTGATCGCGGGCGGCATGGCGTGATCACGATCCGGCGGGCGGTCGAGGCGGATTTTGACGCGCTTTGGCCGATCCTGCGTGATGTGTTTCGCGCAGGCACGACCTATGCCGTTGATCCTGCAATCAGCCGCGACGCCGCTTTCGCCTATTGGATGCAACAGCCCGCCGCGACCTATGTGGCTTTGCTGGATGATGGTGTCGTCGGCACCTATTACCTCCGCACCAACCAGCCGGGCGGTGGCGCGCATATCTGCAACTGCGGCTATATCGTCGCCCCTGCGGCGCGCGGGCAGGGTCTGGCGGCGCAGATGTGCCTGCACAGTCAGGATCAGGCGCGCGCGATGGGCTATCTGGCGATGCAGTTTAATTTCGTGCTGGCCAGCAATGCGGGTGCTGTCCGGTTGTGGCACCGGCTGGGCTTTGCCACCATCGGCACCATCCCCGATGCGTTCCGGCACCCCGAACAGGGGTTTGTCGCGGCGTATGTGATGCACAAGCGCCTGACCTGACGCATCGTCGGGAATTCATGGAATCAATCACGCATCCGAATCATTTTTCTGCGATTCTTGCGAATGAAGGCGGGAAATGATCTGAAAAACCGATGCCAAAGGTGGCAGAACCGCGGTTTTTCTGCATCAGGCATAAAACCCCCAGCATTCCTTTATATAGTGTGTCGTTCCACGCTGTCCGCAACATATGCGCATAACCAGTCCGAAACGTGGCAAAATCATTCGCTTGGATTGTCGTGCTTTGCCCATCAAGTTCCATGAAATCCCAAAAAATCCTTGATCACTGCTTCGCGCGATGGCAGAAGTGTTGCACGGTGATGACGGACACGACTTCAAAGGGGCAAATCAAGAACCCCAACCGGCATAAGCAGGTTTCATACAGGCTTCGGCATCACTTCAAAAACGATCCGGCGCGTGAGCGAGCAGACATCCCCCCAGGTGGCACGCGCAGTCGGACTTTCCCAGCGATGGGACGAGGGCGGCGGATTGTGCAGTGGCAGCAGCACAATCCGCCGTTTTCACATCCGGAACCAGCGTCCGGCGGACAGTGAAGGCAGAGGGCAGTGGATCTGAGTTTTACCGGCGAACACACCCAAAAGGTGGACGGCAAGGGGCGCATGTCGATCCCGGCAGATTTTCGTCGTGTGCTGGAATCCGGTGACCCCGAATGGACCCCCGACCGCACCCCGCGCATGTATCTTTTGTATGGCGAGCATCTGAAAAACCAGCTGCACGGCTATACCGTCGCCGAATTCGCCAAGGTCGTGGACCAGATCAACGCACTGCCGCGCGGGTCCGAGCGCAAGCAGATCCTGTCGCGCCTGATCATCGGCCAGTCGATCCGTCTGGATGTGGATAAGGACGGCCGCACCGTCATGCCGATTAAGCAGCGCCAGAAACTGGGCATCACCGATGGTGAATTGACCTTCAGCGGCCTTGGCGACCATTTCGAGATCTGGAAGGCTGACCGCTATGACAGTGACGTGTCCAGCACGCTGACAGCCTATCTTGCGGACAAGCCCGACGGCTATGACCCGCTGATCCTGCTGGACGGATAGGCCCGCCATGTCCGCTGCCGCAGATCAAACCCCGCATATACCTGTCCTGATCCGGCCGTTGATCGCCGCTGTCGGCCCCGTGACGGGGGTCTGGCTGGATGGTACATTCGGCAATGGCGGCTATACCCGTGCGCTCTTGGCCGCAGGCGCGGACAAGGTGATCGCGGTGGACCGTGATCCGCTGGCGTTCCAGATGGCCGCCGGTTGGGTCGCCGATTATGGTGACCGGATCGTGATGCAGGAAGGCGTGTTTTCCCAGCTAGATACCTATGCGCAGGATCTGGACGGCGTTGTGCTGGACCTTGGTGTCAGCTCGATGCAGCTTGATCTGGCCGAACGCGGCTTTTCTTTCATGCGCGACGGGCCGCTGGACATGCGCATGTCGCAATCGGGCCTGTCGGCGGCTGATCTGTGCAATGACGCGGACGAGGCCGAACTGGCCGATATCATCTATCTTTACGGCGAAGAACGCGCCTCGCGCCGCATCGCCAAGGCGATTGTCGCCGCCCGCCCGCTGACCACCACGGGCCAGCTGGCGAAAATCGTCGAAAGCTGCCTGCCCCGCGCCAAGCCCAACCAGTCGCATCCTGCTACCCGCACTTTTCAGGCGCTGCGGATCGCGGTGAACAATGAATATGGCGAACTGGCGATGGGGCTGATGGCCGCCGAACGTGCGCTCAAACCGGGCGGGCAACTGGCCGTCGTGACCTTTCATTCGGTCGAGGACCGGATGGCCAAGCGGTTCTTGCAGGCACGTTCGGGCAACAATGCCAATGCCAACCGCTATGCGCCGGAAACCACGCAGGTGACCCCCGCCTTTCGGATCGACAAACGCAAGGCGATCGGGCCGGATGATCAGGAGCTGGCTGAAAATCCCCGGTCGCGGTCTGCCAAGCTGCGGGTGGCGATCCGCACTGATGCACCGGCACAAAGCCTTGATCCGGCTGATCTGGGCATGCCGATGATGCGCAAGAAGGGGGGGCGCTGATGCGGGGGTTTTTGTATGTTTTCGCGGCAATGGCGGTCATTGCTTCGGCATTCTGGGCCTATCAGGAAAACTATACGACGCAGTCCGCCCTGCGCGAGGTGCGTGGGCTTTACAGCGACATTGGTGCTGCGCATGACCGGTTGCAGATGCTGCGCGCGGAATGGGCCTATCTGAACCGGCCTGACCGGCTGGCGGATCTGGCGGATCTGAATTTCGACCGGCTGGGCCTGTTGTCCTTGCAGCCAGAGGCGTTTGGACAGGTGGACCAGATCATCTATCCGATCCCGCCGATCCTGCCGATCACCGACCCGATTGAAATATCCAATGACACGCTTGACCTAGGCGAGGAGCCTTTGTGATGCGCACGCCGCTGCGGCCCCTGGCCCGTATTCTCAAGGCCCGCGAGACGGGCGAAAACCCCGATATGATCGAGGCGGAAAACCGCGCCCGCCGCCATGCCGCCACACAGGACAAGGCGCGCAGCCGCGCCGAAGGCCGGTTGCTTTTGCTGGGGCTGATGTTCTTTTGCGCCTTTGTCGTCATCGGCGGGCGGATGGGCACGCTGGCGTCGTCAGTCCCCGAAGAACCGCGCGCCGCCGCCGAAGGCAACCCGATCATCGGCCAGCGCGCCGATATCGTGGACCGCAACGGGCGGTTGCTGGCGACAAACCTTGATACATTCTCGCTTTATGCGCATCCGCGCCAGATGGTCGACCCCGCGCATACAGCGGCACAGCTGGCGGCGATCTTTCCGGAAATGGATGCCGACAGGTTGCTGGCCGATTTCACCGGCGAACGGCGCTTTTTGTGGCTGCGCCGCCAGATGAGCCCTGAACAGATGCAGGCCGTGCATGACATCGGCAGCCCCGGCCTGTTGTTCGGCCCGCGTGAAATGCGCCTTTACCCCAACGGATCGCTGGCCGCGCATATTCTGGGTGGCACGCGCTATGGCCGCGAAGGCGTGTCCAGCGCCGAGGTGATCGGCGTCGCCGGCGTTGAACGCCAGTTTGACCCTTTCCTGCGCGACCCCGCCAATGAAGGCGCGCCGCTGCAACTGTCCATCGACCTGTCCATTCAGGCCGCCACCGAACGGGTGCTGGCGGGCGGCATGGCGCTGATGAATGCCAAGGGGGCCACGGCCGTCCTGATGGATATCCATTCGGGCGAGATTATCGCCATGGCCTCCTTGCCCGATTTCGACCCCAACAGCCGCCCGCAAGTTGCCGTCACCGGCGATCAGTCCGACAGCCCTTTGTTCAACCGCGCGGTGCAGGGCGTGTACGAGCTGGGATCGGTGTTCAAGATCTTCACCATCGCTCAGGCGATGGAACTGGGACTGGTGACTGCGGATACCATCATCGACACGACCAGCCCGCTGGCATGGGGGAGTTTCCGGATCCGCGATTTCCGCAATTACGGGCCGCAGAACAGCGTGACCAATGTGATCGTCAAATCCTCTAATGTCGGGACGGCGCGGATCGCGATGCAGATTGGCGCGGACAGGCAGCGTGATTTCCTTGGCCAGCTTGGGCTTTTGCAGGCAACACCCGTCGAGTTGATCGAAGCCCCGACCGGCGCACCTTTGCTGCCGCGCAACTGGTCCGAAATTTCGACGATGACGATTTCCTATGGCCACGGCCTGTCGTCGTCGCCTTTGCATCTGGCGGCGGCCTATGCCGCGATGGTCAACGGCGGCACCAAGGTTGAACCGACCCTACTGCGCAATACAGACCCGCAACCCGGCCCGCGCGTCATCAGCGCCGCGGTCAGCCAATCCGTCGTCGATATGCTGCGCACAACAGTGACCGAGGGCACGGCATCGATGGGCGACGTGGCGGGCTATGCCGTTGGCGGCAAGACCGGCACTGCGGACAAGCCGCGCGCCGCGGGTGGTGGCTATTACGACGACAAGGTCATTTCGACCTTTGCAGCCGTGTTTCCGGCCAGTGACCCGCAATATGTGCTGATCACCACGCTGGATGAACCGGTGGAAACATCCGGCACCGAACCGCGCCGCACCGCAGGCTGGACCGCCGTGCCTGTCGCCGCTGAAATCATCCGCCGGACAGCGCCTTTGCTGGGCCTGCGCCCGCAGATGGACATGGGCGACCCTGACAGTGTAACACTGACCGCGAACTAAGAGGGCCTGTGATGACGACATTGACCGCGCTGGGACTGACGGCAGCGCAGGGCCGCGATGCGACCATCACATCCCTGGCTGTTGACAGCCGCGATGTGATCAAGGGCAGCCTGTTTGCCGCCTTGCCCGGGGCAAAGGTGCATGGCGCAGAATTTATCCAATATGCGCTGCGCATGGGCGCTGCTGCCGTGCTGACCGATGCTGCCGGTGCGCGGATCGCCGCCGATGTGCTGGCCGCCAGCGACGCCGCCCTGATCGTCGCCGAAGACCCGCGCCAGACGCTGGCGCAGACGGCGTCTTTGTGGTTCGGGGCGCATCCGGGGACGGTCGTGGCCGTGACGGGGACCAATGGCAAGACATCGGTGTCCAGCTTTTGCCGCCAGATCTGGGAAGAAATGGGGCTTGCGGGCGTCAACCTTGGCACCACCGGTGTCGAAGGTGCCTGGGCCTATCCGCTGAAACATACGACCCCCGAACCGATCACTCTGCACCGCGTGCTGGCCGAGGCCGCGGGCCACGGCGTCACCCATGTCGCGATGGAGGCATCATCGCACGGGCTGGACCAGCGCCGCCTTGATGGCGTGGTGCTGGCGGCGGCGGGTTTCACCAATTTCACGCAGGACCATCTGGATTATCACCACACGTTCGAGGCCTATTTCGCCGCCAAGATGGGCCTGTTCACCCGTGTTCTGGCCGAAGATGGCGTGGCTGTCATCAATCTCGATGATCCCAAGGGGCCGGTGGTGGCCGCGATCTGCACCCAGCGCGGCCAAGAGGTGATCGGCGTTGGCCGCAGCGACGACGCCCGCCTGCGCCTGACCGGCCAGCGGTTCGATGCGACAGGGCAGGATCTTTTGTTCACATGGCAGGGCCGTCCGCATCACGCACGCCTTGCGCTGATCGGCGGGTTTCAGGCGGAAAACGTGCTGCTCGCGGCAGGTTTGGTGATCGCCGCAGGGGCTGATCCGCTGGATGTTTTTGCCGCCTTGTCGCAGCTTGGCACCGTGCGGGGCCGGATGGAACTGGCCGCGACCCGCGCCAACGGGGCGGCAGTATTTGTCGATTATGCCCATACGCCCGATGCCGTGCAAACCGCGCTCAAGGCATTACGCCCGCATGTGATGGGCCGGATCGTGGCGATCATCGGCGCTGGCGGCGACCGTGACAGCACCAAGCGCCCGCTGATGGGCGCGGCAGCGGCGGAATTTGCCGACAGCGTGATCGTCACCGACGACAACCCCCGGTCCGAAGACCCCGCCAGCATCCGCGCCGCCGTGCTGGCCGGTGCGCAAGCCTGCGACAGCCTGACCGAGGTCGCCGACCGCGCCGAGGCGATCCTGCGCGGCATCGACATGCTGCAACCGGGCGATGCATTGCTGATCGCGGGCAAGGGCCATGAAAGCGGGCAGATCATTGGCGATACGGTGATGCCCTTTGACGATGTCGAACAGGCCAGCGTCGCCGTCGCAGCCTTGGAGGGGCGGATATGACCGCACTTTGGACCGCCGTTGATGCAGCCACTGCCACGGGTGGCGTGGCCCATGGCGATTGGACCGCGACAGGCGTGTCGATCGACACACGGACCTTGCAAAAGGGCGATTTGTTCGTGGCCTTGACAGATGTCCGCGACGGGCATGATTTCGTGGCCATGGCGCTGGAAAAAGGGGCCGCCGCCGCACTTGTCAGCCGCCGCCCCGCAGGTGTCGCAGCCGATGCGCCTTTGCTGGTCGTCCCTGACGTGCTGGCGGGGCTGGAGGCGCTGGGCATCGCCGCGCGCGCCCGCAGCACCGCGCGGATCGCGGCAATCACCGGATCGGTCGGCAAGACATCGACCAAGGAAATGCTGCGCACCGTGCTGAGCCGCCAAGGCAAATGCCATGCCGCCGAGGCGTCTTATAACAACCACTGGGGCGTGCCGCTGACGCTGGCGCGGATGCCCGCCGATGCCGATTTCGCCGTGATCGAGATCGGGATGAGCAATCCGGGCGAAATCGCGCCTTTGTCATGCATGGCGCGGCCCCATGTGGCGATGGTCACGACCGTGGCGGCGGCGCATCTGGCGTCATTCGAAAGCCTTGCGGGGATCGCGGCTGAAAAGGCCACGATTGTTGACGGGCTGGAAACGGGCGGGATCGCGGTGCTGAACGGCGATGTTGCGACAACGGCGATAATGCAGGACCACGCACGCGATATCGGCGCGCAGATCGTGCTGTTCGGTGAAACCGCAGGCGATTGGCGGATCAGCGATCTGCGTATTTCGCAGGATGTGACGGTGATCGGTGCCACATCGCCCGGGCATGATTACCTGTTCAAACTGTCAGTGCCGGGGCGGCATTTCGGGCTGAACGCGGTGGGTGTGTTGGCGGTTGTCGCGGCCCTTGGGGCGGACCCTGTCGCCGCTTCGCTTGATCTGGCACTTTGGGTGCCGCCTGCGGGGCGCGGCACGCGCGAGATCATCCAGATTGATATGGCCAATGAATTCGAAACGATTGACCTGATGGATGATGCGTTCAACGCCAATCCCACATCGCTGGCCGCCTCGCTCGAGGTGATCGCGGCAGGCCAGCCGCGCGACGGGGTGGGGCGGATCGTCAAGGGGCGCAAGATCGCCATTCTGGGCGACATGCTCGAACTCGGCACGGACGAGGTCGCGATGCATGCCGCCATGGCGCAGAACCCCCATCTGCAGCAGCTTGACCTGATCCATTGCGCGGGGCCGTTGATGCGGCATCTGTGGGACGCCTTGCCGCAGGGCAAACGCGGGCAATGGGCGGCCACCGCGGCCGAACTTGCCGCGCAGGCCACACGGCTGGTGGACAGCGGCGACGTTGTGCTGGTCAAAGGATCAAAAGGCAGCAAGGTATCGCTGGTCGTTGACGCGATCCGCAAACTCGGGCATCGCCGCGGTGATGAATAACAGGACCACATCATGTTTTACTGGCTGACGGCACTTTCGGATGGCGGCGACGTCTTTAACCTGTTTCGCTATATCACCTTTCGTGCCGGTGGGGCCTTTCTGACGGCGCTGGTCTTTGGCTTCATCTTCGGGCGGCCGCTGATCAACGTGTTGCGGCGCAAGCAGGGCAAGGGCCAGCCGATCCGCAGCGACGGCCCAGAAGGCCATTTCGCCAAGGCCGGCACGCCGACGATGGGCGGTTTGCTGATCGTGGGGGCGCTGACTTTTTCCACGCTTCTATGGGCGCGGCTGGACAATCCGTTCGTCTGGATGGTGCTGTTTGTGACGCTGTCCTTTGCCGCCATCGGGTTTGCCGATGATTACGCCAAAGTGTCCAAACAGAATACATCCGGCGTGTCGGGCAAGGTGCGTATCCTGCTGGGTATTACCATCGCGGCGATTGCAGCCTATTGGGCGGCGCAATACCATCCCGACGATCTGACCAACCGATTGGCTGTGCCGATCTTCAAGGACACGCTGATCAACCTTGGCCTGCTCTTCGTGCCTTTCGCAGTGATCGTGATCGTGGGGTCGGCCAATGCGGTGAACCTGACCGATGGTCTGGACGGTCTGGCGATCATGCCGGTGATGATCGCGGCAGGCACTTTCGGGGTGATCGCCTATGCCGTGGGGCGGGTCGATTTCACCCAATATCTGGACGTGCATTACGTCCCCGACACCGGCGAATTGCTGATCTTCACCATGGGGCTGATCGGCGGCGGCCTCGGGTTTCTCTGGTATAACGCACCCCCTGCCGCCGTGTTCATGGGCGACACCGGATCACTGGCCTTGGGCGGCGCGCTGGGGGCCATCGCCGTGGCCACCAAGCACGAGATCGTACTGTCCATCGTCGGCGGTCTGTTCGTGGTCGAGGCTTTGTCGGTGATCATTCAGGTGCTTTATTTCAAACGCACCGGCAAACGGGTGTTCCTGATGGCCCCGATCCACCATCATTACGAAAAACAAGGCTGGTCCGAACCGCAGATCGTGATCCGGTTCTGGATCATCGCGCTGATCCTTGCGATGATCGGCCTTGCCACGCTGAAGGTGCGGTGATCCGATGATTGCGGTGCGCGGATATGACGGGGCGATCGTGGCGGTGCTGGGCATGGGCCTGTCGGGGCGTGCCGCGGCGCAGGCCTTGCAGGCGGGCGGCGCGCAGGTCGTGGTCTGGGATGACGGGCAAGCAGGGCGTGATCTGGCGCAAACCGCAGGCTATGCGCTACGCGACCTGACCAAAGCGGTTTCCTATGACGGTGTCGCGGCGCTGATCGTCAGCCCGGGCATTCCCCATCTTTATCCTGCACCACACCCCGCCATTGCCGCTGCCTGGGCCGCAGGCGTGCCGGTGGACAATGACATCGGGCTGTTCTTTCAGTCCTTTGCCACCGACGACTGGGACGGGTTCGAGACGACACCCCGCGTCGTGGCCGTCACCGGATCGAACGGGAAATCCACCACATCTGCGCTGATCCATCACATATTGGCCGAAAGCGGGCGACCTGCGCAGCTGGCGGGCAATATCGGGCGCGGCGTGCTTGATATAGACCCTGCGCGCGATGGCGAGGTGGTGGTGCTGGAACTGTCCTCTTACCAGACCGATCTGGCGCGTGCGCTGACGCCCGATGTGGCGGTACTGACCAACCTGTCGCCCGACCATCTGGACCGGCACGCAGGGCATGGCGGCTATTTCGCGGCAAAACGGCGCCTGTTTGCCGAAGGTGGCCCCGACCGCGCGGTGATTGGCGTCGATGAAAACGAAGGCCGCTATCTGGCCAACCAGCTGGCCCAAGGGGCGGGGGATGACCGTGTTGTGCTGGTGTCCTCGGGGCAGAAACTGACCGAGGCCGCATGGTCGGTTTTCGCGCGCAAGGGGTTCTTGTCGGAATACCGGCATGGCCGGCAGGTCGGGTCCATCGACCTGCGCGCCATAGCCGGACTGCCCGGCGCGCATAACCATCAGAACGCCTGTGCCGCTTATGCGGTCTGCCGGACGCTGGGGCTTGGCCCGCGCGCGATCGAGGCGGCGATGCAATCCTACCCCGGCTTGCCGCACCGCAGCCAGCTGGTCGCCGAACGGGATGGCGTGCGCTTCGTCAACGACAGCAAGGCCACCAATGTGGACAGCGCGGCCAAGGCGCTGCAGGCCTTTGCACGGATCCGCTGGATCTGCGGCGGTCTGCAGAAAGAGGGTGGGCTGGACGGTCTTCTGCCGCATTTGGCGCAGGTCGCCAAAGCCTATGTCATCGGGCGCGAGGCGGCGGATTTCGCCCGCCAATTGCCCGGCGTCCCGACCGAGGTCTGCACCACGATGGCACGCGCCGTGGCACTTGCCGCGGCAGAGGCCGAACCGGGCGATGTTGTCCTGCTGGCACCGGCAGCGGCGTCGTTCGATCAATATGATAATTTCGAACAACGCGGCGCGGATTTCATCACCTGCGTGAGGGCTGAACTGGCGGGTCAGTCTGATTGATGGGTAATGCGCGGTGCGTAGGGTGGGTCTAGACCCACCTTACCCCTGCCGGATCGCCTGGCCTGCGGCCCATCCCGATGACCAGGCCCATTGAAAATTATACCCGCCCAACCATCCGGTGACATCGACACATTCACCGATGAAATACAGGCCGGGCACAGCCTTGGCCGCCATTGTCTGCGATGACAGGGCGTCCGTATCGACACCGCCCAGCGTCACTTCCGCAGTCCGGTACCCTTCGGACCCAGAGGGTGTGACCTGCCAATCCGCCAGTGCTGCGCAGATGGTGGCAAGCCTTGCATCGCTTTGGTCGGCCATGGTCCCCGTCAAGGCCAGCCCTTCGGTCAGGTAATCGACCAGCCGCGCCGGTAGATACAGCGACAGGATCGTTGTCAGCGCCTTGCGCGGATCGCTGTGGCGGTGGCCTTGCAAGGCACCCAGCAGATCGGTGCCGGGGGTCAGGTTCACGCTGATCGGATCGCCTTCGTCCCAATAGGATGAGGCTTGCAGCACCGCAGGTCCCGACAGCCCGCGATGGGTGAACAAAAGCGCCTCGTCAAAGGCCGTGCCACCCGCCGTGACCCGTGCGGGTGCCGCCACGCCGGCCAGCGGCTTGAACCGGTCATCCGAAAAGGTCAGCGGCACCAATCCGGGGCGCGGCGTTACCAGCGGCAGCCCGAAACGGGCCGCGATCTGATAGCCAAGGCCGGTCGCCCCCATCTTGGGGATCGACTTGCCGCCGCTGGCCACCACCAGATTGCGGGCCGTCACCGCCACATCGCGCCCGTCGCGGGTCAGCGTCACGGTGAAACCGGTGCCGTCATGGCCAATTTCGCCCAGCTGCGTGTCAAGCCACAGCTCTGCCCGCGCGCGCGCCATCTCCGCGCGCAACATGGCGATGATATCCTTGGCCGATGTATCGCAGAACAACTGGCCCAGCGTCTTTTCATGCCACGGGATGCGATGCGCATCGACCAGCCCGATGAAATCCCATTGTGTATAGCGCCCCAGCGCGGATTTCGCGAAATGCCTGTTCTGGCTGATGAAATTATCGGCCGCCGTGTGCAGATTGGTGAAATTGCACCGCCCGCCCCCCGAGATGCGGATCTTTTCGCCCGCCGCGCGCGCATGGTCCACGACCAGCACGCCAGGCCCCGCATGGGCCGCGCACATCATGCCGGCGGCACCGGCACCTATGATCAATGTCTGCACTTTCATGCCCAGCGATGTCGCGCGGATCGCAGTCGGGTGCAAGAGCGCAGTTTTCCAGTGGAATCACGCGCAAATGCGGTCTATGGTGGCGACAGACCCGGACAACGGGCGATCGAGGCAAATTGGCGGTGATCCATGACGGAAATGGTCTATGGTGCGGTTCCGGTACAATCCGGGGACGCGGTTCTTCCACGTTGGTGGCGGACGATTGATAAATGGACCTTGTCCTGCGTGCTGGTCCTGTTCGGGATCGGGCTTTTGCTGGGCTTTGCCGCATCCCCGCCTTTGGCCGCCAAGAACGGGCTGGAACCGTTTCACTATGTGATCCGCCAGACGGTGTTCGGCGGGACGGCCATTGCGGTGATGATCGCCGTGTCGATGATGTCGCCGGTGATGGTGCGCCGGCTTGCAGTCTTGGGGTTTTTCGGGGCGTTTGTGTCGTTGTTGTTGCTGCCGGTCTTTGGTACCGATTTCGGCAAAGGGGCGACACGCTGGTATTCGCTGGGGTTCGCATCGGTGCAGCCGTCAGAATTTCTCAAGCCCGGTTTCATCGTCATGACCGCATGGCTGTTGGCCGCATCGACCCATTTGGGCGGCCCGCCGGGCAAGCTTTATTCCTTTGTCCTGACCATGATGGTCGCCCTGCTGCTGGCGTTCCAGCCTGATTTCGGTCAGGCGGCGCTGATCATGTTTGCATGGGGTGTGATGTATTTCGTGGCAGGCGCGCCGATGACCCTGCTGATCATCCTCGCCGTGGCGGTGTTTTTCGCAGGCACGCTGTTTTATGCCAATTCCGAACATTTCGCCCGCCGGATCGACGGCTTTCTGTCGCCTGACGTGGACCCGACGACGCAGTTGGGTTTTGCCACCAATGCGATCCGCGAAGGCGGGTTTTTCGGTGTCGGCGTGGGCGAGGGGCAGGTGAAATGGTCACTGCCCGATGCGCATACCGATTTCATCATCGCTGTCGCCGCCGAGGAATACGGGCTGGTCTGCGTGGTCGTCATCATCGCGCTTTATGCCACCATCGTGGTGGGGTCGCTGTTGCGCCTGATGAAGGAACGCGATCCGTTCATCCGGCTGGCGGGAACCGGGCTTGCCTGCATCTTTGGCGCGCAGGCGATGATCAATATGGGCGTCGCCGTGCGCCTGCTGCCCGCCAAGGGGATGACCCTGCCTTTCGTGTCTTATGGCGGATCGTCGCTGATCGCGGGCGGCATCGCCATCGGCATGTTGCTGGCCTTCACTCGGTCGCGCCCGCAAGGCGAGATGGGCGATATCCTGATGCGTCGGGCCAACCGATGACCGCGCCGCTGTTGATCATCGCAGCCGGTGGCACCGGCGGGCATATGTTCCCTGCGCAGGCGCTGGCCGAGGCGATGCTGGCGCGTGGCTGGCGCGTGAAACTGTCCACCGATGCGCGCGGCGCGCGGTATACGGGCGGCTTTCCCGAGGCCGTCGAGGTCAGCACCGTCGGTAGTGCGACTTTCGCCCGTGGTGGTCTGGCGCAAAAACTCGCGGTGCCGTTGCGCATTGCCGCTGGTATCGTGGCGGCGAAATGGCGGATGTTGCGCGACCGGCCTGCGGTTGTCGTGGGCTTTGGTGGCTATCCCGCCATTCCGGCGATGACAGCCGCCTGGGCCTTGCGCGTGCCGCGCATGATCCATGAACAAAACGGCGTACTGGGGCGTGTCAATCAATTGTTCGCGCGGCGCGTCGATCAGGTCGCTTGCGGGACATGGCCGACTGACCTGCCTGCGGGTGTGACCGGCATCCACACTGGCAATCCGGTCCGCGCATCGGTGCTGGACCGCGCGGGTGCGCCCTATATCGCGCCGGGGGATTACCCGATGGCGCTGTTGGTGCTGGGCGGGTCGCAGGGCGCGCGGATCATGTCCGATGTCGTGCCTGCCGCGATCGCCGCCTTGCCGGACCATTTGCGCGCCAATATCCGCGTCAGCCACCAGGCACGGGCCGAGGATATGGACCGCGTCGCCCGCTTTTACGCCGAGGCCGGGATTTCCGCCGATGTGCAGAGCTTTTTCACCGATATCCCCGCCCGGATGAGCGAGGCGCAATTGGTCATCTCGCGTTCTGGCGCGTCCACGGTGGCGGATGTCAGCGTGATCGGGCGGCCCGCGATCTGGGTGCCGTTTGCCGCTGCCCTGCGCGATGAACAAACCGCCAATGCGCGGCAATTGGTTGATGCAGGGGCGGCACTGCTGATGACCGAGGCGCAGTTTGATGCGCCGAACCTGACGATGGCGTTGCAAAACCTGTTGTCGGATGACGCGATGGCCGCCGATATGGCGCGCAAAGCGGTGGCCTGTAGCGTGCCGGACGCGACCGACCGGCTTGTGCAATTGGTTGAAAATCTGGCAGAGGCGCGCAAAAGATGATGGATGGAACCCCGGTAATGAACGCAGCAACCAAACTGCCCCTTGATGTGGGCCCGATCCATTTCGTCGGCATCGGCGGCATCGGCATGTCCGGCATCGCCGAGGTGTTGCTGAACCACGGCTACCGCGTGCAAGGGTCCGACCTGAAGGCGACCAAGATCACCGACAGGCTCAAATCACTGGGGGCGGTGATCTTTGAAGGCCAGCGCGCCGAAAATTTGGCAGGGGCCGAGGTTGTCGTGATCTCCTCTGCGATCAAGACCGGCAATCCCGAACTTGACGCCGCGCGCGCCACGGGTCTGCCGGTGGTGCGCCGCGCGGAAATGCTGGCCGAACTGATGCGCCTGAAATCCAACGTCGCTGTCGCCGGCACGCATGGCAAGACGACGACGACCACGATGGTTGCCGCCCTGCTGGACGAAGGTGGCATTGACCCCACGGTTATCAACGGCGGGATCATCCATGCTTACGGGTCCAACGCGCGGATGGGGCAGGGCGAATGGATGGTGGTCGAGGCCGACGAAAGCGACGGCACCTTCAATCGCCTGCCTGCAACGATTGCCATTGTCACCAATATCGACCCCGAACATATGGAACATTGGGGCAGCATCGAAAACCTGCGCAAAGGGTTTTACGATTTCGTGTCGAATATCCCGTTTTACGGATTGGCCGTCTGTTGCACCGACCACCCCGAGGTGCAGGCGCTTGTCGGCCGCATCACCGACCGCCGTGTCGTGACATTCGGTTTCAACGCGCAGGCCGATGTGCGCGCGATCAACCTGACCTACAAGGCCGGTGTGGCGCATTTCGACGTGGCCCTGCAATCCGAAGATCAGGTGATCGCAGGGTGCAGCCTGCCGATGCCGGGCGATCACAACGTGTCCAATGCGCTGGCCGCTGTTGCCGTGGCGCGGCATCTGGGGCTGAAAAAGGATGAAATCCGCGCGGCCTTGGCCGGTTTCGGCGGCGTGAACCGGCGTTTCACCAAGGTGGGTGAAGTGAACGGTGTCACCATCATTGACGATTACGGCCATCATCCGGTGGAAATCGCCGCCGTGCTGCGGGCGGCCCGTCAGGCCACCACGGGCCGCGTGATCGCGGTGCATCAACCACACCGGTTCAGCCGGTTGTCGCATCATTTCGACGAATTCTGCGCCTGTTTCAACGATGCCGATGTTGTCGGTATCTCCGAAGTCTATGCCGCAGGCGAAGACCCGATTGCCGGTGCCAGCCACGCCGATCTTGTCGCTGGCCTGATCCGGCATGGCCATCGTCATGCGCGGATCGTCAATTCCGAGGATGATCTGGAACGTCTGGTCCGCGAACAGGCCAAACCGGGTGATATGGTCGTCTGCCTTGGCGCAGGCACGATCAGCACCTGGGCCAATGGCTTGCCCGCAAGGCTGCAAGGCTGATCCATGACCCACCGCCGGATCGCCCCCTGCGTGCCTGTTCTGGCAGGGCGGATGCGCTGATGGGGGGATTCTGGATCATCGCGGGCATGACATTTTGCGCCTTGGTGCCTTTTGTCGTGCAGGTCCGGTTGGCGCGGGCGGGGAAATTCGGGCCTGTCCTGTCGGTTTTGGCGGTGGTGGGTGCAGTTGCGGTGATCCTGCTTTACGCGACGGCCAAACCCTTTGGGATCGACCCCGTGCAGGCAATGGCAATCTTGCTGTTGGGGGTCGTGCCTGCGGGCTTGGGCGGCGGGGCAGGGGCGCTTTTGGGCAAATTGCTGCGCAACCGTGATGACCGCAGGTTACGTTGATCTTTACATTTCGGGCCGGTCTTGCGCAAAAGACCCCCGACAAGGATAGACCCGGTGATGCAGAACCTTCCCCCCGTGCGCGGCACATTGACGGCAGACCGGCCGCTGGCGGATCTGACATGGATGCGCGTCGGCGGTCCGGCAGAAATGCTGTTCCAGCCTGCCGATGCGGAGGATCTGGCGGCGTTTCTGGCGGCACTCGACCCATCCGTGCCGGTGTTTCCGATGGGGGTCGGCAGCAATCTGATCGTGCGCGATGGCGGGATACCTGGCGTTGTGGTGCGGCTGGGGCGGGGGTTCAATAGTATCACCATCGACGGTGGCAGCGTTACGGCGGGGGCGGCGGCGCTGGACAGCCATGTCGCGCGCCGCGCGGCGGATGCGGGGCTGGACCTGACATTCCTGCGCACCATCCCCGGCAGTATCGGCGGGGCTGTGCGGATGAATGCTGGCTGCTACGGGTCTTATGTGGCCGATGTCCTGACATCGGTCCGCGTGGTTCTGCGCGATGGCAGCCTGCATGACCTGCCTGCTGCCGATCTGCATTTGGGCTACCGGCAAAGCAGCTTGCCTGATGGTGCGATCATTCTGGCCGCGACCTTTGCGCCCCCCGCAGGGGATGCCGCAACGCTTGCCGCGCGGATGGACGACCAGCTGGCCAAACGTGACGCGACCCAACCGACCAAGGACCGCACGGCAGGGTCCACCTTTCGCAATCCGGCGGGGTTTTCCTCGACCGGTCGCGCCGATGATACCCATGACCTGAAGGCTTGGGCCGTGATCGACGCCGCCGGTCTGCGCGGTGCCACGCTGGGCGGGGCGGTGATGAACGTCAAACACCCCAACTTTCTGACCAATGCGGGCGGGGCAAGTGCCGCCGATCTGGAAGATCTGGGCGAGCTGGTGCGGAAAAAGGTTTACGATTCCCAAGGGATCACGCTAGAATGGGAAATTATGCGGGTCGGTTTGCGGCACGCGGATTAATGGTCGCAAAGACCGGCGCCCCGCACAGGGGCAAAACCAATGACGGGCCGCAAACGGCCCGCGCAAAAGGCGGTGGGTATGTCGAGCAGGGCAAACCCGAAAGTTGTTGTTCTGATGGGCGGTCCATCGGCTGAACGCGAGGTATCGCTCAGCTCTGGCCGTGAATGTGCAGCGGCTTTGCGGGCAGCAGAATGTGACGTGATCGAGGTCGATGCCGGCCCCGACCTTGCCACGCGTTTGACCCAGATCGCGCCCGATGCCGTGTTCAACGCGCTGCATGGTCGCTGGGGCGAAGATGGCGCTGTGCAAGGCCTGCTGGAATGGTTGCGCATTCCCTATACCCATTCGGGGATCCTGGCCTCCGCGCTGACGCTGGACAAGGAACGCACCAAGGATATTTACCGCGCGGTCGGCCTGCCTGTGGTGGACAGTATTCTGGCCGATGCCGATGACGTGCGCGCGCGCCATGTGATGCCGCCGCCCTATGTGGTCAAACCCTATAACGAAGGCTCCAGCGTCGGGATCTATATCGTGCAGGATGCCGCCAATGGCCCGCCGCAATTGTCGGATGACATGCCTGCGCGGGTGATGGTGGAAACCTATGCGCCGGGGCGCGAATTGACGGTGACCGTGATGGGCGACCGCGCGCTGACCGTCACCGATATCATCACAGATGGCTGGTATGATTATCACGCCAAATATGCCCCTGGCGGGTCGCGCCATGTGGTGCCTGCGGATATTCCCATGCAGATTTTCGACGCCTGCATGGATTACGCCCTGCGTGCCCACCGCGCCTTGGGTTGTCGCGGGATCAGCCGCACCGATTTTCGCTGGGATGAAAGCCGTGGCCTTGACGGGTTGATCCTGCTGGAAACCAACACCCAGCCCGGCATGACCCCCACGTCGCTGGCCCCCGAACAGGCGGCCAAGGTCGGGATCAGCTTTCCCGAACTCTGCCGCTGGCTGGTCGAGGATGCATCATGCGATCGTTGATCCGCCGCCGCGCCATGGCCGATGTGCCACATGATCCTGCCCCCACGAAATGGGGCTATCGCTATCAGCGGCTGATGCTGACACCGGGTGTGCGCGCGGCGATGCGGATCGGCCTGCCGGTGCTGCTGGTCTCGATGATCGCGGGGGCATGGTTTGCCAAGCCCGAGAACCGCGCCATGCTGGAAGCGCAGATCGCACAGGCGGTCCGCGGTTTTCAGGAACGCCCGCAATTCATGGTGAAATCGATGACTGTGACCGGTGCGGATGATGCGATCCTGCCTGCTGTCACCGCACTTTTGCCCAAGGATTACCCGCAATCCTCGTTCGATCTGGACCTGCTGGCGATCCGCGCCCGGATAGAAACGCTGGACGCTGTGCGCTCTGCCAGCGTGCGGGTCGGGCCGGGGGGTGTGTTGCAGGTCGCGGTGACGCCGCGTGATCCGGTGGCTTTGTGGCGCGACGGGCCTGTGCTGCGCCTGATCGATGCCGAAGGCGTGCAATCCGGCACGCTTGCCACACGCGGCAACCGGCCCGATCTGCCGCTGATCGCCGGCGACGGGGCCGAAAGACATATTCAAGAAGCGCTTGATCTTTATGCCCGCGCCGGGCCGCTGCGCGACCGCGTGCGCGGGCTGGTGTGGATGGGCGAACGGCGCTGGGATATCGTGCTGGATCGTAACCAGCGGATATTGCTGCCAAGCGACGGGCCGGTGGCGGCTTTTGACCGCGTGATCGCGCTTGATCTGGCGCAGGACATGCTCGAACGGGACGTGACCATTGTAGATATGCGCAATGCCGACCGTCCGACCCTGCGCATGAACGAAGATGCAGCGGCCGCTTTGCGCCGCGTGACAACACCAAATGGGACGGGCAATTGATGGGCGATCTTTACGACAGTCAAAGGGCGATGCGGCAAATGCGTAAGGCCGCGATGCAGCGCGGGGTGGTGGCGGTGCTGGATGTCGGCACATCGAAAATCGCCTGCCTTGTGCTGCGGTTCGATGGGCCGGAACGGGTCCGTTCTGTCGATGGTGTGGGGTCGATGGCGGGACAATCACAGTTTCGGGTGATCGGGGCTGCGACGACACGGTCGCGCGGCGTGCGCTACGGCGAGATCGACGCGATGCAGGAAACCGAACGCGCGATCCGCACGGCGGTGCAGGCGGCGCAGAAAATGGCCAATGTCCGCGTCGATCACGTCATCGCCTGCCTGTCCGGCGCGCGGCCTCGGTCCTATGGTCTGGCGGGTGAATTGGACGTCTCGGGCGGTACTGTCACCGAACAGGATATCAGCCAGGTCATGGCCAATTGCGATGTGCCTGATTACGGCACCGACCGCGAAGTGCTGCATGCCCAGCCGGTGAATTTCGCGCTGGATAACCGCACTGGTCTGGCTGATCCGCGCGGGCAGATCGGCAACAAGCTGACCACCGATATGCATATGCTGACGGTCGATGCGGCTGCGGTTCAGAATATCTTTTACTGCATCAAACGCTGCGATCTGGAACTCGCGGGGCTGGCATCCTCGGCCTATGTGTCGGGCATGTCCACGCTGGTCGAAGACGAACAGGAACTGGGCGCCGCCTGTGTCGATCTGGGCGGCGGGTCCACCGGCATTTCGGTCTTTATGAAAAAGCACATGATCTATGCGGATTCGGTGCGCATGGGCGGTGATAACGTCACCTCTGACATATCAATGGGGTTGCAGATCCCTGCCGCAACTGCCGAACGGATCAAGACATTCTATGGCGGTGTCGTGGCCACCGGTATGGACGACCGCGAAATGATCGAGATCGGCGGCGATACCGGTGATTGGGAACGCGACCGGCGCACTGTCAGCCGTGCCGAACTGATCGGCATCATGCGCCCAAGGGTCGAGGAAATATTGGAAGAAGTCCGCCTGCGTCTGGATGCGGCGGGGTTCGAACATCTGCCAAGCCAGCAGATCGTGCTGACAGGCGGGTGCAGCCAGATCCCCGGTCTGGACGGTCTGGCCAGCAAGATCCTGGGCCAGCAGGTCCGTCTGGGCCGCCCCTTGCGGGTGCAGGGCCTGCCGCAGGCCGCCATCGGCCCCGCCTTTTCGGGGGCAGTGGGGCTGTCGCTGTTTGCCGCAAACCCGCAGGACGAATGGTGGGATTTCGAGATTCCCGCAGACCGGTATCCGGCGCGGTCGCTGAAACGGGCGGTAAAATGGTTCAAAGACAACTGGTGATGCGCAACATCTTGCCGATCGGACGATATTCAGCGGAAAAGGTGAAATATCCGTCAAGATTTGGTGCCTCATTTGTGTTTTTTCCGTGACCTTTCGGCACCATAGGGCTATGCTGGGGGGTAATAGGCAGCAGTCGCCCGGTGGGACGGGCTGAAACAAAAACAGGCGGACAGAGTTATGACACTGAACCTTTCCCTTCCCGGGCACGATGAACTGAAGCCGCGCATCACCGTTTTTGGCGTGGGCGGCGCTGGTGGCAATGCGGTCAACAACATGATCGAAAAGCAACTCGACGGCGTTGAATTCGTGGTGGCCAACACCGATGCGCAGGCGTTGCAGCAATCGCGCGCGACGTCGAAAATCCAGATGGGTCTGAAAGTGACCGAAGGTCTGGGTGCCGGTGCGCGCGCCAGCGTCGGGGCGGCTGCGGCCGAGGAAAGCATCGAACAGATCGTCGATCATCTGGCCGGCGCGCATATGTGTTTCATCACCGCCGGCATGGGCGGCGGCACCGGCACCGGTGCGGCCCCGATCATCGCGCAGGCCGCGCGTGAATTGGGTGTGCTGACCGTCGGCGTCGTGACCAAGCCGTTCCAGTTCGAAGGCGGCAAGCGGATGCGTCAGGCCGATGAAGGCATCGAAGCCCTGCAAAAGGTCGTCGATACGCTGATCATCATTCCCAACCAGAACCTGTTCCGTCTGGCCAATGAAAAGACCACCTTTACCGAAGCTTTCGCTTTGGCCGACGACGTGCTGTATCAGGGCGTCAAGGGTGTGACTGACCTGATGGTCCGTCCGGGCCTGATCAACCTCGACTTTGCGGACGTGCGCGCCGTGATGGACGAGATGGGCAAGGCCATGATGGGCACCGGCGAGGCCGAAGGCGAAAACCGCGCCATTCAGGCCGCCGAAAAGGCCATCGCCAACCCGCTGCTGGACGAAATCAGCCTCGAAGGTGCGCGCGGCGTGTTGATCAACATCACCGGCGGTTACGACCTGACCCTGTTCGAACTGGACGAGGCCGCCAACAAGATCCGCGAAAAGGTCGATCCAGAGGCGAATATCATCGTCGGGTCCACGCTGGACACCAGCATGGAAGGCCGGATGCGTGTGTCGGTCGTCGCCACCGGCATCGACGCCAAGGTCAAGCGCGCCGAGGATGCAACCCCGCGCCGGTCGATGTCCGCGCCATTGCCGCAGGCCCATCAGGCCCCTGCAGCGGTCGCCGCAGCCCCCGCGCCTGTTGCCGCCCAAGCCGACGCGCGTCTAGAGCCCAGCCTGTTCGAGGATCTGGAGACCGATCTCGCCCCCGTTATGGCACCCCGCCACGAAGCACCGACATCGCAGGCCCGCGCCGATGATCTGCCGCCGCCAGCCTATACGCCGCGCCCCGAACCGACATTGTCGGATGCCGATACATTCGTAGCACCCCGCGCACCGGCCCCCGGCACCCCTTCGCCAGAGGCGCTGGCCCGTCTGCAGGCCGCCGTCAACCGCGTGCCAAAGCCTGCGGATCAGCAACAGCGCCCCGCGCCACGGGCGGCCGAAGCAGAAAAGCCGCGTTTCGGGATCAACTCGTTGATCAACCGCATGACCGGCGCGCAGGCCGACGCATCAGCTGCACAACAGCCCGCGCGCACGCAGCCGCAGGTCACCGCCCTGCGCCCCGAACAAGAGGCCGAAGACGATCAGGATCGAATCGAAATTCCCGCCTTCCTGCGCCGTCAGGCGAACTGATCACGTGCCCCGTGGGTATCCACGGGCGTGACACGACTGATAAAGGGCCGCAGCGATGCGGCCTTTTTCATTTTTATCAATGGCTTGCGCCTTGTTAACGGGTTTGAAACATCATGTTTCAGTCCGTCGCAAAGAGTGAGTTGAGCATGCTGCACCTGCATCGTACCAAAGTTGGAACACCTCTTTCCTTAAAGTTTGGTCCCGCTTCGTGCAAAACAGCGTCAAATCTCCCATCGTATTCGAAGGTGTCGGCCTGCATACGGGCGTTCCCGTGCGGGTTGTCCTGCGCCCGGCACCTGCGGGTGCGGGGATTGCGTTTCGTCGTGTGGATCTTGCGGGGATGCCGGTGATCGCCGCTTTGTGGCAAAACGTGATCGTCTCGCCGCTGAACACGCGTCTGGCCAATGCCGATGGCGTGTCCGTTTCGACCATCGAACATTTGATGGCCGCACTGGCGGGCTGTGGTGTGCATAACGCGCTGATCGACATCGACGCCGCCGAAGTGCCGATTCTTGACGGCAGCGCCGCGGCCTTTGTGCGCGGGATCGTGGCGACCGGTCTGCAGACCGACACAGCCCCCCTGCAGGCCATCGAAATCCTGCGCGATGTGACGGTGACCCAAGGGGCCGCGACCGCCATGCTCAGCCCCGCGACCACCTTGCAGATCGATTTTGCGATTGATTTCACCGATGCGGCGATTGGCCGGCAGCACAAGACGCTGAACATGGCAAACGGGGCCTTCGTGCGCGAATTATGCGACAGCCGGACATTCTGCCGGTCTGCTGACGTGGACGCGATGCGCGCG
Source organism: Yoonia sp. (assembly GCF_018402175.1). Classification (GTDB taxonomy): domain Bacteria; phylum Pseudomonadota; class Alphaproteobacteria; order Rhodobacterales; family Rhodobacteraceae; genus Yoonia. The sequence continues at coordinate 47,667 of NZ_JAGYJK010000007.1, read as the reverse complement.
CAGGGTCTGGCGCTTGGCGGGACCATCGACAATGCGGTTGTGGTGGATGGCGACAAGATCCTGACACCGGGCGGTCTGCGCCACACGGACGAGGCTGTGCGCCACAAGATGCTGGATGCCCTGGGTGATCTTTACACCGCCGGTGCGCCCATTCTGGGGCGCTATACCGGATCACGTGCGGGGCATGCGATGACCAACCTGTTGCTGCGCGCGCTTTTCGCACAGCCTGATGCCTGGCGGATGGTGCGTTGCGACAGCAACATCGCGGCCCGTCTGCCCGGTGTCGGCGTCAGCCAGGCCGATCTGGTCGCGGTCGCCTGACATCCGCTATCGCGCTGTTGATCGCCGCCAGATCAAAAGGCATTTTGCCCCCGAATTTTGTATGCTAGACCGTTGCAGGACCACAAAGCGCCGCTTGCTTTGCGGTGGCAGTCAGGCAAGAGGACAGCAGACGTGACAAGCAACATGAAAAACAAACGCGTTCTGGGCGCGGTTGCCGCCCTGATGTTGCTGGTGGCTTGCAGTGGCGTAGGCGGCAATGTCCCGCTGGAAGACCTGAGCGCGCAGCAGATATTCGAACTGGGCGAACGTCAGATCGAGGCCGGCAATGCCGATGACGCGGCCTCTACCTTTGGCGAGATTGAACGCCTCTATCCCTATTCCGAATTCGCGCAGCGCGCGTTGATCATGCAGGCATTTGCCTATCACCGCGACGGCGATTATCCCAACAGCCGCGCTGCGGCCCAGCGGTTCGTCGATTTCTATCCCGCCGAACAGGATGCGCCCTATGCCGCCTATCTTTTGGCCCTGTCCTATTACGACCAGATTTCCGATATCGGCCGCGATCAGGGCCTGACCCTTGAGGCGCTTCAATCGCTGCGCCGCGTGATCGAAACCTACCCCGACAGCGAATATGCCGCCGCCTCCGTCGGCAAATTCGATCTGGCCTTTGACCAGCTGGCCGCCAAGGAAATGGAAGTCGGGCGCTATTACCTCAAGCGCGCCAATTATGCCGCTGCCGCCAACCGGTTCCGCACCGTGGTCGAGGATTTTCAGACCACGACCCATACGCCAGAGGCGCTGCACCGTCTGGTCGAGGCGTATCTGTCGCTGGGCTTGACCGACGAGGCGCAGACCGCAGGCGCGATCCTGGGCTATAATTACCAATCCAGTGACTGGTACGCGGCCAGTTACGCCTTGCTGACAGGGCGCGGTCTGGTGGCCGAGGCGGCGGGCGACAACTGGCTGGCGTCGATTTATCGGCAGGTGATCCGGGGTGAGTGGCTTTAACCACGGCGGGGGTTTTCCCGCCCTTCGGGGTGCGACATGCTGCGCGGCTTAGACATCAGGGACATGCTGATCATCGACCGGCTGGAATTATCGTTCCAGCCCGGCCTAAACGTGCTGACAGGCGAAACCGGTGCAGGCAAATCCATCCTGCTCGATTCGCTGGGGTTCGTGCTGGGCTGGCGCGGGCGTGCTGAACTGGTCCGCCAAGGCGCCGAACAGGGCGAGGTTACGGCATGGTTCGACCTGTCCCCCGATCATCCGGCCCGCGCGATCCTGCTGGATGCGGGGCTGGAGGTCGAGGATGAGCTGATCCTACGCCGCATCAACACCCGCGACGGGCGCAAGACCGCTTGGGTCAATGACCGCCGTGTCAGTGGAGATGTGCTGCGCGCGCTGTCGGATACATTGGTCGAACTGCATGGACAGCATGATGATCGCGGCCTGCTGAACCCGCGTGGTCACCGCCAGATGCTGGATGCTTTTGCCGGGGCCGACGGTGAACTGGCCGCGACGCAGGCCGCATGGCGTGCGCTGTCCGCCGCGCGCAAGGCGCTGGTCGCCGCCGAAGCCAAGGTCGCTGAAACCCGCGCCGAGGAAGATTATCTGCGCCATGCCGTGGCCGAGCTTGACGCGCTGTCTCCCGAGGCGGGTGAAGAGGCCACATTGGATGCGCAGCGCCGCCTGATGCAATCTGCCGAGAAAATCCGCACCGACATCGCCCGCGCGCATGACGCCTTGGGCCTGCAAGGCGCCGAAGGGCTGATCAACGATGCGTCCCGCTGGCTGCAAGGCGCCGCCGACAAGGCCGAAGGCCAGCTTGACCCCGCCCTGACGGCGATCGAGGCGATGATGTTGTCGCTGGACGATGCCCAACGCGCCATTGAAACCTGTCTGGACGCGCTGACATTCGATCCTTTCGCGCTGGAACAGGCCGAAGAACGGCTGTTCGCCATCCGTGGACTGGCGCGCAAACATGACGTGCTGCCCGATGATCTGCGCGGGTTTGCCGATGATTTGCGGGGGCGGCTGGCGGTCTTGGATGGATCAACCGGCGATCTGCAGGCGCTGGCCGCGCAGGTGCAGGCCGCGCAGGCCGCCTATGATACCGCAGCGGCCAATCTGCGCGCCAAACGGCAGGGGGCGGCGCGCAAGCTCGACCTTGCGATGGCGGCAGAACTGGCCCCGCTGAGAATGGAACGCGCCGTATTCACGACCGAAATCACCGAGGCCGACCCCGGCCCCGATGGTGGCGATGCCGTCGCCTTTACCGTCGCCACCAACCCCGGCGCGCCGACTGGCCCGATCAACAAGATCGCCTCTGGGGGCGAGCTCAGCCGGTTTTTGCTGGCGCTCAAGGTCTGCCTGACCCAAGAGGCCGACGGGTTGACCATGATCTTTGATGAAATCGACCGTGGTGTCGGCGGCGCGACGGCGGATGCTGTGGGGCGGCGGCTGGCGGAACTGGCGCAGGGCGGGCAGGTGCTGGTCGTGACCCATTCGCCGCAGGTCGCGGCCTTGGGCGGACATCACTGGCGGGTCGAAAAACACCAGCGCGCCGATGCGACCCTGTCCACCGTCGTGCGGCTGGACGCCGCCGCACGCATCGACGAAATCGCGCGGATGCTGTCGGGCGACACGGTGACAGATGCCGCGCGCGAAGCCGCCAAGGCGCTGATCAGGGCCTAAACGGCAGGCGCGCGTCGATAACAGGGCTTGGACCTGCCTCACGGTCCCGTTATCAAAGCACCAACCCTCACGTCCGGTCGGCGGGCAGAGTGCAATCACGGCGGAGACGGATGCGCGCAGCAGTCAGATCGACCCTGCAAAAAGGTGCCGCCCATCTGCGGCGCGCCGGAATTGACGCGCTGCAGGTGATGAAAACCCATGGGCCGACCCAGATCCAGTTCTGGTTCATCGCATTGGCCATCGGTATCGCGGCAGGGGGGGCAGCGGTGCTGTTCCGGCTGGGGATTTCAGTGATCCAATCCGCCGTCTATGGCACCCATGACGTACTGATGTTGCATACCCTGGCGGCCAGTCTGGCATGGTATCATGTGCTGGTCGTGCCGATCTGCGGCGGGCTGATCGTTGGGGTGATCCTGCACCGTTTCACCGATGATGGCCGTGTGCGCTCGGTCGCGGATGTCATCGAAGGCGCGGCCCTGTCGCGCGGGCGGGTCGAGGTGCGGCGCGGGCTGGCTTCCGCTGCCGCCTCGCTGGTCACCTTGTCCACCGGCGGGTCCAGCGGGCGCGAAGGCCCAGTGGTCCATCTGGCCGCAGTGCTGTCCACCATCCTGTGCCGCTGGATCAAGGCCAACGGGATCACCGGGCGCGACCTGCTGGGCTGTGCGGTCGCCGCCGCCGTTTCGGCCAGTTTCAACGCCCCCATCGCCGGTGCCTTGTTCGCGCTAGAGGTCGTGCTGCGCCATTTCGCGGTCCATGCCTTTGCGCCTATCGTGATCGCATCGGTGGCTGGCACGATCATCAACCGCACGGTCTTCGGCGATGTGGCCGAATTCGTGCTGCCTGTGCAGAATGCGCTGGCGTTTTATGTCGAACTGCCGGCCTTTCTGCTGCTGGGGCTGGTCTGTGGGCTGGTCGCGGTGGTGCTGATGAAATCCATCTTCTGGGCCGAGGATTTTGCAAATTTCGTGCAAAACCTGACCCGCCTGCCGCGCTATCTGCGGCCTGCGGTGGCGGGGGCCATGCTGGGCGGGCTGGCGATCTGGTTTCCGCATATCATCGGGGTCGGCTATGAAACCACGACCGCCGCGCTGACCGGATCGCTGCTGCTGCACGAGGCGATCGTTTTTGTCGCGCTCAAGGTGCTGGCTGTCGCAATCACCATCGGCGGGCGGATGGGCGGGGGCGTATTTTCGCCATCCTTGATGATCGGGGCGCTGACCGGGCTGGCCTTTGGGCTGATCGCGACATCGGTCTTTCCCAACGTGTCCGGCGAAGGATCGCTTTACGCGCTGGCGGGCATGGGGGCGGTGGCCGCCGCCGTGCTGGGCGCGCCGATTTCCACCACGCTGATCGTGTTCGAGCTGACCGGCGACTGGCAGACGGGGCTGGCGGTCATGGTGGCCGTGTCTTTGTCCACCGCGCTTGCATCACGGCTGGTGGACCGGTCGTTTTTCCTGACCCAGCTGGAACGGCGCGGCGTGCATCTGGCGGCGGGACCGCAAGCCTATCTGCTGGCCACGATCCCCGTCATAGCCCATCTGCGGGATGCACCAGAGGATGGCTGTAAATCATTAATCCAGCAGGGCTTTTTTCTTGACCGCAAAGCGACGCTGGAACAGGCGATGCCCCTGTTCGACCGCAGCGGCGCGGCGTTTTTGCCAATCGTGTCCGAGGACAAAGACTCCGACACGCCCATGGTGCTGGGCGTGTTGTATCAGCTCGATGCCCTGCGCGCGATGAACCGCGCGCTGTCGGACACAGCGGCCGAAGAACATTCCTAGACTTCTTCGACGGTGACCTTGGTTTTGTAAAACGCCAGATAGCCCTTGATCGCGGCCACGGCCGGTTTGGGGTCTTCATAGGACCAGACCGCATCCGCGATCAGCCCGCTTTTCGCGGCGATCCCGTAATAGGTGGCACTGCCTTTGTGCGGGCAGGTCGATGTGGTGTCCGACGGTTCCAGAAACGCCATGGCGATATCGGCGCGCGGGAAATAAATCACGGGCGGATAATCGCCTTCTGTCATTTCCAGCGCCTGGATGGATTCGCCCAGAACTGCGCCACCAGCGCGCACGACCCATGTGCCCGTCGCAGGGCGAATTGTAATGTGATCAGGCATGAAAGATCCTTCGGGGCAAGATTTCGGGTTACAAGTTTGTGGTTTAGAGGGGCGCGCAAGCAGCGGCCAACCATTCGTATGTAGCTTGATCAACGCGCAGGCCAACACGTGTTAACGTATCGGCATGATAGCGATCAATCCAGTCCCGTTCTGCATCCGTCAACAGACCCGTATCAATCAGGCGGCGGTCGAATGGCACCTGTGTCAGCGTCTCGAAGGCCAGCATGTCGCGCCCGTCGGCACCTTGCTGGGGCGGAGCCTTGACCGTGACGATCAGGTTCTCGATCCGGATGCCGAAATCGCCCGCGCGGTAATAGCCCGGTTCGTTCGACAGGATCATGCCTTCGTGCAATGCCACCTCGGACCGGCGCGAAATCCCCTGCGGACCTTCATGCACGCTCAGATAACTGCCGACCCCGTGGCCGGTGCCGTGGTCGTAATCCATCCCTGCCAGCCACAAGGGTGCGCGCGCCAGCGCATCCAGATGCTGCCCGCCCACACCCCGCGGAAACCGGATACGGCTGATCGCGATCATCCCCTGCAAGACGCGGGTGTAACAGGTGCGGTGCGTCGCGGTCGGTGTGCCGATGGCAATCGTGCGGGTGATATCGGTGGTGCCGTCCTGATACTGCCCGCCACTGTCCACCAGCAGCAAGGCGTCCTGTCCCAGCGGGCGGTTGCTCGCCTCGCTCACGCGGTAATGCACGATGGCGGCATTGGGGCCGGACCCGCAAATCGTCTCGAAACTGATGTCGCGCAGGGCATTGGTCTCGCGGCGGAACCCCTCCAGCGCGCGCACGACGTCGATCTCGGACAACCCGCCTTGGGGGGCTGTGGTATCGAGCCAGGCCAGAAACCGCACCATGGCCACAGCGTCGCGGTCATGGGCGGCGCGCGCCCCCGCGATCTCGGTCGCATTCTTGCAGGCCTTGGGCAGGATGCAGGGGTCGGGCGCATGCACGACCTGCGCCCCCGCGAGCGCACGGGCCACCAGATCAGGGCAGGTCTTGGGGTCGATCTGCACGGTGCCGGTCAGCCCCTGCAATGCAGGTAGGAAATCCGCGACATCGCGCAGGGTGACATCCGGCCCCAGATGACCGGCGATCCCGTCCGCCTTGCCCGCCCCCGCGAACAAGCTGACAGCCCCATTGCGGTTCAAAATGGCAAAGCCCTGCGGCACCGGATTGCGCGGAATATCGCTGCCACGGATGTTCAGCAGCCATGCGATAGAATCAGGCAAGGTCAGCACGCAGGCATCCGCCGCCAACCCCTGTGCCAGCTGCGCGCGCTTGGCAGCATGATCCTCGCCTGCAAAATCCAGCGGCTGCACGGCAAAAGGTGCATCCGGCGGGGCCGGCTGGTCTTGCCAGATCCGGTCTACCAGATTGTCCACCGCACGCAGATCGAACGCAGGCAGGGCTGCGCGCAGCTTTGCGATCTCGTCCACACTATGCAGCCAAGCGTCATAGCCCAGCACACCGCCGGCAGGGCGCGCCTCTTTCAGCCAATCGGCCAGTTGCACCTCGGGCCAATGGACCGGCGTGAAACAACGCCGCCACCTCTGCCAGCACCTGCACGCGGTAACGCCCGTCGATGAATACGCCTGCACGGTCCTGCAAGACGAGGCAAAACCCCGCCGAGCCGGAAAACCCCGTCAGCCAGCGCAGCCGGGCATCGCGGGCGGCGACATATTCGCCCTGATGCGCATCGGCGCGCGGCACCACAAAGGCATCCACCCCCGCCGCCAGCATCTGCGCCCGCAGATCATCCAGCCGCGCTGGCCCCTGATCCGGGTTGGATTGGGCTTCGAAACTCTGGAACATCGCGCCCCCACTTCTCTTTTCCAAAAATACTCTCGCCGAAGGCCTCCGGTTTGAAAAACCGGATCAGCCGACCTTGCGGATCCCCAAGACGCGCGCCCTTTTGCGCGGATCATTGTCGAACAGGCTGGCCAGCTGTTCCGTCATGGCCCCTGCCAGTTGCTCGACATCGGTGATGGTGACCGCGCGTTCGTAATAGCGGGTCACATCATGGCCAATCCCGATGGCGATCAGCTCGACCGCGCGGCGCTTTTCGATCATCGCGATCACGTCGCGCAGATGCTTTTCCAGATAATTGGCCGGGTTCACCGACAAGGTGCTGTCATCCACCGGCGCGCCGTCGGAAATCACCATCAAGACCTTGCGCTGCTCCTGCCGCGCGGTGATCCGGCGGTGCGCCCATTCCAGCGCCTCGCCGTCGATGTTTTCCTTCAGCAAGCCTTCTTTCATCATCAACCCCAGATTGGGGCGGGTCCGCCGCCATGGCGCATCGGCGGATTTATAGATGATATGGCGCAGATCGTTCAGACGGCCGGGGGTGGCGGGGCGGCCATCGGCCAGCCATTTCTCGCGGCTTTGGCCGCCTTTCCAGGCCTTGGTGGTAAAGCCGAGGATTTCGACCTTTACGTCGCAGCGTTCCAGCGTGCGCGCCATCACATCGGCACAGATCGCGGCAATGGAAATCGGGCGGCCGCGCATGGAACCGGAATTGTCCAACAGCAGCGTCACCACCGTGTCGCGGAATTCGGTGTCTTTCTCGACCTTGAAACTCAGCGGTGTGGTGGGCGAGGCCACAACCCGCGCCAGACGGCCCGCATCCAGAATGCCTTCTTCGCGGTCGAATTCCCATGACCGGTTTTGCTGCGCCTGCAAGCGGCGCTGCAGCTTGTTGGCCAGCCGCGACACCGCCCCTTTCAGCGGGTCCAGCTGCTGGTCCAGATAGGCGCGCAAGCGGTCCAGTTCCACCGGTTCGGCCAGATCCTGCGCGCCGATTTCTTCGTCAAAGGCGGTATAGGCGACCTTGTAATCGGGGTCGGCATCGGACACGGGGGCCGGCTGGGGCGGGTCCATCGGGGCCTCGCCTTCGGGCATCTCGACCTCGTCGCCCATCTCGGCATCGGCCTGGTCATCCATGCTGACCTGCGCCTGTTTGGCATCCTGCTGGCTTTGCTGGCTTTGTTCGGGGGAGGCTTCGGCCTCCTCGCTATCGCCGTCGTCGTCGCCGGTGCTGTCGGGTTCGGTCTGGTCATCGCTGCCGTCCTCGGCTGCGTCATCCTGATCATCGTCCAACTGGTCAGGATCATCGCCCAGCTGGTCGCCATAGCCCAGATCGGCAATCAACTGGCGCGCAAAACGGGCGAATTCTTTCTGGTCGTTCAGCGTGGCGCTGAGGTTTTCGAGCGTGCCGCCGCAATGATCCTCGATGAACCCGCGCCACAGCTGCATGACATTATCCGCCCCCGCAGGCAGGGCGCGCCCCGTCGCCAGATGCCGGATCAGATAGCCCGCAGCGATGGGCAAAGGCGCATCCGCGGCCTGGGTGATCTGGTCATAACCTTTGCGCCGCGCGTCATTGCCGATCTTGGCGTCGATATTGCCGGCGGTGCCGGGCATGTATTGCGCGCCTACCGCTTCGATCCGGGCGGTTTCCATTGCGTCGTAAAGATCGCGCGCCATCTGGCCTTGCGGCATATAGCGCGCGGCGGTGGCGGCATCATGGAACCTGTGGCGCAGCGCGAAACTGTCGGCCGTGCCGCGCGCCAGCAACACTTCGTCGCGGGTCATGCGGCGCGACACCTGTGGCAGGCGCATGCTGTCCGCCGTCTGGCCGGACGGATCGACCGAAAAGGTCACCGACAATTCGGGGTCGTTGGCCATGACCTTGGTCGCCTCGGCCAGGGCCTTTTTGAACGGATCGGCGGGGTTGTCGGATGGTTTTTGCATGCCAAAGATAAACCACCGGATCAGGGCAGGGGCAAGGGGTGCTGCACGCCCTGCGTATTTTTGCACAGGGCCTGCGCCGTGGCGCCTGTAGCCAGACAGCGTGCCCTGCCGCATGTAGGGCCCATCACATACCCAGTCCGGAGAGACAACATGACCACGAAACCAAAGATCGCCCTCATCATCGGATCGACCCGCGCTACCCGCTTTGCTGACAAACCTGCCGCATGGATGCTGAAACAGGCGCAGGCCCGTGACGACATGGATGTCGAACTGGTCGATCTGCGCGATTTCGACCTGCCGCTATTCGACGAGATGGCCAGCAATTTGTGGATGCCATCGTCTGACGCACGCGCCGTGAAATGGCAGCAAAAGATCGGTGAATTCGACGGCTATATCTTTGTTGTTGCCGAATATAACCGCTCGATCACCGGCGCGCTGAAAAACGCGCTGGATCAGGCCTATAACGAATGGAACCGCAAACCGATGTCGGCCATCGCTTACGGGTCGGTTGGCGGCACACGCGCGCTGGAACATCTGCGCAATATCGCGGTGGAACTGCAAATGGTGCCAACGCGCAATGCCGTGCATATCGGCGGCGGTGATTTCTTTGGCGTGCATCCTTTGGGGGCCAATGCCGAGATCGACACGATTGCCGATCACCTGATGCCATCGGTCACTGCCACGCTGGACGATATCGTCTGGTGGGCCAATGCGACCAAAGCCGCACGCGGCTGAATGACCATGACGTAAGGTGGACTTTAGTCCACCTTACGCCTGCCCTGCTATCGCAGGCTCAAGCTCGCCGCACTTTCCGGCAATTCCTCGTCGAAACAACGCTGATAGAATTCCGCCACCGTCTGGCGTTCCAGTTCGTCGCATTTGTTCAGGAATGACAGCCGGAACGCATAGCCCACATTGCCGAAAATCCGCGCGTTTTCCGCCCAGGCCAGCACTGTGCGCGGCGACATCACCGTGCTCAGATCGCCGTTCATGAAGGCCGTGCGTGTCAGGTCGGCGACGGTGACCATCTGGCTGATCGTGCGGCGGCCTTTTTCATTGTTGTAATGCGGTGATTTCGACAGCACGATCGCGGCCTCGGCGTCATGTGACAGATAGTTCAGCGTCACCACCATCGACCAGCGGTCCATCTGCGCCTGGTTGATCTGCTGGGTGCCGTGATACAGCCCCGTCGTATCGCCCAGACCCACGGTATTCGCGGTGGCGAACAGGCGGAAATAGGGGTTGGGGGTGATGATTTCGTTCTGGTCCATCAGCGTCAGCTTGCCGTCGGTTTCCAGCACGCGCTGGATCACGAACATCACATCCGCGCGCCCTGCATCATATTCGTCAAAGACGATGGCGACGGGGTTGCGCAAGGCCCAAGGCAGGATGCCTTCGTGGAATTCGGTGACCTGTACGCCGTCGCGCAGCTTGATCGCGTCTTTGCCGATCAGGTCGATCCGGCTGATATGGCTGTCAAGGTTGACCCGCACCGCAGGCCAATTCAACCGCGCCGCCACCTGTTCGATATGCGTCGATTTGCCGGTGCCGTGATAGCCCTGGATCATCACCCGCCGGTTATAACCAAAGCCAGCAAGGATCGCGAGCGTCGTCTCGGGGTCGAATTTATAGGTGCTGTCGATCTCTGGCACGCGGTCGGTGCGGTCGGCAAAGCCCTTGATCTTCATGTCGCTGTCGATGCCAAACACGTCCTTGACCGAAATATCCTCGGTCGGTTTCGCGTGCATGTCTGTGGTGCCGTCGGCCATGTGCCTTGCCTTTTCGTTAAGATGTCGCAATCGGGTATCGGGCTAACATAACGCAGCCAGCAGCAAGCGCCACCCCGTCTGACCGCATTGCGCGGCCCGCCGGTGCAGGGATCACAAGATCAGTCGGTATCGCGAAAGTTCCGGCTGACCTTGATCTGGTCCCAGGCCCAGACGACCTCGGACAATTGTTCTTCCTGGCTGCGGTCGCCGCCATTCATATCGGGGTGCAGCACCTTGATCAGCGATTTATAGGCTTTGCGGATTTGCGGCTTGGACCAATTGTCCTTGGCGTCCAGAATGTCGATAGCGCGCCGTTCGGTCGGTGGCAGCTTGCGCCCGACAGCGGCACCACGGCCCGGATTGCGGGTGGCATTGGCCCCCAGCACCTGATGCGGGTCATCGACCCCCAGACGCGCCCAGGCGCGTTCCTCGACCGAGCGTTTGAACGGTTTGGTCGGCCGGTCCCAGACGCGGTCCTTGTCCATCAGCGCGGCCAATTCGGCCTCTGACGTAGTGTCAAAGAAATTCCATTTCAGATTGTATTCGCGGACATGTTCCTGACAGAACCAGAAATAATCATCCAGCACATCGGGCGATTTCGGCGCGCGGAACGGCGCGGCAAGTTCGCAGCCGTCGTGATCGCAGACCCGCGTTGAAGTTTCGGATGCCCCCGACATGCCACGCCGGCCGCGTGGATTCTTTTTCTTGGATCCCGATACAGACATATCGAAACCAAAGGGATCATCTTTTTTCATTTTGCATCTCATCTTTCCGACTCGGACGACAGACTGTAGACCCCTCAGCGACAGAGAGAAGAGGGCAGAGGGAAAATAATGGCATTGCAGGCTGAAATTCACACAAGACTGATGACGCTCGATCCCCAGATGCTCGACGTGATCAACGAAAGCCACAAACACGCAGGCCATGCGGGTGACGACGGGTCAGGCGAAAGCCATTGGCGGGTGGTGATCAAGGCCGCCGCATTGGACGATATGTCGCGCATCGCGCGCCACCGCGCGATCCACACAGCCATTGGTCCGGACCTGATGGGACGGATTCACGCGCTGGCGATTGATCTGCGCTGATCAGTCGCCGCCGGCCACGTCCGGTGCAGGGCGCGTGTCGGATGCGAGGGGTTTTTTCGGCACCTGCGGGGCAGGGGCTGTCATGGTTGGCATAGCGCGTTGCTGTTTCATCTTGGGCGCGGTGTTGGCGACTTTGGTCCGGCGGAACACCAGCATGTTCTGATAGACCGTTGTCCGGCTCATCAAGCCTTCGCGCTGGTCGCAGGGCAGGGTATCGGCGCGCAGGTATTCCCAGCCATCCGCCGCAAGATCATTCATCACGGTTTCCAGCGACAGGGCAAAGCGATCTTCATTCGTCTTGACGCCGGGGGCCTTGGTGCCGCGCAGGGGGGCCGGTACGACCTTGTATTCATATGTCATCGCGTTTTCCCTTGGACCGACCTGTTGGACCATACCAAGCCTGCCGCCGATGTCCAACCGTCCTAAAGACCAAGCCGTGCCGAGACGATCTGGTTGACGGCGGCCGGATTGGCCTTGCCGCCTGTGGCCTTCATCACCTGACCCACGAACCAGCCCGCCAGTTTCGGATTGGCCTTGGCCTTTTCGACCTGATCGGGGTTGGCGGCGATGATCGCATCCACCGCGGCTTCGATCGCGCCGGTGTCGGTGACTTGGGTCATACCTTCGGTGGCGACGATTTCTTCGGGGTCGCGGTTCTGGGTATAGGCGATGTCGAACACATCCTTGGCGATCTTGCCCGAAATCGTGTCTGATTTGATCAGCCCGATGATCTGGCCCAGCCGCTGCGCGGAAATCGGGCTGTCGGCGATATCGCGGTCGTCTTTTTTCAGACGGCCAAACAATTCGTTAATCACCCAATTCGCCGCCAATTTGCCATCGCGGCCTTCGGCGACCTTTTCGAAAAACGCGGCGTTTTCCTCTTCTGCGGTCAGAACGGATGCATCGTATTCCGACAAGCCGAAATCGGCGATGAATCGCGCCTTTTTCGCATCGGGCAATTCGGGCAAATGGGCGGCAATATCATCGACCCAATCCTGTTCGATTTCCAAAGGCAAAAGGTCCGGGTCGGGGAAATAGCGGTAATCATGCGCCTCTTCCTTGGATCGCATCGAGCGTGTCTCGTTGCGGTCCGGATCGTAAAGCCGGGTCTCCTGCGTAACGGATTTGCCATCCTCAAGCAGGGCAATCTGGCGACGGGCCTCGTAATCAATGGCCATCTGGATGAACCGCATCGAGTTCATGTTCTTGATCTCGCAGCGCGTGCCAAGGTGGCTGAAATCCTGTGTCGCCTGATAGCGTTCGTAATCGCCCGGACGGCAGACCGACACGTTCACATCGGCGCGCAGATTGCCGTTTTGCATATTGCCGTCGCAGGTACCCAGATAGCGCATGATCTGGCGCAGTTTCAGCACATAGGCCGCCGCCTCCTCTGGCCCGCGAATATCGGGGCGGCTGACGATTTCCATCAGCGCGACACCGGTGCGGTTGAGATCCACAAAGGACATCGTGGGGTCCATGTCATGGATCGACTTGCCCGCGTCCTGTTCCAGATGGATGCGTTCGATCCGCACCAGACGCGCGGTGCCATTGCCCATTTCGACCAGCACTTCGCCTTCGCCCACGATGGGATGATAGAGCTGGCTGATCTGATAGCCCTGCGGCAGGTCGGGGTAAAAGTAATTCTTGCGGTCAAAGGCCGATGTCAGGTTGATCTGCGCCTTCAGCCCCAGCCCGGTGCGCACGGCCTGCGCCACGCAGGCTTCGTTGATCACGGGCAGCATCCCGGGCATGCCAGCATCGACAAAGGCGACATTGCTGTTGGGTTCGGCCCCGAACAGGGTCGAGGCACCGGAAAACAGTTTGGCGTTGGTGGCGACCTGTGCATGGACTTCTAGCCCGATGACCAGTTCCCAATCGCCGGTCGCACCGGAAATCACTTTGGGGGTGGGGGCGTCATAGGTCAGGTCAAGCATCGCGGGCATCCTTGGTTCAGGTCTGCACGACCCTAATGGACCGCGCAGCTTTGCGCGATCTCTAAAAGAACGCGGCCCCCGCTTCAAGATGCGCTGGGCGCGCCTTTGGACAGCCAGGGCCGCGTTGTGGCGATCAGATTGACCACCGGCGCATATTCCCCGCCCAAGGCCAGCGTGGCCGCGCGCAGCAGCGCGATGCCTTCCTCGGGGTCGCGCGGGATGGCCGAGGCCGAAATCGGCTCGCCCATGGTCACGACGAAGGGCTGGCGGTCCTTGTTCAGCGTCTCGTGGAACAGGGTGATGTCGCGCAGCGTCGGGTGGATGCGGTCGAACAGGTAAAACAGCGCCGAATTGCGGGCCTGAATGTTCACCGGAATCACCGGCAGGTCGAATTTGCGCGCCAGCATCGCCGCCGAGGCCATCCATGGCCGTTCATGCAGCGACAGCCAGCGCCGTTTGGCCAGCCGCCCCGATGGAAAGATCACGCCCAGCCGCCCTGCCTCGGTCGCCTGGCGCACAAAGGCCATGGTTTCGCGTGTCTTCGCATGGCTGCGCAATGGTTTGCGCCATTCGACGGGGGCGATCATGCTGTCCATCTGCGGAAACACCCGCAGGATATCGCGGTTGGCAAAGAAATAGGCGTCAGGCCGGCTGCGCGCGATCAGGTGGTTCAGGATGATCCCATCCGCGATTCCCGTGGGATGATTCGCCACGATCAACGCGGGGCCATGCACGGGCAGATGGCCAAATCCCTTGCTGGACACCATCAGCGCCAGTCGGTCTGCCATATCCTGCATGATCTGGGCGGGATCGGCGTGTTCGAGATTGCGCGCGATCTTGAGCGTTTTTTCATATCCCAGCATCGTGTGGAGCGCCCGCCGGACATAGGCCGTGCCGGGTCTGTCCGCATAAAGCCACGGCGCACGTTCTGCTATCAATGGCGTGATCCGCTCTTCCATGGAATATCAAACACCAGAATTTTGTAACGGTTGCACGACATTACGATTTTTTGCTAGAGATTGCAAACCAGCCGCATTGTACAACCTTAGACCAGCAAGGTTCCGCGCGTCTGGCAATATTGTCGATTGCCTGTGGATTTCACCCTTTGCTGACCTAGCTGGCGGCCATGGCCAAAATGCGCAAGAAATCCGACCTGCCCCAAAAAACCTGTGCCACCTGCGGCAGGCCGTTCACCTGGCGCAAGAAATGGGCGAAGGTCTGGGATGCCGTGCGGTATTGTTCGGACAAGTGTCGCGGGACGCGCAATTGAATTCTGCCGCCCGTGTTGCCTATCGGAAACATGTGTTCTAATTCGTGACCCGAAGCAAAGGTATGCCGCTGCATGCCAAGGACATAAGGAAGAACAGCCATGACAGATCGCGTCACAAAACACGGGCTTCAGGTCGCCAGTGAATTGGCCAGCTTTATCGACACAAGCGCCTTGCCAGGAACCGGCATCAGCCCTGATGCTTTTTGGGCCGGTTTTGCGGGGCTGCTTGCTCAGATGACCCCGCGCAATCGCGCCTTGCTGCAAAAACGTGACGATCTGCAATCTGCCATCGACGCTTGGCATGTGGCCCAGCGTGGCAAACCGCATGACCGCGTGGCCTATGAACATTTTCTCAAGGATATCGGCTATCTTGTTCCCGAGGGCGATGATTTCGAAATCGACACCGCCAATGTGGACCCCGAGATTGCCACGATTCCCGGGCCGCAGCTGGTTGTGCCGATCACCAATGCCCGTTTCGCGCTGAATGCCGCGAATGCGCGTTGGGGAAGCCTCTATGACGCGTTTTATGGCACCGATGCGATGGGCACACTGCCCCCTGCTGGCGGCTATGACCGTGGCCATGGCGCGCGTGTCGTCGCCCGCGTGCGCGTGTTTCTGGACGAGGCTTTCCCGATCGAAGGCAAAAGCCACGCCGATGTCGCGCGCTATCATGTGCAGGATGGTGCCTTGCTGATCGACGACGCCCCCCTGCGCGACCCTGCGAAATTCGTGGGCTATCGCGGCAACCCCAAGGCCCCCGATGCGGTGGTGCTGGTCAACAACGGTTTGCATGTCGAACTGGTCTTTGACCGCGCCCACCCCATCGGCAGCCGTGATCAGGCCTTGCTGGCTGACGTCCGGCTGGAAAGCGCCGTTTCCGCGATCATGGATTGCGAAGATTCCGTCGCCTGCGTCGATGCCGAGGACAAGGTCCTTGCCTATGAAAACTGGCTGGGCCTGATGAAAGGCGATCTGACCGCCGATATGGTCAAGAACGGCAAGACGATGACCCGCAAACTGGCCGCCGACCGTGAATACACGACCGCGACCGGCGGCAAGGTTACGCTCAAAGGCCGCGCGCTCCTTTGGATTCGTAACGTTGGCCATCTGATGACGAACCCCGCAATCCTTGATGCGGATGGCGCAGAGGTGTTCGAAGGTCTGATGGATGCGATGATCACCACGCTGATCGCGCTGCATGACCTGAAACACGATGGCGGCAATTCCGCGCTTGGCTCTGTCTATGTGGTCAAGCCCAAGATGCACGGCCCCGAAGAAGTCGCCTTTACCAACGATATTTTCGCCGCGGTCGAAGACGCGCTGGGCCTGCCGCGAAACACCGTCAAGATCGGCATCATGGACGAAGAACGGCGCACGACTGTCAACCTCAAGGAATGTATCCGTGCCGCGAAATCCCGTGTCGCATTCATCAACACCGGTTTTCTGGACCGCACCGGCGATGAAATCCACACATCAATGGAAGCAGGGCCATTCAGCCGCAAGGATTTCATCAAGCGCAAGCAATGGATCGGCGCCTACGAGGATCAGAACGTCGATATCGGTCTGGAATGCGGCTTTTCTGGCCGTGCGCAGATCGGCAAGGGGATGTGGGCCATGCCCGACCTGATGGCCGCGATGCTGGAACAGAAAATCGGCCATCCGCAATCGGGTGCCAATTGTGCCTGGGTGCCCAGCCCGACAGCCGCGACATTGCACGCGCTGCATTACCACAAGATCGACGTGATGGCGGTGCAGGCACGTCTGCGCAAAGGCGGGCGGCGGGCCTATGTGTCCTCGATCCTCGACATCCCGCTGGCGCAATACCAGCGCTGGACCGAGGCGCAGAAAATGCGCGAGGTGGAAAACAACGCCCAAGGTATCCTTGGCTATGTGGTGCGCTGGATCGATCAGGGTGTCGGCTGTTCCAAAGTGCCCGACATCAACAACGTGGCCTTGATGGAAGACCGCGCGACCTGCCGGATTTCCTCGCAAGCCTTGGCCAATTGGCTGCACCATGACGTCGTTGGCCGCGATCAGGTGATGGCGGCGATGCAGAAAATGGCCCGCGTGGTGGATGACCAGAATGCGGGTGATCCGGCCTATCGCCCGATGGCCCCCGATTTCAGTGGCATCGCCTTTCAGGCGGCCTGCGATCTGGTGTTTTTGGGGCGTGAACAGCCGTCCGGCTATACCGAACCCGTGCTGCACCGGCGGCGTCTGGAACTAAAAGCGCAACGCAATCACTAAGGCGGCAACGCCTGACAAGGAGACGAGAATGTCAGATATTTCGATCACCAAAGCCCGCACGATCATCCGCAAGGCGCTGGCCACAGGCCGCGAACTGGGGCTGAAGCCGCTGTCTGTCGTGGTGCTGGACGCGGGCGGCCATGTGAAGGCGTTCGAGCGTGAAGACGGCGCATCGCCCGGCCGGTTCGGCATCGCCCATGGCAAGGCTTACGGGTCCGTCATGCTGGGCATGGCAGGCAAGGCACAGATGGCGCGGGCGGAAAGCCAGGCCTATTTCATGGCCGCGATCAACGGCGTCTATGGCGGGCAGGTCGTGCCGGTGCCGGGCGGTGTGTTGCTGCGCGACAAAAAGGGCGGCGTGATCGGTGCTGTCGGCGTCACGGGTGACACATCCGACAATGATGTCATCGCCGCCATGGCAGGGATCGAGGCGGCGGGCCTGATCGGCGAAGCCTAAGCGCGATTTTCGCGCGTCAGACCCTGCAAATGCTGCATTGACGGGCATGTGCGCCAGCGCATGCCCGCTTGTGCGCATGACATCCCTTTCGCTTTGCGTCTGTGACCGCTATCTTTCGGTCAAATCTGCAGGAGAATGACATGCGCCGGCCAGTGATCGGAATTATCGGCAACAGCTATCTGATCAACGACGAATACCCTGCCCATGCCGCCGGCACGATGAACGCCCAAGCCCTGGCCGAGGTCTCGGGCTGCCAGCCCTTGATCGTGCCCTCGCATCCGGGGCTGGTCTGTATCGATACCTTGCTGGATATTTGTGACGGTTTTGTATTCCCCGGCGCGCGCGCCAACGTCCATCCCGAAGAATACGGCGAACAAGAAACCCCCGCCCATGGCACATTCGACCGTGACCGCGACCGTCTGACCCTGCCGCTGATCCGCGCCTGCGTGGCGCGCGGCCAGCCGATCCTTGGCATTTGCCGCGGCTTTCAAGAGGTCAATGTCGCCATGGGCGGCACGCTGTTCCCTGAAATCCGCGATCTGCCGGGGCGCGACAATCACCGGATGCCCCCTGATGGGTCACTCGAAGAAAAATTCGCCCTGCGCCATACTGTCACCTTTCGGCCCGGCGGGGTGTTTCACAAGCTGATGGGCGCGCCCAGCGTGATGACCAACACGCTACACGGCCAGGGGATCAAGCATGCTGGCCCCCGCGTGATCGTGGACGGCCACGCCCCCGATGGGACGCCAGAGGCGATTTACATTGCCGATGCGCCCGGTTTCACCCTGTCTGTGCAATGGCACCCCGAATGGAACGCCGATGCCGATCCGGTGTCGCGCCCGCTGTTCACCGCCTTTGGCGATGCCTGCCGCGACTGGGCGGCAGGGGCCTTGCGCAAAGTATCATGACGCATGACCCTGCCTGCATGAAACGGTCGCGCATCAATACGATCATGGCCGAGGCCGACCAGATGATCCGGTCGCATGGTTTTGCGCTGCCGCCTTGGGCCTATTGGTCACCCGACCAGTTCAAGGCCCGCGCCAACGACGCGCGCGCTGTCATTGACGCGCGCTGCGGCTGGGATATCACCGATTACGGCGCAGGGCGTTACGATCAAATGGGGCTGTTCTTGTTCACCCTGCGCAATGGGCGGCTGGCCGATCTGCAGCGCGGTGGTGGCATGTGTTATGCGGAAAAGCTGTTGATCTCCAAACAGGACCAGCTGTCGCCGATGCATACCCATGTCATCAAGGCCGAGGATATCATCAACCGTGGCGGTGCAACGCTGGTGGTGGAACTTTACGGGTCAGACCCTGACGGCGGGTTCGACGAAACGGTTGGTGGTGTGGTCATGTGCGACGGGATCACGCGGCCTTTCGGCCCCGGAGACAAGCTGCGCCTTGCCCCCGGTGAAAGCGTGACACTGATGCCCGGCGACTGGCACGCCTTTTGGGGCGAGGGGGGCGATGTGTTGATCGGCGAGGTTTCCACCGTCAACGACGACGAGACGGACAACATCTTCCGCGACCCGATCGGCCGCTTTGCGCAGATCGAGGAAGATGTCGCCCCCACCCACCTGCTGGTCAGCGACTATCGCGATTGGCTGACGATCTGACCCCTAAAGGATCAGATCAAAGGTCTTGATCAGCGGTAATTCCCGCGCGCGCACGCCTGTCAGATCGAACAGGGCATTGCCAAGTGCCGGCATCGCAGGCGGTGTGCCGGGTTCACCGATGCCGCCCAGATGTGCGCTGGTTTCCAGAATACGCACATCGAACCGTGGCGCCGTATGCATCCGCAGCGCATCGTAATCGGTGAAATTGCCCTGATCGGCGGCGCCGTCGGTGAATGTCACTTCTTCTTGCATGGCGGCCGACAGACCATAGATCGCGCCGGATACCATCTGCGCCTCGATAATCGCGGGGTCCAAGGCGATGCCCGGATCACAGGCAATCCAGCAATGGTTAATGCGGATGCCGCGCCCGGTGTCCTCGACCTCGACCACCTGTGCGGTGGCGGTCCCGAAGGAATGACAAAACGCCACACCGCGCCCGATATTGGCGGGTGTTTCGCCCAGTCCAGCCGCACATCTCGCCCACAGCACGGATCACGCCCGCGGAGGGCGCATGTTCGCGTTCGGCCAGCGCCAGTCGGAACTGCAACGGATCGGTGCCTGCGGCATGGGCCATTTCGTCGATGAAGGTATCCAGAAAGAACCCGTTGAATGACGCCGCCACCGACCGCCAGAACCCGACCGGCACGGCCAGATCGGCCAGATGGCCTGTGATGCGGAAATTGGGCACGCCGTAGGGCTGGTCTGCCGCCCCTTCGACATGGGCGCGGTCGGGGCCGGGGGGGACCTGCCCCATCTGGCGAAAGCTGGATTGCTGGAATACCGAAGGGGCCGCGATCTGGCCGTCGATCAATTGCGCCGCGCCATCCGCGACCACACCGCGAAACCGTGCCATGGCCGCAGGGCGATAGAAATCGTGGCGCATGTCCTCTTCGCGGGTCCAGGTCATGCGGATCGGCGTGCCGGGCAGGGCGGCTGCAATGCGGGTCGCCTGCACCGAATAATCCGTCTCGGCGCGCCTGCCGAAACCTCCCCCCATTAGTGTCGTATGTACGGTCACGGCCTCGGGGGCGATCCCCGCGACTGCTGCGCATTTGTCGCGTGTCATCACGGGGGCTTGGTTGCCTGTCCAGATCTCCAACCTGTCGCCGGTGAACAGGGCCGTGGCATTCATCGGTTCCATCGTGGCATGGGCAAGGAAAGGCACGGTATATTCCGCGACGATTTCAGTGCCTTCAATCGCGGCGGTCACATCACCATCGTCGCGCACGGTGCTGTTAGGCTCCAGATCAAAGGCCGCGGCAATCGCGGCCATCATGCCCGCCGTCTCGGCCGGATAGGCCGCGTCTTGCCAGACGATATCCACCGCTTGCGCTGCCTGCATGGCCAACCATGTGTTCGATGCCACGACAGCGATGCCATCGCCAAGATCGATCACCGCGGTGACCCCGTCCATCGTGCGCGCCGCAGTGTCGTCATATGACACCATGCCCGCGCGTTTGGGATTGATCCGCACGGTGGCGAATTGCATGCCCTCAATCTGCACATCGCCCGCGAATTGCGCCGTGCCGGTCGCCTTGGCCAGCATATCGACACGCGGCATGGATTTGCCAAGGTATTTCCATTCCGACCGGGGCCGCAATTCCACATCGGGCAGATCAATGTCACGCACCGCCTCTGCCAGCGCGGTATAGGCGATGCGGGTCCCGTCGGGGGCGATGACATGGCTGTCCGCGGTGCGCAGGTCGCTGGCCGCAACGCCCAATTGCGCCGCCGCCGCCAGTTTCAGCGCCTCGCGGGCGCTGGCACCGGCATGGCGCATCCGTTCATACCCGTCCTTCATGGATGTGGACCCGCCGGTGACCTGCAGATGCAGCAATTTGCCGATCTGCCCGATCCCCTGCCGCAGGCTGTGGCGGAAATCCGTGTCGGCATAATGACGAAACGGCAGGGCAATGCCCAACAGCGCCTGATTGTAATAGGCCTGCGCGGGCGGGCCGTGCAGAACGGTGATATCCGCCCAGGCGACATCCATCTCCTCGGCGACAAGGGCCGCCAGCGTGGTCTGCACACCTTGGCCCATTTCGGCGCGCGGCGCGATGACGGTCACGCCGTCCTGATTGAGCAGGATAAAAGGTGTCAGCACCGCCTCGCCCGCGCCGGCGACCAGCGGGTTCGGCGCATCTTTGCGAAGCTGATAGACACCAAAGGCGACACCGCCCGCGATAGCGGCGGACCCGATCAGGAACGTCCGGCGGGCGATTTTGCGGATATTGGCCATGATCAGACCTCCGTCAGACGCAGCGCCGCGTCCTTGATTGCGGCACGGATGCGCGGATAGGTTCCGCAGCGGCACAGGTTGCCCTGCATGGCGGCGTCGATATCGTCATCCGTGGGGGCAGGGGTTTCGGCCAGCAAGGCTGCGGCATTCATGATCTGGCCGGACTGGCAATACCCGCATTGCGCGACCTGATGGTCGATCCAGGCCTGCTGGATCACCGCCAGATTGCCGGGCTGGCCCAGCCCTTCGATCGTCGTGACCTCGCCCCAGACATCGGCGAGCGCCACCTGACAGGACCGCACGGCCTACGCCGTCGATCTGCACGGTGCAGGCCCCACAGGCGGCGACACCACAGCCGAATTTGGTGCCGGTCAGCCCGATTGCGTCGCGCAACACCCAGAGCAGCGGCACATTATCCGGCAGATCGACGCTGTGCGCTGTGCCATTGATCGTCACAGATATCGCCATCTTGCACCTATTTAATGAACTGATCTGTTTAGTTTACCAACTGCGCTGCCAGATATCAAGCCTGCCGCATCTTCCGAGCTCGTCAATTCGCGCGATGCGCGATTTGACGCAATCCCCGCCGGAGGCGACCGCAGCGTGCTGCGGTCACAGCACCGCCAGCCCCTTGATCCGGCCCAACAGCTTGGGAATTGCATCCTTGAACCGGAAAAAACCATGCGTGGCATGCGGCCATGCGTCCAGATCATAGGCGCGCAGCACGCGCAGCGCATCGACAGGACGCAGCGCATCGGCGGTGGGGCCGACAGGGGAATAGGCCATCACCACCTGATCCAATCCTTCGGCCTTGCGCCAGTCAGCCAAGGCATCGGGGCTGATCACGCTGACGCGGCCCAACCTGTCCGCAAACCGGTCGTGACAATCGCGCATCGCGGCTGCGACGAAATCGGTCACCATCGGGGCCACCTGCAACGGGCTGCGCCACTCGGTGGTCTGTACAATGGCGGTCGCAACCGGCGCAACCCTGTCCAGCAACCAGCCCGGCGACAAATCCTCCTCGGTCACGATCAATCCGGTGCGTTTGGCGGGATCGATGGTGGCGCTGGCAGGCAAGGGTCCGCGGTCGGGATGCGGCGGGCAGGGCAGGGCGGCCGCGACCTGCGCGAGCCCCTCGGGGCGGAACCGGTCCTGCGTATATTTGGCGATATTGTCGGGCTGCGCCAGATAGGCTTTGCCCAGCGTCTGGATGCCCCCGACCCAGCGCCATGACAGCGTGTTTGACGCTGCATCACCGTCCAGCAGATGCCGCAAAAAGAAATCCGCGCCCAGCACCCACGGCAATTGCAACGTGTGGATCCAGATCGAGGCAAACCACATCCGCGCGTGATTGTGCAAATAGCCTGTATCCGCCAATTGCCGCGCCCAATGGTCAAAACCGTCGATGCCGGTCTGGCCCAGACAGGCGGCTTCCCATCGCGCGCGCAGGCCCGCCTGTGTCTGGATCTGGTTCATCGCCGCGGCCAGATCGCGCTGGTAATCGGCCCAGACGGTGGGGCGCAGTTCCAGCCAGCCTTTCCAATAGGTGCGCCAAAACACCTCTTGCACGAACTTTTCGGCGGCTTGCGGGCTGTGGCGGGCCAGCACGGCGCGCAACACATCTGCTTCGGTGATGATCCGGTGGCGGATATAGGGCGACAGCGCCGAGACATGGGCGATGTCATCATGGTTGCGCATTGCCGCGTAATCGCGGCCCGCATGCGGGGTGAATGCGGCAAGGCGCGTTACAGCGTTGGTGTAGCTTGGTGTAAACATGCGTGCCAATTAACCCGCGCCTTGCGGGTTTCAATGGCCGCCGTTCTTGACAGCGGCGCAGGCACGGTCCAACGCTGCGGCATGTTTGATCTGCGCCCTGTCGGATATGTGATCGGCCTGTTGATCGCCTCGCTCGGGGTGACGATGCTGGTGCCGCTGGCGGCCGACCTGCTGGCAGGTGATCGGCATTGGTTCGTCTTTTTCGAAAGCGCGATCGTGACGATCCTGACGGGGGGCTTGCTGGCGCTGGCCTGCGCCAATGGCGTGACGGCGGGGCTGACGCTGCGGCAGACGTTCCTGCTGACCTCGCTGGTCTGGCTGACCTTGCCATTGTTCGGGGCGATCCCGTTCATTCTGGGCGCGACCGAGGCATCCCTGACCGATGCCTTTTTCGAAGCCATGTCGGCGCTGACAACGACCGGGGCCACGACCTTTACCCAGCTGGAAACTTTGCCTGCTGGCTTACTGTTGTGGCGCGGGCTGCTGCAATGGCTGGGCGGGATCGGGATTATCGTGGTGGCGATGGTGTTCCTGCCCGAATTGCGGGTCGGGGGGATGCAGATTTTCCGGTCAGAAGCTTTTGAAACCATGGGAAAAATTCTGCCCCGTGCAGGCCAGATCGCAAGCCAGATTTCGGTGATCTATCTGGTGCTGACGGTGGCCTGCGGGCTGATCTATTCCGCCTTGGGAATGGACCCTTTTGATGCGTTTGTCCACGCGCTGACCACCGTATCGACGGGGGGCATGGCGACGACCGACAATTCCTTTGGCGCGTTCAACGCGGGCATCCATTACACCGCCGTGGTGTTCATGATCCTCGCGGCATTGCCCTTTGTGCGCTATGTTCAACTATTGGCCGGTACGGCCGAACCCTTGTGGCGCGACAGCCAGGTCCGGGCCTTTTTTGGCCTGCTGGCCTTGTTCATCATGTTGATGACGGCCTGGCTTTGGGCACGCGAAGGCGCATGGACGGAACTGGCCTTTCGCGAGGCGATGTTCAACATCGTCTCGATCATGTCGGGCACCGGCTATGCCAGCGCCGATTACATGCAATGGGGCACGTTTCCCGTGGTCGCGTTTTTCTTCATCGGACTGATCGGGGGATGTGCGGGGTCCACCGCCTGTTCGGTCAAGGTGTTCCGCTACCAGATCCTGTTTGCCGCGATCAAAAGCCAGATCCGCCAGATCCACAGCCCGCACGGTGTCTTTGCCCCCCGCTTTGAAGGCCGCCCCATCGGGGATGATGTGATCAATTCGGTCATCGCCTTTTTCGTGGCCTTCGTGTCGCTGCTGGGGATCATCACCGTGCTTTTGGGGCTGACGGGGCTGGATTTCATCACCTCGCTGTCGGGGGCGGCGACGGCCATTGCCAATATCGGCCCCGGCCTTGGGTCAGAGATTGGACCGGCGGGCAATTTCGCCGGTATCAACGATCCCGCCAAATGGATTTTGGCGATGGCGATGTTCATCGGCAGGCTTGAGGTGATGGTGGTGCTGACCATCATCTCGGTCCGGTTCTGGCGCAACTGATTGACCCTTGCCGCAGCGGGGCCTATGTGACGGCCAAGATGCAAACGAGGGTGCCCATGTCCGACAAACCGCGCAGTTTTCAGGAAATCATCCTGCGGCTTCAGTCCTATTGGGCGGCCAAGGGCTGTGCGATCCTGCAACCCTATGACATGGAAGTCGGTGCAGGCACCTTTCACCCCGGCACCACCTTGCGGTCGCTGGGGTCAAAACCCTGGGCTGCCGCCTATGTGCAACCGTCCCGCCGCCCGACCGACGGGCGCTATGGTGAAAACCCCAACCGGTTGCAGCATTATTACCAATATCAGGTGCTGATCAAACCCAGCCCGCCGGATTTGCAGGACCTTTATCTGGGGTCACTGGCCGCCATCGGGATCGACGCGCATCTGCACGATATCCGCTTTGTCGAGGATGACTGGGAAAGCCCGACGCTTGGCGCCTGGGGTCTGGGCTGGGAGGTTTGGTGCGACGGGATGGAAGTCAGCCAGTTCACCTATTTCCAGCAGGTCGGCGGGCATGACTGCCGCCCTGTGTCGGGCGAATTGACCTATGGTCTGGAACGGTTGGCGATGTATGTGCTGGGCGTGGATCATGTGATGGATATGCCGTTCAACGATCCTGACGCGCCTATTGCGCTGCGCTATGGCGACATCTTTCGCCAGACCGAACAGGAATATGCGCGCTGGAATTTCGACGTGGCCGATACCGACATGCTGCTGCAGCATTTCAAGGATGCCGAGGCTGAATGCCACCGCATCCTGTCCACCGCCGCGCATGACCCCAAGAAAGATATGCAGATCATCATGGCCCACCCCGCCTATGACCAGTGTATCAAGGCCAGCCATCTGTTCAACCTGCTGGATGCGCGCGGCGTGATTTCCGTCACCGAACGGCAGGCCTATATCGGACGGGTGCGCGCGCTGGCCAAGGCCTGTGCCGATGCTTTCATGCAGACCGAAGCTGCGGGGGTCAGCGCCTGATGGCACGCATATTGATCGTGGGGATGCTGGTGTTGGCCGCCGTCTTTGGTGGGGCCATGTATTACCTGCAGGTCTATGCCTATTACGAAGATGTTGTTGCCGCCCAAGGCGACATCACCCTGACCGGCGCAGATGGCGATCCGATTATCCTGCCATTTTCGGATTTCACCGGCATCGACGCGATATCCAGCCCGCTGCGGTATCGCGCCTGCCTGACCACTGATATCGACACGGCGACGCTGGCCATGGCGACGCCCTTGCCCTTTGCTGAACCGCGTATCGCGCCGCGCTGGTTTGACTGTTTCGACGCCCCCCAGATCGGCGCGGACCTGCGCCAAGGGCTGGCCAGCGCCTATATGGGCACCGCCAACCTGCAATACGGCATCGACCGCGTGGTCGCGGTTTACCCTGACGGGCGCGCCTATATCTGGCACGAGATCAACGCCTGCGGCGAAGCCGTGTTCAACCGCTATCCCGCCCCTGACACCTGCCCCCCAGCCCCCGAAAGCCTGCAATAATGCCTGATCTTCTGATTGAACTTTTTTCCGAGGAAATTCCGGCCCGTATGCAGGCCCGCGCCGCCGATGATCTGCGCAAGCTGGTGACGGATGGACTGGTCGAGGCGGGGTTGACCTATGCCGGTGCCGCCGCCTTTGCCACGCCGCGCCGCCTGACGCTGGCCATCGACGGGCTGACCGGCGAAAGCCGCGCTGTGCGTGAAGACCGCAAAGGCCCCAAGGTCGGCGCGCCGGATGCAGCCATCGACGGGTTTCTGCGCGGAGCGGGCATCACCCGCGAGGCGCTGGAAATCCGCGACGACAAGAAAGGCCAGACCTATTTCGCCGTGATCGAAAAGCCGGGGCGCAAGGCCGCCGACATCATCGCCGAAGTGCTGGACGCGACCGTGCGCAATTTCCCCTGGCCCAAGTCGATGCGCTGGGGCACGGGCAGCGCTGAAATGGGTGCGCCCGCTGCAGGCGATCATCTGCCTGTTGTCGGATGAAGCAGGCGCCGAGGTCGTGCCACTGACCATCGACGGCATCACCGCAGGGCGCAGCACGCGGGGCCACCGTTTCCTGTCGCCCGACGCCTTTACGGTGAACGGTTTTGACGATTACGAGGCGAAACTGAAACGCGCCCATGTCATCCTGCGCGCCGATGAACGCGCCGAGGTGATCTGGAACGACGCAACCCAGCAGGCCTTTGCATCGGGTCTGGAACTGGTCGAGGATCACGGGCTGTTGGCAGAAGTGGCAGGGCTGGTCGAATGGCCTGTCGTCCTGTTGGGCCGGATTGACGATGCGTTTCTGGGCCTGCCGCCCGAGGTGTTGCAAACCTCGATGAAGGAGCACCAGAAGTTCTTTTCGGTCCGCAACCCCAAGACAGGCCGGATCGAACGCTTTGTGACCGTGGCGAACATGGCCACCGCCGATCACGGGGCGACCATTCTGGCGGGCAACCAAAAGGTGCTGGCAGCACGGCTGTCGGATGCGAAATTCTTTTGGGAAAATGACCTGCGCAGGGTCAAGGATGCTGGGCTCGAAGGCATGGGCGCGGGGCTGGCCAATGTGACCTTCCACAACAAGCTGGGATCGCAGGCCGACCGCATCGCGCGGATCGCGGCCTTGGCGCGCGAGATCGCGCCGCATGTGGGCGCTGACCCCGATCTGGCGGAACAGGCGGCCAAGGTCGCCAAGGCTGATCTGCAATCTGCGATGGTGGGTGAGTTCCCCGAATTGCAGGGGCTGATGGGGTCTTATTATGCAAGAGCCGCCGGATTGGATCCGGCGGTAGCCGCCGCCTGCCAGGACCATTATTCGCCGCTGGGCCCGTCCGATGCGGTGCCGACAGCGCCCGTATCGGTGGCCGTGGCGCTGGCCGACAAGATCGACACGCTGACAGGCTTCTGGGCGATCGACGAGAAACCGACAGGGAGCAAGGACCCCTTTGCGCTGCGTAGGGCCGCGCTTGGGGTTATTCGGTTGGTGTTGGAGAATGGTTTGACGCTCAGGCTGGGCCAACGCACGGGCAGTTTTGCCGTCGCTTTTACCATGATGGTGACACAACAAAGCATGACTGGCTTTGATGAAAAGTTGGCTGACCTCCTCGCCTTCTTCCACGACCGCCTCAAGGTCTACCTGCGTGACCAGGGCATCCGCCACGACATCATCGACGCCTGCATCGCCATGCCGGGCAACGACGACCTGACCTTGCTCGTCAAACGCGCCCGCGCCTTGGCGGAAACGCTGGCGACCGATGACGGCGAAAACCTGATTCAGGGGTTCAAGCGCGCCAACAACATCCTCACCCAGGCCGAGGACAAGGACGGCGTCGAATATTCCTATGGCGCGGACCTGAAATTCGCCGAGGATGACGCCGAAAAGGCGCTGTTTGCCGCGCTTGATGCTGCGGATGCACAAATCGCGCCCGCGATGGCCGCCGAAGATTTCAGCACTGCAATGACTGCTATGGCGGCACTTCGCGGGCCGATTGATGCATTTTTCACCGCTGTGCAGGTCAATGATGACCGGCAAGTGATCCGCCGAAACCGGCTTAACCTTTTGTCGCGGATCAGGAAAATCTGTCTTTCCGTCGCTGATATAACAAAAATCGAAGGCTAGACACCTTGTCTGTCAACTTGGCTTTACGCATGGCCATTTCCTGTTCTATGCTGCACCTACGCAATAGGGCGGTGCCGCAGTGCAGCAACAGATCAAACAAGACCGCGTGACCCTGATCACGCCGACCGCGCCGGTCTCGGTTGCGGCCCATGGCGGGCGGGCAAAATGCCTGCAACGGCTGATCCGGCTCGCTATGCCGGTGCCTGTCACCGTGGCTTTGTCCTTTGATGCGGTGCGCGATGCAGCCCTTGGCAACCTGCCTGATATGGCCGCATTGATGGTGCCTTTCGGCGCGCAGCCGCTGTTGTCCGTGCGCCCGTCGAGCGAGAGCGCCGATTGGGGCGGGCCATCGGCAATCCTGAATGTGGGCATGAATGATGCACGCTTTGTCAGCATGTCGCAGGCCATGGGCGAGGCGGCGGCGGCGCGGCTGTACCTGCGTTTTGTGCAATCCTACGCGGTGCATGTGGCGCGGCTGGACCCTGACGAATTCCACCTGCCCGATATCGCCGATGCCAGCGCCCTGCGCGTGATGCTGGCCGCCTATGAGGCCGAAACGGATGAGCCTTTCCCGCAAGACCCCGCCGTCCAACTGGCCGAGGTGTTGCGGTCCATGGCGCGCGCCTGGGATGGCACCTCTGCGCGGCTGTTGCGCCAGGCCAAGGGCGCGCCCGCCGATGCAGGCTTGGGCCTTGTGGTACAGGCCATGGCGCTGGGGCTGGGGCAGGGCGAATGTGGCACCGGCACCGTGCAATTCGTCGATAGCACCACGGGCGCGCCGCGGATCACCGGCCGCTATGTTGCGCAGAACGTGCCGCAGATGGACAAAACCGATGCGGAAGGCGCGCTCTATCTGACCCGTGATCCGCGTGGCGCATCCTTGCAAGACCGCTGTCCGCAGACTTTTGCGCAGCTGCTGGACTGCGGCGCGCTGTGCCGCCAGCATCTGCGCGAAGAAATGCAGGTGAAATTCACCATCGACGCGGGCAAGCTTTATATCCTTGATGCCGTGCGGGTGCAGCGGTCGTCGCGGGCCTCTGTGCGGATCGCCGTAGCTTTGGCCGAAGATGGCGTGATCACGCGGCAGGATGCGGTGTTGCGCGTCGAACCCGTCGCCTTGTCCGAATTGCTGCACCGGCAGGTGGACCCCAGCGCGCCGCGCGATGTGCTGGTGACAGGGATTGCCGCCAGCCCGGGTGCGGCCAGCGGCCGGATCGTGCTGACCGCGAACGAGGCGCAGGCCAGTGCCGCGCGCGGCGAGGCTTGCGTGCTGGTCCGCCGCGAAACCACGCCCGAGGATATCCGCGGGATGCATGCCGCATCCGCCGTGCTGACGATGCGTGGCGGCATCACCAGCCATGCCGCCGTGATCGGGCGCGGCCTTGGCGTGCCTTGTGTCGTGGGCGCGTCCGACCTGCTGATCGACCGCAAATCGGGCCGCGTCATAGCCCCCGACGGGCGGACCTTTGCCGCCGGTGACATCATCACCGTCGATGGCACCACGGGCCAGGTGCTGGCCGGTGCGCCGCCGATGCTAGAGGCATCGCTCGATGGTGCGTTCCAGACCCTGCTGGAATGGGCCGACACGTTCCGCGATATTGGCGTGCGCGCCAATGCCGACACGCCAGCCGATGCGCAGACCGCGCGCAATTTCGCCGCCGAAGGCATCGGGCTGTGCCGCACCGAACATATGTTCTTCGAAGGCGACCGTCTGGGTGTCATGCGCGAGATGATCTTTGCCGAAAGCAGCAAGGACCGCCGCGCCGTGCTGGATCGTCTGTTGCCGATGCAGCGCGCGGATTTCGCCGAATTGTTCAGCATCATGGAAGGGCGCAGCGTCTGCGTGCGCCTGTTCGACCCGCCGCTGCATGAATTCCTGCCCTCCGACAAGGCCGGAATGCGCGATCTGGCCGAACAGCTGGCGCTGCCTTTGCCCGAAGTGGCCGAACGTGTCGCGGCGCTTAGCGAATACAACCCGATGCTGGGGATGCGCGGCGTGCGGCTGGGAATCGCCATCCCCGAGATTTACGACATGCAGGCGCAGGCGATTTTCGAGGCGATGGTGGCCGTAGGGGCCAAGGGCATCGCGCCTGCTGTCGATATCATGATCCCGCTGGTCTCGGCGATGCGCGAAGTCGAGCTGATGAAATCCCGCATCGAAAGTGTCGCCAATCTGGTGGCCGGACGGGCGCGCGCGACGTTGAATTACCGGCTGGGCGTGATGGTCGAAACCCCGCGTGCGGCCCTGCGCGCGCAGGATATTGCCGCCCATGCCGAATTTTTGTCTTTTGGCACCAATGACCTGACGCAGATGACTTATGGTCTGTCGCGCGATGATGCGGGGCGGTTCATGTCCACCTATGTGCAGCAAGGCGTCTATGCCGAAGACCCGTTTCACACGCTCGACATCGAAGGTGTGGGCGAATTGGTGGCCATGGGTGCCGAACGCGGGCGGCGTGGCCGGCCCGATGTCGTGTTGTCGATTTGCGGCGAACATGGCGGTAGCCGTAGCGCCATCGCCTTTTGCCGCGATCACAAGTTCGATTACGTCTCTTGTTCGCCGTTCCGGGTGCCGGGGGCGCGGCTGATGGCGGCACAACTGGCCCTGAAGGATAAAATCACCAAACCGTGAACGACTAGATATAGTGGGGCATTTTCCGCGACGGGCATGATGTGGTGCGATTTTATCATATTTTGACGCGATAACGGCGTTGTTCCGCCGCTATGGCCACTAGGGGTAGACGTCGGGTCGGTATTGCCCTAACCACGGCGCTGCTTCCGCGGGGCTAACCGCGTGGTTTCTTTGGTTTGAAGAATGACGCCTTTGAAGAAAATCGCAGCCGCTTTTGTGGTCGCACAACTTGCCTTCGGTGGCGTTTGCGCCAGTGCTGATACCGCCAGTGCCGCTACCGATATGGCCAGCCGACTCGCCGGTCTATTGGGGGACGAGCGGTCCGCGCTTTCCGTGGTGTCCGATGCCCGCAAGGCGCAATTGACCAGCCTGCCCCCCGCCAGCGAACGGGGCATTCCGACGGCACCCGTCGTGATCTATGATACCGATTTTCTTGACAGCCTGCCGGTCGCTTCTGGTGATGCGCAATGGGAATGTCTGGCCGAAGCGCTGTATTTCGAGGCGCGCGGCGAATCCGTGCGCGGCCAGTTCGCCGTGGGCGAAGTGATCCTGAACCGCGTCGAAAGTGCCGCTTACCCGCAATCCTTGTGCGGTGTGGTCAAACAGGGCACCGGGCGCAAACACGCCTGTCAGTTCAGCTATAATTGCGACGGCAATCCCGAGGTGATCAACGAGCAAGACGCCTGGGACCGTGTGGGCAAGATCGCAGCCATCCTGCTGGAGGGCGCAGCGCGTGACCTGACGGGGGGTGCCACGCATTTCCATACCCGCGCTGTCAACCCGTCGTGGTCGCGCAGTTTCATGCGCACGACCACGATCGGCGCGCATCATTTCTACCGCGAACCTGTCCGCACAGCTGCGAACTGAGGTCGCAACCGGTGGCCGCGCTGTCGCGGCTGTCCTTGTCCTGCGGGCGAGGGCGCGGTATCGCTGGCGGTAACGCCGCCAGTTGACTGGACGACCTGATGACAGATGACATCCGCCTTGCCTTTGCCCATCCCAGCGAACGGGCCGAGGCGAGTACAACCACCCCCTGCGACCGGATTTCCTTGCGCGACTATATTGTCAGCGTGGAGATCGGAGCGTTCCAGCAGGAACGCGGCACCTTGCAGCGGGTGCGCTTTAACGTGGTGGTCGAGGTGCCGCGCCTGTCCGGCCCAATCGACGACGATGTTGACCGTATCCTGTCCTATGACCGCGTGACCGAAGCCATCGGTGTCGAATTGCACGCAGAACGGCTGAACCTGCTGGAAACGCTTGCCGCGCGTGTGGCCGACCGCATCCTGCTGGAACCGCAGGCGCAGCGGGTTTTCGTGCGTATCGAAAAGCTGGATCGCGGCCCCTTTGCCTTGGGCGTCGAGATTGTGCGCGCCCGCGATGGCCAGACCCCAAGCGGGCAGGCCCATATCCCCGTGCCGCATCCGCGCGTGGTGTTCCTGTCGAACGCGGCCATCGCCTCGCCGCTGCTGGGGGGCTGGATAGACCAGCTGGCCGCGATGCCGGCCCCTGTCATCATCTGCGTCGGTGCGGGCGAGACAAGCGCACCACAAGTCCCCAACCGGCTGGCACAGCGCCGGATCGACCTGTTGGCCATCGAACAAAACGCGTGGCGGCTGGCCGTGCGCGATGCGCGCTGCGTGGTGGTGCAGACCCGCACTGAACTCGACTGGGCGATGAAGAACGGCCAAGTCAGCGTCTGGGCGCCGTCCAAAATCGTGCTGGATGCGGTGGATGGTCCCTCGGCCAGCCCAGCCGATGCTGCGGCGCTGATCGCGTGGTTCGCAGGCCAGATGCAGGCGGCAGAACTGGTCTTTGTCGGTCATGCCGCCCCCGTCACCGATATTGCCCTGCGTGTGCTGCCGGTCGATCAGGCGGTACTGGCATGACGCTTTATTACCGGCCCCTTGTGGTGGCGGAACCGGCCAGTGACAGGCTGCCGCTGGCGGGGGGTGCGTGCCTGTTTCGCGATGTCGCAGTTCTGGAACGGGGTCAGCCATCGCACGTCATTCCCGCGCGCGATGTCCCCCCCGCGATCCTTGCCCGCCTGATCGCGCCACGCGCGCCCGTTGCGGGGCTGACGATGGACAGGGCGCGCATCATGGGCATCCTGAACGTGACGCCGGACAGTTTTTCCGACGGCGGCGATCATGCCGATCTGGCCAGCGCCACCGCCCGCGCCTTGGCGATGCAGGCCGACGGGGCCGAGATCATCGACATCGGCGGCGAAAGCACGCGGCCCGGTGCCGTCACCGTTGCCAATGCCGCGGAAATCAGCCGCACTGCGCCGGTCATCGCCGCGATCAGGGCGCAATCTGCGGTCGCGATCTCGATCGACACGCGCAAGGCCGATGTGGCCAAGGCTGCCATCGCGGCAGGGGCGAGCATGGTCAATGATGTCGCGGCCTTCAGCCATGATCCCGCCTTGGCGCAGGTCACGGCGGATGCGGGCCTGCCTGTCTGCCTGATGCATGCGCAGGGCGATCCCGCCACAATGCAGAACGACCCGCGCTATGATGATGTGCTGCTGGACGTCTATGACTTTCTGGCCGCGCGGATCGCGCAGGCCGAGGCTGCGGGCATCGCACGCGATGCCATCGTGATTGATCCGGGCATCGGCTTTGGCAAAACGCAGGATCACAACCTGACCCTGCTGCGGAATGTGTCGCTGTTTCATGCCCTTGGCTGCCCGATCCTGCTGGGGGCCTCGCGCAAGCGGTTCATCGGCACCATCGGCGGCGGACAGGATGCCAAGGACCGCGTGGCGGGGTCTGTCGCAGTGGCGCTGCACGGCCTATCGCAGGGGGTGCAGATCCTGCGGGTGCATGATACCTTTGCCACAAAACAGGCGCTGGCGCTCTGGTCGGCGATCAACGGGACAGACAGCAGATGACACGCAAATTCTTTGGCACCGACGGGGTGCGCGGCACGGCCAACATCTATCCGATGACCGCCGATATGGCGCTGCGGATCGGGGCGGCGGCGGGGCGCTATTTCCGCAATGACGGATCGAACGGCCACCGTGTGGTGATCGGCAAGGACACGCGGCTGTCAGGCTATATGTTCGAAAACGCCCTGACCGCGGGGCTGACCAGCACGGGGATGAATGTGCTGCTTTTGGGGCCGGTGCCGACGCCGGCGGTGGGGTTGCTGACCACCTCGATGCGCGCGGATCTGGGCATCATGATTTCCGCCAGCCACAACCCGCATCATGACAACGGAATCAAATTCTTTGGCCCTGACGGGTTCAAACTGTCCGACGCCGCCGAGGAACAGATCGAGGCGCTGATTGCATCCGACGTGGAGCCTGCCAAGGCCGCCAACATCGGGCGGGCCAAGCGGATCGACGACGGGCGGTTCCGCTATGCCGAACGGCTCAAAGCGACCTTTCCCGCAGGCATGCGGCTCGACGGGCTCAAGGTCGTGGTGGATTGCGCCAATGGCGCCGCCTATAAGGTCGCGCCAGAGGTTTTGTGGGAACTGGGTGCCACCGTCATCAAGGTCGGCGTGGACCCTGACGGGTTCAACATCAACGACGGCTGCGGATCAACGCATCCCGAACGCGCCGCACAGGTGATCCGCGACACGGGCGCTGATGTGGGCATTTGTCTGGATGGCGATGCGGACCGCGTGATGATCCTGGATGAAACCGGTGCTGTGGCCGATGGCGACCAGATCATGGCGCTGATGGCTGCGCGCTGGGCGGCAGCGGGGCGGTTGCAGGGCGATACTCTGGTCGCGACAGTCATGTCCAATCTGGGGTTGGAACGGTTCCTTGGGGCCAAGGGGCTGCACCTCAAACGCACCGCCGTCGGCGACCGTTATGTGGTCGAGGCGATGCGCGCAGGCGGGTTCAACCTTGGCGGCGAACAATCGGGCCATATCGTGATGACCGATTACGCCACAACAGGTGACGGTCTGCTGGCGGGGTTGCAATTTCTGGCCGCGATGATCGACACGGGGCACAAGGCGAGCATGCTTGCCCGCAATTTCGACACCGTGCCGCAGATGCTGAAAAACGTGCGCTTCACCGCAGGGACAGACCCCTTGGCGACCAAGGGCGTCGCGGCCTCGATCGCGGATGCCGAATCCAAACTGCGTGGCAAAGGCCGCCTCTTGATCCGCAAATCCGGCACCGAACCGCTGATCCGTGTCATGGCGGAATGCGAGGATGACACGCTTCTTGCACAGGTCGTGGACCAGATCATCGCCGAGGTTGCGGCGGCGTCCTGATCCTGCCCATCTTCAGAGCCTAAATATCCCCGCCGGAGGCCCTTCTCGCGGCGAACAGCCGCTTCAGCCCCGCCCATTGGCTGATCGCAAGACCCAGCAGGATCAGCGCGAGTGCTGCAAAAAACCGCAAAGGCAGGACCTCGTTCAGGACCAGCACGCCGAACAGCATCGACCAGACCGGCACCTGATAATTCACCAAGGTCATGAATACCGCTCCGGCGCTGCGGATCGTCGCCACGCGCAAAAGTGCTGCAAGCGCTGTCGGCACGACACCCAGAAAGAAGATCGCCAGCATCGGGCGGGGGGCGGCAGGGCCGGGGATACCTTCGACGATCAGCATCGCGGGGATCAGTGCTGCGGCGCCCACGCTGAGCAACAGAGCGGTCATCGTGATCGGGTCGATGGGCGGGCAACGGCGGGTCATCACGCTGGACACCGCATAGGACAGGGCGGCGGCAAGGCAGGCGAGCTGGCCCAACGGCTCCCACCCTGTTCCGATCCGCAGCACACCGGGGCCGATCAGAGCGACCGCGCCGCAAAAACCGATCACGACCCCCAGCGCACTGCGCAGGCGCAGCTTTTCATCCGAAAACACATGCGCCAGCGGCAGCACGAACAATGGCAGCGCCGCCATGGAAATCCCCGCAAAGGCCGAGGGCACATATTGTTGCCCCCAGCTGAGCAAGGCAAAAGGCACCGCGGTGTTGAAAATGCCGATGGCCAGCAGATAGGCCCGCATCTGCGGCGTGAAATTGGGCAAGGGGCGGCGCAGCACGACCATCAGCGCCAGCATCGCGATTGCCCCCAGCGTGGTGCGCGCGCAGGCGACGGTCAGCGGGCCGTAGCCTTCCAGCGCGGTGGCCACGACCATGAAGGTCGCGCCCCAGATCAGCCCGAGAAGGGCGATCGAGATCCAGTTCAAAGGCGTGGGCTGCTGCGGCATGGGGGCTGTCCAAAGGGCAAAAAGGCCCGGATCACCTCCGGGCCTTGCAGGGGTAGGGTGGGTCTTGACCCACCATACGCCGGAAGTGTTTAGTTTTTGGCTTTGTCCACCATGCGGCCTGCGGAAATCCACGGCATCATCGCACGCAGCTTTTCGCCGACCTTTTCGATCTGGTGTTCGTCGTTGATCCGGCGGGTCGCCTTGAAATATGGCTGGCCGACGGAATTTTCCTGCATGAAATCACGCACGAATTTGCCTGTCTGGATGTCGGTCAGCACCTCTTTCATCCGCTTTTTGGTTTCCTCGTAAGGCAGGATGCGCGGACCAGAGACATATTCACCATATTCGGCGGTGTTGGAGATCGAATAATTCATGTTGGCGATGCCGCCTTCATAGATCAGATCGACGATCAGCTTGACCTCGTGCAGACATTCGAAATAGGCCATTTCGGGCTCGTATCCGGCCTCGACCAGCGTTTCGAAACCCATGCGGATCAGTTCGACCAAGCCGCCACAGAGCACCGCCTGTTCGCCGAACAGATCGGTTTCGCATTCCTGACGGAAGTTGGTCTCGATGATGCCCGAACGCCCGCCACCGATGGCCGAGCAATAGGACAGGCCGATTTCCATCGCGCGGCCGGTCGCGTCGTTGTGGACCGCCACAAGGCAAGGCACGCCGCCGCCTTTGGTATATTCGCCGCGCACGGTATGGCCGGGGCCTTTGGGGGCCATCATGATCACGTCAACGCCGGGCTTGGGCTCGATCAGCCCGAAATGCACGTTCAGGCCATGGGCGAAAGCGATGGCAGAGCCTTCCTTCAGGTTGTCATGGACGTATTTCTTATAGGTTTCGGCCTGCAATTCGTCGGGCATGGTGAACATGATGACATCGCACCAGGCGGCGGCTTCGGCGATGCCCATGACTTTCAGGCCTTCGCCTTCGGCCTTTTTCGCGGATGGCGAGCCTTCGCGCAGGGCGACGACGAGGTTCTTTGCACCCGAATCGCGCAGGTTCAGCGCATGGGCATGGCCTTGGGAGCCGTAGCCCAGAATGGCGACTTTTTTATCCTTGATCAGGTTCACATCGCAATCACGGTCGTAATAAACGCGCATTTTTGTATTCCTTTGTTGAAGCTGCGCCAATTATAGCGCCGCCCCGCCGTGATGTGAGCGCAGTTCTTTGAGTATTTTGGGAAATAAGAAGATTGTTATGCGTAATTTTGTCAAATATAGCGGATTTCATGTTGGATGAGCTTGATCGCCGTTTGTTGCGCCTGTTGCAGGCTGACCCTGGCCGCGGGGTGCCGGATCTGGCCGAGGCTGTGGGCAGCACGCCTGCGCGCGTGACCCGCAGGCTGGACCAGCTGCGCGCGGCGGGCGTTTTGCTGGGCAGCCGGACCCTGATTGACTGGCGCGCTTTGGGCTATGCGGTGGCGGTCAGTCTGCGCATCACGCTGGACAAGACGCAATCGCGCGCCTTTGATGATTTTCTGGCGGCGGCGCGGCTGGTGCCGGAGGTGATCGAGATCCAGACCTTTCTGGGCCGTGTCGATGTCCGCCTGTCGCTGATTGCGCGCGATCTGGCAGATTACCAGCGCATTTACCGCGAACAGATTCTGGAACTGCCGCATATCGCGGATATCGAGGCGCTGATGACGGTCGCCACCGTCAAGGGCGATGAAAGCCTGCCGCTATGATATTGGATGATCTGGACCGCATGATCCTGCGCGCGCTGGTCGCCAATGCTGACCAGTCCACCACGCAGCTGGCCGCCAGGCTGGGGTTGAGCCAGCCTGCCACCTGGCGCCGGATCAAGCGGTTGCAGGAGGCCGGCGTGATCGCGGGGCGCCGGTTGCAGCTGGACGCGGCCAAGGCTGGGTTCGGGGTGACGGTGTTTCTGGGGGTGAAGCTGGCCACCAAAGGCCGTGTCAGTCTGGAGGATTTCGAGCGCGCGGTAGGGGCGATCCCCGAGGTGCAGACGGTGGATCATGTGCTGGGACTGTATGACTACCGCTTGCGTGTCGTCGCCCGCGATCTGGCGGATTTCGAACGCGTCTTGCGCCGCCGCCTGATGACCCTGCCCGGTGTCGGCACTGTCGAGGCCAATGTGCTTTTGTCCGAAGAGCGCCGTCCCGGGCCGCTGTGAGGTCGCTTTGACGCCGATCGGAAACGCGGGGCGGGCGAAATGGCCGATGTATGCCCAGATAGACTTTGATTTCAGGCCAGCCGCGCCTTAGCTGTGAAGCGACAGCCGAGGAGGGCGATGATGGACGGTGCAACGCGTGGTGTGGACCCTGACGGGTTGATGGAATTTTCGGTCGTGTTCACCGATCGGTCCCTGAACCATATGTCCAAGGCGTTCCAGGGCGTGATGACCGATATTTCGGCCATGCTGAAAGAGGTCTATGCCGCTGATCACATTGCCATCGTGCCGGGCGGCGGCACCTATGGGATGGAGGCCGTCGCGCGCCAGTTCGCCAGTGGTGCCCATGCCTTTGTGCTGCGCAACGGCTGGTTTTCCTATCGCTGGTCGCAAATCTTCGATGCGGGCCAGTTTACCGCCCAGACCACGGTGATGAAGGCGCGGCAGGCCGGCAACGACAGCCGCGCGCCTTTTGCGCCTGCGCCGATTGACGAAGTGGTCGCGGCAATCCGTGCGGCGCGCCCCGATGTTGTCTTTGCGCCGCATGTGGAAACATCGGCGGGCATCATCCTGCCCGATGATTACCTGACGGCCCTTGCTGATGTGGCGCATGAGGTGGGGGCGATCATGGTGCTGGATTGCATCGCCTCTGGCTGTGTCTGGGTCGATATGAAGGCGACCGGTGTTGATGTGCTGATTTCCGCGCCGCAAAAGGGCTGGTCATCCACCCCGTCGGCGGGCCTTGTGATGCTGTCCCAGCGCGCGGCGGAAAGGATGGCGGGGACCACGTCCAATTCCTTTGTCGTTGATCTGAAGAAATGGCATGCGATCATGCAGGCCTATGAAAACGGCGGTCATGCCTATCATGCGACCATGCCCACCGACGGGCTGCGGGCCTTTCGTGATACGATGCTGGAAACCAGGCAGTACGGGTTCGACAGGCTGAAGGCCGCGCAATGGGAATTGGGCAATGCCGTGCGCCGCGTTCTGGCGGACAAGGGGCTGCGGTCGGTTGCGGCAGATGGCTTTGGCGCGCCCGGCGTTGTTGTCAGCTATACCGATGATCCGGCCATCCAGAACGGGTCGAAATTCATGGCCGAAGGCATGCAGATCGCCGCGGGTGTGCCGCTGCAATGTGACGAGCCTGCGGATTTCCGCACCTTCCGGCTGGGGTTGTTCGGGTTGGATAAACTATATGATGTGCAAGGCACGCTGGCGCGGCTGGTGCCAGTGCTGGACCGCGTACTCTAGCGCGCGCCCAGACCCAGTTGCATCAGCGTGCGCCGGACCGGCGTGATCCCGTAAAGTGCGGCGATCCCGCGTGCGCGCAAATCCTGCGCCATGCTGTTGCCCAGCATGGACGCCTTGTTCAGCGCGTCGATGCCTGCGACCCGCAGCTTGATATCCGGGTGCCGCTGGCGGGCGTAGCTGTCGAGCATCGCCGCGCTGCCAAGGCTGGCGGGATCGGCTGTGGCAAGGTCCAACAGGCAGGCCAGATCGCGCAGCGACATGTTCAGCCCCTGCGCGCCGATGGGCGGCATCACATGGGCGGCCTCGGCGACCAGTGCTGTGCGCGGGCCGGTGATCTGGTCGGCTGTCTGGGATATGATCGGCCAGACCATGCGTTTTGACGCGAGCTTTAGCGGGCCATAATGCAGGGCGGACCGGTCATTCGCCTCGGCCTCGAAATCTGCGGCATCCAGTGCTGCGCGGCGCAGGCATTCCGCGCCATGATCCATCCAGACCACGGCAGAACACGGCTTGCCCGCATGATCGGGCAGCGGGACCAGCGTGAACGGCCCGCCCGCGCGGTGAATCTCGGTCGAGATATTGTCATGCGGCGCGTCATGCGTGACGGCAAAGGTCACGGCCTTTTGCCCGTAACGCGTGGTGCTGGCACTGATCCCCAAGGCGCGGCGCACGGCGGAATTGCGTCCGTCAGCCCCGATCACCAGCGCGGCTGCGACCTGCGTGCCGTCGGTCAGATTGACCAAAGCCGCGTTCAGGCGCGGCACCATGTTGCCAAAACCGGTGCCGGGGCGGAAATCGACATTGGGCAAATCTTGCAGCCGCGCCACGATTTCACGGCGAAGCAGCCAATTTGGCAGGTTCCAGCCAAAGGGCTGGTCGGAAATGTCGCTGGCGTCGAAATCGCGCATGACATGGGGGCTGGCTGCGGCATCGACGATGCGCATGATCTGCAAGGGGGTCGCGTGATCCGCCAGATGCGGCCAGACGCCTGCGGCATCCAGAAACGCCTGTGCCGGTTGCAGGAACGCCGTGGTGCGCAGATCCGCCCCGTCGCTGTCGGCATCGGTGACGGGCGGTGCGGGATCGACGATCACCACGGAAAAACCGGCCGTGCCAAAGGCGGCAGCGGCGACCAGCCCCGCGACACCGCCACCGGCGATCAGAATATCAGCGTTTTTGCGTTCCATGTGCAGGACATAGTCCGCCGATGCGGGCTTGAGAAGGATCAGCGCGCAAGCTGCGACAAGAAAGCCGCAAGGTCCGGCGCGCCATGGTGGATATGCGGCGCGGTTTCGGGCGATTCGTGGACATGCACGGTGCACATCCCCACATCATGCGGCACGGCCAGATTACGGGCCTCATCCTCGAACATCGCGGCCTTGGTGGGGGTAATCCCATCACGGGTAAAGATCGCAGCAAAAGCCTCGGCCGTGGGTTTGGGGCGGTAATTGGCGTGTTCAACGCCGTAAACCGCATCGAAATGCCGCGTCAACCCGCGCGCGGCCAGCACGCGTTTGGCATGGTTTTCCGACCCGTTGGTATAGACAACCTTGCGCCCCTGCAGCCCCGCAATGGCCGCACCCAGCAATGGATCAGGTGCCAGATGGGCGATGTCGATGTCATGCACATCGGCCAGAAAATCATCGGGGTCGATGTGATGTTCGGCCATCAGCCCCGCGAGGGTCGACCCGTGGCTGATCCAGTAGTCATGCGCGCGCCGCAACGCGCGCGCCTGATCCAGCCCTGTGACCCGCATCACATAGGCTGCAAAACGCACATCCATCTGCGCGAACAACCCCGCCGACGGGTGATAAAGCGTGTTGTCGAGGTCAAAGACCCATGTATCGACATGTGCAAAATGCTGCGCAACCATGCCCCTTTGGTAATCTGCCACTTGTCGGGGTGCAACTGCTTGGGCTTGCCTGCGGCGGCGCATGCGGCGTAAGGTCTTGGGAACAACGACAGGTTCACCGATGCAAGACCCGCGACAATCCCAGAAAGACGCCTATGCCCTGATACTGGAGGCGATCGACAGCCACCTTTATAAACCTGGCGACAGGCTGGTCGAAAGCGAATTGGCCGAACGGTTCGGCGTGTCGCGCACCCCGATCCGCGAGGCGTTGCAGCGGCTGGAAACACAATCCTTGCTGACCCGCGATGGCCGGTCGCTGATCGTGGCTTCGCTGGATCATTCGCAATTGTCCGAACTTTACGTCGTGCGCGGCGAGTTGGAAGGGTTGGCCGCCCGTCTGGCCGCGCGCCACGCCGCCCCCGAAGAAGTGCGGGTTTTGCAGGACATGCTGGAGGCCGACAAAAGGCTGATCAATGATCCATCCGCGCTCAGCCGCGCGAACCGGCGGTTTCACAAGCAGATCCATCTGGCGTCGCATAACCGCTATCTGGTGCAGCAGTTGGACCTTGTGCATCGGTCGATGGCCTTGCTGGCCACCACGTCGCTGGCTGCCGAAGGGCGCGGTGCGCAGACCTTGCAGGAACATGCCGATATTGTCGCGGCGATTGCGGCGGGTGATGGTGACGCTGCTTATAAGGCGCTGCGCGATCACATCTCTGCCGCTTTTGTCACGCGGTTGAAACTGGATGCGGCAAAGGTCGAGGCGGCAGATTAGCGGGCGGTTTCAGCCCCGTCAGCACCACGCCATGCGCGGTCTTGTCCCAATAGAACGGCCTTGTGGCCAGTTCCGCCAGCCCGCGATAGGCCGCCAGCGTGCCCAGCGGAAAATAGACCGGCAGCGTCAGCGCCCAGCCCCACAGCCGCAGACGGCCCGCCTTGTGGAGCCCGACAAGATTGACCAGCAAGGCCAGCGCCTCGGCCGCGATAAACGCATAGGTCATCGCCCGGAATGCCCCTGCCGACAGCCAGCCGTGCAGCGGATGTGCCACCCCCAGCGGGATCAGCCACAGCGACCAGAACAAGGGCATCAGGGCAAACAGGCTTAGCGTGCCCAGAAACAGCACCTGCACCCCGATGAATTGCCACAGCCCCAGATCGCGCAGCAGGCGCACAGGGTTGCGCATATGGACGCCATAGGTGACGGCGTAACCTTTCAGCCAGCGCGCGCGTTGCTTGACCCAAGGCCAGGCGCGGCCATTGGCCTCTTCCATCGTCAGGGTGGGGATCAGCGCGGTGGTATAGCCACGCCGCGCCAGACGCAGACCCAGATCGGCATCCTCTGTCACGTTATGCGCGTCCCATGCGCCCAAGGCTTCCAGCACGCTGCGCCGGAAAAACAGCGTCGTGCCGCCCAAAGGCACCACCAGTCCCAACCGCGCCAGCCCCGGCAGGACGACGCGGAACCATGCCGCATATTCGATGGTGAAACAGCGGGTCAGCCAGTTGGTGCCGGCATTGTAATAATCCAGCACCCCTTGCAGGCAGGCGACACGCGGTCCGGCGGCGGCGAAATGGCGGGCCACGACGTGCAACTGGTCGGGGGCGGGGGCGTCTTCGGCATCCCAGACCCCGATGATGCTGCCCCGCGCAAAGGGCAGCGCATAGTTCAGCGCGCGTGGCTTGGTCTTGACCTGACCGGGCGGGACGATGATGGCCCTGATCCAGCCCGGCAGCCGGGTGCGCGCCAGCGTCGCGCGGGTGGTCGCGTCATCCTGTTCCAGCACAAGACAGACATCCAGCAAGGCGCGCGGATAGCGCAGCGCCGCCAGCCGCACCAGCAGATGCGACGCAATCGCCGTTTCGCGGTAAAGCGGGACCAGCATCGTGATCACCGGCAGATCGGCCTCGGCCACGGGGCGGGGGTCGCGGGGGCGCGCGCGCATCCCGATGATCACCGCGGCCGCTTTCAGCAGCGTCGTCGCCGCCAGCACGACCATCGCCCAAAGCGTGACTGCGATGATCAGCG
Organism: Yoonia sp.; assembly: GCF_018402175.1. Taxonomy (GTDB): domain Bacteria; phylum Pseudomonadota; class Alphaproteobacteria; order Rhodobacterales; family Rhodobacteraceae; genus Yoonia. The sequence continues at coordinate 4,212 of NZ_JAGYJK010000007.1, read as the reverse complement.
CACCCAGATCAAGGACCGCACAGGCCATGATGGCCAGTGCCATGACCAGCGCCAGTCGGGCTGTGCGGGCGGCGTCCCATGTCCGGCAGCTTTCGGCGGCAGGCACGCAGGTTTCCGCATCCGCCGCAAAGCAGGGGCCATGCAGTGTGGCGATGGCATCTGTCAGCTTGGCCTCGGTGGTGATCGCCATGCGGATGCGGCCAAAGACCTGTTCCAGATCGGGGCGCGCTGCTGCGAAACGGGTGGGGCAGGTGGTCAGGACCGTGACCGTGCCCTGCGCGTCGCGCCATGGCAGCACCGCGCGGCACAAACACGCGCGCGCGCCCCAGCGGGCGATCAGCGTTGCATCGGCTGGGCGGCGGGTCGGGTCAATGATCTGCACATCATGGGCTTTTGCCAGATGGCGGGCGATTGTCCGTGCAGGCAGGTTGCAATCGCGCAGCAATATATCGCTCAGCGGCACATCCAGACGCAGCGCCGCCGCTGCGGCACGGTCGGCCTGTCCCTGATCCAGCAGATGCATGGCCAGCAAGGATTGCAACAGCGCCAGATCCGTATCGGTCAGGCGGGCGGCAACAGCGGAATCGGTGATGAAATCAAGCATATGGCACCTGTCCCGTGACCGGATCAGGTATCGCGCCGCATGGTTAAGGACTGGTTAATGCGCCCTCAGCGCGCGGCGCGGGCATCCATCGCCTCGGCAAACCGTTCAAACAGGTAATAGCTGTCCTGCGGGCCGGGGCTGGCCTCTGGGTGGTATTGCACGCTGAACACCGGGCGGCCATCAAGGCGGATACCGCAATTGGACCCGTCAAAAAGCGATACATGGGTTTCGATGACACCCGCAGGCAGGGTCTGGCTATCTACGGTAAAGCCGTGGTTCATCGATGTGATTTCCACCTTGCCGGTCTCGCGGTCCTTGACCGGATGATTGGCCCCGTGATGGCCGTGGTTCATCTTGATGGTGCGCGCGCCCAAGGCCAGCGCCAACATCTGATGCCCCAGACAAATGCCAAAGACCGGAATATCGGTTGCCAGCACGCCCTGGATCATCGGCACGGCATAAACACCGGTGGCCGCAGGATCGCCCGGACCGTTGGACAGAAACACGCCATCGGGGTTCAGGGCCAGCACATCTTCGGCCGTGGCGCTGGCGGGCAGGACGGTCACATCGCAACCAGCCGAGGCCAGACAGCGCAGGATATTGCGCTTGGCCCCGTAATCGACCGCAACAACCTTGTGGCGGGCTTGCGTCTGCGGCTGATGGCCTTCGGGCCAGGCCCAGCGCATTTCGTTCCACTGATAGGATTGCGCGCAGGTCACATCCTTTGCCAGATCCAGCCCTTCCAGACCGGCAAAGGCGCGGGCCTTGGCCACCAGTTTTTCCAGATCGAACACGCCATCGGGGTTATGGGCCAAGGCGACATGCGGCGCACCCTGCTGGCGGATCGCGCGGGTCAGGCGGCGGGTATCGACGCCCCCCATACCAATCCGGTTGCGCGCGGCCAGCCAGCTTTTCAGCTCTCCTGTGGCGCGCCAGTTGGACGCCTCGGTCGGGTCCCATTTGACAACCATACCCGCCGCGACCGGATCAGCGGTTTCGTCGTCATCGGTATTGACGCCGGTATTGCCGATATGGGGAAAGGTAAAGGTGATGATCTGCCCGGCATAGGACGGGTCGGTCATGATTTCCTGATAGCCCGTCATCGCGGTGTTGAAACACAGCTCGGCCACGGTTTCACCTGCAGCGCCAAAGCCCATGCCGTAAAAGATCGTCCCATCCGCCAGTGCAAGGCAGGCCGTCGGTTTCTGCGTCATGTGCGGATCTCCATTGGTCAAATTGGTGCGGGTTTACGGGCGCACAGCCACAGGGTCAAGGCCGGAGTGTCGCCTTGCAAATAAGGGATACCGTCACGTCAGTCTGCTTGTCACCGCTGGCGCAAAGGGGTAGCATGCACTTTCTTTATCGGCAAAAGAACAGGAATTTTCATGCAGCTGCGCGACCGGATCACGACGGCACTGACCGATGCGATGAGAGCGAAAGAAGCCGACAGGCTGTCCACGCTGCGCCTGATTAACGCGGCGATCAAGGACCGCGACATCGCCATGCGCGGCACCGCTGACGAAGCCGCAGGGCTGTCCGACGCCGATGTCCTTGCGATCATGGGCCGGATGGTCAAGCAACGGCAGGAAAGCGCGCGCGCCTATGAAGAAGGCGGCAGACTGGAACTTGCCGAAAAAGAACTGGCCGAGATCAAGGTGATCGAGGAATTCCTGCCCCGTCAGCTGTCCGATGCCGAAGCCGAATCTGCCGTGGATGCGGCCATCGCTGCGGTCGGTGCCACCAGTATCCGCGACATGGGCAAGGTGATGGCGGAACTGAAAACCAAATACACCGGCCAGATGGATTTTGCCAAGGCCGGCCCCATGGTCAAATCGCGGCTGGGATAGCCTCTTTCATCATCTTCCGAGCCTAAATATCCCCGCCGGAGGCATAAAAGTTTCTGTTTCCGGTCAGGATGCTTGATCGCCGCGCAAGGCGCGTTTGAGATCACCATACAGCGCCAGCCGCTCGGACACATCCAGAAACGCACCGATTTCAACCTCGCGGTCGCCGCCGCGCAGGGTAATGTAATTCTCGACCGGCCCGCCCTTGGGATGCAGATGCACCGTCACCCAATAGCGGTTGGCGTGCCATTCCAGCTTTTCGCCCTTGGGGTTATGGCGGATCAGATGCGCGGTTGTGTCATCCACGGCTAGTTCCTCCAGTACCTCGCCGCGTTTGTAACTGATATTGATCGCGGTCCACAGCCCCCAGAACATCAGCCCGAAAAACGGCAGCAAGGCCCAGACAACCACCGTCCCCAAAAGCGAGATCAGCGGCAGCGCCACCAGCGCCGCCGTCGCCCCCATGAACAGCACGAAATCCTTGCGCAACAGCGACCGATAAGGCCACAGGCTCAATTGCCAGTCGGGGCCGTCATTGGGGTGTTCGGGGGTCCATTGATAGGGCATGTCATTTCCTCGGCGTGCAGTCTGGTCTTTGCACATAGCTAGGGCCATGCGTGAAACTGTCACTGGTGTCTTGCGCCTGTCAGGCGTTTTGCCACAGCCCAAAACGAAAAAAGCCCCCGCAGCGCGGGGGCTTTTGATCTGTTACGCCGCTAGCCACCGGGAGCCCGAAGGGCGTAGGATGTTGCAATGGACAGACGAAGCAAGCACCTCAGCAGCGAGGAACGTGGCGTGATTTTCGCCGAGCATGAACGAGGCAATAGCCAACAGGGCATCGGTCGGCTTCTGGGCCGTCCCGCTAGCACGATTTGCCGCGAGTTGGCGCGCGGTCGGCAGGGGGATGCCTCCTACTGCCCCACGACGGCGCGGCGCGTGTATGATGAGCGCCGGACCCGCTGCCGACGTCGTCGCAGGCTGGCCGAAGGCAGTGCGCTTCATCGCTTTGTCCACGATCATCTCGTTCATCACCGCTGGTCTCCCGAGCAGATTGCGCAGAGGCTGCGGGTCATGAAACCCGATGATCCCTCGGCCCGTGTGAGCCACGAAACCATCTATGCGGCGATCTACGCCCAGCCACGCGGTGGGTTGAAGGCGGCGATGGTCGAGGCGTTGCGGCAGGCAAAGCCCGCGCGCGGTCGCAAACGCGCGACGCTTGCCGGAAGCTCCATGGTCCCGGACTCGTTGCGTATTATCAACCGGCCTGAGGAAATCGAGGCCCGCCTCGTTCCAGGGCATTGGGAGGGCGACTTGATCAAGGGTGCCTTCAACCGCTCGTCGGTGGGCACGCTGGTCGAGCGCAAGACACGCTTCGTTGTTCTATGCAAAATGAACGGCAACGGCGCAGAGGCAGTGCTGGACAGCTTCACCCGGCAAATGAAACGCCTGCCTGCAGCCCTGCGAAAGAGCATGACCTACGACCGAGGCTCCGAGATGGCCTGCCACCCCGAATTGGCCCGGCGGCTGAAGATCGATATCTGGTTTTGCGATCCCCACGCGCCCTGGCAGCGTGGTTCAAACGAAAACACGAACGGCCTGCTGCGCCAATTCATGCCAAAGGGCACAGACCTCGACGACGCCAGTCAGACCTGGCTCAACGATGTTGCCGCGCTCCTGAACAACCGCCCGAGGAAAACCCTCGGTTGGAGAACCCCCGCCGAAGCCATGGCCGACGAAATCACGGCCTTCAAATCAACTGTTGCA
>NZ_JAGYJK010000006.1 GCF_018402175.1 Yoonia sp. | reverse complement strand
GGCAGATATGGGGGTTACAAATGGGCAAACCACATCCAATAGAGCTGCGAACGCGTGTTGTCGCGTTTGTAGATGAGGGGCACGGACACCGCGAAGCGGCGCGGCATTTCCGGGTGTCACCGAAATTTGTTAACGACCTGATCAAACTGCGGCGCGTAACGGGATCACTTTTGCCGCGACCTCAGGGGAATGGCGGCGGACATGGAAAGCTGACTGGGGTGACCGATTGGATAGATGCGCGTGTCACAGCTAAAGGTGAGATCACGCTCGATGAGTTGGTTGCAGAGCTGGCCGAGGCCCACGGCATCGACGTTCATCGCGGCACCGTGTGGCGGGTTCTGCGTGGGCTCGGATTGACGCATAAAAAAAGACCTGCAGGCGCTTGAGCAGAAGCGCAAGGATGTTGCCGACCTGCGCAATATCTGGATCACGAAACGTCAGCCCTTCATGGCCAACCATCTGGAAAGGCTGGCCTTCATCGATGAAACTTCAGTCAAAACTAACATGGCTAAGACGACCGGCTGGGCACCGCGCGGGCAGCGTTTGATCGACCATGCACCGTTTGGGCACTGGCGCACCCAAACATTTGTCGGCGCCCTCCGGCATAACCGGCTGGATGCGCCCTGGGTCATCGATGGGGCAATGAACGGCGAAATGTTTGATCGATATGTAGCGACACAACTGGCCCCAACATTGCGGGCAGGCGATGTCGTCATTCTCGACAACCTGTCCAGTCACAAGACCCCCTCTGCGGCCCGCACCCTGCGCGAGATTGGCGCATGGTTCCTGTTCCTGCCGCCCTACAGTCCCGATCTGAACCCAATTGAAATGGCGTTCTCGAAACTCAAAGCACTGATCAGAAAAGCCGCGGCTCGAACATACGATGACCTCTGGCAAGCCGTCGGACGTGTTTGCGACCTGTTCTCAGAAGAGGAATGCTATAACTTCTTCAAGGCAGCAGGATATGAGGCCAATTAACTGCAACGTGCTAGTGGGCGTGTTGTTTGTCCCAGTCTTCGCGCTTGGGCAGCGTCTCAAACGTATGCTCTGGCGGTGGGCAGGGCAGGGTCCATTCCAGCGTATCGGCATATTCGTTCCACGGGTTGTTTTCCGTCACGACGCGGCCGCGCAGCAATGTCCAGGCGATCACACCGATAAAGAACACGAATGACGCAAAGGACAGGAACGCACCCCATGACGACACCAGGTTCCACAGCGCAAAGGCGTCGGGATAGTCGATATAGCGGCGTGGCATGCCCTGACGGCCCAAAAAGTGCTGCGGGAAGAAGGTCAGGTTTGCGCCGATGAACATGGTCCAGAAATGCAGCTTGCCAGCCCATTCGGGATACATCCGGCCCGACATCTTGGGCAGGTAGAAATAGATCCCCGCAAAGATGGCGAACACCGCACCAAGGCTCATCACATAGTGGAAGTGTGCGACGACATAATAGGTGTCATGATAGACACGGTCCACGGCGGCCTGTGACAGCACGATACCGGTCACACCACCAACGGTGAACAGGAACAGGAAACCGAACGCCCAGAGCATCGGTGTCTTGAACTCGATCGACCCGCCCCACATCGTCGCGATCCAAGAGAAGATCTTGACGCCGGTCGGCACCGCAATGACCATTGTCGCCAGCATGAAATAGCTTTGCTGGGTCAGGGACATGCCCACGGTATACATGTGGTGCGCCCAGACGACAAAGCCCAGAACCGCAATCGCGACCATCGCATAGACCATCGGCAGATAGCCGAAGATCGGCTTGCGGCTGAAGGTGGCGATGACGTGGCTGATGATGCCAAAGCCGGGGATGATGATGATATAGACTTCGGGATGGCCAAAGAACCACAGGATGTGCTGGTACAGGACCGGATCACCGCCGCCTTCAGGCTGGAAGAAGGTCGTACCGAAATTGCGGTCTGTCAGCAGCATGGTGATCGCACCCGCCAGAACCGGCAGCGCCAGCAGAATCATCCAGGCAGTCACAAAGATCGACCAAGCGAACAGCGGCACTTTGTGCAGGGTCATGCCCGGCGCGCGCATGTTCAGGAAGGTCGTGATGATATTGATCGCCCCAAGGATCGACGAAGCGCCCGACAGGTGCACGGCAAAGATCGCCAGATCCATCGACATGCCTGCCTCATTGGTCGACAGCGGCGGATACATGACCCAACCGACGCCCGACCCCAGTTGACCATTGCCACCCGGTGCCAGCATGGATGCGACACCCATCGCGCCACCGGCCACGAACATCCAGAATGACAGGTTGTTCAACCGCGGAAACGCCATATCCGGCGCGCCGATCTGCAATGGCATAAAGTAGTTGCCGAAGCCCCCAAACAGGGCGGGAATAACCACAAAGAACATCATCAAAACACCATGATAGGTGATCAGGACGTTCCATAGATGGCCGTTGGGTGTGCAGGGATCGGTCATGAACCCTTCTAGGCACATGTATTGTACACCCGGATACATGAGCTCGAGGCGCATATAAACGGTGAACGCCACCGAAATGAACCCTAGAACACCTGCTGTGAACAGATACAGGATCCCGATGTCCTTGTGGTTGGTGGACATGAACCACCGTGTAAAGACACTCCGGTTGTCCTGATGTGCGTCGCCGTGGATGGCTGCGTCCGCCATGTGGCTCTCCTCGTTTTGGCTACAGATCGACGCCGCCGATTCAATAAATGGCGGTCGTTACAAGCCGTTCTAGTCACTTGTTTGGGTATGGGCAACTGCGGATACGGTCTGGATGCTGGGTTAAATTGGCGCAGGCTGGGGACCCACTGACCGCGTAGGGTGGATTGAAATCCACCCTACAGGATATCCGCGAAACGCTGCCGCAGGGCAACATCCAGATCGGCCATGCTGACAGGCAGGCCAAGGTCCACCAGCGACGTCACGCCGTGATTGCGAATACCGCAGGGGACGATGCCATCGAAATGCGACAGGTCTGGGTCCACATTGATCGCAAGGCCATGGAACGACACCCATTTGCGCATGCGAATCCCGATTGCGGCGATCTTGTCCTCGGCCAGCGCGCCGTCCGCATTGCGCGGCTTGTCCGGGCGCTGCACCCAGACGCCGACGCGGCCCGGCCGGATCTCGCCCTTGATGTTGAAAGTGTCCAGCGTGCCGATGACCCAGTTTTCCAGATCCTGCACAAAGCGGCGCAGGTCGCGCCCGCGTTTGCCGACGTCGAGCATGACATAGACAACCCGCTGCCCCGGCCCGTGATAGGTATATTCGCCGCCGCGCCGCGCGTCATGGACCGGAAAGCGGTCGGGCGTGATCAGGTCCGCCGGTTTGGCCGAGGTGCCGGCGGTATAAAGCGGCGGATGTTCCAGCAGCCAGATACATTCATTCGCCGCGCCCGCGATGATCGCGTTCACGCGGGCCTCCATAAAGGCCAGCGCGTCGTCATAGGCTGTCAGCCCGTCACTGATGATCCAGTCTACCATGCGTTGGAGATAAGCGCCCAGATGGGCGATGGAAAGGGACATGATTTCCCCTTGGCATCGCAAATCGCCTCGTCTATGAGAACGGCACTTACCAGCCTATGGACTTGCGGTCGTGGCGGAATTGGTAGACGCGCAGCGTTGAGGTCGCTGTGAAGTAACATTCGTGGGGGTTCGAGTCCCCCCGACCGCACCATTGTCTGGCGTGTCACCCCGACAGACCAGTCCGCGCGCCGAAGGTTTTTCGTCCGAAAAAAACCTTGCGCACCTGCCGTCACATCACAGCAGCGCGGCATCCCGCCAGCCACCCGGCGCCAGCCCGTCCAATGTCCAATCCCCGATCCGCCAGCGCACCAGCCGCAACGTCGGAAAACCGATATGCGCGGTCATCCGGCGCACTTGCCGGTTGCGACCTTCGTGGATCGTGATCTCGATCCACTGATCCGGCACCGCTTTGCGAAACCGGACAGGTGGGTCGCGCTCCCACAAGGCGGGGGGTGCGATCAACTGCACCTGAGCAGGCCGCGTGGGGCCATCGTTCAGCGTCACGCCGTGCCGCAGCGGGGCCAGATCGGCGTCAGTCGGCGCGCCTTCGACCTGCACCAGATAGGTTTTTGGCAGTTTGTGGCGTGGATCTGCGATCCGCGCCTGCAAGGCGCCATCATCGGTCAGGACCAGCAATCCTTCGCTGTCGCGGTCCAGACGGCCTGCGGGATAGACGCCGGGCACGGTGACAAAGCCCGACAGCGTCGGGCGCGGCGAGGGGCTGCGCGCATCGGTGAATTGCGACAGCACGCCATAAGGTTTGTTGAACAACAAGATACGCGACATGGCGTTTTCTAGCCCGCCCCGCCCCGTGCCGTCCACCGTATACCTTTGTGTGCGACTAAGTAATTATAAATCAACGATTTTATATTTACACTCTGATTTGCTGCGCTAGTGTGGTCGTCATCTGTTTGTGAAAGCGCCTGACCATGCCGCCGATTGCCGACCATCCCCTGCGCTATACCATGGCGAATGAACTGCATGCGCGGCCATTTCCGGCCGTGGGCGCGCCCAGCCGTGCGGCCTATCTGGCGATCAAGCCTGCCAGCAATGCGGCGGGCCGTGACCGTGCGGCGGACCGCGCGCATCTGATCGACCTGCTGGACCGGTTCGGCGCGCAGCATCCACAACCCGATGCCACGCATTATTTCGGCACCATCGGCAAGCATCAGCTGAAATGGGAAAGCCATACTGAATTCGTGACCTACACGGTCTTTGGCGACGGGGTCGCAGTGCGCCCTTTCGATGCCGCAACCTTTGACGTTTTCCCCGATGATTGGCTGTCCAAGGCGCCGGGTACCCGCGTGACATCCGCCCTGATCCGGATCGAGGTGGTCGAGGGTGATGACGGCATCGTTGAAAAAGCAAAAGATTGGTTCGTGCCGGAAAGTCTTGCCATCAGCCGGGTGGTGGAAAACGATCTGGTGATCGCGGGCGATTTTCGCATCGATACCGCAGGGCATATGCGTTTTGCGGTTTTCGCGCGGCCGCATGTCGATGACCGCCGGATCGGCCGTGTCGTCCAGCGCCTGTGCGAGATCGAAACCTACAAGGCGATGTCGATGCTGGCCTTGTCCAAGGCGCGCTCGCTGGGGCCGAAGATGGCGGAATTCGACCAGATCCTGACCAGCCTGCTGGAAGACATGCGCCTGCCGATGGCCGACGCCGCCAAGGTGCTGCAATCGCTGTTGCAGGTCTCGGCCGAGATCGAGAATACGATCGCGCAGACCACATTCCGGTTCGGGGCGGCGGGGGCCTATGAAACCATCGTCAACCAGCGCATTTCGGTTCTGCGCGAAGAACGCTTTGCCGGTCGCCAGACATTCGGTGAATTCATGATGCGCCGTTTCGATCCCGCGATGCGCACCGTCAAATCCACCGAGGCGCGGCTTTACGCGATGTCTGAACGCGCGCTGCGGGCGGGCGATCTGTTGCGCACCCGGGTCGATGTGGAACGTTCGGCGCAGAATCAGGAATTGCTGACCAGCATGGACAAGCGCGCCGATCTGCAACTGCGCCTGCAACGCACGGTCGAGGGGCTGTCCGTCGTCGCGATCAGCTATTACGCCGTCAATCTGGCGCTTTACATGGCCGCCCCGCTGGAAGCGGCGTTCGGCATCACCAAACCTGTGATGACAGCCGTGGCTACGCCAATTGTCTTGCTTCTGGTTTGGACCCTGGTCAGCCGGATTCGCAAGCGGATGGAATAACGCAGGCTTGCCAGAGCATTTTGGCAAGTGATACGATCCGCGCAACACGGGGGGGATCACATGCGTCTGGTTTTGGGTTTTACCGTCATGGCGGGCAGTGCGGCAGCGCAGGATCTGCCACCGCCGCTGACGGATGCGGATTTCAAGCCTGTCAGCCTGATCGAGGCGGAATTGGGCCAGCTGTTGTTCTACGACCCGATCCTGTCAGGCAACCGCGATGTGTCTTGCGCGACCTGTCACCATCCTGATTTTGGCACCAGCGACGGGCTGTCGCTGGGCTTGGGCGATGGCGGCAAGGGGCTTGGCCCCGACCGCGTGGCCGATGCGGCCAATATGCCCGAACAGCGGATCCCGCGCAATTCGCCCGCCTTGTTCAATCTCGGCGCCCATGAATTCAGCGTGTTGTTTGCCGATGGCCGGATCGAGGTGGATCCCGCCCGCCCCGGCGGCCTGCGCACACCGCTGGCCGATGACATGGTGGCGGGCTTTGTCTCGCTTTTGTCGGCGCAGACGATGTTTCCGGTGCTGTCGGCCGATGAAATGGCCGGGCATTACAGCGAAAACGATGTGGCCCAGGCGGTGCGGCGCGGCATGATCACGGGGCAGGGCGGGGCTTGGGACATCATCGCCCAACGCGTCGCGGATATTCCGGCCTATGGCGATGCCTTCATTGCCGTTTATGACCATATCGACAGCCCCGACCAGATCGGGTTCACCGATATATCCAACGCTGTCGCGGCTTTCATGGAACTGGAATGGCGGTCCGACAATGCCCCCTTTGACGCGGTCCTGCGCGGCGAGGCCACATTGCCCGAACCCGCCGCCACAGGCATGGCGCTGTTTTACGGCGATGCAGGCTGCGTGTCCTGCCATGCCGGCCCTTTCCTGACCGACCACCAGTTTCACGCAATGGGCGTGCCGCAGATCGGACCGGGCAAGGCCGAACGGTTCGAAAGCCATGCCAGCGATCTGGGACGGTTCCGTGTCACGGGTGATCCGGCGGATATGTATGCCTTTCGTACGCCCAGCCTGCGCAATGTGGCGCTGACCGGCCCTTATGGCCATTCGGGGGCCTATGCCGATCTGCGCGAATTTCTGGTCGCGCATCTTGATCCGGTGGCGGCGCTGGAGGCTTACACACTTGACCTTGCGCTTCTGCCCGACCTGCCGGTCGATGACAGCCGCGGGCTGTCTGACAGTGCCGCGATTGCCGCGGCGGTGACGGTTGCGCCGGTCGCGGGTGACGATGCCGCCGTTGATGCCTTGCTGGCCTTTCTAGACAGTCTGACCGATCCCAATGCGCAGGCGGGCGTTCTGGGTATCCCCGATGCGGTGCCCAGCGGCCTAACGGTCGCGCGGATGCCCGAAGGTTAGGGACGCATTCGCCTGCACCTGATGCGTGCTTTGCGCCCCGTCGGGCCATGTCACGGTCACTGTCGCACGATCCGCATCGCCCAGACCGAAATGCAGCGGCAGCGCCTTGCCGCCCGCATGGCCACCGCCGATGGTGTTTTGCTGGCTTTGCCTGCCGCTGTCCGTCGTGACCATGACAACCGCGCCGATGGCGTTGCGGTTGCCGCCCGACTGGGTCAGCGCCACGGTCAGCCAGTTGCCGGTGCCGTCCGTCACATTGCGGTAAATCTCCAGCGGGGCGCGGCGGTTTACGACGATCAGGTCCAACCGCCCGTCGCCGTCGAAATCGGCCAAAGCCGCACCCCGTGACCGCGCCGTTGTGGCGACGCCTGCGGTCTGGGCTGCCTCGACAAATGTGCCATCGGGCTGTTGCATCAACAGGTTATTGGGGTCAGCCATCGCCAGCCCCGGCATCTGGTCCACATTTCCTTTGGCGATGAACAGATCAGCGCGACCGTCATTATCCACATCGGCGAATTCCGCGTGCCAGCCGGTGGATGGCCGCCCGTCATCGCCGGTATGCGGGCGATGGGCATAGGTCCCGATACTAAAGGGCGCATTGGCATAGGTGCCGTCAGGCTGGGCCACCTGCATCAGTTGATCCCCCATCGAGGTCAGCATAACCTCGTCGCGCCCGTCGCCGGTCAGGTCGCGGCTGGCGATCCCCATCCCCCAGAGCGAGACCTGTTTCCAGTTGTCTTCAGGCCCGAGAAAGCGTTGGTCCTCGATATCCCACATCTGTTCATAGCCACCGCGCACATAATATTGGCGGTCGTTCGATATCCGCAAAGTGGATCGCTGACGCGCATCCTTGGCGGCAAGGATCGACAAGGGGCAAAAGCCTGGCGTCAGCGCCGTGCTTTGGTAGCTGCCTTGCGGCGAGGGGCGCAAAATCTGGTTTGCGTCGCAGACCTGGAACGGGCCGTCGGGATTGGCGCGATCCACATAATTGCCGACAGCCATGACAGGATAGCCGTCATCTTCCCACCATGCCGAAAAAGCTGTGGACCATGCGTCATCCGCCGGCAGCGGGAACCCTGTGTCGAAACCACAGGCCCCGCTGCCCAAAAGCACCTGATTTTGCCCGACCCGCAAAACGAATAGATCCATATGTCCGTCGGCGTTGATGTCCACAGGATACGCACCTGTCACGCCGGACATGTCCGGCAAGCCGACAGGTTGAAAGCGAAAGTCGCCGGCGTTCATGAATAGGGCCGCGGGGTTTTCGCCGCCCGCTGCAAAAATATCGGGCAACGTGTCGCCGTTGCAGTCGAAGACAGCGACACCGCCGCCGACAAAATGTTCCCATCCGCCGCCATAGACATGGGTAGGCAGGGCGTCCGACCGATTTTCAAAAACTGGTTGCGCCGTTGCAGGCATGGCCATCAGGCACAGGACCACAAACCGGATCATGCCCGCGCTTCACCCAAGGCCGCGTCCGTGACGGCCGCCAATGCCAAAGCGGTGGCACCCCGCGCCCACACCAGATCACCCCATGCATGGGTTTCAATACGGCACGGTGCGCGCCCCGATGTCAGCGTCAGTTTTTGCATTTCGGCAATCACCTCGTCGGCGTACAGGTAATCGTATTGCATCCGCTCGCCGGACAGAATGATCAATTCAGGATCGAAAAGCTGGATGACATTCGACAGACCCACCGAAAGATAGCGCCCCGCGCGGCGAAAGATCGTGCGCGCCGCCTCGTTCCCGGATTTCGCCTGCGAGAACAAGGCATCAAGCATCGCATGCGCGCTTTGCTGATTGCGCGGATTGCGGTGCAGGGCGGTCGCGGCTTCGCGGGCAAGGGCATAATCGGCCAGATAGGCTTCAAGACACCCACGCTGGCCACACCGACACAGCGCGCCATCAAGCTGCACCTTGGTATGGCCCAATTCCAGCCCCATCCCGCGCGATCCCCGAAACAGCCGATTATCCAGCACCAGCCCCATCCCGACACCGTGTTCGATCGTGACGACGGCAAAATCCGACATCGACCGCCCCGCGCCAAACCACAGTTCGGCAAGGGTCAGGACGTTGGAATCGTTGTCCACCAGCAGCGGCACGCCGAAACGCCCGACAAAGGCGGTCTGGAAATCCGTATCCCGTCCGCTCAGCAAAGGGGACCAGGCGACCATGCCAGTGCTGTGGTCAACCAGACCTGACAACCCGACACCCACCGCGGAAATATCGGACAGCGATTTGCCCGCAGCTTTCAGTACCAGATCCATCAAGGCGTCGATTTCTTCCAGAATCGCATCCATAGATTTGCGTGTGGGCAGGGTCGCCAAGGATGCATCGGCCAGCATCTGGCCTGCGAAGTCTGTCAAAACGGCGGAATGGACCTCGTCCGACAGTTTGATTCCGATGACGTAGCGACCTTCGGGGACCACTTCCAACGCGACGGGCGGGCGTCCACGCCCCAATTCGCGTGTCAGCCCCTCAACCTCGCGCAACAGGCCTGCGGTGATCAGGTCAGCGGTCAGTGTCGTTGCTGATCCGGCACTGATTCCCAAGGCGCGGGTCACGTCTGTCCGGGCCGCGCGGCCTTCGGCGCGGACATGCTCAAAAATCTGCTGGCGCAACGGTTTGCTCTCGCCATGGGTGGCCGGCAGCAGCGGGCCGCACCCAGCTGGGGCGGGCGATTCGTCGCTTTGCGATGAGATAACGTCGTACATAATTTACGGCCTGAATTATTAATGACCAGAGACCGAGTGGTTTACGGGTGTTTTCAAAGTCTGCCCAATTTTTCTGCGGTCGAAAAGCGAAATTTTCTAATTTTCGGCAATTTTTATTTTGACAACTGAATTAAATTTGGCATTTTGGCTTTCGTGGGGTCAAAAACCCGCGCCCTCAGTGCATGGGGGCACATCATTGGGAGGAAAACATGCATAAATCCATTCTCGTCGCGGCAATTGCCGTGGTCGGTTTCAACTCGGCTGCTTTGGCAGAGGGCATGCGCGTTGGCGTATCTTGGGCCAGCTTTCAAGAAGAGCGCTGGAAAATCGATGAAGCTGCCATGGTCGCTGCGATTGAAGCCAACGGCAACACCTATGTGTCCGCCGATGCGCAGTCGTCTGCGGCAAAGCAGCTGACAGACATCGAGGCACTGATGAGCCAAGGTGTTGACGTCCTGATCATTAACGCTTGGGACAAAGATGCGATCGGGCCTGCAATCGACGCAGCCGCCAACGAAGGCATCCCTGTCATCGGCTATGACCGTCTGATCGAAGATGACCGCACATTTTATCTGACATTTGACAACGTCGGCGTTGGCCGGATCATCGCGCAATCCGTTCTGGATGTGCAGCCTGAAGGCAATTACGCCATCATCAAAGGTGACCCAGGTGACCCGAATGCCGGTTTCTTGCTGCAGGGCATGATGGAAGTCATCGGCGACAGCGTCAATTCGGGTGCGATCACGATCGTGGGCGAAGCCTTCTCTGACGCGTGGAAGCCAGAAAGCGCGCAGCGCAACATGGAGCAGATCCTGACCGCCAACAACAACGACGTTGATGCGGTTCTGTCCCAGAACGACGGCATGGCCGGCGGTGTTGTTGCAGCGCTGAGCGCCCAGGGTCTTGTGATCCCGGTTGGCGGTCAAGACGGTGATTTGGCTGCGATCAACCGCGTTGCACGTGGTTTGCAGACAGTATCCGTCTGGAAAGACGCCCGCGCATTGGGTGCTGCGGCCGGTCAGATCGCATCTGACCTTGCAAGCGGTACAGCCATGGCGGCCATCGACGGCGCTGGTGTCTTCTCGAACGGTGAGAAGGGGATCCCTGTGAACGCGATCCTGCTGGACCCAACACCTTTGACACGCGACAACCTGAATGTTGCAATCGACGCAGGCCACATCTCGAAAGCGCAAGCTTGTGAAGGCGCGATCGCTGGCGTTGCTGGCTGCGAATAAGCTGTGAACTGACCGGCGCCCGGCACAAACCGGGCGCCGGTCTTTTATTTGCCGGCATGTCAGTCTGGCCAACAGCCATGTCCAGACGCAGTGACAGCCGCCGCATTTTCATTGCCGGATAGAGTTGCGGTTGCTTGGCCAATGCAACATGGGAACAAGAGTATGACTGATACGACCGAGGCCTCTGACGCCTCTGCTGAAACCAAAAGCGGCCAGCAAGACCTTGGGCTGATAGGCAAGTTTCTCAAAGGGACTGAAATTGATACCCGCCTGTTGGGGATGTTTGGCGCGCTTGCCTTGATCTGGTTCGGTTTTCATATCTATGGCGCGGTTTTCAACGGGTTCGGCGCCATGTTAACGCCGCGCAATCTGTGGAACCTGTCCGTGCAAACCTCGTCGATTGGCATCATGGCGACAGGGATGGTGCTGGTGATTGTGACCCGCCACATTGATTTGTCCGTGGGCGCGCTGTTGGGCGTGACCGGCATGACAATGGGGATCGTTCAGGTTGAAATCTTGCCGCAATATCTGGGCTTGGGTCATCCGCTGATCTGGATCGTCACCGCGACCATCGGCATTCTGATGGGGATGACGATTGGTGCATTTCACGGCTGGTTGATTGCCTATCGCGGGATCCCGGCCTTTATCGTCACGCTGGGCGGGCTTTTGGTGTGGCGCGGCGCGGCATTTCTGGCGAATAACGGCAAAACGATCTCGCCTGTGGATTCAACCTTCCAGCTTTTGGGTGGCGGTCCATATGGCACGATCGGCGCTACGGGCAGTTGGGTTGTCGGGATTATCGTTTGCATCGCCATCGTCTGGATGATGGTTTCAAGCCGCCGGAGTCGCCAAAGACACGGCTTTGCACAACGCCCGATATGGGGTGAACTGACCGTCGGCGGCACGTCATGCGCGCTTGTTATCGGATCTGTCCTGTTGGTGAATTCCTATCCTTGGCCGCGCGGCATCGTGAACCAATATGCCGCAGCAAATAACATCACCGTTCCGCCCGAAGGTCTTTTCATCAGTCATGGCTTTGCCATTCCTGTGCTGATCCTTGTGGTTGTCGGGGTCTTGATGACCATTCTGGTCAAGCGCACGCGGTTTGGCCGCAATGTGTTTGCCATCGGTGGAAACCCCGAAGCGGCAGAGCTGGCAGGCATTAATGTCAAATGGATGACGATGCGCATCTTTATGTTGATGGGGTCATTGGCGGGACTGGCTGCTGTTGTGGCATCCGCGCGTCTGAATTCTGCGACAAACGCCTTGGGCCTGTTGGACGAACTCTATGTGATCGCCGCAGCGGTGATCGGCGGGACATCACTGGCGGGTGGCATCGGTACGATCTATGGCGCAATTCTGGGTGCCCTGGTGATGCAAAGTCTGCAATCGGGCATGGTCTTGATCGGTTTTGATACATCCGTGCAGCAGATCGTCGTTGGTTCGGTTCTCGTGCTCGCTGTCTACCTCGACAATCTCTACCGCAAAAACGTCAAGTAAGGGGACCTTTTGATGACTGATTTACGTTCAGGGACCCCGCTGGTTGAAATGCGGAATATCTCGATTGCCTTTGGCGGCATCCGTGCTGTCGATGGGGTGTCGCTCGATCTTTATGCTGGTGAAGTTGTGGGCCTTCTAGGCCACAACGGAGCGGGCAAATCCACGCTGATCAAGTGCCTGTCTGGCGCCTATCAGGCCGATAGTGGCGAGTTCTGGATCGAAGGCAAGAAAGCCCAGATTACCAGCCCGCGTGATAGCCGGAATTTGAATATCGAGACGATCTATCAGACCTTGGCCTTGGCCGATAATCTGGACGCCGCGAGCAATCTGTTTCTGGGGCGCGAATTGACGACCCGGTTTGGGTTTCTGGATGATGCCAGCATGGAAGCTGAAACCCGCAGGATCATGGCGCAGCTCAATCCGAATTTCAAAAAGTTCAAAGAGCCTGTCAGCGCGCTATCGGGTGGCCAGCGTCAATCGGTGGCAATTGCGCGCGCGGTCTATTTCAACGCACGCATCCTGATCATGGATGAACCGACAGCGGCTTTGGGCGTCCACGAAACGGAAATGGTCGCTGATCTGATCAAAGAGCTGAAAAACCAAGGGCTTGGGATATTCCTGATCAGTCACGACACCCGCGAAATGATGGACTTGTGTGACCGTGTGGCCGTGATGAAAAACGGTCAGTTGATCGGCAACGAACGTGTCGAGGATGTGACCGAGGATGATATCCTGTCGATGATTATCATGGGAAAAAACCCCAAAAAACAACAAAACTGATATGTATATTGGTCTTGATCTGGGAACCTCGGGTCTCAAGGCTGTTCTGATCGACGACGCGCAGGCCATCTTGGCCGAGGCGACGGCCCCATTACAGGTCGCACGCCTGGCGCAGGGGTGGTCCGAGCAGGCACCGTCCAGTTGGTTAGATGCGGCAGATGCCGTGATGCAGTCTTTGGCGGCGCAGGTTTCGCTGGGTGCTGTCCGCGGTATTGGCCTGTCGGGGCATATGCATGGTGCGACCTTGCTGGATTCGAGTGACGCGGTGCTTCGCCCGTGTATCTTGTGGAATGATACGCGTTCCGCCGCTGAGGCGGCTGAACTGGACGCCGACCCGCGGTTCCGCGCGCTGACCGGCAATATCGTCTTTGCGGGCTTTACCGCGCCGAAACTTGTCTGGGTGGCGCGGCATGAACCCGCGATTTTTGCCCGTGTCGCCCGTGTTCTGCTGCCGAAAGATTACCTGCGCCTGTGGCTGACGGGCGAGGCTGTGGCCGAAATGTCGGACGCTGCTGGCACCAGCTGGCTGGACGTGGCCAAGCGCGATTGGTCCGATGACCTGCTGGCCGCGACCGGCCTGACCCGCGCGCAGATGCCGCGATTGGTGGAAGGCTCCGACGTGTCGGGGCAGCTGCGTGATGCATTGGCGACCCGTTGGGGCCTGCCGCATGGCGTGGTCGTTGCGGGCGGCGGGGGTGACAATGCCGCCAGCGCCGTGGGTGTCGGTGTGGTCAAGGCAGGCGATGCCTTTGTCTCGCTGGGCACATCCGGCGTGCTGTTCGCGGCCAGCGATGCCTATCAGCCCGATGCCGCCAGTGCTGTGCATACGTTCTGCCATGCTTTGCCTGACACATGGCACCAGATGGGCGTGATCCTTGCTGCTGCCGATGCGCTGAACTGGTTTGCGCATGTGGCGGACAAACCCGCCGCCACGCTGACCGCTGATCTGGGGGCCTTGCAGGCGCCGGGCAAGCCGCTGTTTCTGCCCTATCTGGGCGGGGAACGGACCCCGCATAATGATGCCGCGATCCGTGGCGCGTTTTTGCATCTGGATCACGCAACCGACAGCGCGGTGATGGCGCGTGCTGTATTGGAAGGTGTGACCCATGCGATCCGCGATTGCCATGACGCGCTGGCCAGCACCGGCACCAAGATCACCCGCCTGATCGCCGTCGGCGGCGGGTCGCGGTCGGATTACTGGGTGCAGGCGATTGCCACATCGCTGGACCTGCCCATCGCCCTGCCTGTCGCGGGTGATTTCGGCGGGGCATATGGGGCGGCCCGCCTTGGGCTGATGGCGGCAACGGGGGCTGGGGCCGAGATTGCCACAGCGCCCAAGATCGCCCGCACGATCGACCCCGACACCAAACTGACCGCGGCCTTTTCGCAGGCCCATGCGCGCTATCGCGCCAGCTATACCGCACTGAAAGGACTATCATGACCGATTTCTTCAAAGGCATCCCCGCCATCACCTATCAGGGGCCGGACAGCGACAATGACTTCGCCTTCCGCCATTACAATCCCGACGAGGTGGTGATGGGTAAGACGCTGAAGGATCATCTGCGCTTTGCCGCTGCCTATTGGCATTCCTTTGCATGGCCGGGTGGTGATCCGTTCGGTGGACAAACCTTTGACCGGCCATGGTTCGGCGACAGCATGGATGCAGCCCGCATGAAGGCTGATGCCGCGTTCGAGATGTTCGAGATATTGAACGTGCCCTATTTCTGTTTCCACGACGCCGATGTGCGCCCCGAAGGAAACAGTTTCGCGGAAAACACCCGCAATCTGGAAGAGATTGTCGATTATTTCGCCGCCAAGATGGAAGCCACCGGCGTCAAACTGCTCTGGGGCACGGCGAACCTGTTTTCGCACAAACGGTTCATGGCGGGGGCGGCGACAAACCCTGATCCTGATGTGTTCGCGTTTTCTGCCGCCACGATCAAGACCTGCATGGATGCGACCATGAAACTGGGCGGCGAAAACTATGTCCTGTGGGGCGGGCGCGAAGGCTATGAAACCCTGCTCAACACCGACATGGGCCGCGAACGCGCGCAGGCGGGGCGGATGTTGCAGATGGTCGTCGATTACAAGCACAAGATGGGTTTCAAAGGCGCGATCCTGATCGAACCCAAACCGCAAGAGCCGACCAAGCATCAATATGATTACGATGTCGCCACGGTTTACGGTTTCCTTAAGGAGTTTGGCCTGGAAGGCGAGGTCAAGATGAACATCGAACAGGGCCATGCCATTCTGGCGGGCCATTCGTTTGAACATGAACTGGCGATGGCGCGTGAATTGGGGATTTTCGGGTCCATCGATATGAACCGCAACGATTACCAGTCAGGCTGGGATACTGACCAGTTTCCCAATAATGTGCCCGAAATGGCGCTGGCCTATTACGAGGTGCTGCGCGCCGGTGGTTTCACCACGGGTGGGACCAATTTTGACGCCAAATTGCGCCGCCAGAGCCTTGATGCCGAGGATCTGATCCTTGCGCATGTCGGCGGCATGGATGCCTGTGCGGCGGGGCTGAAGGCGGCAGCGGCGATGCTGGAAGATGGCAAGCTCGAATCCGCGCGCGATGCCCGTTACGCGGGTTGGGAGACAGAGGCGGGCCGTGCGCTGCTGGCCAGTGATCTGGATGCGATCACCGCCAGTGTGATGGCGGAAGGGATCAACCCTGCGCCACGGTCGGGCCGTCAGGAACGGCTGGAAAATCTGGTGAACCGCTACCTGTGACCTTGTAAATCCGGCAGGTAAGGTGGATCATGATCCACCTTACGCAGGCCGAAAAGAGGTCCGATATGAACGATATGCGCAGCACCGCGCGGCGGCTGTTTGACGCCGGTGTGCAGGCCGCTGATCCGGTGGCGGCGGTGACGCGCCATCTGGATGATCTGCCGGAGCCGGCGCTGATCGTGGCGGTCGGCAAGGCCGCGCGCGGCATGGCGCAGGCGGCCTTGGCCCGCTTTTCCGGTGTGCCAGCCATCGTCGTGACCAATTACGAAAACGCCCAACCGCTGGACGGGGCAGAGGTGTTTGCCGCGGGTCATCCGGTGCCGGATGAAAGTGGCGCAAAAGCGGCGCAGGCGGTGATCGCGGCCTTGCGCGCGGCCAAAGGCCCGGTGCTGGCGCTGATTTCGGGCGGTGGGTCGGCCTTGCTGCCTGCCCCCGCAGGCGCGCTGACATTGGCCGACAAGATCGCGGTGAACAATCTGCTGCTGGCCTCGGGGCTGGACATCCGCGCCATGAACCTGATCCGCCAGCAATTGTCAGATCTCAAGGGTGGCGGGTTTCTGCGCCATGCCGCCCCCAACAAAGTCACCGCATTGATCCTGTCCGATGTCGTGGGCGACGATCTGAGCGCAATTGCCAGCGGACCGACCGCGCCGCCCATCGGCACAGCGGCGCAGGCGGAAACGCTGCTGCGCGATGCCAACCTGTGGGACCGCGTGCCGCCATCGGTGCGCGATCATCTGGCGCAGGCCCGCCCCGCGCCGCACCTGCCTGCCGCGCGCAACATCCTGATCGGATCGAACGGGCAAAGCGTTGCCGCCATGGCGCAGGCGGCGGGTGTGGCGCATGTGATCGCCGCACCCGTCACCGGCGACGTGGCCGATGCCGCGCAACTGATCTGCGATCAGGCGCGCCCGGGTATCACGCTTTGGGGGGGCGAGACGACGGTCATGCTGCAAGGCACCGGCCGTGGCGGGCGCAATCAGGAACTGGCGCTGCGCATCGCCATCGCCGCCGCAGACCGCGGCTGGGGGGACTGGACCTGCCTGCAGGCGGGCAGCGACGGGCGCGACGGGCCGACCGATGCCGCAGGTGGCATTGTGGATCAGGACAGTTTGAGCAAGATTGCGGATCTGGCACCGCTTTTGGCCAATAACGACAGCTATACCGCCTTGGCGCAGGCGGATGGTCTGTTGCTGACCGGCGCGACCGGCACCAATGTTGCCGATCTGGGCGTGTTGATCCGGCGTGGGTGACGCGCGCCGCGCGGGGAGTATTTGTAACAAAGCGAGGCGGAAAGAATGGCGCAGGACGACATGTGGCTGGACAGGTTTGCCGGGCTGGCGCGGCTGGAACCCGCCATCAAGGCGCAGCTTTTGGCGCGTAGCGCGGTTGTGACGGCCCCTGCGGGCACAGTGATTTTCGGCCCCGGCAAATCGCCGGAAAACATGCTGTTCCTGCTGGCGGGCACCGTGCGTGTCCAACAAGTGTCCGACACCGGCCACGAGATCGTGCTGTACCGGATCGAGGCGGGCGAAAGCTGCGTGCTGACCACGGCCTGCCTGCTGGCCTATGATGATTACGCCGCCACGGGCATTGCCGAAACCGATGTGCGGGCCGCTGCCGTGCCGCGCGATGTGTTCGATGATCTGGTCGCGCAGTCCAAATCCTTTCGCAATTTCGTCTTTGCCGCCTTTTCCAAGCGGATCACCGATCTGTTCTTGATGATTGACGAGGTCGCATTCCAGCGGATCGACGTGCGGCTTGCCGACAAGCTGTTGAAACTGTCGCATGGCGATGACCGGATCGCCACCACGCATCAGAAACTGGCTGTCGAGCTGGGCACCGCGCGCGAAGTCGTGTCGCGCCAGTTGCAGGAATTCCAGCGCCGCGGCTGGATCGCGCAGGCGCGCGGGGCCGTCATGATCGCGGATCGTGCAGGATTGCAGGATGTGGCGCGGCATCACGGCTGACCATTGGGTCTGTGACAATATCACCGACACAGGTGGGGCGATTGCGCTAGACCTTTGGCAGCTTGATGAAGGAGCCTTTGAAATGACAGTTAATGTTGGCACTCTCGACCGGATCATCCGTGGCATCTTGGGTATCGTTCTGTCTGGCGTTGCCTTTTGTCAGCGGCATGGCGCTGTTTGACAGCACTCTCGCTACGATCCTCTCTATCGTGGTAGGCTTGGTGATGCTGGGGGTTGCCGCAACGCGGTCCTGCCCGCTCTACACCATTCTTGGCATGCGTACCTGCAAGGTCTGATCTTGCGCTCACCTTTCCGCTTGCAGCCCTTGCAAGCGGCCCAACTGGCCAGAAATAGATGAATACCCGTTTGACCCGTTACCTGCCCATCCTGACATGGGGGCGGGAGTATACCCGTTCCGACCTTGGCAATGACCTGACCGCTGCTTTTATCGTGACGATCATGCTGATCCCGCAATCGCTTGCCTATGCGCTGCTGGCGGGCCTGCCGGCCGAGGCGGGGCTTTATGCCTCGATCGTGCCGATCATGCTTTATGCCGTGTTCGGCACCAGCCGCAGCCTGGCCGTGGGGCCGGTCGCGGTAGTGTCGCTGATGACGGCGGCCGCGCTGAGCAATATCGTGGAACAAGGCACCATGGGCTATGCTGTGGCCGCCCTGTCGCTGGCGGGGTTGTCAGGGGTCATTCTGGTCGCGATGGGCCTGTTCCGGCTGGGATTTGTGGCGAATTTCCTGTCGCATCCGGTGATCGCGGGGTTCATCACGGCCTCGGGGATCATCATCGCGGCCAGCCAGTTGAAACATATCCTTGGGATCAGCGCGGACGGGCATAACCTTGCCGAACTGGTGGTGTCGCTCGGCAGCAATCTGGGCGGGATCAACTGGATCACCGCGCTGATCGGCGTGCTGGCGACGGGGTTTTTGTTCTGGGTGCGCAAGGGGTTGAAACCTGTGCTGACCAAGCTGGGCCTTGGTGCGGGGCTGACGGGGTTTCTGGTGAAACTCGGCCCCATCGTGGTGGTCGTGGCGACCACGGCGGCGGTTTGGTACTGGGGGCTGGACGCGCGCGGCGTCAAGATTGTGGGCGATGTGCCGCAAAGCCTGCCGCCGTTCACCCTGCCATCCTTTTCGCCTGCTTTGCTGGGGCAGTTGCTGCTGCCCGCTTTCCTGATCTCGATCATCGGCTTTGTGGAATCGATTTCCGTGGCGCAGACGCTGGCCGCCAAGAAACGCCAGCGCATCGACCCCGATCAGGAATTGATCGGTCTGGGGGTCGCCAATATCGGCGCATCGCTGACAGGTGGCTTTCCGGTGACGGGCGGATTTTCGCGGTCTGTCGTGAACTTCGATGCGGGTGCGGCGACACCGGCTGCGGGGGCGTTCACCGCCGTGGGGCTGGCGATTGCGGCCGTCGCATTGACGCCGCTGATCTATTTCCTGCCGACCGCGACCTTGGCTGCGACGATCATCGTGGCGGTGCTGAGCCTTGTGGATCTCTCGATCCTCAAACGCAGCTGGGCTTATAACCGTGGTGATTTCGCGGCTGTCGCCACGACGATCCTGCTGACGCTGGCCTTGGGGGTCGAGGCGGGGATTTCCGCCGGTGTGCTTTTGTCGGTGCTGTTGCATCTGTACCGGTCGTCCAAGCCGCATATCGCAGAAGTGGGCCAAGTGCCTGGTACCGAACATTTCCGCAATATCCTGCGCCACAAGGTCATCACGCACCCCAGCATCGTGACGCTGCGGGTGGATGAAAGCCTCTATTTTGCCAATGCCCGTTATCTGGAGGACCGGATTCAGGCCCGCGTTGCCGGTGACAAAGAGGTGCGGCACGTCATCCTGCAATGTGCGGCGATCAACGAGATTGATTTCAGCGCGCTGGAATCGCTGGAGGCGATCAACGACCGCCTGCGCGAGATGGACGTGAAACTGCATCTGTCAGAGGTGAAAGGCCCCGTGATGGACCGTCTGGCCGAACAGCATTTCCTGCATCAGCTGACAGGCAAGGTTTTCCTGTCGCAATACGATGCGGTGCAGGGGGTATTGGCGTAGGGCGGGGTTCACTCCGTCGCCACGAAAATAGGTCGGGGATAACCCCGACCTACGCAATTTGGTGCGGTAGGGCGGGGTTTACCCCGCCGTCCGGACCCTTATCAGTTCAGATCGCTCTCATAGCCTGCAGCCATATCGGCCTCGACTTTGGCGACAGCGTCTTGCAGGGCGGTCAGCATATCGGGGCCGCCTTGGACATTGGCGCTGAACCAGTCATAGACCGGCGCTGCGGCTTCGGCGAACAGCGCCTTTTCCGCGGGCGATGGGACGTAAAGGTCACCGCCACCTGCAACGAATGCCTCGTAAGCCGCGATGGATTTACGCTTGGGCGAGGCGAATGTCGCCTGCTGAAGTGCGGCAAACCCATCGACCACGACGCGGCGCAGGTCCTCTGGCATCGCAAGGAAAGCGTCGTTGTTCATCCACCACAGCGCCCCCATGTAGGAATGGCCGTCCAGCGTCAGGTATTGCAGACCGGCATCGGGGAACTTCATGTTCATGATATCGGTGATACCGTTGGCGGTGCCTTCGACAACGCCGGTTTGCAGCGATGTGAACAGCTCTGGCCACTGGATCGGGGTGGCGGATGCGCCCATCGCCTCGACCAGCTGGATCGGCAGGTCGGCCACGACCGTGCGCAGCTTCAGCCCTTGCAGATCGGCAGGGGTCTGCACGCGGCGTTCGGTATTGGCAAAGTTGCGCCAGCCGCCGGTATTGCCGATGGTCATCAGGCGGATCGTGTTGCCGCTGTCAGCCAGTGCCATATCGCGCATGGTGCGTACGAAATCGCCTTGCAGCACGGCCTCGGCCACGCGGTCGGAGGACATCAGATAGGGCAGGTCAAGCACCTGCACATAAGGGAAAATCCCCGCGGCCCCGCCCGAGGTGGAGATATAGACGTCGATGGACCCTTCGGAGACGCCTTCAAGGCATTCCTCGCCGGTGGCGCAAAGCTGCGTACCGATGAACAGTTCCACCGCGATGCGTCCGTTGGAGGCCGCTTCGACATAATCCTTGAACACGACCAGACCGTCGTAATCTTCGTCATCGGTGTTGGAATTGGCGGTCGCGCGGATCGTGAAATCCTGTGCAGCCAGGGCCATCGGCGTGACAAGCACGGCGGCGGTCATGGCAAGTTGGGTCAGTTTTTTCAGCATGGTATCCTCCCTGTGGATGCTGGTGATTACTGTATCGGCGCGGGGCTGATACAGGCGGAAAAGCCGACTTCGGGCGCGCAGCCCAGAAAGCCTGCCAAGTATGGCACCGTCATCGAAATGGCGGGGACATAGGTAATCAGGAAAATGACGGCGATTTCCACCGCCAGAAACGGCAGAATGGCGCGAGCGATAGTCTCGACCCGTTCGCCCGACACGGTCGAGGCCACGAACAGCACCAGCCCCATGGGTGGTGTCGCCAGCCCCACGGTCAGGTTCACGCTCATGATGATGGCAAAATGCACGGGATGCACGCCCATGTCGACAAAGATTGGTCCAAGGATCGGCCCCAGAATGATGATCGCCGGTCCCGCATCAAGGAACATGCCGACGATGAACAATAACACGTTGATGAGAAACAAGAGGACAAGCGGATTCTCGGACAGCGACAGGATATAATCCGACAATATCTGCGGCGCATATGACAAGGCCACGACAGTCTTGAACGCGACAGCGGCCCCGACCAGCAACAGCACCGCCGATGTGGCGATGGCCGAGCGTGTCAGCACGCCTGACAGGTCGCGCAGTTTCATCGACCGCAGCACGAAGAACGACACGATCAGCGCATAGGCGACGGCGATGGCCGAGGCTTCGGTCGGGGTGAAGACACCGACAAGGATGCCACCCAGAATGATGATCGGCGTTTGCAGCGGTGCGACCGCCTTTTTGCACACGATGCGGAAATCGGATGTGACGCGCTTGCGATAGCCCATCAGGATGAAATGCGACGCGATCAGCAGGGCGGCGAACACGACCCAAAGGTTCAGCGCATGCACCGTGTCGCCCGCGTCATTCACGCGCGCCAGCCCGACAGGGCCGGCGACAAAGGAATAGAGCGCGATCAGCAGTCCCGCGAAATTGACCCGCAGCAGGGCAAAGCTGACCCAATATTCCACTGGCGTGATGGTCTGGTTTTTATGGACGATCCGTTCGGCCTTGGGCAAATCATAGCGGTCGGCCATCAGCCGGACCATGACCATCAGCCCGACACCCACCAGAATCCCCGGCACGATGCCTGCCAGAAACAGCGATGCGACGCTTTCGCCCATCACATAGGCATAGATGATCATGATGCCTGATGGCGGGATGATCGGCCCGATCACCGAACTGGCCGCGGTGATCGCCGCGGCGAAACGGCGGGTATAGCCGTTCTTTTCCATCGCGGGGATCATGGTGGAGCCGATGGCGGATGTATCGGCCACGGCAGACCCTGACAGGCCTGCGAACAGCATCGAGGACAGGATGTTCACATGCGCCAGCCCGCCGCGCAGATGGCCCATAAAGGCTTGGGCGAATTCCACCAACCGCATGGTGATGCCGCCACGGTTCATAATCTCGCCCGCCAGCATGAAGAAGGGCAGCGCCATCAGGGGAAAACTGTCCATGCCGTTGTAAAGGTTGCGGTAAAGCCCTGCCACCACGTTGCGGGTATCGCCTTCGGCCATGATCATGGCGAAAGGCGCGGCCATCAGCGCAAAGACCACGGGCAGGCCGATCAGGATCAGCATCAGGAACAGTGGCAAAAACAGGATCAGCATTATTCGGCCCCTGCCATGTCGGTCTGTTTGAACGATGTCAGCCGGTCACCTTGACCCAGAAGCGTGATCAGCTGCCGCAGCATCAGTTCGACATTGACCGCGATCAGCAGGCTCACCCCGACCCAGAGCGCGGCATATTGGTAATTATTCTGGAACCGCGCGCCGCATTTGCCGATCTCGACCCCGAAGGCCCATTGCAGCGACGACGAACAGCCGCGCCCTGATAGCGTCAGCAGATGGTTGTTCAGGCCCCGTTCCCAGGCAATCACCAGCACCCAGAGCGAAATCGCCAGCAGGAGCAGCGTCAAAAGACCCGCCAGCAGACGGGGCAGGGCGCGTTCGAGCATGTCGATCGCCACGAAACCGCCGATCCGGTAGGCCAGCGGCGCCATCAGCCCTGTCATCCACAGCATCCCGAACCGCGCGCCTTCTTCGGTCCAGTTTGGTGCATCGCTAAGCACATAGCGGAAAAAGACCTGTCCGAGGATCAGGGCCACCATCACGGCAAGCGCTGTCACCGCGATCAGCTTGCCGATGGCAAGTACCGCGGTGTTGAACCGCTCGAGCGGCCATAAGATACCAAACAGGACCGACATCGGCTCCTCCCCTGTTTTGTTGCGCTTTCGGGGCTCTGCCCCCTTGCCCCTGCGGGGCAATTCCCCCGGGATATTTTTACTCTGAAGATGGTGGATGGTGTGGTGCGAAGGTGCCGTATTGGCCGCCATGAAAGGTCAGGGGCTCGCCCTCGGTATGGTGCGCCTTGGTTACGCGGCCGACGATGATCACATGATCGCCCGCGTCATGGCTGGTTTCGAGATTGCATTCGAAGGTGGCAAGCGCGCCTGCGATGATCGGCATGCCGCAATGCGACAGATGCGTTGGCACATTGCGGATCGCGGTCTTGGAGCCAAGGATGGCCGCGCAGATATCGCGCTGGTCGGCGGCCATGACATGGATTGCAAAGCGCCGCGCGCCGGCGAAATGTTCGAACCTTTTGGAGGATTTCGCCGGCGACCACAGCACCAGCGGCGGGTCGAGCGAGACGCTGGCAAAGCTGTTGGCGACGATCCCGATCGCGCCTTCTGGGCTGTCGGTGGTGATGACGGTCACGCCGGTCGTAAAGGACCCGAGGGCCGTACGAAAACGGGTGCTGTCGGTCTGCGGGTCGAATGTCTGGGGCATTAGGGGACTTCCTGGCCAAGGGCTGCGGTATAAAGTGTGAACCAGGTCTCACGGTCCATCGTGACTTTCAATGCGTCAGATAGGGTTTTGATCCGGCCAATCGCATTGGTGCCCATCACCGGCATGATCCGTGCGGGATGCGCCAGCAACCATGCGACGGCAACAGCCGCGCTGTCCACAGCTTGTTCAGCGGCCACGGCGGCAAGTGCGTCCTGCACAGCCCCGGTGCCGGTCATCAGCGCGCCGCCGCCAAGGGGCGACCAGGCCATGATCGGCACGCCGCGTTCCTGCAAATAGGCGACATCGCCATTGGTGAAACCTTGATTGGCCGTCAGCGACAATTCGATCTGGTTGGTGATCAGCGGCGTTTGCATCGCCGATTGCAGCAGCGTCCAGTCATGCCGTTTGAAATTGGACACGCCGACGCTGCGCACCTTGCCGGATGCGACCAAAGCGTCCAGCGCGGCCCCTGTGTCGTGATGGTCCATCAGCGGGTCGGGCCGGTGGATCAACAGCGTGTCGATCCGGTCCACCCCCATCAGCCGCAGCGAATGATCGACCGAGGTCGTCACATGCGCCGCTGACGTGTCATAATGCTTCACCCCCGCGCCTGCATAGCGCCCGGCAGAGACGATGATATCGCATTTGGTCACGATCTCGATCTGGTGTTTCAGCGCGGGGGCTGCGCGCAGCGCATGGCCCATGATCTCTTCGGCCATATAGCCGCCATAGATATCGGCCTGATCCATCGTGGTGATGCCCTGGGCCAGACAGGATTCGATCTTGGCCTGCACATGTTTGGGGCTGGTGTCGGTATCATCGCCCAGCCGCCACATGCCATAGATGATGCGGCTGAAGGAAAGGTCATTGGTGATCTGGATGCGTTGCATTAGCGGCGTTGTCCTATGCCCAAGGGCGTGGCTGGTGTTGCGGTTGGCACGCGCCCATAGGCATGCGGCAGCGAGCAGGTTTTCAGATGTGGCATCACCCGTGCGCCGAAATGTTCGGCCTCGGCGATATGCGGATAGCCTGAAAAGATGAAAGCACGGATGCCCATTTTTTGGTAGTCTTCGATCTTGGACAGGACCTGGTCGGTTGACCCCACCAGCGCCGCCCCACAGCCCGACCGCGCGCGGCCGATCCCTGTCCAAAGCCCCGGTTCGGTATAGCCGAATTGATCCGCCAATTCGCGCGCGCGCGATTGATGCGCCACCCCAAGGCTGATGCTGTCATGGGCGCGGTCGCGGATCAGTTTGCCATATTCGTCGTCCAGCTTGCTGGCGATATAATCGGCATAGTCCTTGGCCTCGGCCTCGGTGTCACGCACGATCATATGCACGCGCAGACCGTAATCGAGCGTGCGGCCATGGGCGGCGGCCCTTGCGTGGACATCCTTCATCCGCTGCGCCAGCACATCGCGGGTCTCGGGCCACATCAGATAGACATCGCATTGCGCGCCGCAAAGTTCCAAGGCATCCGGCGAATAGCCGCCAAAATACAGCAGCGGACCGCCGTTGTGCTGATAGGGGCGGGCGGGATCGGTGGTCAGTTTGCTGATCTGGTAGATCTCGCCGTCATGGCTGACCTCGTCCTGCGTCCAGCATTTGCGCAGGATCTCCACGACCTCGTGGCTGCGTTTGTAGCGGTATTTGCTATCGGCCACTTCGCCGGGGAAATCGGAGCTGATGACGTTCAGCGTCAGCCGCCCCTGTAGCATATGGTCCAGCGTGGCAATCGTGCGCGCCAGCATGATCGGCTGCACCTCGCCACAGCGGATCGCGGCGAGAAAATTGATCTTGTCGGTCAAGGGCGCCATGCCCGCGACGAAAGACAGCGTGTCCTGACCGACCTGATAAGACGAAGGGGCAAGGATGTTGCGGAACCCCTGCGCCTCGGCGGTCAGGGCGATGTCGCGGCAATGGTCCCATGACGACCGCAGATCGCCATCCGGCACGCCCAGAAACTGGTAATCATCCGAACACAGGGCGGAAAACCAAGACACCTCTGCCGCATCAAGATCGGCGCTGGTGACGGGCACGACAGTCATTGATTCCCCTCCCAAGGACGTGATGATTGCACTTGCGTAGCACGGGCGGATATGTGCAACAATAGTGTATCAATTAGCTGGCGCGCCGGGGAGGGGCAGGGCCATGGCGACACCCTCTGCCTTGCCGAAATTCGTGCAGCTGAGCGAAATGCTGATCCGTGAAATCGCTGCCGGACATCTGGCCGATGGCGCGCGCCTGCCGCCTGAACGCGAGATGGCCGAGACTTTGGGCGTTGCTGTCGGCACATTGCGCAAGGCGCTGGCCGATGTGGAATCCAAGGGTTTGCTGGAACGGGTGCAGGGGTCGGGCAATTATGTCCGGCACCGCGAACAGGTGGAGTCGGTCTATACGTTTTTCCGGCTCGAATTGAAACGCGGTGGCGGTTTGCCGACAGCGCAGGTGCTGTCGGTCGCTCTGTTGCCCAAGCCAGCGGATGCACGGCCATTTGGCGCCCATCCGCTGGGCCACCGGATCAGGCGCTTGCGCTGGCTGGGCGGGGTGCTGGTCGGGCTGGAGGAAATCTGGCTCGACGGGGGCTATGCGCCCGCCATCGGGCCGGATGACCTGCTGGAATCGCTGTATCTGTTTTACCGCGACCGGCTGGGGCTGGTGATCGCCGCGGCCGAGGACCGGATCGGCGTCACGCCTTTGCCCGACTGGACGCCGCCCGATTTTCATCTGCCGGCAGGGGCCGTGGCCGGTTACATCGAACGCAATTCATATCTGGCAGGCCGCGTGCCTGTCGAATTTTCGCGCACTTGGTTCGATGCGGACCGGGCGCAATATATCTCGCGCATGGGAAAAGGGTGAACGACGTGCAAATGGTGAACTACGGGCTGATCGGCTGCGGCATGATGGCCCGCGAACATATCATGAATATCAACCTGCTGCCGCATGGGCGGGTGTCTGTGGTCTATGATCCGGTGCCAGACCTCGCGCAGGCGGCATCGGTGCTGGCGGGTGGTGCGCATGTCGCGGACAGCCTTGATGCGTTGCTGGCCTATCACGATCTGGATGCGGTGGTCATCGTCAGCCCGAATTACCTGCATGTGCCGCAATTGCAGCAGATCGTGGCGACGCGGCCCCTGCCGATCCTATGCGAAAAGCCGCTGTTCACCAACCCGTCCGAGGCGACGCTGGTGGAGGATCTGTTCGCCGGTTACCCGCATCCCGTCTGGGTGGCGATGGAATACCGCTATATGCCGCCCGTTGCCGCGCTGGTCGCGCAAGCCGCGGCGGCCACGGGCGGTGTGCGGATGCTGACGATCCGCGAACACCGCTTTCCGTTCCTGCCCAAGGTCGGCGACTGGAACCGGTTCAACGCCAAGACCGGCGGCACTCTGGTTGAAAAATGCTGTCATTTCTTTGACCTGATGCGCCTGATCCTGCAGGACGAACCCGTCCGCGTGATGGCCAGCGCGGGGCAGGCGGTGAACCATATCGACGAACGCTATGACGGGCAGGCGCCGGATATTTGGGACAATGCCTATGTGATCGTCGATTTCGCGCGTGGGTCGCGCGCGATGCTGGAATTGTGCATGTTCGCCGAAGGATCGCGCTATCAAGAAGAAATCAGCGCCGTGGGCCCATCTGGCAAGATCGAGGCGCTTGTGCCGGGGCCGGGCCGGTTCTGGCCGCTGGCGCTGGGTGCGCCGCCCGTGCCGCAACTGATCATCAGCCCGCGTGACCCCAAGGGTCCGTTCGTGTCCGAAATTCCGGTCGATCCGACCTTGCTGGAGGCGGGTGATCACAACGGATCGACATTCTACCAGCACCAGCGGTTCAACGCTGTTGTGCGCGGTGAAGGCGTGGTCGAGGTGACGGTGCAGGACGGGGCAGCGGCTGTCGCCATCGGCATGGCCGCACAGCAAAGCGCGCGGACGGGACAGGCGGTCAGCCTGCCGCAATCGCCTGTCACGGCTGCGCAGGTGGTCGGGCTATAGCGGATTGGAAGGAAGAAACTTTGCTGGCAAGACCAAGTCCTGCCAGCAAATCAGCAGTCACCGATCCGGCGTCCGCAATCCGCAACACTTAATATAAAATTTACTCATACACGCGGCTTGGTTGTATTTTACGGCATCCATTTTTAGTCGGTCAATGCCTTTCATGCATGCCTTGCTGGAAACCTTGCCTAAAGGACAGGTTTCACCAAGGTGACGTTGTGTCACCAAGACCGGCACATGAGCGTCATGCGGTAAAGTATTAAAATATGACTAAAATAAGGCAAATTGTGGCGAATCTGTGGCGTGTATTCAATCGCGTGGCGCAGCCTGAAAACGCGGTCACTCCCGTCAGCCCACCGCGTGATCCGGTCTTGTTGCTTGATCCGCGCCACGCTGGGTCAGGATGCTGCCACCTGCGCGAAAATACACGTTAAGGATGCAAATCACAACCCGCCGCGATCCACCGCCCCGACCAGCCCTTGACGTCGCTCTGCCCGCCAAAGACAGTCACGCCGGTATGGTCAGGGGAGACAGCAGGCATGGCGGGCGCACTTGACGGGATCACGGTTCTGGATCTGACCCGTATTCTGGCGGGGCCGACCTGCACGCAATTGCTGGGCGATCTGGGGGCCGAGGTGATCAAGGTCGAAAACCCCGCGACAGGGGGAGACGACACCCGCGGCTGGGGCCCGCCCAATGTCTGTGACACGGACGGCCAACCCACCGATCTGTCGGCCTATTTCATGGCCGCCAACCGCAACAAGAAATCCGTCAGTATCGACATCAGCACAGAGCTTGGCCAGCAGCAGGTCCGCGCGCTGGCGCGGTCTGCCGATATCGTGGTGGAAAACTTCAAACCCGGCGGGTTGGCGAAATACGGGTTGGGGCCGGATGATCTGCTGACGCGCCAGCCTGGGCTGATCTATTGTTCGATCTCGGGGTTTGGGCAGACCGGCCCGAACCGTGACAAACCCGGCTATGACCTGATGGCCCAAGGCTTTGGCGGTATCATGAGCCTGACTGGTGAACCTGACGGCGCGCCCATGAAGGTCGGCGTGGGTGTCGCCGATGTGATGTGCGGCATGTATGCGACCGTCGGCATCCTTGCCGCCTTGCGCCACAAGGAACGCACCGGCGAAGGCCAGCATATCGACATCGCCTTGGTGGACAGCCAATTGGCTTGGTTGATCAACGAAGGCACCAATTACCTTGAATCCGGCGATCTGCCGCAGCGCCGTGGCAACGGGCATCCCAATATCGTGCCGTATCACGTCTTTGCCGTGGCCGATGGCCATGCGATCATCGCGGTCGGCAATGACAGCCAGTTCGCGCGGTTTTGCGATTTTCTGGGCTGTGCGGATATTGTCACCGATGCGCGTTTTGCGACCAATCTGGCGCGGACGCAGAACCGCGATGCCTTGCTTGCGGTGATCGGCCCACGGCTGGCCGCACGCCCGCTGGCCGCGGTGATCGCAGGGCTGGAGGCGCGCAAGGTGCCCGTCGGCCCCGTCAACACCATTGATCTGGCCCTTGGGTCGGATCAGGCACAGGCGCGCGACATGGTCGTGGCGATGCCGCGCGCGGATGTGCAAAAAGGGCAGGTCCGGCTGTTGGGCAATCCGCTGAAACTGTCGCGCACGCCCGTGACATATCGTTTGCCGCCGCCGCATTGCGGTCAGGACAGCCAAGAGATACTCGCCCAACTGAGCCTTGATGACTGACCAAAGGATGAACCCATGAAAGCTGTCGCCCTGACCCGTTACCTGCCGGTGACCGACCCTGCCTGTTTTGTCGATGTCGATCTGCCCCAGCCCGTGGCTGCGGGGCGCGACATTCTGGTCGCGGTCAAGGCGGTGTCGGTCAATCCGGTCGATACCAAGGTCCGCAAATCCAAAGGTGCCGACGTGGTGGAAAACCCGCCGCGCGTGCTGGGCTACGATGCCGCCGGCGTGGTCGCGGCCGTGGGGCCGGATGTGACGCTGTTCGCTGTGGGCGACGAGGTCTATTATTCCGGCGACATCACGCGGTCGGGCGCGAACGCGGAATTCCAGCTGGTCGATGAACGTATTGTCGGGCGCAAGCCTGCCAGCTTGGGCTTTGCACAGGCTGCGGCCTTGCCGCTGACGACGATCACGGCTTACGAATCCTTTTTTGACCGGCTGGGCATCGACCGTGACGGGGCGGATGCGGGGCAAAGCATCCTGATCATCGGGGCAGGGGGCGGCGTCGGGTCCATCGGCATCCAGCTGGCCAAGGCGGCGGGGCTGGTGGTGATCGCCACCGCGTCACGGCCGGAAACCACCGCCTGGGTCACCGAACTGGGGGCCGATCATGTGATCGACCATCGCGCCGACATGGTGGCACAGGTCCGCGCGCTGGGGCTGCATCATGTCGATCATATCGCCGTGTTCAACGATATGCGCCATTGGGATGCGGCGGTCGAACTGATCCGCCCGCAAGGCGGGATCGTGTCCATCGACAATACCGACGTGCCGCTGCCGATGGCCGCGATGAAAACCAAGGCTGCCAGCCTGCATTGGGAATTCATGTTCGCCCGCGCGATGTTCCAGACCCCCGATATGATCGCGCAGCATCATTTGCTAAGCTATGTCGCGGATGAAATCGACGCGGGCCGGTTGCGGACCACGCTGGATACAGTCCTGCGCCCGATCAACGCCGAAACCCTGCGCAAGGCCCATGCGATGATCGAAACCGGCACCGCCAAGGGCAAGATCGTGCTGGAACAATCCTGATTGCGCAGTGTTCCATGAAGACCACGTCGCACGGCTGTGTAAAGACTTGTGCCCTAAAGCCCTTGTCAGGGTCTTTGGCCCTGCCTAGAGATAAACTGATCTTTGACGCCAGAGTTGGACCTGAACCATGCTGAACCGCCGCCATTTCATTGTGACAGGCGCTGCCCTGTTTTCACAGCCAATTGCGGCGCAAACCCTGTCTGATCCCGCCATCGACACGCTGACACAGGATCCGGTCACAGCCGATCTGCCGGAATTCGCTGATCTGCCGCCACCGCCGCCGCCAGTATCCCCGCCAGAGATGTGGCCGATCTGGGACCGGCGCGTCATACCTGCCAATTACGATCCGATGACGTCGAACCCCTGGGGGTTTCACCCGCGTTTCCTGCCAACGCTGGTGCAGGCCAATGACGGTTTGCGCGCCGGTGACATCCACGTCGATGCGGTGGCGCGCTATCTGTATCATGTGCGCGGCGACGGGACGGCGATGCGCTATGGCGTGGCGATCGCACGGGGCAATCTGTACGAACCCGGCACCTATACGATCCGGCGCAAGGCGAAATGGCCGACATGGCGGCCGACCGATGCGATGATCGAACGCGAGCCTGAAACCTATGAACAACATGCCAACGGAATGGACGGCGGGCCGGATAACCCCTTGGGGTCGCGGGCGCTCTATCTATTTGATGGCAACCGCGACACCTATCTGCGCATCCACGGCACCCCCAGCCCGCGGTCGATTGGCGGGCGGGCCAGTTCGGGCTGTGTGCGTATGGTGATGGCCCATATCATCGGGCTCTACGAAGAGGTGAACACCGGCGTCAGTGCGATTCTTTATCCCACCGAAAACGACATCACCGCCCGCAGCTAGGCGGCTGCGCCTGTTGCGGCGCAGTCAAGGCGGTCAGGTCGCGGCGGGTACCACCGGCGCTGTGGGCTGTTCGGCGCAGATCGTGTTGCCGCGCGCGGTGCGCAGCGGCAGCAGGGTGGTTTCGACCGGGCCTGCATGTTCGTACCAATAGCAATTATCCTGTTCCAGAAACACGACCTTGTCGAGGTTCTGTCCCGGTGCCGCAATCGCGCGCACGCTTTCGGGCAGGTCTGCCACAAAGCGCGACCCGTCAACTGCGGTGCCGGTCGTTGCCAGTTCGGTGCAGGCTGCCAGTGACAGGCCTGCCAACAACAGCAGTTTTGACCGAATATTCATCTGTATTCTCCAGTTATGCTTGGCCAAAGGCCCTTTGGCTGCTGCGTGATTGGCACCACCTTTGCCGATGCGCAACAGCGCGCGCGTCACATCTTTGTTTTTTTGTCAGGGCGTGGTCTGGCGGCCCGCAGAATTTTTGCTTGCTTTTGTGGCAAACTGCACAACAATCGGGCAAATCATGGTCGATGTGGCGCGGGTTTGACCGGCATGTGCCACGGCGGCTGGCGTCTTTGCGGGCGCAGGGGAAATCTGGGTCCGACTGGATCAAACACCAACGGGGAAAAACATGTTCAATCGTACTTTTTTGGTTGTCGCGCTGACGGGGGCATCGGCCGTTCACGCACAGACTGATCTGCCTTTCACGCTCGACTGGCGTTTCGAAGGGCCAGCTGCCCCTTATTTCGCGGCAATCGACAATGGCAATTTCGCGGCGCTCGACTTGAATGTCACGGTGTCTGCCGGTGACGGGTCGCTTGACGCGATCCCCAAGGTGGCGACAGGGGCTTTCCCTGTGGGCATGGCCGATATCAACAGCCTGATCAAATTTCTTGACCAGAACCCCGGCGCGCCCGTGATCGGCGCGATGATGATCTATGACAAACCGCCTTTTGCCGTCATCGGGCGGCGGTCCTTGGGCATCGACGACACGCCCCAAAGCCTGCAAGGCAAGATCCTTGGCGCGCCGCCACCTGACGGCGCCTGGGCGCAATTCCCGATCTTTGCGGCTGAAAACGGGCTGGATATGGGTGCCATCACCGTGGAACCCGTGGGCTTTCCGACCCGCGAACCGATGCTGGCCGAAGGCAATGTTGCCGCGATCACCGGCTTTTCGTTCACATCCTACCTGAACACCGCGCGTCTGGGCGTGCCAGAGGATGATCTGGTCACGCTGCTGATGGCCGATCACGGCGTCGATCTCTATGGCAACGTCATCATCGTCAACACCGATTTCGCCGCCGCCAATCCAGAGCTGATCAGCAGCTTTCTGCAAGGTGTCGCCGAAGGCTGGGCAACGGCGATTGCCGACCCCGAAGCCGTGATCCCGATGCTGATTGAACGCAACCCGGCTGCTGATGCAGCGTTGGAGCTGCGCCGCCTGCAATTGTCCATTCAGGACAACGTGGCGACCGATTGGGTCATGGCCAACGGGTTCGGCATCATCGACGACGCGCGCATGGCCAATGCGATCGACCAGATCGCCACGACCTATGAATTCGTCAACACGCCAGATGCAGCCATGTATTTCACCAGCGCCTATCTGCCCGAGGGCGGATTTTCACTGGCTGAATGACCTTGGATAACCTGATTGACATCACGGGGGTGCGGCATGCCTATCGCACCGCCTCTGGCCCTTTGCCGGTGCTGGACGGGCTGGAACTGTCCGTGCCGGAAGGGGGCTTTGTCGCCGTTGTTGGCCCGTCGGGCTGTGGGAAATCCACCCTGACGCGGCTGATCGCGGGCCTTTTGATCCCCGATCAGGGCGAGGTGCGGGTGCATGGCACCCGCATCACCGCCCCGCGGGCGAATGTCGGCATGGCGTTCCAGAATCCCGTGCTGCTGGAATGGCGCACGATCCTGCAAAACGTGCTGCTGCCGCTGGAAATCGTCCCGACGAAGCTGTCCAAGGCCCAAGGCGAAGACCGCGCGCGCAAATTGCTGGCTTTGGTCGGTCTGGAAGGGTTCGAAAACAAGCGCCCGTCCGAATTGTCCGGTGGCATGAAACAGCGCGCCTCGCTGTGCCGTGCGCTGATCCATGCGCCAGAGGTGCTGATCTTGGACGAACCTTTCGGTGCGCTTGATGCCTTTACCCGCGAAGACCTGTGGCAGATCATGCACCGCGTGAAGGCCGAGGAACCCTTTACCGGCGTGCTGATCACCCATGATCTGCGCGAATCCATCTTTCTGGCCGATCAGGTCGTGGTCCTGTCGGGCCGGCCTGCGCGCACGCAATATGTGCTGGATATCCCCGATACCGGCCTGCGCACGCTGGACCATCTTTACACCCCCGAGGCTGCAACCATGCTCAACACCCTGCGCCACCAGATCGAGGTCGCCCAAGGCCGCGTCCCCGCCGAGGCATCGGCATGACCGCGCGGCAGGTCTATGTGCCGGTCGCGGCTTTGCTGATCTTTCTGGTCGCATGGGAAGCTTTGGTCTGGGTCATGGGCTGGCCCACGTTCAAAATGGCTGCGCCCAGCGATCTGCCCCCCGCCTATGCCAAATACTGGGAATTGTTCCTGACGATGGGCTGGCAGACCCTGTGGCGCACGGTGGCGGGGCTGCTGCTGGCTGTCGTCTTCGGCACGGCGCTGGGCATGGTCATGGGCTTTTCGCGCACCATGCGTGATGCGCTTTATCCGCTGCTGGTCGGTTTCAACGCGGTGCCAAAGGCGACTGTCGTGCCGATCGTCGCGCTGATGTTCGTGGGCTGGCATGATTTCAACACGGTGCTGATCGCCTTCATGATCAGTTTCTTTCCCATCGCCGTATCGGTCTCTATCGGGCTGTCCACGCTGGAACCCGAATACCGCGATATCCTGCGGTCACTGGGTGCCTCGCAATCCACGATTTTCTGGAAAATCGCGCTGCCCAAGACGCTGCCCGAATTCTTTGGCGCGCTGAAGGTGTCGGTCACGCTGGCCTTTATCGGGACCAATCTGATGGAAATCGTGTCGCCGCACGGGCGCGGTCTGGGGGCGCTGTTCGACAGCGGCAAGACCAATTCGGATTATCCGCTGATGTTTGCCGTCTTGATCGCCTTGGCGCTGTTGGGGATCTTGCTTTATTACATCGTGGTCGCGCTGGAAAAAACCTTTGCAGGCTGGGCTGATCGCAGCAACCTTTAGCGCTTATTTATCATCGCGCGACCGGCCTTTTGCATAAAGATGCCGGTTCAGCGTGATGAAATCGCGGATCAGCCGCCCCAATACGCCGGCTGACCGCCCCTTGAGATAGGCATAGCCCGCCAGCGCGCCGATCACCGCGCCGATGGCATCGGTGATCAGGTCGATCATCGTGTCATCGGCGCTTTTCTGCATAGTGGTGCCGAATGTCTGGTCCATGCCATATTCGAAAATCTCCCAGAGCGCACCGATGCTTAAGGCGAAGGTAAAGGACAAAAAGGCGATGGCACCGGGCGGCGCGGCGAACCTGTCGCCCGCGAACAGCATGTAGATGAACAAAAAGCCGATCATCCCCAGCGCCACCGCCGACGACCCATGCAGCGCCATATCCCACCACCAGATCCGGTAATAGATGTCGAACACCTCGCCAAAGATCAGCGAGGCGATGATAAAACCAACCGTGGCGACCAGAAACGGCAGCGGCAGCGCGATATTGTACCGCGACGCCAGCAGGATCGGCGCCATCGACAGGAAAAATGCCAGCGTCGACATCGCCGCCAGCGGCCACCAGCCTTCCCATGCGGCCCAGATCGCGGCCAGCGCCAGCGCGACCCAGATCGGAGCCATCAGCCGCATGCGTGTGTTGTTATGCTCTGACGCTTGGGTCATTTTGCTGTCTCTTTCATCCGCGCGGGGCGTGCCTATATCATGGGGATGACACCCGTCCCTCACAAGTCACGTCCCCTGCGGCTGGCATCTTATAACATCCGCAAGGCCAAAGGCGTTGACGGGCGCTATGATCCGGGCCGGATCGTCGATATTCTGGCGGGCCTCGACGCCGATGTCATCGCCTTGCAAGAGGCGGATTTCAGATGGCGTGGCAGGCCCGGGGCCTTGTCGCCCGATATGATCAGGCAACACACGGATTACGATCTGGTTCCGGTCACCACGCATGGCGACAGTCTGGGCTGGCATGGCAATGCGGTGCTGGTCCGGCGCGGCAGTCTTGTGACGGATGTCAAACGCCTGATCCTGCCGGGGCTGGAACCGCGCGGGGCCTTGCGCATCGATATGGATGCAAGCGGGCCGTTCAGCGTGATCGCCACCCATCTGGGCCTGACCCGGTTTCACCGCCAGCGCCAGCTGGCCGCGATCAGCGCCGCTGTCGCCCCTGACGGGCGGCCCACGGCGGTTTTGGGGGATTTCAACGAATGGTCGGCCACGCGCGGGCTGGACCCGTTGCGGGCTGCCTTTACCGTCCATGCGCCGGGCAAATCGTTTCATGCCGCCATGCCGATGGCCGCATTGGACCGGATCGCGCTGGGCCCTGGCCTGACGCTGACCGATGGTGGCGTGGTGCAGACACGGCAAAGCCTGCTGGCCTCTGACCATCTGCCGATCTGGGGCGATGTGCTGATCACCCGCGCCGCCTGATTGACGCAGGTCAAGGGCAGGGCGCGTGATCTATGGCATCATCGTGCATCCCGACCGCCAAGGAGGACCCGCGATGACCAAAGACACCGACAAAGACGGATTTGCGCCCGATGTGCTGGACACGCTTGCAGCCGTGGCACCCGCCGCAAACTGGATGAACCCCGCATGGATCGAGACGATGACACAGGTCAGCACTGCGCTGGCGACCTTTGTCGCGGCCCGTTTCAAGGAAGATCTTGAATTGCAGCAGGCCCTGTTGCGCTGCACATCGCTGGCCGAGGCCCAGCATGTGCAGGCCGTGTTCATCCAAAAGGCGATTGACCAGTATCAGGCTGAAACCGGCAAGCTGATCACGATCACCGGCAAGATGGCGGCAGGGCAGCACCCCGTCGCTGACTGACCCGCCAGAGGAACCAGCGCCGGATGCCAAGACCCGGCGCTGCCCGTTCAATGCGCCAGCAGGAGCGGCGTGATCCGTCTGGCTGACCATGATCTGCGTGGTGCCACCCAGAATACGCTGGCGCGCGCGCGAATGGACATAGGCGCCCATCACGATCAGGTCGGCGCCGATCTCGCCCGCGCGGGCAAGGATGCAGCTGCCGATATCCTGCCCCGCGCTGGGCGATTGCTGCAGGGTGACATTGCAGCCATGCCGCGTCAGCCAGGTGGCGACATCGCTGCCGGGGTTCTGGCCTTCGGGGCCATGCGGGTTGGGATCGACGACAAGGATGGTCACCTGTGCGGCCTGCCGCAGGATCGGCAAGGCGCGGTGCAATGCGCGCAGCGCAGGCAGGCTGCCGTCCCAGGCCAGCATCGGGTGCTTGGCCTGCAGCACGCGGTCGACCCCCGCCGCGTTCAACGCGACAGCAACCGGCGTTTTGAACAGCACCCCTTCCAGCGCCTGCTGGAATGTCAGGCTTGCATCGGCCAGCGCCGGATCGATCAGCACGACATCGCACAGCGCCGCGCGGGCCGCGATCTGGTCATCCAGCACCGAGGCTTCGCCATAGGCAGAGGTGACATCACCGGCGACACCGGCCGCCTGCAACAGTTTTTCGATCACATCGGCGCGATCAGCGACGTCGCTGCCGCCGGCCTGATAGGTTTCATGCCAGTTTTCGGGAAAGATGATCGGCCCGTAAGGTGCCGACCCATAGGCCCACATCGGCAGGGACGGGGCGGCACCGACCACCAGCACCGACAGATGCACGCCATCTGCGGGCAGGCTGGCGATATAATGGCGGATGCGGTCGTCGGAACAGGCGGCATCGACGATGATCAGGGCTGTCAAACGGTCCATGGTGATTTCCTTTATGTTGCAGCGCGCGACACTGTCGCACGTTCCTTATGCATCGCAGATCGGCGGGGTGGCTGCCTTGACGCAAATCAACCTGCAGTGCAGCCCGCGCTTGCCCAGGTCGTGGCGATATGCGACCCAAGGGACGCGCCGCCCGCCGCTGTGATCCGAGGAAAACATGTCCGCCACCCAATTGCAAACCGCACCGGATATGTCCGGCCAGCCCCGCTTTGACAGCGATGGCGCGCGGCTGTCGGTGCAGGGGCGGCTGACGATCGACAGTTT
Source organism: Yoonia sp. (assembly GCF_018402175.1). Taxonomy (GTDB): domain Bacteria; phylum Pseudomonadota; class Alphaproteobacteria; order Rhodobacterales; family Rhodobacteraceae; genus Yoonia. The sequence goes on along the minus strand of NZ_JAGYJK010000006.1, from coordinate 28,890 downwards.
TGCCGATCTCGATCTTGACGCGATCCGGCAGCAGGCATCGCGGGCCGAGGCGGTCGATATCGCCGGGCTGGCGCATGTGGATACGGCAGGGGCCTGGTTCTTGCTGGATCTCGCTGGCCGGACATCGGCGGGTGCGGCGTCAGGGATCACCGGTGCCAGCGCCGCGCAGACCCAGCTGATCGAGGCCGTACGCACCAACCTGCCACCGAAAGCCGCAGCGGCAAAACCGCCGGTGCGGCTGGTGGACCATCTTGAAACGCTGGGACGCCGTGTTGCGCTGGCGGGCAGCAACGCGCTGGAAATGCTGTCGTTTTTCGGACAGGTCATCGGGGCGATGGGCGGCGTGATCCGGCATCCGCGCAGGCTGCGGCTGACCTCTGTCGTGTATCACTGCCAGCAGGTTGGGGTGCAGGCCGTGCCGATTGTGGCGCTTGATGGCCTTTCTGATCGGGGTCGTGCTGGCGTTTCAGGGATCTGCGCAATTGCGCCAGTTCGGGGCCGAAGTGTTCGTCGTCGATCTGATCGCCATTTCGATCCTGCGCGAACTGGGCATCCTGTTGACCGCGATCATCGTGGCGGGGCGGTCGGGGTCGGCCTTTACCGCCGCCATCGGGTCGATGAAAATGCGCGAGGAAATCGACGCCATGCGCACGCTGGGGCTTGATCCGGTGGCGATCCTGATTTTGCCGCGCGTTTTGGCGCTGGTGCTGATGCTGCCCGCGCTGGGGCTGATCGCCAATGTATCGGGGCTGTTTGGTGGCGCGTTGATGTCGTGGATCGAACTGGACGTGTCACCAGCGGTGTTTCAGGCGCGGCTGGTCAGCAATACCGATGTCTGGCATTTCAACGTGGGCATGATCAAGGCACCGTTCTTTGCGCTGATCATCGGGATCATCGGCTGTTTCCAAGGCATGAAGGTCGGGGGCGACGCCGAAAGCCTGGGGCGGCAGACCTCTGCCGCGGTGGTCATGGCGATTTTCATGGTGATCGTGGCGGATGCGCTGTTTTCGATCTTTTTCGCGATTGTGGGGGTGTGATGCCAAGCGATCCTGACATCGATCCGATCATCCGTGTGCGCGGGCTGGTGACGCGCTTTGGCACGACCGTGGTGCATGACGGGCTGGACCTTGACGTCAAACGCGGCGAGATTATCGGCGTCGTGGGCGGGTCGGGGACCGGCAAATCGGTGCTGTTGCGGTCCATTGTCGGGCTGCTGAAGCCCGCCGAAGGCCGGATCGAGGTGTTCGGCCAGAATGTGCGCGACACCGATGCCGATGATTACCGCGCGCTGCGGCGGCGCTGGGGGGTCATGTTTCAGGACGGCGCGCTGTTTTCATCGCTGACCGTGCGCCAGAACGTCGAAGCGCCGATGCGCGAACAGCTGGACCTTGATGATGACCTGCGCGCCTTGCTGGCGGGAATCAAGGTGCGCATGGTCGGGCTGCCGGACCGGGCGCAGGACAATTATCCGTCCGAATTGTCGGGGGGGATGCGCAAAAGGGCGGGGTTTGCCCGCGCCATCGCACTTGATCCCGAAATCGTGTTTCTCGATGAACCCACGGCGGGGTTGGACCCGATTGGCGCCGCGGCGTTCGATACCTTGATCAAGCAATTGCAGACATCACTGGGGTTGACGGTGTTTCTGGTGACGCATGATCTGGACAGTCTGCACGCGATCTGCGACCGGATCGCGGTGCTGGCCGATAAAAAAGTGCTTGCCGTCGGCACGATGCAAGAGATGCTGGCCCTTGATCATCCTTGGGTGCATGAATATTTCCACGGCCCGCGCGCAAGAGCCGCCACCCCGCCGGCCAAGCCGAAAGAGACCGAATAATGGAAACCCGTGCCAATTTCATCCTGATCGGGATTTTCACGCTGGCGGCGCTGCTGGGCACGCTGGGGTTTTTCATCTGGCTCGCTTCGGTCCAGCTGGACAGGCAATATGTGACATATGGCATCTTGCTTGATGATGTCAGCGGGCTGGATGCTGCGGGTGCCGTCACTTATAACGGGATCGCGGTCGGCTCTGTGATCGGGTTGCGCATCTTCGAGGATGACCCGTCCAAGGTTTTCACGATCATTGAGGTTGACGCGGCCACACCGGTCAGCACCGCCACGATTGCGCAGCTGCAATCGCAGGGGGTGACGGGGGTCGCCTTTATCTCTCTATCCGCGACGGAGCAGATGGCTGCCCCGATCGAGACATTCGCAGGTGGGCTGCCGATCATCGAATCGCGCCGTTCGACCGTACAGGCGCTGGTCGAGGATGCGCCGAACCTTCTGGCCGAGGCGCGGCTTTTGTTGCAGCAAGTGCAGGGCTTTGCAGGTGCTGAAAATCAGGCGCTGGTCGCGGATATCCTGCACAACCTGTCGCGCACCACGGGCCGGCTGGATCAGGCGCTCAGCGATTTTTCCGAAATCAGCGGCACCGTGCGGGATGCGACCGCGCAAATCACCCAGTTCACCGAACGGCTGGATACCATCGGCGAGGCGGTGGAAATCACCCTGCGCAGCACCGACAGTGCGCTGGTGGCCGTGCAACAGGCCTTTGTATCCGCTGATGTGGTGCTGAACACGACCGGCCCGATGCTGGACCGTGCGGTTGGTGCCTTTACGCTGGCGGAAAACCTGCTGCGCGACCAGATCCCGATGATCCTTGCGCAGGTGTCCGAGACCGTGGCGCAAACGACGGCCGCCGTGCAGGATATCCAGACCCGCACGGGCCGGACGCTGGACGGGTTTGGGGAAACGGCGGCACTGCTGAATGCGCGGCTGGTCGAGCTGGAAACAACGCTGGCCGATGCGACGATTGCTTTTGACGCCGTGACCACCGCGTCCGAAAGCCTGGAGGTACTGGTCGAAGGCGACGGTGCCGCCTTGATCGCCGAAGTGCGCGCCGCCGTGGCCACCGTGGAAACCGTGGTCAATACCGACCTGCCGCTGATCGTGGCCGATGTGCGCCGCGCGGTGCAGACAGCCTCTGTCGCGGTCGAGGATGTGGCTGCCGATGTGACAGGTTTCACCGGACGGCTGACGCCCTTGGCCGATGATGGTCAGGCCGCATTGACCGCCGCCACCGATCTGATCGCGCAGGCGCAGACATCCCTTGCGGCGTTGAACACCACGTTGGGGGTGGTCGATGGCGCGCTGGGGTCGGCGCAGACGACCTTTGACAGCGCCAATGACGTGTTGCAGACCGACCTTGGGCCGGTGCTGTCCGATCTGCGCCTATCCGCCGAAAGGATCAGCACGGCGGTCGAGGATGTGACCGCCGACGTGCCAGCCATCGCCGCTGATTTGCGTGCGCTGATCGCGCGGGCCGATCAAGTGATGGTGCAGGTGCAGGATGCCGTCGCGCAAGCGGCGCCGGGGATCAGCGACTTTTCGACCGGTGGGCTGACCGAACTCAGCCGGCTTGCCGCCGAGGCGCGCGGGCTTGTTGCAACGCTGAATACGCTGACGCGGCGGATCGGAAACGATCCTGCGGGGTTCATCCTGGACAACCGCGTTCCCGAATACCGGAGATGATATGACATGATGACTCCCATCCAACTGACGCGCAGACTGGCCATCATCGGTGGGGCCGTCGCCCTTGGCGGATGCAGTGCTGTGTCGGCGCTGAACGCGGCGGGTACCGCGCTGGATACCTATGACCTGATCCCATCCAGCGGCGGCACGACAGGGCGCCAGACGCGGCGGACTTTGTTGGTCGCCTTGCCCGATGCGACCGCGGCGATCAGCACAGACCGGATCTTGGTCCGGCCCGATGCAGCTGCGATCACCTATCTGCCCGATGGGCGCTGGACCTCTGAACTGCCCCGCGTGGTGCAGTCGCTTTTGGTGCGGGCGATCTCTGGCACGGGCCGGATCGGCTATGTCGGACCGCGTGAGGGTGGGCCAGTGCCGGACAGCGCGCTGTTGACCCGCGTCGATGCGTTCGACGTGACCATCGGCGCGGATCGTATCCCGGTGGCTGCGATCGACATCACGCTGACCGTGCTGGATGACCGCGACCAGCGGGTGATCGGCGCGCGCCGGTTCAGCCAGTCGGTGCCTGTCGCCGGTGACAGCCCTGCCGCCATCGTCGCGGGGTTTCAGGCGCTGGTGGATGCGTTGCTGCCCGCCATGGCCGATTGGGTGCTGGACCGCGCCTGACAGGCCCGCCCTGTGAAGTTTTTGTAAAACCGCGCAAAGCGGCTTGTCGTGTTTTATATTTCGTATATTCGTGAAATATGGAAACAGATATCAGCATCCGCCTGACGACCCTTGGCCATCCCCAACGGCTGGCCCTGTTCCGCCTGCTGATGCGGCGCTATCCCGACCGCGTGCCAGCGGGCGAGTTGGCGCAGGCGCTGGATATCAAGCCATCGACCCTGTCGGCCTATCTGTCCGCGCTGATGCAGGCCGGTCTGGTCACGCAGGACCGCATTGCCACATCTCTGCAATATTCCATCGCTATGGCAGCGGTGAACCAGACCTTTGATTATCTTTTCAATGATTGCTGTCGGGGCAGGCCCGACCTTTGCGCACCCGCGCCCTTTGCGAGAAGCCCCATGACCCAGCCCAAATATAACGTGCTTTTCATCTGCACCGGTAATTCCGCCCGGTCGATCTTTGCCGAAGCGATCCTGCGCAAAGAGGCGGGCGACCGCTTTAACGCCTATTCGGCAGGCACTTTGCCCCGGTCGGAACTGAACCCTTTCGCGCTCGACGTGTTGCGCGCCAAGGGGCATGACATTGCGGACTTGTCGTCCAAGAACGTGAATGTCTTTACCGGCCCCGATGCGCCCGCCTTTGATTTCGTCTTTACCGTCTGCAATCAGGCCGCGAACGAAGAATGCCCCGCATGGTCCGGCCAGCCCGTCAGCGCCCATTGGGGCATGCCCGATCCGGTCAAGGCCACCGGCACGGATGCCGAGAAAAGCTTGGCCTTCCAGGGCGCCTATGGGGCCTTGGCCAACCGGATCAAGCTGTTCACGGCCCTGCCCATCGCCAGCCTTGACAGGATGTCGCTGCAAAAAGCGGTCGATCAGATTGCACAATCCCCATCGGAGATATGATCATGACCACCTATGCGATCAACGGCCTTGGCCGGATTGGCAAGCTCGCGCTGAAACCGCTGTTGGAAAAAGGTGCGCGGATCGCATGGATCAATGACGCCGTGGGCGATCCTGCGATGCAGGCGCATCTGCTGGAATTCGACACGGTGCATGGCCGCTGGGATGCCGATTTCGCCCATGACGCGGACAGCCTGACGATCAATGGCACAAGACTGCCCTTTATCGGGACCAAGGACATTGCCGCCCTGCCGCTGGACGGTGTCGATGTGGTGATCGACTGCACCGGCGTGTTCAAGACCGCCGCCAAACTCGCCCCCTATTTCGCGGCAGGGGTGAAAAAGGTCGTGGTGTCCGCACCGGTCAAGGACGGGCCGACGGCAAACATCGTTTATGGCGTCAATTCCGATGCTTATGATCCGAAATTGCATCAGATTGTCACGGCCGCGTCCTGCACGACGAACTGCCTTGCCCCCGTGGTCAAGGTGCTGCTGGACGGGATCGGCATCACGCATGGGTCGATCACAACGATCCATAACGTCACCAACACCCAGACCATCGTCGACCGGCCTGCCAAGGATTTGCGGCGTGCGCGCTCGGCGCTCAATTCGCTGATCCCGACGACGACGGGCAGTGCGACCGCGATCACGCTGATCTATCCCGAACTGGCCGGCAGGCTGAACGGCCATGCGGTGCGGGTGCCCTTGCTGAACGGATCATTGACCGATTGCGTGTTCGAAGTGCCGCGCCCGACCACGGCGCAGGAAATCAACGCGCTGATGAAAGCCGCCGCCGACGGCCCGCTCAAAGGCATCCTTGGCTATGAGGAACGGCCGCTGGTCTCTGCCGATTATACCAATGACACGCGGTCGGGGATCGTGGATGCGCCGTCCACGATGGTGGTGAACGGGACGCAGGTGAAACTTTACGTCTGGTATGACAATGAAATGGGCTATGCGCATCGTCTGGTCGATGTGGCCTTGATGGTCGGGGCGTCGCTGTGACCGCCCGCGCGGCAGGGATGAACGCCTATATCGCGGTCACCGCGTCCTATTGGGCGTTCATGTTGACCGATGGCGCGCTGCGGATGCTGGTGTTGTTGCATTTTCACACGCTGGGCTTTTCGCCGGTGCAGCTGGCCTATCTGTTCGTGCTGTATGAAATCGCTGGGATCGTGACGAACCTGTCCGCAGGCTGGATCGCGGCACGGTTCGGGCTGACCCTGACGCTTTATCTGGGGCTGGGGTTGCAGGTTCTGGCGCTACTGGCGCTGGCGCAGCTTGATCCGACCTGGGCCATCGGCACATCGGTTGTTTTCGTCATGCTGGTGCAGGGGGCCAGCGGTGTGGCCAAGGATCTGGCCAAGATGGCGTCCAAATCGGCGGTCAAGATACTGGCCCCCGATGGTGGTCTGTTCCGCTGGGTGGCTTTGCTGACCGGATCAAAGAACGCGGTCAAGGGTCTTGGCTTTCTGCTGGGGGCGGTGTTGCTGGCGACATTGGGTTTCACGGCGGCGGTGCTGGCCATGGCCGCCGTGCTGGCGGTGATCCTGCTGGCGGTGCTGGCCTTCATGCCTGCGGGCCTGCCCAAAGGGCGCAAGGGTGCCAAATTCACCGAAGTCTTTTCCAAATCCCACAACGTCAACTGGCTGAGTGCCGCGCGCGTGTTCCTGTTCGGTGCGCGTGACATCTGGTTTGTCGTGGGTATCCCGATCTATTTCTATGCGGTGCTGTCGGACGGGACCGTCGCAGGCAACCGGACCGCGTTTTTCATGATCGGGACCTTCATGGCGGTCTGGATCATCCTGTATGGCGCGGTGCAGGCGGCCGCGCCCAAGCTGCTGCGCGCGGATACGCGGCCCGCGGCGGACCTGATCGGGGCCGCACGGCAATGGGCCTGGGGGCTGGCAGCGGTGCCTGCGATCCTGACATCGGCGGCGGTGCTGTCCACGGGCCCGCAGCTGTGGCTGACGGTGACGCTGGTGCTGGGGCTGCTGGTGTTCGGCGCGATCTTTGCGGTCAATTCGGCACTGCATTCCTATCTGATCCTGTCCTTCAGCAAGGCCGAACGGGTCACGATGGATGTGGGGTTCTATTATATGGCCAATGCGGCGGGGCGGCTGTCAGGCACCTTGCTGTCGGGGCTGACCTATCAGGCGGGGGGGCTGGGGCTGATGCTGGGGACAGCGGCGGTGATGGTGGCGCTGTCGGCGCTGGCGGCAGGCAGGCTGGACCGGTCGGTCACGCAAACCGGTTGACGACACGGGCGTGCCGGTGCGGCGCGCCGTTGCCATGGGCGTGGCTGTGATCCTCGACCACGACGGGGACCAGCGCCAGACGGCCATGCCGCACGCCGCGTTCCAGAAACAGCGCATTGGCGATGGTTTCCACCTCGGCCACTGATCCTTTCAGCACCGCCACTTCGAGCGAGGTGGCATGATCCACCGGTACCGACAGGGCGGCGGCGAACTGGTCGTGATGGTCCTGCCGGACCTGTGGCACCTTGCGGGCGAGATCGCGGATATCGGGTTCGACCGTATAGCTGGCAATGCCAAAGCAGGCGGCATCGGACGGTGCCTGTGGGGCCAGTGCGCGCGCGACCAGATCGCGGATCGCCTCTGACCGGTTGGTGGCACCAGAGGCATCCATATGCGCATCGACCGCCGCCAAAAGATCATCGTCCAGGGTCATGGTGATACGTTTCATCGGGGGCTTACCTGCGGTTGCTGGGCCCAGCATCGGGCAAAGCCGCGCCAAGGGCAACGTTCTTTGCAAAAGGCGCGCGGATACGCCGTTACATAAACTTCGTGAAAGCGACACAAATGTGAATCGCAGCAGGGCTATCTGACCCCCAGAACAAGGGGTTGGTCATGCTGAAATTTGATAAAGTCACAAAAACTTTTGGTGCGAACACGGCTGTCAACGCGGCCAGTTTCACCGTGGACAAGCCCATGATGATCGGCATCATCGGCCGGTCCGGCGCGGGAAAATCAACGCTGTTGCGTATCCTGAACCGGCTGTCGGATGCGACATCGGGGCAGATCACCTTTGACGGGCTGGATGTCACCGCCCTGCGTGGCGCGGCCAAGCGCAGCTGGCAATCGCAATGCGCGATGATTTTCCAGCAGTTCAACCTCGTGCCGCGCATGGATGTCGTGTCCAACGTGCTGCACGGCACGCTGAACCGCCAGTCCACGCTGGCGACGATGTTCAACCTGTATCCAACCCCCGATATTCACAAGGCGATCGACATCCTTGACCGTCTTGGCATGGCCGCCCACGCCCCCAAACGGGCCGAGGCTTTGTCCGGTGGCCAGCAACAGCGTGTGGCGATTGCGCGCGCGCTGATGCAGGACCCGCGCATCATTCTGGCGGACGAGCCTATCGCGTCGCTTGACCCGATGAATGCGCAGGTCGTGATGCAGGCCCTGCGCGACATCCACGAAGAAGACGGGCGCATGGTCATCGCCAACCTGCACACGCTCGATACGGCGCGCCGCTATTGCGACCGCGTGATCGGGATGCGCGACGGGCGCATCGTGTTCGACGGCACGCCCGACCAGCTGACCACCGGTGTGGCCCGCGACATTTACGGTGCCGATGACAGCTTTTCCGAAAGCATGACCTCGACCCAGATCGAACAAAGCGCTGCTGCGACCGCCATGATGGAACAAGCCGCCGCCCTTTGACCCTTTCCCCCGCGCCCCGTCTGGGGTGCATTCAACCAAGAGAGACTGACATGAAAAAGATCATCGCGACCGCATTGATGACGACTGCCCTGACCACATCCGCATTTGCGGGCGGTCATCAAATCGCCGAATTCCGCATCGGCCTGTTGGGCGGCGAAAACGCACAGGACCGTCTGGCGTCCAACGAATGTTTCCGCGCCTATACCGAAGAAGCACTGGGCGTCCCAACACGCCTGTTCACCGCCGCTGATTACAACGGCGTCATCCAGGGCCTGATCGGTGGCACGCTGGACATGGCATGGCTGGGTGCTTCTGCCTATGCCGCCGTCTATGTCGAAGACCCCGATGCGGTGGAACCGATCCTTGTCAAAACCAACCTTGACGGATCTTTCACCTATCATTCCATCGGTTTCGCCCGCGCTGACAGCGGCATCACTTCGCTGGACGATATGAAGGACAAGGTTTTCGCTTTCGGTGATCCGAACTCCACATCCGGCTACCTGATCCCGCTGGTCGAAATCCCAGCCGAAGGTTACCCGATGGAACCCGGTGAATTCTTCTCTGACGTGGTGTTCGTCGGCGGACACGAGCAGACAATCGTTGCCGTGGCCAATGGCGATGTCGCCGCTGGTGTGACTTGGGCCGATGGTCTGGGCGATTGGGAAGATGGCTATAACTCGGGCGCGCTGCGTCGTGCGTCCGATGCCGGTCTGGTCGACATGAACGATCTGGTCGAAATCTGGAAATCCAAGCCGATCCCAGAAGGCCCAATCGTGCTGCGCACCGCGCTGCCCGATGATGTCAAAGCCACGATGGTCGAACTGACCGCCAATCTGCACACTGTCGACGAAGCCTGCGCCTATGGTGTGGCCGCTGGCGAAACCGCCGGTTTCACACCAATCGGCCATGACGCCTATGAGACCATCATCGCGGTTCGTCGCAGCCAGATGAACTAAGACAAACCCTATCAAAAGCGGGTCCGGCATCAGCCGGGCCCGCCTTTTTTGTGACAAGGCAGGGACATGGCAGAACTTTCCGCATCCACATCTTTGGGCACGCAGTCGATGCGTGACAATTACATGGCGATGACGCGCCGCAGACGCGCTTATGGCGGGATCATTCTGGCGATCTTTGTTGTCTTGATGGTGACTGGCTTTCAGACCGTGGACGCGCGCAGCGCGGGCGGGTTCTGGGCAGGTCTGCCACAGCTTTTCGATTTTCCTGCCGGTGTCGTCAGCGAAGCTTGGGACCGGATCGACCGGATGCCCGCCAATCTGGCCACCTATTTCCCCGCGCTGATCGAGACGATCAATATCGCGGCTGTATCAACTCTGGTCGGGGCCCTGCTGGGGCTGGTGCTGTCGCTGTTGTCCACACGCGGCCTTGCGAAATGGCCCCGCCTGATCCCTGTGTTCCGGCGGATCATGGATATCATGCGCGCGCTGCCCGAAATCGTGATCGCGTTGGTGCTGATCTTTATCCTTGGTGGTGGACCGATCCCAGCGATGATCGCTATTGCGTTCCACACCGCTGGTGCCTTGGGCAAGCTGTTCTCTGAAGTCGCCGAAAACGCCGATCTGAAACCTGTCGAAGGTCTGGCTTCGGTCGGGGCGAACTGGTCGCAGCGGATGATGCTGGGGGTGATCCCGCAGGTGGCACCCAACTACCTCAGCTACACATTGATGCGGTTCGAGATCAACATCCGCGCCTCGGCCATTCTGGGCTTCGTCGGCGCTGGCGGCATCGGCTATGAACTGCGCAATGCGATGACATTTGGCATGGGCCGGTTCGATCTGGCAGCCGCGATTTTCGTGCTGCTGTTCCTGACAATCGTGTTTTTCGACCAGATTTCCAGCTATTACCGCAACAAACTGGTCAAGGGGTATCAGGCATGACGATGCTGTCCACCAATGGCGACCTGCGCCAGCAAACCGCCGATCTGTTCACCCGCAAGAAACGTATCGCACTTGCCGTGCCTGCCGTGATCTTGGCCTATCTGGTCTATGTCTTCATCGCCTTTGATGTGGCCGGTCTGGCTGATCGCGCACGGATGGACAATGCGCGCACGCTGGTGGCCGATGCCTATAGCTATAAAACCCATGTCGCCCGCGACAACCGCGATGCGGAACTGTCCTTTGCCATCGAAGGGTCGCGCGCCGGCACATACCCTGCCGGGGAATATCCTGAATGGGTCAGCGTCGATGGCACCAATATGGTGGTGGACTTGGGGGCTGGGAACTTTGTGCGCTATCTCGATGATACGCTGGTCACCTTTGAAAGCCCCGATTTCGACACGATCACCCTGCAATTGGTGAATGATGTCGTCGTCACCAATCTGCCCGATCCCGCGCCTGACTGGGTCAATGCATCCGATACGCGCGTGTCGATTACCACCGATGCCGGCCGTCTGACCTATACAAGGTCCAAGGCCGAGGTGTTCCGCTATTCCAATGGCTGGGAGCTGTTCTTTTTCACCCTGACCAGCCCCTATCACGGGGTCGGACTGGGCGATATCCTGACCGGTCCGCAGCTAGACGACAGCCGCAGCAATATCGTGGGCGCCTGGCAGGATTTCTGGGGCAATACGCTCTGGCGGCACACGGATGTGATGTGGGCCTTGGGCGAAACCGTGCTGATGGCGTTTCTGGGCACCTTTGGGGCGGCGATCATCGCCTTGCCGCTGGCCTTTCTGGCCGCCAAGAACTTTGCGCCTGTCGTGGCTGTCCGTTTTGCCGTGCGGCGCGTGTTCGACTTTGTGCGTGGGGTGGATGGTCTGATCTGGACCATCATCCTGAGCCGCGCCTTTGGCCCCGGCCCTTTGACCGGCGCGCTGGCGATTTTGGTCACCGATACCGGCAGTTTCGGCAAAAGCTTTTCCGAAGCCTTGGAAAACGTCGATGAAAAACAAATCGAAGGCGTGCAATCCACCGGCGCAAAACCCGTGCAACGCTATCGTTTCGGGGTGATCCCGCAGGTCACGCCGATCCTGTTGTCGCAGATCCTGTATTACTTTGAATCCAACACCCGCAGTGCGACGATCATCGGCGCGATCACGGGCGGCGGTATCGGGTTGTTCCTGACACAGGCGATGCAGACCCAGAACGATTGGGAAAAGGTGACCTATTACATCATCTTGATCGTGATCATGGTGATGGTGATGGATACGATTTCCGGCTGGTTGCGGCGCAAGCTGATCAAGGGCGACGGGGATGGACATTAATGGCAAGGCTGACAGCGGATGCGCCGTTCCTCCATGCGGATTGCAGTATCGAGGATGCCAGTTTCGGCGCCTTCGTCGAAATCGGGCAGGGCAGCCGCATCGCCCATAGCAGTATCGGCGATTACAGCTATTGCGACCGCTATGCCGACATTGCCAACACCACCCTGGGCAAATTCGCCAATATCGCTGCCTTTGTGCGGATTGGCGCCACCGACCACCCGATGGACAAGGCCAGCCTGCATCACTTTCACTATCGGTCCGCGTCTTATTTTGACGATGCGGCTGATGATGCCGCATGGTTCGCACACAGGCAAACACGGCGCACAATGATCGGCCATGATACATGGATCGGGCATGGCGCGCAGGTCCGGCCAGAGGTGACGATTGGCCATGGTGCTGTGATCGCCGGTGGCGCGATCGTGACCAAGGATGTGGCCCCTTACATGATCGTCGCGGGCATTCCCGCCGTGCCTTTGCGCGCGCGGTTCAGCGATGCGGTCGCGGAACGGATGCTGGCGCTGGCATGGTGGGACTGGCCGCACGACCGGTTGCGCGCAGCCTTGGATGATTTCCGCAAGCTGCGCGCCGAAGATTTCCTAGACCGTTACGAATAGCTATTCCGCCGCATGGGCCATGCGCATGGGGGCGGCGCTGATCAGGTCGGCCAAATCACCGCACAGATGAGACCAGCGACCAGCGGCCAGCGTGCCTTCGATGGCGCGCGTCTGGGCGTTACAGATCACCAGATCAGCACGTTTGCCGGGTGCGATTACGCCGCGATCCTCCAGCCCCATGATGCGCGCGGGATTGGTCGAAATCATCTCCCATGCGCGGCCCAAGGGCAGGATATCGGTATCGGCCAGCGTAAAGGCGGCATTGGCCAGCGACGGGTAATGGTAATCCGACACCAGCGCATCGCACAGCCCCGCGCGGATCAGGTCGGTCGCGGCGATATTGCCCGATTGCGACCCGCCACGCACGACATTGGGCGCGCCCATCAGCACTGGATCGCCGTTGGCCCTGGCCACGTTGGCGGGCGCATGACGGGTCGGGAATTCGCAGACCTTGGCCCCGATCATGCCGTAATAATCGCGGGTTGCGGCATCGTGGTCATCGTGGCTGCCATATTTGACACCCAATTCGTCAAAGGCCGCCGCCAGCGTACACAGATAGCGTGGCACGCGGGCCGACAGCGCCTTGGTGTCCTGCAACAGACGGATGAACCCCGCCAGATCGCGGCCACCGCGCTTGCCCCAGACCGACAGCGCCTCGGGATCGGTCTTGATCATGTCCAATGCTTCGCCAAGGTGGTCGTTGAAGATGACGTAATCGATCCCGTGGTCGCGCACCGCGGCGATCAGCTGGTCGGCGGTATCGACAGTATAGGTTTCGCACCGCAGCTGGATGCGCAGGTCGGTCAGCGCGCGGGGCTTGTACGCCGCCAGATCGCGCATGAATTGCACCGCGAAATCGGGGCCGCGCGCGCCGCCTTCCCAGCCCCAGCTTTGCGCCATCCAGGCGGTGGTCACACCGCTGGACGCGGCATCGCGGTCCACCGATTGCAACCCGATCGCGGCCGGAAACGGGGCAGAGGGGCGCGGGGCCAGATGCCGTTCAAACGCATCGCCATGCAGGTCGATGATGCCGGGCAGGACCAGATACCCCGACAGGTCGATCTGCCGGTCGGCGGCACCGGCGGGTTGCACGATCTGCGCCCCGTCGATCCACAGATCGTCTTGGGCAAAATCGCCGTCGGAAAGAACCTGCGCCCCGGTCAGGCGCATCATGTGCGTGCGTGCCATTTTACTGCTCAATCTGAAATGTTTTGACGTCGATATAGGTGGAGTATGTCAGCCTTATGACGTCTCTTGATCCGATAACGTCAGCGTGACCTTGTCGCCTGCGAACCATGTCAGCCCGGCCTCGACGGGGGTGCCGTCTGCATCGACGTTGATGCTGCTGGTGCGCAGGATTGGCGCGCCTTCGTCGATCCCCAGATGCAGCGCCTGCGTCGCACTGGCCAGTTTCGCGGTGATGCGCGTGCTGGCGCGGGTGTAATCGCTGATCCCGCAGGCTGCGCAGGGCGGCGGTGACGGACGGATCAGTCTGCAAATGGGTCAAAAGTGCGGGAAACCGCGCCGCCGGAAACACCGAGCGAAACAGCGCGATCACCTGCCCGTCGGCCAGCGACAGCCCTTCATAGACATGGACATGGCCCTCGGTCAGCCCCAGCGCGTCCCGTTCCGCAGGGCTGGGCGCGCGGGTTTCCAGCGCCAGCATCTGTTTTGCGGGGCTGCGACCGGCGGCGCGCAGGTTCTGGTGAAACCGCACGCGCGCCCCGATGGGGTAATCGGTGGGGGTCGCCGTCACGAACACGCCCGCGCCGCGCCGTGGCCGCACCAGCGCTTCGGCCGCCAGTGCCGCCAGCGCCTGCCGCACCGTGTGCCGGTTCACGCCAAAGCGCGTGGCAAGCGCCGCCTCGGTCGGGAGTTTGTCGCCGGGGCGGTGGATGCCATCGGCGATCTCGTCGCGCAGGCGGGTGGCGATGGCTTGCCAGATCGGGGTGCGTGTCATGGAAGTTTCACATTTGCAGGGATTGGCAGGGAAGGGCGGTTCGGCTATGATTTGTCTAGTTGTATAGTAAAGCATGGCAGGTGTCTAGATGCAGGCGACAATCGATTCTCAAACGGCGCGCAAGGACTGGCTTGGCCTGCTGGCCAAGGCACCGGCGGGCGAGCTGGCACAGCTTTGGGCGGCGGGTGGCATGGCCCCCGTGCATCATGTGCTGCGCGCGCCCGAAATCGGCGCTGTCATGGTGCGCGGGCGGGCAGGGGCCGTGGGTGCTGCGTTCAATCTGGGCGAAATGTCGGTGACCCGTGCCTCGGTCCGGCTGGCGGATGGCACGGTCGGGCATGGCTATGTGCAGGGGCGCGACCGGACCCATGCGCTGCACGCCGCCCTGATCGACGCGCTGATGCAGACCGATGCCGCAGGGCAGGTTGACCGCGCCATACTGTCCCCTTTGCGCGAAGCCGCCTCTACCCGCCGTGCCACCCGCGCGGCCAAGGCCGCCGCCACCAAGGTCGATTTTTTCACCATGGTCAGAGGAGAGGATTGATGCAAATCCAGACGCTAGATGGCGGGTTCGCTACGCCGCCCGTGGATGCCGCCCATGCCTTTCGCGCGATCATGACGGCGATGGCGCAGCCCGGCACGATTGTCACGCTGGCGGGCGCTCTGCCGCCTGCGCCGGTATCCGTCGCCGCCGGTGTCGCGCTGCTGACCTTGTGTGATCCCGAAACGCCGCTGTTTCTGGGCGCGGGCCACGACACCGCCGCCCTGCGCGACTGGATCACCTTTCACTGCGCAGCACCTGTTGTGACCGCCGGTCTGGCGCATTTCGCCTATGGCAATTGGGATGCCCTGCCGCTGGATGATTTCCCGCTGGGGTCATCGGAATATCCCGATAGATCCGCCACCTTGATCATTGAATTGCCGGAACTGACCAATTCGGGTGCTGTGTTGCGTGGACCGGGGATCAAGGATCAGGCGCATCTGTCCTTGCCCGCCATCGCGCCGTTCCAGCGCAATGCAGCACTTTTCCCGCGCGGGCTTGATTTTATCTTCACTTGCGGCGACCGGCTGGCTGCCTTGCCGCGCAGCACGAGGATCGGCTGATGTATGTTGCCGTCAAGGGTGGCGAACGGGCCATCGACAATGCCCATGCCTGGCTGGCCGAGGAACGGCGCGGCGATCCGGCGGTGCCGGAACTGAGCGTCGCGCAAATCCGCGAACAGATGGCGCTGGCCGTCAACCGCGTGATGGCCGAAGGCTCGCTTTACGATCCCGATCTGGCCGCTTTGGCGATCAAACAGGCGCGCGGCGATCTGATCGAGGCGATTTTCCTGATCCGCGCCTATCGCACCACCCTGCCGCGTTTCGGTGGGTCGTTGCCTGTCGATACAGGGGCGATGGCCTGTGACCGGCGGGTGTCGGCGACCTTCAAGGACGCGCCGGGCGGGCAGGTTCTGGGGCCGACCTTTGATTACACGCATCGTTTGCTGGATTTCAAACTCGCCGCTGATGGCGAGGCAGGGCAGGTGGCCGAAGCCGCCCCGCTGCACGGCCCGACCCCGCATATCATGGGGTTTCTGGACCGTGAAAACCTGATCCAGCCGGAACCAACGGGCGATACGACGCCCCCCGATCTGACCCGCGAACCGCTGGAACTGCCCGCCAGCCGCGCGCTGCGCCTGCAGGCGCTGACCCGTGCGGATGAAGGGTTCACCCTTGGCATGGCCTATTCCACCCAGCGCGGCTATGCGCGCAACCACGCCTTTGTTGCGGAATTGCGGATCGGCACGTGTCGCGGTGGAAATGGATATCCCCGAACTGGGGTTCAGCATCGAGATCGGCGAAATCACCCTGACCGAATGTGAAACCGTCAACCAGTTTCAAGGCTCCAAAACCCAGCCGCCGCAATTCACCCGCGGTTACGGGCTGGTGTTCGGCATGACCGAACGCAAGGCGATTTCCATGGCGCTGGTGGACCGCGCGCTGCGCTGGGCCGAACTGGGCGAGGATTACCTTGGCGCGCCCGCGCAGGACGAGGAATTCGTGCTGTACCATTGCGACAACATTCAGGCGACAGGGTTTCTGGAGCATATCAAGCTGCCCCATTACGTCGATTTCCAGTCCGAACTGGAACTGATCCGCAAATTGCGCCGCGATGCGCAGCAGATGCAGGAGGCTGCGGAATGAAAGAGTATAATTTCGCCTATCTGGATGAACAGACCAAGCGGATGATCCGCCGCGCGATCCTGAAAGGACTTGCCATCCCCGGCTATCAGGTGCCTTTCGCCAGCCGCGAAATGCCGATGCCTTATGGCTGGGGCACCGGCGGCGTGCAGGTGTCAGCCGCCGTGCTGACGCCGGATGATACGCTCAAAGTCATCGACCAAGGCGCCGATGATACGACCAACGCGGTGTCGATCCGGCGGTTTTTCCAGCGCACCGCCGGTGTCGCCGTGACCGAGAAAACGGGCGAGGCCAGCGTGATCCAGACCCGCCACCGGATTCCCGAACAGGCACTGCGCGAGGGGCAGATCATCGTCTATCAGGTGCCGATCCCCGAACCCCTGCGCTTTCTGGAACCTTCCGAGGTGGAAACCCGCAAGATGCATGCTTTGGAAGATTACGGTCTGATGCATGTGAAACTTTACGAGGATATTAGCCAGCACGGCGATATCGCCACCGCCTATGCCTATCCGGTCAAGGTCGAAGGGCGCTATGTCATGGACCCGTCCCCGATCCCGAAATTCGATAATCCGAAACTGGACATGGCCGCGATCCAGCTGTTCGGCGCGGGCCGCGAACAGCGGATCTATGCGCTGCCGCCCTATACAAAGGTCGTCAGTCTGGATTTCGACGATTATCCGTTCCAGCCGACCAAGGCTGACCACGCCTGCGCGCTTTGCGGATCGACCAGCAGCTATCTGGATGAATTGATCACCGATGACGCGGGCGGGCGTATGTTCATCTGCTCGGACACCGATTATTGTGCCACCCGCGTGGAGGATGCCGCATGACCCCCCTGTTGCAGGTCGAAAACCTTGCCAAATATTACGGCGCGCGCATCGGCTGCACCGATGTGTCCTTTGATCTTTACCCCGGCGAGGTCATGGGCATCGTCGGCGAAAGCGGGTCGGGTAAATCCACCTTGCTGAACTGTCTGGCAGGCCATCTGAGGCCGGATCAAGGTGCTGTGCGTTTCGCCACCCGCAGTGACGGGTTGCGCGACACCGTCACCATGTCCGAACCCGAACGCCGGATGCTGGGGCGTACCGACTGGGCCTTTGTGCATCAACATGCCCGCGACGGGCTGCGCATGAATGTCAGCGCGGGCGGCAATGTGGGTGAACGCCTGATGGCCGTGAATGCGCGCCATTACGGCGACATCCGCGAACAGGCGATTGATTGGTTGGGCCGGGTCGAGATTACCCAAGACCGGATCGACGACCGCCCCACCGCCTTTTCCGGCGGGATGCAGCAACGTTTGCAGATCGCGCGCAATCTGGTCACGGGGCCGCGTCTGGTGTTCATGGATGAACCGACAGGGGGGCTGGATGTGTCGGTGCAGGCGCGTTTGCTGGACCTTTTGCGCGGGTTGGTGCGCGACATGGGGCTGAGTGCGATTATCGTCACCCATGATCTGGCCGTCGTGCGGCTGTTGGCCGACCGGCTGATGGTAATGAAAGACGGCCATGTCGTGGAAACCGGCCTGACCGATCAGGTGCTGGATGATCCGCAGCACGGCTATACCCAACTCCTCGTGTCCTCTGTCTTGCAGGTGTAAAGATGATCTCTGTCGAAAACGTGTCGAAAAGCTTTACCCTGCATAATCAGGGCAGCACCGTCATTCCCGTGATGGCGGGGGCAAGCCTGCAAGTGGCTGCGGGCGAATGTGTGGCCTTGGTCGGCGCATCGGGGGCGGGCAAATCCACGCTGATGCGGATGATCTATGGCAATTACCTGACAGCATCGGGCCGGATCATGGTGGGTGATACCGATGTCGCCAGCGCCGCCCCGCGCGAGGTGATCGCGCTGCGCCGCCGCACGCTGGGCTATGTCAGCCAGTTTTTGCGGGTGGTGCCACGGGTGCCGACGATCGACGTGGTGGCTGAACCTTTGCTGCTGACCGGCACGGGGGCGGATGAGGCCCGCGCGCAGGCCGCCACTCTGCTGGCACGGCTGAATATCCCCGAACGGCTGTGGGGGCTTAGCCCCACGACCTTTTCGGGTGGCGAACAGCAGCGGGTCAATATCGCGCGGGGATTCGCCTTTGCCTATCCCGCGCTGTTGCTGGATGAACCCACGGCGAGCCTTGACCCCACCAACCGCGCCACCGTGCTGGCGATGGTGCAAGAGGCCAAGGCGCGCGGTGCCGCGATCATCGGGATTTTCCACGACCATGCCGCGCGCGAGGCGCTTTGCGACCGGCAGGTGGATGTGACCGGCTTTACCCCCGGTCTTGCCGCATGACAGGCCGGTTCATCGCCATTGTCGGGGCGTCCGGTGTCGGCAAGGATTCGGTAATGGCCGCGCTGGCCGCCCGTGATCCGCGCCTTCGCTTGGTGCGCCGTGTGATCACGCGCCCCAGCGATGCAGGGGGCGAGGATTTTGACGGTGTGACCGCGGATGCGTTTCACGCCCGCGCGGCGCAGGGCGATTTCGCGCTGCATTGGCCTGCGCATGGCCTGCATTACGCCATCCCCGCGACGGTGCTGGATGATCTGGCGGCGGGGCGGGATATGCTGGCGAACCTGTCGCGCGCGGCCTTGCCTGCGGCCAAGGCGCAGTTTGACCCGTTCATGGTGATCCAATTGACCGCGCGGCGCGATGTGCTGGCAGCCCGCCTTGCCGCGCGCGGGCGCGAGGCGGCGGATGACATCGCGCGCAGGCTTGATCGTGCGGATCATGCCTTGCCTGCGGGGATAGAGGCGGTGAGCATCGACAACAGCGCCGATCTGGACACCACCCTTGGGGCGGTGCTGCGCCTGCTTTATCCGGTCAAGGTGTAGCGGTGGATCTGGTGAAACAGGCCCGCCCCATCCTGCCCCATCAGCGTGAGAGCGTCGATGATGCAAGGGTCCGCAATCAGCGGCGCAACCAGCGGCTGCAACCCCGCCACGACCCGTGCCGCCTGCGCATCGGGCAATTGACCACTCAGCGTCAGATGCAGATGGAAATCGTCAAAGATATAAGGATAGCCCCAGTCCAGCATCTGCTGGTCCTGCCTGCGCGTCAGCGGGGCCTTGCGGCGGCGGGCGATGTCGGCCTCGGTCAGCGGCGCGCGGTGATCGTCAAGTTCGGTCACGATGGCGCGTTCCAGATCGTGCAGGGCCGCGGGCGGCGCGACAGGGCGCAAGGCGACAAAGCCGTGATCCTGCCCCAAGGCCAGGTGTCCGATATCCACCGCCGCATGACGGGTGGCGAAATCCGCCACAGCCCGTTGCAGCGCCGCAGGGCCGCTGTCGGCGGACAGGCGGAACGGGGCTTTCATCGTGGCATGCAGCCCGTATTTGCGCGGTGTCGCCGTGACCTGTGCCACGTCGATCCCCGCGATATCGGGATGCGGCACCACGCGGCCTGCCGCATTGTCCCAGCCCAGCCAAGCCGCGCCGAAATCGGCCAGCGGGCCGGTCACTGTGTAAAAAATTGCAAATCTTTCGAACATGCCAATCCTTTAGCAAAAGTATCGTGACACCGACATGACAGAGCCTATCATTCTTGCCAACGCCCGCCTGATCTTGGAAACCGAGGTCGTGACCGGATCACTGACCATCAAGGATGGCGTTATCGCAGATATGGCCCAAGGGGCGGACGTGCCCAAAGGCGCGGTCGATCTGGGGGGCGATTATCTGGCCCCCGGTCTGGTGGAATTGCATACCGACAATCTGGAACGGCACCTGTCGCCACGGCCAAAGGTCGACTGGCCCTATCGTGCCGCGATCATGGCGCATGACCGTGAATTGGCGGGCTGCGGGATCACCACCGTCTATGACGCGATCAGGGTCGGGTCGATCACATCGGGCGGCGGCAAACGCTATGGCAAATATGCGCGCCAGATGGCGGACGAGATTTTGGCGATGCGCGCGGCAGGCCATCTGCGGATCAGCCACCACCTGCATCTGCGGGCTGAAATCTGTTCCGAAACCCTGATCGCAGAGCTGGATGAATTCAGCGACAGCGACGGGATCGGCATCATTTCCATGATGGATCACACGCCGGGGCAACGCCAATTTGCCGATATCACCAAGTTCGAGGCCTATGTGCGCGGCAAGAACAACCTGAGCGCGGATGAATTCGCAGGCTATGTCGATTTCCTTTACGGGTTGCAGGCGCAATACGGCACGGCGCATGAGGCGGCGACGGTCGCGGCGGCAAACCGGCTTGGCGCGGTCCTGGCCAGCCATGACGACACGACCCAAGCACAGGTCGCAACCAGCCATGGCCATGGCGTGACGCTGGCGGAATTTCCCACCAGCCTGGCGGCGGCTGATGCGTGCCACGGGCATGGGATCGCCACGATCATGGGCGCGCCCAACCTGATCCGGGGCGGGTCGCATTCGGGCAATGTGGCGGCCTCTGATCTGGCGGCGCGCGACCGGCTGGATATTCTGTCATCCGATTATGTGCCTGCATCGCTGCTGCTGGCGGCGGTGCGGCTGGGGCTGATCTGGGACGATCTGGCGCGCGGGATGGCGACGGTCACCACCGCCCCCGCACAGGCCGCCGGATTGCAGGACCGTGGCAGGCTGGCCCCCGGACAGCGGGCCGATCTGGTCGTGTTCAGCCTGCTGGACGATACCGCAATGGTGCAACAGACCTATAGTGCGGGACGACGGGTGTTCTGATCTGACGGTTACGACCGACGGCGACGTCACGAGAACAAGATCTCCGTTTGACTGGCCCGCTTTGGTGGCGGCAGGTCAGGCTTGTCAAAGGACAAAAGCCGTTCCGCACATGACGGCCAAAGGTTTCGTCCATATTGGATAAAGGCCAAAACATGCGCCCAAATGCCGGGGACGTGGACCTTGCGCCAGACGCACCGTTTGCGGCCGCCATGCTTGCGGGCGTTCCGCTCGCCTTGCCCTTCGACCTTCATGCAGGTGCTATCGACACGCAGGTGCAGCGGAACCCTTTGTCGTATCACGATGAAATCTGTCACCCCGTCGTTAGACTGAATGAGGTAAGATGATGTCAGGGTGGCGTTTGCGACGCGACTGGCGGATGAGCGAAACAGTATAGATAACAAGTGCTGTCCAGATCATTGGAAACCTGGGCGTCGATCCAGTCAGGTAGCTTCTGACTCAGGCTGGCCCAGGCGAACGTGTAATTGGATGCACCAAGCACCGCGACGAAGATTTGGGCGCGGTGCTCGCGGCCGGTCGCCGGATCAGTGACTGGAATGGTGTGGCCCGCGTAATCGGTTTGCATCACCGCACCAGCCTCATGGCGGTTACGGTAACGAGGACTGACCCGGCTCTCGAACTCCCTGTAACGCTCGCAAAACCACGTGTAGCCATAGCCGTCTGGGTGACCCGCCCGATATTCCTCCCAAAGCAGCAAAAGCGTCACGCCCTTGCGCTTCATCTCTGCTGCCATCTTCGGCCAATCGGGCTCGGTCAGATCCCGGGGTGGACGCCCCACGCGCTGGAACAGAACCTGCTTCAGCGTGGTATCGTCATCCCGCCCCTTGGGCAGCGGCCAGCAGTTCAGCCCCGCCTCACGGACCCGGTTCAAATAAGTCGCCACCGTCGTTTTACTGAGCTTCAGACGCGCGGCAACCTCACGTGCCGAAAGCCCCTGTTCATGCGTCAGTCGCAGTATCGCTCGTATGTCTTGCACAGTCGTGCGCCTCGCTCGCTTCTGTCTCGGCATTGTCCCTCCCGGTCTTGTTCAAGACAGGCAGAATGCCGTGACGGCGCAGGCGATGACCAACCGCTCCCAAGCCTTCCCGGAGCTGTCCGGGAATTAGCGAAATCCCTGTCCGGGATTTACCGAAACGCGTGTCCGGGATTTACTGAAATGCTTGTCCGGGAATTACCGAAACCCGCAGACGGCGATTGAAGCTCTGGAAATCGCCGCACGTACTGCTTGCGACAAAGGTCGGCTACGACATTCACGCGCACTGTAGGATCTACGCGATGTGCTCTTGGTGCGCTTGAACCCTAGAAACGCACTTCGGTCGGAAGCCGATGCAGATGTCGTGCTGGCTGCATCTGGCCGGGTCGCGTGACCCGGCCCTACCGTAGGACTTAAGCCTGCCGTGACAGATGCGGTCATGGAAGCGCTGCGTGGCCCGTTCCGATTGCGCGTTTGCGATTGAGCAAAGGGCGCTGAGCCGCGCGTGATCGAGCCGCATGGCATGCTGCTGGGACACCGCAGCTATCTTGTGGTAAGGCAACCTGCCCGTGGCAAAGAAATCCTCAACTTCCGCATGAACCGCATTCAAGAAGCACAGGTTCTGAACAAAAGCTTCCAATTGGCTCCGAGTTTCTCCCTCGCGAACTATATGGCGATGGCCTTTGGTGTCTATCACAATCACAAACGATACGGCAAAGCCGTATAGCGCTTCACACCTGCTGCCGCAGAGCACACAGCCGAATTCCGTTTTCACCCAACCCAAACCATCGAGCTGCAGGGCGACGGCAGCCTGATCGGCACGTTCGTGGCAGCGGGTTGGCTAGAAATAGCATGGCAATTTTTTCAATGGGGCGACAAAGTGGAAGTCTCAGCGCCCACAGGCTTGCGCGAATTGGTTGCAGGTCACCAAAGGTCAGATTTCGACGCTTTGCCATGACGATGTTGAACAGGAATTAATTATGAAAAACGGTCTCGACCATGCGGCCTTGAAAGCAAAACAACGCGCCATTCGCGAAGGCTTCCCCAAAACGATGGGACTGCGCGCTCATCGAGCCATCAGTTGGATCGGTCGTGCAGAGGCGTGCGCCGAGGATGATGATGCGCGCTTCATTTTCCTTTGGATTGCGTTCAATGCTGCCTATGCGGACGAACGCGAGTTTCAAGCGGTAGCCTTAGGGGAACGCGCAGCCTTTGTAGACTATTTCAGGCGGCTGGTCGCACTTGATAAAGAACGCCTTATCTACAAAGCGCTGTGGCAGCGGTTCTCCGGCCCAGTTCGGATGCTTATGGAGAACCGTTTTGTCTTCAATCCCTTCTGGCAATACCACAATGGGATTGACGGGTTCGAGGATTGGGAGGATCGCTTCAAGACCTCGGCCCGATCCTTCGCGCAGTCCTTCCAAGCAGGCGACAGCGCGCGCGTTCTTAGCTTCGTCTTTGACCGGCTATATGTGTTGCGGAATCAGCTTGTTCACGGTGGATCAACTTGGAACAGCAGCGTGAACCGATCCCAGGTTCGGGACGGCGCCGAGATCCTTGGTTTCCTGATGCCAGTGCTCATCGACATCATGATGGACAATCCCAATGAAAACTGGGGAAAGCCGTTCTATCCCGTTATTGAATAGGATTTGCTTGCGCGAATATATCCCTTGATCGTCAGCGCGGTGTAACCGAGGCCAGACAGGTGAGCCGCGTAAGCGGCAATCGGCTCGGCAAGCACGCCGGCCTCCATATGTCCTGACCCGACTGCTAGGCGTTCATCAACATTGGTCATTAGCATTCTCCTAATTGAGCGCAGAGAGCCTTCGCCCAGATCGGCATTGCGCGTCGTCTCCTGCACAGTCTTAGCGATCACCTTTAACCGGATCTCTCTAGGAAGCGGCGGAACATGCGAGGGCCGCGTCTTGTCGCGCTTGAGCCCCGGCACACCTTCATCGAGATACCGTTCCTGCCAGCGCCAAACCGTCGGCTTCGACATGCCCGTCCGCCGCATGATCTCAACCGTCCCCACGCCATCACTTGTCGCAAGCACAATACCCGCCCGCTAGGTGAGTTTGCGCGGCGTGTTGCGGTTGGTCAGTAGAGCTTAAAGCTCGGAGCGGTCGGCGAAGCCAAGATAAAGGCAGATGTCGGTGCGTCTCATCCGCCATTCATGCCAAGGCTGAGCGGCTTTGGGAATCCTATTTCAGGCGCTGAACACTAGCTCCCGAGTCGAGGTCAAGTGTCGCCAATTGATATTGTACAAGTGGCCTGCTCGCCAAGACATATGTCATATTTTAACTATTGGATGGCTCTGAAACCCATCTTGTGCAAACTGTGACGTCCAACTATACATCTACAACCGGTAGGGAACACAGCTAGAGTCTCAACATCTAGCGTAGAGTTTGATCCGTTAATTTGGAGGGGAGCTTTGAATGCTGCTTGTGAAATCGTAAAAAAGACTAGCAAGCCTTGGGAAGCCCTCAGCATGCGTATCCTCGACGTCGCACGCTTTTCCGCAGTCGACGGATCAGCCGAGGATGAAAGACGAGTAGCAAGCCGCATAGGTGGACTTGGCACGTCACAACTTTCAAGTCGTGATCGGATATTGAAACTACGGGCGATTGGCAAGCTCTACTGTCACGACACGAAGCCCACATGTTTTAAATGCCCAATTGGTCGTTTCTGCGATCATGGACGAAAACAAATATTACAAGAATCGAAAATTGGAATTCCGTTTATTGACCTATTTGCGGGGGCTGGAGGTCTCTCGATCGGACTGGAAGACTCTGGCTTTATGCCGATCTGCGCACTAGACAGTGATAATGCTGCACTGCAGACCTATGGGGTGAATAGACCGCACTTAGCTGCGGAGCAGATCATTCATGCCTCAATTGAGCAAGACGTGGTTCTAAAAGGACTACCTACCGCACCATTGGTTGTAGGTGGTCCTCCATGCCAAGGGTTTAGCAATGCAAATAGACAGCGTCTAAGCGACGACCCAAGGAACCAGCTTTACAGACGGTTTCTTTCAGCAATTGACCATTGCGAAGCGCAAGTAGCTTTGATGGAGAATGTTCCACTGATGATGTCTGGATTGCCAAAACTCCAAAATGATTTTGTTGATCACGGCTTTACTTGTGCGGCGGTCAAACTTAACGCACTTGACTTTGGAGCTCCTCAAAATAGAGAACGTGTTTTTATTTTAGCCGTAAAAACTCGAAACCACGAGAAATTCAGTATGATCTTTAAATATTTCCAAGATCGGCTGCTAAACGAAAAGTCGACGATTCCCACCTTCACACTTGCCGATGCGATTATGGATCTCCCTGTGCTGGAGGCCAAAAATATTAGAAATAGAACAGAATTGGAGAACGAAAGGTTTGGATATACTATTTCGTCATATCCGATGGCTCTAACACCCTACTCCACTTGTCTGAATAACGGACAGGTGCCGCTCTTTCTTTTTAACCACAGAGCAAAATACAATAACCAACGCGACATCGAGATATATAGAAGACTTGCGCCCGGTGAAGATTCATCGGCGGCATCTATTCACGATATCAATCCATACAAATCACGAGACGGCATATTTAAAGACAAATTCTACAAGCTGGACCCACGGAAGCCTTGTAAGACGATAACTGCTCACATGTACTACGACTGTCACATGTATATTCACCCGAATCAGGCACGCGGCCTCACCCCTCGAGAGGCCGCTCGAGTCCAAGGCTTTTGCGACGACTACCTATTCTTAGGCTATCCGAACGAGTGGTACCGGCAGATTGGGAATGCAGTCTCTCCGCTCGTCGCTCGAGCAGTAGGCCGAGCTATCCGTGCGACTATCGAGGAGTTTGGCATCATATGACCATAAGGTATGTTGATCTATTTTGTGGAATCGGTGGGTTTCGCCTTGCAGCAGGGCTTTTAAATCACGATTTCGGCGGATTGATCCCAGTCGCATCGTCTGACTCCGATCCGCTATGCAAGAAATTTTACCAGCGCTCTTTCGGTTCTGACGAGCTATTCATAGACGATGTTAACAACATAAGAACTGACTTAACCTTTCCGACCGACGATCAGCTAATTGATCTTCCAGATTTCGACCTCTTGCTAGCTGGATTCCCTTGTCAGCCGTTTGCCAATATTGGCCATCGTCTAGGACTTGATGACCCACGCGGCACATTAATATTCAAAATCTGTGACATACTTCGAAGTTATCGGCCAAAACTATTCGTACTCGAAAATGTACAGAAAATACGAAATCTTGGAAAGGGAGAAACCCTTGCCAAGATTGTTGGTGAACTTGAACTTGCTGGCTACCACACCCACATCCTCGACCTTTGTGCGAGTGATTTTGGTGTTCCTCAGCAGCGTCGTAGGATTTTTTTCTGTGGCGTAAGAAAAGACACTAAGAAGAAGGGGACACTCCCTACACTTCAGCGTACATCTAGAAATAACGGCTTGTACCCAACAACTTGGCATCTTCTAGAGCGCAGCCTAGACAAAGATCACATCATTCCGTTTAAGACAAGAAAAACTGTTTTAAGGCGCAATATAAAGTGGCAAGGCGACATTCGAATAGACCGAGCTATCTCCCGCCCAATCACTGCTACAATGGCGAAGTGGCATCGTGCTAACCAAGATAACTATTTTTCCGAACGTTACATCTTTGGAGAAAAGCCGAACCCTGATCACAGCCGTGATGCATGCGAGAACGATATCGTCAGGCGAATTTCTCCTTTAGAAGGATTTCGTCTTCAAGGATTCCCAGACCACTTTGAACAGCTTCGCTTAAATCTAGAATGCAGGTACACTCCAACCTACCGACTGATCGGCAATGCGGTGCCAGTTCCCCTAGCTCAAGCAGCCATTTCAAATCTCCTCGAAGAGTATGCTTAAGCATCTTTTCTAGAGCCTTACTAGAGCATCTGTGTTTGTCGAAACCAATACCTTTATGGACGATGCTGAAATTGTCGCATCAATCGACTTTAGATTTTCATTTATCTTGGCAAGGTGTTGGATGGCTTGCTTCAGTTCTTCGCTCCTTTGAACTTTAAGCTGCAACAGTGTTCCACCAGTCGCGACCGTATCCCCTTCGGACCCACTAATTAGAACAATTGAATGAACGACGCAAAGCTGGGCAAATTTATCATCAATTAAATTCTTTAATTCGTTCAGAGTTAGCTCAACATAAGCACCATTGGTGGTGGTAGCTTTGGTTTCACAATTTGCAACAAGAGCTTCTGCATTTCGAACTTGTTGGTCAAACCCAGGATATGGTTCAAGTCCAGCAGCAATTGCCTTTTCAGCTGTGTGGACGTCTGTTACAATACATCCTATGTTAGTATAGTACTCTCGGACTACTTGCATACCACGGTTTTCTATCAATCTCCTAATGAGTGGATCTTGGACACGAGACGGTTTTGCACTCGTTTTCGAAGGCTTCTGTTTCGTTCCCTTTTCCTCAGCAATAGCAGTGTTAGCTTCTAGAGCGTGTTCGGGTCCCGGAACAACGGAATGATTGTTTAGAAACATTCTCTTTGTTTTGCCTGCTAACATCTGTTGGATATCGTTATCTGTATTTACACCAAAAACATCAAATATTCCACTTATATCCTTGATAAGGATCATTGATTGACCAACAGTAAGAGTCTCACGTAATGGGAGCAGATCACCATATTGCAGTAGCTGCACACTGGGGTTAGTGTTATCGTTGCGGCTAAATGGGGCTATATGAATTTTATAATTTTGCCAATCCGAAGTGAATGGTGCGAAACCACCTATGGAGATTAGGTTCTGTCTGTTTAGGCGTGCCGCGAATTCCCGATCGCCGAGCTCGGGTCGAGCGTCCAAGAAATCAAGTACGGGGCTCAGCCCAATGGGCACATCATTTCCAGAGGTAATATCGATGTGGGTTTTGTGTGACCGGGGATTGTAATTATTTGCATCTCTCACAGTTTTGTGGAGGTCACCCGTATTTCTACTGGTATATGATATTATCAATGCAGCTTCCTTGGTGCTCCAATATTCCTCATTGTGTAGCGAGGGCACAGCCGCACATACCGCAGTTCTGATATTTGAGAACGACAACTTCGGACTCCTTTGTTATATTATTGCTAGGACTATGGCTGCCCTCGATGGTATTTCAAGGGTTGAGCTAACAGTACAGTTGCGATCACCCGCCCGACTCAGTCTTGAGTAGAAGATGCCCATGGCCTTGCTTAGGGTTGGGATCCGTTGAATAAAGCTCTTGGGCGTAATTCTCTGCTTAAAGCTGGAGGATTTATATGTTAAATCTTTTCTGGCTGGCCGTCGACGCATCCATGCCGCCATACTTGGCCCGCCATTTGTAAAATGACGCGTCGCTCATCCCGTGTTCACGGCACAGCTCGGCCACCGGCACACCGCCTTCAGCCTGCCGCTGGATCGCGATGATCTGTGCTTCAGTGTATCTGCTTGTCTTCATTCGAAATCTCCTCGTTCATCTCGCCGAGAAAATTCTACTTATCCAGCCC
>NZ_JAGYJK010000005.1 GCF_018402175.1 Yoonia sp. | reverse complement strand
CGTCAAAAGCAGGCGGCGATACGCCTCCAGATCGTCGTCATAGGATGTGACATGGCCATCCTTGACCAGCCACAGCCGGTCGGCGACCATCGACAGCAGATGCATGTCGTGGCTGACAAGGATCACAGCGCCCGAATAGGCGGTCAGCGCCTCGACCAAAGCCTCGCGGCTTTCGATATCAAGGTGGTTGGTCGGTTCGTCCAAAATCAGCAGATGCGGCGCGGGCAGGGTGGCCAAAAGCAGCGACAGACGCGCCTTTTGTCCGCCTGACAGGCGCCCCACCTCGGTTTCGGCCTGATCAGCGCCAAGCCCGAACCCCGCCAGCCGCGCACGTAACCGCGCCTGTCCCTCACTGGCGCGTTCGCGCATCAGGTGTTGCAGCGGGGTTTCATCGACGTAAAGTTCATCGACCTGATGCTGGGCGAAAAACCCGATGCGCAGCTTGTTCGAAGTCACCATCTTGCCGCGCGCGACATCCAGCCGCCCTGACAGCATTTTCGACAGGGTGGATTTGCCTTCGCCGTTGCGGCCCAGCAGGGCGATCCGGTCGTCCTGATCGATGCGCAGGTTCAGGTCATGCAGCACGATTGTGTTGCCATAGCCAACGGCGGCCCCTTCGGTGGCGATGATGGGGGGCGACAATTCTTCGGGTTCGGGAAAGGTGAAAACGGTGCGCGCGGCGTCTTCGGGGGCGCGGATGGTTTCCATCTTTTCCAGCATCTTGACGCGGCTTTGTGCCTGTTTGGCCTTTGACGCCTTGGCCTTGAACCGGTCCACGAAGGCCTGCAGATGCGCGCGCTTGGCATCTTGTTTCTTGGCGGCTGACGCCATCAGCGCGCGTTTTTCGGCACGCTGCTTGGCAAACATGTCATAGGTGCCGGTGTAGTAGATCAGCCCCTTTTCTTCCAGATGCAGGATGCCGCCGACCGACCGGTTCAAAAGTTCGCGGTCGTGGCTGACGATCAGCACGGTATGGGGGTATTTGACGAGGTAAGCCTCGAGCCAGAGCGCGCCTTCGAGGTCAAGATAGTTGGTCGGTTCGTCCAACAAGAGCAGATCAGGTTCGCTGAACAGCACGGCGGCCAAGGCCACCCGCATCCGCCAGCCGCCCGAAAAGGCCGAACAGGGCATTTGTTGTTCTTCATGGGTGAACCCCAGACCTTTGAGGATCGTGGCGGCGCGGGCCTCTGCCGACCAGGCGTCGATATCGGCCAGACGGGTCTGCACCTCGGCGATGCGCGACGGGTCGGTGGCGGTTTCCGCCTCGGCCAACAGCGCCTCGCGTTCCTGATCGGCGCGCAGCACGGTGTCGATCAAGGATACCTCGTTGCCGGGAACCTCTTGGGACACGCCGCCGATTTTCCAACCTTTGGGAATACTGACGCTGCCGGTGTCGAGCACCATTTCGCCGCGGATGATGCGGAACAGGGTGGTCTTGCCCGACCCGTTGCGCCCCACAAGGCCGACCTTGTGGCCGGTGGGAATGGTGACAGTCGCGTTTTCGACCAGCGTGCGGCCTTCAACGGAATAGGTAAGATCGGAGATTTTCAACATGCGCTTGCCTTGCCTGATCCCAAGGGCCGGGTCAATCGGGGGAAATGATCTATCGCTGCGGATGCGACCCTTTTCATGCCATGGCGCGCATGCTAGGGGGCTGGCAGTTCAACCCAAACCATGAAAGACCCTGAAAAATGGCGATCCAGCGTACATTCTCGATTATCAAACCCGATGCGACCAAGCGCAACCTGACAGGCGCGATTGTTGCCAAATTCGAAGAGGCCGGGCTGCGCATTGTCGCATCCAAGCGGATTCACCTGACACTGGCACAGGCGCAGCAGTTCTACGGCGTCCACAAGGACCGTCCGTTCTTTGGCGAGCTGTGTGAATTCATGATTTCCGAACCTATCGTCGTGCAGGTGCTGGAAGGCGAAGACGCCATTGCCAAGAACCGCGAAGTGATGGGTGCCACCAACCCCGCAGATGCGGCCCCCGGCACGATCCGCAAGGAATTCGCGCTGTCGATCGGCGAAAACTCGGTCCACGGGTCGGATGCGCCGGAAACGGCTGCCGAAGAAATCGCGTTCTTCTTCTCGGGTCTCGAACTCGTCGGATGACAGGTAGGGTGCGCTTCAGCGCACCTTACGCCGCGGTGCGCTGAAGCGCACCCTACGGGCCGCCTTGTCGGGGCGGCCCTTTTGTTTGGGGGGCGGTTACATGTCTTCGGGAAATGGTGTGGTCGCGCTGCGCACCGGCAGGACCGGATGGGCGACCTGCGAGATTTCGCCGGTCAAGGTCCGCAGGAAAGCCGTGATATCGGCGATTTCCGCCTCGCCCAGATCGGCGCCCAATTGCGACACGCCCATCACGGCCACCGCTTCTTCCAGTGACCAGACAACGCCGGAATGGAAATAGGGCGCGGTCAGCGCGATATTGCGCAAAGGCGCGGCGCGAAACACATAATCATCCGCCGCCGTAGCGGTCACGGCAAAGCGGCCACGGTCACCTTCGGGCAGCACATCCGCGCCGGGGCGTTCGACCAGCCCGAACGGATAATATTCCTGCCCGCCCATATTGACCCCCGCATGGCAAGAGGCGCAGCCCTGATCCATAAAGGCCGACAGGCCGCGCAATTCCTGATCGTCCAGCGTATCGGCCCCCATCAGATACTGGTCGAACCGCGAATTGGGCGTGGTCAGCGTGGCCTCGAACGCCTCGATCGCCAGCGCGAAATTGCGGAATGTTATCGGATCGTCCTCACCCGGAAAGGCGGCGGCGAAAGCATCGACATAGCCTTGCATCGATTCCAATGTGTCCAGCACGCGGGCGGGGGTGTTGTTCATCTCGACCCCGGCCTGCACCGGACCTTCGGCCTGTTCGGCCAGATCGGCGGCGCGCCCATCCCAGAATTGCGCGATATTGAAGACCGCGTTGAACACGCTGGGCGAATTGCGCGGGCCTTTCTGCCAGCCATGGCCGATGGACACCTCTAGCCCGTCTGCGCCACCAAGCCCGACATTGTGGCACGAATGGCAGGAAAACACGCCCGAGCGCGACATGCGCGGATCGAAAAACAGCATCGTGCCAAGCTCGATCCGGTCCGCGCTGAGGATATTATTGGGCATATCGGGCATCGAAAGCGGGATTGGTTCAAACATATATTGCGCATCTTCGCGCAATTCCTGCGCGCGCAATGCGTCGTCGGCCAGGGCAATCCCTGCAAATGTCGTGGCAATCGCAGCCGTTGCGGCAAGGGAAATAGGGTGCATTGGTCGCTCCTGACCTGATGCAGCGGACAAGGCTGCGGATAACGTCAGGGCAAGATTATCTGATGGCCGGTCGTGATGCCTTGATCGGGATCAAATTGGCAAAAAAGACCAATTTATTTCAGCCTTTGTTTTTGCCTTGCACGGGCACGACGCCGATCTGGTTCAGGATCTTTTCCATTTCGCTGTGGCCCCTGTCGCAATACCGGGTTTTCAGCGCATCGAATTGCGCGCGCAACGCGTCTTTTTCGGTGCCTTTGCAATCGTTCCATGGCCTGCCTTGCAGCGCCATATGCAAAACGTAATAAGAAATGAAATGCGGCCTTGCGCCGTTTTCCAGCAGCCGCGCATAGGCGTCATCCGCGCCGATGGCCTGCAGGGTTTCTGCATCCCTGATCCCCGCCGCACGCAAAGACGCGCCAAAAGCGGGGCCGATATTGCGGATTGTCTCGAGCGCGGCCATGGTCTGATCCTACCGCGCGCGCAGGCGAAATCCAGCGCGATGTCGCGGGGTCAGATGCTGGCGAAATCCGTGAAGACGGGTTTTTGCGGAGCCTGTGGCATCTGGGCCGCCATCTGGGTTTGGCTCTGCGTCGTCTGGCCCATTCGCGCGGGCTGCGGCGTTTGGGCGGGTTGGGAATTGGCCATTTACATGGTCCTTGTTTGCTACTCGATCCCCGCTTTTACAGGCGAAAGGGTGTTTTGCACCATCCCGCCTGACCAAGCGCCACCAAAATGTGACAATTTTGTAACGTCAAGGTTTGCCGCGCTTGGGGCCGGTCATGCCGGCTTTGCCTGCCGGTTTGCGCGGTTTGGCGGCACCGCCGGGCGGGGTGAACCGCTTGGTCGTGTCGGTGGCCGAAGGGCGTGGCTTGCCATCAGGTTTGGCAAAGGACGGCTTGCCAAAAGACGGCTTGCCCGCGCGGGCGAAACCGCCGGGTTTTTTGTCGTCAGACTTGCCTTTCCAGGCGGGTTTGCCGTCTGGCTTGGCGTCGGATTTGCCTTTCCACGCAGGTTTATCGTCGGATTTGCCCTTGTAGGCGGGTTTGCCGTCCGATTTTCCTTTGTAGGCAGGCTTGTCATCCGACTTGGCCTTATAGGGGGGCTTGCTGTCGGATTTGCCTTTCCAAGCGGGTTTGTCGTCGCTTTTGCCTTTATAGGGCGGCTTGTCGGATTTGCCTTTATAGGCGGGTTTGGCGCCATAGGGCACCAGCGCATCGCCGTGATCGCGGCGTTCGGGTTTTTGACCCGGCTTGTGGCGCGGTTTGCGGGCCTGATCGTCGTCTGCGGCACCGGGGATCGGCTGGATCGGGGCGATATCGGCCTGTGCGGATGGCGGTGGCGCATCCTGACCCTGCGGCGCATGGCGGCGCGGTTTGGGGGTATCATAATCGCGCTTGGTTGTGCGCGGGCCGCGGTCACCGATCTGTGGCGCGCCGTCGATGGCAGATAATTTTGCCTGATTTTCCAGCACCATATCGGGGCCGATGGCGGCAAGGAAACCCGCCACGGCCGGTTCGGAGATTTCGACAAAGGTTTCGTCCGGCTGGATGCGGATCGCGCCGATTTCGGTTTTCGTGATGCCACCGGCCTTGCAGATCATCGGCAAGAGCCAGCGCGCCTCTGCCTTGCCGTCGCGTCCCACATCGACGCGGAACCAGCGCGACGGGCCAAAGGATTTGTGGTCGCGCGGCGGGCGGTCGGCATCGCCTTTGCGGTCGGGGGCGGCGGGGCCGTCCTTGTAGTCGCTCAATTCCTCTGGCGCGGATTGTTTGCCTGCGTAAAGGCGCAGATAGGCGGCGGCGATTTTTTCGGGCGCATGTTGCGCCAGCAGGCGCGCGGCGAATTCTTGTTCGCTGTCGGTAAAGGTTTCCGACCAGACCGGATCGGTCAGCAAGCGGTCTTCGTCTTTTGCGGTGACTTCATCGGCGGTGGGTGGCAGCGCCCAGGTCGCCTGCAGCTTGCCCCATGTCAGCAGGTTCTGCGCGCGGCGTTTCATTTTCGCAGGCACGATCATCGCGGAAATGCCCTTGCGACCGGCGCGGCCCGTGCGGCCTGACCGGTGCAGCAGGATTTCGGCATTGGTCGGTAATTCGGCGTGGATCACCAGTTCAAGGTTCGGCAGGTCGATGCCGCGCGCGGCCACGTCGGTGGCCACACAGACCCGCGCACGCCCGTCGCGCATCGCTTGCAGCGCATGGGTGCGCTCGGTCTGGCTCAGCTCGCCCGACAGCGCCACGGTGGCGAAACCGCGATTGGCCAGCCGCGTGGTCAGGCGGGTGACCATGGCACGGGTATTGGCAAAAACGATGGCATTGGGGGCGTCATAGAACCGCAGCACGTTGATGATGGCCGCGTCGATATCGTGGTTGGCCACGGTCAGGGCGCGGTATTCGATATCGCTGTGCTGGCTTTCCTTGGAGGTCGAGGCCACGCGCACGGCGTTTTTTTGATAAGATTGCGCGAGTTTCGCGATGGCCGCAGGTACGGTGGCAGAAAACATCAAGGTACGGCGGCTGGGCGGGGCTTGGTCGAGGATGAATTCGAGATCTTCGCGGAAACCCAGATCCAGCATCTCGTCAGCTTCGTCCAGAATGACGGCCTTGATATCGGACAGATCAATCGTGTTGCGCATGATATGGTCACGCAACCGCCCCGGCGTGGCGACAACGATCTGCGCGCCGCGTTCCAGGCTGCGTTTCTCATCGCGGAAATCCATGCCGCCGACGCAAGACGCCAGTACAGCACCGGTGCCGGCATACAGCCACTGCAATTCGCGTTTGACTTGCAAGGCCAGTTCGCGCGTTGGTGCGATGACCAAGGCGAGCGGGCGGCCTGCGGGGCCGAACAATCCGTCTTCGGGCAGGATGGTCGGGCCGATGGCCAGGCCAAAGCCCACCGTCTTGCCCGATCCGGTCTGTGCCGAGACCAGCAGATCCTGATCGGCAACTGCTGCATCTGTCACCGCCACCTGCACGGGTGTGAGGTCGGTATAGCCTTGGGCGGACAGGGCGGCAGCAAGGGTCGGGATCATCGTCGTCATCAATCGGGTGCTTTCTCGGGCTTTGTAAACCACGCGCCCTACGCCTGCTTGTGCTGTTTGTATAGGGGCCTTGGCAATTTGTTGCCCAGATGGACCGGGGCCAGCCCCGGACCCCGGGATATTTTTACTCCAAAGATGAGGCCCGTGCGGCGAACCAGGCATCGATCCGGTGTTTGAGCGCAGACCAAAGGGCGGGCGCGCCGCGCGCGACCTTTGCCCCGACGCGGGTTTCAAGCTGCGCGGCGGTGACGCCATAGGCTGGCCATGTGCCGCCGCCGGTTTCCAGATTGGCGATCACCGGCTGCACGCGGTCGATGGATTTGGCAAAGATCGCATCGGCGGTTTCTGCCGCTTCGAATTCGTCCCAGAGCGCGCGCAGATCCCGTGCCTGATCGGGCGGCAGCAAGCCAAAGATGCGGCTGGCAGCGGCCTGTTCGATCTGCGCCTGCGCGCCCGTGTCATGTGTGCCGTGGACAGGCATGTCGCCTGCGTCGATTTCCACCAGATCATGGATCAGCAGCATCCGGATCACCCGGTCGATATTCACATCCGCCTGTGCCTGATCGCCCAGCACCAGCGCGTAAAGCGCGATATGCCAGCTGTGTTCGCCGCTGTTTTCGCGCCGTGACCCGTCGCAGAGCGTGGTGGCGCGCAGCACGGATTTCAGTTTGCACGCCTCGGTCAGAAAGGCCAGTTGCGCTGCGATCCGGTCGGCCGGTGCAGCGCCGTTCTTGTCAAGAGGGGTATCGGCCATCGCCTAGCGCGTGTTTTCGGTCAGCCGCCGCCGGACATAGGTTTTCACCGTGTCGATCATCGGGTCCATATGCGGGTCTTCAAAGAAATGTCCTGCACCGGCGACTTCGTCATGGGTGACGGTGATGCCTTTTTGTTCATGCAGCTTGTTGACCAGATTGACCGTGTCCTGCGGCGGCGCGACCCGGTCGCTGCTGCCGTTGATCACAAGGCCGGAGGCCGGGCAGGGCGCCAGAAAGCTGAAATCATACATATTCGCAGGCGGGCTGACTGAGATGAAGCCGGTGATTTCGGGCCGCCGCATCAAAAGCTGCATCCCGATCCACGCGCCAAAGGAAAACCCCGCGACCCAGCAATGTTTGGCATTGTTGTTCATCGCTTGCAGATAATCCAGCGCCGAGGCCGCATCGGACAATTCGCCCACGCCCTGGTCATATTCGCCCTGGCTGCGCCCGACGCCACGGAAATTGAACCGCAGCACGGTGAAACCGAGATTGTAGAAGGCGTAATGCAGGTTATAAACCACGCGGTTGTTCATCGTGCCGCCGAATTGCGGATGCGGGTGCAGCACGATGGCGATGGGGGCGTCACGGTCCTTTTGCGGATGATAGCGCCCTTCGAGGCGCCCTTCGGGTCCGGGGAAAATGACTTCGGGCATGGCGGTGTTCCGTCGCTGGTTGGGTGGCGACAGCAATCTTGACGAAAACTATCGGGCACCTTAGAAGGATTCTAAACTATGGGATCACCCAAGTCTGGCTCTCGGTGAAGTAATGACGCAGCCGTGCGCCGTCAATGTATTTGCTGGCATGGAACGGGGCGCGCGCGCATGAAGTTGAGCACCAAAGGCCGTTATGCGATGGTTGCGCTGGCTGATCTGGCCCTGCAGCCTGCCGATGCGTTGGTCAATCTGACCGAGATTTCCAAGCGCCAGGATATTTCCTTGCCCTATCTGGAACAATTATTCGTCAAGCTGCGCCGCGCGGGGCTGGTTGATTCCGTGCGCGGTCCGGGCGGTGGGTATCGTCTGTCGCGCCCCGCGTCCGAGATTCGCGTGGTCGAGATTTTGGGCGCGGTGGATGAAACCGTCTCGGCCATGCACAAGGGGGCGGGGGCCTCTGGCGGGGCGTCGGGCAGCCGCGCGCAATCATTGACCAACCGGTTGTGGGAAGGGTTGAGCGCGCATGTCTATGTGTTTCTGCATCAGGCCCGCCTGTCGGATGTCGTGAGCAATTCGCTGGCCCCATGCCCAGCTGTGCCGGCCCTGTTCGAGATCGTCGATGAGGATTGAGCGCTGTCAGGGGGCCAGCCCCCGCCCCGGATGTGATCCGGGGCCCCCCCGGGATATTTTGGCTCGGAAGATGGGATGAGGGTCTATCTGGATCATAATGCCACGACCCCGCTGCGTGCCGAGGCGCGCGCGGCGATGATCGCGGCGATGGATGCGGTGGGCAATCCGTCAAGCGTGCATGCCGAAGGCCGTGCCGCCAAGGCCGTCGTGGAGCGTGCGCGCGCCCAGATCGCCGAGGCTGTCGGGGCAGGTGACGGCCGATATCGTGTTTACCGTCTGGCGCGACCGAGGCTGCGGCCCTGGCGCTGGCCGGGCGCGGGTTGCAGGCCAGCATGATCGAACATGATGCGGTCCATGCCTGGGTCGATCCGGTGCTGCCGGTGCTGGCGAGGTCGCGTGCAGGTGGCCGATCCGGCGCGCAGCACGGTGCAGCTGGCCAATTCCGAAACGGGGATTTTGCAGGACTTGCCCGCCGGTCTGGCGGTGTCCGACATCACCCAAGCGTTCGGTCGGGTGCCGTTTTCCTATGCTTGGGCCGGCGTGCAGATGGTGTTTCTGTCGGCGCATAAATTTGGTGGCCCCAAGGGGGTCGGCGCCTTGATCATGCCGCGTGGCCATGACCTGCGTGCCCAGATCAAAGGCGGCGGGCAAGAGATGGGCCGCCGGTCCGGCACCGAGAATGTGATCGGCATCGCGGGCATGGGCGCGGCGGCGGCGGCGGCACAGGCCGATCTGGCGGCGGGCCGCTGGGACCAAATCGCCCAGTTTAGAAATATTCTAGAAACGGGCATTGAGGCTGCGGAAAAGAACACTATTTTTGTCGGGAAAGACTTGCCACGTCTTCCCAACACCAGCTGTTTTGTGACATCGGGCTGGAAAGGCGAAACGCAGGTCATGGCGATGGATCTGGCAGGGTTCGCCGTTTCGGCGGGATCGGCCTGTTCGTCGGGCAAGGTGAAACAAAGCCGCGTCTTGCGCGCGCTGGGTCTGGATGACGATGCTGCCGCCTCTGCGCTGCGGGTGTCATTGGGGCTAGAGACAACACAAGATCAGGTTTTGCGCTTCGTGCAGGCCTGGACAGAAAAACGCGCACGTCTACGCGCGGCATGAGGGGAAGAACATGACAGCTTTGGACAAGATCGAAGTAAAAGAAGGCGTCGATCAGGACACCGTCGATGCGGTCACGGCCCTGTCGGGTAATTACAAATACGGCTGGGAAACCGAGATCGAGATGGATTACGCCCCCAAAGGCGTGAACCCCGATATCGTGCGCCTGATTTCATCCAAGAACGAAGAACCCGCATGGATGACCGAATGGCGTCTGCAGGCCCTGACCCGCTGGGAACAGATGACAGAGCCGACCTGGGCGATGGTCAGCTATCCGAAAATCGATTTTCAGGATATCTATTACTATGCCCGCCCCAAAAGCATGGCGGTCAAGCCGAAATCCTTGGATGATGTCGATCCCAAGCTTCTTGCGACCTATGCCAAGCTGGGTATCCCGCTCAAGGAACAGGCTATTTTGGCCGGTGTCGAAGGCGCCGAGGATATGCCCGCCGAGGGCCGCAAGGTTGCCGTGGATGCGGTGTTTGACAGCGTTTCCGTCGGCACCACTTTTCAGGCGGAACTGAAAAAGGCCGGCGTGATTTTCTGTTCGATTTCCGAGGCGATCCGCGAGCATCCCGAACTGGTCAAGAAATACCTTGGCTCGGTCGTGCCGCAGTCGGACAATTACTATGCCACGCTGAATTCGGCCGTGTTTTCGGATGGATCGTTCGTTTACATCCCGCCCGGCGTGCGCTGCCCGATGGAACTGTCCACCTATTTCCGCATCAATGCCGAAAATACTGGCCAGTTTGAACGCACGCTGATTATTGCCGATAAGGGCAGCTATGTGTCCTATCTTGAGGGCTGCACAGCACCCAAGCGCGATGTCGCGCAATTGCATGCCGCCGTGGTCGAGATCATCATCGAAGAAGACGCCGAGGTGAAATATTCCACCGTGCAGAACTGGTATCCGGGTGATGAAAACGGCAAGGGCGGGATTTACAACTTTGTCACCAAGCGTGCCGATTGCCGCGGCGACAGGGCCAAGGTGATGTGGACCCAGGTCGAAACAGGGTCCGCCGTGACATGGAAATACCCCAGCTGCATCCTGCGCGGTGACGACAGCCAGGGTGAATTCTATTCCATCGCCATCGCCAACAACATGCAGCAGGCCGATACCGGCACCAAGATGGTCCATCTGGGCAAGAATACCAAATCGCGGATCGTGTCCAAGGGCATCAGCGCGGGCAAGGCGCAGAACACCTATCGCGGGCTGGTGTCGATGCATCCGCGCGCCAAGAACAGCCGCAACTATACCCAATGCGACAGCCTGTTGATCGGCGATCAATGCGGCGCGCATACCGTGCCGTATATCGAGGTCAAGAATAATTCATCGCGGGTCGAACACGAGGCGACGACATCGAAGGTGGATGATGACCAACTGTTCTATTGCCGCAGCCGTGGCATGGACGAGGAAGAAGCCGTCGCCTTGGTCGTCAACGGGTTCTGCAAAGAAGTGTTGCAGGCCCTGCCGATGGAATTTGCGATGGAAGCACAGGCGCTGGTTGCGATCTCGCTTGAAGGATCGGTCGGCTAAGGCCGCGTGAATAAAGGAATATAATATGCTTGAAATCAACAACCTGCACGCCGAACTTGAATCAGATGCCGAGGTCACGATCCTCAAGGGACTGACGCTGTCGATCAAACCGGGCGAGGTGCATGCCATCATGGGCCCGAACGGGTCGGGCAAATCGACCCTGTCTTATGTGCTGTCCGGCAAGGATGGCTATTCCGTCACGGCCGGGTCGGCCATGCTCGAAGGTGTGGATTTGCTGGAGATGGAGCCCGAAGAACGCGCCGCAGCCGGCCTGTTTTTGGCGTTTCAATATCCCGTCGAAATCCCCGGTGTCGGCAACATGACCTTTCTGCGCACCGCTGTGAATGCGCAGCGTAAAGCGCGCGGCGAGGAAGAATTGAGTGCTGGGGATTTCCTCAAGGAAGTCCGCGCCACGGCGAAAGATCTGCAGATCGACGCGGATATGCTCAAGCGTCCTGTCAATGTCGGCTTTTCGGGTGGCGAGAAAAAGCGCAATGAAATCCTGCAGATGGCGATGCTGGAACCGAAAATGTGTATTCTGGACGAAACCGATTCCGGTCTGGATGTCGATGCGATGAAACTGGTGGCTGACGGTGTGAATGCGCTGCGGTCCGAAAACCGGTCGTTTCTGGTGATCACGCATTACCAGCGCCTGCTGGACCATATCAAACCCGATTTCGTGCATATTCTGGCGGATGGCAAGATCATCAAATCGGGCGGGCCGGAACTGGCGCTGCAGGTGGAAAACAACGGCTATGCCGATCTTTTGGCAGGGGCGGCCTGATGGCTTTGGCGAAACTGAAACAGGATGCAACGCTGGCGCGGCTGGCGGGGATCACCTTGCCCGACGGGGCGACCTGGGCCACGGCGGCGCGCAGCGATGCGCTGGCGCGGTTGTCGGCCATGGGCCTGCCCACGCGGCGCGATGAATACTGGCGCTATACCGATCCCGCATCGCTGATTGTGGCGGATGCCCCGCCTGCGGCCTTGTTCGACAATGGCGAAGCGCCGTTGTTCGCGGGCGTTGACCGGATCGCGCTGGTGTTCGTGGACGGTGTGTTCGATGCGGCGCAATCGGATGATCTGGCGGGCGCGGGGATCGAAATCCACCGTTTGGCTGATGTCGTGCAGCGCGATATTCACTGGGCAAAGGATCTGTACGGTACGCTGGAAAGCCGCGGGCAGCATCCGGTGGAACGCCCGCTGGCGGCGCTGAATACCGCGGTTGCCAGCGACGGGATCGTGATCCGCGCGACGGGTCCGGTGCAAAAACCCGTGCATCTGGTCTATCTGCACCAGTCCGAAACATCGGATGTCACATTGCACAACCTTGTCCGGATCGAGGCGGGCGCCAGCCTGACCCTGCTGGAAACCGGCCCCGGTGCCGCGCGCCTGTCCACCTGTCTGGAGGTGGATATCGCTGATGCTGGCCAGTTCCATCATATCCGCGCGCAAGGCAATGACCACGAACGCCGTGCCGTGACCCATTGTTTCGCGCAATTGGCGGCGGAATCGGTGTTCAAATCCTTTACCCTGACCTTTAACGGGGTGCTGACGCGCAACGAATGCGTGATCGACATGCGTGGCGATGATGCCGTGGCGCATGTGGCGGGGGCTTGCGTCGGTGACGGCGGGGATTTCCACCATGATGACACCGTGTTTGTCACCCATGACGCGCTGCGCGGCGAAAGCCGGCAGGTGTTCAAAAAGGTGCTGCGCAACGGGGCTGTGGGCGTGTTCCAAGGCAAGATTCTTGGTCAAACAGGGCGCGCAGAAAACCGATGGCTACCAGATCAGCCAATCCTTGCTGCTGGATGAGGATAGCCAGTTTCTGGCCAAGCCGGAACTGGAAATCTATGCCGATGACGTGGCCTGTTCGCACGGGTCCACCACCGGGGCGATTGACGAGACGGCACTTTTCTATCTGCGTTCGCGCGGGGTGCCGATGGAGGCTGCGCGCAACCTGCTGACGCTGTCTTTCCTTGCCGAAGCCTTGGCTGAAATCGAGGATCAGGCGCTGGCGGATGAATTGCAGACCCGGCTGGAAGGCTGGCTGGCGCGGCGGGCCTGATGCCAGTCACCAGCGACATCGTGCGGACATGGCGCGCGCCGCGCGCGGTGATGCGCCGCATATTGGATCAGGGCAGGCGGGAAGATCGGGCAATCGCCTATCTGATGATCGCCTGTTTCCTGATCTTCATCGCGCAATGGCCGCGCCTGTCGCGTCTGGCGGCGGGGTTCGATCTGGCCCCGGGGGCCGAGGTGCCGGCACTGGACCGCTTGATCGCCTATGAATTTGTGGCCTGGCTGATGGTCTGGCCGCTGTTCTTGTATTTTCTGGCCGGTGCTACACATCTGGTGGCAAGGGTTCTGGGCGGCAAAGGCACGATGTTTGGCGCGCGGATCGCCCTGTTCTGGACCATGCTGGCGACCTCGCCTGCGATCCTGCTGCATGGCATGACACGCGGGTTCATCGGGCCGGGGATCGAGACCAATATCGTCGGTGCCTTCTGGCTGGCGGCTTTTGCCGTCATCTGGGTGCAATCAATGCGTGAAGCAGAAAGCAGACCATGAATATCACGATGCAATCTGCCACGCGCGCCCTGTGGGGGGCGGTCATTGATCCGGCCACCGCCGCAAGGCAGGCGCTGGACTGGCGGCTTGGCCTTGGCAACATGTGGATGGCGCTTGCGCTGGTCGCGGTGCTGAACGTGCTGATGCTGGCGCTGTTGCAGGCCGCATCGCCGATGCCTGTGATG
Source organism: Yoonia sp. (assembly GCF_018402175.1). Taxonomy (GTDB): domain Bacteria; phylum Pseudomonadota; class Alphaproteobacteria; order Rhodobacterales; family Rhodobacteraceae; genus Yoonia. The sequence goes on along the minus strand of NZ_JAGYJK010000005.1, from coordinate 1,716 downwards.
GCGCAGGGTGGCATGATGCTGACCCCGTTCAGCTATGCGATGATCATCACCATCTTTCTGTTTTTGCTGGTCTATACGATCTATCACGTCGGCCGCATGATGGGCGGGCAGGGCACAGTCGAAGACAGCCTGACCGTGATCGTCCTGTTCCAGTCGATCAGTGTCGCGCTCGAGGCGGTGCAGGTCCTGCTGGTGGTGATCAGCCCGCAGATCGCGTCGATCTTTGGGCTGGTGTCGCTGGCGGTGCTGATCCGCTGCATGGTGAATTTCGTCAATGTGATGCATCGCTTTGACAGCCTTGGCAAATCCTTGGCCACGATGATTTTCGCCGTGATCGGCACTGCGCTGATCGCGGGTATTGTTTTGACAGTTCTGGGCATCGCCCCAACCGGAGGTCAGATATGACCCTAGATATCGCAAAAGTCCGCGCCGATTTCCCGATCCTGTCGCGGCAGGTCAATGGCAAACCACTGGTTTACCTTGATAATGGCGCATCGGCGCAAAAGCCCCAAGTCGTGATCGATGCGGTCACGCGGGCCTATGCCCATGAATATGCCAACGTGCATCGGGGGCTGCATTACCTGTCCAACCTCGCGACCGAGAAATACGAGGCTGTGCGCGGCACCATCGCGCGGTTCCTGAATGCCGCCTCCGAGGACGAGATCATCATGAATTCTGGCACGACCGAGGGGATCAATATGGTCGCCTATGGCTGGGCCATGCCACGGATGGAAGCCGGCGACGAAATCGTGCTGTCGATCATGGAACATCACGCCAATATTGTGCCGTGGCATTTCCTGCGTGAACGTCAGGGTGTTGTGATCAAATGGGTCGATGTCGATACCCGCGGCGATCTGGACCCGCAAAAGGTGATCGACGCGATCGGCCCGAAAACCAAGCTGGTCGCGGTGACCCATATGTCCAACGTGCTGGGCACCGTGGTCGATATCGCCAAGATCACCGCAGGCGCCCATGCCAAAGGCGTGCCGGTGCTGGTGGACGGATCACAGGCTGCCGTGCATATGCCCGTCGATGTGCAGGCTTTGGGCTGTGATTTCTATGCGATCACCGGGCATAAATTATACGGCCCGTCGGGGTCCGGCGCGATCTATGTCCGCCGCGACCGGATGGCCGAAATGCGCCCTTTCATGGGTGGCGGCGACATGATCCGCGAAGTCTCGCGCGATACGGTCACATGGAACGACCCGCCGATGATGTTCGAGGCGGGCACACCCGGCATCGTGCAGATGATCGGGCTGGGGGTGGCGCTGGATTACATGACCGGCCTTGGCATGGACAAGATCGCCGAACATGAACGGCTTTTGCGCAATTATGCGCGCGACCGGCTGGACGGGCTGAACTGGGTGCAGGTGCAAGGCACATCCGACACCAAGGGCGCGATCTTTTCGTTCACGCTGAATGGCGCGGCCCATGCGCATGACATTTCCACCGTGCTGGACAAAAAGGGCGTGGCGGTGCGTGCCGGATCGCATTGCGCGATGCCGCTGATGGACCATATTGGCGTGCCGGCGACCTGCCGCGCGTCATTCGGTGTCTATAACACGGTCGAAGAGGTCGATGTGCTGATCGACGCGCTGGAACTGTGCCACGATCTGTTCACCTGAAGTTTTTGCATTGCGACCCCGCAGCGGGGTCGCTATAGCAAATACGACCGCACCCGTAGCTCAGCTGGATAGAGCGCTGCCCTCCGAAGGC
>NZ_JAGYJK010000004.1 GCF_018402175.1 Yoonia sp. | reverse complement strand
ATTTGCAATCCGCTGCATAACCTACCTGCCCACTCGCCTCATGGGGTGGTTCCCTAAGGATCGCGGGACTTGCCGTCAAGCGGATAACGCGGCGGACCCCATCAATCTGTCACAATCACCCCTGTCCGGCCACGCGGTGGCCAATGCCGGTTTCCTTTCCGCAGCAGCGGCGATAACCTGCCGCACATGGCCCGTCAGGGCCGCCAAACATCCTTGCGACGGAACCTCCATGTCCCGCTACATCCTTTTCGTGACAGGCACCCGCGCCGATTTCGGCAAGCTGGAACCGCTGGCCGTGGCCGCGCGTGATGCCGGTTTTACCGTGGCGTTTTTCGTCACCGGCATGCATATGCTGCAAAGCTACGGGCTGACCAAGCTCGAGGTGCACAGGATGGCGGGCGTTACCGTGCATGAATTCCTCAACCAGCGCCCCGGCGATCCGCAGGATATGATTCTGGCCAAAACGGTGATCGGGTTTTCCGATTTCGTGCAGGAACACCGCCCCGATCTGGTGGTTATCCACGGCGACAGGGTCGAGGCGCTGGCGACCGCGCTGGTCTGTGCCACCAATTACATCCGCTGCGCCCATGTCGAAGGCGGCGAGGTTAGCGGCACCATCGACGAAATCTACCGCCACTGCAATTCCAAGCTGGCAAGCCATCATTTCGTGTCCTCCGACGATGCCGCGCGACGGGTGATGTCGCTGGGCGAACAGGCCAGCCACATCCACGCCATCGGCTCGCCCGAGCTGGATTTTCATGCAGGCCCGTCCGGTGTCACGATCGCGCAGGTCAAGGACCGCTATGCGCTGCCCTTTGCCGATTACGGCATTTGCGTGTTCCACCCTGTCACATCAGAGGCCGCCAGCATGGGTGCGCAGGCGCAGGCTTTGTTCGCGGCACTGGCGGCGTCGGGGCGCAATTTCGTGGTGATTGCCCCCAATAACGACCCCGGATCGGCGGCGATCTTTGCCGAGATCGACACCCTGCCCAAGGACAGGTTCCGGGTGCTGCCGTCGATGCGGTTTGCCCATTTCAGCGAATTGATGAAAAACGCCGCCGTCATGGTCGGCAATTCCTCTGCCGGCGTGCGCGAGGCACCTTTTCTGGGGCTGGCCTCGCTGGATATCGGCACACGCCAGACCAACCGCGCGAAATCACCGTCGGTGTTCTTTGCCGACGCGGGCGATACGGCGGCAATTAGCCAGTTCCTGTCCGCGCAGTGGGGCAAGTCCTATCCGCGCCATGACGCCTTTGGCGGCGGGTCGGCGGCGGGCCGGTTCGCGGCGGTGCTGGCAGAGCCCGACTTCTGGACCGGATCGCTGCAAAAGACATTCCATGACCACGATGCCTAGGGCCAGTCTGGCCCTGCGCGCCTATCTTGCGGCCAGTCACCTGATCCCGCTGGTGGCAGGCCCGGTGCTGGCCCGCAGGCGCAAGCGTGGCAAGGAACACCCGACACGTTGGATCGAAAAGCAAGGGCGCGGGCTGGCTGCGCGCCCTGCTGGTCGCCTCGTCTGGATCAATGCCGTGGGACTGGGCGAGATCCTGTCGCTGCGCGGTCTGATCGCGCGGATGGCAGCGGCGGCGCCTGATCTGCATTTCCTTGTCACCTCGACCACCGCCGCATCCGCGCGGGTATTCGCGGCACAGATACCGCCCCGCACAACCCACCAGTTCCTGCCGCTGGATGCCCCTCTTTATCGGCGGCGGTTTCTGGACCATTTCCGGCCTGACCTGTGCATCTGGGCTGAACAGGATCTCTGGCCGGGGCTGGTGCATGATGCGGATAAGCGCGGGATACCTCAGGCGATGGTCGCGGCGCGGATGAATGCCGCGTCCTTTGCGCGCCATGGCAAGGCGGCGCGCATTTACCATGATCTTTATGCGCGTATGGCACTGGTGACGGCGCAGGACGCAGGCAGCGCCGCCCATCTGACAAAGCTGGGGGCCGCGGCACGCGTCAGCGGGTCGTTGAAACCCGCCGCCCCTGCGCTGGACTGCGACCCTCACGCCTTGCGCGATTTGCAGGCCGCCATCGGGTCGCGATTTGTCTGGGCTGTCGCCCCATCGCATCCGGCAGATGAGGCAGCGGCATTGGCCGCGCATAACCTATTGCGCGCGCAAATCCCCGATGCCTTGCTGATCATCGCACCGCGCCACCCCGACAGGCGGGAGGCGATTGTGGCCGCTTGCCCTGCCCCACCACCGATGAAATCGCAAGGCGCGCTGCCCGGCAGTGGCGATCCGGTCTGGCTTTGCGATACTTTGGGTGATCTGGGGCTGGTCTATCGCATGGCCCGCGCCGTGCTGATCGGTGGCACGTATGACGTGACCGAAGGCCATAACCCGTGGGAGGCCGCGCAACTGGGTTGCGCGGTACTGCACGGCCCGAGAACTGGCAATTTCAGAGCAGATTTCGCAGCGCTTGGCGCAGGCGGGGCCATTGCGGTGCATGATGCCGTCACCATTGCCAGCGCGTTGCGCGGTGATCTGGCAAATGTGGCAGGCAAGGCAAAGGCCATCGCACGGGACGCAGGTGATGCGACCGATCTGCTGGTCCGCGACCTGCTGGCATTGCTGAAAGGCGCGCCATGACTGACCGCTTTCCCCCCTTGATCCTGCGGATCGCATTGCTGGCCTACGGGTTGGCGTGGTGGGTCCTGCTGCCCGCTGTGATGATCTATCTGCGCCTGCGCGCCCGCAAGGATGCCGATTATGGCGCGCATCTGGCCGAACGCTTTGGCTTTGTGCGCGCCCGTTTCCGCAATCCCGTCTGGGTCCATGCGGTATCCTTGGGCGAAATGCGCTCTGCCACGCCGTTGATCCGCGCGCTGCTGGCGCAGGGCGAATGCGTGCTGACCACCCATTTCACCCCTGCCGGACGGCGCGAGGCGATGCGCGAATTTGCCGCCGAGATTGCGGCAGGCCATGTGCAGGCCGCTTGGGTGCCTTTCGACATGGGGCTGGCCTATGCGGTCTTTCTGCGCCGCTTTGCGCCGAAATACGGGCTGGTGATGGAGATCGAGATCTGGCCGCGCATGATCATGGCCTGTCGGGCACGGGGTGTGCCTTTGTTCATGTGCAACGCGCAATATCCACAGAAAAGCTTTGACAAGGATATGGCAGGCTGGGGGTTGCGCGCGGCACTGACCGGCGGTTTCGCAGGTGGTTTCGTAAAATCAGCCTTGCAGGCAGAACGGTTCGCCGCCGCGGGCCTGCGCAATATCCATATCACCGGCGAGATGCGCTTTGACCAGCCGATCCCGCAAGCGCAGCTGCAGGCCGCAGCCCGCCTGCGCGAGAGGCTGGTGGCTGGTCGGCCCGCCTTTACCCTGACAAGCGTCGTTGAAGGCGAAGACGCGGTCTATATCGACATGATCCGGCAAGTGCCGGATGCGTTTTTTGTCTATGTGCCGCGTGCGCCGGAACGCTTTGACGAAGTGGCGGGGATGCTGCGCGAGGCCGGGCTGCACTTTGCCCGGCGGTCACAGGTGCTGGATGCCGCCCTTGGTGCGCGCTGATCTGCCGCAGATCGACGTGTTGCTGGGCGACAGCATGGGCGAGATGTATTTCTACCTTGCGCTGTGTGACCGCGCCATCGTCGGCGGCGGGTTCGTGACCAAGGGCGCGCATAACATCATCGAACCGCTGGCCCTGCGCAAACCTGTGATCGTCGGCCCGCATATCTGGACCATCGCCTATCCCGCGCAAGAGGCGATGGCGGCGGGCGTCTGCCACCATGTGCAGACCGAGGCAGAACTGCTGGAAGCAGTCCAAGCGCCCATGACTGTGAGCGACGACCAGATCGCGGGGTTCTATGCCGACCACGCCGGCGCGGTGGACCGGACACTTGCCGCCTTGCCGCTTGCGCTGGCGGGTCTGCATGCGCCTTGCGGCGCAGTTGAGGCCTCCGGCGGGGATATTTAAGCTCGGAAGATGCGGGGTTTGAGTTGGGCCACGCCAACGCGCACCGCGTCGTGGATCGTGCCGTGGCGCGGGGTGTCGCGCAGCGTGGTCATCCAGTGGTCTTGCGGCTGCAGCCGTTTGGGCGCCCCGTCCCAGCGCAGCGCGCGCAGCACGTCTGCCGCAGGGTCTGGCAGGCGATCGGGGATCGCGTGGTCATTCAGCACAGCCCAGACCCCCGTCCAGAGCCGCCCGACCGACCACGGGTTGTATCCACCCCCGCCCAGCACCAGATAGCGCGGGGCGATGTCGCGTAGCGCGGCCACCACCGCCCAATGCGCGTTGTTGGACAGGCACAGCCGCGATTGCGGGTCCTCCGTGACCGCGTCGGCCCCGCATTGCAGCACGATGGCATCGGGGCGAAAGGTGGTCACCGCAGGCAGGATCAGCGCGTGCAGGATCAGCGCCATGTCGTCGTCATGCAGCCCTGCAGGCACCGGCAGGTTGAACACCTGCCCCGCCCCCTGATCAGTGATAGCCCCGGTGCGCGGCCAGCGGTTCGCCTCATGCGTAGAGATCAACAGCGTGTCGGGGTCCTGCGCAAAGGCGTGCTCGACCCCGTCAGGGTGATGCGCGTCAATATCCACGTAGGCCACGCGCTGCGCCCCGTTGCGCCGCAGCGACTGGATCGCCAGCACCGGATCGTTGAGATAGCAAAACCCGTTCGCCCGGTCGGGCAGGCCGTGATGGGTGCCGCCTGCGGGCGAATAGATGATGCCACCGTTTTTGAGCAACTCGCCCGCGAGCAGCGACCCACCCGCCGCCGTGGCCGGACGGCGGAACATTTCCGAAAAGACCGGATTGGACGGGGTGCCAAGCCCGTGGCGCGCGCGCACCGCGTCGTTGACGGTTTGGGTAGATTCTGCCGCTTGCAGCGCGGCCAGATAGGCGGGGGTGTGGAACCCCGTCAGGGCCGCGACCTTGGCGCGCGGACTGGTGATGAATTGCGCCGATGGCAGCCATCCCAGCGCGCGCGACAGGTCCATCACCGTGGACACGCGCGGCACCCGCAGCGGGTGCCACGACCCATAGGTCGAGCCGCGATAGATTTCAGCGCCGATAAATTGCGGCAGGGGGCTTGTTCGTGCTGACAGGGCGGTCATAACGTCATTCATTGCCGGGATGTAACTCGGATTCAGATCGGAACCATGGCCAATTTACCCGCGCAACAGATCCCGTTGAAATTCGCGACCGGGCGCAAGACCGATATTCGCGCGCAATTCGCAGCCCTGTGCTGGCGGGTCAACAATGATCGTGTCGAAATCTGTCTGGTCACCAGCCGCACACGTGGCCGCTGGATCCTGCCCAAGGGCTGGCCGATGCACAAGCAGACACCGGCCGCCGCCGCCGCGATGGAAGCCTATGAAGAGGCCGGGCTGCGCGGCGAGGCGCTGGATATCTGTCTTGGGATCTACAGCTATATCAAACCCTTGGGCAATGTGAACGCGCCCATTGTGGCGATGGTCTATCCGGTGCATGTCCAGCATGTGCTGAGCGACTGGCCCGAAAAACACCAGCGCAAGCGCAAATGGTTCACCCCCGAAAAGGCCGCCAAAAAGCTCGAAGAACCGGCGCTGAAAAAGATCGTGGCGACCTTTGATCCGGCCGTGTTGCGCTAACTTGCAAGGGTGGGCAAAAAGCCTAACTGTACCACATGCAACAACGCCGGCAGCCATGATCCGATTCCATCTCAAATGCGACCAGAACCACCAGTTCGAAAGCTGGTTTCAGTCAGGTGCTGCCTTTGACAAGCTGGTCGCGGGCAAGCATGTGTCCTGCACCATCTGCGGATCGAGTGTCGTGACGAAATCGGTGATGGCTCCGGCAATCGCGACGACCGCGGCACCGGTCGAAAACCAGATGGCCGCCCTGCGCAAGAAGATCGAAAGCAGCGCCGATTATGTTGGCACTGCCTTTGCCAAAGAAGCGCGCGATATGCATGACGGGCTGGTGCCGGACCGCCCGATCTATGGCGAGGCCAATCTGGCCGAGGCGCGCAAGCTGGCCGAGGATGGTATCCCCGTGATGCCATTGCCATTCATTCCCGCCAAGAAAGCGCATTGATGCATGTTCTGATCACGGGGGCCAACCGCGGGATCGGCAAGGCGCTGGCCGACCGCTATGCCAGTGCGGGCGCAAAGGTCACCGGCACCCAGCGCGCGGCGGGCGGTGCGTTGCACAGTCTGGACGTGACCGATCCCGCCGCGATCACGGCGCTGGCCGCAACTTTGGGTGATCAGACGATTGATCTTCTGGTCTGCAATGCAGGCGTTTATGCCGACAAGGGCCAGTCGCTGGATCAGGGTTATCCGGCGGATATGTGGGCAGACGGGTTTGCCACCAATGTCACCGGCGTGTTCCTGACCGTGCAGGCGTTTCTGCCGCATCTGCGCCGCGCCAAGGCAGGCAAGATCGCGATCATTTCCTCGCAGATGGCATCGCATACCCGCGCGCCGGGCGGCAGTTACATCTACCGCGCCAGCAAGGCAGCCGCACTGAACCTTGGCCGGAATCTGGCGACCGATCTGGCGCCCGAAGGGATCAGCGTCGGCATCTATCATCCGGGCTGGGTGCGCACCGATATGGGCGGCTCTACTGCCGAAATCAGCGTGGATGACAGTGCCACTGGCCTGATCGCGCGGTTCGCCGCCCTTTGCCCCGCGACATCGGGCTGTTTCGAGACATGGGACGGGCGCGTGCATCCTTACTAAGCATTTGCGCTTTGCGCAGTCGCCCAGTAAACGGGCGCGGACTAACGCCGCTTGTTTTCAAGGATGACCCATGCCGACGCTTGTGATGAAATTTGGTGGCACGTCTGTGGCCAATCTTGACCGGATCGCGCGCGCGGCCAAACGCGTCGCTGTCGAGGTCGCCAATGGCTATGACGTCATCGTCATCGTGTCGGCCATGTCGGGCAAGACCAATGAACTGGTGGGCTGGGTGTCCGAGACATCGCCCCTATACGATGCGCGCGAATATGATGCGATCGTGTCCTCGGGTGAGAATGTGACGGCTGGGCTGATGGCGTTGCGGTTGCAGGAAATGGATATTCCCGCGCGCAGCTGGCAAGGCTGGCAGGTGCCGGTTCTGACAACTGACGCCCATGCATCAGCGCGGATCGAAGAAATCCCGACCAAGAACATCACCGCCAAATTCGGCGAAGGGATGAAGGTCGCCGTGGTTGCCGGTTTCCAAGGCGTCAGCGCCGCAGGCCGGATCACCACGCTGGGGCGTGGCGGGTCGGACACCACGGCTGTCGCCTTTGCCGCCGCTTTTGGTGCGGAACGCTGCGATATCTATACCGATGTGGACGGGGTCTATACCACCGATCCGCGGATCACGTCGAAGGCCCGCAAGCTCGACAAGATTTCGTTCGAGGAAATGCTGGAACTGGCCTCTCTCGGGGCCAAGGTTCTACAAACGCGATCCGTCGAACTGGCGATGCGGTATAAAGTGCGCCTGCGGGTGCTGTCATCATTCGAGGAACCATCGGACAGCGCCGGAACGCTGGTCTGCGATGAGGAGGAAATCATGGAATCCAATGTTGTGGCCGGTGTCGCCTATTCCCGTGACGAGGCAAAAATGACCCTGATCTCGGTCGCGGACCGTCCCGGTATCGCTGCCGCGATCTTTGGTCCGCTGTCGGATGCAGGCGTGAACGTGGATATGATCGTGCAGAACATATCCGAGGAAGGCCGCACCGACATGACCTTTTCCTGCCCCAAGGATCAGGTTTTGCGCGCCGAAAAGGCGATGAACGATGCCAAGACCTCAGGCGCGATCAATTTTCATGATCTGGTCGCCGACGAAGGTGTGGCCAAGGTCAGCGTCGTCGGCATCGGCATGCGCAGCCATACCGGTGTGGCCGCCAAGATGTTCAAGGTGCTTTCTGCTGAAGGAATCAACATCAAGGTCATCACCACCTCCGAGATCAAGATTTCTGTGCTGATCGACAGGAAATACATGGAACTTGCCGTGCAGGCCCTGCATGATGCGTTCGAATTGGACAAGGCTGGCTGATCCTGTCGGATCGGTCCGCTGATATCGGGGGACCCATGCCGGAACGGTTGGAAAGCGAAAGCCGCAAACTGCTTGGCCGCTTGCGCGAGGCTTTGGCCAGCGACAGCGAAGGTCAGGCACGGCTGAACCGTGTCGTGGACCTGATCGCCTCGTCCATGCAGGCCGAGGTCTGTTCGATCTACCTGTTCCGCGATCCCGAAACGCTGGAATTGTGTGCCACGCAGGGGCTTGAACAGGATTCGGTCCACCAGACTCGGATGCGGCTTGGCGAAGGTCTGGTCGGGCGCACGGCCAAATCCGGCAATATCGTCAACACCGCCAATGCCCCCGCCGAAAAGGGGTTTCGCTACATGCCCGAAACCGGCGAGGAACGCTATTCCTCGTTCTGCGGGGTGCCGATCCAGCGGTTGGGCGATGTACTGGGCGTGCTGGTGGTGCAGACGAAAACCGAACGGGTGATGACACCCGACGAGGTTTACGCCCTTGAAATCGTGGCCATGGTCATTGCGGAAATGACCGAGCTTGGCGCTTTCGTCGGCGAAGGGGCGGCCTTGTCGGCGCTGCACCAGAAACCCGTGCTGTTGCGCGGCTCTATCGGACAGGAAGGCACCAGCGCGGGCCGCGTCTATTTGCACGAACCCCGCGTTGTCGTCACCAACCCGATTTCGGACGACCCCGAAAAGGAAAAGACACGCCTGATCGAAGCTGTCGAGACCCTGCGCAAATCCGTCGACAACATGATGGTTGGCGCGCGGTCAGTCGATCCCGAACAGGTACAGGTCCTGGAAGCCTACCGGATGTTCGCCAATTCCAGCAGCTGGATGCGCCGGATGCAGGACGATGTGCAAAGCGGGCTGTCCGCAGAAGCCGCCGTGGAAAAGGAACAATCCTTGGCGCGCGCGCGGCTGTCACGCTCGCCTGACCCATACCTGCGCGAACGGCTGCATGATCTGGACGATCTGTCCAACCGCCTGCTGCGCATCCTGACCGGTCAGGGCGAAGACCGCAGCGACATGCCCGACGATCCGATCCTTGTCGCGCGCAATATCGGGCCGGGTGAATTGCTGGAATATGGCAAGAAACTGCGCGGCATCGTGCTGGAAGAAGGCAGCGTCGGCAGCCATGCCACCATCGTTGCGCGCGCATGGGCGATCCCGCTGGTGATCAATGCCAAGGGTGTCACGCGCGAGGCACTGAACGGCGACACAATCCTTGTCGATGGCGATCAGGGCATCGCGCATCTGCGGCCCGACGACACCGTGCAGGCGGCGTTCCGCGACAAAATCGAAATGCAGGCGCGCGCGCAGGAACGCTATGCCTCGATCCGCGATCTGCCTGCGGAAACGAAATGCGGCACGCGCATGTCCTTGCAGATGAATGCGGGGCTGATCGCGGATTTGCCATCGCTGGCGGGGTCGGGCGCCGAAGGTGTGGGGCTGTTCCGCACCGAATTGCAGTTCCTGATCCGCAACCAGATGCCGCAACGGGGCGAATTATCGGCGCTTTACGACCGCGTGCTGAACGCGGCGGGCGGACGGCGGGTGGCGTTTCGCACGCTCGACATCGGGTCCGACAAGGTGCTGCCCTATATGAAGGCGAACGACGAACCCAACCCCGCGATGGGCTGGCGCGCGATCCGCGTGGGGCTGGATAAACCCGGCGTTCTGCGGATGCAGTTGCAGGCTTTGTTACGCGGGGCGGCGGGGCGGCCCTTGACGGTGATGTTCCCGTTCATCACGCAACTGGCCGAATTTCGCGCCGCCAAGGCCGAGATGGACAAGGCGCTCGACCGCGAGGTCCGGCTGGGCCATCCGGTGCCCGACAGTATCGAGGTTGGCGCGATGCTGGAAACCCCATCGCTGGCCTTTGCGCCGGATGTGTTTTTCCAAGAGGCCGATTTCATCAGCATCGGTGGCAATGATCTCAAACAATTCTTCTTTGCCGCAGACCGCGAAAACGAACTGGTGCGGCGGCGATACGACACGCTTGACGTGAGTTTTCTGTCGTTTCTGGAACATGTGATCAAACGCTGCGATGCGGCGGGCACGCCCTTGTCGTTCTGCGGTGAAGATGCAGGCCGTCCGGTCGAAGCCCTGTGTTTCGCCGCCCTTGGCCTGCGCACATTGTCGATGCGCCCCGCCTCGGTCGGGCCGGTCAAGCATCTGTTGCGCCGTGTCGATCTGAACGAGGTCAGGGCCGTGATGGATACCGCCATCGCAAACGGCGATCAATCGGTGCGGCGCGCCGTGTCCGACTGGCTGGTCTATCAGGTCTGAGGCAGGCGCGGGGCGGCAAGCTGGCGGTGGAATTCATCCAGCACCGCCACATCGCCATGCTCGCGCACTAATTGGCGCAGGCCGAAATGCACATGCGCAAGGGCGACATAATAATCCACAAAGGCGTAATTGGTTCCCGCCCCCGCCACGGCCCCCAGCACCGGCACCGTCTGCGCCGCCAGTTTCTGTGACAGCACAGCCGCGAATTTCGGCGCGACACGGCTGATCAGCGTGTTGACCGCCGCCCCCGACAGGCTGAGCCGCGCACCGATAAAGGCGGTATCGACCCCGTCATCGGCGCTGCCCGGCCCGCCTGATCCGAACACGGCCAGACATTCCATGCGGGTTTCATCGGATGCGGGGTCCTCGCCATATTCGGCGGCGACATGCAGCACCGCGCGAAAGATCAGTGTGGTGGCAACAGGCAATTCCGCCAGCGCCGTGGGCAAGCCGCCAAAACCACCGATGGCACCCGACAAAGTGCCGATGATCCGGTGGCTCTGGTCCGACCCAAAGCGCTGGCCCACGCCACCGCGCGACCGTGCGGCAATATCGTAACTGCGGCGCAGGGCATTGCGCGTCACCTCGTTCAACTGGGCGCGCAGGGGTTTGGGCAGCATTTTCAGCCCATCCTCGACCTGACCGCCGACGAAATTGATCGCTTTCATCAGAACGCCATTGGCCTTGCGCTGGCGCAGTGCCAAGGCGGCGATCCGCGCACGCGTGCCATCATCCAGCGCAGGTGGCACTAGCACGGGACTGGCATATGGGATGACGGTCTTGTCGGTCATGCGCAACAGATGGGGTCAGCGCGGCAAAATACAATCATCGGCCTTGCGCACGATGCCACATGTGCCGACCCAAGCGTCAGGGGCCAGCGACAGCCCCAACACCCGTTCCGGATTGGTAGGCGGCGGCATGACGACGCCGGTCAGGTGCTGAAACCCGAACCGGCTGTAATAGGGCAGATCCCCCACCAGCAGGATGCGCGACCAGCCCGCTTTGCGCGCCACCTGCGTGACACGGTAGATCAGCAGCCCCGCGATCCCTTCGCCCTGCCGCGTCGGATGGACGGCCACAGGCCCCAGCAGGACGACCGGCGTCTCGCCTACATAACAGGGCCAGCAGCGGATCACCCCCGCCAGCACCCCGTCCGGATCACGCGCGGTCCAGCACAGATCGGCGATCGGTGGCACATCCTCGCGCAGACGATAGGACGACAGCGCGCTGCGGCCCGGCGAAAAGCAAAGATCATAGAGCGCCTCGGCCTCCCAGTAATCTGCACCAGTCTCGATGGCCAATGTGATGGATGGAATCTGCATGCGTCTTTCATCTGGCCAAGGCTGTCCGGCCACGCTACCCCTTGGCGGATCGCAGGAAAAGGTCTTGACCATGTTTTACGCCCCGAAAGACGGCCATAATCTGCCGCATAACCCGTTCAACGCCATCGTCTCGCCACGGCCCATCGGCTGGATCGCGACACGCGGGGCGGACGGGCAGGACAACCTTGCCCCCTATTCGTTTTTCAACGCCGTCGCCTATGAGCCGCCACAGGTGATGTTCGCCTCGACCAGCGCCAAACCAGACCGTGACGGCACCAAGGACAGCGTCGCCAATATCCGCGAAACGGGGGTATTCGCGGTCAATATCGTGGAATACGCGATGCGCGACGCGATGAACCAGACATCAGGGTCATGGGACCGCGCCACGGATGAATTCGCACTGGCCGGCATCACCAAGGCTGAATGTGAAACGATTGCCTGCGCGCGGGTGGCCAATGCACCCGCCACGCTGGAATGCAAGCTTACCCAGATCGTCACCCTGCCCGGTGCCGCCAATTTCGCGGTCTTCGGCGAAGTGATTGGCGTGCATATCCGCGACAACTGCCTAGTGGACGGTCTGTTCGACGTGACCACCTTTCACCCGCTGTCGCGGCTGGGCTATCGCGATTACACGGTCGTGCGCGATGTGTTCAGCCTGACCCGCCCGGGAGAGTAAGAATGACACAGGCCATTCTGGGTATCATCGGCGGGTCAGGCATCTATGACATGGACGGATTGCAGCACCCGTCATGGGTCACCGTCGACAGCCCATGGGGCGCACCTTCGGACGCGGTGCTGACAGGGCAGATGGGAGGCGTAAAAATGGCCTTTCTGCCCCGCCACGGGCGCGGCCATGTGCATTCACCCACGACAGTACCATACCGCGCAAATATCGACGCGCTGAAACGGCTAGGGGTGACCGATATCATCAGCATCAGCGCCTGCGGATCGTTCCGCGAAGAGATGGCGCCGGGCGATTTCGTGATCGTGGACCAGTTTATCGACCGGACCTTTACGCGCGAAAAATCGTTCTTCGGCACGGGCTGCGTGGCGCATGTCAGCCTAGCCCATCCGACCTGCCCGCGCCTGTCGGATGCGTGCGCAACGGCGGCCGAGGCTGCGGGCATCACCGTGCATCGCGGCGGTACCTATCTGGCGATGGAAGGCCCGCAGTTTTCGTCGATGGCGGAAAGCAAACTCTACCGCAGCTGGGGCTGCGACGTGATCGGCATGACCAACATGCCAGAGGCGAAACTCGCTCGTGAGGCGGAAATCTGCTATGCCTCGGTCGCAATGATCACCGATTATGACAGCTGGCACCCCGACCACGGGGCTGTCGATATCACCGCGATCATCGCAACCTTGAAAGGCAACGGCAGCAAGGCGCGAGACCTGATCGCGCGGCTGCCCGCCTTGCTGGGGGCCGACCGAGCCCCCTGCGCGCATGGCTGCGACCGCGCGCTGGATCATGCGATCATGACCGCCCCCGACAAACGTGATCCCGCGCTGATGGCGCAGCTTGATGTGATCACTGCCCGTGTCCTTGCGAAAGAAATCAGATGAAAACCGTCCGTGACTATATCCGCACCATCCCCGATTTCCCGCATGAGGGGATCATGTTCCGCGATGTGACCACGCTGTTCAGCGACGCGCGTGGCTTTCGCATGGCGATTGACCAACTGCTGCACCCCTATGCGGGCACACCCATCGACAAGGTCGTGGGGCTGGAAGCACGCGGTTTCATTCTTGGCGGGGCCATTGCGCATCAACTGTCGGTCGGCTTTGTGCCGATCCGCAAGAAAGGCAAATTGCCCGGCAAGACGGTGGAACAGGCCTATCAGCTCGAATATGGCGCGGCTGTGATGGAACTGCATGACGACGCGCTGCAACCGGGAGACAAGGTGTTACTGGTCGATGACCTGCTTGCGACCGGTGGCACCGCCGAGGCGGGCATCCGTCTGGTCGAACGGCTGGGTGCGCAGGTAGCCGGCTGTGCCTTTATCATCGACCTGCCTGAATTGGGCGGCGCGCGTAGACTGCAAAACCTCGGGATGCAGGTGCATAGCCTTTGCGCTTTTGAAGGACTTTGATGCGCTCCGCGCGGGGAGTATTTCGGGGAAATAAGAAGTTGTTAAGGAAAATGCGGTATGCCGGTTCCACGGTACAGGCTGGAGAGCCGATGACCGTGAAATGAGAAGTCGCCCGATCCCGGACTCCACAAAGGTCGGCCTGTAGCGGGCAACGGGGTCGGGCGCATCTTTCATACTTCTTATTTCCCCAAAATACTCCCGCCGGAGGCGCGGCCCCACCGGTCCTATCCCTGTGGCAGGATCACGCCGGGGTTCATGATGCCCTCGGGGTCGAGCGCAACCTTGATCGCGCGCAGCATGGCAAGCTTTGCTGCATCACCGTAATGCTGTAGATCATCCACCTTGGCCCGCCCGATCCCGTGTTCTGCGCTGACAGAACCGTCGAGTGCAGCGACCAGATCATGGATCGTCTGCTGTATGGCGGGACGTATGGCGTCGTAATCCATGCGCATGCGACCCTTGGCCGGGAAGACATTGTAATGCAGGTTGCCATCGCCCAGATGGCCAAAGCAGTTGATACGCATATCGCTCAGGGCCTGCACGGCGTCCGACGCCTGCGCAATGAATGAAGGCACCGCGCTCAGCGGCAAGGCGATGTCATGCGAGGCAATAGACCCGATCCGGCGGTTCGCCTCAGGAATATTCTCACGGATGGCCCACAACGCCTTCCGCTGCGCCGCAGATTGCGCAATGACACCGTCAAGGGCAAGCCCCGCATCGAACGCATCGGCAAACAGCCGTTCGAGTGCCGCATCAGGATTGCCGCTGGCGGGCAGACCAAGGTCGATCAGCACACTCCATTCGGGGGCCGCGTCGAATGGCTGGCGTACATCGGGCCCGACTTCGGCCAGAAAGTCGAACCCCTGCCGGTGCATCAGCTCGAATGCCGACAGACCATCGCCGATCTGTGCGCCGGCCATAGCCAACAGGTCAAGCGCCGCCTGCGGCGATGGCACCGCCAGCAATGCCGCACCGAGATGCACGGGGCGCGGCACCAGCCGCAGGGCGGCAGCGGTGATGATGCCCAGCGTGCCTTCGGCCCCGATCATCAGGTTGCGTAGGTCATAGCCGGTGTTGTCCTTGCGCAGCCGCGTCAGCCCGTGCCAGATCGTGCCATCGGGGCGCACGACCTCCAGCCCCAGACACAGCGCACGCGCATTGCCATAGCGCAGCACATTCACCCCGCCTGCATTGGTTGCCAGCAAACCGCCGATCCGCGCCGATCCTTCGGAGGCGAGCGAAAGCGGGAACAGCCTGCCTGCATCCTCGGCCGCTTGTTGCACATGGGCAAGGATCACGCCCGCCTCGCAGACCAGCACATTCTCGGAGGGATAGACCGCGCGGATCTTGTTCAGCCTTTCCAGCGACAAAACCACCGGCGCCGGACCATCTGGCATGACCTGCCCACCGACAAGGCCGGTGCCACCGCTATAGGGTACAATCGCCACGCGCGCCTGCGCGCAGGCCGTGACCACAGCGGCGACAGCGGCGGTATCGGCGGGAGCCACGACCAGCCCGTGCCCTTGCCAGCGCCCGCGTGGTTCGTTGAAATAGGGGGCGCTGTCCGGACGGAAGGCGGCGGCATCCAGAAGCCCGCGCAAAAGGTCTTCAAATTCCGGTGTCGCCGCGTTCAGCATCTATCCCACATCCGTCTTGCCGCGCCTGTCGTGGCGCAGGTTGGCGTATAGCACATGGTTGCGCCAGCGTCCGTTGATCTGCAAATAGCTTTGCGCGACGCCTTCGTATTTATAGCCACATTGTTCGAGCAGCCGTCGTGACGGCGTGTTTTCCGGCAGGCATCCGGCCTCGACCCGGCTGAGGTCCAGCACGGTGAAGGCATGGTGTACGACCGCCTGCACCGCCTCGCGCATATAGCCTTGCCGCGCGAAAGGCGCGCCGATCCAATAGCCGGTGATCCCCGATTGCGCAGGGCCACGTTTGATATGGTCCAATGTAATTGCCCCTAAAAGCGCATCATCGGACCGGCGAAACAGGAACAGGGGCAAGGCCGACCCTTGGGAAATAGACCGTTGCGCCCAATAGACCCGGTTGGTGAACCCCCTGCGCGACAGATGGTCAGAGGCCCAGCTGGGTTCCCACGGGGTCAGGAAATCCGCGCTGGCCTGCCGCAGGGCGGCCCAGGGGCGGAAATCTGTGTGCATGGGCGCGCGCAGGGTCAGTCGTTCGGTTTCGATCCTAACCTTGCGCTTGATGCCCAGCATTATGCGGCAAGCCGTGCTTTCAGCGCATCCAACGTCGGGGCCTGATCCGCCGGGCCGTAAAGCGCCAAAGCTGTTCCAACCTGCCCTGCCATCTGCGCGGCAAAGGTTTTCACGTCGCCGGTTGTCACATTATCGATATGGGCGATGGTTTCCTCGATCCCCGGTATCCGGTCCCAGATCGACAACAGACGCGCCAACCGTTCAGCACGGTTTGATGGGCTTTCAAGGCCCATCAGCATACCGGCCTTCATCTGCGCGCGGGCGCGGGCCACCTCGGCCCCGGACATATCGTCGGCGGCGCGTTTCATTTCGTCAATGGTCACATGCGCGAGTTCGGCGATCTGTTCGGCGCTCGTGCCAGCATAGATCGTGGTCATGCCGGTGTCCTCATAGGCACCCGCCTGCGCAAAGATCGTATAGCACAGCCCGCGGTTTTCGCGGATTTCCTGAAACAGCCGCGAGGACATGCCGCCGCCCAAGGCGGTCGCATAGATCTGGGCGGTATAGATCGCGGGGTCGCGGTAGGTCGGCCCTTCGAGGGCGAGCGCGAAATGCACCTGTTCCAGCGCCTTGGTCGCGCGCCGTTCGCCGCCAATGAATTTCGCGGGTTGCAACAGGCCCGCTGCACGCTCGACCCGCGGCAGATGGCCGAAAAGCGCCTCGGCCTGCCTTACGATGGCGTCGTGATCGACGGCACCGGCGGCGGCCAAAATCATCTGGTTCGGTCCGTAATGTTCACCGACGAACCGGTCCAGATCGCCTTTGGCAAAGGTGCTGACGCGCGCGGCCTCGCCCAGAATGGACCGGCCAAGAGGTTGGTCAGGATAGGCTTCTTCCTGCAACCAGTCAAAGATGATGTCGTCAGGCGTGTCCAGAGTCTGACCGATTTCCTGCAGGATCACGCCGCGTTCGACCTCGATTTCCGCATCTTCGAACAGCGGGTTCAACAGGATATCGGCAATGATATCAAGGCCAAGGGCCACGTCGTCTTCCAGCACGCGGGCGTAGTACGCCGTCATCTCGCGGCTGGTATAGGCGTTGATATAGCCGCCCACATCCTCGATCTGTTCGGCGATTTGCAGCGCGGTGCGCGTCTTGGTGCCTTTGAAGGCCATATGTTCCAGAAAATGCGCGATGCCGTTCTGTTCGATCCGTTCGTGCCGCCCGCCTGCCAGCACCCAGATGCCGATGCTGGTGGATTTCAGGCCGGGCATCTGTTCGGTGACAATGCGCAATCCGTTGGACAGGGTGTGTTGCTGGATGGTCAAGATATGATCCGTTCCTTGATGACGGCTTGCAGCGCCGCCAAATCTGCTGCGACAGGTGTGACCCGTTCGGGGCGGTCGTACAAGTCCGCCATGCGCGCGGGCAGCGGGGCCGATATGCCCGAGGCCGCCTTGACCGCGTCGGGGAATTTGGCGGGATGGGCGGTGGCCAGCGTCACCATCGGGATGCTGCCCAGATGCGCCTGTGCCACATGCGCGCCGACGGCGGTATGCGGGCACAAGAGTTCGCCGTGGTGCGCGAGGTAGGTTTTGATCGTGGCGCTGGTGTCTTCCTCTGACGCGCGGCCCGATTTGAACGCAGCCGTCAGCATGTCATAGGCCCCTTGCGAGATCTTGAAGCCGCCGGATTTCAGGTCTTCCATCTGGCTGGCGACCGCTGCCCCGTCTTGCCCGTAGGCATAGAACAGCGCGCGTTCGAAATTGGAACTGACCTGAATATCCATCGACGGGCTGATCGTGGGGGTCACACCTTCCTTGGTGTAAGCCCCGGTCAAAAGCGTCCGGTGCAAAATGTCGTTGCGGTTGGTCGCCACCACCAGATCCGCAATCGGCAGGCCCATCTGTCTGGCGATGAAACCTGCGAAAATGTCACCGAAATTGCCGGTCGGCACTGTGAAACTGACAGGGCGGTGCGGCGCGCCAAGGCTGACGGCGGCGGTGAAATAATACACCACCTGCGCCAGAACGCGGCCCCAGTTGATCGAATTGACCCCTGCCAGCCGCACGTCGTCGCGAAAGGCGAAGTCGTTGAACATATCTTTGACCAGCGCCTGACAATCGTCGAAATCGCCGGTCACAGCCAGTGCATGGACATTCGCCTCGGTCGGCGTCGTCATCTGGCGGCGCTGTACTTCGGACACGCGGCCGTGCGGGTAGAGGATAAACACATCGACCGCCTTGAGCCCGCGAAACGCCTCGATCGCCGCTGATCCGGTGTCGCCCGATGTCGCCCCCACGATGGTCACGCGGTCGCCCGAACGGGACAGCGCGGCCTGAAACATCTGGCCGATCAGCTGCATAGCGAAATCCTTGAACGCCAGCGTCGGGCCGTGGAACAATTCCAGCAGGTAATGATTGCTGTCGACCTGCACCAAAGGCGCGCGGGCGGCATGACCGAAACCGGCATAGGCCCGCGCGATCAGGTCACGGAACTGTGCATCGGTAAAGGTGTCGCCGATGAAGGGGCGCATCACGTCGAAAGCCACGTCTTCGTAAGACTTGCCCGCCATTGCCGCGATCTGGGCATGCGACAGGGTCGGGATGTCCGCGGGCACATAAAGCCCGCCGTCCCGCGCCAGACCTGTCAGCATTGCCTGTTCAAAGGTCAGCACGGGCGCCGTGCCACGGGTCGAGATATAGCGCATGATCAGGCGTCCTTTGGCCGAAGAGTGCGGAGGATCAGGAACAGGGACATAACGGCCCAGACGATGGCCAGCAAGAACCATGTGACAGCATAGGCAAAGTGGTCGTTCTTGATATCGGCGGTTGCGACCGGCAGCGCCGTCAGGCGCGGGTCGGCGGGGGTGGTCGCGGTGGCGACGACCATCACCGGCAGGCTGTCCAGCGCTGCGGCCATCGTATCGACATTGCGCGCGAACCAGATATTTGCGGGCAGGTCGGGGTCCGGCGTGCTGCTGGTCTGGTCATCGGGCCACACCAGCGTGCCTGTTACCTGCATGGGTGCCAGCAATGGCGCGGCGGCCTTGGCATCCAGCGGCAACAGCCCCTGATCCAGCAGAATCGTCAGGCCGTCATCCGTCGCAAACCGAGAAATGACCCGGTAGCCAGTCCCTGCCGCCGTGCCGGACACCAGCACATGCAGCTCCTCGCCGGTGGATGTTCCCGACAGGGTCACGCGGGTATATTCATCATCCGCCTCGATCACATCAGGGCTGAAAGGTGCCGGATCGGCGGCTAGCCGTGCGTTGATATTGGCAAGGATATCCTCTTTCCACGCCAGCCTGTCGATCTGCCACATGCCGAGCCAGATGAGCACACCGCATCCGGCAACGCCGAGCAGCACGGGAAAGATAATCTTGCGCAGCATGTCACGCCTTTGATGGAAAAAACGCGCGGGGATGCCGCGCGCTTGATTTATTGGGATAGGTCGGGGTGAACCCCGACTTACGCGCCCCAGATATAGATCGCAGCAAACAGAAACAGCCAGACCACATCAACAAAGTGCCAGTACCAGATCGCAGCCTCGAAACCGACGTGCTTTTCCGGGGTGAAATGGCCCCGTTCAGCCCGCAATAGGCAAATCAGCAAGAAGATCGCCCCAATCACCACATGCGCACCGTGAAAACCTGTCGCCATGAAGAAGTTGGCGTAATGGATCTCGCCGCCAAAGGTATACCCGTCATGCGTGACCAGGACCCAGTATTCATAGGCTTGAAACGCCGTGAATATCGCACCGAAAATAATCGACAGCACCAGACCCAGCTTCAGATCTTTGCGGTTATTTTCATGGACCAGCGCGTGATGCGCCCAGGTCGCAGCACAGCCAGAGATCAGCAAAAGCAGCGTGTTGATCAGCGGCAGGCCGAACGGATCAATCGCATAGATTTCCGGCTTGATGTATTCGGTGCCCAAATAGGTTTCCATCGGATACATCTGATGCTTGAAGAACGACCAGAACCAGGCAGCAAAGAACATCACTTCGGACATGATGAACATGATAAAGCCATAGCGCAGGCCAATCCGCACCACGGGGGTGTGATCGCCTGCTTGGCTTTCGGCAACCACGTCAGACCACCATGCGAACATGACGTAGAGCACTGCAATCAGGCCCATCAGGAAGATCCATGGCCCCGATTCATGCATCCACAAAACAGAGCCGAACAACATCACGAAGGCCCCTAGCCCCCCAATGAAAGGCCAGATCGAAGGCGGAAGGATATGGTAATCGTGGTTTTTCGTATGCGCCATCTGGTGCGTTCCCTATCGGCTATCTTCAGTTAGTCTCTATGACGTCTTGCGGCGCCGGTGTCAAAGCTGTCGCGTCGGCCGAAGCCTGCATGTAATCGGACGGCAGGTCGATCTCGAAAAAGGTATAGCTCAGCGTGATCGTATGAACATATTGACCTTCGCGGTCATCGACGATGTCGGGATGCACGAAGAACGACACCGGCATCAGCACTGTTTCACCCGGCGCCAGCACCTGTTCGGTAAAGCAAAAACATTCGATCTTGTCGAAAAATCCACCGGCCTCATAAGGTGTCACATTATAGGATGCCTGCCCTGCCACCGGCACGTCCAGCGGGTTATGCGCCTCGTAGAACACCAGCGCGGTTTCCCCGATGCGCAATTCAACTTCGCGCTGCACCGGCTTGAAGGTCCAGGGCATGTCGCGGCCCAGCGAGCCGTCAAAGCGGACCTTGATCGTTTCATCCAGAATCACATCGCTGTCGCCTGCGGCAATGCTGGTTGTTCCGCCAAATCCCGTGACACGGCAGAACCAGTCGTAAAACGGCACCGATGCCCATGCCAGCGCACCCATGACCACGACAAGCGCCGTGGCCTGCGCGGCACTGCGGTGAATCCCTTTCAGACGCGGGAACAAGGTCACTGGCCAACCTCCGTCTCAGGCACCAGTTG
Organism: Yoonia sp.; assembly: GCF_018402175.1. Lineage (GTDB taxonomy): Bacteria > Pseudomonadota > Alphaproteobacteria > Rhodobacterales > Rhodobacteraceae > Yoonia. The sequence goes on along the minus strand of NZ_JAGYJK010000004.1, from coordinate 52,981 downwards.
CGGACGCGGCGCGTGGTCAAAGGTTTCGAATTGACGGATGTCGTCCAGCTGCAAAACCTTGACCACGGTCAATCCAAAAACGATGGCGATAAAACCAACCAGCAACAGACCGACACCGGCATTGCGCCCTTTGCGACGCGTATGCAGTTCGTGTTCGACGCGGATTACCATGACCAGCCTCCCAAACCATAAAGCCGCAATGCAGCTTCGACCAGCAATGCGCCGAAATGCGCGAACAGATAATAAAGAGAGACTTTGAAAACCTTGATCTCGACCGCGTGTTTGTCAGCCTCGCAGGCAGCATCGTCACGCTGCCAGATGTCATAGGCGCCTTTCAGGAACCATGCATTCATCACCACAGCAACCGCCATATAAAATGGCCCGCCAATTGATGTCAGCCCGAGGCCCAGCGCCACAGGCACCAGCAACAGCGTGTAAACAATCACATGCCGCCGTGTCGCGTCGCGGCCATGCGTTTCGGTCAGCATCGGCACACCGGCACGGCCATAATCAGATTTGACAAATAGCGCGAGCGCCCAAAAATGCGGCGGCGTCCACATGAAAATCAGCGCGAACATCAACACAGATTCGATGCTCACCCCACCCGTCGCGACCGCCCAGCCGATCATCGGCGGGAAAGCACCGGCAGCACCACCGATGACGATATTCTGCGGCGTCGCGCGTTTCAGCCACATCGAATAGACAACGAGATAGAAAAAGATCGTGAAGGCCAATAACCCGGCCGCCAGAAAATTCGTCGCAAGCCCCAGCAGCACGATGGCGAACCCCGACAGCGCGACACCAATTCCCAACGCCTCGCCCGGTGCAACGCGCCCCGATGGGATAGGCCGGCTTGCCGTGCGTTTCATCACCGCGTCGATATCGGCGTCCCACCACATGTTCAGCGCGCCCGAAGCCCCTGCCCCAACAGCGATGCACAGGATCGCCACGAACCCCAGAAACGGATGCACCGGCACCGGCGCGACCAGCAGCCCCACAAGGGCCGTGAACACGACCAACGACATGACGCGCGGCTTGAGCAGGGCAAAGTAATCGCCCATGCCCGCCTCGTGGCCCGCCTTTTGGATCGTTTGTTCGTTGGCGCTGAAATCAGTCATTGGCAGTCTGTCCTTGCAAAGTGCGGTACAATCACGCTGATGGCGGATCCGTCAGGTGAAAGGTGACCCGCCCGTCGATCAGGACAAGCCCTGCTCGTCAGCCAGCCATGCGTCATATGTTTCCTGGCTGACCACTTTGACGGTGATCGGCATATAAGCATGCGCCTGACCGCAAAGTTCCGAACATTGGCCAAAGTAGATGCCCTCGCGTTCGGCAGCGAACCAAAGCTCTGCCAAGCGGCCAGGGATACCATCTTGCTTGACGCCAAATGCGGGGACGGTCCAGGAATGGATCACATCGGCCGCCGTCACTTGCATCACGACGGTTGCACCGACAGGCACAACAACGGCTGTATCAGTCGCCAGCAGATATTGGTCCTGCGTATAGCCAAACTGTTCCAGCTCTTCGCGGTTCAGCAGAAAGCTCTCAAAGCTGACATCTTCGTCTACATATTCATAGCCCCAGTACCACTGGTAGCCTGTCACCTTGATGGTGATATCCGCCTCGGGGATTTCCTGCTGCTTGAAAAGGATCGGCAGCGAAAAAGCACCAATGAACACAAGGATGACGATCGGTACCACGGTCCATGCGACTTCGAGCGGGGAATTGTGTGTAAATCCTGCCGGGGTCGGGTTGCGGCGGGCATTGTAGCGCATGATGACATAGATCAGCAGGCCAGTCACAAAGATGGTGATCACGGTGATGATGACCAGCAACAAGGAGTCAAGCCAGACGACATCGCGCGCCAGTTCGGTTGCCGATGGCTGGAAACCCATCCCGCCGGGCAACGGCTGGCCCACGATTTCGAGGTCCTGGCCAATGTTTTGTTGTGCCATCGCCGTGCTGCCTGCCAAAACCAGACCAAGCGCGGTCCAGACAGAGGTTGCAAAGGTGTTCAGTCGCATGTTGTACCCTAACTTCATAAAGCCTCGCGGCCCCGATCCCCGGTCAGTCCGCTCGGGCTACGGGCGGAATCCCATTGTCTTGATGCGTCCATGTCCCATATCCTGACGCACAACTCAAGAACTGCTGTTGCGGCAAACAGACGCTTTTGTCCCTGAAAATCGCCGCCAAAGGATATTGCCATGACCGCCACCCCATTTCGCCCGTTCGAGACCCATCTGGATCAGGCCCGCGCGCTTGATTTGCTGCGTACGGCAACGGCGGGGGCCGATGACGGCGAATTGTTCATCGAAAGGCGCAAGTCCGAAATGCTGTCGCTGGATGACGGGCGGATCAAGAATGCCAGTTTCGATGCCTCCGAAGGATTCGGTCTGCGCGCTGTGCGCGGCGAAACCGCAGGCTATGCCCATGCGACCACCATCGACGAACAGGCCCTGCGCCGTGCCGTGTCAACCGCGCGTCTGGCGGTGGGTGACGGCGGCGGGGTGATGGCCGATGCGCCCGCAGGCACCAATCGCAAGTTATACAGTGATGATGATCCGATGCTGCAGGCCAGCTTTCCCGCCAAGATCGACGTTTTGCGCGAGATCGACGCCTTTGCCCGCGCGCTGGACCCGCGGGTGGTGCAGGTGTCGGCCAGCCTTGGTGCCTCGCATCAGGAGGTGGTGATCCTGCGCCCCGAAGGCACGCTGGTCACCGACACCCGCCCGATGTCGCGCATCAATATCAGCGTCATCGTCGAACAGAACGGCAAGCGCGAAAGCGGCGGCATGGGCGGCGGCGGGCGCACCGGCTTGATCGGGCTGATCAGCCGCGACCATTGGGAACCCATCGTCCGCGAGGCGTTGCGCATCGCGCTGGTGAACCTTGACGCCGAACCCGCCCCTGCAGGCGTGATGGATGTCGTGCTTGGCCCCGGCTGGCCCGGTATCCTGCTGCACGAAGCCATCGGGCACGGGCTTGAGGGCGATTTCAATCGCAAGGGAACCAGCGCCTTTGCCGGGCTGATGGGCCAGCAGATCGCGGCCAAGGGCGTGACCGTGCTGGATGACGGTACGATCCCCGACCGGCGTGGATCAATCACCGTCGACGACGAAGGCACGCCCAGCGCGCGCAATGTATTGATCGAGGATGGCGTGCTGGTTGGCTATATGCAGGACCGCCAGAACGCCCGCCTGATGGGCGTTGCTCCGACCGGCAACGGGCGGCGGGAAAGTTTCGCCCATACGCCGATGCCGCGCATGACCAATACGTATATGCTGGCAGGCGATGCCAGCCCCGAAAGCCTTGTTTCCGAACTGAAGGACGGGATCTATGCTGTCGGTTTCGGCGGCGGGCAGGTCGATATCACCAACGGCAAATTCGTGTTTTCCTGCACCGAAGCCTATCGCGTGAAAAACGGTGTCATCGGCGCGCCGGTCAAAGGGGCAACGCTGATCGGTGACGGGGCGACCGCGTTGCAACGAATCAGAGGGATCGGCAATGATCTGGCGCTTGATCCTGGAATCGGCAATTGCGGCAAGGCAGGTCAATGGGTGCCTGTCGGCGTGGGCCAGCCCAGCCTGCTGATCGGGGGACTGACCGTCGGTGGCGCAGCAGCCTGATTGTGACCGATTCGGGCAAGCGTGCGTCAGAGCTGCAATTCATGCGGCCCGCCTCACGTAGAAAAATAATTAAATCAAAAACTTAAAAGAATATCAGCTAGGACCACGAGCACGATTCACGGGTTATTAATTGCAAAGGCGTACCCCTTGGTCAGCAATAGGCGGAGCAAGGGATGACCCACCCGATTAAATCTTCCATCCCCCCCCAACTCCCCCCCACCACGGAAGAGGATGTGATCAGCCATCTTCGCCTATTGCGATCCCGCCGCGTCGGCCCCGCCACCTATCGGCGGATGCTGGCAGAATATGGCACGGCGGCGGACGCCCTGCGGGCCCTACCCGATGTCGCACGCGCCGCCGGTGTCGATGATTACGCGATTTGCCCGATCGGTGTCATCCGCGCCGAATTGCAGGCCGCAAAGGCCGCGGGCGCGCGCCTGTTATGGGACAATGACGCACTTTATCCTGCAGCCTTGCGCGATATATCTGATGCGCCTGCATTTTTATGGTGTCTGGGGCAGACCGAGTTACTGACCCGCCCGATGATCGCCCTTGTCGGCGCGCGCAACGCGTCATCGCTGGGCACGCGCATGGCGCGCAAGCTGGCAAATGATCTGGCCGATGCAGGCTATGTCGTGGTGTCCGGTCTGGCGCGCGGCATCGACACGGCGGCGCATCTGGGCGCGCTGGCGGGCGGCACCGTGGCGGTGCAGGCCGGTGGCGTCGATGTGATCTATCCGGTCGAAAACACCCAACTGGCCCATGACATTGCCAAACAGGGGCTGCGGATCGCGGAAGTGCCGATGGGGCTGCAACCGCAGGCGCGGCATTTTCCAGCGCGCAACCGCATCATTTCTGGCATCGCGCAGGCCGTTGTCGTGGTCGAGGCTGCGGCGAAATCAGGCAGCCTGATCACCGCGCGCAATGCACTGGATCAGGCGCGCGACGTGCTGGCCGTGCCAGGCCATCCGTTCGATGCCCGCGCGGCAGGCTGCAACATGCTGTTGCGCGATGGCGCGACATTGGTGCGATCCGCCGATGACGTGATCGAGGCGCTGGCACACAAACCGGTTATTACAACACCTCTCCCGCGACAGGCGCCGCAGGCTCGCCCTGCGCTGCGCAATATTGCGGCGCTGCACGCGATGATCCTGCAGCGCCTTGGCCCTGCCCCCGTCGCCGAAGATCAGCTGGTGCGCGACCTTGCAGTGTCTGCCACCGACGTGGGCCCTGCCCTTGTCGATCTGGAGCTTGATGGGAAGATCACGCGCCAGGCCGGTGGGTTGCTAGCACGCGCAGTGTAGCGACCAGACTTTCTGGCCTCCGGCGGGGATATTTCGGCTCGGAAGATGGGCGGGAATTTCGTGTCATTGACATTCATGTCGTCGTCGCCACATCTTGCGCCACTTGAACAAAGCCGCGCAGATAAAGGATTCCCATGCCCGTCGTCGTTGTCGAATCCCCCGCAAAAGCCAAGAAAATCAACGAATATCTTGGCCATGGCTATACGGTTCTGGCATCCTATGGCCATGTGCGCGACCTGCCGCCCAAGGATGGATCCGTGCTGCCCGACGACGATTTTGACATGAAATGGGAAATCGCGACCGACAGCAAAAAGCATATCAAGGCCATCGTCGATGCGCTAAAAACCGACAACGTCCTGATCCTTGCCACCGACCCCGACCGTGAGGGCGAGGCGATTTCATGGCACCTGACCGAGGCCCTGACCGAGAAAAAGGCGATCCGCAAGGACACACCCGTCAGCCGTGTGGTGTTCAACGCGATCACGAAAACCGCGATCCTCGAGGCGATGAAAAACCCTCGGCAGGTCGATGCGCCCTTGGTCGAGGCTTATCTTGCGCGCCGCGCTTTGGACTACCTTGTCGGGTTCAACCTGTCGCCCGTTCTGTGGCGCAAACTGCCCGGCGCGAAATCGGCGGGCCGCGTGCAATCTGTCTGCCTGCGCCTGATCGTCGAGCGCGAGATGGAAATCGAGGCCTTTCGCAATCAGGAATACTGGACCGTCAAGGCGCAGCTCGAATCCCCGCGCGGCCAGATGTTCGAGGCGCGGCTGACCGCATTGGCGGGCAAGAAGCTTGATAAATTCGATCTGGGCAATGCCACTCAGGCCGAAATGGCAGTGCAGGCGGTGACGTCGCGCGATCTGAAAATCACATCGGTCGAGGCGAAACCCGCCATCCGCAACCCCAGCCCGCCGTTCATGACATCGACCCTGCAACAAGAGGCCAGCCGCAAATACGGTATGGGTGCCAAGCAGACGATGAGCGTGGCGCAGCGTTTGTACGAATCCGGTCTGATCACCTATATGCGGACCGACGGGATCGACATGGCACCAGAGGCCGTGACCGGCGCGCGCGACGCGATCAAGACGAAATTCGGTGCGCAGTACCTGCCCGACCAGCCCCGGATCTATAAAAACAAGGCCAAGAACGCGCAGGAAGCGCATGAATGTATCCGCCCCACCGACATGATGGTCGGTGCCGATCAGGCCGATATCAAGGATGCCGACCAGCGGAAATTATATGACCTGATCTACAAACGCACGCTGGCCAGCCAGATGGCGGCGGCGCAGCTGGAACGCACCGTCGTTGACCTGGCCAGTGCCGACGGGCAGGTGGTCCTGCGCGCCAATGGGCAGGTCATGGTCTTCGACGGTTTCATCGCCATCTACGAGGAAGGCCGCGACGATACTGCCGATGACGACGACAAACGCCTGCCGCAGCTCGCACAAGGCGAAAAGGTCGTGAAGCAATCAGTCGATCCCGAGCAGCATTTCACCCAGCCACCGCCCCGCTATACCGAGGCGACGCTGGTCAAACGGATGGAAGAACTGGGCATCGGGCGGCCATCGACCTACGCCTCGATCGTGACCACGATTCAAGATCGCGGCTATGTCGAAAGGGACAAGAACCGCCTGATCCCGCAGGACAAGGGCCGCTTGGTCACTGCCTTTCTGATGAATTATTTCCAGAAATACATTGGCTATGACTTTACCGCCGATCTGGAAAACCAGCTCGACGAGGTCAGCGCGGGCAACGCCGATTACAAAAAGGTACTGGACCGGTTCTGGCGCGATTTTTCCGCCGCCATCGCCGAAACCGCTGATCTGCGCATTGGTGAAGTGCTGGACAAGATCAACGAGGTGCTGGAACCGCATCTGTTTCCGCCCACTGCCGATGGCACCGATCCGCGCCTTTGCCCCAATTGTGGTGCAGGCCGGTTGTCGATGCGCACGGCGCGGTCGGGTGGTGCGTTCATCGGTTGTTCGAATTACCCCGAATGCCGCTATACCCGCCCCTTTGGCCCGCCAGATCCAGAGGCTGAAAAATCCGCGATCCCGCCCGATGGCAAATTGCTGGGCCATGACGCGGGCGATGAAATCCGCATCTTCAAGGGGCGTTTCGGCCCTTATGTGCAGCGTGGTGCCACATCCGAGGCCAACCCCAAACCCTACCGCACCGGCGTGCCCGAAGGCTGGCCTGCGGAAGACGTCGATCTGGAACAGGCGCTGCGCCTGCTGCAACTGCCCCGCCAGATCGGCCCGCATCCCGAAGATGGCATCATGGTCTGGGCCAATATCGGGCGGTACGGCCCTTATCTCAAACATGCGGCCAGCACGTCGGACAAGGGCGGTACCAATGCCAATCTTGATGGCATCGACGAGGTCTGGACCGTAGGCATGAACCGCGCTGTGCAATTGCTGGCCGAAAAGGTCGCCTCGCGCGGTGGGCGTGGCAAGGCAGCGGCGCCGATCCGCGAACTGGGCGACCATCCGCAAGCGGGTGGCGCGGTCAATATCTACGACGGCAAATACGGCCCCTATGTGAAATGGGACAAGATCAACGCGACGATCCCCGACACGATCACGCCTGATGATCTGACGCTGGCGCAGGCCATCGACCTGATCGACGAACGCGCCGCCAAGGCTGGCAAAAAGAAGCCATCGGCCAAAAAGCCTGCGGCGAAAAAACCTGCCGCCAAGAAACCTGCCGCGAAAAAGCCCGTACCAAAGAAAGTAGCGACCAAGTAGCAGTGCTGCAGCGCGGCGATTGACTTTGCGCGGGGACCGCGACAGTTTTGCGCGAACGGCTAAGGGGAGCGGCATGAAAAAGATCTACGGCTCGGCACAAGAAGCGTTGGACGGGCTTTTGTTCGACGGCATGTTCATCGCAGCGGGGGGGTTCGGCCTGTGCGGCATTCCCGAACTGCTGCTGGCGGCGATCAAGGATGCGGGCACCAAGGACCTGACATTCGCATCCAACAACGCGGGTGTGGATGATTTCGGCATCGGCATCCTGTTGCAGACGCGGCAGGTGAAAAAGATGATCTGGTCCTATGTCGGCGAAAACGCCGAATTCATGCGCCAGTATCTGTCGGGCGAGCTGGAACTCGAATTCAACCCACAAGGCACATTGGCCGAACGGATGCGCGCGGGTGGCTGCGGTATTCCCGGGTTCTATACCAAAACCGGCGTCGGCACCGTGATCGCGGATGGCAAGGAACACAAGGATTTCAACGGCCAGACCTATATTCTGGAACATGGCATTGTTGCCGACCTGTCCATCGTCAAGGCGTGGAAGGCCGATGAAACCGGCAATCTGGTGTTTCGCAAGACCGCGCGCAATTTCAATCCGCCTGCCGCGATGTGCGGCAAGGTCTGCGTGGTCGAGGTCGAGGAAATCGTGCCGACCGGCAGTCTGGACCCCGATCACATTCACCTGCCTGGGATCTATGTCCACCGGATCATCGCAGGCGCCCACGAAAAACGCATCGAACAGCGCACCACGCGCAAGCGGGAGGACGCGTAATGGCCGAACAGATCAAAGGCTGGGATCGCAACCAGATGGCGGCCCGCGCGGCGGAAGAATTGCAAGACGGCTGGTATGTGAACCTTGGCATCGGTATCCCGACGCTGGTCGCCAATTATGTCGGTGACAAGGACATCACCCTGCAATCGGAAAACGGGATGCTGGGCATGGGCCCTTTCCCGCTTGAAGGGGACGAAGACCCCGATCTGATCAATGCGGGCAAGCAGACGATCACCGAACTCAAACGCACCGCCTATTTCGATTCTGCGACATCCTTTGGCATGATCCGTGGTGGCAAGATTGCAGCCGCGATCCTTGGCGCGATGGAAGTCGCGGAAAATGGCGATCTGGCGAATTGGATGATCCCCGGCAAGCTGGTCAAAGGCATGGGCGGCGCGATGGATCTGGTCGCCGGTGTCGGCCGCGTGATTGTTGTCATGGATCACACCAACAAACACGGCGAATCCAAGGTGCTGAAAAGCTGCACCCTGCCCCTGACAGGCAAGGCCGTCGTGGACCGGATCATCACCAATCTGGGTGTGCTCGATGTCGTCGAAGGTGGCTTGCGGATCGTCGCATGCGCCGATGGTGTGACCGAGGCTGAATTGCGCGCCGCGACAGAGGCGACGATCGTCTGACCACCCTTGGCGTCCCTGTAATACCGCCCTGCCTGATCATCCGGCAGGGCGTTTGCCGTTACAGACCGTTGACGTTGAACACGCAGCCATCGGTGATCAGGTCAGGCGGCGTTTGGCACAGCCCCTTGGTGACCTGCCATGCGGCCAGCACCTTTGGCACATAATCCATCGTTTCGGCGAAAGGCGGCACGCCTTCGTAACGCTGCACATTGCCTTCGCCCGCGTTATAGCCCGCCAGCACCAGCACCGGATCATTGCCGAACCGGTCCAGAAGCCAGCCAAGATAGGCAACGCCACCCTTGATGTTCTGCGCTGCATCCATGCTGTCGCTGACGCCAAAGCGAGCGGCGGTCGCAGGCATCAGCTGCATCAGCCCCTGCGCCCCCGCACTGCTGACAGCATCGGTGCGCCCGGCGCTTTCGATGGCGATAACCGCCAGCACCAGGGCGGGCGACACATCGGTGCCGACCGTTTCGCGCAGGATATGCACCCCCTGCGCTGCAGCGATATCCTGCAAGGCCTGCAGGCGTGGCGCAGACATGCGTTGTCCGGCAGGCGGATTGTTGATGCGGTTGATTGCCAGTTCCAGCCGCGCGGGGCTTGACCCTGTCAGTGACGATGGCACGGCATCCCAGAACCAGCCAAAACCCGATTGTGTCCGCGGCGCTGCGGCGATAGCCGACACCGGTTCAGCGCGTGGCGCAGCATAGACAGGGCTGCGACGGGCAGCATCGGGGTCAATCTGCACCGTGATCCGGCCGGTCGTCTGACCCGCTGGCGGCACGCCGACCCGTTTGAACGTAAAATCCGGCTGCAGACGTTCGACCTGCGCGAAAACTGTTGTCGCGCTCAAGAGCGCGAACGCGGCTGCAAAAGCCACCCTGACAAGATACATAGACGGTCCTGATCGACATCCTCATTCATCGAAAGATGGCAGAGTCCGGCGAAAACGCCACAATCTTGCACAAAGATCGCGACTTTTTCTGTGGATTGCGGGCCTTTTGGCAACGGGCGTTAGTGAATATGAATATTTGTTAATAATTTCTTTTTATATTTTTCAGAGCCTTGCGGACATTTTCGGTCCACCGAACGCAACAATGCCGAAAACGCGGCAATATTGCCAAACTCCCGCCCCAATCATACAACTTAATGGCGACATCCAAGACGGACCGTGACGCCCAGGGGTTGTCACCATCCCCGGCGAGGAACGGCTTGACCATCAACGATACCCCAGGAGGATCATCAATGCTTAACTTCATCAAGACTTTCCACAAAGACGAAGACGGTGCCGTCACCGTCGATTTCGTGGTTCTGACCGCAGCGATCGTTCTGCTGGGTCTGGCTGTCGGCTCAGCTATCTCCAACGGTGCCGAGTCTTTAGCCGATAGCATCGAAAACGATCTGCTCAACCAAACCTGATAATAACGGCAGGCGACGTGCAAGCGTATGGGCTGCGCTGACAAAAAGGCGCAACCCATACACCAGAAATCCGCAGTGGTTATCCCGTCTATGGCATCTAGGCCCATTCAGGCGCGAAAATCACGCAACATAACACAGCCAGCAAGACTGATCCCATGTCTGATGACCAAACGGAAGGCTGACGAATGAAAAGCATCTTGCAAACGTTTCACACTGACGAATCCGGTGCAATCACCGTTGATTGGGTCACCCTGTCAGCCGCTGTCGTGGCGCTTATGTTCTTGATCATGTCGACAATTGGTGGCGCCGCCGAAGGCCATGCAACCTGGCTGCAAACCACGATGGCAAACATGATGTAATCGCCGCGACAGGTCATACTTGACAGGACACAAGCCATGGCCTGTGACGACGTTCCACGTTGATCAATGTGACCAAGTTACATCCAAAAAATTGTGTTAATAGCTTTTTGATCGCCTTTTGCTTGCAAAGCGGACAACCCACATTGTAAGTGGCCATGCGATAAAGTCGCATTGGTGCGCGCGGGTCACGGCGATGGCAGACCGTCACACGTGAACGGGCGCGAAACTCGAATCAAGGTTTGCGTCATGCGTGCAGTTTTTGGTCTGGTCCTTTTGGTTGGCATGGGGCTGGCAGGTTTTGCTGTCTATATGGTGAACCAATATATGGCGACGCAGACCGCCCAGCTCGATCGCGCGCGCCAGATTGCGGCGCAGGCTCTTGCCACGGTGGACGTCTATGTCACAACACGATCGGTCACGTATGGTGAACAGCTAACCGCGGATGATGTCCGTCTTGTGCCTTATCCGCGCGATTATTTGCCCGAAGGCACCTTTGCCACAGAACAGACCCTGTTCCCGCAAGGGACACAGACGCCGCGCGTCGTTGTCCTGCCGATGATCGCAAACGAACTGGTCCTGACAACCAAAGTGTCCGAACCGGGGGCCAGCCGTGGTCTGACCGCCCTTGTCGAACCGGGCTTTCGCGCGTTTCCCGTCGAAGGGCGCGTGGCGGCCGGTTTCGGAATCCTGCGCCCCGATGACAGAATTGACGTTTATTGGACCGGCAGATTGCGGGACGGCCGCGAGGTGACGAACCTGATCAAATCCGGCCTGCAGATCATCGCCGTGCTGGGCGATGCGGGTAACCGTGGCGGGCCGCAAAGCGTTGTGGTGCAGGTCACCCCCGAAGAAGTGGCATTGTTGACGCAAGCGCAGAACAGCGGGCAATTGACCCTTGCGCTGGTGGGCACTGGCGATTTGTCAGAAACCGGCCCCGTCACAGTCGACAATTCCGCGTTGACCGGAGAGCAGGATATTGTGGCCGCCCCCGCCCCCGTGGTCGAAGAGGCGCGGCGCTGTTTCGTGACCCAGCGCAGCGGCACACAGAGCGTTCAGGTTGAAATCGAATGTTCTGAGTGACGCGCTCACGCCAGAATCCGACCGCGGTTCATGCCGGAGCAGGGTGTATCCTCCACCAGCATTTTATTTTTGCAACATCCGCTATATTGACCAAGATCACCGAAATTGACGGTTTTGGCACGATATATAGACATAAACGCCGAATAAACGCATTGCGTGTATTATTATAAAAATGCACAACTGTTGCGCGATATCCACATTCGGTTTGGCCTCCAAAGCACTGATTATTGCAATAAATGCAACCTTAGCGCATGTTCGCCGCACTAAGGGCACCAAGACCCATTTCAATGAGGCGTGATCGGAGAGGCAGGTCACTTATGAATTATGACAGATTTCTGAAGGCCGCATTGGCGGGCGTTGCGTTGTCGATGACAGCGGCAGCACCAGCCATGGCGCAGGACAGCACCTTGCGCGTATTGCGCGGCGCCGCATCCAACGCATTGGATGTTCCCATGAACCGGGCCGTCGTCGTCGAAAGCGACGTCCCCTTTACCGAATTATCGATCGCCAATCCCGGCATCGCGGATATTTCGTCCCTGTCCGATCGCACGATCTATGTGTTGGGCAAGGAACCTGGCCGTACCACGCTGACGCTGTTGAGCGCCGATGGCAGGTTGATCACCAACGTCGACGTGCATGTCGCACCTGACATGGCGGAATTCAAGGAACGGCTGACACAGATCCTGCCCGGCGAAAACATCGAGGTCAGGACCGCCAACGATGGCATCGTTCTGTCCGGCACGGTCAGTTCGACCGCCCGGCTGGACCGCGCGCTGGATCTTGCGCAGCGTTATGCGCCAGATCGGGTGTCGAACCTGATGTCGGTCGGTGGCACGCAGCAGGTCATGCTCAAGGTCCGCTTTGCCGAAATGCAAAGGTCGGTCAGCAAGGCGCTGTCGTCGTCGCTGTCATTGAACGGCACGTCTTTGCAGAACGGCCGGAATATCCGCGGCGGGAGCAACACAACCGTTGGTCAAGCAGGCATCACGAATACGTTGAACAATATTGTTCCAACGGCCAACGACAACAACGGCGCATTCCTGTTCGGTTTCGGTGCCGGGGGGGTCGAGGTGGGGGTGCTGTTGGAAGCACTCGAAGCGCGTGGCGTTGTCCGGTCGCTGGCGGAACCGAACCTGACCGCGCTGAGCGGGCAGCAGGCGACCTTTCTGGCGGGCGGCGAGTATCCGGTGCCCGTATCGAGCGAAGACGGTGCGATCAGCGTCGAGTATAAACCTTTCGGCGTGGAGCTGAACTTTACGCCACGGGTGGTGGATGGCGATGTCATCAACCTCGAACTTTTGGCAGCGGTGTCGGCGATTGACCCATCAAACAGCTTTTCGGCAAATGGTTTCGAGATCAGCGCCTTCAGTCGCCGCGAAACATCGACCACGGTCGAAATGCGCGACGGTGAGAGCTTTGCCATCGCGGGCCTGTTGTCGGATGACTTTACCGACCTGACTGGTCAGGTGCCATGGATCGGTGACGTGCCGATCTTGGGCGCCCTGTTCCGCAGTGCCGAATATGCCCGTCGTCAGACCGAACTGGTCATCATCGTGACGCCGCATCTGGTGTCGCCGACACGCGGGACCGCACTTGCCCTTCCGACAGATCGGGTACGGCCACCCAGCGAACAAGACCTGTTCCTGTTCGGTCGGGTGACCGCGGCCAGCGCGCCGACACGCGGTGGCGCAGGCGAAGTCGCGCGGCAGGACTTCATCGGGTCCTACGGCTATGTCATGGATGAATGAGTGGAGCGCAACAATGAAACGCTATATGACCACTGCGCTTGTCGCAGCAACACTGTCGGCCTGCGGCCCATCCGGCCCGACATCCTCGTCCTTCTTTACGGAGGCCGGATCAGAAATTGATCAAGGCGATTTTGGCAATGCCACGATGAACAACGCCTTGGTGCAGACGCGCCAGCAGGATTACACCATCAACCTTGCCCGCCGGTTCAACGCCGAAGTCGATGCGATGGTGAATTTCGAATTTGATTCGGCTATTCTGGACAGCCTGGCCCAAGCGACGCTGCGCCAGCAGGCTGATTGGATCCGGCAATTCCCCGAAGTCCGCTTCAAGGTCTTTGGCCATACCGACCTTGTCGGTTCGGCAGAGTACAACCGCAACCTTGGCCAGCGCCGCGCACAGGCTGTTGTGGGCTATCTGTCCACCCAAGGCATCAGCCGCGACCGCCTAGAAGCTGTCGTGTCTTTTGGCGCGACGCAGCCATTGATCCCTACACCGGAACCCGAACGCCGCAACCGACGCACCGTGACCGAAGTATCGGGCTTTGTCGAAACCAGCCCACTGCTGCTGAACGGAAAATACGCTGACGTAATCTTCCGCGAATATGTTGCAAGTGCTGTGCCCGACACGACGGTGCAAGAGACCACGATCACGACCGGAAGCGGCGGCTAGATCCACAGATCATTGTTTACGCCAACTGTGTCTGGCGTAAACACTCTTCGGGATTTGGCATGATCGTCGCAAAGTTCCGTACAATGACTCGGTTTCGGCCCCATTCTCGACACGATTTCCCGCCATATTCATGAACAGCGATGATATCGCCATCTACCCTGCCCGCGCGGCGGGTCGCGGAGGGCTGTGCATCATGCAGTCGGGACATCTGCAAAAACTGACCAAGGACGACATTTATGACAACCAGCCCCGCCGTGCAGAATGACCCATCCCCGATCGTCGCCTGCACGATCAGCCGGGATGTGCAAATTTTCGATCTTCTGATTGAAGATATGGAATCGGCGCTGGGTGATGCGTGGGGCGACCTGAGCTTTGCCGATGCCGCCGCGTTTCTAGCGCAACCCGACGCAAGGGCGCTGCAATTCGTCACCATAGCGCTGGATGCGCAGGACGAAGACAACCTGCAACAGGTCTCTGACATCATCGCCGCGGCCAAGGCCGCGCGGATCAAGGTGATCCTGATCGCCGAAGACCTGACACCCGCCGCCCTGCACAGGCTGCTGCGCGAAGGGGGCGACGAATTCGTCCCCTATCCGCTGCCCGAAAACGAACTGGCCCGCGCGATCGAACGCGTGCTGATCATCGACGATACGGTGCAGTTTTCGCCAACAGGCCCGCAGTTCAAGGCGACCGGCAGCAAATCGGGCGTTGTTATTCCGATCCACGGTCTGGCCGGGGGGACAGGGGCCACGATGATGGCTGTGAATCTGGCTTGGGAATTGGCCAATATCGACCCCAAAGACCCGCCAAAGGTCTGCCTGATCGATCTGGATTTCCAGTTCGGCACGGCCTCGACCTATCTGGATCTGCCGCGGCGTGAATCTGTGCTGGAAATGCTGACCGATACTGCAGCGATGGATGCGGACAGCTTTATGCAGGCGCTGCTGACCTATGGCGACAAACTGCATGTGCTGACCGCGCCGACCGATATGATCCCGCTGGACATGATTTCACCCGCCGACATCACACGCGTGATCGAAATGGCGCGGATGAATTTCGATTATGTCGTCATCGACATGCCGTCCACGATGGTGGAATGGTCCCAGACAGTGCTGGAAGCCGCGCATGTCTATTTTGCGATGATCGAGCTTGAAATGCGCTCGGCGCAGAACACGCTGCGGCTGAAACGTGCGCTGCAATCCGAGGAACTGCCGTTTGAAAAGATCCGTTTCATCCTGAACCGCGCCCCCGGATTTACCGATCTGAACGGCAAAAGCCGGGTCAAACGTCTGGCGGAAAGTCTGGGTATCTCGGTCGAGGTGTTGATGCCCGACGGCGGCAAGGCCGTCATGCAAAGCGCCGATCACGGCACGCCGCTGGCCGACAGCAATCCAAAGAACCCCCTGCGCAAAGAAATCATGAAACTTGCAAAGTCGGTACACGAGGTCAACGTAGCCGCGACCGCCGACACCAAAGCATAAAGGCGATCCATGTTTTCAAAATACAAGAAACCGGGCGTTCCTGTTGCCGGTGTTATGCAAACCACAGGGCAGCGGCCCGTTGCGCCAGCGCCCAAATCCGATGGCCCGTCACTGATGAAAGCCATGCCGCAGCGCAGGCCGGCCGAGGCTGGCCCCGCCGACAAGGACAAGCGCCGCAAGGACCGGTTGCAGGAACTCAAGCTCGACCTGCACAAATCGCTGCTGGAAAACCTGAACCTCGCCGCGCTGGAAAGCGCGACAGAACAAGAGCTGCGCACAGAAATCAACGCAATCGCCAACGAAACCCTCGAAGAAATGGGTGTCGTCCTCAGCCGTGAAGAACGCCAGACCCTCAGCCAGGATCTGTTCTTCGAGGTGACGGGCCTTGGCCCGCTGGAAACCCTGCTCAAGGATGACACGATCAACGATATTCTGGTCAACGGCCCGCAGCAGATTTTCGTGGAACGCAACGGCAAGCTGGAACTGACCGATGTCACGTTCAAGGACGAACGCCACCTGTTGCGCATCATCGACAAGATCGTATCGGCCGTTGGGCGCCGCGTCGATGAAAGCAACCCTTACGTCGATGCCCGCCTTGCAGACGGGTCGCGTTTCAACGCGATGGTGCCGCCGATTGCGGTGGACGGATCACTGGTCTCGATCCGCAAATTCAAGAAAGACAAGCTGGGCGTTGATGATCTTGTGCGCTTTGGCGCCTTTACCGAAGAAATGGCCGCCTATCTGCAGGCCGCTGTCTCCACCCGGTTGAACATCATCGTCTCGGGCGGGACGGGGTCGGGCAAGACCACGACGTTGAACGCGCTGTCAGGCTTTATCGACGATGCCGAACGCATCCTGACGATTGAAGACACCGCCGAATTGCAGTTGCAACAGACCCATGTCGGCCGGATGGAAAGTCGCCCACCCAATGTCGAAGGCAAGGGCGGCGTGTCGCAACGCGATTGTCTGAAAAACGCCCTGCGGATGCGCCCTGACCGCATTATCGTCGGCGAAACGCGGGGCGAAGAAGTCATCGACATGTTGCAGGCGATGAACACCGGCCACGACGGGTCGATGACCACGATCCATGCCAACTCTGCCCGCGACGGGGTCAGCCGGTTGGAAAACATGATCGCCATGGCCGGGATCGACATGCCGATCAAGGCAATGCGCAGCCAGATCGCATCGGCTGTGAACCTGATCGTGCAGGCATCGCGTCTGCAAGACGGATCGCGCCGCATGACCTCGATCACGGAAATCACCGGCATGGAAGGCGATGTGATCTCGATGCAGGAAATCTTCCGCTATCAGCGCGTCGGCCTGACCCCCGACAACAAGATCATCGGCCATTTCACCGCGACAGGCGTGCGCAGCCATTTTTCCGAACGGTTCAAACTGTGGGGCTATGACCTGCCGCCCGCCATCTTTGAACCGATGATCGCAGAGTAAGCGCGATGATATCCATTGAACCGGTCATCTATATCCTGATCTTTGTCGCCGTTCTGGCGCTGGTCCAGGGTGCCTATCTTGTGCTTTTCGGCAAGTCGATCAGCATGGATGGCAAGGTCAACCGCCGTCTTGAGATGCTCGACAAAGGTGGCAATCGCGAACAGGTGCTGGACCAACTCCGCAAGGAGATGACACAGCATATGAAATCGCAAAGCATCCCGATTTATTCATTGCTGGCGACCAAGGCACAAAAAGCGAATATCGCCTTTTCGCCCACCCAGATCATGATGGTGATGGCCGTGGTCAGCGGTGCGGCGTTCTTGATGTTGACGCTGTTCACGCAAGTGGCCCCGCCGGTGCGGGTTCTGATCAGCGTACTGATGGGCGTCGGTGGCGTTTATCTTTGGATCAGCCGCAAGGCGACCCAACGGATGAACCAAATTTCCGAACAATTGCCAGATGCAGTAGACCTGATCGTGCGGTCGCTGCGCGTGGGCCACCCGTTTTCAAGCGCGATCAACATCGTCGCCAAGGAAGTCCCCGATCCGCTGGGCACCGAAATCGGCATCGTCGCCGATGAAACTGCCTATGGGCGCGATATGGGCGAAACGCTCAAGGCGATGGCGGAACGGCTCGACAATCAGGATTTGCGTTTTTTGGCCGTGGCGGTGACGATCCAGCAATCATCTGGCGGCAATCTTGCGGAAATCCTCGATGGTCTGGCCAAGGTGATCCGCGCACGGTTCCGCCTGTTCCGCCGCGTCAATGCCATCACTGCAGAGGCGAAATGGTCCGGCAACCTGCTGTCGGGTTTCCCGATCCTTGCGCTGATCGGTATCAATCTGGTGCAACCAAATTATTTCGACGACGTGATGGAAAGCCCGATGTTCATTCCGGCCTGTTTCGTTGTTGCGGCGTTCTTGGTGCTGAACCTGATCGTGATGCGCGCGCTGACCAATATCAAAGTCTGAAAAAGATGATGCAAGCCATTCAAGCCACCGCTGTTGATCTTCTGGGGCCATTCGGTCCGTTGGTGGTCGTCGGGCTTTTGGGATTGTTCATGATCCTGCTGACCTTGCCGGTCCTACTCAGGCGCGAACAAGACCCGCTTGACCGGCTCAAGGCCGCGAACCGGCCGACCACCAAGACCGAAAGACTGCGCGCAGCATCCAGCAAAGACACGCTAGAGAAGTATGCGAACTTTCTTGAACCGCAGAACGCCGCGGAATATTCCGCAGTCAAGCTCAAGCTGCTGCAATCAGGATACCGCAGCAAGAATGCCGTTCGTATTTACCATTTCCTGCAGTTCGCCTTGGGGATCACCGGCCTGTTCGGTGGCGGTATCTATGCCTTGATTGAAATGGCGCAACGTACTGTCAATACGCAGGAATTGGTCATGATGATCCTCGTTCCAGGCGGCATTGGCTATCTGTTTCCCAAATACTGGGTCACACGCCGTGTCGAGGTGCGCAAAGCGGCCATTATCAACGCCTTTCCAGATTCGCTTGACCTGATGCTTGTCTGCGTCGAAGCGGGGCAATCGTTGGACCAGTCGATCCTGCGCGTGTCGAACGAATTGCGCATCGGCTTTCCCGAACTGGCCGAGGAATTCGAGGTCGTCAGCCAGGAAGCCAAGGCCGGAAAGGACAAGACCACCGTTCTTAAGGATATGGCCGAACGTTGCGGCGTGCCGGATATTTCCAGCTTTGTGACGGTGATGGTGCAATCGGCCCAATTCGGCACATCCATCTCGGACGCGCTGCGTGTCTATGCGTCGGAAATGCGCGACAAACGCGTGATGCGCGCCGAAGAGGCCGCCAACAAACTACCGACCAAGATGACGCTGGCCACGATGATGCTGACCGTGCCACCGCTGATGGCGATCCTGATCGGACCGTCGATCTATGCCATCGCAACAAGCCTTGGATAGGGGCTGAACCGGCGATGGGCATTCATCAGACCATGCTGACCCTTGCAGTCATCGCCATGGCCGCCTGCAACGCGGGCGACCTGAACCAGTCCAGCGATGGCACTTTCGCGCCGGGGGCTGCGGGGATGGGCAATATCGACGGGCTGATCGTCGGTCATCGGCTGATGGCGGCAGGTGAAGTCGATCTGGCGCTGAAAGCCTATCATCGCGCCGCCGCCCAGCAGGGGTTGAACGTTGACACGATGTCGGCCATCGGATCGGCGAACCTTAATCTGGGGCGGCTTGGGCAGGCAGAACGCTGGTTGCGGCGCGCCGTCGCAGAAGATCCGACCTTTCCCCCAGCATGGAACAATCTGGGCGTTGTCCTGATGGAACGCGGCCAAGTCGGCGAAGCAAGCGAGGCTTTCCGTCGCGCCTTTGCCGCCGATAACGGCAATTCCGACGAAATACGCGAGAATTTGCGCTTGTCTCTCGCAGATCTCGCGGATGCTGACGAAAATTTCGCAAAAGACGTTCAAAATTTCAGTCTGATCCGACGTGGTGCAGGTGACTTTGTCCTGATGTCGGATCTCTAGGCAGAGCAGCAAGAGGACGCAGAAACATGCGCCATCCAGTTTTCATACCGCTTTTTGCGACACTCATCGCCCTATCCGCCTGTGACAGGTCCGGCGAAGCCGATTTGGAACAGGCGCTGCGCGACATCAATGTCGTTGATGAAACCAACCTCAACGACGTCATGCTGACGGTCGGCGACCCGGACGAGGCCGTCAACTACTTTGCCAATGCCAATGCCAACGATCCCGGCCGCATTGATTTGCAACGCGGGCTTGCACTGTCCTTGATCCGCGCGCGCCGCGTAACCGAGGCCGTCGTAGCCTGGCAGACCGTCACGGCGCATCCCGATGCCTCGGATAACGACCGCCTCAACCTTGCCGATGCCTATATCCGTGGCAATCTGTGGGACGACGCGGCCGCAACGCTGAACACAATTCCGCCGACCTTTGAAACCTTTGAACGCTACCGCCTCGAAGCCATGGTCGCCGACAGCCGCCAGCAATGGGACAAGGCCGACAGTTTCTATGAGACCGCAGTCGGCCTGACCACGCGGCCCGCACCGGTCTATAACAACTGGGGGTTTTCCAAACTGACGCGAGGCGATTACCCTGCCGCCGAACGGCTGTTTTCCGATGCCTTGCGGTTCAATCCGGCCATGTTCACGGCCAAGAACAATCTGGTTCTGGCGCGCGGTGCGCAACGTAATTACGCACTGCCTGTCGTGACAATGACGCAGGTCGAACGCGCGCAATTGCTGCACACGATGGCGCTGACCGCGATCAAGCAAAATGACGTCACGATTGGCAAATCGCTGTTGAATGACGCGATCAACACGCATCCACAATATTTCGACGCCGCCGTGCGCGCGCTAGAGGCGCTCGAAAACAATGCTGTGAACTGATCCGATGGGACTGACCGCCAGCGCAGCCCTGTGGTTTTTGCCCGCCGTCGTCCCGATTGCGATCTATGTCGCGTGGAGCGATCTGCGGCAGATGAAAATCCCCAATGTCGCAGTCTATGCGCTGGTGATCAGCTTTGCCGTGTTGGGCCTGATCGCCCTGCCGTTTGGCCACTACCTGTGGCATTGGCTGCATCTGCCGGTCATGCTGCTGATCGGGTTCATTCTGAACATGGTGCGCGTTATTGGGTCGGGTGACGCAAAATTCACCGCCGCGGCCGCACCATTCATTGCCACCACAGATCTGCCTTTGGTTTTGCCCCTGTTCGCGGCCTGTCTGATGGCCGGTCTTGTCACGCATCGGCTGGTGAAAATCAGCCCCCTGCGCCGTTTGGTACCACATTGGCAAAGCTGGTCCGCAACCCGCAGGTTCCCGATGGGATTTCCGCTGGCGATGACGCTGGTGTTTTATCTGACGCTGGTCGCGGTCTATCGCTGAAACTTTGCGCAATGCCTTTGACTGGCACGGCTTTGTTCACGATTTCGCCATAATGGGCTGTATTCTGGCGACCAAGCCCCGATCATCAGACACCCATGCTTTCAGCGGATAGGCAGAACAATGAACGTGCAAACATCCACTGTTACGGCTCCACCCGCCCCGCGCAGTCTGGATGCGATGTTGCTGCCCATTGCCATGATGCGCGACATCCTGATCAAGACGATGTTCCGGATGAACCTTGATCAGGTGTCGCAGATCAGCCGGGCCATCTGCCTGCCGGTGTCGGTCACGCAGGAACTGGTCGATCTGGCGCGCGGCCAGCTGCTGATAGAGGCGACAGGCACTTTGAACGCCAACAGCGGCAGTGAGATGGGGTATCGGCTCACCGATGCGGGCCGCGCGCGCGCGCTGGATGCGCTGCACCAATCCGAATATTACGGGCCGATGCCGGTGCCTTTGTCCGTTTACGCCGAACAGGTCAAACGACAGTCGATCCGCAACACCCAGATCACCCGCGAACAGCTGACCACCGCAATGGGTCATCTGGTCCTGCCTGCGGATCTGTTGTCCCATCTTGGCCCGGCTGTCGGTGCCGGTCGGTCGATTCTGATGTATGGCCCGCCCGGCAACGGGAAATCGTCGATTTCCAACGGGATAAGGGATGCGCTTGGGGACAAGATCTATGTGCCGCGCGCCATCGCGTATTCCGGTCAGGTCATCACTGTCTATGACCCCGTCGTGCATTCCGCCGCCGAAGATGACGTGGACGACCCCACCAGTTTGCGCCGTACCTCGGGGCGGTTCGATACCCGCTATATCCGCTGTGAAAGGCCCACGGTGATCACGGGCGGTGAATTGTCGCTGTCGATGCTGGACCTAGTCTATAACCCGACCGCGCGGACCTATCAGGCACCTTTGCAGATGAAATCCACCGGCGGCATCTTTATCGTCGATGACCTTGGCCGGCAGACCGAACCGCCGCAGATGCTGGTCAACCGCTGGATCGTGCCGCTGGAAGAAAACAGGGATATTCTGGCCCTGCAATCGGGCGAGAAATTCGAAGTGCCGTTCGACACGCTGGTCGTGTTCTCGACCAACTTTCACCCCAACGCGATCTTTGACAAGGCAGCGTTGCGGCGGATTTTCTACAAGATCAAGATCGACGGCCCCAATCAGGAAGATTACCTGAAAATCTTTGCCATGGTCGCGCGCAAGCGCCAGATGCCACTGGACGAAGACACGCTCGTCCACCTGCTGAATGTGCGCTATCCTGAGATAAACAACATCTATGCGAATTTTCATCCCACGTTTCTGATCGACCATATGATCTCGATCTGCGACTTCGAAGGGATCCCCTATCATATGTCGCCTGACCTGCTCGACCGCGCCTGGGCCAATATGTTCGTCACCGACGAAGACATCGTCCGCTAGATAATTGCCGCCCTTTGCAATCGACAGGCTTCCACCTACCTAAGGGGAGATCTTTTGCATCGGGACATCCATGCCAGACGCCACGCGCCAGCTGCCAGCCAAGTTCGACGCGTGGTTCGCAGGCCGCGGCTGGTCGGTGCATCCGCATCAGCAGGCCATGCTTGACCGCGCGAGCGACGCCGCCCTGCTGCTGATCGCGCCCACAGGCGGGGGCAAGACGCTGGCAGGTTTTCTGCCCAGCCTCGTCGAACTGGCGGATGGGGCGCATCACGGGCTGCACACGCTTTATGTCTCGCCGCTCAAGGCGCTGGCGGCCGATATCAAACGCAACCTGCGCAGACCCGTCGATGACATGGCCCTGCCGATCCGGATCGAGGATCGCACCGGCGACACATCCTATACCCAAAAACGCCGCCAGCGTGCCGACCCGCCCCATATCCTGCTGACCACGCCCGAATCGCTGGCCTTGCTGATCAGCTATGAAGATGCGCCGCGCATGTTTGCCGGATTACAGCGGGTGATCGTGGATGAAATCCACGCGCTCGCCGAAAGCAAACGGGGCGATCAGCTGATGCTGGCGCTGAGCCGCTTGCAGACCCTTGCGCCCGGCCTGCGCCGCGTTGGCCTGTCCGCCACGGTCGAGGACCCGCCCGCCATCGCGCGGATGCTTGCGCGCCACCCCGACCCCTGCCCGATCCTGCTGGCCGATCCCGGCCCTGCGCCGGACATCGCCATGCTGCAGACCGAGGCGCCGCCACCTTGGGCCGGGGGCGGTGCCACCTATGCCATCCCCGCCGTGCTGGAGGCTGTGAAACAGCACAAGACCACGCTGATCTTTCACAACACCCGCGCGCAGGCCGAGATTTTCTTTCACAACCTCTGGCTCGCCAATACCGATGATCTGCCCATCGGCATCCACCACGGCAGCCTTGCCCGCGACCAACGCGAACGCGTGGAATCCGCGATGGTCGCGGGTCAGCTGCGCGCCATCGTCTGCACCGGCAGTCTGGATTTGGGTATCGACTGGGGTGATGTCGATCTGGTCATTCAGGTCGGTGCGCCCAAAAACGTCAAACGTCTGGTGCAGCGGATCGGGCGGGCCAACCACCGCTATAACGCACCGTCCAAGGCGCTGCTGGTGCCTGCCAACCGGTTCGAAGTGGTCGAATGCGTCGCCGCATTGCAGGCAGTGCAAGCCCATGACCTTGACGGTGACCCCAAGGGTGCAGGCCCGCGCGACGTGCTGTGCCAGCACATTCTGATCGCCGCCTGCGCGGGGCAGTTCTACGCCGATGATCTGTTCGCCGAGGTGTGCAGCGTTGGGGCCTATGCCGGGCTGACACGGGCAGAGTTCGACGCCTGCCTCGATTTCTGCGCCACCGGCGGCTATGCACTGCGCGCCTATGACCGCTGGAAACGGCTGTTGCTGACGGCGGACGGCAAATGGCAATTGCGCGACCCCCGCGCCGCCCTGCGCATCCGCATGAATATCGGCACGATCCAGGATACCGACACGCTCAAGGTCCGCCTGAAGGGCAATTTCAAACCCTTGGGCGAGGTCGAGGAATCCTTTGCCGCTACCCTGACCCAAGGCGACACCTTCCTGATCGGCGGCCAGATCGTGCGCTACGATGGGTTGCGCGAGATGACGGTCGAGGTGACGCGCGACGCCAGCAAAACGCCGAAAATCGCGACCTTCATGGGCACGAAATTCGCCAATTCCACGCAACTGTCGCAACGCATCCTGCGGATGTTCGCGCAAGACGACTGGCCCCAATTGCCCGCCCACACCGCCGCATGGCTGGGCCTACAACGGCAGGTGTCCAAACTGCCCGAGGTTGACCGGATACTGGTCGAAAGTTTCCCGCATGACGGCCGCCAGCATATCTGCGTCTACGGCTTTGCGGGGCGCAACGCGATGCAGACGCTGGGGATGCTGCTGACCCAGCGGATGGAAGAACTGGACCTGCAGCCCTTGGGCTTTGTCGCCACCGATTACGCGGTGCTGGTCTGGGGGCTCAAACCCGTGACCGACGCAGCACCATTGTTCCGCGCGCCTGATCTGCGCGCGGGTTTCGAGACATGGCTGTCCGGCAATGCCGTGATGAAACGCACCTTCCGGGGGGCAGCCACCATCGCCGGACTGATTGAACGCAACCTGCCGCAGGCGCGCAAATCGGGGCGGCAGGCGACGTTTTCGTCGGACATCCTCTATGACACTTTGGCCAAATACGACCCCAACCACCTGATGCTGCAGATCACCCGCGAAGAGGCGTTGCGCGGCCTCGTCGATTTCGGCCGGATCGAAGAGATGCTCGCCCGCACCGCAGGCCGCGTCGATCATGTCGTACTGGAAAGGGTGACACCCTTGGCGATGCCGCTTTTCCTTGAACAAGGGCGCATCGCGCTGGCCGGTGCAGGCCGCGAACGGCTGATGGAGGACGAGGCAGCAGCCTTGATGGCAAAGGTCGGAATGCCCGCGGATTGAACCTTGCGCCGGCGTGCCAAATCAGCAAAGAAAATCGTATGAACAGCTATGCTTTCACCCTTTGCGGCACACGCTGCCAAGCACTGCCATCCGGCGCGCTGTGGTTGCCAGAGGCAGGCACGCTCTGCGTCTCTGACCTGCACTTGGGCAAATCAGACCGGATCGCGCGGCGCAGTGGGGTGATGCTGCCCCCATACGAAGTACAAGAAACACTGGACAAGCTGGCAGATGACATCGGCGCAACCGACCCGCGCCAGATGATCTGCCTTGGCGACAGTTTCGACGATCTGGCCGCCGCAGACAGTCTGGATGGCGCCATGCGCCTGCGCCTGACCAGCCTGCAGGCGGGCCGCAAATGGGTCTGGGTCGAAGGCAACCACGACCCCGGCCCCGTTGATCTGGGCGGCAGCCATCTGGCGCAGATAGAGGTTGGCACTCTGAGCTTCCGCCATATCGCGACGAGCGCCACCGCAGAAGTCTCAGGCCATTACCACCCCAAGCACCGGCTGGCAGGCCGCAGCCGGCCCGCCTTTGTGGTTGATGCCGCGCGCATCGTCATGCCAGCCTATGGCGCCTATACAGGCGGACTTGATTGCATGGCGCCCGTGATCCGACAGCTGTTCGGCCCGCGCGCCTTTGCGATCCTGACAGGCCACAAGGCGCTGGCCGTGCCGTTGGCGTGACCTTCACCATCTTCCGAGCCTAAATATCCCCCGCGCGGCGCGCCCGTCTGCGCAGCAGGCGGATCAGACGGTCAGGCCCTCAGGCTCCGCCAGCCCACCCGCACGACAACAGGCGGTGACTGTATTGGCCAAAAGGCAGGCAATCGTCATCGGCCCCACCCCGCCCGGCACCGGCGTGATCGCGCCAGCGACGGCGGCGCAGCTGTCATAATCGACATCCCCCACCAACCGCGTGCCGCCATCATCGGCCGCAATCCGGTTGATGCCCACGTCGATCACCGTGGCCCCCGGCTTGATCCAATCGCCCTGCACCATCTGCGGGCGGCCAACCGCGGCCACGACGATATCCGCCTGCCGGACCATCGCGGGCAGATCGGCCGTGCGGCTATGCGCGATGGTGACGGTGCAGCTGTCGCCCAGCAGCAATTGCGCCATCGGCTTGCCCACGATATTGGACCGCCCGATCACCACCGCATGTTTGCCCGCCAACGACCCGTGATGATCGCGCAGCAGCATCAAACAACCCAAAGGCGTGCAAGGCACCATCGCCTTTTGGCCCGTCCCCAACAGCCCCACATTCGAGATATGAAACCCGTCCACATCCTTGGCCGGATCAATGCTGTTGATGACCAGATCGCTGTTCAGATGCCCGGGCAACGGCAGTTGCACCAGAATACCGTGCACCGCCGGATCGGCGTTCAACTGCGCGATCAGCGCCAGCAAATCAGCCTCAGACGTGGTGTCGGGCAGGCGATGCTCGAAACTGCGCATGCCGACTTCGACGGTCATCTTGCCTTTGCTGCGCACATAGACCTGACTTGCCGGGTCTTCACCGACCAGCACCACCGCCAGCCCCGGCACGATGCCGTGACCCGCCTGCAAGGCCGCTACATGGTCCGCAATTGTGATACGCAGCTTTGCGGCAAAAGCCTTGCCGTCCAGAACATGAGCATTCATCGGATATCTTTCCTGTCACTGTCCGGCCCTAGCCGGGTTTCCTCGCGCGCGATCGACCAATCGATCAACCGCCGCCAGAGCATTTCAACCAGATCAGGCGACAGGCCGTGGGCCTGTGCATGATCGCGCACATTGGCCACCACCTGTTCCACGCGGGGGGTGATGCGGGCGGGCAGACCGGCAACAGCCTTGATCACTGCTGCGCGGTCGATATAGGCAGCGCGCTCGGCCAGTAACCGCACCAAGCCGGCGTCGATCCGGTCAATCTCGGCCCTGATATCGGCTATGTCGCTGCAATCTTGCGGTGTGTTCACGTCCGGTCCTCTTTGTCTGCGGCCCGCCTGCCGGATACGACGTGGACGACCCGATGACAACAGCACAGGTGGTTTAGAACAAGCCTTCGATCTGGCCATCCTCGTTCAGCATGATCGTTTCCGCCGATGGCACACGCGGCAGGCCCGGCATCGTCATGATCTCGCCACAGATGGCGACGATGAAACCGGCCCCGGCACTCAGCCTTACCTCGCGCACGGGAATGGTAAACCCCGTGGGTGCGCCGCGCCGTTCGGGGTCTGTGGTGAAACTGTATTGGGTTTTTGCCATGCAGACCGGCAGATGGCCGTATCCCTGATCTTCCCATTGCTTGAGCTGGTCACGGATTTTACCATCCGCGATCACCCCGTCCGCGCGATAGATCTTTTGGGCGATGGTCTCGATCTTCTCGAACAATCCCATCTCGTCAGGATAGATCGGGGCAAAGTTCGCCGCATCCTTATCTGCGATATCGGCAACCAGCGTCGCAAGATCGGCGATCCCCGCAGACCCCTGCGCCCAATGCTTGCACAAGACAGCCTGCGACCCCTGGGTTGCAACATAGGCTTTGACGGCTTCGACCTCGGCATCAGTATCGGTGACAAAATGGTTGATCGCGACGACAACCGGCACACCAAAGGATTTCACGTTCTCGATATGGCGACCCAGATTGCCACAGCCTGCCTGCACGGCATCGACATTCTCCAGCCCCAGATCGGCCTTGGCGACACCGCCATTCATCTTCATCGCGCGCACGGTGGCCACGACGACAACGCAGGCGGGGGCGATCCCCGCCTTGCGGCATTTGATGTTCATGAACTTTTCCGCACCCAGATCGGCGCCGAAGCCCGCCTCGGTCACGACATAATCCGCCAGTTTCAGCGCGGTCGTCGTCGCCGTCACCGAGTTGCACCCATGCGCGATATTGGCAAAGGGGCCGCCATGGACAAAGGCGGGGTTGTTTTCCAGCGTCTGCACAAGGTTCGGTTGCAGCGCGTCTTTCAGCAACACCGTCATCGCGCCATCCGCCTTCAGATCGCGACAGTAAACGGGCGTCTTATCGCGGCGATAGGCCACGATGATATCACCCAGCCGCTTTTGCAGATCAGCCAGATTGCGGGCCAGACACAGGATCGCCATGACCTCGGAGGCGACGGTGATGTCGAACCCCGCCTCGCGCGGGTAACCATTGGCGACACCGCCCAGGGATGCCGTGATCTGGCGCAGGGCGCGGTCGTTCATATCCATCACACGCCGCCAGACGACACGGCGGATATCGATATCCAGCGCATTGCCCCAATAGACATGATTGTCGATCATCGCCGCCAGCAGGTTATGGGCCGATGTGATCGCATGGAAATCGCCAGTGAAATGCAGGTTCATATCCTCCATCGGGATCACCTGCGCATAGCCACCACCAGCCGCCCCACCCTTCATCCCGAAACAGGGCCCGAGCGAGGCTTCGCGGATACAGACCACCGCCTTCTTGCCGATGGCGTTCAACCCATCCCCAAGGCCCACGGTCGTCGTCGTCTTCCCCTCACCCGCAGGCGTCGGGTTGATCGCGGTCACAAGGATCAGCTTGCCGTCGGGGCGGTCCTGCACGGCGTCGATCAGGCGCTGGCTGACCTTGGCCTTGTCATGGCCGTACGGGACCAGATCATCGCTGTGGATGCCCAGCTTGGCACCGATGTCCTGAATGGGGCGCTTGGTTGCGGCGCGGGCGATCTCGATATCGGATTTGACGGCCATGTGATCTTTCCTGTGTCTTTCCATGTCCTCTTTTCTAAAGAGGCGCTTGCACCTGCCGTCCCCTGATTGCGACGCAATCCGCCCCGCCAGCGGCGGGGATCAGGGCTGCCAGCTGCGCTGGCCCGGCACATGCAACGTGACCGCATCGCCCAGATGGACATGGCCTTCGCGTTCGACCCAGGCGGTGACGCCGCGCCTGCCCTTGGCCGCCGCCTTGAACCGGTCGCCAGCGCCCGGATGATCGGCGTTGATCGCCTTGGCAGGCAGATGGCAGGGCTGGTTTTCCATATCGATGACAATGACCGACCCGTCAGGAAACTGCAGGCGGGACGACGGCGGCAGATGGGTGAAATCGGGAATGCCGCGCACCACCAGCGACGCGCCCGCATAGGCCGGATCAAGATCGTCCACCCCGCAATCAGCGGCGATCAGCGCCAATTCCTCGGCGGACATGACGCAAAGCTGGCGCACGTTACGAATGTCCGTGCCGCGCGGATGCTGGCTGATCACGCGCGAACAGGACGGGCGGGTCAACCCGCCATGCGCCTCGCCGGGAATGCCCGCATAGGTCAGCTGCGCATCCTGTACGGCAACGGATGTGAGGGCTGCATCACGGTCCGGCACAAGACCCAGCCAGACAACTTCGGCGATGATCTCTGTCTTCTTTAACGCGGGCATTGCTAACCTCCTGCTGCTGCGCGCAACATTGGCTGCGCGGGGCGCGAAAAGACAAGTCATCTTCCGAGAAAAAATATCCCCGCCGGAGGCATCCGGCGCCGAAGGGGCCGGAGCTGCAACGCAAAACGCCGCCCCTTGGGGCGGCGTTTGATCGGTCAGACCGAAGGTTCCGGTTCCAGCCCCGCGTCAGGTGCGCGCGGCTTTTTCGGCTTGGTCTTGGGGATCGCCGTGACCGACGACCCTGCGGACGGCGGCGTGCCACCCTTGTCGTCGCTTGCATGGGGCAATTCACCCGCCATAACGCGCTTGATCTCGTCACCGGTCAGGGTTTCATATTCCAGCAGGCCCTGTGCCAGACGCTCGAACTCTTCGTTCTTTTCGGTGATGATCTTATAGGCAAGCTCGTACCCATCCTGAATGAACCGGCGGACTTCTTCCTCGATCATGACCTTGGTATCGGCCGACACCGACAGACCGGCGGTATTGCCCTGATAGCCTTCATGCGCCTCGGCATAGTCGATATTGCCGATCTTGTCGGACATGCCCCAGCGCAACACCATTGCACGGGCCAACTGGCTGGCCTGCTGGATATCACCGGCAGGGCCGTTGCTGACAGAATCGGGACCGTATTTGATGATCTCGGCCGCCTTGCCCGCCATCGTCATCGCAAGACGCTGGTGGCATTCATCCTTGAACATGTTCAGACGGTCGATTTCCGGCAGGCTCATCACCATGCCCAGCGCACCGCCGCGCGGAATGATCGTGGCCTTATAGACAGGGTCGCATTTCGGCAGCGAAATCCCGACGATGGCATGGCCAGCCTCGTGATAGGCGGTCATTTCCTTTTGCTCGGCGGTCATGACCATCGACCGGCGTTCGGCCCCCATCATCACCTTGTCCTTGGCCGATTCGAAGTCGATCATGGTCACGAAACGGCGACCCACGCGTGCGGCCATCAAGGCAGCCTCGTTCACAAGGTTCGCCAGATCGGCCCCCGAAAACCCGGGCGAGCCGCGTGCGATGATCCGCAGATCGACATCGGGACCAAGTGGCACCTTGCGCGCATGCACGCCCAAAATCTTTTCGCGGCCCTTGATATCGGGGTTCGGCACGGTGACCTGACGGTCAAAACGACCCGGACGCAGCAGGGCGGGGTCCAGCACGTCGCGCCGGTTGGTGGCAGCGACGATGATCACGCCCTCATTCGCCTCGAACCCGTCCATTTCGACCAGAAGCTGGTTCAGTGTCTGTTCGCGTTCGTCATTGCCGCCGCCCATGCCGACACCACGCGCACGGCCCACAGCGTCGATTTCGTCGATGAACACGATGCAAGGCGCGTTCTTTTTCGCCTGTTCGAACATATCGCGCACACGGCTTGCACCCACACCGACGAACATTTCCACGAAGTCTGACCCCGAGATGGTAAAGAAGGGCACGCCGGCTTCGCCCGCGATGGCGCGTGCAAGCAGCGTTTTACCAGTGCCGGGAGGGCCGACAAGCAGCGCGCCTTTGGGGATTTTGCCACCAAGGCGGCTGAATTTCTGCGGGTTGCGCAGGAATTCGACGATCTCTTCCAATTCTTCCTTGGCCTCGTCGATCCCGGCGACATCGTCGAACGTCACGCGGCCCGATTTCTCGGTCAAAAGCTTGGCTTTGGATTTGCCAAAACCCATCGCCCCGCCTTTGCCGCCGCCCTGCATCCGGTTCATGAAATAGATCCAGACGCCGATCAACAGAACGAACGGCAACAGGCTGACAATGAATGACTGGAACACGGATGTTTCCTGGCTCCGCGCCTCGAACGGCACATTGGCGCCAATCAACAGGTTGGTGATTTCCGCATCCGATGGCGCGATGGTGGAATAGGTCCGCCCGGCCTCGGAATAGCGGACACGCTCGCCGTCGATCACGGCATCGGTCACGCGACCGGATTGAACGGCCTCGACAAAGGTAGAAAAGCTGCGCGCATCGCCGCCGGTGGCACCGAGGGGGCTGCTGAACAGGTTGAATAAGGCCAGGACCATCAAGAACATGACGACCCAAAAGACCATGTTGCGTGCGTTACCCAAGGGGGACTCCTATCACATCGTCAAACAGGCGACAGACTCGTGCCTGCGTGGTTATCCTTAGAATAGGGACAAACCGCCAATCTTCAATGCGCAAAGCCGCGCGCAGGGCTAGTCCGCGACAATCTGCGCGGACCAATCACGCCCGAAACCCGCCAAGGGTGCAGAAACCAGCGTCTGATCACGCCAGACGGCAGGTGTGGCCTGCAAGGACCGGCGCGGCAGACCGCTGGTGCGCCAGTCGCAACACAGGTCGATCCCCGCCCCCAGCGCGCGCAGTTGCAGGTCGGGCGCATGTGGCCCCGACAGCTGCCAGCGTGCGTCCCACAGCGCGGTCGTGGGGGTGACCAGCTGCGCCACGGCCTGCGGTTCGCGGCTGACGCGCAGAACGGGTCCGTCGAAGGTCATCAAACACCCACCAAGCGTGACGCCCTGCCCATGCAGCAAGGATTGCATCAGGCGCTGCTGCTCATCCTTGCGTGGTGGAGTCATCCGCCGATGCACCCGTTCCATCGCGGCCAGCACCAGCCGGCGGGCCTGTTCGCGCGACAGATCGCGCAGGGTCAGCGTGATCAGCACATCGCCGCCCTGTTGCATCATCACTGCCGCGGCCAGATCAGCGGTGCCGCGGTCCAGCGCCGCCGCCGCTGTCGCCATATGCTGCGCGACCTGCCCAAGCGTCTGGGGCGTCAGCCCCAGCTGCGCCAAGGCACCCGCCGCTTGCCTGATCCTGATCCGTTCATAGCCGGGGTCATCATTGCCCGGATCATCGCACCAGAGGCGGCCTGTCGCCACCAGATAGGCGCGCAACGCCGCCCGTGTGACCTGCAACAGGGGCCGGTGATAGCGCAGACCATCGCGGCACGTCACAGCCGCCATCCCCGCCAGCCCGTCCACCCCCGCACCACGCGCGAGCGCCATGACGACCGTTTCCGCCTGATCATCTGCGGTATGCCCAAGGGCGATATCTGCCAGCCCCGCCCCGCGCGCCCAATCCGCCAGCAAGCCATAGCGCGCCCGGCGTGCATGATCCTGCAGGTTGCCACGCCGGTCCCAACCGGTCCATTTCACTGTCTGATGCGGCAGGCCGTACCCCACGCAAATATCTGCAACCATGGCGCATTCAGCCGCACTATCAGCCCGCAGGCCGTGATCGACCGATGCCACGTTGATCCGCCCGCCAATCGCGGCGGCCAGATGCAGCAAAGCGATGGAATCGCCGCCGCCCGACACCGCAAGCCCGACCGGCGCGCCACCTTGCAGCAATTCGGCAAAACCAGGGGCAAGCACTGGAGGCAGCGGTGCTACTGACATCCTAGGTTTTGCATCGCGGTCTGGGCATCCCCGACAGCAGGGTTGCCCGCAAACCGCACACCCACTTCGGCGAGCGTCAGGCAGGCATCCTGCGTCTGCCCGATTGCTCCCAACGACGCACCCAGCCGGACCAGTGATTGCGCGGCACGCTGTCCCGCAGGATCAGCCGAAAAGGAGTCCAGAAAGGCGCGTGCGGCACCGGTGTTTTCACCCAAGGCGGCGAGCGCCTGTCCGCGAATGAACGCAGCCTCTGGCGCTAGGGGGCTACCCGGATAGGTCGCGCCAAAGGTCGATAGCTGATCCACGGCGCCGCGAAAGTCACCCGAGGCGAGCGCCTCCTGCGCCCGCCGGATGTCATCTTGTTCGCCGATGGCCACGGCAGGGCCGCCGGTCACGGGCGGCGGATTGGCGACGGGAACGCCCGCCGAATTATCGACACCGCCCAGCGACGGCGTATCGCCAAGATTGGCGATGTCACAACCCGCTTCCAATTCGCACAGCCGGAATTCCAGATCACCGATCCGGTTCGTGCCGTCGACGGTGATGCGGTTCACCCGAAATTCCAGCTCCTCGGCTTTGGATGTCAGGCGCTGCAGCTCCGCCTCGATCGCGTCAAGCCGGTCCAGCGGTGTCGCTCCGGCAATACCTGTCGGTAAGGTTCCGGTCGTCGATAATTCGGTGCGCAGGCGCTGCACATCCACATAAAGCGCAGTCAATTGCTGGCGGATATCCGCCAGCGTCTCGTCCTGCGCTGCGGCAGGCAGGGGGGCCAGCAGAATGGCACAAACGGCAAGAATACGGTGCAGCATCATCGGCCCCCGGTCTGGATCAGCTGGTCATCGCCGAGAACGACAGAACGGTCACGGCACGGCGGTTTTGCGAATAACACGCCTCGTTAGAACAGACCTCGATCGGGCGTTCCTTGCCATAGCTGGTGACTTCCAGACGGGCTGACGGGACGCCGCGCGACACAAGGTATTCGCGCACGGCATTGGCGCGGCGGAAGCCAAGTGCAAGGTTGTATTCACGGGTGCCCTGTTCGTCGGCATGGCCTTCGATGACGGCGCGGTAATCGGCATTGGTCAGCAGCCACTGGGCCTGCCCATCCAGAATGGTGCGGCCTTCGGGGCTGATCGTGGACTGGTCAACGGCGAACAACACACGGTCACCGATGGTCTGGTTAAAGAACGCGGGGCTGCGCGGGTCGCTCGGAGAGCCTGCCATACCGGTCGTGGCGTCGAAACCGCCAGCACCAGCACCGCCCGCGCCACCGGCACCAAAGCGGTTGGGATTGGTACAGGCTGCGGTTGCCAGCACCAAAAGCAAGAGTGTTGCCTTTGTCATCATCTTCATGGGGTAATCCTGTTTATCTGCTCATTTTCATTAGTATAGCATGGCTATCGGCGTCTGGGAACGGCTTGTGCCGTCCCGTCACGGCTGCAATGGCCCCCAAGACGCATCGGATGCAGCGCTCTGGATCGGGACAGCGCGCAGGTTGCGCCCCGAAATATCGACCGAGTAAAGCGCGCTCGCCCCATCCTCCCCCTGCGTTTCGCGGGTGAACATGATGACCCGGCCATTGGGCGACCATGTCGGCCCTTCGTCAAGAAAGGACGAAGTCAGCAAACGTTCCTCGGACCCGTCGGTGCGCATCACGCCGATGTGGAACCGCCCGGCATTCTGCTTTGTAAACGCCACCAGATCACCGCGCGGCGACCAGACCGGCGTGCTGTAGCGCCCCTCGCCAAAGGAAATCCGGCGTGCGTCGCCACCCGTGGATGACATGATATAAAGCTGCTGGCTGCCGGACCGGTCACTTTCAAACACGATCTGCGATCCGTCGGGCGACAGGCTGGGGGCGGTGTCAATCGACGGGGTGGCGGTCAGGCGCACATGCTGGCCCGTGTCCAGATCAGTGCGATAGATATCGGTCGTCGCACCATTCGACAGACTATAGATCACCTGCCGCCCGTCGCGCGAAAACCGCGGGCTGAACGACATCTCGCCGGGGGCTGTGGCGATCTGTCGGCGTGCGACATTGGCGACATCCAGTAGGTTGATGCGCGGGAAGCCGGATTCAAAGCTGGTGTAAAGCACCTGATCGCCGCGTGGTGAAAACCGCGGAGCCAAAACGATGCTGCTACTATCGGTCAGAAACTGGACGTTGGCACCATCATAATCCATCACCGCCAACCGCTTGAGCCGGTTATCCTTGGGGCCGCTTTCGGCGACAAACACCACGCGGCTGTCGAAATAGCCACCTTCGCCGGTGATCCGGCTATAGACGGCGTCTGACACTTTGTGACCCATCCGCCGCCAGCCGGCAGTCGTGCCCGCGAATTGCAATCCACCGCCCAGCTCTTGCCCGGAAAACACATCAAACAGGCGGAATTTCACGTTGACCTGATCACCCGTCATGCTGACCGCACCGATGACCAGCGCCTGCGCGTTCACCGCGCGCCAATCGGCAAAGGCGACCGGCTGCGCAAAGGAATTGACCTGCGAGATGAAAGCACTGGCCGGCACTTCACGGAACAGGCCGGTGCCGGACAGGTTCTGCGCAACAAGACGCGTCAGTTCGGATGCAAGCTGCCCCGCCTGTGGTGTTTCCGCCTCGAACGACGGAGCGGCAAAGGTGATCGGCTCGATCACCCCATCCGTGATCGTCAGGCGCAACGGGCCACCCTGTGCCAAGGCTGGCCCCGCGAACATCAGCGCGATCAGCAACGTCAAAATTCTTTTCATCATCTTTGCCTCTTTCGCTGTCGGTACTGCATCCCGACAGCATCATTCCTGATCGTTGCGGGCGATCCGCAGACAGCGGCGTATACCCATCTTGGTCGTTCTCTTATCTCAATCGCATACCGCTTGGGTCGAATGTAATCACAACTTCGCGCCACTGGTCATATTTTTCAGCGGGGAGCTGATATCCGCCACGTTGACAGCGCAGGATCGCGCGGCGGGCTGCCTCGAATGCCGTGCTGGTAGCAGATTGGTCGCCGTCAGACGATAACAAGCGCGGTTCGCCGTCCAGTGTTCCGTCACGGTTCAGGGTAAAGCCGACCTCGATGATCACGCGGGCCGCCACTGACCCCGGGTCCACGTTCCAGCAACTGTTGACCGCGATGCGAAAACTGTCGCGTTCGGTGCCTGTCATGGGCGGGCCGGCCTGCACGGCTGGGGCAGCGCTTGCTGCGACAGCGGCGGCAAGCGCATCGGCGACAGCATCGCTGGTGTCCGGCACAGGTGCTGGTGCCGGTTCTGTGGCTGTCTGCGGCGTGGCTGCGGCGGCAGGCGGGGCCGGACGCGCAGGGCGCGCAATCGGACGCAAGGATCTTTCGACAGCACCACGTGGGCGTTCGTCGGCGATGACGATTTCGGTCGCGGTCTGTTCGGGGGCGGTGGCCTGTTGTTCGGGGACTGCCACCTCGGCCGTGGCGGTTTCATCAGGCACGACGGCTTCGCGCGCGATGTCGGAAATCTGCGCATCAGGCGGCGGCGGCGCCACCGGGGTCGAAGCGATCCGGTTCGCAGGGGCCTGCGTCGGGTCATCGCTGGGCGGCAGATCGGGCGCAGGCACGGGCATCGCAGGCGGTGCCGGTGCTGCTGGGGCGGCATCTGTCACATCGGCAGGGGGCATTTCCGGCGCAGGCGGCGGTAGTGCTTCGCTCATGGGCGTTTCCACCGGTTTGGGCGGCGGTGCGGGTTCCGGCGGGGTTTCCACGGCGGGCGGTGGCGGCGCCAGGTCGATCTGGGGCTGCACGGGGGCCGTGGGCGGCGCATCGCCGGGCACAGGCGTGCGGGCCGCCATCATTTGTTCAAACTCTTCGCCCGACATGACGGAAACATCCATGACCTGCATCGGCAGCGGCTGCGATTGCATCCCCCACCCCAGCAAAAGCCAGCCGATCAACCCCACATGGCCGACCGCAGAGATATACATGCCCGGCGTCTGCATCTTATCCGTCAGCACCATCAAAAGTTGGACCGCCAATATCCGTCACCAGGCCGATGTCGGAAAATCCACCCGCGTTCAGCGCGCCCATCACCTCGGCCACGCGGTTCCAGGCATTGGCCCCGTCGGCGCGCAGGAAAATCTTGTTGCTGGTGCGTTCCGCGGCGATGGCGCGCAGACGGGTCACAAGATCGGCAGGCGGCACTTCGGTTTCCTGGATCATGACCACACCTTGCGCGGTGATCGTCACCGTCAGCGGTTCTTCTTCGTCACCGGGCAGCGCGGTTGCGGCCGTCTGCGGCAGGTCTACCGGCACGCCCACGACAGACAAAGGTGCTGCCACCATGAAGATAATCAGCAACACCAGCATGATATCGACGAAAGGTGTGACGTTGATTTCGGACATCGGCGCGGCGCGGCGCGACTGGCGGCGGCCTCTGCCACCGCCGCTGTCACTGGATTTCATGGCACCGGCACCCATGTCAGCTGTCCAATTGACGGCTGAGGATGGTGGCGAATTCATCGGCGAAAGCCTCATAGCCCGCGACGATCCGTTCACTGTCGGCGGACAGTTTGTTGTAATAGATCACCGCCGGAATAGCGGCCAAAAGGCCCAGACCAGTGGCCAGCAACGCCTCGGCGATGCCGGGAGCAACGACGGCAAGATTGGTGTTCTGCGCTTCTGCAATCTCGATAAAAGCGTTCATAATCCCCCAGACGGTCCCGAACAGCCCGACGAAAGGGGCCGTCGATCCGACTGTCGCCAGCACGGCAAGGCTTTTTTGCAGCCTTGCGGATTCCTTAGCGATGGCCACATCCATTGATCGGTCAATACGCGCCGTCGCCCCCGCGATCAGACCGCCATCCTGCCGGTGCGACCTGCGCCATTCCAGCATACCAGCGGCGAATATCTTTTCAGACGCGCCATCGGGGTCGGGGCCGATCTGGTCGAACAGCTGATCCAGCGGTTCACCCGACCAGAAGGCGCGGTCAAATATCTCGGCCTCGGTGCGGGCGCGGCGATACTGGATCGTCTTGTCAACAATGATCGCCCAGCACCAGATGGATGCGAGGATCAGCATGATCATCACCAGTTTGACGATGATCGTGGCGCGCGCGAACAACGCCCACATTGTGAATTCGTGTGCTACTTCCATGTGCCTGCTCTGCCTGACGGCCCGGTTCGGGCTCAATTGAACCTTCAATACCGCAAAGCATCAGGCAAATCCAACCAAACCGGCATCACAAAGCCGATTTTGCCACGATTTTAGCGCGTGGCTTGGCGGATCGCCGCCGGTAGCCGCGTCATCGCGCCATCGGTCGTCATGCAAATGATGGTCACGGTGGCGGAAAACAGCGTCGCATCGCCGCGTTTGACATCCTGTTGCAGGACCAGCCGCGCGCCTGAACCGGGCAAAATGACCGTTTCAACGCAAAGCTGATCGTCATAGCGCGCGGGCAACAGGTAATCCGCCGCAACCCTGCGCACGGCAAAGACCAGCCCTTCGGCCTTCATCTGCGCCTGATCAATGCCCAGATCGCGCACCCATTCGCTGCGCGCGCGTTCGATAAATTTCAGGTAATTGGCGTAATAGACGATCCCTGCCAGATCGGTGTCCTCGTAATAGACGCGCAGGTTGAACAGATGCATCACATCGGCCTTTGCACACGGGCGGCCAGCCGCAACGCATGGGCAGGATCGCGCGCCGCCAGTGGCATGACAGGGTCATAGGCCGCACGGATCACATCGGCCACTTCTGGCCGCAGCACGGCCTTGCCATCAATCAGCGCCAAGGGCGGGGTGTCGGTAAAGGCAAGGTCCGACCACAACACGATTACCTGCACGGCTTGGCTCAGCGCCAGCGTATCGGCGGGCACCTGATCCAGATGCGCATCCAAGCGCAGGAACACGAACGCCGCCTTGATCCCGCCGTGATCGTCAAAGCGGAAAATCCGGTATTGGTTGGCATCCGCCTGCTGCAACCGCGCGACCAGCGGCGCAAGGTCGGGCACCAGCCGGTCCAGATGCGGCACCTCGGTCAATTCCGCCCAGTCGCGGCAGAAAAACACCATCAGGTTCGCACCCAGTTCGGTATCGACCTCGTCCATCTTATGATTGGCCAGCACCACGACAGCCTCGATCGCGCCTTTGAACACCGAAAGCGTCGCATCATCGACGCCAAACACGACGGGCACGATAGGCCGCCCCCAGCGGGCAAAGACATAAGCACCGTCAGAGCGGGTGAAATAGGGGGTAAGGTCGGTCATCTATCCAAACAAATCCGATTGCGGTCGCGGCGCATCCAGCCCCAGATGGGTCCAGGCCGCCTGCGCCAGCATCCGCCCGCGCGGGGTGCGCTGGATCAGGCCCTTTTGCAGCAAATAGGGTTCGATTACATCCTCAAGACTATCGCGGCTTTCGGACAGGGCGGCGGACAGGGTTTCGATGCCGACAGGCCCGCCTGCATAGCTTTCCGCGATCAGCCGCAGATAGCGCCGGTCGGCCTGATCCAGCCCCATATCGTCCACGCCCAGCCTGTTCAGCGCCATATCGGCGATTTCCTGCGTGACGGTGCCGTCGCCTTCGACAATCGCAAAGTCCACCACACGGCGGAGCAACCGCCCCGCGATCCGCGGCGTGCCGCGTGCGCGGCGGGCGATCTCGCGCGCGCCCTCATCGGCGGCGGGTGCGCCCAGCAGGCGGGCGGCGCGGGTGACGATCAGGTGCAATTCGTCCTGCGTGTAGAATTCCAGCCGCGTCGGAATGCCGAACCGGTCGCGCAAGGGCGTGGTCAGCAGGCCCATGCGGGTCGTGGCCCCGACCAGCGTGAAAGGCTGCAATTCGATCCGCACTGTGCGTGCGGCTGGCCCTTCACCGATCACCAAATCCAGCGCGAAATCTTCGAGGGCAGGATACAGCACTTCTTCTACCGCGGGGTTCAGCCGGTGAATCTCGTCGATGAACAGCACATCGCGGGCTTCAAGATTGGTCAGGATCGCGGCCAGATCGCCGGCCTTGGCCAGCACCGGCCCCGATGTCATGCGAAAGCCAACACCCAATTCGCGCGCCATGATCTGCGCCAAGGTGGTCTTGCCCAGACCGGGGGGGCCGTGGAACAGGGTGTGATCCATCGCCTCGCCCCGGCGGCGGGCGCTTTCGATAAAGACCTTGAGGTTCGCGCGCGCCTCGCGCTGGCCGATGAATTCGTCCAAGGTCTGCGGCCGCAAGGCGCGGTCGGTGTCTTCGGGCTGCCGTTCAGGGCGCAGGGTGGGGTCGGGCTGGGTCATCCGCCCATCTATCCCTTAGGCGCCAGCAGCTGCAAGGCGGCGCGGATCAGCGCACCCGCATCCGCCTGCGGATCAGCGCCCAAAGCCTGCACCACCGCACTGGCGGCATCACCCGGCGCATAGCCAAGGTTCGCCAGCGCCGACATCGCATCGGCCTGCGCGGTGCTGGCGGGTTGCGGGGTGGCGCGCGGTGCGGGGGCGGGGTCTGCCTCGATCACCTCGTCGCCTGTTGCGGCGGACAGGCCCGCGCCCAGCGCCATGACGCCGGGGGCCTTGTCTTTCAGCTCGATAATCACGCGCTGTGCGGTTTTCGGCCCCACGCCACGCGCCTTGGCCACGGCGTTCCAGTCGCCAAGTGCAATCGCGCGGCTGACGCCATCTGCCCCCAGCGCCCCGAGGATCGCCAGCGACGCCTTGGCCCCGATCCCCTGCACCGACATCAACAGGCGGTGCCATTCCTTTTCCACCAGCGTGGTGAAACCGAACAGCTGCAACAAGTCTTCGCGCACGAGCAGGTCAGTGTAAAGCGCCACCGCCTCGCCATTGCGCGGCAGGCTGGCCATGACGCGGTCGGACACATAGACCAGATAGCCCACGCCGCGCACGTCAATCAGCACATGGTCGGTGCTGCGGTATTCCAGCCGTCCCGCGATTTTCCCGATCATGCGCTGGCCTTTGCAAGGGCGGCATTCAGCCGGTTGGCGGATTGCAGGTGATGGGCATGGCAGATCGCAATGGCCAGCGCATCGGCGGCGTCAGGCCCCGCCAGTTTCACACCGGGCAGTTGCAGTTTGACCATATGCGCAATCTGCACCTTGTCGGCATGGCCCACGCCGACGACCGCCTTTTTGATCGCATTGGGCGCATATTCCCCGATGGTCAGCCCTGCCTGGGCCGTCACCAACAGCGCGATCCCGCGCGCCTGCCCCAGTTTCAACGTGCCGACCCCGTCCTTGTTGACAAAGGTCTGTTCGACCGCCGCCTCGGTCGGACGATGCAGCGCGATCATCGCAGCCAGTTGATCATGCAACGACAACAGCCGCATCGCCAGATCATCACCCGTCGAATGGGCGATGCCGTTGGCAACATGGGTGATCCGCGATCCGGCCACATCAATCAGCCCCCAGCCCATGTTCCGCAGGCCCGGATCTATCCCCAATACACGCATTGCTTGCCCCTTGTTCTTTGTTATCCGAAGGCTAGCACAAAAGGCGAACAAAGACCAAGCGCCTTTGCCACCGCTTTGCGTGGCATACATCCCATGGGCGGCGTTTGGCGTGATGAAAGCGACAGGCCGAGGCCCAATGATTAAAGGTGTATTGGTGATCTAATGCGCAAAAATTAGGCATTCTTAGAACGCATATGACCCATGCAAAAACAACTCTGGTGCGGAGCCAGAAAGGCGCCTAGGTGCGGCTTATCAGATTTTCGCTGCACAGCAGCATGTACAAGGATCATGGCCATGGCCACTTTCGCAACCAACCGCACGACCGTCGGCATGTCCGCCGGCTTTTTTGTGTCGCTCATCGGTGCTTTTGCCGCATGGAACGACGCCCGCATCACACGCAACGCATTGTCCAAGCTGTCGGCGCGTGAGCTGGACGACATCGGCCTGTGCATCGGCGACATCGACATGATTGCAACCCGAACCGGACGCTGAACCAATCGCATTACTGCAGATATGGCCGCGCTGGTGACAGTGCGGCTTTTTGTGTTCAGCGCACGTCGCCCAGGTAGGGTGCAAGGAAATCGGCAATCAGCGCGGTCGCGGGGTCGATCTGCATCACCCATGCGCCTGCGCGGTCCATCACGCTGCCCTGCGCCAGACCGGTGACACGCTCGGCATAGGCGACGTTACCAATGCTGGCCAACAACAGCCCCTTGAACACAAACCCCAACACCACGAGCACGATTATGAAACGCAGCGGGAACTTTGGCCGATAGGCGCGCGGCTTCATCACGATCAGGCCGTCCGACGTCACCGACCTTACCGCACCTTTGGCAAGCTGATCATGCTTGCGCGTTATCTGCTTCAAACGCTTTTCAAAAGGTAAATTGGCCTGTGCCATAAAACAGACGTCCTCGGTAACACCACCATCAACAAAATCAGGATCGCCAAAAAGTCGATCTGAAACAACCCATTTAAGACATAATCGCTGTAAATTTGATTATATCAGCGACTGCCGCTGCACGATCAGTGTCGCCCAATCCCCGATGCGTGACATTTTGCACAGATCGAAGCCATTACCGGCATAGGTGTGGATCACCTCGTCGGCCTGTTCATTCAGCAACCCCGACAGAATCAGATAGCCGCCGGGCTGCATGTTGCCGCCGATTTCAGGCGCAAGGCTGATCAGCGGACCTTTGAGGATATTGGCGAAAATCAGATCGAACGGTCCGGTCATGCGCGGATCGCCACCACCAAAGCCTGCAGCGACAAGGCAGTCAACCTGCCCGTCAAGACCGTTCGCGGTGACATTTGCACGCGCCACGTCGATGGCGACGGGGTCGATATCGCTGGCCAGCACCGGCCCGCCCAGCACCTTGGCCGCTGCCATCGCAAGCACCGCCGTACCACAGCCCAGATCAAGAATGCGCCCCCCGGTGAAGCCCATCTCCAGCACCTGTTCAAAGGCCAGCAGGCAGCCCAGCGTCGTGCCGTGGTGGCCGGTACCAAAGGCCATCGCAGCCTCGATCAACAGCGGGATGCTGTCGCCCGGTACCTTGTCCGCATCATGCGACCCATGCACGAAAAACCGCCCAGCGGGCACGGGTGCCAGATCGCGCTGAACCTTGGACACCCAATCCTGATCAGGCACTTCGGAGATCGTGAAAGGCTTGGCACCATGCAGTGCTGACAGCACGGCCAGCACGCCTGCATCGGGGCGGTCGGTCATATAGGCCGCGACTTCCCACAGGCCGGACCCATCCTCGATCTCGAACACGCCGGTGCCGATGGGTTCAGGGTCCAGATGTTCCAGCGCCTCGGACAAGGCATAGGCCGCGTCTTCGCCGTGCATCGTGGTCAGGGCAGTATAGGTCGTCATTTCTGTCGCTTTCGCAAAGGATGGTGCGGCTTAGGTCCGCACCACCGCGCCGTCAAGCGCCGACACCGATGGGGCAGGTCACACCCGTGCCGCCGATCCCGCAATAACCATTTGGGTTCTTCGCCAGATATTGCTGGTGATAGTCTTCAGCGAAATAAAACGTCGGGGCGTCGATAATCTCGGTCGTGATGGCACCATAGCCCGCCTGCGTCAGACGCGGGGCGAAAGCATCGCGCGAGGCTTCGGCCGCCTGTTTTTGCGCAGCGTTGAACGTATAGATGCCGGACCTGTATTGCGTGCCACGGTCATTGCCCTGCCGCATGCCCTGGGTCGGGTCGTGACCTTCCCAGAACACCTGCAACAACTGGTCATAACTGATGACAGCGGGGTCATAGACCACGCGCACTACCTCGTTATGACCGGTCTTGCCGGTGCAGACTTCGTCATAGGTGGCGTTAGGGGTATAGCCGCCCGCATAGCCAACCATCGTCGATTGCACGCCGTCCAGTTTCCAAAACATGCGTTCCACGCCCCAGAAACAGCCCATCCCGAAAATCGCAACCTCCATCCCCGCAGGCACGTCAGCGCTGATCGGCGTGCCATAGACGAAATGCGTGGCGGCTGTGGGGATCGGATGCGCGCGGCCCTTCAGGGCGGCGTCGGGGGATACCATTTCGGATTTGGCGCTTTTCATGAAAAACATATCAGGCTCCTGTGCTATGCGTCAGATATAGGGCTGGCGGGTGTGATTTCTACTCTGCCGCGGCCAGCAGGCGGTTTTGAAACACTGTTTCGTGGCCGGG
This sequence comes from Yoonia sp., assembly GCF_018402175.1. Classification (GTDB taxonomy): domain Bacteria; phylum Pseudomonadota; class Alphaproteobacteria; order Rhodobacterales; family Rhodobacteraceae; genus Yoonia. The sequence goes on along the minus strand of NZ_JAGYJK010000004.1, from coordinate 9,026 downwards.
TGCTGGATGGCGCGGGATCAGCAGCGACAGACCCAGCGACACCAGTGCCATGGCCGCCGCCAGCATGAACACATAGGCCGGCGAGGTCAGCCAGACATAGCCCAACAGCGCGGGCAGGAATACCGCCGCGATATGGTTGATGGTAAAGGCGACCGCCGCCGTGGGCGCAATATCGGCAGGGTCCGCGATTTTCTGGAAATAGGTCTTCATCGCCAGCGCGAGGCTGAAAAAGATGTGGTTGATGATATAAAGCCCCGTCGCCAGCGCGATCCCCCAGCCGAAATAGTAAAGCCCGCCATAGGCGAAAAACACGCCCGTCAGCCCCACATATTCGATGATCATAGCGCGCCGTTCGCCGAACACCTGCACCAAGCGTCCCAGAAAGGGTGCCGCGATCATGTTGACCAGCAGCGTGAACATGAACAGGCGGGTGATGTCCGACACGGTAAAGCCGAACTTTTCCACCATCATGAAACCGGCGAAGACGACAAAAATCTGCCGCCGCGCGCCGGACATGAATTGCAGCGCGTAATATAGCCAATACCGTTGGCGCAGCACCATGCGCTTGTTCTGCGGATGTGGCGATTCAAACTGTGGATAGGCCAGCAGGCAAAACATGGCGACAAGGGCCGTGAACCCGCCCGACAGCCAATAGACCAGCGTAAAGCTGAGGCCCAGCCGGTCCCATGTCAGCACGATCAGCAGATAGACCAGCAGCGTCGCCGCCGACCCCGCCGATAACAGCCATCCCAGCGTTTGGGGCGCCATTTTCTTGTCGATCCATTGCAATTGCAGCGACTGGTTGACCGTCTCGTAATAATGAAACCCGATAGACGACAGCATCGTCACCGTCAGGATACCCGCCATCGACGGGAATTGCGCGGTCACCGCCGTCGCCGCCCCCAGCATGACCAAGGCCACCAGCCCCAGCACCTGTTCGCGGATGAACATGATCAGAGCGATCACACCGATGGCAAAGAACCCCGGAATTTCGCGCACCGAATGCAGCCAGCCGATGTCTGCGCCATCGAACTTCGCGACCTCGATCACGAAATTGTTCAACAGCGCCGACCATGTCGCAAAGGCCACCGGCATCGCCATTGCCATCACGAACAAAAGCGCGATGGGTCTGCGCCAGAACGGCAAGGACGGGGTGTTTTCAAGGCGGATGATCTGCATGGAATCTGACTTACGCCCGTTCAAAACCAAAAGCGAGCGCGATGCTTGATCCACATCAAGGATGTTTCCACTCCGGTCTTTAGAACGGAGGCTGCGAACAGACCCGTTTTGACAAGGTGCCTCATGTCTTCCTCAGAAACCCAACCGCTTTATGCGCCGCGCGAGCCGATTTTTCCGCGCCGCGTGAAAGGCTTTTACCGCAATCTCAAATGGTGGGTGATGGCGGTCACGCTGGGCATCTATTACTTGACCCCATGGATCAGGTGGGACCGTGGGCCGAACCTGCCCGATCAGGCGGTGCTGATCGACATGGCGCACCGTCGGTTCTATTTCTTCTGGATCGAAATCTGGTCGCATGAATTCTATTTTGTGGCCGGATTGCTGATCATGGCGGGGTTGGGTTTGTTCCTGTTCACCTCGGCGCTTGGCCGCGTCTGGTGCGGCTACACCTGCCCGCAGACAGTCTGGACTGACCTTTTCATCCTTGTCGAACGCTGGATCGAAGGCGACCGCAACGCCCGTGTCCGGCTGTGGAACGCCAAGTGGGATGCCCGCAAAGTCAGGTTGCGCCTGACGAAATGGACGGTCTGGTTGCTGATCGCTGTGGCGACCGGCGGGGCTTGGGTGTTCTATTTCGCAGACGCGCCGACGCTGGCGCGGAATCTGGTGACGCTTCAGGCGCCATTCGTCGCTTGGGCCACGATTGGTGTGCTGACCGCCACGACCTTTGTCTTTGGCGGCTTCATGCGCGAACAGGTCTGCAATTACATGTGTCCTTGGCCACGCATTCAGGCCGCGATGATGGACCCCGAAACGCTGACCGTCGCTTACCGCGACTGGCGGGGTGAACCACGCGGCAAGCAGCGCGTCGAAGGGGCGGGCGATTGCATCGACTGCATGGCCTGCGTCAATGTCTGCCCTGCGGGGATCGACATCCGCGACGGCCAGCAGATGGAATGTATCACCTGCGCGCTTTGTATCGACGCCTGTGATGACGTGATGGACAAGATCGGCAAGCCGCGCGGGCTAATCGACTATCTGGCGCTGTCAGACCAGGAGGCTGAATCCCAAGGCAAACCTGCCAAACCGATTTGGGCGCATGTGCTGCGGTTTCGCACTGTGCTTTACACCGTGCTCTGGGCGCTGATCGGCGTGGGGCTGGTCTTTGCGATGTTCATCCGCGCCGATCTGGAAATGACCGTGTCACCCGTGCGCAACCCGACCTTCGTTGTGCTCAGCGACGGGACCGTGCGCAATATCTATGACGTCCGCCTGCTGAACAAGCTGGGCGATGATCGGGCCTTCACACTGTCGCTGGTGTCGGATCAGCCGCTGGACATCACGCTGGAAGGCGCGGATCTGGACATCGTTACCGTGCCTGCGAACGAGACCATGTTGCAGCGCGTCTATGTCTCGGCCGCACCGGGCACGCCTGCCGCCAGCGCCGACCGCACCGACCTGCGGTTCTGGGTCGAAGATGCGATCACCGGCGAACGGGCATTCACGGATACGATTTTCAACGGAAGGGCCACGCAATGACCGCAAATGCACAAAAACCCCGCGAATTCACTGGCAAGCATATGCTGGCTTTGTTTGTCGGCGGCTTCGGGATCATTATCAGCGTCAATTTCGGCATGGCCTACATGGCGGTTTCCACCTTTCCGGGTGTCGAAGCGCGCAGCACCTATGTCGCTAGCCAGACCTTCGAGGTGAACCGCACAGCGCAGGACGCACTAGGCTGGGATGTGGTGGCAACGCTGGATGATGGCCTACTGACGCTGGCGATCCGCGATGCGGATGGTGTACCGGTGCAGCCCAAGGTGCTGAAAGCGATCTTTGGCCGTGCGACCCATACGGGCGAAGATCACACCCCCGATTTCACATGGAACGGCACGGCGCTGGCCGCGATGGTCCCATCGCGCGACGGATACTGGAACCTGCGGCTGGAGCTGGAATCCGCGGACGGCACGATTTTCCGCCGCCGTATCCAGTTGCGTGACCGATGAGCGATACAGCCGCCTGCCCCGCCTGCATCGGCATCCCCGAAGCGACGCTGAAAAAAGCGGCCTCGCGCGGGGTGGAACAGGTCATGCTGTCCTTGCCCGCAATCCATTGTGTCGCCTGTATCACGGGCGTGGAACGCGCGCTGGAAAAGCTTGACGGCGTCGCCTCTGCCCGCGTCAACCTGTCGATGAAACGCGTGACGGTTGGTCTTGACCAACCGCTTGCGCCAGAGGCGCTGATCGACGCGCTGGAACTGGCGGGCTTCGAGGCGCGCAGCCTTGATCAGAGCCTTCTGAGCGTGGAAAAAGACCCTGTCGGCAGCGCCCTGATGACCCGTATCGCGGTGTCGGGCTTTGCGATGATGAATGTCATGCTGATGTCGGTGGCCATCTGGTCAGGGGCTGTGGGGGCGACCCAGCACATGTTCCATCTGATCAGCGCCGCGATTTCCATCCCTGCCGTGGCCTATGCGGGCCAGCCGTTCTTTCATCATGCCTGGTCGGCCTTGCGGGTACGGCGGCTGAACATGGATGTGCCAATCTCGCTGGCGCTGATCCTGACGACGGGAATGTCGTTGTTCGAAACACTTTATGGCGGCGAACATGCCTATTTCGAGGCGGCGGTGTCGCTGGTGTTCTTCCTGCTGATCGGGCGCTATCTGGATCATCGCAGCCGCAAGGCCGCGGCCTCTGCCGCTGCACAGCTGGCCGCGTTAGAAGTGCCGCGCGTCATGCGCCTGCGGGATGGCGCGCGCGAAATGGTGAACTTCGCCGATCTTGCCGTGGGCGATCTGGTGCTGGTCCTGCCCGGCGGGCGGATTCCCGTGGACGGCGTGGTGACCGAAGGTGCCAGCCAGATCGACCGGTCGATGCTGACCGGCGAAAGCCGCCTGCACCATGCCGCAACCGGCGCAAAGGTCACATCGGGCGAGGTCAATATGACCGGCCCGCTGACCATCCGTGCCGCGACTGTCGGTATGGACACCACCCTGCGCAAGATGGTCACGATGGTCGATGCGGCCGAGGCCGTGCGCAACAAATACACCGCCATCGCCGACCGCGCGGCGGCGCTTTATGCGCCGATGGTGCATCTGTTGGCGCTGGTCACCTTCGCGGGCTGGGTATTCTGGTCGGGCGATGTGCGCCTGTCGATCAATATCGCGGTCGCCGTGCTGATCATCACCTGCCCTTGCGCGTTGGGTCTTGCGGTGCCTGCCGTATCAACCATCGCGGCGGGGCGTCTGTTCCGCGCAGGTCTGCTGGTCAAGGACGGCACCGCGTTGGAACGGTTAGCCGAAGTGGATACCGTCGTGTTCGACAAGACCGGCACGCTGACGATGCCCGTCGCCGCGCGTGATACTCTGACGGCAGACGAACAGGCCATCGCCGTTGCGATGACGCAGAACGCAAGCCATCCCGTGTCGCAGGCGATTGCCGCCGCATTGGACGGGGTGACGCCCGCCAAGGTCACCGACCAGAAAGAACATTCCGGCAAGGGGCTGAGTGCGGTCTGGAACGACCAGACTGTGCGGCTGGGGTCCGGTGCATGGCTGGGGGCCGGTGTCGGCACCTATCTGCAAATCGGACAGGCCACACCGCGCAAGATCAAACTGGTCGCAGGACTGCGTGATGGCGCGCGGGACCTTGTTGCTGCATGGCAGAAACAGGGGTTGGTGGTGCATCTGGTGTCGGGCGATGACCGGACCGAAACAGCCCGCGTCGCGCGCCTGCTGAGCATCGACCGCTGGCAGGCCGAAACCCAGCCCGAGGACAAGATCCATTATATAGAGGCCTTGTCCAGGGCTGGCGCCAAGGTGCTGATGGTCGGCGACGGGCTGAACGACACCGGCGCCTTGTCCGCTGCCTATGCGTCGCTGTCGCCTGCCACCGCCGCCGATGCCTCGCGCGCAGCGTCCGATATCGTGCTGCTGAACGACAGTCTGGCCCCACTGATCGAATTGCCGCTGGTGGCGCGTGCGGCCAAGAAACGGATCGTGGAAAACTTTGCAATCTCGGCCGCATATAACGTGATCGCCATCCCGATTGCGGTTGCCGGGTTCGCCACGCCGCTGCTGGCCGCGATTGCCATGTCCACCTCGTCGATCACCGTGCTGGTGAACGCATTGCGTATGAAAGGGCGGGTATGAACGTTCTTGTGATCCTGATCCCGGTGTCGCTGGTGCTGGGGGCCTTGGGACTTGTTGCATTCCTCTGGAGCCTGCGGGCCAATCAATACGAAGACCTTGAAGGCGACGCATGGCGGATCCTGTCAGAGGACGACAAAGCACCACGCGACAAGCACTGACAAAAACATCTTGGCAGACGGCGGCGGCCTGTTGACAGCCGCGTGATCGGTTCATATCTACCCAGTGTTGGCACTCGGACTAGCTGAGTGCTAACATTATGGATAACCGAACTGGAGAAGTTCTGAAATGGCATTTAAACCACTTCACGACCGCGTATTGGTCCGCCGTATCGAAAGCGATACGAAGACCAAGGGCGGTCTGCTGATTCCCGACACCGCCAAGGAAAAGCCCGCAGAGGGTGAGATCGTCAGCGTGGGCGAAGGCGCGCGCAAGGACAGCGGCGAGCTGATCCCGATGGCCGTCAAGGCAGGCGACACGGTGCTGTTTGGCAAATGGTCCGGCACCGAAGTCCGCATCGACGGCGAAGAGCTGTTGATCATGAAGGAAAGCGACATCCTCGGGATCATGTGATCCCGGCGATACCGCCTTTCCCTTTTTCAATAATTCAAGGAGCACATGCAAATGGCTGCTAAAGAAGTAAAATTCGGCACCGACGCGCGTAACCGGATCCTCAAGGGTGTCAACATCCTTGCCGACGCCGTCAAAGTGACACTGGGCCCCAAAGGCCGCAATGTGGTTATCGACAAATCCTTTGGCGCACCGCGCATCACAAAGGACGGTGTCTCTGTCGCCAAGGAAATCGAACTGGAAGACAAGTTCGAAAACATGGGCGCGCAGATGGTCAAAGAAGTGGCCAACCGCACCAATGACGAAGCCGGTGACGGCACCACGACAGCCACTGTTCTGGCACAGGCGATTGTCCGCGAAGGCATGAAATCTGTCGCCGCTGGCATGAACCCGATGGACCTGAAGCGCGGCATCGATCTGGCGACATCCAAAGTCGTCGAAGCGATCAAGACAGCGGCCCGTCCTGTGAACGACAGCGACGAAGTTGCACAGGTCGGCACGATCTCTGCCAATGGCGAATCTGAAATCGGCCGTCAGATTGCGGATGCGATGCAGAAAGTCGGCAACGAAGGCGTGATCACCGTCGAAGAAAACAAGGGTCTGGAAACAGAAACCGTTGTCGTCGAAGGCATGCAGTTCGACCGTGGCTACCTGTCACCCTATTTCGTGACCAACCCAGAGAAGATGACAGTCGAGCTGGAGGATGCGATCATCCTGCTGCACGAAAAGAAACTGTCGTCGCTGCAGCCAATGGTGCCCCTGCTGGAATCCGTGATCCAGTCCGGCAAGCCTTTGCTGATCATCTCCGAAGACGTCGAAGGCGAAGCACTGGCGACACTCGTCGTCAACAAGCTGCGCGGCGGTCTGAAGATCGCAGCGGTCAAGGCCCCCGGCTTTGGCGATCGTCGCAAGGCGATGCTGCAGGATATCGCCATTCTGACCGGTGGTCAGGTGATTTCCGAAGATCTGGGCATGAAGCTGGAAAACGTCACCATCGACATGCTGGGGTCTGCCAAGCGGATTTCGATCACCAAGGACGAAACCACCATCGTTGACGGTGCTGGCGTCAAAGCGGAAATCGAAGCACGCGTTGCCCAGATCCGTGGCCAAATCGAAGACACATCGTCCGATTACGACCGCGAAAAGCTGCAGGAACGTGTGGCCAAGCTGGCTGGCGGTGTTGCTGTCATCCGCGTCGGCGGCATGTCCGAAGTCGAAGTCAAAGAACGTAAAGACCGCGTTGACGATGCACTGAACGCGACACGCGCTGCTGTGCAAGAAGGCGTTGTTGTGGGTGGTGGTGTTGCGCTGATCCAGGCCGGCAAGGTTCTGGAAGGTCTGAAGGGTGCAAACTCTGACCAGGACGTCGGCATCGCGATCATCCGCAAGGCGATCGAGGCACCACTGCGTCAGATCGCGGAAAACTCTGGCGTCGACGGGTCTGTCGTGGCTGGCAAAATCCGCGAAAGCAACGACAAGTCGTTCGGCTTTAACGCGCAGACCGAAGAATATGGCGACATGTTCAAGTTCGGCGTCATCGACCCGGCCAAGGTCGTCCGCACAGCCCTGCAAGACGCGGCATCCGTTGCCGGTCTGCTGATCACCACCGAAGCCATGATTGCCGACAAGCCGTCGAAAGACAGCGGCAATGGCGGCGGCATGGGTGACATGGGCGGCATGGGCGGTATGGGCGGCATGATGTAAGTCAAATCCGTCAGGATTTGACTGGCAGGTGGCAGGTGTTTGCTTGCAAATACCGAGAACCTGCTAAGTGCTGCGACAATGCTACAAAGGGCGGTCCCATCGTGGGCCGCCCTTTTGCACATTTGAGGGCCAAAAACCGCGTTCTATCCGGAAAAAACCACAAAACGCACCCGATTTTGTCGATATCACAATTCTGCCCAAAATGGCTTGTAACGAAATGTTAGGGTTTATGCCCGCTGCGATTCGTCGCGTTATGATTGTCTTGTGTTATGAGTGGAAGGCGCGCCATGGGATCCCAAAGTTTTACCTATACCGCCTCTACTTTAAAACCCGAAAATTCTCGTGGGTTATGACTCGGAAGTTGTCTGAGACCTTGTCGCGGAATTTCGTCCATTCCTGCGGGATGGTTTCACGCATGAATGCAAGGATGGCGTTGGCGAACTGCTTCTGATTTGGGTAGTAGCGATTGTGGGTAACGTATTGATGCAAGACGGCCCAAAGCCGCTCAATCGGATTGAGATGAGGGCAGTAGGGCGGCAGCTGGATCAGATGGATACGGCAAGCTGTCCTGGCGAGGAAGGCTCTGACATCGGGCCCTTTGTGGTAGGCAGCGTTGTCCCAGATGACATGAATGATGCGCTTATCGGGGTTGCGCTCCTCGATTTTGGCCAGAAGCTGTGCTGCACTGACCCCATCAACGGTTGTGGGCTCGACAAAGGGTGCGTCGAAGGTTTCGAGGTTTACAGCCCCATGAATGTTCACACGGCCGCGCCCTGCCGTGCTGAGAACCGCTGGATTTGATCCCACCTTCACCCAGCCAAATGCAGGCTTGGTCTGGTATTCCGGATGCACCGCATCGGCGAAGTAGACGGCTTCATCTGCTGGTAGCTCACGCATCAGGCGCTCGTAGAATGCGATGAAAGCTGTCTGCTTTTCCGCTGATGCCACGCGCGGCAGGGGCTTGGGCTTGCGGTATTCAAAGCCCAGTCGGGCCAGAAGTTTGATGCAGCCAGAATGGGAATAGTTCAGACCGCACTCAGCTGCGACATGGGCCTTGATCTCGACCGTAGAGCGACAGAAGCGTGCCTCCAGCCAAGCGCATAACGCAGCCTCCTGGGCCTGCGTCATACGGGACTGACCGCCTTTCCAGCCGTCGAAGGCAAGCGCATCCCAACCATTTTGCAGGTAGGTTTTATGCCAGCCGCGGATGGTATCGTCATCCAAGTAGAGAAACTTTGCGATCCGAGCACAGCTTTCCCCGTCGTCGAGCAGCAGGATCGCATTTGCCCGGCGGGCAATGCCGTGATCCTCGCGCTGGCGACGCACGCAAGCCTCAAGCTCGAGGCGGTCTGATGAGGAAAGAAAGCCAGGACGGATCATGGGCATAGCTGAATCGTTCCAAGCCCAGCCGTCAAGCCATCAAATT
>NZ_JAGYJK010000003.1 GCF_018402175.1 Yoonia sp. | reverse complement strand
TGTGGTGTTTGTCACGGATACGACCGTGTTCTCTGACGGTTCTATTTTCGGCTATAGCGGGAATGCGCGCGCCTTTATCCAGACCGCGACCCCGCCTGACGACCTGGCCGCGATCGTGCATCACTACGGCAGTCTTAGCCCCGACCGTGCGGCTGCGAAAGATCGATGACCGGATTGATCGGGAGGATCCGGTTCGGATTGATCGTGTCGTGGCTGTAATGATAATGCCGCACGATATGGTCCATGTTCACGGTCTTGGCGATGCCCGGCACTTGGTACAAGTCGCGTAGGAAACCTGACAGGTGCGGATAATCCGCGATCCGTTTGCGATTGCATTTGAAATGCAGGTGATAGACCGGATCGAACCGCAGCAGTGTGGTCCACAGACGCCAATCCGCCTCGGTCAGTTTGTCGCCCATCAAATAGCGCGACTTGCCCAGGCGGTCCTCCAGCCAGTCAAGACTGTCGAACAGCGGATAGACCGCATCTTCATAGGCCGCTTGCGTCGTGGCAAAGCCGGATTTGTACACGCCGTTGTTGACCGTGTCATAGATCCGGTCGTTCACAGGGGCGATGGCGTCGCGCAATGCCAATGGCCAATAATCGTCACTGTTGCCGGTCATCCCGTCAAAGGCGGAATTGAACATGCGGATGATCTCGGACGATTCGTTGGACACGATGGTTTCGCGCTGTTTGTCCCACAGGATCGGGACGGTGACGCGGCCTGTCATGTCGGGCAGGGCGCGCAGATAAACCTCGCGGGCATAGTCATAGCCGAACAACGTGTCGCCGGTCGCGCCCTTGTCGTCCTTTTGAAAGGTCCAGCCTTCGCCCAGCATGTCGGGATGCACGGCAGAAATGCTGATGTGATCCTCCAACCCCTTCAGCGCGCGAAAAATCAGCGCGCGATGCGCCCAGGGGCAGGCGTAAGAGACGTACAGATGATAGCGCCCCGATTCCGCAGCGAAACCACCTGTCCCCGATGGCCCCGCAGACCCGTCCGCGGTGATCCAGTTACGGAAAGACGCCTCTGTGCGTTCGAATTTGCCGCCAGATGTCTTGGTGTCATACCAGACGTCATGCCAGATGCCGTCAACCAGTTGGCCCATGATGATGCTCCTTTGTGTTGCACCCGACCTAACCCCTTCGTCGCGACGAACCAAGGCGAATGACGGCGCAGCGATGGTGCGTCTGCGCACAATGGTGCGTGATCAGTCTTGCAAGGCATCCTGCATGGTCTGGCGCAGTCCGCTCATTTCCAGATCGGTCCATCTTGCGCGGCGACCATGATGGTCGGCAATCACCGCGCCATCGCGCAGTGTGGCGATCACAGCCGGTTTGGTGAGCGCCCCGTCAAAGGTGACAACAACAAGGGATTGACGCGCCTTGCGCCGATAGCGCGCCTTGATCCGGTTCATCCAGAATGTCACTTCCAGAAACTCGATCCTGAACCTGACCGCAAGCTGCGTGGGCAGCGGACGGATGACGTCCTGACAGGACCAGCCGATGAACCGGTCGTCATTGCTGCGGATATCGTCAGATGCCGCCCGCCCGAAAACGGGTGTCTTGTTGCGGAACTTGGCCGTCGGATTGCCTGGAAATGCGTTGCGATAGGCAAAGACGGAAGAGTTTCCAGCGCCATATCGTCTGCCCCTGCTCAACCGCCAGCGCAGGCGCGACCAAGCGTCAAGCCGCGCGCGAGGTGTTGGCAAAGTCCACAGGGGCGCGGTCAGCGTCAGCGCGGCGACTTTTCCCAGGTCGCCAATGATCACACTGTCAAGATCGACATAAACGCAGGGGGTGCCGGGCGGCAATACATCAATCTCGAACATTGAAATCTTGACGGCCAGGCCATTTTTCTTGAAATCGCTGCGATCGAAATCTGGACTGATCGGGTATTGTATCGCCCGGGGGTCCAACCGCCGATCGACCCTGTCCGACAGCACGATGGTACCCTTCAAGCTGGGGCTATGCATATGGGCTTTGCGGATCAGGCGGTCGCAATCGGCGTCACTATAGGCGTCACCCCAGATCATCAGGATCAGATACCAGTCACTCACGCGTATGCCATCCGTTCAGGTTTACGCCCTTGGCCTGCCATATTCCTTGTGGCGCCACAAGATACGTCGGACCCAACACAGGTTACGTCGCTTAACCGTTTGCTCCGTCTGCACGGGCCGTCTATACCGCCAGTCAGACGAAGCCCGTATCGGGCCAGAACGGTTGGAGACAGGACGGTCGACCCAGACGGGGACCAGGCTGTCGCATCGTCGCACCCGTGGTTTGCGGGTCTCTGGTCATGTCGGGCGAAATGAAATGCGGTCAATCGCAAGCGGCAAGGGAAACCGGCATGAAAACAGGCGTGATGATTTGTGGCCATGGCTCGCGTAGCCAATCGGCTGTGGACGAATTCGCTGTGCTGGCGGAAAAACTGCCTGCCTACCTGCCCGACGACTGGGTTACCGACTACGGCTATCTGGAATTCGCCAATCCGGTGATCCGCGACGGGCTGGACCGGCTGCGCGCGGCAGGCTGTGACCGGATTCTGGCGGTGCCGGGGATGCTCTTTGCCGCGATGCATGCCAAAAACGATATTCCCACCGTGCTGAACACCTATGCTGCCAAACATGGCTTGGCGGTGAATTATGGCCGCGAACTGGGAATTGACCCCAAGATGATTGCCGCCGCCGCAGGCCGCGTGCAAGAAGCCGTGGATCGCGCCAATGTCAAATATGGCGCGCTGCCGGTGGCGGAAACCTGTCTGGTGGTCATCGGGCGCGGCGCATCCGACCCTGACGCCAACGGCAATGTCGCGAAAATCGCGCGGATGATCCAGGAAGGCATGGGATTTGGCTGGTGCGAGGTCGGCTATTCCGGCGTGACTTTCCCGCTGGTTGAACCCTGCCTGCAACATGCCGCCCGCCTGCCTTACAAGCGGATCATCGTGTTCCCCTATTTCCTGTTCTCGGGCATCCTGATCGACCGGATTTACGGCTTTACCGATCAGGTCGCCGCCGCACATCCCGGCATTCAGTTTGTGAAGGCTGGATATCTAGGCGATCATCCCAAGGTGCTGGAAACCTTTGCCGAACGTATTCTGGAACAAGACAGCGCCACACCGCCGCCCAATTGCGGCATCTGTGGCTACCGCGCGCAGATGCTGGCGCTGGAGGATGGGCATAACCACACGATCAGCGCCGCCGACCGCAGCCACCCCGCCTTTGGGGCGGTGCCGCCCGCGACCTGCGTTTTGTGCAAATACCGCACGCAGGTGTTGGGGTTCGAGGGCGAGGTGGGCGCCGTGCAGGAAAGCCACCACCACCATGTCGAAGGCCAGGGCGCCAGCGCACCGGGATCGAACGTGGCCGATTGCACACTTTGCACCACGTTCTGCACCGGCATGTGCCGTCTTGTGGTGCAGGATCAGCATGATCACCACCATCACCACGGTCACGATCACGACCATGACCACCATCACCACGCGCCTTACCCGCATGCCAAACACCCGCATGGGCCGGAAAGCGCGCGCAAAACGAAACCCTGATCCTCGCTTTGTACAAAATACTCCCGCCGGAGGCTCAGGTCTTTGTGCCAGATGAAAGGCCCGCTCTTGCGTCCCTACGAGACTGACCCCAAAGCAATCTATACGCAAAGCTTCGCCACCGTGCGGGCCGAGGCGCGGCTTGACCGCTTTGCGGCTGACCTGCATCCGCTGATGACGCGGTTGATCCACGCCTGTGGGATGGTGGAAATCGTCGACAGGCTCGCCTATTCCGAACAGGTGGCGGTGGCAGGGCAGCAAGCCTTGCGCGCCGGCGCATCCGTGCTGTGTGATTGCGAGATGGTGGGCGCGGGCATCATCCGGCGGTATCTGCCCGCCGGCAACGACGTGATCGTGACATTGAACGATCCCGCGGTCCCTGCGCTTGCAGCCAAGATCGGCAATACCCGCTCGGCCGCTGCGGTCGAGCTATGGCAGGACCGGATCGCTGGTGCGGTTGTCGCCATCGGCAACGCGCCCACGGCATTGTTTCACCTGCTGGAATTGCTGGATGCAGGCTGGCCGAAACCGGCGGTGATCCTTGGCTTTCCGGTCGGTTTCGTGGGGGCCGCCGAAAGCAAGGCAGAGCTTGCCCGTGATCCGCGCGGCTGCGATTACATCGCGCTGCGCGGGCGGCGCGGCGGATCGGCCATAGCATCGGCCGCCGTGAATGCGCTGGCTGCGGGGTTGCCCGAGGATGTCTGATGCATGGCTGCATATCGTCGGCATCGGCGAGGATGGGATGGCGGGGCTGGTGCCAGCGACCCGCGCCATTGTCGAAGCCGCCGAGGTCATCATCGGCGGCGACCGGCATCATGTGCTGGCCGAAAACCTGACAGCGGAACGGCTGGCCTGGCCGCATCCGTTTGATGCGCTGATTTCCACGATCAAGGGCCTGCGCGGGCGGCGGGTGGTCGTGCTGGCGACAGGCGATCCTTTGTGGTTCTCGGTCGGTGCGCGGATCGGACGCGCGATTGATCCGTCACAGATCGTCTATCACCCGCAATTGTCGGCGTTCCAGCTGGCAGCAGCGCGGATGGGCTGGTCGTTGCCGGATGTCGAAACGCTCACTGTGCATGGCCGTCCTGTGGAACAGATGATCGCGTTCATCCAGCCCGATGCGCGGTTGCTGATCCTGACGACGGGGGCGGAAACCCCCGCCCAGATCGCGGCCTTTCTGGCGGCGCGTGGCTTTGGTCAGTCGCGCATGACGGTGCTGGCCGCGATGGGCGGCAAGGACGAGGCACGTTACGACGGGGTGGCAGAAAGCTGGGCGCATGAGGTGCCGGCCTTCAACACGCTTGCGGTTGAATGTATCGCCGCCCCTGATGCGGCCCTGCTGCCCCGCGTACCGGGGTTGGCGGATGATCTGTTCCAGTCCGATGGCACCATGACCAAGCAAGAGATCCGCGCCGTGACGCTGGCCAAGTTGATGCCGATGCGCGGGGCGCTTTTGTGGGACATCGGCTGTGGCTGTGGGTCTGTGGCGATCGAGTGGATGCGCGCCGCGCGCTACGCCCGCGCCATCGGGATCGAGCCGCGCGCGGACAGGCGCGCCTTTGCCGCCGCCAATGCGCTGGCCTTGGGTGCGCCGAAGCTGGACCTGATCGACGGGATGGTGCCTGCCGCATTGCAGGGTCTGGACGCGCCTGATGCGATTTTCATCGGCGGGGGCCTCAGCCGTGAAACCTTTGACGCCGCCTGGGCCGCCCTGCGCCCTTTGGGCCGGTTGGTGGCCAATGCCGTCACACTGGAAAGCGAGGCGGAGCTGATCGCTCTGCACAAGGCGCATGGCGGCGATCTGGTGAAACTGTCGGTGCATCGCGCCGAACCTGTCGGGCGGTTGACCGGCTGGCGACCGCTGATGCCGGTCACGCAATGGAGCCTCGTGAAAAGATGATGGTCATGGACGGGAAGGAATGATCATGCCTCTTGATCTTTGCGACTTCTTTTTTCCAGAAATACTCCGGGGTGAGGCGCGCAAGCGCCGAGGGGCTGCGCCCCTGAAGCGGCTCCGCCGCTTGCCTCCGGCGGGGATATTTGGGCTCGGAAGATGGGCCAAATGACGGGTGTTCTCTATGGCGTGGGCGTGGGCCCCGGTGCGCCTGATCTAATGACCCTTCGCGCCGCGCGCCTGATCGCAGGGGCGGCGATCATCGCCTATCCGACGCTGGCGGGGGCGGCGAGCTTTGCGCGGGCGATTGCTGCTGATCTCATCGCGCCCGACGCCCGCGAGATTGTGATGGATGTGCCGATGTCGGTCGAACGCGCGCCTGCGCAGGCGGCCTATGACGCCGGAGCCGTGCAGATTGCTGCGGCGCTGGAGGCGGGGCAGGATGTTGTCTGTCTCTGCGAGGGCGATCCGTTCTTTTATGGGTCGTTCATGTACCTGTTTGCGCGTTTGTCGGGGCGTTACCGCGTCGAGGTCGTGCCCGGAGTTACGTCGATCACCGCCTGTGCCGCCCGCGCGGGCAAGCCGCTGGTGGCGCGCAACGAGAGGTTGATCGTGCTGCCCGGCCCTTTGCCCGAGGATGAATTGCGCGCGCGCATTGATGGTGCCGAAAGTGTCGTGATCATGAAGGTGGGCCGCCATCTGCCCAAGATCCGTGCGGTGATTGCCGATCTGGGGCTGACGGATATGGCGGTTTATGTCGAACGCGCGACCTTGCCTGACGAGGTCGTGTTGCCGCTTGCGGATGCGCCCGAATGCGCACCTTATTTTTCGATGATATTGCTGACCAAAGGGGCTGATCCATGGCTGTGAAACCGGTTGTTCTGGCGCTGTCCGCCTCGGGCGAGGCTGTGGCGCATCGTGTGGCCGCTGTTCTGGGCGCGCAGGTGCATGGCCGCGAAGGGCGCGTGGCAAAGGCGGATGCGTTCTTTCCCAATGCGCTGGATCATGCGCGCGATCTGTTCGCCGCCGGTGTGCCGGTGGTGGGGGTCTGTGCTGCGGGCATTCTGATTCGCGCTGTCGCCCCCTTGCTTGCGGACAAGACGGCGGAACCGCCGGTGATTGCCGTGTCCGATGATGGCGCGGTGGTTGTGCCCCTGCTGGGTGGCCATCGCGGGGCCAACCGGCTGGCGGCGCAGATTGCGGGCGCGCTTGGCGCTGTGGCGGCGGTGACGACGGCGGGCGATGTGGCGCTGGGCGTGGCGCTGGATGAACCCCCTGCGGGCTGGCGGCTGGTCAACCGCGCAGATGCCAAGGGGGCGATGGCAGCGCTTTTGTCGGGGGGCGGGACGCGGGTTTTGGGTGATGCGCATTGGCTGGCGGATTTGCCCGCAGGCGAGGCGGTGCGGCTGTCCTGCACGATAGAGGCGCAGGCCGATCTGGGGGCGGATCATCTGCAATTCGCGCCGCAGCGCCTGACCTTGGGTCTGGGCTGTGCGCGCGATTGTGACCCTGCCGAGATGGCGGCATTGGTGGCCGAGGTACTGGCCGAAGCCGGTGTCGCGCCGCAGGCCGTGCAGTCCGTCAACACGATCACACTGAAAGCGGATGAACCGGCGATCATTGATCTGGCGCGCGCGTTGGACGTGCCGTTGCGCCTGTTCGCGGCGGCAGAGCTGGAGGAGTTGACCCCGCGTTTGGCCAACCCGTCCGACGTGGTTTTCGCCGAGGTCGGCACGCATGGCGTGGCCGAGGCCGCGGCCTTGGCGCAGGCGGGGGTTGAGGCGACATTGCTCATCACCAAGCGCAAGACGGCCAATGCCACCTGTGCGCTGGCGATTGCACCGGCGCCGATCACGACACTTGCGGGCCGCGCACGCGGGCGCTTGTCTGTCGTGGGGATCGGCCCGGGGCAGGCCGCGTGGCGCACGCCCGAAGTGTCGCGGCTGGTGGCCGAGGCCGAGGAGCTGGTGGGTTACGGGCTTTATATCGATCTGCTGGGGCCTTTGGCGATTGGCAAGCAAAGGTCGGATTTCCCGCTGGGTGGCGAGGAGGATCGCTGTCGCTATGCGCTGGAACAGGCGGGGCTGGGCAAGAACGTGGCACTGGTTTGTTCGGGTGATGCGGGGATTTACGCGATGGGCGCACTGGTGTTCGAACTTTTGGATCGCGGGCCGGACCAGCTGGGCGTGTCGGATGCCGCACGGCGGGTCGAGGTGATCTGTTCGCCCGGTGTCAGTGCCTTGCAAGGGGCTGCGGCACGGGCGGGCGCGCCTTTGGGTCATGATTTCTGCGCGATATCCTTGTCTGACCTGCTGACGCCGCGCGGCGATATCATCAAGCGGCTGCAGGCGGCGGCGATGGGCGATTTCGTGATTGCGTTTTATAATCCGGTGTCGCTGCGCCGCCGCACCTTGCTGGCCGAGGCGCGCGACATCCTGTTACGCTATCGCCCCGCAGAGACGCCGGTGATGCTGGCCTCGTCACTGGGGCGGCCGGAGGAGCATATCCGCTATCGCCGTCTGGATCAGTTGGATGTGGACGAGGTCGATATGTTGACGGTGGTGCTGGTCGGATCGTCGCATTCACGGCTGGCACAGCTGGGGACAGGGCCGCGGATGTATACGCCGCGCGGCTATGCCCGCAAGATTGATGGTGATCTTGCGGCAGGATGACATTTCCGCCTGCCGGCGGGAGTATTTGGGGAAAAGAGAAGATGACGGTTTATTTCATTGGGGCGGGCCCCGGCGATCCGGAATTGCTGACGCTCAAGGCGGCGCGGGTGATCGGGGAATGTCCGGTTTGCCTTTATGCGGGATCACTGGTGCCCGAGGCGGTGGTCGCCTGTGCGCCCGCGGATGCGCTGGTGATGGATACCGCGCCCCATGACGCTGGATGACACGCATGGTGTGATTTTGGCCGCCCATGCCAAGGGGCAGGATGTGGCGCGGGTGCATTCGGGTGATCCGTCGCTTTATGGCGCGATTGCCGAGCAGATCCGGCGGTTGAAGGCAGACGGGATCGAGTATCAGATCATTCCGGGTGTGCCGGCCTATGCCGCAGCGGCGGCGGCGCTGGGGACAGAGCTGACCGTGCCGGAAGTCGCGCAATCGATCATCCTGACGCGGATGTCGATGAAATCGACCGGCATGCCTGCGGGCGAGACGCTGGAGAACTTTGCGCGTTCAGGGGCGACGCTGGCGATCCATCTGGGCATCCGGGCGCTGCGCGAGATCGAGCGCCAGCTGGTGCCGTTCTATGGTGCCGATTGTCCGGTGGCGGTGATCTATCGCGTGGGCTGGCCGGATCAGATGATCCTGCGTGGCACGCTGGGTGATATTCATGCGCAGGTGCGCCTGGCCAAGATCACGCGCACGGCGCTGATTTTGGTGGGGCCTGCGTTGTCGGAAAACCACGGATTTCCTGATTCCGCACTTT
Organism: Yoonia sp.; assembly: GCF_018402175.1. Lineage (GTDB taxonomy): Bacteria > Pseudomonadota > Alphaproteobacteria > Rhodobacterales > Rhodobacteraceae > Yoonia. The sequence continues at coordinate 23,418 of NZ_JAGYJK010000003.1, read as the reverse complement.
ATGATGCCGCCAAGCCGCATGTGCTGCGCCCGCGCGTCAAGGCGGACTGACTGGCGCGTGGTTGCATCACGCTGCGGCGCGGCGGATGGCGTTACTTGATTTTTACCTTTGTGTGCGCACACTTAGCTCGACAGGGGGATTCGAATGTATACGTTTTTGCCAGAAGCGGTGCGCAAGGGGCTGGAGGACGCCCGCAAAGCTGCCCTGCGCCGCAAGGATAGGTTGTCAGTACGTGATGGCGATGCAACCCATAGGATCAGGCGGTTGTGGGATGGTGGTTTTGCGCTGGACCTGAACGGGTCCGACAAATTGCGTGGCCATGTCGATATCTATGACGGGCCAAAGCACTTGTATCAATGTCTTGTGGTTTCCGCCGTTGCAGATGACGAAGAACGCGTGTTCGAGTTCAAATGGCTGACGCCAGTTGCCGACCGGCCTGCCGCCGATTTTGTCTATCCTGATTTCGTCCCTGCTGGATTGCTGGAAAAGCGCGGCTGAGGCCGCGCTATTGCAGGTCGCGGAACGCCTGTTGCAGGCGCTGCACGGCGTCTTCGACAACATGACGCTGCGTGGCAAAGTTGATCCGCATGAAGGTTTCGCCGCCAGTGCCAAAGGCCGGGCCGGGTGAGACGGCAATTTTTGCATCATCCCGGATGCGGGCTGCGATCTGGGCGTGGTCCATGCCGGTGCCCGAAAAATCCACCCAAGCCAGATAGGTCGACTGCAGCGGCATCGACCAGACGCCGGGGATGGCGCGCAACCCGTTCTGAAGAAGGTCGCGGTTGGTTTGCAGATGGTCCATCTGCGCATCGGCCCAAGCCGCCCCTTCGGCAGAATAGGCGGCGGTGATCATCGCGATGGCCAGACTGCCGGGTTTGTAATCCATCATCGCCTGCCACGTCTGGGCTTGGGCGCGCAAACCCGCGTTCGGGATGATCATGTTGCCGGTGCGCTGGCCTGCGATGTTGAAAGTCTTGGACGCTGCCGTCAGATAGACGGTGTTGTCGACGAAATCGGGGGCGGCCACGGCCATTGGTACGAAATCATGGTCGCGGTAGACCAGATCATGGTGGATTTCATCGCTGATCAGCAGCATCCCGTTGTCCCGCGCAAAGGCGGCAACCGCGCGCAATTCCTCGCTCGTCCAGACCCGGCCTGACGGGTTTTGCGGGGAACACCAGATCAGCAGCTTTTCGCGGCCGGTCAGCCGCGTCTTGGCGTCGTCAAGATCCAGCGCATAGGTGTCGCCGTCCCGCACCAGCGGGCAGGTGGTTACGACACGGCCCGCGCGGGTGATCTTGTGCGCGAATTCATGGTAAACGGGGGTAAAGATCGCGGCGGCATCGCCCGGTTCTGACCACAGTTGCAGCGACAGTGCGATCGCATTGCCCAGCCCCTGGGTCGTGACGATCCAGTCGGGGTCCACTGTCCAGCCATGCCGGTTCTGCATCCACCATGTGATCGCATCGGCATAATCCGTGCTGTCGATCCCATAGCCGAAAACGCCATGGTCGCGCGCGCGGTCGATGGCGGCCAGAACGCAAGGCGCGGTCTGGTAATCGCTGTCAGCCGTCCACATTGCCAGCCCGCCGTCTGGCGAGACGCCGAAGAGTTTGTCCATCAGGTCCCATTTGGAACTGTGGGTGTTGCGCCGGTCGATGGGGGTGTTGAATGACATGGTGCTTTTCCTCTGGCTTTGGCGCAGCCTAACCCGACGGCTGCGCTGTGCAAGCGGTCCGCGTTGCATTTCTGATCGCCGCGGCCTAAATGCGCTGGCATGAGTATTCGTCCCATCCTGATTCATCCCGATCCGCGCCTGAAAAAGGTGACAGCCCCTGTCGCATCCATCGATGATGATCTGCGCCGGTTGGCCGATGATATGCTCGAAACCATGTATGATGCGCCCGGTATCGGGTTGGCCGCGCCACAGGTCGCGGTGATGCGCCGCGTCATCGTGATGGATTGCCAGAAAGACGCCGAGGCGACGCCCGAACCCATGGTCCTGATCAACCCCGAGATTGTCTGGACTTCGGAGGCGACATCCGTTTACGACGAAGGCTGTTTGTCGATACCCGAACAATATGCCGAAGTCACCCGCCCCGCCGAGGTCGAGGTGGCGTGGCTGGGCCTTGACGGCAAGCCGGAGCGCGCGCGTTTTGACGGGCTTTGGGCGACCTGCGTGCAGCACGAGATCGACCATCTGGATGGCAAGCTGTTCATCGACTATCTGGGTCCGCTGAAACGCCAGATGATCACCCGCAAGATGCAGAAACTGAAACGCGAAATGGCCAGGGGGTAACGACATGGCACTGGATCTGCGGTTCGATGGCGATCCGGTGCTGCGTGCCGTGGCGGCACCCGTGACGGCGTTCGACGACGATCTGGCGCTGCTGGTGGCCGAGATGCTGGCGACCATGTATGCCGCCCCCGGGCGCGGGCTGGCCGCCCCGCAGGTCGGTGTCTCGCAGCGGGTTTTTGTTATTGATACGACATGGAAAGAAGGCGACCCCGATCCGCAAGCCTTCGTCAATCCGCAGATCACTGCGCGATCCGATACCACCGCCACGGGGATCGAAGCGTGCCTGTCGATCCCGGGACGCGCCTTTGCCGTCACCCGCCCGACATGGGTTGAGATGCGCTGGCAAGATATCGCGGGCGCGGTGCAGCAAGGCCGGTTCGACGGGGTCGCAGCGATCTGCGTGTGCCATGAATATGACCATCTGGAAGGTGTGCTGATCACCGATGTCGGGGTCGCGCAATGACGCATCGCGCTTATGTCCCGTGGCCCCATCCGGTGTTGCGTACGCCAGCCACGCCGGTTGCCGCGATCACGGATGAGATCCGCGCGCTGTGGGGTGAAATGATCGTGGCGATGGACACGATGCCCGGTGTCGGCTTGGCTGCACCCCAGCTGGGTGTCGGGCTGGCCTTGGCGGTCGTCGATGCATCTTCGGCAAGAGGGCAGGCGGTGCGCATGGCGAACCCCGAAATCCTGCACAGTTCGGTGGAATTCCGCGACCATGAAGAAGGCTCGCCCAACCTGCCCGGCGTCTGGGCGCGGATCAGTCGCCCGCGTGCGGTGACTGTGCGGTTTCTGAACGCGGATGGCGAGGTTGAAGACCGCGATTTCGTCGGTCTCTGGGCCACGTCCGTGCAGCACCAGATCGACCATTTGGCGGGGCGGATGTTCTTTGACCGCATGACCAAGGTGCGCCGTGATATGTTGATCAAAAAAGCACATAAAATCGCTGCAAAAGCTGCGATATAATCCAAGGAAAACACACATGCGCATCATCTTCATGGGAACTCCGGAGTTTTCGGTTCCGGTGCTGGATGCGCTGGTCGCGGCAGGGCATGACATCGCCGCTGTCTATACGCAACCGCCGCGCCCTGCTGGCCGTGGCAAAAAGGATCGCCCGCAAGCGGTGCATCTGCGGGCCTTGGAACTGGGGCTGCCAGTCCGGCACCCCGTCTCATTACGCAATCCGCAGGCGCAGGCAGAGTTTGCCGATCTGAACGCCGATATCGCCGTCGTCGTGGCCTACGGGTTGATCCTGCCGCAGGCGGTGCTGGATGCCCCGCGTCTGGGGTGCCTGAATATCCACGCCTCGCTTCTTCCACGTTGGCGGGGTGCGGCCCCGATCCACCGCGCGATCATGGCGGGGGATGCGCAGACCGGCGTCTGCATCATGCAGATGGAGGCGGGGTTGGATACCGGCCCGGTCCTGCTGCGCGAAGCGACCGGTATTGCGCCCGATGACACGACAGGTGCCCTGCATGACCGGCTGTCCGCGATGGGCGCGCTGTTGGTTGTCGAAGCTTTGCGCCGTTTGCCCGATCTGACACGGGAGCCCCAGCCCGCCGAAGGCGTCACCTACGCCGCCAAGATCGACAAGGCCGAGGCGCGTGTGGACTGGGCGCAGCCCGCAGCATCCGTCGCCCGCCAGATCAACGGGCTGTCGCCGTTTCCGGGCGCGTGGTGCGATGTGGCGGGCGAACGGGTCAAGCTGTTAGGCGCTGTTGAGGCGCAGGGCGATGCCGCCCCCGGCACGGTGCTGGACGGGTTCACCATCGCCTGCGCCACAGGTGCTGTCAGAATCACCACCGCACAACGCGAAGGCAAACGCGCGCTGCCAGTGGCAGAGGTGCTGCGCGGGTTGGCCTTGGGCGACAGACTGGCTTGATCGGCCGCGCGGGCTGCGCTAGCACTATATCGTGGCGATGGCGTCGCTACCTCTGGCTTTGTCCGTCCTGAACGCCGGGACCTTTGAGGAAAGGGTCCGCCATGACAGCGCGTCCACATTTCTATAAATTCCACCAAGGTGAAAAGACCCTGCCATTCGCCCCTGCCGAATACGAGGCACGGCTGGCAGGCCTACGCGCGACCATGGAAAAGGCCGGGGTCGAGGCGGTGCTGTTCACCTCGATGCAGAACATCGCCTATTATTCTGGCTTTCTGTATTGCAGCTTTGGACGTCAATACGGGCTGGTCGTGACGCCAACCGATTGCGTGACGATCAGCGCAGGTATTGACGCGGGCCAGCCTTGGCGGCGGTCCTATGGCGATGCGATCACCTATACCGATTGGGACCGCAGCAATTATTGGCGCGCGGTGCGGTCAGTGACGGGCTTGGGCAAGGTTTTGGGCTACGAATCGGACCATTTGACCGTGGCGATCCGGCTGGCGCTGCGTGACAATCTGCAACCGTCACGTCTGGTCGATCTTGCGTCAGAGACGATGGCGCAACGGATGCGCAAATCGCCTGCCGAACTGGACCTGATCCGTGCTGGCGCTGCCGTGGCCGATGTCGGCGGCTATGCGATCCGCGATGCGATCAAACCGGGCGTGCGCGAGATTGACGTGGCCATGGCAGGGCGCGACGCGATGGAACTGGAAATCGCGGCACGGTTTCCGCAGGCCGAGTACCGCGATACTTGGGTCTGGTTCCAATCGGGGATCAACACCGATGGCGCGCATAACCCTGTGACGTCGCGCAAGCTGGAAAAGGGTGACATCCTGTCGCTTAACACTTTTCCGATGATCAGCGGCTACTACACTGCCCTTGAACGGACCTTGTTCGTGGGTGAGGCCGATGCTGCCAGCCTCGCCATCTGGGAGGCGAATGTCGCCGCCCATGAATACGGTATGTCCCTGCTGGTGCCGGGGGCTGTCTGTGCGGATGTAACTGCCAAGATCAATACCTTTCTGGCTGACCGCGATCTGCTGCAATACCGCACCTTTGGCTATGGTCATTCCTTTGGCGTGCTGTCGCATTATTATGGCCGCGAGGCGGGGCTGGAACTGCGCGAGGATATCCCCACCGTTCTGGAACCCGGCATGGTCATTTCGATGGAACCGATGCTGACGATCCCGCATGGTCAGCCCGGCGCAGGCGGATACCGCGAACATGATATTCTGTTCATTACCGAAGACGGGAACGAGGATATCACCCACTATCCCTATGGTCCGGCCTTTAACATCGTCGGGTGACATCGGCTGAAACCAGCCTATCCGCGCCGTTTGCGGGGAAAACTGTCACGAAAAGTCACAATGTGTCGATCATTGGCACTTTTTGCCTGTTATGCGTTTCGGTGTCTGGGGGTGCGGTGGTAACACCGCACCTGACCTACAAGGAATGCAGAATGAACTTGTCGTATGATATCAGTCGCCGCGCCTTTGGCGCGATGTTGCTAGGCAGCACAGCTACAGCTTGCACGCCACGAATTGATCCCGCCGTCACCGAGCCGGAGCCGCCGACAGAGCTAGACTGGGTGGAGGGCTATGCCCCGATTCTGGACGCCGGTTATAACCTGCCGGGTATCCCCAAAGAATACCTGCAGGGTGTCAACCGCCGCGTGACTGGCCTTTATCAGGGCGAGGCGCCGCCGAATTCCATCGACGTCGATCCCTATGCCAAGTTTCTCTATCATGTGAAGGCCGATGGCACCGCGACACGCTATCCCGTGGGCGTAGGGCGCGCGGGCCGCTCGATCCGGGGGCGCGCGACCATGCAATTCATGCGCGCATGGCCCGGCTGGACGCCGACGCAGAACATGCTGCGCACCGAACCCGAGGTGTACGGCGATTTTCGGGCCGGTATCCCCGGCGGGTTGCGCAGCCCGCTGGGTGCGCGTGCGCTGTATCTGTTCCGAGGCGGGCGCGACACCTTCTACCGCATCCATGGCACCAATGACCTTCCGTCGATCGGCAATTCGGGGTCTGCGGGATGTATTCGCCTGTTCAATCAGGACATCATCCATCTGTACAACCAGATCACAGCGCCGATGCCCGTGCTGATCCGGTCGCCCGCAGAATCGCTGCGCGTCGATCCTGAGAATTACGACCGTGGCATGGAACTGCCGCCCACAATGATCGCTGCTGAGGAACTGATCGGCCCTGATGCCGAGGCGGCGAACCGCCCGCCCGATCTTGACGCATTGTCGCCGGAGATGATTTGACGCGTTACAGGCGGATCACATAATCCTTGATGGTCGTCTCGACGACCTCCCATGTTCCGGTGAAACCGCGGCGGATGATATAGCTGTCGCCTGTGGTCAGCATGATTGGGGCGTCGCCGTCGGGCGTGATGATGGATCTGCCCGCCGTCAGGCTGAAATATTCCCATTCGTCATAGTGGACCCGCCATTTGCCCGGCGTCGATTGCCAGATGCCGGCATAAAGCCCGTCTGCATCCTCGATATTCCACGTGGTGAACACCGGATCACCCGCGATCAGCTTTTCCGCAGCGGGGCGGCTGATCTCGGGGGTGATGCCATCTGCGGTGACCTGCGCGATGGTGGCTGGCATGTTGCGGCCCTTTCATGGCAAAACTGGCCGCAGACTTGGCTGGGTTTGGCGCGCTGTGTCAAGAACCTGCAAAGCGCGTGATGATCCGGCAAAGGTATGAACCGCATGGGTAACATCATTGCAGACGGGCTGCTGTTGCCCATCCTGATCCTTGCGCTGCTGGGCTTTGGCGTGCCACGCTTGATGGCGCGGTTGCTGCCCGAAGGCGTGCCTGCCCTGCTGGCCAATGCGGTCCTGTCTGCGCTGGTGATGTGCATCCTGAGCGCGGTTTTCTTTTTCGGCCTTTATGTCTTGCAGGGCGTGCCCGCGCGGGACTTGCTGGCCCATGGGTTGAGGCAGACTCTGGTCACCTTTGGCGGTTTGGGCGTGATGGCGTCGATGATCTGGGCACCGATCATGGTGCTGTCGGTTGCCGGTCTGCCGCGCAAATGGGTCCACAAAAAATGGTAATGGGCCAAGGCCATCTTGGTATTGACCAAAGCGGCATTACTTAACAACAGAGCGTGACAGGACGGGATAAAACGACATGGCCTTCATCAAGCTGGTGATTTTCGGGTTCATCGCATTGACGGTGATCTATTGGTCCATCGCGATCTATGCCCGGTCTGTGCGCAAGGAACGTCTTGAAAAATCCTTTGATGCCGCCAATCCGGGTAGTACCGACCGCGCCGCGCGCGATGCATTTGTCACGGCGGGCATGACAGCCTATAACGCGTCGGTCCGCCCGAAACTTCTCGGGCTGGTCTATGTGGTGCCGACAATTGTGATCGGGTCCATCATCTATTTGATTAACATGAACTGAGGATCGCCATGGCCCGCGTCAAATTCGTTTTTCGACTGCTGGTGCTGGCAGGGGTGGCCATGTTTCTGCATTATGTTCTGCCACAGCATGACGTGGTCAAAGTCACCTCGACTGAGGTGATCCGCACCGATCTGGGGTCTTTCAACCGGATCTTCTTTGCCAGCGGGGACAGCGGGTCCGCGACACCCGACACCCGCGATTTGCGGCTGATCAATACCCAGAAACAGAACACCTATCTGTTGGGATTCATCCAGCGCGACACATCGCGTGTCATGGTCTACCGCAACGAAGATACGGGCTGGATCTGGCCGCCCTATTTCAAGTTCAATTCCGCCGATGTGCAGGCCGAGGCTGCCAATCTGGCCCGTGGTGACGCCTGGGTCGTGGTCACGCATTACGGCTGGCGCAACCGCTGGCTCAGCATCTATCCGAACGCCGTGGGCCTGCGCGTGGTGGACAGCCCCGATGTGACGATCATCCCGTGGTTCAACATTGCCTTTTTCGTGTTCCTGCTGATCGCGGTCGTGTTCCTGCGCGCCATGTGGCGGCAGCTGTGGGAACGCGCGGTCGATCCGGTGATTGATGCCGCGACGCATCATATTGACGCGGCGCAGGCCGACCTGGCCGAACGCCGTGGCCGGTGGTTCGGGCGTAAATAGCTATTCGCCGTAGGGAATCCAGATATTCTTGACCTCGGTCGCTGCCGCCAGCCAGTCGCGCGCGGTGGGGGTGACAGCCGTGCCGTTGTTGACCCATGTCCGCTTGAGATTGCTGGCGCTGCCCTTTTCGATCAGGCCCGAAATATCCGCGCCCGAAAACGACCAGACGGCATCAATGTCCTGATGCTTGGCGGCATGGCCCGCCAGATCGGCATGATCGCCGGTCAGGATATTGACGACACCGGCCGGCAGGTCGGATGTCTCTAGGATCTGATAGATTTCCGCCACCATCAGCGGGAAGGGTCCGGAAGCGACCAAGGTCACGCGGTTGCCCATGCTGATCGCTGCGGCCATCGGTGTCACCAGCCCCAGCAGCGGGGTCGCATCCTCGCAGAAAACGGCAATATTGCCGACCGCTTCATGCATGGCGAGTGCCACGCCGCGGATCGGCACGCCGTGGACCTTGCCGTCGTATTTGTCGGCCCAGGCCGCAAAGGTGAACAGCGCGCGGATCGTCTGTTCCACTTCGGCCGTTCCGGATTTGCCGGTCAGGTCCTTGACGCGCTTGGCCAGTTCGTCTTCCCGCGCCGACAGGTTTTCCGCGATGTAATACAGGATCTGCGCGCGTAGATGGCCGGTGGATTTCGACCAGCCTTTCGCCGCATTCATCGCCTCGACCGCGTTGCGCAGGTCCTTGCGGTTCGCCTCGGCCACATGGCCCAGCAATTTGCCGCGCGGGCTGACCACCGCGCGCGAATAGCCGCCATCGGGCCGCGCCTGTTTGCCGCCGATATAGAGTTTGGCGGTCCGGTCCAGCGGGTCGGCGGGGCTGCCGTCACTGCTGGCAAAGGCCGCGATGCGCTTGATTGGCTTGGCGCTGGCGATAGGCCGCGTATAGCCTGCCAGCCCTTCCCAGCCGCCTTCGCGCCCGAACCCGGATTCGCGCACGCCGCCGAAACCGGCGGCGGCGTCCATCATATTGGTCCCGTTGATCCACACGATCCCCGCCACCAGTTTCGGCGCGATATCGAGGGCTAGGTTGATATTCTCCGACCAGACCGAGGCCGCAAGGCCATAGCGCGTGTTATTGGCGATCTCGACCGCCTCACCCGGCGTGCGAAAGGTCGTGGCGACCAGCACGGGGCCAAAGATTTCCTCCTGCATCAGATGCGATGCGGGCGATAATCCGGTGATCAGGGTGGGGGGATAGAAACATCCCTCCGGCGCTGTGGTCTGATAGGTCTCGCCTTCGGTATTGCCGCTGACCATCGCGGTGATCTGCGCCAGCTGCACCGGATCGACAATCGCGCCGATGTCGATGCATTTGTCCAATGGATCGCCGATGCGCAGCCCGTCCATCCGCGCTTTCAGCTTGGCATAGAACCGATCCGCGATCCCTTCTTGCACCAACAGGCGCGATCCGGCGCAGCAGACCTGCCCCTGATTGAACCAGATCGCATCGACCAAGCCTTCTACAGCGCTATCCATATCGGCATCATCGAACACGATGTAAGGCGACTTGCCCCCCAGTTCGAGCGACAGCGCCTTGCCCGATCCCTGCCGTGGCTTGCCGGATCTTGCGGCCCACGTCGGTCGATCCGGTAAAGGCGATCTTGTCCACATCCGCCGCGACCAGCGCGGCACCCGTTTCACCATCCCCCATGACGATGTTGACGACACCCGCAGGCACCCCCGCCTGCGTGCAGATATCGGCAAATACCATCGCGGTCAGCGGTGTATATTCGGCGGGTTTTAGCACCACGGTATTGCCCATCGCCAGCGCCGGCGCGATTTTCCACGCCAGCATCAGCAGCGGGAAATTCCACGGGATGATCTGGCCGCAGACGCCCAGCGCCGCGCGGTCGGGCAATTCGTCCTGCATCAACTGCGCAAATCCCGCGTGATGATAGAAATGCCGGATCGCCAGCGGCACGTCGATGTCGCGCGCCTCGCGGATCGGCTTGCCGTTATCCAGCGTTTCCATCACGGCAAGCAGGCGCGCATGTTTCTGCATCAGCCGCGCAATGGCATAGAGCACACGGGCGCGTTTGTGGCCGGATTTGGCCCAAGCGGGCTGCGCCTTGCGCGCAGCGGCAACAGCGGCGGCGATATCATCGGCACTGCCTTTTGTGACACCGGCCAGCCTTTCGCCTGTCGCGGGGTTGGAGGTGGCGAAATCATCGCGCGCGGGCGTCCATTTGCCGCCGATGAAATGACCGACCAGATTGTCACGCGCGCTCAGCCAGGCCAGCGCCTCTGCCTTGCTCTCGGGGGCGGGGCCATAGTCCATCGTGGTAAAGATTTCCTTGATATTCATGGCGAAACCCCTGTCCTCGCTTTGTTCAAAATACTCAATCCCGCCCTAACCGATGGCATGCCGCCACTGGGCGGAATAGGCCCCCGTGACGTGATGGTCGAGTTGCCGTTCGATATCACCCAAAAGGCTGGACGCGCCAAAGCGGAACAGATCGGGCTGCAACCAGCGGTCGCCCAATTCGTCCTTGATCATCGACAGATACACCAGCGCGTCCTTGGCCTTGCTGATGCCGCCAGCGGGCTTGTAGCCGACCATCACGCCGGTGCGGTCGTGGTAATCGCGGATCGCGCGGATCATGGTCAGGGTGACCGGCAGGGTCGCGTTGACGGGTTCCTTGCCGGTCGAGGTCTTGATGAAATCCGCCCCCGCCATCATGCAAACCAGACTGGCGCGCGCGACATTGCGCAGGGTGCCCAGCTCGCCCGTGGCAAGGATCGCCTTGACATGGGCATCGCCGCAGGCGGCGCGCATTTGCTGCATTTCATCATAAAGTGCGGTCCAGTTGCCGGTCAGCACATGGCGGCGGCTGATGACGATGTCGATTTCCTGCGCGCCTGCGGCGACGCTTTCGCCGATCTCGGCAATGCGCAGGTGAAACGGCGACAGGCCCGCCGGAAAGCCGGTGCTGACAGCAGCAACCGGAATGCCAGAGCCTGCAAGCGCATCAACGGCTGTGGCGACCATGTCGTGATAGACGCAAACGGCCCCTGTGGTCAGACCCTGCATGCCAAGCGCGTCCAGAATATCGGCGCGTACCGGCTGGCGCGCCTTGGCACACAGGCGGCGCACGCGGCCCGCGCTATCGTCGCCCGACAGGGTGGTCAGGTCCATCAGGCTGACAGCCTTGCACAGCCACGCCGCCTGATAATCCTTTTTCACACTGCGCCGCCCCGGCAGGCTTGCTGCGCGCCGTTCGATGGCGGAGGTATTGGCCTGCACCGCCAAGACCCAATCAAGGTCGAGTGGCGTGCCTTCGTTGCGGGCAAGGTGCAGTTGCGGCAGATGCGCGACAGCGGGCGGGGTCGTGGTTTGGTGCAAGGGGGCCTCCTGCATTGCCCGGGAAACGTGGCACTTTGCCGATGACTTGGCAAGTTTTGACCAATTGGTCAAACACTATGATGGCTGGACGACCTGACGTTGCAGTTTCTGGCGGTATTGTAGCGGCGTGTCGCCATAAGCGGCGCGAAACAGCTTGTGGAAATGCGACATGTTCGGGATGCCGCAATCTGCGGCGATCTGGCTCACGGTTTCGGCATCGGTGGTCAGCGCGCGGGCGGCATGGTCCATGCGGATGCGGTTGATGTAATCGGACGGCGTCATGCCGAAATGCTTGCGCATGCTGCGGCTGACATGCGGATGCGCCTTGCCGGTCAGTGCGACCAGCCCCGTGGCGCCATCACGGAACACAGATGGATCGCGCGCGGCGCGGCAGGCGCGGATCAGCCAGTCGGGGGCATCGGCGGGATAGATGTCTGTGGTCAGTTCGGCGCAGAGTGGCAGGAGAAACGCCTCGGCTGCGATGGTGTCGCAGCGGCTGCGTTCCAGTTGCACGGCGGCATGGTTGAGTGCGGCCAGTTCGCGCATGTCGCGGTGGTGCTGCGCGATGCCTTTGCCGGACCAGAACAGATGGCCCGCCAACGACGGATGCCGGTCCACCAGCGCCTTGACCAGTGCCGGATGCAGGCAGAGCGAGACAACCAGCGCATGTTCACCGCGCCCTTGCAGCGCATGGGTCTGGCCGGGGCTGAGAAACACGACGCTGCCTTCGGCCAGCGTTTGCGTGCCTTCGGGCAGGTGGTGGCGGACCTTGCCATTCTGCACCCAGAACACTTCGTAAAAATCATGTCCATGCAGCGCGCGCGGGCGCTCTGCCGTCAAGGTGGCCCTTGTCAGGTGGACCTGCGCATTGGCGCGCAGAATATCGGCATGGCGCAGGATGGCGTTCATGGTGACAAACTAGCACAGGTTTTTCTGCGGCGCAGCATGAATTCTCGGCTGGATCTGCGCGTGACAAGGGCATCTGCGCGGTTTATGTCGCTGCCCAGACAGCAAGGGGGCCTGCGCCATGAGTTTCGACCGTTCCATCAAGATCGCGCCGTCGATCCTGTCGGCTGATTTCGCCAATTTCGGCGCGGAATGTCGCGCAATCGAGGCGCAGGGCGCCGATTGGGTCCATGTCGATGTGATGGACGGGCATTTCGTGCCAAATATCACCTTTGGCCCCGCGACCTGTGCCGCGATCCGGCCCCATATCAAGGGCGTGATGGATGTGCATCTGATGATCGCCCCTGTCGACCCCTATATCGAGGCCTTTGCCAAGGCCGGTGCCGATATCATCACCGCCCATGTCGAGGCGGGACACCATATCCACCGCACGATGCAGGCGATCCGCGGCGCGGGGGCCAAGGCCGGTGTGGCCTTGAACCCCGCAACGCCCGCCGCCGCCGTGGAATATCTGCTCGACATGGTCGATCTGGTCTGCGTGATGACGGTGAACCCCGGCTTTGGTGGGCAGAAGTTCATTCATAGTCAGGTGGACAAGGTCCGACAGCTGCGCGCGATGATCGGTGATCGGCCCATCCATATCGAGATCGATGGCGGTGTTGATCCCACGACTGCGCCGCTGGTGGCTTCGGCAGGGGCTGATGTCTTGGTCGCAGGGTCGGCGGTGTTCCGCGGCGGGTCAGTCAGCGATCCGGCTCCCTATGGTGCCAATATCCGCGCGATCCGTGACGCGGCAAGGGCGTAGGGGGCTGCCGCCCCCGCCCTGCGGGCTCCCCCGCGGATATTTTTACTCTGAAGAAAGGCCCGCGCGGTACCATGTGGCGAGCGTTGTGCGGTCTTCTGGCGGCAGGCCGGTGATATTGGCAGGCGGCATCGCGTGGCTGATCCCCGATTGCAGATAGATCGCGCGGGCGTGGTGGGCGATATCAGCTTCGGTTTCCAGAAACACGCCCTTGGGCGCCCATTGCATGTTGCCCCAGACCGGTTCGCGTGCGTGGCACATCGAACAGCGCCCGATCACGATGTCATGCGCCTCTTCGAACCCCGCGGCACTGGCGAAACGCTGCTCGTAAGGGGTGAGCGTGCGCGCCTCGGCGTCTTCATAGGTGTCGTGGCCGGGGAAGGTCGACAGCCATGCGATCACGATGAAAAGCATGACCGTGACCGCCCATGTCCATGTGGGCTTGCCTTTGCGCGCATGCATGGAGTTGAAATAATGCCGGATGGTGACGCCCATCAGGAACACCAGTGCCGCGATGATCCACGCGTATTGCGTCCCAAAGGCCAGCGGATAATGGTTCGACAGCATCAGGAAGATCACGGGCAGCGTCAGGTAGTTGTTATGGGTCGATCGCAGTTTCGCGATCTTGCCGTATTTCGGATCGGGTTTGCGCCCCGCCTTGAGATCGGCGACCACGATCCGCTGGTTGGGCATGATGATGACGAACACATTGGCCGTCATGATCGTTGCGGTGAAGGCGCCCAGATGCAGCAGGGCCGCACGCCCCGTGAAAACCTGATTATACCCCCAGGACATCACCACCAGCAGCGCGAAAAGCAGCAGCATCAGTACCGTCGGCTTTTCGCCTAAGGGGGATTTACACAACAAGTCATAGATCAGCCAGCCTATGCCCAGTGACGCGGCAGAGATCACGATGCCTTGCCAGATCGCCAGATCCGCCTTGGCAGGGTCGATCAGATAGAGTTCCGCGCCGACCCAATAGACGATCGCCAGCAGGGCCGCCCCCGAAAGCCATGTCGCATAGCTTTCCCATTTGAACCAGGTCAGATGGTCGGGCATCGCATCAGGGGCCACGAGGTACTTTTGGATGTGATAGAAGCCCCCGCCATGGACCTGCCATTCCTCGCCATCAGCCGGGCCTTGGATGTTGCGGTTCAGGCCCAGATCAAGCGCGATGAAATAGAACGACGATCCGATCCAGGCGATAGCCGTGATCACATGCAGCCAGCGCACGGCAAAGGCCAGCCATTCCCACAAGATCGCCACATCATACATCTGTCGGTTCCTCTTTACGTTAGCACCCGATCTTGTCGCCTTGGCTGCGCCTGCGCCAGCGGAAAATTACGGCGGGTGCTGCGCGTGGTGATACGGGCTTGCAAAACGGCCCAAAGCTCCGGCACAAAGTCTGTGGACGACCCCAGGAGACCACAGGTGCAACGCTATCCCCGCGACATGACCGGCCATGGTGCCGAACCGCCCGCCGCAGACTGGCCGGGTGATGCGCGCATCGCCGTGCAAATCGTGCTGAATTACGAGGAAGGTGGCGAAAACAACATCCTGCACGGCGATGCCGCGTCAGAGGCGTTTTTGTCCGAGATCGTGGGCGCCGCCGCCTGGCCCGGCCAGCGGCATTGGAACATGGAAAGCATCTATGAATATGGCGCGCGCGCAGGGTTCTGGCGCTTGCACCGGATGCTGGCCTGTCTGCCGGTCACGGTTTACGGGATCGCCACCGCGCTGGCCCGTGCGCCTGAACAGGTCGCCGCGATGCAGGATGCAGGTTGGGAAATCGCCAGCCATGGGCTGAAATGGATCGACTACAAGGACGCCCCCGAGGATGTCGAACGCGCCGATATGATTGAGGCGATCCGCTTGCACACCGAGGTCACCGGCACCCCGCCGCGTGGCTGGTACACGGGCCGCTGTTCGGTCAATACTGTGCGCCTTGCCGCCGAGACTGGGCAATTTTCCTATGTCGCCGACAGCTATGCTGATGATCTGCCCTATTGGGTGGAAATCGGGCGGCATAACCAGCTGATCGTTCCCTATACGCTCGATGCCAATGATATGCGGTTCGCCACGCCGCAGGGGTTTAACGCGGGCGCGCAGTTTCTGGATTACCTTAAGGCCAGTTTCGATACGCTTTACCGCGAAGGCGGGCGGATGATGTCGATCGGCTTGCACTGTCGCCTGATCGGCAGGCCCGGCCGGGCCGAGGCTTTGCGCCAGTTTATCGATTACGCACAGGCGCATGATGGTGTGTGGTTCGCCACCCGCGCCCAGATCGCGGACCATTGGGCGGCGCAGCATCCGCATCAGCGCATCGCCCGTCCATCGCAGATGGACCGTGATGCCTTTGTTGCGACCTATGGCGGCGTGTTCGAACATTCGCCATGGATCGCCGCAGGCGCGCATGGGCTGGAACTCGGGCCTGCGCATGACACGGCCCTTGGCCTGCACAATGCGCTGTGCCGTGTATTCCGGTCGGCAGGGGATGATGCACGGCTTGGCGTGCTGAACGCGCATCCTGATCTCGCGGGCAAACTGGCCGCTGCCAAACGGCTCACCCCCGACAGCACGGCCGAACAGGCAAGTGCGGGGCTCGATGCGCTGACAGATGCCGAACGCGCGGCGTTTCAGGCGCAGAACGCGGCCTATCTGGACCGGTTCGGCTTTCCATTCATCATCGCGGTGCGCGATCATGACAAGGCGGGGATCATGGCGGCCTTTGCCGCGCGGTTGCAGAACGACCGCGCGACTGAACTGGCCGAGGCGTGCCGTCAGGTCGAACGGATCGCGCTGCACCGGCTGCGCGCGATGTTGCCGCGATGAAAGATATCCGCGCGCGTCCCCTGACCGCCGCCGCCTTCGCCCCCTTCGGCGATGTGCTGAATTGCGACGGTGCGCCTGACCGGATCATCAACGCAGGGCTTTGCGGGCGGTTTCACGACCGCGCGCAGGTGGATGTGGGCGATGGGCGCGTGGGCATCAGCTTGTTCCGGTCGGAGTTGCGCCGCTTGCCCTATCAGATCGACCTGATCGAACGGCACCCGCTTGGATCACAGGCCTTTATCCCGATGAGCATGGACAGCTTTCTGGTGGTGGTGGCAGGCGACGACCTCGTGCCGCAGGCTTTTGTCACGGCACCGGGCGAAGGGATCAACTTCCACCGTGGCACATGGCATGGTGTGCTGACGCCGCTGTCCGGGCCGGGGCTGTTCGCGGTGATCGACCGGATCGGCGACGGGGCCAATCTGGAAGAACACCATTTCGCCACAGCTTACCGGATCACCGCCTAGAACTCGACGATTGTCGCCACACCTTTGGCCACCGCCAGATCCACCACGGCAGAGGCCACCGCCAGATCCTGCAAGCCGACGCCGGTGCCGTCAAAAACCGTGATCTCGTCGGCGCTGGTCCGGCCCGGATGGGTGCCGTTGACGACCGCGCCCATCTCGTGAATTGCATCCTGCGTGATAAGGCCCGCTGCAATCGCATGCTGCGCCTCGCCGATGGTCACGGCTTGCGCAATCTCGTCGGTAAAGACCGTCGCGCGGGCAAGCACCGCCGCTTCCAGTTCCTGTTTGCCCTTCGTGTCGGTGCCCATACAGGCGATATGCGTGCCGGGGCGGACATGGGCATCCAGCAGTGATGGCGCAAAGGCCGAGGTGATCGAGATGATGACATCTGCCTCTGCCCCGAGCTGCGCAAGACTGACCGCCTCGAAGGGGATACCAAGCTCTGCCGCGACCGCTGCCAGACGCTGGAGCATGTCGGGGTGGTAGTTCCAGCCGATGATCTTGTCAAAACTGCGCTGCTCCACCGCGGCGCGCAGCTGGAAAACCGATTGATGGCCCGCGCCGATCATGCCCAGCACGCTTGCATCCTTGCGGGCCAGATGGTTGATCGACACCGCCGATGCGGCCGCAGTGCGCAGCGCGGTCAAAAGATTGCCACCCACGATGGCGCGGCATTTGCCGGTATCGGCATCGAACAAAAACACGGTGGACTGGTGGTTGGTCAGGCCATTTGCTTCGTTCCCGGGCCAGTAGCCGCCCGATTTCAGCCCAAGCGCCAACCCGTCACGATCAAACCCCGATTTGAACCCGTAGAGCGCATCGGCATGACCGATCGCTTCCCGTATCACCGGGAAGTTATAGGCGCGGCCGCTGGACATGGACGCGAACACCTGCTCCACCGCGCGATAGGCATCCGCACGGGTCATCAGACCTGCGATCTCTTTTTCGGGAACGATGATCATCCTGCACCTCATGCGCCGGGGCACTGTTGCGGCCCCGACTTCTTTTTTCCAAAAATACTCCCCGCCGGGAGGCGGCCTACGTTAGTAGGCCTTCCCCCGCGCGGAAACAGGCCAAACGACTTCGACCTTGCCACCGCGCACACCGACATACCAGTCGTGGACGTTGCAGGTCGGGTCGCAATGGCCGGGGACCAGTTTCAGCTTGTCATTGACCTTCAGCACACCGCCCGGGTCGGCAACAACGCCGTGTTCATCCGAACATTTGACATAAGTCACATCATCGCGGCCATAGATCAGCGGCAGGCCGCTGTCGACGGATTGCACCTTCAGACCCGCATCGACGATGGCCTTGTCCGCCTTGGCGTGGCTCATCACCGAGGTCAGGATGAACAGCGCATTTTCCCATTCGCCCTTGTCGATCCGCTTGCCATCCTTGTCGAGGATGCGGCCATAGTCGGCATCCATGAAGGCATAGGACCCGCATTGCAATTCGTTGAACACGCCTGACGCGCTTTCGAAATAATAAGACCCGGTGCCGCCGCCGCCGACGATATCGGACTCGATGCCTTCGGCTTTCAGCAGATCCAGCGTTTCGCGGACCTGTTCGATAGCTATTTGCGTCTTGGTCTGTCGCTCGGCATAGCTGTCCAGATGCTGCATCGCGCCCTGATAGGCTTGGATGCCCGCATATTTCAGGCCGGGTGCAGCGTTGATCGCCTTTGCCAGAACAACGACCGGTGCGCCATATTGGACACCGCAACGGCCGGCGCCAACGTCGATTTCTACCAGACATTCGATTTGTGTGCCGTGCTTCTGGGCCGCTGCCGACAGATCGGCGATATTGGCAATGTCATCCACACAGCAGATCGCGCGCGCACCCAGCTTCGGAATTCGCGCGAGACGGTCGATCTTGGCGGGATGGCGGACCTGGTTGCTGACCAGCACATCCTTGATGCCACCACGGGCAAAGACTTCGGCCTCGGACACTTTCTGGCAGCAGACGCCGACCGACCCGCCCAGTTTTTCCTGCAACAAGGCGACATCGACGGATTTGTGCATCTTGCCGTGGACACGGTGGCGCATGCCGTGGGATTTGGCAAAATCGCCCATCTTCTTGATATTGCGTTCCAGCGCGTCCAGGTCAAGGACCAGACAAGGGGTCTGGATATCGGCTTCGTCCATGCCGGGCAGGGCGGGGATGTCATAGCCGACATCAAGGTTCTTCAGGCTGCTCATATCGTTCATGTGGTGCTCCCTTCGCCTTGCATCCAAGGCAGTTTATCCAGATCGACATTGCCGCCAGTGATGATGACACCAATGCGCTTGCCTTTGAAAAAATCGCGGTTCTTGATGATCGTGGCCAGAGGCACAGCACAGCTGGGTTCGATCACGATCTTCATGCGTTCCCAGGTCAGCTTCATCGCGGCGATGATTTCCGCCTCTGTCGCGGTGAAAATATCCGTCACATGGTTGCTGACGAAATGCCATGTCAGGTCTTTCAGCGGCACTTTCAGACCATCGGCAACCGTCACTGGCGCATCGTCGGCAATGATATGGCCTGCCTTGAAACTGCGATAGGCGTCATCGGCCTGTTCGGGTTCAGACGCGATGATCTGCACCTCGGGCGCGATATGTGACAGGGTCAGGCAGGTGCCGGAAATCATGCCACCGCCGCCGATGGGGGCGACCATCATGTCCAGCCCGTCGGTCTGCTCCATGAATTCGCGGCTGCAAGTGGCTTGCCCAGCAATCACGCGGGGGTCGTTATAGGGATGCACGAAATCGCCGCCCGTGCGGGCCTGCACCTGCGCGAACACCTCTTCGCGCGATGTGGTTGATGGCTCGCATTCGGTGATGATCCCGCCATAGCCGCGCACGGCAGCCTTTTTCGCGTCAGGTGCTGTGCGCGGCATGACGACATGGCAGGGGATACCCCTGCGGCCTGCAGCATAGGACAACGACAGCGCGTGGTTGCCCGATGAATGGGTGCAGACGCCACGGGCCGCATCGGCATCCGACAGGCCGAACACCGCATTGGACGCCCCGCGCACCTTG
This sequence comes from Yoonia sp., assembly GCF_018402175.1. GTDB lineage: Bacteria > Pseudomonadota > Alphaproteobacteria > Rhodobacterales > Rhodobacteraceae > Yoonia. The sequence goes on along the minus strand of NZ_JAGYJK010000003.1, from coordinate 3,770 downwards.
AACGCACCGGCCTTTTGAAAATTCTCGCATTTGAAGAACAGTTGCGCGCCGATCAGATCGTCCAGATAGCTGGATGTCAGGACCGGCGTGCGGTGGATATGGGGTGCGATCCGGTCGTGCGCGGCGATCACGTCGTCATAGGTCGGGATATACATATCGAGGTCTTTCATCACGCTGCGTCCTTGAGAGCCTGCCCGGTCGTGCGGCGATAATGGTCTTGCGCCGCCGCCACGCCGGAGCCGAGTTTGATATCCAGCCCCAGATCGACCATGCACATCTCCGCCGTGGCGATACCGGACAGCGCCATCACATCTGTCATGCTGCCCAAATGGCCGATGCGGAACACCTTGCCTGCAACTTCGCCCAGCCCCGTCCCGAAGGCCACACCATAAGCGCTGGCGGCATGGTTGACGATTTCGGTGGCGTTGAAGCCTGCGGGCGTTCTGATCGCGCTGACAGTGTCGGAATAAAGATCTGGTGTCGCGGCGCATAATTCGAGCCCCCACGCGTGGACTGCCGCACGGATACCGCTGGCGATCCGGGTATGACGGGCAAAGACATTGTCCAACCCTTCGCGCAGCAGCATGTCAGAGGCCAGCAGAAGGCCGTTCATCAAGCCCACGGGCGGGGTATAGGGAAAGGCGCTGTTGTCATAGCCTTTGGCCATATCGTTCACGTCAAAGAACGTGCGCGGCAGCCGGCCCGTTTTGGTCGCGGCCATCGCCTTGGCGCTGAAGCCAAGGATCGCCAGACCCGCGGGCAGCATGAACCCCTTTTGCGAGCCCGTCACGGCAATGTCGACGCCCCAGGTGTCAAAGCGGAAGTCCATCGACCCGATGGAACTGACCCCATCAACGAACAAAAGGGCGGGGTGATCCGCCGCATCCAGTGCGGCGCGCACGGCGGCGATGTCGGATTTGACGCCAGTCGCTGTCTCATTGTGCGTAGCCAGTACGGCCTTGATCTTGTGGCCCTTGTCGGCAGCCAGCGCTTCTGCATAACGGTTGGCAGGCAGGCCGTGACCCCATGGGGTTTCCACGATCTGCACATCCAGCCCGTGCCGCTGGCACATGTCGATCCAGCGGTGGCTGAACATGCCATTGCGCGCGGCCAGCACGGTATCACCGGCCGACAGGGTGTTGGTGATCGCCGTTTCCCAGCCGCCAGTGCCGGTCGATGGAAAGATGAATACTTCTGCATTCGCGGATTTCAGCACCTTTTGCACATTGGCGCGGGCAGGGTGCAGGATCTGGCCGAACAAGGGCGACCGGTGGTCGATCGTCGGCATGTCGCAGGCCTTGCGGATCGATTCTGGCATGTTTGTCGGGCCGGGGATGAAAACCGGATTCTGAAAGCTCATCGCCTATCCTCCATTAGGGTTGCCTAGCTTGTGGCAGAGCCTGCCCTGCGGCTCAATTTTTTTGAAAAACGGCTGTCTGGCCGCGTGTTTCGTAGAAAAACAAGCGTTGCCATGAGGTTACGTTTTTCATATGATGAAAATACATTTCAGAAAGTTTCGCACTTGCAGCATGATACCCGCAAAACCCGTGGTCGCCCCAAGGCATGGGACGACAAGGCAGCGCAGAATACGGTCAAATCACTGGACCGCGCGCTGGAGGTATTGATCGCGCTGGGCGAGATGCAGGGCGGCACCCTGTCGGAAATCGCCACCAACCTGCACCAGTCGCCCGCGACGGTCTATCGCGTGCTGACCACGTTCCAAGGACGCGGTTTTGTCGATTTCGACCGGCAGGCGCAGGTCTGGTCCATCGGGGCGGCCGCATTCTTGACCGGATCGCAATTCCTGCGCCGCACGTCACTTGTCGAACGCGCCCGCCCCATCATGCGCGACCTGATGGAGGCGACGGGAGAGACTGCCAATCTGGGCATCGAACGCGATGGCAAGGTGCTGTTTCTAGGGCAGGTGGAAACCCATGCGACGATCCGCGCGTTTTTTCCGCCCGGCACGGTGTCGGCGATGCATGCGTCCGGCATTGGCAAGGCGCTGCTGGCGCATATGGATGATGCGCGCCAGCGGCGGGTTCTGGCGGCAGGCAAGCTGGAACAATTCACGCCACATACGCTGACCGATCCTGATGCGATGATCGCCGATCTGCATGCGGCCCACGCGCGCGGTTATGCCTTTGACGGTGAAGAACGCAATCTGGGCATGCGCTGCATCGCCGCGACGGTGCATGACGTGTCGGGCGACGCGGTGGCGGGTCTGTCCGTGTCAGGCCCCACCAGCCGCATCACCGATGACAAGATCGCCCCATTGGCCCATGCCGTGACAGAGGCTGCGGCCCGCTTGACTGCGGCCATCGGCGGCGCGCCGCGCTAGGCAGCAAACCAATGCCGCGTGCGGTTGGCGAACCAGACAAGGGTCAGCATCACCGGCACTTCGACCAGCACACCGACGACGGTGACAAGTGCTGCGATGGAATTCAGGCCAAAAAGCCCGATGGCGACCGCCACGGCCAGTTCAAAGAAATTCGACGTCCCGATCAACGCGCAGGGGGCGGCCACATTATGCGGCACGCGCCACGCCTTGGCCGCCCAATAGGCCAGACCGAACATGCCGTAAGACTGGATCAGCAAAGGCACCGCGATCAGCGCGATGATGAAAGGCTGTGACAGGATCACCTCGCCCTGAAAGCCAAACAGCAACACGACGGTTGCCAAAAGGCCGATGATCGAAAAGGGTTTCACTTTGGCGGTAAAGCCAGCGACGACACTTTCCGCATCACTGCGCCCGCGCGTCAGCCAGACCCGCGTCAGGATACCTGCCGCCAGCGGGATCACGACGTAAAGGACGACCGACAGCACCAGCGTTTCCCATGGCACGCTGATATCGGTCACGCCCAATAGCAGCGCCACGATGGGCGCATAGGCAAAGACCATGATCGCGTCGTTCAGCGATACTTGGGCTAGTGTGTAATTCGGATCGCCCTTGGTCAGTTGTGACCAGACAAACACCATTGCCGTGCAAGGCGCCGCCCCCAGCAGAATCAGCCCCGCGATATATTGGCCCGATGTGCCGGGGTCGATGAATGGCGCAAAGAGATAGTCGAAGAACACCACACCCAGCAGCGCCATCGTGAACGGCTTGATCAACCAGTTCACCACCAGCGTGATGATCATGCCCTTGGGCCGTTCATGTACCCGCGCCAATGATGCAAAATCGACCGCCACCATCATCGGATAGACCATCGCCCAGATCAGGACGGCGACCACGAAATTGACCGATCCGTATGAAAGCGATGCCAGAAAGCTGACGACCTCGGGGCCGACTTGTCCCAGCGCGATCCCGATAATGATCGCAAGCGCCACCCAAACTGACAGGAACCGTTCGAATGATGGCATCGGATCAACCCATTTGCTGCGCAGAAAGCCCAGCGATAGATGGCCCGCCACGCTGCGTCAACCAAGCCGCAGACAGCGAGTCGCGCATCCATCTGGCGGCCTGTTTCTGCATTGCAGCATAAAAATTGTGCAGTCGCCGCATTTTCTGTCCGATTAAGCGGCAGAACCTTCCTGCGCCGCCCGATCCGGCAGGCCCCGATTGCAAGCCTGCCGCTGGCATCGAATGCTGAGGTCACGAAATCTTAACAAAGCATGCCCGGCGGGCCGATCCTCCCAGACCTGACGCCGGGCATGCGCAACATCTCTGCTGCTGTCCGAGGATATGGATTGAACGACACATTTTTCAAACCGGTTTGTCCTGTGGTCCGCGGCGCAACCTCAGGAGCCTATTTTTCATGATGAAAAAG
>NZ_JAGYJK010000002.1 GCF_018402175.1 Yoonia sp. | reverse complement strand
TGCCGGGCACACCTTCGGGCGGCGACGTTGCTTTGGTTCTGCTGGCGATGTGTCTGTCTGGTCTTCCAGCGTCAGGCGCTTCGTCTTCATCTGGTGAGGTATCATCAGCTTCAGCCAGAGCGACCTTGAGGTCTTCAAGCGCGAGCTCCAGCTGTTCGATTTCGCGCTCGATCTTTCCGAGCTGGACCCGAACTTCTGTTTCTTGAGTTTGGCAATACGCATGCGCAGAGCCTGAACCAGAAGATCATGCGCACGCAATGTGGCCAGGATCTTCCCGTTTTCTGCCTGTAAAGACGCGATCATCGCCTTCAAAGCGGCGGGGTCATTTGGCAAAGATGCAGTGTGTTCAGACATGGCAATTTATACCCTAGGCCAAGCCTGAACACCATTAAAAACAGGTGTTTACGACCAAATAAATCACCCCACACGGGCCGGCGGCGCACCCCAATCTGGACGTCGCCAGTCCATACCTTCCCACAACATAGCCATTTGCGCAGAGGTTAATCGCGCGCTTCCAGATAATGCCGACGGCCATGGGAAACGGCCTCGGTCAAGGACTTTGTAATAAAGACAAAACCCCTGCCCATCCCAAAACAGCAACTTTACTCTATCCCCACGCCGACCACGGAACGCAAAGACTGCCCCACTCGTTGGGCGCTGTCGCAACACATCCTGTGCAATCGCCGCCAAACCCGCGATGCCTTTGCGCATATCCGTGTGGCCACAAGCCAGATAAACACGAACACCAACTCCAGGGCCAATCATGACGCTTCAACCGCGTTCATCAGCCGTACCAGTGCCGCCACATTCACGTCAGCGACCACACGCAAGCTGCGCCCATTGCGCAAAACCACCTCGATATGATCTTCATGAACCGCATTCGGCGCAGAAGCTATGCGTCCGCTGAAACGGTCCCGTCTCCAAAAACTCAACAGGCAAGAACATCGTCTCAGCGGCCGGTGGCAATAGACCCTTACTCTTCAGCTCGTGACGCCACGCGTAAACCTGCTGTCGCTTCAAATCGTGACGCTGTGCAACTTGCGTCACCGTCGCCCCACCAACACCAACAGAATTTACGATCGCGAGCTTCTCGTCATCGCTCCATCGACGTCGACGCTCAAGTCCAAGAATTTCACCGCGCATGCCACCCCCACAACGTTAGAGACGTCAATAATGACGTCATTACTGACGTCTCTTAGCATGCGCGAAACACACTCAGCAGGCGGTCCCAATCCGGGCGGGTTACGAGTGGACCCAGCAGCCATCGGCGCGGACCCTCTGTTCCCCCACGCGGCGAAGGCGACAACGTGTGGTGGACAAGCCCATGGTAGCTCGCAGATAGCCGCATCTGGATTGAACGAAACCCAGTATTTCGACAGCGCCCCCAGAAGGGTTCCTGGTCGCAAATTTTCGAGAAGGTTGAGTGTAGGCTGGCGCTGGACACACTTATGCTGCGAGCTGGGCAAACTGCTGGAATGCGTTCAGTCCATTGTTGTCGAATTGCCCCTTGCGGATCATGTGCGCGGCCTCGATCCCCTCAAGAGTTGCGGACGCGGAATGGAACGCTTTGAAGCCGAGCATTCGCCCCGTGATGCGCTTGATGAACCGATGATCCTGCTCAAGGATATTGTTCAGATATTTGACCTGCAGTATTTTGATGGTCTGCCCTGTTCCGGTGAATTTCAGGATCACATTCACGGCCTCCAGCCCCGCCAGGTTGGCGCCGCTTTTGTCAATCACGATGCGGTCGGGGACGCCATTATTGCCGATCGCGCGCTGGAAGAAACGCCGCGCCGCCGGCTTGTCGCGGCGCTCGGAGAGCATGAAATCAAGGGTTTCGCCGTTCCGATCCACCGCGCGGTAGTGATACATCCACTTGCCCTTGACCCTGATATACGTCTCGTCCATGCGCCACGATTTCGCTGTCGGACGCTTCTTCCTTTGGGCTTGGGCTGCAATTGCGGGGGAGTATTTGACCACCCAGCGGTTCAACGTTGCATGATCAACATCGACACCACGCTCCTGCATGATTTCCTCCAAGTCACGATAGGACACCGGGTAGCGCAGGTAGAAAAACACCGCAAACAGGATCACCGATTTTGGATAGTGTGCGCCCTTGAAGTCAACCACCGTCACCGTCCAATCATATCCAAGCGTCAATCCCAAACAACAATACCGATGAATCGACTTCACCAGCAAGCTGGAGAATCTCGCAGACATGAACCAGATCGCGCGCCTCCATCTCTGCGACCACAAACCCGTTTTGATCGAGGACGATGCCGTAACGGCCATCGGCGTGATGGATGACTGTCTGACCCACGCAGCGTAGTGACTGGTCGTTTGCGTAGCTGGCTACAAAGCCAAGCCCATGCGGCAGCCGTTCGATGGACAGGAAGGTTTTTGCGTTGATGGATTTTGCCCGGTTCAGGGCGCGTTCATAAGACATGCGGTGGTCTCCGGTGTGTTGATTTGAGCGGCAACGACAACCAGTAGACGCGCCCTTATGGTAATGCGCCAGTAGGTTGAGACCCTGATCAGGCTGCAATCCTGCCCGCGACACGGGCCTCGTCGGCATAGACGGAGATCGACTTGGTTGCGGCGAAGAAGCGGTCCCGTTCGATCTTCAAGCCAAAGGGCAGACGGACACTGGCCAATTCGGCAAGACACACGGATCCAAGCTCGGGATACCCCAGATCACACAGCCCGAAAGCGATTGTGGGATTCTCCGGATCAAGTTCGGTCAGAAGCCATGTTCCCGTGCCGCAGGGATTAAACAGCTTGGTGACCGGTTTGAAATCGATCTCGTTTGCAGTGCCGCGCACATCAGCTTGACGGCGGCCATTGGCGATGAGTTGATCAGTGATCTGTTTGGTCAGAAAATGCATGGCATGGTTCCTTCAGGTTTTGCTCTTGGCCCAATGCCAAGATCATCAAAACCCGAAGACCCCTTTCCCTTGACATCCGAGCCAGCCCGGATGCCACCTCTTGAAGTAGACGCTGTCATCCGAACCGCCGTCCGGTTTCAGTGAAGCTGTATTCATTGGCGATAATGCTGTCTTCGATGGCCTGATCCGAGGTGAGGTAGTCAAACAGGCCAAAATATCCGACTCAGCGCAGAACACGCGTCTCCGACGGCCGAGCGCTTCAGTACACCACGCCGAAAACGTCGCCGTGCGCCACGCCGCGGCTGTTCAGGCGCTGGACTGCCCAGCGCCTTTTGTCCCATCAAACGATCAAATATGCCGCACGCTCTCGGGCCTGTTACGCCTAATGGTCGCCTGGATTGCCGGCATATCCGTGGTAGACGGAGGCCATTTGCGAGGGGCAATCCGGCCCAGACAGCGGCCAGTCGATCCATCATCCGGACCGTGTCAATCGGCCTGCCTCAAAGGCGCTGAGATCCGGCCTCATAGATGAGCACCTTGGCCAGCCGCGACTGCAGGGCGGGGAGAAGCGTTCGTGCTCTGGGACGCCCTCTGAGGACGACTTAAGGCGGGCCAAGGCCAGGAGGATGAACCCGGATACCCGCCCGGGATGGCATGTGGCTGGCGTGGTGTCGCTTCGATCCACGCGAAAATTTCACCAACCCCGACATCTCCGTCGGAGGCAGGGGGGTCGATGGCACCGATAGACGGCACCGAAGCCGGCAGCGCCCGCCTCATTGCCGCGATGAGATCGAGGATAGTCGAGCGACTGCGTCCGGACGAGGCGAAATTGCTGCTGGTCCGGCGCGGTAGGCAGGTCACCCCGCTCGATTGGATCCGCGAGAGACCACCGATCGATGTTCGGCGCCCAGGACGCGGCGGAGGTAAAACTCCCCGACAGTCGGAACTGTCCGGTCGCCGGCCCCAACCGTCCGAGGTCTGCGCATGCCCACGGATCGCGGCGTCCAAGCAAGCGACCCGGCAAGGCTCCGCCCTTGCCAGATCGTGGCAGACGATCTCGCGGGAAGACCGGTCCAGCGTTAGCCGGGGGAGGTTTGGTTCCCAAGGGGGAACCGGTTCCTTTGGACCTCAGTGCGGGTTCACACGTCTCGCACGTCAGGCCACCTCGTGAACTGGCGGCGTCCGCATTATTCATTATTGTTATTCTAAGAGGCGACCAGTGCCTCTGAATATCGTGGAACTGCGCACATAGTTTCCGCTGTTTGATCGCTAGGCAGGAAAAAAAAGATGATCAGATTTGTGTTGATTGTCTCCAGCCAACAGTGCGTTCACCAGCAATTTAATTGACGCCTAAAAACTGTTGCGCTGCAGTCATTTGGCTGACTCAATGAGGCATATTGGTCAAATCGAGGTGGTCGTGATGGTTTTGGTTCGAAAGGTATTACGCAATGTTCCTGATCCGCGTGGTCGGAAAGGGCGGCAACATCCACTTGAGGCCCTTCTGGGTCTAATACTCTTGTCGATGCTCAGCGGTCGGCAAGGAATGGCGGCTGCGTTTCGGCTGGGGCGGAGCCTAACGCGTCGACAACTCACCCGTCTTGGCTTTCGCCCCGACCGTGCGTCGCCATGCCATGCAACTTTGACAGAAACGCTACGCATGCTGGATCCCGACGCAATGGCGGCGGTCTTCAGCACGGTCACGGCTTTGCGAACGGGCGGCTTGAGCGCAGATCTGGATCCACGCCAGATCGCGATAGACGGTAAGACTTTGCGCGGTAGTAAGGATGCAGAGGGTCGCGCCGAGCATGTTCTTTCGGCCTTTTGTGTTCTGTTGGAGCAATCGCTTGGACACGCGTCATCGCGCGGCAAGGGACTGGAAATCCCCGATGCGCTGCGCTTGTTAGATAAGCTCGACCTGACCGGGAAGGTGGTGACTGGAGATGCGATATTCTGTCAAAAAACAATCACTTCGAAGATTGCCAACAAGGGCGGGGATTATCTGTTACCCGTCAAGCGAAACCAAAAGGACCTTCTGGAAGAAATCGAAACGGCGTTTAGAGACCCCGCTTTTTCCCCCTGAGCCATGGCGTGCTCCACCCGATGCTGGACATGGCCGTATCGATCAGCGCTCCATCGCCCTCTTGCCCGCAAAGGCACTCTCCGAGCCCATGCGCGCCGCGTGGCCAACACTGCGCAGCATTGCCTGCGTCACCCGCAAGCGTGACCATGTCAGAGCTGGACGTATCATGAAAACCGAGGTCGAGACCACCTATCTGATCAGCAGCCTCAATGCACCACGACCCGAAACCCTTCTGTGCCTCAACCGCGCGCATTGGCAGATCGAGATCATGCACCGCGACAAGGACGTCTGCCTCGGAGAGGATGGCTACACAAACCGAAAAGACAATGCCCCCAGGAATATCTTCACGTTGCTCAGTGCCGCCAGGACAGTGCTCAAACGCATCAACACCTCACCCACGAAAGCCATAGAAATTGTCCAGAATGATCGAAATAGAGCCCTCAAAATCTTGACCCAGAACTCAAAGTGAGCCGTTCTCTGAATCGCCCTGGTATCAGGGGATATCCGCCCCCATCCGGGCGAAGATTTCATGCAACCGGTATAAAGGCAAATGATCGTCGAACTTGGAGACCAGAATGAAGGCCAACAAGCTCGGGCCCGCCATGCTGCGCGGAATAGGCCTGCTGGGCGCAGGTTCCTGAACAATCTTTTCGCACCGCCGGCAGGATTTCTTAATCCGGACAATCTCGATGACCTTCAGCTGTGCTGCGATCATATCAAGCAATTCACTGACGTCCTCGCCCACGATACGCAGTTGGCCACCACAATCCGGGCAGTCATGACCGGGATCAAGTTCACGGCGCTCACGTGGCGTGCCGGGCGACACCTTCGGGCGGCGACGTTGCTTTGGTTCTGCTGGTGATGTGTCTGTCTGGTCTTCAGCGTCAGGCGCTTCGTCTTCATCTGGTGAGGTATCATCAGCTTCAGCCAGAGCGACCTTGAGGTCTTCAAGTGCGAGCTCCAGCTGTTCGATTTCGCGCTCGATCTTTTCCGAGCTGGACCCGAACTTCTGTTTCTTGAGTTTGGCAATACGCATGCGCAGAGCCTGAACCAGAAGATCATGCGCACGCAATGTGGCCAGGATCTTCCCGTTTTCTGCCTGTAAAGACGCGATCATCGCCTTCAAAGCGGCGGGGTCATTTGGCAAAGATGCAGTGTGTTCAGACATGGCAATTTATACCCTAGGCCAAGCCTGAACACCATTAAAAACAGGTGTTTACGACCAAATAAATCACCCCACACGGGCCGGCGGCGCACCCCAATCTGGACGTCGCCAGTCCATACCTTCCCACAACATAGCCATTTGCGCAGAGGTTAATCGCGCGCTTCCAGATAATGCCGACGGCCATGGAAACGGCCTCGGTCAAGGACTTTGTAATAAAGACAAAACCCCTGCCCATCCCAAAACAGCAACTTTACTCTATCCCCACGCCGACCACGGAACGCAAAGACTGCCCCACTCGTTGGGCGCTGTCGCAACACATCCTGTGCAATCGCCGCCAAACCCGCGATGCCTTTGCGCATATCCGTGTGGCCACAAGCCAGATAAACACGAACACCAACTCCAGGGCCAATCATGACGCTTCAACCGCGTTCATCAGCCGTACCAGTGCCGCCACATTCACGTCAGCGACCACACGCAAGCTGCGCCCATTGCGCAAAACCACCTCGATATGATCTTCATGAACCGCATTCGGCGCAGAGCTATGCGTCCGCTGAAACGGTCCCGTCTCCAAAAACTCAACAGGCAAGAACATCGTCTCAGCGGCCGGTGGCAATAGACCCTTACTCTTCAGCTCGTGACGCCACGCGTAAACCTGCTGTCGCTTCAAATCGTGACGCTGTGCAACTTGCGTCACCGTCGCCCCACCAACACCAACAGAATTTACGATCGCGAGCTTCTCGTCATCGCTCCATCGACGTCGACGCTCAAGTCCAAGAATTTCACCGCGCATGCCACCCCCACAATGTTAGAGACGTCACACGACGCTCATTACTGGACGTCTCCTAGCATGCGCGAAACACACTCAGCAGGCGGTCCCACCGGGCGGTTACCACTATCCGACCGTTCCGAAGGGAACAGAGCGTTTGCGGATCACACCGTCACCCGTTCATTCGGCAGCAGACATCGACCATTTGGTCCGCGCGCTAGAGACGCTATGGACCCAATGTCAGCTCGCGCGCATGCCAATGGCCGCCCAGTAGGTGCATCTTCCTTTATACCTGTGCGCTTTTGTGACAGGTTTCGTTTGCGCATTTTGCGCATCATCAGCCCTGCGTGGCGTGCGGGCACCTGACCGCGAACGCCTTGCGTCGCGCTGAACATTTCTGGCGGGCGCAGCGAATTCCTTGAACGTTGTCGCTATTTTCACTGTGACATTCACTGGCGCGTTGATGGATATCCTGATGCGACGTGTGAAGAGCACGGAACTCCCTTTGGGGTTTGGCACGGTGGTTCTGTACGCGGTTGGTCCAATGGCCACATATCGTTTACCGCGCTACTCTTTTCCGAAACCGCCCGATTGGGACCTTGCCTGCTGATTTCGGGTATCGTGAGTGTTAAGAGATCGTCAGTAATGACGTCCTTACTGACGTCACTGATGTTGGAGGAGGTGGCATGCGCGGAGAAATTCTTGGACTTGAGCGTCGACGTCGTTGGAGTGATGACGAGAAGCTCGCGATCGTAAATTCTGTTGGTGTTGGTGGGGCGACGGTAACGCAAGTGGCCCAGCGTCACGATTTAAAGCGACAGCAGGTTTACGCGTGGCGTCACGAGCTGAAGAGTAAGGGTCTATTGCCACCTAGCCGCTGAGACGATGTTCTTGCCTGTTGAGTTTTTGGAGACGGGACCGTTTCAGCGGACGCATAGCTCTGCGCCGAATGCGTGTTCATGAAGATCATATCGAGGTGGTTTTGCGCAATGGGCGCAGCTTGCGTGTGGTCGCTGACGTGAATGTGGCGGCACTGGTACGGCTGATGAACGCGGTTGAAGCGTCATGATTGGCCCTGGAGTTGGTGTTCGTGTTTATCTGGCTTGTGGCCACACGGATATGCGCAAAGGCATCGCGGGTTTGGCGGCGATTGCACAGGATGTGTTGCGACAGCGCCCAACGAGTGGGGCAGTCTTTGCGTTCCGTGGTCGGCGTGGGGATAGAGTAAAGTTGCTGTTTTGGGATGGGCAGGGGTTTTGTCTTTATTACAAAGTCCTTGACCGAGGCCGTTTCCCATGGCCGTCGGCATTATCTGGAAGCGCGCGATTAACCTCTGCGCAAATGGCTATGTTGTGGGAAGGTATGGACTGGCGACGTCCAGATTGGGGTGCGCCGCCGGCCCGTGTGGGGTGATTTATTTGGTCGTAAACACCTGTTTTTAATGGTGTTCAGGCTTGGCCTAGGGTATAAATTGCCATGTCTGAACACGCTGCATCTTTGCCAAATGACCCCGCCGCTTTGAAGGCGATGATCGCGTCTTTACAGGCAGAAAACGGGAAGATCCTGGCCACATTGCGTGCGCATGATCTTCTGGTTCAGGCTCTGCGCATGCGTATTGCCAAACTCAAGAAACAGAAGTTCGGGTCCAGCTCGGAAAAGATCGAGCGCGAAATCGAACAGCTGGAGCTCGCACTTGAAGACCTCAAGGTCGCTCTGGCTGAAGCTGATGATACCTCACCAGATGAAGACGAAGCGCCCGGCGCTGAAGACCAGACAGACACATCACCAGCAGAACCAAAGCAACGTCGCCGCCCGAAGGTGTCGCCCGGCACGCCACGTGAGCGCCGTGAACTTGATCCCGGGCATGACTGCCCGGATTGTGGTGGCCAACTGCGTATCGTGGGCGAGGACGTCAGTGAATTGCTTGATATGATCGCAGCACAGCTGAAGGTCATCGAGATTGTCCGGATTAAGAAATCCTGCCGGCGGTGCGAAAAGATTGTTCAGGAACCTGCGCCCAGCAGGCCTATTCCGCGCAGCATGGCGGGCCCGAGCTTGTTGGCCTTCATTCTGGTCTCCAAGTTCGATGATCATCTCCCCTTATACCGGTTGCATGAAATCTTCGCCCGGATGGGGGCGGATATCCCTGATACAACCATGGTGGATTGGTGTGGTCGGGCCATGCAGACTTTGGCCCCACTCATCCAAAGGATTGAAGCTGCGGTCATGACCAGTGATCTGCTGCATGCCGACGACACCCCGATCCGCGTTCTCGACCGCAGTCGCCGCGACAAGGGGTTAGGTAAAGGTGTGAAGAAGGGCCGGATCTGGGCTTATGTGCGTGATCAGCGCCCATGGGCGGGAGCTGCGCCACCTGGTGCCGTCTATCAGTTTGCACCGGATTGGAAGGAAGAACATGTGCTGTCGCACTTGCAGAAAGCCAGCGGCATTCTGCAAGCTGATGGCTACAAAGGGTATACCAAGCTCTATACGCCTGATCTGGACGGCAAGAGGCAGTTCCAGGAGGCCGCGTGTTGGGCGCATCTGCGGCGCGACTTTCATGATGTGTGGACGTCGACGCAATCTGAAATCGCGCGCGAGGCGCTGGATCGGATTGGGGCGCTTTATGATATCGAGCGCAAGATCAACGGCCAGCCTGCTGCAGTCCGTAAAGCCGTGCGCCAAGATAAAAGCAAAGCCAAGGTTGAGGCCTTCCGGGTCTGGGCTGACAAACAGCTGACACGCATTCCCGGCAAGGGTGATCTGGCCAAAGCTTTCCGGTATGGCCTCAGCCGGTGGGAATCTTTTACGTTGTTTTTGGAGGACGGTCGTGTCGCAATTGATAACAATGCGGCTGAACGCGCACTGCGGCCAATTGGGGTAGGCAGACGCAATTGGTTATTTGCGGGCTCTGATGCAGGAGGTGAAACGCTCGCACGGGCGATGACCATCATCGAGACAGCAAAGATGAATGGTCTGGATCCGCAGGCCTATCTGGCCGACATCCTGGACCGCATCAACGATCACATGAACCCGCGCCTCGATGAACTATTGCCATGGAACTGGGCACCAAAAGCAGCCCCACAAGAGCAGGCGGCATAGTGGCTACCGTGACCTCTGTCTGTACAATCAAATATGTTGCGGAACTGCTCAACGAAGATCTCGAGATGCTGGAAGCCATCATCGAAAATGACGACAACCTCAGCTATGGGGCCATCGTCAGCGTCTATACTGGGGACGACGAATCCATCACGGCCCTGACTGACGATGGCATCGAAGAGCTGAAAGACATGCTCCGCGATGCGCGCCAATCACAAAAGGATTGGCTCCGCTTCCTCGAATACTTCGTCGAAGACCCCGATGTCATCGCCCGTGTCAAGGAAAACGGACCGCGGTCGTAATCGGGCGGTTACTCTTTCCGATTCTGGATGAAAGCTATTCGAACTCCATTTGCTCAAAGACGCGGCCAGCATTCTTCGTGGCAAGCTCCTCAAATGTATCAAGATGCGCATAGGGTGACTGGTCCAGGTAATAGGCCTCTGCCAAGCCGCCACCGTTGTCTAGAAGCACGCTTACTTCCGCCCGCAGATATTCCAGATAGCCTTTCGTATAGCGTCTGACTTGGTCCATGTTCGTAGGGTGGCCATGACCGGGGATCACATAGGTTGCGCGCAATGCTTCGAACTCGTTGTCCCAGGTTTCTAGCCAGTCCAATGTATAGGTGTCCTCGAAGATTGGCAGCATACGTTCATGGAACGCCATGTCGCCCGCGATCACGAGGCTTTGGTTCGGTAGCCAGACAACCACGTCGCCCGCACTGTGGGATGGGCCAAGATAGCGGACCTCGATACGAAAGTCGCCAAGCTCCAGAATATACTCATCGGTAAATGTCTCGGTCGGGCCCTGCAAAAAGGTGCCTTCGGCTTTTTCACGATTAAGCTGTTGCATACCCTCGAGAATACGGAAGCCACGCACGTCGAATTCTGTTGCCGCATCTTCATGGGCAATGATCGGAACATCCTGCTCGACCCAATAGGAATTGCCAAGCATGGCATGGCCTTGCCCGTTTTCATTCACCACCAAAACGACAGGCTGATCGGTCAGTGCCTTGATTTCATCGTGCAAGGCTTTGGCCAAAACGTAAGCGCCACCACCGTTCACAACGACAACACCGTCACCGGTGATAATGAAACTGAGGTTGTTGTTATGACCACTATTTTCATATGTTGGTGGTGCGGTTGCGCCAATGGCACTGTAAACGCCGGGGATAAATTCGACTGGCGCACTATAAAGAGCGGATCCAGGATATTGGTCGGCGATGCTTTCGTTCGCTATGGCAGGCGAGGCGCAAACAGCCGTCAGCAGGGTCGCAAGCCGGATCATGCTTGTTCTTCTACAAAATAGTATCCATCGCCCCGACGTTCTGCGCGACCCAATCCACCACCAGGCAAATGGAAGCCGATCAGGCGCATCTGTGATTGGCTCAGCTGATCCAACAGTGCAGCACGGGTTTCAGCGGCAAGTTGGGCGTTCTGGTCAGAGCTTGACAGCCAGGTGGGCTGCGCGAAGGCAAGGTGATGATTGACGATACTATCGCCGACGATCATCACGCTTTCACTGCCCATCTGAACCTCAAACGACATGTGGCCGGGCGTATGTCCAGGAGTCAGACGTGACAGGACACCGGGCATGATTTCCTGATCATCATCAAAAAAAACAATCTGGTCGCTCAGTAGCTCGAGGCGGTTTTTGGCACCGACCGCGAATGTGACACGGCCTTGGTCAATCGTAGAAACTGTATTGGGGTCAGTCCAGTAATCCCACTCGGATCGCCCGATGTGGTAGGCCGCATCGGGAAAGATCAGATCGCCAAAATCGTCCAGCACACCCCAAAGATGATCCGGATGCGCATGGGTAAACGCAACATCGGTCACATCGGACGGGTCAACGCCTAGGGCATCCAAAGCATCCAGCAATTTACCTGCGCTCGGCATGAACTCCTGACCGGCGCCCGCGTCGAACAACACCGTCCGGTCACCGTTTCGCAGCAGTGTGACATTGCAATCAGGCGTAAAGGTATCGCCTGTTATGCCGTAGGATTTCAGAATCGCCTCGGCGCCGTCAGGTGGCGTTTCACCCAGTGAAAAGGTCTTTGGCAGCACAAGATTTCCATCACTGAGCGTGTCCAACCGGATTGTGCCCATTTCAAGTGTCGATTGCGCCCAAGCCATTGGAGGCAAAGCAAGTGACAGCCCCGCCCATGAGGCCCCTTTTATCACCTGGCGTCTGGAAAAATTCATGGCGTCCCTCATATTCAGTTTCTTGAATGATAACATGACGCCGCGAATTGGAAAGGGTTCTGTTACGCTTTTACGGGGCGCGTCGATGACCGTTGTTATTACATGCAAAAAACGAATCTGATCGGTCGCCGGATGCTCGCGTTGCAGCGTTATCATTTGCAAACGGGAATTATCCTAGCGCGCAGCGGCGATACCGAGCGGATACTTCGATACCTGAAACTGGTCATTTTGCGGTGACGCTTGCGCTCTTTGTTGCCATTTTTCTAAGCGTGGTTCCAGTCGTCGGTGCGTCCCTGCACAATACGCGCTGGATGCAAACTGCTGACGCGACCGAGAAGGTTCCACTCGTCCTGATCTGGATCGCTTTCGGGGCGCTGATGTGGTCGTTTGTCGTCGGTAACTGTTCGGTGCGCTGCGTGGTTGAAAACTCGAATGCGCTCATACCGATAATTCACAAGGTGGCTGCGACTTGGGGCAGTCACGAGGGATCATTGCTGTTTTGGCGCTGATCCTTGCGGAGTTCGGTGCGGCTGTGACCTAAACGAGCACTGTGGGCGGCACCAAAACGTGACAGGTCCACGCCAACCAGTGCAAGTCAGAAATGACATTCATGCAGAGCGTCGACATTGCGCTTTATTTCAGGCTCTTATCAGGCAGTTATTTGTTTACAAGATGTCAACTCGGCGTGCCAAAACCACCGCGAGATTTGGAGGGGGGATTGAATGGAAGACTTCGATTATATCATCGTGGGGGCAGGTTCTGCAGGCTGCGTGCTGGCCGAGCGGCTGAGCGAATCCGGACGCCACAAGGTGCTTTTGCTTGAGGCCGGTGGGCGCGGTTGGTCGCCGTGGATCGCCTTGCCACTTGGGTATGGCAAAACCTTTTACGATTCTCGGGTAAACTGGAAATACCAGACCGAACCAGAGGATGCGCTGGCCGGGCGCCGGGGCTATTGGCCGCGCGGCAAGGTGGTGGGTGGGTCTGGGGCCATTAATGCGCTGGTCTACGCGCGCGGATTGCCGCAGGACTTTGATGATTGGGCGGCGGGCGGGGCGGCCGGCTGGGGCTGGGACACCGTGCAGCAGACCTATGAGGCGATGGAAACCCGGCGCGGAACTCGCGGCGACCGCCAAGGCCGTGGGCCGCTACATGTCCAGGATGTTTCGGACCAGATCCACCCCGTGAACCGGCATTTCTTTGCTGCGGCAGAAGAACTGGGACTGCCACGCACCAACAATATCAATGGTAGTGCGTGCGAGGGCGCGGGGGTGTATTTGATCAACACGAGCAAGGGGCGTCGCATGCATTCCGCGCGGGCCTTTCTGAAACCCGCTCTGAAGCGACCAAATGTCACCCTGATGACTGGCGTTATCGCGGAACGGATCGTCTTTGAGGGCCTGCGGGCTGCCGCAGTGCAAGTGAACAAGGGCGGGCGCAAGCTGACCTTTCGCGCGGGCCGCGAGATTATCCTTTCCGCGGGGGCGGTGACTTCGCCGCGGTTGCTTCAGCTGTCGGGTATTGGCCCTGCTGAGCTGCTCAAGTCGCATGGGATCACGCCGCTGTGTGATGCGCCGCATGTCGGTGGCAACTTGCAGGACCATCTGGGAATAAACTATTATTTCAGGGCCACAGAACCAACATTGAACAATATCCTGCGGCCATTGACTGGCAAGCTGTGGGCGGCGCTGCAATATGCGCTGACACGGCGCGGGCCGCTGGCGCTATCTGTGAACCAGTGCGGCGGGTATTTCCGCTCGTCGCCGGATCTGCTCGGGCCGGATCAGCAGCTATACTTTAACCCTGTCACTTATACGACAACGCCGCATGGCAAGCGCAGTGTCATTCAGCCAGATCCGTTCGCGGGCTTTATCATCGGCTTTCAGCCGTCTCGCCCCACCAGCCGTGGTCGCATTGACATCAGCTCTGCGGATCCGATGGCAGCGCCGCGGATCCAGCCTAACTCATTGGCGACCAGTGAAGACAGGGCGCTGGTTGTGGCAGGCGGCCGCCTGTGTCAGCGGTTGATTGAAACCAGCGCTTTGCAGGGCTTGGTGGAAACCGCGATGGGCCCGGATTTGCGGGTCATGGACGACGACCAGATTCTGGCTGATTTCCGCGAACGCTCTGGCACCGTTTTCCATCCGGTTGGCACCTGCCGTATGGGGCAAAATGCGCAGTCCTCGGTCGTCAACCCACAGCTACAGGTACACGGGGTACAGGGATTGCGGGTCATTGATGCCTCGGTATTTCCGAATCTGACTTCGGGCAACACCAATGCCCCGACCATGATGCTGGCGCATCGCGCAGCGGCGCTTATTTTGGAGGATGCATGAGCACGCCCTATTCGATGTCCGGCGCAGTGCCGGTTTCAAGTGATCGCGGCAAACACGATAGCGGCCCGCGGATTCGCCGGATCGAGACCTTTTGCACGCCGCTGATTGGTTTTGTGCGGGTCACGGCCGAGGACAACTCGACCGGCTGGGGACAAGTGTCCACCTACAGTAGCGACCTGACATGCGAGATCCTGCATCGGCAGGTGGCACCTTGGGCTTTGGGGCGCGGTATGGATGCGCTTGAGGATGTGATCGCCGAGATTCCGCTCCGAGAGCACAAGTTTCCCGGCACCTATTTGCGCCGGGCGATGGCCGGACTGGACACGGCTGTCTGGGACTGGCGCGGCAAAGCCGTGGGTAAGCCAGTCGCAGAGCTGCTCGGCGGGTCGGCTGGTCCAGTGCGCGCCTACGCGTCCTCGATGCGGCGCGATATCACGCCAGAGGACGAGGCGGCGCGGCTACAGAAACTTCGTGACGAGTTTGGGTTTGATGCCTTCAAGGTGCGCGTGGGCGCGGAATGCGGGCAGGATAGAGATGAATGGGAGGGACGCACCGAAGCGATTATTCCTGCCATCCGAAAGGCCATGGGGCCGAATGCGGCGTTGCTGGTTGATGGCAACTCGGGCTTTGGTCCATCACGCGCGATCGCGGTTGGCGGTATGCTGCAGGCCAATGGATACGAACACTTCGAGGAGCCTTGTCCCTATTGGGAGCTGGAGCAGACCGCCGAGGTTACTCGTGCGCTGTCAATCGACGTGGCCGGTGGCGAACAAGACTGGGATATCCAGCAGTGGAAGCGCATCGTCGCCATGCGTGCTGTGGACATCATACAGCCTGACATTTTGTATCTGGGGGGCATGATCCGTAGCATGGAGGTGGCCCGCATGGGCCATGCAGCGGGGCTGCCCTGCACGCCGCATGCCGCCAATCTGTCGTTGGTCACCCTTTTTACCATGCATCTTTTGCGCGCGGTCCCCAATCCTGGGCGTTATCTGGAATTTTCGATCGAAGGTGATGATTACTATCCATGGCAGCGCGACTTGTTCCTCAACGATCCTTACAAGGTCACGTCTGGCCAAGTCGTGGTGAGCGATGCGCCTGGCTGGGGGGCCGAGATCAACCCTGAATGGCTTGCCAAATCCACCTACAAATGCAGTGAGGATGCTTGTTGACACCTGATGGAGGTTTGATGCCCATCACGAAAATGGCGCAGTGCCAGAACTGCCAGCAAACCAATCCGCCGATGGCAAATGCAGACCGTCACCTAGTTTGTCGGTGGCATCTTGGCTGATGTGAAACGCGCCTGAACCTGTGCCGTGGCTGTTTGTGTTGCTTGGCAGGTCAACGCATCCTTTTGAACAACAGCATTTCTTCGTAGAACCTTTCCATGCGTTCCAGCCGTTCTCGGGTGTCTTGCCAGTTGGCGTCCTGAAGCGCTGACAACATGGACTCGACAAGCGCGATGAGCGGAACAATCGTGTCCCATGCAGATGGCACTTCGATCTGCGATGTTAAGATATGACGTGCCACGCCTGCAGTCGGTGAAACCCATTGATCTGTAAACAGCACGACTTCCATCTGCTGGGCATGTGCCAGTTCCGCAAATTGTTGCACCGATGGTTCATATCTACGGATATCAAACACGACCAGCACGTCACCAGCTGACATATCCAGCAACGCAGGCGGCCATGTATTGGGTTGGCTGGACAGGAGTGTCACATCAGATCGCATCACATGCAGGGCTGTTGTAAAATATTCGGCGATAGACCGCGTCAACCGCCCCCCGATAAGGTAAACCGAGCGCGATTTATCCGCCAAAAGGTCACGCACGGCATCAAAGGTCCGCAGGTCTTGCTGGCTGAGCGTTTGCCGTAGATTCTCGATCACACGCAGGGCAAAGCGGTTCAGCGGATGGTCAATTTCCAACCTATCTGCCCATTTTTCGTGCTTTGTGATTGGCGACGCCAGTCGTTCGCCCATTTCTTCGTGCAGTTGCGCGCGAAACTCGGGGTAGCCGGAAAACCCGATCTTGCGCACAAACCGCACGACTGTCGGGGCAGAGACGCCCGCATCCTGCGCAATAGTCGCCACTGTGCCCAGCACCGACAAGGGAAAGTTCCCCAGCATATGGCTGGCCAATCGGCGTTCGGCACGGGTCATGGCAGGCATGGCAGCGCGCAACTGGTCTTCGAGAGTTTGAAACTGGGTCATGCGATTCTTCCTGTCGTCATCGCTAATCTGAAACGTTTGTTTCAAAAAAGAAAGAAAGGAAATTAACTTGACACAAAAATGCAAGGCGGTGCAGCCTTGACGTAACGCAGTTTTCAGCCTGCCGGGGATGCAGACGATGACAGGATCAGGACCAGATTGGGCGGGCAGTGTGATCAGCTGGGATCAATCCGGCGATCAGGCTGAAACCGTGCCTTACGTGATCCTGATTTGCGAACACGCATCCAATGATGTTGTTGTGCCATGGGTGGATGCTGCGCCTGACTTGTTGGCATCACATGCGGCCAGTGATCTGGGCGCATTGGGTTTGGCCCGCGCGCTGGGCCCGCTGCTGGCGCGCGATCATGGAGGTGCCGAACTGGTCCATGCGCCATTGTCGCGACTGATCTTTGATTTAAATCGTAGCCCCGACCGCTCTGATGCGTGCCCGACCCAGTCCGAGCTTTACCCTGTTGTGATGAACGAGAGCATCACAGTCGGCGAAAGGCTGGCGCGGATGGAGAGCGTGTATCTGCCATTTCATAACCTTGTTCGTGCCCGTATTGCCCGCGCGCTCGCGCTGGGCAAGCGGCCTGTTGTTGTGACGATCCATTCATTTTCACCGACATGGCACGGCGTTCCACGCGATGTCGAATGCGGGGTGATCCACGATGATCTGCCGGCGCTGGCGCGGCAGATTGTTGCAGAGGCTGATGATCTGGGCCTGTTGACCGTATTGAACGCACCGTATTCTGCGGCAGATCATGTCACGCATACCTTGCGCTTGCATGCGCTGCCTTATGGGCTGGAAAATGTGATGCTGGAACTGCGCAATGACCTGATCGCGACGCCAAAGGCACAGATGGAAATTGCCACACGTTTGGTCCGTGTGCTGACCCGTGCAATCAAACAGGTGACGAGCATGCCATGCCCCGTTTTGTGATGACCTATCTGCATATGGTCGAGGCGCTGAATTATCGCGTGGGGCGGCTTGCGATGTGGAGCCTGTTTGCGCTGATGGGTGTGCTGGCTTGGGGCGCTGTGGCGCGTGCGGGGTTTTCGCCACAGATCTGGACCGATGAAATGGCGCAGTTTCTGCTGATGGGGTATTTCATGCTGGGCGGGGCCTATTCATTGCAGATGGGGTCAGCCGTGCGGATGGACCTTCTGTATGACCGTTGGTCAGACAAGACCAAGGCGGCGGTGGATTGTATCACGATTTTTACCTTGATCGCCTATCTGGGTGTTTTGCTTTGGGGCGGGATCGAAAGCACGCAATTTGCGCTGGAATACGGTGAACGGCGGCGCGGATTGTGGCAGCCTTATATGGCACCGATCAAGATCATCATGTGTTTCGGCATCGTCCTGATGATCCTGCAATGCAGCGCCTTTCTGATCCGGGATATCGCCACCCTGCGGGGCATCAAAATCGCGGAGCGTGACACCAATGCCCTATGAAATGATTGCCGCATTGATGTTCGGGTCAATGCTGGCCGTGATGCTGACGGGGCAGCGGATGTTCGGTGTCATCGGCTTTGTTGCTGTCGTTGCGGCGGTCTGGCTTTGGGGTGATCGCGGCGGACATGATCTGGCCTTTGCACAGACCATCAAGCTGATGAACTGGTTCCCGCTGATGACCCTGCCGATGTTCATTTTCATGGGCTATGTGTTGTCTGAAAGCAAACTGGCTGATGATCTTTACCGGATGTTCCATGTCTGGTTCGGCCCTGTGCCGGGGGGGCTTGCGATAGGGACGATCCTGCTGATGGTGCTGATTTCCGCGATGAACGGGCTTAGCGTGGCTGGCATGGCGATTGGCGCCACGATTGCGCTGCCCGAACTGCTCAAGCGGAATTATGATAAATTGATGGTGACGGGCGTCATTCAGGCGGGGTCGAGCCTTGGGATTCTGGTGCCACCATCGGTGGTGCTGGTGCTTTATGCGATGATCGCACGCCAGCCGGTGACGCATCTTTGGGCGGCGGGACTGGTGCCGGGGCTGATGCTCGCGGTTTTGTTCATCCTCTATATCTGGCTGCGTTGCCGGATGAACCCTGCCCTTGGCCCCGCGATTGACCCAGAGGAATTGGCGCAGGTCACCAAGCGCGAAAAATACATGCTGCTGTTGTCGGGGCTGATGCCATTGGCCATTTTCGCGGTGATGATGGTGCCGTTTGTGCTGGGCTATACACGTCTAGTCGAAAGCGCTGTCGTCGGCGCGATTTCAGCCCTGGCCGTGAGCGTTGCCAAGGGACGCATGACTTGGGCGATACTGGAAACTTGCACAAAGAAAACGCTGGCGATTTCGTGCATGTTTTTGTGGATCATCCTTGCCGCGCTGGCCTTTGGCGCTGTCTTTGACGGGCTGCGCGCGGTGGATTTCGTACGGCAATTATTCATGGATAATCTGGGGCTTGGCCGTTGGGAAATCCTGATCCTGATGCAGGTGTCGTTCTTGCTGATGGGAATGTTTCTGGACGATACCGCGATGCTGGTGATTGTCGCGCCGCTTTATGTGCCGATCGTGCAGATGCTAGAGTTCAACCTGATTTGGTACGGCGTGCTGTACACGATCACCTGCCAGATTGCCTATATGACGCCACCCTTTGGCTATAATTTGTTTCTGATGCGCGCCATGGCCCCTAACGAGGTTACCCTGACCGAGATCTACCGCTCCATCATTCCCTTTGTGGGCGTGATGATCATTGGGCTGGGCCTTGTGATGGCGTTTCCACAGATCGCGCTATGGCTGCCCAGCGTTCTGTTTCCCTGAATTACGACGAAGAGCGGGCCAACCCGCCGGATTTTCACCCCAACCGGAAGGAAAGATCATGACCACGACGAGACGTAAGTTCCTGACGACAGGTGCCCTTGGCGGTGCCGCTGCGTTAGCCGCCCCTGCGGTTCACGCGCAATCCACCATTCGCTGGCGGATGCAAACCTACGCCGGCGCATCGCTGGGCGCGCAGGTGGCAAAACCCGCGATTGACATGTTCAATGCCATCGCGGGCGATGAAATGCAGATCGACCTGTTCTATGCTGACCAGCTCGTTCCCACTGGTGAGTTGTTTCAGGCCATGCAGCGCGGCACAATCGACGCTGTGCAATCGGATGATGACAGCATGGCGTCGCCCACCGAAGTCACGGTGTTCGGCGGTTATTTCCCGTTTGCCAGCCGTTACAGCCTTGATGTGCCGGCCTTGTTTAACAATTGGGGCCTGAATGAAATCTGGGGCGAAGAATATGCCAAGGTCGGCGTGAAACACATCTCTGCCGGATCATGGGACCCTTGCCATTTCATCACGTCAACGCCGATCACATCGCTGGCGGACTTGCAGGGCAAGCGTGTATTCACCTTCCCAACAGCTGGTCGGTTCTTGTCGCAATTCGGCGTCGTGCCGGTCACTGTGCCGTGGGAAGACGTTGAAATCGCGCTGCAAACCCGCGAAATCGACGGCGTGGCATGGTGCGGCATCACTGAAGCGCACGAGGTTGGCTGGGCCGATGTCACATCACATTTCTTGACCAATAACATTTCGGGCGCGTGGATCGGGCATTTCTTTTCCAACATGGAACGCTGGAACGAATTGCCGCCGCATCTGCAGGTTCTGATGACCACCTGTTTCGAACAATCGCATTACTATCGCCAGCATTGGTACTGGGCAGGCGAAGCCCGTCTGCGTACAGAAAGCAAGAAGCTGGAACTGACATCCATTCCCGACGCTGAATGGGCCACGGTCGAGACTGCGGCGCGTGCATTCTGGGAAGAAATCGCAGCGGAATCGGAAACCAAAGCCAAGGTGGTCGACATTTTCCGCAACTATAATGCCGCGATGGATCAGGCCGGACGGCCGTATCGGTATTCGTAATCCAACGGGATGGGGGTTCGCCCCCATCCCCATTTTAAGCATAGAATAAAGGGGCAATGACCATGGCGGGACTGATGACGCTGGATGATTTACGCGTAGCCTTTGACGCGGGCGAGATTGACACCGTCATGGTTGCTGCACCCGATATGCAGGGCCGTCTTGTTGGCAAGCGGTTCCATGCCGCGCATTTTCTGGATTCGGGCTATCAAGAAACCCATTGCTGCAACTACCTGTTTGCCACTGACATGGAGATGGTGACAGTGGCAGGCTATGCCTCGACCTCTTGGGCAAAGGGCTATGGCGATTATGTGATGAAGCCTGATCTTTCCACCCTGCGCCGTGTGCCATGGCTGGTCGGCACGGCACTGGTGCTGTGCGACATGCTGGACCATCACACGCATCAGGAAATCGCCATTTCCCCCCGCGCGATCCTGAAACGGCAAGTCGCCCGTGCACAGGCGCTGGGCTATCAGCCGATGGCTGCGACGGAACTGGAATTCTATATTTTCGAACAAAGCTATGACGCCCTGCGCGATGGCGGCACCGATCACCTGACGCCCGTGTCCGCCTATAACGAAGATTACCACCTGTTCCAGACCACCAAGGAAGAACCGCTGATGCGTGCCTTGCGCAACGGGCTTTATGGCGCAGGCATCCCCGTCGAGAATTCGAAGGGAGAGGCAGAAGCAGGCCAGGAAGAAATCAACATCCGCTATGATCGGATGGTCACGACAGCGGATTTCCATGTCATCACGAAGCAGGCGACCAAGGAAATTGCACATGGTCTGGGGAAATCCGTGACCTTCATGGCGAAATACGACCACCGGCGCGCGGGATCATCGAGCCATGTCCATCAATCGCTCTGGACGTTGGACGGTGCGCCTGCCTTTCTCGACAAAGATGCCGACTACGGCATGTCGGCGCTGATGCGGCACTACATGGCAGGCCAGCTGGCGCATGCGCGCGAGATAACCGCGCTGCTGGCGCCTTATGTGAACAGCTATAAGCGGTTTTGTGTGGGCATGTTTGCTCCGACGAAAGCGGTCTGGTCGCTGGATAACCGCACCGCCGGTTTCCGCGTTTGTGGCGACGGCACCAAGGCTGTGCGCGTCGAATGCCGGATCGGGGGCGCTGATCTGAACCCCTATCTGGCCTGTGCGGCCTTGCTGGCGGCAGGGCTGGCGGGGATTGAAGGCAAGATGGAGCTTGAGCCCGAAATGCAGGGCGACAACTATAGCAATGCGACTGCGCGCGAGATACCGAAAACCTTGCGCTGCTCTGCCGACTTGCTGGAGGGGTCCGCCATGCTGCGTGCGGCCTTCGGCGATGATGTCGTGGACCATTACACCCGCGCCGCAAGGTGGGAGATTGAAGAACATGACCGCGTCGTCACCGATTTCGAACGACAGCGGTTACTGGAGCGGGGCTAGGGCTAGGCCCCGACCCTGAACACATACAGGAGATTTGATGACAACGATCAGTTTGGTTTCACCCGTGGACGGGTCGGTCTATGCCGAACGCCCGATACTGCCCTTGGCCGATGCGCAAGCCGCGGTCGCGCGCGCGCGCAAGGCGCAAGGCGCTTGGGCCGGGCTGCCTTTGGACACGCGGATCGCCACCGTGATGGCGGGAATTACCGCGCTCGAGGGGATGGCTGCTGAAATCGTCCCAGAGCTTGCATGGCAGATGGGCCGCCCGGTGCGCTATGGCGGCGAATTTGGCGGGGTGCGCGAACGTGCGGCTTATATGGCGGGCATCGCGTCGGATGTACTGGCTGACGACCTGGTCGAAGACAGTGACAAATTCACCCGCTTGATTGCGCGCCAGGCCCAAGGCGTGGTGTTCGTTATTGCGCCATGGAACTATCCGTTTCTGACTGCCGTTAATACCATTGTTCCGGCCCTGATCGCGGGCAATGCGGTGGTGCTGAAACATGCCAGCCAGACCCTGTTGGCTGGCGAACGTCTGGCGCAGGCGTTTCATGCGGCGGGCGTGCCACAGGATGTGTTCCAGAATGTCGTGCTCGATCACGCCACCACTGAGGCGCTGATCGGCGCGCGCGCCTTCGATTTCATCAACTTCACCGGCTCTGTCGGTGGTGGGCGCGCGATTGAAAAGGCCGCCGCTGGCACATTTAGCGGTACGGGTCTCGAACTGGGTGGCAAAGACCCCGGTTATGTCCGCGCAGACGCGGATCTGGATGCCGCTGTTGACGGCCTGATGGACGGGGCGATGTTCAATTCCGGACAATGCTGCTGTGGGATCGAACGGATTTATGTGCATGAAAGCCTGTATGATGCTTTCGTCGAAAAGGCCGTCGTCTGGGTGCGCGCCCAGCGCCTTGGCAACCCGCTGGACCCCGACACGACGATGGGGCCGATGGCGCACAAACGCTTTGCCGCCCTCGTACGCGACCAAGTGGCCGAGGCAGTGGCCGCAGGTGCGCATGCCCTGATCAACACATCCGAATTTCCAGCCGACGATGGCGGCGCATATCTTGCCCCTCAAATCCTGACCCATGTCACCCATGACATGCGCGTGATGCGCGAGGAAAGTTTCGGCCCCGTCGTAGGTATTATGCCCGTCAAGGATGATGCCGAAGCGATCCGCCTGATGAACGATTGCGCCTATGGTCTGACCGCATCAATCTGGACCCATGACGCAGCCGCCGCCCGTAGGATCGGTGACCAAATCCAGACCGGTACCGTGCTCATGAACCGCTGCGATTATCTGGACCCGGCGCTTTGCTGGACTGGCTGCAAGGATACCGGACGCGGTGCGGCCCTATCCGCCCTTGGCTATCTGGCGCTGACCCGCGCCAAATCATACCACCTGAAAAAGGCCTAACACATGACATTGACTGCAAACTGGAGCTATCCGACCACGATCAAATTCGGGGTAGGCCGGATTTCCGAACTGCCTGCGCTGTGCAAAGGCGCAGGTATCACACGGCCTTTGCTGGTCACTGACAAGGCACTGGCCAGCCTGCCGATCACGGCACAGGCACTGGACCTGCTCGACGCGGCAGGGTTGGGCCGTGCGGTGTTTTCCGAAGTGGATGCCAACCCGACCGAAGCGAACATGCAGGCCGGCCTGACCGTCTACCGCGCGGGTGACCATGACGGTGTGGTGGCCTTTGGCGGTGGGTCGGCGCTGGACCTTGGTAAAATGATCGCGCTGATGGTGGACCAACCCGTCAGCGTCTGGGATCTGGAAGATATTGACGATTGGTGGACCCGCGCCAATCCCGACCACCATCGCCCCGATCATCGCCGTTCCCACGACCGCAGGCACCGGATCAGAGGTTGGGCGCGCCGGTGTGCTGACCGACAGCGCCACACACCGCAAAAAGATCATCTTTCACCCCAAGCTGATGCCGGTGGTCACGTTGTGCGATCCCGCACTCACCGTCGGCATGCCCGCCTTTATTACGGCGGGTACCGGCATGGACGCGCTTGCGCATTGTCTGGAGGCTTATTGCAGCCCGCATTATCACCCGATGAGCCAAGGGATTGCCTTGGAAGGTATGCGACTGGTGCTAGAAAACCTGCCGCGTGCCTATGCCGTTCCAGATGACCTGAACGCACGGGCCAACATGATGTCGGCAGCCGCGATGGGCGCTGTTGCGTTTCAGAAAGGGCTGGGCGCGATCCACAGCCTGAGCCACCCGATCGGCGCAGTCTACAACACCCATCACGGCACGACGAACGCTGTTGTCATGCCGATGGTGCTGGATTTCAACCGTGCCGAGATCGAGGTTCGGATCGACCGAGCCGCCGCTTATCTTGGCATCGCGGGCGGATTTGACGGGTTCTATGCGCATGTGATGGACTTACGCGCCAGCCTATCGATTCCCGCAAACCTGACTGCACTGGGTGTCGCAGCGGCAAGGCTGGACGAATTGACCGAAATGGCGCTGCTTGACCCGTCTTGCGGTGGCAATCCTGTCGAAATGACGCGCGAAAATACCCGTGCGTTGTTTGGGGCCTGCATGTAAGGCGACACGCCATTCTACCAACACGGTTCGCCTGCCTTTGCTGCAGGTGCCGCGGTGTCAGGGGCGCGCAATACCGCGCGCCCCCGTCAATCAGATTTCGAACCGCAGGGGTTTGACCTGCTTGAACTTGCCGGTGCCTTCCAGCTCGGCAATTGCCTTGGCAGGCAGAGGCTCGTCGAGATAGAGCAGCGCAATCGCCTCGCCTTTCGCCTCGGCGCGGCCAAGGGTAAAGTTGGCGATGTTGACGTTGTTCGCACCCAGAATGCTGCCCAACACCCCAATAATGCCCGGCACGTCATTGTTTGTGGTGTAGACCATGTTTTCACCCACCTCGGCATCGATGTTGATGCCCTTGATCTGGATGAACCGTGGCTTGCCGTCGTTGAACACGGTCCCCGCGATGGACCGTTCACGGCTTTCGGTGACGACGGTGACCTTGATGTAGCCTTCAAACGCGCCGGATTGATCCTGCTTGGTGGTCGAAATCTTGACCCCACGTTCCTTGGCGATCACGGGGGCGGAAACCATGTTCACGTCGGGGTTTGTCGCCTTCATGATGCCCGCAACGGACGAAGCGGTCAGCGCCTTGAGGTTCATTTCAGAAGCCGTGCCATCGAACAGGATATTGATGGCGATGATCGGCTCATCCGTCATCTGGCCGATGAAATTGCCCAAGTGCCCGGACAGTTTGATCCACGGCCCCATGATCTTGGCTTCTTCTGCCGTGACCGACGGCATATTCAGCGCGTTGCTAACAGCCCCCGTCAGCAGATAATCCGACATCTGTTCGGCGACCTGCAAGGCCACGTTTTCCTGCGCCTCGGTGGTCGCGGCCCCAAGATGCGGGGTGACGACAACATTGGGCAGGTTGAACAGCGGGCTGTCGGTGGCGGGTTCCACGGCGAACACGTCAAACGCGGCACCGGCGACATGGCCAGCCTTCAGCGCATCGGCCAGCGCCTCTTCATCCACCAGACCGCCGCGGGCGCAGTTGACGATGCGCACGCCCTGTTTCAGCTTGGCGATGTTGTCGCGCGACAGGATATTCTTGGTCTGCTCGGTCAGCGGCACATGCATGGTGATGAAATCGGCCCGCGCCAGCAGATCGTCCAGTTCGACTTTTTCGACGCCCAGTTCGGTGGCGCGGTCTTCGGACAGGAAGGGGTCATAGGCGACAACCTTCATTCGCAGACCCAGCGCGCGGTCGATCACGATGGACCCGATATTGCCTGCGCCGATGACGCCCAGCGTCTTGGCTGTCAGTTCCACGCCCATGAAACGAGATTTTTCCCATTTGCCGGCATGGGTCGATGCGTTCGCCTCGGGGATTTGCCGCGCGACGGCCATCATCAGAGAAATCGCATGTTCGGCGGTCGTGATCGAATTGCCGAAAGGCGTGTTCATCACGATGATGCCCTTTTTCGACGCGGCGGGAATATCGACATTATCGACACCGATACCGGCACGGCCAATGACCTTGAGGTTGGTGGCAGCGGCGATGATCTTTTCGGTGGCCTTGGTCGCGGACCGGATCGCCAGACCGTCATAATTGCCGATGATTTCCAGCAGCTTTTCCTTGTCTTTGCCAAGGTTGGGCTGGAAATCCACGTCGATGCCGCGGTCTTTGAAGATCTGCACGGCAGCTTCGGAAAGTTCGTCGGAGATGAGTACTTTGGGTGCCATGATGGGCGCTCCTTGAAAAAATGGGTATCCGCGCCCCGGACGTGATCTGGGGCCTCTGGTGGAGGTCCCGGATCAAGCCCGGGACGGGTTCATTGGTGTGAAATCTCGGTTTGATAGGCCCAGTCCAGCCAAGGCAGCATCGCCTCGATATCCGATGTTTCCACCGTGGCCCCGCACCATATCCGCAGACCGGCAGGCGCGTCACGGTAGGCTCCGATATCCAGCGCGATGTTCTCTGCCTCCAGCCTTTTGGCCACAGCCTTGGCAAAGGCTTCGCCATCACTGATGCGGGGATCGGTGAATTTCAGGCAAACAGATGTGTTCGACCGCGTCGCCGGATCGACGGCCAGATTGTCGATCCAGGAATGATCGGCACAGAAATTCCAGATCGCCCGCGCATTGGCATTGGCGCGGTGCATCAGCGCATCAAGCCCGCCGATGGACCGGCCCCATTTCAGCGCGACAAGGTAATCCTCGACTGCGAGCATCGACGGGGTATTGATTGTCTCGCCTTTGAAAATGCCTTCGATCAGCTTGCCCTTGGAGGTCAGGCGGAAAATCTTGGGCAGCGGCCAAGCGGGGGTATAGCTTTCCAGCCGTTCCACCGCGCGCGGGCTCAGGATCAGCATGCCATGCGCGCCTTCGCCGCCCATCACCTTTTGCCAGCTGAAGGTGGTGACATCGAGCTTGTCCCAGGGCAAATCCTGCGCAAAAGCGGCGGATGTCGCGTCGCAAAGCGTCAGACCCGCACGGTCGCCGGGGATCATATCGCCATGCGGCATTCGCACGCCGGATGTCGTACCGTTCCAAGTGAAACAGACGTCATGGTCGTAGTTCAGCGCCGCCATATCGACGATTTCGCCGTAAGGCGCTTCATGCACAGTGGCGGGGATTTTCAGTTGTTTGATTGCATCCGTAACCCAGCCAGCGCCAAAGCTTTCCCAAGCGACCATTTCGACATGGCGTTCGCCGAGCAGTGACCACATCGCCATTTCATAGGCACCGGTGTCCGATGCTGGCACGATCCCGATGCGGTAATCGGCAGGCACGCCAAGGATATCACGGGTCAGGTCAATCGCCTCGGCCAGTTTTGACTTGCCGATGCTGGCACGGTGCGACCGGCCCAAAGGGGCGTCGCGCAAAGCATCCAGTTTCCAGACGGGGGGTTTGGCACAGGGGCCGGACGAAAAACGCGGGTTGGCCGGCCGCGATGCCGGTTTGGTCGTAACCATTTCTGGTATCCTCTCAGATAATCGCCCTTCGTTGGGGAAGGGTGTCCCACCGCCGCAGATAGAGTGCGCCGCGGACTTTCACAATCCGGAAAATGCAGCTAGACCGCCGCTTGACCCGCTTTTTGCGACATTGCTGCCGCCGATCGGAAACGACGCCACAAAGGACAAGATCATGTTCACCGCAACCTTGCTGACCAATCCCGTAAGCCGTGGTCTTGACCCGGCGCTGGTCGAGACGCTGCGCAATGCATGGGGCGGTGGTGACGCGCTCTGGCTGGCCCCTGACGAGGCTGCCGAATTCGCCATTCCTGTCATACCCTCCAACCGCTGGGATATCTGGGCAGACCTGCAAGGTCACGGTGTCGATCTGGTGATCCAGCCTGCCGCCAATCGCTGCAAAAAGATGCTGCTGGCCGATATGGACAGCACGATGATCCAGCAGGAATGTATCGACGAGCTGGCCGATGAGGCAGGTGTCGGCGCGCATGTCGCAGGCATCACCGCGCGCGCCATGAACGGCGAGCTGGATTTCGAGGCTGCTTTGCTGGAACGCGTCGGCCTGCTGCGCGATCTGCCAGAGGGGGTGATCGCGCAGGTGCTGGCCAGCCGGATCACCTATATGCCGGGCGGGGCTGTGCTGGTCGCCACGATGAAGGCGCAGGGTGCCTATGCCGCGCTGGTGTCGGGCGGGTTCACGGCCTTTACCGCGCAGGTTGCGGCTGCCTTGGGTTTCGACGAAAACCGCGCCAATACGCTGTTGGTGGCGGATGGCAGGCTGACGGGTGACGTGGCGCGCCCTATACTGGGCAAGGCGGCCAAGGTCGCGGCGCTGGAGGACATCACCGCCCGGCTGGGCATCACCGCGGCTGACGTGCTGGCGGTGGGCGACGGGGCCAATGATCTGGGCATGCTGGGGCGTGCCGGGACAGGCGTGGCACTGCATGCGAAACCCGCCGTGCAGGCGCAATGCGATATCCGTATCAACCATGGTGATCTGACGGCGCTGCTGTATCTGCAGGGCTATGGTCGGGATGATTTTGTCGGCTGACGCCCCTTGTGCTGGGCCATGTCTTTCCGCCAGATAGCGGCATGAAAAAGCCATTGCACCCCGCCACCATCGCCGCCCATGCCGCAGGCGCGCTTGACCCGCAATCAGGCGGCGTCGTCCCTGCCTTACAGCCGTCCACCACCTTTCTGCGTGATGAGAATTATGTGCTGATCCGCCCTGACAATATCTATTCGCGCGACAATTCCGACAATATGCGCCAGGCCGAGGCGGTGATCCGCGCGCTGGAAAATGCACAAGATACGCTGTTGTTTCCATCTGGCATGGCCGCGATTGCCGCCGTGTTTCGCGCGCTGCCGAACCGCGCGACAGCGATTGTCCAGTCGGGCATCTATTGGGGCACGACCGCCTGGGTGCGCGACTTCTGCGCGCGGCGCGAGATTACGCTGATCGAAGCTCACGCCGCCGATCTGATCCCGACCTGCCAGACGCAACCCGCCGATCTGGTGCTGATCGAAACGCCGTCGAACCCGTGGCTGCTGACCGTCGATATCGCCGCCGTCAAGGCCGCGACCAAAGGTGTACTACTGGTCGATGGCACCGCCGCCACGCCGGTCCTGACCCGTGCGCTGGATCATGGGGCCGATATCGTGATGCATTCCGCGACCAAGGCGATCAACGGCCATTCCGATGTACTGGCAGGGGTTCTATCCACCGCCGCGCCCGAAACGGCGGTCTGGCAGGCGATCAAGGCCGACCGCAAGATGGCCGGCGCGATCCTTGGCCCGTTCGAGGCGTGGCTACTGACCCGCGCCATGCGCACGCTGCCTTTGCGGGTGGAACGGATGTCGCAGAACGCGCTGGCGCTGGCACAGCACCTGATGGCGCATGATGCGGTCGCGGATGTGTTTTATCCGGGTCTGCCGCACCACCAAGGCCATGACATTGCCTTGCGCCAGATGCAGGGCGGGTTCGGCAGCCTCTTGTCGGTGCTGGTCAAAGGCGGGCGCGCGGATGCGCTGCGGGTGACGGGCAAGCTGGAATTGTTCCTGCGGGCCACGTCACTGGGCGGCGTCGAAAGTCTGGTGGAACACCGGCACACGATCGAACCGCATACCGGTATTCCGGAAAATCTGATCCGCGTCAGCGTGGGCATCGAACATATCGATGACCTGATTGCTGACTGGGATCAGGCGCTGGCTTAATCCTCGACGGGGCCACCTGCCTGTTTCCAGTCGCCGATGCCGCCAACGTTGATGACATTGGGATAACCCATGTCTTTCAGGGTCTTGCCAGCAAGGGCCGCCTGTCCGCCCAGACCGCAGACAAGGTAATAAGTCTTGTCCTTGTCAAAGAACGGCTTGTGAAACTTTGACGTCGGATCGGCGGCAAATTCGATAAAGCCGCGCGCCACGCGTTCTGCGCCTTTGATCGTGCCCGAATTGGCGATGTCGCTGCTGTCACGCACGTCGATAAAGACGCCAGCGCCTTCGGCATGTTTCGCGATGGCATCCTTGCTGTCGATGCGGGTGACGACGGCATTGGCTTCGTCAAGATAGTCTTGTGCGGTTTTCATCATATGATCCTGTCTGTTTGTGACGTTGAAAAAAACGCCCGGGCACAAGGCCCGGGCAAGTCCAACAGGGAGGTTGGTGATATAACCCGATCACCGGCGGGGTCCTTATGAAACGAGCCTGTAGCCACCTTGTTCCGTCACCAGCAAACGCGCATTGGACGGATCGGGTTCGATCTTTTGGCGCAAGCGGTAGATATGCGTCTCGAGTGTATGTGTTGTGACACCCGCGTTATACCCCCAAACCTCGTGCAGCAGCACGTCGCGGGCAACCACGCCGTCGGTCGCGCGGTAGAGATATTTGAGGATATTTGTCTCTTTCTCGGTCAGGCGGACCTTTTTGTCATCCTCGGTGATCAGCATCTTTTGCGCGGGCTTGAACGTATAGGGCCCAAGCTGGAAAATCGCATCCTCGGATTGTTCATGCGTGCGCAGCTGGCTGCGGATCCGCGCCAGAAGCACGGGGAACTTGAACGGTTTGCTGACGTAATCATTGGCACCTGCATCAAGCCCAAGGATCGTATCGGCATCGCTGTCCTGTGCAGTCAACATGATGATCGGGCATTTGACGCCCTGCTTGCGCAGACGGCGGCACAATTCGCGGCCATCGGTGTCGGGCAGGCCGACATCAAGGATCATCAGGTCGTACAGACCTTCCTTGGTCTTGACGATGGCGCTGGCCCCGTCATCCGCTTCGAACACGTCGAAATCTTCGGTCATCAACAATTGTTCGCCCAGCGCCTCGCGCAGGTCGTCATCGTCGTCCACCAGCAGAATCTTTTTGAGTTGGGCCATGACAGTCTCCATCATTACATCATCGATTTGTGAACAGATACGGATCAAACAAGATTTCCCGCCGATGGTTCACACGGACGTGTCATCAGGCGGGGTTTTGTTTCACTTTGCGCGAAAACGGGCTATCAGGTGAAACAATTGACAGGTGCCCGATGACAGGATTTTCCCCCGATATCACCGAACGGCTGGCGCGCGCGCGGGCCGATCTGCGCATGGGTGTGCCTGTGGTGCTGGATGGCGGGGCTGTCATGCTGGCGGCGGAAACGCTGGATGCCGACCGGCTGGCGCATCTGCGCACCTTGGGCGGTGCGCCTGTGCTGGCAATCACAAGCTGGCGGGCGCAAACGCTCAAAGCCCGCGCCTATGACGGTGATCTGGCGCGGATTGAACTGCCGCTGGATGTGGGCCTGTCGTGGGTCCGGTCCGTCGCCGACCCCGCCGATGACCTGCGCGCCCCGATGAAAGGGCCGCTGCGCAGCATCCGCGATGGCAATGCTGACTTGCACCGCGCGGCAATTGCGCTGACCAAGGCTGCACGGTTGTTGCCGGCCGCTTTGGTGCTGGCGATTGATGATGCCCAAGGTTTCGCCAAAGCGCATGACCTGACCCTGATCCCGGGTGCTGCTGCCCTTGACCTGACGCTCAGCCCGCTGCGCCCCGTCATCAGCGCCCGCCTGCCGCTGGAGGTGTCAGAGGCGGGCCGGTTGCATATCTTCCGTCCCGACGACGGGGCCGAGGAACATTACGCCGTCGAAATTGGCCAGCCCGACCGGTCGCAGCCCGTGCTGTCGCGGCTGCATTCGGCCTGTTTCACCGGCGATCTGCTGGGGTCGCTGAAATGCGACTGCGGCCCGCAATTGCGCGGTGCGCTGGCGCAGATGGGGGCCGAACGGGCAGGCGTGCTGCTTTATCTTAATCAGGAAGGGCGCGGGATCGGGCTGGCCAACAAGATGCGCGCCTATTCCTTGCAGGATCAGGGGTTCGACACGGTCGAGGCGAATCACCGTCTGGGATTCGAGGACGATGAACGCGATTTCCGCATCGGCGCGGAGATTTTGAAAATGATGGGCTTTGCGTCAGTGCGCCTGCTGACGAACAACCCCGCCAAGGTTGCGCGGATGGAAAGCTGCGGGATCGCAGTCGTCGAACGTGTTCCGCTGAAAGTGGGCGAGAACCGTCATAACCACGGATACCTTGCAACGAAGGCCGCGAAGTCGGGGCATTTGTTGTAAGGGTGGTGTGTCCGCTTTGCGGGACGAAGCCGACGATCAGGTGCCGCCGAAGCTTTTAAGCACCGCCGCGACGAGGACTTCCGGGCAATCCTCCTGCACCAGATGCCCGGCGTTAGGGATCGGGATCAGCGATTGATCCGAGATCAACCCGGCAAGAGCCTCGCCTTTTACATAGGGAATCCAATCGTCCTTCTGCCCCCAAAGAACGGTGACGGGACATTCCATACGACTATACCGCGCTTCGACTTCATCCGTATAACGTTGGTCCATCTGGGCAATCTGCCTGTAAAACGCTGGCTGACCTACCGACCCAAGCCACGGCGCGCTGTAGATGGTCAGGGCCTCTTCCGACAACGGATTATGTGCTGCCGTCTGCAAATAGGCGCGCAACAGCGCTTTGTGCATATAGTCCGGCATCCCGCGGAACGCCGCTTCATGCCTGCGCACATGCTGGACGAACTGCGAACCCCAAGGCGCAAAGGCAACCGCATCGAAGATCGTCAGAGTGCGGTAGCGCAGGCCATTCAGATAATAGGCGCGCAATGCAGTCGCCCCGCCGAAGTCATGCGCCAGAACATCCGGGCGTTCGAGCCCCCATTCCGCGAACAGGGCAGCAAGAACTTTGTTCTGCGCGGCGAGAGAGACATCCTGCCCCTCGCGCATCTCGGACAGGCCATAGCCAACCAAATCAAAGTAGTAGACCGTTCTGCGGTCGGCAAAATGCGGCACAATCCGGCGCCAGACCTGGGAAGAAAACGGGGTGCCATGGATGGCGACGAGCGGCGGCCCTTTCCCGATCCGGCCCCAACGGACGGCATTGCCTTCGATGATCGCGGTATTCGGAAGGTCCAGCATTGCAGCGAATCACATTGTCATTTAGCTAAATGACGATATGATGACAGGCATGGACAGATCAACACAAATCAAAGCGATAGCCAGTGAGCAGCGACTGAGAGTCCTTCAGCTGTTGGCGGACCCCCAAAAGCATTTCGCCCAGCAGTGGTCTGCTGACCCGGTGAAGTTCGGCGTGTGCATGACGCTGATTGCCGAAGCGCTTGCCATCGCTCAACCCACCGCCAGCAGGCATCTGGACATTCTCAGGCAGGCAGGTTTCATCACGGTGCAAAAGCATTTGAAATGGTCCTATTGCAAAAGGGACGAGGCTGCGATCAGCGGGTATCTGGATTGGCTGGGGCGAGAAATTTCTGTGAACTCAACCGACGGCTAAGGGTTCAAAGCAGCCTCACGTCAACAGCACATTTCTACTGACACCCTCGCCGCCGCCCGCTATCCCTCACCCCATGAAACCCACCGACCTTGTCCTGACCCCCACCCACCTGCGGTTCCTGAACCGTCGCTTTCCCTGCACGATTGGGCGCGGGGGCGTCGTGAAGCGCAAGAAAGAAGGCGATGGCGCGACCCCCATCGGCACGCACCGCCTTGTCGGCATGCTCTACCGGTCCGACCGGATGGCGCGGCCTGCGGATTGGGCGCTGCCGATTAAGCCCTTTGATCTGTGGTCTGACGATATCCGCGACCCCGATTACAACATGATGGTGCGCGCGCCACATCCCTATCGCCATGAACGGTTGCGCCGCGCCGATCCGATATATGACCTTATTATCCTGACCGACTGGAACTGGCCCTATGCGGTCAAGGGGCGGGGGTCTGCTATTTTCATTCACCAATGGCGGGGGCCAGGGCGGCCCACGGCGGGCTGCATCGGGCTCGACCGCGCCCATCTGCGGTGGATCGCGGCCCGTATCCGGCACGAAACACGGCTTGTTATCGCATAACCGCTGGACCTTGTGGCTATCTGTGGTCAAAGAAACAGGAGCAGCCCATGAAACACCAAGGCCCTTTCATGACCATCGACGAAATCGCCAATCTTCCCTATCGGCCCTGCGTCGGCGTCATGCTGATCAATCCGCGCGGCCATGTCTTTGTCGGCCAGCGGCTCGACCGTGACACTGACGCCTGGCAAATGCCCCAAGGCGGCGTTGATCCGGGCGAAAATACCCGCACCGCCGCCCTGCGTGAACTGGAAGAAGAAACCGGCATCACCCCGAACCTTGTCAGCATCGAGGCGGAAACAGCAGGGCTGATCCCCTATGACCTGCCTGTCGCATTGGTGCCGCATATCTGGAAAGGGCGCTATCGCGGGCAGGAACAGAAATGGTTCCTGATGCGGTTTCACGGGCAGGACAGCCAGATCAATCTGCAAACCGCGCACCCTGAATTTTCCGCATGGAAATGGGTACCACCAGCCGATCTGGTCGCAGGGATCGTGCCGTTCAAACGCGCCGTCTATGAACAGGTGCTGGCTGAATTCGCCGCCAAGATTTAACCGCGCAACGCACGGCGCTTTTCCCATCTTCCGAGCTTAAATATCCTCGCCGAAGGCACAAAAGTCCTTCGGCGCGACACTTCACATGCGGCTACGCTTGACCTTGCGGGCAATCTTGGCGGCCTTTGCCTTGGCACCGGCCTGTTTGCGGCGCACAGGCTTGCCGCGGGTCACGCTTGGGCCGCGCGGCATGGTACGTTCATCCAGCGTCAGCAGTTCGACAATCAGCCCGCCGGTCACGGGGGCCGCCTCGATCAATTTCACGGTGACGCGCTGGCCAAGGCGGATCAGCGTGCCGCTGTCCGACCCCATCAGCGTCTGGCTGTCGGCGTCATAATGGAAATATTCGCGCCCCAGCGTGCGGATCGGGATCATGCCATCGGCACCGGTTTCATCCAGTTTCACAAAGACGCCAAACTTGGCGATCCCGCTGATCCGGCCGCCCATTTCCACCCCGATCCGGTCCGACAGGAACGCCGCCAGATAACGGTCGGTGGTGTCACGTTCGGCGGCCATCGACCGGCGTTCGGTGTCGGAAATCTTTTGCGCGGTATCGCTCAGGTTCTCGATATCCCACGGTGACAGCCCGTCCTTGCCCCAGCCATGGGCGGCAATCAACGCGCGATGCACGATCAGGTCGGAATAGCGGCGAATGGGCGAGGTGAAATGCGCATAAGACCGCAGGGCCAGCCCGAAATGGCCTAAATTTTCAGGACTGTAATAGGCCTGTGTCATCGACCGCAGGGTCGCCATATTGATCAGTTCCGATTGTTCAGTCTCGCGCGCGGCAACCAGCAGCCGGTTCAGATGCGCGGTTTTCAACACCTGCCCTTTGGCCAGCACCAGCCCCGATGCCTGCGCGACGTCACGTAGGGCGTCCAGCTTGTCGGGGTTGGGTTCCTCATGCACGCGGAACAGCAGGGGTGATTTTTTGGCGATTAGCGTTTCGGCGGCGGCGACATTGGCCAGCACCATGAATTCCTCGATCAGACGATGTGCATCCAGCCGGTCTTTGAACTGGACCGATGTGACCTTGCCATCATCATTCAGGATGATCTGGCGTTCCGGTAGGTCCAGCTCCAGCGGCTGGCGCAGCGCGCGGGCTTTGACCAAAGCGGCATAGGCAGCATAGATCGGGCGGATGATCTCCTGCATCAAGGGCGCTGTCTTGTCGTTCGGCTGCCCGTCGATCGCGTCCTGCACCTCTTCATAATTCAGCGAGGCCACGGATTTCATCAGCCCACGATGGAATTCATGCCCGATCTTCTGCCCCTGCGCGTCGATCCG
Organism: Yoonia sp.; assembly: GCF_018402175.1. GTDB lineage: Bacteria > Pseudomonadota > Alphaproteobacteria > Rhodobacterales > Rhodobacteraceae > Yoonia. Next base: position 55,758 of record NZ_JAGYJK010000002.1, on the reverse strand, counting down.
CATCGCCACAGCGATACAGGCGCGGTCCACGCCTTCGTGCAGGGAACACAGATCGCCCGACAACCGGTCCGGCAGCATCGGCACCACGCGGTCGGGGAAATAGGTGGAATTGCCGCGCTTGCGCGCCTCGTTGTCCAGCGCAGTGTTGGGTTTGACATAGGCCGCGACATCGGCGATGGCGACCCAGATGATGAAACCGCCCGCGTTTTCAGGGTCTTCATCCGCTTCGACAAAGCAGGCATCGTCATGGTCGCGCGCATCCCACGGGTCGATGGTGATCAAGGGCAGATCGCGCAGGTCCTTGCGGCCTTTGACGCCCACGGGTTTGGCGGCATCGGCCTCGGCCACGGCATCATCGGGGAAATGGTCGGGGATGCCGTGCTGGTGGATCGCGATCAGTGATACGGCACGCGGCGCGGTGGGGTCACCCAGACGCGCGACAATGCGGGCTTTGGGCAGGCCAAGCCGGCCTTTGGGGCCTGCCTGTTCGGCCTCGACCAGTTCGCCGTCCTTGGCGCCACCCGTGGCACCGGCGGGGACGACCCATTGCTTGTCCGCGCCCTTGTCGATGGGCAGCACGCTGCCGCCTTCGGACCCGGCACGGAACACGCCCAGAATCCGCATCGGATTGGTGCCGATCCTGCGGATCATGCGGGCGGTATGGCTGTGATCCTCGGTCTTGTCCAAGGTCAGACGCCCCAGAATCCGGTCGCCCGCACCCAGCGCCGGATCGCTGGAGCGCAGGAGCATCAGCACGCGGGGTTCCGCCCCCTGGCCTGTCCATTCCAGCGGGCGCGCGAACAGGTCACCATCCGCATCGGGGGCCAAAATCTCCAGCACGGCGACCGGCGGCAGATCCTCGGCATCGCGATAGGAGGACCGGCGCTTGGTCAGCTTGCCCGCCTCTTCCAGTTCCTTGAGGATGCGCTTGAGGTCAATCCGCGCCGCCCCCTTGATCCCGAACGCGCGCGCGATGTCGCGCTTGGCGGTCTGGGTCGGGTTGTCGGCGATGAAGGCGAGGATTTCGGATTTCGAAGGGATCTGTGTCATCCCGCTGCCCTAGCATGGTGCAGGCAGGGCGTCATCACATTTACCTGTAAGGTGGATTCAAATCCACCTTACGCGAAATAATCCGCCAAGATCCGCCCGTAAATCGCCTTGAGCTGGACAATCTGATCGACCGCCACCCGTTCATCGACCTGATGCATGGTCTTGCCCACCAGCCCGAATTCCACCACGGGGCAATGATGCTGCACAAAGCGCGCATCCGACGTGCCGCCGGATGTGGACAGCACCGGATCGCGCCCTGTCTCGGCCTTGACCGCCTTGCCCACCAGATCGGACAAGGGACCGGGCGGGGTGATGAAACTTTCACCTGATACCTTGACCTGCATCGCGATCCGCAGACCGAAATCGGTTGCGACCTGATCGGCGACGCCCTGCATCCACGCGGTCAGGCTTGCGCCAGAATGCAAGTCGTTGAAGCGGATATTCACGCCTGCGCGGGTCTGCGCAGGGATCACATTGGTTGCCGGATTGCCGGTATCAATCGTGACCACCGCAAGGGTCGAGGGGTCGAAATGCGCGGTGCCTTGGTCAAGCTCGTGACTGGCCAGAATATCCACCAGCCGCGCCACCGCAGGCAGCGGGTTTTTGGCGCGATGCGGATAGGCGGAATGGCCCTGTACGCCGGTCACGGTAAAGGTCGCGTTCAGTGATCCGCGCCGCCCGATCTTCATCGCTTCGCCCATCACATCAGGGCAGGTGGGTTCGCCCACCAGACAGACAGACATGGACTCGTTATTGGCGGCCATCCAGTCGAGCAATGCGGTCGTGCCGTCTAGCGCGTCACCTTCCTCGTCCCCCGTGATCGCCAGAATGATCGCGCCATCGGGGGGCGTGTCGGTCACGAAATCAACTGCTGCTGCGGCAAAGGCCGCGACGCCGGATTTCATGTCCGTGGACCCGCGCCCGTAAAGGTAGCCGTCCTTGATGACCGCGCCGAAGGGCGGCATCGTCCATGCCGCCTCGTCCCCCAAAGGCACGACATCGGTATGCCCGTTGAACCCGAAGGTCCGGTTCGCCCCCTGCCGCCCCCAGCGAGCGAACAGGTTGGACACGCCGCCACGATCCACGCGGGTGCAGGTGAACCCGCCTTTGGTCAGCAAGTCCTCCAGCAAGACCAGCGCGCCGCCCTCATCAGGTGTGACGGACGGGCAGCGGACCAAATCGGCGGTCAGGGCGACGGGATCAATCATGGGATGACTTGAACGCCTCTTGCGCGGCGGGGCTTGCCTCGGTCTGGTGCTGCGCGCGCCAGTCGTCATAGGGCATGCCATAGAACGCTTCGCGGCCTTCGTCCTTAGTCATGGGAATACCGCGTTCGTTCGCGGCTTCCTGATACCAGCGTGACAGGCAGTTCCGGCAAAAGCCCGTCAAATTCATCATGTCGATATTCTGCACGTCGGGGCGGTCGGTTTGCAGATGCTGGCGCAGGCGGCGAAAGGCGGCGGCCTCCAGTTCAATGCGTGTCTGGTCGTCCATGTCTGTCTCCTTCATAACTGGCTGTCTTTCAGGACGCTTTGCAGAATCGGCGCAAGCCTGTCGGCCCAGGCCATCTGCCCCGCCTGATCCGCGATCAGGTCTTGACGCAATTCGATCAGTACATTGGGGCGGCCATGTTGCAAGGCATGCCGGTCAATCGCATCGCCGGGCAAATGGCCTGCATAGGGTTCGTTTTCGCCCGTGCACCAGCCCTGCGCGCGGCAGGCGGCGATCAAGGGCTTTGCCAGCCGGTCATCATGGGCGAACAGCACGCCAACCTCCCAAGGGCGGGGCGCGCGCGACCGCAGGCGGGGGGTGAAGCTATGGATCGCGCAGATCGCTGGGCGCTGCATCTTTGCCGCCAGATCGGCGTAGGCATCGTGATAGGGCCGGTAGAGCCGGTCCAGCCGTTCGGCCAAATCCTGCGGTCCCGCATGGCGGTTGGCCGGAATGATCGTGCCGTCGTAAAGGCGCATCAGCAGGGTCGGGTCATCCTCGCCCCGGTTGGGGTCGATCACCAGCCGTGAAAAGCGCGACAGGATCGCGGGGCTGTCCAGCAGCGCCGCCAGATGCCGCGTCACCCCTGCCGCCCCGATATCATAGGCGATGTGGCGGCCCATGTCGGCTGCAGGCAGGCCCAGATCGCCGCCTGCAACCCAATCGGGCACATGGTTGGTCGCATGGTCGCAGGTCACAAGCCAGCGGCCGGGCCTGTCCGCGCCCTCGATCTCATAGGCTGGGTGTGTCATTCTCATGTCACTGCATTTAGGCTAGTTGTCGCCGGAAGGGAATTGCGCAATAAGGGCGCAAAGCCTGCTGTTACCGCTAACGGGCATTACCAAAGGGATTGACCATGAAACGCCACCGCAACGTCAAGATCGTCGCCACGCTTGGCCCCGCTTCCAACGATTACGCGATGATCCGCGCCTTGCACGAGGCGGGGGCCGATGTGTTCCGCCTGAACATGTCGCATGGCGACCACGAGGAAATCCGCAAGCGGCACGCCATCATCCGGCAGGTGGAAAAAGACCTCGACAGCCCGATTGCCATTCTGGCGGATTTGCAGGGGCCGAAACTGCGCGTCGGCGTCTTTGCCAATGGCGAAGAAGAACTGGTGCCGGGTGCGTCCTTCCGGCTTGATCTGGACAAGACCGATGGCGATGCCAGCCGCGTCTGCCTGCCCCATACCGAGATTTTCGACGCACTGGAACCGGGCGCGCATCTGCTGGTCAATGACGGCAAGATCAAGCTGCGGGTCAAGGATTGCGGCGCGACCTTTGCCGATTGCGAGGTCATCGTGGGCGGCACCATTTCGAACCGCAAGGGCGTGAACGTGCCGGACGTGGTGCTGCCGCTGGCCGCTTTGTCGGACAAGGACCGCAAGGATCTGGAATTCGTCTGCGAACTGGGTGTTGACTGGCTCGCGCTGTCTTTTGTGCAGCGCCCCGCCGACGTGGACGAAGCCCGCGTGCTGGCCAAAGGCCGTGCCGCGATCCTGTCCAAGATCGAAAAGCCCGCAGCGGTCAAGAACTTCGACGAGATTCTTGCCGTCAGCGACGGGATCATGGTCGCGCGTGGTGATCTGGGCGTGGAGCTGCCCGTGCAAAACGTGCCGCCGATCCAGAAACAGCTGGTGCGCAAATGCCGTGCTGCGGCCAAGCCGGTGATCGTGGCGACGCAGATGCTCGAATCCATGATCGAAAGCCCGATGCCGACCCGCGCCGAAGTCTCCGACGTGGCCACCGCGATCTATGAAGGGGCCGATGCGATCATGCTGTCCGCGGAATCCGCCGCCGGGTCCTATCCGATCGAGGCGGTCCAGACGATGGACAATGTCGCCAGAGAGGTCGAAGCCGACCCCACCTATACCGAGATCATCGAAGCGTCGCGCCGCGCCGTGCGTACCAGCGTCGCTGACGGGATCGTGTCAGCCGCGCGCGAAATCGCGGAAACCACCGATATCAAGGCGATCTGCTGTTTTTCACAATCCGGCACCACCGCGCTGTTGGTGGCGCGTGAACGCCCGCGTGTGCCGATCATCGCGCTGACCAGCCATATCCGCACCGCGCGGCGGCTGTGCCTGTCATGGGGCACCAATTGCGTCATCACGGGCGAGGTGAACCGTTTCAAAGATGCCGTGATCGCGGCTGTGCGCGCCACGCTGGCGCAGGGCATGGCGACCAAGGACGACATGGTCGTCGTCACCGCAGGCGTGCCGTTCAACACGCCGGGGTCGACCAACATCCTGCGCGTCGCCCCCTGCGAGGAGCGTTTGATCTACGCCTCTGAAACGGAATGATGTCTGGCAACGACGGCGGGTGCGATCATCGGCCGTTATCTGAACTGAACAGGCTTGCACACAGGGCTTTTGCGTCCTATACGGCAGCCTTCACCCGCGCGTCCGGCCTATGTGGCATGCCGAGTCGCGCGTCCGACCGACCTTAAGAGGAGACGGAAATGCCTAAGATGAAAACGAAATCGAGCTGCAAAAAGCGGTTCAAGGTGACGGCCACGGGCCGCATTCTGGCCGGTCAGGCCGGAAAGCGCCACGGCATGATCAAGCGCAGCAACAAATTCCTCCGCAACGCGCGTGGCACCACGACGTTGAGCAAACAAGACGAAGGTATCATCAAGCCGATGATGCCTTACGCACGTTGATTAGAGGGATTTGAGATATGCGCGTTAAAGGCGGAACAGTTACACATCGTCGTCACAAGAAAGTTCTTGATGCGGCAAAAGGCTATTATGATCGCCGGTCCAAGACCTTCAAGGTCGCCAAGCAGGCCGTCGACAAAGCCAACCAATATGCCACCCGTGACCGGCACAACCGCAAGCGCAATTTCCGCGCTTTGTGGATCCAGCGGATCAACGCAGGTGTGCGTTCGGTAGACGAGACACTGAACTACTCCAAGTTCATCAACGGTCTGGCCCTGGCCGGCATCGAAGTCGACCGCAAGGTTCTGGCCGATCTGGCCGTGAACGAACCAGAAGCGTTCGCGACAATCGTTGGTCAGGCGAAAGCGGCGATGGCATAAGCCAAGGCTGCTGAGTTATACGAAAGGCCGCCCTGTGATGGGGCGGCCTTTTGCGTTTGCCCCCCAGCACCTTGCGCGAACCCCGCCCTTTCGCTAACCCCTGCACAACCAGATCAAGAGGCGCGCCATGGACGACCTGAAAGCCAAATACCTTTCCCTGATTGCCGCAGCCGGTGACGAGGCCGCGATCGAAGACCTGCGCATCACCGCCTTGGGCAAGAAAGGCGAAATCAGTCTGCAAATGCGCGAGCTGGGCAAGATGTCGCCCGAGGAACGCCAGACCGCCGGCCCCGCGCTGAACGCGCTGAAGGACGAGATCAATAGCGCCTTGGCCGCGAAAAAGGCAGCCCTTGGCGATGCCGCCCTTGATGCGCGGCTGCGCGGCGAATGGCTCGACGTGACCCTGCCATCGCGCCCCCGCCGTCAGGGGACGATTCACCCGATTTCCCAAGTCACCGAAGAAGTCACCGCCATCTTCGCCGACATGGGCTTCGCTGTCGCTGAAGGGCCCCAGATCGAATCGGATTGGTACAATTTCGACGCGCTGAACATTCCGGGCCACCACCCTGCGCGGGCGGAAATGGACACGTTCTACACCCACCGCGCCGCGGGCGATAACCGCCCGCCGCATGTGTTGCGCACCCATACCAGCCCCGTGCAGATCCGCAGCATGGAGGCGACAGGCGCCCCCACCCGCATCATCTGCCCCGGCCGTGTCTATCGTGCCGATTACGACCAGACCCATACCCCGATGTTCCATCAGGTCGAAGGGCTGGCCATTGACAAAGATATCAGCATGGCGAACCTGAAATGGGTGCTGGAGGAATTCGTGAAATCCTATTTCGAGGTGGACCACGTCGACATCCGCTTCCGCGCGTCGCATTTCCCCTTCACCGAACCCTCCGCCGAGGTGGATATCCGCTGTTCATGGGAAGGCGGCACGCTGAAAGTGGGCGAAGGCGACGACTGGCTCGAAATCCTTGGCTCCGGCATGGTGCATCCCAAGGTGCTGCAAGCGGCGGGCGTGGACCCGACCCAGTGGCAGGGCTTTGCCTTCGGGATGGGCATCGACCGCATTGCGATGCTGAAATACGGCATCCCCGATCTGCGGGCGTTCTTTGATAGCGACCTGCGCTGGCTGCGGCATTACGGCTTTGCCGCGCTGGATGTGCCAACGCTGCATGGCGGGTTGTCGCGCTAGGTTTGGTGGTCCCGCCCGGCAGCGCCGGGCAGCCCCCGACCCTCCCCCCGGGGAGGGGGCTTCACCCCCACCCCAGGCTCGGGGGCTGCCCTCTGTTGTGATGGTCCTTACCGCGACAATGCCGCCGCCCTGACCGCGCTCAGCGTGGCGCCTGTGCTCAACGCCTCTTCATCCACCTTGCAGGCGATGATCGCAAAGGTGCCTGCGGCCTGCGCGCGGCCGAAGGCCGCAACGAAATCGGCGGAGGTCGTGACCGTCTCGCCATAGCCGCCATAGGCGCGGGCGAGGGCGGCGAAATCGGGGTTGGCCAGCATCGTGCCCGACACCCGCCCCGGATAATGCTTTTCCTGATGCATGCGGATCGTGCCGTAGCGGCCGTTGTCCATGACCACGACGATCGGTGTTGCCCCGTGCTGGGCTGCGGTCGAGAGTTCGTTGCAGGTCATCTGGAAACAGCCATCCCCTGCCAAACAGACCACCGTCCGGTCGGGATATTCGAGTGACGCCGAAATCGCCGCCGGAAAGCCGTAACCCATTGACCCCGATGTGGGGGCCAGTTGCGTGCCGTGTTTCTTGTAGACGAAATAGCGGTGCAGCCATGCCGCGTAATTCCCGCGCCGTTGGTCAGGATCGCATCATCGGGCAACTGATCGGACAACCATTTGATGACCTGTTCCTGTTTCAGCGCGCCGGGGCTTTCCTGCGGGCTGATCCATGCGTCGTAATCGGCGCGCGCGGCGGCGGTCCAGTTGGACCAGTCACCCACGGGGCTTGCCGCGACCAGCGCGCGCAGGGCGGCGGGGGCGGTCGCCACCACGCCGATGTCGGGGGCATAGACGCGCCCGATCTCGTCCGCGTCGGCATGGATGTGGATGATGGTTTTCTGCGGGGCGGCGGGGTCGACGAGCGTGTAGCCCTGCGTCTCGATATCGCCAAAGCGCGTGCCGATCAGCAGCAGCAGGTCGGCCGCGCGCACCCGCGCGGCAAGGCGCGGGTTGATCCCGACGTTCAGATCACCGGCATAACAGCCGTGGTGGTTGTCGATATAATCCTGCCGGCGGAAACCGACCGCGACGGGCAGGTGATGCTGTTCGGCAAAGGCTTGCAGATTGGCCTGCGCCTGTGCGTCCCAATGCGGGCCACCCACCACGACCAGCGGGCGTTCGGCCTGTCCCAGCGCGTGCAGAATGGCCTGGGTCGCCGCGCTGGGCATCTGCGCCTCATGCAGCTCGCCCAGCCGGATATCTGGCACATCGGCTACATCGCTCAGCATGTTTTCGGGCAGGGCCAGCACGACAGGACCGGGACGGCCCGACATCGCCACACGGAACGCGCGCCCGATATATTCGGGCAGCCGGTCGGTGTGGTTGACCTGCGCGACCCATTTGGCGATGGGGCCGAACATCGCCTTGTAATCGACCTCTTGGAATGTCTCGCGGTCAGTGTGCCGATTGTCGATCTGGCCCACGAACAGCACCATCGGCGTGCTGTCCTGCATCGCGATATGGATGCCCGCGCTGGCATTCGTCGCCCCCGGTCCGCGGGTGACGAAACACACGCCGGGCTGGCCTGTCATCTTGCCATAGACTTCGGCCATCATCGCGGCGCCACCTTCCTGACGGCAGACGACATTGGCGATGCCGCTGTCATAAAGCCCGTCGAGCGCGGCCAGAAAGCTTTCGCCCGGCACGGAAAACACGCGCCGCACACCCAGCTTTTTCAGTTGATCGCTGAGTATTTTTCCGCCGTGCCGTTGCATGAGTGTCGTCCTTGCCATTTCGCGCAGATCATGTGCGAAAGCCGCGGGTTGTTCAATCACACAATCGGGTTAGGTTCAGTCGCGAACAAGGAAAGACGGACAAATGACGACACTTCTGGGACTATCGGGGTCGCTGCGCAAGGCCTCGACCAACACCATGCTGATGCGCAACGCGGCTGAGATTTTCGGCCCCGACACCTTTGTCGAAGGCGATATCCGCTTTCCGCTGTATGACGGTGATCTGGAAGAGGCCGAGGGTATCCCCGCCGCCGTCCAGATGCTGGCCGACCAGATTGCCGCCGCTGATGCAGTGATCATTGCAACACCGGAATACAACAAGGCCATATCAGGCGCGCTGAAAAACGCGCTCGACTGGGTCAGCCGGACCAAGGGTGGCGTGTGGAGAAACAAGCCTCTGGCGATCATGTCGGCCGCCGGCGGGCGTGCGGGGGGCGAGAGGGCGCAGTTTTCCCTGCGGCTGGCCATGATGCCATTCCGGCCGCATATCCTGCAAGGGCCAGAGGTGCTGGTCGCCAATTCCGCCAAGGAATTCGACGAAAATGGCAAGCTGACCGGCGAGATGTACATCAATCTGTTGACCGAATTGATGGGCGATCTGCGCGCGTTGACCTGATCAACGCGACGGCACTGGCAATTTCATGCCGCGCTCCCTATCTTTGCCGAGACTGTAGTAACGGGTAAGTTGGTAATGGGTGCTGGTGGCAGTGACGGCGGAACGCGGCAGTTCCTGATCGGGCTGATCATGATGATTGGGGGCTGCTATCTGCTGTTGAACGGCATCGTCGTGCGCCCCAGTCTGGGTGGCCGTATCTTCGGTGTGGGCGGGATGCCGGTGACATCGGGTATGATCCTGATCCCGCTGATGTTCGGGATCGGGCTGATCTTTTATAATGCCAAAAACCGGATCGGCTGGATCATTGCGGGGGCATCGCTGATCGCGCTGGTGTTTGGCGTGATCGCCAATACCACCGTGCAATTCGCGCGGCTCAGCATCTTTGACCTGTTGGTTATTTTCGTGTTGCTGGTGGGCGGTCTGGGCCTGTTCCTGCGCAGCTTGCGCAAGTCAGGCTGACCGCCCCGCCATTCAATACCCCAGCGCGCAGCCATCCTTGCGCGGGTCGCTGCCACCTTCCAGCAGGCCACCCGCATGGATCAGGATCGCCTGTGACCCGCCGATTGCGGTGTCGGGGGTCTGGACAATATGGCCCATCGCGCCCAGTTCTGCCTTCACCGCATCGTCATAGCCGTTTTCGACATTCAACACATTGCCTTCGGCAAAGCTGCGTGGCGCGTCGATCGCGGCCTGCGGCGACAGGCCGAAATCGGTGACATTGGACACAAACCGCGCATGGCCGGTGGCCTGATACTGCCCGCCCATGACGCCGAACGGCATCATGACCTTGCCATCCTTTTTCAGCATCGCCGGAATGATGGTGTGCATCGGGCGCTTGCCGCCGGCCACCTCGTTCGGGTGGCCCTGTTCAAGGGTAAAGCCCGCGCCACGGTTATGGAACAGGATGCCGTACTTGTCCGATGCGATACCCGACCCGAATGAATGGAACACCGAATAGATCAGCGACACGGCCATCCGGTTCTTATCTACAACGGTTATATAGATCGTGTCTTTATGCACCGCCTCTGCCCCCGGCAATCCGGCAGTCATGGCGCGTTTGGGGTCGATCAGCGCCGCCAGCTTGGCCGCTGTTTCTGGCGCGGTCATGTGATCCAGCCGCGTCATATAGCCCGGATCAGCCAGAAAGCGGTTGCGCGTGTCATAAGCAAGCTTGGTCGCCTCGGCCTCGATATGCGCACGCGCAGCCCCCCAAGGGTCCATCGCGGCGATGTCGAAATGCTTGAGGATGTTCAAAAGCAGGATCGCGGTCGCCCCTTGGCCGTTCGGCGGATGCTCGCACAATTCCAGCCCGCCATAGCCGCCCGTAATCGGATCGGTGTAATCGCAAGCGGTGGTGGCAAAATCCTCCAGCGTATGGGTGCCACCCTGCGCGCGCAGTGCGGCGACCATATCCTCGGCCACCTCGCCCTCGTAGAAACCGGCGCGGCCGTGCAGAGCGATGCGGCGCAAGGCTTCGGCCTGGCGCGGTGCGGCAAAGACCTGACCGGGGCGGGGCGGTTTGCCGCCCAGCAGGAACAGATCGCGCGCTGTGCCTGACAGGTTGCTATCGCCCTTGGCCCAGTCAGAGGCGACACGCTCAGCTACCGGCACACCGGTTTGCGCATAATGAATCGCGGGGGCCAGCACGGCCTTCAGCCCCAGCTTGCCCCAATCCTTGGACAGACGGCAAAAGGCATCGACCGCGCCCGGCAGGCTGACGGCATCGGCGCTGTAAGGCGCGATCACCTGCCCCTTGGCGCGCAAGGCATCCGCATTGATCCCCGCAGGCGCGCGGCCCGATCCGTTCAGTGCCAGAACGCGGTCTTCGCCGGGGGGGGTAAACAGCACGAAACAATCGCCGCCGATGCCGGTCATCTGTGGTTCGCAAACCCCCAGTAGCACCGCCCCCGCGATGGCGGCATCTACGGCATTGCCGCCTGCTTCCAGCATCTGCACCGCGACCTTGGCCGCCAGCGGATGCGACGTGGCACACATGCCACTGGTGGCGTAAACGGCCGACCGGCCCGGTTTGTGAAAATCGCGCATCTGCTGTCTCCCCCGCCTATACTGCCGTGACCCTACGACAATCGGGGGCGGCTGCAACGGCAAACTGGGGGGTTTTCCTTTGGCCGCGGCGGGCATAGTTTCGGCGCACTCAGTGAAAGGTTCACCAATGCAGGATGTTGTGATCAGCGGGGCTGCGCGAACAGCGATGGGCGGCTTTCAAGGCGTTTTCGCCGATGTGGACGCGCCGACCTTGGGCGGAGCAGCGATTCGGGCGGCGCTCGAAAACGCTGGTGTGGCGACGGTGGACGAGGTTCTGATGGGCTGCGTTTTGCCCGCCGGTCAAGGGCAGGCGCCGGCACGGCAAGCGGCCTTCCTGGGCGGCTTGGGCGAGGAGGTGCCAGCCACGACGCTGAACAAGATGTGCGGATCGGGCATGAAAGCTGCGATGATTGCCTTTGACCAGATCGCCGCAGGTGGTGCCGATGTGATGATCGCAGGCGGCATGGAAAGCATGACCAACGCGCCGTATTTGATGCCAAAAATGCGCAGCGGCGCGCGGATCGGGCATGCCCAGGTGATCGACAGCATGTTTCTCGACGGACTGGAAGACGCCTATGACAAGGGCCGCCTGATGGGTACCTTTGCCGAGGATTGCGCGACGACCTACCAATTCACCCGGGCCGCACAGGACGATTATGCGCTGCAATCGCTCTCAAATGCCTTGGCGGCTCAGGACAGCGGTGCGTTTGACCGTGAAATCACCCCCGTCACGCTGAAAACCCGCACGGGCGAGGTCAGGATCACCGCTGACGAACAACCCGCCAAGGCGCGGCCCGAAAAGATCCCCACCCTCAAACCCGCCTTCCGCGATGGCGGGACAGTGACAGCGGCCAATGCATCCAGCATTTCCGACGGCGCAGCCGCACTCGTGCTGGTACGCGGCGACAGGGCCACCAACATCCGCGCGCGGATCAGGGGCCATGCCAGCCACGCGCAGGCGCCCGGCCTGTTCACCACGGCCCCAGTGCCAGCCGCGCAAAAACTGCTCGCCCGTCTTGGCTGGTCCACCGGTGACGTCGACCTGTGGGAAGTGAACGAAGCCTTTGCCGTCGTGCCCATGGCCTTCATGCGCGAGATGAATATCCTCCGCGACCGCATCAACGTGAACGGCGGCGCCTGCGCGCTGGGCCACCCGATCGGCGCATCTGGCGCACGGATCATCGTGACCTTGCTCAACGCGCTGGAAACCCGCGGATTGCGGCGCGGGATCGCCGCGATCTGTATCGGCGGCGGCGAAGGTACGGCGATTGCCATCGAACGCCCGTAACATCATCCGAGTATAAATATCCTCCGGGGGACATGCCGCAGGCATGGGGGGTGGAAAACCCCCTGCAACATCAATTCAGGACAGAACATGCGCGTTGATTACCCGACCCTGCACCAAACCATTGCATCCCTGACCGAAGGCGAGACTGATCAGGTGGCCCTGATGGCCACCGTCGCTTGCGAGGTCCACCACAGCGACGACCGGTTCAACTGGACAGGGTTTTACCGTGTTGTCGCGACCGACCTGCTCAAGATCGGCCCTTATCAGGGCGGGCATGGCTGCCTTGTGATCCCCTTCGCGCGGGGCGTCTGCGGTGCGGCGGCGCGCACGGGCGAGGTTCAGCTGGTGCCCGATGTCGATGCTTTTCCCGGCCATATCGCCTGTGCCAGCAGCACAAGGTCGGAAATCGTGCTGCCTGTCTTTGATGCCAGTGGCGCGCTGATCGGGGTGTTCGATATCGACAGCGACCAGCCCGATGCCTTTACCCAAACGGATGCCGATGCCCTGATGGTCATCCTGCACAGCGTTTTTGCGCGCTGAGGCATTTGCCGCGGCCAAGGCCGCGCCAAGCCTCCGGCGGGGATATTTTGGCTCCGAAGATGTCGGGGATTGGCGCTTTTCTGGCGCAAAAGGCGTTTGCAGAACGGCGCGAACCCCCTAGCGTGAAAATTGATGGAAGATTTTCACGCCTCTGCTTCGTTTGACCTGCAAGGGGCCGATCTGCGCGCCCTGCGCAAGGCGCGCGGGCTGACGCTGACCGGCTTGGCGGACCGTGTCGGCAGGTCGGTCGGCTGGCTGAGTCAGGTCGAACGAGACCTGTCCAGTGCAACCCTTGATGATCTCTCTGCGCTGGCGCAGGTGCTGGATGTGTCTGCCTCAAGCCTGCTGGCGGTTGGCGGGAATATACGCGAGGCGGGCATGATCGTGCGCGCCGATGCCCGCCGTCCTATTGGCAACCGCAATCCGGGTCTGAGCGAGGCGCTGCTCTCGCCTGATCTTACCGATGATTTCGAGGTGATCCATAGCCGCTTTGCGCCCGGGTCCAGTCTTGACGGGCCAATCAGTCGCCCGACGCAGGAAATCGGCTATGTCGTCACCGGTCGTTTTCATCTGTGGATCGATGACACGTTGTTCCGGCTGAACCCCGGCGACAGTTTCCGGCTGCGCGGCGATCTGTTCCGCTGGTCGAACCCCTATCCCGAAACCTGCGAGATCATCTGGGTGATCTCTCCACCCGTTTATTAGAAAGGCGCCGCCCATGTCCGATTTTCCCACTTCGGCCCGCGTGGTCATTATCGGCGGTGGTGTCGTTGGCGTATCGACACTCTATCATCTGGCCAAGAAGGGCTGGACCGATTGTGTCCTGCTGGAAAAGAACGAATTGACCGCAGGCTCCACCTGGCATGCGGCAGGCAATTGTCCGTCCTTCAGCACGTCATGGGCGGTGATGAACATGCAGCGGTATTCGCTGTCTCTGTATAAAAGGCTGGCCGCCGAGGTCGATTATCCGATGAACTACCATGTCACCGGATCGATTCGGCTGGCCCATTCAAAGGAACGCATGCAGGAATTATGCGCGCGCGCGCGATGGGCAATTATCAGGGCTTGAACCTTGCGCTGATGACGCCGGATCAGGCACAGGCCGCCTATCCCTTCCTTGAAACCCATGATCTGGCAGGGGCGCTTTATGATCCTGACGACGGCGATATTGATCCCGCGCAGCTGACGCAGGCGCTGGCCAAAGGCGCGCGGCAGATGGGTGCGCGGATCGAACGGTTTTGCCCGGCGACAGGTGTGACGCAGACACTCGATGGCTGGATCGTACATACCGACAAGGGCGATATCGCTTGCGAAAAGGTGGTGAACGCCGCGGGCTACTACGCGCAGCGCGTCGGCGAATGGTTCAAGCCCTATGGCGGGCGCACCGTGCCGATGGTGACCATGTCGCACCAGTATTTCCTGACCGATGAAATCCCCGCGCTCGCGGAATGGACCGCTGCTAATGGCCGCAAAGTGCCTTTGCTGCGCGATGTGGACAGCAGCTATTACCTGCGGCAGGACAAGAACGGGCTGAACCTTGGCCCGTACGAGCGCAATTGCCGCGCGCATTGGGTCACGCCTGACGACCCGCAGCCCGACGATTTCAGCTTCCAGCTTTACCCCGACGATCTGGACCGGCTGGAATGGTATATCGAAGATGCGATGGCTCGCGTGCCGATTCTTGGCACCGCAGGGGTGGGCCGCGTCATCAACGGCCCGATCCCCTATGCGCCGGACGGTCTGCCCTTGCTGGGTCCGATGCCGGGGGTCAAGAATGCCTATGAGGCTTGCGTCTTTACCTTTGGCATCACCCAGGGCGGTGGCGCGGGCAAGGTGGCGGCGGAATGGATCGTGGATGGCCAGCCTGAATGGGACATGTGGTCCTGCGATCCGCGCCGCTATACCGATTATACAGGTCAGGAGTATTGCCACGCCAAGGCGGTCGAGACCTATGGCCATGAATATGCGATGCATTTTCCCTATCACGCCTGGCCTGCGGGCCGCGATCAGCGGCTGTCGCCGTTACATGAACGGATCAAGGCGTTGGGCGGGGTGATGGGTGCGTATAACGGGTGGGAACGCGCCAATTGGTTTGCAAAATCCGGTGATGACCTGTCCGAGGACGCCACCCAGACATGGGGCCGCGCTGGTCCGTGGCAGCCGCGTATCGCCGCCGAATGTGCCGCTGTGCGCGACCATGCGGGTGTCATTGCGATTTCCGGTTTCACCCGTCTGGCGGTGACAGGTCCAGGCGCGCGGGCGCATGTGGACCGGCTGAGCGCATCCAACCTGCCCAAACCGGGGCGGGTGGGGCTTGCGTATTTCCCCGATGATCGGGGCCGTATCCTGACGGAAATGTCGGTGATCCCGCAAAGCGATGATGACATCTGGCTGATCACCGCATCGGTGGCCCAGTGGCATGACCGCGACGTCCTGTTGCGCGACTTGCCCGATGGCGTCCATGTGCAGGATCGCAGCGACCAATACGAATGCCTGCTGGTCACCGGGCCCAAGGCGCGCGATCTTCTGGCACCGCTGACCGATGCCGACCTGACCCTGCCCTGGCTGTCGTTCCAGAACGCGCAGGTTTGCGGCAAGCCGTGCCACCTGCTGCGCGTGTCCTTCGCCGGCGAGCTGGGTTGGGAGGTGCATTGCGCCAATGCCGATGCGCCCGCGATCTATGACGCGATCCTTGCAGGCGGGGTTGTCCCCTTTGGCATGTTCGCGTTGAACGCCTTGCGGGTCGAGAAAGGCTATCGCGCGTGGAAAGGCGACCTGAGCACCGATTACTCCTTGCTCGAAGGCGGGCTGGACCGTTTCATCAATTTTGACAAACCTGATTTTGTCGGCAAACCCGCCTTGCTGGCGGAAAAACAGCGCGGCGTGACGAAACGCTTTGCCACGCTGGTGCTGGATGATGCGGGCGCATATGATGCGCCATATATGGCGACGATTTCGCATGAGGGTGCCGTCGTGGGCGAAACCACGTCAGGCGCCTTTGGCTACCGAATGGGCAAATCTATCGCGCTCGGGATGCTGCGCGCCGATCTGGCGGTGGCAGGCACCAAGGTTGCGATTGATATCTACGGCACGCAGGTCAGCGCCACGGTGCAACCAGATGCGCCGTTGTGGGACCCTGCCAATGCAAGGATCAGGGCGTGATATTGAAAGTTTGGAACAGGTAGAAAAAATGACGAAAATCACCCTTCTTGATGGCGGTATGGGCCAGGAACTGATCCGCCGGTCGGGCGAAACGCCAACCCCGCTTTGGTCCACACAGGTCATGATCGACCATCCTGGCATGGTGGCGGCGGTCCATGCCGATTACCGCGCTGCGGGGGCTACGGTGCAGACCACCAATACCTATGCCATCCACCGCGACAGGCTGGAAGGCACGGGGCTCGAGGATCGCTTTGCCGATCTGATCGCCGCCGCTTTGACCGAGGCGCTGGGCAGTGGACGCATCGCGGGGTCCATTGGGCCGCTGATCGCCAGCTACCGCCCCGATATCCACCCCGCCCATGATATCGCCGTGCCGGCCTATGCCGAGGTGGCAGCGCTGATCGCGCCGCGCGTTGATCTGTTTCTGTGCGAAACCGTCGCATCTGTCGCCCATGCCCGTGCGGTGCTGGCGGCGACCCTGCCTTTGGGTAAACCGGTCTGGTTGTCGGTGACCTTGGATGACGAGGACGGCAGCCGCCTGCGGTCAGGCGAGCCTGTGGCCGATGTGCTTGAGGCCGCGCAGGGCGCAAGCGCGCTGCTGGCGAACTGTTCCGCGCCAGAGGCGATGGCCGCCGCCATGGCGGCATTTGCCAAGGGTGATCTGCCGTTCGGGGCCTATGCCAACGGGTTCACCCAGATCACCAAGGATTTCCTAAAAAGCAAGCCCACGGTCGATGCGCTGTCCGCGCGCCGTGATCTGGGGCCCGATGCCTATGCCCATTTCGCGCTGGGCTGGATTGAACAGGGTGCCACCATCGTCGGCGGCTGTTGCGAGGTCGGCCCCGCCCATATCGCGCGACTGGCGCAGGCGATTGTTGATGCTGGACATGAGGTGATTTGATGCTGCCCAAACATGCGCGCGTGGTGATTATCGGCGGTGGGGTGATCGGCTGTTCGGTCGCCTATCACCTGACCAAACTGGGCTGGCAGGATGTCGTCCTGCTGGAACGCAAGCAGCTGACATCTGGCACGACGTGGCACGCCGCTGGCCTGATCGGGCAATTGCGCGCGACCGCCAACATGACGCGGCTCGCCAATTACAGCCAGCAGCTTTACGGCGGGCTCGAGGCGGAAACCGGCATTGCAACGGGATTCCGTCGTGTCGGCTCGATCACCGTGGCGCTGACGGACGAAAGGCGCGAGGAGCTTTTCCGCTCTGCCGGAATGGCCCGTGCCTTTGGGGTAGAGATCGAGGAGATTTCACCATCCGAGGTCAAGAACCGCTATCACCACCTGAACATCGACGGCGTCACCGCCGGCGTCTTTCTGCCCAAGGACGGGCAGGGCGATCCGGCCAATATCGCGCTGGCGCTGGCCAAAGGCGCGCGGATGCGTGGAGCAATTGTGGCCGAACAGACCAAGGTTACGGCGATCAACCGCGTGGGGCGGCGGGTCACATCGGTGGATTGGGCCAGCGGCGATGATGTCGGCCAGATCACCTGCGATATGGTCGTCAATTGCGCGGGTATGTGGGGCCATCAGGTGGGCCGCATGGCGGGCGTCAACGTCCCGCTGCATGCGTGCGAACATTTCTATATCGTGTCCGAGCCGATCCCCGGCCTGACCCAGATGCCCGTGCTGCGCGTGCCGGATGAATGCGCCTATTACAAGGAAGACGCAGGCAAGATCATGCTGGGCGCGTTCGAACCCAATGCCAAACCCTGGGGCATGGCGGGCATTTCCGAAGATTTCGAATTCGACCAGCTGCCCGAGGATTTCGACCATTTTGAGCCGATTCTTGAACAGGCGGTGAACCGGATGCCGATGCTGGCCAGCGCGGGGATTCATACCTTTTTCAACGGACCGGAAAGCTTCACGCCCGACGACGCCTATCATCTGGGCCTTGCACCAGAGATGGACAATGTCTGGGTCGCCGCCGGTTTCAATTCCATCGGTATCCAGTCTGCGGGTGGTGCTGGCATGGCTTTGTCGCAATGGATGGACGGGGGCGAAAAACCATTCGATCTGGGCGATGTCGATATATCGCGGATGCAGCCGTTTCAGGGCAACAAGACCTATCTGTTCGAACGTTCCAAGGAAACGCTGGGCCTGCTTTATGCGGACCATTTCCCTTACCGTCAAAAAGCCACCGCGCGCGGGATCAGGCGCACGCCGTTCCACCGGCATTTGCTGGATCAGGGCGCTGTCATGGGCGAACTGGCGGGCTGGGAAAGGGCGAATTGGTATGCCACGCCGGGGCAAGCCCCGGCCTACGCCTATTCTTGGCAGCGGCAGAATTTCTTTGGCAATGTCGGGGCAGAACTGGCCGCCGTGCGCGGCAATGTTGGCATGTATGACATGTCGTCCTTTGGCAAGATCAGGGTCGAAGGGCGCGATGCTTGCGCTTTCCTCAACCACATCTGCGGCGCGCAGATGGATGTGGCTGTGGGCCGGATCGTCTATGCCCAGTTTCTGAACGCCAAGGCGGGGATCGAGGCGGATGTCACCGTGACCCGCCTGTCGGAAACCGCCTATCTGGTCGTGACCCCTGCCGCGACGCGGCTGGCAGACCAGACGTGGATGCAGCGCAACCTGGGCGATTTTAATGCGGTCATCACCGATGTGACCGCAGGCGAAGGCGTGCTGGCCGTGATGGGGCCGAACAGCCGTGCGTTGCTGCAAAAAGTGTCGCCGAACGACTTTTCCAACGATCACAACCCGTTCGGCACTGCGCAAGAGATCGAGATCGGCATGGCGCTGGCCCGCGTGCATCGCGTGTCGTATGTCGGCGAGCTGGGCTGGGAGGTTTACGTCAGCGCCGACATGGCCGGTCATGTGTTTGAAGTGCTGCACGCCGCAGGGCAGGACATGCGGCTAAAGCTGTGTGGAATGCATATGATGGATGCCGCACGGATGGAAAAAGGCTTTCGCCATTTCGGCCATGACATCACCTGCGAGGATCATGTGCTGGAAGCGGGCCTTGGCTTTGCTGTCAAGACTGACAAGCCTGCCTTCATCGGGCGCGACGCAGTGCTGCGCAAGCGTGATGCGGGGCTGGCACGGCGGTTGTTGCAGTTCAAACTGACCGATCCCGCGCCGCTGCTGTATCACAACGAACCTGTGCTGCGTGACGGGCGCGTTGTGGGGTACCTATGCTCTGGCGGCTATGGCCATCATGTCGGCGCAGCCTTGGGTATGGGCTATGTGCCTTGCGCGGGCGAAAGCGTGGATGACCTGCTTGCCAGCCGCTACGAGATTGACGTGATGGGGGTCAAGGTCGCAGCAGAGGCGCAGTTGAAACCCTTCTACGATCCATCGGGTGCGCGGATGAAAGCCTGACCAACCGGAACCAGCGCGGCGCGCGCTACGCGACAAGGGGCAGACGTGCGAGTGTGTTATCAAGGCTCTGACGCAATAGGTGCACAATGCAAGGGACAACCTACCTCAATTGCGCTTGTGGTGCCGTCGAGATGGAGGCCCAGAAAAGCCCGATCTTGAGCACGGAATGCCATTGCACGTCCTGTCGCACAGCGGCTGACATGATGCGGGCGCTGCACGGTGCGCCGCCTTTGCGGGAATCTTCTGGTGGAATACGGATGGTCATGTATCGCAAAGATCGCGTGCGGTGCAGCAAAGGTGCTGCCCACTTACGAGAGTTTAGGCTGACAGATACCACCAAGACCCGTCGCGTCGTTGCGGCCTGCTGCAACACTCCGATGTTTCTCGACTTTACCCAAGGGCATTGGATCGACCTTTATGGGCATTTATGGCCTATCGGCACGCTGCCACCGCTACAAATGCGGACCATGACCGGTGATCTTGATGATCCGTCCATCTTGCCACGCGACGTTCCCAATCTCAAAACGCATTCGCCAAGGTTCTTTCTGCGCCTGATCGGTGCTTGGGCAGCGATGAGGTTCCGCACGCCCAAGATCGACTATGTGCAAGGCATCCTTGACCTGCCCGACCGCTAGCGCAGCACGTAACCGCTGGGCCAGCGCAGGGTTGTTTCCATAACCACCTCTTGTTCGGCACCCGCTGGCACGCTCAGGTCCCATTCCACGATCCCGCGTGCGCCGTCGGGGTCGCGGCGCGTGGGTTCTGGCACGGCGGTCAAGCTGACCTGCAGATCGTCCTGTTCGGAATAGGGGACAGCATCGCGCAGCAGCACATCCCAATCCTGACCTGTCAGGTTTTCTACCGTCAGGACGGTGCGTTCGACCAGTTGATTGGACGCCGAAAACACGCCCCTGTCGCCTGTCGACCTGTCCGGCGTGATCCGCGTGAGGCGTAGCCCGTCCAGCGGACCGAATCCTATGTCCAGATCGGCCCCCGCCGCCAGCAGAGGCAGGTGGCTGAACCCGATCATCGTGCCGTCCGCATGCAGCATCGCGCGACCGGGCAGCAGGATTTCGTCGGTGGTGTTGGTAAATTCAGCCATGCGATAGGCATTGGTATCTGTCATCGGTGTCGCCTCGGCCCAGACATCCGTATCAAAGGACAACTGGTCCAGCGGCAGGCGCAAATCCTCGACCCCGTTGCGGATATCGACGCGGTTTGGATAGACATAACTCACAGCCACACCGCTGAAATCGGCCTGTGCGGTGATCGGGGCCGTGTCCATCATCGGGGCGGCCATGACGGCGCTGTTGCGCTGCAAGGGCATCGGCGCATCGGCCATGCCTGTCGTTTCGCCCGCCAGCGCGTCTTCGGAGATGATGTGGCGCAGCTCTGCCCAAGCCCCGCCGGGCGCGATCTGGTCGCCGGGGCGCGCGGTGGACAGGACCAGCTGCACGTCTAGCCAATCCTGACCGGTGGCCTGACTGATGACGACCGCGCGGTCGATGTCCAACTGCGGATCGTCGCCCGTGGTCAGGCGCAGGTCATAGACCGGCGACCAGTTGGCAAAACTTTCGGTCGTGTCGATTTCCAGCGTGACCTCGCCCGCCTCGGCGGCATCCAGTTTGAAACGCAGCACCGATCCTTGATCCGTGGGGGCCAGCAGGGCGGCCAAGGCGCGGCGGGCATCGTCCAGCGCGTCAACATCATCTTTGCGCGCGCGGGTGGCGGCCTGCGCCTCTTGTTCGGCGGCAAAGGCGGCGATGCGCAGCGCCAGCGTTTCCGACCCGACCATCTGTGCCAGGGCCTGAATGTCGGCGATGGTGGTCAGGCTTTCGCCCGCGCTGGCCTGCCCAAGGCTTTGCAGAAAGGCGATCTGGTCCTCGGCGGCCTGCGCGCGCAAGCGGATCGCGGCGATGGCGGTATCGCTTTCGCGCAGCACTTCTTCCAGACGGTCAACCTCTGCGCGGGCGGCCAGAATGGCAGGGCTGGACTGGTCGGGCGTCACCGGCAAACGGTCAAAGGCAAGATTGACCGCGCCCAGCCGGACCTGCGCCGGTGCAGCAATGCGCAGCCCGTCAGCAGACAGGCCCTGCGGCAGATCAGGGATGATGATGTCATGCTGGCCTGCGGGCAAATCCAGCGTCACCAGCCGCGTTACGGTCGCAAGACCGGGATAGATCGTGACGGTATCGACACGCGCCTGTCCGGTGATGGTGTCGGCAAAGGCAGGGGCGGCGAGGGCAAGCAAGCTGGTGGTCACAAAAAGACGAATCATTACAAAACTCCAAGGTGTCTGCACCAGAAATATCCTGAAAGACGCTATGTCGCATGCCCTGAAATCAACCATCGGCAGAATTCGCCGCATAAAAAAAGAGGCGCTGGATCAGCGCCTCTTTCAATCAGACCTGTCAGGCGATCAGCCTTTTTTCAGACACTCGCGCCCCAGAACTTCGGCGATCTGCACGGCGTTCAGCGCGGCCCCCTTGCGCAGGTTGTCGGACACGCACCATAGGTTCAGACCGTTGTCGATCGTGCTGTCCTGCCGGATGCGGCTGATGAACGTCGCGTAATCGCCCACACATTCGATCGGGGTGACGTAGCCGCCGTCCTCGCGTTTGTCGATCACCATGATGCCGGGGCTTTCGCGCAGGATGTCGCGGGCTTCGTGTTCGTCCAGAAAATCCTCGAATTCGATGTTGATCGATTCCGAATGGCCGACAAAGACCGGCACGCGCACGCAGGTCGCGGTAACTTTGATCTTGGCATCAAGGATCTTCTTGGTCTCGGCGACCATTTTCCATTCTTCCTTGGTCGAACCATCGTCAAGGAACACGTCGATATGCGGGATCACGTTGAACGCGATCTGCTTGGTGAATTTCTTGGGTGGCTTGCTGTCGGTGGGGTTGTAGATGCTTTTGGTCTGGTCCCAAAGCTCGTCGATGCCTTCCTTGCCGGCCCCGGACACCGATTGATAGGTGCTGACGACAACCCGCTTGATCCGCGCACGGTCATGCAGCGGTTTGAGTGCCACAACCATCTGGGCAGTCGAACAATTGGGGTTCGCAATGATATTTTTCTTGGAATAGCCGTGGATCGCCTGCGCGTTCACTTCGGGCACGATCAGCGGCACATCAGGATCATAGCGATATAGCGAGGAATTATCGATCACGACGCAACCGGCCTTAGCAGCCTTGGGCGCATAGGTCTTGGTCGCCTCGGACCCGACGGCGAACAACGCGATGTCCCAGCCGGTGAAATCGAAGGTGTCCAGATCCTTGGTCTTAAGGGTGGTATCGCCAAAGCTGACTTCGCTACCCAGCGACCGGCGGCTGGCAAGTGCGACGATTTCATCCACCGGAAAGGTCCGTTCATGGAGGATGTTCAGCATTTCGCGGCCCACGTTGCCCGTGGCGCCGACAATAGCGATTCGATAGCCCATTTGGCTGGCTCCTTGTTTGCAAGTGCTGCCTCTTACCGCGTCAGTTCCCTAAGGAAAAGGGCCGTCGCAAAGTGTAAATCAAACTGGACAGGGGGGCATGGCAGGGTAAGGTCGCGGCATGACGATCAACACGCCCGATTTCGCCCAACCGGCCCCGCGCGGGCTTTGCACCGATTGCGGCGTGTCGCGGATGGCGGATGCCAGCGCCTGTGGCAAGGCCTGCCAGTTCATCAAACCCGATTACCCCGCGATGGAGGCCCGCGTGCATGGCCGCGCCGCTGGCGCGCAGGGGGACGAGCCGTTCTTCGGCGTTACGGGCGCGATGTATCGTGCGGCCTTGCAGCCTGCTCGCCAAGGCGCGCAATGGACCGGCCTGACGACGCGGCTGGCCGAACGGCTGTTGGAAACTGGCGCTGTCGATGCAGTGCTGACGATGGTGCCGGACCCCGCCGACCGCTGGCGCCCGCGCCCTGCGATCATCACCGATGCCGCCGATATGGCCGAGGCGCGGGGGATGCGCATGGGCTATGCGCCCCTGCTGGCCCTGTTGGAACCGGCGCGCGCGGCGGGGCACAGGCGGATCGCCGTGATCGGGATTCCGTGCCAGATCTACGCCTTGCGCGCGCTCGAGGCGCAGTTGGGGTTTGATCGGATCTATGTCATCGGCACGCCCTGTTCGGACAATACCACGACCGAGAATTTCCACGGTTTTCTGGCCCGCCTGACGGACGCGCCCGATACCGTGACCTATCTGGAATTCCGCGCTGACTATCATGTTGAATTGCGCTTTGCCGATGGCAGTCGCCGCCTGATCCCGTTCCTGAAGCTGCCGATCTCGGACCTGCCGCGCGATTTCTTTCCTACGACCTGCCGGACCTGCGTGGATTACACCAACCGGCTGGCCGATATCACCGTGGGCTATATGGCGGGCGAGGGCGAGCAATGGCTGATCGTACGCAACGCGCGCGGGCAGGAAATGCTGGACGGCTTGGGTGCAGAGGTCACGCTGGCCGCACCCGGATCACGCGGCAAGCGGGCGGGGGCGGTCAGAGGCTTTGTCGAAAATACGCGGCTGGCGGCGGGGGGCCTTCCCCTGCGCCGCATGCCCGATTTCATGCGCGGGATCATGGGCTGGCTGATGCCCAAGATCGGGCCGCGTGGGCTGGAATTCGCCCGCGCGCGGGTCGAGATGAAAGCGGCGGAAACCATCCTGCATCTGCGCCGCGAAGAACCGGCCAAGATCAAGAATATGGTTCCCGCCCATGTCTGGAACCTTGCCGCAGCTTACGGGTTGACGCCCAAGGCAGGCGAGATATCAGCGCAGTCCAATGACGATGGCCATCATCAGTGAATACAGCGCGATACCACCACCGGTCAGGTCGGGCCAAGTGTCGCGCGTTAGGTGGTTTGGCTTTCGCAATGCTAGGGCGAAATGCCGCTGCATCAAAATTGTCTAGACTGGCAAGGCCGTCGTCTGGCGCACATTGCGCAGCGCGAATGACGATTGCATCTGCGCCACGCCCGGCAATGTCGCCAGATGTTTGCGATGGATGCGGGCGAAATCCTCGGTATCGCCGGCCACGACCTTGAGCAGGTAATCCGCCGTGCCCGCCATCAGATGACATTCCAGCACGTCCGGCACCTTGGCCACGGCTTTTTCGAACGCGTCCAACACTTCGTCTGCCTGACCGCTGAGCGTAATTTCAACGAAAACGGTCGTGGGTCGCCCCATTTTGCGTGGGTCCAGCAGGGCGACATATTCGCGGATATATCCGTCCTTTTCCAGCCGCTGCACCCGCCGGTGACAGGCGGACGGCGACAGGTTCGCGACCTCTGACAGGTCCGCGTTGGAAATGCGCCCCGATTTCTGCAAAACAGCGAGGATTCGGCGGTCGATGCTATCGAGATCCATTGCGTGCAAGATCCTTTCATGAATTGTCTATAATACGCGCGATCCTAGCGCGACTCATACCATCAACCAACACATAATCCCAAGAAGTTGCAACGGCACGCATGCACAGATGAACCCATAACGCGGGAGGTTCGCAATGCTGATTGGCTGTCCAAAAGAAATCAAACCACAGGAATTTCGGGTCGGGGTCACCCCCGATGCCGCGCAAGAGGCTGTCGCACACGGCCACAAGGTCATCATCGAAACCGGCGCAGGCATCGGTGCGGGGTTCAGCGATGATGATTATATCGCCGCCGGTGCGCAGATCGCGGGGACGGCTGCAGAGATATTCGCCATCGCTGACATGATTGTGAAGGTCAAGGAACCGCAGCCTGTGGAACGCAAGATGCTGCGCGAAGGTCAGATCCTGTTCACCTATCTGCATCTGGCGCCCGACCCCGACCAGACGCGCGACCTGATGGCGTCCGGTGCGACCTGCATCGCCTATGAAACCGTTACCGATGATCGCGGCGGTCTGCCCTTGCTCGCCCCGATGTCCGAGGTCGCGGGCAGGCTTGCGCCGCAGGTGGGCGCATGGACGCTGCAAAAGGCCAATGGCGGGCGCGGTGTTCTGATGGGCGGTGTGCCCGGTGTTGGCCCCGCGCGGGTCGTTGTGATCGGCGGCGGTGTCGTTGGCACCCATGCCGCGCGGATCGCCGCAGGGATGGGGGCAGATGTGACCGTGCTGGACCGGTCGCTGCCGCGCTTGCGCTATCTGGATGATACTTTTGGCGGTCAGTTCAAGACCAGCTATGCCAGCAAGGCCAATACGATCGCGCTGGCCCGCGAGGCGGATATGATCATCGGCGCAGTGCTGATCCCCGGTGCGGCGGCACCCAAGCTGATTTCACGCGCGCAACTGTCCGAGCTGAAACAGGGCGCCGTGCTGGTCGATGTGGCGATTGATCAGGGCGGCTGTTTCGAGACATCCCGCGCCACGACGCATCAGGACCCGATCTATGACGTGGACGGTATCATGCACTATTGCGTGGCGAACATGCCCGGCGCGGTGGCGCGCACATCGACCATCGCGCTGGGCAATGCGACAATGCCGTTCATGCTGGCGCTGGCTGATAAAGGCTGGCGGCAGGCCTGCGAGGATGATCCGCATCTGCTGGCCGGGCTGAACGTGCATGCCGGGCGGCTGACCTATTACGCTGTCGGCAAGGCACTGGGCATCGACGTGCTGTCGCCTGCCTTGGCGCTGAAGGCGTAGCCGAAAAGGCCCGCTGCGAGGCGGGCCTGTCGTGGCTTAGGGCCGTTTGGCCAGCGCGTCACGGATTTCGATCAGGATATCCAGTTCGGACGGGCCGGTCTTGACCTCTGGCGCGATGTCATCGGGTTTGTCCGCGATGGATTTGACGCGGTTGACCGCCTTAACCAGCATGAACACCACGAATGCGATGATCAGAAAATTGATCGTCGCGGTGATGAAATTGCCATACATGAATTGCGCGTCACCCAGACCAAAGCTGAGCCCGCTAAAGTCGATCCCGCCGATGATCAGCCCGATCAGTGGTTGGATCAGATCATTGACAAGACTGCTGACGATGGCGGTAAACGCTGCGCCGATGATGATACCGACGGCCAGATCCATCACGCTGCCCTTGGCGATGAAGTCCTTGAATTCGTTTAACATGCGGTGTTCCTTTGGTTGACTCGTTCTGCACATAACTGTGTCAGATTTTAGCAACCCGGCATGATAAAGCCATCGGTTTTCTTGTGGCGCAAGCCGGGGTGAACCCCGGCCTACGAGGGGTGGGAAACTGTAGGTCGGGGTTCACCCCGACACGCGCCCAATTTACCCGCGCCGATCAGGCAAGCTGCCGTGCAGCACATAGGTCAGCACATCCACCACCTGCTGCGGGGTTTCCACCACGGCCAGTGCCGCGGCATCCACCTCTTTGAGCGCATGTTGATGATCCGGCCCATGCATCACGATCAGCGATTTGCCCATCGCCGCCGCATAGCCCGCGTCAAAGGCGGCGTTCCATTGTTTGTATTGATCACCAAAGCGGACCACGACGATATCGGCGGTCTCGATCCCGTGCCTTGTGCGGATCGCGTTAAGCTTCGCACCTTTATGGTCGTGCCAGAACTTATGCGTCTCTGCGCCCATGATCGCCACGCCGCAATCATCTGATGCCGCATGATCCGTGACCGGCCCGGAAAACACGACATCCAGATCGGCGGCCCCCATGGTGATCTGGTCACGCCAGTCGGTGTGGATTTCGCCGGAAAGGTAAATATGCAAGGTCATGGGCAGCGTCTCCTGTGTTTGGCGACACTCTAACGTCTTAACCCCCGCTGGACACCCCCGGTTTGCGCGCCACGATATAGCGTGCAGGGGTCGCGAAATCGCCGCTTTCGATAATCTCGAACCCGGCGGCACATATTGCATCTTCCAATTCTTGCACACTGAACTTGCGCAGGAATGGCGCTTTGCCCAGCATCTGCACAAGCGGGATCACCGCGCCTATCAGGCTCCATTTCAGGCCACGGCCTTTCAGCGCTGCGGTCTTGGATATGAAATATCCGCCCGGCGTGAGCAGATCAAAGACCTGCGCCATACGTCGTTCCATATCAGGCACAAGGTGAAAGAAAGAATGTGCAAGCACCACGTCAAACGACCCAGTTTCCGGCAATTCCCCCGCCACATCAAACCGCAGATCAGCCGCCTTGACCGGCAACTTGCCCCGCGCAATGCGGATCATTTCGGGCGATACATCCGTGGCCAGATAGCTTGTGACATCCGGGGCTAACAGCACGGCCGTCGACCCTGTCCCACAGGCGATTTCCAGCACATGATCGGTCGGGCGCAGATAACTGCGGGTCCGGCCCAGTGTGTACTGGTATGCGGCAGGGTTGCCGATGGCGGAAGCGGCGTATTTTTCTGCCTCGCGGTCCCAGAAAATGGCTGAGTCTATCATCGTATTCTCCCTCAATTGGCATTTTACGCCGATTGCCTGTCAGACAGATGACAAGTTTAACCGCGCAGAATGCCGCCCGTCGCCTTTGTCACCTTATCGACGATTTTTGCGCTGACCGCTTCGATATCGGCATCCTTCAGCGTTGCGGTCGTGGGTTGCAGGCGCACGGTGACGGCAAGGGATTTCTGACCCTCGCCCAGATTACCGCCGATGAACTGGTCAAAGACCCGCACATCGGTGATCAGCGCCTTGTCGGCACCCAACGCGGCATTGACCAGCGTCAGCGCCTCGACATCTGCACCCACGACAAAGGCAAAATCGCGCTCGACCGCTTGCAGGTCGGTCGCCACCAACGCGGGCCGTGTGTTGGTCTTGGACTTGGGCACCGGCACTTCGTCGGGCCAGATCGTAAAGCCGACGGCGGGGCCTTTGATATCCATCTCGCGCAGCACCTTGGGGTGCAATTCGCCAAAGACGGCCAGCACCTTTTTAGGGCCGAGGCAGATCATGCCGTGCCGCCCGGGGTGCCACCAATCAGCCGCACCGCGCAGGATTTGCACCTTGGCGGGGGCACCAATGGCGGCCAGCACGGATTCCGCATCGGCCTTGGCGTCGTACAGATCCACCGCGCGGGATGTGCCATGCACGTCCTTGCTGGCTGTCTTGCCGATCAGCACACCGGTGATCAGGTTGTGCTGCTCGCCCGGCTCGCCACCATGAAAACCGGCACCGACCTCGAACAGGGCCATATCCATGAAACCGCGCGCCTGATTGCGGGCCGCGGCCCGCAGCAGGCCTGGCAACAGGTTGGGGCGCATATGCGACAATTCGCTGGAAATAGGGTTCTCCAGCATGGTCGCGTCATCGCCGCCGCCAAACAGCAATGCTGCCTGTGCATCGACAAAGCTGTAGGTGACGCATTCATTGTACCCCAAGGCCGCCATGGTCCGGCGCGCAGATTGCTGGCGCTGCTGGCCTGCGGTCAGGATCGGTTTGGGCACGCCGGCATCCATGCGCGGCATCGGCTTGCCTTGCAATTTGGTCAGGGATGCGATGCGCGCGACCTCTTCGACCAGATCGGCATCGCCCTGCACATCGGGGCGCCACGACGGCACATGCGCCATATCGCCTTCGAGCCGGAAGCCGAGGGCAGTCAGCGTCTGGCGCTGGGTGCTTTCGGGGATATCCATGCCGACAAGGCTGATCAGGCGCTGCGCATCCAGACGGTAAGCGCGCGATGTGTCCGGCACGGCGCCTGCGATGATCAGTTCGGACGTTTCGCCACCGGCGTGATCGACGATCATCCGCACAGCATGTTCCAGCCCTTCGGGCGTGAAAGCAGGGTCAATCCCGCGTTCGAACCGGTAACGTGCGTCGGAATTGATTTTCAACGCACGGCCGGTATAGGCGATCTGGATCGGGTCCCAATAGGCGCTTTCGACAAAGACATTGACCGTCTCGTCGGTGCAGCCGGTTACGTCGCCGCCCATGATCCCTGCAATGCTTTCCACGCCGTGATCGTCGGAAATGGCGATCTGACCAGCCTGCAAAGTATAGGTCTTGTCGTCGAGCGCCAGAATCGTCTCGCCACCCTTGGCGCGGTGGACGCGCAGGTTGCCCTGCACCTTGTCCGCATCGAACACATGCAAAGGCCGGTTCAGATCATAGGTGAACCAGTTGGTCACATCGACAAGAAAGCTGATCGGACGCAGGCCTATGGCACGCAGCTGCGTTTGCAGCCACGCAGGGCTGGGGCCGTTCTTGACGCCACGGATCAAGCGACCACAGAACACGGGGCATCCGTCGCGGGTATCATCATCAATCGACACGCTCAGATCAGCGGTGAAAGAGGCAGGCACCGGATCGACCGTGAGGGGTTTCAGCGTGCCAAGCCCGCGCGCGGCCAGATCGCGTGCGATGCCGTATACACCCAGCGCATCGGGGCGGTTCGGGGTGATCGCGATTTCGATCACGGGATCGACGCGCTCAGGCTGATTTTGCGCCAGCCAGTCGGTAAAGGTCTGACCGACCGTGCCTGATGGCAGTTCGATAATGCCGTCATGTTCTTCGGACAGTTCCATCTCGCGTTCGGAACACATCATGCCATGGCTTTCGATGCCCCTGATCTTGCCCACGCCGATGGTCGTGTCGATGCCGGGCACATAGGTGCCGGGGCTGGCAATCACGACGGTGATGCCCGCGCGCGCATTGGGTGCGCCGCAGATGATCTGGGTCAGCCCGTCCTTGGTCTGGACCTGACAGACGCGCAGCTTGTCGGCGTCGGGGTGTTTTTCCGCGCTTTCGACATAGCCGATGGTGAAATCGGCCAGACGTTCGGCGGGGTTTTCCACGCCTTCGACCTCTAGCCCGAGATCGGTCAGGGTTTCGGCGATCAGATCCACCGAAGCATCGGTTTCAAGGTGGTGTTTCAGCCAGGAAAGCGTGAATTTCATCTGTTCATCCAAGAAAAGCTATTTGCAAGCGATCTAGCCGATCTCGCCGCAATGCGAAAGGCCCGTAGGGTGGGTCATGACCCACCTTACCGGTGCTTGTGCGCCGCCGCCCATTTGCTGATCGCCCAGGCGGGCAGCAGGATCACCGCCCAACCTGCCGCATTGATCAGTGTCAGGCGCAAGGCCAGATCGCGCGGCATGTCCGATGTCCACATCGCGATATGCGCAAAGGTGATCAGGACCAGCAGGCAGGCGATCCAGAGGCGCATGTCACAACTCGCGCCCGGCCAGATCCTCGACCAGTGCGAAATGCTCGAAAACCAGCATCATTTCGGGGTCGAACCCGCCGTTGCGTTTGAAATAGGCTTTGTGATCCTTGCGCCAGCCCAACAGGCTGTCGTTTTCACCCTCGGCCAGCGCCATTTCCTCGGTCACGTCGCAGAAACGGATATGTTGCACCTTGGTCGTGCGGATCACTAGTGCGGGTGTGCCGTCCCAATTGGCGGCGATGTCGCAGCGGCCGACGACGGGCATGGAGTCTGGGTCATCCGCAAAGTCCGACGCCGCCCCGCAGGTCGCGGTTTTCTTGCGTTGCCGGACAAGGCCGATGAGATATTGGCATAATTCGGGCGTATCGCCGAAACGGAACGTGCCTGCGCCGGGATAGATGTCTTGCAGGTCTTCGGTATCATCGGTCATGGCATGTCTTTCGGGGCTGTCGCGATGGTCTGTTCTACGCTGTAACGCCTGAACAGCCAAGCCACCTAGCTGGGCAGCGCGAATTGCCGCGCCTTTGGGTCCCAGCGCAGCCCGGTATTGCGGGCCAGCCGCTTGCAGCTGTCGTCCAGCCCCATCCGGTTGGACCAGCGCGCCATGGACCGCACGGGGATCGCGTGGATATCACCGAAACCGTCCACAAGAACACATTCCTCTGGTCCGGGCCCGGTGCCATTGTCGCGCTGGCCAAAGACGAAGTTGTTGGGGTTCATGTCGCTGGCGCGGATATCATTGGCATAGATGCGGTGGACTGTGTCGTTCAGCATCGCAATATGGGCTGGCGTCAATGTGCCAGCAGCCGCTTTGGCGCCCAGCGTCTCGCCGACTTGGCGGCCCGGCTCCATCACCCGTTCGGTGATGCAGCCCAGCCCTTCGCTTGTTTGGGTAAAGCCGAACATATGCGCGATGGGCGTGTGAAAGTCCGGCTCTGGATGCTTCAGCATGACGCGCAGGTATTCGGTATATTCTTTGTGAATCTGGCGCAGTCTTGTGCCGGGTAGCAGCCGGTCCATGATTCCGTTGAAATTGGTCCGATGCGACATCGAGCCTGCAGGCCGCAGCACTTTGATCAGCTTGGTCGGGTCAAGCGGATGCAGATAGACCGCGCGCTGGACGCCCGTTGCCACCATTTCCGATAATTGCAGAACGCTTGCACCCATAGGGTGAAATTAGGTCAACCTATGGGCTCGGCGCAACCAATGTAACGAAAATATGAAAACTGGATAATGATCAGAACTCCACCCCGATCTGCGCTTTGATCCCTGACCGGAACGGATGCTTGACCAGCTCCATTTCGGTCACCAGATCGGCCAGATCGATTAGGTCCTCATGCGCATTGCGTCCGGTCAGCACGACATGGGTCATGGGCGGTTTGTGATCGCGCAGAAAGGCCACGACATCGCCGATGGCGACATAATCATAGCGGATCGCGATGTTGATTTCATCGAGCAGGACCATGGTGTTGGTTGCGTCGAGGATCAATTCCTTGGCCTTGGCCCAAGCGGCCTGCGCCATTTCGGTATCGCGGGATTTGTCCTGCGTTTCCCAGGTGAAACCTTCGCCCATGGTGTGAAACGCGCAGGTGTCACTGAATTTGGCAAGGATCAGATCGCGTTCACCGGTCGACATGCCCCCCTTGATGAACTGCACCACCGCGCATTTCATATCATGCGCGATGCAGCGGAAAATCATGCCAAAGGCGGCGGATGACTTGCCCTTGCCCTTGCCGGTATGGACGATGATCAGGCCTTTCTGGTCGGTCTTGGTCGCCATGATCTTGTCACGGGCGGCCTTTTTCTTGGCCATTTTCATCGCATGGCGGTCGGGGTCATCGGTCATTGGCAGTCTCCTTTGCGCAGATCATAACAGGCCCGCGATGCGCGCGCGCGCGGAATTCGAGGCGGGCTGCCACAGGTTGCGGTCGATCGCCTCTTGCAGGCGCTGGGCGATTTCGCGCAGCGCGGGGGCATTGGTGTCGGCGATAAAATTGCGAGTGTCGTCGTCTTTCAGGAACGCCTCTTCCACCAGATCGAAATGATGGTTGCGCACGGCCCCTGTCGTGGCGGCAAAGGCGAAAAGGTAATCGACCGTTGCCGCGATCTCGAAAGCACCTTTGTAGCCGTGCCGTTTCACCCCGTCGATCCATTTGGGATTGACCACGCGCGACCGCACGACACGCCCGATTTCATCGTCCAGCGTGCGGATCACGGGCCGTTCGGGGCGGGAATGGTCGTTGTGATAGATCGGGCGGTCGCGCCCTTGCAAGGTGCTGACGGCGGCGGCGGCCCCGCCTTCGAACTGGTAGTAATCGTCGCTGTCGAGGATGTCGTGTTCGCGGTTGTCCTGATTCTGCACGATGGCTTCGACTTGGGACAGGCGTTCCTTGAAGGCCGCTTCCGCACGCTCGCCGCTGGCCTTGGCGCCGTAAGCATAGCTGCCCCAAGCGATATAGGCGGCGGCGAAATCGGATTTGTCGGACCAGATGCGCTCGTCGATCAGGGCCTGCAGCCCCGCGCCATAAGCGCCGGGTTTGGAGCCGAAAACGCGGGTAGCATCCTCGCCTGCTTTGGCCCGCGCAGCGGCAGGGTTCAGGTCGGCGGGCTCATCGAGGTCCTGCACCGCGCGCGCGGCGCTATCCACCAGTGCGATCAGTTGCGGAAAGGCGTCGCGGAAGAACCCCGAGATGCGCAGGGTCACATCAACACGCGGACGGCCCAGCACGGTTTGCGGCAGCACGTCGAATCCCGTGACGCGGCGGTTGGCGCTGTCCCATGTTGGCTTGACGCCCATGAGTGCGAGGGCTTGCGCGATATCATCGCCGCCGGTGCGCATATTGGCGGTGCCCCAAGCTGTGACCAGCATGGCGCGCGGCCAGTCGCCGTGGTCTTGCAGGTGTTTTTCGATCAGCAGATTGGCGGATTTCCAGCCAAGCGCCCAAGCGGTCGGTGTGGGCACAGCCCGGCTGTCGACGCTGTAGAAGTTGCGCCCCGTGGGCAACACATCAAGCCGCCCGCGTGTTGGCGCACCCGAGGGGCCGGGGGGGACGAAATGCCCAGCAAGGGCGGTGAGCAGGGCCGATCCTTCGGCGGGACCGCATGCACGAATGGTAGGCAGGATATCGTCGCGGATGGTTTGCACAACGGCCTGCGACGCGCGTGGGGTAAACCCCACGACGCCCCGCCCGCCGTCCCGCACAAGGCGTTGCGACATGTTTTCGAGGCGTTCCACGGTGTCGCCATTGGTCCGCCATATGGTGCCATCGGCCAGTGCGTCCGGTTTTTCGGGCGCTGGTGCAGCCATATCGCAATCCAGCGGGTCGATGCTGATATCGAGGTCTGTGGCCAAGGCCCGCAACAGCGAGGCATTGTGCCCCTTACCATTTCCACGCGGCACGCGGGCGAGGGCGATGGCAAGGTCCAGTTCCTGTTGGCCTGTGGGGGATTGGCCGAAGATATGCAGACCGTCCCTGATCTGCGCCTCTTTCAACTCGCACAGGTAAGCGTCGAGCTTGCCAAGGTCGGTGTCAGCTCTCGCCGGTGAAGCCCACGTCGCGTGACAGGCCCGTTGCGTCGGACAGCGACAGGATTTCGCGCCGCAGATGGGTGACGCGGCGCGGATCAACGCCGGCGGCCTCGTAACATTCGTCAACCAAGGCTTCCAGATCGCGCATCGGCCCATAGCTTTCGGCGCGGGTCAGCGGCGGCGTCAGGTGGTCGATGATGACCGCCGAGGCGCGCCGTTTGGCCTGCGTGCCTTCGCCCGGATCATTGACGATGAACGGATAGATATGCGGGGTCGGGCCAAAAACCGTCTCTGGCCAGCAGGTTTCCGACAGGGCGACGGATTTTCCGGGCAGCCATTCGAGGTTGCCGTGTTTGCCCATGTGGACGATCGCATCGGCCATCCAGTGGTGGCGCAGCCAGAAATAGAAGGCGAGGTAATTATGCGGCGGGACCAGATCGGGGGAATGGTAGGTCTCTGTCGGGTCGATGTTATAGCCGCGTGCGGGTTGCAGGCCCACGACCACGTTGCCGAAACGATGGATGGAGAGCGCGAATCCTGCGCCGCTGGCGCGGCTTGGGGCCTCCGGCGGGGATATTTCGGCTCGGAAGAATGGGTCGTCTTCGGGTTGGCCCCAGCGGGTGGTGATCTGTTCTTTGATATCCCACGGCAGGGCATCGAAATACTGGCGGTATGTGTCGAGGGGGAGCAATTCGCCGCCCGCTTTGTCGGCGCGGTCGGTCAGCCAGTTGGTTGGGCCTGCCATGATCTGCGCCATCAGCGCGGCGCTGTCGGCGGGTGGGGTGGTCTGGTAGCCAGCTTCTCTCAATAGTTGCAGCGTGTGGATCGTGGCGGCGGGCGTGTCGAGGCCGACACCATTGGCGAGGCGTCCGTCCTTGTTGGGGTAATTGGCGAGGATCAGGGCGACTTTTTTATCCTTGGTGGGGGTTTGCCGCAGGCGTGCCCAGTTGCCGGTTAGCTGCGTGACGAAATCGACGCGGTCGCCGCGCGCCTGATAGGTGGCGATCGGGCATTCGGTGGCGTCGTCAAAGAACGCCTCGCCCTTGAAGCTGATCGCGCGCGACAGGATGCGCCCGTCAACTTCGGGCAGGGCCACGTTCATGGCGATGTCGCGGGCTGTCAGGCCGTGCAGGCCATCGGCCCAGGATGCTTCTGAGGCACCCGACAGGATCACCTGAAAGATCGGCGCATTGTTGGCCAACAGCGGGTTTTGCGGGCTGTCGTCGCCGTCATGCGGCGAGCCCACGGCGAAGGCGGTGCAATTCAGGATCACAGCGGGCGGGGCAATGGTGAACAGATGGTCGAGCGTGGCAGTGCTGACAGGGTCTTTCAGGCTGGCCACGAAGATCGGCAAAGGGTTCAGACCGGCGCGCGACAGGCTGCGCGTCAGGCGGTTGATCGGGTTCAGCCCACCGCCCTGCACCAAGGCGCGGTAGAAGATGATCGGCACGACGGGCGCGTCAGGGGTCCATGCCGCCTGTGCAATCGTCAGATCGGCGATGCCCGCCCCCGGCCAGTAGACGCCGGCGCGCAGCAAGGGGGCGGCGGCGCTGGGTTTTTCGGTGCTGTCCAGCATCGCCTTTGCATAAGCCAGCGCATTGATACTGTTCTGCGGCCCGCCTTCGACTAGATAGGACCAGAGCGCGTCGTAATCCGTGCCGCTGACGGTGGACAACCCGCGCAATTCGGGGTCGGGTTTATCGTCGCCAGGCAGGAACGCCACCGGCACGCCCGCATCATGCAGTCGCGCGGCATATTGGGTCAGGCCGTATTTCCAGTAGGCTGCACCACCCAGCACGCGGGCGATCACCAGACGCGATTTGGTGGCGCAATCGTCCAGATGCAGATCGACCGACATCGGATGTGCCAGATGCAGCATATTGGCCAGCCGCAAGGTAGGCGGGTTGGTCATTTCGGCCCGTGCTTCGGCCAGGGCGGCCAGTTCGGTATCGGCGGCAGAGATGATGACTACATCGGCAGGCGTCTGGCCCAGATCGACCGGTTCGGTCCCGTCCGAAATCGCACCGGGGGTGGCGGCGAGCAGGTGCATCAGCTTTTGCCTTGTGCTAAGAGGCGACCAAACACGAGGATAGACCCATGGATTACAACGCTGCAGGAGCACCGAAAATGGCTAAAAAAGGCCCCAAGCACGAAGAACACAATGCGCCGGGATCGAAGAAAAAGCCCTTTGGCGCGCGTCCCGACAAGGCCGAATTGCTGGCGCGGATGAAAAAGGCCGCCGAGGAAAAGAAGGGCTGAGATCACAGCCGCTTTTCCATGAAAACCGAACTGGCGATCTCTGGATAGTCGCCGAACGGTCCGCAAGGCGTGAACCCATGCCTTGCGTAAAGCCTGTGTGCTGCATGCAGGATGTTGCCGGTTTCCAGTTTCAGTAGCGGCAATGATAGGCTGCGCGCCTGATCCTCGATCTGGCGCAGGATTGCATCAGCGATACCTTTGCCGCGCGCAGTCTCATCCACGAACATCGACTTGATCTCGCCATAGCCGTCGCAGACCCGCAGCGCGCCGGTGCCCAGAATCGTGTCACCAATACGGCCGGTGTAGAAATGGATGTCGCTGGCCACCAGATCGTCGATGGACAGGTAGAAATTATCCTCTGGCGGGAACAGCGCCTGCATCAGCGCATGGCTTTGCTGTAGCAGGGCTGTGGCCTGCGCATCATGCGGATCTGTGATGCTGACGATGATCATGCTTGCAGGGCGGCGGTGATTGCTGATTGGTTCAAACCAGCCTCGCCGATCACAACAAGCCGAGTCTGGCGGGGGGTATCGCCAAAGGGCTGGTCGAAATAGGTGTCAACGCGCGGGCCGACCGCCTGCAAGGTCATCCGCATCGGTTTGCCAGCGACCGCGACAAAGCCTTTCAGGCGCAGGATGTTGTTGGACTTGATCACAGCACTGACTTGGGCGGCGAAGGCTCCGGCATCGCTCACCTCGTCACGGGTGACGATGAATGACTCAAACTCGTCATGGCCGTGGTCGTGATGATGATGATCGTCGTCGTCATCGTGATCATCCTCGTCATCATCATGGTGATGATGGTGATGGATTTCGTGGCGCGATTCCAGATCACCCTCGGCCCCGATCCCCTGACCCAGCAGCACGTCCACGGGCAATGCGCCCATGCTGGTTTTGACGACTTGCACGCCGTCGCGGCTGTCAGCACGCAGACGGGTTGCAAGGTTTTCAGCCTCCTCTGCCGTCAGCAGGTCGGTTTTGTTCACCACGATCATATCGGCGCAGGCGATCTGGTCTTCGAACAATTCCGACAGCGGAGTTTCGTGGTCAAGGTTATCGTCGGCGGCGCGCTGGGCATCGACGGCGGCGATGTTATGGGCGAACTGGCCGTCCTGCACGGCACGGCCATCGACGACCGTGACGACGCTGTCCACAGTCACGCGGGTCGAAATGCCCGGCCAGTTGAACGCGCGCACCAAGGGTTGCGGCAGCGCAAGGCCGGATGTTTCGATCACGATATGGTCGGGGGCGGGAGTGCGCGCCAAAAGCGCCTCCATCGTGGGGATGAAATCATCGGCCACGGTGCAGCAGATGCAGCCATTCGACAATTCGACGATATCGTCCTTGGAACAGACCTCTTCGCCGCAGCCTTTGAGGATGTCGCCATCCACGCCCAGATCACCGAATTCGTTGATGATCAGCGCGATCCGTTTGCCGTTCGCGTTTTGCAGCATGTGCCGGATCAGCGTGGTTTTGCCAGAGCCAAGGAAACCTGTGACGATGGTGGCGGGGATTTTGGCGGGCATGGGATGTCCTTGATGGCGGAAAACGTGAAAAGGGGCGGCCGCGGTGGGCCGCCCTCAGGGATGCAGGCTGCGGGTTTAGCCGACGAGGGCGGCGACAATCGGGCCTTCGATGATTTCCAGCGCAAGGAACACGCCCACACCGGCGACCATCGCGCCACCCAGACGGGCGGTGATGGCGCTGGCGTCTGTGGCACCCAGCTTGCGTGTGGCCCAGCCTGCAGCGATGGCGATCAGGTACTGGATCGCGCCCAGACCGATCAGGTAGCCAACCAGCACGCCGCCGCCGATACCACCTTCTTGGCCTGCGATTGACCCGCCAAAGGCTGATCCGTGGAACAGGCCGAATGTCGCAAAGACCAGTAGCGCAGTGGTGGTCGACAGCGCCTTGCCCGACAGAACGATTCCGCCGATGACCAGCAGCGACAGCACGATTGCGGTTTCAGCAAGTGGCATCGCGATGCCCGCATACATCAGCGCGCAGCCGGCCAGCATCGCACCGATATAGGCAGCGGGTGTGGCCAGACGGTTGGCGGTGAAGGTTGCGGCGATGCCCATGGCCGCGACAAAGAACAGATGGTCAAAACCCAGCACCGGATGGCCGACACCCGATAACAGGCCATGGGTGAAGGTTTCCATCGGCAACCCGCCCAGCGGGTGATGCGCAAGGGCAGGCGATGCGGCAAGGCTCAGCCCCGCGATGGTCAGAAGTCTTTTCATTTTCGTCCCCTTTGGATCGACTAAAGGGGGATTTCATGGGAAGCACGGGCCATACGACCAATGCAGAACCCCCACGGAACACCCCGTCCGTTGTTGTTGGCCGGGGTTGATCCCCGGTGCATGGCTGGTCTCCTGGCTTGCGGGTCGATGCACCTTGTTGCCTTCCCGGGCGAACCCCAGTGGCGTATTAACAAGGCACTCTCCGCATACAGTCGCGGGGGCGGCTGTGGCTTGGCGCCTCCCTGACAGGATCGGTGCGTCCACATTCCCATTTGATCCCCTGACGCTGCGCGCCGTACGGGGAACCATGCCATACCTTTGTGCCTACATTGGTAGCAGGCGGTCAAGCCCGTAACCGACCTTGGCCGTGTCAGAAGCGCCTTCGGCGCTGCCTCCGGCGGGGATATTTGGGCTCGGAAGATGGGGGTTTCGCAATATCTTGTGGATAAGCGGCAGAAAATCGCCCCATCTAGTCCGGTTTCGTTGACTCGGACCCGCCACAGGCGTCAGGCTTGCTGTCAGGCAAAGAATCAAGGGCAGCGAACCGGTGCGTTTCAGCAAACTGCGATTGAATGGCTTTAAAAGCTTCGTCGATCCGACCGATCTGATCATCGCGGATGGTCTGACCGGCGTGGTCGGGCCGAATGGCTGTGGCAAGTCCAATCTGCTGGAAGCCCTGCGCTGG
Source organism: Yoonia sp. (assembly GCF_018402175.1). Taxonomy (GTDB): domain Bacteria; phylum Pseudomonadota; class Alphaproteobacteria; order Rhodobacterales; family Rhodobacteraceae; genus Yoonia. The sequence goes on along the minus strand of NZ_JAGYJK010000002.1, from coordinate 16,450 downwards.
GTGATGGGGGAACATCGCGCTTCGGCGATGCGCGGCGGCGGGATGGAGGATGTGATCTTTGCCGGTGCCGCCACGCGGCCCGCGCGCAATTTTGCCGAAGTGTCGCTGATCATCGACAATGCGGAACGGTTGGCGCCTGCCGCATTCAACGATGCCGACCAGTTGGAGATCGTGCGCCGGATCACCCGTGATGCAGGGTCTGCCTATAAGGTCGGCACCAAGGACGTGCGCGCGCGCGACGTGCAGATGCTGTTTGCGGATGCGTCCACAGGCGCGCATTCGCCCGCCCTTGTGCGGCAGGGGATGATCGCGGAACTGATCAATGCCAAGCCCAAGTCGCGCCGCCGTATTCTGGAGGAAGCGGCAGGCATTTCCGGGCTGTACCAGCGCCGGCACGAGGCCGAGTTGAAGCTGAAAGGTGCGGAAACCAACCTGACCCGTGTTGATGACGTCATCGACCAGCTGGCCGCGCAACTGGCGCAATTGGCGCGGCAGGCACGGCAGGCGGCGCGGTATCGCGAGATCGGCGAGAGTTTGCGCCGCGCCGAGGGCATGTTGCTGTTCCGCCGCTGGCAAGAGGCAGATGAGGCCTTGCTGGAGGCCACCAACCTGCTGCGTGATCGCACCACCGCTGCGGCGCAAGCCGAACGTGCCGCGCGCGATGCCACCAAGGCGCGGCAGGGGGCCGAGGATGCCTTGCCCACCTTGCGCGAGGAAGAGGCGATTGCCGCCGCCGTCCTGCAACGCCTGCAGGTCCAGCGTGACGCTTTGCAGGATCAGGAAGCCCGCGCGCGCGACATGATCGCGACGCTGCGTGCCCGCATCGACCAGCTGACCCGCGACATCGACCGCGAGGCGGGGCTGAACAAGGATGCCGGCGAAACCATCGCCCGGCTGGAATGGGAAGCGCGCGAGATTGCCAAGGCCGGCGAAGGCCACGAGGCGCGGCTGGAGGCCGCACAAGGGGCCGCGCGCGAGGCGGCAGGCGTCTTGCAAGAGGCCGAGGCCGCATCGGCGCAGCTGACCGAGGATGTGGCCCGTTTGGCCGCGCGCCACCAGTCGGCGCAGCGCCTGATCGACGATCACCGCGCGACCCTGGCCAAGAACGAGGCCGAGGCTGTCAAATCCAAGGCGGCCTCGCAGGAAGCGGCGACCGCCTTGGCCAAGGCCGAGGCCGATTTCACTGCCGCCGGTCTGGCAGAGTCTGCGGCGCTTGCATCCGCTGATGCCGCCGAACAGGCGCTGGCCGCCGCCGAAGCCGCCCGTGCCGCAACCCAGACGCAGGAAAGCGAGGCACGCGCGCTGCGCTCCGAGGCTGAAGGCGGTGCCAATGCGCTGCGTGCCGAGGTGACGGCGTTGTCGCGTCTGGTGGACCGCGACCGTGCCGAAGGCGGGCAGGTTTTGGACCTGTTGTCTGTGCAAAAAGGCTATGAAAAGGCGCTGGGCGCGGCGCTTGCCGATGATCTGCGCGCGCCTGCGGTGGGGGCGGATGCGCCGACAGGCTGGGCCAGCCTGCCCGATTATTTGCAGGCGCAGGCCTTGCCTGCCGGTGTGGCGCCTTTGGCGGATGTTGTGACTGTGCCTGCGGTGCTGGCCCGCCGGATCGCGCAGATCGGTCTGGTCGGTGCCGCTGATGGTGCGCGTTTGCAGGCCGCGTTGCAGCCGGGGCAGCGGCTTGTGTCGTTGGCCGGTGATCTGTGGCGCTGGGACGGGTTCCGGTCAGGGGCCGAGGATGCCCCATCGGCGGCGGCGCTGCGGTTGCAGCAGCTCAACCGGCTGGTGGAATTGCAGCGCGATCTGGATGCGGCTGCGGCCAAGGCACAGCAGGCGGCGGCGGCACATGACGCGCTGACCCGCGCCTTGCAAGATTGCACCGCCGTCGATCAGGCGGCCCGCGCCGCCCGCCGTGATGCCGACCGCGCCGTGGCCGATGCCAACCGCGCCGCCAGCCGTGCCGAGGCGGACCGGAACCTGTCGCAGGGGCGGCTGGAAAGCCTTGGCCTTGCCCTGCGCCGTATCGAGGAAGAAGCGATGGGCGCGCGCAAGGCGCTGGCCGAGGCGGAACAGGCCGCACTGACGCTGGGCGATCTGGCTGCGGCGCGGGCGTCGGTCGAGGATGTCAAGATGACGGTCGAGGCCGCGCGCATCACGATGATGTCGCGCCGGTCCGCAGTCCGAGGAATTGCGCCGCGAAGGCGACGCCCGCCTGCGCCGCGCGCAAGAGATCACCAAGGAAATCAGTGGCTGGAAACACCGGCTGGAAACCGCGACCAAGCGCAGCGCGGAACTGGCAGACCGCAAGGCCGCGTCCGAGGCAGAACTGGCCGAAGCCTCTGCCGCGCCAGAGGAGATTGCAGCCAAGCGCGCGGAACTGGCCGATGCGATTGCCACCGCGGAAACCCGCCGCCGTGCCGCAGCCGACAGGCTGGCCGGGGCCGAGACCGTGTTGCGCGACGCAGGCCATGCCGAGCGTGAAGCCGAACGGCTGGCGTCAGAGGCGCGCGAGGCGCGGGCGCGCGCCGAGGCCCGCGCTGATGCCGCGCGCGAAACCATCGCCTATGCCGCAGAGCGGATCATGGAAGCGCAAGAGGTCACACCCGCGCAGCTGCTGGATGCCTTGGGCGTGCCGGTTGCCGACATGCCGCCGGTTGCCACCGTCGAGGCCGAGGTCAATGCGCTCAAGCGGCAGCGCGACGCGCTGGGGGCGGTTAACCTGCGCGCGGAAGAAGACGCCAAGGGGGTGCAGGTCGAACATGATGCGCTGGTGAGCGAAAAGGCCGATTTGCTTGCCGCTATCGCCGCGCTGCGTACGGGTATCGCCAGCCTGAACAAGGAAGGCCGCGAACGCCTGTTGACCGCCTTCGAGCAGGTCAACGACAGTTTCGGGCTGCTGTTCACGCATCTGTTCGGCGGCGGCGAGGCCAAGCTGGTCTTGGTCGAATCCGATGACCCGCTGGAGGCGGGGCTGGAGATTATGTGCCAGCCGCCCGGCAAGAAGCTGAGCACGCTATCGCTGCTGTCGGGGGCGAACAGACGCTGACGGCGCTGGCGCTGATCTTTGCGGTGTTCCTTGCCAACCCCGCGCCGATCTGTGTGCTCGACGAGGTGGATGCGCCGCTGGACGATGCCAACGTCACGCGGTTTTGCGACCTGCTGGACGAGATGTGCCGCCGCACCGACACGCGGTTCCTGATTATCACTCACCATGCGGTCACGATGAGCCGGATGGACCGGCTGTTCGGTGTGACGATGGGCGAACAGGGCGTGTCGCAGCTGGTGTCGGTCGATCTCAAGCGGGCGGCGGCGATGGTGGCTTAAGAACTTTTGGGCCTCCGGCGGGGATATTTAGGCTCGGAAGATGATTAGAGTTGATTGAGCAAGTCGAGCGTCGGCCAGGCATCGGCCGGAAGGCCACGGCGGGCCTGTTCGGCCTGCACAGCGTTGCGGGTCATTGCACCGAGGATCCCGTCGATGCCGCCCACGTCATGGCCCTGCGCGGTCAGTCGTTCCTGCAACAGGCGCATCTGGTCGCCTGTCAGTGCAGGGGACGGATTGCCCGCGTTATAGACCGGCGCGCCGCTGAGGCGGGTTGCGAAATAGGCGGCGGTCGTCACATAGACAAAGCTGCGATTCCATTCGAAATAGACGTCGAAATTGGGGTAGGTCATAAAGGCTGGCCCGTTGCGCCCCATCGGCAGCAGGATTGCTGCGGGCAGGTTGGACGGGCCAAGGCTGCCCTCGCGTGCGGTCACGCCCATGGCGGCCCAGTCGCTGACGGGCCGTTTTTGGGTCAGGCCGGTCTGCGCCCAGTCGAGGTTGGCGGGCACGGTGATTTCATGCATCCACGGTTCATCCGGCCGCCAGCCGAGCGAGGACAGCACGTTTGCGCCCGTCATCAGCGCGTCTGGGGTAGAGTTTTTCAGGTCGACAACGCCGTCCCCGTCGCCATCCATGCCTTTTTCGACGATCTCGCGCGGGAGCTTTTGCAACTGCCCGATTTCACCGGCCCAAGCGCCCAAAGTTGTTGCAGGGTCCATGCCGCCGCGCCGGTAAAGCTCGATCGCGGCGATCAATTGGGGACGAAAGAGATCGGGCCTGCGGCAATCATGCGCCAGCGTCAGCAGGGCGTTACGGGTGTTGAAATTGCCCTGCACCGCGCCGTAATCGGTCTCAAACGCCCAGAAGGCCAGCAGCACACCGCGCGGGATACCAAAGCGGGTTTCGATTGCGCGGAACGTGCTGTCAAATCTTTGGCTGTTGCGCGCGCCGTTATCGACCCGGTTCTGGCTGATCAGGTTGCGTGAAAACTGGATGAAATCCTGCTGGAAGACGCCTTGGGACCGGTCAGCGTTCAGCACGGATTGGTCGATCTGCGCCCCTGCGAAAAACGCATCCGCGGTGGCGGCGGGGATGCCGGTGGCCACAGCCTCTGCCTTGACGCCTGCGATGAAGCTGCCGACATCGCCGCCGCAGGTCTGGGCTGTCGCGGCACCCGTCAGCAAAGTCAGGGCGGCGGCAAGGGCAAGGCGCATCGGGTTGGCTCCGGTTCTGGTTCGCCGCGAGCCTAGCAGGGCGGGCAAGGCGTGCAAGATGCCGGTTGCCGGATCGGCGGAAACAGGTCAGGCGGCGATCAGGGCCAGAACCAGCATCACCGCCCATGTTTTCCACAAGACACCCACCGCGCGGTCGATGTCGTCCGGTGTCAGATCATGTTCGCCGCCGGCGTTCACGAAAGGATAATCGCGCAATTGCCCGTCATAACTGCGCGGCCCGCTGAGCGCGATATCCAGGCCATGGGCCATCGCCGCCTCTGGCCAGCCGGCATTTGGCGATCGGTGCAAGGGCGCGTCAGTCAGAATGCCGCGCGGATCGGGGCGGCGGGTCACGGCCCAGATCATCGCGGCTGTCAGGCGCGCGGGGATCAGGTTGAGCAGATCGTCAAACCGCGCGGCGGCCCAGCCGAAATCGGCGTGGCGTGGCGTCCGGTAGCCGATCATGCTGTCGGCGGTATTGACAATCTTGTAGATCAACAGCCCCGGCAGCCCCGCGATCAGGAACCACAAGGCGGGTGCGATCACCCCGTCGGACAGGTTTTCGGCAGCACTTTCGATGGCGGACCGTGCGACAGCGGGCCGGTCCATGTCGCGCGTATCGCGCCCCACGATCATCGCCACGGCGCGCTTGGCATCGCCGAGCGACAGCCGCAGCGCATCAGCCACCGCGCGGACGTGATCGGCGAGCGATTTTTGCGCCAGCAGTACGGCGATGACCAGAATATCGACGATCTTGCCCGGCAGCGCGTCAAGGATCAGGCCCAGAAGCCCTGCGCCGATGACCAGCCCTGCCAGCACGGCGATGCCTTTGTCCCGCCGCGCGGGGCCTGCGTTGAAACGCAGGTCACACCAGCCGATCAGCCGCCCCATCAGGACAGCCGGATGCGGGTAGCGCGACCAGAGCCATTTCGGCTCTCCAAAGATCGCGTCAAGGATCATGCCGAAAAACAATGTCATAAGGCGGCCTCCACCTGTGCCCAGCGGTCGGGGGCGGGCAGGCCAAGGCGCAGCCAGTCGCCCGCATAGGGAAAGATGCGTGACCAGACATGGCCTTGTGCCAGCCGGTCTTGCCAAGCTGCGGCGTCATCGACGCGGTACAGCCGGAACAGGGATGTGCCGCCCAGCAGGTCGGCGCCTTTGGCGGTCACAAGCTGGTCGAGCCTGCCCGCATCCTGCACCAGCCGCGCGCGTGTCATGTCGGCCCATTGCGGATCGGCCAGCGCCGCTGCCCCGATGCGTAGCGCGGGGCCAGAGACTTGCCAAGGGCCGAGCAGGTCCGCCAGCCGCGCGATCACCGCAGGGTCACCGATGGCAAAGCCCAGCCGCAGGCCCGCGAGCCCCCAGAATTTGCCAAAGCTTTTCAGCACCACCGTGTTCGGGCGGCTGGCAAGATGGACCAGCGACCTTTCAGGCATCACGTCGCAAAAGCTTTCGTCGATGATTGTAACCTGTGTCGTGAAATCCGCCGCTGACCAGACAGCGCCGTCAGGGTTGTTGGGATGCACGGCGACCAATGCCTGACGCGGCACTGTGCCGATGGTCCAGCCTGCGGCGCGAAATGCGGCTTCGTGTTCGTTATAGGTGGGGCCGGGGATGCAGACCTCGCCTGCCGGAAAGACATGTGGCAAGGCGGCGATGATGGCAGAGGCCCCTGTTGCCGCAATGACACCCGCCCCCGCAGGCACCCCCCAGAACCCGCGCGCAACATCATGCAGGCGCGCAAAGGCGGCCTTGTCCGGCAGGGCGGTCCAGGCATCGGCGGGGAATTGCGGCAGCGGGTAAGGGACGGGATTGATCCCCGTGGACAGGTCAAGCCAGGTCGCACGGCTGCCACCATAGCGCGCGATGGCGGCATCAAGCCCGCCGCCATGATCGCGCGCAGCTGTCATTCGCTGGCGGGCAAGGGCGGATGGCGGGTGACGAAATGCCCTTTGATGCTTTGTGGCCAGTCGCGGAACGGGACCTGACCTGTCGCACTTTGGGCATGGGCCTGCGCATAGGCCACGATGCCAGCCGCCGCATCCGCGTCTGGGGTAAAGTCACCGAGCGTATAATTCAGCTTGTCAGGGGCCTGAATGGCGATGTTGCAGCCGGATTTGCAGCCCATCAGGCACGACACCCGGCGCGTTTTCACCCCGGCCAGCCCCGAGGCCGCTGCCTCGATCAGTCCTGCCAGCGCTTCGCCGTCGGTCTGGGCCATCGTGCCCGAGTCCCAGCCTTCGCGCTTGCAGGTGTCGCAAATCGTTATCCAAGTTGTCATTTTTTGCCGCCCGTCATGATCAACGCCTTTCAAGCGGATAATCGCATGATCCGCAAGATCAGACGAAAGATACAATCTTTTGCCATGATTGTGTGTTCGTGGATGATGGGTCCGCGCTCGGGGTGGCTGGCTCCCCGTCATCTGGACCCGCCGGTGAGCCAGCAAGGATCGGCCCAATAACATGCATGTTCTGATCATTCATGGCAATGGTGGGCTTGCTGCAACCTGGCAGCGGCATCTGGAAATGCTTGATGCGCAGGTCACGCAGGCGCGCACCAGCGTGGCGGCGCTTGCGGCGCTGGAGACGGTCATATTTGACGTGATCGTGCTTGACGTCATGCTGGACGGTTGCAGCGCGCTTGCCGTTGCCGACATGGCGCAGTTCCGCCAGCCTTGGGCCACCCGCGCATTGACCTCACATCCATCCATCATCGCCGCCAGCGCGCAGCTGCGGGCCGTGCAAGCGCGCGCGGAGCGCGATGCCACGCCACAGCCCTATGTGCTTGGCGGTGAGGTGGAAAATGCGGCCGGTACCGGAAGTTTGCGTGGCATTGATTCAGCCGAAACCACCTTGCGCGTCAGCCGGGTGATCGAGCTCGGCGGCAAGCGCACGGCCCGAGAGACCCTTGGCAAGACCGAAGTGAGCCTGCAACAGCATCAAGCCGATACCGCGCGGATCGATCTGGCCAGTCGAACCACAGCCCGTTTCATCGAGGTGCTTGCCAGACAACAGCGCGTGGATTATGCCCAGGAGCGCGTGCAGCAGGCCGAACGCACTCGCGGCGAGGTCGCCACCTCGGTGTCGCGGGGCCGTAACCCTGAATCGGATCTTCTGGCCGCCGAGATAATGCTTGCCGAGGTGGAACTCGCTCAGGAGACAGCGCAGCACGAGTTGGCCAGTGCCCGCATTACCCCGGCCGCGAGCTGGGGCGCCATGACGCCCGACTTCGGCCCGGTTGTCGGCGACCTCCAAACCCTGCCGCCTGTCGAGTCCTTTGAGACCCTGGCCGCTCGTCTGGCGCTGACGCCCGAGCTTCGGGGCCTCACGGCTCCAGGCCGACACCATCGCCGCCCGGCGTCGGGGTGGCCGAAGCCAGTATCAAGCCGGATATCGACCTTAGTCTGGGCGTACGCCGCCTGAGGCCTTCAATGACCAAGCCTTGGTAATGTCGATGTCGATGCCTTTGGTAGCCGCAAGCGCTCGGGCCACTGATTGCCCGCCGACGCTGAACTTGCAGCCTTGAAGCCCGCCGCGACTCAGAACGCTTCGAGCAGCATCAGATTTTGTTCGACACCTACTCAGGAACTTATGCATGCACACCATGAAGCAGAGACGCTGAGGACACGTATGCTACCCATGGCCGAGGATGCACTGGCGAACACTCGCCGCGGATTCGAGGCCGGACGCTTCTCGTATTTTCGCTGGCACAGGCACAGAAGACGTTGTTTGACCTGAACGAGCGCTCTGTTGAAGCTGCCGCCCGCTACCACCCGTTACTGGTCGAGGTGGAGCGTCTTACCGTCACCGTTGAGGACATGAGCCCATGATTCGTCTGAACCGCCCGCTTTTCGTGCTCTCTGTGCCTGTCGTTGACCGCCTGTAACCCTGGGGGTGATAGTCTGACGCCGGCATCGTGACACAGGCTACCGAGGACTACGAGCGTGGTCCGAACAACGGCAGGCTTCTCCGCGATGGCGATTTCGCGCTAGAAGTCACCATCTACGAGACCAATGCGCCCCCGCACTATCGGCTCTATACCCATAAGGGCGACAGCCTCATTGCGCCCGCTGATGTCGAAGCGACCGTCCAGCTCGCGCCTGACGGCGAAGTCAACCGATTCACGTTCACGCCGAAGAACGACTATCTGGCGGGCAGTGGTGAAGTCACCGAACCTCACTCTTTAGTGTGGACGTGACTGCCGCCTACAGCGGCAAAACGTCTACGTGGGCCTACGACTCTTTGAGGGACGTGTCACCATCCCGGCGGCCATCGCGGAGGAGGGCTGGCATCCGGGTAGAAGAGGCCGGTTCGCAGCATCTCAGACATCGTGCGGCTGACGGGCAGCATCGCCTTTGATGGTAATCGCTCATGCGATGGTCAGGGCACGCTTTCCGGGCATTGTGCGTTCGGTGAGTGTACAGCAGGGCGAGTCTGTGCAGCGCGGCCAGACACCGGCGGTCGTCGAGGCTAACGACAGCATGCGTACCTATATGCGGTCACCGCGCCCATCGACGGCATGGTCGCTGTGCGCAATACCAACGTTGGCGATGTGGCAGAGGCGGGCGTGCTGTTCCGAGGTGGCCGACATGTCCCAAGTCTGGTTGACCTGCGCAAGCATCGGCAACGACGGCGAGAAACCGGCGCCTGACAGGCCGTGCGCATTCGTTCGGCAACGGGCACTGCGGAAGCGGAGGCGACGATTGAGAGATTGCTGCCGGTAGCGGGTATCGGCCAAAGCGTTGTCGCCCGCGTCACAGTGCCCAACCCCCAGGGCGTTTGGCGACCGGGGTTGACCGTAGCCGCCTCAGTGACGCTGGACGCCCGCGAGGTACCACTGGCAGTGAAAGAGATGGGGCTGCAGGCGCTTCCGCGACTTCACCGTGGTATTCGCCCAGGTCGGAGAGACCTATGAGGTACGCATGCTCGAACTCGGCGATCGGGACGGTGAGCATGTTGAAGTACTCGGCGGGCTCAAGCCAGGCACACGCTATGTCACCGAGCAGAGCTTCCTGATCCGCCAGGACATTGAGAAGTCCGGCGCCAGCCACGACCACCGAGGACGACGTCATGCTTGACGCATTATTTACGCGTCCATAGCGCACCGCTGGCTAGTGCTCGTGCTGGTGCTGGCATTGTCGGGCCTGGGTGTCTGGAACTACAGCCGCTTACCTATCGACGCGGTGCCGACATCACCAATGTGCAGGTGCAGATCAACACCGAGGCACCGGGCTATTCGCGCGTTGGAGTCCGAGCAGCGCGTCACCTTCCCGATCGAGACTGCACTCCGCCGGCCTTGCCCGGCTGGACTACACCCGCTCGATCTCCCGCTACGGTCTCTCACAGGTCACGGTCGTATTCGAGGACGGCACCGACATCTCATTTTGCGCGGCAACAGGTGGCCGAACGACTGCAGCAGGCGGCCTCGCAACTACCGATGGGTCTGGAGCCTACACCCTGGGCCCTGTGGCTACTGGCCTGGGCGAGATTTTCATGTACACCTTGGAGCCCGAGCCAGGCTTTGAGGAGCCATGGACGCCCACTGCTCTACGTACTCTGCAAGACTGGGTAGTGCGCCCGCAACTCGCAATCTGAAGGGTGTCACCGAGGTCAACACCATCGGCGGCTTTGTGCGTCAGATCCATATCACGCCCGACCCGGTGCGGCTGGTGGCATACGATTTGACTATGCGCGACGTGCTGGACGCGGTCGCGCGCAATAATGTCAATGTGGGCGCCGGCTATGTCGAGCGCTTCGGCGAGCAATACTTGATCCGCGTGCCCGGGCAGGTGGCGGGACATGGAGGGGCTGCGGCAGATCGTGGTCGCGTCGCGCGATGGTTTGCCGTTGCACATTGGCGACGTTGCTGAAGTGATCGAGGGCCGTGAACTGCGCACGGGTGGGGCTACCAAGGACGGCAGTGAGGTGGTATTGGGCACCGTTTTCATGCTCATCGGTGAGAACAGCCGCGCCGTGGCTCAACGAACTTCCGACAAACTGGCGGAAATCGACGCCACGCTGCCCGAAGGCGTGCGCTGTGCACCGCCTACGACCGCACGGATCTCGTCGACCGTTCCATCGCCACCGTGCAGAAAAACCTCGCGGAAGGCGCTATTGCTGGTGATTGCGGTGCTGTTTCTGCTGGGCAACCTGCGCGCGGCGCTGATCACGGCGGCAGTTATTCCGTTGGCGATGCTGATGACCATCACCGGCATGGTGCAGAACCGGATTTCGGCCAATTTGATGAGCTTGGGGGCACTCGATTTCCGGTCTGATCGTCGATGGCGCGGTTATCATTGTCGAGGAACTGTGTGCGCCGCTTCGGCGAGCGCCAGCGAGAACTTGGCCGTCTGTTGACCCGCGACGAACGCTTCGCCTTGACGGCCAGCGCTAGTGCGGAGGTGATCAAACCCGCGATTTTTGGCCTATTCATCATCACCGCCGTGTACCTGCCGATCTTCGCCCTGTCAGGCGTCGAGGGAAAAGATGTTCCATCCGATGGCCTTCACCGTGGTCATCGCGCTGACTGCTGCGATGGCGCTGTCGCTAACCTCGATGCCGGCGGCCCGTTTGCACTGCTGATTACCGGTGAAGTCGCGGAGAAGAAAATGAGTCATGCGCGGTCTGGGGCGTCTCTACGCGCCGCTGCTCGCTCTATGCGATCCAGCTTCGGTTTGTGGTTGTGGCTACCGCTATGGTGTTGGTTGTACTGTCAGGTCTGCTCGCGACCCGCCTGGGCACCGAATTCATTCCGCAACTGGATGAGGGTGACATCGCCAGCTGCACGCTATGCGGATTCAGGAACGAGTCTGACCCAGGCAATCAGCATGCAAGGCCCGTTGGAAGCTCCGAATCAAGGAGTTTCTGGAAGTGGAGGAAGTGGTCTCAAGATCGGCACCGCCGAGGTCGCCACTGGTCCGATGCCGCCTTCGGTTGCCGACATCTTTGTCATGCTCAAGGACCGCAAGGATTGACTGCAGATCCCCGGAAAACCAAAGAGGCTTTGGTCGCAGAGATAGAAGAAGCGGTGAGCGTCATCCAGGCAATAACTACGAGTTCACCCAGCCGGTGCAGATGCGCATGAACGAGCCTCATCGCCGTGTGCGCGCGGGTCGCGATCAAGGTGTACGGCGACGATTTGGAGCTGTTGACCGAGATTGGTGGCCGAGATCGAGGCGCTGGGCCGAGGGTATCCGAGGTGCCGCAGACGTAGCGCTGGGCAGGTGCCAGGCCTACCGGTGATGACCATCGCCGAATCTTGAGGCCAGCCCGCTATGGGTTGTCTGTCGATGACGTGCAGCAGACGGTAGCCATTGCGCAGGGCGGTGCCGTTGCCGGCCAGTTGTTCGAGGGTGATCGCCGGTTCGATATCGTGGTGCGGCTGCCCGAAGCACAGCGCCAGGACCCGCTGGCGCTGTCCTTGCTGCCGATTCCTGTACCAGTCGGTGTAGCACGCGGGCTCGGGTGAGGCGTTCTACGTTCCGCTTAGTCAGGTCGCGTCAATTGAGGTGACCCCGGTTCCCAACCAGATCAGTCGCGAAAACGGCAAGCGTCGAGTGGTCGTCACCAGCAACGTGCGCGGTCGCGACCTCGGCTCCTTCGTGGAAGAGTTGCGCGATCAGGTCGCTGCCCGGATCGAATTGCCGCAAGGCTATTGGGTCGATTATGGTGGGACCTTCGAGCAGCTCATCTCCGCCAGCCAACGCCTGTCGGTGGTGGTGCCAGTAGCGCTGGTGATGATCTTTGGCCTCCTGTTCATGGCGCTGGGCTCGGCTCGCGAAGCAGCCATCGTGTTCAGTGGTGTGCCACTGGCATTGACCGGCGGGGTGCTGGCGCTGTGGCTGCGGGACATTCCGTTTTCCATCTCGGCCGGTGTGGGTTTTATTGCCCTATCGGGCGTTGCGGTGCTCAACGGCTTGGTGATGGTCACCTTTATTAGTCGGCTTCACAACCAGGGCGCGCCTCTGCATGAGGCCATCGTCAATGGTGCTCCAAGCACGCTTGCGGCCGGTGCTGATGACGGCGCTGGTGGCGAGCCTAGGTTTTGTGCCCATGGCACTCAATGTTGGCACGGGTGCAGAGTACAGCGTCCGCTCGCCACCGTCGTCATCGGCGGGATCATCTCCTCGACGCTGCTGACTTTGCTGGTCTTGCCGGCACTGTATCGACTGGTACAGAGGAACAGCAAATCATCGGAAGAGTCTTTCGAGAATATGAACTGTATGCAAGAACTTATACCCAAGGTAGCGCAGGGCCGCCGCCCAAAGACCATGCGCCGAGCGATGTTGTTCATCCTGGTCTTTACTCTCTTGCCTGTACTTGCGCATGAACGATGCGCTCGCCCATGCTGTGGCGGAAGGTGACAAGGGGTACATTCAGGAGGTAGCGGGTGTCAATTTGATTCCCTTTACGTACCTCGGCGCAAAACATATGGCGACGGGATATGACCACATATTATTTCTGTTCGGGGTGATCTTCTTTCTGTATCGGATGAAGCACATCGCGCTGTATGTGACCCTATTCGCTATCGGTCACTCCACGACCATGCTGCTCGGGGTTTACTTCAATATTGGCATTAATAGCTATCTCATCGACGCCATCATCGGGCTTGTCAGTGGTTTATAAATCGCTAGACAACATCGGTGCGTTCGAGCGGTGGCTGGGTTTCGAGCCGAACACCAAGGTCGCCACGCTCGTGTTCGGCTTGTTTCACGGGTTCGGGTTGTCCACGAAGATTATCGAATACGACATCTCGGCTGATGGCCTGATTCCGGAATCTGTTGGCGTTCAATGTGGGCGTCGAAATCGGACAGCTACCGTGCGCTTGGCGCGATCCCTTATCGTCATGGGCTACTGGCGTGGGACAGCCAGTTTCTGGCGCCACGCGTACACCGCAAATGTCATGACCATGTGTGCCGGATTCGTCCTGACCGGCTTACAGCTCACCGGCCATTTCGTCTCTTGACCCTGCTTACGGAGTACTCTTTATGCACAATGTCGTCAAACCAACCCCTGACGAACCGCCAAGCTCTCAGCAGTTGCTGCGTTCAACGCTCATCGCCCTGATTGCCGCTATTGTGATACTGGTCACGATCGTACTTCCCTCTGAATACGCCATCGATCCGACCGGTGTCGGTCGGGTCCTGGGACTGACGGAAATGGGTGAGATCAAGACTCAATTGGCAGAAGAAGCAGCCCTCGACGCAGAGATGGGAAGCGGCCGCTGTGCGTGATGCCATACAGCTGGTCGCTCCACAGGTCGCCAGCGCAAGTCTTGCCACGGCCCAGTCCGACCCTAACTCCTTCGCCAGCAGCGGATAGCTGGCGGGACGAGATGCAGGTAGTGCTCACTCCCGGACAAGGCACCGAGATCAAACTCGTCATGCAGGCTGGAGAGCGCGCGGAATTCAGCTGGGTGGCGCAGGGCGGTGTCGTCAACTTTGACACGCATGGCGATGGCGGGGCCAATCCATCAGCTATGAGAAGGGCCGTAGTGTGCCTTCCAACGAAGGTACCCTTGAAGCAGCCTTTGATGGCAATCATGGCTGGTTCTGGCGAAACTGGGGGAGCGCCGACGTGACCGTCATCGTTCGCACCCGCGGCCAGTACGCGGAAATGAAGCGCGTGATTTAACCCCGTACCCAGGCAACGCAGAAATTTTGGCGTCGTCTATCCCTGCCCCAACCTCCCGTGGAAATACGGGTCACACTTGAATGGAGATTTAGAAAATGACGATTATTCATACTTTGGTGTTTACTGTTGCTGCATTTGCGTCCACGGCTTCCATTGGGGCGTTCGCCCACGTTGGGTGGTCACGACGACGATGAGAAACTAATGCCCGCCACCCAGTGCCCAACTCAACGACAAGGAACGCTACACAGACGACGTTTCGTATCCGGAAATTAAAGCTTTACAGGAGCGCTGCGATGTCGAGCAAAAGGACCAGTCCGAAGCGGGAGAAACGACCGAACCCCTGTCCTCGAAAAAGGGTAACTGAGGAGAGCCAGAGCCGCCGCGCCGGATGAGGTGCGGCACCCTGTGGTTTGGCGTGGACGACCGAAGTGAAGGCAATGCTTGAGATTCTTCGCCATGTCAATTTCCGCAGGCTTTCTCCCGGCACAGATTGCGTCGTTGGCTGGCACAGGGCTAGCCGCCCGGAAATCTCACCGATAGAATTGAAATAGGCCTCTATCTGGTGCATAAAGTAAGAGCCGCCAAGCACTTACCCAGCACAAGAGGAAGAGGCCTATGGTTACAGAGTGTAACTCCCCACAGCTGGAATTTCACGCATTAGGTCGTCGGGAAGTGGTGGGCCGTTTTGACGGCGGTCGCATCACTTCGGACGGTGGCGGCCTGTTGCTCCGGGAGGTGGATGTTCGCCTGGGCATGCTGCCCCGACTGGCCGCCTGCTTCACCGATTACCGCAACCCCAACAGTGTCGAGCACAGCGTTCAGGCGCTGGTCGCGCAGCGGGTGTATGGCCTGGCGCTCGGTTACGAGGATCTTAACGATCACGACACGCTACGCGCGGACAGCTTGCTGGCGGCACTGGTCGGCAAGCGGGATCTGACGGGGGCGCGCCGGGAGCGGGCTCGAGACCAGGGCTATCCCCTGGCTGGTTCGAGCACCCTCAACCGCCTTGAGCTGGGCACGCCCGGTTCAGCGGCCGGGGATCGTTACAAGAAGATCGCGGCTGACCCCGAGGCCCTGGACCGGTTGCTGGTGGATCTGTTCCTGGAGTCCCATGAGCGGCCGCCACGGGAGATCTGGCTCGATCTGGATGCGACCGATGATCCCCTGCATGGCAACCAGGAGGGGCGCTTCTTCCACGGATACTATGGGTGTTACTGCTATTTGCCACTGTATATCTTCTGTGGCGAACACTTGCTGTGCGCACGGCTGCGTCCGTCGAATGCCGATGGTGCCGCGGGTAGCGTTGAGGAACTGGAGCGGATCGTGGGCCAGATCCGGGCCCGCTGGCCGAAGACGCGGATCGTGATCCGCGGTGACTCCGGTTTCTGCAGAGATGCCATCATGAGCTGGTGCGAGGAGAACCGGGTTGGCTATGTGCTGGGACTGGCCCGCAACAAACGGCTTTACAAAGCCTTGGGCCGGGAACTGGCCGAGGCGCGCGCCGAGCACGAGATCACCGGCAAGTCGGCTAGGCGGTTCCGCGACTTCCGCTACCGGACCCGCAAGTCCTGGTCCTGTGAGCGCCGGGTGGTGGGCAAGGCCGAGTACCTGCCCTACAAAGAGAATCCGCGCTTCGTGGTCACCAACCTGCCGGTCAGCCGAGGCGGTGCCAAGCACCTGTATGAGAAGCTGTACTGCGTGCGTGGCGAAATGGAGAATCGCATCAAGGAGCAGCAACTGGGATTGTTTGCCGACCGCACGAGCACGGCAACAATGCGTGCCAATCAACTGCGTCTGTACTTCTCCTCCTTCGCCTATGTCCTGATGCATGGCCTTCGGCGTCTCGGCCTGCAGGGTACCCGGCATGCGAAGGCCCAGTGCACGACCATCCGGTTGAAGTGGCTAAAGATCGGTGCCCGGATCCAGATCACGGTACGCAAGGTCTGGCTCTCGTTCTCCGAGGCGTATCCCTACGCCAGCGACATTGCCGAGATCCTCGCCAACCTGCGCCGGTATCCGGCGTGGCCGCCACCAGGATAAACGCCCACCACCAAACGGGTCTCACTCGTCACCGGCAACACCTGCTGGGGATTGCGTTTGTCTGGCTGTCGGACTTGACCTGATCTGAAGGTGCGGCGACGCCGAAATCGCCGGCTGCAGAGTGCTGCAGACAGACAAAATGGCGCTTCCGTTAGCCCCGCACGCTGCGATCACCCAATCGATCATCCTGATTGCCGTGAAAAAGGCAAAAATGGGTCCATCAAAAAATCGGTGAGCGATGCGGGC